>NZ_BMVP01000005.1 GCF_014650775.1 Streptomyces cirratus | reverse complement strand
CAGATGTCGGCCTTCTCGGGGGAGGAGACGACGCAGATGGGGTTGGCGCCGCCGGCCAGCGCGAACTGGGTGGCGTAGGAGCCGAGGCCGCCGCTGGCGCCCCAGATCAGGACGTTGTCGCCCTGCTTCATCCCGGCGCCGTTGCGGGAGACCAGCTGGCGGTAGGCGGTGGAGTTCACCAGGCCCGGCGAGGCGGCCTCCTCCCAGCTGAGGTGGTCGGGCTTGGGCATCAGCTGGTTCGACTTGACCAGGGCGATCTCCGCCAGACCGCCGAAGTTGGTCTCGAAACCCCAGATGCGCTGCTCGGGGTCGAGCATCGTGTCGTTGTGGCCGTCGGAGGACTCCAGCTCGACCGAGAGGCAGTGCGCGACGACCTCGTCACCGGGCTGCCAGGCGTTGACGCCGGGGCCCGTGCGCAGCACGACGCCCGCGAGGTCGGAGCCGATGACGTGGTACGGGAGGTCGTGGCGCTTGGTGAGCTCCGACAGGCGCCCGTAGCGCTCCAGGAAGCTGAAGGTGGACACCGGCTCGAAGATCGAGGTCCACACGGAGTTGTAGTTGACCGACGAGGCCATGACGGCCACGAGGGCCTCGCCCGGGCCGAGCTCCGGCACCGGGACCTGGTCGAGGTGCAGGGACTTGCGCGGGTCCTTCTCACGGGTGGTGAGCCCCGCGAACATCTCCGCCTCGTCCTTGTGCACGGTGATCGCGCGGTACGAGTCGGGGAGCGGCAGGGCCGCGAAGTCGGCGGCCGTTGCGGCCTGCGACTGGATCGCGTCCAGGATGTCCTTCACGGTATTGCCTCCGGCTAAGCGCTGATGAGGGTGCGCTGAGGGGATACGCGGCTGCGCAGTACGGGTGTGGTGTGTGCCGTCGGTCCGGCGAAAACGGTGGTGCGGCGACGCCTGTGGTGGGGCGTACGGGGGCCTGGTGACGCAGGCATCCGGGGCGCGGTCCGTGCCGGGTGGACGTGGATCGCGGGGACATCCGGACCACTTCAACGTATGGCACCCCGTGTCACTCAGCAAGGCACCGCGTGCCAAAACTTTCTCTCATTTGCCATTTGACCTGCGCAGATGAGCGATGATCGATCAGAGTTACCCGCGAGTAGGGGCAAGCCGGACAAACGGAAGGGCCGCCCCCCGAAACGGGAGGCGGCCCTGTGCCGGCGTCGTGCCGGACTTCCGTGACCGGAGTCGCTACGTGTTCTTGAGTGCCTCTTCGATGGTCCGCATGACCTCGTCGAGCGGCGCGTCCGTGCGGGCCACCGCCACCAGCACCTCGCCCTCCCTGCGCACCGCCGCCGGCGCGGCCGGCGGCTCCGTGAGGGTACGTCCGGCGCCGATCCCCGAACCGAAGGTCTTGCGCACGATGGAGAACGCGTGGTCCAGCTGCGCCTCCACGTCCCCCTGACCGCCGGCCCGCAGCCAGCGCCGCAGCACGTGGTTGTGGGCCGTGACCACCGCCGAGGCCGCGACCTCCGCCAGCAGCGGGTCGTCGTTGCCGTCGTTGTGGTCCTGCTCGTCGAAATGGGCGAGCAGGTAGCGCGTGAACAGCCGCTCGTACCGGGCCACCGAGGCGATCTCCCGCTCCCGCAGGGCCGGCACCTCACGGGTGAGCCGGTAGCGCTCCACCGACACCGCCGGGGAGGCGGCGTACATCTTCATGACCTCCTTGATCCCCCGGCACACCGTGTCGAGCGGGTGCTCGTGCGCCGGGGCCACGTCGAGTACGGCCTCGGCGCGGGTCAGGGTGTCGTCGTGGTCCGGGAAGATCGCCTCTTCCTTGGACCGGAAGTGCCGGAAGAAGGTCCGGCGGGCCACCCCGGCGGTCGCGGCGATCTCGTCGACCGTCGTGGCCTCGTACCCCTTCGTCGCGAACAGCTCCATGGCGGCAGCCGCCAGCTCGCGGCGCATCTTGAGCCGCTGAGCGGCCGCCTTGGTGCCGGCCGCGCTCTCCGGGGCGTCGGACGCCGTGGCGGCGCGGGGCGAGGTCTTGGCGGGCTGGGACATAGAGCGAAAGTACTTCATTCGCGCAGGAGAGCGCGCCTGAGGGGGGTGGGACAGGGGTGGATGCGGGGGAGGACCGGCACCGGGCACACAGTGCTCGTCGGGAGGGTTCGTCCGCCGTGAGGGTCCGGCGGACCCGAAGAGCCCTCCCCACGCATCCGGCTCGCGGGCCCGGGCGTCGGGACGCCCGGGAGGCGGATCACCGGCGGGCGTACTCACGGAATCCGCGGCCGGTCTTGCGGCCCAGGCAGCCCGCCGCGACCAGGTGCTCCAGCAGCGGCGAGGGCGCGAGGCCCGGGTCGCGGAACTCCCGGTGGAGGACCTTCTCGATGGCCAGGGAGACGTCCAGGCCGACCACGTCGAGGAGCTCGAAGGGCCCCATCGGGTAGCCGCCGCCCAGCTTCATCGCGGCGTCGATGTCGTCGATGCCCGCGTAGTGCTCCTCGACCATCTTGATCGCGTTGTTGAGGTACGGGAACAGCAGCGCGTTGACGATGAAGCCGGCCCGGTCCCCGCAGTCGACCGCGTGCTTGCGGACCTTCCCGCAGACCTCGCGGACCGTGGCGTGCACGTCGTCGGCGGTCAGGACGGTACGGACCACCTCGACCAGCTTCATGGCCGGCGCCGGGTTGAAGAAGTGCATGCCGATCACGTCCTGCGGGCGCGAGGTCGCCCGCGCGACGGCGATCACCGGCAGCGAGGAGGTGGTGGTCGCCAGCACCGCTCCCGGCTTGCAGACCTTGTCCAGGCCCGCGAAGAGCTCCTGCTTGACCGCGAGGTCCTCCGCGACGGCCTCCACCGCCAGGTCCACGTCGGCGAAGGCGTCCAGCGAACCCGCCGGGGTGATCAGGGCCAGGGTCTTCGCCGCGCCTTCCTCGGTCAGCCGGCCCTTGGACACCGCACGGCCCAAGGACTTGCCGATCGCGGCCTTCGCGGCGTCCGCCTTCTCCTGGCTGCGGCCCGCCAGCACCACGGGGTAGCCGGCCTGCGCGAAGACCTGCGCGATACCGCCGGCCATGGTGCCGGAGCCGGCCACGCCGACCGAGGCGACGGCGCGGCCCCCGCCGAGCAGCGACCCGTCGGGCGGGGTCTGCAGGTCCCGCACGATCACCGGGCTGCCCGGGGCCTCGTAGGTGTAGAAACCGCGGCCCGCCTTCTGTCCCGTCAGGCCCGCCTCGGAGAGGTGCCCGAGGATCGGGGCGGGGGCGTGCAGCCGGTCGCCCGAGGAGGCGTACATGGCCTCCAGGACGGTACGGGCGGTGTCCACCCCGATCAGGTCGAGCAGTGCGAGCGGGCCCATCGGCAGGCCGCAGCCGAGCCGCATCGCCGCGTCGATGTCCTCGCGGGAGGCGTACTTCGACTCGTACATGGCGGCGGCCTGGTTCAGGTAGCCGAAGAGCAGGCCGTCCGCGACGAAACCGGGACGGTCGCCGACGGCGACCGGCTCCTTGCCCAGCTCGCGGGCCAGCTCGGTGACCGCCTGGACGGCCGGCGGGGCCGTCAGCACGCACGAGACGACCTCGACCAGCTTCATCGCCGGCGCCGGGTTGAAGAAGTGCAGGCCCAGGACCCGCTCGGGGCGCTGGGACTCGGCGGCCATCCGGGTCACCGACAGGGCGTTGGTGCCGGTGGCCAAGATGGTGTCCGGGCGGACGATCGCGTCGAGCTCGCGGAAGAGCCGCTGCTTGATCGCGTAGTCCTCCGGGACGACCTCGATGACCAGGTCGGCTTCGGCGGCGGCGCTCAGCTCGGTGAAGGTGCGGAACCGGGAGAGCACGCCGTCGCGCTCGGGCCCGGTGAGCCGCTCCCGGGTCACGGAACGGGCCGTCGAGGCGGCGAGCGCGGCGGTGGCCCGGCGGGCGGCACCTTCGCTGACGTCGATGCCGATGACCTCACGGCCGGCCCGGGCGAGCACCTCGGCGATGCCGGTGCCCATCGTGCCGAGACCGATGACGGCGACGGTCTGGAGGGTGGGTTGACTGGACGTGGACGGACGGTCCATCGCGGGACTCCAGTGGAAGAGGGTGACGACTGAGGGCGCGGCGCGCGGCGCACAGCACGCGGCCGGGATTGCGCACAGAGGTGCCCGGGGGGCGGAAGAACAGCGGACCCTGTCCCGGGGCCACGCCGTACGTGGAGCGCCGTACCCCGACGTGCGGTACGGGCTCGCGGTACCTGAGGTACCGGACCGACTGGTACGGGGCGGCTGCGTCACCAGGCCGGTCCCGTACGTGTTGAGGGGAGCGTAACTCCTCGGTAACCCGTTGGCCAGAGCAAGGAGATGGGGAACGGATGTGACGTACACCGCTGCGGCCCTACGCTGGGCGGCGTGAACGACGTACTGGAGCGGCTGCGCAGTGAATCGGGACGGTCGGCGGAGTACGAGGCACTGCTGGCGGCGGGGCCCGACGGGCTGGCGGGGGCGCTGACTTCGCCCGGACGGCCGTTGTGGGCCCGCGAACTGGCCGCGTACCGGCTGGGTATGGCCGGGGACCGGCGGGCCTTCGAGGCGCTGGTACTGCTGCTCAACCACCGGGACCCGCCCCGCTGCGAGGCCGCCGCCCAGGCGCTGGCCGTCCTCGGTGACCCCCGCACCGCCCGCGCGGCGGCGGCCCTGGCGACGAACGAACTCCGCACCGCCTACGCCCTGCACCCCGTCCGGCTGCTCACCGCCCTGCGGGCCCCCGAGTCGGCGCCCGCGCTGATCCGCACCCTCTCCCGGCTCCTCGCGCCGCACGACCCGTACTGGCGCGTCGCCCTGGCCTGCGTCGAGGGGCTCGGCGCGCTGGCCGACCCGCGCGCCCACGAGGTCCTCACCCGCGCCCAGTCCCACCCCCGCCTCGCGGTGGCGGCCACCGAGGCCCTGCGCACGCTGCCCGCCCCGGGCGGGGCGGGCAGCTGACCTGGTGGGCCCCGGGCCTCAGCCCCGGTAGCCCAGCAGCCCGTGCAGGGCCGCGCCGCCCGCCGAGTGCGGGAGCGCGCGGGTGGCCGAGGCCGGCGTCGGGGCCGGCTGGGCCGGACACGTGGCGTCCGCCGCCTTGCCCGTCCGCAAGTACGCCGCCAGCTTCTCGTCCAGGCACTTGTTGCCGCTCAGTGCGATCCCGTGGTTGCCGCCGCCCTCCTCGACCACCAGCGCCGCTCCCTTGAGCTTGTCCCGCATGCTCAGCGCACCGCCGAACGGCGTCGCCGCGTCCTCCGTCGCCTGGAACAGCAGCGCCGAGGAGAGCCCGGTGTTGGTGACGTCCGGCGCGGCCAGGGGGTCCGTCTTCCAGAACGCGCACGGCGCGTTGTACCAGGCGTTGTTCCAGGTCATGAAGGGCGCCTCGGCGTGCGTGCGCCACATGTCGGCCCGCCAGGTGTCCCAGTCCTTCGGCCACGCCGAGTCCCGGCACTGCACCGCCGTGTACACGCTGTAGCCGTTGCCCGCCGCGGGCTCGACCGCCCCGAACCGCTCGTACGCCGCCACCAGCGGCTTCTCGTCCTTGGCCACGGCGTACGCGGAGAACGCCTCGGCGAGGCCGGGCCAGTAGCCGTTGTAGTAACCGCCCGGCATGAAGGTGTCCTCCAGCTCGGCGGCGCCGACCTTCCCGCCCGCCGGCGTGTCCCGCAGCGCCTCCCGCATCTCGTACCAGCGCCGCTCGACCTCCGCCGGGTCCCCGCCGAGCCGGTACTTCTCGTCGTACCGGGCCACCCACGCCAGGAACGCCTTGTGGCGGGCGTCGAAGGCCCGGTCCTGGGCGAGGTTGTCCTCGTACCAGACCCCGCCCGGGTCGACGACGGAGTCCAGGACGAGGCGGTGCACCCGGTCCGGGTGGAGCTTGGCGTACACCGCGCCCAGGTAGGTCCCGTACGAGTAGCCGAGGTAGCTGAGCTTCGCCGCGCCCAGGGCCGTGCGCAGCGTCTCCATGTCCCGGGCCGCCGAGACGGTGTCGATGTACGGGAGCACGTCCGCGTGCTTGGTCTGGCAGGACTCGGCGAACGACCTGACCCGGTCCAGGTTGGCCCGCTCGGCCCGCCCGTCGGTGGGGACCGAGTCCGGCCGCACCGGGGCGAAGTAGCCGGCAGCGCAGTCCAGGACCGGCTCGCTCTTGCCCACCCCGCGCGGGTCGAACCCGATCACGTCGTACGCCGCCGCCACGTCCTTGGGCAGCGCGGAAGCGACGAAACCGGCCAGAGCCCGGCCGCTGCCGCCCGGCCCGCCCGGGTTGACCAGCAGGGGGCCCTGCGACTTCGCCGCGGTGTGCGGGACGCGGGTCAGCGCCAGCGTGATCTGCCGCCCGCCGGGGTTGTCGTGGTCGAGCGGGACCTTGAGGGAGGCGCACTGCAGCGAGGGGTAGCGGGTGGTCGCGCAGCCCGTCCAGCGCAGCGCCGCCGCCGAGCCGGAGCCTGCCGGGCCCGTCGGCGCCAGCGGGGCGGCCGTCACCGGCGTGGCGAGCGCGGCGGCGACGGTCGCGATCGAGAGCAGGACGGCGGCGCGGTGCTTCATGGAGCCGCGCGTGTTCAGGGGGTCGAGCATGGGGCCTCCCAGCCGAGGGTTCTGGGCGGAATCGTCCCGGAAACCGCGCCCCGAAACCCGGATTGCGCCGCCCATTGGCCCGATGTGATGAGCGTTCAGGGGCCGTACGGGCCGTCCCGGGGCGCCCGGACCCGATTTGGGCGCCCGCCCCCGAGGTGGTTGGCTTGCCGCGACGAGCGGACACAACTGCTGGAGGAACAGCTATGGCGCAGGTCGAGGCCACCACGGAGCGGATCATCGCGGCCGACGCGGAGACCGTGTTCGACGCGCTTGCGGACTACACCGGGACCCGGGGCAAGCTGCTGCCCGAGCACTTCAGCGAGTACGAGGTGCGCGAGGGCGGCGACGGCGAGGGCACCCTGGTCCACTGGAAGCTCCAGGCCACCAGCAAGCGCGTACGGGACTGCCTGCTGGAGGTCGGCGAGCCCACCGACGGACAGCTCGTGGAGAAGGACCGCAACTCCTCCATGGTCACCACCTGGACCGTGACCCCGTCCGGCGAGGGCAAGTCCAGGGTCGTCGTCTCCACCGTGTGGAACGGCGCCGGGGGCGTCGGCGGCTTCTTCGAGCGCACCTTCGCCCCCAAGGGACTCGGCCGCATCTACGACACGGTGCTCGCCAACCTGGCGGCCGAAGTCGAGGGCTGAGCAAGGCCGTTCCCCGCCCGGGCCGCCGGGCGGCTCACCGGTTCGGGTGGAATTCCGCTCCCGGTGAGCCCGCCCGGGCCGGCCCCCGCGGCGTCGGGCGCGGCGCCTGCCCGCATGGTCGCAGTCGCCCGGGTACGTCCGGTAGGAGGGCGATCGTCCGCCTTGGGACGCCCTGCATCCGACGCTGCGGGCCGGGTCCTCAGAGATCGCCCGTACAGGGCCTAGTCTGGATCGTCCGCGACCCGACCGACCGGGGGGCCCGATGAAGATCCTGATCTCCGCCGACATGGAAGGCGCCACCGGCGTCACCTGGCCCGCCGACGTACTGCCCGGGACCCCGCAGTGGGAACGCTGCCGCTCCCTGTTCACCTCCGACGTGAACGCGGCCGTCCTCGGCTTCTTCGACGGCGGCGCCGACGAGGTGCTCGTCAACGAGGCCCACTGGACCATGCGCAACCTGCTGCTGGAGCAGCTCGACGAGCGCGCCGAGATGCTCACCGGCCGGCACAAGTCCCTCTCCATGGTGGAGGGCGTCCAGCACGGCGACGTCGACGGCATCGCCTTCGTCGGCTACCACACCGGAGCCGGCACCGAGGGCGTGCTCGCCCACACCTACCTCGCCAACACCATCACCGGAGTCTGGCTCAACGGGGCCCGCGCGAGCGAGGGGCTGCTGAACGCCCACGTCGTCGCCGAATACGGCGTCCCCGTCGTCCTCGTCACCGGAGACGACCTGACCTGCGCCGACGCCACCGGTTACGCGCCCCGCGCGGAGAGCGTCGCCGTCAAGGACCACGTCTCGCGCTACGCGGCGGTGTGCCGCACCCCCGCCCGCACCGCCGCCGACATCCGCACCGCCGCCAAGCGGGCGATTCGCCTGGCCGTCCGCCACGAACCCCACGCGCACGGCCCGTTCACCGTCGAGGTCGAGTTCGACGCCGAGCACCTGCCGGCCGCCGCCACGGTGATCCCCGGCGTCGCACGTTCGGGCGAGCGCCGGGTCGCGTACACCAGCGAGACCATGTACGAGGGCATCCGTACCTTCAAGGCGGTCACGACGGTCGTCTCGGCGGCCGTGGAGGAGCAGTATGGCTGACATGCACCCCACGCAGCCCATGCACGCCACCGACGGCCCGACGGGCGGGGCAGTGGACCGGACGGCGCTGGACGAAGCCGTCGAGTTCACCTCCGGCCTCATCCGCATCGACACCACCAACCGCGGCGGCGGCGACTGCCGGGAACGGCCCGCCGCCGAGTACGTCGCCGAGCGGCTCGCTGCCACCGGGCTGGAGCCGGCACTGCTGGAGCGCACCCCGGGGCGGACCAACGTGGTCGCCCGGATCGAGGGCAGCGACCCGTCCGCCGACGCCCTCCTCGTCCACGGTCACCTCGACGTCGTCCCCGCCGAGGCCGCCGACTGGAGCGTGGACCCCTTCTCCGGCGAGATCCGCGACGGCGTGGTCTGGGGCCGCGGGGCCGTCGACATGAAGAACATGGACGCGATGATGCTGGCCGTCGTACGGGCCTGGGCGCGCACCGGCACCAAGCCCCGCCGGGACATCGTGATCGCCTACACCGCCGACGAGGAGGACAGCGCGGTCGACGGATCGGGTTTCCTCGCCGACCACCACCCCCACCTGTTCGAGGGCTGCACCGAGGGCATCAGCGAATCCGGCGCCTTCACCCTGCACGCCGGCCCCGGCCGGCCGCTCTACCCGATCGCCGCGGGTGAACGCGGCACCGCCTGGCTGAGGCTGACCGCGCACGGCACCGCCGGACACGGATCCAAGCCCAACCGCGCCAACGCCGTCACCCGCCTCGCCGCGGCCGTCGCCCGGATCGGCGCCCACGAGTGGCCCGTCCGGCTCACCGACACCGTCGTCGCCTGCCTCACCGAACTCGCCGCCCTCCAGGGCCTGTCCGTGGACCCGCGCGCCCGCGACTTCGACCTCGACGGGCTCCTCGGCAAACTCGGCCCGGCCGCCGGGCTGGCCGGGGCCACGCTCCGCAACAGCGCCAACCCGACCATGTTCAACGCCGGCTACAAGCTGAACGTCATCCCGGAGCACGCCACCGCCTACGTCGACGGACGCATGCTGCCCGGCGGCGAGGCCGAGTTCATCGAGACCCTCGACGAACTCACCGGCCCCGACGTGCGCTGGGAGTTCCACCACCGGGAAGTGGCCCTCCAAGCCCCCGTCACCGGGCGGACGTACGGGATCCTGCGCGAGAGCGTCGAGCACTTCGACCCCGAAGGGCACGTGGTGCCGTTCTGCATGGCGGGCGGCACCGACGCCAAGCAGTTCTCCCGGCTCGGCATCACCGGCTACGGCTTCTCCCCGCTCAAGCTGCCGCCCGGCTACGACTACTGGGCCCTCTTCCACGGCGTGGACGAACGGGTCCCCGTGGACGCCCTGCACTTCGGGGTCCGGGTGCTCGACCGCGCGCTGCGCACCCTGTGACGGGGGCCGGGCGATGACGGCACCCCCGGCCGGGTCCTACGGGAGCTGGCCCTCGCCCATCGACGCCGCGCTGGCCGCC
The DNA here is from genome assembly GCF_014650775.1 of Streptomyces cirratus. Taxonomy (GTDB): domain Bacteria; phylum Actinomycetota; class Actinomycetes; order Streptomycetales; family Streptomycetaceae; genus Streptomyces; species Streptomyces cirratus. The sequence continues at coordinate 426,751 of NZ_BMVP01000005.1, read as the reverse complement.
TCGCTCGACGGGCGCCCCGAGTACGTGGGCACCGTGGGACCCGAGGTGTGGTGGACCGAACCCCGGCCGGCCGAAGGCGGCCGCCGCACCCTGGTCCGCAGGCCCGCCGACGGGGGCCCCGAGCGGTCGGTGCTGGACGCGCCCTGGAACGTCCGCAGCCGGCTCACCGAGTACGGCGGCCGCCCGTGGGCCGGTACCGAACGCGCCACCGGCGGCCCGCTGGTGGTCTTCGTCCACCACGCCGACCAGCGGCTGTACGCGTACGAGCCGGACGCGCCCGGCAACCCCCCGCCCAGGCCCCTCACCCCCCTGTCCGCGGTCGGCGGCGGGCTGCGCTGGGCCGACCCGGTGCTGCGCGGCGGCGAGGTGTGGTGCGTGCTGGAGGAGTTCACCGGACCGGCGCCCACCGACGTACGCCGCGTGCCGGCCGCCGTACCGCTGGACGGTTCGGCCGCCGCCGACCGGTCCCTGGTGCGGGAGCTGGCGGACGACCGGCACCGTTTCACCACCGGACCCCGGATCTCACCCGACGGGCGGTACGTGGCCCGGCTGGTGTGGGACCACCCGCGGATGCCCTGGGACGGCACCGAACTGGTGCTGGCCGAAGTCACCGGGTCCGGAGTCCTCGTGGAGCCGCGCACCGTCCTCGGCGGCCCCGACGAGGCCGTGGCCCAGGTGGAGTGGGCCGCCGACGGGACCCTCCTCGCGGTGAGCGACCGCGGCGGCTGGTGGAACCCGTACCGCGTCGACCCGGCCACCGGCGAGGCCGTCAACCTGTGCCCGCGCGAGGAGGAGTTCGGCGGCCCGCTGTGGAAGCCGGGCCTGCGCTGGCTCGTCCCGCTGCCGGACCGGCTGGTCGCCGTCCTGCACGGCCAGGGCTCCTCGGTGCTCGGCGTGCTCGACCCCGACACCGGCGACCTGGTCGACGCGGCCGGGCCCTGGACGGCCTGGCAGCCCACCCTCGCCGTCCACGACACCCGGGTGTACGGGGTCGCCGCCAGCCCGCGCAGCGGCTACGAGGTGGTCGAGCTGGACACCGCCTCCGGCCACGCGCGGGTCATCGGCGCCCGGGCCGCGGACCCCGTGGACCCCGCGTACTACCCGGAGCCGCAGAGCCGCACCTTCCTCGGCCCGGGCGGCCGGGAGATCCACGCCCACGTCTACCCGCCCCACCACCCCGACCGGCCGGCGCCCGCCGACGAACTACCCCCGTACGTGGTGTGGGCCCACGGCGGCCCCACCGACCACGTCCCGCCCGTACTGGACCTGCACATCGCCTACTTCACCTCGCGGGGCATCGGCGTGGTCGAGGTGAACTACGGCGGCTCCTCCGGCTACGGGCGTGCCTACCGCGAGCGGCTGCGCGAGCAGTGGGGCGTGGTCGACGTGGAGGACTGCGCGGCCGTGGCCCGGGCGCTGGCCGCCGAGGGCACCGCCGACCCGGACCGGCTCGCGATCCGCGGCGCCAGCGCGGGCGGCTGGACGGCGGCGGCCTCCCTCGCCGCGACCGACCTGTACGCCTGCGCGGCGATCATCTACCCCGTGCTGGACCTGACGGGCTTCGCGGAGGAGACCCACGACCTGGAGTCCCACTACGTCGACGGCCTGGCCGGGCCGCCGCAGACCCTGGGCGTACGCTGCCGCGAGCGCTCGCCGGTGGCCCGCGCCGACCGGATCACCGCCCCCTTCGTCCTGTTGCAAGGCCTCGATGACCCGGTCTGCCCGCCGGCCCAGGCGGAGCGCTTCCTGGCCGCCCTGCGCGGCCACTCGGTGCCGCACGCCTACGTCACCTTCGAGGGCGAGGGGCACGGCTTCCGGCGAGCGGACACCATGGTCCGCGCCCTGGAAGCGGAACTCTCCCTCTACGTCCAGGTGTTCGGTCTCGACCGCACGGACGTTCCGGAGCTGCCACTGGAGCCCTGACGCACCCCGTCCGGGCGGTGCCGACCGGACCGTAGGCCACCGCTTTGCGTAATCCTGACCGGTGGTGATCCGCGGAACCCCTGTGCACCGGCCGGTACGGCGTGTTCCATTCCTTCATGGCCACCACCGTCCGACGTGCTCTCCTCACCCTCCCCGCCGCCCCCTTGGGCCCCGAGAACCCCCTGCCCGCCCTGCGCGCGCCCGCCGAGGTTCACGTACTGGACGAGCGGGCGCGCCGTGGGCTGCCGCGCGACATGGCCCGCCAGATCGGCTACGAACCGCTGCGTTCACTGCTGCCGGTCCGGATCCGCGACGGGTACCGGCGCGACCGGCGCAAACGGGACTTCGAAGCGGTGGTCATCGAGAACGCCCATCTGCGCGTCACCGTACTGCCCGGACTCGGCGGGCGGATCCACTCGCTGGTGCACCTCCCCAGCGGGCGCGAACTCCTCTACCGCAACCCGGTGTTCCAGCCGGCGAACTTCGCACTCAACGGAGCCTGGTTCTCCGGCGGCGTGGAATGGAACACCGGCGCGACCGGCCACACCACCTTGTCCTGCGCCCCGCTGCACGCCGCGCTCGTCCCGGCGCCGGACGGCGGCGAGATGGTCCGGCTGTGGGAGTGGGAGCGGCTGCGGGACCTGCCGTTCCAGGTGGACCTGTGGCTGCCGCAGGACTCGGAGTTCCTGTACGTGGGCGTCCGCGTCCGCAACCCGCACGAGCGGCCCGCCCCCGTCTACTGGTGGTCCAACACCGCCGTCCCCGACGACCCCGGCAGCCGGGTGCTGGCCCCGGCGGACGAGGCCTGGCACTTCGGGTACGAGCGCTCGCTGCGGCGGATCCCGGTCCCCGAGTGGGAGGACGCGGACCGCACGTACCCGCCGCGCAGCACGCACCCCGCCGACTACTTCTACGAGGTCCCGGACGGCGTGCGGCCCTGGATCGCCGCACTCGACGCCGAGGGCCGCGGGCTCGTACAGACCTCCACCGGGCTGCTGCGCGGGCGCAAGCTGTTCACCTGGGGCTCGGGCGACGGCGGCCGGCGGTGGCAGGAGTGGCTCACCGAGCCCGGTACGGGCGGCTACGCCGAGATCCAGGCCGGGCTGGCCCGCACCCAGCTGGAGCACGTGCGCCTGGAGCCCGGGGCGGAGTTCGACTGGCTGGAGGCGTACGGGCCCCTCGACGCGGACCCCGCCGCCGTGCACGGCCCCGACTGGGCGGCGGCGCGCGGCGCGGCCGCGGCGGCGCTGGACGCCGCGCTGCCCGCCGAGCGGGTGGAGGAGGCGTACGCGGCGTGGCGCCGCTCGGCGGACGAGACACCGGGGGAGCGGCTCGCGACGGGCTCCGGGTGGGGCGCGCTGGAGGTGCTGTGCGGCGGTTTCAAGCTGCCCGGCACCCCGTTCCCGGAATCGACGCTGGAGGAGGCCCAGGCGCCGTGGCTGGAGCTGTGGCGGACGGGGGTCTTCCCCGCCCCGCGCAGGGTGGCCCCACCGGGGGACACCCTGGTGGCCCCGCACTGGCGGGACATGCTGGAGACCGCCCCCGCGGACCCGCTGACCGAGTACCACCTGGGTGTCGCCCAGTGGCACGCCGGCGACGTGGCCCAGGCCGTACGCAGCTGGGAGCGGGGCCTGGCGCTCGCGCCCTCGCGGTGGCCGCTGCTGAGGTGCCTGGCGGTGGCCGACGCGCTGGCCGGTGACGCCGAACGGGCCGCGGACCGGTACACGGAGGCCTTCGACGACCTGGCGCAGGAGAGCCGGGGCGCAGAACCGTGGCTCGCGGCGGAGTCGGCGCTGGGGCGGGAGGCGCTCGCGGCCCTCCTGGCGGCCGGCCGCCTCACCGAGGCCCGTTCCGTCTGGGACCGGCTGCGGCCCGCCCTGCGCGAACACGGCCGCTTCCGGCTCCTCGCGGCGCGGCTGCTGGCGGCGGAGGGCCACCTCGGCGCGGCCCGGAGGGTCTTCGAGGACGGCTTCGAGGTGCCGGACCTGCGCGAGGGGGAGGAGACCCTGGAACAGATCTGGTCGACCCTCACGGACCGCCCCCTGCCCCCGGCCTACGACTTCCGCATGCGGCCGAAGTCGCCCTGACGCCAGGCCTGCTGAAACCTGTGGCCCGTTCCCGCGCGCGCCCCTGCCCCCGACCCTACGCGCGGGCCAGGACCTCCCCGTTCAGGACCGAGAACCACGCGTCCGGGGCCGCGCCCCACGCGTGCCAGGCCTCGGCGATCGCGGCCAGTCCGGCCGCCGTGGCGTGGCCGCCGGAGGTCGCGATCGCGGCGTACGCCGACTCCGTCGTGCGGTCCGCCCACAGGCCGGACCACCAGGCGACCTCCTCCGCGGTGGCGTAGCACCAGGCCGTCGCCGAGGCCGCCACCTCGGTGAAGCCGGCGGCCCGCGCCCACGACAGCAGCCGCCGTCCCGCGTCCGGCTCCCCGCCGTTGGCCCGCGCCACCCGCCGGTATAGGCCCTGCCACTCCTCCAGGCCCGGCGTCCGGGGGAACCACGTCATCGCCGCGTAGTCCGCGTCCCGCGCCGCGACGACGCCGCCCGGCCGGCACACGCGCCGCATCTCGCGCAGCGCCCGTACCGGGTCCCCGACGTGCTGGAGCACCTGGTGTGCGTGGACCACGTCGAAGGTGTCGTCCGGGAAGTCCAGCGCGTGCACGTCCGCCGTGGCGAACTCGACGGGCACTGCGGGTGCGCGCCGCTCCACGTACGCCCGGGCCTGTTCCAGTACGCCCGCCGCCGAGTCGACCGCCGTGACCCGGCCGCCCGGGGACACCAGTTCCGCCAGGTCCGCGGTGATGGTGCCGGGACCGCAGCCCACGTCGAGGACCGACATGCCCGGACGGAGTTCACCGATCAGGTACGCGGCCGAGTTCTCGGCGGTGCGCCAGCGGTGCGAACGCAGGACCGACTCGTGGTGGCCGTGCGTGTAGACGACGGGCTCCTTCATGGCGGTGACTCCTCTTCGTCGAAGCGTGTGATCACCGTAGGGGATCCGCTCGACATCTGAGATATGCGTATTGACATGTGGACTCACTGCTTTGCGGACAAGGGATCGGCCCCGGAAGGTGGCAGGTCGAATGGTGTGCGAGGACAGTGGGCCTCGTGGGGGCCGACAGCGCCGGAGGCCGGTGGGCGCCCAAGCCGACGCGGCCGGGCGGGCGACAACGGGTGAACAACCGTATGAAGGGCATGATCCGGCGGTGAGGGCGACCGGGGGGACCGGACGGCGGAACGACGGAAGGCGGAGGCGCGATGTCGGGCACGGCGGGGCCGCGGAGGACCACGGCGGAGGAGCGGGGCAACGTCCGCTACGGGCCGCCCGCCCCGCAGCCCGGCCTCCCGGTCCTGCCCGAACTCACCGCCGTCCTCGCCCGGGCGGCCGGACGGGCCACCCCGGAGCCGCCGGGCGGCGGGGACGCGGTCCGCGAGGCCGCCTGCGGCTTCTGGGCCCGGCGCGGACTGCCCACCCGGCCCGAGGACGTCGCCTCCGGCCCCGGCGCGCCAGGTCTGCTGCTCGCGCTGCTCGGCGCGTACGGGGGCGACGTGCTGCTGCCCCGGCCCTGTCCCGCCTGGTGGACCCCACAGATCCGCCTGCTGGGACGGCGGGCCTACCACGTCCCGACGCCCGCGGAGTGCGGCGGCGTACCGGACCCGTACGCCCTGCTCGAAACCGTGAGGCGGGTAAGGGCCGAGGGTGGTGACCCGCGCGTCCTGCTGCTGTCCGTCGCCGACGACCCGACCGCCACCGTGCCGCCGCCCGAGATGCTCCGCGAGGCGTGCGAGGCCGCCGAGTCGGCCGGGCTGTTCGTGGTCAGCGACGAGAGCTGGCGGGACACCGTGCACCGGCCGTACGAGACGCTGGTGCTGAGCCCCGCCGAGATGCTCCCCGACCGGGCCGCCGTACTGGTCGACCTGTCCGGGTCCCTGCTGCCGGCCGGCTGGCCCGCGGCGGTGGTCCGCTTCCCCGGCACCGCGCGCGGAACCTGGCTGCGGGCACGCACGCTCGACGTCCTCACCGCCACCGGCGCGCTCGTCGCCGGCCCGGTCGCCGGGGCCGCCGCGCACGCGCTCGACGAACCCGACGCCGTCGGCGAACGGGCCTACGCGGCCGCCGCCCTGCACGGCGCGGTGGCCACCGCCGCGCACCACGAGCTGCTCGTCGCCGGGGCGTTCGCCCGGCCCCCGCAGGCCGGCCGCCACCTCTACGCGGACCTCACCCCGCTCCGGGCCGGGCTGGCCCGGCACGGGGTGGGCGACGCGATGGAACTGGAGGACTGGCTCGGCGCCCGGCTGGGGGCGCCCACGCCCGGCGGCCAGCGGTTCGCGGACTCGCCCGACGCGCTGCGAGTGCGCCTGTCGACGGGACCGCTGCTGGGCGCCGGGCCCGGGGAGCGGCTGGCCTCCCTCAACGCCCGGCACCCCCTGGAACTGCCCCACGTCCAGGCCTCCCTGGACCGGCTCCGCTCGGTGCTGGCGGAGCTGGCCGACTGAGCCGGCCCCGTAGCGGGCGTAGACCACAGGGACGTCGCCGGCCCCGACAGGGCGACGACACCTGTCCGCGACGCCCGTCTCCGAGTCGCCCCGCCGAGGGCCTCACCGGCATCCCCGGCCTGCCCCGCCGCCCCCGCAACCGTCACCGTCACCTGTGCGGGACACGCCGGTTGGGTGCGGGGCGAGAGCCTGTGGGGCCCGCCCACCGCGGCCTCCACCGCTCGGGCCCCGCTCAGGGCGCCGGACGCAGCCGGTGCCACAGCGGCGGGGCCGCGCTGATCAGCAGCGTCACGCCCACCGCCACGGCCACGCCCTTCCACGGCTGGGAGAACAGCGACCCGCCCAGTATCCCGATCAGCCCGTACGTGCCGGCCCACGCCAGGCACGCCGGACCGTCGCCCCGCGCGAACCGCCGCAGCGGCAACTCCGCCAGCAGGCACGCCAGCATCACCGGTACCCGCCCCGCCGGGACCAGCCGCGAGACCACCAGCACCAGCACCCCGTGCTCGTCCAGCCGGCGCTGCGCCCGCGCAAGCCGCTCGGGCGTGGCCCGGCCCCGCAGTCGCTCCAGCCACCGCGAGCCGCCCCGCGAGCGCACTCCGCTGCGCCCCAGCCAGTACAGCGCCAGGTCCCCGAGGAAGGCCGCGAGCGAGGCCAGCCCGAACACCAGCAGCAGCCCGAACGGCAGCGTCTGCTGATGGAACGCCACCACCGCCGCCGAACTCACCAGCGCCCCCGTCGGGATCACCGGCACCAGCGCGCCCAGCGCGACCAGCACGAACAACGCCGGGTAGCCCACGGCCTGCTGGGTGCTGTGCGCCGCGTCCTGCCACAGCGTCACGGCAGCCGCACCCGCTCGCCGTGCGCGAGGGCCCGTACCGCCACCTTCGGTGCCAGCCGGGCCGCGAGGCGCACGAACTCGGTCCCCGGGGCGTGGAATTCGTGCGGCCGGACCGCGTCCAAGCCGATCGGCCAGTACGTCCCGTAGTGCACCGGGACCGCCGCCGCGGGCTCCAGCTCCGCCAGTGCCCGCGCCGCCCGGCCCGCGTCCAGGTGCCCCGGCCCCAGGTACGGCCCCCAGCCGCCCACCGGCAGCAGCGCCACGTCCACCGGCCCGACCTCCTCGGCCATGGTGTCGAACAGCCCGGTGTCCCCGGCGAAGTACGTCCGCGCCGAGCCCCGCACCACGTACCCGAGCGCCGGTGCCCGCTGCGGCCCGAACGGCAGCCGCCGGCCGTCGTGCCGCGCGCCGACCGCCCGTACGCGCAGCCCACCGCCCACCGTGACCTCCTCGCCCGGCGCCACCTCCGTCACCGACAGCCCGCGCGCGCCCGCGGTCCGCGCCAGCCCCGGCACGGCCCCCACCGCCCCGCGCGGCACCAGCAGCCGGGTGCCGGGCGCGAGCCCGGCCAGCGACGGCAGGTGCAGATGGTCGGCGTGCAGGTGCGAGATGAGCACCACGTCCGCGTCGGCCGCCTCCGGCGGCGGCAGCGCCCCGCGCCGCCTGCGCAAGTGCGCGAGCCTGCGCGCGAACAGCGGGTCCGTCAGCACCCGCACACCGGAGTCCACCACCGTGCAAGTGGCATGCCCCCACCAGGTGATCTCCACCGCCACGTGGCTCTCCCTCCTCGTCCCCCGAGGGTAGGCCGAAGGGCGCGCAACCGTGACCGGTCGCCCCCTCCTCCCCGGACGGGGATCGGAGTAGGGTCTCGCGCCATGGATGCGCTGCGCGTGGCCGCGATCGCCAGCCTGGCCCCGCTCGAAGAACTCGACGCCGACCCCTTCGCCGTGGACACCCGCGGTCAGCACGCCATGTGCGCGCGCTGGGCCGCCGAACACGGGTACGTCGTGACACGGCACCTGCTGGTCTACGGCCTGCGCGCCGACCACTGCGGGCTCTGGCGCGACATCGACGCCGGGCAGGTCGACCTGTTCGTCACCGCCAACCGCCGGGTCCTGGCCCGCGCGCTGCGCTCCGTCGAGGAGTTCACGGCCGAGTGCGAGCGGCGCGGCGTACGGCTGGAGACCGCCGGGCAGGACGAACCGGCGTACACCTCCGCCATGAAGGCCGAAGTGCACCGCAGGCTCTCCATGCCGACCGCCGGCTACGACGGGACGTAGAACCGAATCCGGGCGCCCCTCCCGTACGACCCCGGCCGTGCGACGCTGGCGGGGGAGACCGGGAACGGGGGGTGCGGCGTGGGCCGACGGTGGTGGCGCACGGCGGGCAGTGCGCTGGTGCGGGTGATCCTCGTGTGGGCGGTGTCGACGCTCACCATGCTGGTGCTCGCGGGCGTCCTGCCGGACTTCCGCCTCCAGGCGGAGGGCCCCGGTGGCGACAGCCCCACCCGGACCGGCCTGACGGCCGCCTGGGGTACGGGGGCCTTCGGGCTGCTGAGCGCGCTGGTGTGGCCGCTGCTGGTACGGGCCCTGCTGCTGGTGCCCGCACTGGTGCTCGGCCTGCTCGTCTTCTTCCTCAACGGCTCGCTGCTGCTGATCGCGATCGGCCTGATTCCCGACGGCCACGGCGAGGTGGCCCCCGAGACGGCGGTGGTCGTCGCCGCGGCGATGTCCGCGGTGGCGTCGGCGACCTCCACCGCGCTCGCCGTGCGGGACGACGAGGCGTACCGCCGCAGGCTCTACCGGCTCGCCGACCGGCGCCGCCGGCGCGGGCGCGGCTCCCGGGCGGGCGACGCCCGCCGGCCGGCTCCCGGCCTGGTCTTCCTGCAACTGGACGGGGTCGGCCACGAGGAACTGCGCCGGGCCCTGGAACGCGGTCTGATGCCGACGGCGGCCGGCCTGCTGGAGCGGGGCCACCGCCTCGTGCCCTGGCGCACGGACTGGTCCAGCCAGACCGGCGCGAGTCAGCTCGGCATCCTGCACGGCTCGACCTTCGACGTGCCGGCCTTCCGCTGGTACGAGAAGGACACCGGCGAGGTGATGGTCTGCAACCGCCCGGCCAGCGCCGCCGAGCTCCAGCGCCGCGCCATCGCCCGTACCGGGGACGGCGGCCTGCTCACCCTCGACGGGGCCAGCCGCGGCAACCTGTTCAGCGGGGGCGCGGACCAGCTCGCGCTGGTGCTCTCCCTCTCCGCCCGGCGCGGGCGCGCCAACCGGTCCCGCGCGGGCTACTTCGCGTACTTCTCGGACCCGGCCAACGCCGTGCGCACCGCCGTCTCCTTCGTCGCCGAGGTGGGCCGGGAGATCGGCCAGTCGCTACGGGCCCGGGCCCGCCGCCAGAGCCCGCGCGTCGGCCGCGGGGGCCTGTACCCGCTGATCCGGGCCTTCGCGACCGTCGTCGAACGGGACGTGGTCGTCGCGGCGGTGATCGGGGACATGCTCGCGGGCCGCGCCGCCGTCTACGCGGACCTCGTGGCCTACGACGAGGTCGCGCACCACTCGGGACCCCACGGCCGGGACACCGACCGGGTGCTGGCCCGGCTCGACCGCAGCCTCGCGCTGATCACCCGGGTCGCCGAGCACGCCCCCCGCGCCTACCGGATCGTGCTGCTCTCGGACCACGGCCAGAGCCCGGGGGAGACCTTCCTCGGCCGCTACGGGCTCACCTTGAAGGACCTGGTGCGGGCGGGCTGCGGGCTGCCGGTCTCCCGCCGGGCCGGTCGCACCCGCAGCGGCGCCGAGGCCCGGGCGGCGGTGCTCGCCGCCCTGCACCGGCCGGTGGAGGAGGGGGAGGAGGCGCACCCGGCGACGGGTTCCGACCCGGTGGTGCTGGCCTCGGGCAACCTCGGGCTGATCTCCTTCCCGGACGTGCCGGGGCGGGCGGGCCGGGCCTGGATCGAGCGGGTCCACCCCGCCCTGCTGCCCACCCTGGCCAACCACCCGGGGGTCGGCTTCCTCCTCGTGGACGGTGAGGTGTTGGGCCCGGACGGCGCGGTGGCCCGGCTGGACCGGCCCGGCGAGGCGGAGGCGCTGCTGGCGGGCTTCGGCCCCGGCGCGGCCGGGGCCGTGCGCCGGACGGACTCCTTCCCGCACGTGGCCGACATCATGGTCAACTCGGCGTGCGACCCGCGGACCGGGGTGGTGCACGCCTTCGAGGAGCAGATCGGCTCGCACGGCGGCCTCGGCGGGGAGCAGGGGCAGGCGTTCTTGATGTGGCCGCCGGAACTGTCGGAACCGGGACCCGCACTGGTCGGCGCGGAAGCCGTGCACCGCGTCCTTCGGCGCTGGCTGCGGGAGGCGGACGGGCCGCAGGTGCCGGTGGCGGCGCCGACGGAGGATTCCCGGCCGGAAGCCACATCAAGCGGAATGTTTCCGTCCGCAAGGGTGCCCGTACAGGACGAAAACCGCTGATTTGTCGCGGCTTTTCGTGTGCACGACGATAAGTCGACCCGTCCAGCATATGAAACACCTGAGGCGCACCACCCGTGAGCACCACCCTGCACACCCCGGACTCCGCCCCCGCGACCACGCCCGCGCCCGCACCGGCGACCGCCGACGGCGCGAGCGGCCCGCACGCCCGCCGCTTCGGCCTGCCGATCGCGACCTGCCTGGTCATGGGCAACATCATCGGCGGCGGCATCTTCCTCCTGCCCGCCTCGGTGGCCCCCTTCGGCACGATCAGTCTCGTCGCCTTCGGCGTCCTCACCCTCGGTGCGATCGCCCTCGCCCTGGTCTTCGGCCGGCTCGCCGAGCGGCACCCGCAGACCGGCGGCCCGTACGTCTACGCCCGCGCCGCCTTCGGTGACTTCGCCGGGTTCCTCGCCGCGTGGAGCTACTGGATCACCACCTGGGTCTCGAACGCGGCCCTCGCCGTGGCCGCCGTCGGCTACCTCCGCGTGCTCTGCCCGGCGCTGGGGGACCACACGTGGTCCATGTGCCTGGGCGCCCTCGCCGTGCAGTGGCTGCCGGCGCTCGCGAACCTGGCCGGCACCCGGTACGTGGGCGCCGTCCAACTCGTCTCGACCGTCCTCAAGTTCGCCCCGCTCCTGGTGGTGGCCGTCGGCGGACTGTTCGCCTTCGACCCGGCGAACCTCGGCCCGTTCCAGGCCACCGGCCAGGGCCCCGTCGGCGCGGTCTCCGCCTCCGCCGCGATCCTGCTGTTCAGCTACCTCGGCATCGAATCCGCAGCCGTCAGCGCCGGCGAGGTCCGCGACCCGGCCCGCAACGTCGGCCGGGCCACCGTCCTCGGCACGACCGGCGCGGCCGCTGTCTACCTGCTGGGCACCCTGTCGGTCTTCGGACTGGTCGCACACGACCGGCTCGTCACCTCCCAGGCGCCCTTCTCCGACGCCGTCGACGTCATGTTCGGCGGCACCTGGGGCGGCACCGTGGTCGCCTGCGCCGCGGTGATCTCGATGGTCGGCGCCCTCAACGGCTGGACGCTGCTCAGCGCGCAGACCCCGTACGCGGCCGCCCGTGACGGGCTCTTCCCCAAGGCATTCGAGACCAAGCGGCGCGGGGTGCCGGTGGCCGGCGTCCTCGTGACCGCCGCCCTGGCCTCCGGCCTGACCGTCTACAACTACACGGCCGGCAGCGACGGCGTCTTCGAGGTGCTGGTGCTGGTCACCACCTTCACGGCGACCGTCCCCTACCTGCTGTCCACCGCCGCGCAGATCTACTTCCTGGCCTCCGGACAGCGCGGCCGCGTCCGGCGCGGCCGGCTGGTCCGCGACGCCGTCCTGGCCTGCCTCGCCTTCGCCTTCTCCCTGTGGCTGGTGGCCGGATCCGGCTACGCGGCCGTCTACCAGGGAGTCCTGTTCCTCTTCGCGGGCGTCTTCTGCTACGCCGTGATGGCCGCGCGCAAGTCCCGCGCCACCGCCTGAGCGGCAACACGGAAAACCGGCCCGGGCCCCGTACGTACGGGGCCCGGGCCGGTTTTCCGTCTCCCGGTCCGGTCAGTCCAGGTAGTCGCGCAGCACCTGGGAACGCGACGGGTGGCGCAGCTTCGACATGGTCTTGGACTCGATCTGGCGGATGCGCTCACGGGTGACCCCGTAGACGCGGCCGATCTCGTCCAGCGTCTTCGGCTGGCCGTCGTTGAGGCCGTAGCGCATGGACACGACGCCCGCCTCGCGCTCGGAGAGCGTGCCCAGGATCGACTGGAGCTGCTCCTGGAGGAAGGTGAAGGACACCGCGTCGGCCGGGACCACGGCCTCGGAGTCCTCGATGAGGTCACCGAACTCGCTGTCGCCCTCCTCACCCAGCGGGGTGTGCAGGGAGATCGGCTCACGGCCGTACTTCTGGACCTCGATGACCTTCTCGGGGGTCATGTCGAGTTCCTTGCCCAGCTCCTCCGGAGTGGGCTCCCGGCCGAGGTCCTGGAGCATCTGGCGCTGCACCCGGGCCAGCTTGTTGATGATCTCGACCATGTGCACGGGGATGCGGATGGTGCGGGACTGGTCGGCCATGGCGCGGGTGATCGCCTGCCGGATCCACCAGGTCGCGTACGTGGAGAACTTGAAGCCCTTGGTGTAGTCGAACTTCTCCACGGCGCGGATCAGACCGACGTTGCCCTCCTGGATCAGGTCCAGGAAGAGCATGCCGCGGCCCGTGTAGCGCTTGGCGAGCGAGACCACGAGGCGGAGGTTGGCCTCCAGCAGGTGGTTCTTCGCGCGGCGGCCGTCCTCGACGAGGATCTCCAGCTCGCGCTTGAACGCGGGCTTGTGGTCGTCCTCCTCTTCGAGCTTGTACTCGGAGAACAGACCCGCCTCGATGCGCTTGGCGAGCTCGACCTCCTGCTCGGCGTTGAGGAGCGGCACCTTGCCGATCAGCTTGAGGTAGTCCTTGACGGGGTCGGCGGTGGCGCCGGCCACCATGACCGTCTGCGCCGGGGCGTCGTCCTCGTCGTCGTCGGAAAGTACGAAGCCCTGGGTGCCGCCGGCCTTGGGAGCCTCTTCCTCGGCCTCGTCGGCGAGGTCCTCGGCCGCCCAGTCCTCGCCCTCGACGACCGGGGTCTCGGCCTCGTCGGAATCCTTGGCGCCGGTCTTCTTCGCCGCGGCGGTCTTCTTCGTGGCCGTGGCCTTCTTGGCGGCGGTCTTCTTGACCACGCGCTTCTTGGGCTCGGCGGCGGCCTCGGCCGTCACCTCGTCCTCGGCGGCCGGCGAAGCGGATATCGCCGCCGCGGTGGCGGGGGCCGCACTGGCCGATGCCTTGCGCGCGCCGATGGGGCGCGGCGCGGCCGTCGCCTTCTTGGTCACGGTGCGGGCCGGCGCGGCCGCCGCCTTGCGGGGCTTCTTGACGGCGGCCTTCGTGGCGGGCGCCGCGCTGACGTGCAGGGCGACACCCTCCTCGTCCAGGACCTGGTTCAGGCTGCGCAGGACCCGCTTCCACTGGTCCACCGGGATGCGGCCGGCCTCGAAGGCCTGACGCACATCGTCACCGTTGATGTGACCCTGCTCGCGGCCGCGCTCGACGAGCGCGACGAGGGCCTCCGATTCGGCGATCTCCGGAGGGAACGTACGGGACGGGCTGAGCGACACAAGGAGCCTCTCGTTGCGAACAATTAAAGGTGGGCGGGACATCATCGCGCGAACTCGGGAAACGGACCCGAGGGGGCTCTGTATTCCGGGCTGCGCGAGGACACCTGTCGGTTCATCGCACGCCCGAGTCGATTCGTTACGCGCTGAATTGAGTGACCTGCGCCACGCTGTGGCCGCGCAACCCGATGCGGCCCCGATCCGTCCGCCCTCCTCCCGTCCCCTCGTCAGCCCGATTTGCGGGCTTCGATGAGGAATCGGGCGGTGTGTGCGACGAACGGGCCCTCACTCTCGATCCGTTCGTGCAGTTCGCGCAGCCGGTCGCGGTAGTGCCCGACCGTGAAGCCCGGCACCATCCAGATCACCTTCCTCAAGAAGTAGACCACGGCGCCGATGTCGTGGAACTCCGTGCGCAGCCGCTCGGAGCGCAGATCCACCACCTCCAGGCCGGCGGCCGTCGCCCCGGCGAGGGCGTCCTCGGGGTGCCTGGCCCGCCGCACCTGCGGCGGCTGGGGCCCCAGGAAGAACTCCACGAGCTCGAAGACGCTGGCCGGACCGACCTGCTGCGAGAAGTACGTGCCGCCGGGGGCCAGCACGCGGGCGATCTCGTCCCACCACACGGTCACCGGGTGCCGGCTGCTGACCAGCTCGAAGGCCTCGTCGCCGAAGGGCAGCGGCGGCTCGTCGGCGTCCGCGACCACGACCGCGCCCAGCGGGTGCAGCAGCCGCGTGGCCTTGGCCACGTTCGGCGGCCAGGACTCGGTGGCCGCCGTCAGGCGGGGCAGCGGCCCGGCGCCCGCGAGCACCTCCCCGCCGCCGGTCTGGACGTCCAGGGCGGACCCGACGGCCGCCAGCCGCTCGCCCAGCAGCTTCTGGTACCCCCAGGAGGGCCGCTGTTCGGTGGCCCGGCCGTCGAGCCAGGAGAAGTCCCACCCCTCCACCGAGACGGAATCGGCCTCGGCGACCAGATGGTCGAAAGTGCGTGTCATGTCTGGATCCTCCCAGCTCGCGCCCGAGTGATCCACCGGATTGCCCACGCGGCCCGCCGGGCCCCGGCGGCAGTCGACTAGAGTGGGCGGCGGGCCGTGACTGGCGTTCGGGTGGATCACCACCGGGGAGCGGCCCGGCGTACCCGCATCCCGTACGCCGACTGCCGCGCGCCTGGGCGAACCGCGATCCGCAGCGACGCTCAGGAGACCCCATGACGACCGCCCAGACCCACACCCCGGACCGGACCGCCCGGCTGATGGACGGCACCGCCCTCGCCCGCCGCATCTCGGAGCAGACCGCCGCCCACGCCGCCCGGCTCACCGAGCGCACCGGCACCGCGCCCTGTCTGGCGACCGTGCTGGTCGGTGAGGACCCGGCGTCCGTCACCTACGTACGCATGAAGCAGAACCGTTGCGCCAAGGCCGGGATCACCTCCCGCCACGTGGAGCTGCCGGCCGCGACCACCACGCAGGAACTCGTCGCCGCCCTCACCGAGCTCTCCGAGGACCCGCAGATCAGCGGCATCCTGCTCCAGCACCCCGTCCCGCACCACATCGACGAGCGCGCCGCCTTCGAGGCCATCGCCCCCGGCAAGGACGTCGACGGCGTCACCATGCACTCCTTCGCCGCCATGGGCTTCGGCCTCCCCGGCTTCGTCTCCTGCACGCCCGGCGGCATCATGCGGCTGCTGGAGGCCTACGACGTCGACCTCACCGGCAAGCACGCCGTCGTGGTCGGCCGCAGCGCGATCCTCGGCAAGCCCGCCGGGATGCTCCTGCTGGAGCGCAACGCCACCGTCACCTACTGCCACTCGCGCACCGTGGACCTGCCCTCGATCGTGCGCCAGGCCGACGTGCTGGTCGCCGCCGTCGGCAAGGCGGAGTTCATCCGGGGCGAGGACATCAAGCCGGGCGCGGTCGTCCTGGACGCGGGGTACAACGAGGGCAACGTCGGCGACGTCCACTTCGAGTCGGCCGCCGCCCGCGCCTCGCTGATCACGCCGGTACCGGGCGGTGTCGGCCCGATGACCATCGCCGTCCTGCTCGAACAGACCGTCCGGGCCGCCGCCGCGCAGGCCGGCCTCGACCTCGCGGAGCTCTGAGCCCGCCGGCCCGACGTCGCCGGTGATCGACCCCGTCGGATTCCGGCCGGCACGGTCGGGCCGGCTCCCGGGGCCGCGCACGCGGCTCCGGGAGCCCCGCTCCACGCGACCACCCGACGGAGGCCGATCCGCCGTGGCCGGCGGCTCGCGCTGCGCCCGGGCGGTTCAGGGGCCGGCCGAGCGCAGGTACTTCGCCGTCGCCGGGTCGGCCGGCAGGAGCGTCTCGATGGCCAGCTCGGCGACGGTCACGTCCATCGGCGTGTTGAAGGTGGAGATCGACGACACGAAGGACAGGACCTGTCCCGCGTGCTCGATCACCAGCGGGAGCGCGATGAGTGAAGTCGCCTCCGCCGGTTCGCCTTCGTCCGGGCGCCCACGCTCCGCCAGCGGGTACGCCGAGACCTCCTCGTACAGCGCCCGCAGCGGCTCCGAGCGGGCCAGCGCGATCTGCCGTCCCATCTGTGCCAGCAGGTGCGCGCGCCACTCGCGGAGGTTGCGGATCCGCGGGGCCAGCCCCTGCGGGTGCAAGGTGATCCGCATCGCGTTCAGCGGGGGCGCCAGCAGGTGCTCCGCGACGCCCTCCAGCAACATCGCGATGCCCCGGTTCGCCGCGACCACCTGGTACGTCGCGTCCACCACCAGCGCCGGGTAGGGCTCGTACGCGCCCAGCAAACGCTCCAGCCCCTCGCGCAGCACCCCCAGCTCCGGCGCGTCCAGCGGGGTGCAGGCGTACCGGGGCGCGAAACCGGCCGCCACCAGCAGCACGTTGCGTTCCCGCACGGGTACGTCGAGGTGCTCCGCCAGCCGCAGCACCATCTCCTCGCTGGGCCGGGACCGGCCGTTCTCCACGAAGCTGATGTGCCGGGAGGAGGAACCGGCGCGCCCCGCCAGTTCCAGCTGACTGATCCCGCGCCGCACCCGCCACGTACGCAGCAGCGCACCCACACTCGCAGAGGTCATGGCCCGACGTTAGCCGCAAGAATCGGCGCGTGCCGGTGCGCGGGGACTTCCCCGCGGCGCGCGCTGTGGGAACCTTGACACCACGTCAGGCCGTGGGGCCGACCGGGTCGTGAAGGAGCGTGTGGATGTCGGGCGAGCCGCTTTCCCAGAAGGAGATCGAGGACCGGCTGCGGGGACTCCCGGGCTGGGCCTTCGAAGACGACCGGATCCAGCGCACGTACCGGCTGGGCAGCCACCTCGCGGCGAGCGCGCTCGTCGCCCACATCGCCGTCGTCCAGGACGAGTTGGACCACCACTCGGACCTCACCCTCGGCTACGACACGGTCCGCGTGTCGGTGAACACCCACAGCGCCGGCGACGCGGTCACCGAGACCGACCTCGCCCTCGCCGAACGAGTGGAGGCGCTGGCCCCCGCCCACGGGGCCCGCTGATGCCTGGCGCCGGCCCGCCGCCGCTGGTCGACTACGACGCGGAGGCCGACGCCTACGACGCCACCCGCGGCGGCGCCCCGCGCGCCGAGGCGGCCGCCGCCGCGGTCCTCGGCCTCCTCCCGCCCACCGCGGGCACCCTGTTGGACGTGGGCTGCGGCACCGGCATCGTCACCGCCCGGCTGACCCGCCCCGGCCTGCGGGTCCTGGGCGCCGACGCCTCGCACGGGATGGCCGCGACGGCCGCGCGGCGCGGGCTGCGCGTCGTGCGCGCCTGCGCGACCCGCCTGCCGTTCCCGGCGGCGTCGCTGGACGCGGTGAGCGCGGTGTGGCTGCTGCACCTGCTGCGGGAGCCGCGCGCGGTGGCGGCCGTGGTCGCCGAGGCCGGGCGGGTGCTGCGTCCCGGCGGGGTCTTCCTGACCACCGTCGACAAGGACGCCGCGCACGATGTGGGCAGCGACATCGACGAGGTGTTCGCCCCCCACCTGACGGACGGCCCCTCGGACGCGGCGGCGAGCGTCGCCTCCTACGCCGCCGGGGCCGGCCTGCGGCCGTACGGGGACGCCCCGTTCGCGGGCCACGGGCAGGGCCGCACCCCGCGCCGCGCGGCCGCCGACCTGCTGGCCGGGCGCTACGCCTCCCGCGTCAGCCCCCGCGGCGTCAGCGCGCGGGAGCTGGCGGACCGCCTGCGGCGGCTGCCCGGCCAGGACACCCCGCGCCCGGAGCCGACGTACCGCCTCCAGGGCTTCGTCAGCGGCTTCGCCGACGGCTGACCCCCACCCGCCACCCGCCACCCGCACGCCCGCGCGCCGCCCCCCGGGTCCGGGTCCGCAAGCCACTACCCACCCCCGATCGGCCCCCGACGACCGGACCCCGGGCGGCCTCCAGCCGGTCCCCGGTCGGCCGTGGGCGGACCTGGCCGTGAGCTGTGAGCGGCTCCCGGTCCGGGCCGGCTGTCGGCCGGGCCCGGGTCGCGAGCCGCGCTCGGAGCTGGGCGGACCATCGGCGGGCCCTGGCCGTGAGCCGCTACCGGGCCCCCGGGCGGTCGGCCGCCGGGCGCCGGCCGGTCAGGCGTCGAAGACGGCCGGGTCCGGGCCGATCCGGTGGGCCGACGGGCCGGAGCCCAGTGCGTCGAGCGCCGCCATGTCCTCGGCGTCGAGCTCGAAGCCGAACACGTCCAGGTTCTCCCGGATCCGCGCCGGCGTGACGGACTTCGGGATCACCACGTGACCCGACTGGAGGTGCCAGCGCAGCACCACCTGTGCGGCGCTGCGCCCGTGCCTGGCGGCGACCGAGGCGACCGCAGGCAGGGTCAGCAGCTCCTTGCCCTGCCCCAGCGGCGACCA
Source organism: Streptomyces cirratus (assembly GCF_014650775.1). Lineage (GTDB taxonomy): Bacteria > Actinomycetota > Actinomycetes > Streptomycetales > Streptomycetaceae > Streptomyces > Streptomyces cirratus. The sequence goes on along the minus strand of NZ_BMVP01000005.1, from coordinate 408,067 downwards.
CGCCTCCGTGGTGATGCCCAGCCGGGCGTTCACGGCGCGCAGCTCGCTCTGCGGGAAGAGCGGGTGCAGCTCGATCTGGTTCACCGCCGGGACCAGGGCGGACGCCTCACCGAGCCGCTCCAGGTCCGCCGGGCGGAAGTTCGACACGCCGACCGCCTTCGCCCGGCCGCTCGCGGCGATCTCCTCGAAGGTCTTCCAGATGGCCAGGACGTCGTCGCGCATCGGGCGCGGCCAGTGGATCAGGTACAGGTCGACGTAGTCCAGCGCCAGCTTGTCCAGCGAGTCGTCGAACGCGCGCAGCACCTCGTCCCGGCCCCAGCGCTGCGACGGGCCGTTCCACAGCTTGGTGGTGACGAACAGCTCCTCGCGCGGCACACCGGAATTGGCCAGCGCCTTGCCGGTGCCCTTCTCGTTGCCGTAGATCGCGGCGGTGTCGACGCTGCGGTAGCCCGCCTCCAGCGCCGTGCCCACCGCCCGCTCCGCCTCGTCGTCCGGGACCTGCCAGACGCCGTAGCCGAGCTGGGGCATGAGCGTGCCGTTGTTGAGCTTGATGCCGGGGACCTGGTTCACGTCGGGTCGTTCCTCGCGGTCGGGGACGGGTGGGTGTCGTGCCGGTGCGCCCGCTACGACGCGTCGGGCGACAACCGGCCATGTCTACGGCGTATTCCCGCCATCCGGGTGGTCTAACGGGTGCCCTCCGGTCCCCGCCCCCGGCCCCCCGGGCCTCCGCGACATGCCGTCACCGCTGGTACATGGCCGCGACCTCCACCGCGTACGCCTTCTCGATCGCCTTCCGCTTCAACTTCAGCGAGGGGGTCAGCAGGCCGCCCTCCTCCGTGAACTGGCCGGGCAGCACCCGGAAGGTGCGGATCGCCTCCGCCTGCGAGACCAGCGTGTTCGCGGCGACCACGGCCCTGCGCACCTCCGCCGTCAGCTCCTCGTCGTGCACCAGCTCCGCCGCCGCCTGCTGCGGCAGCCCCCGCATCGAAAGCCAGTGCGCGACGCCCTCCACGTCCAGCGTCAGCAGTGCCGCGATGTACGGGCGGTCGTTGCCCACCAGCACGCACTGCGACACCAGAGGATGCGACCGCACCCGCTCCTCCAGGGCTGTCGGCGAAACGCTCTTGCCGTTGGAGGTCACGAGGATCTCCTTCTTGCGCCCGGTGATGGTCAGGTAGCCGTCCTCGTCCAGCCGGCCCAGGTCCCCGGTCGCCAGCCAGCCGCCGCGCAGGACCTCCTGCGTGCCGCGGGGGTCGTTCAGGTATCCGGAGAAGATGTGGGCGCCGTGCAGCCAGACCTCGCCGTCGTCGGCGATGTGCACCGTGCAGCCGGGGATGGGCGGCCCCACCGTCCCGTACTTCGTCGCCCCCGGCGGGTTCGCGGTGGCCGCCGCGCTCGACTCCGTCAGGCCGTAGCCCTCGTAGACCGTGACGCCCGCGCCGTCGAAGAACAGGCCCAGCCGGCGCGACATCGCCGACCCGCCCGACATCGCGTGCCGCACCCGGCCGCCCATCGCCTCGCGGACCTTGCCGTACACCAGCTTCTCGAAGAGCTGGTGCTCCATGCGCAGCCCGGCGGACGGGCCCGGGCCGGTACCGAAGGCCTTCTGCTCTCGCGCCTCCGCGTACCGCACGGCCGTTTCCACCGCCCGGTCGAAGGGGCCGGTGCGCCCCTCGGCCTCCGCCTTGCGGCGGGCGGCCGCGAACACCTTCTCGAAGACGTAGGGGACCCCCAGCACGAACGTCGGCCGGAACGCGGCGAGGTCGGGCAGGAGCTCGGCCGCCGCCAGCACCGGCTGGTGCCCGAGCTTGACCCGGGCGCGGACCGCGGCCACCTCCACCATCCGCCCGAAGACGTGCGCCAGCGGCAGGAAGAGGAGCGTGGACGGCTGTTCACCCGCGCCGGCCTGGAAGACCGACTCCCACCGGGTCACCATCGTGTCGGCCTCGAACATGAAGTTCGCGTGGGTGAGGACACAGCCCTTGGGGCGGCCGGTGGTACCGGAGGTGTAGATGACGGTGGCCACCGCGTCCGGCGTGACCGCCCGGCGGTGCCGGTGCACCACGTCGGACGCCATCCCGGCACCGTCCGCGACCAGCTCCGCCACCGCCCCGGCGTCGAGCTGCCACAGCCTGCGCAGGCCGGGGAGGCGCTCGATGACCGAGCCGACCGTCATGGCCTGGTCCTCGTTCTCGACGACGCAGCCCGTGCAACCGGAGTCGTACAGGATCCAGTGCACCTGCTCGGCGGAGGACGTCGGGTACACGGGCACGGGCTGGGCGCCGACGGCCCACAAGGCGAAGTCGAAGAGGGTCCACTCGTACCGGGTCCGCGACATCACCGCGACCCGGTCCCCGAAGCCGACGCCCTGCGCCAGCAGCCCCTTCGCGAGCGCCAGCACCTCCTCGGCCAGTTCGCCGGAGGTCACGTCGCCCCAGACCCCGTCCGTCTTGCGGCCGAGCACGACCCGGTCCGGGTCCTCACGGGCGTGCTGGAAGACGATGTCGGCGAGGCCGCCGGACGGCGTGCCTGCGACCACGGGTGGGACGGTGAACTCGCGCAACATCCCGCTCCTCTCCGTGCGGCGCCGCGACGCTATCCCACGCGACCGGCCGACCGGCACCCCCCGGGAAACCTCCACAAGATCCCCCCGGACCGTCCGGTGTACGTGTGACCTGCACGGAGGGGCCGGGAGCGGCCGGCTCGCGGTCTGCTCCAGCCGCCTGGCGAGGACCCGTTCACGCCGGCCTGCCCACGCGGGTCCGCCCACGCCGGCCCGTTCACGCGGGTCCGCTCACGCCGGACGGCTCACGCGGTCGCCGCCGGAGAGGACGGCGGCCGCCAGGGCGTCCGATGCCGGGGTCGGCCGCCGCCCCTGGAGCAGCGCGAACTCCACCGGCCCCAGCTCCGGCAGCCCGCCGACCCGCACCAGCCCCGGCGGGATCAGACCGCGGGTGTGCGCCATCACGCCGAGCCCCGCGCGGGCCGCTGCGACCAGCCCGCTCAGGCTGCCGCTCGTGCAGGCGATCCGCCAGGGCCGCCCGTCCCGCTCCAGCACCTCCAAGGCCCGCGCCCGGGTGATGCCCGGCGGCGGGAAGGCGATCAGCGGAACGGGCCGCTCCGGGTCCACCCGCAGCCCCTGCGCCCCGATCCACACCATCCGGTCCCGCCACACCAGGCGCCCGCGCTCGTCCCCGGGTCCGCGCCGCTTGGCGAGCACCAGATCGAGCCGTCCCGCGTCGAGCCGTTCGTGCAGGATGCCCGACAGCTCGACGGACAGTTCGAGCTCCACCTCGGGGTGCTCCTGGCGGAAGGTCCCCAGGATCTCCGGGAGCCGGGTCAGGACGAAGTCCTCCGACGCCCCGAAGCGCAGCCGGCCGCGCAGCCGGGTGCCGGTGAAGAAGGCCGCCGCCCGCTCGTGCGCCTCCAGGATGGTGCGGGCGAACCCGAGCAGGGCCTCGCCGTCCTCGGTCAGCTCGACGCTGTGCGTGTCGCGGGTGAACAGGGGCCGGCCCGTCGCCTCCTCCAGCCGCCGCACGTGCTGGCTGACGGTGGACTGGCGCACCCCGAGCCGGCCCGCCGCGTGCGTGAAGCTGAGCGTCTGCGCGACGGTCAGGAAGGTGCGCAGCTGGACCGGGTCGTACATACCGGGACCGTTCATCGCTCAAGGCTATTGCGATACGTGATGACAGTCAGAGCGGTGTACGGCTTTCCCGATGACCGTCACCCGCGTCAGCATGGGGAAGACCCGCCCCCGGTAGCAGAGAGCACCCTTATGGCCCGCCCCCGCCCGCCCGTCCGGTTCCCGCCGGACCCGTACGTCCTGGCCCTGCTCGCCACGGTCGCCCTCGCCGCGCTGCTCCCCGCGCGGGGCACCGCCGCGACCGTCGCCGACGCGGCCCAGTCCCTCGCCGTCGCCCTGCTCTTCTTCCTCTACGGGGCCCGGCTCTCCACCCGCGAGGCCCTCGACGGCCTGCGCCACTGGCGGCTCCACCTCACCGTGCTCGCCGCCACCTTCGCCGTGTTCCCGCTGCTGGGCCTGGCCGCCCGCGGGCTCGTCCCCGGCGTCCTGACCCCGCCGCTCTACCACGGCCTGCTCTTCCTCTGCCTGGTCCCCTCGACCATCCAGTCCTCCATCGCCTTCACCTCGATCGCCCGGGGGAACGTGCCCGCCGCCATCTGTGCCGGCTCGTTCTCCAGCCTCGCCGGGATCCTCCTCACACCGCTGCTCGCCGCCGGGCTGCTGGGCGGCCGGGCCGGCGGCCTCTCTGCCGGCTCCCTGCTGGGCATCGTGTTCCATCTGCTGTTGCCGTTCCTGCTGGGCCAGGTCCTGCGCCGCTGGATCGGCGGCTTCCTGGTCCGCCACAAGAAGGTGCTCGGCTACGTGGACCGGGGCTCGATCCTGCTCGTCGTCTACGCGGCGTTCAGCGCGGGCGTGGCCGCCGGGATATGGCACCAGGTCGGCCTCGTGCGCCTGGCGGCGCTGACGGGGGTGGAGGCCGTACTCCTCGCCGTGATGCTGCTGGTCACCTGGTACGGGGCCGGGCGCCTCGGCTTCGGCCGTGAAGACCGCATCGCCATCCAGTTCGCCGGGTCGAAGAAGAGCCTCGCCGCCGGACTGCCCATGGCCGGCGTGCTGTTCGGCGCGCAGGCCGCGCTCGCGGTGCTGCCGTTGATGCTGTTCCACCAGATGCAGCTGATGGTCTGTGCGGTACTGGCCCGCCGCCGCGCCCAGGACCCCGCAGGCGCCGGCAGCACCGAACTGCCCGCCCCTCGTGTGGCGGAGGTCTCCTGAACGGTCCAACACCCCGCCGTGCAGGCCCGGTAACGTGCATCGGTGACCTGGATACGCCCGCTCTCCGCCCACGCCGAACGCCCGTGCACCCTGGTGGTCTGCCGGGGCTGTTGTTGCGGAGACCCCCGCAAGAACCCCGGCACCGACCACGCCGGACAGCTGGCCCGGCTGCGGGAGGCCGCCGCCGCTTCCGGGGGGCGCCTGGCGGTCCGTACGAGCGAGTGCCTCGGCCCCTGCGCCCAGGCCAATGTGATCGTCGTCCAGCCCACCAGCGAGGCCCGGCGCCGGGGCGCCAGGGCGGCCTGGTTCGGTTGGGCCCTCGACGACACCGCGACCGACGAGATCATCGCCTGGGCGCGGGCGGGCGGCCCGGGCACCAGCCCCCTCCCCGCGACCTTGGACCTGCACCGCATCGACCCGCCGGCCCCGGATCCCAAGCCGGCGCGCGGACAGGGCGGCCGGGGGCGCAGGAGGAAATGACGCGCGCCGGGCTCAGAGCGTCACCCGCTCCTCGCCCGCGTAGATGTTCATGTCCTGCCCGCGCAGGAAGCCGATCAGGGTCAGTCCCGACTCCAGTGCGAGGTCGACCGCCAGGGAGGACGGGGCCGAGACCGCGGCCAGCACCGGTATCCCGGCCATCACCGCCTTCTGGGCCAGCTCGAAGGACGCCCGGCCCGACACCAGCAGCACCGCGCCGCCCAGCGGGAGCCGCCCGGCCTGCAACGCCCGGCCGATGATCTTGTCCACGGCGTTGTGCCGGCCGACGTCCTCCCGTACGTCCAGCAGCTCGCCCTCCGCCGAGAACAACGCCGCCGCGTGCAGGCCGCCGGTTCGGTCGAAGACCTTCTGCGCGGCACGCAGCCGGTCCGGCAGCTCCCCCAGCACCGCCGCGCTCACGCGGACCGGGTCGGCCGCGAGCCCGGGAAAACGGGTCGCCGTACGGACCGCGTCCAGGCTGGCCTTGCCGCACAGGCCGCAGGAGGAGGTGGTGTAGACGTTCCGCTCCAGGGAGATGTCGGGCAGCCGAACCCCGGGAGCGAGGCGCACGTTCACCACGTTGTAGGTGTTCGACCCGTCCTCGGCCGCCCCCTCGCAGTAGGTGACGGCCTGGAGGTCGCAGGCGTGCGCGAGCACCCCCTCGCTCACCAGGAAGCCTGCCGCGAGCGCGAAGTCGTCGCCCGGGGTGCGCATCGTGATGGCGAGCGGCTTGCCGTTGAGCCTGATCTCCAGCGGCTCCTCGGCCACGAGCGTGTCCGGCCGGGCCCCGGCGACGCCGCCGCGGATCCGGATGACGCGACGGCGTTCGGTGACCCGCCCCATGTGATCACTCCGTCGTTCTGTCGCTCTGACGTGCGTACGGTCCGTCACGCACCTGTCCGCCCCATTCTCGCGGATGCGCCGCCCCAGGCGTCCCCGGCAGGAAGATCCTCTGAATTCTCCAAAGTAAGGCCCCCTATTCCTGTCGGGTCACACGCACCCGTACCCGCCGGTAGCAGGCAAAGCTGGGTGAACCTGACACTCGTACGAGAGGGATCCCGCCCATGACCGGTTCACGCGTGGTGGCGCTAGGGCACTACCAGCCCGCGAGAGTGCTCACCAACGAGGACCTCGAGGCGATGGTCGACACCAACGACGCGTGGATCCGCTCGCGGGTCGGCATCAGGACCCGCCACATCGCAGGCCCCGACGAGCCGGTCGACGAGCTGGCCTTCCAGGCCGCGGGCAAGGCCCTCGCCCACGCCGGGCTGCTGCCCGGTGACATCGACCTCGTGCTGGTGGCCACCTCGACCGCGATCGACCGCTCGCCCAACATGGCCGCCCGCGTCGCCGCCAAACTGGGCGTGAGCGCCGGGCCCGCCGTCATGGACCTCAACGTCGTCTGCTCGGGCTTCACCCACGCCCTGGCCACCGCCGACCACGCGATCCGGGCCGGCTCCGCCACCCGCGCCCTGGTCATCGGCGCCGACAAGATGACCGAGATCACCGACTGGACGGACCGCACCACCTGCGTGCTGACCGGCGACGGCGCGGGCGCGGCCGTCGTCGAAGCCAGCGCGGAGCCCGGCATCGGCCCCGTCCTGTGGGGCTCCGTGCCGGAGATGGGCCACGCGGTCCGGATCGAGGGCACGCCCCCCGTCTTCGCCCAGGAGGGCCAGTCCGTCTACCGCTGGACCACCAGCCAGCTCCCGCCGCTGGCCCGCAAGGTGTGCGAGAAGGCCGGGATCACCCCGGAAGAGCTGGCCGGCGTCGTCCTGCACCAGGCCAACCTGCGCATCATCGAGCCGCTCGCCGCGAAGATCGGCGCCGTCAACGCCGTCGTCGCCCGGGACGTCGTGGACTCCGGCAACACCTCCGCCGCGAGCATCCCGATGGCCCTGTCGAAGCTGGTCGAGCGCGGCGAGATCCCCTCCGGCGCCCCCGTCCTGCTGTTCGGCTTCGGCGGCAACCTCTCGTACGCGGGACAGGTCATCCACTGCCCCTGACCGCCCGGTCCCGCCATGCCCGCAGGTCAGCGCCGCCCCCCGCCCCGAATACCTGGTCGGAACCACCCCGATCCCCTGCTATTGTTGTCCATGTCGCCGCGGGAAACCGGGGCCGACCACCTGGTCCGGGTGGCGGAATGGCAGACGCGCTAGCTTGAGGTGCTAGTGCCCTTTATCGGGCGTGGGGGTTCAAGTCCCCCCTCGGACACCAGCAAGACCCCACCCCCGCGGTGGGGTCTTTTGCGTTCCCGGCGCGTCAGTCGGTCGTCGGGGCGCCGAACCAGTGGTCGGCGGTCCGCTCGAACGCATCCGTGTCGGGGCGGTCGCCGGCGGCCCAGGCCACCACGCCGTCAGGGCGGACGAGCACGGCGCCCAGTCCGAGGTCGTTCCTCGCCGGTCCCGCCACGTACCGTATTCGGCTCTCCCGGCCCGTCACCGAAGCGCGCAGGCGTCCGCCGGTACTGAAATCGAGCGCGACGCCCCGTCCGTCCTGCATCAGGTCGCCGAGGCGGGTGCCGTCCGCGAGGCGGAGGTCCGGGGCGTTGCGGCCGATGAGCGGGTGGTCGCCACCGAGGTCGTAGCGGACCGAGGTTCCCGAGATCCTCCCCAGCGCGTAGGTCGTTCCGTCACTGGTCGAGAGCAGGTCGCGGACCACTGCCTGGATCGCCTGGGCGTGCGGGTCCGGGCTCATGATCGCCACCTGGGCGCGGGACCAGTCGAGCACCTGCGCACCGACCGGGTGGCGCTCGCGGGTATAGGTGTCGAGAAGTGCGTCGGGAGCCCGCCCCAGCACGGTGGCCGCGAGCTTCCAGCCCAGGTTCACGGCGTCGCCGATGCCCAGGTTGAGTCCCTGCCCGCCGAGCGGGGAGTGGATGTGGGCGGCGTCGCCCGCGAGCAGGACGCGTCCCTGCCGGTAGCTCGAGGTCTGCATCGCCCGGTCGGTGAAGGTGGAGCTCAGATCGACGCCGGTCACCGTCACGTCGGTGCCGGACACCCGGCGCAGAACGGCCTGGAGGTGGTCGCGAGTCGGCTCCTGCGAGCGGTCGAACGCGCCGCCGTCGAAGTCCATCATGCCGATGTTCCCCTCCGCGATCTGGAGGTACATGCCCGTCGACGTGAGGTTGAACCCGAAGCTGAGCTTCTCGGGATCGGCGAAAGTGGCCTGCATCCTGTAGCCGGTGAACCGGGGCTCGGTGCCGGTGAAGTCGAAGCCGGCGAGCCTGCGCACCGTACTGCGGCCGCCGTCGCAGCCGACGAGCCAGCGCGCCGGGTACTCGGCCGTGCCGGCCCGGGCGACGACGCCCTCCTTGTCGTGGGCCAGGGCGCTGACGGTGACGCCGCGCCTGACTTCCACGCCCAGCTTGGCGGCCTGCTCGGACAGCACCGCCTCGACCGCTTCGAGGTTCGTGATCAGGCCCCCCGCCGCCGGGCCGGGAAGCAAGAACGGCAGGGAGGCCTCGTCGAACTTGGCGCCGTCGAGCATGATGCCGGCGAAGTGGCCACCGCGACGCGGTGGTGACGGCTCCCCCTGCGGATCCGCGCCGCGATCATCGGCGGCGCCCGACGCCGTCAACAGCCGGTGCAGCATTCCGCGGCGGTAGAACGCCTCGACCGACGCGGCGTTCAGACCCCGCAACCCGAGCGCCGCCGCCTTGAACGGGGATCCGGCCTCCGCCTCCCGCTCGAGCACCAGGACGGAGCAGCCCGCCAGACCGAGCTCGCAAGCGAGGAACAGACCGACCGGGCCCGCGCCCACGATCACTACGTCATGCATGAGAGATCCCCTCCTCGAACCGCCTGCCGGATGCACACCCGGCAGGTCCTCTCAAAAGGTCCCGGATCCCACCGACAACCGAGCGACAGCCACTGACACATGACCGACACGACGGCTCCACCGCCCGATCCCCCCGGGGTGGCCGGTGCGGCATCATGGCCGTGGACGGGTCGAGGGGGAGAACGTGTCGCAGGGCGAGTCGCGCAACAGTGCTGTGATCGGCGGACGTTACCGGCTGGAGAAGCGGCTGGGGCGGGGTGGGATGGGGACCGTGTGGCGGGCCGAGGACGAGCTGCTCGGGCGGGCCGTCGCGGTCAAGGAGCTGCACCTCGACGGCGGTCGTGAGTCCGGTGGCGCCCTGCGGGAAGCCCGTACGGTCGCGCAGGTCAGGCATCCGCACGTCGTCGTGGTCCACGACGTGGTGGAGCACGAGGGGCGCCCGCACATCGTGATGGAACTCGTCGACGGCGGCTCGCTCGCCGACCGGCTCTCCGCCGCAGGGCCCCTGAGCGTGGAGGAGACGGCGCGCACCGGCCTCGCACTGCTCGGCGCCCTCAGCGCGGCGCACGCGCGCGGGGTGCTCCACCGGGACGTCAAACCGGCGAACGTCCTGATGGAGGCCGGTACGGGCCGGGTGGTGCTCACGGACTTCGGCATCGCGCACCTCGCCGGGGCCACCACGATCAGCGAGACCGGCGCGTTCGTCGGCTCGCCCGAGTACACCTCGCCCGAGCGGATGCAGGGCGCGGCGGCCGCTCCGGCCTGTGACCTGTGGTCGCTCGGCGTGTTGCTGTGCGCGGCACTGACGGGGGAGTCGCCCTTCCACCGCGACTCGCTCGGAGGGGTCCTGCACGCCGTCGTCTACGCCGAGATCCGGCCGCCGGCGCAGGCGGGCCCGCTGCTGCCGGTCGTGCGGGGACTGCTGGAGCGCGATCCGGAGCGCCGGCTGGGAGCGGCCGAGGCGGAGCGGCTGCTGTCGGCGTACGTGGCCACGGGACGGGTTCCGCTGGTCCCGGTTCCTCGCCCTGGTCCCGGGCCCGTCGACGCCGTCCCGCCCGAGCCCGCCGCCCCGGTCCCGACCGCGGCGTTGCGGCCCCGGTCCCGGCCGGGGTTGCGGGCCGGGCTGGTGGCGGCGCTCGTCGTCGCGGCGGTGGTGGCCACTTTGGCCGTGACGTCGCTGCTGCGGGGCGGGACGGCGGAACCGGCGGGGCGGGCTGCGCCGGGCCCCGCCACCACGGTGGTCTCCCCGGCCCCGGCGAACGCCGCCCCCTCGTCGCCCCCGGCTGCTGCATCGCTCCCCTCGACCCCGGCCCCTTCCGCGTCGGCCCCTTCCGCGTCCGCCCCGCCGCCGTCCTCCCGGCCCGCCGCCGCGAGCGCCAAGCGGGCGCCCGCCGGTTACCGGATGCTGGCCGACCCGCAGGGTTTCAGCCTGGCCGTGCCCCAGGGCTACCAGCGCAGTACCGACGACCAGAGGGTCTTCTACGTGTCCCCGGACGGCGCGTTCCGCATCGGCATCAAGACGAAGCCTGCGGCCCCCGGCGGCCCGCTCGCCACCATGCGGGCCTCCGACGCGGACGGCCCCGACAGCAACCCGGGCTACCGCGACGGCACGGTCGTCGCCACCACCCACAACGGACTGCCCGCGGCGCTCTGGGAGTTCACCTGGAACGGCTTCACCACGGCGGAGGGCGCCCGGCACACGTTCGACCTCTGCTGGGACGAGAACGGCCGCCTGTACGACGTCTGGGTCTCCGCCCCGGTCGGCCGGCTCGGCGAGGCCCGCAGCCACTTCGACGCCGCCCTGGACTCCTTCACCCCGGGCGACTGACGGTCTAGTCCGCCCAGGCCCGCAGCACCACCAGCGCCCCGGGCGCGGTCAGGCTGCCGGACTGACGGTCTAGTCCGCCCAGGCCCGCAGCACCACCAGCGCCCCGGGCGCGGTCAGGCTGCCCGGGCTGAGGGGGCCGAAGGTGCGCGGCAGGGCCAGGCGCGGCTGCCCGCCGTCGCAGGCGGCGTCGAAGAGGTACGCGGCCGCCGAAGCGGGGTCGCTGACCAGGTGCGGTCCCTCGGGGGCGGCCGCGCTCCCCGCACCGGTCAGCGGCGTACGGAACAGGTTCCTCAGGTGGCGCAGGACCTCGGGGGTGATCCCCGCGGCGCCCGCCTGCTGCGGCACCGGCACGCTCACCGGCTCCGGCTCGGCCGCGGCGTCCGGGGCGTCCGGGGGGATCGCCCCCGTCAGGAGCAGGGCGAGCAGCACCGGAACGGCCTTGCGGCGCAGCGCGTCGGTGGCGTGCCGCAGCCGGTGCGCGTGGGTGGCCGGGAGGGAGAGGGCGAGGCTGCCGGCGGCGTCCCCCGCCGCGATGGGGACGGCCGCGCAGACGACCCCGGGGGAGTACTCGCGCAGGTCGAAGACGGGGGCGCCCGGGGCCACCGCGTCCAGGGCGCTGAACAGGACCCTGCTGTCGGTGATGGTCTGCCGGGTGAGCCGGGCCGGGCGGTGCCGGGCCACGTGATCGGCCCGCCCGTCGTGGTCGAGCTGGGTCAGCAGGCACTTGCCGACGGCGCTGGCGTGCGCGGCGGCACGGAAGTCCACCCACTCCCGCACCGGCGGTGCCCCGGGCCCGTCCGCCATCTGCGTGATCCGGACCTCGCCCTCGGCGTACCGGCTGAGGTAGACGGCGGCGCCCGCGCTGTCCCGCGCGAGTGCCAGGGTCCGCTGCAACTGCTCCGCGAGGCCCGTGCGGCCCTGGCCGGCGAGCCGGTCGAGGGCCGGCCCCCGGCCGTAGACCCCGGCGGCCGGCCGGTACGCGTACTCCTCCTCGCACAGCATCGACAGCACCGGCCGCAGCTCCGCCTCCGCCAGCCCCGCCTCCCGTGCGAGCAGGCCGGGCCGAACCCCCAGCGGGTGCCGTTCCAGTACCCGTACGACGGCGAGGGCGCGGCGGGCCTCCGCCAGCGCCTCCCCGGGGCCGGCGGAGCGGCCGCTGAGGCGGGCCGCCGCGGTCAGGGACGGATGGCGCAGCGGGCCGGCGCCGAGCCGGGTCGGCTCCGCGGGCACCACCGGACGCCGGAACGCGCTGATCACCGAGGCCAGTCCGGGCTTCGGCAGCGGCACCGGGCCCAGGTCGGCGTCGTCGAGCTGGTCGACGTAGCGCAGGACCGCCGCCTGAGCGCACAGCCGCACCTCGCGCAGGTCGCGGCGGCCGCCCGGCCGGAATCCGCGGCGGCCCAGCTCGACCGCCCAGACCCGGGCGTCGTGGTGCTCGCCGCGCCGCGAGTGGTCGAGGAAGAGGCAGTACGCGGCGGGTGCGGTCCGTGCCCGGCCCGAACCGGCGGCGAACTGCCACCAGAAACGGGCGCCTTCGCGCATCCCGGCCAGGTGCAGCAGACAGCCGAAGACGACGGCTCCGACGAGGTCGGTGTGGCCGCGGTCGGTGAAGGAGCGGAGCCGGGCCTCGGCCTTCGGGTCGCAGACGACCGCCAGGCAGACGGCCTTGAGGTCGCGCCGGGCCCGTTCGGCGTCCAGCGGCATGTCCCGCGCCGGGTCGCTCCAGCCGTAGCCGGAACGGCGCCGGGCGCGGCCGTGGGCGTGGACGTGGCCCAAGCCGGTGCGCGGGATGCGCAGGAGCCGGGCCTCCGCCGCTCCGAGGTCGTAGTGCGGGTAGCGGTCGCGCACGCTGGCCCGGCTCAGGAACTCGGCCAGGGAGCGGGGGGTGCCGTCGCAGTCCTGGCCCTCTCGCGGCCTCATGATTCGGCGGAGGCGTCGAGCAGGCGGGCGAGCCGACGGTGGGCCTGCCCGAGCTGCGAACGGACCGTGGCCTCGTCGACGCCCATCACGGCGGCCGCCTCACCGGGGCTGCACTGGAGCCCGTAGCGCAGCAGCACCGCGTCCCGCTGCCGCTCGGCGAGCCGGGAGACGGCCGAGTAGAAGCGGATGGTGTCCGTCAGCACTTCGTACTGGTCGGTGTGGACCTCCTTGAGAGCCGCCTCGAAGGCGCTGATGTCCATCGGTTCGGGGCAGGGCGTGCGGCGGTGCTGGCGGTCGACGATCCGTTGCTTGAGGACGGTCCAGGCGTAGGCGTCGAGGCGGTCCATGTGAAGCATCCGGAGCCACTCGTTCATGATCGAGTCGAAGGTGGCGTCCACCGCGTCCTCGGCGGCCGCGTCGGAGCCGAGCTGAAGATACGCGAAACGCATGTACGCAGGCCGCCGATTGGTATGGAAAGCCCAATAGGACAGGCGTGCGGGCGGGTCCCACTGGGTCATGGGAGTCGGCTGCCGTCGCCGGCTCGGCAGTCCCACGGCACCCCCGGACTCCTCGGGTCCGCCATCACTCACCGCTCCACCTCGTCCCCTGAACCCGCTGAACCCGCCTGAACCCGCTGAACCCGAAGCCCGCCGGATGTGCCGAACCCTCGTCGCCGTGCCCCGCCCTCGTACGCCGAGCGTCCCTCGCGGCTCTCGTCTGCCCGGCGTTCTCGCCGTCAGCCTGTCAGCGCGGGCGCATTCGGTGGGCGCAGAGAGGAAACCTGGAAGCAAAGCGTTCGGTGACGATCGACTCGTGATCTCCTTCGATCGGGTGACGGCTCAACCAGCGCACACGCATATGCCCCCCGGCAGGTGCTCCCACCCGGCAAAACGGCGTCGACGCGACGGGACGGACCCCGCCGTCCGCCCGCGCCCACCCTCCGGTCACGGGTCCGGGGCCCCGCCGCCGCGCCTGTAACATGACCCCAGCGCGAGGGCCGTGACGCAGAGGTCACTTCCCTCGCTTTTGCGTTACGTCCACCCGTGGAAAAACGGGGCGCCGGGCCTTTCGGCGGTTCGATACGATGAACAGCATCACAGTCCGTCACGGCCCGTTGTCACCGCACATACCGCACATATGAAATGGAGCATCCGAGGATGGCTCGACACCTGATCACCAGCGCGCTTCCCTACATCAACGGGATCAAGCACCTGGGCAACATGGTCGGGTCGATGCTTCCGGCGGATGTGTACTCCCGGTACCTCCGCCAGCGCGGCCACGACGTCCTCTACATCTGCGCCACCGACGAGCACGGCACCCCCGCCGAACTCGCCGCCAAGGCGGCCGGCCTGTCGGTCGCCGAATTCTGTGCGCAGGCGCACGACGCCCAGAAGGCGGTCTACGACGGCTTCGAGCTGTCCTTCGACTACTTCGGCCGCAGCTCCTCGCAGCAGAACGCCGAGATCACCCAGCACTTCGCGCGCCGCCTCCAGGAGAACGGCTTCATCGAGGAGCGCGCGATCCGCCAGGTGTACTCGCCGGTCGACGGGCGCTTCCTGCCGGACCGCTACGTCGAGGGCACCTGCCCGCACTGCGGCTACGACAAGGCCCGCGGCGACCAGTGCGAGAACTGCACCCGCGTCCTGGACCCCACGGACCTGATCGAGCCGCGCTCGGCCATCTCCGGCTCCACGGACCTGGAGGTCCGCGAGACCAAGCACCTCTTCCTCCTCCAGTCCAAGCTCCAGCACGAGGTCGAGGCCTGGGTCGCGGAGCACGAGGAGGAGTGGCCGCAGCTGGCCTCCTCCATCGCCCGCAAGTGGCTGACCGAGGGCCTGCACGACCGTGCGATCACCCGTGACCTCGACTGGGGCGTCCCCGTCCCGGCCGACACGTGGCCCGAGCTCGCCGCCGACGGCAAGGTCTTCTACGTCTGGTTCGACGCGCCGATCGAGTACATCGCCTCCACCAAGGAGTGGGCGGACACCGACCCGGCGAACCGCGACTACAAGTCCTGGTGGTACGAGGCCGAGGACGTGCGCTACACGCAGTTCATGGCCAAGGACAACGTCCCGTTCCACACGGTGATGTTCCCCGCCACCGAGCTCGGCACCCGCGAGCCCTGGAAGAAGGTCGACTACGTCAAGGCCTTCAACTGGCTGACGTACTACGGCGGCAAGTTCTCCACCTCGCAGAAGCGCGGCGTCTTCACCGACCAGGCGCTGGAGATCCTCCCGGCCGACTTCTGGCGCTACTTCCTCATCGCGAACGCCCCCGAGTCCGACGACTCGTCCTTCACGTGGGAGCACTTCGCCGCCACCGTCAACAAGGACCTCGGCGGCACGCTCGGCAACTTCGTCAACCGCGTGCTGACCTTCTCCCGCAAGAAGTTCGGCGACGAGGTCCCGGCGGGCAGCCCGGCCGGCGAGGCCGAAGGCAGGCTGGGCGAGCAGATCGCCGAGCTGCTGGCCGAGTACGAGGGCCACATGGAGTCCCTCCAGTACCGCAAGGCCGCGGCCGCGCTGCGCGCCCTGTGGTCCGCCGGCAACGCGTACCTCGACGAGAAGGCCCCCTGGCTGGAGGTCAAGACCGACCTGGAGGGCGCGGCGCTCACCCTGCGCACCGCGATGAACCTGATCCACTTCTACTCGGTCGTCTCGGAGCCGTTCATCCCGGCCTCGGCGCGCGCCATGCGCTCCGCGTTCGCGCTCGCCGACGACACGGCCACGTGGATCTCCCCGGAGCAGGCCAAGTCGCTGGACGCCGTCCCGGCGGGTACGCCGTTCACCGTGCCGCCGGTGCTCTTCGCCCGGGTCACGGAGGAGGACCTGGAGTCCTACCGCGAGCGCTTCGGGGGCTCCCCGCAGGCCTGAGGCCGCTGAACGCAGACATGAGAGGGGCGCGACCCACCGGGTCGCGCCCCTCTCGCGTACCCGCCAGGCGTGTCGTACCCGGGCCGTGATCGTTTCTTCAACAGCAGCCCCGCATCCACTGCCGGCTGCCGCCGAAACGGATCGGGAGGGCCAGTCACGTGGTGACCGCTTGGCAGTACGTCGCCGGGGCCGGGCTGGCGGGTGCGCTGTGCCCGCTGCACGGCCATGTGGCGGTCGCCGACGACGGAGCCGGCCACGGTGCCCGGGTCGACATCTGCGTGCCCGCCGGGCATCAGCGGCCGCCGGCCGCGCCGAAGCCCCCGGCGCTCATCAGGGAGCCTTCCGTGCGGGTGACCGCGCCCGGGGACCGGCGGCCGACCGTGCGACACCCCGGGCTGGCCCCCGGCCTCCCGGTCCGGCCGGGGACGCCGGGGGAGGGGGCGCAGCCGCCGCCGGTCCGGGCGGCTGCCGGGCCGCAGGCGCAGGCGGCGCTGGCCAGGGCTTCCGCTCCGCCCCCACGAAAGGCCGCCGCCGCGCCCGTGGGCCGCTTCCACGTGCCGGCGTACCACTCATCGGCTCTTGAGCGCAGGGGCCCGAACGGCATCTCCACCATGATGCTGATGGTCGTCGTCACCACCCCGGCCGTGCTCGCCGCCGTCGCGCTGCGCCCCCGCTCCAAGAGCGCCCGGTAGTCCTTCCACCCTCCGACCCTCCGACCCTCGAACGGGAGAACCCTCGTGTCCGAATGGCTGGTCCTGGCCATCGCCATGGCGCTCGTCTGCGCCCTCGTCCTCGCCTGCACCCTGCTCCGGCACCGCCGGGTCGCGGAGGACGAGGACACCAGCGAAACCCCCGACGTCATCGAGTACATGACGATGATGGTCGGCGTGGTCTACGCGATCGTGCTGGGCCTGGCCATCGCCGGTGTCTGGGAGGCGCGCGGCTCCGCCGAGGACAGCGTGCGGCGCGAGGCGCAGTCGCTGTACGAGGTCACCCAGCGCGCCGACGTCTACCCGGCACCGGTGCGCGACCGGATCCGCGGGGAGGTGGACGCGTACGTCTCCCACACCGTCAACGTGGACTGGCCGCGGCTGACCTCCGGGCAGGCCGCCTCCACCGAGGGCGCGAAGCTGCTCGGCACGCTGCGCACCGACGTCACCCACCAGAGCCCGGCCACCGAACTCCAGGCGCAGGCCTACCAGCCGCTGCTCGACCACATCGCGGCGGCCGACGACGCCCGGCACTCGCGGGTGCAGAGCGACGAGTCGACGCTGCCGGGGGTGGTGTGGTTCGGACTGCTGGTGGGCGGCCTGGTCACGGTCGGGCTGATCTTCACGCTCCAGATCCGGCGTTCGGGCCGCGAGCTGCTGCTGGCGGGGCTGTTCAGCGCGCTGATCGTGTTCCTGCTGTTCATGGTGTGGAGTTTCGACGCGCCGTACGGGCGGGACGGCTCCGATTCGGCGGGGCCGTTCGAGGACCTCTTCCCGACGGTGTCGATCGCGGCGGCGCGGTAGGCCCGTTCGTCAGAGTCCCGACAGGGCCGCGGCCTGCCGTCGTACCGCCGCCACCAGGGGCGAGTGCCGCAGGGCGTGGGAGATCCGTACGAGGTCGCGCGGCCCGTCGGCGGTGACGTGGACCCGGTCCGCCCCGTTCGGGCCGCAGGCGCCCTCGGGGTCGGTGACGCTCGTGCGCACCGCCGCCGCGACCATCGCGGCGTCGGCGACGGCGCGGGCCGTGGCCTCGTCGGCGCCGTCCGCGCGGGCCTGCTGGTAGGCGAGGTCCCGGCGACGGCGGTCGAAGCAGGGGCCCAGGCGCAGGAAGCCGTCGTGGATGTCCGACTCCCGCTGGATCATCCTGATTTCCGCCGGTGACCACCAGGACATGCGGACCGAGGGGGTTCCGGCGGGCGCGGTGCTCTGCATCTCGTGCCAGAGCGTGCCCAGGCGCCGGTAGGTCGACCAGGTGCGCCAGCTGTCGGAGAGGTGCTGGCACAGCAGCGGCAGCACGAAGCCGGTGGCGCTGACGAGCGCGCCCATGGAGGCGAGCGGCGGGGCGACGAGGGTGCTCAGGTCGTCCAGGTCGTGGCCGGTCCAGCGGGCGACGACGGCCGACATCTTGGCGGCGTCGTAGGCGAGGCTGAACGCGTAGCCGCCGACGATGATGAACAGGCCGGTGCGCAGCCAGCCGCGGACCTGGAGGGCCCAGCGCCAGCACATGGCCGTCATCGTGATCGCGGCCACGTTGTGGGCGAGCAGGTAGGCGGCGATCATCAGCCGGATGTACGGGGTGTTGGCGTAGTAGGTGTCGAAGTCGCGCAGCCGTTCCACCGGGGCGGAGCCGAGGGCGTACACGACGATGATCGCGGCGATCACGACGGAGTAGCCGGAGATCCAGCGGCGGGAGGTGCGCCGGATCTCCTCGGGCTCGCCGCCGCGCCAGTTGAAGATCAGCACCAGGCAGGAGGCGCTGAACGCGGTGATGAGGCAGTAGACCAGGGGGGCCGAGAAGTTGGGGACACCGGTCCAGCGGTTGACGGCCGCGATGGTCGGCGGGGCGGCGAAGGTGAACACCGCCCCGGCCAGCATCAGCAGGGCGCAGACGGAACGCAGCAGCGGATCGCGCCAGTCGGCGCGCAGGGCCGGCACCTTGAAGGCGAGGGAGACCGCCATCGCCGCCGCGGGGATGTAGTAGTCCTGTCCGTTCAAAGCTCGTTCCTGTGCCCCCGGTAGCCGAGGGACGTTTCGATCCTGCCGGCGAGCTGGTCGCGCTGCGCGGGGGCGCGGTGTCCGCCGGACCCGGCGAGCCAGTTCCTGCACCGGCTGCCGAGCAGCAGCCCGAAGGTCTCCGCCTCCGTCTCCTCCCGGACGTCGGCGCGGGTGCGGGCGGCGACGCGGCGGACCGTCTCGCCGATGTCGGCCTCGTCGGCCAGCAGCCGCGCGGCGACGGCTGCCCCGTCGACGTGGTGGCTGCAGTGGCCCGCCTTCATGTGCCACAGTTCGTGGCCCAGGATCACCAGCTGGTGGTCGGGTGCCGTGCGTTCCTCGATGACGATCAGGTCGCGGTGTGCCAGGTCGAGCCAGAGCCCGCTGGCCGTCCCCTCGGGGAACGCGGCCGTCCGGAACTCCACCGGCCGGCCCCGCAGTCTGCTCATGCCCTCGCAGAGCGCGGCGTAAAGGTCCACTGGCTCGACGGGGGCGGTCAGCTTGATGCCGGCCACCAGCTCCCCGCACAACCGCCGCTGCTCTCTGCCTATGCTCACCGTTCTCCCCGTCGGCGCGGATCCGGATCAGGACTCAAGGATCAGATCCAGGCTTTTCGACTGGGTCATGATTCGTTCGGTTTGACGCTTTCGAGGAGCATGTCCAGCCATTCGGTCACCTTGTCCCGGTGCTTGTCGCTGGGCAGTTGGGCGGCGCGCCAGGCGATGCCCCGTACGCCGTGGTTCTGCAGGAGTCTTGCCAGCGGATCGCCGGCTGATGCGGCCTCGGCGGGTACGGTTTCGCGCTCGCGTCCGGCGAAGTCCTGGAGCAGTTGCTGCTCGGTGCGCTGGAGGGCGTCGGTGAGGGCGTCCGCGTCGTGGGCGGTGAGGAAGCCGGCGTGCACGCCGAAGAAGCGCTGGATCGCGTCGCAGTGCTCCATCGTGGGCCGGCGGTCGCCGTTGATCAGGGCGCCCGCCTGCTGCCGGGACATGCCGGCTCCGTCCGCGATCTCCTGCTGGGTGTAGCGGCGGCCGTTGGGTTTGACCCTGGTGCGCCGGAGCAGGTCCAGACGCTGCAGGAATCGGGTCTGCAGGTCGGGTTCACCGGCCCGCCGGCCGTCGAGCAGGGTTTTGATCACGTCCGTCGGGACACCCGAGGCCTCGGAGAGCCGGCGGAGGTCGAATACCTGGTTCAGGTCTCGGCCCATCTTGCCCGCGAGTTCGGCGACCCGCGTGACGGTGGCTGCCAGAGACGCGTTGGCCACCGCGACGGGAGCCGGGAAGCCGTCTGTCACCAGTGGTTCTCCTAGATCGCGCGGGGTCAATACGGGCACGGGGTCGGCCCCAGGGAATCTATCCGGTCTCCCCCCGGAGGGCCAGAACTTGCCACAGCTGTGGCGGGAATGAGCTGTCGTCAGGCTGGAATTGCCACAATAGTTGACACTCGAATGAAGTCGGTAGCAGGATCGCAACACGGAAATGAAGATCCAGACCGTGAGGAGGGGGAGCTCTCGGTGCCACATCTCGCAGCGGTGGGCCCGTCCGATGGCCTCGTCCGAGCCGGCGAGGAACGCCTGACGGGCGATGACTCGGCCCGTGGCGCAGTGCGGTCGGAGCGACGCAAGGAGCTTTTGCGCCAGCGCCGCGAGGAACTGGGCCTGAGCCAGGAGGACCTCGCCGCACGACTGCGCATCAGCGTGCGCGCGTACGGCAATTGGGAACGCGGCCTGGTCAAGGAGTGGACGGACCGCAAACTGCTCGCCCTGGCCGAGGCCTTGGAGATGAGCGAGCGGCAGTGCTTCTGGCTGTTCCGGGTCATGGTCGACCGGGACCCGCCGCCCACCTGGCGGGCCGCCGAGGAGAACCGGCTGCCCGAGGACCCCGCCCAGCGCGACTACCTGTGCGACTACGCGGCCCTCATGGAAGCCGTGCCCTACCCGAGCTTCCTGGTGGACCACCGCTGGGACGTGGCCCTGACCAACTCGGCCTTCGACAAGCTCTTCCAGACGGTGCGCCCGCACCCCACGGCCCTGCCGGACGACAACTTCCTGCGCTTCGTCCTGTTCCACCCGGACGCCGCCGCCGTGCTGGAGGACCACGAACCGGCCTGGTGCGTCCCGCTGCTGGCCCGGTTCGCGACCGCGCTGGCCGCTTCCCCGGACGACGAGGGACTGCGGAGCATCCGCCAGGAAGTGGCCCGCGACCCGTTCATGGAGGCCGCCTACCGCTACGGCGTCCCGCACTGGCTCAGCACCCACGGGTCGGACGCCGCCGAGCAGGACGGGGCGGTGCGCACGGTGCGCCACCCGGATCCGGGCTGGGGCCTGGTGCGCTGCCGGATGGTGGCGGAGTCCAGCCGGATGCTCGACGCGATGGGGCTCACCCGGATCACCCTGGTCCTCTCGACGCCGCAGGGCCGGCCCGCCGGGCCGGCCGGTCCCGGCCAGGGGTTCGCGCACCAGCAAGGTGCGCGGCTGCGCGCGGTGCCGTCGCTCGGGGACTGATACCGGCCGAGGGCGCGGCCTTGCGGCCGAGGGTGTGGCCTTCGGGCCGAGGGCGCGGCCGGAGGTGCCCCGCGGGCGCTTCCGGCAGGGGACACTGGAGGCCTTGATCGTGTGCCGCGCCGCGCCGACCCAGCGGGATCGCGCCCGCCGTGTCACCGATCGTGGCACTGGCGAAGGGCGGTAGGGACGTGCGGCTGACCATCCTCGGCGGGGGCGGCTTCCGCGTCCCGCTCGTCTACGGGGCACTCCTGGGCGACCGCGCCGAGGGCAGGGTGACCCACGTGACCCTCTACGACGAGGACCCGTCCCGGCTCACCGCGATGGCCCGGGTCCTCGCCGACCAGGCCGCCGGCGTACCGGACGCCCCGGCGGTCGCCGCCACCGCCGACCTCGACGAGGCGCTGCGCGGGGCCGACTTCGTCTTCTCCGCCATCCGCGTCGGCGGCCTGGAAGGGCGCGCCGCCGACGAGCGGATCGCCCTCGCCGAGGGGGTCCTCGGGCAGGAGACGGTGGGCGCGGGCGGAGTGGCGTACGGCCTGCGCACCGTGCCGGTGGTCCGTGAGATCGCCCGCAGGATCGCCCGCGTCGCCCCGGACGCCTGGGTCATCAACTTCACCAACCCGGCCGGGCTGGTCACCGAGGCGATGGCCGAGGTGCTCGGAGGCCGGGTCATCGGCATCTGCGACTCCCCGGTGGGCCTCGGTCGGCGCATCGCGGGCCTGCTGGGCGTCCGGCCCGAGGAGGCGTGGATCGACTACGTCGGCCTGAACCACCTGGGCTGGATCCGCGGGCTGCGCGTGGCGGGCCGCGACGAACTGCCCCGGCTGCTGGCCGACACCAAGGCGCTGGAGTCCTTCGAGGAGGGCCGGCTCTTCGGGCCGGAGTGGCTGCGCTCGCTCGGCGCGGTCCCGAACGAGTACCTGCACTACTACTACTTCAACCGCGAGACCGTACGCGGCTACCTGGAGGCCCGCCAGACCCGCGGCGCCTTCCTGCGCGACCAGCAGCGCGAGTTCTACGCCCGGGCCGGGCGGCAGGGGCAGCCGCCCGGGTCGGCGCTGGCCGCCTGGGACCGGACCCGGGCCGAGCGGGAGGCCACGTACATGGCCGAGAACCGGGAGGCGGCGGGCGTCGGCGAGCGCGACGAGAGCGACCTGGAGTCCGGCGGGTACGAGAAGGTGGCGCTCGCGCTGATGCGGGCGATCGCCCGGAACGAGCGGGCCACCTTGATCCTCAACGTGCCCAACGGCTCGACGCTTTCCGTGCTCGACGCGCAGGCGGTCATCGAGGTGCCGTGCCTGGTCGACGCGGGCGGCGCCCACCCGGTGGCCGTCGACCCGCTGCCGCTGCACGCCGTGGGACTGGTGACCTCGGTCAAGGCGGTCGAACGGGAGGTGTTGGCCGCCGCGGCGAGCGGCTCGCGGGCGGACGCGGTCAAGGCCTTCGCCCTCCATCCGCTCGTGGACTCGGTGACCGTGGCCCGGCGGCTCCTGACCGGGTACGCGGCGGAGCACCCGGGCCTGGCCTACCTGCGCTGATCCGGGATCCGCGTCACCCGTACGGCCCCGCGCCGCATGCGCCGGGACGGGGGCGCTGTGAGAGTGCGACATGTGACCACAGCCCCCGCCACGGCCGCCGCGCCACCCGTGCTCGACCGGCGGCGGCGCAACGTCGTGTTCGGCACGATCATGCTGGGCGTCCTGCTGGCGGCTCTGGACCAGACCATCGTCGGCACCGCCCTGCCGACGATCGTGGCGGACCTCGGCGGCGCGGCCCGCATGTCGTGGGTGGTGACCGCCTACCTGCTGGCGGAGACCGTGGCGACGGTCCTGGTCGGCAAGTTCGGCGACCTCTTCGGGCGCAAACTCGTCTTCCAGGTCTCGGCCGTCGTCTTCATCACCGGATCGTTCCTGTGCGGGCTGTCCGGCAACATGACGATGCTGATCCTGTGGCGCGGCCTCCAGGGCATCGGCGCGGGCGGCCTGATGGTCACCTCGATGGCGCTGATCGCCGATGTGGTGCCGCTGCGCGAACGGGGCAAGTACCAGGGCGCGATCGGCGCCGTGTTCGGCGTCGCCACCGTCATCGGGCCGCTGCTCGGCGGGCTGTTCACCGACCACCTGAGCTGGCGCTGGGCCTTCTACGTCAACGTCCCGCTCGCGATCCTGGTGGTGATCGCCGCCGCCCGGACGATCCCCTCGGTACGGGCGGCGGGCAGGCCCGTCATCGACTACCCGGGCATCGCGCTGGTCACGGTCGGGGCGAGCGCGCTCATCCTCGCCACCAGTTGGGGCGGGAACGAGTACGCCTGGGCCTCGCCCGTGATCGTCGGCCTCTTCGCAGTCGGCGCCGCGGCCCTCGCGCTGTTCTGCGTGGTCGAGACGCGGGCCGCCGAACCGATGCTGCCGATGCGGCTGTTCGCCAACCCCGTCTTCGGCGTGTGCTCGGTGCTCAGCTTCGTCGTGGGGTTCGCGATGCTGGGCGCCATGACCTTCCTGCCGACGTACCTGCAGTACGTGGACGGCGATTCGGCCACGGTCTCCGGCGTGCGGACCCTGCCGCTGGTCATCGGGCTGCTGATCGCCTCCGTCTTCAGCGGCAACGTCACCTCCAAGACCGGCCGCTACCGGATCTTCCCCATCGTGGGGTGCGCGGTGATGGGCGCCGGGCTGTACCTGCTGTCCCTGATGGGGCCGGGCACCGGGGCCTGGTCGGCATCGCTGTACATGTTCGTCCTGGGCGCCGGCATCGGACTGTGCATGCAGGTCCTGACGATCGCCGTGCAGAACACCGTCGACTACTCCGATCTCGGCACCGCCACGTCCGGTGTGACGTTCTTCCGCACGCTCGGCAGTGCCTTCGGCACCGCGGTCTTCGGCACGATCTACGCCAACACCCTCGCGCCCCACCTCGCGGCGGGCGTCGCGGAGGCGGCCCGCGCCACCGGCCGGGACCCGAGACTGCTGGGCCTGGCCGCGCGGAGCCCGCAAGGGGTGCACGCCCTCGACCCGGCCGCCGCCGGGCCGATCATCGACGCGTACGCGCGCACCCTGCACACGGTGTTCCTGTGGACGGTGCCCGTGGCGGCGCTGGGCTTCGTCGTCGCACTGTTCCTCAAGGAGGTCCGGCTGCGCGACAGCGTCCGGGCGTCGTCGACGGACATGGGCGAGGGCTTCGCCTCGCCCGTCACCGCCTCGGGGGACTCGGCGAAGCTGCTGGAGCTGGCGGTCGGCAAACTCGTACGGGGCATGGGCCCCGACACGGCGCGCGCGATCGTGAACGGCTCCGACACCCGGCTGGACATCGCGGGGGCGTGGACGGTGATGCAGGTGGACCTGCTGACCCGGACGGTCGGACACGCGAGCCTCGGGCTCGTCGCGGCCAGACGGTCGGTGCCGCCGGAGGTGCTGCTGCCGGTCTTCGACCGGATGGTGGAGGAGGGCTACCTGAGCCACGAGGGCGTCTTCTTCTCGCTCACCCCGGCGGGGGAGCGGGAGGCCGCGGTGATCTCCCTGGCGTGGGCCGACTGGCTGGGCGACCGGCTGGAGCGCGACGGGGGCCGCCCCCGCAGCGCGGCACTGCGCACGGCGGCGGACGCCATCGCCAAGCGCCTCCTGGCGGAGGACCTGGCGGAGGGCAACTTCGCCCCCCGCCAGGGCCCGGCCCAGGTGTATTGATCACGAGCGTCCACCACGCTCGTGATCAATACACCTAGCGGGCTTCGTGCGGGGTGGCGAGGTAGTCGTGCGAGGGGACGTGGGGGAGCGCGGGGGTGAGGTCGGGGCGCCAGGTGCGCAGGACCGCCGCCGAGGGGGCGTAGAGGGCCGTGGGGATGTCGGCCGGGGCGAACCAGGACCAGCGGGCGATCTTGTGGGGCTCGGTCACGGCGGGGGTGCCCTCGGCGGCGTGGGTGACGGCGGCCGCCGTCAGACGGGTCAGGCCGGAGCGCGCGTCGATCTGGACGCCGAGCACCTCGATGTCCCCCGGGGCCGCGCGCAGTGCCGTTTCCTCTTCGAGTTCCCGCGCCGCGGCCTGCTCGAAGCCCTCGCCGGGGTCCACCTTGCCGCCGGGCAGCTCCCAGCGGCCGTCGTGGGCCTGGCCGAGCAGGATCCGGCCGTCGGCGGCGACCACGACGAGGCCGACGCCGACCACCGCGTTGGGCTGCGGGACGGCGCGTTCGGGGCGCTGATTGCTCATGGGCGTCCTTCCGGGGAGACGGTGGCGGGGCGGGCGCGGACATGGATCCGCTCGCCCTGGGGGCCGAACAGACTGAGGAACTCGGCGGGTTGCGGGCCCGCGTTGAAGAAGGCGTGCGGCGTGCGCGTGTCGAACTCGGCGGCCTCGCCCGCCGTGAGGACGAGGTCGTGCTCGCCCAGCAGCAGCCGGACCCGGCCCGAGAGGACGTACAGCCACTCGTAGCCCTCGTGGACCTTCGGCTCGGGCAGGGGCTGCGAAGGGTCGCGGGGCGGCAGGATCTGCTTGAACGCGTGCACCCCGCCGAAGTCGCGGGAGAGCGGTACGTAGGTGCAGCCGTGCCGGACGAAGGGGCGCGGACGGATCCGGGGATCCCCGGTGTCCGGCGCCCCGACGAGGTCGTCCAGCGCCACCCGGTGGGCCCTGGCCAGCGGGAGCAGCAGCTCCAGCGTGGGCCGGCGCTGCCCCGACTCCAGCCGCGACAGCGTGGAGAGCGAAATGCCGGTGGCCTCGCTGAGCTGCGCCAGGGTCGTGCCGCGCCGACGGCGCAACGCGCGCAGCCGGGGGCCGACGGCGGTGATGACGCCGGCGAGGTCCTCGGCCGGCTCCTGCTCATCGGTGGACATGACTCCATTTGCCGGTTCGGCAATCCCATTTGTCAAGCGGCGCCGGATGCGATGCCCCCGGACGCGGCTCGGACAACCGTGCGGGTTTCGGTCAGGGCCCGCCCGCGCAGGCTCTGGGCGGTCCGATCGTCGTACGGTTCGTCGGCTCAGGGGGGCGCAATGGCACACGTACTGGTCATCGGCGGAGGGATCGGCGGGCAGGCGACCGCGCTGCTCGCGGCCCGGCGGGGACACACCGTCGAGCTCTTCGAACGCGATTCCCGCGCCCCCGGCACCGCCCTCGACCGCGACTTCTTCGGCTGGCGCCGCCCCACCGTGCCCCAGGCCACCCAGCCGCACGCCCTGCTCGGCGCCGCACGCACCGTACTGCGCGGGGAACTGCCCGACGTGTACGCCGAGATGCTGAGGCTGGGGGCGCGCGAGCGCAACGAGCTCGACTGGTTCGACGAGCGCCCGCCGACCCGGCCGGGCGACGACGACCTCGTCATGATCCAGGCCCGGCGCATCCTGCTGGAGAGCGCCATGGCCACCGCGCTGCGCACCGAGCCCGGCGTCGTGGCGCGCTATGGGGAACCGGTGACGGGACTGCGGTTCGAAGGGAACCGGGTCACGGGCGCGACCTCCGTGACCGGGACCTACGAAGGGGACCTGGTCATCGACGCGGCCGGCCGGCGAGGGGCCACCGAGCGGTGGCTGGCCGCGGCGGGCTGCCGGCCGCCGGTGGTGGAGCGGCACCGTACGGGGCTGGCCTACTTCTGCCGCTGGTACCGGCTGCCCGCGGGCCTGACGGACGGGCCGCACCGCCCCTGGGCGATCACCGGCGGCACCTTCGCCGGGTGCGCCGTCTTCCCCGCCGACAACCGGGTCTTCGCCGTGACCCTGTTCGTCCACACCGAGGACCCCACGCGCTCGGCGCTGCGCGATCCGGCCGTCTTCGAAGCCGCGGCGCGGGCCTTCCCGCCGGGGGAGGCGTGGCTGCGGCTGGACGCGGAGCCGCTGTCGGAGGTACTGGCCACCGCGAGCCTCGACAACCGGTGGAGCGCGCTGAGCGACGGGCGGGGACCGGTGGTGAGCGGGCTGGTACCGGTCGGGGACGCCATCACCCACACCAACCCGACGCTGGGACAGGGCACTTCGCTGACTCTGTGGGCGGCGAGCCGGGTGGCGCGCACCGCGCACCAGGACCCGGGGTCGGCCGGGTTCGCCGCCGGCTACCACGCGTGGGCGGTGCGGACCTTGAAGCCCTGGTTCGACTTCCAGGTGGTCGCGGACGCGGCGATCGGGGAGCGCTTCGCGACGAGGGCGGGTCGTACGGGGACGGCGCGGGAGGTGGCCGCGCTGTTCGACTGCGCGCTGGAGGATCCGGAGGTGATGCGGGCCCGGGCGCGGGTGCGGCACCTGGTGGAGCCGCCGGAACGGGCGTACGCGGATCCGGAGATCCGGGCGCGGGTGGCGCGGTGGCTGGCGGACCGGCCGGACTACGCGCCGAACGTGGCCGGGCCGGACCGGGGGGAGTGGGAGAAGCTGACGAAGGGCTGAGAGGGACGTCAGTTCTCCGGGGTGCCGAGCACCTCGGCCAGGTCGTAGCGGACGACTTCCTCCAGCTGGGCGTACGTACAGCTCTCCGGCAGCCGGTCGGGGCGCCAGCGGCGGAACTGCGCGGTGTGCCGGAAGCGGTCGCCCTCCATGTGGTCGTAGGCCACCTCGCAGACCCGCTCGGGGCGCAGCGGGACCCAGGACAGGTCCTTCTTGCCGGTCCAGCGGCTCTGCGCGCCGGGCAGCCGGGCGCTCTCGTGGGCGGCCTCCTCGGCCCAGGCGGCCCAGGGGTGGCCGCCGGGATCGGGCATCCGCAGCGGTTCGAGCTCCGTCAGCAGCTCGGCGCGGCGCTTCATGGGGAAGGCGGCGCAGACGCCGACGTGCTGGAGGGTGCCGTGGGCGTCGTAAAGGCCCAGGAGCAGCGATCCGACAATCGGACCGCTCTTGTGGAAACGGAAACCGGCGACCACGACGTCCGCCGTACGCTCGTGCTTGATTTTGAACATCAGGCGGGCATCGGGCCGGTACGGGAGATCGAGGGGCTTGGCGATCACACCGTCCAGTCCGGCGCCTTCGAACCGCTCGAACCAGTCGTGCGCGAGTGCGGGGTCGGTGGTGGCGGGCGCGAGGTGGACGGGGGGCCGAGCGGTGGAGAGGGCACGGGCCAGGGCGCTGCGGCGGGCGACGAGCGGGGTGTCGAGGAGCGAATCGTCGCCGAGCGCGAGCAGGTCGAAGGCCACGAAACTGGCCGGGGTCGTCTCGGCGAGCATCTTCACCCGGGAGGCGGCCGGGTGGATCCGCTCGGTGAGGCGGTCGAAGTCGAGCCGGCGGTCGTGGACGATCACGATCTCGCCGTCCACGACGCAGCGGTCGGGCAGATTGTCCTTGAGGGCCGTCACGAGCTCGGGAAAGTACCTGTTCAGGGGCTTGCCGGTGCGGCTGCCGATCTCGATCTCGGCGCCGTCGCGGTGGACGACGGCCCGGAAGCCGTCCCACTTGGCCTCGTACTGCATGCCCGGCGGGATGGCCGTCACGGACTTCGCGAGCATCGGTTTCACGGGGGGCATCACCGGCAGATCCATGCCTTCGATTCTGCGGCGGCCCGTCGGGGGCCGCGCGGTGTGCGCGCCCGGGCGGATCCGTCCGGTGTGCGGGCCGGGCCGGGGCCGCCTACCGTGGCGGACATGGGTGCTGCGCGTGATGCGATCGAGCTGGACGCGGGCGGGCGGACGGTTCGGCTGTCCAGCCCGGACAAGGTGTACTTCCCGGAGCGCGGCCTCACCAAGCGGGACGTCGCCGAGTACTACCTGGCCGTCGCCCCCGGCATCACCCGAGCCCTGCGCGACCGCCCGACGACGCTGGAGCGGTATCCGGAAGGGGTGGAGGGGGAGTCCTTCTTCCAGAAGCGGGCCCCGAAGAACCTGCCCGACTGGATCCCGACCGCGCACATCGCCTTCCCCAGCGGGCGCACGGCCGATGAGATCTGCCCGACCGAGCCGGCCGCCGTCCTGTGGGCCGCGAACCTGGGCTGCCTCACCTTCCACCCCTGGCCGGTGCGCCGCGAGGACACCGACCGGCCCGACGAGCTGCGGATCGACCTGGACCCGCAGCCGGGCACCGACTACCACCACGCGGTCGCCGCCGCCCACGAACTGCGGGCGCTGCTGGACGAGGTGGGGTTGCGCGGCTGGCCGAAGACCTCGGGCGGGCGCGGGCTGCACGTGTTCGTGCCGATCGCCCCGCGGTGGACGTTCACGGAGGTCAGGCGGTGTGCGATCGCCTTGGGCCGGGAGCTGGAACGGCGGATGCCGGGCAAGGTGACGACGGCTTGGTGGAAGGAGGAGCGCGGCGAGCGGATCTTCGTGGACTACAACCAGACGGCCCGCGACCGGACCATCGCCTCCGCCTACTCCGTCCGCCCCCGCCCCCATGCCCCGGTGTCGGCGCCACTGCGCTGGGACGAGGTGGACGACGCGGAGCCGCAGGACTTCGACATCGTGACGATGCCGGGGCGCTTCGCGGAACTCGGTGACCTGCACGCCGACATGGACGAGCACGCGTTCGCGCTGGACACCGTCCTGGAGCTCGCGGACCGCCAGGAACAGGACCACGGCCTGGGCGACATGCCGTACCCCCCGGACTACCCCAAGATGCCGGGCGAACCCAAGCGCGTCCAACCCAGCCGCGCCAAACCCGCCGACGACTGACGTCCCGCGCTGCGTAGGCTGCGACCGTGCCGCCCTCGCGGCCCTGCCGGCACCGGCGGCAACCCCTTGCTGGACCGGCTCGATCCCGCGTTGGACCCCGGCTGGCGGCGCTGCCCCTGCGAACTGGTGTGGGCGACGACATGGATGGCGGACGCCCGACGACCGCGACCGGGTGGCCGCGCACCACCCCGGCCGGGTACTTCTGCACCACGTCGACCCCCGTACGGGGCTCACCGGCGCGGACTTCGGCGTGCTCGAGGGCCGGCTACGGCGGGTGGGGCTGGGGCGTAGGGCGGCCGTTGTCAGTGGGGGGTGCCATGCTCGAAGGAGGCAGCAGTCGCCGGCGCAGGGAAGGGGTACGGCCATGCTCAGCACGGACTACAGGGACGGCTCCCCGAACTGGCTGGACCTCGGGACTCCCGACATCGGAGGCGCGGCCGGGTTCTACCGGGGCCTGTTCGGGTGGGACTACGAGCCGGGCGGTCAGGAGGTCGGCGGGTACGGGATGTTCCGGCTCGGCGGGAAGACCGTCGCGGGCGGGATGACCGTCACTCCCGAGCAGGGGCCCTCCGCGTGGACGGTGTACTTCAAGACGCCGGACCTGGACGCGACGGCGGCGGCCGTGCGGAAGGCGGGCGGCGCGGTCGCGTTCGAGCCGATGGACGTACTGGACCTCGGCCGCATGGCGGTGTTCACCGACCCGGCGGGCGTCGCTTTCGCGGCGTGGCAGCCCGGCCGGCACGAGGGCCTGGAGGCCGTGACGGCCGTCGGCACCCTGTGCTGGACGGAGCTGTACACCCCCGATGTTGCTGCGGCCGCCGGTTTCTACCGGGCCGTCTTCTCCTGGGAGACCACCGAGATGCCGTTCGACGGCGGCACCTACACCATGGTCAAGCCGGCCGGCGCGCCCGACGAGGAGGCCTTCGGCGGGCTGGTTCCGATCGCGACGGACCCGGTGGAGGACACCGAACGCCCCTACTGGACGCCGTACTTCGAGGTCGCCGACTGCGACGCGACGGCGGCCCGGGTGGAGGAGTCGGGCGGCAAGGTCCGCCTCACCCCCCTCTCCATGGAGGGCGTCGGCCGCTTCGCGAAGGCGGCCGACCCCTTCGGCGCCCGCTTCGCGGTCATCACCAGCGCCCCGGCCCCCGGTACGTAAGACACCGTGTTGATGAGGCGTTGATCGGACGTCCATCGGCGGCGGTGAGGATCTCCGTCATGTCGATGAACACGAGCGACCGCCCGACCACTGCCGCCGCCGCACCCGCCTGGTACGACCTCGCCCTGTGCGCGCAGACGGGCCCGGCCTTCTTCTTCCCGGAGCCCGGCTCCTCGCTGCGCGACGCGAAGCGGCTGTGCGGGGCGTGCGAGGGCCGGGCCGCGTGCCTGGAGTACGCCCTGGCGAACGACGAGCGCTTCGGCGTCTGGGGCGGCCTCTCTGAGTCCGAGCGCCTCGCCCTGCGTCCCCGCGCCTGACCGGCGGCGGCGCGTACCCGGCTTCGCCCCCGGGCCTGGCCCCGCCCCCGGCCCCGGGACGCGCGCAGCCGGCACGGCGAAGC
Organism: Streptomyces cirratus; assembly: GCF_014650775.1. GTDB lineage: Bacteria > Actinomycetota > Actinomycetes > Streptomycetales > Streptomycetaceae > Streptomyces > Streptomyces cirratus. Next base: position 377,070 of record NZ_BMVP01000005.1, on the reverse strand, counting down.
CCCGGCAGGGCGAAGCCCCGGCAGGGCACATGGCCCAGCCGGGGCCTTCAACGCCGTGGATCAGCCCTTGCGCGCCGCCACGCGCGCCGCGCGGGCGGCCAGCCGCTCGTCGAACTTGCGGGCCTCGGAGTCCAGGCCGCCCATGAACAGGCCGAGCTCCTCCTGGGCCTTCTGCCCCTCGGGGCCGAGACCGTCGATGTCCATGATCTTCAAGAACCGGATCACGGGGCTCAGCACGTCGTCGTGGTGGATCCGCAGGTTGTACACCCCGCCGATCGCCATCTGCGCGGCCATCCGCTCGAAGCCCGGCATGCCGTGCCCGGGCATCCGGAAGTTGACCACTACGTCCCGCACGGCCTGCATCGTCAGGTCCGGGGCCAGCTCGAAGGCGGCGCCCAGCAGGTTCCGGTAGAAGATCATGTGCAGGTTCTCGTCCTGCGCGATGCGGGCCAGCATCCGGTCGCATACCGGGTCACCGGACTGGTGGCCGGTGTTGCGGTGCGAGATGCGCGTCGCGAGCTCCTGGAAGGCCACGTACGCCACGGAGTGCAGCATCGAGTGCCGGTTGTCGGACTCGAAGCCCTCCGACATGTGCTGCATCCGGAACGCTTCCAGCTTGTCCGGGTCCACGGCGCGCGACGCCAGGAGGTAGTCGCGCATCACGATGCCGTGGCGGCCCTCCTCGGCGGTCCACCGGTGCACCCAGGTGCCCCAGGCGCCGTTGCGCCCGAAGAGCGAGGCGATCTCGTGGTGGTAGCTGGGCAGGTTGTCCTCGGTCAGCAGGTTGACGACGAGGGCGATCTTGCCGATGTCGGTGACCTTGGACTGCTCCGGGTCCCAGGCCTCGCCGTCCTCGAAGAAGCCGGGGAAGTTGCGGCCGTCGCTCCACGGGACGTACTCGTGGGGCATCCAGTCCTTGGTGACCTGCAAATGGCGGTTGAGTTCCTTTTCGACCACCTCTTCCAGCGCGAACAGCAACTTGGCGTCGGTCCACGCCTCCGAGCTGTTGAGGTGGGGGGAGGTGATCGTCACGGGTACTCCAGGGGGAACAAGCGAATTACCTACGGTTGCGTAGCCTACGGAGTCGTAGGTTAAGCACGGCATCAAGGACCAGCCAAGCCCCACCCCTACCTATGGGCGGTTACGTCCGGTTATATGTGCAGTTTGAGGCCCTGTGGGAGGGCGTGCGAAAGGGCAAATCGGAACCGAAATCACGCCCGTAGGTGGTCCGCCGCCGATGTCTTGACGCGCCTGGGGCTGCGGTGGCCGGCCGCGCCGGCCACCGACCGCCCCTGCTCAGCCGAGCCAGAGCGACTCGCGGACCTCCTCGGCCGTCGTCGGCCGGAGCCCCGCCCGGCCGTCCAGCAGCAGCCACCGCGTGATTCCCAGCGACTCCAGGAACGGCACGTCGTGGCTCGCCACCAGCAGCGCCCCCTCGTACGCCTCCAGGGCGCCGGTCAGCTGCCGCACGCTCGCCAGGTCCAGGTTGTTCGTCGGCTCGTCCAGCATCAGCAGCTGCGGCGCCGGCTCCGCCAGCAGCAGCGCCGCCAGCGCCGCCCGGAACCGCTCGCCGCCCGAAAGCGTGCCGACGGGCCGGTCCGCCCGGGCACCCCGGAACAGGAAGTGCGCGAGCCGCGCCCGGATCACGTTGTTCGTGGCGTGCGGGGCGTACCGCGCCACGTTCTCCACGACCGAGCGGTCGTCGTCCAGTACGTCGGCGTCCAGCCGCTGCGGCAGGAACCGCGCCGGCACGTGCGCCGACACCTCGCCCGAGACCGGCGCGAGCAGGCCGGCGACCGTCCGCAGCAGGGACGTCTTCCCCGAGCCGTTGCGGCCCACCAGGGCGATCCGCTCCGGCCCGCGCAGCTCCCACTCGCCCGCGATCGCCGGTCCGTGGGCCGGGTGCAGATCGCCGAAGGACAGGACCCGCCGCCCCGGCGGCACCCGGGTGGCGGGCAGCTCGATGCGGATCTCGTCATCGTCGCGCACCGCCTCCACCGCCTGGTCGAGCCGCTCGCGGGCGTCCGCCAGCTTCTCGGTGTGCATGATGCGGTGCTTGCCGGCCGACTCCTGGGCGGCGCGCTTGCGGGCACCCATCACGATCTTCGGCTCGCGCTTGGTGTCCCACATCTTCTGGCCGTAGCGCTTGCGCCGGGCCAGTTTCATCTGGGCGTCGGCGAGTTCGCGCTTCTGCCGCTGAACGTCGGCCTCCGCGACCCGGACCATCCGCTCGGCCGCCTCCTGTTCGGTGGCGAGCGCTTCCTCGTAGTCGGTGAAGTTCCCCCCGTACCAGCGCACTTCGCCGTCGCGCAGGTCGGCGATCTGGTCGACCCGCTCCAGCAGCTCGCGGTCGTGGCTGACCACCACCAGCACGCCGGACCAGGACTCGACGGCCGCGTAGAGCCGGCGCCGGGCCCGCAGGTCCAGGTTGTTGGTGGGTTCGTCCAGGAGCAGGACGTCGGGGCGGGCGAGCAGCAGGGCCGCCAGCCGCAGCAGCACGCCCTCGCCGCCCGACAGCTCACCGACCGTGCGGTCGAGGCCGATCCGGGCGAGGCCGAGCGAATCGAGCGTGGCCAGCGCCCGTTCCTCCACGTCCCAGTCGTCGCCGACGGCGGCGAAGTTGGCCTCGGTGGCCTCGCCCGCCTCGATGGCGTGCAGGGCGGTGCGGGCGGCGTGGATGCCGAGCGCCTCGTCCACGCGCAGGGCGGTGTCGAGGATGAGGTTCTGGGGGAGGTAGCCGATCGTTCCGGCGACGGAGACCTGCCCCGCGGACGGGGTGAGTTCTCCCGCGATGAGCCTCAACAGGGTTGACTTCCCGGACCCGTTGAGACCGATCAGGCCGGTTCGGCCAGGCCCTACGGTCAGTTGGAAGTCATCAAGGACGGGGGTTCCGTCCGGCCAGTCGAAGGAGAGGGCGGAGCACGTGACGAAGGTGGGGACAAGACTCATGGAGGCCTCCAGGTTGCGTGAAGTGGTGCGAGCAACGTGGGGAGACAGCCGACGGGTGGTGAAGGGTGGTCGTGGTCGGTGTCTCGAACCTCAGAAGAGCAATGTCCTACTCCGTTTCGGCGGCAATGGGTCGCCTACGAAGCTACGGGCGGCCGGAGCCACCCGCAACGGATTAACCGCGGGGGGCGGCCGACCGGGGCGGCCGGCCGGCGCGAGCTCAGCGGGGGCCGCGCATCAGCTCGGCCAGACCGTGGTCAAGGTCGAGGTAGAGGTGCTCCAGCCCCGGTGGCGTGACCGTCGCGGCCCGCTCCAGGAACCGGTGGAGGTCGGGGGTCCCCACGAGCACGATCGCGACGCCCTCCGGCGCGTGGAACTCGATGCTGGTCCGCTCACGGTCGTACGGGCGCACGCGCACGTCACCCGAGCCGGCGGGACGGTGGAGTCCGGCCTCCAGCAACTCGCGCGCGAAGGTCCAGGAGACCTCGACGCCCTCCAGCGTCGCAGGGCCGGGGAACGCCATCCGGACGGCGAAGGGATCCGAACGGTCGTAGCACAGGGTGACGGGTACGGTCTCGACCTTCGGCGCGGTGGCGACCAGTCGGGCCTGCACGGCCTGCTCGATGACAGTGATCAAGGCTCGCTCCCTTGCGGCGGATCTCCTGCCGGGCTTGGGGTGGGACCCGGCAACCGGATAGACGCCCGAAAGGGCAAATCCGTGCAGGCGCATTCGAGTGAGCTGTGTCACCGATTGGCTTGATCGCGACCGTCCTATCGCACAGAGTGACCGAAGAGGGTGGGTGCGGCAAGGTGTTCAGTCGTGGCCGCAGGGCCCGGAGTGGTCGCAGTACGGCTGATTACCGCTCACCCCACAGGCGCAAAGCATCGCCCTGGTCTCCCGCCGGACCGTGCCGTCCGGCCTGGTCACGCTCAGTTCGCCGCGCAGGACCAACTGGCCGGCCGGTGACCGTACGACACTCGTCGGCCGGTCCGGTTCCTCGGCCGGCCCTTCTTCGAGCCGGTACTGGAGCGCTCCCGAAGGGCCGGCGGACCACCTCCGCCACCCGCTCCGGCTCGGCGCCGTCGGGCCGCACCCAGGGGCGCTGCCCGGAGTCGAAGACCTCGGGAAGCCCGCCGACGCATTCGGCGGCGTGCAGACAGCGACGGGTCTCGTACGTGACCGTGATGTGCTTGCCCGCGTAGGGCTTCGGGTCCTGCGACGGGTGCTGCGGATGCTCGTCCTCGGGAGGCATGGCGCCAGCCTAGGAACGCGGGAGCCCCGACGCACCCTGGACGGGAAATCCGGCGTGCGTTAGCTTCCCGCGCCATGAGACTTCTGGGAGTCGGCATGTGCCTGGTGGCGCTGGCGGTGGCGGCGCCGGCCGTTCCCGCGCAGGCGGACACGGGGGGTCCGGGCGAGGTCCCACGGGACTTCCGCGGCGCGGGCTGGGCGCTCAAGGCCACGGGCAAGGACGCGGTCCGCTTCCGCGGGCTCGCGGCGGTCAGCCGCTCCGCGGCCTGGGTGGCCGGCTCCAAGGGGACGGTGCTGCGCACCTCGGACGGGGGCCGCAGCTGGCGCGACGTCTCCCCGCCGGAAGCGGTGGCACAGGGGCTGGAGCTGCGCGACATCGAGGCCTTCGACGAGCGCCGGGCGGTCGCCCTGTCCATCGGCGAGGGCGAGGCCTCGCGGGTGCTGCGCACCGAGGACGGCGGGCAGACATGGACCGAAAGCTTCCGCAACACCGACCCACGGGCCTTCTACGACTGCCTGACCTTCTTCGACGCCCGCCACGGGCTCGCACTGAGCGACCCCGTGGACGGCAGGTTCCGGCTCCTCGCCACCGACGACGGCGGGCGGAGCTGGCAGGCGCTCCCGGCCACCGGGATGCCCGAGGCGCTGGCGGGCGAGGCGGGCTTCGCCGCGAGCGGGCAGTGCCTGGTGGCCGCCGGGCCGCGGGACGTCCTGATCGCCACCGGAGGAGGCGCGGTGTCGCGCGTACTGCGCTCCGGGGACCGCGGCCGCACCTGGAGCGCCACGGAATCGCCCGTGCCGGCCGGGGATCCGGCCAAGGGCGTCTTCGCGCTCGCCTTCCGCGACCGTACGACCGGCCTCGCCGTCGGCGGCGACTACCGCACCGGCGAGGCCTCGCCCCGGGCCGCGGCCGTGTCCTCGGACGGGGGCCGCACCTGGCGCGCCTCCGCCGCACCTCCGCCCGCCTACCGGTCCGGCGCGGCCTGGTACCCGCGCTCCCGGGGCGCAGCGCTTGCCGTGGGGCCGACCGGCACGGACGTGACGCCGGACGGGGGCCTGACGTGGCGGGCGCTGGACGCGGACTCCTACGACACCGTCGACTGCTCGCCGGACGGCGGCTGTTGGGCGGCGGGGGAGAAGGGACGGGTGGGCAGGCTGGAGCGGCGCTGAAACGCAGGCCGGGAGTTCACCGGCCGGTACGACGGACTGCCCGGCGTCGTGAAGGACCTGGAGTCGAGCCGGGCGGGGCCGGCCCGTCGGCCCGCTCAGACCGCGGGGAGGTCCTCCCGTACGGCGGCGAGTTCCGCCGAGGTCTTCGTGGCGATGAACTCGGTGATGCGGTAGGCGCATACGCCGGCCACGACGAACGGGTCCTCGGCGGCGATCTCCTCGGCCTCCGAGCGGGAGACACCGGTGGCCAGGATGACGCCGCCCTCGCGCGGGACCTTGCGCCCCGAGGCGAGGAAGACGCCGGACGCGTAGTAACGGTCCAGCCATGCGATGTGCGCGTCCATCTGAGCGTCGACGGCTTCGATGGGCGCGGTGTAGGTGAGCTCCATGATGAACATGATCGCCAGGCTACTCTCGCACCTTATGACGACCTCCGAGACCCCCGCCGACGAGACGGAAGCCCGCGCGATACAGGACGAACTGCGCCGCGGCGTGGTGCTGGACGAGCCCGGGCCGCCGCCCGGTACGGGGCTCGTGGCCGGAGTGGACGTCGCCTACGACGACGAACGCGACCTGGTCGCCGCCGCGGCCGTGGTCCTCGACGCGGGCACCCTGGAGGTGGTCGAGGAGCGCACCGCGGTCGGCCGCGTCAGCTTCCCCTACGTACCGGGGCTGCTCGCCTTCCGCGAACTGCCCACCGTGCTGGCGGCGCTCGACGCCCTGACCGTCACGCCGGGCCTCGTCGTCTGCGACGGCTACGGGCTCGCCCACCCGCGCGGCTTCGGCCTCGCCTGCCACCTGGGAGTGGTGACCGGGCTGCCGAGCATCGGCGTCGCGAAGAACCCGTTCACCTTCACCTACGAGGAACCGGGCGCCCGGCGCGGCGACGCCGCCCCGCTCCTCGCGGCCGACGGCGCCGTCGTGGGGCGGGCACTGCGCACCCAGGGCGGGATCAAGCCGGTCTACGTCTCCGTCGGCCACCGCGTCTCGCTGGACAACGCCTGCGCCCACACCCTCGCCCTCAGCCCCCGTTACCGGCTCCCCGAGACCACCCGCCGCGCCGACTCCCTGTGCCGGCGCGCCCTGCGCGAGGCGACGCGGACCGGCTAGCCGGGCGGTGGAGGAGGGGGCAGGGGCGCGTGGTCGTCCGGCGGTGTGGCGCGCAGGCCCCCGAGCAGAGTGGCCAGGTAGCGGTGGGCCGTGTGGATGCGGTCGTCGGGAGCGCCTCCGTGCACCTGCACGGCGTAGGCGATGCCGCACATGAGCGGGACCAGGTCGGCCGCGGCGAGGCCCGGGCGGACCGCCCCGGCCCGGCGGGCGCGGTCGAGGAGGATGGTGCCGGTCGACCACAGCGACTTCTTGAGTTCCGTGGTGCGCGGGAGGGCGTCTCGTGGTGACGCGGTGACCGGTGCGAGGGAGGTGTCGGTCACCTGCGCTTCGACGGTGCGGGTGAGGAAGCCCTCCAGCCCGCGCCAGGCGTCGGTGTCGGCCAGCGCCTGCTCGCCATGGGCGGCCAGGGCCTCCAGGCAGGGGGCTGCGACGGTCTCCAGCAGCGCCTCGGGCGTGGAGAAGTGCCGGTAGACGGTGCCGACACCGAGCCCGGCGCGGCGGGCGACGTCGTTGAGCTGCAACGGCGCGCCCTGGTCGACCAGGTCGCGGGCGACGGCGATGATCCGGTCCCAGTTGCGGGCCGCGTCCTTGCGCAGGGGCGTCGTCGTCATGGGGACATGCTAATCGGATGGCCCATCCGGCTGTCCCTGCCTGCTGCCCGGCGGATCCGCCGGGCGGGCTACGGGGCCGCGAGAGGTGCGTGCCGTTCGCTGAGTCGGCGTACGGCCCGGGCGATGCGGGGGTCGGTCGCCGCGCGGAAAGGGGCGACCGGGCTCGCCTGGGCGCCGATGACGATGCCCGTCCGGCCTGTCAGGGCGGCGTCGGTGGCGGCGACGATCGAGGGCCTGGCCGCCACGGACGCCGGGCCGGAAGTGGACTTTCGGAACGTGCGCCGCACCAGCGGCCACAGCAGCCGCAGGGCGGGCGAGACGATCCTCGGGTCGGTCATGGTGCCGTTGGTCATGTCGGTCGCGGCGCCTCCGGGGTCGGCTGCGAAGACCGAGACGCCCGTGCCGTCCAGCCGGCCGGCCAGGTCGAGCGCGTAGGCGAGGTTGGCGAGCTTGGCGCGGCCGTACCAGTGGAATCCGTAGTAGCCGCCGGGCGGCTCGACGGAGTCGAACACCCGCTTCCCGAGCCCGACCGCACCCGAGGTCACGTTCACGATCCTGCTCGGGGCGCCGGACGTCAGGGTGGGCAGGAGCAGCTCGGTCAGCAGGTAGGGGGAGAGGTGGTTGACGACGAACGACGCCTCGACGCCGTCCAGTTCCCGTCGATCCGCGAACATCGCCCCCACGTTGTTGACCAGTACGGTCAGCGGTTCGCCCGTGGCGGCGTGGTGCGAGGCGATCCGGTCGGCGAGCGAGCGGACTTCGTCGAGCGAGCCGAGGTCGGTGGGCAGGAACCGGGCGGGGTGTGCCGGGACCGCCCCGTTGATCCGGCTGACCGCCCGGGCGCCGCGCTCGGCATTTCGTCCGACCACGGTGACCGCGAACCCGGCGGCGGCCAGCCCCAGGGCCGTCTCCAGGCCGATGCCGGCCGTTCCGGCCGTGACGACAGCAGTCCTCTTCATGCCACACCCACCCCCACAACGCACATTCGGATAGCTCATCCGCTTGATGCCGAACGTAGCACACATGTGGATGAGCTATCCGTTTACCGGTACGGGAGTCGACGTGGCCCGGGCGGTCCCCGTCCGTCTCAGGCCGCCGTTTCGGCCGCCACGCGGAAGCGGATGCCGGCCTTCTGGAGGCGGTCCAGCAGGGCGTCGCCCATGGCCACCGCCGTGGTGAGCTGGCCGGAGGCTTCCGGGAGGGCGTCGTAGGCCAGGCACAGCGCCGACTCCGCCAGCATCTTCGCCGTCTCGCCGTAGCCCGGGTCGCCTCCCGAGACCTCCGTGAAGATCCTTCGGCCGCCGCCCGTCCCCACGAAACGAACGGTGAACCAGCTGCGCGCGCGCCGCTGCGCGTCCGGGCCCCGGCCCGGCTCCCAACGGCTCATCAACCACCGCCTGGCGGCGGGCACCTGGGCCAGCGCCACCGTCGCCCCGACCGCGGCCGTGGCGCCCACCGCGACCGGCAGGTGCTCCACGGCCGCGTAGTGCCGGTACCGGAAGTCCGGGCCGTAACGCTCCAGGGCGGCCGCCGAACGGGCCACGACGCGCGGGTCCAGCGTCGGCAGCGGCAGCGCCCACGCGCCGGTCTCGCGGCTGAACCGGGGCGCGCCCCCCGAGCCCCGTACGCGGCGGCCCGGCAGCCGCGGCTCGTACAGCCGGCGCTCCCGGGCGGCGGCCAGGGTCTGCGGGCCGCGGCTCATCGCGGTGAGGCCGGAGGCCAGGGTTCCGCCCGAGAGAAGGGCGTTGGAGCGCATGTACCCGTCGACCCGCAGCGGCACCCCGGCCGGCAGCCGGTTCACTGTGAAGTACGTCCCCAGATCGGCCGGGATCGAGTCGAACCCGCAGGCGTGCACCAGTCGCGCCCCGGTCTCCCGGGCCCGCGCGTCGTGGGCGACGTACATCCGGTCGATGAACTCCGGCTCGCCCGTCAGGTCCACGTAGTCGGTACCGGCCTCGGCGCACGCCGCGACCAGTTCCGCGCCGTACCAGACGTACGGCCCGACGGTCGTCGCCAGGACCCGCGTGGAGGCGGCCAGTTCGCGTACGGCCCGGGCGTCGCGGGCGTCCGTCCGGATCAGCGGCAGGGTCGCGCACGCCGGGTCCAGGGCGGCCAGCCGCTCGCGCAGCCGCTCCAGCTTGTCCAGGTCCCGGCCCGCGAGGGCCCACCGGCAGCCGGCCGGGGCGTGTGCGGCGAGGTACTCGGCCGTCAGGGCGCCCACGAATCCGGTCGCACCGAAAAGCACGAGGTCGTGGGCGCGTTGCCGTTCCGTGCGGTGAACCTGCTCGTTCATGACGCTCCTCCCAGCTGGTGTCGGTGGCTGAGGCTAGCGTGATGGTCGACTGTCCGTACGAGCAGGTGTGACCTGCGGTAAGTGGAGGCGTCGATGAAGGCTGCCGTGCGCAAGTGGCAGAAGGTGCGGGAGTTCGCCCTGAGATTGCCCGAGGCGGTCGAGGAGTTCCCCTGGGGGCCCGAGGACCGCGTGGTCAAGGTCAACAAGAAGATCTTCGTATTTCTCGGCAATTCCGACGGCCCGCAGCCGCCCGGCCTCTCCGTGAAGCTCAAGGACGAGGCGCTGCACGGCCACGCGATGACCTTTCCCGGCGCCGAGCCCACGGGGTACGGCCTCGGCCGGGCCGGATGGGTCTTTCTCCCGCTGGGCGAGGAGGGCGCGCCCCCGGCCGAGGTGCTGTGCGAGTGGGTCGAGGAGAGCTACCGCACCGTCGCACTCAAACGCCACGTCAAGGAGCTCGACGCGCGGATCGGGGCAGATGGCTAAGCGCCCGCTCTTGTGCTGAGTGGAACACGTTCCTAGCATCACTGGTGTTACATCAGTTGTGTCACACACTCTGCTTACCCACTCACCCGGAAACGCTGGGGGCTCGATGGCAGTGTCCGGTACCGGCCCGCTCGCCGGAGTGCGCGTCGTCGAACTGGCCGGGATCGGCCCGGGACCGTTCGCCGCGATGCTCCTCGCCGACCTCGGCGCGGACGTGGTCCGCGTGGACCGTCCCGGGGGCGGCGGCCTCGCCGTCGACCCGGCGTACGACGTCACCAACCGCAACAAGCGCTCGGTGCTGATCGACCTGAAATCCCCCGGGGGCCCGGGCCGCGTACTGGAGCTCGTGGAACGGGCCGATGCGCTGATCGAGGGGTTCCGCCCCGGGGTGGCCGAGCGCCTCGGCGTCGGCCCGGCCGAATGCCACGCCCGCAACCCGAAGCTGGTCTACGGCCGGATGACCGGCTGGGGCCAGGAGGGCCCCCTCGCCCACACGGCGGGCCACGACATCGCGTACATCGCCGTCACCGGCGCCCTCGGCATGATCGGGAACCCCGGCGAGCCCCCCGCGGTCCCCGCCAACCTGGTCGGCGACTACGCGGGCGGATCGCTCTACCTCGTGATCGGCGTCCTCGCCGCCCTCGGGCACGCCCGCACCCCCGGCGGGAGCGGACAGGTCGTGGACGCCGCCATCGTCGACGGGACGGCCCACCTCACCGCCATGATCCACGGCATGATGGCGGCAGGCGGCTGGCAGGACCGGCGCGGCGCCAACCTGCTCGACGGCGGCTGCCCCTTCTACGGGACCTACGAGACCTCCGACGGCGCGTACATGGCGGTCGGGGCGCTGGAGCAGCAGTTCTACGACACCTTCGTGGAGCTGCTCGGCATCAAGGAGCAGGCTCCCGCCCGCAAGGACCCGGCCCGCTGGGCCGAGCTGCGCGAGGCCGTCGCCGTACGCTTCAAGTCCCGTACGCGGGCCGAGTGGACGGCCGTCTTCGAGGGCTCCGACGCCTGCGTGGCGCCCGTGCTGTCCCTGGGCGAGGCTCCGCACCACCCCCACCTCGTGGCCCGGGGCACCTTCACCGACTTCGGCGGGATCACCCAGCCCGCCCCCGCGCCCCGCTTCTCCGCGACCCCTGCGACCGTCACGAGCGGCCCCGCGCAACCGGGGGCGGACACGGAATCCGTGGCCAGGGACTGGAGCGTACCGAGCCTGCTGGGGAAGGACGCCTGATGGAACTGTCCATGATGCTCGACTACTCGGGCGATCCGCGCCGGGCCGCGGACGAGGCGGCCGCGCTGGAGGCGGCCGGGCTCGACGCGGTGTGGGTCGCCGAGGCCTGGGGCTTCGACTCCCCGACGATCATGGGCTACCTGGCGGCCCGCACCGAGCGCATGCGGATCGGCTCCGCCATCCTGAACGTCTACTCGCGCACCCCCGCCCTCATCGCCCAGACCGCCGCCGGCCTCGACGCGATGTCCGGTGGCCGGGCCATGCTCGGCCTCGGCGCGTCCGGCCCCCAGGTGGTCGAGGGCTGGCACGGCAAGCCGTACGACAAGCCCATCGGCCGTACCCGCGAGACGGTGGAGCTGTGCCGCCGGATCTGGCGCCGCGAGACCATCGACCACCACGGCATCACCGACATGCCCCTGCCACCCGCCAAGGGCGGCCGGCACGGCAAGCCGCTGAAGATGCTGACCCGGCCCGTGCGCCCGTCCGTACCGGTCTACGTCGCCTCCCTGGGCCCGGCGAACGTGGCGATGACCGCGGAGATCGCCGACGGCTGGCTGCCCACCCTCTTCCTCCCGGAGAAGGCGGACGCCGTGTGGGGCGGTCCCCTCGCCGAAGGCGCCGCACGCCGGGCCCCCGAACTGGGACCGCTCCAGGTCGTCGCGGGCGGCCTCCTCGCGATCGGTGAGGACGCGGCCGCCGTACGGGAACTCGCGCGCCCCCAGATCGCGCTGTACGTCGGCGGCATGGGCGCGGCCGGCAAGAACTTCTACAACGACCTCGCCGTCGCCTACGGCTACGAGGAGGAGGCCCGGAAGATCCAGGAGCTCTACCTTTCCGGCCGCAAGCGCGACGCCGCGGCCGCCGTCCCGGACGAGTTCTGCGAGCTCATGACGCTGTGCGGACCCGCCGGCTACGTGCGCGAGCGCGTCGAGGCGTTCCGCGCCGCGGGCGTCACCATGCTCAACGTCACGCCCGTCGGCCCCGAGCCGGCCCGGCTGATCGAAACCGTCAAGAGCTGGCTTTAGGGGGCCCGATGCAACGCCGCATCTTCGACGCCGACCACGAGGCGTTCCGCGAGACCGTACGCACCTTCCTCGCCAAGGAGGTGCTGCCGCACTACGAACAGTGGGAGAAGGACGGCATCGTCAGCCGCGAGGCCTGGCGGGCCGCCGGGAGGCAGGGCCTGCTGGGGCTCGCCGTACCCGAGGAGTACGGAGGCGGCGGGAACACCGACTTCCGCTACGCCGCCGTGATCGCCGAGGAGTTCACCCGGGCAGGGGCGCCCGGGCTCGCGATCGGCCTGCACAACGACATCATCGGGCCGTACCTGACCTCCCTGGCCACCGAGGAGCAAAAGCGCCGCTGGCTCCCCGGGTTCTGCTCGGGCGAGACGATCACGGCGATCGCGATGACGGAACCCGGCGCCGGCTCCGACCTCCAGGGGATCCGCACGAGCGCCGAGGACCGGGGGGACCACTGGGTGCTCAACGGCTCCAAGACCTTCATCTCCAACGGAATCCTGGCCGACCTGGTCATCGTGGTCGCGAAGACGACCCCGGAGGGCGGGGCGCACGGCCTGTCCCTGCTGGTCGTCGAGCGCGGCGCGGAGGGCTTCGAGCGCGGCCGCAACCTCGACAAGATCGGCCAGAAGGCGCAGGACACCGCCGAGCTGTTCTTCAACGACGTACGGGTCCCCAAGGAGAACCTGCTCGGTGAACCGAACGGCGCCTTCCTCCACCTCATGACCAACCTGGCCCAGGAGCGGATGGGCATCGCGATCGCGGGCATCGCCGCCGCCGAGCACCTGCTGGAGATCACGACCGCGTACGTGAAGGAGCGCGAGGCCTTCGGCCGGCCGCTCTCCAAGCTCCAGCACATCCGGTTCGAGATAGCGGAGATGGCCACCGAGTGCGCCGTCACCCGCGCGTTCCTGGACCGGTGCATCGTGGACCACTCCAACGGCGAGCTGGACCACGTCCACGCCTCGATGGCCAAGTGGTGGGCGACCGAGCTCCAGAAGCGGGTCGCCGACCGCTGCCTGCAACTGCACGGCGGATACGGCTACATGAGCGACTACCGGGTCGCACGGGCCTTCACCGACGGCCGCATCCAGACCATCTACGGCGGCACGACCGAGATCATGAAAGAGATCATCGGCCGCTCCCTCCTCGGCTAACCACAGACCTTCCGAAAGGCTTGACCAGTGAGCACCGAAGCGTACGTATACGACGCGATCCGCACGCCGCGCGGCCGCGGCAAGGCCAACGGCGCCCTGCACGGCACGAAGCCGATCGACCTGGTCGTCGGCCTCATCCACGCCCTGCGCGAGCGCAACCCCGGCCTCGACCCGGCCACCATCGACGACATCGTGCTCGGCGTCGTCGGCCCGGTCGGCGACCAGGGCTCCGACATCGCCCGCATCGCGGCGATCGCCGCCGGCCTGCCGGACACGGTGGCGGGAGTCCAGGAGAACCGCTTCTGTGCCTCCGGCCTGGAAGCCGTCAACATGGCCGCCGCCAAGGTCCGCTCCGGCTGGGAGGACCTCGTCCTCGCGGGCGGCGTCGAGTCCATGTCGCGGGTGCCGATGGCCTCCGACGGCGGCGCCTGGTTCGCCGACCCGATGACCAACTGGGACACCGGTTTCGTCCCGCAGGGCATCGGCGCCGACCTGATCGCCACGATCGAGGGGTTCTCGCGGCGCGACGTCGACGAGTACGCGGCGCTGTCCCAGGAACGCGCCGCGAACGCCGTCAAGGACGGCCGCTTCGCGAAGTCCGTCGTCCCCGTCACCGACCGCAACGGCCTGGTGGTCCTGGACCACGACGAGTTCATCCGCCCGGGCACCACCGCCGACACCCTGGCCAAGCTCAAGCCGTCCTTCGCGGACATCGGCGACCTCGGCGGCTTCGACGCCGTCGCGCTCCAGAAGTACCACTGGGTCGAGAAGATCGACCACGTCCACCACGCGGGCAACTCCTCCGGCATCGTCGACGGCGCCTCGCTCGTCGCCATCGGCTCGCGCGAGGCGGGGGAGCGCAACGGCCTGACGCCGCGCGCCCGGATCGTCTCGGCCGCCGTCTCCGGCTCGGAGCCCACCATCATGCTCACCGGCCCGGCCCCGGCCACCCGCAAGGCCCTCGCCAAGGCAGGCCTGACCATCGACGACATCGACCTGGTCGAGATCAACGAGGCCTTCGCGGGCGTGGTGCTCCGCTTCGTCAAGGACATGGGCCTCTCCCTCGACAAGGTCAACGTCAACGGCGGCGCCATCGCGCTGGGCCACCCGCTCGGCGCCACCGGCGCGATGATCCTCGGCACCGTCGTCGACGAACTGGAGCGCCAGGACAAGCGCTACGGGCTCGTCACCCTCTGCGTCGGCGGCGGCATGGGCGTCGCGACCGTCGTCGAGCGTCTCTGAATCGTCCTGTGACCACCGAACCCTCCGACACGGAAGTAGCGAACATGAGCGAGTCCACCACGATCCGCTGGGAACAGGACGAGACCGGCGTCGTCACCCTCGTCCTCGACGACCCCGGCCAGTCCGCCAACACGATGAACCAGGCCTTCAAGGACTCCATCGCGGCGATCGCCGACCGCGCCGAGGCCGAGCGGGACTCCATCCGGGGCATCATCTACACCTCCGCGAAGAAGACCTTCTTCGCCGGCGGCGACCTCAAGGACATGATCCGGTTGCGCCCCGAGGACGCGCAGCTGGCCTTCGAGACCGGCACCGAGATCAAGCGCTCGCTGCGCCGCATCGAGACCCTGGGCAAGCCCGTCGTCGCGGCCATCAACGGCGCGGCCCTCGGCGGCGGTTACGAGATCTGCCTCGCCTCGCACCACCGGATCGCCCTGGACGTGCCCGGCTCCAAGATCGGCCTGCCCGAGGTCACGCTCGGCCTGCTCCCGGCCGGCGGCGGCGTGACCCGCACCGTGCGCCTGATGGGCATCGCGGACGCGCTGCTCAAGGTCCTGCTCCAGGGCACCCAGTACGATCCGCAGCGCGCCCTGGACAACGGCCTGGTCCACGAACTGGCGGCGACCCCCGAGGAGATGCTGGCCAAGGCCCGCGCCTTCATCGAAGCCAACCCGGAGTCGAAGCAGCCGTGGGACGTCCCCGGCTACAAGATCCCTGGCGGCACGCCGTCCAACCCGCGCTTCGCCGCCAACCTCCCGGCGTTCCCCGCGAACCTCAAGAAGCAGCTGAACGGGGCCCCTTACCCGGCGCCGCGCAACATCCTGGCCTGCGCCGTCGAGGGGTCGCAGGTCGACTTCGAGACCGCGCTGACCATCGAGGCCCGGTACTTCACCGAGCTGGTCACCGGCCAGACGGCCAAGAACATGATCCAGGCGTTCTTCTTCGACCTCCAGGCCGTCAACGCCGGCCGCAGCCGCCCCCAGGGCATCGCGCCCCGCCAGGTGCGCAAGGTCGCGGTCCTCGGCGCCGGGATGATGGGTGCGGGCATCGCGTACTCCTGCGCCCGCGCGGGCATCGAGGTGGTGCTCAAGGACGTCACGCCGGAGGCCGCGGCGAAGGGCAAGGCGTACTCCGAGAAGCTGCTCGACAAGGCCCTCGCGCGCGGCCGCACCACCGAGGCCAAGCGCGCCGGGCTGCTCGCCCGGATCACCCCCACCGCGGACGCCGCCGACCTGGCGGGCTGTGACGCCGTGATCGAGGCCGTCTTCGAGGACACCGCCCTCAAGCACAAGGTGTTCCAGGAGGTCCAGGACGTCATCGCCCCCGGCGCCCTGCTCTGCTCCAACACCTCCACGCTCCCCATCACGGGGCTCGCGGAGGGCGTGAAGCGGCCCGCCGACTTCATCGGGCTGCACTTCTTCTCGCCCGTCGACAAGATGCCGCTGGTGGAGATCATCAAGGGCGAGCGCACCGGGGACGAAGCCGTCGCCCGCGCCTTCGACCTGGTCCGCCAGATCAACAAGACCCCGATCGTGGTCAACGACTCGCGCGGCTTCTTCACCTCGCGGGTCATCGGCCAGTTCATCAACGAGGGCGTCGCCATGGTCGGCGAGGGCATCGAGCCCGCCTCGGTCGAACAGGCCGCGGGGCAGGCCGGTTACCCGGCCAAGGTGCTGTCCCTGATGGACGAGCTGACCCTGACCCTGCCGCGCAAGATCCGCAACGAGACCCGCAAGGCCTTCGAGGCCGAGGGCCGCGCGTGGACCGAGCACCCGGCGGACGTGGTCATCGACCGGATGGTGGACGACTTCGGCCGCCCCGGCCGCAGCGGCGGCGCCGGGTTCTACGAGTACGACGAGGCCGGCAAGCGCGCCCGCATCTGGCCGGGCCTGCGCGAACACTTCGCCAAGCCGGACGCCGAGATCCCGTTCGAGGACATGAAGGAGCGAATGCTGTTCTCCGAGGCGCTGGACACCGTCCGCTGCCTCGACGAGGGCGTACTGACCTCCGTCGCCGACGCCAACATCGGCTCGATCATGGGCATCGGCTTCCCGGCCTGGACCGGCGGCGTGATCCAGTACATCAACGGCTACGAGGGCGGCCTGCCGGGCTTCGTCGCCCGCGCCCGCGAGCTGGCCGCCCAGTACGGCGAGCGGTTCACCCCGCCGGCGTCGCTCGTGGCCAAGGCGGAGCGCGGCGAGACGTACGCCGACTGACCGCCGGGCCCGGCTCCGGGGGCACCCCCCCGGAGCCGGACGCCTGACCGGCCCACCGACTGCGAAGACTGCTCCGGGCCGGCGCCCGAGCCCTGGGCCGTCTAACCCGTGTACAGGGCTGCGAAGATCCCCCGGTGCGCGGTCCCGTCCGGGGTGTTCCAACCCGCCGTGACCCGGCCGATGGCCCCGGGCGCGGCGCCGGCCGGGTCCAGCGGCCGCAGTACGCGTGACACGGCGAGCCTCGGACCGTCGCCCAGGGCGATCTCCGTGTCCCGGGCGGTGTGCGCGGTCCTCGGCCGCACCGGGGGCAGGAGCGGAACCGGCAGGGTCCGCCCGTCGAACTCGGTGGTGACGGACGGGTCCCGCGTGTCCGAAAGGCCCTGCGCCTGCGCCGCGGCCCGGCCCTGGAGCAGCGACAGCAGCTGTCCGACCAGCACCGGGTCGCGGGTGCCGTCGTACACCCAGCGCCGGCCGAGGACACCGTGCTCGGAGGTGCCGATGAGAGCCGCCTCGGCGCCCTTGAGCGGCGCCCCACGATACGTGAGCGGAACGTGGTAGGCGACGGGCCCGCCCTCCGACTCCTCGGTGAGCACCATGAATTCGATGCCCACCTCACCCTGCGGATCGTCGAGCCGGAAGCCGCCCGCACGGGACGGACCCGGGGGCCGCCCGGTGGGCACGTACCAGGGCTGCGCCGGTAGCCAGTCCGCGAGCAGCTCCATCTTGCCCGGTGTCATCGTGGTCTTGTGAATGATCGCCATGCCCGCGAACCTACCCTTCCGGGGTGAAAGCCGCCCGCAACTCCTCTCTCAGCGATCGCTGAAAGGCCGTCACCAGGGCTTGCACGACCATGGGTTGCATGTGCGCGGACAGCGCCTTCATCGACTCCACCCGTTCCGGATCGCTCTCGCCCTCGGTGAACGGCCCCCACACCTCGTCCCGGAACAGCGCCGTCAGCTCGTGCGCCGCCGAGCGGGTGTGCTCCGTCAGCACCCGCCGGGCCGCAAGGATCGTCCCGTGCGCGATCGGCACGTCCAGCAGCGCGACCCCCAGCCGCAGCAGGCCCACGTCCACCCGGAACCCGTCCCCCGAGACGGAGACCACGTTCATCGCCGTCAGCCGCCGGATGTCGGTCTCCGTCAGCGCCCGGCCGGCCCGCTTCTCCAGTTCCTCCCGCGAGGACTCCAACGCCGAGTCCGGGGCCCAGGACGACACCAGTGCCCGGTGGATGGCGAGGTCGTGCGCGCTCAGGTCGTCGGGCAGCGCGTCCAGATAGCGCTCGATGGCCGACAGTGTCATGCCCTGGTGCTGCAACTCCTCGATCAGGGCGAGCCGGGAGAGGTGTTCGGGCCCGTAGTGCCCGACCCGACGCGGGCCGATCACGGGAGGGGGCAAAAGCCCGCGCGTGCTGTAGAACCGTACGGTGCGGACGGTGACACCCGCCCGGGCGGCCAGCTCGTCGACGGTGAGCATCGGCTCGGGTGCCCGGTCGGCCATCGTCTGCGCCTCGCTCTCTGCTCCACAGCTTGGGTTCAACAGTATTGCTGTCGCACCAACGATGTGAAACGGCCAGGAGCTGCCCATGACCACGACACTCCCCCTGCCCGGACCCCCCGAGGAGCTCACCCTCCCCGCCCTGCTCGCCCGCAATGCCGGGGAACACGGGGACCTCCCCGCGCTCTCCTGGCGCGAGGGAGCCGGCTGGCGGACCCTCTCCTGGCGCGAGGTCCGCCAGGAGGTCGCCGCCCTCGCCTGCGGATACGCGGCCCTCGGCGTCGAGCGCGGCGAACACGTGCTGCTGATGATGGGCAACCGGCCCGAGCACTGGCTCACCGACCTGGCCCTCGTCCACCTCGGCGCCGTCCCCGTCACCGTCTACGGCACCTCCGCGCCCGGGCAGGTCGCCCACATCGCCCGCCACAGCAGGGCCCGGTTCGCCGTCGTGGAGGGCGCCCGCGAACTCGCCCGGTGGGAACCGCTGCTGGAGGACCCCGGTGTGGCCCTGGAAGCCCTGGTCGTCGCCGAGGCGGCCGACGCCGGCCCGCACCGCACCTACGCCTCGCTGCGCGCGGCCGGCGTCCCGCCGCAGTGGGCCGAGGACTTCGAGAAGGGGTGGCGCCGGGCACGGCCCGAGGACCCGCTGACCGTCGTGTACACCTCCGGCACCAC
This sequence comes from Streptomyces cirratus, assembly GCF_014650775.1. Lineage (GTDB taxonomy): Bacteria > Actinomycetota > Actinomycetes > Streptomycetales > Streptomycetaceae > Streptomyces > Streptomyces cirratus. Next base: position 358,162 of record NZ_BMVP01000005.1, on the reverse strand, counting down.
CGGCGACCCCAAGGGCGTGCGCCTCACCCACCGCAACATCATGCTCCAGGCGGTCCGCCTCGACCGGCGCACGGACCTGCCCGAGCACGCCGAGCACATCTGCTACCTGCCCTTCGCACACATCGCGGAGCGGATCCTCGGGATCTACCTGCCCCTGCTGCGGGCCGCGCACGTCCGCCTCGTCGCAGACCCCGCCGCCGTCGCGGGCGCCGTACGGGAACTCCGCCCCGTGCAGTTCTTCGGCGTGCCCCGGGTCTGGGAGAAGCTGGCCGCGGCCGTACGGGCGGTGCTGGCCGGGCTCCCCGAGGAGCAGCGGGCCGCCATCGAAGCGGCGGGCGGTGTGGCCCGCGCCGTGGCCGGGCACCGGGAGCGCGGCGAGCCGGTCCCGGCCGCGCTGGAGGCCTCGTACGCCAGGGCCAGGGAACGGGTGCTGGACCCGCTGCTGGCCCGGGCCGGGATGGACCGGCTGGTCTGGACGGCGAGCGCCACCGCGCCGATGCCGATCGACGTGGTGCGGTTCTGGGCCGGCTGGGGCATCACGATCATGGACGCCTGGGGGTTGACCGAGACGGCTGGGGTGTGCACGGTCAACAGCCCGGACGGCTTCCGGCTGGGCTCGGTGGGCCGTCCCATCGACGGCGTCGAGCTCAAGATCGCCGAAGACGGCGAGATACTCACCCGCGGCGCGACCGTCTTCGCCGGCTACCTGCGCCCCGACGGCTCGGTGGAGCGGGCGAGCGACGCGGACGGCTGGTTCCCCACCGGGGACATAGGCCGGCTGGACGAGGACGGGTTCCTCTGGCTCACCGACCGCAAGAAGGAACTGATCATCACCTCGAACGGCAAGAACGTCTCGCCCGCCCTGGTGGAGAACACGGTCAAAGAACACCCGCTGATCGGCCAGGCCCTCGTCCACGGCGACGGCCGCTCCTACCTCGTCGCCCTGCTCGTCCTGGACCCGGAGGTGGCCCCGGCCTGGGCGGCGGCCCGCGGCATCCCGGCCGCCTCGCCCGCCGCGCTCGCCGTGCACCCGCAGGTCCTGGAGGAGGTCGCCCGCGCGGTGGAGGCGGCCAACGACCGGCTCAACCGCACCGAGCGGATCAAGCGGTACCGCGTGCTGAGCGAGGAGTGGGGCCCGGAGTCGGGCGAACTCACCCCGTCCCTCAAACTCCGCCGCCGGGTCGTCCGCGAGAAGTACGCGGGCCTGATCGAGGCACTGTACGGGGCCTGACGGGGCGCGGGTGCCCGACGGACCGGTGGGCACCCGCGAGCCGGGTCAGCGCCCGATCACCGGGTAGTGGTCGGAGAGGTTGGTGTACGTGTAGGAGGTGCCCCAGCTGGAGACCGTCCAGGGCGCGGACTCCTCCTTGACCACCGTGTTCTCCCAGCCGGCGGGGCGGGCGTTGCCCTTGCGGTACAGGACGTAGTCCAGGTCCTCGCGGGGGTCGGTCGGGTAGCGGTAGTGCGCGACCGAGTTGAGCGCCGTGTCGAAGGAGTACGGGTGCCCCGTACGGGAGTCGGCGGCGGCAAGATCGGCGTTGGCCAGCATCGAGGGGTACTCGGCGCTGTGCGAGTCGACGTTCATGTCGCCCGCGACGATGACCTCTTCGCCCGCCGGGATGTTCTTGGCGTCCAGGAAGGCGTCTATCGCGCGGAACTGGCGGCCGCGGATGTCCGCCGCCTCGCCCGTGCCGCAGCCCGAGTCGGTGGACTGGGAGTGGGTGCCGACCACGTGCACCTTGGTGCCGTTCACGTTCAGCACGACGTAGGCGAAGCCCTTGTTGGACCACCAGTCGGAGCCGCAGGCGTCCTTGTAGACCACCTGCTCCTTGCGGAGGATCGGCCACTTGCTGAGGATCGTGACCCCGCCGTCCTCCGGGGTGGTGGAGGAGTACGATCCGCCGGTGGCGTCCCAGCCGCTCTTGGAGCGGCCGACGACCGGCGTCTGGTAGGGGTACTGCGCCGACGCGTCGGATTTCAGCGCGTCCGAGGCCGTGTTGTCGAACGCCTCCTGGAGCACCACCACGTCGTGCCCCTGGAAGAAGGAGGCCTTGGGGATCTCCGCGGCCCGGTGCGCCTGGCCCCAGTTGGGGTAGAGGCTCGTCGACATCAGGAACGTGTTGAACGTGAGGACGCTCAGGCGCGGGACGGCGGCGCTCTCCGCGGCCGTGGCGGCCGGGGCGGTGGTGAGGGCCAGCGCGCCGGCGGCGACCGCCGCGAGGGCGGTGGCGGCGCGACCGTGGCGGTTCAGGGTGTGCGTCATGGGGGCTCCGTCATTCCTGCGGGGGAAGATCGACGCCGTCATCCAAGCAGCCGCGGTTACCTCTGGGTAACACCCGTGCAGAGACTTTCTGTCCGCAGCACGACCGTATGGAACTCGCATACTTGAACCATGAGCGACACGGAGTCCGCCACCCGGACAGCCACCCACCGCCGCGACCCCGAGCCGCCCCCGCCCGGTGGGGTGCTGTGGACCATAGCCGGGGACGTCCGCGCGCTGCTGATGCTCCCCGCGGCCTTCACGATGCAGGTCGCCCACCCCGCGATCGGCGCCGGTGTCGACGAGCACTCCGTCTTCCGGACCGACCCCTGGGGGCGCGGCGAGCGCTCGCTGCGCTCCGTCCAGCTGTGGGTGTACGGCGGCGAGCGGGCCGCCGAGGAGGGACGCCGGGTGCGGCGCCTGCACAAGGAGATCCGGGGCACCGACACCCGCGGGCGCCGCTACCACTCCCTGGACCCCGCCTGCTACTCCTGGGTCCACGCCACCGGCTTCCCGGTCTACCTCTACGCCGGCCGGTACCTGCTGCGCCGCTTCACCCCGGCCCAGGAACGGCAGCTGTACCGCGAGTGGCTCCAGGTGGGCCGGATCCTCGGCATCCACGACCGGGACATGCCGCAGAGCATCGAGGAGTACTGGGTCTACTACCGCCGGATGCTCGCCGAAGAGATCGAGCCCACCCCCGTCGCCCGCGAACTGGTCGCCACGGACGTGGCACTGCCCCGGCCCGAGGGCGGCCCGCTGCCGTTGCGGCTGCTGCTGCGGCTCACCTGGCCGGTGCTGCGGGCCGCGTTCCTGCGGCTGCGGGCCTTCGTCACCGTCGGTTACATGCCGCCCGACGCGCGCGCCGCCATCGGGCTGGAGTGGACCCGCGCCCAGGAGCGCAGGCTCCGGCGGTTCAGCGCGGTCGTGCGGGTCCTCGTACCGCTGCTGCCCGAGCGGCTGCGCTACCTGCCCATCGCCCGCGCGGCACGGGAACGCCGGCGCGCTGCCGCCCGCTGAGGAACGCCGGCGCGCCGCCGCCCGCTGAGGGGCGACGGCGCGCGGAGCACCGGTGTGGGACGCGTCAGTGCTCGTGGATCGAGTTCGTCGCGGCGATCTTCTTCCAGGACTTGGGCTCCACCGGCTCGGCGGCGGGGGCCTTCGAGGACCGGGCGAGCGGGGACTGGCTCGACGGCGGGGCGAACGCGGGCTTGCCCGGGGTGTACAGCCAGGTCTCGAAGAGCTGGGCCAGCGGCTTGCCGGAGACCTTCTCCGCGTACCGCACGAAGTCCCCGACCTTGGCGTTGCCGTAGGCGTGCTCGGTCGGCCAGCCCTTGAGGATCTTGAAGAACTTTTCGTCGCCGATCTCGTTGCGCAGCGCCTGGATGGCGATCGCGCCCCGGTCGTAGACGGCGCCGTGGAACTGGTTGTCCGCACCCGGGTCACCCGGCTTGACCTGCCAGAACGGGTCGTCCGCCGGACGGGTCCGGTACGTCCAGTCGGCGAGTTCCTGCGCCGTGCCCTCGCCCTCCTTCTCCGACCACAGCCACTGGCTGTAGCGTGCGAAGCCCTCGTTGATCCAGATGTCCTTCCAGTTGTCGACGGACACGCTGTCGCCGTACCACTGGTGCGCCAGCTCGTGCACGACCACCGAGACGTTCGCGCCGTTCGCGAACTGGCGCGGGCTGTAGAACGGCCGGCTCTGGGTCTCCAGGGCGAAGCCGGACGGCACGTTCGGCACGTACCCGCCCAGCGCGTTGAAGGGATACGGGCCGAAGACGCTCTCCAGCCACTCCGCGACCTCGCCGGTCCGCTCCACGCTCGCGCGCGCCGCGCCCGCGTTGTCGCCCAGGTCCTTGCTGTACGCGTTGAGGATCGGCAGCCCGCTCGCCGTCGTTCCGGTGGTGATGTCGAACTTGCCGACGGCGAGGGTGGCGAGGTACGTGGCTTGCGGCTTGTTCGAGCGCCAGTTGTAGCGGGTCCACCCGAGCTTCGAGGTCTGCGACTGCAGAACGCCGTTGCTGATCGCCTGGGTGCCGTCGGGGACGTTGACCGAGATGTCGAAGGTGGCCTTGTCCAGCGGGTGGTCGTTGCTCGGGAACCACCAGACGGCCGAATCGGGCTCCTGCGCCGCGACGCCGCCGTCGGGGGTGCGCTGCCAGGCCGACCACCCGTCGACCTTGAACTCCGAGGGCTTTCCGGCGTACTTGACGACGACCGAGGCCTGCTTGCCCTTCTCCAGCGCCTGCGTCGGGGTGACTTCCAGCTCGTGGGCGCCGGAGGTCGCGAACTTCGCCTTGGCGCCGTTGACCCGGATCTCGCTCACCTTGAGGCCGAAGTCCAGGTTGAAGCGGGACAGCTCCTGGGTGGCGGTGGCCAGGAGGGTGGCGGTGCCCTCCAGCAGGTCCGTCTTCGGCTCGTACTTGAGGCGCAGGTCGTAGTGGGAGACGTCGTATCCGCCGTTGCCGCTGGTCGGGTAGTAGGAGTCGCCTATGCCCGGGGCGCCCGGGACGGAGCTGGCCGCCGACGCCGGGATCACCAGCAGCAGGGAAGCGGCGAGCACGCTCGGGGCGATGACTTTGCGGTGCACGAAGAGCTCCAAGGGGTAGGGGAGACAGTTCCGTTCGCGGATGCGTGGTCCGACCGTATTCACGCGCGAGGGCCCGCGTCATGTCCATGGCGCCTGCTGTCACATGATCGCCATTCGGCCGTCACAGGCCGCGGCGCAGCGCCGCGAACAGCCGCGTCCGCGCCATCGGGGGTCGAAGATCGGCCGGAAACGGCGGGTTCGCACGGGAGGGGCGGGATCGGGCCTGGTCCGCATACTAAGCAGTCGGTAATCTGCTCCGCATGACTCTCTCCCCGCGCGCCGCCCGCCACTGCTGGCACGCAGCGATCAACCCGCTGCACGCCACCATCTACTTCTCGCCCGACCTCGGCAAGGAGTTCGCCGCCCTCGGCGTCACGGACCGCGCAGCCGTGAACCTCGCCTCCCGCTCCGCCGCCATGGGAGCCGTCGGAGCCGGGGTGGTCACCGCCACGTTCTACAACTACCGCCACGACCTGATCGCCCGGCACGTGCCCGCGGTGTGGGAGACCGCCTCGCCCGAGCAGGCACTCGCCGCCCGGCTGCGCGCCGCCGACAGCACGCTGCGCCGCCTCCTCGGCGACGAGACGATCGCCTCGCCGGAGGTCGCCGAAGCCGCCGACCTCGCCATGCGGGCCACCGAGGCCTGCACCCGGCACGGCCGCACCCTCTACGCCGCCCACGCCGACCTGCCCGTACCCGAGGAGCCGCACCTGCGGCTGTGGCACGCCACCACCCTGCTGCGCGAGCACCGCGGCGACGGCCACCTCGCCGCCCTCCTCCTCGCGGAACTCGACCCGCTGGAGGCCCTGCTCAGCCACACCGCCACCGGCCGCGGCATGAGCCACAAGTGGCTCAAGTCGATCCGCGGGTGGGAGCAGAGCGACCTCGACGCCGCCACCGACCGGCTGCGCGAGCGCGGCATCCTGGACGCGGCCGGCGACCTCACCGAGGAAGGCGCCGCCGTACGCGAGCAGCTGGAGGCGGACACCGACCGCCTCGACGCCGCCCCCTACGAGCACCTCGGCGCGGACGGACTGGCCCGCCTCGCCGAACTCGGCGGCGCGCTCGTCGCCAAGGCCGTCGGCGCCGGAGCCTTCCCGAAGGACCTCTTCGCCAAGGCCTGAGCCGGGTCGTCCGGGCGGACGCCACCGCCACCTGCCACAATTGGCAGCCTTCCACGCAGCCCACGCACACGTACGAAGGCAGGCAGGACCGCACCGTGACGATGTCCATCGAAGGCAGGATCGCCGAGGAGCTCGGCGTACGGGAACGGCAGGTCAAGGCCGCCGTCGAGCTGCTCGACGGCGGCTCCACCGTGCCGTTCATCGCTCGCTACCGCAAGGAAGCGACCGAGATGCTCGACGACGCCCAGCTGCGCTCCCTGGAGGAGCGGCTGCGTTACCTGCGCGAGCTGGAGGACCGGCGGGCGGCGATCCTCGACTCCGTCCGCGAGCAGGGAAAGCTCGACGCCGAGCTGGAGGCCCGCATCCGGGCGGCCGACACCAAGGCCCGGCTGGAGGACATCTACCTGCCCTTCAAGCCCAAGCGGCGCACCAAGGCGCAGATCGCCCGGGAGGCGGGCCTCGAACCCCTCGCGGAAGGCCTGCTGGCCGACCCGTCCGTGGAACCGGCCGCCGCCGCGGCCGCGTTCGTGGACCCGGACAAGGGCGTCGCGGACGCGGCTGCGGCCCTGGAGGGCGCCCGGGCCATCCTCACCGAGAAGTTCGCCGAGGACGCAGACCTGATCGGTGAACTGCGCGAGCGGATGTGGAGCCGCGGCCGGCTCGCCTCCAAGGTGCGCGAGGGCAAGGAGGAGGCGGGTGCCAAGTTCGCCGACTACTTCGACTTCGCCGAGCCCTTCACCGCGCTGCCCTCGCACCGGGTCCTCGCCATGCTCCGGGGCGAGAAGGAAGACGTGCTCGTCCTCGACCTGGAGCCGGAAGAGCCGGCCCAGACGCCCGGCCCGTCCACGTACGAGGGCATGATCGCCCGCCGCTTCGGGGTGCGGGCCCCCTCGGAGCACAGTCGGCCCGGCGACAAGTGGCTCGCCGACACCGTCCGCTGGGCCTGGCGCACCAAGATCCAGGTCCACCTCGGCATCGACCTGCGGACCCGGCTGCGCGCCGCCGCCGAGGACGAGGCCGTACGCGTCTTCGCGGCCAACCTCCGCGACCTGCTCCTCGCGGCCCCCGCCGGCACCCGCGCCACCCTCGGCCTCGACCCGGGCTTCCGCACCGGCGTCAAGGTGGCCGTCGTCGACGCCACGGGCAAGGTCGTGGCCACCGATGTGATCTACCCGCACGTGCCCGCCAACAAGTGGGACGAGTCCCTCGCCAAGCTGGCCCGGCTGGCCAAGGAACACGCGGTCGAACTCGTCGCGATCGGCAACGGCACCGCCTCCCGCGAGACGGACAAGCTCGCCGGCGACCTCATCTCCCGCCACCCGGAGCTCGGGCTGACCAAGGTGATGGTCTCGGAGGCGGGCGCCTCCGTGTACTCGGCCTCCGCCTTCGCATCGCAGGAACTGCCGGACATGGACGTCTCGTTGCGCGGCGCCGTCTCCATCGCCCGCCGCCTCCAGGACCCGCTCGCCGAACTGGTGAAGATCGACCCCAAGTCCATCGGGGTCGGCCAGTACCAGCACGACCTGTCCGAGGTGAAGCTCTCCCGCTCGCTGGACGCGGTCGTCGAGGACTGTGTGAACGGCGTCGGCGTCGACGTCAACACGGCCTCCGCACCGCTGCTTTCGCGGGTGTCGGGCATCAGCGGCGGCCTCGCCGAGAACATCGTCGCCCACCGCGACGCCAACGGCCCCTTCCGCAGCCGCAAGGGCCTCAAGGACGTGGCCCGGCTCGGCCCGAAGGCGTACGAGCAGTGCGCCGGCTTCCTGCGGATCCGCGGCGGTGACGACCCGCTGGACGCCTCCAGCGTGCACCCCGAGGCCTACCCGGTGGTGCGGGGCATGGCGAAGACGGTGGGCAGCGAGGTGGCGGCCCTGATCGGCAACGGCGGCGTGCTGCGCTCGCTGCGGCCGGAGCAGTTCGTCACGGAGGCATTCGGCCTGCCGACGGTCACCGACATCCTGCGCGAGCTGGAGAAGCCGGGGCGCGACCCGCGCCCCGCCTTCAAGACGGCCACCTTCAAGGAGGGCGTGGAGAAGATCGGCGACCTCGCCCCCGGCATGATCCTCGAAGGGGTGGTCACCAATGTGGCCGCGTTCGGCGCCTTCATCGACATCGGTGTCCACCAGGACGGCCTCGCGCACGTCTCGGCCCTGTCGAAGACCTTCGTCAAGGATCCGCGGGACGTGGTCAAGCCCGGTGACATCGTCCGCGTGAAGGTCCTGGACGTGGACATCCCGCGCAAGCGGATCTCCTTGACCCTGCGGATCGACGACGAGGCGACGGACGACCGCTCCCCGGGCGCCCCGAGGCAGCGCGAGGAGCGGCGCGGTAGCGGCCGCCCCCCGCAGCAGCGCGGCCAGGGCGGCCAGGGCGGCCGGCGCGGCGAGGGCAGCCAGGGTGGCCGGCGCGGCGAGGGCGCGCAGGGCAGTCAGACCGGCCAGCGCGGCCAAGGCGGCCAGAGCCGCAGCGGCGGCCAGGGCGGCGGCAGCTCCCCGGCCCCCGCCAACAGCGCGATGGCGGACGCCCTGCGCCGGGCCGGCCTCACCGGCAAGGAGGAGCGCCGCAAGCGGTAGCGGCCCCGCGCGTGAACACGTACGGGTTGGCCGAATAGGTTCCCCACCTGGGCGCACCGCCTTGCCAATTCCCGTACATGATCTGTAGGCATGGGTGGAACGCCCGTTCGTCCTGACGCGGACGGGCTTCCGCTTTCCCCTCAGGGACCGCACCCCCGGGGCCGCCTCAAGGCACAGGATGTAACGCCCATGCCCACGCACGCCGCCTATCGACGCTGCACGAGAAAGGGTCCGAAGAGGGAACACATGCCCTATCGGAATCTCAACTTGCGTAAACGGTGCGAGACGATTCTCGGCCATCTGGACCTGAGCCGCCCGTTCTCGCTCGAGAACCTCTGCACGGACATAGCCGAACAGCGCGGACGCCCCATCCGGCTGCACCCCCTGCCCAAGGAAGCCGCCGAATCCGGCGTCTGCGGCCTGTGGGTCGGCACGGCCGGCGTGGACTACGTCTTCTACGAGGCCCAGACCACCCCCCTGCACCGCGAGCACATCGTGCTCCACGAGATCGGTCACATCCTGTTCGGCCACCACTCGCTGGAGGGCGAGGAGACCGACGGCAAGGCCCCGGTCGTCCTCGGACGCACCAACTACACCACCCGCCAGGAGCAGGAGGCGGAGATGCTCGCGAGCATGATCCGCATGCGGACCGCCGGCAACGGCCCCCAGTCGCGGACCGCGCCCCGCGGCGCCCTCGCCCGCCTCGAGTCCGCCATGGGATACGGACGGGGTGCGCACGATGGCGGCTGACCTGACGGCCTTCGGCGACTGGCTCGCCGTGCCCAGCGTGGTGGTCCTGTGGATCGCGGTCCTGCTGCGCGCACCCGGCGCCCTGCGTTCCCCGCAGCAGCGCGGCCTGTGGCTCGCCGTCGCGACCGCCGCGGCCGCGATGACCCTGAACCTGCCCGACGTCGTCGCCTACGCCACCAGCCGGGACGCCGGATACGCGCACGCGATCGGCCTGGTCCGCAACCTCATCGGCGTCCTGTCGGCCGGCGCCGTGCTCTACTTCGTCGCCGCCGCCACCCGGGGCCGCCGCCTCCAACTGGCCTCCTGGAGCGGCACGGTGCTCTGGCTGGGCACGCTGATCCTGCTGGACTCCCTCGCGCCCGCGCACGGGACGCACACCATCCCGCCCGTCGGGGACCCGGTGCCCTCCCTCGCGTACTGGCTGGTGCTGATCTCGGCGCACCTCGTCGCCAACACCACCTGCGTGTACGTGTGCGCCCGCTACAGCCGCCGCACCGAGAGCCGCGGACTGGCCCTCGGGCTGCGGCTGTTCGGCCTCGGCACGGCCCTCGCCGGCGTGTTCTGGTTCGTGTACCTGCTCAAGGCCCTGTTCGGCAGCACCTGGGCCATGCCGGCCCTGCCGCTGATGATGAACCTGCACGGGCTGCTGCGCGCCGCCGCCATCGTCGTCCCGACCCTCTTCACGCTGCGCCGTACGACGGCCGACATCGCCACCGCGTGGCGGCTGTGGCCCCTGTGGCGGGACCTGGTCCAGGCCGTACCGCACGTCGTGCTGTCGAAGCGGCGGGCCGGGCGGGTCGCCGAGCTGGTGTGGCCGCCGCTGCCGCGCAACCTGCTGGTGTACCGCAAGGTCATCGAGACGCGCGACGCGATCTTGATCCTGGGGGAGTACGTGGCCCCGGGTCTGGCGGAGCTGGCGCGAAGCCACGTCGCCGGGAGCGGGGTGCCCGAGCAGCGGCGGTCCGCGGCCGCGCTGGCCTGCCTGCTCAAGGAGGCCCGGCGGGCGAAACTGGCCGGACTGCCCGGGCAGCAGTCGGGGGAGGCCTCCGCACTGGAGCTGCCCGCCGCGATCCAGACCTCCGCGGAAGGCGGCGACCTGGACGAGGAGGCCCGCTTCCTGGTGCACGTCGCCCAGGCGTACGCGTCGCCCGCGACCACCTCCTTCACGCCTCAGCCGGCGTGAACGCGCCGCCCGTCCCGACACCGCAGGAGTGACCCCACGTGACGACCGCCCTGATCACCGGCGCCAGCTCGGGCCTCGGTGCGGCCTTCGCACGGGGCCTCGCCGCCAAGGGCTGTGACCTCGTCCTCGTCGCCCGGGACGAGGACCGGCTCACCGCCCTCGCCGAGGAGCTCGGCCGCGCGTTCGGGACGTCCTGCGAGGTGCTGCCCGCGGACCTGCTCGACACCGCCGAGTGCGGGAAGGTGGCCGAGCGGCTCGCCGACCGGCTACGGCCCGTCGACGTCCTGGTCAACAACGCCGGCTTCGGACTGCCCGCACCCTTCCCCTACAGCCCGGTCGGCGACGAGGAGCGGATGCTCGACCTGCTGGCCAAGGTTCCGCTGCGGCTGACCCACGCGGTGCTGCCCGGCCTGCGCGAGCGCCGCCGCGGCGCGGTGCTGAACGTGTCGTCGGTCGCGGGACTGCTGCCGACCGGGACCTACGGGGCCGCGAAGGCCTGGCTCACCGCGTTCAGCGAATCCCTGCGGATCGACATGGAGCCGTACGGGGTGCGCGTGCTGGCGGTGGTGCCCGGCTTCACCCGCACCGAGTTCCAGGAACGCGCCGGGATGGACGTCAGCGCCCTGCGCGACGCGGTGTGGCTGGAGCCCGAAGCGGTGGTGGCCAAGGCGCTCGTGGACCTGGCCCGGCGCCGCCCCGTGAGCGTCACCAGCCGCCGCTACCAGGCGTACGCGCTCGCCGCCCGCCACCTCCCGCGGGACTTCGTGGCCCGCCGCATGGCCCGCACCCGACGGGCGCCCGAAACCCACTAGAGCTCGACGACCTTGCCGTCCGAGACCTCCAGGCGGCGCGTCACGTGCACCGCGTCGAGCATCCGGCGGTCGTGGGTGACCAGCAGCAAGGTGCCCTCGTACGCCTCCAGCGCCGACTCAAGCTGCTCGATCGCCGGCAGGTCGAGGTGGTTGGTGGGCTCGTCCAGCACCAGCAGGTTGACCCCGCGGCCCTGGAGCAGCGCCAGGGCCGCGCGGGTGCGCTCACCGGGGGAGAGGGTGGCCGCCGGGCGCAGCACGTGGGCCGCCTTGAGGCCGAACTTGGCCAGCAGCGTGCGGACTTCGGCGGGTTCGGTGTCCGGCACCGCGGCGCAGAACGCCTCCAGCAGCGGCTCGTCGCCGAGGAACAGCCCCCGCGCCTGGTCCACTTCACCGACCAGCACCCCCGAACCGAGGCTCGCCGCGCCGGAATCGGGGGCGAGACGGCCGAGCAGTACGGCCAACAGGGTGGACTTGCCCGCTCCGTTGGCGCCGGTGATCGCGACCCGGTCCGCCCAGTCGATCTGCAAGCTGGCCGGGCCGAAGTGGAAATCCCCCCGGCTGACGGCCGCTTCGCGCAGCGTGGCGACCACCGATCCCGAGCGGGGGGCCGACGCGATCTCCATGCGCAGCTCCCACTCCTTGCGGGGCTCGTCCACCACGTCCAGACGCTCGATGGCGCGCTGCGTCTGGCGGGCCTTGGCGGCCTGCTTCTCGCTCGCCTCGCTGCGGAACTTCTTGCCGATCTTGTCGTTGTCGCTGGCCTTGCGGCGGGCGTTCTTGACGCCCTTGTCCATCCACCCGCGCTGCATCGCCGCCCGGCCTTCGAGCGCGGAGCGCTTGTCCGCGTACTCGTCGAACTCCTCGCGGGCGTGCGTACGGGCCCGCTCGCGCTCCTCCAGATAGGCCTCGTAGCCACCGCCGTAGAGGTTGATCTGCTGCTGCGCCAGGTCGAGTTCGAGGACCTTGGTGACGGTCCGCGCCAGGAACTCGCGGTCGTGACTGATGACGACCGTGCCCGCGCGCAGCCCCTTCACGAACTGCTCCAGCCGCTCCAGGCCGTCGAGGTCGAGGTCGTTGGTCGGCTCGTCCAGCAGGAACACGTCGTACCGGGAGAGGAGGAGGGAGGCGAGACCGGCGCGGGCCGCCTGGCCGCCGGACAGGGCCGTCATCGGCAGGTCGAGGCCGACGGACAGGCCGAGGTCGTCGGCGACCTCCTGGGCCCGCTCGTCGAGGTCCGCGCCGCCGAGGTTCAGCCAGCGGTCGAGGGCCTCCCCGTAGGCGTCGTCGGCGCCCGGGGTGCCGTCGACCAGGCCCTGCGTGGCCGCGTCCAGCTCGGCCTGCGCGGCCGCGACGCCGGTACGGCGGGCGAGGAACTCGCGCACCGACTCCCCGGGGCGGCGCTCGGGCTCCTGCGGCAGGTGCCCGACGGCGGCGCCGGGCGGAGAGAGCCGGAGCTCACCCGTCTCGGGGGCGTCCAGCCCGGCGAGGAGCCGCAGCAGGGTGGACTTCCCGGCGCCGTTGACGCCGACGAGGCCGATGACGTCGCCGGGTGCGACGACGAGGTCGAGGTCGGCGAAGAGCGTGCGCTCACCGTGCGCGGCGGTGAGGTTCTTGGCGACGAGGGTTGCAGTCATGGTCCGTCGATCCTATCCGCGCGGGCGGCAGGGCCCCGCCGGTGGCCGGATAGGTGGGATGTACGTCATTGCGGCCATACCGCCGGGGTAACACGATGGAGGCATGTCGTCGCGAAACGTGCTCGTCCTGCTCTATGACGGGGTGCAGAGCCTGGACGTGACCGGCCCGGTGGAGGTGTTCAGCGGGGTCGGCCGGTTCCCGGGACACGCCGGGTACCGGATCAGGACGGTCTCCCCCGGGGGTGTGCCCGTACGCACCACCAGCGGGCTGACCCTGGTCCCGGACGGGGAGCTGGAGAGCGCCCGGCCCGGGCCCGGCACCACCCTGCTGGTGCCCGGGGGCCGGTACTCGGGCGACTTCGACCCGGGGCTCACCGACTGGCTCCGCGCGCACGGGGCTCGCGCGGAGCGGGTGGTGTCGGTGTGCACGGGGGGACTGCTGCTGGCGGAAGCGGGCCTGCTGGACGGCCACCGGGCCACGACGCACTGGGACGCCTGCGAGCGGATGGCGCGGGACTATCCGGCCGTCACGGTCGAACCCGATCCGATCTACGTGCGGGACGGGCGGACGGCCACCTCGGCCGGGGTGACGGCCGGGATCGACCTCGCGCTGGCGCTGGTGGAGGAGGACGTCGGCCGGGAGGTGGCGCTGCTGATCGCGCGGCACCTGGTGGTCTTCCTGCGCAGGCCCGGCAACCAGGCCCAGTTCAGCGCACAGCTGGCGGCGCAGACGGCACAGCGGGAACCGCTGCGGGACGTCCAGCAGTGGATCACCGAGCACCCGGACGAGGACCTCGGCGTGGAGGCGCTCGCGGCGCGGGCCGCGCTCTCGCCGCGCCACTTCGCGCGGGCGTTCCAGGCGGAGACGGGGGTGACACCGGGGCGGTACGTCGAGCGGGTACGGGTGGAGCACGCGCGGCGGCTGCTGGAGGAGGGCGGCGAGGGCGTGGCCCGGATCGCCCGCGCATCCGGCTACCGGAACCCCGAGGCCCTGCGCCGCGCCTTCCTGCGCACCCTCGGCCAGCCCCCGTCCGAATACCGCCGCCGCTTCGGCCCTGGCGCCGGGCCTTCGCCACCGGCCGGTCGACCCGGAACCGTCCCGCCCCCGGCTCCGCCGTGACCCGCGACCACCGACGCACCCCCGCCGGCCCCCGCCGGCCCCCGCCGGGGGAGCCGTCACCCGAAACCGACCACTACCGCTCCGGAGGAGCCATGCAGATCGCCGTACTGCTCTACGACCGCTTCACCGCTCTCGACGCCGTCGGACCCTTCGAGACCCTGGGGCGCCTGCCGGGCGCCGAGGTCGTCTTCGTCGCCGAGCGGCCGGGCCCCGTGCGGGGCGACTCCGGGCAGCTCGCGTTCGTCGCGGACAAGGGGCTCGACGAGGTCACCCGGCCGGACATCGTCATCGTGCCCGGCGGCCCGTATCCCGACGTCGAGATGAACAACCCCGCCGTCCTCGACTGGCTGCGGACCGTCGACGCCACCACGACCTGGACCGCCTCCGTCTGCACCGGCTCCCTCCTGCTGGCCGCCGCCGGCCTGCTCGACGGGCGCCGGGCCACGGGCCACTGGATGTTCCTCGACCGGCTCCCCGAGTTCGGCGCCGAGCCGACCGGCGAGCGCGTGGTCCTGGACGGCAAGTACGTGACCGCCGCCGGGGTGTCGGCCGGCATCGACATGGGCCTCACCCTCCTCGGCCGCATCGCCGGCGACGACGCGGCCCGAGCGGTGCAGCTGATGATCGAGTACGACCCCCAGCCGCCCTACGACGCCGGGTCCCCCGCCAAGGCCCCGGCCGAGCTCGTCGCACGGCTGCGCGCGTCCAATCCGCTGGTCTGATCCCGCTGGTCTGATCCCGCTGGTCTGATCCGCGGGTCTGAGCCCGCGGGGCTAATCCGCTGGGGGAGTCCAGGTGAAGGCGGGCGCCCGGCGCTCCAGGAACGCGGCGACACCCTCCGCGGTGTCGTCGCTTCCGGCCGCCTGGGCGGCCCAGTGCGCGTCCCGGTCCGTCCGGCCGTCCGCGAACTCCTTCGCCGCGGCCTGCGTCAGCTGCGAGCGGGCCGTCAGCGTCCGGGCGAACTCGGCCACACGCTTGTCGAGTTCCCCGGCCGGCAGCAGCTCGTTCAGGAAGCCGGCCCGCAAGGCGTGCTCCGCCTCGATCAACTCCGCCGAGTAGAGCAGGTACTTGGCGGTGGACGGGCCGACCAGCGCGGACAGCCGCCGCGTGGAGGAAGCCGGGTAGACGATGCCCAGCTTCGCGGGGGTCACCCCGAACTGCGCCCCCGCCTCCGCGAAGCGCAGGTCGCACGCGGCTGCCAGCTGGCTCCCGCCGCCCACGCAGAAGCCCCGGATCGCGGCGATCGTCGGCTTGGGGAACGCGGCGAGGGCCTCCTCCGCGGCCACGGAAAGCGCCTGCGGATCGTCGTCACCCCGCAGCGAGGTGATGTCGGCTCCCGCGCAGAAGGTGGGCCCGGCCCCCGTCAGCACGACCACCCGTACGGACGAGTCCTGTGCCAGCGCCGACAGCAGCCCGGGCAGCGCCCGCCACATGCCGGCCGTCATGGCGTTCCGCTTCGCCGGGTGCGAGATGACGACGGTGGCGACCCCGTCGGCCACCGTGTGAAGGAGGGCTGCGTCCATGTGCCGGATGCTATCCGGGTCCGTCGAACCTATGATCGGTGGTGTCCGTCCGGGGGCGCTGAAAGGCGGCAGCTTCATGGGCGCAGACCGGAGCGACCAGCAGGACGAGCCCGGCCGGTTCGGCCGGAGCACCTCCCACCGCGGCCACTTCGAGCCACAGCGGGAGAAGAAGCAGCTGAGCCGCAGCTTCGGAGTGCTGGCCCTGCTCGGGCTGCTGCTGGTGGCGGCCGGGCTCGTGGGCCTGGTGTACACCGGCGTGGCCACCCTCACCTCCATGTTCCTCTTCGGCTGGCTCCTGCTGGCGGGCGGAGTGATCGGCCTCGCGCAGGCGGTGCAGGCCCGCAAGAGCAACTACTTCTGGCTCGCGGTCGTCGTCGCCGCCGTCAACATGGCCGCCGGTTTCGTGATCCTGCGCCGCCCCGAGGCGAGCGCGGAGGCCCTGACCATGTTGGCCGCCCTGCTCTTCCTCACCGGCGGCGTGTTCCGGCTGGTGGGTTCCCTCGTGGTGCGCGGGTCGAATTTCGGGCTGACCCTCGTGCAGGGTGCCTTCGGCATCCTGCTGGGCCTGCTGATCCTGTCCAACTGGCCGGGGAACAGCCTGTACGTCATCGGCACCTTCTTCTCGCTCGCCCTGCTCTTCGACGGGCTGAGCCTGCTGGCCCTGGGCCTGGCGGCCCGCCGGATCCTCGGCCAGGTGAAGGAGGACCAGGTCGGTACCGGCCCGGGCGAGGCGGACGGGGTGCGGGGGACAGCGGGGAAGACCGTGCCGGGGGATCAGGAACGGTCGAACAACTGACGCTGTCATACGCCAATGGTCAGAAAGTGCACGATTGACGCTGACTTCTGGTCAGCGATGCGGTCCGGACCTGGCTGTTGTCCACCCTTGAACCGTGGAGACGATCGAGCGCGAAGACGGGGGCGTGAAGATGGACGACAGCGGGAGTGTCCCGCCGGCCAGGGGTGGTGAGCCGGACGGTCCGGCGGACCCCCTCGCGTACGAGGGAGTGTGGAGGTTCACCGCGCCGGCGGTTGAAGAATCCGTTCCGCAGGCCCGCCGCGCGGTCCGGGACCTCCTCGGCCGGCAGGGGGTGCCCGCCCATCAGGACCTGGTCTACTCGCTGCTGCTGATCGTCTCCGAACTGGTGACGAACTCCGTCCGGCACGCCGCCCTGCTCTCCCCGGAGGTCGCCGTCGAGGTGGCGGTGGGCCGCGAATGGGTGCGGGTGGCCGTCGAGGACAACCACCCCTACCGCCCCAAGGCGCTGGAAGCCGATTTCGGCCAGACCGGGGGCCGGGGCCTGCTGCTCGTCCGGGAGATCACCCTGGAGGCCGGCGGGGTGTGCGACGTAGAGCACACCTCCACCGGCGGCAAGGTCATCTGGGCGGCCCTGCCGCTCACCGCGCCCGTGCCCGCACCCGTTCCGCGGGCGTGAGGGCTACCAGCCCGCAGCCTCACCGGTCAGCTCGCGGATCGCGGGCCGGGCAGCGTCCAGCACGGTCATGAACCAGGCGGAGAACGGCGCCTCCGCGTGCCGCTTCGCCAGCTCCTCGGCGGTGACGAAAGCGGTGTCCCCGACCTCTGCCGGGTCCGGCCGCACCGCGGCCTGCGCCAGTCCCACGAACAGGTGGTTGTACTCCTGCTCCACCAGCCCCGACGCCGGATCCGGGTGGTTGTACCGCACGGTCCCCGCCTCGGCGAGCAGCGACGGCGACAGCCCCAGCTCCTCGTGGGTCCGCCGGGCGGCGGCCGCGAACGGCGACTCGCCGGGGTACGGGTGACCGCAACAGGTGTTCGACCAGACGCCGGGGGAGTGGTACTTCCCGAGGGCGCGCTGCTGGAGCAGCAGGCGGCCCCGCTCGTCGAAGAGGAACACGGAGAACGCCCGGTGCAGCTGTCCGGGCGCCTGATGCGCGGAGAGCTTCTCCGCCGTGCCGATGGTATTGCCGGACTCGTCGACCAGTTCGAGCATGATCGGTTCCTGGGTCCCGGTGCCGGCGGACGCGCTGTTCCCGGCGGTGGCTGGTGTGATCGGCATACCCATCCTTCGCTTCGGACTTCGGCTTGCAAGTCTGCCGTACAAAAGCGGCTTGTCCCCACTTCACCGATCCGCGCATGTCTGCCCCCTGACGCGTGGTACGCGGCGGCCGTCGGGGCCGTCGCTCCGCGAGCGGGGCACGTGAGGACTACCCGGCCCGCCGGAAGTCGAACTGCGGACCGGCCGGCGGAACACACAGGCGGTTTGTGGTCCCTCGGCGTGATCGTCAATGATGGCGGGGCCGGGGCCGCCGCCCGGGACATTCGGCTTGTGCGGGCGTAAACGGCTGGTGAACCCCGGCTTCCGTTCATCCGATAGCCTCTGCCGTCGTGCCGCCGCCCCGCGCGGCGGCCGTCCAGTGTTCGCTGCAAGGAGTGGGTTCGTCTGCCGACCGTCATCCTCACCGGCCTGCCGGTACCCGGATCACCGCTCGCCGACGAGCTGCGGTCGCTCGGCTTCGAGGTCCGCCCGGTCGCCGGACCCGAAGACGCCGCGAGCGCCCTGGCCGGCGTACCGGCCGACCAGCGGGTCGCCGTCGTCGACAGCGGTTTCGTCGGCCACCGGCACGCCCTGCGCCTCGCCCTCACCGACCCGCGCTTCGAGGCCTGCGCCGTGACCGGCGCCTTCGCCGTCCAGCCGGGTGCCCGCGCCGCTCTCGACGCGGCCGCGGCCCTCGCACCCGGTGGCCCGGACCCCTACGCGGACCGCCTCGCGTCCGCCGTCGAGGCCGCCGGGATCCCGGTCCAGCGCCCCGACCTCGGTACCCTCGTCGCCGCCGTCCCCGCCACCACGGCCGAGCGCGGCGCGGCCGCGGCCGCCGTCGCCGCCGTGGACGACGAAGCCGTGCGCCTGCGTACCGCCGTCAAGTCCCGCGACGGGTTCTTCACCACCTTCTTCATCAGCCCGTACTCGCGTTACATCGCCCGCTGGTGCGCGCGCCGCGGCCTCACCCCGAACCAGGTCACCACCGCTTCCCTGATCACCGCCCTCATAGCGGCGGCCTGCGCAGCCACCGGAGAGCGCGGCGGCTACATCGCCGCCGGGGTGCTGCTCCTCGTCTCCTTCGTCCTGGACTGCACCGACGGGCAGCTCGCCCGCTACTCGCTCCAGTACTCGACGATGGGCGCCTGGCTCGACGCGACCTTCGACCGCGCGAAGGAGTACTCCTTCTACGCGGGCCTCGCGCTCGGCGCCGCCCGGAACGGTGACGACGTCTGGGCCCTCGCGCTCGGCGCGATGATCCTCATGACCTGCCGGCACGTCGTGGACTTCGCCTTCAACGAGGCCAACCACGACGCGGCGGCCAACACGAGCCCGACGGCCGCGCTCTCCGACCGCCTCGACAGCGTCGGCTGGACGGTGTGGGTCCGGCGGATGATCATTCTCCCCATCGGTGAGCGCTGGGCGATGATCGCCGTACTGACCGCCGTGACCAGCCCCCGAACCGTCTTCTACGCCCTCCTCATCGGCTGCGCGTTCGGCGCCCTCTACACCACCGCCGGCCGCGTCCTGCGCTCGCTGACCCGCAAGGCCGACAGGACCGACCGCGCCGCCCGGGCGCTCGCCGACCTCGCCGACTCGGGCCCGCTCGCCGAACTCGTGGCCCGGGCCGTCGGCCGGACGGCACCCGGCGCCGGCCTCGCCGCGGCCGTGGTCGGCACGGGCGCCCTGCTGTGGGCCGCCTGGGCCCAGCCGTTCGGCGCCCTGCAGACGGTCGCCGCCGCCGTCTTCTACGCGCTGTGCGCCGGAGTGGCCGTCGCCCGCCCCCTCAAGGGCGCCCTCGACTGGCTCGTCCCGCCCGTCTTCCGGGCCGCCGAGTACACCACCGTGCTGATCCTCGCCGCCAAGGCGGACGTCCCCGGAGCCCTTCCGGCGGCATTCGGACTGGTCGCGGCGGTCGCCTACCATCACTACGACACGGTGTACCGCATCCGCGGTGGCACCGGCGCGCCCCCGCACTGGCTGGTGCGGACGACCGGCGGTCACGAAGGCCGGGTGCTCGTCACCGCCGTCCTGGCCGCCGCACTGGCGACGCGCGCCGCGGACTTCCCCGTCGCGCTCACGGCCCTGGCCGTGGCCGTGGCACTCGTGGTGCTCGTGGAGAGCATCCGCTTCTGGGTCTCCTCCGGGGCACCCGCCGTACATGACGAAGGAGAACCAGCATGATCGGCCTTGTACTCGCTGCCGGTGCCGGACGCCGCCTGCGTCCCTACACCGACACCCTGCCCAAGGCCCTCGTGCCCGTCGGCCCCGAAGGCGACGAGGAGAGCCTCACCGTCCTCGACCTGACCCTGGGCAACTTCGCCGAGGTCGGGCTGACGGAGGTCGCCATCGTCGTCGGCTACCGCAAGGAAGCCGTGTACGAGCGCCGCGAGGCGCTGGAGGCCAAGTACGGCGTCAAGATCACGCTGATCGACAACGACAAGGCCGAGGAGTGGAACAACGCCTACTCCCTGTGGTGCGCGCGTGACGTCCTGCGGCAGGGCGTGATCCTCGCCAACGGCGACACCGTCCACCCGGTCTCGGTCGAGCGGACCCTGCTGGACGCCCGGGGCAACGGCCAGAAGATCATCCTCGCCCTCGACACGGTCAAGAACCTGGCCGACGAGGAGATGAAGGTCATCACGGCCGACGGCGAGGGCGTCCGGAAGATCACCAAGCTGATGGACCCCGCCACCGCCACGGGCGAGTACATCGGCGTCACCCTCATCGAGCCCGAGGCCGCCGAGGCCCTGGCCGAGGCCCTCAAGACCACTTTCGAGCGCGACCCCGACCTCTACTACGAGGACGGCTACCAGCAGCTCGTCAACGACGGTTTCACCATCGACGTGGCCCCGATCGGCGACGTCAAGTGGGTCGAGATCGACAACCACGACGACCTCGCCAAGGGCCGGACCATCGCATGCCAGTACTGACGCGGCTGATCCCCTCACCCGTCGTCGTCGACATCAGCCGAGGGGCGATGGACGATCTGGCCGGCCTCCTGGCCGACCAGCGCATCTCCGCGTCCGGCAAGCTCGCCATCGCGATCAGCGGCGGCTCCGGCGTGGCGCTGCGCGCCAAGCTGGAGCCGGTCCTGCCGCACGCGGACTGGTACGCGGTCGCGGACGGCACCATCGATTCCGCGGTCAAGCTGGCCGACGACATAAAGGGCCGCCGCTACGACGCCGTCGTCGGCCTGGGCGGCGGCAAGATCATCGACGTGGCGAAGTACGCCGCGGCGCGGGTCGGGCTGCCCATGGTGGCCGTCGCCACCAACCTCTCCCACGACGGCATCTGCTCCCCGGTCTCCATCCTGGACAACGACAACGGCCGAGGCTCCTACGGAGTGCCCACCCCGATCGCGATGGTCATCGACCTCGACGTGATCAAGGAGGCGCCCGTACGGTTCATCCGCGCCGGCATCGGCGACGCGATCTCCAACATCTCGTCCATCGCCGACTGGGAGCTCTCGCACAAGATCACCGGCGAGCCCGTGGACGGCCTGGCGGCCGCGATGGCGCGCACCGCCGGCGAGGCGGTGCTGCGCCACCCCGGGGACTGCGCCGACGACGAGTTCCTCACCGTGCTCTCCGAGGCCCTGGTCCTCACCGGCATCGCCATGTCGATCAGCGGCGACAGCCGCCCGGCGTCCGGCGCCTGCCACGAGATCAGCCACGCCTTCGACCTGCTCTACCCGGGGCGCTCCGCGCTCCACGGCGAGCAGGTCGGCATCGGCGCCGCCTTCGCGATGCACCTGCGCGGGGCCGTGGAGCAGTCCGGGCTCTTCGTCGAGGTGCTGCGCCGCCACGGCCTGCCGACGGCGCCCGAGGAGATCGGGTTCAGCGCGGACGAGTTCGTCGCCGCCGTCGAGTACGCCCCCCAGACCCGCCCGGGACGCTTCACCGTCCTGGAGCACCTCAACCTGTCCGCAGCCGAGATCAGGGACGCTTACGCCGACTATGCCAAGACCATCCGTAGCTGAACTCCGGCCCGTCGTACACCCGGCGGGCGTCAAGGACCGGCGCAGTGGCGAGCACTGGGGCGGCCGCCTGTACATGCGCGAGATCTCCCTGCGCATCACCCGCGTCCTGGTCACCACCAAGGTCACGCCCAACCAGCTGACCTACGTGATGACCCTCGCCGGTGTCCTCGCCGCCCCGGCCCTGCTGGTGCCGGGCGTCTGGGGCGCCGTCCTCGGCGTGGTCGCCGTCCAGACGTACCTGCTCCTCGACTGCGTGGACGGGGAGGTGGCCCGCTGGAAGAAGCAGTTCTCGCTCTCCGGGGTCTACCTGGACCGGGTCGGCGCCTACCTCTGTGACGCGGCGGTCCTGGTCGGCTTCGGCCTGCGCGCCGCGGACCTGTGGGGCGGCGGCCGGATCGACTGGCTGTGGGCCTTCCTCGGCACCCTCGCGGCGCTCGGCGCGATCCTGATCAAGGCCGAGACCGACCTGGTCGGCGTGGCCCGCCACCAGACCGGGAAGGCGCCCGTCGCGGAAGCCGCCGCCGAGCCGCGCTCCTCCGGCATGGCGCTCGCCCGCCGGGCCGCGTCCGCGCTCAAGTTCCACCGGCTGGTCCTCGGCATCGAGGCCTCGCTGCTGATCCTGCTGCTGGCCGTCCTCGACCAGGTCCGCGGCGACCTGTACTTCTCCCGGCTCGGCGTCGCGGTACTGGCCGGCATCGCGCTGCTCCAGACGGTGCTGCACCTGGTGTCGATCCTGGCCTCCAGCAGGCTCAAGTGACGCCGCCGATGCGGCTGGGCGCCGTGATCATCACCATGGGCAACCGTCCCGACGAGCTCAAGGCGCTCCTCGACTCGGTGGCCCGCCAGGAGGGCGACCCCGTCGAGGTCGTCGTCGTGGGCCAGGGCGTCGAGGTCACCGGCCTGCCGGAAGGCGTCCGCACCGTGGCGTTGCCCGAGAACCTCGGCATCCCCGGCGGCCGCAACGTCGGCATCGAGGCCTTCCGTACCGGTGTCCGCGACGGCTTCGACGTGGACGCGCTGCTCTTCCTGGACGACGACGGGCTGCTGGAGCGGACCGACACCGCCGAGCTGTGCCGGCAGGCCTTCGCCGAGGACCCCCGGCTCGGTATCGTCAGCTTCCGGATCGCCGACCCGGACACGGGTCGGACGCAGCGCCGCCACGTACCGCGGCTGCGGGCCTCCGACCCGCTGCGCTCGTCCCGCGTGACGACCTTCCTCGGCGGCGCCAACGCCGTGCGCACCGAGGTCTTCGAGCAGGTCGGCGTCCTGCCGGGGGAGTTCTTCTACGCCCACGAGGAGACCGACCTGGCCTGGCGGGCGCTCGACGCCGGGTGGCTGATCGACTACCGGGCGGACATGGTGCTGCTGCACCCGACGACAGCCCCCTCCCGGCACGCCGTCTATCACCGTATGGTGGCCCGTAACCGGGTGTGGCTCGCCCGCCGCAACCTTCCCGCCCCCCTGGTGCCGGTCTACCTGGGTGTCTGGATGGCCCTGACCCTGGTACGCAGGCCCTCCGCCCCGGCGCTCAGAGCCTGGTTCGGCGGGTTCAAGGAGGGCTGGACCGTTCCCTGCGGTCCTCGTCGTCCCATGAAGTGGCGTACGGTCTGGCGGTTGACCCGGCTGGGCCGACCACCTGTCATCTGACAAGCTCGGGTCTGGGAGCATGGGCCCGATCACCGGGCCCGCGCCCCAGGGCCCGATGCCCCCTTCTGCCGCATCTTGAAGACGGAAAGTTTCAACTTGTGAGTGACACAACCCACGACGGCGCCCTCGCCACGAGCAAGCCGCCGTCCGAAGACGCGGGGCTCACCCCCGCCGAGCTCGCCAGGAAGTACGGCCTGTCCGTCAGCGGCGCCCGGCCCAGCCTGGGCGGGTACGTGCGCGAGCTCTGGGGGCGGCGCCACTTCATCATGGCTTTCTCCCGGGCGAAGCTCGTCGCGCAGTACAGCGAGGCCAAGCTGGGCCAGATCTGGCAGGTGGCGACCCCGCTGCTGAACGCCCTGGTCTACTACCTGATCTTCGGCCTGATCCTGAACGCGGGACGCGGCATGCCGAAGGGGGCGTACATCCCCTTCCTGGTGATCGGCATCTTCGTCTTCTCCTTCACCCAGAGCTCGCTCATGGCGGGTGTCAGGGCGATCCCGGGCAACCTCGGCCTGGTCCGCGCGCTGCACTTCCCGCGTGCCTCGCTGCCGATCTCGTTCTCGCTCCAGCAGCTGGGACAGTTGCTGTACTCGATGATCGTGGTGCTGGTCATCGTGATCGCCTTCGGGAACTACCCGCGGCTGTCGTGGCTGCTGGTCATCCCGACGCTGGCGCTGCAGTTCGTCTTCAACACCGGCCTCGCGCTGATCTTCGGGCGGATGGGGTCCAAGACCCCCGACCTCGCGCAGCTGATGCCCTTCATCACCCGCACGTGGATGTACGCCTCGGGCGTCATGTTCTCGATCGGCGAGATGCTCAAGGGCAAGCCCCACTGGATCGCGGACGTCCTCCAGTGGAACCCCGCGGCGATCTACATGGACCTGGTCCGCTTCTCGCTGATCGACAGCTACGGACCGCACCACCTGCCGCCGCACGTCTGGGCCTTCGCGGTGGGCTGGGCCGTCGTCATCGGCGCCGGCGGATTCGTGTACTTCTGGAAGGCTGAGGAGCGTTACGGCCGTGGCTGAGAACAACGGGGGCGGCGTCCCCACCGTCATCGCCGACGACGTCCACATCGTCTACCGCGTCAACACCGGCAGCGCCGGCAAGGGCAGCGCCACTGCGGCGCTCAGCAAGATCATGCGCAAGGGCAAGGGCGACAGCCCGGGCGTCCGCCGGGTGCACGCCGTACGCGGTGTCTCCTTCACCGCCTACCGCGGCGAGGCCATCGGCCTCATCGGCTCCAATGGATCGGGCAAGTCGACGCTGCTGAGGGCCATCGCGGGCCTGCTGCCCTGCGAGTCCGGCCGGGTCTACACCGACGGCCAGCCGTCGCTGCTGGGTGTCAACGCGGCGCTGATGAACGATCTGACCGGCGAGCGCAACGTCGTCCTCGGCGGTCTCGCGATGGGCATGACGCGCGAGCAGATCCAGGAGCGCTACGAGGACATCGTCGACTTTTCGGGCATCAACGAGAAGGGCGACTTCATCTCCCTGCCGATGCGCACGTACTCCTCCGGCATGGCCGCACGTCTGCGTTTCTCCATCGCGGCCGCGAAGGACCACGACGTGCTGATGATCGACGAGGCGTTGGCGACCGGTGACCGCAAGTTCCAGGTCCGTTCCGAGGCCCGCATCCGCGAGCTGCGGGAGAAGGCCGGCACCGTCTTCCTGGTGAGCCACAACAACAAGTCCATCCGCGATACCTGCGACCGGGTGCTGTGGCTGGAGAAGGGCGAACTCCTGATGGACGGGCCCACCGAGGAAGTCGTCTCGGCGTACGAGAAGGCCACCAGCCACTGACGGCGCGCTCCGCGTGACGACCGCAGGCCCCTGCCGTTCCGTGCGGTGGGGGCCTCGGCGTGAGCCGCATATTCCGGGTGCCCGACATTCCCTCTCGGACGAATACCCGATAGGCCTTCGCGGCGTTGTACAGCGTAAGCTGGACCAGTTCTCCAATCGCGCCAAGAGGGGACGATTCCCCGCAGTCGAAAAAGCCGGGGTACCCCGGGTAAAGTCCGGCGGCGTGTCCGAAATAGGATGACTTGGGTCGGCAGTGTAGAACGGGAGATGTGACGGCAATGGCTATGGGAATTCTCCGGCCCACGGGCACGGTGGCCGTCCCCGCCCCGGGCGGCGGGCGGTGACCCCGGGGCACGGCACCCGGCCCCGGCGGCACACGGCCCCCACAGCCTCCGACGCCCACGCGCGCGCCACCCTCGGCAAGGCACGGACGGAGAACTTCCCCGTCGCCCCCTCCTTCCTCCCGCGCGCCTGGCGGGCGGGCCTCATGGCGGTCTACGGGTACGCCCGGCTGGTCGACGACATCGGCGACGGCGACCTCGCCCCCGGCGGACACGACGCCGTGCTCCTGGGCCTCGACGCGACCGCCACCGATGACCGGCTCGCCATGCTGGACGCCTTCGAAACCGACCTGGGGCGCGTCTTCGGTTCCGGCGACGGCTCCCCGCGCCACCCGCTCCTGCAGGCCCTGCAACCCGTCGTGCGGGCCCACGGCCTCACCCCCGAACCCTTCCTCGGGCTCATCGAGGCCAACCGCCAGGACCAGCTGGTCTCGCGCTACGACACGTACGAGGACCTCGTCGCCTACTGCGAGCTGTCCGCCAACCCCGTCGGCCGGCTCGTCCTCTCCCTCACCGGGACCAGCACCCCCGAGCGGATCCGCCACTCCGACGCCGTCTGCACCGCCCTGCAGATCGCCGAGCACCTCCAGGACGTCACCGAGGACCTCGGCCGCGACCGGATCTACCTCCCCGGCCAGGACATGCGCCGCTTCCACGTCACCGAGACCGACCTCGAAGCGCCCACCGCCGGAGCGTCCGTACGCTCCCTGATCGCATTCGAAACCGAACGCGCCCGCGCGCTGCTCGACGAGGGCACCCCGCTCGTCGGCAGCGTGCACGGCAGGCTCCGGCTGCTTCTCGCGGGTTTCGTGGGAGGGGGGCGCGCCGCCCTGAACGCGATCGCGGCCGCCGGCTTCGACGTAGCCCCCGGCCCGCCCAAGCCCACCAGGAGCGGCCTGCTCCGCGAGGTGGCCGCCGTCCTGCGCTCAGCGCCGAGAAAGGGGTGAGCCCGAACGTGGAGGGCCCCACACACGCGTCCGCACCGTCCGAGCCGGCTGTGCTGTCCGCACCGATTTCCGCGGCCTACAGCTACTGCGAAGCCGTCACCGGAATACAGGCGCGCAACTTCGCGTACGGCATCCGCCTGCTGCCCACCGACAAGCGGCAGGCGATGTCCGCGCTGTACGCCTTCTCCCGTCGCGTCGACGACATCGGCGACGGCACGCTGCCCGCCGACGCCAAGCTCGTCCGGCTGGAGGAGACCCGCGCCCTCCTCGGCCGGATCCGCGCAGGGGAGATCGAGGAGGACGACACGGACCCGGTCGCCGTCGCCCTCGCCCACGCCGCGCGCCGCTTCCCGATCCCCCTCGGCGGCCTCGACGAACTCATCGACGGCGTCCTCATGGACGTCCGCGGCGAGACGTACGAGACCTGGGACGACCTCAAGGCCTACTGCCGCTGCGTGGCCGGCGCCATCGGACGGCTCTCCCTCGGCGTCTTCGGCACCGCCCCCGGTGCCGCCGACGCGGCCCGCGCCCCCGAGTACGCCGACACCCTGGGCCTCGCCCTCCAACTCACCAACATCCTCAGGGACGTCCGCGAGGACGCGGGCAACGGACGCACCTACCTGCCCGCCGAGGACCTCGCCAAGTTCGGTTGCTCCGACGGCTTCCACACCGACCGGGCCCCCGCCGGCGCCGACTTCGCCGGGCTCGTCCACCACGAAGTGCGGCGCGCCCGCGCCCTGTTCGTCGAGGGCTACCGGCTGCTGCCCATGCTCGACCGGCGCAGCGGTGCGTGCGTCGCCGCCATGGCCGGCATCTACCGGCGCCTGCTGGACCGGATCGAGCGCGAACCCGAGGCCGTGCTGCGCGGACGCGTCTCACTGCCGACCCACGAGAAGGCGTACGTCGCCGTCCGCGGCCTCTCCGGCCTCGACGCGCGGACCATCTCCCGCCAGAGCACCAGGAGGCGGAGCTGATGACCGCCGGAGCAACCCCGTCCCTCACCCCGGCGTCCTCCGGGACGACGAGGGAGGACGTATGAGCGCGAACCACGCGGTGGTCGTCGGCGGCGGCCTCGCAGGAGTCACCGCCGCCCTCGAACTCGCCGGCGCCGGACTGCGGGTGACCCTCCTCGAGAGCCGGCCCCGGCTCGGCGGCCTCGCCTTCTCCTTCAAGCGCGGCGACCTCACCGTCGACAACGGCCAGCACGTCTACCTGCGCTGCTGCACCGCCTACCGCTGGTTCCTCGACCGCGTCGGCGGCACCGCCCTCGCGCCGCTGCAAGAGCGGCTCGACGTCCCCGTGCTCGACGTCGCCCACCCCGGCGGCCCGCGCCTGGGCCGGCTGCGACGCAGCGCCCTGCCCGTACCCCTGCACCTGGCGTCCTCCCTGGCCCGGTACCCGCACCTGTCCCTGGCCGAGCGGGCCGGCGTCGGGCGCGCCGCCCTGGCCCTGCGCCGCCTCGACCCCACCGACCCGGCCCTCGACGGACTGGACTTCGCGACCTGGCTCGGCCGCTACGGCCAGTCCCCGCGCGCCATCGAGGCGCTGTGGGACCTCGTGGGCATCGCCACCCTCAACGCCACCGCCGACCAGTCCTCCCTGGGCCTGGCCGCCATGGTCTTCAAGACCGGCCTGCTCTCCGAGAACGGCGCCGCCGACATCGGCTGGGCCGCGGTCCCGCTCGGCGACCTGCACGACACGCTCGCCCGCAAGGAACTCGACGCCGCCGGGGTGCGCACGCAACTGCGCGCCCGCGTCACCGGCATCTTTCGCTCCCAGGACGGCAACTGGCGGGTGGACACCGAGACCGGGACGCTGGACGCCGCCACCGTCGTCCTCGCCGTCCCGCAGCGCGAGGCGCACGGGCTGCTCCCGGCCGGGGCGCTGGCCGACCCCGACAAGCTCCTCGACATCGGCACCGCCCCCATCCTCAACGTCCACGTCGTCTACGACCGCAAGGTGCTCCGGCGCCCCTTCTTCGCCGCGCTGGGCTCCCCCGTCCAGTGGGTCTTCGACCGTACCGACGCGTCCGGACTCACCGACGGCGGCCAGTACCTGGCCCTGTCCCAGTCCGCCGCCCAGGACGACATCGACGAGCCCGTCTCCGTCCTGCGGACCAAGTACCTGCCCGAACTGGAACGGCTGCTGCCGGCCACACGCGGAGCGAAGGTGCGGGACTTCTTCGTCACCCGCGAACGCACCGCCACCTTCGCCCCCACTCCCGGCGTCGGCCGGCTCCGCCCCGGATTCCGGACCGACACGCCGGGGCTGTATCTCGCCGGTGCGTGGACCGCCACCGGTTGGCCCGCGACCATGGAGAGCGCCGTCCGCAGCGGAGTGGGCGCGGCACACGCCGCACTCGCCGCGCTCGGCCGCCACCGCGAAAACCCCCTGCAAGAGGCGGCATGACCACCACCAGCACCAGCGGCACACCCGCAGCACGCACAACAGCACGTACAGGAACCAGAGGAGAGCCAGTGAACCCGGGGAATCCGGCTGTCGAGAACACCGGCGCCAGCGTGGGCACGGCCGGTGGGGAGGCAGCGGACACGCTCGCCCTGCTGGAACGCGGCCGCACCCTGTCCACCCCGGTGCTCCGCGCCGCCGTCGACCGGCTCGCGGCGCCCATGGACACCGTCGCCGCCTACCACTTCGGCTGGATCGACGCCCAGGGCAACCCCGCGGACGGCGACCAGGGCAAGGCCGTGCGGCCCGCCCTCGCACTGCTCTCCGCCGAAGCCGCGGGCGTCGCCGCCGAGGTCGGCATCCCCGGCGCCGTCGCCGTCGAACTCGTCCACAACTTCTCCCTGCTGCACGACGACCTGATGGACGGCGACGAGCAGCGCCGCCACCGCGACACGGTGTGGAAGGTGCACGGCCCGGCGCAGGCCATCCTCGTCGGCGACGCGCTGTTCGCCCTCGCCAACGAGGTCCTGCTGGAGCTGGGAACCGTCGAGGCGGGCCGCGCGGCGCGCCGGCTGACCACGGCGACCCGCAAGCTCATCGACGGCCAGGCGCAGGACATCTCCTACGAGCACCGCGAGCGCGTCAGCGTCGAGGAGTGCCTGGAGATGGAGGGCAACAAGACGGGCGCCCTGCTGGCCTGCGCCATCTCCATCGGCGCCGTGCTCGGCGGCGCGGACGACCGTACCGCCGACAAGCTGGAGGAGTACGGGTACCACCTCGGCCTCGCCTTCCAGGCCGTCGACGACCTGCTCGGCATCTGGGGCGACCCGGAAGCCACCGGCAAGCAGACCTGGAGCGACCTGCGCCAGCGCAAGAAGTCCCTGCCGGTCGTCGCCGCCCTCGCCGCGGGCGGGCCCGCCTGCGAGGAACTGGGCCGGCTGCTGGCCGCCGACGCCAAGAGCAACGACTTCGAGAACTTCTCCGAAGAGGAGTTCGCCGCCCGCGCCGCCCTCATCGAGGAGGCCGGCGGGCGCCAGTGGACCGCAGACGAGGCCCGCCGCCAGCACGCCGTGGCGATCCGCGCGCTCGACGACGTCGACATGCCGCAGCGGGTGCGCGACCAGCTCGTCGCCCTCGCCGACTTCGTCGTCGTGCGTAAAAGGTGATTATCGCCCGGGCGCGGATATGAATCATGAGTCGCCGGCCGGCGCCGCCCACCTGCTTGGCACTGCCTAGGCGTGCACCGGCCGACGGCAGACCCCAGCACAGCAGAGGACACTGCACGAAGGGGAAGCCATGACAGCGACGACCGACGGCGCCGGAACCCCGGGCGCGGGGCCCGCGCGCGAGCCGGCCGCCACCCCGGGCGCGCTGCCCGGGGTCCAGGACGCCACCGAGCGCGCCATCCGCCACCTGCTCGACCGGCAGGATCCGGCCGGATGGTGGAAGGGCGACCTGGAGACCAACGTCACCATGGACGCCGAGGACCTGCTGCTGCGGCAGTTCCTCGGCATCCGGGACGAGGCCACCACGCACGCCGCGGCCTTATTCGTCCGCGGGCAGCAACGCGAGGACGGCACCTGGGCCACCTTCCACGGCGGACCGCCCGAACTCTCCGCCACCATCGAGGCGTACGTCGCGCTGCGGCTCGCCGGGGACCCGCCCGACGCCCCGCACATGGCGCGCGCCTCGGCCTGGATCCGGTCCCGCGGGGGGATCGCCGCCGCCCGGGTCTTCACCCGGATCTGGCTGGCCCTCTTCGGCTGGTGGAAGTGGGAGCACCTGCCCGAACTCCCGCCCGAACTGGTCTTCCTGCCGCCCTGGGTGCCGCTCAACATCTACGACTTCGGCTGCTGGGCCCGCCAGACCATCGTCCCGCTCACCGTGGTCTCCGCCCTGCGTCCGGTCCGTCCCGCGCCGTTCGCACTGGACGAGCTGCACACCGACGCACGCAACCCCAACCCCGCCAAACGCAGTGCCCCGCTCGCCAGTTGGGACGGCGCCTTCCAGCGCATGGACAAGGCCCTGCACCTCTACCGGCGCTTCGCCCCACGCCGGCTGCGCAAGGCCGCCATGGACACCGCCGCCCGCTGGATCATCGAGCGCCAGGAGAACGACGGCTGCTGGGGCGGGATCCAGCCCCCCGCCGTCTACTCCGTCATCGCCCTGCACCTGCTCGGCTACGACCTCGGACACCCCGTGATGCGGGCCGGCCTGGAATCCCTCGACCGGTTCGCCGTCTGGCGCGAGGACGGTTCCCGGATGATCGAGGCCTGTCAGTCGCCGGTCTGGGACACCTGCCTCGCCGCCATCGCCCTGGCCGACGCGGGCCTGCCGGCCGACCATCCCGCCCTGCTCAAGGCCGCCGACTGGATGCTCGGCGAGGAGATCACCCGCAGTGGCGACTGGGCCGTGCGCAGGCCCGGACTCGCCCCCGGGGGCTGGGCGTTCGAGTTCCACAACGACACCTACCCCGACATCGACGACACCGCCGAGGTGGTCCTCGCGCTGCGCCGGATCGCCCACCCCGACCCGGCGAAGGTCGAGGCCGCCATCGCCCGGGGGGTGGCCTGGAACCTCGGCATGCAGTCGAAGAACGGCGCCTGGGGGGCCTTCGACGCCGACAACACCAGCCCCTTCCCCAACCGGCTCCCCTTCTGCGACTTCGGCGAGGTCATCGACCCGCCCTCGGCCGACGTCACCGCCCACGTCGTCGAGATGCTCGCCGTCGAAGGCATGACGGGCGACGCCCGGACCCGGCGGGGCATCGCCTGGCTGCTGGCCGAACAGGAGCCCAGCGGCGCGTGGTTCGGCCGCTGGGGCACCAACTACGTGTACGGCACCGGCTCGGTGGTCCCGGCCCTCACCGCCGCCGGACTCCCCACCGCTCACCCCGCGATCCGGCGGGCCGTGGCCTGGCTGGAGTCCGTACAGAACGAGGACGGGGGGTGGGGGGAGGACCAGCGGTCCTACAAGGACCCCGCCTGGGCCGGGAAGGGCGCCTCCACCGCCTCCCAGACCGCATGGGCGCTCATGGCCCTGCTCTCGGCCGGGGAACGCGAGGGCAGGGCCGTGGAACGCGGCATCGCCCACCTCGTACACACCCAGCGCGAGGACGGCTCCTGGGACGAGCCGTACTTCACCGGCACCGGCTTCCCCTGGGACTTCTCCATCAACTACCACCTGTACCGGCAGGTGTTCCCGCTGACCGCCCTCGGCCGCTACCTGTACGGGGAACCGTTCGGCCCCGGAGGCCGGTACACGGCCGGCCCCGCCCACGTGAGCGCGGCGGGTCCCGTCCGCGAGGCCACGGCGGTCCTCGCCGAGGAGGCCTGATGGGCGACCGCGCCGACCCCGCCCCCGTACCGCTGCTCGTGGCCTGCGCCCTGCGCATCGAACGGCTGGC
Organism: Streptomyces cirratus; assembly: GCF_014650775.1. GTDB lineage: Bacteria > Actinomycetota > Actinomycetes > Streptomycetales > Streptomycetaceae > Streptomyces > Streptomyces cirratus. The sequence continues at coordinate 326,043 of NZ_BMVP01000005.1, read as the reverse complement.
CCTGCGCAGCGGCGGCGACCGCGGCTCCCCGCGGGAGTACGCCGTCCTGCGCACCGGCATGGGCCCGCGAGCCGCCGAGCGGGCCGTCACCCGGGCCCTCGCCGCGCCCGGCATGGCCGGGGCCGCCGTCCTCGCCACCGGCTTCTGCGCCGGCCTCGCCCCCGGCATGAACCCCGGCGACCTGGTCGTCGCCGAGGAAGCCAGGGACCCCCGGGGCACCGTCGTCTGCGACGGCGCCCCCCTGCTCGCCGAGGCACTGGCCCGGGCCGTCCCCGGCCGGACCGTGCACACCGGCGCACTGACCGGATCCGACCACGTCGTACGGGGCCAGGAACGCGCCCAGCTGCGCGCCACCGGCGCCATCGCCGTCGACATGGAATCCGCGGCCACCTTGTGGACCGCCACCTGGGGCGCGAGCCGTCCGGTTGCGGCCGTCCGGGTGATCGTGGACGCTCCGGAGCACGAGCTCGTCCGAATCGGCACGGTCCGCGGAGGAATATCGGCCTTCCGCGTATTGCGTGCCGTACTGCCCGCGTTTTATGACTGGCACCGTTCTTTGCTGCTCCCCAGGAGGTGAGCCAGATGGCCATGCCGTTGCGACAGTCCATCAGGGTCGGGACCTATCTTCTCGAACAGAAGCTGCGCAAGCGTGAGAAGTTCCCGCTGATCGTCGAGCTGGAGCCGCTCTACGCCTGCAACCTGGCATGCGAGGGGTGCGGGAAGATCCAGCACCCGGCGGGGGTGCTCAAGCAGCGCATGCCCGTCGCCCAGGCCGTCGGCGCCGTGCTGGAGTCGGGGGCGCCCATGGTGTCCATCGCCGGCGGCGAACCCCTGATGCACCCCCAGATCCACGAGATCGTCCGGCAGCTGGTGGCACGCAGGAAGTACGTCTTCCTCTGCACCAACGCGATGCTGCTCCGCAAGAAGATCGAGAAGTTCACCCCCTCCCCTTACTTCGCGTTCGCGGTGCACATCGACGGGCTGCGCGAGCGGCACGACGAGTCCGTGGCCAAGGAAGGCGTCTTCGACGAGGCGGTGGCGGCCATCAAGGAAGCCAAGAGCCGCGGTTTCCGGGTCACCACGAACTCCACCTTCTTCAACACCGACACACCGCAGACGATCATCGAGGTGCTGAACTACCTCAACGACGACCTCAAGGTCGACGAAATGATGATCTCGCCCGCCTACGCCTACGAAAAGGCCCCCGACCAGGAACACTTCCTCGGTGTCGAACAGACCAGGGAACTCTTCAAGAAGGCCTTCGCCGGCGGCAACCGGCGGCGCTGGCGGCTCAACCACTCCCCGCTCTTCCTGGACTTCCTGGAAGGCAAGGCCGATTTCCCCTGCACCGCCTGGGCCATTCCGAATTACTCCCTCTTCGGCTGGCAGCGGCCCTGCTACCTGATGAGCGACGGATACGTCCCGACGTACCGGGAACTGATCGACGACACCGACTGGAGCAAGTACGGCCGCGGCAAGGACCCGCGCTGCGCGAACTGCATGGCGCACTGCGGCTACGAGCCGACCGCCGTCCTCGCCACGATGGGCTCCCTCAAGGAGTCCCTGCGCGCGGCCAGGGAGACGCTCGGCGGCAACCGGGACACCTCGGCATGACGCCCGCAACCGCAGGGGGCAAGGGCTTCGACCTCGGCGCCCTGCTGGCCGAACGCGGCGCCGAGCGGTACGAACTGCACGCCCGGCACCTCAACCACCAGCTGCCCCGGATGCTGCACACCATCGGCTTCGACAAGGTCTACGAGCGGGCGGAAGGGGCCCACTTCTGGGACGCCGAGGGCAACGACTACCTCGACATGCTCGCCGGTTTCGGCGTGATGGGCCTCGGCCGGCACCACCCGGTCGTCCGCCGGGCCCTGCACGACGTCCTGGACGCCCAGCTCGCCGACCTCACCCGCTTCGACTGCCAGCCGCTGCCCGGGCTGCTGGCCGAGAAGCTCCTGTCCTACAGCCCGCACCTGGACCGGGTCTTCTTCGGCAACAGCGGCACCGAAGCGGTGGAGACCGCCCTCAAGTTCGCCCGGTACGCCACCGGACGCCCCAGGGTCCTCTACTGCGACCACGCCTTCCACGGCCTGACCGCGGGCTCCCTCTCGGTCAACGGCGAGGGCGGCTTCCGCGACGGCTTCGCGCCGCTGCTGCCCGACACCCGGATCCCGCTCGGCGACCTGGCCGCGCTGGAGCGGGAGCTGAAACGGGGCGACGTCGCCGCCTTCGTCGTGGAACCCATCCAGGGCAAGGGGGTGCTCGCGCCTCCGCCCGGGTTCCTGCTCGCCGCCCAGGACCTGCTGCGCCGCCACAAGGCACTCCTGATCGCCGACGAGGTGCAGACCGGCCTCGGACGCACCGGGGAGTTCTACGCGTACCAGCACGAACCGGGCCTGGAACCCGATCTGGTGTGCGTGGCCAAGGCCCTCTCCGGGGGCTACGTACCGGTCGGGGCGACCCTCGGGAGGGACTGGATCTTCAAGAAGGTCTACTCCTCCATGGACCGGGTGCTGGTGCACTCCGCGAGCTTCGGCTCCAACGCGCAGGCGATGGCGGCCGGACTGGCGGTGCTCACCGTCATGGAGGACGAGGGGATCGTGGCCCACGCCCGCGCGACGGGAGACCTGCTGCGCGGGCGGCTCGCCGCCATGGTGGACGAGTACGAGCTTCTGCACGAGGTGCGCGGGCGCGGGCTGATGATCGGCATCGAGTTCGGCCGCCCGTCCTCGCTCGGTCTGCGCAGCCGCTGGACGATGCTCCAGGCGGCCCGCAAGGGGCTCTTCGCGCAGATGGTCGTGGTCCCGCTGCTCCAGAAGCACCGGATCCTCACGCAGGTCTCCGGGGACCACTTGGAGGTCATCAAGCTGATCCCGCCGCTGATCGTCGACGAGGCGGATGTGGACCGCTTCGTCGTCGCCTTCCGCGAGGTCATGGACGAGGCGCACGGCGGGGGCGCCCTGATGTGGGACTTCGGCAGGACCCTCGTGAAGCAGGCCGTCGGCAACCGCTGACGGCCTGCCCCGGCCGCCTCGCCTTCGAGGGGCCGGTCAGTCGAGGAGCCGGTCCCGCAGCCGGCCGAGGGTCGCGGGCGTGAGCCCGAGCCCCTCGGCCAGGTAGGGCCCCACCCCGCCCCACGTCGCGTCGATCGTCTCGAAGGCGGTGGTCAGGAATTCGGCGCGGGCGTCGAACAGGGGGGCCAGCAGCTCCATCACCTCGGGGGAGCGGGCGTCGGGGGAGTCGTCGCCCCGGCGCACCCGGTAGCGGTTGTGCGGAGCGTTGGACTCCAGGTAGTCCGCCACGATCGCCTCCCGCTCGACCCCGAGGGCGAGCAGTGTGACGGCGATCGACAGCCCGGCCCGGTCCTTGCCGGCCGCGCAGTGCATCAGGGCCGGGACGCTGTCCTCGGCGAGCGCGTGCACGACCCGGCTGTGCTCGGCCGTCCGGTCCCTGATGATCGCCCGGTACGAGTTCCTCATGCGGGCGGCGGCCCTTCCCTCGCCCAGGAGGCCCCGGAGCTGCCCCAGATCGCCGTCGCGGACCATTTTCCAGAACTCCCGGCCGTCCGCGGGGTCCGTCAGCGGAATGTTCACGTTCCGGACGCCGGGCAGTTCGACATCGGGCCCTTCCAGTGCGTGATCGGCGCCGTTGCGGAAGTCGAAAACGGTGTGCAGGCCGAGCGAGGCCAAGAATTCCACGTCGTTTTCAGTGGCATGCGCCAGATGTCCGCTTCGGAAGAGAAGTCCCGACCTGACCCTCCGTCCGTCGGTGGTCGGCAGTCCACCCACGTCGCGGAAATTGTGCACTCCGGACAGTTCGGGCCCCGCGGGCGGGTTGGCGGCTATCTGCTGGGTCACGGGACGGGTCCTCCGCATCGTCGTGGGCCGTCGCGGCCGGGGTGGTGGGCGCGGGCTGCCGGGTTCTTCGTCACACTGTCCGAATTGCGCTGGTTGGGGCCAACTTGCCATATCCGGAGGCGAGATCACGCCGGACGCCGTGAGCCAGATCATACGGTGACCGTGCGTGCCTGATCGCGGAACGCGAATTCCCTTGTCGTAACGGTCGTTGCAGGCACTGAATGGACGGAGGGTGACGGGAATTCAGCCGGCTCCCCATACCTGCTATTCCGTCAGGAAATTCACGGCTTGTTGTGCACCGCCCCGCTGGATTACCTTCGCGATCGATCCGGGTGGACCGCCGAATCCTGCCGCCGCCCGGGAACCGCACCCGACTATTCACGCGCGCGGCAGGAGCGGGGGAACCAGGTAAGCCGCTGTTCCGGATCTTCCCGCCGGAACGGCTCGGGGTGAAGCCGTACATCGCTGCTGTGCGTACGGCCGGACATCTCCAGTCCGAACCCGACAGCTCACCTCGCAGGCGACGGAGAGGAATTCGTCATGCCCGCAAAAGGCAAGCACCGCCGTCCGAAGTCCCGTGCCATACCCCGCGGCCTGGCCGCCGCCGGTACCGGTGGCGCAGCGCTCGCGCTGCCGCTGATGGGCGCCGCCGGCGCCCACGCCGCCCCCGCCGCCACCCACGCCGCCACCCAGGCCGCGCTGCCCGTCCAGGCCCCTCAGCTCCCGGCATCGGTCCAGGCCGAGCCCGCCGCCGCCCCGGCCGCCGCCCCCGTCGTCTACACCGTCGTCCCCGGCGACTACCTGTCGAAGATCGCCGCCGAGCGCCACGTGTCCGGCGGCTGGGAGCGCTTGTACGCCGACAACCGCGAGGCCGTCGGCGAGAACCCCTCCCTGATCCACCCGGGCCTGCGGCTGACGCTCGCCGGGCACGGCGAGAAGGCCCCCGCCAAGCCGGCCGCCCGGGCCGACGGCCCGGCCTCGGCTCCGGACGGCTCCCACCGTTCCTCCGGCAAGGCCCAGGCGCCCTCCGAGGCCGGCTCCGGCAGCGGTTCGGCCGCCGAGCAGCCCGAGGCCCCGTCCGCGCAGGGCTCCGGCTCCTCGACCGGCACCGTCGCGGCGTCCGGATTCGTCGCCCCGGTCAGCGGCGGGACCTCCACCCCGTACAAGCAGGCGGGCAGCATGTGGTCCTCCGGTTACCACACCGGCGTCGACTTCATCGCGAGCACCGGCACCAGCGTCAAGGCGGTCGGCGCCGGCACCGTGGTCACGGCGGGCTGGGGCGGTGCGTACGGCAACGAGGTAGTGATCCGGCACGCCGACGGCAAGTACTCCCAGTACGGACACCTCTCCCAGCTGTCCGTCTCGGTCGGTCAGAGCGTCACCGCCGGACAGCAGATCGGACTCTCCGGCGCCACCGGCAACGTGACCGGCCCGCACCTCCACTTCGAGATCCGCACCGGCCCGTCCTACGGCTCGGACATCGACCCGCTCGCGTACCTGCGCTCGAAGGGCGTCAGCGTCTGACGCACCGCGAGCAGGGGCGCACAGATGCAGGAGGCCGGGGCTCCCAAGGGGGTTCCGGCCTCACGCGTTTCTTATTCCTCATGTGCATCGTGGCATAGATCACGGTCCGTCAAACCCTCATTACGTTGGCGTAGGTTGCCCGCGGGGGTGAAGGATGTGGTGCTGTGGCAGCGACGAAGACGACACTCAAGACCATCGGTTCGTACGCGGCGATCGGGGACAGCTTCACCGAGGGCGTAGGGGACCCGGGACCCGGGGATTCATATCTCGGCTGGGCGGACCGGCTTGCCGTGCTCCTGGCCGATCAGCGGGAAGAACACGATTTCCGGTACGCGAACCTGGCCGTGCGGGGGAAGGTGCTCGACCAGATCGTGGCCGATCAGGTCCCGAGGGCCAAGGCCCTCGCACCCGACCTCGTCACCTTCTGCGCGGGGGGCAACGACATCATCCGTCCGGGAACCGACCCGGACGACGTGGCCGAGCGCTTCGAGGCGGCCGTGGCCGACCTCGCCGGCTCCGTCGGCCAGGTCATGATCACGACCGGGTTCGACACCCGGGGGGTGCCGGTCCTCAAGCACTTGCGGGGCAAGGTGGCGACGTACAGCGCGCACGTGCGCGCCATCGCCGACCGGTACGACTGCCCGGTGCTCGACCTCTGGTCGCTCAAGTCCGTGCAGGACCGGCGGGCCTGGGACACCGACCGGCTGCACCTCTCACCCGAAGGGCACACCCGGGTCGCGCTGCGCGCCGCCCAGGTGCTCGGCCTCGACGTGCCCGCCGACCCCGACCAGCCGTGGCCGCCGGAACGGCCGCGCGGCTCGGTGGACGTGACCCGCGACAACGTCCAGTGGGCGCGCGAGCACCTGGTGCCCTGGATCGGGCGGCGGCTGCGCGGCGAGTCCTCCGGGGACCACGTCGAGGCGAAGCGGCCGGACCTGCTGCCGCTGTAGGGGTGACGGGGCCCGTGTGGGCGGCGGACCTGTGCGGGCGGCGGCGCCTCTTTTCGGGGCGCGGGGGCGGATCTGCGGCCTGCGCAGGGCACGGGGTGACCGGGTGGCGGGGGAATCCCGCGACACGCCGGAGGGCCGCAAGCGGAATCCCCGCGGGCCGGTGTGCGTTGGGATGGTCGTAGACACCTACGACCGTCCTGCCCCCATCCTCACAGGAGGCGCCTTGTCCGGCTCCCGTCCCCTGCGTCCCCGGCTGCGCGCCCTGCGGCCCGAAGCCTTCGGCGCGGACCCGTCCGGTGCCCGGCTGGAGCGGATCCTGCGCTCGCCGAACTTCGCCGACGGAGTCTTCCAGAACCCGGTGGGGGCCCGGACCAGGCCTTCCGGCTCCATGGCGGAGTTCGCCAAGATCTACTTCCACAAGGAGCAGCGCCTGCGGCGCAGCCCGGGCGCGCCGATCCCGGTGTACCCGACGACCCTCGCCGAGCTCGCCAAGCCGCCCGCGAGCGGACTGCGGCTGACGTGGATGGGGCACTCCAGCGTCCTCGCCGAGATCGACGGCCACCGGGTGCTGTTCGACCCGGTGTGGGGTGAGCGGTGCTCCCCCTTCCCGTTCGCGGGGCCCAAGCGGCTGCACCCGGTGCCGGTACCGCTGGCCTCGCTCGGGGAGGTCGACGTCGTGGTGATCTCCCACGACCACTACGACCACCTCGACCTCCCGACGATCAAGGCGCTCGCCGGTACGGACACGGTCTTCGCCGTCCCGCTCGGAGTCGGCGCCCACCTGGAGCGCTGGGGCGTCCCGGCGGAGCGGCTGCGCGAGCTGGACTGGAACGAGAGCACCAAGGTCGCCGGGCTCTCCCTCACCGCCACCCCCGCGCGGCACTTCTGCGGACGCGGCCTGCGCAACCAGCAGTTCACCCTCTGGGCGTCCTGGGTCGTCGAAGGCGACGCGCACCGGATCTACCACAGCGGTGACACGGGCTACTTCCCGGGCTTCCAGGAGATCGGCGCCGCGCACGGCCCGTTCGACGCCACGATGATCCAGATCGGGGCGTACTCCGAGTACTGGCCCGACATCCACATGACGCCCGAGGAGGGCATGCGCGCCCACCTCGACCTCCAGGGCGGCATCCCGCACGGCACGATGCTGCCGATCCACTGGGGCACCTTCAACCTGGCCCCGCACCCGTGGGACGAGCCGGGCGAGGGCACCTTCGCCGCGGCGGAGGCGGCCGGTGCGGCGATCGCGCTGCCGGTGCCGGGCCAGCCCTTCGAGCCGGGAGCCGCCGACGCGCCGGCCGAGCCGTGGTGGCGCCCCTTCGTCGCGGACGCCGCCCCCGCGACGGCACCCGTCTCCCCTCCCGCCTCCGCCACGCCGAAGCCGGCGCTGCCCCACGAGGAGCCGGAGTCGGTGGGCTCGTAACACCGCCGCGCCGCCGGCGAGCCGCGGGGCGCCGGCGGCATATTCGGGCGGTCGTGCGAGCGCTCCTTCCCAGGCGGTAAGCACCCGGTGAAGTTGCCCAACCGGGCGTCCGGGGTGGGACTGTGCGGTCTAGCGTGGGTATCCGGTGATCAACACCGGGCCTTGGCAGTGCCGGGGGCCCGGAAGCCCCACGTACCGAGGACCCCGATGTCCGGATACCGCGTCGCCCGCCACGCACCGTCGAGACACGCCGCCACCGGCCCCGGCCGGCAGTTACGCCCCCAGCTGCTCCGGGCCGCCGTCCTGCCCACGCTCGCCGCCGGACTCAGCGGCGCGGCCGCCGTGATCTTCACCCTGCAACTCGGCGGCGGTGAGGGCACCCGCGACCCCCGGCTGTGGCCCGTGCTCACCGGCTGCGGGCTGCTCGCGGTCGGTGCGCTCGCCGCCGCCCTGCTCGGTGCGCAGCGCGCGGCGAAGGCCGTACGCGAACGGTGCGAGGCCCTGCGCCGCTCCAGCCTGCGCGGCCGCCAGGAGCTGCGGACGGCCGCCGACCGGCTGGAGCGGGGCGAGATGCCGCCCCGCCCGGTGCGCGGCGGACCGCCGCCGGGCACCGACCCCGCGGGCGTGGACGAGTTCTGGCTGCTCGCGCAGGAGCTGCGCGGCGCCCGTGAACAGGCGCACCAAGTGCTCGTACGGCTGGCCGGGCAGGCCGCCCCGTCCGACAGCGACCGCAAGGTCGAGGTGTTCGTCAACCTGGCGCGTCGGCTCCAGTCCCTCGTGCACCGCGAGATTTCGCTGCTGGACGACCTCGAAGACACGGTCGAGGACCCGGACCTGCTGAGGGAGCTCTTCCACGTCGACCACCTCGCCACCCGGATCCGGCGCCACGCCGAGAACCTCGCCGTGCTCGGCGGCGCCGCCTCCCGTCGGCAGTGGACCCGTCCCATCGACCTGAGCGAGGTGCTGAGGTCCTCCGTCGCGGAGGTCGAGCAGTACACGCGGGTCAAGGTGGTGCCCCCGGCGGGCGGCACCGTCCGCGGGCACGCCGTCGCCGACGTCGTCCACCTGCTGGCGGAGCTCATCGAGAACGCCACCGTCTTCTCCGCCCCCGACACCGACGTGGTGGTGCGCGCCGAACGCGTCACCGCCGGGATCGCGGTCGAGGTGGAGGACCGGGGGCTGGGCATGCCGGCCGAGGAGCAGCACCGGATGAACGCCCTCCTGGGCGATCCCGACCAGGTCAACGTGCGGCACCTGCTGGCCGACGGCCGGATCGGCCTGTTCGTGGTGTCGGCCCTGGCCCGCAGGCACGGGGTCGCCGTCGAGCTCAAGTCCAACATCTACGGCGGGGTGCGGGCAGTGCTCGTGCTGCCGCACGAGTTGCTGGGCGCGCAGCCGCCGGGCGCCGCCGACGCACAGGGCGGTTCGACGGCCACGTCGTGGGGGACCGGGTCGGGGGCGGCGATGCCTCCGCTGGAGCCCGTGCGCACGCCCCCTCCGCCGCGCCGGCCCGAACCGGCGGACACCGGCCCGACGGTGCCGGCGTGGGCCGAGCCGGTGCCGGGCGCGCGTCCGCGTGCGCGGCCGCTCGCGGAACCGGTCCCGTACGCGGTGTCCGACGCGGGCCCCGGCCCGGGCTCCGACGGGGACCGGGCCTTCGACGCGGCTCGTCCCGACACCGCAGCAGAGCCCGCCCTGGATGCCGCCGCTCACGCCGCCGCCGACGTCCACGCGGTCGCCGCCGCCCACCCCGTCGCCGGCCCCGGTTTCGCCGGCGCCGGAGGCCCGGTGCCGGCCGCCCTCACCGTGCCCGCCGCCCGGGTGGACCCCGACCGGCCGACGCTGCCCCGTCGCCGTGCGCAGGAGCACCTCGTGCCCGAGTTGCGCGAGGCCCCGGCCCCGCGCCGGGCCCCGGAAGCCGAGCCGCCCGTGCACGATCCCGGCCTGATGGCGGCCTTCCGGCGCGGCTTCGACAGGGCCGGGTCGGAGCCCCCGGCATGACGCCGCCCGGCGCGCCGGCGGCCGCGCCCCCTCCCGTCCCCACCCCCCACCCCAGCAAGGAGCGCACCCTCATGAGCGGCGAAGTGGTGACCAGGACAAGCCGGCTCTCGGATCTCGACTGGCTGCTCGGCGGCCTGGTCCAGCGCGTGCCGTACACCCGCAGCGCGGTGCTGCTCACGGCGGACGGACTCGTCAGCTGCGTGCACGGCCTGGACGCCGACAGCGCCGACCACTTGGCGGCGCTGGCATCGGGCCTGTACTCGCTGGGCCGCAGTGCCGGATCCCGGTTCGCGGACGGCGCGGAGGTCCGGCAGGTGGTGGTGGAGCTCGACTCGGCGCTGGTCTTCGTATCGGCGGCCGGTTCCGGCACTTGCCTGGCGGTGCTGGCGGACCGGGAGGCCGACGCGGGGGTGCTGGGTTATGAGATGGCGATGCTGGTGAAGAGCGTACGTCCCTACCTGGCGGCCCCGGCGCGTCGGCCCGTCGCCGACTCGGAGCGATGAGGGCCGCGGCGCGGGGGGCGCACGGGTGCGGCACGCGGCGCGAGACCGCGCCCTGGCTGGACGACACGGCGGGCCGGGTCATGCGCCCGTACACGGCGAGCGGCGGCCGGACCCGGCCGGCCGTCGCGCTGGACCTGCTCTCGCTGGTGACGGCGACGGGCGTACGCCCGCGCGCGCCGCTCGGCGCGGAACACACCCTCGCGCTGCGCCTGTGCGCCGGCGCGGCGGCGGTGACGGTCGCGGAGGTGGCCGGCCAGCTACGGCTCCCGGCGGGGGTGGTGAAGGTGCTGCTGTCCGATCTGATGGAACACGGGGCCGTGCAGGCGCGGGCGCCGAGGTTCCCGGGCGGTGACTCGCTCCCCGCCGACGACCTGGACCTGCTGCGGGCGGTGCTCGATGGCCTACGCCGAAGGCTGTGACGACCGGGGCCTGCCCGCGACCTTGAAGATCCTGGTCGCGGGCGGGTTCGGGGCGGGGAAGACGACTTTCGTGGGCGCGGTGAGCGAGATCGAACCGCTGTGCACGGAGGAGCTGCTGAGCGGCCTCGGCGAGAGCACCGACCCGCTGGGAGGGGTGGAGGCGAAGACGACGACCACCGTCGCCCTGGACTTCGGAAGGATCACCCTCGACCGGGGCCACGTCCTGTACCTCTTCGGCACGCCCGGGCAGCAGCGCTTCTGGTTCCTCTGGGAGGAGCTGTGCGCCGGCGCGCTGGGGGCGGTGGTCCTGGCCGACACGCGCCGCCTCGCCGACTGTTTCCCCGCCGTGGACTTCTTCGAGCGGCGCGGGATCGGGTTCATCGTCGCCGTCAACGAGTTCGACGGCTGCCACCGCTACACGCCCGGGGAGGTCCGGGAGGCGGTGGGGCTCGGACCGGACGTGCCCGTCGTGCGCTGTGACGCGCGGCTGACCAGTTCCGGCACGGGGGCGCTGGCCGCCCTCGTCCACCACCTGCTGTTCAACGCCGCCGGGTCCGCGAGTGCGGCGGACCCGGCCACCTAGGAGGATCGGGGGAACCGTCATGACGTACTACGAATCGACCGGCCATCTGCTGCTCACGCCGGTGGACCGGGAAGCGCCCGCCCGCGCGGTCCGGCTGCGTGAACTGGGCCTCGGGGAGCGGCCCGACGCGGAACTCGACGCCTTCGCGCGGCGCATCGCGCAGACCCTGGATGCCCCGCACGCGGGGGTCAACTTCATCGGTGAGGAGCGGCAGTTCTTCGCGGGCCTCCACCACCGCCCCGACGCCCCGCCGAGCGGCTACCCGGCCCGCGTGCTGGCCCGCGACCACGGGTACTGCCCCCATGTGGTGGTCCGGGGCCGGGCGCTGGTGCTGGAGGACGTACGGGACTTCGCGCGCTTCGCGGGCAACGCCGTCGTGGACGGGAGCGGGGTGCGTTCCTACGTCGGCGCTCCGCTCACGGACCGGCAGGGCATCGTCCTCGGGACGGTGTGCGCGGTGGACGTGGCACCGAGGCGGTGGGGGACGGAGGGGCTGGGGACGGTGAAGGCGCTCGCGGCGGAGCTGGCGGGGCTGCTGCGGGGGCGGGACGAGGGCCTGGACTGAGGTCGAGGCCGGGCTCGTCCCCCGCTTCAGGCGCCCGGGCGCAGGAAGGCGGAGATCCGCTCCCGCAGTGAGCGGGCGTCCAGTCCGTGCGCGGCGGTGTGCTCGGCGAGGGTGCCGTAGCGCCGCAGCTCGGCGCGGCCGACGCCCAGGCCCAGGACGCGGTGCGGGACGTCGCCGAGGGCGTCGTTCGCCGCCGCCGTGGACGTTCCGGCGAGGTATGGCTCGACCAGGACCACGTCCGCCGGCCCGCCCCACCCGACGGCGGCGCGCAGGGCGGCGTCGTCGAAGGGCCGAACGGTCGTGGCGTACAGCACGGTCACGTCCATGCCCTCCGTCGCGGCGAGGACGTTGTCCAGCAGCGGGCCGACCGCCAGCACCACCCCCGAGCGCCCCTCCCGCACGGTGAGCGGGGCCGCGCCGGTGACCGGACGCGGTTCGGCGTTCGTCTGCTCGCTGAGGCGGACGTACACCTTGTCGTCCCCGGCGGCGTAGGCGTCGCGCAGCAGCGCCTCCGCCTCGTCGGGGTGGCCCGGCACGTGCACGGTCCAGCCGTCGAGGGTGTCGAGGAGGGCCACGTCGCCGGGCGCCATGTGGGTGAAACCGCCGGCCGGCCAGTCGTAGCTGGCGCTCGCGCTGACGAGGACACCGCCCGTGTCCTGGTGCCCGAAGTCCAGCTTGACCTGCTCGAACGGCCGCTCCACCAGGAAGCTGGCGAAAGTGTGCAGGATCGGCCGCAGCCCGGTCAGGGCGAGTCCGCCGCCCACTCCGACGAGGAGCTGCTCCCGGATGCCCACGTTGATCACCCGGTCCGGGTGGCGCCGCTGGGCGGGGCGGAACCCGTCCATGGTGATCTCGGCGAGTACGAGTGCCAGCCGGGGGTCCTCGTCGAGCATCTTCGACGTGACCGTGATGAACCGCTCCCGCATGGTGTCCATTTCTCCCCATCCCCTGTGTTGTGGTCTCAGAACTTCTTCTCGACGCGGGCCACGACGGCGTGCGGCCGGCCCGGGTGCGGCGCCGTGAAGGCGGCGTGCAGAGCGGCGTGGTCGCGCCCGTCCACGGTGATCGCCGACCAGCCGGCGGCCTCGAAGCGGGAGGCGATCCCGCCGGGCCAGCCGTGGGTCGCCGAGTCGTTGTCGATCACCACGGTGTGCAGGCGCTCCAGGGCGGCCGAACCGGCGTAGGCGAGCGCCTCGTGGTTGCTGCCCTCGTCGAGCTCCGCGTCCCCGATCAGCACCCACACCGCCGGGTCGTCCAGCCCCTGCGCGCGCAGGCCCAGCGCGGTACCGACGCCCAGCGGCAGGCCGTGTCCGAGGGAGCCGCTGGCGATCTCGACCCCGGGGATCAGAGTGCGGTCGGGGTGGTGCCCGAGCGGTGAGTCGAACCCGCCGAAGCGGCCGAGCCACTCCACCGGGAAGAAGCCCTTGGCGGCGAGGACGGCGTAGTAGGCCATCGGGCCGTGCCCCTTAGACAGCAGGAACCGGTCGCGCCCGGCTGCCTGCGCGCTCGCCGGCCCGACCCGCAGCACCCGGTCGTACAGCACCCACAGCACGTCGAGCGTGGAGGTGGCGGCGGGCCCGTGCTTCTCGGCACCGGTCATGAGCGCGATGAGACGGCCCAGGTCCTCGTAGCGGAACGCCGTGTCCGCGTTCGTTTGTGTCATGCACCTACCGTGCAACCTCAAGCCTGCTTGAGGTCAAGCGCCCGCGGCCCCGTCCGTCAGATGACCCGCGCGGCTGAAATGTGCGCGCAGCCACCCCGCGAAGTGCGGTATTGTTTCCCTGCCGGTTCGGCCAGGGGAAACCCCAGGTCAGCGGGGCTCGGGACGTGGCGCAGCTTGGTAGCGCACTTGACTGGGGGTCAAGGGGTCGCAGGTTCAAATCCTGTCGTCCCGACCATGCTTCATGCAGGTCGGAGGCCGTTCTCTCATCCATGAGAGGGCGGCCTTTGGTATGTCCGGGGCCGTGGTGGTCGCAATGTGCTCGCACGTCCAGTCTGCGGCCGGGAGGCCGTGGCGCAGGAGGCCGACGCTGCGGGGGAGCGGAGCCGGCGGACAACTTCACCGAGCCGGCGGATGTGGTCGCGCGGTGGTCGCAGCCATGCCGGGCGGCTCGTCCCGAGCCCGGCCTTCTCGGCTCCGGTGAGGGTGCCGTCGATGGTGTCGACGGCTTCGCGGGCTGCCTGCCGGGTGAGGTGGCTGTAGATGTTCGCGGTGGTCGACAGGGTGGAGTGCCGCAGCGTCTTGGAGACCACGGTGAGCGGTACGCCGGCGGTGATCGTGATGGTGGCCGCCAGGTGCCGCAGGTCGTGCACGGTGATCCGCGGGACGCCGGCTTCCTCGGACAGCTGATGCAGCCGGTCCAGGACCAGGTGGGGTCCGAGCGGCCTGCCATCGGGCCGGCAGAAGACCAGCCCGGTGAACGGGTCGTCAGGATCACCCCCCCGTACGGGTCGTTGTGAGCGCCCGGTGCCGGAGCGCGGTGGCGACGCGGGGTGAAATGGCGACCCAGGCGTGGTTGGAGCGGGTCTTCGGCGCGGTGATGACGAGGTGGTTGTCGGGTGCTCGGTGACGTCGCCCGCCGCCTGGCGGGCGGCGCGGCCCTGCTGTGCACGGCCCGGGACGGCACGGAAGGGTCCTTCGACCACGCCGGGCTCCCGGTCCACGAGGTGGGCCCGCTCAGCGAGGCCGCGTCCGACGAGCTGCTCGTCCAGCGCTTCCCGGCGCTCGCGCCGCGGGTGCGCAGGCGCCTGATGGCCGAAGCACGGGGCAATCCGCCGGCTCTGCTCGAACTGCCCGTCGCGCTCAGCGACCCGCAGCGCTCGGCCGCCTCCGCCCTGCCCGAACGCCTTCCGCTCAGCCGACGCCTCCAGTCCGCGTTCGCCTTCCGCGCCACCGGCTTACCCGCTCCCACCCGCAACCTGCTCCTGCTGGCGGCCCTGGACGGCAGCGGCGACCTGATCCGCACCCGTTTCCTTGATCATTGCGCACGCGTGTGCAGCGGAGTAGGAGCTGGCACCGCGGCCCGTTTCGGCGCATGGGCCGGCCCCGCTGCGTCCCAAGATCGGTACGACAACAGCTGCTCACGCCTCCGCGGGGGTGGTCGGTCGTGTCGCGTATCGGTGGCGCATGGCATCGCTGGCTGCGGGACCTGCGGTGAAGACGTAGGTGTCGCTGTCGTCGAGTCGGCGGCCGGTCTTGGCGTCAACAACGATGGGCTCGACTTCCTCGCCGCTGTGCGCGTCGATGAGGATCATGCTGCGTTCGGCCGGTGTGAGGCGGGAGTTGCCCCACGCGGCCAGGGCGATGACCACCGGTCGGAGAGTGCGCCCGAGTTCGGTGAGGACGTACTCGTGGCGTACGGGGTTGGTCTGGTAGGGCCGGCGCTCCAGCAGTCCGTCGGCGACGAGGGTTTTCAGCCGGGTGGTGAGCATGCTGGAGGAGATGCCCAGACTCTCGTGAAACTGGTCGAAGCGCGTGTAGCCGTCGAAGGCGTCGTGGAGGATCAGCAGCGTCCACCACTCGCCTACGTGTTCCACCGTCGTGGACAGTGGGCACTCCCGGTCCTCCAGCCTGATCCGGCTTGCCACGTCGACCATCCCCTCAGTTACTGCTAAAGTCGAAGTTAGTTGCTTCTATTTTAGCAGTAATGGTGGGAGCGGTGCCTTCTGCGCCTGCACCCGGGAACGGAGCACACCGTGACCACATCCATCAGCGAATCCCTCGAAGGTCGACGCGCTCTGGTCACCGGCGGCACCAAGGGCACCGGAGCCGCCATCGCCCGACGTCTCGCCCAGGCCGGCGCGACCGTGCTGGTCACGGCCCGCAGTCGCCCCGATGACGTCGAGCAGAAGACGTTCATCACCGCCGACCTGTCCAGCGCCCCAGGCGCCTCTCACGTGGCCGCCGAGGTGGACGCCCGCGTGGGAGGTGTCGACATCCTGGTCAACACCCTCGGCGGGTCCGAGGCGCCGGCTGGAGGGTTTGCGGCGCTCGGCGAGGACGACTGGGCCAGGGAGCTGAACACCAACCTGCTGGCCGCCGTCCGCCTGGACCGCGCGCTCCTGCCGCACATGATCGCCATGGGCAAGGGTGTGATCGTGCACGTCACCTCGATCCAGCGCCGCATGCCGCTGTGGAACGGAACCCTGGCCTACGCCGCCGCCAAGGCCGCCCTGACCACCTACAGCAAGGGCCTGGCCAACGAGGTCGCCCCGCACGGCGTCCGCGTCAACACCGTCTCGCCCGGTTTCGTGCAGACCTCGGCCGCCGACAGCCTCGTCGCCCGCATTGCCCACGATGCAGCCATCACGCGGGAAGCGGCGCTGGGCCGGCTCATGGACTCCCTGGGCGGCATCCCGCTGGGCCGCCCCAACCGGCCCGAGGAGGTCGCCGAGCTCGTCGCCTTCCTCGTCTCCGACCGCGCCTCGGCCATCATCGGCGCCGAACACGTCATCGACGGCGGCACCACCCCCACCGTTTGAACCCGTCACCACCCCGAGGAACGTCATGCACGACAACCAGCCCCGAACCAGCACCTCCGACACCCTGCCCGAGGTGATCACTCGTTACCTGACAGCGCACCACGCCCACGACACTGCCACCGCAATCGCGGCGTTCACCCGCGAAGCCACAGTGACCGACGACGGCAACACCTACGAGGGCACCGAGGCGATCAGGAGGTGGCTCGACCGATCGGCCACCGAATTCACCTACACCATCCACCTCGTGGGCGCACAGCAGACCAACGCAACCCACTACACCGCCACCCACCACCTCGAAGGCGACTTCCCCGGCGGGACCATCGATCTGCGTTACCAGTTCACACTCCGTGGCGGCCTCATCGAACACCTCGTCATCGAACCCTGAGCCCCTTCCAACGCCATTCCGGGAGAGTGGCGCCTGGGACACCCTCATCGCCGGCGGGAGGAGGCCGACATCGACCTCTTCGATCAGTCGGACTCCGCGGTCTACGTACCGCGTCCCGCCGACCCCCGCAGCGTCCTGGGGAACGCCGAGTTCCCGAACCCGTACGCCGCCCCCGGCCGGCGTGGGTTCGACCTGACCGGAGCCGGGCCGCGCCTGGACACTGGGGCTCGACCGTCGTGGAGATCCCAGGCGTACGTCTTGCGGCCACTGGCCGGCGGGGCGGCGCCCGGGCCGAGGCGAACGCGTCGAGGATGACGCTGGTGCCCCCGTGGCACCGCACCGTCACCGCTGCCCGGTGGTCACTTCGGACGAGGACCAGTACACCTGGTTGGGTCACGGACAAAGGGGCCAGGATCTGTGAGCGGCGGCCTGACCTGAGTGCGGAGGGTGCCGGGGGCGATCGTGGCGAGGTGGGTGCGCAGTTCCTCGTCCGTCGGCATGCCGGGCAGCCGGGCCCCCACCGACGGTCGACCGGGCACCCACGTTCGCGGCGAGGTTCACCTCATCCAGGCCGGCCCAGGTCTCCTACTGCCGGGTGTCCGACGAGAGCAGGTGCGGGACCTCCGGTCAGGCCGCCTTGTTGCCCGGTACGGATACCTGTTCGGCGAGCCAAGACGCCGCTGATCGTGTCCAGTCCGCGGCGTCGCCGGCGCCCAGGGCGAGACCGAGACTGTGTGGGCCGTGCGCGTAGACGTGAACGGTATGCGCTACGCCGTACGAGGCCAGGGCCGAAGCCAGCCGGTACGTGTGTTCCAGAGGGACGTAGATGTCCTCGGCGGTGTGCCAGAGGAAGAACGGCGGCGCCGCCGCGTTGACCAGCGCGTCGAGCGACGTCGCACGACGCAGGTCCGGCGGGGCGTCCTTACCGAGCAGGATCACGCGGGCCGGCCGATAGGTCTCCGTCTCCATCGATGTGATCGCGTAGCCCAGGAGGGCGAACTGGACCGACTCCAGCGGTTCGTCACCCGGCGTAAGGGCGGCCAGCCCCGCGAGGTGACCGCCGGCCGAGAAACCCACCACTCCGATGCGCTCGGCCCCCAGCTCCCGCCGACGCCGGATCTCCGCCCGCAGTGCCAGAAGGGGCTCCGGATGCCGCACGTTCAGCGGGTAACGGAAGGTGCTCGCCGACATCCCCAGCCCGGTGAGCCAAGCGGCGACCGGCTCCGCCTCGTGCGGAGCGTGCACCGCGTAACCCCCGCCGGGGAGCACGATCACGTGGGTCGTCCCGGGCTGGGCTCCCTCGGTGCTCCCGCGCACCATTGGTCCTGGTCCTGCTCGGTCGCTCACGGCCACCTCCGCGCCTGCCCGCGGACGCCGTGACCGGCCCCCACCCGCGGATCCTTCACCAAGGTCACCACCACGGCACGCTCCCCGCCACCACGCGAATGGGTGGGGTGCAGCGCGAGTATGCCAAGGCGGCCTGCGGCGGTGATCGTCCGGGCCAACGCAGTGCCTCGTCTCACCGTGCTCAGCTCGCTTGTGTGGGCCATGGTGCGGTGCCCCGCTTCCGGACACCATGAGGTCGACCAGTATCGACAACCTGCACGATCGGACGGAGAGCCGTGCAGGCCATGCCTGGGAGACCCCCAGACGATGCCGCCGAGAATCTGAGCTCGTGCCGTGCGCGGGTTGACGATCCGCCCCTCGCTGTAGCAGCCGACGGCACGGCGCAGGGCTGCCCCCCAGCACGGCGGCGCCGACCTACTAGGACGGCTGACGGATCTCCGTGACGATCGTGTAGAGCTCGATGATGACGCCCCCACCAATGCGGGCGATGTCCATGCCGCTGATCATTGGCGGTTGATCGTCGGCCGGGCCGTACCGGAAGCCGAGGTGGCCGATGTCATCGAGCTCCGACGGGGTGCCTGCGGGTCGGAAGACCCAGTCCGGGTTCTCGGCACGCAACTCTGTGGCGCGGCGCGTGAGCTCCGTGCGCCCATGGTTGATGCGGTCCGGTTCGTGCCACACCACGTCTTCGGAGTAGTTCTCGGCAATGACCGCGGCCCTGCGATCCGGGTCGGGTTCGTTGAACACCTCGAGAAGGTTGACTCGCATCAGATCGGCGGCAGATCTGGTCATGGTGAGTCCGTTCGTGTCGGCTGGTCGGCCGGTGTGGGGGAGGGCCACTGGTCCGCGCGGCCGAGTGGGTCAGTTCGCGACGGCTGGGGCCGTCCGTAGAGGGGCGAGGGCCGAGGTCCAGGCGATGACCTGGTCGAGCATGGTGTTCAGCGCATGGACGCTGTGGTCGCCTGGTTTGAAGACGCTGAAGTTCTCGAATTCGGTGTGCAGGGAGAGCGTGACCTGCTGGCGTACGTCGGCCATCTGGAGCTCGGCGGCGACCAGGCGCAGTTGTTCGGCGGATCGTGCGCCGCCCGCGGCGCCGTAGGAGACCAGGCCGAGGGCCTTGTTGTTCCACTCGGCGTAGAGGTAGTCCAGGGCGTTCTTCAGTACGCCGGGGATGCCGTGGTTGTACTCGGGGGTGACGATGACGAATCCGTCGTACGCGGCGACGGTCTCGGCCCAGCGCCGGGTGTGCTCGTTCTGGTACTGAGCGAGGGAGGGCGGCATCGGTTCGTCGAGGTGGGGGAGGGGGTGGTCGCGCAAATCGAGCAGCTCGAAGCCGGCGTCGGTCCGGCGAGAGGCGTGGTCGAGGACCCAGCGTGCCACCTGGTCTCCGACGCGGTTGGGCCGGGTGCTGCCGAGGATGATGCCAATGGTGGGCATGATGGACCTGCCCCTTCGTGGTTCCGTGGTCTGTGGGACATGCGCTGCCCGGCAGGTCGGTGATCGGGCGGGCGCGGTGCCCAGCGCAGCAGCATGTTGCGGGGGTTGGGCGGAGTGGTTCGGTCAGCTCGGCACGGCGGCCGAGGCCGTGACGGCGGAGGCGAAGTCGGGCTGCACGCCGAGCTGGGCGAGCATGACGTTGAGGCCCACGTAGCAGTTGAACTCCTTGATCCTTCCGTTTTCGACGTGCCAGAAGTCGGCCGTGGGGATGTTGAGCGCGGCGCCGGTCGGCCGGATGGTGCCGGCGGGTGTCTCGAACGGCCCGGTGAAGGTGCCCTGGATCGTCAGCTCGACGGCGACGACGTTGCCCATGACGTGGAATCGGTGCAGTTCGCGGTGGACGTCGGGGGCGAGCGCTCCCATGAAGGCCACCTGGTCGCCAAGGTGCTCACCGCGGTAGCTCTCGCCGGCGACGACGTTGTTGAAGACGCCGTCCTCGGCGAACAGGTCCTTGAAGCCCTGCACGTCCAGGACGCTGCCCTCGGCCGCTTGGTATGCCGCTCGGACCACGGTCTCCGCGTCGGTGTTCATGGCGCCCTCCGGTGTGGGGAGAATCCATTCAAACCTTTGATTGAAAGTGTGAGGAGGGGGCGGCCATCTTGTCAAGCAAGCGATTGAATTCAGCGTGGCCCTGGGTCGATGCGGACCATTCGCGCAGGTCAGGGGCTTGCCAGGGCTCCCCGGAACGCCCCGGCCACCACGGGGATGAGCATCCGCTCCACCCGCTCTGCGGGCTCGGCGGCCAGCTCGGCCCCGATGGGCGCCACCGCGAGCCAGTTCAGCATCCCGGCCGCACATCGGACGCGGAAGACGAGATCCCGCTCATCGACCCCGGGAAGGTTCGCCGCCAGTACCCGCACCGCCTGCCGTCGGGCCTCCTCGAACTTCCCGGCCAGCCTTTCCCACCCCTCGGGCGGATCGATCCCCACCCGCGCCACGGTCCGCATCACGGCCAGATCCCGCCCCCCGGCCACGAGCGCGCTCACCATCGGCCGTGCGAAGGCCTCGGCCAACTCGCTCAGCGTCGCACTCCCCGTCAGAGCGTCGAGCTCCCGGATCTGCGCGTCCAGGTATCGCTCCAGCGCGTGCTCGATCGCTACCTCGCACAGCGCCTTCAGTGATCCGAAGTGGTAACTCACCGCGGCGACGTTGGCCCCGGCGTTCTGGGTGATCTCGCGGAGGGTTACCCCTCCCTGTCCCCGCTGTGCGAGCAGCTCGAGGGCGGCCGCCAGCAGATCGTCCCGCGTTCGCTGACCGGCCTCGCGGCGAAGGTCCGTTTTCTCTGGCCTCACGATAGAACTCAAGCGACTGCTTGACTTCATTGTCAAGCGGTCGCCTGAACCGGGTTTCCGGCCTCGGAGAGCACGGCGTCGAGGTGGGCCAGGTGGTCGCGGTCCTTCGCGGTCCTTCGCGGTCATGAGGGAGTCCGGCACCTTGCCTGGATCCATCGCCTCAGCAGCCTGGTGGATTCCGGCGACAGCGGCCGCCCGAGGTCTTCGTCCAGCCCCTCCGCCACGGGCGGGACGCCGGGCGCCGCCCGTTGCTCGAACCGACCGTGACCTTGCCGCGACGTCAGGGTCTCTACTGCCACTGACCCAGGGGGATCGCCGGCCGCCGAGTCGTGCGACGGGTGGCGGTCTAGCATGAAAAGCACGGATTCATCTCCAGGCCCGGGCCGCAGCGCCAGGGAGGCCGGTATGGCGTTCGATACGACTGGCTTCGAGCAGGCTGACGGCGGCCGGTACATCCCGATCTCCGATCACGGCCTGATCGGCGATCTCCGTACGACCGCCCTGGTCGGCACGAACGGCACGATCGACTGGTACTGCTGCCCGCGCTTCGACGCACCCAGCGTCTTCGGGTCGATCCTCGACGCCGACCGGGGCGGGTCGTTCGAGCTGGCCGCCGAGGTCCCGACCCGCACCAGACAGTTCTACTTCCCCGACACGAACGTGCTGATCACGCGGTTCTTCGCCGCGGACGGGGTGGCGGAGATCCAGGACTTCATGCCCGTGGTCGACGAGTCGCGCGAGGCGGACCGGCACCGGCTGATCCGGCGGGTGCTCTGCGTCCGCGGCACCCTCCCGTTCAGGGCGCGGATCGCCCCGCGTTTCGGCTACGGCGCCGAGGCGCACACCACGCACCTCGAAGGCCACACGGCGGTTTTCCGCTCTCCGTCACTGACGCTCGCGCTGACCGCCACCGCACCCCTGGAGAGCGACGGCCTGGACGTGTGGTCGCACTTCAAGCTCCTTGAGGGCGAGTCCCACGTGTTCGCCCTCGACCAGATCGGCGACGGCGTCCCGCCCCGGTCGTGCCCGCGCGCCGAGGCGCAGGAGCAGGCCGAGGCAACCGTACGGTTCTGGCGCCACTGGCTGGCCGGTTCGCAGTACCACGGGCGGTGGCGGGAGATGGTGCACCGCTCAGCGCTGTTGCTGAAGCTGCTCACCTACGCGCCGACCGGTGCGATCGTCGCCGCACCGACCACCAGCCTGCCCGAGCAGATCGGCGGCGAGCGCAACTGGGACTACCGCTACGTCTGGGTCCGCGACGCCGCCTTCTGCGTCTACGCGATGCTGCGCCTGGGGTTCACCTCGGAGGCCGAGGCGTTCATGGGGTTTCTCTCCGAGCGGGGCATCCTGCGGGGCACGGGGGACGGCGGCCCGTTGCAGATCATGTACGGCATCGACGGGCGCACCGACCTGCCCGAGTACGAGCTTGGGCACCTGGAGGGATACCTCGGCTCCGCACCGGTCCGGGTGGGCAATGCCGCCACCGGCCAGCTCCAGCTGGACATCTACGGCGCGCTGATCGACTCGATCTACCTCTACGACAAGTGGGGGCAGCCGATCAGCAGTGACCGCTGGGACGAGGTCGGCGCCGTGGTGGACTGGCTGTGCGAGCACTGGGACCAGCCCGACGAGGGGGTGTGGGAGACGCGGGGTGGCCGGCGGAACTTCGTGTACTCGCGGGTGATGTGCTGGGTGGCGCTGGAGCGCGCGATGCGCATGGCGAACCGCCGCGGTCTGCCGGCCGACCTGCCCCGCTGGCGGGAGTCCCGGGACGCGATCTACCGGCAGATCATGCGGCGCGGC
This sequence comes from Streptomyces cirratus, assembly GCF_014650775.1. GTDB lineage: Bacteria > Actinomycetota > Actinomycetes > Streptomycetales > Streptomycetaceae > Streptomyces > Streptomyces cirratus. The sequence continues at coordinate 303,412 of NZ_BMVP01000005.1, read as the reverse complement.
TGGTCGGCCGAGCGGGGGGCGTTCGTCCAGGGGCTGGACGACCACGTGCTGGACGCCTCGCTGCTGATGATGCCGATGGCGAAGTTCGTCTCGCCCACCGACCCCAAGTGGCTCTCCACCCTGGACGCGCTCACCACGGACCTGGTCTCCGACTCGCTGGTGTACCGCTACGACCCGACCGCCAGCCCGGACGGCCTGCACGGCCCCGAGGGCACCTTCTCGATCTGCTCCTTCTGGTACGTGGAGGCGCTGGCCCGCGCGGGCCGCCTGGAGGAGGCCCGGCTCGCCTTCGAGAAGATGCTCACCTACGCCAACCACCTCGGCCTGTTCGCAGAGGAGATCGGCCCCACCGGAGAACAGCTGGGCAACTTCCCCCAGGCCTTCACCCACCTCTCGCTGATCAGCGCCGCCTTCAACCTCGACCGCGCGCTGGGCTGACGCGGCATCACCACAGGGACGGCGGTGCCCGACAAGTCACTACGGGTCAACGACTGACCCTCATCGAGGCCGATGCCGGCGTGGAACGCCGACTGCCACAGCATCGCGTCGGGGTTCTCGCGCCGTTCGGCACTCACGGTGCCTCTCCCTACGGTTTGGAATTCGCCCGGCGGACCGCTGGGGGTCATACCACCGGGCAGGACGGTGCGCCGGACCGGTCCCGCGCCGGATCAGCCGGCACCGGTCCCGGGCGCTGCCTGCGGAGGGCCGTCAGCGTGAGCCGCGGTGACCTGGTTCTGATGAGGTGCGTTCCGGGGTGAGCTTTCGGATTTCGACCAGGTCCAGGCCGAGCACCTCGATCTCGGCCAGCACGCCGTACAGCGCCGACCGGTCCAGCAGGCCGGTGAGCACGGCGACGGGAATGTGACGGGGGCGCAGTTCACCGATGACCGGCTTGCCTACGTCGCCGTCACGATCTCAGGGCGGCGTGAGATTGATGAGCGTCACGTGTGAGGTGCGGCCAGCCCGCTTTGAGGGGCCGACCCGGAGGTTCGACAGGCTGTGCGATGCACGCCAAATCCGGGGCGGCGACCCCCAGCGGGCGCCCGGGAGACGCCTCGGCTTGACGGCTGATTGGGGACCAGTTGGGGGCCAGCGCCTCTGCCCGCAGGCACACGACACGCGCATTCATGCACATGAGACGCCCTCAAATCGTCCTGTATGTCAGGGTTTTGACCCCGACTCATCGATCCGGGGGTCAAGGGGTCGCAGGTTCGAATCCTGTCGTCCCGACCATGCTTCATGCAGGTCGGAGGCCGTTCTCTCATGAGTGGGAGGGCGGCCCTTCGTGCGTCCGGGGCCATGATGGTCGCAGCCACGCCGGGCGGCTCGTTGCAGACGTTCGCGGTGGTCGACAGGGGTGGAGTGCCGCCGCGTCTTGGACGCCACGGTGAGCGGTACGCCGGCGGTGATGGTGAACCTCGGCGGAGCCGGTTGAGGACCTGGTGCGGCCGGAGCGGCCGCCCGTCGAGCGGCAGAACACGAGTCCGGTGAACGGCTCGTCAGGAACCGGCGGAGTGCAGTCTCGGCGGCGTCCTGGTTGGCGAAGCCGCTCCGTCGGATGGTCGTGCGACGGCGGGCGCGGGGACGGCCACGGCGAAGCTCCAGCCGCCCTGCCGGCTGTCGGTGGGGGGGTGAGGGCGCGCCCGCCGTCAGCGTGGCGGTCCAGTTGCCCAGGTGCGGTGCCAGCCGGCGTCCCGCGATGATCGCGCGCCGATGCCGCCCAGGACGAAGGAGAACGCGACGGAGGCGATGCCGCCCAGGGCGACCCCGTAGACCAGGACACCGGTGGCGAGGCCGGCGGTGTTCTGGACGGACCGGCTGACGAGTTCTACGCCGCCGTCAAAGCCGCGCGTACCGGTTCACGCTCCGCGACCACCTCGTCATCGCGCCCGGACCACGTACCGTCGGTGTTCACGTCAGCCGCCGTGCACCCGGCCGAGGGGCCGACCGGGCGCGAGTGCTCCCAAGGCCGGCGATCGGACGAGCCGTGGCGGCGCTCGGGAGCCTCGGAGCCGTCGCGCGCGCGGACCGTCTGAGCTGCGGATTCCCTAACCGGAGGGACTGCTTCTCGTAGAAACGCACGTCTCGGGATGATCAAGGTTCATGTATTTAACGCCTGTCTCAATCAGGCCAGTTGACGATGTACTCCTCGGACAGGCCGCACCAACGAACGGGGAAAAGTCATGTCCGAGAACCTGCCCGAACGTCAGATAGAGATCGCCTGGCCCGACTTGGGGATCACGGTCACCGCCGACCTCGACGGCCGCAACCCGGCGCTGGCCGACGCCCTTTGGGAGTCGCTGCCCTACCAGAGCCTCCAGGGGCACGCCCTCATCGCGGGGGAGCACCTCTACCACGTAGCGCCGATACCCACCCTGCTGCACACCCCCCACGCCACCCGCATCCCCGACCGGCGCGAGGCCCCCAACGGCACCGTCTTCTGCTCCGGCTTGCAGCACCTGGGCATCAAGTACGGCACTCTGACCGAGCCGATGCCCGCCACTCCCGTCGGCCAGATCCGTGAAGAGGACATGCCCGCCCTGCTGGAAGCCGGGGCCGCGATCTGGGACGCCGTCTACTCCACCAAGAAGCAGATCCTCGCCGAAGTCCGCCGTGCGGGCGAACCTGGCGGCCACCGCATCCCGATGCTCCGCGCCACCAACGCGACCGCCGCCCAGCTGATCGCCGACATCCTGGCCGAGACGGAGAAGATCTGGCTCGCGCCCCCGGTCGAGCTGGAAGGCCTCCACCAGGGCGTCATCCCCTCCCAGGCGGGCAACTTCGGCACCGTCCTCCCCACCCTGCTCTTCGTCAACGGCGAGACGCGGCCGCTGGGTTACGCCGCCTACGGGGGACTCGTCCGCGCCGCCGTCCAGGACATGCCGATGTCCTCCCTCATCCACATGACCCGCCTCCTGGTCGGCGTCCCCGCCGAGTTCCTGGGCTACTGCGGCCTGGAGAAGCTGTGGGCGTTCACCCAGCGCTTCCTCGACGTCCTCGACAGCCTCGACCGGGGGGACTTCTACGCCGTCACCAGCCAGATGGCCCTCTACATCAACTGCCTCGGCGGCTGGAACCTCCAGCTGTACCCGTGGGAGACCGGGGACCACCTGCGCCAGCAGAGCGCCGAGGGAGCCGCGTAGCCGTGCCCGGAGCAGAGAAGACCTCGAGCGCCCTGCCCGCCCGCGCCGACGCCGTCGTCATCGGCGGGGGAGTCATCGGAACCTCTGCCGCCTACCACCTCGCCGCAGCCGGCGTGAACACCGTGCTGCTGGAACGCGGAGGCCTCGGCGGCGGGGCGTCCGCGCACACCGCGGGCATGGTCCGCACCTACTTCCCGGGCGCCCCCTCCACGGGGCGCAGGGCCGTGCGCAGCCTGAACGCCTACCACGACTTCGCCCGCCACACCGCGGCCCCCCTCGCCATGAGGCGGCTCGGGTTCATGGTGCTGTTCACCGACGCACGGCAGATCGCCGATTTCGAGGCCGAACAGCAGGCCCAGCGGGCCGTCGGTGTCGAAGTCTGCCTGATCAGCGCCCGCGAAGCGGCGGAGCTCAACCCGCTGGTCGACGAACGCGCGGTCCTGGCCGCCGCCTGGTCTCCCCAGGCGTACCACGTGGACGGCCTCGACATCGTCCGGGGCTACGCCGCCGCCGCCCGCAACCACGGCGCCCGGCTGTTCACCCACACACCCGTCACACGCATCGAAGACGACCACACCGTCCACACCCCGCAGGGCAGCATCAAGGCCGACGCCATCGTGTGCACGGCCGGGCCCTGGTCCGGCGAGGTGGCAGGCATGGCATCGGTCGACCTGCCGCTGGCACCCCGCACGATGGAGATGCTGTTCACCGACGTCCCGCCGTCCCCGCACCGCGAGATACCGATGACGATGCACGCCGCATCAGGCCTGCGGATCCGCTCGTGGAAGGACCGCATCCTCCTCGCCATGGGCGCACCCAAGGAGGGCGAGGCGCGCGAAGCCTGGCTCGGCCGCGTCGCCGGGCACCTCGGCACCCTGTTCCCGGCCCTGGACGGCATCGGCCTGCACCGTGCGTGGTCCGGCGACTTCGACGCCAGCCCCGACAACACCGCCCTCATCGGGGAGCACCCCACCCGCCGCTTCCTGTACGCAGCCGGGTTCACCGGCGCGGGCCTGTGCCAGGCGCCCGCGGCCGGTGAGGAACTCCGCGACCTGCTGATCGTCAAGTAGCCGCACGACAGGAAGGAACACCGTGATTGTTCTTGGATGCAACGGTTTCAGCCGGGTGTCGGAGTTCTTCTCCGAACGCCTCGGTGCGACCGGCGTCAACAAGCACTACCTCTTGGGCCACGACGCGGCCGCCGCACTCCTGGTGGACGGCCGCCTGGTCGCCGCGGTGGAGGAAGAGCGTCTGAACCGGGAGAAGAAGACCACCGACTTCCCCGCGAACGCGATCGACTGGTGTCTGAGGGAAGCCGGGATCACGTTCGAGGACGTCGACCTGTTCGCCTTCCCCTGGGACTGGTCCAGCCAGATCCTGGGCGAGATCCTGGACGGGATCCGCAGCTCGCCGTCGCCGCAGGCCGCGAAGACCGAACTCATGGGCAACATCTCCGACCTGTTCGACCAGGTCGTCAGCCACCAGGCGATCCTCGCGGACTTCGAGGCCCGCACCGGACACCGCCCCGACCCCGCCAAGGTCCGCTTCGTCCCCCACCACCTGGCACACGCCACGACCGGCTACTACCTCGCCGGCATGAAGGACTCCGCGTTCCTCGTCAGCGACGGCCGCGCCGAACGCTTCTCGACCCTGACGGGCGAGATCCGCGACGGCCGGATCACCGTCTTCGACGACACCGTCACCGGCGCCGAGTACTCCATCGGCACCCTGTTCTCCTCCATCACCCGCTTCCTCGGCTTCGTCCCCAACAACGACGAGTACAAGGTGATGGGCCTGGCCGGATACACCGCCCCACCGAACCCGAACCCGTTCGTCGAGCATCTTCTGACCCTGCACGACGACGGCCGCTACACCTTCACCAAGCCCCTCCAGACCGACAACCTGCACAGTCACGACGCCCTGTTCGAGGAGTACTTCGGACCCTTCGAGGACACCCTCGAATACAAGGCCCGCGTCGCGGCCGCCGCACAGCAGATGCTGAACGTCGCCACCGCCCACCAGGTCCGCCACCTGGAGGACAGGACGGATCTCGACAGGCTGTTGTTCGAAGGCGGCGTCGCCCTGAACTGCCTGAACAGCACCCCGCTGTTCGAGGGCTCCCGCTTCGAGGACATGCAGGTCAGCTTCGGCGCCTCCGATACCGGCATCACCATCGGAGCCGCGGCCCACGCCTGGCTGGGCCACCCCGACACCGATCCCGCGAGCATCCGTGCCGCCGCCGCACCCGTCACCCCCTATCTGGGGCCGGCCTACGACGACGCCGCGATCGAGGAGGCCCTCGAGGCCTTCGCCGGCCGCGTCCACGTCTCGCGCCTGGACGATGACGAGGTCATCGGGCATGTGGCGAAGCTGCTGACGGAGAAGGTCGTCATCGGCTGGTTCGAAGGCCGCGTCGAGCACGGACCGCGCGCGCTGGGGCACCGCAGCATCATCGCCAACCCCGGCTTCGACGACATCAAGGACATCATCAACACCCGGGTCAAGCACCGCGAGCCCTTCCGCCCGTTCGCTCCCCTCGTCCTGGAGGAGCAGGCGCCGAAGATCTTCGACATGGGGCGCAAGACCAGCTCCCCGTACATGACGTTCGTCTTCCCCGTCCGCGACGAGTACAAGGACCGCATCCCCGGCGCCGTACACGTGGACGGCACCTCCCGCATCCAGACCCTGACGGACGAGGGAACCCCACGGCTGACGGCACTGCTGCGTAAGTTCATCGAGCTCACCGACACGCCGTGCCTGATCAACACCTCGTTCAACGTCGCCGGCGAACCCATCGTCTGCACCCCCACCGACGCCTTGAACTGCTTCATGGGCACCGAGATCGACTACCTGATCCTCGGGAACCACCTCGTCGCCAAGACCGACCTCGTCAACCAGTAGTAGAAGGAGACCCCGTGCCGATCCAGCGTAAGCACACCATGTACCACTCGACCGTCCTCGAGGCCGACCCGGACACCGTGTGGGCTACCGTCCGTGACGCCATGCAGATCCTGGACATCGTCTCCCCCGGCGACCTGGACATCCACCGGGACGTCACCTGGGTGGACGGGGCCTCGGTGGACACGGTCCCGGCCCGCTACGACTTCAAGCTCACGCTCAACGGCCGCCTCGTCCAGCAGGAGATCGCCGCCCGGGACGAGATCAACAAGACCCAGTCCTACCGGGCCGTCGCCCCCACCAGCGGAGTCGCCAGTTACGAGGCCACCATCCGCGTGTTCCCCATCACCAACGAGCCGGACCGCAGCTTCTTCGACTGGTCGCGGACCCTGGAGATCGCCGAGGACGCCGACCTCAAGGTGGTCGAGGCCATCATCGACGTCATGGAGCAGCAGACCGACGCCGTACGGGACCACTTCGCCAAGACCGCGAAGTGAGTGACGTGACGACGCTCGTGCTGCTGCGGCACGGCGAGACCCTGCTCACCCCCGAGCGGCGCCTGTCCGGCAGCGGGGGATCCAACCCCGGACTCTCTCCGGCCGGACGCCGCCAGGCCGAGGCCACAGCGCAGGCCCTCGCCCGCCGCGGCGGCATCGAGGCGGTCGTCACTTCACCGATGCGGCGCTGTCAGGAGACCGCCGGGTCCGTGGCCGCGCGCCTCGGGCTGGGCGTTCAGGTGGACCGGGACCTGCGGGAAGCGGACTTCGGTCTCTGGGAGGGCCTGACCTTCGCCGAGGTCCGCGAACGTCACCCGGACGACCTGAGCGCATGGCTCGCCTCGCCCGAGGCCGCGCCCTCGGGCGCGGGAGAGACCATGCAACAGGTCACCCGCCGGGCCGCCGCCGTACGGGACGGTCTCCTGGCCCGGTACGCCGGCGCCACCGTCCTGGTCGTCTCCCACGTCGGCCCCATCAGGACCCTGATCCGCCTCGCGCTCCAGGCGCCGCCGCGCACCTTGTTCCGCATGGAGGTCGCAGCGGCCTCCCTGTCCACGGTGACGTACGACGTCGACGGCACCGCCACGGTGCGCGCGCTCAACGACACGCACCACCTGAGCTGAACCCGCAGGCCCGGGGTCCGGCACACATCCCGTGTGCCGGGCCCTTCGACGTGTTCGTTCGGTTCCGCGTACGAGGGGGCGCCCCGGTAAGCGGTCGGTCTTCATGAAATCGACCCGACATTGGCTTGACCGATGTACTGCGGCGACGTAAATTCGACATCAACGACTCGTGAGCTACTTGAAGGAGGCGAAGTCGGATGTCGACCATCTCCGGACTGCTTCGCCTCGCTCACCAGGTCGCCTGGGCTCCGGGCCGTGTAGCACACGGCTGCTGAGCAGTTCCCTTTCCCGGTGTGCCCATTTTGAGGCCCCGGGCATCTCTGCGTCTCCATCACCTTTGCGTCTCCATCACCGCTCAGGCACGTCGTCGCGTGCTGATTTGTTGCGCTCCGGGTTCTCGAGCTGCGCCACCGAAGTAGAAAGCTCAGAAATGGCTACTAAGACAGTCCGATCGATCGCGTGCCGAAATGAGGACGTGCCATGGTAGCGGCGCGTATCACGGTCAACGGGAAAGAAACCCCGATTTCCCCGGCTGCACCCCACACCACGGTGCTGGATTTCCTGCGCGAGCGTGGCCTCACCGGCACGAAGGAGGGCTGCGCCGAGGGTGAGTGCGGCGCCTGTTCGGTCCTGGTGGCCCGTCCCGGCGTGAACAAGCCGACCGACTGGGTGGCGGTCAACGCCTGCCTGGTCCCGGCCGCGGCGCTCGACGGCCAGGAGATCATCACCTCCGAGGGTCTGGCCACCGTCGGTGAATCCGGCGCGCCCGCCACCTTGCACCCGGTGCAGGAGGAGATGGCGGTCCGTGGCGGCTCCCAGTGCGGGTACTGCACGCCGGGCTTCATCTGCAGCATGGCCGCCGAGTACTACCGGCCGGACCGCTGTGCGCACGCGGACTCGGGCTCTGACTCGGACTCGGGCTCGGACGACAGCACCGACCACGAGCACGGTCCGAACGGTTTCGACCTGCACGCGCTGAGCGGGAACCTGTGCCGCTGCACCGGTTACCGCCCGATCCGCGACGCGGCGTACGCCGTCGGCGAGCCCACCGACGAGGACCCGCTGGCGCAGCGCCGCGAGCAGTCCCCGCCGGCACCGGTCGCCACCGAGTACACCCAGGACGGCGCGACGTTCCTGCGCAAGGACACCCTGGCCGAAACGCTCCAGCTGCTGCGCGAGCGGCCGGACGCGGTGGTGGTCGCCGGCTCCACCGACTACGGCGTCGAGGTCAACATCCGCTCCCGGCGGGCGGAGTGCGTCGTCGCCATCGACCGGCTGCCCGAACTCCGGGAGCTGCGCGTCGAAGCCGACCACATCGAGATCGGCGCGGCGGTGACGCTCACCGAGATCGAACGCCGCCTCGACGGCGACGTCCCGCTGCTGGCCGAGCTGTTCCCGCAGTTCGCCTCCCGGCTCATCCGCAACAGCGGCACCCTTGGCGGCAACCTGGGTACCGGCTCCCCGATCGGTGACAGCCCGCCGGTGCTGCTCGCGCTGGAGGCGTCGCTGGTGCTCGCCGACGCCGACGGCGAGCGCGTGGTCCCGTTGGCGGAGTACTTCACCGGCTACCGGCAGAGCGTGCGCCGTCCCGACGAGCTGATCCGCGCGGTGCGCATCCCGCTGCCGCTGTCGCCGGTCGTGGCCTTCCACAAGATCGCCAAGCGTCGCTTCGACGACATCTCCAGCGTGGCGATCGCTTTCGCCCTCGACATCGAGGGCGGGATCGTCCGCAAGGCACGCATCGGTCTGGGCGGCGTGGCCGCCACCCCGATCCGCGCACTCGCCACCGAGGCGGCCCTGGAGGGCAAGCCGTGGTCGGCGGAGACCGTCGAGGCCGCGGCCCGCGTGCTGCGGGGCGAGGGCACGCCGATGAGCGATCACCGCGCCAGCGCCATCTACCGTTCCGCGATGCTCGGCCAGAGCCTGCTGAAGCTGCACGCGCAAACCACCGAGGCGGTGTCGTCATGAGCCATTTGTCCGAGCGTCCCGAGAAGCCCGTAGTCGGCGTCTCCATGCCGCACGAGAGTGCGTTCCTGCACGTCACCGGTACGGCGCTCTACACCGACGACCTGGTGTACCGCACCAAGGACGCGCTGCACGCCTACCCGGTCCAGGTCATGAAGACCCGGGGCAAGATCACCGCGCTGCGCACCGAGCCGGCGCTCGCCGTGCCCGGTGTGGTCCGCGTGCTGACCGTGGCCGACGTGCCCGGCGTCAACGACGCCGGCATGAAGCACGACGAGCCGCTGTTCCCCGACGAGGTCATGTTCCACGGCCACGCGGTCGCCTGGGTGCTCGGCGAGACCCTGGAGGCGGCCCGGCTCGGTGCGGCGGCCGTCGAGGTGGAGCTCGACGAGCTGCCTTCCGTGATCACGCTCAAGGAAGCGATCGAGGCCGAGAGCTTCCACGGCGCCCGGCCCGTGATGGAGACCGGCGACATCGACGCCGGCTTCGCCGACTCCGCGCACGTGTTCACCGGCGAGTTCCAGTTCTCCGACCAGGAGCACTTCTACCTGGAGACGCACGCCGCGCTGGCCTACATCGACGAGGCCGAGCAGGTATTCATCCAGAGCAGCACCCAGCACCCCTCGGAGACCCAGGAGATCGTCGCGCACGTCCTCGGTCTGCACAGCCACGAGGTGACCGTGCAGTGCCTGCGGATGGGCGGTGGCTTCGGCGGCAAGGAGATGCAGCCGCACGGCTTCGCGGCCATCGCCGCGCTCGGTGCCAAGCTGACCGGCCGGCCGGTCCGGGTGCGGCTCAACCGCACCCAGGACCTGACCATGTCGGGCAAGCGGCACGGGTTCCACGCCGAGTGGAAGATCGGCTTCGACGCCGACGGCCGCATCCAGGCGCTGGACGCCACGCTGACCGCGGACGGCGGCTGGAGCCTGGACCTGTCCGAGCCGGTGTGCGCCCGCGCGCTGTGTCACATCGACAACACGTACTGGATCCCCAACGCGCGGGTCGCCGGTCGCATCGCCAAGACCAACAAGGTCTCCAACACGGCCTTCCGCGGCTTCGGCGGACCGCAGGGCATGCTGGTGATCGAGGACATCCTGGGCCGGGTCGCGCCGCTGCTCGGCCTGGACGCGATGGAGCTGCGCAAGCGCAACTTCTACCAGCCGGGTCTCGGTCAGTCGACGCCGTACGGCCAGCCGGTCCCGCAGGCGGAACGGATCGCCGCCGTCTGGGAGCAGGTCGAGAACAACGGCGGCATCGCCGACCGCAAGCGCGAGATCGCCGCCTTCAACGCGGCGCACCCGCACACCAAGCGGGCGCTGGCGATCACCGGCATCAAGTTCGGCATCTCGTTCAACCTCACGGCCTTCAACCAGGCCGGCGCGCTGGTGCTGATCTACAAGGACGGTTCCGTCCTGATCAACCACGGCGGCACCGAGATGGGCCAGGGCCTGCACACCAAGATGCTGCAGGTGGCGGCGACCACGCTGGGTATCCCGCTGCACAAGGTGCGGCTGGCCCCCACGCGTACCGACAAGGTCCCCAACACCTCGGCCACTGCCGCCAGTTCCGGGGCGGACCTCAACGGTGGCGCGGTCAAGAACGCCTGTGAGCAGCTGCGCGCGCGGCTGCTGCAGGTGGCCGCCAGCCAGCTGGGTTCGAACGCCTCGGACGTGCGCATCGTCGAGGGCGTCGCGCGCACCCTGGGCAGCGACAAGGAGCTGGCCTGGGACGACCTGGTGCGCACCGCGTACTTCCAGCGGGTTCAGCTGTCGGCGTCCGGCTACTACCGGACCGAGGGTCTGCACTGGGACGCGAAGACGTTCCGGGGCTCGCCGTTCAAGTACTTCTCGTACGGCGCCGCCGCGGCCGAGGTCGAGGTGGACGGCTTCACCGGCAAGTACCGCATCCGGCGCGTGGACATCGTGCACGACGTCGGCGACAGCCTCTCCCCGATGATCGACATCGGTCAGGTCGAGGGTGGTTTCGTACAGGGCGCGGGCTGGCTGACGCTGGAGGACATGCGCTGGGACGTCAGTGACGGCCCGAACCGCGGCCGGCTGCTGACCCAGGCGGCGAGCACGTACAAGCTGCCGAGCTTCTCGGAGATGCCCGAGGAGTTCAACGTCACGCTGATGGAGAACGCCCACGAAGAGGGCGCGGTGTTCGGGTCCAAGGCAGTGGGCGAGCCTCCCCTGATGCTGGCGTTCTGCGTGCGCGAAGCGCTGCGGCAGGCCGCTGCCGCGTTCGGTCCGAGCGGGGTCAGCGTCGAGCTGGCCGCGCCCGCGACGCCGGAGGCGGTGTACTGGGCCATCGAGACGGCTCGCCAGGCCGATGCCTCCGCGGACGGTGACGCCCGCGAGGGGTCTGCCGTCGACGGCTACGTCGCGGGCGGTCACGCCGCGGGCGGCAGGGTCCGCACCGACGCGACCGCGTTGAGCGGTGCCTGACATGACGTGGGTCGCTGCGGTCGCACGGTTGCGGGCACGCCGGGAGTCCGGCGTGCTGGTGACCGTCGCGACCGTCCGCGGCCATGCCCCGCGCGACGCCGGCGCGAAACTGGTGGTGGGGCAGAGTGAGACGTGGGGTTCGGTCGGCGGTGGCAATGTGGAGGCCGTCGCGATCGATCGGTCCAGGGCGATGATCGCCGCGGGCAAGGCCGAGCCGGAGCTGATCGATTTCGCCCTGAACGACAAGGTGACCAACCAGCACGGCGTGCAGTGCTGCGGCGGCACGGTCTCGGTACTGCTCGAACCCCTGCCGGTGGTGAGGGCGGTCGCCGTGTTCGGCGTGGGCCACGTCGGGCTGGAACTGGCGCGCATCCTGGCGCGTCAGGACCTCGACCTCCATCTGATCGACACCCGCTCGGACATGCTCACCAAGGAGCGGCTCGACGTACTGGCGGACTCGGTGGCGCAGGTGCACGTGCACCACACGCCGCTGCTGCCCGAGGAGGTGCTGGAGGAGCTGCCGCGCGGCACCCACGTCCTGATCATGACCCATGATCACGCCGAGGACGCCGCTCTGTGCGACGCCGCCCTGCGCACCCCCCAGCTCGGCTCCATCGGGCTGATCGGGTCGGCGGCCAAGTGGGTGAGGTTCCGCAAGCGCCTCGCCACCGAGGGCGGTCACGACGAGGCCACCATCGACCGGATCAAGACGCCGATCGGGCTGGCGGACATCACCGGCAAGGAACCCGCGACGATCGCGGTGAGCGTCGCCGCCGATCTGCTGCGCAGCTTCGAAAGCGAAGACGACTGACCGTCCGCCCGGACCGGCCGACCGTCCACCCGGACCGACAAGGGTGCCCCCGCACGTGTGCGTCTACTCGCACGACTGCGGGGGCACCCTTTTTCGGCTGCCTGCCGTGGCCCTGGACGCCCGCCGCCGGCGTTGCGGGGCGGCGGAGATCCCTTCCGGCCAAACGAACTCGCCCTGTCCTGGCCGCACGCGCGGGCCGGGACAGGGCGGTGAACCGGGTTTTCAGTAGTCGATGCGGTCGGACTTGGCGAGCCACGCCTCGAACGGCGCCGTACGGTTCGGCATGTCCACTCGCTCGATCTCCATCGGCCACAGCTCCGCGGGCCGCTTCTCGAGCAGGTCGTAGAACTTGCGGTCGTCGAAACCGGCCACCGCGGCGTCATCACGGTCAGCGGCGAAGATGATCCGGTCGACTCGCGCCCACAGTGCGGAGGACAGACACATCGGGCACGGCTCGCACGAGGTGACCAGGACACAGCCTTCGAGCGAGAAGGTGCCCAGCGCCTGGCACGCGGCACGGATCGCGGTCACCTCGCCGTGCGCCGTCGGATCCAGATGCGAGGTGACGTTGTTGTTCCCGATCGCAACGATTTCGCCATCCTTGGCGATCAATGCGCCGAACGGACCGCCGCCGTTCTCCACACTGTTGGTGGCAAGGCCGATGGCCTCGTCCATCCAGGTGCGCTCGAGCTCCTGGATGCTCTTTTCTTGAGTGTGCGCGGTCATGGTCTCTCCTTTGTCGCAGACTGTGGGGGTTCCCCGGGCGGGCCCGGGGTTACAAGTGGGGATTGGCGATTCCGCCTCAAGATCAGCTCGGTCAGCGACACCCGCGGGAGATCGGCGCGGGTGGGCGCCGACCATCTGCCGTCCCGGTGAGACCGGGCCGGCCACCGCGGGCGGGAGAAGTCTCGGTGATCATCAGGAAGCCCCCCACTGTCCCCTCCGAAGCCTCGTTCACGTGCTGTTAATGCGGAATAGCGCAAGTACATCCGGCGGGCCCTGTCGGCGAAAGTCACCGAACCCCTAAAGGACTTGGCTGGTCAGCTGGCCCCTCTTGTAGAGTCATACGAAAGGTGGTCTTCCGTCCTGCCCCGGGGTGCCCCGGGGGTACCCGTGTGCCGTGCGGCCGACCTTCCGTTGCAAACCCTTCACACCCGCACAGGCGCGGGACCGGGCGGTGGTCCCGGAGAGCGGGACCAGGGCGGGTCCGGCGGGCGCGCGGTGGGCGCGTACGGCGCACGGGGCGCACTGTGGCGCACGGCGGCGGGCGGCGGGGAAAAGACTTGGACGGCCCGGGCGTCCTTGCAGGACACTGCGACTCCTGGCCGTCGGTCCCACAAAGCAGGGTTTGACATGGCATCGCACGAATTACCCGAAGGTACACCGGGCACGGGCGCAACGCTCCTCGCCCTCCGCTATTACGGACGGGAGCTGGCCCGCCTCAAGTGGCTGACCGCACCCGCGATGCTGCTCCCCGCGCTGGGCAACATCGGCATCAACTACATCGCGCCGCTGGTCGTCGCGAAGCTCATCGGCCGCATCGCGGGGGACACCCGCCCCGGCATCCGCGCGATGCTGCCCTACGTCCTCGGCTTCGCCGTGACCTTGCTGCTCGCCGAGGCCCTGTGGCGCATCGGACTGCACTGCCTGAACCGTCTCGACGCCCGCGGCATCGAGCGCCTCTACGTGATCGGCATGGACGAGCTGTTCGCCAAGGACGCGGCCTTTTTCCACGACAACTTCGCCGGGTCCCTGACCAAGCGGGTCCTGAGCTTCGCCTCCCGCTTCGAGGAGCTCGTCGACACGCTCACCTTCTCCGTCGTGGGCAGCTTCGTACCGCTGGCCTTCGGATCCGTGGTGCTGTGGCACTACGAGCCACTGCTCGTGGTCATCCTGCTGGTGATGATCGCACTGACGGCATTGGGGGTGGCGCCCCTGATCCGTCGCCGCCAGTCGCTCGTCAGGGAGCGGGAGGAAGCGATCGCGCGGGTCTCGGGCCACGTCGCGGACAGCCTGATGAACATCGACACGATCCGGGCGTTCGGCGCCGAGGAACGCGAGGCCGCCGAGCACCGCTCGCGGGTCGCCGAGTCGCGGCGGCTCACGCTGCGCTCGTGGGACTACGGCAACCTGCGCATCGACACGCTGGTCGCGCCGATGTCCGTGGTGACCAACGCGCTCGGTCTGCTCCTCGCCGTCGCACTCGCCGGTGAGGGCCACGGCGTGGAGGCGGTCGTGGTCGCCTTCACCTACTACTCCAACGCGACGCGGATCATGTTCGAGTTCAACCAGATCTACCGTCGCCTGGAGAGCTCGATGACGGAGGCCGCCCAGTTCACCGAACTGCTGCTGGTGCCGCCGACCGTCCTCGACCCGCCGCGCCCCGAGCCGCTGCTGTCCGGGGCCGGCTCCGACGTGCGCTTCGAGAAGGTGACCTTCACCCACGCGGGAGCGCGCCCGCTCTTCGAGGGCCTCGACCTGACCGTCCCCGGCGGGTCGAAGATCGGCCTCGTGGGCCGGTCCGGCGGGGGCAAGACCACGCTCACCCGCCTGCTGCTGCGCATGACGGACATCGACGCCGGCCGCATCCTCATCGGGGGACAGGACATCAGCAGGCTCTGCCAGGCCGACCTGCGGAGCCTGATCGCCTACGTGCCGCAGGACCCGGCGATGTTCCACCGCACGCTGCGGGAGAACATCGCTTTCGCCCGGCCGGACGCCACGGACGCGGAAATCCGCCGCGCGGCGCAGGCGGCGCACGTCACGGAGTTCGCCGACGCGCTGCCGGAGGGGTTCGACACCATGGTGGGCGAGCGCGGTGTGAAGCTGTCCGGCGGCCAGCGCCAGCGGGTCGCCCTCGCCCGGGCGATCCTGCGCGACGCGCCGGTCCTGCTGCTCGACGAGGCGACCAGTGCCCTGGACTCCGAGAGCGAGATCCTCGTCCAGGACGCGCTGTGGCGGCTCATGGAGGGACGCACGGCGCTCGTCGTGGCCCACCGCCTCAGCACGGTCGCCACCATGGACCGGCTCGTCGTCCTGGACCGCGGCCGGATCATCGAGCAGGGCACCCACGACGAACTGCGTGCCGCGGACGGCGCCTACGCGAAGCTGTGGCAGCACCAGTCGGGCGGCTTCCTCGAAGACACGGTCTGAGACGCCGCCGGGTGGCCGAGGAGAGCCCGCACGGCGCGGGCTCCAGCCGGTGCCGGAGCGGCTGCCGCCCTTCCGGAAGGGCGAGCCCTTCGCCTCGGCCACCGGACCGGCGGCCGGCCGCGAGCGGGACGGAGCTCAGCCGGCGAGCGGGTACATCGAACCCCGCCGGCCTTCCGGCGAGCTCAGCCACTCCAGCCTCTCCGCCGTGCCGGTGCCCGGCAGCGGGGTGTGCAGCACGATCGCCAGGTCGGGCCGGGCCGGGACCCGCAGCTGGGTCGACTCGAACCGGAGCGTGCCCACGACCGGGTGCTCCAGTTCCTTCTGCAGCTGACCGCCGGGCCGGATGTCGCGCCGCTCCCACAGCGCGGCGAACTCCGGGCTCAGCTCCCGGGCCTGCTCGACGACCGCACGGAACCCGTCGTCGTCGGGGAACTCCCAGCACGCCGCCCGGAACTGGGCGACCACCACTGCGGCGATCTTCTCCCATTGCCGGGCCCGCGCCTTGTACACGGGGTCGGTGAAGAACGAGACCAGGCAGTTCTGCACGATGTCCGGGCGCATGCCGAGCACCGTCGACGCCGCGTCGTTGTACAGCACTATGTTCCAGTACGCGTCCATGATGTGTGCGGGGAACGGCATCCACGTGTCGATCAGCCGTTTCAGCCCGTCGCACATGTCCTGGTCGCCCGGCGCCACCGCCAGGGCGGGCGGGTTCAGTCCCGCGAGCACGTACAAGTGCCGGCGCTCGACGCTGGTCAGCTTCAAGACCCTGCTGACGGAGTCCAGTACCTGGGGTGACACGGTGATGTCGCGGCCCTGCTCCAGCCACTGGTACCAGGACACCCCGACTCCCGCGAGCACCGCGACCTCCTCGCGGCGCAGGCCCGGCGTGCGGCGCCGGCCCCCGCCGGCCGGCAGACCGGCGTCCGCCGGGCTGACCTTGGCCCGCCTGCTCATCAGGAACTCCCGCAGCTCGCCACGGCGGTGATGCCCGGTCGGTGTAGCCACTCGTTCCCCCTGTCGGCTGCCTGGTGGTGACACCAACAGGATAAGTTCCCACTCTCCACGGGCATTCCCCGGCCACCAGGGTGGTGGCCATGGCGATCGATACCCAAGTGACTACCACCGGGCCGCAGTCGGCGGCCCCCCGCGAGGACCGGCTGGGCGGCCGGGCGAAGCTCGTCCTCTTCGTGCTCTGCGCCGCCCAGTTCATGGTGGCCCTCGACTTCTCCGTACTGAACGTGGCCCTGCCGGTCCTCGGCAAGGACCTGGGCCTGAGCCGGTCCGCCCTCCAGTGGGCGGTCACCGCCTTCGCCCTGCCCTCCGGCGGCTTCCTGCTCCTCTTCGGCCGCATCGCCGACCTCTACGGGCGCAAGAAGCTGTTCCTGGCCGGTCTCGTCCTCTTCGGCGCGGCCTCCCTGCTGGCCTCGACGGCCTGGGATCCGGCGTCCTTCCTGACCGGGCGGGCCCTCCAGGGCCTCGGGGCGGCGGTCATCGTGCCCACCGGCATGTCCCTGCTCACCACCACGTTTCCCGAGGGCCCGCTGCGCGACAAGGCGCTCGGCATCTCCGGCACCCTGCTGTCCCTCGGATTCACCGTCGGCATGGTCCTCGGCGGCGTCATGACCGACACCCTCGGCTGGCGCTCCACGATGGGGCTGCTGGCCGCCACCGCGGTGATCGTGCTCGCGCTGGCCCCCGGACTGCTGCCCGAATCGCGCACCCCCGACCGGCCCCGGCTGGACGTACCGGGCGCCGTCACCGTCACCCTCGGCCTGCTCGCACTGATCTACTCCCTGTCGACGGCGGCGCAGCGCGGCTTCGGCGAAGCGGACGTGTGGGGCACGCTGGTCGTCGCCGTGGCCCTGCTCGTCGCGTTCGTCGCGGTCGAGTCGAAGTCGCCCGCCCCGCTGGTGTCACTGCCGATGCTGGGGCGGCGCACGGTGGCCTGGGGCAACTTCGGCGGTCTGGTCTCCTTCTCCATGATGTCCACGGTCGTGTTCGTCCTGACGCTCTACCTCCAGGAGACCCTCGGCCTGTCCTCCCTGCGCACGGGCCTGGTGTTCGGGGCCCAGGGCGTCGCCTCCGCCGTCGCCGGCTCGTACGCACCGAAGGTGATCGGCCGGCTCGGAGCACGGCGCACCCTGATCGGCTCGCTGCTCGGCCAGGGCGTCTTCACCGCGGCGCTGCTGACGGTGGGCGCGCAGTCGGGAGCGGTCGTGGCGACCCTCGCAGTGTCGGTGGCCAGCATGTTCCACCTCGGCTCGATCATCTCGTACGGGGTGATCGCCACGAGCGGTGTCCCGGACGAGGAACAGGGCCTGGCGACCGGCCTGGTCACCACCACGCAGCAGGTCGGCATCACCATCGGGATCCCGCTCCTCGGTGTCCTCGCGACCACGCGGGCCTCGCTCTTGGAGGGGGTGCACTCGGTCCTGCTGATCGACACGGTGATCATGATCGCCGCGGCGGCTCTGGTCGCGATCGGCCTCGGGCGTACGGGCAAGGCGTCCTGAGCGGGCTCCCGGCGCGCATCCGCCGGCGGCCCCCCCCGCGGGGGACGGAGCCGCCTCGACCTGCGGGACGCGGGGTGCGGCGCCATCATGGGGGAGATCCCACCCCAGCTTCGTCAGGAGCCTGTCGTGTTCGAACGCCAGCCCCGTCAGGACCGCCCCGAACTCCCCGCCGCCACGGCCGACGCCACCCGAAGCGCGGTCGCCATGGCCGGGGAGGCCCGTCGGCGCTACCTCGCTGCCGGGGACTACTGGTTCAACGAGGAAGGCGCCGACGGCCGCCACGAGTGCCACGGCCGCCCGGGCCACTGATCGAGGGGCCGCCGGCGGGAGGAACCGCCACGCACGGCGCAAGGCCGCGGGGACGGCGTCCCGGTCAGGGGCTCTCGGTATCTCCGGGCCGGGTGGCCGCCCCGTCGGCGGGCGTGGCGGGCACGGACCCCTGTGGAGCGGCCGTCCGGGGCGAGGCCTGCTGGAGGCGGTCGATCAGCTGTGAGGCCTCGGCCTTGGTGAGCTTCCCGGGCACGTCCTCGCCCGCTTCCCGAGCCAGGGTGTGCAGGTAGCTCAGCTGTGGGCCGGTGGCCGGCTCGTCGCCGGTCACCCAGTCGGCGACGTCCTTGTCGGGCTGCTGTTCGTTCGGGTTCGGTTCGTTCGGTGTCACGTCGGTCATGACCCCCCACTACCCGCTCCCGGCCGCCCCATTTCCGGCGGCGGGCCATCTCCTGTGACGGGAGGGGCCCTCAGGGGCCCTCGGGTCAGGGGAGGTACGTGACCTTGGGGACGGGGTCCGGCTGGGGCCGGGCCGCCGGGCGGCGGCCGATCGCGAAGTGGGCGTCCAGGCCGGTGAGCCGGAGCAGCCGGATCACCCGGGGGCCGGGGTCGACGAGGCTGAGCCGGTCCGGCCCGATGCGCAGACGAGCCCGCAGCAGGGTGTTGACCAGGGTTGAACCGCCGAAGTCCACGTCCCTCAGGTTCAGCAGGACGGGCAGGGGCAGACGGGCAGAAGAAGCCGCTTCCAGACTGCGTCGCAGGGGTTCCACGGTATCGACGTCGACCTCTCCACTGACCGTGATGATCCAGGCGTTCTCGGTCCGGACCGTGGTCACGCTCAACAGGTCGTTGCCCAGGTGATGAATTCGAGTCGTCGGCACAGATGGCCTCTCATTGGCTGCGCGAGGCCGGCCTCGTGGTCGTCACTCGCTTCGGGTTCTGCGGCGGTTCCACCTCGACGGCGGACAGCCGCAGTTCCGGCCTTGATGCACGACCAGGCTGCCCACGCTAGCGATATAGTTTCCACATGGCAACAATCGCTGGTGGGGGCGTGCGTACCGGGAGCCCCGATTCCGGGACCGGTGCGCGGCGGGGTTCCGCTCAGGCAGTTTCCGCTACGGCGGCCGGGGAGCCGGGATCGCGACGGGGGAAGCCCGTGCGGGCCCCGGCGGCGTCCTCGAAGGCCGCGAGCCCGTTGGCGAGGGCGGCCAGCTGCACGGGAGACATCGTGGCGAGCACGTCGGTCACCTCGCTCCGGCGGAAGGCGCGGATCTGATCGAGCGTGTCCCGCCCGGCCCGGGTGAGGTGCAGTTCGATCTCACGCGCGCTGTGGGCACTCGCCGTCCGGCGCAACAGCCCCACGGCTTCCAGGCGGTCGCACAGACGGCTCACCGCCGAAGGGCGGGAGCCCAACGCCTCGCCCAGCGCCCGCAGGTTGGTGCCCTGGTTCCCTTCGACGACGAAGAGGGCGCGCAGCTGGGACGGCGGGATCGCTCCGGTAGCCGCCGCTTCCTGGCCGCGAGCCCACAGCACGTCGAGCAGCTGCGAGACCGTACTGAGGGCGTGCGCGGTCGCCAGGTGATCGGGGGGCGGGCCGGACGCGGGCATTGGCCTACTGTGTCATCCCGCACCCTGTCCTAGCCATCCCGGCAGCTCCCGGCCGTCGCCCGAGCCGCCGCACACCCGGTCTTGCCCGATATGCCCCTACGCTCCGACGCGGGTCCTGCAACCGCCGTGACCTCCGACCGCTGTGACCCCCGACCGCCGTGATTCCCAAGAGAGCCTGACCCGACGATGACGAACTTCCTGGCTGTCGAGCGCGCCCTGCGTGCAGCCGCCCCGCATGCACTGATCGAGGTGGCACGCTCCGCCCTCGCCACCCACTACGGGGCGCATGGCGTGGAACTGCTGATGGCCGACTACAGCCTCGCCACCCTGCACCCCGTCACCGCCGTGCCCCGGAGCGCCGCCGCGCTGTCCGTCCACACCACCGTCGCGGGGCGGGCCTTCGGAAGTCAGGAGCCCTGCCAGGAGGACGCCGGGCCGGGCGTGCTCGTCCTGCACCTGCCCGTGACCGTGCGCGGGGACCGGCTCGGCATCCTCTCGGTGTCCCTGCCCGGCGAGTTCGCCACCCCCGAGACCCGGAACGACCTCGCGGAGATCGCCGGCCTGCTCGGCCACGAGATCCTCGTCGCACAGCGCGACACCGACATCTACCTCCAGGCCCGTCGCGTGAGCCGGCTCACCCTGGCCGCGGAGATGCAGTGGCAGTTGCTGCCGGCCCGGGCCTGCTCACGGGCCGAGTACTCCATCGGCGCCCAGCTGGAGCCCGCCTACGCCATCCACGGGGACAACTTCGACTGGGCCAGTACGGCGGAGAACCTCACCCTCACCATCACCAACGGCATGGGTGAAGGCATCCACGCGGCCCTGCTGACCAACCTCGCGGTCAATGCCCTGCGCAACGCCCGGCGCGCCGGGGTCGGCATCGCGGACCAGGCCGCCCTGGCCGACCAGGCCCTGTACGCCGCCCACCGCGGCGAAGCGCACGTCTCCACCCTCCTGCTCTCCTTCGAACTGGCGACGGGCAGGGTCCAGGTCGTCGACGCCGGCTCCCCGCAGCTGTGGCGCCACCGGGACAAGGCGGTCGAGCGCATCCCCTTCGAGGCGCAGTTCCCCCTCGGCATGTTCGACCAGTCGGAGTACGCGGTGCAGGAATTTCGCGTCCTGCCGGGCGACCGCCTGGTCTTCGTCAGCGACGGGGTCTACGCCGCCTCCTCGCCCGGCGGCGAACCGTACGAGGAGCAAGCGCTGGCCCGGGCGATCGCCTCCGCCGGTCTGCTGCCCGCGGCTGACGTCCCGGCCGCCGTGCTGCGTGCGCTCGGGGACTACCGCGACGCCGACGCGGACGACGACGCGCTGGTGGTCTGCCTCGACTGGCACGGCCGCGGCGCCCTGTCCACGGGCTGAGGCCCGAGCCGGTGAACCGATCATAAGAATCGCATAAGAGCGTGCATGGACGGTGCCTCCGAGGGAAGACGCCGAGTCCCTGGCCGCCCGCGCCAGCCGGAGGGTGATGAATATGGTGCCGCTGCTTCTCGTTCTTCTGCTCGTGCTGATCCTTTTCGGCGCCGGGTTCGCCGTCAAGATCCTCTGGTGGATCGCGCTGGCGGTCCTGGTGATCTGGCTGATCGGCTTCGTGGCCCGGCCGCGTGGTGGCGGTGGCGGCCGCTGGTACCGCTGGTAGCGCGTGAACGTGCTGCCGGACCGAGGGCCCGTCCCAAGGGGCGGGCCCCTTCCATGTCCGGTCCGCCCTGCTGCTCCTCCGCCCTGCTCCTCCTCCGCGCTGCTGCGGGCGCCGGTGAGCGGACTACCACTCCGGATGCACCTCGTAACTGTCGTACCGGACGCCGCTCGCGCTGACCCACGGCCGCAGGCGGCCCGGGCCGCTGTCGGTGTGGGAGTACGACACGGACTCCCCGGTGTCATCCGTGACGATCACGGCCCCGGCTCGCTGTGCGCTGCGCAGGGCGTGCGTCCAGTGGCGCCCGCGCCTGCCCGTGCGGTAGTCGGGGATCTTGCAGTCGGCCATCACCGATCACGCACCCCTCCGCGTTCGTATGCGGTTGCTGAACGGTTCTGTTACCCGTTTCGGCGCGGATTCCACCCGTGATGCCATATGTCCATTTTGCCGTTTTTGGGGTTTGTTGTGGCCGGGCGGGTACGCGCCGGAGAGAGGAACCGATCGATTGCTTGGACTTACGAGGAGGAGCCTTGACTGACATCCAGGACACAGGCCGCCGACCGCAGAGCACGTCGGCGGCGGTGGCGCGAACGGCCCAGGACGCGCTGGGGGACAGCGCCGCGATGGTCGGCGACAAGGCGACCGACGTGGCCCAGACCGCCAAGGAGCAGACGGCGAACGTCGTCGGCGAGGCCACCAGCCAGGCCAGGGACCTCATCGGCGAGTTCAAGGGCCAACTCCAGGACCAGGCAGGGTCCCAGACCCGCCGGCTCGCCCAGAACGTGCGACGGCTCTCGGACGAGCTGCGCGAGATGAGCGAGAGCGGCACGGCCGGTTCACCGGCGGCCGGGCTGGTCGGCCGGGTGGCGGAAGGCGGCCGGCAGGTCGCGGACCGCATGGAACGGCGGGGCCCGGAGGGCCTGGTCGACGACCTCCAGGACTTCGCCCGGCGCCGCCCCGGCGTGTTCCTCGCCGGCGCCGCACTGGCGGGCTTCGCCGCTGCGCGCGTGGCCCACGGGCTCAGTGCCCCGGCGCCCTCCGGCACCGCCGCCCCGGCTGCGGAACGCGGTCGGCCCGCCGCCGGCCCGCCCGGTACCGAGGGCACGGGCCCGCCGCCGGGCGCGGGCCGAGGGGCCTACGCGGATCCGCTCGACACCTACGGACAGTCGCAGCCCCCGCACGTGACCCCGGCCCCGCAGGGCGCACCCGCTCCGCCGGCGCACCCGCCGGGCTCCGGGCCGGGAACCGGCGGCGCCGTCCCGACGGAAGGGGGCTGACCGTGGCCATCACAGCCCACGAACGACCGCCGGCCCCGTCGGCGGCGCCCCGGTGGACCGCGGCGGGCCCGCGGGCCGCCGAGCCGCAGACCGAACCGTCGATCGGTGACCTGATCGGCGAGATCGGCGCCGACCTGGCGCACTTGGTCCGCGACGAGATCGAACTGGCGAAAGCCGAGATCAAGCAGGAGTCGACGAAGGCGGGCAAGGCCGCCGGGATGCTGGGCGGCGCGGGCTACGCCGGACACCTGGCCCTGCTGCTGGGCAGCCTGACGATCGTCTTCGCCCTGGCCCACGTGATGGACATCGCCTGGGCGGCGCTGATCGTCACGGCCGTCTGGGCTGTGGCCGGCGCCGTCCTCTTCGTCAACGGACGCGCCCAGCTGCGCACCGTCAACCTCAAGCCGGAACAGACCGTGGAAGCGGTGAAGGAGGACGTCCGATGGGCACGACACCCGATCAGTTGAGAACCGATGTGGAGTACAGGCGTGCCCACCTGGCGCGCAACGTCGATCTGCTCGCCGACAAGATGACCCCGCGCCGGATGGCGCAGCGGCGGGTCAGCTCGATGCGTCGGGGGCTGACCGGTGCGAAGGAGCGCGTGATGGGCACGGCGCACGAGAGCGCACAGGGCCTCGCCGAAGGCACCGGCCAGGCGGCGGAGAACATGGCGGACACCGCCCGCGAGGCCGTGGGCGACATGGCGGAGACCCTCCAGCAGGCACCCGAGCGGGCCAAGCGGCAGACGCAGGGCAGTCCGCTGGCCGCAGGCCTCATCGCCTTCGGGGCCGGTCTGCTGGCAGGAGGCCTGCTGCCGGCCACCGAGGCGGAGGAGCGGGCCGGCCGTCAGCTGCGGGAGCACGGTCAGGAGCTGCTGGAGCCGGTCAAGCAGACGGTGATGGAGGCGGCACAGGACGTCGGGGACGAGCTCCGCGGACCCGCCGCCGAGGCGGTGGAGTCCGTCAAGTCCGCCGCGCAGGAAGCCGTTTCCACCACCCAGGAGCAAGTCAAGGACGCGGGAGCCGAGACGGCCGAGGGGCTGCGCCGGACCGGCCGGGAGACCGCCGACCAGGCCAAGGCCGCGACGGGCGGCGACGCCGGCGGCTCGCCCGGTGGCGCGGCACCCGATGAGGGCCGCGGCGCGGAAGGAAGCCCGGGATACATGACCTGAGCCGCCCGGGAACCGGCGCCCCGAACGTCCGTGTCCCCCGGCCGGACCGGCCGGGGGACACGGACGCAGCAGCGGATCCCTCGCGGTCAGACCTCCCGCCACCGGGCCATCGCCCAGGAGAACACCCCGAAGAGCATCAGCCCGATGGCCACGGCCACCAGCAGCCACGGCCCGGCCGGGGTCTGCGTCAGCGTGCGCAAGGTGTCGTCCAGGCCCTTCGCCTTCGCTGGGTCGTAGCGCACGGCGGCGTGCACGGCGAAACCGCCCGCCGCGGCGAAGACCGTACCGCGTGCCACGCCGCCGGCCACGCCGAGCACCTCGACGGCCCGGCGCCCCTGCGGGGAGAGGCCGCCCAGGTTCATGTGCTTGCGGAACTTGCGCTGAACCGCCCGGACGGCGATGACGACACCACCGATGACCAGGGCCGCGCCGACCGCACCGACCAGCCACTGGCCGCCGGGCCATCCGAGGACCTTCGCGGTCACGTCCTGCGACTGCTCGTCGCTGGACCGGGTGCCGCCCGAGCCGGCCGCGAAGGACAGGACGGAGTAGGCGCCGACGGCGTAGAACACGGCGCGTGCCGCCGAGGCCAACCGCTTCGTGGCCGCGTCGCCCTTGGGACCGGCGGCGCCGAAGACCGCCTCGGACAGCCGCCACAGCATCATGCAGACCAGGCCGATGCCGACGGCCCAGACGAGGAAGGGGCCCAGCGGCTTCCCGGCCAGCTCCTGCAAGGCACCCTGCCGGTCCGCTTCCCGCCCGCCGCTCGTGCCGAGGCCGACGCGCACGGCCAGCAGCCCGGTCAGTACGTAGAGCACGCCCCGGGTCACCAGTCCGCTGCGCGCCATGAATTCGCGTGCGGTGCCGCCACGGGAGACGGCGCGCACCCCTTCGTCCGCCACCGTGGCGCTCACCGGCCCGGACCTCGCTCCGCGGGGCTCCCGACGTTCCACTCTGTCTGCCACATCCCTCAACCTTCCCCGTACGGTCGGTTCATGCGTGCGTCTTCGGGTTCGTGCGGGCAGCGGAAACGGCCGCACCGGCCCGTCGGGCGGGGAGGTACGGCCGCGGATCGTGCCGGTACGGGCGCTGCCGGTATTCGGTGCTGCCGGTGCTGCCGGGGTATGGGGGCCCGCACACGGACCCGGGGGGAGGGGGTGCCGTGTGCGGGCGCCGATCCCGATAGGCCGCCACACCGCTCGAAGCGCCGGCCCACCGACATCAAGGCGTATGGCCCCGATCCGGGGACGTAAACACCGTCCATCCAGATTCTTCGACCGGCCGCTTCAGCCGCTTCAACGCCGCTCGCCCGGGGCAGACGCCAGCAACGATCTTGCACAGACAGGGGGGCGATGCGCCGATGACCATTCCGACCGAGCAGATACCCGGGCCGATGGGGGTGGCGGCGGCCGGGCGCAGACCGCGCTTCAGTCTGCGCGCAACCGCGTTGTGGTTCGCCGCCGTCGCCCTGCTGCTGTGCGGCGCCGCCTTCGCCGTGCGGATCCTGGCCGGGGCCGCCGCCGCGCACCCGGTCGCGGCCGCCCTCGCGGTAGCGGCCTGCGCCCCGGCGGCGTGGAGCTGCGCCCGCGCGGGGCGCCGGGTCCGCCTGCGCCGCACGGCGCGGCGCGCGGCGCGGGCGCTGGAATGCGCGACGGCGGAGATCGCGGCGGCGGAGCCGGAGCCGGTGCCGGTCGCGCCCGCGGCGGCTGCCGAATGGGTGGACTACGACGCGCTCGACGCAGACGCGTTCGAGGGGGCGGTCGCCGAGTTGTGCGAACGCGACGGCTGCCGGGACGTGCGGGTCGTCGGGGGCGCGGGGGACCTGGGCGCCGACATCGTCGCCACCGCGCCCGACGGGCGGCGCGTCGTCATCCAGTGCAAGCGCTACTGCGCCACCAACAAGGTCGGGTCTCAGGACCTGCAGCGCTTCGGCGGCACCTGCTACGCCGTCCACGAGGCGGAGGTGGCCGCGGTCGTGACCACGAGCGACTTCACGACCCCCGCCGCCGAGTACGCCGAACAGTGCGGCATCCTCTGCTTCGACCGCCAGGCCCTCCACGCCTGGTCCGCCTCGACCGGCCCGGCCCCCTGGAGCTAGTTCGGCCCCACCCGCTCGGGCGTGGGGCCGTCCGGCCGCCTCTGGGGAGGTGGCCGGACGGGGGGAGGGTCAGAGGCGGGCGAGGATCTTGTTCAGCTGCTCGACCTCCGCCGACTGGTTCTTGACGACCTCGTCGGCCAGCCTCTTCGCCGTGGGGTTCCGGCCGTCCTTCTGTTCGGCGCGGGCCATCTCGATTGCCCCGTTGTGGTGGGCGATCATCAGGCGGGCGAACTTCTTGTCGAAGCCATTGCCCTTGGCGGCGTCCAGGTCCTGCATGTCCTGGTCGGACATCATCCCGGACATGCCGGATCCCTCGTGCGCGCCCGAGCCGTGGTTCATGCCGGGCATGGCGCCGCCCGATTCCGGCTTCCCCCAGGCGGCGAGCCAGGACTTCATGGTGCGGATCTCGGGGTCCTGCGCCGAGCGGATCGCTGCCGCGAGCGTCTTGACCTCGGGATCCGCGGCCCGGCCGTCGGCCAGCGCGGCCATGTCCACGGCCTGCTGGTGGTGGGGGATCATTTGCTGCGCGAACGTGACGTCCGCCGCGCCGAACGCCGGCCGGGAGGTGGTCGGGGCGGCGCCACCACCCCCGCAGGCGGCGAGGAGCAGCCCGGCGGCGGTCGCGGTGACGGACAGGGAGATACGGCGGAGGGTGGTGCCGTTCATGGTGGAACCTCGTGGTGTCTGATCTTGCGGATGGTGGACGAACGGGGTCCCGCGGGCAGCGTGGAGCAGCCCGCGGCGGCGTTCGGCCTATATGCGCAGGACCGACAGGAGGGCGAGGTCGGGTGCCCGTGGCGGCGGGCGGGGGACCGGACGGGGCATCGCACCCGCGCCCGGCCGCGCCGGCCGCCCCGTACTGCGGCGCAGGGCAACGCCCAGCAGCACGAGGAGCACCACGGCGCCCAGCACGGCCACGCAGAGGGAGGGCATGTCCGTCTTCATGCCCGGGGCGTGAGGCGCCGTCCGGGCCGCGCCGTCCGGAGCGGCGTGCACCATCGCGGTCGGCGCGTGGGCGGGGGGATGGGCGGACGGGCTGTCGGGGTGGCCGACCGTGTGCATCACGAAGACCCCGAGCGCGAGCACGACGACGAGCAGCAGATGCGCCCAGGCACCCACCGCCCGCCCATTCCGGCTCGCGTTCACACTCCCGACCTCCGCGCCCGACGATACCGCCGCGGCTCCGGGCGAGGGGTCAGGCCATCCAGAAGAAGACCGCCGTCATGCGCTTCTCCTCCAGGGTGGTGCCGCAGTATCCGGTGGCCGTGTGGATCAGGTTGGCCGAGTAGAGCAGGAGGCGGTTGGCCTTGTGGGGGACGCGGACGTCCTCGACGAAGGAGTCGGGGGACACGAAGCGGGTGCCGAGGGCGTCCACGAGGTTGTTGTGCGGCGCCGCCACCTGGTTGCCGCCGAGGCTGCCGCCCGCCAGCTGCTGGCGGTAGAAGCTCGTGCCGTAGTCCTTGGGGACCAGCGGGTTGAGGTAGAGCACGGCCGCGTAACGGCACAGGGTGCGGGAGTCCGTGTGGGGGCGCGGCTCGCACTCGCCCGCGCCGACGACCTGGACGCAGTTGTGGTTGAACGTGCCGCCCCCCGCGGGTTTTTCCGCCCAGATCTTCGGAGCGCCGGTCGCCTTGCGCACCAGGCGTTCTACGTGGGCCAGTTCGGCCGGCTCCAGCGCGGGCATCGTGCGCAGCCCCGGCCAGGTTTCCGGCTTGTGGGGGTAGCCCTCCGTCCAGTCGTCCCTGGCCAGGCAGCGCTGCCGGACGGCGTCCGGGTCCGGCAGGACGTCGTCGAGTATCCAGTAGTCGCGGCCGCGGGTCGGCTTGCGGTACGGGAGGACGGGGAGGGGTGGGGGTCGTAGAGACATGGACCGGAACGTAGTTGGCGCTCCGACGGGGCTCACCAGGGTAGGGGTCAACGTTCGGTCAAGGGTTCTTCATGGCCTCTCATGTTCCTTCGTACGGGCGCCCCGCGTGCAGTTCCAGGGGGCCGGTGCCCTCCGCCAGGGCCGTCAGGCACGCCTCGATCTGGCGGCGCAGAAGGGGCTTGACCAGGGCACGCAACTCGCCCGGGGACGCGGTGCGCCAGCCCAGCAGCTCGCTCGACGGCAGGCGGATCGCGCCGAGTTCGGCCGGGCCGAGCACGCCGCCGTCGTAGAGGAACCGGATCCGCGCCGGACGCCCTTCCCGGTGTGCCCAGTTGACGGCGAGCAGCCGCCCGGGGGAGCGGGACAGGCCGGTCTCCTCCCGCACCTCGCGGGCGGCGGCGGCCCTCGGGGTCTCCCCGAGGTCGCTGTCGACCCCGCCGCCGGGGAGGATCCAGCGGCCCGGCTTGCCGTAGGCCGGGCTCACCAGCAGGATCCCGCCGTCCCGGTCGGTGAACAGAACGCTCGCCGCGGTGACGGCTTTCGGGCGCGCCGCGCGGTGACCGGCGGCGTCGAAGGCGCCCGCGTGCTCCAGTTCGGCCCGGCGGGCGGGGTCGATGCCGGCGGGTGATCCGGGTTGGGCGACCCCGTCCACCAAGTGCGCGAAGGAACCGGCGTGGAGGGCGGCCAGGCCGGCGCGCAGCCGCTGGGCGGCAGGGTCCGGGAGGCGTTCGCCGGCTTCCTCGGGCGTCAGCCAGTGCGCCCCGGTGATCCCGCCGTCCGTGGAGGCGACCCCGGAGACCGCGGAGACCACGGAGACGGAGGAGACGGAGGCGGCCGAGGCGGCCGGGCCGGGAGCGAGCGGCCCGACGAGGTGGACGTGCACGACGAGGGACCGCCCCGGTGCGCCGGGCGGGCAGGAGTCGACGGCGAGCAGCCGGCCGGTCGGCACGGTCAGGCCGAGTTCCTCGCGCATCAGGCGCGCCAGGCCCTCTTCCGGTGTCTCCGCGTCCGTCACGGCGCCGCCGGGCAGCGTGGGTCCATGGGCGGTGGTCAGTACGAGGACCCGCCCGCGGGTGTCCATGACGATCCCGGTCGCGACGACGAGCGGGGCGGGCGGGGCGGGCCGGGCGGCGGCGTGGTACGCCTGCGCCCCGCCATCGGGGGAGGGGCGATCGCGGTCCGGCACTCGGTCTCCTCGGTCGGGGGAGGACCATTGTGGTCGCCCTGCCCCCCGCGTGGCGGTCAGGCGCGGGCCAGCAGCATGCCGCCCATCGTCACCATCGTGGCCGCGACGAGCCCGTCCAGGGCCCGCCAGGCCGCGGGACGGGCCAGGAACCCGCTCAGCAGGCGGGCGCCGTAGCCCAGGGTGGTGAACCACGTCAGGCTGGCCAGCGCGGCGCCGATGCCGAAGGCCCACCGCAGGTCGCCGCGGTCGGCGGCGAGGGAACCCAGCAGCAGGACGGTGTCCAGGTACACGTGCGGGTTCAGCCAGGTCATGGCCAGGCAGGTCAGCACGGCCCGGCGGGCGGAACCGGCCGCGGCGCCTTCCGTGCTGAGGGCGGCGCCCGGGACGGGCCGCAGCACCCGGCGGGCCGCGAGGACCCCGTAGCAGATCAGGAAGGCGCCGCCGGCGAAGCCGACGACGGTGAGCGCGGCGGGCCAGGCGTTGACGAAGGCGCCGACGCCCGCGACGCCGAGGACGATGAGGACCAGGTCGGACACGGCGCAGATGGCCACGACCGGGAGGACGGCGTGCCGGCGCGCGCCCTGGCGCAGCACGAAGGCGTTCTGTGCGCCGATGGCGACGATGAGGGAAAGGCCGGTGCCGAAGCCCGCCAGGGCCGCTGTGGTGATGCCGTGTGTCATGTGTCCGACCGTAGGGCGCGCCGCCTATGCAGTACAGCTAAAGATTTTTACGTAGCATTAGCGCTCGTGATGGACGAGCTTCCTCTGGAACAGGTACGGACGCTGCTCGCGGTCGTGGACGAGGGCACCTTCGACGCGGCGGCGGCCGCCTTGCACGTGACGCCCTCCGCCGTCAGCCAGCGCGTCAAGGCGCTGGAGCAGCGCACGGGCCGGGTACTGCTGATGCGGACCAAGCCCGTACGGGCCACGGAGTCCGGGCAGGTGGTGGTGCGCTTCGCGCGCCAGCTGGCCCGGCTGGAGCGCGACGCCCGGTCCGAGCTGGGCATGGGCATGGCCGACGGGCGGGGTCCGGTGCGGCTGCCGGTGGCGGTCAACGCCGACTCGCTGGCCACCTGGTTCCTGCCGGCCCTGACGCGGGTGCCGCAGGACCCGCCGGTCTGCTTCGAGCTGCACCGCGAGGACGAAGGGCACACGACGGCCCTGCTGCGGGAGGGGCAGGTGATGGCGGCGGTGACCTCCTCGCCCGACCCGGTTGCGGGCTGCACGGTTCGGGCGCTGGGCCTTGCGCGGTACCTGCCGGTGGCGAGCCCCGCTTTCGTGGCCCGCCACCTGGCCGGGCCCCGCTCCCTGGCCGACCGGCTGCGCGGGGCGCCGGCGATCGTGTTCGACCGCCGGGACGAACTGCAGGACAGATTCCTGCGGTCGCTCGCGGGCGCGCAGGAGGCCCCGGCCGGCGCGGTCCGGCACCACGTGCCGACCTCGGAGGGGTTCCGAGACGCGGTGGCGGCCGGGCTCGGCTGGGGGATGGTGCCGCAGCCGCAGGCCGAGCCCCTGCTGGCGGCGGGGGAGCTGGTCCTGCTGGCACCGCGACGGCCGCTGGACGTGCCGCTGTACTGGCAGCAGTGGAAGCTGGACTCGCCCGCGCTCGCGGCCGTCGCGACGGTGATCGCCCGGGCGGCGGCCGAGGCGCTCCTGCCTGCGGACGGGCGCATCACCTGACCCCATAGGGTGGCCCCATGGACTCCTACACGATCGGCCAGGCGGCCCGGCTGCTCGGTGTGAGCGTCGACACGGCACGCCGATGGGCCGACGCCGAACGGTTCCCGACCCGGCGGGACGGGCTCCGGCGGATGGTCGACGGGCCCGACCTGGCGGCCTTCTGCGTGGAGCTGGCGCGGGAGGGGGCCGAGGGCGACGAGGTCCCGTACACCTCGGCGCGCAACGCCTTCCCGGGGATCGTCACCGCCGTGAAGCTCGGCATCGTGGACGCGCAGGTCGAGATCCAGGCCGGGCCGCACCGCGTGGTGTCCCTGCTGACGCGGGAAGCGGTGGAGGAGCTCGGCCTCGAGGTCGGCGCGCGGGCCGTCGCCCGCGTCAAGTCGACCAGCGTCTTCATCGACCGCGCCTGACGTGGCCCGGACCGGCTATCCGGCCCGGACCGGCTATGCGGCCGGGACCGGCTGACGCGAGGGCGGCCCGGCAGCGCGCCCGACGGCCCGGACTGCGGCCCCGAGGTGCGCCGTGGGGCGTGTGGGGCGGCGGTGGCAGACTGGCCGCTGATCCGCCGAAGGGAAGTACCCGTTGTCCATGTTCAGCAGCCTGCGCCAGGTCGTGCGCCGCGGCTACCGCCGGGCCGTCGACCTCAGCCACCCGGCCCGTTCCCCGCTCGGCAGCGCGGTCGTCAACTGCGTGGTCTACCGCGACGGAGTCCGCCAGGACGGCTGTGCCGACGCCGAGGAGGCGCTGCGCTGGGTCCGCAAGGCCGGCGACGCCTTCGTCTGGATCGGCCTGCACGAGCCGTCCGTAGAGGAACTGGCCGGGCTGGCCGCCCTGTTCGGGCTGCACCCCCTCGCGGTCGAGGACGCCGTCAACGCACACCAGCGACCCAAGGTGGAGCGCTACGACGACACCCTCTTCGCCGTGTTCAAGACGGTCCGCTACGTCGAGCACGAGGAACTGACCGCGACCAGCGAGGTCGTCGAGACCGGTGAGCTGATGGCGTTCACCGGCGAGGACTTCGTCATCACCATCCGGCACGGCGGGCAGGGCACCCTCGGGCCCGTCCGCGAGGCACTCGAAGCCGCACCGGAGCAACTCGCCAAGGGTCCGGCCGCCGTCCTGCACGCGATGGCCGACCACGTCGTGGACGACTACGTGGCCGTCACGGACGCCGTACAGAGCGACATGGACGCCGTCGAGACGGCCGTGTTCAGCGAGAACGGCGCCCGCGGCGACGCCGGCCGGATCTACCAGCTCAAGCGCGAACTGCTCGA
The DNA here is from genome assembly GCF_014650775.1 of Streptomyces cirratus. Taxonomy (GTDB): domain Bacteria; phylum Actinomycetota; class Actinomycetes; order Streptomycetales; family Streptomycetaceae; genus Streptomyces; species Streptomyces cirratus. Next base: position 271,296 of record NZ_BMVP01000005.1, on the reverse strand, counting down.
ACTGCGCCGGGCGGTGGCGCCGCTGGGCCGGCCGCTCCAGCTCCTCGCCACCCAGCCGATACCGGTCATCCCGCCCGACGTCCGCGCCTACTTCCGCGACGTGGCCGACCACCTCACCCGCGCCACCGAGCAGATCAACTCCTACGACTCCCTCCTCGACTCGATCCTCCAGGCCCACCTCGCGCAGGTGACCGTCGCCCAGAACGAGGACATGCGCAAGATCACGGCCTGGGCGGCGATCGTCGCCGTACCGACCATGGTCTGCGGCGTCTACGGCATGAACTTCGACCACATGCCCGAGCTGCACTGGACGTACGGCTATCCGGCCGTCCTCGTCGTCATGGCGCTCGCCTGCTACGTCATCCACCGCGGCTTCCGGCGCAACGGCTGGCTCTGAGCCGCGCCCCGGCCGCCCGGGAAGGCGCGCGCGGGGCGCCGGTCAGCGGCCCGGGGCGGCGGCCAGGCCCAGCAGCACCAGCGGCTGCGACGTCGGCCGGGCCGAGCCGCCCGCCGGCTCCAGGGTGAGGCCGACCGCCGTGGCCCGGCCCACGGGGCCGCTCATGAGGGTGCTGCCGTCGCCCGCGACGAGACCGGCCGGGCGCATCACCCCGCCGTCCGCGAACCACAGCTGGTACGTCTGGCCCGCCGGGGCGGACGGCAGCCCGGAGCCCAGGAACGCCGCCCGGTCCCGCGCCGCGCTGACCACCACGGCCGCCCTCGCGCCGGACGCCGACCGGCCGGTCACCGTACGGGCGTCGGGGGCGGTGAGCACCCCGGTCAGCTCCCGCAGGTCGTGCACGGCGCGGGCCGCCTCAAGGGCCTGCTCCCGTTGCCACAGCGCCGCGCCGCCCAGCGCCAGCGTCGTGGCCAGGCACGCCGCGAGGGCCAGCGGGAGCGCCCGTCTGCGCAGGGCCACGATGCCCCGCCGGGCCGGGGGCTGCTGGCGCACGGTGTCGATGCGGGCCAGCACCTCGGCGCGCATCGCGGGCGGCGGCGCCAGGGCGACCGCCGAGCCCAGCCGGGCCGCCGTGGCGGTGAACTCCCGTACCTCCTGCGTACACAGCGGGCAGGAGGGCAGGTGGCGCACGAACGCCTCCCGTTCCGCGGGGTCCAGTGCGTCCAGGGCGTAGGCGCCGGACAGCGCGTGCAACTGGTCGGCGCCGCCGCTCATGCGGTGACCCCCATGCAGTCCCGCAACCGGATGAGCCCGTCGCGCAGCCGTGTCTTGACCGTGGGGAGCGGCGTGCTCAGGGTCTCGGCGACCTCGCGGTAGGTGAGTCCGCCGTAGTACGCCAGATGGACGGCCTGCCGCTGGAGTTCGGTCAGCCCGCGCACGCAGCGCCGTACCTGCTCGCTCTCCAGCCGGATCTCCACCCGCTCGCTCACCTCGTCGTAGGCGCGCGTGTGCTCCCGCGCGGCGTTGTCCTGCTCGCGGGCCGTCGCCGCCTGCGCCGAGCGGACCCGGTCCACCGCCCGGCGGTGGGCGATGGTCATCACCCAGGTCATGACGCTGCCCTTGTCGGGACGGTAGCGCGGAGCCTGGCGCCAGACCTCGATCAGCACCTCCTGGGTGACCTCCTCGGACTGCGCGCGGTCGCGCAGGACCCTGACGACGATCCCGTGCACGGGGCCGGCGATCACCTCGTAGAGCTCCGCGAAGGCGTCCTGGTCGCCACGGGCGATCAGGCCCATCAGGGCGGGGAGGTCGGGGCCGGAGGGTTCCCGGGGCGTGCCGAAGGTCACCGGTTGCTGCCGCACGCCGGCCTCCTTCGCCGGCCGGGGCGGCCGTTTCGCGTACAGGTCATGGCGGTCGTCCTCCGCGGTGGGCTCGGTACTCGGGTCGTCGCCAAGCATTCGGAGCCGGAGCCGGCCGCGGATTGGATTGCTCCGGAAATGACAACGGGGGTTTTCGCGGCCCCCGTTATCTGGTAGGAAAGTTTCCTAACGGAATCGGACGCCTCAACCCCCGTATGGAGGCCTTGTGTTCGCCCCCCACCGCAAGAGCAAGACCGTCGCCGTCGGAGCCCTCCTGGGCGCCGCCCTGCTCGCCGTCCCCGTCGCCGCGCACGCCACCGCGGCCCCGGCCGCCCCGGCCGCCGCGGCAACGGCCGCCAAGGCGACCGGACTCGACGACCCGGCGAAGAAGGACATCGCCATGCAGATCGTCTCCAGCGCGGAGAACTCGTCGCTGGACTGGAAGGCCCAGTACAAGTACATCGAAGACATAGGCGACGGCCGCGGCTACACCGCCGGCATCATCGGCTTCTGCTCCGGCACCGGCGACATGCTCGACCTCGTCGAGTACTACACGCAGGTCAAGCCCGGCAACGTACTCGCCAAGTACCTCCCGGCACTGCGCAAGGTCGACGGGACCGACTCGCACCAGGGCCTGGACCCGAACTTCACCAAGGACTGGGCGAAGGCCGCCCAGGACAGCGAGTTCAAGAAGGCCCAGGACCACGAGCGCGACCGGGTCTACTTCGACCCCGCCGTCAAGCAGGGCAAGTCCGACGGGGTCGGCACCCTCGGCCAGTTCATGTACTACGACGCCATCGTCATGCACGGCGACGGCACCGACTCCACCAGCTTCCGCAACATCCGCAAGCGCGCCCTGAGCAAGGCCAAGCCCCCGGCCCAGGGCGGCAACGAGACCACCTGGCTGAACGCCTTCCTCGACGCCCGGGTCTGGGCGATGAAGCAGGAGGAGGCGCACAGCGACACCAGCCGCGTCGACACCGCCCAGCGGGTCTTCCTCAAGAAGGGCAACCTCAACCTCAACACCCCGCTCGACTGGAAGGTCTACGGGGACTCCTTCCACATCGGCTGAGCCACGCGCGGCGGCCCGGACCGGACACCCCTCCCCGCCCGGGCCGCCCACCCCGCCAGCACCGCCCCGGCCGCCAGCCCGTACAGCACCTGCACCGTCACACCGCCCAGCAGGCGCGGGGCCACGTACGCCACGGCGCCCGCCACCGCGACCCCCAGCCACTCGGCGCGGCCGTCCAGCGCCACCAGCGAGACCAGCAGCAACGCGTACCAGGAGTACCCCGGCGTCATCAGCAGGAACGCGGTACCCGTCACCGTCAGGGCCCCGCTCCAGGGCCGCAGCGGATCACCGCGCCACCAGACGTACGCCACCACCGCCACCATCCCCACCGCCACGGCCGGCACCGCCCACGACGCCGGGAGCACCAGCCGCAGCAGCGCGTACCGGCCTCCCGCGGCCGGGTCCTGGTACCCCTCCTCCTCGGCGTAGCCGCCGAGGTACCCGAAGACGGACGAGCGGGACACGAGGGCGTACGGCAGGTACACCAGCCCCACCACCGCGGCCGCCGGGAGCAGCACCGCCGCCGCGTCCCGCCACCGCCGTACGCCCGCCAGCGCTCCCGGCAGCAGTACGGCCGGCAGCAGCTTCGCGGCGACCGCCAGCCCGAACAGCGCCCCGCCCGCCGCCCGTCGGCGCACCACCACCCCCAGCGCGGCCACCGACAGCAGCACCGCCAGGCCGTCGACGTGGGCGTCGTTCACCGCCTCCACCGCGACCGCCGGACACCACGCCCAGTACGCCGCCGCCCGGGGATCCGCGCCCGCGCGCCGCCGGACGAGCAGCAGCGCCCCCGTGACGCCGAGCGCCGTCAGCGCGCCGCCGGCCTGGAGCGCCTTGTGGCGCACCCCGGGCGGCGACAGGACGTGCACGAGGGCGAAGTACCCCTCCGCCACCGGCGGGTAGATCGTGTGCACGGCCGGCCGGTTGATGCGGGTGCACACTCCCGGCTCGACGGCGGCCCTGTCCGGCCCGGCGCAGGCCGCGCGGCCGCGCGGGAACAGCCAGCCGTCGCGCAGCCCCCGCAGGGCGGGATCCGCGGGGGCGTGGTCGTACGGGGAGATCCCGGCGGCCTGGACCCGGCCGTCCCAGGCGTACCGGAAGGAATCGGTGCTGGTCAGCGGCGGCCCGGTCAGCCCCACCGCCGCCACGGCCAGCGCGCCCGCCAGCACCAGCGGCACGACGCGCCGCTGCGGGACCCGGCGCAGCGACCACACCGCCGCGGCGAACAGCGCCCAGGCGGCGGCGTACCAGGGGATGAGCCCCGCCGGGTCGGCGAAGTACCCCGCGTCGCGGACGGCCGGCACGAGGACGGCGGTCAGGGCCGCGAGCAGCAAGGCGGTGACGGCGGTCCAGAGGCGGGGGCGGGGGTGGTCGGGCGGGCGGCGACGGGGCTCGTTCATTGCGCCAGCCTCCCAGCGTGGACCCCCGGACCGGCGCGTGACCTGCCCGACGTCCGCGTTCCGTAAGGTGTCCAACGGCCCGCGCGGGGCCCGGCGGCGGTGTGATGGACGGCATGACTTCCCACACCCCGCGCAGCCGGTGGCGGCCCCTGCTCGCTTCCGTCCGGCCGCCTTCCTTCTCCGGCCGGTTGCACGACGCCCGAACCGCCACCGCCGTCGGGCGGTGGCTCGGCGCGGCTTTCGCCGTCTGCTTCGTCACCGGACTGCTCAGCCACTACCTCCAGCACCCGCCGCCCTGGGCCGCGGACGCCCTGCCTTCCCGGCCGGTCTGGGGCTACCGGCTCAGCCAGGGCCTGCACATCGCGACCGGGCTCGCGGCGCTCGTGCTGCTGCCGGTCAAGCTGTGGACGGTGTACCCGGCCCTGTTCGTCTGGCCGCCGGTGCGCGGCGTGCGGCACGCACTGGAACGGCTGTCGGTCGCCGCCCTGGTGGCGTCCGCGGTCCTGGAGGTGTTCACCGGCCTGCTCAACATCGTGCAGTGGTACCCGTGGCCCTTCGGGTTCGTCCAGACGCACTTCGCGCTGGCCTGGGTCGCCGCCGGTTCGATTCTCCTGCACATCGCCGTCAAAGCCCCTGAGATCAGGGCGCATTGGGGCCGGCGTTCAGCCGGGACGCTCGCACTCCCGGCGCAGGACGGCCCGGACCGGCGCGCGCTGCTCCTCGGCGTCGGCGCCGCCGTCGGTACCGTCACCCTCACCACGGCCGGGCAGGCCTTCACCCCGCTCAAACGGCTCGACCTGCTCGCGCCCAGGCACCCCGACGCGGGGCCGATGGGACTGCCGGTGAACCGGACGGCCGCGGCCGCCGGAATCACCGCCGGGGCACTGTCGCACTGGCGGCTCGAGGTGATCGGCCCGGACCCGTACCGCCTGACACTCGATCAACTGCGGGCGCTGCCAGGGGCCTCCGCCCGGCTGCCCATGGCCTGCGTGGAGGGATGGAGCGTGGACGCCCGCTGGAGCGGGGTCCGGATCAGGGACCTCCTCGCCCGGGCCGGCGCCCCACCCGGCGCCGGGCTGCGGGTCACCTCGATGGAGACGTCCGGCGCGTACCGGGTGACGGAGATGGGCCGGGAGCACACCGAGGACCCGCTGACCCTGCTGGCGCTGGAACTCGGCGGGCAGGTGCTCTCCCCGGACCACGGGTACCCGGCGCGGATCATCGCCCCCAACCGGCCGGGCGTGCTCCAGACCAAGTGGGTCACCCGCCTGGAGGTGCTGTGACGGTCTACCGGTACACCCTGGGCGCCCTCGGGCTGCTGCTGGCCGCCGTCGGGGCCCGGCTGGTCGCCGTACTGCCCGACCCCCTCGACGTACTCGTCTGGCTGGGCGGGGCGCTCGTCCTGCACGACGCGGTCATCGCCCCGCTGGTGCTGGGTGCCGGCCTGCTGACGGCGGCGCTGCCCGCGCGGGGGCTGCTGCGCGGGACGCTGCTGACCGGCGGCGCGGTGCTGCTGGTCACGCTGCCGCTGCTCCTGCGGCCGGGTGGCGCCGCCAACCCGTCGGCGCTGCCGCTCCCGTACGGGAGGAACCTGCTGCTGGTCCTGGGGGCGGTGGCGGTGGCGGCCGGGCTCCTCGCGGCGGTCCGCGCGGTGCGCTCGCGCGGCCGCCGCCGACGGGACGCGTAAGCGCATACGCTGGGGTCATGGTGAGGCTGGAGCGGCTCAGGGCCGATCACGCGGACGCCCTGCTGGCCTTCGAGCGGGAGAACCGGGCGTACTTCGCGCGCTCGGTGCCCGACCGGGGCGACGCGTATTTCGCCGGCTTCCCGGCCCGGCACCGGGCGCTGCTCGCCGAACAGGAGGCGGGTGTCTGCCACTTCCACCTGGTGTTCGACGCCGAAGGCGAACTGGCCGGACGGATCAACCTCGTGGACGTCCGGGAGGGCAGCGCCGAACTCGGCTACCGGATCGGCGAGGACGCGGCCGGCCGCGGCCTGGCGACGGCGGCGGTCGCCGGGGTCCGCCGACTGGCCGTGGCCCCGTACGGACTGCGCGAACTCACCGCCGTCACCACCCTCGACAACCCCGCCTCCATGACCGTCCTCACCCGCAACGGTTTCGTGGCCGTCGGTGAAACCTTCGTCGACGGCCGGCCGGGCACCCGCTACACCCACCGGCTCCCGGCCTGACCACCGTCGGCGGATGAGCTACAGCAGCGCTTCCGAGCCGTGGAGCTCCACGAAACCGACGACCGTCCTCAGCCTGTCGAAGCTCGTGACGTTGTTCCCGATCAGTCGCACCGAAGCCGGCCGGCCCTGGCGCCAGCTGTGCGCGGCCCTGGAGAGCGCGCCCCACTGGTTCTCCATCTCGGCGTAGTCCCGGCTCAGCTGCCAGTTGGTGAAACCGTTGATGTTCCCGTAGACGCGGTTGAAGATCGGTCCGAACCGGGCGGCTTCCGAGAGGATCGTGATGGCCATCAGCATGCCCCGGTCGACGCGGGTCTCGTCCCATTGCGAGACGTTGTGCAGGTCCCGGAGCGCGTTGAAGATGTTGGTGGAACCGAGGTACATGTTCTCGCGCGTGCTTCCGCCGCCCAGACTGAGGTAGCTGCCGTTGCGCGGCATGAAACGCACGGACACGCCCAGGTCCTGCTGGAACTGCTGCTGGCGCCCGTCCTGGAAGGCCCAGTGCTGGTTGGCGCCGGGCGAGTAGAACCCCGCGACGTAGAGATTGTCCGCCCACAGGTAGACGGAGACGAGATCGCTCCCCTGGTTCCGCACGCGGACCTGGATCAAGCGGTTGGTGTTCCGGGTGGTCTGCTGGACGAGTCCGCTGTCGGCGTTGGTCGAATCGCCGTAGCTGTTGCGGTGGATGGCGTCGATCAGGTTCCAGTAGCGATTGGCGTGCTCACCCCGGCCGGCGGTGATGTCGGTGATGTCCCAGTCGATGACGGGCCAGTTCTGGAGCTGCGCCCGGCTCACCCCCGCCGGCTGCGCGGCCGGCGCGGTCGTCGCGGAGGCGGCGCCGGCCAGTGGCGCGATGAGCGCGGTGGCGGCGGTGATCGACAGCAGTGCGCAGCGAGTCCTCTTGAGCACGGTCCCTCGAAGTGGGTAGGCGAGCGGCGACGCCCGGACGATGTGGTCCGAACAGCATCCGCGGACATCCGCCCCGCCCTTTGCCCCGCAGCGCATGCGCTCTTGCCCGTGCGCGCATGCCGTCGCGGCGCACACGGGTCCGCATCCGGACCGGGCCCACCGCCACCGGATCTCCGACTCAGGTCACCGGATCCGGCGCGGTGGGCGATCGCGGGTGAGTTCCAGGAAGACCCGGTCCCGCGCCGACCAGCGCTCGGACGGCGTCCAGCCGGAGGCCTTCGCGTGGGCGGTCAGCGCCGTGGGGCCGACGCGGGCCCAGGCAAACGGGGAGCCGAGGCCGCCCCGGCCGTCCGCGACGCGGACCTCGCAGCGTTCGTCCACATCCACCTCCGCGCACTCGACGACCAGCGCGCCCGTCTGCGCCAGCACCTCGGCCATCCGCCGCAGCAACGCCGCCGGGTCACCGCCGATACCGATGTTCCCGTCGATCAGCAGCGCCGTGTCCCAACGCCCCTCCCCGGGGAGGGAGTCGAAGACCGACCGGTGCAGTGCGGTGCCGCCCGAGCGGGCCGTACGGGCCACCGCCTCCGGGCTGACGTCGATCCCCAGCGCGCGGTGCCCCCGGGCGGCCAGCGCCGACACCAGCCGGCCAGGACCGCAGCCGATGTCCAGGACCGCTCCCCGGCAGCGGTCCAGCACCGTCCGGTCCGCCCCGTCGGGCTCCTCGCACCAGCGCTCCACGTCCAGCGGCAACAACCAGCCGTCCCCGCGCCGCAGGAACAACGGTCCGCGACCGCTGCGCAGCGCGACGGTGTACGGGTCCGCCGACCAGGCCGTGGCCGCTACCGCCCCTCGCGCGCTCATCGGCGGGCCGCCTGGGTGAGCCGAGCCAGCTCCACCGCGAACGCGCCCGCCGGGGCGTCGGCCGCCACCAGCCGGGCGTCCTCGGCGGTGTCCACGTCCCGCAGCACCGGCAGCCGCCCGATCCGCAGGCCGGCCGCACGCAGCCGCTCGTATTGGACGGCGCCCGTCACGGACACGGACATCGGCACGCCCCGCAGCAACGCCGGATCCGGCACGGCCAGACCGAGCGCCCAGAACCCCCCGTCCGCGGCCGGACCGAACCATGCGTCGCGCTGCGACCAGTCGACCGCCAGCAGCTCCGGCGTGACCTGCGGGGTGTCCATCCCGATCAGCAGCGCGGGCCCGGCGCACCCGGCGAAGGCGGCGGCGAGCCGCTCGTCCAGGCCACCGGACGCCTGCGGCACCACCTCGAACCCGGGCGGCAGCCACGGACCGGGCCGCCCCTCCAGTACGAGCACCCTCCGCTCGGCGGGGGTCCGGGCCACCGCGTCCAGGGTGTCGGCCAGCGCGGCCTCCGCAAGCCCGGCCGCCTCGGCGGCGCTGAACGGCGGCGTCAGCCGGGTCTTGACCCGGCCCGGCAGCGGCTCCTTCGCGATCACCATCAGCGTGCTCACCGGGCACCCCCGGCCACCGGACGGCCGGCGGCGGGCTCCGCCAGCACCCGGCTCATGTCCCGTACGGCCTGCCAGGTGCCCCGCCAGGTGCCGGTCACCTTCGACTTCCCGGACCGCGGCAGGTACGGCACGTCCACCTCCCGCACCCGCCACCCCGCGTCCGCCGCCCGCACCACCATCTGCAGCGGGTACCCGGAGCGCCGGTCGGTCAGGTCCAGCCCCAGCAGGCCGGTGCGCCGCGCGGCCCGCATGGGGCCCAGGTCGCGCAGCTCCAGCCCGGTCCGGCGGCGCAGCATCCGCGCGAGCGCCAGGTTCCCGGCCCGGGCGTGCGCGGGCCAGGCACCCCGGCCCTGCGGACGGCGCCGGCCCAGCACCAGATCGGCCTCGCCGGCCGCCACCGCCGCCACGAACCCGGTCAGCAGCCCCGGGTCCAGGGAGGCGTCGCAGTCGCAGAAGCAGACGACGTCCGCCTCGGCGGCGAGCAGCCCGGCGTGGCAGGCGGCGCCGAACCCGCGCCGCTCCTCGCGCACCACGGTGGCGCCGAGCCCGCGGGCGATCTGGGCGGAGCCGTCGGTGGAGCCGTTGTCCACGACCAGGGCCCGCCAGCCGGCGGGGATGCGGTCCAGCACCCAGGGCAGGGCCTCGGCCTCGTTCAGACAGGGGAGTACGACGTCTACGGTCGCGGTCATGGTCACGGGTCCACCGTAGGAAGCCGCAGGCCCGGATCGGGCCTGCCACTCCTTACGGAACGCGGACGTCTCCTCCGGCCGGACCGGCGCGCGTCCCCGAACGGGGGCGCCGGATGGGAGGCTGGGCGGCATGAGCATGGAAGCGCCCCCCGCCCGGGTCCTCGTCGTGGACGACGATCCGACCGTCTCCGAGGTCGTCGCCCAGTACCTGCGGCGCGCCGGTTTCACCGTCGAGGAAGCCGGTGACGGACCGTCCGCCCTGGACCGGGCCGGGCGGCTCCGGCCCGACCTGGTGGTCCTTGACCTGATGCTGCCGGGGCTGGACGGGCTGGAGGTGTGCCGGAGGCTGCGCGAGAGCGGCCCCGTACCGGTGATCATGCTGACGGCCCGGGGTGACGAGGACGACCGGATCGCGGGCCTGGAGGTGGGCGCGGACGACTACGTCACCAAGCCGTTCAGCCCGCGCGAGCTGGTGCTGCGGGTGACGTCCGTCCTGCGGCGCAGCCGGGCCGCCGGGCCCGTCGGCGCGCCGCGGGTGCTCGCGGGCGCCGGGATAGCGCTCGACCCCGCGACCCACCGCGCCACCAAGGACGGGCGGGAACTCACCTTGACGCTGAGGGAGTTCGACCTGCTCGCGCACTTCCTTCGGCACCCCGGCCGGGCGCACGGCAGGGAGGAGCTGATGCGCGAGGTGTGGGGCTGGGACTTCGGGGACCTGTCGACGGTGACCGTGCACGTACGGAGGCTGCGCGCGAAGGTGGAGGCCGACCCGGGCCGGCCGCGGCTGATCCAGACCGTCTGGGGAGTCGGCTACCGCTTCGACCCCATGGGCGCCACCGAACCGCCGGAGCCCACGGGCGCCGCCGACCCGGGCTCCGCCGGGACGGGGGAGACGGCGTGACCGACGCCCTGCTCATCGCACTGTTCGCCCTCGGCGGTGCCGCCTGCGCCGGGGTGCTCGGCGCGGGCGTCCTGCGGCTGGTGCGCCGCCGCTCGGTCGCCGTCTCGCTCACGGTCGTCGCGGCCGTCACCGTCACCGCGATGCTGGCCGGCACCCTCGCCGTAGCCCAGGCCATGTTCCTGTCCCGGCACGACCTCGGTGTGGTGACCCTGGTCGCGGCGATGGCGGCGGTGGTCTCCCTGGCGACCGCGCTCCTGCTGGGGCGGTGGGTGGTCGCCCGCAGCAGGGAACTGTCCCGCGCGGCACGCGACTTCGGTGACGGCGGCAGCTTCGCGGCCCCGCCCGGGCAGACCACCGCCGAGCTGGACGCGCTGTCCCGCGAGCTGGCGGCGACCAGCGCGAAGCTGGCCGCGTCCCGGGAGCGGGAGCGCGCGCTGGAGGCCTCGCGGCGCGAGCTGGTGGCCTGGATCTCGCACGACCTGCGGACCCCGCTGGCGGGGCTGCGGGCCATGTCCGAGGCGCTGGAGGACGGCATGGCCGCCGACCCGGCCCGCTACCACCGGCAGATCCGCACCGAGGTGGAGCGGCTGAACTCGATGGTCGGGGACCTGTTCGAGCTGTCCCGGATCCACGCGGGCGCGCTCTGCCTGACCCCGAGCCGGATGTCGGTGTACGACCTGGTCGGGGACGCGCTGTCGGGAGCGGACCCGCTCGCGCGCGAGCACGGGGTACGGCTGGTCGGGGGCACCGTCGAGCGGGTGCCGGTGGAGGTGGACGGCAAGGAGATGACCCGGGTCCTGGCGAACCTGCTGATCAACGCGATCCGGCACACCCCGGCCGACGGGACCGTCGCCATCGCCGCCCAGCGGCAGGACGGGGCGGTCGTCCTGTCCGTCACGGACGGGTGCGGGGGCATCGCGGCCGAGGACCTGCCCCGGGTCTTCGACACCGGCTGGCGCGGCACGACCGCCCGTACGCCCCCGGCGGGGGCCGGTCTCGGCCTCGCCATCGTCCGCGGCATCGTCGAGGCCCACGCCGGCCACGCCACGGTCCACAACGTCCCCGGCGGCTGCCGCTTCGAGGTCACCCTGCCCCTCACGGCCTGACCCCTCGGCACCCCCCGCCCCGCGCCGCCCGGCCCTGCCCGGCACCCGCCGTCCACGCTCGTTCGGGACCCTGCACCCGCGCCGTCCGGACCCGGTGTGCGGACGCATTTCGGACCGGCCGCACCGGCCGCACGGGGCGCCTGATCCTTCACGGCACGGCCCCGCCCCGGCCGGCATCCGCCCTCCGCGTTTGCTCGGGGCCCTGCACCCGCGCCGTCCGGACCGGGTGTGCGGACGGACCTCGGACCGCCCGGGCTCCCGGCCGCGCACGGCGCCGCACTGCCCGCCACGCGCCGTCGGGCGAACGTGCCGTGGGGGGCGGGAGGGTCAGACCAGGCTCGCCCGCTGGGTCGCGTGGGCGAATTCCGTCATGCCCTGCGCGAAGGAGACCTCGGGGCGCCAGCCCAGGTCCGTGCGCAGGCGGCGGGAGTCGGCCGTGATGTGCCGGACGTCGCCGAGGCGGAACTCGCCCGTCACGACCGGGGCCGGGCCGCCGTGCGCGGCCGCGAGGGCCGAGGCCATCTCCCCGACCGTGTGCGGCTCGCCGCTGCCCGTGTTGTACGCGGTGCAGGCGCCGGGCGGGAGGGCGCCCGGGGAGTCCAGCGCCTCCAGGGCCGCCACGTTGGCCGCCGCGACGTCCCCGACGTGGACGAAGTCGCGCCGCTGGGCCCCGTCCTCGAAGACGCGCGGCGCCTCGCCCCTGGCCAGCGCCGACCGGAAGAACGAGGCCACCCCCGCGTACGGGGTGTCGCGCGGCATCCCCGGCCCGTACACGTTGTGGTAGCGCAGCGACACCGCCCGGCCGTCCACGCACCGCGCCCACGCGGCGGCCAGGTGCTCCTGCGCCAGCTTCGTGGTCGCGTAGACGTTCCGCGGGTCGGCCGGGGCGTCCTCGGCCACCAGCCCCGGGGCGAGCTCCGCCCCGCAGGAGGGGCAGCGCGGCTCGAACCGGCCCTCGGCCAGGTCCGAGGCCCGGCGCGGCCCGGGCCGGACGACCCCGTGGCGGGGGCACTCGTAGCGGCCCTCCCCGTAGACGACCATCGAGCCCGCGAGCACGAGTCGGGGGACGCCGCTTTCGGCCATCGCCGCGAGCAGGACCGCCGTGCCGAGGTCGTTGGCCCCCACGTAGGCGGGCGCGTCGGCGAAGTCCTTGCCGAGCCCGACCATCGCGGCCTGGTGGCAGACGGCGTCCACCCCGCGCAGCGCCGTCAGCACGGCATCGCGGTCCCGCACGTCGGCCCGTACGAAATCGGGGCCCGGCACCTCCTGCGGGACGGGATGGGCGGCCGGCAGCAGGGAATCCAGGACCACGGGGTGGTGCCCGCGCCGACGCAGGGCGGTGACGACGTGCGAGCCGATGAACCCGGCTCCTCCGGTGACGAGTACGCGCATGCACCGGACGCTACGGAGTCCGCCGCGCCGCCGGCCCCCGCCGCGCGCCGCCGTAAGGGTTCCGTCACTTCCACCGCGCCGTCCGGCGGACCGCAGCCTTTGGTCACGGAAGCGTCAACTCCCCGTCACCGTAAGGGAATCCGGGTAGCTTCCGGCTCTCGAATGGCTTGAGAGCGCCATAAGGAGGGCATAAGTCCGGCCTGTGGCCGCTCCTGCGGGAGGAGTGGCCGAATCCGTTCCCTGGGGGGACCCGTGCACTACTACACGGACGTACTCAAGCGCTACGCCGACTTCGACGGCCGGGCCCGCCGGCAGGAGTACTGGATGTTCGTCCTGTGGAACATCCCGGTCGTCGTCGTCCTGATGGTCATCGACTTCGCGCTCGACAGCTACCCCGTCATCACCTGGATCTACACCCTCGCCGTCTTCCTGCCCAGCCTGGGCGTCTCCGTCCGCCGGCTGCACGACACCGGCAAGTCGGGCTGGTGGTACCTCATCAGCCTGATCCCCTTCATCGGGGGGATCTGGATGATCATCCTCATGGCCACCGAAGGGAACCGGGGCGCGAACCAGTACGGGGAGGACCCCAAGCAGGTCGTCGCCGCCTGATCCGCACCGTCCCCTCCCGGCGCCGCCTCCGGTCACGAACCGACCGGAGGCGGCGCTTTCGCGCGCCTGGTGACATGTCTCTCGCGACCTTGCGGCCGGGGGGCTGTCCGGACCGGCCCGATCACGAGATATCTTGATGTCGAGCAATGTTGCAGACGAGAGACGCAGACTGTGGAGCGGAGCATCCGGTGACTGACTCGACCATCATCTACACGCACACTGACGAGGCCCCGGCCCTCGCGACGTATTCGTTCCTGCCTGTGGTCCAGGCGTACGCGTCGACGGCCGGTGTGAATGTCGAGACCCGTGACATCTCCCTGGCCGGTCGGATCATCGCCGGCTTCCCCGAGTACCTGGCTGAGGGGCAGCGGATCGCCGATGCCCTCGCCGAGCTCGGCGATCTGGCGAAGACGCCCGAGGCGAACATCATCAAGCTGCCCAACATCTCGGCCTCCATCCCGCAGCTCAAGGCCGCGGTCGCCGAGCTCCAGGGCCAGGGCTACGCGCTCCCGGACTACCCGGACGACCCGAAGACCGACGAGGAGCGCGAGATCCGCGCCCGCTACGACAAGGTCAAGGGCAGCGCCGTCAACCCGGTCCTGCGCGAGGGCAACTCCGACCGCCGCGCCCCCGCCTCGGTCAAGAACTACGCCAAGGCCCACCCGCACCGCATGGGCGCCTGGAGCCCCGAGTCCAAGACCAACGTCGCCACCATGGGCGAGAACGACTTCCGCTCCACCGAGAAGTCCGCCGTCATGGCCGAGGCCGGCACGCTCCGCATCGAGCACGTCTCCGCGGACGGCAAGACCACCGTGCTCCGCGAGTCCGTACCGGTCCTCGCCGGTGAGGTCGTCGACGCGTCCGTGATGCACGTCGACGCGCTGCGCACCTTCCTGAACGACCAGATCGAGCGTGCCAAGGCCGAGGACGTCCTGTTCTCCGTCCACCTCAAGGCCACGATGATGAAGGTCTCCGACCCGATCGTCTTCGGCCACGTGGTCCGTGCCTTCTTCCCGAAGACCTTCGCCCGCTACGGCGACGCCCTCGCCGCCGCCGGCCTGTCCCCGAACGACGGCCTCGGCGCGATCCTCAAGGGCCTCGACGGCATCGCGGACCTCGGCGACGAGATCAAGGCCTCCTTCGAGGCCGAGCTGGCCCACGGCCCGGCCCTCGCCATGGTCGACTCCGACAAGGGCATCACCAACCTGCACGTCCCGTCCGACGTCATCGTCGACGCCTCCATGCCGGCCATGATCCGCACCTCCGGCCACATGTGGGGCCCGGACGGCCAGGAGGCCGACACCCTCGCCGTCCTGCCGGACAGCAGCTACGCCGGCGTCTACCAGGCCGTCATCGACGACTGCCGCGCGCACGGCGCCTTCGACCCCTCCACCATGGGCTCGGTCCCGAACGTCGGTCTCATGGCGCAGAAGGCCGAGGAGTACGGCAGCCACGACAAGACCTTCGAGATCGCCGACGCCGGCACCGTCCGCGTCGTCGACGCCGAAGGCAACGTGGTCCTGGAGCAGGAGGTCGCCGCCGGCGACATCTTCCGCGCCTGCCAGACCAAGGACGCGCCGATCCAGGACTGGGTCAAGCTCGCCGTCACCCGCGCCCGCGCCACCGGCGTCCCGGCCGTCTTCTGGCTGGACGAGAGCCGCGCGCACGACGCGCAGCTGATCGCCAAGGTGAAGACGTACCTCGCCGAGCACGACACCGACGGTCTCACCATCAAGATCCTCCCCCCGGTCGAGGCCACGGCCTACTCCCTGGAGCGGATCCGCCGCGGCGAGGACACCATCTCGGTGACCGGCAACGTGCTGCGCGACTACCTGACCGACCTCTTCCCGATCCTGGAGCTGGGCACCAGCGCCAAGATGCTGTCGGTCGTCCCGCTGATGAACGGCGGCGGCCTGTTCGAGACGGGCGCCGGCGGCTCCGCCCCCAAGCACGTGCAGCAGCTCGTCAAGGAGAACTACCTGCGCTGGGACTCGCTCGGCGAGTTCCTGGCGCTGGCCGTCTCCTTCGAGCACCTGGCGACCACCACCGGCAACGCCCGCGCCCAGGTGCTGGCCGACACCCTGGACCGCGCGACCGGCACCTTCCTCAACGAGGACAAGTCGCCGAGCCGCAAGCTGGGCGGCATCGACAACCGCGGCAGCCACTTCTACCTCGCCCTGTACTGGGCGCAGGAGCTGTCGCGCCAGACCGCCGACCCGAAGCTGGCCGCGGCTTTCGACCCGCTCGCCAAGACGCTGGCCGAGTCCGAGGAGAAGATCGTCGGCGAGCTCATCGCCGTCCAGGGCTCCCCGGCCGAGATCGGCGGCTACTACCAGCCCGACCCGGCCAAGGCCGCCGCGGTGATGCGCCCGTCCGCCACGTTCAACCAGGCGATCGCGACCCTGGGCTGATCACCCCCGCGTTCCGCGCGTTCCGCCCCGGCCGGCCCAGTGCCCGGCCGGGGCGGTCCCGTGTCCGGGCCCGCGCCGCAGGCGCGGCCCTGCGGTCGGCGTAGGGGCCCTGGTCCCCGCGACGTACGCGCGGCGGGCCGGTCGTCCGCGAACGGTTGTCCGGGCGCCGGGAATCGGCTCTACTGCTGTGCAGCCCCGCGCACGGGGCATATTCCGGGAGGGGCGGCGGATGAACGCGGACCGGCGGGCACAGCGGACGGCGCGGCCCTCCTCGCACCGGCGCCGGCCCCGCTTCCGGGGGCGCAGACCCCTCCTGGTGCTCCTGCTCTCGCTCTTCCTGCTCGTCGGCGTCTGCGCCGCGACCGGTATCGCCTGGGACCCCTTCACCGCCGAGGCCCTCCAGGAACGTTCCGCGCCCGCCACGGGCGGCCCCTCGCCCGGCGGCCCCGCCGCCGCCCCCACTCCGAGCCACAGCAGCGCCCCGAGCAGCGCAGCCCCGCAGAAGGCGATGCCGCGCGCCGAGGTCGACACCGGCGCGCCCCGCCCGACCGGGGCGCTGCCCTTCGACCTGCCGGCGCCGGCCGCGCTGCGCTCCGGTGCCGCGGGCAAGAAGCTGGTGTTCGCGCACTACTTCACGCCGTACCCGCTCTCCCTCGACAACGCGAGCGCCGAGGCCGACTACTACACCCGCAACTACCTCAACCCCGCGGGCGAGAACGGAAAGCACCAGCGCTACGGCGGCCTGCTGCGCGACCGCCCGCTGCCCGTGCCGCCCAAGTCCGGCGACTGGGAGTACGCCAACCTCCGGCAGGAGGTGCGCACCGCCCGCGACGCGGGCGTCGACGGGTTCACCCTCGACCTGTTGTCGCTGTCCGGGAGCAACTGGGACCGGGCCGAGCTGCTGATGACCGCGGCCCACTCGGTGGACCCCGCCTTCAAGATCATGCTGATGCCCGACATGACCGCCCTGCCGTCCGACGACCCGGCGGTGCTCGCCGACGCCCTCGCCGCCCTGGCCGCCCACCCCGCCGCGCACCGGCTCGGTGACGGGCGCCTCGTGGTGTCGCCCTTCAAGGCGGAGGCCAAGAGCGCCGGTTGGTGGTCGCGGGTCATGGACTCCCTGCAATCCCGCCACGGCGTCCGCACCGCCCTCGTCCCGCTCTTCCTCGACTTCGACGCGAACCACGCGGCGTTCGCCCCGATCAGCCACGGTTTCTCCGAATGGGGCACCCGCAGCTACGTCGGCCAGGAGGGCACCACCGCCGAGGTGCACCGGGCCCACCAGGCGGGCAAGATCTGGATGCAGCCCGTATCCGTCCAGGACAGCCGCCCCAACCAGGGCGTCTACGACGAGGCGGGCAATACCGCCACCCTCCGCTCGACGTGGACGCACGCCATCGACGACGGCGCCGACTGGGTGCAGCTGACCACCTGGAACGACTACTCGGAGGGCACCCAGTTCGCGCCCTCCCTCCACAACGGGTACGCGTACCTGGACCTGACCTCCTACTACCTGACCCGGTTCAAGACCGGCAGCCCGCCCCGGATCGTGCGGGACACCCTCTACCTCACGGCGCGCACCCAGTTCGCCTCCGCCGGCCCCACCGGCGGGCAGTCGCTGGTGATGGCGCCCCGCAAGGGCAGCGCCGCCCCGCGCGACACGGTGGAGGTGCTCAGCTTCCTCACGGAGCCCGCGGCGGTCCGTACGACCGTGGGCTCCGTCCAGGGCGCGTACGAGTCGCCCGCGGGCCTCCACTGCGAGCTGCTGCCCCTGAAACCGGGCACGAGTTCGGCCCGCGTGGTCCGGGACGGCCGCGCGGTGGCGGAGGTGGAACTGCCCTACCCGGTGGACCGGACGGTGGACGTGCAGGACCTCCAGTACTACGCGGCGACCAGCGGACGGGAGTAGGACCGGGGGCCCGGCCACACTGGCGGAATTGGCCCTGGCGGACCGCTCGCAGACGCCCGCATGCTCCGCAGGACCGCCCCACCGCCCGCCACCCGCCGCCGTCCCCACCGCCCGCCACCGCCCGCCGCCGTCCCGGAGGAGCAACGTGACCCAGCCGACCACCGACCCGAAGAGCGCGCCGACCGCCGCACCGACCCGCCCCTCGGCGTTCCCGGGCGGGCCGCAGCTCTTCCGCCTCGACCCGGCGATCGCCCACCTCAACCACGGCTCGTTCGGCGCCGTGCCCCTCGCCGTCCAGGAGGTCCAGGCGACGCTGCTGGAGGAGGTGCACACAGACCCCGACGCCTTCTTCGTCGACGTGGCCGACCGGATCGCCGCCGCCCGCGGCAGGGTCGCCGCGCACCTGGGGGCCGACCCCGACGGGCTCGCGTTCATCTCCAACGCCACCGAAGGCGCCAACCTCGCGCTGAACGCCATCGAACTCGCCGACGGCGACGAGATCCTGGTCACCGACCACGGCTACGGAACGGTGGTCGCGGCCGCCGCCCGCCGGGCCCCCGTCACCACCGTCGCGCTGGACCCGGACCTGCCCGACGAGGACGCCGTCCGCGAAGCCGTCCTGGCCGGCCTGACACCCCGCACCAAGGTGGCGCTGCTCGACCAGATCAGCTCGCCCACCGCCCGCCTCATCGCGACCCCGGAGCTCCTCGCCGACCTGGCCGCCCGGGGCGTCACCACCGTCGTCGACGGCGCCCACGCCCCCGGCATGCTCGCCGACCCCCTCGCGGGCGGCGCCGACTTCTGGTTCGGCAACCTGCACAAGTGGGGCTACGCCCCCTCCGGCAGCGCCCTCCTCGCCGTCGCCCCCCGCCACCGGGGCCGCATCAGGGCACTGGTGCCCTCCTGGGAGGACGGCGACGGCTTCCCCCGCTCCGTCGAGAACCGGGCGACCGCCGACTACACCGGATGGCTCGCCGCCCCCGAGGGACTGGACCTCCTGGACCGGCTCGACGCCGCCAAGGTACGGGCCCACAACAGCACCCTCGCCGCCTACGGCGCGGCCCTGCTCGCCGAACTCCCCGGGCTCACCCCGCTCCCGTACGCGGCGGGACTCGGCATGCGCGCCCTGCGGCTGCCGCCCGGCATCGCCGAAACCCCGGAAAGCGCCCGGGAGCTGCGCGAGCGGATCGCGCGGGAGCTGCGCATCAGGGTGCTGATCTGGCCGTGGCCCGGCGGCGGCGGCATCCGGGTCTGCGGGCAGCTCTACACCCGCCCCGAGGAGTACGAACGCCTCGCCGCCGAGTTCCCCGCCCACCTCGGGCGGTGAGCCTCAGCCGCGCCGCAGCAGGTAGGTGTCCATGATCCATCCCTTGCGGGCCCGGGCCTCGGTCCGCAGCTCCTCGATCCGGCCCGCGACCTCCGCCAGCTTCCCCGACACCAGGATCTCGTCCGGCGTGCCGACGTAGGCGCCCCAGTAGATGAAGAGGTCCTGGTCCAGGTGGGCGGTGAAGGCGTGCCGCGCGTCCAGCATCACCACCACGTCGTCCACGTCCTGCGGCCAGCCCTCGGCCAGCCGCCGGCCGGTGGTGATCTGGACCGGCCGCCCGACCCGGTTCAAGTTGGTGCGGTGCCGGGCCAGCAGTGAGGAGATGCTGCTGATGCCCGGAACCACCTCGTGTTCGAAGGCGACCCGTCCCCGCTCCAGCACCTCGTCCAGGATCGCGAGGGTGGAGTCGTACAGCGACGGGTCGCCCCAGACCAGGAACGCGCCCGTCTCCCCGTCCGCGAGGTCCTCGGCGATGAACCGCTCGAAGATGGCGGCCCGCGCGCTGCGCCAGCCGTCCACCGTCGGGGCGTAGTCCGCCGGCGTCCGGTCGCGGTCCGGGTCCCGCCCCTCCACGAGCCGGTGGCCCGGACGGGCGTGTGCTTCGAGCATCGCCCGCCGCAGCCCCGTGAGGTCCGCCTTCTCCTCGCCCTTCTCCAGGATGAGGAACGCGTCCGTGGCACCGATCGCCTTGACCGCCTGGAGGGTCAGGTGGTCCGGGTCGCCCGCGCCTATGCCGATCACTGAGAACTTCTTCACGCCGCTATTGTGCCCGTCATGCGTGCCGCCCTGTTCGTCACCTGCGTCAACGACGCCCTGTACCCGCGCACCGGGGTCGCCGTCGTGCGCCTGCTGGAGCGGCTCGGCGTGGACGTGGACTTCCCGGCCGCGCAGAGCTGCTGCGGTCAGCCCCAGTACAACACCGGCTACCGGTACGAAAGCGAGCCGCTGCTGCGCCGCACGGCGCGGGCCTTCGCCGGCTACCCGTACGTGGTCGCCCCCTCGGGCTCCTGCGTCGCCATGATCCGCGAGCACTACCCCCGCATCGGCGCCCGGGCGGCGGCCGAGGGACGCGGAAACGAGCTGGCGGACCTCGCGGCCGGCCTCGTACCGCGCGTGTACGAGCTGACCGAATTCCTGGTCGACGTCCTCGGAGTGACCGACGTCGGCGCGTACTTCCCCCACACCGTCACCTACCACCCCTCCTGCCACGGCCTGCGCGCCCTCGGGCTCGGCGACCGCCCCCGGCGGCTCCTGGCCGCCGTCCGGGGCCTGGACCTGATCGAACTGCCCGGCGCCGAGGAGTGCTGCGGGTTCGGCGGCACCTTCGCCGTCAAGAACCCCGACGTGTCCGCCGCGATGGGCGCCGACAAGGTCCGTGCCGCCCGCGCCACCGGCGCCGAGGTGCTCTGCGGCGCGGACAACTCCTGCCTCGCCCACCTCGACGGAACGCTCCGCCGGGCCGGCGCCCCCCTGAGGACCCTGCACATCGCCGAGATCCTGGCGTCGACGGACGAGGCGGCCACCACGACGGAGGGGAAGCACCCGCGATGACGGCCACCCACCTCGGCATGCCCGCCTTCCCCGCCGCCGCCCGGGAAGCCGTACGGGACGACGTGCTGCGCGCCAACCTCCGCCGCGCCACGCACACCATCCGCGACAAACGGGCCCGCGCCGTCTCCGAACTGGCCGACTGGGACCGGCTGCGCGCGGCGGGCAAGGCCGTCAAGGACCACACCCTGCGCCACCTCGACCACTACCTGCTGCGACTGGAGGCCGCGGTCACCGCCGCCGGCGGCACCGTGCACTGGGCGGCGGACGCGGCCGAGGCCAACCGGATCGTGACCGCGCTGGTGCTGGCCACCGGCGAGCGGGAAGTCGTCAAGGTCAAGTCGATGGCCACCCAGGAGATCGGCCTCAACGAGGCGCTGGAAGCGGCGGGGATCGCCGCGTACGAGACCGACCTGGCCGAACTCATCGTGCAAATGGGCCACGACCGGCCCTCACACATCCTCGTCCCGGCCATCCACCTCAACCGCGCCGAGATCCGCGAGGTCTTCCGCACCGAGATGGGCCGCTGGGGGCGGCCGGCCCCCGACGGGCTGGGCGACGACCCGCGAGAACTGGCCGAAGCGGCCCGACTGCACCTGCGCGAGAAGTTCCTGCACGCCAAAGTCGCCGTCTCGGGGGCCAACTTCATGGTCGCCGAGACGGGCACGATGGTCGTCTTCGAGTCCGAGGGCAACGGACGGATGTGCCTGACCCTGCCCGAGACCCTCATCTCCGTCGTGGGCATCGAAAAAGTGGTGCCGACCTTCCGGGACCTGGAGATCTTCCTCCAGACGCTGCCGCGCTCCTCCACCGCCGAACGGATGAACCCGTACACCACGATGTGGACCGGGCTGGGCCCGTCGAAAGGGGCGGACGGCGACGGGCCCGCAGCCTTCCACCTCGTCCTCCTCGACAACGGCCGCACCGACACCCTCGCCGACGAGGTGGGCCGCCAAGCCCTGCGCTGCATCCGCTGCTCCGCCTGCCTGAACGTCTGCCCCGTCTACGAGCGCGCCGGCGGCCATGCCTACGGCTCCGTCTACCCCGGCCCCATCGGCGCGATCCTCAGCCCCCAACTGCGGGGCACCGACGAGGAGATCGACGCCTCGCTGCCCTACGCCTCCACGCTGTGCGGCGCCTGCTACGAGGTGTGCCCCGTCGCCATCGACATCCCCGAAGTCCTCCTGCACCTGCGCGAACGCGTGGCCCAGGGCGGCCCGGCGACCCGCGAGGGCATCCGCGTACGCATCCGGCCCGCGCGCGGCCACACCGCCGAACGGGCCGCGCTGCGCGCCGCCCGGCTGCTGCTGGAACGCCCCGGCGCGCTGCGCGCGGGGGAGCGGCTGCTGTCCCGTGCCCGGCGGCTGCGGCCCCGCCGGCTGCCGGGACCGGGGCGCGCCTGGACCGACAGCCGCGAGCTGCCCCGGCCGCCGCGGGAACCGTTCCGCGACTGGTGGGCCAGGGAGCGGGGAGGACGCGCATGAGCGGCAGGGACCGGGTACTGGGCCGGATCAGGCGAGCCCTCGGGGAGCAGGGCGCCGGCGAGGGCGGGATCGGACGGGCGCCGGGGGAGCCGGGCGCCGGCGAGGGCGGGATCCCCCGCGACTACCTCCGCGTCCACGGCGACCGCACACCCGCCGAATCAGCTGACCTGCTCGCCGCCAACCTCGCCGAGTACCGCGCGAAGGTCCACCGCACCGACGAGGACGGCCTCGCGCCGCTCCTGGCCGCGCTGCTCGCCGAACGGGGCGCCCGGACCGTGCTCGTGCCGCCCGGCCTGCCCCCGTCCTGGCTCGACGCGGCGCAGGCGGTCCGTGTCGAGGACCGGGCCGGCTCCACCCCGTACGCGCTCGACGCCGTGGACAGCGTGGTCACGGGCTGCGCGCTCGCCGTCGCCGAGACCGGCACGATCGTCCTGGACGGCGGCCCCGACCAGGGGCGGCGCCGGATCACCCTGATCCCGGACCACCACATCTGCGTGGTCCGCGTCCCTGACCAGCTGGTGGACTCCGTCCCGCAGGCGCTCGAACGCCTCGACCCCACCCGCCCGCTGACCTGGATCTCCGGCCCCTCCGCCACCAGCGACATCGAGCTCGACCGGGTGGAGGGCGTCCACGGCCCCCGTACCCTGGAGGTGGTCCTGATCAACCCACCCGCACAATGAGGGACATGTCCGCACACATCGCCCTCACCGCCCTCGTGGTCCACGACTACGACGAGGCCATCGACTTCTACACCCGCGCCCTCGGCTTCACTCTCGCCGAGGACACCGCCCGGCCCGACGGCTCGCGCTGGGTCGTGGTCCGTCCGCCCGGCGCCACCGAATCGGCGCTGCTGCTGGCCCGGGCCAAGGACGAAGCGCAGCGCTCCCGGGTCGGCGACCAGACGGGCGGCCGCGTCGGCTTCTTCCTCTACACCGACGACTTCGCGGGCGACCACGCCCGGATGACCGCCGAGGGCGTCCGCTTCCTGGAGGAGCCGCGCCACGAGACGTACGGTTCCGTCGCCGTCTTCCAGGACCTCTACGGCAACCGCTGGGACCTGCTCCAGCCGGCGTAGGGGCGCGTCCGACGCGGCGACTCAAGCGGAGCCCGGCCGGGCGGCGAGGTGCGGGGCCTCGGCCGCCGCGTCGACAGCCTGCCCGGCCTCCACCCGCCCGGCCAGCTCCCGGGCCCACCGGACCAGACCGGGCACGTCGATTCCGTACGGGGCGTGCCCTGCACCAGCCCCGCCCGCACCCGTCGGTCCGGCGGGGCCCGCCGCACCCCCGGCCTCGGCCCCGGCCCGGGCGGCTCCCCCCTCCGCCTCGGCCTCCAGCTCGGCCAGTGCATCGGCTCCGCGCCGCAGGAGCCGCGCCCCGCCCACCGCGTTCCCGCGGGCGGCATGCGTCAGCCCCACCGCCAGCTGCGCGAGCCCCCGCCACAGCGGCGCCTGCTCCGACGGCCCGGACTTCCAGGCGTCCTCGAACACCTCGTGCGCGTGGAAGGGCATCCCGGCGTCCAGCAGCAGCTGCGCCTGCGCCACCGTCTCGGCCGGCGCCCGCACCACCCCCTCGGGCTGCCGCTCCACCCCAGGCGCCCCGTACGGCAACGGCCGCCCCAGCCCGTCCCGCGGCCGCGCGCTGCGCGCCCGCCCCTCGTCATCGCGATCCCGTACGTTCACCCGCCCATCGTGCCCCCCGCCGATCACCCGTGCACGTACACCCCCCGGCGTGCGGTAATGTTCTGCATGTGCCCGCCGCGGAGGGGGAAACCCCAGGTGGGGGGCACAGTGCCGAGGCACAACGGGACGTGGCGCAGCTTGGTAGCGCACTTGACTGGGGGTCAAGGGGTCGCAGGTTCAAATCCTGTCGTCCCGACTAGAGGTTCGCCTCGTAGTCGCAGTTCAGAGCCCTGTCTCACTTCGGTGAGGCAGGGCTTCTGTGCGTTCTCTGGGGTTGTCGTGTCACATTTCGTCACAAGACCTGGTGGATCATGCCTTAGCTGGCGAGCAGTTCCCCGAGCTTGTCCGAACCGGCCTTGAGGCTCTGCGGGTCGGGATGGACATAGACCCGCTTGGTGAAGGACAGGTCAGCGTGCCCCGCCCAGGCGGAGACGACGGTATCGGGCACACCGTTGTTGGCCATCCAGGAAAGAACGGCGTGGCGGGCGTCGTAGAGACGCACCTTCCGAACGCCGGCTTGGGCCATCAACCGGTGGGCCTCGCGGCGCAACTTGTCCGTCTTAAAGGGTCGGCCCAGCTCGTCAACGACCACATAGCCGCTTGCTTCGTAGGCTTCCCCTGCGGCAAGTTTTTCCTCGGCCTGACGGACGCTAAAGGTCACAAGCGCCGCTTGCAGCGGCTTAGGCAGCGGCAGAACACGCCGACCATTTCGGGTCTTAGGGTCCTTCTCAACGACCTTGTTGCGCGACCCTTTCGGCAGGCTGCGGTCGTAGACGATGGTGCGAGTATTACCGACCGCAATAGTCCCGGCCCCGGTGAGGTCAACGTCTTCCTCCCAACGCGTGCCGCACACCTCGGCGGGACGCTCCGCGATAAGGGTTAGGAGCATGACACCAAAGAGGCGGTCACTCTTGGTCGCCTCAATAAACGCCTTGACCTCGGTCTCGTCCCAGGGGCGGCGCTTAGCGTCAGCCTGCGCTGCTTTTCGCACCGCATCGCGTGAGACGCGAACATGCTCGGCGACATTCCGGGCTACCCACCCACGACGAACCGCAAGGTTGAGCGCTGAGCGCAGCCGGCCAAGGGTAAGCCGCACGGATCTCAGGCCAAGGCCCGTCCCCGGCTTTCCGCCACGCTGCCGACCGCGGGTGAGCATCCAGTCAACAAATGCCTCGATGTCTTCTTCGGTCAGCAGCTGGAGCCGCTTTTCTCCGAGAAAGAGCCGGGCGGGCCTCACGGCATTGTCGTAGTTGGAGGCGGTCGCTTCTTCAACGCCGCGAATGGCGCTCGTCAGCCACAGGTCGAGAAGCTCGCCAACCGTGACCTTGCTTGGTACCACGAACGTTCCAGTAGTGGACTGATGGCGAATTCGGGCGAGCTCGTCGCGCGCCTGCTTCTTCGTGTCGAAGGTCTTTCGGATCTGTCGCCGCGCGCCGTTAGGCCGGCGGGGACCATCGGTGACGAAGCGGTATCGCGTCGAACCGTTCTTGAGTATTACCTTGGTGATCGGATCGCTCATTGTGCACCTTGCCTACAACGAAACCCCCCGCACCCTCGACTCTTCCCCTCCTCCTCAAGCCGCCTCCAAATAGCGGATGAGAGACGCGGTAATGACGCGATAGCGGCTACCAAACGAGACAACCCGAAACGGCGCCTCTCCCCGCTTGATCAACTCATACAGGTGCGACTTGGAGATACCAACAGCCTGGGCAGCCTTGTGAACATCAACCGTGGCTGCCCAAGAGTGGATCTCATCAAGAGTGGGATGCATCGCGATCCCCTCCTCAGCGAACTTGCTGGGGCCCAGGACGCTTGGCTGCAAGAAGCTAGCCTGCGGTACTACCAGTTTATCCCGCCCAAGGGTAAATCCCAAGGGAATCCGGGACGAATCGGCCACCAACTCTCAAGGGTTTGTGAGCCGTTCCACCGTCCCATTCATCGACGGAGCATGAAGCAGGTTGCCGAGGTGTCAACGCAACCGTAAGCCGGCCCGGCAGGCCCGCAGGCCACCGGTTCCCCCTGCTCGCTGGCGAGGAGCCCAAGCTCTTTTGCGGCGTCGCCGCCACTGCTTTGATCCGGTACGGATCTGTTCTACCGCGTGAGCGGCCTATAGCCGCCTGACGGAAGGAAGGTCTGGAAGGAATGCCGTCGGGCGGCCACTGTGGCCCCCCTTGGGGGGTGGACTCGGAACCTGTGCGCCCCGAAGGGTTGTGTTGTTTCCTTGCGCGCAGGTGGAGAGGACGGGGGGAGTCAGCCTCGCCACCGACCGCAGGGAGCTCGGGACAACCCCGAGGCGAGGCTGACTCCCCCCGTCTGCTGACCACCCCCGAACCCGCTGGTCAGCGGGCCATTCCTTCCAGCTACAACCGTCCGCAGGACGCTTCCACTGACCGGCTCCAGGTGTACCGGCCGTAGTACCGGCCTGAGACGGTACGACACCCGTCCTCTCAAACCGGGTACGAAACCTACTCGATCACTATTTACGATCAAGGTTTGTGTTCACAGAGTCAGGCACGAGGCCGTTTTTGAGCATGACGAACCCTCCCCCTAAGGTCCCCCTTGGTGGCTCCCCTATTCCCCGTTCCCTCGGATCCCTCGTTTCCCTTCGCTTGCCTATCGACGCTGGCGCGTCGGTTTTCTTTGAAACGCCAGCGATTTGTGATGAGGTAACTCAGGCTTGCTGATAATGAACCAGGGCCCTAGATCGATCCCCTACTTTATAGATCGATCGTGTTTGCTTCGGTCACTCGGTCACGTCAGTCACGGTCAGCTAGTCCGTCTTTATTCGCAAACCCCGCTAAGCGGGGGAGACGGCGGCTGCTGTGTCTGCTTCAGTTATGAGCTAATCAAATTCACATCGTGCTTGCCTAGTTCCGTACGGGCCGTACGAACCGTACGGGCCGACCCGTACCAGGGGTACTACCCGTACGGGGGGTACGGGTATGAAGCATGCACGGAGCTGAAGAAAAGGTTAGGAAGAGCGCCTTTCGGCGAGGAGTTTGTCAATTGCTTCACGAACCATGGCGGACATACTGCCCACGCCGCCCTGCTTCCTCTCCTCAAGCGCCAAGGATTGCAGCGACTCGTATTGATCCTGATAGATATCGAAAGGATGGCGCTGTTTCATAATGCGCTTGCCTTGAGGGGGTACGGGTAGTACAGGGCGTACCAGGGGTACTACCCGTACGGGGGGTACGGGGTTGTTCTTCCTATCGGGGAAGAACGCTGATCCCTCCAGTTCATTTGTGATGATGTTGGTGTACAGTTTCTTGTTCATATGTGAAACAACTCATTGATAAGTTTGGTGTAGGCGAGCGCCGCGGGCGACTTCGCGTTAAACGCAAAGACGTCCTGCTTCTGAAAGTGCGCATCGCGCAGATCGGTGTTCCGGGGGATGACAGTGTTGAGCACCGAGCTCGTGTAGGTCTGCCGCAGGATTTGCAGTGAGGTCTTACTGTTCACGGTTGGATCGCTCATCGTGAAGAGAAGGCCGGCGAGCTCAAGGGAAGGGTTAAAGTACCCGCGCACGTCTTTGATGGTCTTGCTGATCTGAACGATCGAGTCAAGTTCGAAGTAGCCGGGTGAGACAACCACAATGACGCGGTCCGCAGCCGTGAATGCATTGATCGTGAGCCACGAGAGGGTGGGAGGGCAATCGATAAAGATGTAGTCGTACCTGCCCCTGACGGCGTCAAGCTCCTTCTTGAGCCGTTCCTCTCGGTGATCGATGGCAGTTGTTAGCTCCACGTCCGTGTTTGACAGGAGGATATGCGAGGGGACGATCTCAAGATTCGGCACACTCGTCTGATGTGTCGGGAGGGGACTACGCTCAAGGATGGTCGCAAAAACGGTCTGGTGCGTCTGTATCTGGGGGTAGTTCGGCAAGAGAACTTTGCTGCTGTTGGCCTGCGAGTCGATGTCTATAAGCAGGACACGCTTGCCCTTACGGGCGAGGCCGGCGGCAAGTGAGATTGTGGATGATGTTTTTCCGACGCCTCCCTTCTGCGAGGCAACTGCGATAACCATAAGCAAGTTAAATCTACCGGAAACCCAAAGGGTTCATTCCGGCAGTATTTCTTTTATTTAGAATAGCGAAATGCAATATCTCGTGTCAATAAGGAATAAACGGGACTAACTTCCCAGCGCATGGCGAGCCCGGGCAATGGCTCGATGTGCGGTGTGGCCGTAGACGGCGGCCTGGTCGTAGTACTCCCAGAGGCGCAGATACAGCGCAACGTCTTCGGGCTCCTTAAGCTCCATCTCGGCGCTGAGGGTCTCAACGATGACGTTGCGCTCGTCATGGATCCAGAACCCGTGCTTGGGTGTGAAGTCCAGGGAGGCTGAGAAGGGGAGAACCCCGAGGGTGACGGTATCCAGGCCGATGATCCCGGCGAGGCGGTCGAGCTGGCCGAGCATGACCTCGGGGCTCCCGATCACGGCGTAGAGAACGGCTTCCCAGATGATGACGCGGTACTTCTGCCCGCGTTGGTACAGAACCTCTTGGCGACGGAGACGAGCCCGTACGGCGTCCTCAACGTCCCGGGGGGAACGACGCAGCCTCGCTGAGTGGGTGAAGAGGTGGCGGGCATACTCCGCAGTCTGGAAGATGCCCGGGATGACCGAGGTCTCGTATACCCGGATGACCTGAGCGCGCTGTTCCTCAGCGAGGGCAGCGTCCTGGACGGCCTTGTGGCCGCCGGCCAGCTGGCGTCGCCATGAGCGGTAGTGCGTCTCCAGTCGGCGGAGGCTGTTCTTCAGCTCGGGTAGTACCTCAGGGAACCCGGTTGCCTCAGCCCAGGCGGTGAGATCGGCGATCGATGCCGTCTGCTTGCCGGTCTCAAGTTTTGACATCTTGGAGGGGGCCCACCCAAGGCGGGTTGCCAGCTCCCGATGGGTGAGATGTGCCTCGGTGCGCAGTTCGCGCAGGCGCGCACCGAGGGCCTCTCTGGCTCGTTGAAAATCCGTGCTCACATAGCGGAAGGTACTTGAAGGGCGAACTCCCGGTAGGGGATGGCGTAGTGCCAGGCGGCGTCGCGGACTTGGCAGTAGCGCAACACACGAGCCGGATCTTCGATCAGCTCCAGGCCGACGGGCTCGTCGCCCTCGTAGTGAAAGAGGGCAACGTACCGGCTGTCAAAGAGCCAGAAATCCTCGGCAGGCAACGCCGCTTCCTCCGACCGCGCGCGGTGTAGATAGCGGACATCCTCGCCTGCCTCCAGGGCTGCCGGGACACCGGTAAGTCCGTACCGCTGGTAGGTCGTTGGCGGATCGTCAATGAGGCGAACCCGCTCGACTCGCTTGCCTGCACCGGTTTGCCTACGCATGTTCACGAGCCATGGGCGATCGGGGTCGCGAGCCGGTTCTTCTCCCCGGAGGAAACGTTGATACGTCTCGCCCTCGTAGTCGACCTGGTAGGCACGCCGGCTCTCCAGGCGCCAGGCGGTGTGCTCAAACCCCTCCCGGAAAAGACGGTCGATCTCGTCACTGTCGATCAAGTGCGGCACGGCTCACTCCTTGGGCGCGAAGCGGGTCAGAAGCTCCCGCGGTACCACCACGAACGTCTCGCCGGGCAACACGTCTCGAAGCTGCTCAAGCGCCTCCCCGTCGGTGAGCTTGTACCCCTGGACGACGATCCGACCGTCCTCGGTCTCGTAGAGCGTCGGACACTTGCCGTCATCTGACGTCGTGCCGATGAACTTGAGCTTCATGACAACCCCTCCCAGTGATCGTTGCAGTCGAGCCGCTCCGAACCGTAGTCGCCCGAACACCGGAAGCAGAAGGGTGCAAGAGACCCACAAATGAGAAGCGTCTCGAAGCGGGGGAAGTTGATCAAGAAGCAAATCGAAGCGCCGTTAACCCGGCCGCCCCAGGGCTTCTACCGTCTCGGGGCATGACGACCAAGCAGGCAAAGCTGAAGCCCGGCGCTGCTGAAGAAGCGGCAACGGAACTGCGAGACGCGCTGGCCGGCGCGGGGATCGTGTTGCCCTCACTGGACAGCGACTTTGCGAGCCCGTACCTCAACCTGGTGGAACTCGGACGTATCCGTGCGGACGTCGCGGTGAAGCTGGCCGAGGTCGTGCGCCGCGGAACCGCATGAGGGCCAGCGAGCCGGAATCAGAGGCCCCAGAGGCTGAGGTCGGCTTGCTCCTGGTGGACACACGGACTGACCGAGTAGGCGTTGTCATGGGCAACGTCGGGTCGTACGTCCAGCTGCGCCCGCCCGGCGGGGGTACTGAGTGGGACGTGCCGCCAAGTGCTCTACGGCCGGCTGAAGTTCTTGACGAGTTGCGCGCAAAGGTAACCGTGGTCAACGCTCAGGGAAGGAGACCGCGATGACTCCACGCAGCGTCATCCGCTTCGCTAACTGGACGATGGGCCCCGAGACCGCCCCGGAAGCTCCGAAGAGGGTGCATGAACTCCAGTGCACCACGTGCCTTGCGGCCTCAAGCGCCAATGAGGACTTCGAGACCGCCCGTGACTGGGCGTTCCACCACGTCGGGCGCAACCCTTCCCACCAGGGCTATCGCGAGACGGTCACCCGCTTCTGGCGCATGACGCTCACGAAC
This sequence comes from Streptomyces cirratus, assembly GCF_014650775.1. GTDB lineage: Bacteria > Actinomycetota > Actinomycetes > Streptomycetales > Streptomycetaceae > Streptomyces > Streptomyces cirratus. The sequence goes on along the minus strand of NZ_BMVP01000005.1, from coordinate 240,875 downwards.
TGAAACCCACACCTCGGGGGACTGCGGGCCCTCGCGCAACGCCAGCCGGCTGCCCTGAGGATTTGGCCGGTGGCCTGCATCGTGTTGGGAGCAGGCAGACCGCACACTTGTGAAATCGGGCAGCACCGCAGCTGCCTCAAGAGCCCGATCAGGTCTGCCTGCTTAAGGGCCCCGACGCGGGGGAGGTGGGTAAAACCTCAGGGCCAGTTATGGGACTGACTCCTCCCTACCGCTGGGATCTATCAAAGTTCATCTCATGAACACCTCGCTGAGGCTGGGCGAGACACTACGGGACGAACAGTTAGCGGTATTGACTCCCCGAGCCTCAAAACCCCGCCGCCAATCATTTCTTCTGCGACATGGCCTCTCGTTCGACCTTAGAGCTATGAGACCTTTTCTTCCTTCTGGCAGATGATGTTCCGGCCTGTCCACCGCCTCAAGGCCAAGCCGACTTCGTCGGTCCTGCGGAGCCTTGACCCGCTAGCCATGCCGAAAGTGCCGCCAATTAAGGAAGGAAAAGGGAAAGGTGGTCAGGGTTGGGGGTTGTTGAGGTGTGTCTCAATGCGAGTGATGCGCTCGTCGTGGTTCGCGAGCGTCTTCTTGTAAGCCTTGTCGTTGACCTCGGTGACGTCCAGGAATAGGGCGGTCAGCTCGTCGTGCTGATTCTTTGACTGCTCGACGTGCGCCTTGAGCTGGACTTCAATACTAGTGGATCGCTCTTCAAGGTCACCCATGCGCTTGTCTAAACCGCCCATCCGCTCTTCCAAGCCGCCTAGTCGGCGCTCGATGGGAGATAGTAGTTCTCGTAGTTGATTTAACTGTTCTTCGGTAAACATAGACTGTCTTATTTATATCAAAATGAGCACGGCGGAATCAATGGGCAAAAATGGTCCCTATTTCGCGGTCTTTAGCCTCGACGGAAAGCTGTAGAGCGTCGTCCCGACGGTGCGTCTTGGTGGCTTACGTCGTCTGACGACGGTTGTGTGTGACTCGGCCTGTGTGGTTGGTGCGAGAACGGGCTCGACACCGGGCGGCTCGAAGTAGCGGTCAAGGTAGTACCGCTCGACCTCGTCCAGCTCGCGCGGCAGCTCGGTGAGATCGGGGAGGCGAGGGGTGCTGACCTTCTGCACACGGTCGTCCGGCAGTCTGACGAATGCCTCGCCGACGCGTAGCTGTTGGATGGATTGGACCTGTCGCTCCCACTGCTCGGCCAGGGGGTAGTAGGAGGGGTGCGTTCTGTCCTCGGCGGCCTGGTCGGTGACGACGTGCTTGATGGCGTCCGGATCAACCGTGCCGAAGAGGCGGGCGGAGTGCTCGGCATCCGGACGGCCTGCCTTGAGGACGACCTCAAGACCCACGTTCTGAAGTGCTCCCTTGAGCCGGTCTGACGCCTGGCTCCAGTTCTGGTGCGCCATAACGCAGAACAGGTTGTATTTGCGAGTCTCCGAGAGCATACGGGTGAGGCTCTCCTCGCTTTGGGCCATGAACTGTGAGAACTCGTCCAGGATTAGAAAGTGCGGGGTACGTCCCGAGCCTGCTGCCCGGACGTTGGCACGGCTGAGGGCCGCGGTCTCCATGCCCACGGTGAGCAGGCAGCCAAAGAGCCGGCGGGCGTCGGGGGAGGCAACCGCGAGGTTGACGATCAACGAGGTGCCCGAGTCGATCAGCGACCGGAAGTCCAAGACGTTTCGCTCATGCCCCAGGGCATAGCGGAGAATCGGGGAGAGGGTTAGAAGATCCGCCCGGTTGAGGGTTGACTCCTTCATCAGGGGCGCGTCTCGTCCCCACTGGTCCATGCGAAGCCGGAAGAAGCGGAGAACCTGGGGGTCACGTACTCGGGTTAGCACCCCGTCGCGGAAGGACTTGTCCGTGAGGAGATCGGAGAGACGAGTTAAGGGAAGCCCTGCCTGGCAAAGCGCCACGACCGAGTGCTTGAGGATGTTCTCAAAGGTGGGGGCACCATGGGCCAGCTCGGGCCAGGCCCTCCGGGCTGCCTCGGCTACGTGCTCGGCCATCGCGTGGTCGTCGTAGGGCTGGGCGAGGTAGTTGAACGGCAGGAACCGGTCCTCGACCGCGGCGGCCGGGACGTCCAAGTAGATGAGACGTGAGCGCTGCTTGGGGGTAGCAAGCTGCCCGGCCTGGACGAGGTGGGCCAAGACGAGTTGGGCGAGGTCGCCATGCGGGTCAATGAGAGTGACCGGCTGTCCCGCGAGGTAGAGGGACCGGAAGAGCGAGGCAAGAAAGTAGCTCTTACCCGAGCCGGTCTTCCCGAGGACATGCATGTGGACGCGAGCGTCGTTCAGCGGCAGGTAGAGCGTCCGGGGGATGAGCCAACTTCGGTACGTGCCAAGGGGGATGCGCGGCCCCTGGCGGTTGCGGAGGAAGATCACGACAGGCCGTGGTCGGCCTGGGCTTCCTCCGGCAGATCGAGCAGGGCAACGGGCGTGCTCTGGCCGGCGGGGTACCAAAGCGGGGAGAAGAAGAAATCGAAGGGCTCGGTTACAACGGGCGAGGCATCGGTGAACAGGAAGATCTCCGCCAGGTGCAGCCCGGAGATGGCCTCAAGCTCCAGAGCGGTCCAGGTCCTGAGCTGGTCGCGTCTGGCGTGGGTGGGGGCGGCAACGGCCACGGTGAGGTTGTCGGCCTCAAACGAGGAGCGGTACGGACCATCTGCCCAGGCAGTGAGGGAGGCGACCTTGCGACGCCAGGAGCGCTGGTACTCGGTCCCACGGTCTAGCTCCAGAGCGATGGCCACCACAGGGTCATCCGAGGTCTGAAGCTCAAACCACGCATCGGGGATGACGGCGACGTTGCGGCCGTCCTGGCCGTGCGGCTGGACGCGAATGTTCATCCGCTTGAGCGCTCGCTCAGTGATGAGCCTGGGCATGGATACCTGGAAGCGCCGGCACAGCAGCTCAGCGGCGACGAGAGGCGCTGAGCCGATCCGTGGTGTGGGCAGCTCACGCAATCTGAGCAAGTAATCAGCCTGGGCCAACCGACGAAGGCGACGCTGCACGTAGCGATTGTCGTCGTGCTGGTTGGGATAGAGGAGCCGTCCAACCTGGGCGGCCGTCATGTACTGGAAGCGGTTGACGGCCCGAAGAATCTCCTCGTCCACGGCACCAAGGCGAAGCGGGCCGGTTGGCGTGACGCTGGGAGTGTGAGGTGCTTCGTTCATTGAGCCACTTTGCCAAACGAGCGTGAGAACTCGAACTGGAACGCCGTAAGACTCGCGTAAGAGAACCGGTTCTCCTTACGACTCCGGATGTTCCCGGAAGGCATCGATCAACGCCTGCACGGTAGATTTCTTGAGGATTGAGTTTGGCGAGCGGACGAAAAGATTGAGGTGGTCAAGTTTCTCCATAACGACCGCACTCTCGACCCCTAGTTCGTTGGCGAGCTCGTAAACACGCATCTCGCCGCTTGAGGAGAGCCGGTCAAGTGCTGATGCAATGCTCCGACCCGTCCGGGGTGCACCCGCCTCGCCGGAACGCATTGGGGACCTCCGGCCGATAGGGGGAAGAACTGAGCGGTTCGTCTCGGGAATCTGTTCCTGGCGCTGCTCGCCGCGCAGCTTGGCACGCGCCGGTTTCTGAGCGCGATCAACCGGAAGTGAGCCAGAGTTCTTGTGATCCGCCTTGCGCCCGGCGTGGCCTTCAACGAAGTACTCCCGCCTCCGCCTGCTCTCCTCCTCAACCTGAGCCCGAGCAGTACCAAAGTGCTCACGGCTCCGGCTGCGCACACCCTCTATTTCCAGCGGGCGTGACGTAATTGGTGAGCGCTTTTTCCTCGTCGTTCCGTACCGCCACTCTTGCATAGAACGTGACATATCTTTCCGGAACTCATCAGTCCTGAAATATGTTCCTATATCATGCGAGTGACCGCTGAACTGGTGGATATCAAGCGGTTCAGCGCCTCTGATCTTGGAACTGATCCTCAGCGCTTTCCTGAGCTGATTGTCAAAGTAATGCTGCTCGGCCTGCTCCTCGATGCTTGCGGGCGCTGACGCTTCTATTTTGTACCCGCATGGCTTCCCAGCTGAATCAGTGATCTTGCAGTAGGCCACGTGAGGAGGAAGATTGCGAATCTCCATTTCAGCCTCGGCTTGCATATCCGCGTAACTACGCTGTCCCTCGTTGCTGCCAAACGGTATCAAGATGGGGTCGCGAGCAAGGACGGCGTAGAGCGTCATGGTAGACACGACATAGGAAAGCAGCTGTGCATAAGAATCAGGCTCAGCTTTGCCAGCCCAGCCAGGGTCATAAGCCGCCATGGCACGCTCAAGGGGAGGGAACCGACCTTCTGCTGAGCGTTGAGGCGAATCCCCCTTTTGCACATCTCCGAGGCAGCCTTGGATGTAAGCGCTAAGCAGGTGGAGGAGCTTAACGTGGTCGTCGTAGCATGGCCTCTCCGGCGTGCCATCAAGAGCATAGCGAAAGTAGCTCAAGCCACAGGCGCCCCTGGCAAGGCTTGCAACAATATCAACGAGTGATTTGGAGTGGGATTGGGAAGGCGTCCCCTCTTCCATGACTTGAACGAGTAGACGATTGAGCCCTTCGAGAGCCGTGCTAATTTCGCCTCCGTCTAGGTCGACGTAAGCGTAGCTGGCGGTTCTCTCTCGACCACTGGCCTGATCCTCAAAGAATGCAGTAACGCTCGGTGTATGACGGGGGAGGCTACCAACAACAGGACCGCGGGGCATGACTGCCCAGAAATCTTCTTTCAAGCGATGGAGTCCACCAACAAGATTGCGGACTGCGCGACGAACCTCGGGGTCTGGATGGGGGCGCTGATCGAGCGATTCAAGCGGGTGCTGAGAGATTCCTTGCCTCATTGCGGAAGAAGGAGGAGGCTTAGCGAAGATCGGCGCGACAGCTTGCGCATCCTCGGGCGAGAGCTGGAAAACGATAAGGCTCTCGACCTTTAGGGCTTCTTCATCGGGCGTCTGTGAAAGATCCTGGTGCGCAATGGTGATACCCAGTTCGTACGTACGTACTTCCTGAAGCATGCGCCGCGTCGTTGGTGTGGCAAACCTTCCGTACTCATCGAGGTAAAGGTGCACACGCCTGCGCTGGGACTTGGGTATCTGATCTCGCTGGTGTATGAGATTGCTAAGGATTGACAGGAACACCATGCCGACGAAGGAGATGGACTCGCGATCGAGCCTCGCGAGATTGAGGATTAGGGTGCCGCCTTCATTCATCACCTGCTTGAACGGGATAGTCGTCTCGGGCTGGCTAACCATTGGGTAGAGCAATTCGTCTTCAAGGAAGCGGCCGACTTTGTTGAGGATGGGATCTCGCTTGTCCTGCTGCCGCTGGGGCGTAGCTGCCTCATAATCCTGCCAATATTGGCGGACGTATGGGTTGGTGACCTTATGAAGGGCAGCTTGTCGAAACGCTGAGTCGGCGTAGAGGCGTGGCAGTTCGGCCATCGTCAGGCCATTGGCGATAAGCAGGCGTGCCGTGTTGCGCAGCCCTGGGTCAATAACAGGAAGCAAGCCGCCACCCTGCACGCCCATCACCTTGTGGAAGATCTCAACCGCTTGGCCGACAGTCCTGGCTACAACCTCGTCTTTGGCATCAGGCGGGCACTCATAGAGGTTTAGGCCGAAAGGGCGCTCGCTGTTTGGCTCCACCAGAATAAGGCTGTTGCCCGCCTTTGCCGGCGCAAGAGAGATGAGACGATCCGTCAAATCGCCATGGGCATCGATGACAACTGCTGAGGTGCCGCTTCGCATGTCTTCTAGAACGAGATGCTCAAGCAACGTCGTCTTCCCATAGCCAGATTTACCCAAGACGGCTACGTGCTTGGTGCGGTGGCCGTAACGCAGGAAAACTGGTTTCCTCTCCTCGGTGTGGCCGAGCAAGACGTCAGAGCCCATGCGAGAACACCTCCTCGCCGCGTGCTGTCAGTTCGTCGAGCCACAAGCTCTAGTCCCAGGCTACGCCACCTTAACGAGCAGGTGGCCGCGATCGGCCCGCAACCGCAGAGGGTGCGAAATCCAGTCCGGTGGTAATAGAGGTTTGAGAAGCGTCATACGGCAGGCCAGCTCGATTGGCCAGGAGTTCAACGAGTTTCGCCTGACGCGGGGTAACTTCAATCTTTGCTGGAAGGACACGGATATCTCCAAGGTGGGTGTAAAGGTCGTGTTGGGTGAAGCGATACTTAGACACAGAGAGCAGGAGAAAAGCGGCGCGAGCAGCATCAAGGTCTTTAAATGCCTCCTCGTACTCATGCCCATCTGGGCGCTCAGTAGCTTGTGCTACCTGTGGAAATGGGTGCCCGATCAAATCGTCATAGACTTCACCTTCTGGACTTGCAGGAGACCCAGCTGCGGTTTCCCTCTGGGCTCTCTCCTGAGGCGTGCCGGTCTTGTTCGAGTAGTCGCGATAGGCAAACTCTGAAGCCACATAGGCAAGCAAGTTCTCGTCCACAGTTTGAGCCTTAATTGCCTCGATCGGAAGTCGTATCGGTGGTTGTTCAACTTGCTCCCGGTGCACCCCTCTGAACTGCTCGGCCAGCTGCTGTTTGAACCATGAGTTGGCATTCTGCTCTTTTGCCCTAAGGCGGGCCCGACCAATGCGCAAGGAATCAGACTCGGCAGGCTCTTGTTCCTTGCCGGTCAACCAGGAATTATGCAATTCTTGAGCACGAATCAGTGCTTGCTGATAAACGCTTGTCCCTTCCGTCTTGGACTCCCTGTTGTTTATCTCCTCCGATCTTGGTTGCTGTCCTTCTCCTCCTTCTGGCATATATAGCTGTTTTTCTCATATTGGATACCATGGTGTCAAGACGCAAAAAAGGGCGCAAGGAGACCTGGTGTTGTTATGGGAGAATACTCAGGGTCACTGAGAATTCTTCGCACCAGGCCCCCAAGAGAGCGTCCTCAGCGGCGTTTAACCGCAACTGAGTAGATCTCCTGCGCCGTCTTGGGTGTGCCGTCCCGTCCCTTGTACTCGCGAATGTGGGGGTAACCAACCACCTCGACCTCGTTCCCCTTGAGCAGCTCACCGGCCTCGGCTCGCTTCTGGAGTGCTTGAGCGCGGTCGCCGAAGGCCAACACGTCCTGCCATTTGGTCGTGCCGTCCTCAAGATGAATCGCCAGGGGGAACTTGGCCACGAGCTTGCCGCCCGCGGTCTCCCGGACGGTGGGCGTTCGCCCGATCCTTCCGACGAGCTTGACCCGCTCCGTGCCGGCCTCCGCCGTCTCCTGCTTGGTCTGCTGGTCCTGGTCTCGAAGGCGGGCGGCACGATCAAGCGGGTGCTCACCCTCAGGCTTGTCGGTGCTGACTGATACCTGGGGCGTCGGCTCGGGCTCCGCAGGAACGCTGACTTGCTGGATCATCGGGCGAACGTCGGGGAAGGCCCCAAGCTCACGAGCCGCGTCGTTGAGCGGTTTCTCTGGTGGCTTTGACGCAACGGTCACAACTGCGGGCACCACGTCCTCGCCGGCCGGCTCCTCAGGCTCTTGGGCGGCCTGGTGCTCGGCATTGATCTGCTCGGTGTCCTCACTGTCTTGCGGGAGACCGGAAACCTTTGCCGGGCCGGTATCGACCTGGTAGCCCAGGGTCAAAGCGCCGTCAGGGTGCAGAGCCACAGTCGAGTGTTCGTGCTCTGAGTCCCTATTAAGAAAGACGATGCCCTCGTCCTCTCCGACTGTTGGGACAGCGCCACCAAACAGCTCGATGCGAGCGCCCTTGGTCGTGATGCGGGAAACGCCACTCTCCGGGAAGGTATCAAGGCTTAAGAAAGTGTCGTTGCTTCGTACCTGGAAATGGTGACCATCGCCATAGGCCGGATCAGTGACGTCCTGGGCGTGGGTTCCTAGTGCCTTCGCAACGACTGTCTTGTTGAACGTGTATTGCTGTTGTTCTCGTTCTGTCATGTGAGAACGGATTATAGAGAGGAGGAGGGGCAAAAGATGTAAGCTGGATTACGAAACTCCAGCCGCAGAATTATCCCTAGGGCGCCAGCTAACAATGGTCGCTTGGCCTGGCGTTACGTTGTGCCACTCTCTAACTGGCACCGGGTCCTCTCCGACGTAGTGCCATTCTTGTTCTCCTACCTCACTCATTGGATGAAACACAGAAACTTCGAGACCGGGCAGCGCCTCGCCTGTCAGCTCCAATCTGAACAGGATTGCGAAATCAGAATGCATGAGCGGAACGAAACCGGTTGCCCGCAAAAAGGTTCGAATGCTCCGCCCGTGGTCGAAGGTTTCGCCAGGAGGGATGTATGCCCCGTGGGGAACGCGATGGGTGAGTAGATCTTGCTGATTCAGGCTGAGCCTGTGAGGCGAAAGCGTGGTAAACGGCACAAGTTCTGCCGGGTTGTCTTCGCTAACGTTGATGTCGGCCACAGGGCAATGGAGCGAATAATGCAGGTAAGTTGTCTCGTAGCCACGGATCGAGGCTACTGACCAGAGCGGTCCTCTGGGTAGGTACCCGTTGTCATCGATGCAGGTACCTTTGACCTTCACTGAGACATCAAGCCTCATCACGCGGTCCTTGTGAGCCCAAGAGAAATTGACCCGAATGCGGGTCGAGCGTACGTAAATGCTTTGGCCAGCAAATCGGGACACCGCCTTTCTCAGTTCTACCGGCTGCCCTCCTCTCAAGAACCCAAGCATCTCGGCCATGACGTCCCTCACAGCCTTCTTCATCACCTCTTCGCCAAATTTGTACTTAAGGTAAAAATCGCCTGCGATACCCAGGATGAAGGCAACGATAAGGGCGTCACCGACAACACGCAGGAGCTCGTGAAGGAAGGGACCGCCATGCACCTTCACGACGTACTCTAGGAAGAAACAGGTGGCGGCCCCCAAAAAGAGAGCGGCATAAATCCACCACTTCCCCATCGAAGGCTCCAATCAGTTAGCCTATCCTGCACTTTGGTGGCTTGGTCCCCGGCGTTGTCGCAGCCGCACATGCCGTCCTTGACATTTTTCTAAAAAGGGCGCATAAATATACCGTATGGAAAAAGAGGTGGGATGGGGTAGATGGAAAAGGAGCAAGCCGGATGAAGTTGCGCCCCTGCCTCCTATGCCTGTAGAGCTATTCGACTACAAGCTCCGCGATGGTAAGTTGGCTCATTGGCATGGAGAGTTGGTCAGCGGTAAAGACATGTCGTGGCTCCAGAGGCGCAGACTGAGAAAGCGCTTGGCGGTCTACTATCAACCTCGACAAGATCTTGAGTAGGAGACCGCAATGCGATCTCGTGCAGCGGTCGAATACCTATAATCACCATCTCGCAACTCTCAGAAGGCTGCATCTCTTACTCCTCCATCCGAAGCGAGGCCAGGGTGTAGCGGCTCCGCTCCTATCCATCGCCGAGCTCTCGCCAGCTGTGTGCTCCAGGAGGAGTGACGTACAGCTTGGCGGCTGCTGCGCAGCAACGTCGCTTCGCTACCAAAAGTGCAGTGACAGACGGAAGCAGTCCCTCGATGATGGTCCGGTGACTGAACCGGATCCCCGTGACGGCTTGATCCGTCTGGAAGACTTGATCACGGGTGACTTGTACACCCACATCGATCCGACCAACCGTGCCAGCGTGATCGGCTGGGGCCTCTTCTTCACGGTGGCGCACCAGATCCGCGCGGTCCTTACCCTCCACCAAGCCGGTGCGTGCGGCGCTGCTTCGCCGAACCGGCGTAGTGCACTTGAGCACACCATCACGCTGCGGTGGTGCGTCGACCAGGGCGACCGCATAGGTGACATCTACAACCGGAAGCTGAGGAACGACCAGATCCAGCTCGCCAACACGCTGCGCGCGGATGGCACGAAGGATCGGTATCAGGAGGGGTATGCGGTCTTGGCGGAAACGGTGAAGGCCGTCAAGGAGTCCGTCTCGCCGGATCCCAACGAGCGCCTTGCCAAGATTGAGCGCCTCATGCAGGGCTACGGCCTCGCCAGAGAGCGGACGTTCTACCAAGTGGAGTCACGCTTCGCGCACCCAACCCTTACGGGTGCCCAGATGTTCTTCAAGGACGACGACGAAGCCTTCCACGTGAGCCAGGCGCCGATGCATGACGAGATCGTGGCCTGCCAGCCGTACTGCCTTTGGATCTTCCACGCGGCGATGCTCGCCTTCAACGAGGTCCTGACGGACAAGCCATGGACGGCGGAGCTTGAGAAGATCGCCGAGGAGTACGGGTTCATGACCACCCTGCCGCAGTGGCAGGGAGCGGAAGACCTCCGCACACCCTGAGTCGGAAGGCTCGCCGGCCAGCACCAGAGCCGCCCTGGGTCCGCGAGCAAGATCGATGGTCCCAGGGCGTGATCGACACTAAGCTCGCGATCGGCCGCACCAGAATGGAGCGTGCGGGATAGGTCCTGGTGCCCTCGCTATGCGGGGACGCAGTACGACTGGGGCCGCGCTGCCCCGGGTGGCTCGTTTGGTCATCCGGGGCATACATCCTCAGCGGGCGTGTAGATCGTTGAGACAGGCGCAACGCCGCGGACGATCAAGCAAGCGGCTCGGCGCCCACGCTGGCTTCCTGGAAGCTCAGGTGACTCAGGGGGCATGCCTGAACGGAAGCCCTCGACGTGTCACCGATTTGTCACACACCCTGGCTCGCGCCCCGGGAGGCAGCGCTCTGACCTGGACATTTGTTGCGTCCTGTGGACTGGACGGACGAGCAGGACTGGGCGTCAGCCACTGGGGGTCAAGGGGTCGCAGGTTCAAATCCTGTCGTCCCGACCATGCTTTATGCAGGTCGGAGGCCGTTCTCTCATCCATGAGAGGGCGGCCTTTGGTATGTCCGGGGCCGTGGTGGTCGCAATGTGGTCGCACGTCCAGTCTGCGGCCGGGAGGCCGTGGCGCAGGAGGCCGACGCTGCGGGGGAGCGGAGCCGGCGGACAACTTCACCGAGCCGGCGGATGTGGTCGCGTGGTGGTCGCAGCCATGCCGGGCGGCTCGTCCCGAGCCCGGCCTTCTCGGCTCCGGTGAGGGTGCCGTCGATGGTGTCGACGGCTTCGCGGGCTGCCTGCCGGGTGAGGTGGCTGTAGATGTTCGCGGTGGTCGACAGGGTGGAGTGCCGCAGCGTCTTGGAGACCACGGTGAGCGGTACGCCGGCGGTGATGGTGATCGTGGCCGCCAGCTGGCGCAGGTCGTGGACGGTGATCCTGGGCACGCCCGCTTCCTCGGACAGCTGGTGGAGCCGGTCGAGGACCTGGTGCGGTCCGAGCGGCCGCCCGTCGGGCGGCAGAACACGAGTCCGGCGATCGGGTCGTCAGGACCACTTCCGGTGCGCGCAGTTGTCTTCCTGGTTCCGGAGAGCGGTGGTGACGCGCGGCGAGATCGCGCCCCAGCCGCGGCTCGACCGGGTCTTCGGTGCGGTGACGACGGGGTGGTTGTTGTCGATGGCCGAGAGCGCGCAGCGCACGTAGACGGCTGCACCTACGCCGGTCACCACCGCGGAGAGCGGGATCGACGCCCGCTTCACCGGCCGCTCGGTCACCTTCCGTCCGAGCTCGTCGTCCACCGCGTAGGGGGAGTGGACGCCGGGGTCGGTCAGACGAGGTCGGGGAGGGGGCGGCGGGCGACCTCGTGGGCGTCGTCCGGCGGGACGCCCAGCATGCGCAGGACCATCTCGGCGAGGTTCACCGCGGCGTCGTCGCCGTCCACGTCGGGCCGGGAGAATCTCAGCTCCACCAGGGACAGCAGGGTTCCGCCCAGTGCGGACAGGGCCACCGCCGGGTCGACGGCGGTGAAGCGGCCGGCGGCCATGCCGACCTCGACGTCCCGGCGGGCCCGTCGGGACAGACCGTTGTCCGAGTGGATGTGGCCCAGGCCCCGGCGGCGCAGCACCTGCATCAGCTCCGGGTGCGACTCGGCCATGCGGGCGCTGAGCCGGAAGCCCGTCGCGACGAGCTCCGCGGGGTCGTCGATCCCGGCCAGGCGCTCGTCGAAGGTCTGGCCGAACTCCTCCAGCGCGTCCTGCACCGCGGCCTCGAACAGCTCCGTCTTCGAGTCGAAGTGGTTGTAGAACGAGCCGAAGCCGACGTCGGCGCGCTCGGCGATCACCTGGATGCTGACGCTGGTGTCCCCGGTCTCGGCGAGTATCTGGCGGGCCGCGCGGACGAGAGCTCCGCGGGTTTCGGCGCGTCGCCGCTCGAATCGGTTGCTGGGCGGGGCTGACGTCGGCATGCCCTGATTCTAACCGCCGAGGCGATGACCATCGCAATCCTGATGAATTCATCATTTCCTGCCATGAACACCTTGACGACAGAACCGTCACACTTGATGATTTCCTCATCAAGGCAATGTTGCTTGGAGGGCACCATGTCCGAAACCCCCAACGCAGTCGGCGTCCCGGACGTCAGGACGGCCCATCAGGACCTCCACAGCGCGCACGGCGCCCTGCGCGGCGAACATCCCGGGCGGTCCCGCAACCCGGTGATCAAGGTGGCCGACCTGGCCTGGCTGGAGTTCGAGAAGCCCGACCCGGACCGGGCCGAGGTCTTCGCCCGGGACTTCGGCTTCGGTGTCGCCGCCCGGAGCGAGGGCGAGCTGTGGCTGCGGGGCACCTTCGCCGGCTCGCCGTGCATGGTGATCCGGCGCGGCCGGACCTCCCGTTTCATCGGCCCGGCGTTCCGCGCCGCCGAGCGGGCCGACCTGGACCGTCTGGCCCGCGCCACGGGCACGTCCGTACGGGACGCGGACGTGCCCGGCGGCGGCAAGGTGGTCGACTTGCTCGACCCCTCCGGCTTCCCGGTCCGGGTCGTGCACTGCGGGCAGGAACTGCCGGCGCTGCCCGAGCAGCAGCCGTTGCTGCTCAACTTCGGCACCGATCACCGCCGCACGAACGTCACCCAGCGCCCGCCGCGTGAACCCTCCCGCATCCAGCGTCTGGGCCATGTGGTCCTGGAGACACGGGTGTTCGGGCGCGCCCTCGACTGGTACCTGGACACCCTCGGGATGATCGTGTCCGACTTCCTGTTCCTGGACGGCCAGCGCGGCCGTGGCCCGACGATGGCGTTCATCCGCTGTGACCAGGGCAGCCGGGCCGTTGACCACCACACGCTGGCCATGCACCTGGGCCCGGGCAACGGCTACGTCCACTCCGCCTACCAGGTGACCGACCTCGACGCGATCGCCGCAGGCGGCGAGTACCTGGCCGAGCGCGGCTACCAGCGCAGCTGGGGCATCGGCCGGCACGTCCAGGGCAGCCAGCTCTTCGACTACTGGCGCGACCCCGACCGCTTCATGCTGGAGCACTTCGCCGACGGCGACCTGTTCTCCTGCGACCTGGAGCCCGGCTGGGCACCCATGTCGACCACCGGCCTCGCCCAGTGGGGACCTCCTGCCACCCGTGACTTCCTCGGCGCGAGCCCCTCCCCGCAGCGGGTCCGTGACGTCATCGAAGCCCTGCGGGGCGACAACGAGATGGACCCGGCACGCCTGCTGGGCCTGCTCAAAGCCGCCAAGTCCTGAACCTCCGCACGCCCAACCCCCTCACAAAGGCACTGACATGAGTACGAACGTCCTGCGCACCGCCGACGGCTGGTGGGTTCTCCGCGGCGACCGGGCCGTCCCCGTTGACACCAAGGCCGCCACCACCGCCGAACTGATCGCCGACCGTGACGCCGTACGGGAGGCGGCGCTCTCGGCCGACGCGGGCACGCCCGCCGCCGATCTAGTGGCCCTCTCGCCGGTCACCACCCCCTGCCGGGTGGTCGCACAGATGGTCAACTACCGCAGCCACGCCCGCGATTCGGGTTTCACCGGCGACATCCCGTCCGCCTTCTTCCGCAAGGCGTCCGGGTCGGTGAGCGGCCCGGGCGAGGCGATCGTCCGGCCGTCACACGTGAAGTTCCTCGACTACGAGATCGAGCTCGGGCTCGTCATGGGCGCACCCCTGCCCATCGGCACCGTGGTCGAGGAGCGTGACCTGCCGTCGTACGTCGCCGGGCTGGTGATCACGAACGACGTCAGCGCCCGTGAGGTGCAGCTGACCAAGACGCAGTTCTACGAGAGCAAGTCGTACCCGACCTTCACACCGACCGGCCCCTACCTGGCGCTGCTGGAGCCCGAGCACTTCGCCCGTCTCCTCGATCTGAGGCTGAGGCTGTCGGTCAACGGCGAGCTGCGCCAGGACCGCACCCTCGCCGACATGATCGTCCGCCCGGCACAGGCGCTGACCTTGCTGGCCCGTTTCCAGACCCTCGACCCCGGCGACCTGCTGCTCACCGGGACCCCCGGGGGCACGGCCCTCAAGGCCCCGCCCAAGGCGGTCGAGAAGATCGGCGCGCTGCTGCCGCCCGCCGTGAAGTGGAAGGCGTTCTTCAAGAGCCAGGCCCGCAACCCTCACTACCTGCACACGGGTGACGTGATCACGGCGACGATCTCGACCGCGGACGGGCGGATCGACCTCGGCGAGCAGCGCACGCCCGTCACGGACGCTGGGGGTGCCCCCTGCTCGAAGGGCTTGGGGGAAGGACCCGAGGTGAGCCGCACATGACCGCCGACCAGCCCGGGCCCCGGGACACCGCACCCGGGCCGGCACAGACAGACCCCGCACCCGTCGTGATCATCGGCGCCGGGCCGGTGGGCGTGACCGCCGCCCTCCTCCTCGCCCGGCGCGGTATCCGCACCGTCGTCCTGGAACGCCACCAGGACCTCTACCCGCTCCCGCGCGCCGTCGCCACCGACGACGAGGTGCGCCGCATCCTCCAGGCCGCGGGCGTGGGCGAGGAGTTCGCCGCGATCGCCCGCCCCGCGAACGGACTTCGGCTGCTGGACGCCCGCCATCGGGTCATGGCCGAGTTCCGGCGCTCCGAGCACGGCCACCACGGCTACCCGCAGACCAGCATGTTCGACCAGCCCGACCTGGAACGACTGCTGCGCGACGCCCTCGCCCGGCGCCCGGGGTGCGAGCTGCGGGGCGGTGTCGAGGTCACCGGCGTCCTCCCGGACCCGGCCGGCCCCGTGCGCGTGACCTACCGCGACGACGACGGCGAGCATCATCTGTGGGCCGAGGCGGTCCTCGGCTGCGACGGCGCGGGCAGCCTCACCCGCGAAGCCATCGGTGCCGAATGGGAGGACCTGCGCTTCGAGGAACGCTGGACCGTCATCGACGTCCGCACGAAGGCCGACGTCCGCTGCTGGGAAGGCGTCGACCAGGTCTGCGACCCGCACCGGCCGGCGACGTTCATGCGCGTCGGTGAGGACCGCTACCGCTGGGAGTTCCGGCTGCAAGAAGGGCAGCAACCGGTCCGCGAACTGATCGCCCCGTGGCTGTCGCCCTCGTACGACGGGGACTTCGACGTCGTACGGGAGACGCAGTACACCTTCCGGGCTCGGGTGGCCGACCGGTGGCGCAGCGGACGGGTCTTCCTCCTCGGCGACGCCGCCCACCTCACCCCGCCGTTCATAGGGCAGGGCCTGTGCTCGGGCCTGCGTGATGCCTACAACCTCACCTGGAAGCTCGCCCGAGTCCTCCGGCAGGGCGGCGACGAACGGCTGCTGGACACCTACGAGAGCGAGCGCAAGCCGCACGCACGGCATGTGATCCGGCTCGCGGTCGCCATGGGCTGGGCCATGACCGGCGGCCAGGACGGCGCCGCCGCACTGCGCCGCACGCTCCTGGCCGCCGCCTGCCGCGTACCCGGCCTCACCGCGACGGCGGGCCGTGACCTCAGCCCGCCCCTGACCGCCGGGCCCCTCGTGCGGCGCCGTATGCGCAGGAGCCTCGTGGGCACCCACTGCCCGCAGCCATGGGTGGCGCTCGACGGCCGGCGCAGCCGCCTCGACGAACTGCTCGGCGACAGCTTCACCGTCCTGACCGCCGCCGATCCCTGGCCCTCGCTGCGCGCCCTCGCCCACGGGCTCGGCGTCCCGGCGATCCCCGTGACCGACCTCCGTGACGACGGCACCCTCACCGCCTGGCTGCGCGCCGGCCGGGCGGACGCCGTCCTGCTGCGCCCCGACCGCGTCGTCATGGACGTCGTCCCGGCCGGGAGGCACGACTTCACGGACACCGCCGCCTGGGCGTCCCTCCTGCACACCACGCGCAGCCCCCACCCTTCCCCACGGACCGTCGAGAAGAGCCCGCTGAGGAGCGCCACACGATGACCAGGCCGTACCCGGAACCCTTCACGACGCCCGATCCGCGGGCCGTCGCCGACCTGGAAGGCTTCTGGGGCGCGGCGTGGGACTACTTCGACATCGACGCGGACTCCCCGTACGAGCAGGTGCTCGCGGAGGAGCGGATGCCGGGCGCCCGCTGGTTCCCCGGCGCCACCCTCAACTACACCCACCACGCCCTGCGCCACCTCACCGACGACACCGTGGCGATCATCGCCCTCGACGAGACCGGCTCCAGCCACGAGGTGACAGGCAACCGGCTGCGCGCCCAGGTCGCCTCGGTCGCCGCCACCCTGCGCGACCTGGGCGTCGGCAAGGGCCAGAGCCCAAGGTTTCCGTTGTGTCACGGGAAGACGGGTTTTCGTGGGTAACGCCAAATTCAGTAGCGGCGATCACGAAAACTCCGCCGAGCGTCAAGGGGGCATGCACCCCGGAGTTGAACTCGTGGCTGGAGTCAAAGGGCAGCGTTTCGAAGTCCATCACCGTCAGGTTCGTGCTTACGACGGAACGCGATGAGTCCGTTGTCGTACTGGGGGTCCGCAACAATGCGAAAAGAATAAATGACACACCAGGCATGCTCACGGACGTGATCTCTTGCGAGCGGGGTGGAGGTGGCGTGGTGTATGTCAGGAACATTTACCAGAGCGTAGACGTTCAGCCCTCCAAAAGCGTTATAACGGCGAGAATGACAAGCAGCTCAAGAGCTTCACAGCGAATCTGGCCAAGGGGGATGCTCTTGAGGTCAGCCTGATGCTTGGAGTCGCATCTCCTGGCGAAGTCTATGAAGTCACACCGGAGCTGGAGATCCTCAAGGGAGGGAAGCACGAATTTCTTCGGATTCCAAACGCTGGTGGGCCATTCAAAGTCGCGGGCGACCTCGCGTCAAGCGCACCAGGGATAAACTTCGGGGGGGGGGGGGACAGTAATTCTTTGCCGGCTTTCCCGAAGGCCTGAAGGCCAAGACTTCCTTTGCTCGGCCGTCCAGCGGCGAAGCTCCGCCACAGCCGCTTTGGCCCCGGCCGGCATGGCGTCGCCGTCGACCTGGCTCGTCAGCGCTGCGCGGGTGGGGCGGAGGTCCCGGACCTGGACGGTTGCCGGACTCCACGGACTCACGTGGACGGTACGGACTGGGTCTCGGCTTCTCGGGGTCAAGGGGGCGCAGGTTCAGATCCTGTCGTCCCGACTTTGCGAAGTCGCGGTTCAGGGGCCGCTTCAGGGAGATCTGGAACAGCCCCCGGCCGTTTCGGCGCCGCGTGGCGCGGTGATCCGGATCTTCGCGGCTCCGGACGCGTATCCCGGCGGGATCCGGGCAGGCGCACCCACAGCTGGACGGAAGGTGGTGCCGGATGGTGCCGGGAGCGGGCAATGAGCGGTTCACTGTCGATGTGCGGGCCGTGGACGGGACCGTGGTCCTCGCGCTGACCGGAGAGCTGGACCATGACACGGCCCAGCCCTTGCGGGACGCCCTGGACGCGACGGTCACCCCTGGTGGCCGGTTGTTGGTCGACGTGTCCGGGCTGGGCTTCTGCGACTCCACCGGACTCAACGTGCTGCTGCACGGCAGGATCGCGGTCCAGGAAGCCGGCGGCACGCTGGAGCTGGCCGGTCTGAGCGGACCCGTCGCCCGGATGTTCCGCATCACCGGCGCGGACGGTGTGTTCCCGGTGTACGCGGACGTGGCGCAAGCACTGGAACGACAGCCCGGCTAGCCGCTCGGGCGTACGGAGGCCCGTGGGGCCGAGGCGACACGAGGAGATGAACCATGCCGCAGCGAGGGTCCCCCGGCCGGGCGCGGGTCCTGCTGCTGGAGGGCGCGGCCGACCCGGTATCCCGCAGCCGTGACTTCGCGCGCAGGGCGCTCGCTTCCTGGAAGTGGCTCCCGGAGGCCGCCGAGGACGTCCTGCTCCTGGTGTCCGAGCTCGTCTCCAACGCGTGCCTGCACGGCGGGGGGCCCGGAACGCTGCTGCTGCACTGGACCCCGGAGCGGCTGCGGATCGAGGTGACCGACGGCAACCCGGCACCGCCGCTACGCGCCCCGGCCACCGACCCGGGGCAGCCGGGCGGGCACGGGCTGCTCATCGTGGACCGCCTGTCCCGCAGTTGGGGCTCGCACCCCGGGAACGGCGGCAAGTGCGTCTGGCTGGAGGTCAGTCCCGGCTGACCGGCTCGTCGTCCAGCGCTTTCAGAGCCATGACGATGTCCGCCGTCGCGCTGACCTTGCCCAGGCGCGGGAAGATCTTGCCGAAGCTGTGGTCGTGGGAGCCGGTGTCCATGTCGGTGGTGGCGTCCTCGGCGAAGACCAGCTCGTAGCTGTGTTCCCAGGCCGTGCGCGCGGTGGACTCGACGCCGATGCTGGTGGAGATGCCGCCCAGGACGATCCGGTGGATGCCGCGACGGCGCAGCTGGAGGTCGAGTTCCGTACCGGTGAAGGCGCCCCAGTGCCGCTTGGTGACGACGACGTCCCCGAGCGCGGCGAGCTCCGCGGGGAGCTCGGAGAAGGCGGCGGGCGGAGCCGAAGCGGGGCCGGGCCGGTCGACGTTGGCGGTGGGCAGGTCGCCGCCGTCGGGGGACCAGGCCACCTTGACCAGCACCACCGGCAGCCGGTGGGCCCGGAAGGCTTCGGCGAGGGCGATGCCGTTCTCCAGGATCCGCGCCGCGGGCGTCGCGGTGGGCAGGGCCAGGATGCCCTGCTGGAGGTCGATGAGGACCAGCGCGGTGCCGCGGTCCAGGGTGAGGGCGGGCGTCGGTGCGGTCATGAGGGGCTCCTCGGTTCGGTGGGCGTTCAGTCCTCGGCCAGGCGCCGCAGCAGCGGAACGGCTTCGGCCAGCAGCCGCTGCTCCGCCGGGGCCAGCCGCTCGGCGATGAGTTCGGCGATCCGCCCGTGCCCCGCCTCGCGGCGCAGTCCTACGAGGGCTCGGCCCTGCGGCGTCAGCGCGATCAGCTGCCGGCGCCGGTCGGTGGGGTGCGGGCTGCGGGCGACGTGACCCTCGGCCTGGAGGGAGTTCACGGTGGCGATGAGCGACTGCGGCCGGATCTTCTCGGCCCGCGCCAGCTCGGACGCCGTGGACGGTCCGAGCCGGTCCAGCCGCTTGAGGACGGACATCTGCGACAGGCTCACCCCGTCCCCGGCTGCGGCGCGCCACTGCCGGACCAGCAGGGCGACGGCCAGTTGCAGCTCCTCGGCGATGCCGCGGGGCGTGGCGTCGGCGGGCCGTGCGTCGGTCATGCGCCGAGGCTATAGATGCACAGGCAGACTTACAAGTCTGCCTTACGGTCTCCGGTGGGACCCGAGAGCGGCCGGCCGCAGCCGATGCGCGCCGGGGCACGTAGATCCGGTACGCGCCCACGGCGGCTGTGCGCAACGTGGTCGGCGCGGCCTTGCGGGCCCCGACCACGTTGCGCACGGCCGTCGCGTTCCAGTCGGCTCGGCTCGGGGGCGCGAGCAGACGTACTTCGGCAGATCCGCACGTCCCGGCGAACTCCGCCACCGGGCCGCTCGCGCCCGGGTCGGCGTCGGTGGCCGGTCACGCCGCTCACCGGTCGCCGTGCGGCCCGGTCAGCGGGGCGGGGCGGAAGGGGCCGGGATCTCGGAGCTCAGCCAGCCCAATGCGTCGGGGTACATCCCCGTCCACGTCTGGAAGTTGTGGCCGCCGGCCGGGCGTACCAGCGTCTTGACCCGCACCCCCGTCCCCGCCGCGGCCTTGGCGAAGGCCTCCAGCTGTCGCGGCGGGCTGTCCTTGTCCTGCGCGGACGTGGCCAGGAACAGGCCGACGTCCGCCTTCTTCGCGTGCGTGACCAGCCACATCGGGCTGTTGCGCTCGCGCAGGCTCGGGTCGGCCAGCACCCCCGGATCCCCCGTCAGCGCGTCGGGGTCCAGTGCCGCCCCGGCGCCGAACGCCTTCGGGTACTGCAGCGGCAGCTTCGCCGCGCAGAACGCCCCCGTCGAGATGCCCATCACCGCCCACCCCTTGGGCTGGGGCAGCGTACGGAAGTGCCGTGCGACCAGCCCGGGCACGTCGTCCGCCAGCCAGGTGGCCACCTTGTGCCCCGGCACGTCACTACAGGCGGTGTTCACGCCGCCCGGGTAGATCTCCGGGATCACCAGGATGAAGGGGTGCGTCGCGCCCAGCCTGACCAGGTCCTCCAGCGCCCCCGGCATGTCGCCCAGCTCCAGCCACGAGCGCGGCGAGCCCGGGTACCCGTGCAGCAGCATCAGCACCGGGAAGCGGGTCTTCGCTGCGCCCGCCGCGTTGTACTCCGGGGGAGTCCAGACGATCACCTGCCCGGCCAGCTTCGAGTGCGAGCCCCGGAAGTACGTGCTGCGGGTGCCGTCCTCGCCCAGCGTGAAGGTGGCCCGCCCCACCGGGGGCCCGGTCATCGTGGAGTCGTTGCCGGCCGGGGTGCCCAACAGGTCGTCCCAGGAGGCGTAGAGCCCGAAGCTCCCGTTGATCCAGGCCGCCACGACACAGATGGCGGTCAGCTGGCACAGCGCGATCATCAGCACCCGCGCGGTCCAGCGCAGCCAGCCGGGCCCGGGCAGCCGGTTCCACAGCAGCAGCGCCGCGAGCATGGCGAGCGCGGTGACCACGACCAGGGTCACCAGGAACGACGTACTGGTCAGCTCCACGGCCTCAATGTACGGCGCGCCCGCCCGGCTCGGCGGCGGAACGCACCGTGTCGGCGGCCCGCACGTGCACCGTCACCGCGTGCCATCCCGTGGCCCCGTCCGGGACCGTCCCCCTGCGCTCGCCCGTCTGCACGGCGCCGGTCCGGTCCGTGGCCCGGACCTCGACGGTGTGCCGCCCGGGCGCGGCCTCCCACGGCCACAGCCACTGGCGCCAGGTGTCGTCGCCGTCGGAGTCCGCCAGCCGGGCCCCGTGCCACGGGCCGCCGTCGACCCTGACCTCCACCCGGGCGATGCCCCGGTGCTGGGCCCAGGCCACCCCGGCCACCACCACCCGGCCCGCCGCGGGTTCCGCCCCCGCGCGCGGCGTGTCGATCCGCGACTGCGTCTTGACCGGCCCCTGCCGCGCCCAGGACCGGCGCACCCAGTACGCGTCGTACGCGGCGAAAGTGGTCAGGCGCAGCTCGTTCAGCCACTTGCAGGCCGACACGTACCCGTACAGGCCCGGCACCACCATCCGCACCGGGAAGCCGTGGGCGAAGGGCAGCGGCTCGCCGTTCATCCCCACCGCCAGCAGCGCCTCCCGGCCGTCCATCACGGCCTCGACCGGCGTGCCGATCGTCATCCCGTCCACTGACCGCGCCACCAACTGGTCGGCCCGGCCGCCCTGCGAAGGCGGCCGCACCCCCACCTCCCTGAGGAGGTCGGCGAGCCGGACGCCGAGCCAGCGGGCGTTGCCCGCGTACGGGCCGCCCACCTCGTTCGACACGCAGGTGAGGGTGATGTCGTGCTCGACGAGGGGTCTCGCGAGCAGCTCCCGCAGGTCGAGCGTCACCGGCCTCGTCACCCCGTCGCCGTGGATCCGCAGCCGCCAGTCACCGGCGTCCACGCGCGGCACGACCAGGGCGGTGTCCACCCGGTAGAAGTCACGGGCGGGCGTGAGGAAGGGCGACACCCCCGGCGCACGCGCCTGCGCCCCGGCCGGCACCGGCGGGGCGGGCACCGCGGGAGCCGGCAGCACGAGGCCGGCCCGGGAGGCCGTCGCCCCCGCCGACCCGTACGCGCCCAGGCGCCGGCCGGCGTACCAGGCGCCCGCCGAGACGGCCGCGGTGCCCAGCACCAGCCGTCCGAAGCCCCGCCGGTCCATCAAGCCGGCCCCGCCGGGCGACGCGCCCACCGGAAGCGGCCGGTTCAAGGCCCTGACCAGCAGGTACAGCACTCCGGCGGCGACCAGCCCGCCCAGCACCGAGGGCAGCGCGTCCTGCCAGGCCGCCCCGGGCCGGCTGAGCGCGGCCGATGCGCCGACGAGCCCGAAGCACGCGGCCACCGCCATCCCGGCGCGCGTCCGGCGCACGGCGAGCACCCCGGCGCCCGCGGCGACCAGAGCGAGCACCACGACGATGCCGAGGGTCAGGACCGTCTTGTCCGCGGTGCCGAAGCTGCGCACCGCCCACTCCTTGACGGCGGTCGGCGTACGGTCCACCGCGGCCCCGCCGACCGCGGTCACCGGGGACGCCTCGGGGCGGATGACTGCGGCGGCCACCTGCGCCGCCGCCAGCCCGGCGAAGGCCGCGAGCAGCCCACAGACCGCGCCGAGAGCCGTCCGGGGCCGGAGGCGCCCCGATGCCGACTGCACACCGCTCATCACTGCACACCGCTCATCAGGGTCACCGCCCGGGCTCGCGCCGGCCCCTACGGCCGTTCCCCCTCGACTGTCCCCCCACTGCTGTCCCTCTGCGACTGTCCCCTACGACTGTACGAGCCCCCGGGGCCCGCGGCCGCCCCGGTCAAGCGAGCGGATGACCGGCCCGCTCCGCGGCCCGCCGGGCCAGTGTCTCCAGGCAGTCCTCGCAGCCGGCGGCGGTCCGGCCGGCGGCCAGCTCGCCGCGCTTGCGCAGCTCCACCACCCCCTCGGCGGCCGCGAGCAGCGCCAGCAGCTCCGGGGTCGCGGAGGGCCGCTCCCGTTCGGTCTCGGACATGCCCCATGCACTCCTGACGGCGTCGGAAGGGGCGGCCACCCGGAGCACTCCGGGTGGCCGCCCCTGTCGGGTCCGGGTCAGTGAACCGACGACCCGTACCGCGCGCCGCCGCGCTGCGCGCCCTCTCCCTCGCACGAGTGCCGAATTTCCCACGGGAGGGTGACGCTCGCCCTCCGCCGGCGTGCCTCCCCTGCGCCGGTACGGCTCAGGTGCCGGCCTTCGGCAGGGCCGCCGCCACGGCGGCCGCCAGTGCGTGCGGGTCCCCGCTCGGGGCCGCCGGGTGGCGGGTGGTGCGCCGCGCCCACGCCTCCTCGAAGGCGTGCCAGTCGATCGCCTTCGGTGAGGCGTGCTTGACCAGCGCCTCCTCCAGCGAGGCGAAGTACCGGTCCCAGCGGGCGGCGTACAACTCCGAGACCAGACCGCTCCATTCGCGGTTCGCGTAGTCGTGCAGGAAGCCGCCCTCGCTGGTGCTGCGCCGTCCCCACACGCTCAGGATCGAGCGCGCGTCGTACTCGTAGCGGTCCTGCTCGGCGCGGTCCGCGCCGCGCGAGCGGGCCTCGGCCAGCCAGTGGCCGAGCAGGAAATGGGGGTCGGAGCCGGTCACGGCGTCCAGCTTCCGCTCCCCGTCCCGCCATTGGGCGGTCAGCTGCCGCAGCCGCGTCAGGTCCTTGGCCTCGTAGGCGGCCCGGATCTTCGGCAGCAGCACCCGGGAGTGATTGGCGAGGGCCTGGCGGGCGGTGTCCACCAGGTCGAAGCGGTAGGCGCTGGTGGACCTGAGCGCCGGGGGCACCGCCAGGAGCTGGTCAAGGGCCCGTCGGACCGAATCGGCCTGGTAGCGCATGGACTTGGGGCTCCAGTGCGCCGCGCCGGCGGCCGTCAGGCTCGGCCGGGCGGTGAACAGGCTGTCCTGCGACTCCGACCACAGCCCCGAGGAGGTGCTGTACGGGCCCTTGCGCAACTCCTCCCAGGCCGCGGCGGCATGGGCGTCCGGGCGTCCGTAGCGGCGGGCCGCGAAGTCGGCGAACCACTTGCGCTGGTCGACCGGCCCCGGCTCCCAGGCCAGATCGGTGAAGAGGTCGAAGGCGGCCGGGTTGGTGCCGGTGGCCTCCGGCAGGTACGCGGTGCCCTTGAGCGCGCTGTCCGGCTTGGCGCGCCAGGCGCCGAACCGGTCGATCCACACCGAGGTGTTGGCGCCGATCGTGGTGTGGCCGCCGAAGTTGTAGATGGTGCCCATCGCGTACGGGGTGCCACCCCAGCGGGCCTCCCGGTCCAGGCGGTTGTACCGGTCGGACAGGCCGTCCAGGATCAGGAGCTTGGAGGTGTCCACCCCGGCCAGCAGTTCCTTCGTGGGGTCGTCCTGCCAGCCCAGCACCGCCCACAGGGCGCCCGGGTGGGCCGCCCACAGCGCCCGCTGGATGGCCCCCGCGGCGGCCCGGACGTCCACCGAGCCCGTGCGGCCGCCCTCGTGCAAGGGGCTCATCCGGTACATCGCGCTGTCGCCGAAGACCTCCCGCTGCTCCTCGTAGTACGCGGCCGCCAGCTCCCCGAACGCCGGGGAGGCCGGGTCGAGCCAGTCCGGCCGGTCGAAGCCGGCCCAGTCGCCCTGCGCCACGGTGGTCGCGCCCTGGTGGCGGGAGGCGAAGCCGGGCGGGACGGTGCCGAAGTAGCCGGGCAGCACCGGTGTCATGCCGAGGCCGCGCAGCTGGTCCGCGATCCGGGCGCCCAGGTCGGCCCGCTCGCGCATCAGCCGTTCCGTGACCGGGCCGCCGAAGCCGCTCAGGTTCTGCAGCAGCCACCAGCTCTGGTGGCCGGGGGCGGGGATCCACGTGCGCAGTTCCGCGGCGGAGTAGCCGAACCGCTGGAGGGCCCGGTAGTAGGGGTACTCGGCGCCGGTCTGTACGAACACCTCGTTGACGCCGTGCAGGGCGAGCAGGTCGATCTGCCGCTGGTGTTCCTCGAAGGTGCGGTACGGGCCCGAGTAGCCGTCGTCGGTGTCGTTGAGCGCGTACCGGTGCGGGACCCGCGCGCTGCGGGTGACCGGGGCGGGTACGCCGGGCAGGGTGGCGGGCAGCATGCCGATGCTGTCGCCGGGCCAGCCGATGTCGGCGCCGGCGACGTGCTGGAGGTACCAGCCGACGCCGGTGAGCAGGGTCGCCCCGGTGGAGCCGCGTACGGTGATCGCACCCGGGGTGCCGGAGACGGTGAAGGTGTCGGCCTCGGCGGAGGTGTCGGGTACCAGGGTGAACTGGCCGGCCTGGCGGGGCAGCAGCCGCCGGAGGGCGTCCCTCGCCGGGCCGGTGTCGAAGGTGCGGGGCCGGGCCGCGGGGCGCGGGCCCTCGCGCAGGTCCGCTCGCGCGGGTGAGGCCGCGGCGGGGGCGGCCGTCCCGGGGACGGTGGCGGCGAGGATCAGGGTGAGCAGTGCGGTGGGCAGCGTCGCGAGCGCGACGGATCGGCGCCTGCGGGGGCGCGGAACGCGTGGCATGGGGTGTGCGTCGTCCTCTGGTGTTCGGGTGCCGTGACGGGTGGGGCTGAGGGGGTGGCGGCCGTCAGACCGGCAGGGCCCAGGTCTGGTCGACGCGGTGGTCACCGCAAGGGGCGAGCCGGAGCCGCTCGGCGGGGGCGTGCGCGGCGCTCGTCGCGGCGGGCGCGGTCAGGCACAGCCCGCTCACGGTCTCGGTCAGGGTGCCGCTGCGGTCGTGTTCCCAGCTCTGTCCCGGCCGGCCCGGCGCGCAGCGGGCAAGCTCCACCAAGCCCTGGTCGCCCGCCGACAGGCAGGCGCCGGCCAGTCGCAGCGTCGCCCCGTCCCCGAGGCTCCACCTCTGGTCGGGGGCGCCGGTGCAGGCCGCCATCACGACGGCGCCGGCCGCGGTGGTGTTGGCCCCGTCGGCGCACGTGGCGCCGGCACCGGCGATCTGCCCGGTGGGCACCGCCCCGGCGCACCCGCGCGGGGAGAGGCGCCAGACGCCGGTGTCGTGGGCGGCCACCCGCCCGGTCAGCGAGCCGCCGACCAGAGCGCGGCGACCGTTCCAGAGGTCCTTGGCGTCGGCGGTGCACCCGGGCAGGCCGACCTCCCCGAGCGGGACGTCGATGTCGCGGGCGGCGCCCGAGCGGTTGAGGACGGCCACCGCGCGGTCCCCGTTCGCGAGCGGCCGCACCAGGATGTCGAAGGTGGCGTTGGAGGAGACGACGGCGCCCTGACGGCCCATCGGGTCCTGGTCGAGTGCGATCAGATCGGTGTTGCCGAGGGCGGCGAGCCCGGCCGGGCTCAGCTGGGAGACCTGGGAGGAGAGGATGAAGGGGGCCGCCATCATGGCCCACAGGCCGACCTGGCTGCGGCTCTCCGCCGCGCTCAGTCCGGGCGCGCCCGCGATCAGGAAGTCCGGGTCGTTCCAGTTGCCGGGACCCGCGTACCGGCCGAGCCAGCGGTTGTAGCCGTAGTTGCCGAGGACCGAACTCCAGCGGGAGGTGTTCGGGGCCTTGGCGTTGTAGACCTTGATGTCCCTTCCCTCGCGCCACAGTTGGCCCGTCTCGCCGACCCAGTGGAGCACCTTGTGCCAGTCGGATCCGCCCCATTCGCCCTGCTGGAAGTAGGCGGGCGCGGACGCGGACAGCACCATGTCCCGTCCGCTGTCGCGCAGGGCCCCGGCGACGGCGTGGTAGGCGTCGCGGTAGGCCCGTTCCTTCGTGGTGCCGGGCGGCACGTAGAGGTTGCAGCCGTCCATCTTGACGTAGTCCACGTTCCAGGACGCGAACAGCCGGGCGTCGCGGGCGTAGTGGTCCGCGCCGCCGCCCGCGGGGGCGCCGCTGCCGGGATAGCCCTCGCAGGTGAGGGAGCCGGCGTCCTGGTAGATGCCGAACCTCAGTCCCTTCGCGTGGAGGTGGTCCCCGAGCCACGCCATGCCGTGCGGGAACTTCCGGGTGTCGGTGACCAGATCGCCGTCCGCGTCGCGGGACTTCGTCATCCAGCAGTCGTCGACGGTCACCGTGTCGTAACCCTTGGCGGCGAGCCCGGTGGACACGAGCGCGTCGGCGTTCGCGAGCACCTTGGCCTCGTCGATGTCGCACATGTAGTGCGCCCAGTTGTTCCAGCCCATCGGAGGGGTGAGCGCGAGCGGGGTGTCGGAGGTGGCGGTGGGCCCGGCCGTCGCCGGTGCGGCGCCGAGGGCGAGCGCCAGCAGGGCGGCGGCGGTCAGACAGGGGAGCAACGCACGCGGGCGAGGCGGCACGGGATCTCCTTGAGTGGGGGGAGCACCGACGGGCTGTCGAGCGCTCAGTGCAGCGGTGCGACTACCAGCTGTCAACGCCTGCCGGTGCTTTCGTCCCGATCACCAGCAATATGGGCGCAGTCGCGTCACACGATCGAGGCCGCCCGACTTTTTGTGACGCCGTATGTGACGCCGTCTGTTACGGTGTATCAATGCCGCGCAGATCACCCGCCCTCGACCGGGCCACGCCCGGAGCGATCGCCGAAGCCGCCCTGTGGATCCTGGACGAGGAAGGCCCCGGCGCCCTGAGTTTCCGCGCCCTCGCCGAACGGCTCGACGTCTCGCACGCCACCGTCCAGCGGCGCTGCGTCGACCTCGCGGGGCTGCTCGACCTCTGTACCGAGCACCTGGCCGCCAGACTGCCCGACATCCCGCCCACCGCCGACTGGGCCGAGGCCACCGAATTGCGCTTCTCGGCCTTCTACCGGCTGCTCGTCGCCCATCCCGGGCTGCTCGTGCTGCGCGGCGGCCGGCCCTGGCTGGGCCGGCAACTGCTCGCCCGGCTCGTCGAGCCGGCCCTCGCCGACAGCGTCGCCGCCGGCATGAGCGCCGCCGAGGCGATGACCGCCTACCGCCGGATGTACCTCCTCACCCTCGGCAGCGCCGCCTTCGTGGACCACCGCGATCCGGCGGGCGCCACCGCCGCCTCGCGCGCCGCGCTGGCCGCACTGGACCCTGCCGGGTTCCCGGTGCTCTCCGCCGGGATCGCCGACGTGCTGCCCGCCCTGACCGACCACGAGGTCTACTACGGCGCCCTGCGCCAACTCATCGAAGCAGCCCGTCCCGCCGCCTCCTGAAAGGGGCCGACGCCCATGGAACAGCAGCTCGACTACGCCGCCGTACGCGCCGCCGCCGAACGGATAGCCGGGGTGACCCGGCCCGCCGCCGTCGTGCCCGGCGGCGACGGCGTCTGGTACGCGCTGGAGTACCTCCAGCACACCGGCTCCTTCAAGGCCCGCGGCGCCCACAACTTCCTCGCCGCCCACCGCGCCGCCGGCGCCCTCCCGCCCGCCGGCGTCACCATCGCCTCCGGCGGCAACGCCGGCCTCGCCTGCGCCTGGGCGGCGCGCGCCCAGGCGGTGCCCGCCACCGTGTTCCTGCCCGCCAACGCGCCCCGCGTGAAGGTGGAACGGCTGAGCGGCTACGGGGCCGACGTACGCCTCGTCGGCGTCCGGTACTCCGAAGCCCAGGCCGCCTGCCGGGAGTTCGCCGCCGACAGCGGCGCCCTGAGCAGCCATGCCTACGACCATCCGCTGATCGCGGCGGGCGCGGGGACCCTGCTGGACGAGATCCGGGCCGCTCTGCCCGGCCTGGACACGGTCGTCGTGGCGGTCGGCGGGGGAGGGCTCTTCGCGGGCGTCGCCACCGCCGCCCGCGAACACGGCGTACGGGTCGTCGCCGCCGAACCGGAGCACTGCCGGGCACTCAACGCGGCCCTGGAGGCGGGCCGGCCGGTCGACGTGCCGGTGGACTCCGTGGCCGCCGACTCGCTCGGGGCGACGAGGGTTGGCGCCGACGCGCTGGACGCCGCCCGGCGCGAGGGCGTGGACTCGGTGCTCGTACCGGACGCGGAGATCACAGCCGCCCGCCGCGGGCTCTGGGAGGACCACCGGATCGTGGTCGAGCCCGGCGCCGCCACGGCCCTGGCGGCGCTCGGCCGGATCCGGCGGGCACCGGGCGAGCGGGTCGCCGTCATCCTCTGCGGCGCCAACACGGATCCCGCCGACCTTTCACCGGCCGCGCGGTAAAGCGCATTAGTCTCCCGTCCGGAGCCCGGCGGGAAAACGTCCACAAGGAGCCAACCTCCGCCGGTAAAGGGCATGCGCCATCGAATTGGTGCACCGGCGCGAGGACGGCTGACTAAAGCGAATTAGTGCAGGTGGCCGCGGTGTTGACGAAAAGGCCTTCCTCTGCCTGGAGCCGGCCGTGGGGACGCGGTACCCGCAGCGGCCCGGCCAGCGGCTCCCCGGCCACGTTGACGGGCCCCCGGATCCGGGCGAGCGTGGTCACCGCTCTCCGGCAGCGCTGCCGGAATCCCCCTGGAGGCCCCGACGATGCCCCGTTCCCCCATGACCCGCACCGTCCTCGCCGCCCTCGCGACGGGCACCTTCTTGTCGAGCGCCGCATGCGGGGTCGGCGGCGGCCCGGGACCGGCGCGGGAAGCGGCGAAGACCGGCAAGGTGGCCGGCGAGATCACCTTCCGCACGCTCCAGCTGAAACCCGTGTTCACCACGTACGTCCAGGGAGTCATCGACGCCTTCCAGCGGAAACATCCCGAGGTGAAGGTGAAGTGGGAGGACGTGCCGGGCGACGGCTACAACGAGAAACTCGTCGCCGACGCCCAGGCCGGAGCCCTCCCCGACGTCGTCAACCTCTCCACCGACTCCTTCCAACTCCTCGGCGACCGCGGCATGCTCGCCGACGTCGCCAGACTCGACCCGCAGATCGCCGAGGAGTACGTCCCCGGAGCCTGGGAGCAGTTCAAATTGCCCGGCAAGGGCGACAGCGTGTACGCCTACCCCTGGTACGTGACCCCCGAGATCCTCACGTACAACACCGACCTCTTCCGGGAGGCGGGTCTGGACCCCGCCAAGCCGCCGGCCGGCGTGGAGCAGTTCTTCGACTACGCCGAGCAGATCGCCGCACGGTCCGGCGGCCGGTACTCCGCCTTCATGGCCGACCCCAAGGGACGGCTCCCCGGGGACTGGCAGAAGATGGGCGTCCCGGTCCTGAACGGCACGAAGGACGCCTTCGCCTTCGACACCCCCAAGGCCGTCGAGTGGGTCGAGCGGATGAAGTCCCTCTACGCCAAGGGCGCCATGCCCAAGGAATCCCTCCTCAAGTCCGACGACATCAACCAGCTCTACGGCGCGGGCAAACTCGTCTTCGGCCCCGGCTCACCGGGCTTCGTCAAGGACATCAAGCAGAACGCCCCCCAGGTCTACGCCACCACCCGCGTCGCGGGCGCCGTCACCGGACGGCTCGGCCACATCGGCATCTACGCCCAGTCGCTCGGCATCCGCAAGGACACCCCGCACCCGGACGCTGCGGCGGAATTCGCCAAATGGGTCACCAACGGCCCCAACCAGGTGGCCTTCTCCAAGAAGGCCACCATCTACCCCTCCAACGCCGCGGGCCTGGCGGACCCCTACTTCTCCGACAGGGGCGACGGCACGGACGCCGAGACGCTGGCGCGCGCGGTGGGCGCCGAGGAGCTGAGGAGCGCCCAGCTCGACGCGAACACCCCCGTCCAGTGGACCAGCCAGGTCGGCGACGCCGTCGTCCGCGAGGTGCAGAAGGCCATCCAGGGCCAACAGGACGCCAGGACGGCGGTGAGGAAGGCGCAGGAGGAGGCGAACAGGCTGCTCGCCAACGCGGCCCGGAAATGACGGCGGCGCCCGGCCCGGCCGCGGCCGGGTTTCACGACCGGCCGCCCGGGCCCGCACGCTGGGCCCCGTACCTCTTCCTCGCGCCCGGGCTGCTGCTGGTGCTCGTGTTCAGCATCTGGCCGTTCCTGAACACCGTGATCCTCTCCTTCACGGACGCACAGATCCTGCGCGCGGGCCGCTTCACCGGCTTCGCCAACTACCGCCGTGCCTTCGCAGATCCCGACTTCTGGCTCGCGACCGGCAACAGCGTCCTGTACCTGCTGGTCGTCGTGCCCTGCCTGGTCCTGCTCCCGCTGGCCCTCGCCGTCCTGGTGCGTACGAAGATCCCCGGCATCGGGTTCTTCCGTTCGGCCTTCTACACCCCCGTGATCGCCTCCGCGGTGGTCGTCGGCCTGATGTGGCAGTGGGTACTGCGCAGCGACGGCCTGGTCAACACCGTCCTGCGAGCGCTCCGTGTCGTCTCGGAGCCGGTCCCCTTCCTGACGGACAGCACGATGCTGCTGGTCTCCGCGATGGTCGTGACCGTGTGGAAGGGCCTCGGCTACTACATGGTCTTCTACCTGGCGGCCCTCGGGAACGTCCCCGTCTCGCTCTACGAGGCTGCCGCCCTCGACGGCGCGGGCGCCGTCCGGCGCTTCTTCAGCGTCACCGTCCCCCAGGTGAAACCGATGATGCTGCTCGTCGGAACCCTCTCGGCGATCTCCGCGCTGCGCGTGTTCACCGAGATCTACATCCTGGGCGGCGAGAGCGGCGGCCCCGGCGGGGGAGCCCGTACCCTGCCGTTCCTGATCCGGCAGGTCGGCCTCGGGTTCTCCGGCGAGACCGGTTACGCCTCCGCCGTGTCCCTCCTGCTGTTCCTCCTGACGCTGGTGTTCAGCCTGCTGGGCCGCCGCCTGTCGAGGGGGGACGAGAGTTGAGCACGCGGGCCGCCCGGGCCGGCCGGTACGCCACTTTGAGCCTGGTGCTGGTCGTCATGCTCGGGCCGATCGTCTGGCAGTTCCTGACCTCGCTGCGCGGCCGTACGGAGAACGTGTACGACGGCGTCCTGCCGTCGCGGCCCACCCTCGACAACTACGTCCGGGTCGCCGAATCGTTCCCGATGCTGCAGTACACCGGCAATACGCTGGTGGTGGCGGCCCTCGCCGTCACCTCGAACCTCGCCTTCGGCTCGATGGCGGGCTACGCGCTCTCCCGCACCGGCTGGAAGGGCCGCCGGAGCGTCTTCACCGTCCTGGTGGCCACCCTGATGTTCCCCTTCGAGTCCGTCATGATCTCCATGTTCCTCACCGTGCGCGGGATGGGCCTGGTCGACACGCTCGTCGGGGTGTGGCTGCCGGGCGCCGTCTCCGTACTCAACATCATGGTCATGCGGGCGGCCTTCCTCGCCGTCCCCCGGGAGATCGAGGAGGCCGCACTGCTGGACGGGGCGGGCGAGTGGACCCGGTTCACCCGGGTGTTCCTGCCGTCCGCCAAGGGCGCCCTGGCCGTCGTCTGCATCACCAGTTTCATGGGCGCCTGGGACGACTTCCTGTGGCCCCTGCTGGTCCTCACCGACAGCGAGCACTACACCCTTCAACTCGGGTTGAAGACCCTGGCGGGCGCCACCACCGTCAACGACCAGCGGATCATCGCCGCCGGAGCGATGGCCGCGCTCATCCCGATGATGCTCCTCTTCTTCGCCCTCCAGCGTTTCTTCTTCAAGGGCGTGGGCGAGGGAGCCGTCAAGCTCTGAGCCACCGCCCGTCACCCGCCCCTCCCTCTCCTGGAGCAGCCGTCATGCACGACGACCGCAGCGTTGCCGA
This sequence comes from Streptomyces cirratus, assembly GCF_014650775.1. Taxonomy (GTDB): domain Bacteria; phylum Actinomycetota; class Actinomycetes; order Streptomycetales; family Streptomycetaceae; genus Streptomyces; species Streptomyces cirratus. The sequence goes on along the minus strand of NZ_BMVP01000005.1, from coordinate 208,727 downwards.
ACTCCGCCTCCGCCGGGTCCTCAAGGAGCGCGTCGCGCCCGCCGTCCACTCCCGCTCCCTCCCGCTGACCGTCGAACGCTGGGACGCGCCGGGCGAGCCCGTCCCGGTGGCGCAGGGGCTGGCGGCCCGCTACGAGCCCTGCGCGGTCGGGGACCCGTGGGGCCCGGCCTGGGACACCACCTGGTTCAAGGTCACCGGCACCGTCCCGGCCGACTGGGCGGGCCGCACCGTCGAAGCCGTCCTCGACCTCGGCTTCGACCGCATGATGCCAGGCTTCCAGTGCGAGGGCCTGGTCCACGGCCCCGACGGCGCCGAGATCAAGGCGCTCAACCCGTACAACGACTGGGTGCGCGTCACCGACCGCGCCGAGGGCGGCGAGCGGATCGAGTGGTACGTCGAAGCCGCCGCCAACCCCGTACTGGTCGACCACCGGCCCACGTACGAGGGGGACCGGCAGACCAGCGGGGACCGGCCCCTCTACCGGCTCGCCCGGATGGACCTCACCGTCTTCGAGGGCGAGGTGTGGGAACTCGTACAGGACCTGGACGTCCTGCACGCCCTCATGACGCAGCTCGACGAGGGCGACGCCCGGCGCTACGCGGTCCTGCGCGCCGTCGACGCCGCGCTGGACGCCCTGGACCTCGACGACGTCCCCGGCACTGCGGCCGACGCCCGGGCCCGGCTGACCGCGGTGCTCGCCGCCCCCGCCCACGCCTCCGCGCACCGGATCAGCGCGGTCGGCCACGCGCACATCGACTCCGCGTGGCTGTGGCCGCTGCGCGAGACGGTCCGCAAGGTGGCGCGGACGACGTCGAACATGGTGAACCTGATGGACGAGCACCCCGAGTTCGTCTTCGCCATGTCGCAGGCCCAGCAGCTCGACTGGATCAAGACCCACCGGCCCGAGCTCTTCCAGCGGATCAAGAAGAAGATCGCCGACGGGCAGTTCGTGCCGGTCGGCGGCATGTGGGTGGAGTCCGACACCAACATGGTGGGCGGCGAGGCCATGGTCCGCCAGTTCCTCTACGGCAAGAAGTTCTTCCTGGACGAGTTCGGGATCGAGACCCGCAACGTCTGGCTGCCCGACTCCTTCGGCTACACCGCCGCCCTGCCACAGATCGTCAAGCTCTCCGGTTCCACGTGGTTCCTGACCCAGAAGATCTGCTGGTCCCAGGTCAACGCGTTCCCCCACCACACCTTCTGGTGGGAGGGCATCGACGGCACGCGCGTCTTCACGCACTTCCCGCCCGTCGACACCTACAACAGCGATCTCGGGGGCGCACAGCTGGCCCACGCGGCACGAAACTACCGCGAGAAGGGGCGCGGTTCGCGCTCGCTGGTGCCGTTCGGCTGGGGTGACGGGGGTGGCGGCCCCACCCGGGAGCACCTGGCGCGGGCCGGGCGCCAGCGGGACCTGGAGGGCTCGCCGCGCGTGGAGATCGAACGGCCCGACGCCTTCTTCGAGAAGGCGCACGCGGAGTACCCGGACGCACCGGTGTGGGCCGGGGAGCTGTACCTGGAGCTGCACCGGGGCACGTACACCTCGCAGGCCAAGACCAAGCAGGGCAACCGGCGCGCCGAATCCCTGCTGCGCGAGGCGGAGTTGTGGGCGGCGACCGCCGCCGTGCGGGTCTCGGGCTACGCCTACCCGTACGAGGACCTGGAGCGGATCTGGAAGACCGTGCTGCTCCACCAGTTCCACGACATCCTGCCCGGGTCCTCCATCGCGTGGGTGCACCGCGAGGCGCGCGAGACGTACGCCCGGGTACGGGAGGAGCTCGGCGCGATCACCCTGGCAGCGCAGCTCGCCCTGGCGGGCAAGGGGACGCGGGAACTCGTCTTCAACTGCGCCCCGCACGCCCGGCGCGGTGTCCCGGCCGGCGGAGCCGGTACACCGGAACCCGCCGGGGAGCCGGTCACCGTCGCGGAGCGGGCGGGCGGCGGGTACGTCCTCGCCAACGGGCGGCTGCGGGTGGAGATCGACGGGCGCGGGCTCATCGTGTCCGCGTACGACCTGGAGGCCGGCCGGGAGTCCGTCGCCCCGGGCGCCGCCGCCAACCTCCTGCAGATCCACCCCGACTTCCCGAACATGTGGGACGCCTGGGACCTGGACGCCTCCTACCGCCACCGGGTGACCGACCTGGTGGACCTGGACTCACTGCACGTGACCGGAGCCGGAACGCGGTCTGCGACGGTCCGGGCCGTGCGCTCCTTCGGCTCCTCCGGGGTGGTGCAGTCGATCGCGCTGCGGGCGGGCGCCAAGACGGTCGACATCCGTACCGAGGTGGACTGGTACGAGACGGAGAAGATCCTCAAGGCTGCCTTCCCGCTCGACGTGAAGGCCGACCGCTCCGCCTCCGAGACCCAGTTCGGGCACGTGTACCGGGCCACCCACACCAACACCTCCTGGGAGGCGGCCAAGTTCGAGATCTGCGCCCACCGGTGGATCCACGCCGAGGAACCCGGCTGGGGCGCCGCCCTCCTCAACGACTCCACGTACGGCCACGACGTCACCCGGGACGTGCGCCCCGACGGCGGGCAGACCACCACCATCCGGCTCTCCCTCCTGCGCGCCCCGCGCTATCCCGACCCGGAGGCCGACCAGGGCACCCACACCGTGGCCTTCTCGCTCGCGCCCGGCGCGTCGATCGCCGACGCCGTACGCGAAGGGCACGCGCTGAACCTGCCGGAGCGGGTGGTGTCCGGGGCGGGTCCGGTGGCTCCGCTGGTGGCGGTGGACAACGACGCGGTGGTGGTGGAGGCGGTGAAGCTGGCCGAGGACCGCAGCGGGGACGTCGTGGTGCGGGTGTACGAGTCCCTGGGCGGCCGGGCTACGGCCACCCTGACCACGGATTTCGCGCCGACGGGGGCCGCCGAGTGCGACCTGCTGGAGCGGCCCCTGCCACGTACCGCGCTCGGCGCCCTCACCCCCGACGGCGCGCTTCCCCTGACCTTGCGCCCGTTCCAGCTCGTCACGGTCCGCCTGCACCGGGCCAGACCCGTAGCCGCTCCGGTCCGCCCGCGTGCGTGAACTGCGCCACAGGGCCGGCCGGGCGCGGGCGCCGGGCCCGGGAATGGCGGGACCCGGCGCCCCGACCGGTTATGCACCTAGTTGCAAAATGCGGTGTCCCTCGCTAGAACAGGTTCATCACCCCGCGCGAGGAGGCACATCCCCCATGACCCGGTACCCGCACCTGCTGAGCCCCCTGGACCTCGGCTTCACCACGCTGCCGAACCGCGTGATCATGGGATCGATGCACACCGGCCTCGAAGAGCACGAGGGCGGCTTCGAGCGCCTCGCCGCCTTCTACGCCGAACGCGCCCGTGGCGGCGCCGGCCTGATCGTCACCGGCGGCATCGCCCCCAACGACGCCGGCCGCCCCTTCGAGGGCGGATCCCGCCTGACCACCGAGGACGAGGCCGCCGAGCACCGGGTGATCACCCGGGCGGTGCACGCCGAAGGCGGGAAGATCGCGATGCAGATCCTCCACTTCGGCCGCTACGCCTACCACAAGGACCTCGTCGCCCCCTCCGCCCTCCAGGCCCCCATCAGTCCGTTCGTTCCCAACGAGCTCAGCGACATCGAGGTCGAGCGGACCGTCGAGGACTTCGTCCGCGCCGCCCGCCTCGCCAAGCTGGCCGGCTACGACGGCGTCGAGATCATGGGCTCCGAGGGTTACCTGATCAACGAGTTCATCGCCGCCGCCACGAACCGGCGGACCGACCGCTGGGGCGGCGCGTACGAGAACCGCGTCCGCTTCCCGCTGGAGATCGTGCGGCGCACCCGCGAGGCCGTGGGCGAGGAGTTCATCCTCATCTACCGCCTCTCGATGCTCGACCTGATCCCCGGCGGATCCACCCTGGAAGAGGTCGTCCGCCTCGCCAAGGAGATCGAGGCGGCCGGCGCCACCATCATCAACACCGGCATCGGCTGGCACGAGGCCCGCATCCCCACCATCGCCACCTCCGTCCCGCGCGGCGCCTACACCTGGGTCACCAAGCGGATCATGGGCGCGGTGTCCGTCCCCCTCGTCACCAGCAACCGCATCAACACCCCCGAGATCGCCGAGGAGTTGCTGGCCGACGGGCGCGCCGACCTGGTGTCGCTGGCCCGCCCCTTCCTCGCCGACGCCGACTTCGTCAACAAGGCCCGCGCCGGCGCCTCCGAGACCATCAACACCTGCATCGGCTGCAACCAGGCCTGCCTCGACCACACCTTCAGCGGCAAGATCACCAGCTGCCTGGTCAACCCGCGCGCCTGCCACGAGACCGAACTGGTCCTGTCGCCCACGCAGTCGAAGAAGCGCGTCGCCGTCGTCGGCGCGGGGCCGGCCGGTCTCGCCTGCGCCGTCTCCGCCGCCGAACGCGGTCACGCCGTCACCCTCTTCGAGGCCTCCGGTCACATCGGCGGCCAGCTCGACATCGCCCGCCGCATCCCCGGCAAGGAGGAGTTCGAGGAGACCATCCGCTACTACGGCAACCAGCTCGTGGAGCGTGGTGTGGAGGTCCGGCTCGACACCCGCGCCGACGTCGAGACCCTCCAGGGCTACGACGAGGTCGTCGTCGCCACCGGCGTCACCCCCCGCACCCCCGACATCGAGGGCGTCGACCACCCGAACGTGGTGACCTACCTCGACGTCCTGCGCGACGGAGCCCCGGTCGGCGAGCGCGTCGCCGTCGTCGGCGCCGGAGGCATCGGCTTCGACGTGGCCGAGTTCCTCACGGACAGCGGCGAGGGGGCCTCCCAGGACCCGGCCGTCTACTTCCGCCACTGGGGCGTCGACACCGCCTACACCGGCCCCGGCGGGCTCGTCGCGCCCGAGCGCCCCGCGCCGCCGCGCCGCGTCCACCTGCTCCAGCGCAAGACCACCAAGGTCGGCGCCGGTCTCGGCACCACCACCGGCTGGATCCACCGAGCCGAGCTCAAGCACCGTGGCGTCGTCTCGGTCGCCGGGGCGACGTACGACCGCATCGACGACGAGGGCCTGCACATCACCGTCGACGGCGAGCAGCGCCTGGTCCCCGCCGACACCGTGGTCCTGTGCACCGGGCAGGAGCCGCGCCGTGACCTGTACGAGGCGCTGCGCGCGGCCGGTGTCGACGCCCACCTGATCGGCGGCGCCGACGTGGCCGCCGAACTGGACGCCAAGCGGGCCATCCGGCAGGGCACGGAGCTCGCGGCGAGCCTGTGAACCGGTAGCGGAAGGGGTGTTGTGGCGGCCCGGCCGGGCCGCCACAATCCTCTGATGACCTTCACACCGGCTGACGCGGAACAGATCCTCGCCGAGAACTTCGCCCCCTGGGTGCTCGCCCTCGGCCTCACCGTCCAGGAGACCGGCGAGCGGCACGCCGTCCTGCGGCTTCCGTGGTCGAAGGGTCTGGCCCGCGACGGCGGCGGGCTCTCGGGCCAGGCGCTGATGGCGGCCGCCGACACCGCCACCGTCATCGCCGTCTGCGCTGCCCGCGGGGGCTACGGTCCGATGACCACCGTCCAGCAGTCCACGAGCTTCCAACGGCCCGTGACCGACGCCGATGTGCTGATCCACGTACGGATCACCAAGCTCGGCAAGCGCATGGCCTTCGCCGACATCACCATGACCCCCGAGGGCTCCTCCGAACCCGCCGCGACGGCCTCCACGGTGTACGCCCTCCTCGGGTGAAGTCCCTCTCCCACAACCGGGACTTCAACGTCTTCTGGCTCGGCCAGGCCCTGTCCGTCCTCGGCGGATCCGCCTCCGCGGTCGCGCTGCCGATGCTGGTACTGGCCGCCACGGGCTCCGTCTTCCAGATGGGCCTCGTCACGGTGGTCGGCGCGGCCACCGCGGTGGTGAGCGGAACCTTCGCCGGCTACGTGGTCGACCGGGTGGACCGCCGTCGGCTGATGATCGTCTGCGACCTGGCGCGGGGCCTGCTGCTGGGCGCGGTGCCCTTCCTGTGGCTCGCCGGGCCCCGGATCTGGCTGCTGTACCTGCTGACCGCGCCGGTCGGTGTGCTGAAAAGCCTCTTCGACGTGGCCTACGTGACGGCGGTGCCGAGCCTGGTGCCGCCCGAGGACCTGATCCGGGCCAACGGGCGGCTGATGGGGACCTTCGCCCTGGGGACGCTGCTCGGGCCGGTGGTCGCCGGGCTCCTCACCGGCGGGGTGGGGGCGGCCTGGGCCCTGGGGCTGGACGGCGCGACGTTCCTGGTGTCCGCCGCCAGCCTGCTCCGGGTCCGGTTCACGCCGCGGCCCGGCGAAGCGGGCGAGCGGCCCGGACCGCGCGGCGCCGGGGTGCTGCGCGAGGTGTTCGTGGCGGGGTTCCGGTTCCTGTGGGCGCATCCGCTGCTGCGTCCGCTGACCGTCCTGCTCACGCTGCTGACCTTTCTCACCGTCGGCGCGACCGACCTGCTGATCTACCGGGTCGAGGAGGACCTGCACCAGAGCTCCGCCATCCTCGGCTACGTGATGGCGGTGAGCGGGCTGGGCACGCTCGTCGGCGCCGTCACCGCCGCGGCCCTGCGCCGCAGGCTCGGATTCGGGGTCTGCTGGCTGGGCTCGGTCGCGGCGACCGCGGTGGGGTTCGCCGGAATCGGCGTCAGCCGCAGCGTGCCGGTCATCGCCGTACTCGCCGCCCTGTTCATGTTCGGGCTGACCGTGGGCGGCGTCTGCTCCATGACCCTGCGTCAGGAGGTGACTCCGCAGCACCTGTTGGGCCGGGTCACGGCCGCCTTCTGGACGGTGCACAACGCCTCGGGCCCGGCGGGGGCCGCCGCGGTCACCGCGCTGGCCGCGCGCCACGGGGTCCCCGCCGTCAGCCTGGCGGGCGGGGTGTTCTGCCTGCTGCTCGTGGGCGCGGGACTGCTCACCCCGCTGCGGGGCTCCCGCGCCGGCGCCTCCGGCCCGCCCCCGCCCGCGCCGGTCAGCCGGCTGCGGCGGCCACTGCGGGGCCGACGCCGGTGAGGCGCTCCGCTTCGGCCCAGAGCCGGGCGTTGGCGGCGGGGTCCAGGGCGCGCCGGGTGATGCGGGACTCGCCCGTCGGGCCGACCATGCCGAACGTCCCGGTCGGGCCGTAGTAGCCGCCGGCGCTCGCCTCGGGGCTCGTGGCGGCGTACAGCAGCGGTTCCGTGCCCGGGCCGACCTCCTGCTTCGGGAGGAAGTCCACCGCGCTGACCAGGCCGTGGAGCCGCGAGGGCCTGCCCCGGCCGAGGCTGGCACCGGCGGTCTGGAGGTTGGTCTTCGTGTAGCCGGGGTGGGCGGCGGTGCTGCGCAGGGGCCACTTCTGCTCTTCGGCGAGGACGGCCAGGTGGCGGGCCATCATCAGGTCGGCCAGCTTGGACTGGGCGTAGGTGAGCATCGGGACGTAGCGCCGCCGCTCCCACTGGAGGTCGGTGAAGTCGACCCTGCCGAAGTTGGCGGTGGCGCTGCTCATCGTCGTGACGCGCGGGGCGGGCGCGCTCAGGAGGGCCGGCAGCAGCCGCACCGTCAGCGCCAGCGGGCCGAGGAAGTTGCTGCCGAACTGGAGCTCGAAACCGTCGGCGGTGGTCATCCGGGCCGGCGGCGCCATCACCCCGGCGTTGTTGACCAGCAGGTCGAGCGGGACGCCGTCGGCGAGGAACGCGTCGGCGAAGGCGGCGACCGAGGCGAGGTCGGCCAGGTCGATCCGGCGCACCTCCAGCCGGGCGTGCGGGTGCCGGGCCAGGATCTCGGCGCGGGCCTGCTCCCCCTTGGCGGGCGTACGCACCGCGAGCACGACGTGAGCGCCCGCCTCGGCGAGCCGGCGGGCGGCCTCCTTGCCCGTGCCGCTGTTGGAGCCGGTGACGACGGCGAGCTTTCCGGACTGGTCGGGAACGGCGTACATGACGTACTCCTCGATGGGAAGCGCAATAACAGACCGGCGGTCTGATGCTCCTTCGAAGCTAGCAGACCGCTGGTCTGATAACAACAGACCGCAGGTCTGTACGCTGGTGGCGTGACCTTGCCTACGAAGTTCCAGCGCGCCCGCAGCGAGGAGCAGCGCGCCGCCCGCCGCCAGGCGATCCTGGAGGCGGCGGCCGCCATGCTCACGCAGATGCCGGTCGCCCAGGTGACGCTGAACGAACTCGCGCGCAGGGTCTGCCTCGCCAAGTCGAACGTGCTGCGCTACTTCGAGTCCCGTGAGGCCGTCCTGCTGGAACTCCTCGACGACGCCTCCCACGAGCTCGTCGCCCACCTCGACGGCGCGCTCGCCCGGGCGGTGGAAGGTGCCCCGGCCGCCGAGCGGGCCGACCGGATAGCGGCCTGCCTGGCGCAGGCCCTCGTCGACCGCCCGGTGCTGTGCGACCTGATCGGCGCCCAGGCCGCCGTACTGGAGCGGAACGTCTCCCCGCAGGTCGCCGCCGCCTACAAGCGGGCCGCCATGGCCAACGCCACCGCCCTGGCCGGACAGATCACCCGTCACCTCCCGGAGCTGGGTGAACAGGACGCGTTCCGCTTCGTGCTGTCCGCGACCATGGTCAGCGGCGCGGTCTGGGCCCACGCCCACCCCTCCGCCGCCATGCGGGCGGCCTACGAAGCCGACCCGTCGCTGGCCGCGCTGTGCGTCGACTTCGCCCCCACGCTGCGCGAGACGCTGGAGGTCCTGCTGTCGGGGCTGCTGGCGCGGGCGCGGGACTCCCGACCGGCCTGAAGCGCCCCCGTGCGCACACGAACGCCCCCGCGCCGTTTCGAGGCGTCGGGGGCGTCGCGCGGGCACCGAGCATGCGGTACGGGAAGGGTCAGAACAGGAACGGCGACGGCAGCGACGGGCCCGGCGAGGCGGCGCGCCGCTCGGCCGAGCCGGGGACGCTACGGCAGGTCACGTCCCGCGAGGGCAGCCGGCCCGTGGTGAGGTACGCACCGACCGGTGCGCTGACGCACGAGGCGGGATCGATCAGGTACACGCCGTGGCCCTCGCCGCCCTCCGCCAGCACCATCCGCGAGCCGACCAGCGCGCGGTGCAGACCCTGCCCGCTGACCAGCGGGGTCTGCGAGTCCGACTCGTTCTGCACGGTCAGGACCGGGGCCCCGGTCCTCATCGGCGTGGCGGCCTCGATCGGCCTCGGCCAGAAGGCGCACGGCTTCACCCCGGACGTGAAGTCCCCGTACAGCGGGTACCGAGCCTTGTCCCGCACCGTCTCCCGCTCGTACTGCTCCGGATAGCGCGGCCACTCCGTGTCCCCGCACACCACGGCCAGCAACACGGCCGTCCCGTTGTCCGAGGCCGGCCCAGAGGCCGGAACCAGCAGCTTCCGCTGCGCCGGGGACAGCGTCGCCGGCTTGCCGTCGGCCGCGTCCTTGAGCGCCTTGACGGCGGGGGCCGCCTGGGCGGGGTAGAAGAAGAGCGCCCGTCGCGCCCGGATGTCATCCCCCGTCAGCTTCATTCCGTCCAGCGGGATCGGGTCCTTGTCGGCCCGGGCCACCAGCGCCCAGAACGTGTCCGACACCGCCTGCGGGGTGCCGCCGAGCCCGTACTCGGCCGAACGCTGCGCCGTCCACCGCGTCCAGCGCGCGAAAGCGGGCTCCGCCTCGCTCGCCCACACCTGGAACATCCCGCGCCAGATCCGCTGCGGGTCCACGCCGCTGTCCAGTACGAAGCGGTCCGTGCGGGCCGGGAACATCTGCGTATAGACCGCGCCCAGGTAGGTCCCGTAGGAGTAGCCCAGGTAGGAGATCCTCCGCTCGCCCAGTGCCGAACGGATCGCGTCCATGTCCCGTGCGGTGTTGCGCGTGGTGATGAAGGGCAGCACCGTCCCCGCCTTCTCACGGCACTTGTCGGCCACGGTCCGCGCCCAGGCCACGTCGGAGGGGAAGTTCTCCGGCCGGTACGGCCGCAGGATGTTCTCCTCGTCCGGCTGCAGTCCGCAGCTGACCGGACTGCTGGCACCGACTCCGCGCGGGTCGAATCCGATCAGGTCGTACTGGTCGCGGACCTCCTTGGGCATCCGCTCGTTCATCATGAGCGGCAGGTCGAGTCCCGGGCCGCCCGGACCGCCCGGATTCAGCAGCATCACACCGTGCCGCTTCGCCGGGTTCTCGCTCTTCATCCTGGATATGGCGAGGTCGATCGTGCGCCCGTAGGGGCGCCGGTAGTCCAGCGGTACCTTGATGGTCGCGCACTCGTACGCGGCCGGCTGCTCGGGAGCGCACCGCTGCCAAGCGGGTGCGCGCGCGACGAATTCGGCGACCGGCGCGGCGGAGGCGTGGGGGGCCGTGAGCAGCGGAAGTGCGGTGGCGACCAGGCCCGCTGCGGCGAGCAGCGGCGTGAGGCGTTTCATGTGCACAGGAAGGCCGTTCCTTTCGACGGGGCTGTGGTCCCGTCCACCCTGTGGCACGTGCGCCCGGCGCCGAATCCTCCGGAAGAGCTGGTCGCCCTACTCCCCGCGAATGATGGCAATTCCGGACAACTGGCCGACACGCCAAGGGGATCGGGCGCCTCGGCGCGCACGGGCCGAACGCGGCACCGTACCAGCCGTACGAGGTGTTGCCCGGATCTTTGTCCGTTCGTGATGGTCCTTCCGAACGGGCGCCCCGACTGGCGCTAGCGTCCCTTGGCACCCAGGGAGCTCGGGTGCACACGGCGTGGCTGCCGGACACTCCGGCCACGCCGCCCCTCCCTGCCCACGCAGCAAGGAGGCACAGTGCTGTCATTCCGCCGGTCGAACGTCGCCGCCATGTCGGTTGCCTCGCGGCACGTGATGGGGACGCTCATCGTCATCGGCGCCCTCGCGTTCACGCTGGTCGCGCTGCTGGTCCCCGTGCAGAAGTTCGGCGGCACCACGGCCGCGGCCGCCGCCGCCCCCTCCGCCGACGACGACGGCGCAGGCACGCTGAGCACCGCCTTCGGGCCGCTGACGCCCCAGGACCGGGACTTCGTCCGCAAGGTGCGGCTCGCCGGACTGTGGGAGCTCCCCGCGGGACGGCAGGCGCAACAGCGGGCTGTGCGGCCCGCCGTCCGCACCGCAGGCGAACACCTCATCGAAGGCCACACCGCACTCGACCGCCACGTCCGGGACGTGGGCCAAGCGCTCGGAATGGAACTGCCGGACCGGCCCAGCGTCCAGCAGCAGGGCTGGCTCGACCAGCTCGACAAGGCCCAGGGCAACGAGTACGAGCGCCTGTTCGTCCAGCTGCTGCGCCGGGCGCACGGCAAGGTGTTCACCCTGGTCGCCCAGATCCGCGCGCAGACGCGCAACTCGATGGTGCGGGACCTGGCCACGGACGCCAACAACACCGTCCTGGACCACATCTCGGTCCTCGAAGCCAGCGGCCTCGTCGATTTCGACGGCCTGGCGGACGTCTCGCCCGCCCCTTCCACCGTTCCCCGACCGACGAAGTGAAGTGATCGAATGAGCCCCAAAGGCCACAAGCGCCGACTGAGGCCGTCCCACAAGGCCCTCGCCCTCGTGTCCGCCCTGGTCCTGGGCGGCGGCGCAGTCGTAGTCGTCGAACAGGCGGCCTCCGCGGGACAGGACTCCGCGCGCTCGGCGCCGGTGACCGCCACCATCGACTGTCCCGACGTGGGCGACCGGCTCCGTGAGGTGCCGGAACCCGTACGGGCCGAAGTCGACCAGGACCTGGCGCAGTTGGACACCCAGATAGCCGACTCCTACCAGCGCCTGGCCACCGGGCGGGCCCAGGGTGACGCGCTGCTCGGCGAGTTGAAGGGCAAGCGGCAGAAGACCATCACCGGCATGGCCGACGCCATCGGCCGCTCCACCGCCCGCCCCCAGGGGCTGGAGGCGCTCAGCGGCTGCTCGATGAAGCAGGCCCCGGCCGCCGACGCCGCCGATACCGCCGCCGAGGCGGGCGCCGCGGCCGACGCGCAAGGACTCGCCCAGGACAAGGGCAGTGGCAAGGGCAGTGGCAACGGCAGCGGTCCGGCGCGCTCCGACTTCGTCGTCATCAGCACGGTGAAGCCGAACGTACGCACCCCCGCCCCCCAGGCGGCGGCGTCCAAGGGGTCCTTCTCCGTCCAGTGCGGGCGCAACGAGAACCGCCACCTCAACCCGGACAACGTGATCGTCGCGCCGGGCGTGGGCAACGGCGCGCACCACATGCACGACTACGTGGGCAACAAGACGACCGACGGGTTCTCCACGAACAACAGCCTCGCCGCCTCCGGCACCACCTGCACGAACGGGGACCAGTCCACCTACTACTGGCCGGTGCTGCGGCTGCGCGACGGCCGGGCGGAGAAGGACGCGAAGGCACCGGGCGGCGGCCAGGACGCCAACGTCGGCACCATCCTCCAGCCGAAGCAGGTGACGATCGACTTCAAGGGCAGCGCCACGGGACCGGTCACCGCCATGCCGCGCTTCCTGCGGATCATCACCGGTGACGCGAAGGCCCTCACCAACGGCACGGCCAACGCGAACGCTTCCTGGAGCTGCACCGGGTTCGAGAACCGCCAGTTGAAGGACAAGTACCCGATCTGCCCCAAGGGCAGTGACGTCGTACGGACGTTCAGCTTCCAGAGCTGCTGGGACGGGAAGAACGCCGACAGCGCCAACCACCGCACCCACGTGGCCTTCGCCCGCGGCGACGGCTCCTGCCCGCGCGGGTTCAAGGCCATCCCGCAGCTCGTACAGCGGATCACCTACGCGGTGGCCCCCGGCGCCCGGTTCGCCGTGGACAGCTTCCCCGAGCAACTGCACAAGCCGGTGACCGACCACGGGGACTTCATCAACGTCATGTCGGACGGGCTGATGGCCGGCGCCGTGCGCTGCATCAACGGCGGGCGGGCCTGCCGCTGAGACCCTCGGGGTGACGCTCCCTCCCACTCCCCGCGTCGCCCCGAGAGCGGTGCCGGTCCGAGCGACTTCGGGCCGGCACCGCGCCGTGCCGTCGCCCCGCGGCGGCCGGCCCCGACGCGAGCAAGGAGCGATCGTCATGTCCGGCTCCGACCGCACCACGGCCGGTGCGCCTTCCGGCGACGCCGCACCGCCCGAGGACGAGGCACGGTCCGGCGTCGCGGTGCCACCCGGCGACCGGGAACTCATCCGGCGACTCAGGAGCTCCTACGCCCGGGGCGCCGTGGACGCCGATGTCTGCGACCTGTTGTACCGGCGCCACCTGGGCGCCCTGCTGGCCTGCGCGCGGGGTTGGTGCCGGGCCCCGCAGGACGCCGAAGACCTCGTCTCGGAGGCCTTCGTCCGCACCCTCCAGGCCGTCCGCTCCGGCGCCGGGCCGCGGGATCACTGGCGTCCGTACCTACTGGCGGTGGTGCGTCACACCGCCATCGAGTGGCGCACGGGAGACGGCCGGACCGTCTTGACCCCCGACGTCGAATCCTGGTGCGGCCCGGGACCGTCCGGCCAGGACCCGCAGCAGCGGCTGCTGTCCGAAGAGGACCGCCGGCTGGCCGCCCGCTCCTTCCACTCCCTGCCCGGGCGCTGGAAGGCGGTCCTGTGGCACACGCTCGTCGAGGACGACTGCCCCCACCACATGCCGGCGCTGTTCGGGATCACACCCAGCGCCGTGACCTCGCTGGCCTTCCGGGCCCGCGAAGGGCTGCGCGAGGCCTACCTGTGCGCCCAGCTCGGCCCGGCCGCGGCCGGTGACGAGCGGTGCCGGCCCTACGCCCCACTGCTCGGCGCGGCCGTCCGGCGCAGGGGCGCACCCAGGAACGGCGGGCTCCGCCGGCACCTGGCCGGATGCCGCTCCTGCTCCCGGGCGTACGCCGAACTGCGCGACCTCAACGCGGCGTTGGCCGCACACGCGTCCGGCCCCGGCCCCTCCCCGCGCTGACGGGGGAGCGGCCGGGGCCGGACGGCTGGGTCTACAGTCCGTTGACGCGGGCCATGCGGCCGGCGCCCAGCGGAGGCCGGAACTCGGCGGTCACCACTCGGGCCCGGCGGCTCACCCTGGAGTGCTGGCGCCGTACTTGCGCCATCAGACGACGGGTGCGCAGGGCCATCTCCAGTTCGAAGCGGGTCCGCGGGTCACGCAGGCCCGTTCCGAAAAGCTTCTCCAGCTGGCGCATCCGGTAGCGCACCGTCTGGGGGTGCACGCTCAGCGCCTTGGCGGCCTCCGGTGCACCGCCCCCCTCCAGCCAGGCGAGCAGGGTCACTTCCAGCCGCTCGCTCTGGCGCGGGGTCAAGTCCGCCAGCGGCCGCAGCCACCGCGCGGCCAGCGCGTGGGCCAGGGGCTCGTCCTGGAGCAGCAGCAGGGTCGAGAGGTGGTCGTCCACGAAGACGGCGCGGGCCTCGGCGCCGGGCCGGGCCGGGGTCAGGTTGAGCAGGCGCAGTGCCCAGCGCAGCGAGGAGGCGGTGTCCCGCAGGGCGACGGGGTGCCCGACGGCGGCGAACCGCCCGCGCAGCGCGCACTCCAAGGGTCCGCGGGCTTCCGGATCCGGGGCGGGGACCAGCAGGCACGGCTGCCCGCCGACCATGCCGGTGAGGGCGTCGTCCAGTACGCCCGCCAGCTGCTGCATCTCTCCGGGGGTGGCCGGGGCGACGGCGCGTACGGTGGCCGGCAGGGGCCATCCGGCCGTGGCGGCCAGTTCCGAGAGGGCAATTTCAGACATGGGCATGTCACTCGTAAGGCCGGTGAAGAGCTCCCGCCGAGCGCGTTCGGCAGCGGTCACGCCCGCCTCGGGGGAACGCTGTGAGGGAACGGCCTTGAGGGGCACCAGCTGCCCGCTCGCGGAAGGCTCCCGTTCGGGCCGCGCGGCGGCTTCCGGCCGCACGCCCTCAGGCTGGCAGGAAGGCTCCCGGTACCCCAGAGCGGTGAGCAGCGCCGTCTCCACCCGCTGCCTGACCACCTCTTCGTCGGAGTCGGCGATCAGTTCGCGAAATCCCGGGATGCTCTCCTCGAGCTCCTCCACGATCCCAGCGGCCAGCGCGGGCAGTTCCCTCCGCAGGACCCGGGTCCATTCGCCGCGCGGGCGGGACCAGATGCGGTTCAGCAGTTCGCACATCGTTACCTCGTTCGTGCCGGGGTATGGCCTGCCCCGTGGGAGGGTGACAGGCCTGTCGGGGCCGCCCGGCTCCCCGCCGGCGTCAGTGCCGGCAGTGATTCGGGCGCCTCGTACTCCCTCCAGGAGCGTGCCATCCACTTGCAGTCCCGCGACCTTGCCTAGATTTTGCCGTCGGGGAGGTGTGGCGGCGGACAAGGCGTCAACCTCGTCGCAACCGCACCACTGGAAGGGAATCTTCCGGGGATGTTCGATGCGATGACTGCGCGGGCGCCAGAAATTATCACGTTTCGATAAATCCCGTGGAGGTGCTGCGAAGCTCCACGATGCTTCTGCACTCCGGCCCCCGCTCCCCGGCCGGGCGAGGCCTCATCTCCCGCCCGCCGCGGATCAGTTCCGACGACTACCCCCGGGCGCCGAGCGCGAGGTGGAGTGCTCGGGCCCGGGCGTATGGGAGAACCAGATGCCCTTGCCCCAGCCCCGTACGCCACGCTCTCACAGGGCCCGCCGCACCAGACGCCACGCCGGTACGGTCACCGCGGCGGCGGGACGGCGCGCCGTGCGCCGGCCGCCGCTGCTGTCCGCCGCCGGGGGGCTGCACCCCGCCGCACTGTCCGCCGCCGCCCTCGCCGGCCTCGTCTCGCTGACGGTGGCGGTCCGGGCCGGCGCACTGACCCGGCTGTGGGAATTCCTGGACTACGGCGCGGGCGTCCTGTCGCTCGTCTCGCTCACCTCCACGGTCCTCTGGGGCCTGGCCGCCACCGACCGCACGCTCCTGGCGTCCGGCCACCGGCTCGTCGCCCAAGGAGTGCACCGCGGACTCGGCGTCGCGGGACTGGCCTTCCTCGCCCTGCACATATGGGTCAAGGTCGCGCAGTCGCAGACCGGCGCCGCATCCGCCGTCCTGCCGTTCGCCGACCCCGACCGGCCCGTACTGATCGGACTCGGCACACTGGCCGGGTACCTCTTCGTCGCCGTGGCCGTCTCGGGCGCGGCCCGCAGCGCCTTCGCCACCAAGGGCCGCTCGCTGTGGTGGCGGGCCCTGCACATGGGCGCGTACCCCGCCTGGGGCGCGTCACTGGTGCACGGCCTCAAAGCCGGTCGCCCCGCCGCGAGTTGGGTGACCGTGGCGTACGGGCTCTGCCTGGCCGGCGTCGCCGCCGTCCTCGTCGTGCGGCTGCGGGCGCGGCTGCGCGCACTTCCGGCCCGTCCGCCCGTCGCGCCGCCGCCCCCGCCGCGTACGCCCGGGCAGGGCCCGCCGCGTACGCCGAGGCCGTTCCTGCGCAAACCCGCCGAATGGGCGGCGGCCCGGCTCACCGCCCGGCTTGCCCGCCAGACACAGCCGGCCGCCGCGGGCGGGACGGGCCCCGGTCCGCTGCCGGGTGATCCGCTGCCCGGCGGTCCGCTGCCCGGTGATCCGCTGCTCGTCGCCCGGGCTGCGGCCGCTCCGGCGGCTGCGTCCAGGCCGGCCCCGCCGCCGTATCCGCCGCCGTACCCCGCGCCCCCGTACGGCGCGCCGCCGTACCCCGCCGTGTTCATACCGAGCCGGCTCGGCGTGGCCGACCGCCCCGGTGAACCGCTCGGCGGGGCGCGGGGGCGCCAGTGACCGGCGTGTCCCGCCCCGCCCTCGGCTGCGTGGGCATGCCCCGGCTGCTGGCGGGGCTCGACGCCGCGCCGCGTCTCGACCTCGCCGGGCACCTCACCGTGCACGGGACGCTGTCCCGCTACCCCGCCGAGGAACTGGTGCGGCTCGCCGAGAGCGTGGAGCTCAAGGGGCGCGGCGGAGCGGGCTTCCCCTTCGCCCGCAAACTGCGCGCCGTCACCCGCTCCGCCCGGGCCCGCGACGGCCGCACCGCCGTCGTCGTCAACGGCAGCGAGGGCGAGCCCAGTTGCCTCAAGGACACCGCCCTGCTGCTGCACGTCCCGCACCTGGTGCTCGACGGGGCACTGCTGGCCGCCGACGCGCTCGGCGCCGAGGAGGTGGTCATCGGCGTCACCCGCGACGACGTGGAGGGCTCGCTGCGCGCCGCCGTGGCCGAACGCGCCGCGGCGGACCGCCGGGTCCGGGTGGCCCGGCTCCCCGAACGCTTCGTCACGGGGGAGGGCACCGCCCTGATCAACGGGATCGAGGGCGGACCCGCACTGCCGTCCGGGCAGAAGGTGCGGACCAGCGAGCGGGGACTCGGCGGCCTGCCGACCCTGCTGTCCAACACCGAGACCTACGCCCAACTCGCCGTCGCCGCACGGCTGGGAGCGGCCGAGTACCGCGTGGCGGGCCTCGACGACGAGCCGGGCACCGTCCTGCTGACCGTCGGGGGAGCCACGGTCGTCGAAGTGCCGACCGGGACGTCCCTGGCGTACGTCCTGGACCTCTGCGGATCGGAACCGGGCCAGGGCGTCCTGGTCGGCGGCTACCACGGTCGCTGGCTGGCCCCGCCCGCCGCCCGCTCCGCCGCGCTCTCGCGCAACTCGCTCGCCTCGTACGACGCCGTCCTGGGAGCGGGCGCCGTGCTGCCGCTGCCCCACGACACCTGCCCGGCCGGGGAAGTCGCCCGCGTCACCCGCTGGATGGCGGACGAGTCCGCCGGGCAGTGCGGGCCGTGCGCGCGGGGACTGCCCTCGCTCGCCGACGCGGTGGACGCCCTCGTCGGCGGTGGCGGCCGGCCCGCACTGGAAGCCGTCCAGGCGCGGATGCGCTCGGTGCTCGGCCGCGGGGCGTGCAGTCACCCCGACGGCACCTCCGCCTTCGTGGCCTCCGCGCTCGCCGTGTTCCCCGACGAGTTCCGCGACCACGCGCTGGGCAGCGGCTGCGGGCGGCGCGTCCTGGGCGCCCTGCCCCTGCCGGCCGACGAGAACCCCGAACGGCTCGTCGTGGACTGGACGCTGTGCAAGGGCCACGGGCTCTGCGTGGACCTGCTGCCCGACATCGTCCGGCTGGACGCCGACGGCTACCCGGCCCAAGGGGTCATGCCCGTGCCGGGGCGGCTGCGGCCGAAGGCGCTGCGGGCGGTCCGCCGCTGCCCGGCGCTGGCCCTGCGCATCCAGGAATGAGCGCGGCCGTGAACGGCTGCGGCCGGGCCCAGTTCAGCATTTGGCGCGATCTGACAAATTCCAGTCCATTCGAATTCGGAGGGCTTCCCAGGCTTTATGAATGACCCAGGAAGAGGAAACACCGAATGGAAACGCAGGGAGTGAGCAACCGTGAACAACAAGCGTCGTGGGGCAGCCGCCGCCGGATCGGTGATGGCGGTACTGGTACTGGCGGCCGGATGCGGGAGCGGTGGGACCAACGCCGGCCGCTCGGGAAATTCCGTACAGCCGGTCGGGGACAGCAAAGCCATCGGGAACGGGTACGGCAGCGGTTACGGCTCCGGCGGCTCGGGAGCGGATCCCGCGGCCGGAGCGGCCCAAGCGGCCGGATCCGGCTACGGGGGCGTGGAGCCCGCGACCTCCGTGCGGGCCGGCCAGCTCGCCGTACGGGACATCGCGAACGTGGGCAGCGTGGTCACCGACAGCGCCGGCCTCACCCTCTACCGTTTCGACAAGGACACCGCCAAGCCCCCCACGTCGAACTGCTCCGGCGACTGCGCCACCGCCTGGCCGCCCGTACCCGCGGCGGACGCCTCGGCCGCCCAGGGCATCGACGCCTCCCAGCTCGGCGAGGTCACCCGGGCCGACGGCAGCAAGCAGCTCACCCTCGGCGGCTGGCCCGTGTACCGCTACGCCAAGGACACCCAGGCCGGGGAGGCCAAGGGTGAAGGTGTCGGCGGTACCTGGCACGCACTGGCTGCCGACGGCAAGAAGGCCGTCGACCAGAAGGGCGGCCAAAAACCCGGGACGCCCGCCACCGGGGCCATGGGTGCGGGAATGGGCAGCGGAATGGGAAGCGGCACGGGAAGCGGTATGGGCGATATGAACGCCCGGGCCGGTACGGAACTCTCCGTCGCCACCGACGCGAAACTCGGGAAGATCCTCGTGGACGGACAGGGGCGCACCCTGTACCGGTTCAACAAGGACAGTGCCTGGCCGATGAAATTCGGCTGCCTCGACGCCTGCCTGGACACCTGGAAGCCCGCCGCGCCGGTGGACAAGACGAAGGTGTCCGGAATTGCGGCAGGCCTCGTCGGATCGGTGAAGCGGCCGGACGGGACACAGCAATTGACGATCGACTGCTGGCCCGTCTACCTGTTCACCGGCGACACCCAGCCCGGCCAGACCAACGGACACAACAAGCAGGGCCTCTGGTTCGCCGTGGACGACGCCGGCAAGAAGGTGCCCGCCGAGCGCTAGCCGGTAGCCCCCCACCCATCTCTGCGAGGGAGAGCCGGACATGCCGGAACCACCCCGTGTCACCGCCCGCCACCTGGCGCCCTGCGTCGCCGTGCTGCTCACCTCACTGCTGTGCGGCGGGTGCGGCACCGGGCACGCGAAGACCCGCCCGGCCGCCGTCGCCTCCCCGCAGGCGAGCCACGTCAGCGTCCAGGACCTGGCGGCGGCCCTCGGCTGCACCGCCGAGATCACCGTCGACGCCGAGGAGCTGCGGGAAGGGGCGTGCGGGGCGGGGGCCGCCGGCTACCGGATCGCGACCTTCACCGCCGATGAGGGCCAGCGCGCGTGGCTGGCGGAGTCCCGCGTGTACGGCGGGACCTACCTCGTCGGCGACCGGTGGGTGGTCACCGCCGCTTCCGCCGAGGCCCTGGCGCCCCTGCGGGAGCGCCTGGGCGGCAAGGTGGAGACCGGCGACGCGCACGGCCCCGGGCACGAGGACGCCCAGCCCGGGGACGCCGGTCACGACGCCCGGCCCGGGGACGCCGGTCACGACGCCCGGCCCGGGGACGCCGGTCACGACGCCCGGCCCGGGGACGCCGGTCACGGGGAGGCGGGCCACGACGCCGGCCCTGGAGAGGCCTCCGGCGGTGACGCTTTCCACGCCCCCGGGCACAGTCCGTCACCCGGCTAGTGCTGTGGCCGCGAGGGACACTGGAGGTGAGGCCCCGGCCGTCCGGTCCACGGGGTACGGGTCGCGCGGTGCGGCCCGGGTGGACCGGACACGCCGGGCCGGCTGGAGAGGCCATGAACGGCTCGGTCCCCGTGGGACGCGTGGTCGGCGTACCGCTGCGCATGCACTGGAGCGTGCCCCTGCTGGCGGTCTTCCTCGCGTACGGCCTCGGCCGCCGGACCCTCCCCCTCTGGACGCCGGGCCATTCGAACGCCGTGTACACCCTCGCCAGCGCCATCGGGGCCCTGTTGCTGATGGCGAGCCTGCTGCTGCACGAGGCGGCGCACGCCGCGATGGCCCGCCGCAAGAAGATCTCCGTACAGGACGTGACACTGTGGGCCCTGGGCGGCATGACCCGCATGGGCCGCCCCCAGAGCGCGGCGGCGGCCTTCGCGGTCGCCGTCAGCGGCCCGCTGACCAGCCTGGTCATCGGCGGCGCGGCCCTCGGAGCGGGCATCGGCCTGAACACGCTGCCGGGCTGGGCCGTGCCGGGAGCCGTCCTCGGCTGGCTCGGCTGGGTGAACCTGGCCCTCGGGGTGTTCAACCTGCTGCCCGCCGCACCGCTGGACGGCGGCCGAGTCGTCCAGGCCCTGCTGTGGTGGCGCACCGGGGACCGGGACCGCGCCGACCGAGCGGCATCCCGTAGCGGCCAGGTGCTGGGAGTCCTGCTCATGGGCGCCGGCTGGGTCTCGCTGCTGCGCGGGTCCTCGGGCGGGCTGTGGCTGGTCTTCACCGGCCTGTTCGTCATGGTGGTCGCGGGCGCGGAACGCCAGCGCGCCGTCATCGGCACGGCCCTGCAGGGCGTCCGGGTCGCCGACGCCATGAGCAGCCCGGTGGCCACCGGCGCCGACTGGCTGACCGTGCGCCGCTTCATCGAGGAGGTGGCGCTCCCGTCGCGCCACTCCGCCGTGCCGCTGCTCGACTTCGACGGGCACCCCAGCGGCGTCGTGGAACTGCGCAGGCTGGGCGCGGTCCAGGGCCCGCTGCGGGACACCACCCAGGTGCGCGACGTGGCGACCCCGCTCGCACGGTGTGCGGTCGCCTCTTCCGGTGAGCTCCTGACCGAGGCCCTCGACCGCCTCAGCACGGCCACCGGTACGCGTGTGCTCGTCGTCGACGACGGCCGTCTCGTCGGCATCGTCACGGCGAAGGACATCACCCGCCTGATGCGCCACAACCTGCTGGGCGGCGGGAAGCCGGGCTGACACCGCGGCCCCACCTTCACCCGTACGCGCGTGCACGCCGCCGGGCTTCGTGCCGGTCGTGGCAGTAGACAGGAAGGACGTGTGCGGGCAGCCGGAGCCGGCTGCCCCCGCGAGACCGCACCCGTCGCCGTCCGACGATGCCCAGGGGATCCGTATGACCACTGTCACCGAGCCGATCGCTCCCGTTCCCACGCGGGGCAGAACCGTGGGACAGGTAGTGGTGGCCTGGCTGTCGACGACGGACCACAAGAAGATCGGGCACCTCTACCTGATCGCCTCGTTCGTCTTCTTCGTCATCGGTGGCGTGCTCGCCCTCCTGCTGAGGGCGGAGCTGGCCCGGCCGGGTATGCAGATCGTGTCGCAGGAGCAGTACAACCAGATCTTCACGTTGCACGGCACGATCATGCTGTTGTTCTTCGCGACGCCTACCTTCGCCGGGTTCGCCAACGCGATCATGCCCCTGCAGATCGGCGCGCCGGACGTCGCCTTCCCGCGCCTGAACATGCTCTCGTTCTGGCTGTTCCTCTTCGGCGGCATCATCGTCGTGGCGAGCCTGCTCACCCCCCAGGGCAGCGCCGACTTCGGCTGGACCGCCTACACGCCGCTCAGCAGCGTGGAGCGGACCCCGTACATCGGCGGCGACATGTGGATCATGGGGCTGGCCATGTCGGGCTTCGGGACGATCCTCGGCGCCGTCAACTTCGTCACCACGATCATCTGCATGCGCTCGCCCGGGATGACGATGTTCCGGATGCCGATCTTCACCTGGAACATCCTGCTGACCTCGGTGCTCGTCCTCTTCGCCTTCCCGGTCCTGGCGGCGGCTCTGCTGGTGCTGGAGGCGGACCGGAAGTTCGGCGCGCACGTCTTCGACCCGTCCAACGGCGGGCCCATCCTGTGGCAGCACCTGTTCTGGTTCTTCGGGCATCCCGAGGTCTACATCATCGCCCTGCCGTTCTTCGGGATCATCACCGAGATCCTCCCCGTCTTCTCCCGCAAGCCGGTGTTCGGCTACCTCGGCCTGGTCGGGGCGACCATCGCGATCGCGGGGCTGTCGGTGACGGTGTGGGCGCACCACATGTTCGCCACGCAGGCCGTGCTGCTGCCCTTCTTCTCCTTCATGACGTTCCTGATCGCCGTGCCGACGGGAGTGAAGTTCTTCAACTGGATCGGCACGATGTGGAAGGGCTCGATCTCCTTCGAGACGCCGATGCTGTGGTCCATCGGGTTCCTGGTGACGTTCCTCTTCGGCGGTCTGACCGGCATCATCCTGGCCTCGCCGCCGATGGACTTCCACGTCACCGACACCTACTTCGTCGTCGCCCACTTCCACTACGTGGTGTTCGGCACGGTGGTGTTCGCGACGTTCGCCGGCTTCTACTTCTGGTGGCCGAAGATGACCGGCACCATGCTCGACGAACGCCTCGGCAAGATCCACTTCTGGACCCTGTTCATCGGCTTCCACCTCACCTTCCTCGTCCAGCACTGGCTGGGCGCCGAAGGCATGCCGCGCCGCTACGCCGACTACCTCGCCGCCGACGGATTCACCACCTTGAACACCGTCTCCTCCATCGGCGCGTTCCTGCTCGGCGGCTCGACGCTCCCCTTCCTCTACAACCTGTGGAAGACCGCGAAGTACGCGCCGCGCGTCACCGTCGACGACCCGTGGGGATACGGCCGTTCCCTGGAATGGGCCACCTCCTGCCCGCCGCCGCGCCACAACTTCGTCACCCTGCCGCGCGTGCGCTCCGAGTCGCCCGCCTTCGACCTGCACCACTTCGAGGTCTCCGAACTGGAGCGCAGGGAGAACGAGGGCCAGCGCGACGTGATCGACCAGGACAGGGCCGTCTCGCCGCCCCGGGACGACTCCGCCGGGCCGACGGCCGGATAGCGGGACGCGGCGACGATGGACGACAAGGCCCGGGCAGAGGCCGCGGCAGGCCTCGCGCGCCTGGAGGGCTACCTGATCAGCCAGGCGGCCCTCCACGAGGCCCACACGGAGGCGCAGGCGTTCGCCGGGCGCCTGACCTGGCTCGGCCCGGGCGAACGGCAGGAGATCGCGGGTCTCTTCGCGGAGCACCACCTGCGCCTCAAGCGGCAGATGCTGGCCGCCGTCGTGGCCCGGGGCGAGGAACTCGCGACCGCCTATGAACACCGCTACGGCCTGCTCCGCCGACGCCTGACGGCGACGGTGGTGGCAGCCGTCCCCGTACTGCCCGCCCTGCTCCTCGGCCTGCTGATCCTCCTGCGGTAGGACGGTGGACAATGGGGCGGCGCCCGGCCCGCGGAAGGCGGCCGGCGATCCGTCCCGGGGGAGCAAGCCATGTCAGACAAGTCCGAACTCGATGCGCTGACCGCCGACTTCTTCGGCGCCTTCGACAACCGGGACGGCAGGACGGCCGACGTGGGCAGGCTCCGCCGACTGCTCCTCCCGGGCGCCACCATCGTCAAGACGGGCCCCGACTTCACCGTCTACACGGTCGAGGAATTCATCGAGCCCCGCCAACGGCTGCTGTCCGAGGGCGGACTGGCCGGCTTCCGGGAGTGGGAGACCTCCGAACGCACCGAGATCCAGGGGGACATCGCCTCCCGCTTCGGCGGCTACCGCAAGTCCGGAATCCTGGACGGCGTCCCCTTCGAGGCCGCCGGCACCAAAACCCTCCAGTTCGTCCGCACCCCCGAAGGCTGGCGCATCGCGGCCGTCTCCTGGCACGACCACCCCTGACATCCCCTCGGGGCAGGGGAGCGGCGGGCGCACCGTCGGCGTGGCTCCGGTCACAGTGGCGCCGGCTCCGGGCGGCCGTCGAGGCCCGTTGCGTAGGCTGACGTCGTCGTCGTCCGCAAAGCGGGCGGTCCGCGACTCGTTGTATGGTAAGGAACCGCACTTGACCTGCAAAAACGCAGGCAGGGAGCATAGATCCAGGAGTACCTCGATGATGCGCACCATGTTCAAGTCCAAGATCCATCGCGCCACCGTCACGCAGGCCGATCTGCATTACGTCGGGTCCGTGACGGTCGATGCCGATCTGTTGGATGCGGCCGATCTGCTGCCCGGGGAGCTCGTCCACATCGTGGACATCACCAACGGGGCGCGGTTGGAGACGTACGTCATCGAGGGGGAGCGGGGGTCCGGGGTCATCGGGATCAACGGTGCCGCCGCGCACCTCGTGCATCCCGGGGACCTGGTCATCCTCATCAGCTACGCGCAGGTCGAGGACGCCGAGGCACGGGTGCTGAGGCCTCGGGTCGTGCACGTGGACGCGGACAACCGCATCATCGGACTCGGGGCGGACCCCTCCGCCCCGGTTCCCGGGACGGACCAGGAGCGCAGCCCCCACGCGGTGGCTGTCTGAGGAGAGCGGGGGAGCATGGCCGAGAACCAGGCGATCGAGTTCGAGGACGACCGCAAGGCGGGGCGGCTGCTCGCCGTCGAGGGCGGGGCGGTGGTCGGGTTCATCGCGTACTTCGTACTCGCCCGGGAGCCCGGCGCGCTGGTCGCCGTGCACACCGTCGTCGAGCCGGGGCACGAGGGCCGCGGGATCGGCGGGCAGCTGGTGAGGACCTTCTACGGGATCGCCGCCGCCGAAGGGGTTCCCGTGGTGCCGCTGTGCCCGTACGCGGCGAGTTGGGCGGCCAAACACCCCGACGAGGCTCCCGCGGCCCCCGCCGAGGTGGTCGAGGCGGCGAAGGAGCAGCTGATCGCGGACTCCGACCGCTGGTGACCGGCCCCGCCCTGACCCTGCTGCACACCTCGCCGGTGCACGTCCCGGTCTTCGACGCGCTACGGGACCGGGACCACCCGGAGGCCGGGCTGCGGCACCTCGTGGTTCCGGAGCTGCTGGAGCGGGCCCGTACGCACGGGCCCGCGGCGGTGGCTCCCGGGCTGCGGCAGGTGCTCGGCGGGGCGGCCGGGCCGGTACTGGTGACCTGCTCGACCATCGGGGCCGTCGCCGAGTCCCTCGCGTCGGCCCTGGGGCGGCCCGTGCTCAGGGTGGACCGGCCCATGGCGGCCGCGGCCGTGCGCACCGGCCCCCGGATCGTCGTGCTCGCCGCCGTCGGATCCACCCTCGCGCCGACGCTGGAGCTGCTGGAGCAGGAGGCCGCCGGTCGGCCCGTCACCGTACGCACGCAGCTGGTGGCGGGGGCGTGGGAACGCTTCGAGGCCGGGGACAACGGCGGATACCTGAGCCTGGTGGCCCGCGCGGCGGACGAGGTCGCCGACGCGGACGTCATCGTCCTCGCCCAGGCCTCGATGGCCGACGCGGCGGACCTGGTGCGGACGGCGGTCCCCGTCCTCAGCAGCCCCTCGACCGGGCTGGCCGCGGCCCTGCGCCCGTAGACCGCCCACGCGAAGACGCCGGCGGGCGTACCCGCCCGGATCCGGGGAAGGCGGTGCGTATGGTGCTCAACCTCGTGGTGCTCGACGAAGACCAGACGCAGCCACCCGCCCCGGAGCCCGATCCGGTGCCCGCGCCCCCGCCGGGGCCCGGACCCTTCCCGGAGCCCGACCCGGTGCCCCGGCCCGCGCCCCCGGTCCCGGGGCCCGTACCGGAGCCCGATCCGGTGCCGCCGCCCCCGGGGCCGGCCCCGCTCCCGCAGCCCGGTCCGCTCGGTCGCGCATAGGGCGCAGGTCAGCGGGCAAACCGTCAATTCCCCATCGAAGACAGCCGGTTGTCGCTATTGTCAGCCTCCACCGGCGCCGTTAGCTTGTGCGGTCCGGCACGTCTTCAAGGGGGCTCCCATGGGTGTACGGGGCCGGCACCGCCGGTACCAGCCGAGCAGCATCAACCGCGCCTCGCTCGCCGTCACCGCGGGCGGCGCCGGCATCGCGCTCCCGCTCATCGGCGCCGGGGCCGCCCACGCGGCCTCGATCGGCACCTGGGACAAGGTGGCCGCCTGCGAGTCGACCAACAACTGGCACATCAACACCGGCAACGGCTACTACGGCGGCCTCCAGTTCAGCCAGAGCACCTGGCGCGCCTTCGGCGGCACCGCCTTCGCGGCCCGCGCCGACCTGGCCACCAAGGACCAGCAGATCGCGGTGGCCGAGAAGGTGCTCGGGGGGCAGGGGCCCGGCGCCTGGCCGGCCTGCGGGCCGCAGGCCGGGCTCAGCCGCAGCGGCCCCGCCCCTGCTCCGGCGCCGGCCGTGATCCCGCGCCAGAAGCAGGCGGCGCCCGCGGCCGCCGCTCGGGTACAGGCCCAGAGCGCGACCCGCCCGACCGACACCACGGTCCTGCCGAACCCGTACGTCGTCGCCCCCGGGGACTCGCTCTCGGCGATCGCCACCGGCCAGCACGTCGAAGGCGGCTGGCAGGCGCTGTACGAGACCAACCGGGACACCATCGGCGGCAACCCGGACCTGATCTTCCCCGGTCAGCGGCTCACGCTGCGCATCACCACCGCCCCGCCCGCGCCGCCCTCCCAGCAGCCGGAGAAGCCGCCGCGGGTCGCCGAGCCGGTCAAGCCCGCACAGCCGGCCGCCCCCCAACCGCAGAAGACGCAACCGCAGAAGACGCAGCCGCAGAAGACGCAGCCCGAGCAGACGAAGCCCGAACAGGCCAAGCCCGCCGAGTCCGCTTCAGCGAAGCAGCAGACGGCGTCTGCGGGCTTTACGGCGCCCGTCGACGCCGCCCTCGGCACGGCGTACCACGTCGCCGGTTCCTCCTGGTCCAGCGGCTACCACACCGGGGTCGACTTCCCCGTCCCCACCGGTACCAGCATCAAGGCCGTCGGCCCCGGCACCGTCCTCTCCGCCGGCTGGGCCGGGGCGTACGGCTACCAGGTCGTCATCCGGCACGCCGACGGCCGGTACTCCCAGTACGCCCACCTCTCCGCCCTCGGCGTCAAGGCCGGGCAGCAGGTCTCCGGCGGCCAGCGCATCGGCCGCTCCGGTTCGACCGGCAACACCACCGGACCGCACCTCCACTTCGAGATGCGCACCGGGCCCGGGTACGGCACCGACATCGACCCCCTCAAGTACCTCCGCGGCCGGGGCGTCGACATCTGACCGCCGCGCGGGCGGCGGCACGGTCGTGAGCAGGATCAGGCCGGCCGCCGCCGCCACGGCGCTCACCAGCGCCGCCGCCGTCCCCGCGGACCCGTACCGGAAGCCCTCGTCGAACAAGGACAGGCCGACCGCCGCGGCCACCACCGGGTCCACCACCGTCAGGGTCGCCAGTGGCGCCGCCAGCCCGGCACCCCGGTAGGCCGCCTGCGACAGCAGCAGACCACCGGCTGCCAGCACGGCGATGGCGAGCAGTTCGGGCCAGCGGGCGAACGGCGCGTCCAAGGAGAAGCCGTCGGCCACGGACTTCGTGAACACCGACGCCATGCCGAAGGCCGTGCCCGCGGCGGCCGCCAGCAGCACACCGCGCAGCACCGCCCGGCGCACCCGGCGCGCCACCAGGAACAGCGCCGCCACACCCGTCCCCGTCACGATCATCAGCAGACCCTGCTCACCGCCCGTCAACGTCCGCCCGGGGTCCCGGTCCCCGCCGGTCAGCGCCAGCAGCCCGGCCAGACCGGCCGTCGCCAGCAGTGCCCCGCGCCAGGCCGCCGCGCCCGCCCGGCGCCGCACGAACACGGCCGCCATCGGGAGCGCGAAGACGATGGTCAGCGCCCCGAGCGGCTGCACCAGGCTCAGCGGCCCGTAGGCCAGCGCGAGGACGTGCAGCGCCGCGCCGAGGCCGTTCAGAGCCACCGCCAACCACCAGACGGGCCGGTGGAGCGGGGCGGAGAGACGGTCCGGCGAGCCGTCGGCCACCCGCTCCTGGACGATCGCGCCCGCGGCGTACGCCACGGCCGACGCGAGGCAGAGCAGGACCGACAGCGCCAAGGCACTCATGATGTCCACAATGCCCCACCCGGTCGGCCTATTCCTGGCCCCGCCGCCTCCCGGGCCGGCCCCGGGCGACCCTCCGTACCGTGACGGTCCCTCGCGCTCCGTGAAGGGCCGGTGCGCGGGTTTGGTGCCGGGTGCGCGCCCTGTCGTACAGTTGCGGTTTTGGGACCTCCGCAGCAGGCGGATGCGGACGAGTGAGCAAGGAACGGCAGCGGCCATGACGGTGACCGAAGACAACCCTGTGACCGGGGACGACCACGCGTACGGCCCGGGCATCGACCCCGACCGGCTGGCCCTCTGCCTCAGCGTCCTCGACGAGCTGGACAAGCTCGACGTCGACCACCCGGACGCCGTCACCGTACGCCGCGCCACCGCGGGCCTGTACCGCACGGTCAAGCAGCGCCGCCGCCAGGAGCGCCGCGCCGCCAAGACCGCCAACGACAAGGCCGTGACCGAGGCGACCGCGACCGGCTCCGCCGAGCGCATCGACGACGAGACCCAGGGCAACGCACTGACCGCCGCCACCAAGGGCCCGATCGCCGGGATACTCCAGCGCCCGCGCTCCTGCTACGTCTGCAAGACGCGCTACGTCGAGGTCGACGCGTTCTACCACCAGCTGTGCCAGGACTGCGCCGCCTTCAACCGGGCCCGCCGTGACGCCCGTACCGACCTGAGCGGCCGCCGCGCCCTGCTCACCGGCGGCCGCGCCAAGATCGGCATGTACATCGCGCTGCGACTGCTGCGCGACGGTGCCCACACCACCATCACGACCCGCTTCCCCAACGACGCGATCCGCCGCTTCAAGGCGATGCCCGACAGCTCCGAGTGGCTGCACCGCCTCAAGATCGTCGGTATCGACCTCCGCGACCCCGCGCAGGTCGTCGCGCTCGCCGACTCGGTCGCCGCCGAGGGCCCGCTCGACATCCTGATCAACAACGCCGCCCAGACCGTGCGCCGGTCGCCGGGTGCCTACAGCGAGCTGGTCGCCGCCGAGAGCGCCCCGCTCCCGGCCGGCGAGCTGCCCTCCGCCGAGGTGATCGGCACCTTCGGCAGCGGCACCGTCGACCGGGTCGCGGCGCTGCCCACCGGCAAGGGCGAGAAGCTCAGCGCGCAGGACATCACCGAACTCGCGCTGGTCTCCGGCTCCGCCTCGCTGGAGCGGATCGCGGCGGGTACCGCCATCGACGCCGGCGGCCTGGTCCCGGACCTGCACGACACCAACAGCTGGATCCAGACGGTGTCCGAGGTGGACCCGATCGAACTCCTCGAAGTGCAGCTGTGCAACTCCACCGCGCCCTTCATCCTGATCAGCAAGCTGCGTCCGGCGATGGCCGCGGCCGAGGCCGGCCGCCGCTACGTCGTCAACGTCTCCGCGATGGAAGGCGTGTTCAGCCGCGGCTACAAGGGCGCCGGGCACCCGCACACCAACATGGCGAAGGCCGCCCTCAACATGCTGACGCGGACCAGCGCGCAGGAGATGTTCCAGAAGGACCAGATCCTGATGACCGCCGTGGACACCGGCTGGATCACCGACGAGCGTCCCCACCCGGACAAGATCCGTCTCGCCGAGGAGGGCTTCCACGCCCCGCTGGACCTGGTGGACGGTGCGGCCCGGGTCTACGACCCGATCGTCCGCGGCGAGGCGGGCGAGGACCTGTACGGCGTCTTCCTCAAGGACTACGCGCCCGCCAACTGGTAGGCCGTCCGAGCCACTCGCGCGCCCCGGCCCCCTGAGGAGGCCGGGGCGCGGTCGTCTCAGCCGGTCCGGCGGGCGGCCGTACGCGCGAACGCCCCCGCCGCCACCCGTTCCAGGACGGCCCGCCAGTCCTCCATGACGCCCGCGTCCAGGCCGGCCACCTTCCCGGCGTCATCGGCCTGCCGCAGGACCACCGCGGCCGCCGCGTGGGGGTCGGCCTCGAAGGCCCGTACCTCCGCCGCGCCCATCAGGCCGCCCTGCTCGCCCAGTGTCAGCGCGCTCTGCGGGGACAGCGCCCGCCCGGGCTCGACGGTGGCCAGATAGCGCTTGGCCGGCACGTGCAGCCGTACCAGCCGGGCCACCCGGTCGCCGAGCAGCGGCCGGACCGCGTCCGCCGCGTGGCCGGCGTGTTCCGCGTCGTCCCCCGGGACCAGGAGATGCCCCAGGTCGTGCACCAGACCGGCCACTTGGAGTTCCTTGTCGCAGGGGTGCGACCGGCGCAGCAGCGCCGCCGTCTGGAGCGCGTGGTCGTGCAGGTCCACCGGGTCGCCGCTACGGTCCGGCGTGTCCCACGCCCCTCGGCAGGCGTGCAGCCGATCCATCAGTCGCTCGACACTGTCCACTTCCGGCACCTCGGACTCCGTCACCGCCACCGCTCCTTCGCTCGACCGCACCTGTGGGCCGAGCAGAGCATCCGCCGCCGACGCGCCGTGCCACGACTTCCTGAACTCGGGAAGAAGAGGAGAAGACAAGAGGACTCGAGTGAATTTTGCCTTTCCATCGAGCGGGGGCCCGCTCATATGTGTACTCTTGAGCGCATGACAGGGCCCCACCACGGCCCTCCCTCGCTCCATCACGGCGCCACCGCGTCCGGTATCCCTTTATTCCTGCCCGGCGCGGGGTTCGCCCGCCGGGTTACGCGACACAAAGGAGTGCGCGGTGACAGAACTGACGAAGTCCGACCAGGGTCTGCTG
Organism: Streptomyces cirratus; assembly: GCF_014650775.1. Classification (GTDB taxonomy): domain Bacteria; phylum Actinomycetota; class Actinomycetes; order Streptomycetales; family Streptomycetaceae; genus Streptomyces; species Streptomyces cirratus. The sequence continues at coordinate 178,099 of NZ_BMVP01000005.1, read as the reverse complement.
GAACGTTCGGGGCGGCAGGGCAAGACCCGCTCCGACGAACTCGGCAGCCTCGAGGTGTGGGCCCGCTCCGCGCCGATCCGGCTGGCGGGCTACGAAGACGACCTGGCGGAGCCGCACATCCTGCCCGGCATCGACTAGCCCCGGCAGCCCTGGTGACACAGCGCCCCCGCGCCGGCCCGGCTGCGGGGGCGCCGCACGTCCCCGTCGGGTTCCCGGACCGCGTACGCCCTGGGCGTCATCGCTGAAAGCGATCAAGGGTTCCGGACCGGACCCCCCGCGGGCAGGCTGACCGGCATGAGACTGCTGATGCTGGGCGGCACCGAATTCGTCGGACGCGCCATCACCGAAGAGGCCGTGGACCTGGGCTGGGACGTCACCGTCTTCCACCGGGGCCGCCACGCGCCCCCGCCCGGAACCTCCGCCCTGCACGGAGACCGCACCGCCCCCGACGGCCTGGCCGCCCTCGCCGACGGGGAGTGGGACGTCGTCGTCGACACCTGGAGCGGCGCGCCGACCGCCGTGCGCGACAGTGCCCGGCTGCTCGCGGACCGGGCCGGGCGGTACGCGTACATCTCCAGCCGCTCGGTCTACGCCTACCCCGCCCCCGCACGCCTGGCCGAAGACAGCCCGCTCGTCGACGGCTCGCCCGACGCCGGGGCCACCGCCTACCCCGAAGACAAGCGGGGCGGTGAACTCGCCGTCCTCGAAGCCTTCGACGGGCGCGCCCTGCTGGTGCGCGCCGGGGTGATCCTCGGCCCGTACGAGAACGTCGGCCGCCTGCCCTGGTGGCTGAACCGCGCCGCGCGGGGCGGGCCGATGCTGGCCCCGGGCCCGTGCGACCTTCCGATCCAGTACATCGACGTACGCGACCTGGCCCGGTGGACCCTGGCTGCCGCCCTGGCCGGGCACGGCGGCGCGTACGACCTGGTCTCCCCGCCCGGGCACACCACGATGGCCGGTCTCCTGGAAGCCTGCGTGAGTGTCACCGGAGGCCGGGCGGAGCTCCGTTGGACCGACCCGGACAGGATCGTGGAGGCCGGCATCGAGCCGTGGACCGATCTGCCGGTCTGGCTCCCGCCGGGCGAACTGCAGGAGTACATGTTCGGCAGCGACGTCACCAAAGCCCTCGCCACGGGCCTGCACTGCCGGCCGGTCGAGGAGACCGTGGCCGACACCTGGGCCTGGCTGAGCAGCCTCGGCGGGATCGCCCCGCAACGCCCCGACCGGCCGGCGAAGGGCGTCACGCCGGAACAGGAGGCGGCGCTACTCGGGCTCTGACCAGGCGGCCTCGGCGAGCCGTGTGGGCGGCAGGTACTCGCGCAGCAGCGTGCGGTGCCACCAGGCGCCCGTCGCGCGGAGCTCGCGCCAGGTGGTGAACCGGTAGCGGTACAGCCTCGCCCGCACGTACACCGGCGGCGCATCGGGGAAGGGGTTGCGGCGCAGCAGCCGCAGGGTGTCCCGGTCGCCCGCCAGCAGCCGCTCGACGAACGGCCCGAACCAGTCCCGCGCGTAGCCGGGGGAGAGGGCCGCGAACCACATCAGCCAGTCCAGCCGCAGGTGGTAGGGCGCGAACTGGCGGGGCAGGCTCCGCGGATCGCCCGGCTTGCCCTTGAAGCCGTACTCGCGCCAGTCGCCGTCCTCCCGCGGCATCCGCTCGGCCGTGCCCTCCACCACCACCTCGTCGCGGATCCGGCCCACGGTGCCGAAGGCCCCGTAGGTGTTGACCAGGTGCAGGGAATCGAAGGAGCGGTTCATCACCTGGCGCCGGGAGAGCATGTTGGCCACCGGGTGCCGACTGAGGACGAGCACCAGCGCGGTCGCCGCGCACACCAGCACCACGTACCACAGCGGCGCCGGCCGGAACGCCGCGGCCGGGGGAGGACCGGCGAGCCCCGTGAAGTCGACGGCGGACAGCGCCGGCGCGATCGTGATCCAGTTCAGCCAGGCGAAGTTCCCCGACAGCACCAGCCAGAGCTGCGTCGCGACGATGATCCCGGCGGCGTACGAGGCCACCGGCTGCGGGGTGAACAGCAGGATGGGGACGACCAGTTGGGTCACGTGGTTCGCGGCGCACTCCACCCGGTGCAGCGGCTTCGGGAGGTGGTGGAAGAACCAGCTCAGCGGGCCCGGCATCGGCTGCGTCTCGTGGTGGAAGTAGAGACAGGTCAGCTTCCGCCAGCAGGGGTCGCCCCGCATCTTGATCAGCCCGGCCCCGAACTCCACCCGGAACACCACCCACCGCAGCAGCCACAGCACCAGCACCGGCGGCCCGGTCCGGGCGTTGCCGAGGAAGACGGCGAGGAAGCCCACCTCCAGCAGCAGCGACTCCCAGCCGAAGGAGTACCAGGTCTGCCCCACGTTCACGATCGACAGGTAGAGCAGCCACAGCACGGCCCACATCGCCATCGCCGCCCCCAGCGGCACGGCGTCCCCGGCCCCCGCCGCGAGCGCCGCGGCCACCGCCGCGCCCGCCCATGCGCAGCAGGCGAAGAGCCGGTCCGAGTAGCGCCAGTGGAACAGGCTCGGGGCGCGGCGGAACGGGACGTGGCGCACGTAGCGCGGCACGGGGAGCATGCCGTGCGCACCGATCAGGGCACGGAACTGGAGTGCCGCGGCGGTGAAGGCGCACAGGTAGACGCCGGCGAGGGCCCGCTGGAAGACCAGCCGGCCCAACCAGTAGCCGGGCGACGTGAACCAGTCCATCCCGTCCAGTATCAGGCGCCGGGGGCCCCGGCTGCCAGCTTGCGCAGGGTGCGGCCGAGCAGGCGGGCGTAACCCAGCTGGAGGAAGGGGATCACCGGGCCGGCGAGGCGGGTGTACCAGCGGGCGGGGCGGCTGAAGGCGGTCACCTCGAACCACACGGTGCCGTCGGGGTCCATCAGCACCATGAAGGACTCCTCGCCCGACTCGGGGTGGCTCACCAGGGTCCCGTAGGCGAAGCCGACGCGGGCGCTCTCGTACGCGGTCCGCAGGATCAGGCAGGGGGCGTCGATGCGCAGGGGGCCGAAGCCGATCCCGACGGTCACCCGTGCACCGGGCCGCACGGCGCCCGTCTCGGCCCGGATCCGCATGCCCGAGGCGCGGTGCGCGCGGAAGGTGGTCAGCGCCACCCCGGCGGCCTCGAAGACGGCCCGGCCGCTGCCGATCCGGGTCCGGTGGTGGAGGTGGTTGTATCCGGCGGGCAGGGGGCGGTGCTCCGTCGCACCCCGTTCCGGGTAGCTGAGGGTGTCGTGGCCGGTGCTGAGCAGTCGGGTCATCGGGTCATCTCCTGTCGGTCCATGGTGAGCCGGCGCCAGGCCAGCAGCGAGCAGAGCGCGAAACCGAGGGCGTTGCCGAGGCCGTGGGTCGCGGCCATCCAGGTCAGGGTGGGGTGGACGAGTCCGGTGGCCTCGCCGGTCGCCCACCACAGGGCGAGCAGCATCGTGGCCGCCAGGACCCCGGCCGAGGTGGCGAGCAGGGCGCGCGTGGTCCGGTCGCGGGCGCCCGGCCGGATGCCGCGCCAGGTGGTCAGGGCCACCGCCCACATCCCGGTGGTCAGTACGACCGCCCCCACCAGCTCCGCCCGGTCGCCGACGAAGTAGCCGATCAGGACGAGGAACGTCCCGGCGGGAACGCTGTACGCGGCCCAGCGGGCCAGGGGCGCGCCGGTCCCGGCACCGGCCGCGGCCCCGGCGTCCGGCCGCCACAGGGGACCGGCTCCGGCCGTCCGGCACACCAGGCCGGCGACCAGCGCCGCGGTGAACCCGGCGAAGTGGAAGTGCGGCACGGTCAGCGCGAGGATGTCGAGGTCGAAGCCGAAGAGCCGGTACCCGGCGCGTTCCGCGACGAGGGCGCTGCCGGCGACGGCGGGCGATACGAGCGCGGTGAGGACGGCGGCCTCGGCCGGCGCGGGCAGGAGGGCCCCGGTCCGCGTGCGGGCGCGCAGCAGCCGGGCCGGCGCCCTGGCCGCCAGGCCCCAGGTGGCCGCCGCGTAGAGTGCGGCCGCCACCGCGGCGGGGGCGCCGCGCGGCAGCCACAGGGACAGGGCGCCGGGGGCGGCGAGCAGGGGCCACAGCCGGGCGGTGCGGCGGAACCCGGTCCGGTCGATCAGGCGCAGACCGGTGGGGACGACGTAGAGCATGCCCAGCGTGACGATCAGGTTCACGAGTACCGTCACGGCCACTCCCGGAGTCGGTGCGCCGAACGTTCTTGAACGCGTTCAATCGCGATCGTGACCCTACGCGATGCTTTGAACATGTTCAAGGAGTTGAATGGCGCTCCGGTTGCGCCGTGGGCGCGGATGCGGCAGACAAGAGAAAGCAATCGGGGCAAAAAGGGAGAATCTCGTGAGCGACGTGCCCGCACCGACATACCGTCAGGCGCCGCGCCGTCATACCCCGGCCCGGACACCGCTCTTCACGGCCCTCGGGCTGATCGGACTGCTCGCCACGGCCTGCGGCGGATCCGAGGAACCCGCGAGCACCCCCGGGCCGGAAACCCAGGAGGTCCACCTCCAGCCCGTCGGCTCAGCGGGACCGGACCCCTTCACCACCTCCACCGCCACCGGGGAATCGGCCCCCGCCCAGCCGCCGCTGCCCAACCAGAGCGGCCAGGGCATCCGCACCGTCAACGCCGCGACCCCGGGCCTGTACGGCGGCATCCAGCGGCTCGGCAGCTGCGACGTGGAGCACCAGTCGAGCCTCATCACCTCCGACAGCGCCAAGACGGGCGCCTTCGCCGCAGCCTCGGGCATCGCCCAGGACAAGATCGGCGACTTCCTGCGCCAGCTGACCCCGGTGGTCCTGCGCGCCGACACGCGGGTCACCAGCCACGGCTTCCAGGAGGGCGGCCGGGCCGCCGCCTTCCAGTCCGTGCTCCAGGCCGGGACGGCCGTCCTCGTCGACGACCACGGCATGCCGCGCGTCCGCTGCGGCTCCGGCAACCCCCTCTCCCCGCCGCGTGCCCCCAAGGGGAACCCGGTGATCAAGGGCGACCCCTGGAACGGCTACCAGGCCAACCAGGTCATCGTCATCGAGCCGACCGTCCAGCAGCTGGACCACCTCGTACTCGTGAACCTCGCCGACAACACCTGGCTGGAGCGCAAGACCGGTGACGACGGCGCCCAGGACAGAACGCCCCAGGGCCTGCCGCCCTACGACCCGGCGGAGAGCATCCCGAACGGTCCCCTCGCCCCCGAGGGCCCCGCCGCCCCGACCGGCCCCGACGGGCCCACCGAACCGACGGCGCCGAGCGGCCAGAGCCGGCCGGTGCAGCCGTCCCTGCCGGTGCCCAAGCCGCCGTCCCCGCCGCGCTCCGACCCGCCCGCCGCGCAGCCCCCGAACCTCTCGGACGGCGCCGCGCCCGGCCTCCCGCCGAACGCCCCGCAAGACGCCCCGCAAGACGCCCCGCAAGACGCCCCGCAAGACGCCCCCCAGGACGTGCCGCCGCCCCTCGACCCCGGGCTGCCGACGGGACCCGACGGCCTGGCCCCGGAGCAGGCGGACCCGTACGGATTCGACCCCTCCGTCCCCTCCGCCCCCTACGACCCGTACCTCCCGCCGGACACCCCGCAGCCCTACGACCCGTATCTGACGCCTGAAACCCGGCAGCCCTACGATCCGGCCCCCTCCATGGAGAGCGCCTGACCGGCCGGTGTGTCATGGTGGACCGGTGCCGACCGCCGTATCGCTGCCGGACGACTGGCCCGCGCACCCGGACCGGTCGCTCTCGCTGAACCGGATGGGCAGTTTTGACTGGGACCTGCTCACCGGTCTCATGCACATGGACGCGGCGGCCCTCGAAGTCTTCGACACGGGTGTCACCGAATACGACGGCCGCCCCGAGTCCCTCGCCGACCGCGTACCGCCCGCCGAGGCGGCCCGGCTCGACGGCCTCGTCTCCAGCGCTCTCAAGAGCGGCGTGGACAGCTACGGCGCCTACTTCCGCATCCGCTGCCGGGACGGCGCCCTGCGCTGGACCCACACACAGGGCCGCGTCATGCGCGACCCCGACGGGCGCCCGTACCGGATCATCGGCATCGTGCGGGACGCGACCGAGGAACTCGGCCACTCGGCGGAGCGCCTCGGCCTTGACGAGGAACGCCGCCGCCAGACCTCGGTGGTCGAAAGCACCACCGCCGCCCTCGCGCACGCCCGTACCGTCAAGGACGTCATCGACGCACTCGGGGACGCGCACGGCCTGGAGCGGCTCGGCTCGATGGGCATGGTGATGGGTCTGGTCGAGGCCGGCCGGATCCACCTGGTGGCGGAGGGGCCGGAAGGAAGTTTCGTTCCCGGCACCCGCTACACCCGCATCGACGAGCAGTACCCGATGAGCGAGGTCGTCCGCTCGCTCCAGCCCCGCTTCCTCGACTCCGCGAAGGAGTTCGCAGAGGGCTACCCCGGACTCTGGGCGAAGATCTCCTCGATGGACATCTCGGCCGCCGCCTACCTGCCCCTGATCGCCCAGGCCCGGCCGATAGGCGCCATCGGACTGCTCTACCAGGACAAGGACGGCTTCACGCAGGAGGAACGGAACCTGCTGGTCGCCCTCGGCAGCAGCATCGCGCAGAGCCTGCAACGGGCCATGCTGCTGGAGCAGGAACACGACCTGGCCGAAGGCCTCCAACAGGCGATGCTGCCGCGCAGGATCCCGTCCGTCCCCGGAGCGGACATCGCGGTCCGCTACCGGTCGGCACGCATGGGCCAGGACATCGGGGGCGACTGGTACGACGTCATTCCCCTGCCGGGCGGCCGGGTCGGGGCCGTCATCGGCGACGTGCAGGGCCACGACACCCACGCGGCCGCCGTGATGGGCCAGCTGCGCATCGTGCTGCGCGCGTACGCCGCCGAAGGGCACTCGCCCGCCACCGTCATGGCGCGGGCGTCGGTGTTCCTGCACGAGCTGGACACCGACCGCTTCGCGACCTGCACCTACGTGGAGGCGGACCTCGCGACCGGAGTGCTCCAACTGGTGCGGGCCGGGCACCTCGACCCGCTCCTGCGCACCCGGGACGGGGACTGCCGCAGGCTCGCCGTCGAGGGCGGGATGCCGCTGGGGCTCTCGGCGGAGTTCGGCCGGCTGGAGTACGCCGTCACCACGCTGGAACTGGATCCGGGGGAGACGCTTCTGCTGTGCACGGACGGACTGGTCGAGCAGCCCGGCGCGGACCTCGACGACGGGATCCGGCACCTGACGGAGCTGGTGTGCCGCGGCCCGGCGGACCTCCAGGAGCTGGCGGACCAGCTGTGCGGCGTCATCGACGAGCGAGGCGGCGACGACGACATGGCGCTGCTCCTGCTGCGCCGCCAGGTACCCGACGCGCCGCAGGGCGGCAGCCGGCTCCAGCAGCACGTGGCCCCGGGGGACCCGGAGGCCCTGGTCGCGGCCCGGCACATGATCGGCGCGGCGGTGCGGGCGTGGGGGGCGCGGGAGCGGGCCGACGAGATCGAGCTGGTCGCCGACGAGTTGATCGTCAACGCCCTCATGCACACGGACGGCCCGGCGATCGTGACGCTCCGGATCCTGCCGGGCGACCGGCGGCGGCTGCGGGTGGAGGTCGAGGACCGCTCCAGCGCCCTGCCGCGACGCCGCGAGGCGGGCGAGGCGGGCGTCTCGGGCCGCGGTCTGATGCTGGTGGACCGCCTCGCGGACGTGTGGGGCGTCGAGCCCAGGGGCAGCGGCAAGTGCGTGTGGTGCGAGTTCGTGCTGACGTAGGGCGGCCGGGCCCGGTGTACGGCTCGCGTTCCGCGCGAGGTCGCGGCAGGCTGGGAGCATGCCGGAGCTGCCCGAAGTCGAGGCCCTGAGGGAGTTCCTCGACGAGCACCTGAGCGGGCGGGTGGTCGAGCACGTCCTCCCCCTCGCGGTCAGCGTGCTCAAGACGTACGACCCCCCGCTCAGCGCCCTCGAAGGGCAGCCTGCCGGGTCCACCACCCGGTACGGGAAGTTCCTCGCCCTGCGGATCGGCGAACTCCACCTCGTCACGCACCTGGCCCGGGCCGGCTGGCTGCGCTGGCAGGACACCCTGCCCGCCCAGCCGCCGCGCCCCGGCAAGGGGCCGCTGGCGCTGCGCGTCGCGCTGGAGGGCGGCGGGGGCTTCGACCTCACCGAGGCCGGCACCCAGAAGCGGCTCGCGGTGTACGTGGTCCGCGACCCCCAGGAGGTGCCGGGAATCGCCCGGCTCGGGCCCGACCCGCTCGCCGACGACTTCGACCGGGACGCGTTCGCCGCCCTGCTGGCGGGGGAGCGGCGGCAGATCAAGGGCGTGCTCCGCGACCAGAGCGTCATCGCCGGCATCGGCAACGCCTACAGCGACGAGATCCTGCACGCCGCGAAGGTCTCGCCGTTCAAGCTCGCCGCCTCCTTCGACGAGGGCCAGGTGACGCACCTGTACGACGCCGTCCAGGACACCCTGCGCGCGGCCGTCGAGCGGGCCCACGGGGTGGCGGCGGGGCGGCTCAAGGCCGAGAAGAAGAGCGGGCTACGGGTCCACGGCCGCACGGGCGAGCCGTGCCCGGTGTGCGGGGACACCATCCGGTCGGTGTCCTTCGCCGACTCCTCGCTGGAGTACTGCCCCACCTGCCAGACCGGCGGCAAACCCCTCGCGGACCGCCGCCTCTCGCGACTCCTCAAGTGACCTCGGACCACCCCGGGGCTCCGCGACCGGCGCCTCGGCGGTGTTGCCGGGCAGCGGGGCCACGGGCCGCACTCCTGGTTCGCGGACCGCGTCCGGCCTAGACTTCCCCGTCATGGCCGGGGAGCAGCAGGCGGTGGGGCGGCGCGAGGTGGTGACCGGCGTGGCGCGGAGGGCGCGGCGGAGGGTGGCCGCGCATACGCCGGCGCGCTCGGAGATCTCCGAGCAGACGAGCGTCGGGGCCACCTACGTCCGCGCGTTGATGCGCAGTCAGCTCCGGGCCGCGCTGGGGGCGTTGGCCGCGCTCGCGCTGCTGGTCGGCGCGCTGCCGCTGGTGTTCCTGGGGCCCCGGGTCGCGTCGGGACCGCTGGTCTGGGTGGCGCTCGGCCTGCTCGTGTACCCGGTGATGTGGCTCATCGCCCGCTGCTACGTGACCCGGGCCGAGCGCAACGAGGCCGACTTCACCGGTCTCGTCACCGATCCCGCCGAGGCGCCCGGTTCCCGTCGCGCGGACGCCTGAGGATCCGCCTCAGAACAAGTGCATCGCCAAGTGGCCCAGCGGAAGCCCCAGTTGCCAGGCCGGTGTCCAGACGCGGGCGTTCTCGTCCAGGCCCGCCGGGGTGTCCGCGTGGCCGTGCCGGCCCGGGTCGAGGTTCGTGGCGAACAGCTCCGTGTGGTCCAGCCAGCGCCAGGCCGCCCGGGCCAGTTCCAGGTCCGGGTCCTCCTCGCGGCCGTCCTCCCTGGCTTCCTCGCCGAGCTGGAGGAAACGCGTCTGCGCCCAGTCGCGCCAGGGATGCCCGTAGGCCGTCAGCGACAGCCACTCGTCGAGCTGTGAGACGACCCGGATCCCGGAGAGCTCGCCGGCGGCGTCAGAGAGGTAGATGGTCAGCGCGAGGGTGTCCCGGCCGGCCCGGAACTCCAGCGTGCCGACCGGGATCAGCCGGCCCGTGCGCAGCAGCTCGTCGGCGATGTACTCCGCGTAGAGCCACGCCATGGGCACCGCCAGCCCACCACCGCCCCCGTCACTGGTGCCGTTCGTACCCTCGGGCCGCACCGTTCCACCTTCTCCCGCGTGTCGAGCTTCCCGCCGTCGGTCCCGAGCCTTCACCGACGGCCTCGCGGAGCGGAGGATGTTTACTCAACTTGACCGGTCTGATACCGGTTTTGTTGCGGCTTGTGTCCGGTCCGTGCCCATCCGAGGCGGTCTCCGGACCGGCTGTCCACGCGTGGCCCCGGTTCGCCCGCTCCGCCTTGACGGTACCTCAGGCGCCGAGTCCGTACCCCTGGAGGCCCTTGCGCAGGGCGCGCAGGGCGTAGTACGTACGGGACTTGACGGTTCCGGCCGGTATGCCGAGTTCCGCGGCGGCCTCGGCCACCGAGCGGTCGCGGAAGTAGACCTGCATCAGCACCTCGCGGTGCTCCGGCCCCAGGCTGCCCACGGCCCGCCTGACGTCGATCGCGGTCACCGAACCGGCGACCGCGTCCTGCGGCGCGGGTGCCTGCTCCAGACCGTCGGGGTCCACCTCCTGCGGCCGTGAGAGCCGGGCCCGGCGGGCGTCGATCGCGAGGCGGCGGGCGACCGTGAACAGCCACGGCCGCATGGAGTCGTGCCCGCTGGCCAGCACCTCCGGGTGCTGCCAGACCCGTACGAGGGTCTCCTGGACGAGGTCCTCGGCCCGCTGGGCGTCCCCCGCCGTCAGGCCGACCAGGAAACCGAACAGCGCCCGCCCGTGCTCGCGCTGGAGTTCGGCCAGCGCCTCGGGGTCCGTGCGCCGGAGGGTTGAGGAGGGCGGCACAGTGGCTCCTTCCGCGGTTCGCCGGGTCTGCCGGGGACCGCCCCGGCGCCCGTGTGGGGTCCGACGGATCCACCCTGACCTGCACGGGGCCGCCCGGGAACCGTCCGGCACGGCCGTTGCGCCCAAGCACCCCGGTCCTCCGGTGGGCGGCCGCGCCGCACGGTGAACGGTCGAACGGCGCGGCGAACGGCCGCGGGGGTGAACCGGGGCGCCGGGACGGCGCCGCTCCTTGACTTGCGGCATGGGCTTCTGTGAATTCAGCTCATCAGGTAGTCCTACTAATGATCCGGGGTCTGGGTGGCCAGGTGCCCCGGACCCAGTCGTCCCCCGAGCGAGAGCCGGTACAGATGACCCAGCGCACCCGCCAGGCCACGGCCCTCCTGTCGGCCCTCCTGCTGTCCGCCACGGTCGCCGCCTGCTCCGGCACGGGCAAGTCCACGCCCGCGCGGCTCAACGGCGGCCACGCCCCCGGGAGCTCCCCCGGCCGCTCCGCCGCCACCGCGGGCGGGGCCAAGGGCTTCACCCTGGTCGCGAGCGGCGACGTACTGCCGCACACCTCGATCATCCGGCAGGGCGCCACAGACTCCGAGGGCGACGGCTACGACTTCCGGCCGATGTTCGCCGGCGTCAAGCCGGTGGTGTCCGCCGCCGACCTCGCCCTGTGCCACATGGAGACCATCTACGGCGAGGACGGCGGCCCGTTCACCGGCTACCCCGCCTTCAAGTCCCCGCCCGAGATCGCCGACGGACTCAAGTCCGCCGGCTACGAAGGCTGCTCCACCGCCTCCAACCACACGCTGGACGACGGCGCCGACGGCGTGCGGCGTACGCTCGACAAGTTCGACAGGGCCGGACTCAAGCACGCCGGTTCGGCCCGGACGGCGGCCGAAGCGGCGACCGTCACCCGCTACCAGGCCGGCTCCGCCAAAGTGGCCCACCTCGCCTACACGTACGACACCAACGGCTACCCGATGCCCGACGGGCAGCCGTGGGCCGTCAACCTGATGAAGCAGGACAAGATCATCGCGGATGCGCGGGCCGCCCGGAAGGCGGGGGCGGACGTGGTCCTCGTCAGCGTGCACTGGGGCACCGAGTGGCAGACCGAGCCCGACGAGACCCAGCTGTCGCTCGGCAAGGCCCTGACCGCCTCACAGACCGCGGGGCGCCCCGACATCGACCTGATCCTCGGCACGCACGCCCACATCCCGCAGCCCTACGAGAAGGTCAACGGGACCTGGATCATCTACGGCATGGGCGACCAGGTGGCCGGCGAGATGTTCAACTACACCGGCGCCCGGGACCTCCGCGGGAACTACGGTTCCATCGGCCGCTTCACCTTCGCCCCGCCGGCCGCCGCCGGAGCGCGCTGGCAGGTCACCAAGGCCGAGTTCATCCCGCAGATGACCGACGAGTCCCCCTGGAGGGTCGTCAACCTCCCCGACGGCCTCGCGAAACACCCGGGCAACGACGACTGGCAGACCGCCCAGGACGCCATCGGTGAAGCGGTCCTCAGCCGGGGAGCCGCGAAGGACGGCCTCACCATGGGCAAGTAGTGCCCGCTCCGCACGGCGGCGACGCCGGTCCGCCACGGCAGGGCGCGGCGCCGGCCCCTGCGGCTCGGCCCGTTACGGCACCACCGTGACGGGCCACCGGCCCGCCTTGACCAGCCTGACCGCCACCGAGCCGACGATGCGGTGCCCGGCCTGCTCGGAGGCCCCGACCACCACCGCGTCCGCCTGCAGCTCGTCCGCCGCGTCCACCAGACCGGAATAGGGGTCGCCGCGGAAGGTGTGGAACTCCCAGCGCACCTCGAAGATGCCTTTCAGCCGCTCGGCCGCCGCACGGATCTCCGCGACGAGGCCTTGCGCGATCTCCTGCGTCGTATCCGCCACCGGCGCGCCCAGCGATGCCCCCGCCGTCATCACCGGCTGTACGTACACCAGCGCCAGCAGCGCGTTCTGCCGCCTCGCCAGCCCGGCCGCGTAAGCCGCGGCCCGCAGGGAGGACTGCGAACCGTCGACCCCGGCCAGGATCACCTTCGGACCGTCCGTACCGCGTTCGAATCCCGTACCCACGTGCTCCGTCACGCCCCGAGATTATCCCGTCGGCGCGCGGACCGGCCCGGCGCTCCCTACAGTGCGAACCATGAGTGCCACCGCGGAGCAGACCCGCGGGACCCGCAACCGCTTCCTGAACCGGGTCCCCGACGCTTTCGGGGCGTTCTTCGGAACGCTCGGACTGCTGTGCGCCCTCCTGTCGTTCTCCCCGGGGCTGCGGCGCCTGCTGCGCCACGTCGTGCGCTTCCTCGACGACTTCGTGATCCCCGTCAGCGCGAACCTCGCCTACGCCGTCTTCCTCTTCCTGCTCGCCGCCGCCCTCGGCGCCCGCAAGAAGGTCGCCTGGTGGATCGTCGTCACCTATCTGGCCTTGCTGATCCTCGTCGACGTCCTGTTCATCGCGGACGACGAGTACTGGGTCGGCGGCGTCTCCCTGGCCATCGCGGCCGCCGCGCTCGCCCTGCTGATCGCCGCCCGCCGGGAGTTCTACGCCGCCTCCCGGCCCGGCGCCTTCTGGCGGGCCATGATCGTCCTCGGGCTCGGACTGCTCCTCGCCGTCCTCGCCGGATGGGGCCTGGTCGCCCTGTTCCCCGGGACCCTGCCCAAGGGCCAGTGGCTGGACTGGGCCGCGAAGGAGGTCTTCGGCGGCCTCTTCTCCGACCGTCGGTTCGACGGGCGCCCGCCCCGCCCGCTGTCCTTCGTACTCGGCCTCTTCGGCGCGATCGCCCTGCTGAACGCCGCCGCGGCCCTCTTCCGGTCCCAGCGCCTGACCGCCGCCCTGCACGGGGACGAGGAACCCCGCATCCGCGCGCTCCTCGGCGCCTACGGGCGCAGCGACTCCCTCGGCTACTTCGCGACCCGGCGGGACAAGGCCGTCGTCTTCGCCCCCAACGGCAAGGCCGCCGTCACCTACCGCGTCGAAGCCGGTGTCTGCCTGGCCAGCGGCGACCCGGTCGGCGACCCCGCCGCCTGGACCCCCGCCATCAACGCCTGGCTGGCCGTGGCCCGCCGCTACGGCTGGCAGCCCGCCGTCATGGGCGCCTCCGAGGACGGCGCGACCGCGTACGCCCGCTCGGGGCTCGGGGCCCTCCAGCTCGGCGACGAGGCCATCTTGCACGTGGCCCAGTTCGACCTCGACGGCCGGGACATGCGCGTCACCCGGCAAGCCGTCAACCGGGTCCGGCGCACCGGCGCCACCACCGTCATCCGCCGCCACTCCGCCCTCTCCGATGAGGAGATGCACACCATCGTGGAACGCGCCGACACCTGGCGCGACACGGAGACCGAACGCGGCTTCTCCATGGCCCTGGACCGGCTCGGCGACCCCGCCGACGGCGACTGCCTCCTCGTCGAGGCCTTCGACGCCGAGCGCCGGCTGATCGCCCTGCTGTCCTTCGTCCCCTGGGGCAAGGACGGCATCTCCCTCGACCTGATGCGCCGCGACCGCACCGCCCCCAACGGCGTCATGGAGTTCATGGTCGCCCAGCTCTGCGCCGCCGCGCCCGCGCTGGGCGTGCGCCGGATCTCCCTCAACTTCGCCGTGTTCCGCTCCGCCTTCGAGGAGGGCGGCCGGATCGGCGCGGGGCCGGTCCTCAGGCTGTGGCGCAGGCTGCTGCTGTTCTTCTCCCGCTGGTGGCAGCTGGAGGCGCTGTACCGCTCGAACGTCAAGTACGGCCCCGAGTGGTACCCCCGGTTCCTGTGCTACCAGGACGCCGGCTCCCTCGCCCGGGTCAGCCTGGCCTCCGGCATCGCCGAAGGCTTCGTCTCCGTACCCAGCATGCGCAAGCTGTGGGGCAACGCCCACCCCAAGGGGCTCACCGCACCCGCCACCACCGAAGGCCTGCCCTCCATCGACTCCCTCGGCCTGGACCTCGTGGGGGAGGCCGGGGAGCGTGCGACGGCCGAGCGGCTGCCCGAGCAGGTCCGGGTGCGGCACGCCAAACTGGAGCGGATCAGGGCGTCCGGCACCGACCCCTACCCGGTCGGCATCCCCCAGCGCACCCACACCGTCGCACGCCTCAAGGAGGCCCACCCCGGTTACCCGCCCGGCACCCGGACCGGGGAACAGGTCACCCTGGCGGGCCGCGTGATGGTCGTACGGGACCTCGGCGGGGTCGTGTTCGCCGTACTGCGGGACTGGACCGGCGATACCCAGCTGATGCTCACCCGCGACGAGGCGGGCCCGGACGTGCTGGAATCCTTCACCTCACAGGTCGACTTCGGCGACCACGTCGTGGCGACCGGCGAGGTCGGCGCCAGCCGCACGGGACGGCTGTCCGTCGTCGTCCACTCCTGGCAGCTCACCGGCAAGTGCCTGCGCCCGCTCCCCGACAAGCGCAAGGGCCTCGCCGACCCCGAGGCCCGCGTCCGGCGCCGCTACCTCGACCTGGTCGCCAGCCCCGACGCGCGCGACGTCGTACGGGCCCGCTCCAGTGCCGTACAGGCCCTGCGGCAGGGACTGCTGGACCGCGGCTACCTGGAGGTCGAGACCCCGATGCTCCAGCAGATCCACGGCGGGGCGAACGCCCGGCCCTTCCGCACCCACATCAACGCCTACGACCTCGACCTGTACCTGCGCATCGCCCCCGAGCTGTACCTGAAACGGCTCTGCGTCGGCGGCATGGAGAAGGTCTTCGAGATGGGCCGCACCTTCCGCAACGAAGGCGTCTCCTACAAGCACAACCCCGAGTTCACCATGCTGGAGGCCTACCAGGCGTTCGCGGACTACGACGTGATGCTCGACCTGACCCGCGAGCTGATCCAGGGCGCCGCCACCGCCGCCTTCGGCTCGCCCATCGCCCACAAGGCCGACGCCGACGGCAGACTCGTCGTCCACGACATCTCCGGGTACTGGCCGGTCAAGACGATGTACGGGGCCATCAGCGAGGCCCTGGGCGAAGAGGTCGACGCCGACACCGACGAGCGGACACTGCGCCGGCTGTGCGACCGGGCCGGGGTGCCCCACTCGCCCGACGACACCCGGGGCGACGTGGCCCTGGAAATGTACGAGCGGCTCGTGGAGGAGAAGACCGGGCTGCCCACCTTCTACAAGGACTTCCCGACCGACGTCTCCCCGCTGACCCGGCAGCACCGCAAGGACCCGCGGCTGGCGGAACGCTGGGACCTGGTCGCCTTCGGCACCGAGCTCGGCACCGCCTACTCGGAGCTCACCGACCCCGTCGAGCAGCGCCGCAGGCTGACTGCGCAGTCACTGCTGGCGGCGGGCGGCGACCCCGAGGCGATGGAACTCGACAACGACTTCCTGGACGCACTGGAGTACGCGATGCCGCCGACCGGGGGGCTCGGTATCGGCGTCGACCGGCTCGTCATGTTCCTCACCGGTCTGACGATCCGCGAGACGCTTCCGTTCCCGCTCGTACGACGCGGCTGACCGGGCCCTCCCCATCGGCTCGGCCGGGCCTGCCGTCTGCTCCGGGCGGGTGACGGGCCGCGGGCGCCTTCGTGCCTGCGGGGTTCTTACCCGATGTGGTTGATACCAGTTGAGAATGAAAAATGACGAGCCGACAGTCGGGCGGCGCGTGCTCCTGCGCACCGCCGCCTTCCTCGGAGCCGCGGCAGCCGTCTCACTCATCACCGGCGGCGAGGGCGACACCCCCGCCCCCGCCACCGGCGCCGGGACCGGCCCGGCGCCCGGCCCCGGCGGCGCGGCCGGCCGGGGCGCCCCGGGAGCCCCCGCCCTGCGCGCCCGGGGGCTCCCGCCGAACAGCTACCGGCTGACCCCGATGACGGCGCAGGCCCCGGCCCGGCCCCCCGCGGTGAAGCCCGCCGTCCGCACCCGGCCCATCCTGGAACTGCCCGCCGGGACGAGCCGGTCCGGTGAGATGCTCCTCACCTTCGACGACGGCCCCGACCCCCGCTACACCCCCGGCATCCTCGACACCCTCGCCCGGTACCGGGTCCGCGCGGTGTTCTTCGTCTGCGGGGAGATGGCCACCGACAACCGGGACCTGCTGCGCCGGATGGCCGCCGAGGGCCACGTCATCGGCAACCACACCTGGACACACCCGCTCATCCCCACGCTGGGCCGCCCCGACCTGGCCGCCGAGATCGGGCGCACCAGCGACGTCGTCGAGCAGACGGTCGGCACGGCACCCCGGTGGTTCCGGGCGCCTTACGGGGCATGGAACCGGGCCGCCTTCGAGATCGGCGCCGAGCTGGGCATGGAGCCCCTCGCCTGGACCGTGGACACCCTCGACTGGACGGAACCGGGCACCGCGACCATCGTCTCCCGGGTACTGGGAGGCGCGGCGCCCGGGGTGATCGTGCTGTCCCACGACGCCGGCGGCAACCGCTCCCAGAGCGTCGAGGCGATCGGAACGTACCTGCCCCAGCTGCTCGCCAGGGGCTATCGGATGACGCTCCCCGCCTTCCCGGCCGCGCGGCCGCACTGAGGGCGGGGGCCGCGGACCCGCCCGGGGGCCCTCAGCGGGCCTCCACCATCCGGGCGAACACGACCACGTTGCCGTCGTAGCCCCGGCCCTTCGAGTAGCCGCCGCCGCAGGTGATCACGCGCAGCTCCGGGTGGCCGGTGTCCCCGTACACCCGGGCTCCGGGGAAGGTCTCCTTCGAGAACACCTCCACGCCGTACACCTCGAACACCGCCGTGCGCCCGTCGTACCGCTCCACCTCGATGTGCTGGCCCTTGTTCAGCGAGCCCAGGCCGTAGAACACCGCCGGGCCCTGCGCGTTGTCCACGTGGCCCACGATCACCGCCGAACCCTGCTGGCCCGGGGAGATGCCGTTGAGGTACCAGCCGGCCAGGTTCGGGTCCTGCGGGGGCGGCGCGTCGATGAAGCCCTGTGCGTCCAGCCCGACCGTCATCACCGGCGCGTCCACCTTGATCGCCGGGATCCGGATGCGCTGCACCGACGAGTGCTCCAGCACCTCCAGGTCCGGCGGTGTGGCGGGCGGAGCCACCGCAGCCTGGTCGGGCCGTACCGCGACGGCCGCCGCGGCGGCGGGCTGCGGCGGCCCGTCGTTCAGGTTCACGCCGTTGCGCATCATGGCGAGGCCGGTGAGGAGGACCAGTGCGAGTGGTCCCCATGGGGAGCGCCTCCTCCGCCGCTGCTCACCCTCGTCCTCGGTCATGGCTCTCCCTTCCCGACGCGGGGGTCCCGACCCGCGTGCAAGTCCCTCCCCAGTACGCCCTTCTTCACGCACGCTAAGGGTGTACGGCCGGGACGGCGATCGGGGACGGGCGAACGGGTGGTGCGGCCGGAAGGGGTGCGCCCATCCAGGTAATCGTCACATAAATGCCTGACGGGTCGTGACCTGCGGATCCGTCAGAAACGCCTCGGGGTGTTCGGCGTGTCGCTCAACCGGGCGGCCCAAAGCCGGAAATGCGCTGGTTGCGGGCCGCCCCGAGGGTTCGTGATGGGAGGCGTTCTCGTCGATCATCCCGGGCGACCGCTCCGGGGCGCTTTCCGCTGGAGGTTCCACCATGCGTGTTTTGCGCGCACTCACCGTGACCGCGGCTGCCTGCGCCGCCGTCGCCCTCAGCGCACCCCTGGCCTCGGCGAACCCGGCGGGCGGGCCGCCGCTGGGCGGAGGCAACGGGCCCAGCAACGTCACGGTCAACCCGTACTCCGTGCACCAGGGCTCCACGATGCAGGTCAGCGCCGCCGGGTGCACCCACGGCGGCACGGTCTGGTCGCACGGCAACTTTCCCGAGACGAGACTGTCGGCCGGGTCCATCGGATTTGCGACCGTACGCATCTTCAACCACGCCTCTCCCGGCCACCAGACGCTGTCCGTCAGGTGCAACGACAGCAGCCTCGTCGCCACGCACCGCTTCACGATCCTTGACGGCAACGGCGCCCAGGGCGGTATCGGGGGCTCCTTCGGCCCGTCCGCCACCGAGACCGCCATCGGTTCCGGTCTCGTCGCCGCGGCGGCCCTCGGCGCCGGCATCCACGTGATGCGCCGTCGCCGCCCGATCGGTGGCCGGGCCTGACCGGCCGACCTCCCCGGTCCGCCCGGCACCGCGGTCGCCCCGAGTCCTGACGAGGGCTCGGGGCGCGTGCGGTTCGCGTCGCGGCCCGGCGGGGACGTCCGTCACGGTCAGTGGCCGCGCGAGGAGCGGCGGCGCAGCACGTACCCGGTACCGGCCACGGCGGCCAGCACCAAGCCGGCGCCGACGCCGAGCTCCAGGAGGTCCAGCCCGGCGACGCTGCCGCCGAGGCCGCCCCGGACGCCGAGGGTCGCGCCGCTCGACGTGGGTGCGGCGGGCGCGGTGGGCGGCGACGGGAGGCGGCGCGGGGGACCGACGGTGGAACTCGTGGTGGGCCGGCTCGTACCGCCGGCGATGGTCAAGTCGGCCGAGCCGGTCTGTCCGTTGCAGGTGAAGGTGACGGAGTACAGCGCCCCGGGCCGGGCGTCCCGGTCGACAGTGACCCGGGCGGTCTGGCCGCGCGCGATGCTCACGGTGTCGAAGACACCGGAGGAGGACGTGGCGAACGCGGAGTTGCAGCCGCTGACGGAGAGCACCACCTGGCCGCCGGGGGCGACCGTCGACGGGGTGATGGCGAAGGCGAACGAGGTGACGGGCTGGGCCCCGGCCGCGACTGCGGCACTGGTGGCCGCCGGACCGAGCGCGAGAACGACGCCCGTGGCGCCGGCGCTCAGCAGGGCTGTGGCGGAGCTGCGTATCGCACCCATGAGTGATTCTCCGGATCCCCGAGGAGCAGCCGCGGAATGGTTTCCGCACGTGGAGGGACGTGCGCCTCGATGTCCGTCACGCTAGGCGCGGGCTCAGGTGCCCGCGATCAGGAACGGGCGAACGGGTCATATCGATAGGCCGAACCGGGGACGGGGGCCCCGTCCCCGGTTTGCCCGGGTGGCCGGCCGGACCTCCCTGGACGGCCGAGGCACTCAGTCGCTCAGCCCCAGGTGCGGGAACTGCGCGAAGAACGGCTCGGCCGTGGCCGCGACGCCCCGTCCGAAGGGCGCGTCGAAGTCCCAGATCAGGAACAGCAAGAAGGCGATCAGCGCGCTGAACAGCCCGGCCAGCAGCAGTTCGCGGAACGAGCGCCGGATCTGGAGCGTGAAGATCAGGCCGACCGTCACCAGTGCGCCCACGATCAGGCCGAACCACACCACCCCGGGCATGGTGGCCTGGGCGCTCTGGCCGCGGGCGTTGCGGGCGTCGTCCACCGCCGCGACCTGGTCGACCAGCGGCTGGTAGGCCTGCCCCTCGTGGTCGGTCTTCGGCTCGTAGTCCGTGACGTCCCGGCGGATGCGTTCCAGCAGTTGCCCGCTGCGGTCGTTGAGCTTGCCGTGGTCGGCCATTTCCTTCCACTCCGTGTCCACGACGTACGTCACGTACGCGTCGACATCGGAGCGGATCGTCTTGCGGACGTCGGCGGGGTAGACCTCGGAGCGGACGCTGATCTCGTGCAGGGCCTGGGATTCCTGGCGCACGTACTCCTGGGCGGCCCCGCGGCCCTCCCAGACGCCGGCGATCGCCAGGCCCAGCACGATCGCGTAGATCACCCCGATCATCATCGTCATGTACTCGATGACGTCCGGGGTCTCGTTGGGATCGTCGTCCTCGCTGATCCGGCGGTGGTTGAAGAAGGCGATGGTCAACACCACGGCGCAGGCCGCGGCCATGGCCAGGGACAGGACGAGCCATTCCGACACGATGACTCCAAACGAGCGGTAGGGGGCGGGCCTAGCGGGGGCGCAGCGCGACGATCGCGAGCACCGCGGGGGCCGCGGTCATGAGCGTGAAGGTGACGGGCGAGATGTGGTGTTCGGCCGGTTTGTGGGACGGAGCGTGGTACGAGGGGCGCGCCACCGGCCTGGGGGCGGACGGGGGCGTCGGTGTGGGAGTCGGTGCGGGCTCCGGTTCCGGGGCCGGTTCGGGTGGCGGCGGGGCGGGGGGCTCGGCGGCCACGGGCGCCGCCGGCGGCGCGGGCTTCGGCGGCGGGGCGGGCTTGGGTGGTGGCGGTGGCGTGGGTTTCGGGGAGGGGGGTGGCGGTGTGGGAGTCGGCGTGGGGGTGGGAGTGGGGGTGGGTGTCGGCGTGGGAGTCGGGGTCGGTTTCGGGGGGCAGGGCGGCGGAGGGGGCGGCGGGCAGTGGTGGCCGCCGTGGTGGCCCCAGCCGTGGCCGTCATGGCCCCAGCCGGGCCCGTCGTGGCCGTCGTGGCCGTCGTTTCCACCGTGTCCGTCTGCCGGACCGTTTCCGTGGCCGTCCCCGTGATGTCCGACACCCCGTCCGGCCACGGCCCGGCCGCTGTGGACGGACGCGGACACCCCGGGGGGTGCCGCGCCGACGCCGGGGTCGATCGACGAGTGGGCGCGGCTATCGGCCACGGCCGGCGTGGCGGACATCGCCGCCCACACCAGGACCGGTACCGCCAGCAGGCGCCGGGCACATGCTCTGTTCACCCGGGGAGCATGGGCTCACGCGCGCCTGCGCACGCGGGGGTCGGCCCGGGTTCGCCTGAACGGGCGGAGTTCGGACCATAGTGGTTTGAGCCAGCTTTTGAGCGCCTTCTGGGGCAGTGTGATCGATTCTTAAAAGGTATTTATCGGTTTCTGTCAAGAGGTGCAGCGGGAGCCGTGCCCGGGTTAGGTGTGTGACCAAGAACGGATCGCCAATTTCCGCTTTTACTCGCTCCGTTGGCCAATGATCAGTACATTCGGCTCGGACAGGAGTCCGGTTCCCGACCGACCCCGGACCGGACCACGGCACGACTACGGCTTGGAGACCCCGATGGAGCGCCCCGCCTGGGCCCCGCCAGGCATCGACATATCGGTGCCGAGCGTGTCCCGCATCTACGATTACTACCTGGGCGGCTCGCACAACTTCGAGGTCGACCGCCAGGCGGCCCGCCGCGCCATGGAATTCCTGCCGGGGCTTCCCAAGATCATGCAGGCCAACCGGGCGTTCATGCGCCGAGCCGTGCACCACGCCGTCGCCGAGGGCGTCACCCAGTTCCTCGACATCGGCTCCGGCATCCCGACATTCGGCAACGTGCACGAAGTCGCCCGCCAGGCCTCCCCCGAGGCCCGCGTCGTCTACGTCGACCACGACCCGGTGGCCGTCGCGCACAGCCAGGCCGTCCTCGCCGGTGACGACCGCACGGGCGTCGTCTCCGCCGACCTGCGCAAGCCGCAGGACGTCCTGGGCTCCCCGGAGGTCACCCGGCTGCTGGACCCGAGCCGTCCCGTCGCCCTGCTGCTCGTCGCCGTCCTGCACTTCCTGGAGGACAGCGACGACCCGTACGCCGCCGTCGCCGAGCTGCGCGACGCGCTGGCCCCGGGCAGCATGCTGATCCTCACCCACGCCTCCTACGAGGGCATCCCGCTCTCCGAGGACGTCGCGGTGGGTGCCGTCGGCGTCTACCGCGACATCCGCAACCCGCTCGTCATGCGCACGCGCGAAGAGATCACCCGCTTCTTCGACGGGTTCGAACTGCTCGAACCCGGCCTGGTGTCGATGCCGGACTGGCGCCCGGACCGCACCGAATCCCCGGCGGACGGAGACACGCCGGAGGACCCGTACGCCTTCTCGGGCTTCGCCGGTGTGGGACGCAAGGCGTGAGACTCCCGGCCCCGACCCCACCGCCCGTCAGCCCGAGCGCGGCCCGTCCACTGGAGGCCGGGACGGTGACGCCGAAGGACACGTCGGCCCGTGACACGCCGCCCGGCCCGCATGCGGGCCGGGCGGCCGTGTGCGACCAGCACAGCGGGCTGGAGGACCGGATCGCGCGGTTCGCGACCATTTGGGGGCGGGCCATCTTCCCCGTCACGGCGACCTCGCTGACCCGCCCCGAGTTCGAACGGCACCTGGTCCCGCTGACCCGTACGCTCACCGAGGCCCTGCACGCCCGGCCGTTCGACGCCACGCCCGCCCAGCGGGTGGGTGCCGAACTCGTCGCCGTGCACTGCACCGACCCCGAGGCCCTCGCCGGAACCCTGGGGGTCGTCGAGTCCTACCTGGTGCTGTACTGCGGCCCCGACGGCGCCGGGGCGGAGAGCACCGAGGAGTACCGCTCCCGCTGCGCGCGGCTCCAGCACGGCATCGCGGCCGGCTTCGCCCGGGCCCTGCGCGAGCGCACCCTCAAGGAGCAGGAGGCCATCGCCCGCTCCGCGCTGACCGCCCGCGCCGACGCCCAGCAGGCGCTGCACGCCAGCGAGGAACGCTTCCGGGCCGTCTTCGAGGGCGCGGCCGTCGGCATCGGCATCGCCGACCTCGAAGGCAACGTCCTGGAGGTCAACGACACGCTGCTCCAGATGTTCGGCGGCCTCGAAGGGCACGTCCGCAGCCGCAACGTCAGCGAGTGGGGCCACCCCGACGACACCCCGCACGTCTGGCGGATGTACGGGGAACTGGTACGCGGGGAGCGCGAGCACTACCGGGTCGAGAAGCCCTACTACCGCAACGACGGCACCGTCCTGTGGACCAACCTGACGGTGTCGCTGCTGCGGGACGCCGAAGGCCGCCCGCAGTACCAGCTGGCCCTGATGGAGGACACCACCGAACGCCGGCTGCTCAACCTGCGGCTGCGCTACGAGGCCACCCACGACGCCCTGACGGGCCTGCCGAACCGGACGCTGTTCTTCGAGCGGCTGGAGAAGGCCATGAGCGGGGCCGGAGGCCCCCGCTACGGCCTGTGCTACCTGGACCTCGACGGGTTCAAGGCGGTCAACGACAGCATGGGCCACTCCGCGGGCGACCGGCTGCTGGTCGAGGTCGCCGACCGGCTCCAGAGCTGCGCGACGGGACCGGGCGAGGTCGTCGCGCGGCTCGGCGGCGACGAGTTCGTGGCACTGACCACCGGCGACGACACGGAGGAGAAGGTCACCGAACTGGCGGTGAGGGTCCTCTCCGCGCTGTCCACGCCGATCCGGCTGGAGGGCCGGGAGCTGACGGTCCGGGGCAGCATCGGCATCGTCGAGGGCCGGGCGGGCGAGCGGACCCCGGCGGAGGTGCTGCGCAGCGCCGACATCACGATGTACCGGGCCAAGGCGGCGGGCGGCAACCGGTTCGAGTTCGCCGACGAGGAGGCCGACGCGCGCGCCATCACCCGGCACGGCCTGACCAACGCCCTGCCCGCGGCCCTGGAACGCGGTGAGTTCTTCATCGAGTACCAGCCGCTGGTGCACATGCACGACGGCAGCGTGCACGGGGCAGAGGCGCTGGTGCGCTGGTCGCACCCGCAGTACGGGGTACTGGGCCCGGACCGCTTCATCCCGCTCGCCGAACGGACGGGGCTGATCGTGCCCCTCGGCCGCTGGGTCCTGGAGGAGTCGGTGCGCCAGGCCTGCAACTGGCAGCGCCAGCACACCGGCTCCGCCCTGCGCATCAACGTCAACCTCTCGCCGACGCAGCTGCACCACCCGGGGCTGGTCGCCGACACCGTCCGCGTGCTGGAGGCCTCCGGCCTGGCCCCGGGCGCGCTGTGTCTGGAGGTCACCGAGTCGGCGCTGATCGGCGCCGACGACGAACTCCTCGAACCGCTGCGCCGGCTCGCCGCCCTCGGCGTGGACATCGCACTGGACGACTTCGGTACGGGCTACTCCAACCTGGCCAACCTGCGCCGCCTGCCGGTCAGTGTGCTCAAGCTGGACCGCTCGTTCACGCAGGGGATGCAGCAGCAGCCGGCCAACCCCGTCGACGTGAAGATCGTGGAAGGCATCGTCGCGCTGGCCCACAGCCTCGAACTCGCGGTCACCGTCGAGGGCGTGGAGACGGGCGTCCAGGCGGCCCAGCTCCGCGACCTCGGCTGCGACACCGCCCAGGGCTGGTACTATGCGCGCCCCGGCTCCCCGGACCGGATCTACGCGCTGTCCCTCTCGGACGCCGTCCCCACGCCTTCCTGACAGCCCCCGAGCCCGGGCCCGGGGCCGCGGCCGCGTCCGAGTGGTGCGAGGGGCGGGGGAGGGCGCGGGGTCAGTCCCGGCCCACCTCCGTCCCCCGGCCCGGCGTGCGGACGGCGTCCACGACCCGCTCCCACCGTCGCTCGGTGTCGGCCACGACCTCCTCGGCCGCCGGCAGGCGCTCCGCCTCGTACGCGTCGAGTAGGTCCGGCCGCGCCGGGTCGGCGAGTGCGGCGGCCAGGGTCCGGGCGAGGGCGGCCGCATCCTGGATGCCGGTGTTCATGCCCAGGCCGCCGGCTATGGGATGGACGTGCGCCGCATCCCCGGCGAGGAAGGCCCGGCCCTCCCGCATGCGTGCAGCGACACGGACGTTGATCCGCCAGCTGGAGAGCCAGGTGGCGTCGGTGAGCCGGATCCCCGGCACCCCGGCGCACCGGTCGAAGATCCGCTGGAAGCCCTCCAGCGAGGCCGGCAGACAGCCGCCCATGCCGTCCGGCTCGGGTGCGGCCTGGAGCTGGAAGCTGTCCGTTCCCGGCATGGGGCAGAGCAGTATCCCGCCGCCCTCCGAGGTGAACCACTGATGCCAGAAGTCCCGGCTGAGCCCCGGCGCCCGGACATCCCCGACGATCATCGCGGGCTCCTCCCGGGTACTTCCCTCGAAGGGGATTTCAAGAAGGCCCCGGGTGGTGCTGCCCCCGCCGTCACATCCCGCGAGGTAACGGGCCGGCACGACGCTGCCGTCCGCCAGCTCCGCCCGGACACCGGCCGCGTCCTGGGTGACCGCGGCCAGGGCGCAGTCGTATTCGACGCGCACGCCCAGTCCGGCCAGCCGGTCGCGCAGGGCCTGCTCGATCTGCCACTGCCCGATCAGCACGCCGTCACCCATGGGGGTGTCGGTGATGTGCTCGCCGTCGAAGTACTTGCGCAGGACCAGGTCCTGGCTTCCTGCGGCCGTCACGGCCTCGGCCACGCCGAGGCTCTCGAAGACCTCCAGGCTGCTCGGAAGGAGTCCCTTGCCGCGGGATTCGCGGTGCGGCGCGGTGCGCCGGTCGAGGATGCGGACCGCGACACCGCGCAGGGCGAGGTCGCAGGCCAGGGTCAGTCCGGTGGGGCCGGAGCCCGCGATCAGTACGTCCGTCATGGGGGTCCTCTCCTCGTCGTTGATCCAAGGAAAGCCGCCGATGCCAGAAAAAGCAACCCGGTTACAAAAATAACCGAGTCAAATTTCTGTGGTACGCTGGGAGCATGGAAGACACGACGAGGAGCGCGGGCGCGCCAGGCCTGCGTGAGAGCAAGAAGCTGCGCACGCGGCAGCAGTTGGCGGCCACGGCGATGGAACTGTTCATGGAACGGGGCTTCGACGCCGTGTCGGTGGCCGATGTCGCCGCCGCGGCGGAGGTCTCCAAACCCACCCTGTTCCGCTACTTCCCGACCAAGGAAGACCTGTTGCTCGACCGGTTCGCCGACCACCAGGACGAGGCCGCCCGCGTCGTCCGCGACCGCGAGGCGGGACTGGGTCCGGTCGGGGCCGTACGGGCGCACTTCCTGGAGGCGCTCGCCGAGCGCGATCCCATCACCGGCCTCTGCGACCATCCGAACGTGCTCGCCTTCCAGCGCCTGCTCTACACCACCGCGAGTCTGGAGTCGCGGCTGAACCACTACGCCGCCCGCGAGGTCGAGCTGCTCGCCGCAGTGCTGGAGGCGGAGCAGGTCGCCCCGCTCGCCGCGCGGCTGGCGGCGCAGCACCTCGTGGCCGTCCGCCAGGAACTGGGCCGCGCCAACTGGCGCCGACTCGCCGCCGGACAGAGCGCCGACGAGGCCTACCCCACCGCCGTCACCGACGCCGAGCAGGCCTTCGCGATGCTGGCCGACGGCCTCGACCGCGCCCTGCCCATACGCCGGTCCTGACCCGCGCCGCGCCATGGAGCCGGCGCCCCCGTGCGGGCCGGCGCTCCCGTGCGGGCCGGCGCTCCCGTGCGGGCCGGCGCTCCCGTGCGGGCCGGCGCCCCGGTGGCGCGCGGCCGGCCCGGTGCACACCGGGGTGCCGGTGTGCGCGCGGGTGTCAGGACAGCAGCATGCGCTTGAGCTCCCGGGCCGCGCGCGGGGGAGCGACGTCCGTGCGGTGGGCCAGGGCGATCGTGCGGCGCAACGGGGAGCCGGCGAGCGGGGTGGCGCGCAGGCCCGGCCCGCCGTGCTCGACGACCATCGCCGGGACCACCGCGATACCGAGCCCCGCCCGGACGAAGCCGAGGACCGCGTCCATCTCGCCGCCCTCGACCGTGAACACCGGCTCGAAACCCGCCGCCCGGCAGGCCGCAACCGTCAGGTCGCGCAAGTCGTAGCCGTGCCGGAACATCACCATCGGCTCGTCACGCAGCGCGGCGATCGTCAGCGGCCCACCCCCGCCCGGCGCCGGCCGGTCCGCTGATGAGACCACCACCAGATCCTCGGTCAGCAGCTCCACCGTCGTCAGCGCCGGCGCCGACGGCGGAAGCGGCAGCGCGATCAGGGCCAGGTCCAGTACCCCGCGCGCGAGTTCCCGTACGAGGTCCAGCGAACCGCTCTCCTCGATCAGCAACTCGATCCCCGGATGCGCGCTGTGGAAGGCGCGCAGCACGTCCGGCAGCAACCCCGTACACACGCTCGGCGTGGCCCCCAGCCGCACCCGCCCGCGCCGCAGCTGCGCCAGCTCCTGCACCTCCAGCCGCGCCGTGTCCGCGTCCGCCAGGATCCGCCGGGCCAGCGGCAACAGCGCCTCTCCCGCATCCGTGAGGGCGATGTTGCCCCGCGCCCGGCTGAACAGCTCCGCCCCCAGCTCCCGCTCCAGGGCCCTGATCTGCTGCGAGAGCGACGGCTGGGCCACATGGACCCGCTCCGCCGCCCGGGTGAAGTGCCGGGTCTCGGCGACCGCCACGAAATAGAGGAGCTGCTGGAACTGCATCGTCCCAGGCTAACGCCGTACATAGGTAATACCTATCGAATGCAGCTCCATCATGTCTTGGACCTTTCAGGACCTTCATCCCTACCGTCGTCCCATGGCTCTGGCACCGCGGACGGATCGACGGCCGTCCACCACGCGCACGCTCTGGGACTCCACCGTCGGCAAGAAGTCCGTGATGGCCGTCTCCGGCCTGATCATGCTCGGCTACCTCGTCGTCCACATGCTCGGCAACCTGAAGATCTTCTTCGGGCCGGAGGAGTTCAACGGATACGCGCACTGGCTGCGCACCCTCGGATCCCCGTTCCTGCACCACGAGTGGGCCCTGTGGATCGTCCGCGTCGTGCTCGTCGCCGCCGTCGTCGCGCACGGGGTCTGCGCCTACCAGCTCAGCCGCCGCGACATCAAGGCGCGCCCGGTCAAGTACACCCACAAGCGGCGCCGCGCGAGCTACGCGACCCGCACGATGCGCTGGGGCGGGATCATCCTCGCCCTGTTCATCGTCTGGCACCTCCTGGACCTCACCACGCTCACCGTCAACGAGCGCGCGTGGGCCGGCCACCCCTACCAGAACGTCCTCGCCACCTTCTCCACCTGGTACGGCAACACGATCTACCTCGTGGCCATGGCCGCGCTCGGCCTGCACGTGCGGCACGGCTTCTGGAGCGCCGCCCAGACCCTCGGGGCCGGCAACGCCCGGCGCGAGCGGTCCCTGAGGTTCCTGGCGAACGCCCTGGCCCTCGTCCTCTTCGCGGGCTTCGCGTCCGTGCCCGTCGCCGTCATGACCGGAGTGGTGAGCTGAGATGAGCAGCAACGACAACAGCGAATACACCGCTTACACCGCCTACACCACCGGCGAGCCCCTCGCCGACACCAAGGCGCCCGCCGGCCCCATCGCCGACCGCTGGGACCGCCGGCGCTTCGAGGCGAAGCTGGTCAACCCCGCCAACCGCCGCAAGCACACCGTCATCGTCGTCGGCACCGGCCTGGCCGGCGGCGCGGCCGGCGCGACCCTCGCCGAGCAGGGCTACCACGTCGTCCAGTTCTGCTACTCCGACTCCCCGCGCCGCGCCCACTCCATCGCCGCCCAGGGCGGCATCAACGCCGCCAAGAACTACCGCAACGACGGCGACTCCGTCCACCGCCTCTTCTACGACACCGTCAAGGGCGGCGACTTCCGCGCCCGCGAGTCCAACGTCCACCGCCTCGCCCAGATCTCCGTCGAGATCATCGACCAGTGCGTGGCCCAGGGCGTCCCCTTCGCCCGCGAATACGGCGGCCTGCTCGACACCCGTTCCTTCGGCGGCGTCCAGGTCTCGCGCACCTTCTATGCCCGCGGCCAGACGGGCCAGCAACTGCTCCTCGGCGCGTACCAGGCGCTGTCCCGGCAGATCGCCGCGGGCAACGTCGAGATGCACGCCCGCACCGAGATGCTCGACCTGATCACCGTCGACGGAGTCGCCCGCGGCATCGTCGCCCGCGACCTGATCAGCGGAAGGATCAGCACGTACTACGCCGACGCCGTGGTGCTGGCCAGCGGCGGTTACGGCAACGTCTTCTACCTCTCCACCAACGCCATGAACTCCAACGCGACCGCCATCTGGCGGGCGCACCGGCGCGGCGCCCACTTCGCGAACCCCTGCTTCACCCAGATCCACCCCACCTGCATCCCGCGCACCGGCGACCACCAGTCGAAGCTCACGCTGATGAGCGAATCCCTGCGCAACGACGGCCGCATCTGGGTCCCCAAGGCCAAGGGCGACACCCGCCCCGCAGCCGAGATCCCCGAAGCGGAGCGCGACTACTACCTGGAGCGGATCTACCCCTCCTTCGGCAACCTCGTGCCCCGCGACATCGCCTCCCGCGCCGCGAAGAACGTCTGCGACGAGGGCCGCGGCGTCGGCCCCGGCGGCCAGGGCGTCTACCTGGACTTCGCCGACGCCATCCGCCGCATGGGCAAGGACAAGGTCGCCGAGAAGTACGGCAACCTCTTCGACATGTACGAGCGGATCACCGCGGAGAACCCGTACGAAGTCCCCATGCGGATCTACCCGGCCGTCCACTACACGATGGGCGGACTCTGGGTCGACTACGACCTCCAGACCACCGTCCCGGGCCTGTTCGCGATCGGCGAGGCCAACTTCTCCGACCACGGCGCCAACCGCCTCGGGGCGTCCGCGCTGATGCAGGGCCTGGCCGACGGCTACTTCGTCCTGCCCTCCACCATCAACGACTACCTCGCCCGCAACCCGCACCACGACACCGTCGACGACACCCACCCCGAGGCGGCGGCCGCGGTCCGCGAGACCCGCGACACCCTTGCGAAGCTGCTCGCCGTCGACGGCGACCGCACCCCCGACTCCTTCCACCGCGAGATCGGCGAACTCATGTGGGAGTACTGCGGAATGGCTCGCACCGACGCCGGACTGCGCAAGGCCCTCGCCCGCATCCCGGAGATCCGGGACGAGTTCTGGCGGCGGATCAAGGTCCCCGGCAGCGGCGAGGAGTTCAACCAGTCACTGGAGAAGGCCAACCGCGTCGTCGACTACCTGGAGCTCGCCGAGCTGATGTGCCTCGACGCGCTGCACCGCGCCGAGTCCTGCGGCGGGCACTTCCGTGAGGAGTCCCAGACCCCGGACGGCGAAGCCGCCCGCCGCGACGAGGAGTTCGGCTACGCGGCGGCCTGGCAGTACCAGGGCACGGGCATCGCGCCCGTCCTGCACAAGGAAGACCTCGTCTTCGAGTACGTCCACCCCACCCAGCGGAGCTACGCATGAAGCTCACCCTGCGCGTCTGGCGCCAGCGGAACCCCGAAACCCCCGGCGCGATGGCCTCGTACGAGGTCGACGGCATCTCGAAGGACATGTCCTTCCTGGAGATGCTCGACACCCTCAACGAGGACCTCATCCTGCGGGGTGAGGACCCGGTCGCCTTCGACCACGACTGCCGCGAAGGCATCTGCGGCGCGTGCAGCCTCGTCATCAACGGCGACGCCCACGGCCCCGAGCGGACCACCACCTGCCAGCTCCACATGCGGGCCTTCGCAGACGGCGACACCATCGACATCGAGCCGTGGCGCGCCTCGGCGTTCCCGGTGGTCAAGGACCTCGTCGTCGACCGGAGCGCCTTCGACCGGATCATCCAGGCCGGCGGGTACATCACGGCTCCCACCGGCTCCGCCCCCGAGGCGCACGCCACGGCCGTGCCCAAGGCCGACGCCGACCACGCCTTCGAACACGCCGAGTGCATAGGCTGCGGGGCCTGCGTGGCGGCCTGTCCCAACGGCTCGGCGATGCTGTTCACCTCCGCCAAGGTCAACCACCTGAACGTGCTGCCGCAGGGTTCGCCCGAGCGGGAGACCCGGGTACTGGACATGGTGGCCCGGATGGACGACGAGGGCTTCGGCGGCTGCACCCTCACCGGCGAATGCGCCACGGCCTGCCCCAAGGGCATCCCGCTGCCGTCGATCGCCGCCATGAACAAGGAGTGGCTCCGCGCGGTCCGCAAGGCGTAGCACCCGGCCGGGCCTCCTCGGGGCCGTGGGGAGCGGGGCCCGATCCGCCGACCGGGGGGCACGTGGAGGCCGTACGCCGCGCCGCGGCCGGGCCGGCTCCCGGAAATGGGGGAGAGTGGCCCCATGGCACAAGCCCCCGCCGGGTCCGGACCGCGCCGCCGAGCCGTGCTGGCCGCCGCCCTCGCACCGCTCGCGGTGGCCGGCTGCACCACGCAGTCCGCGCGCCCGACCCCGGGCCCGAAAGCCCTCCCCGGGGACGCGCTCATCATGATCATCCGGAACGGCGAGCAGCCGCCCCCGGGGGACACCGGCGAGGACGACGACGGCAACGAACACCCCGGAGCCCTGGCCGGCCGGGGCGAGCGCCGCGCCGAGGAAATCCCGAGGCTGTTCCCCCCGGCGGCCCGGGCGCCACTGCCCCGCCCGGCCGCCCTCTTCGCGACCGGCGGCCCGTCCGCGCCCGTCCGCTGCAAGCAGACCGTCGAGCCGCTGGCCGCGTCCTTGCACCTGCCGGTCCGCACCGAGTTCGCGATCGGCGCGGAACCGGCCCTGGCGCGGGTGGTGCTGGCCGCGCGGATGCCCGTACTCGTGTGCTGGGAGCACCACGGCATCCCCCGCCTGGTCCGCGCCCTCGGCGCCCACCGCGTGCTGGGCGTCCCCGCCGCCTGGCCCGACCGCCACGACCTCGTCTGGATGTTCACCCGCCACCAGGGCCGCTGGAGCTTCCACGAACTCCCGCAGCACCTGCTGTCCGGCGACGCCTAGGCAGCGTCGTGGTGCGCGGCCGTGCTCGATCCGGCCGGGTTCCGAGCATGTATTGACATGTTCTCGACACTGGGCTGCACTTGGGCACCGTCCCGCTCTGCGGCCACAGCCGGCTGGAGGCAGCCATGCGTCTGCTCAGATTCCTGATCGCCGCCGTCTGCACGGTGTTCGCGCTGGCGCTGCCCGGCGCCGGCACCTCCCGGGCGGCCGCCTCGGCCCCGCCGCAGACCGTACCGGCGCTCAGACAATGGACGGCCGGCACCGGCAGCTACACCTTCACAGGAACCACCCGCATCGCCGTCGACCCCGCCTACACCGACCAGCTCTCCGACGAGGCGGCGACCTTCGCGGAGGACCTGCGCGCGCTGACAGGACGCGGCGTCACCGTCATCACCGGGAGCGCCGCCCCCGGGGACATCGGGCTCAGCCTCGGGGACCCCACCCTGCCCGCCGAGGGCTACCGGATGACCGCCGCCACCTCCCTCACCATCCGGGCGGCCACCGACACCGGCGCCTTCAACGGCACCCGCACCGTCCTGCAACTCCTGCACCGGTCCCTGTCCCTGCCCGCCGGAACGGCGGTCGACTGGCCCGCCAAGGCGGAGCGCGGCCTCATGGTCGACCAGGGGCGGAAGTTCTTCACCGTCGACTGGCTCAAGCAGCACATCAAGGAACTGGCCTACCTCAAGCTCAACACCTTCCACTTCCACCTCTCCGACACCTTCGGCTTCCGCCTCGAAAGCTCCGCCCACCCGGAGATCGTCTCCACCGACCACTACACCAAGCAGGACATCGCCGACCTCGTCGCCCTCGGCCGCACGTACCACGTCACCATCGTCCCGGAGATAGACACACCCGGGCACATGAACGCGGTGCTGGCCGCGCACCCCGAACTGCGGCTCAAGAGCAGCTCCGGCGCCCTCAGCCCCGACTTCATCGACCTCTCGCTCCCCGCCTCGTACACGCTGGTCAAGGACCTGATCAACGAGTACCTGCCGCTGTTCCCCGGACCGTACTGGCACATCGGCGCGGACGAATACGTCACCGACTACGCCAAGTACCCGCAGCTCCTGGACTACGCCCGCGCCCACTACGGCGCGAACGCCACCGCCAAGGACACCTTCTACGGGTTCGTCAACTGGGCCGACGCCCTGGTCCGGGCGGGCGGCAAGACCACCCGCATGTGGAACGACGGAATCAAGTCCGGCGACGGAACGCTCGGCCCGAACGCCGGCATCGTCGTCGAGTACTGGTACACCTACGGCCTCACCCCCCAGCAACTCGCCGCCGCCGGGCACACCGTCGCCAACGACTCCTGGACGCCCACCTACTACGTACTCGGCGGCGCCAAACCGGACACCAAGTGGATGTACGAGAGCTGGACCGCGGACCGCTTCGAAGGCGGCGCCACCCTCTCCGACCCGGCGAGGAACCCCGGCTCCCTCCTCCACGTCTGGTGCGACAACCCCACCGCCGAGAGCGAGGACCAGATCGCCGCGGGCATCATGTACCCGCTGCGCGCCCTGGCCCAGCAGACCTGGGGCTCGCCCAAGCCGGTCGCGGCCTACGCCGCCTTCACCCCCATCGTCGCCGCCGTGGGCCACAACCCCGCCTGGCCCGGCACCGCCGGGCCGCAGAACCTCGCCCTGGGCCGCCCGACCACCGCCTCCAGCACCGAGACGGCGAACTTCCCCGCGGCCTCCGCCACCGACGCGGACCCCGCAACCCGCTGGTCCAGCGCCTACGGCGACCCGCAGTGGCTCCAGGTCGACCTCGGCGCCGGCCGCCGCGTGAACCGCGTGGTGCTGCGCTGGGAGGCGGCCTACGGGAAGTCCTTCCAGATCCAGCTCTCCGACGACGCCACCACCTGGCGCACCGTCTACTCCACCACCACCGGGGCGGGTGCGGTCCAGGACCTGACCGGCCTGACCGGCACCGGACGCTACATCCGCGTCTACGGCACGCAGCGCGGCACGGCCTACGGCTACTCCCTCTACGAGTTCGAGGTGTACGGGGACCCCCTGGGCGGCGCCCGGACCCTCACCGCGGCCGGCAAGGCCCTCGACGACCCGGGCAGCTCCACCGCCTCCGGCACCCGGCTCATCACCTGGACACCCCACGGCGGTGCCAACCAGCAGTGGCAGCTGAACCCCGACGGCGACGGCAGCTACACCCTCGTCAACGGCGCCTCCGCCCTGTGCGCGGACGTCCCCGGCGGCGGGCCGGGAGCGGCCGTCATCCAGGCGGCCTGCACCGGCGGCGACAGCCAGCGCTGGCAGCTCACCGCCCTCGGTGCCGGCGGCTACTCGGTGGCCAACAAGAAGAGCGCGCTCCTGCTGACCACCGCGTCCGCCGCGGACGGAGCCCCCGTCACCCAGCAGCCGGCGCAGGACTCGCCCTACCAGCAGTGGCAGATCACCTGAGGCCGCCGGTTACGCCGTCCCCAGGGCCCGGGCCAGGTAGCGGGCGGTGGCGCTGCCCGGCGCCCGGGCCACCGACGCCGGGGTTCCGGCCGCCACGACGCGGCCGCCCTCCGCCCCGCCACCCGGCCCCAGGTCGATGACCCAGTCCGCGCCCGCGACGACCTCCATGTCGTGCTCCACGACCACCACCGAGTGCCCGGCGTCCACCAGGCCGTGCAACTGCCGCAGCAGTACCCGCACATCGGCCGGATGCAGTCCCGTCGTCGGCTCGTCCAGCAGGTACAGCGTGTGGTCGCGGCGCAGCCTCTGCAGCTCCGTCGCCAGCTTGATCCGCTGCGCCTCGCCGCCCGACAACTCCGTCGCGGGCTGTCCCAGCCGCAGGTAGCCCAGCCCGATGTCCTCCAGCGCCCGCAGGCTGCGCGCCGCCGCCGGGACCCCCGCGAAGAACGCCGCCGCCGACTCCACCGTCAGACCCAGCACCTCCGCGATGTTCAGCCCCTCGTACCGCGCCTCCAGCGTCTCGCAGTTGTACCGCGCGCCGCCGCACTCGGGGCACGGGGCGTACGTACTGGGCAGGAACAGCAGCTCCACCGACACGAAGCCCTCGCCCTGGCAGGTCTCGCAACGGCCGCCCGGCACGTTGAAGGAGAACCGTCCCGCCTTCCAGCCGCGCTCCCGCGCCTGAGGCGACGCGGTGAAGAGCCTGCGCACCACGTCGAACAACCCCGTGTACGTCGCCAGGTTGGAGCGCGGGGTCCGGCCGATCGGCTTCTGGTCCACCTCCACCAGCCGCCGAACCGGGAACGCCCCGTCGGCCAGCCGCTCCCGGACCTCCGCGGCCAGCGCCTGCCCGACCAGCGTGGACTTCCCGGACCCGGACACGCCGGTGACGGCCGTGAACACCCCCAGCGGGAACTCGGCGTCCACGCCCCGCAGGTTGTGCCGCTCGATCCCGCTGAGCCGCACCGCGCCCGTCGCGGTGCGCGCCGCCCGGGCCGGGGCCGGCCCACCCGTCCCGAAGAGGTGCCGGGCCGTCGCCGACCGCGCCACCGCGGCCAGCGCGCCCGGCGGCCCGCTGTGCAGCACCTGCCCGCCGTGCTCCCCGGCCAGCGGCCCGACGTCCACCAGCCAGTCCGCGTGCCGCACCACCTCCATGTCGTGCTCCACCACGAAAACCGTGTTCCCGGCCGCCTTGAGCCGGTCCAGTACGCCCAGCAGCGCCTCGGTGTCGGCCGGGTGCAGCCCCGCCGACGGCTCGTCCAGTACGTACACCACCCCGAACAGCCCCGACCGCAGCTGCGTCGCCAGCCGCAGCCGCTGCAACTCGCCCGCCGACAGGGACGGCGCGCTCCGGTCCAGGCTCAAATAGCCGAGCCCGAGCTCGGTGACCGGCCCGATCCGCGCCCGCAGGTCCTCGACGAGGACCCGCGCCGCCTCCCCGGCCGCGGGCGTGGAAGCCAGTACGGCGTCCAGCTCGGTCAGCGCCAGCGCCGCCAGCTCCGCGATCGTCCGCCCCGCGAAGGTCACGGCGAGGGCCTCGGGACGCAGCCTTCGCCCCTGGCAGCTCGGGCACGGCGAGTCGGTGAGGAACTTCTCGGCGCGGGCGCGCAGCGTGGCGCTCTTGCTGTCGGCGAAGGTCCGCATCACATAGCGGTGCGCGCTCATGTAGGTGCCCTGGTACGGCCGTTGGATACGGTCGGCGTCCCGTACCGGGTGCACGGTGACCACCGGCTGCTCGTCGGTGAACAGGATCCACTCGCGGTCCTCCGCGGGCAGTTCCCGCCAGGGTGCGTCCACGTCGTGGCCGAGCGCTTCCAGGACGTCCCTCAGGTTCTTGCCCTGCCAGGCGCCCGGCCAGGCCGCGATGGCGCCCTGCCGGATCGACAGGTCCGGGTCGGGTACGAGGAGTTCCTCGCTGGTGCGGTGGATGCGGCCGATGCCGTGGCACGAAGGGCAGGCCCCGGCGGCGGTGTTGGGGGAGAAGGAGTCGGAGTCGAGCCGCTGCGCGCCGGGAGGATAGGTGCCCGCCCGCGAGTACAGCATCCGCAGCGAGTTGGACAGCATCGTCACCGTCCCGACCGAGGACCGGGAACCGGGCGACGAGCGCCGCTGCTCCAGCGAGACCGCGGGCGGCAGACCCGTGACGGAATCCACCTGCGGAGCGCCGACCTGGTGGATGAGCCGCCGGGCGTACGGGGCCACGGACTCGAAGTATCGGCGCTGCGCCTCCGCGTAGAGGGTGCCGAACGCGAGCGAACTCTTACCGGAACCGGAGACGCCGGTGAAGACGGTGAGGGCGTCGCGCGGGATGTCCACGTCGACGCCGCGCAGGTTGTGCTCCCGGGCGCCCCGCACCCGTACGTACGGGTCGCGGGCGTCGGTCTCCGAAGCGGTGTGGGGGTGCATTCGCCCCAGTTTAGGGGGCGTCGTCGGCGGCCCCCGTCCGCAGGCCCGCCACCCGGGCCAGCCCGGAGAGCGAGTCCAGCAGTGCCGTGCGGTCGTAGGTGGAGGTCGTCACCAGCAGCTCGTCGGCGCCCAGCGCCCCGACGGCCCCGGTCAGCTCCGCCGCGACCTGCTCCTCGGTGCCGTGCACGTGCCCCTGGAGCGCGCCCTCGTACAGCTCGCGCTCCTTCGGGGTCATCGACGCAGGGGCGGGAAACTGCCCCGGGTGCGGGAGTACGCCACGGACCACGCCTCCGGGACCAGGATCCGCCGGGCGGCCTCCCCGGTGGCCGCGACCGCCACCGTTCCCGAGACCACCACGTACGGCCGCGCGCCCCAGGCGGAGGGCCGGAACTCCTCGCGGTAGGCCTCCACCGCCCGGGCGACCCGGTCGCGGGCCCGCAGGTCGCCCACCACCACCGGCAGCCCCGCCCGGGCCGCGATCCGCGCGCCCTCGCCCGTGGCCAGTACGTACGGCGGGATCCGCAGCCCCTCCGCCGGGCGGGCGTGCACCTCGGGGTGGGCCCGCTGGGTCCCGTCGAGCCAGCCCAGCAGCTCGACGAGCTGCTCCTCGAACCGGTCCGCGTCCTCGGTGCCACGGCCCAGGGCCCGCCGGATCCCGTCGGTGAAGCCGACCGAGCGGCCCAGGCCCATGTCGATGCGGCCGGGGAACAGCGCCTCCAGCACCCCGAACTGCTCGGCGACGACCATCGGCTGGTGGTTGGGCAGCATCACCCCGCCCGTACCGACGCGGATCCGCCGGGTGGAGGCGGCCACGGCGGCGGCCAGCACGGTGGGCGCGGAACCGGCGACGCCCGGCACGCTGTGGTGTTCGGACACCCAGAAGCGGTGGTAGCCGAGCCGCTCCGCCTCACGGGCGAGCGCCACGGTGTCCCGCAGGGCCTGCGGGGCCGGGTGCCCCTGGCGCGTGCGGGACCGGTCGAGTATCGAGATTCTCGGGATCACACACCCCTCAACACCCGGGGACCACAAGGATTCCCGAAGGACCGGGCGCCCTCTACGCTTCCCCCATGTCCCGTGAGAGCTCCGACCGCCGGCCCCTGGCCGTCTTCGACATCGACAACACCCTGTCCGACACCGACCACCGCCAGCACTTCCTGGAGCGCCGCCCGCGCGACTGGGACGGCTTCTTCGCGGCCGCCCCGGCCGACCCGCCGCTCGCGCGCGGGGTGGCCCTGGCCGTGGAGAGCGCCGCCGACTGCGAGGTGGTCTACCTGACCGGCCGGCCCGAGCGCTGCCGGGCGGACACCGTCGAGTGGCTGGCGCGGCACGGGCTGCCCGAGGGCAGGCTGTGGATGCGCGGCGACCAGGACCGCCGCCCCGCCCGGGCGACCAAGCTGGAGGTGCTCGGCCGGATCGCGCGGGCCCGGGAAGTGCGGATGCTCGTGGACGACGAACTGGTCTGCCAGGCCGCCCGGGAGGCCGGCTTCCGGGTGGTGCTCGCCGACTGGGCCGCCGACGCGCCGGAGCTCACCACCGCCCAGGAGACCGAGGGCCGCACCTGACGTACGCCGCGCGCTCCGTGGCCCGCGCGGGCCAGGTCACTCCTCTTCGTCGAGCCGGAAGCCCACCTTCAAGCCGACCTGGTAGTGGGCGACCTCGCCGTTCTCGATGTGCCCGCGCACCTGCGTGACCTCGAACCAGTCCAGGTTGCGCAGCGTCGCGCCCGCCCGCGCGATCCCGTTGCGGACGGCCTGGTCGATCCCCTCGTGTGAGGTGCCGACGATCTCGGTCACCCGGTAGGTGTGGTGGGACATGGGCGTCTCCCGACAGTGGTCGCTATTGCCAGCTTCTACGGTGCCCCAGTAAGTCCGCTTCCGCGAACTTTGCGCCCACGGTCGGTCTCGGGACGCGGGCCCCAGGGGCTCGCGGCCGAGCACGCCCCGGCCGTCCGAGCACCGAGTTCAGCGTCCGCACATCCCGCCGCCGCTGAGCGGTCATGTCGAATCCAGCCGGTCACGGAAGAAGTAAGGGAGCCAGGCCGCCGACCTGCCGGCCTGGCCTCCGTGCCCGGATCAGGAGCAGCCATGACCATCGCCCCCCTGTCCCCGTCCCCCCTCGCATCCCCGGCCTCCCCCGCCTCTCCGGCTTCCCCCGCCACCGCCCCCCGCTACGCCGTCCGGCTCGCCCGCGACGAGGACGAGGTACGCGCCGCCCAGCGGCTGCGCCACCTCGTCTTCGCCGGGGAGTTCGGCGCCCGCCTGGACGGACCCGAGCCGGGCATCGACGCCGACGCCTTCGACGCCTACTGCGACCACCTCCTGGTGGTGGACGAGAACACCGGGCAGGTCGTCGGCACCTACCGGCTGCTGCCGCCCGAGCGCGCCGCCATCGCCGGCCGCCTCTACTCCGAGACCGAATTCGACCTGACGGCGCTCGCCCCCATCCGCCCCGACCTCGTCGAAGTCGGCCGCTCGTGCGTCCACCCCGACCACCGCAACGGCGCCGTCATCGCCCTCATCTGGGCCGGCCTCGCCCGCTACATGGACCGGTCCGGACACAACTGGCTGGCCGGCTGCTGCTCCATCCCGCTGGCCGACGGCGGCGTCCTGGCCGCCGCCACCCGCGCGAACGTCCTGACCCGCAACCTCGCGCCCGAGGAGTACCGGGTCACCCCGCACCTGCCCTGGAACCCCGAGGGCATCGCCTTCCCCGACCGCACGGAGCTGCCCCCGCTGCTGCGCGGCTACCTGCGCCTGGGCGCCTGGGTCTGCGGCGAGCCCGCACTCGACGCCGGATTCGGCTGCGCCGACCTGTACGTCCTGCTCTCGCTGCGCCGGACCAACCCGCGCTACCTGAACCACTTCCTCTCGCTCGCCCCGGGCGCATGAGCGTCTGGCTGCCCACCGCCCCCTGCACCCCCGAGGCCTGCGCCGGCCACGAGGGGCGGGCGGCGAGCATCCCGCACGCGGTGGTGCGACTCGCCTGCGCCGCCGCCCTGATGCTGCTCGCCGTGGCGGCCGCGCCGCCGGTGCGGCTCCTGCCGCAGCGCCCCCGCCACGCCCTGGTCCGGGCCTGGGCCGCCGCACTGGTGGGGGCCCTGGGGATACGGATCACCGTGCACGGCAGCCCCGGGCCGGACGGCGGCCGCCTGGTCGTCGCCAACCACATCTCCTGGCTGGACATCCCCCTCGTCGCCGCCGCCCTGCCCTGCCGGATGCTGGCCAAGAGCGAGATCGGCGCCTGGCCCGTACTCGGCCGCCTCGCCGCCCGGGCCGGAACCCTGTTCATCGAACGCGACCGGATCAGGACCCTGCCCCGCACCGTCGGCGCAGTCACCCGGTCCCTGCTCGCCGGAGACCGCGTCACCGTGTTCCCCGAAGGCTCCACCTGGTGCGGACGCGCCCAGGGGCCCTTCCGGCGCGCCGTGTTCCAGGCGGCGCTCGACGCGCGGGTACCCGTGCAGCCGGTGCGGCTCGCGTACCGGCTGGCGGCGGACGGGGGCGTCGCCGGGGCGCCCGCCTTCGTCGGGGACGATCCGCTGACCGCTTCCCTTTGGCGCATCGCCCGCGCCCGCGGTATCCGGGCCGAGGTACGGCTGCTGCCGAGGATCCCGCCGGGCCGTCACCCGGACCGGCGGGACCTCGCCGCGGCCGCTCAAGAAGCCGTACGCGGCGACATGGGACGCCCGCCGGCGCTACCGGGCGTACCGGCTCAGCCCTCCGGGCCGTCGGCCACCGACAGGGACAGCGCGAAACGGTCCGCCGCATCCGTCCACCACTGCGTCAGCCGCAGCCCCGCCGCCGCCAGCTCGCGCCGTACGCCCTCCTGACGGAACTTCGCGGAGACCTCCGTCAGGATCTCCTCACCCTCCTCGAAGGGCACCACCAGATCCAGGGCCCGGATCTTCACCAGCACCTCCGACCGGGCCCGCAACCGCATCTCGATCCACTCCTGCTCCCGGTTCCACACCGCCACGTGCTCGAAGTCGGCGGTGTGGAAATCAGCGCCCAACTCCCGGTCGATGACGGCCAGTACGTTCTTGTTGAACTCCGCCGTCACCCCCCGGGAGTCGTCGTACGCGGCCACCAGCACCGCCTCGTCCTTCACCAGGTCCGTCCCCAACAGCAGCGCGTCACCCGGCGACAGCATCGCCCGCACGGACGCCAGGAACGCGGCCCGCTCCGGTGGCCGCAGGTTCCCGACCGTGCCGCCCAGGAACACCACCAGCCGCGGACCGGCCGACTCCGGCAGCCGCAGCGGCCGGGTGAAGTCGGCGAGCAGGGCGTGCACCCGCAGCCCCGGATGCTCTGCGAGCAGCGTCTGAGCCGCCCCCCGCAGCGCGCTCTCGCTGACGTCCACCGGGATGTACGTCTCCAGCGCGGGCAGCGCCTCGATCAGGTGCCGCGTCTTCTCCGAGGAACCGGAACCCAGCTCCACCAGCGTGCGGGCACCGCTCGCGGCCGCGATCTCCCCGGCCCGCCCCAGCAGGATCTCCCGCTCGGCGCGCGTCGGATAGTACTCGGGCAACCGGGTGATCTCCTCGAAGAGTTCACTGCCCCGGGCGTCGTAGAACCACTTGGGCGGCAACTCCTTCGGCGAGCGGGTCAGGCCGTCGCGCACGTCCGCCCGCAGCGCGGTGTCCGCGGAGTGCTCGTCGAGGGTGCGGGTCAACTGGAAATCACTCACGACAGGCTCTCCTTGAGCGGGGTCAGATCGACCCGGGTGGGGGTGGCGGTCAACAGGGTGCGGTCGTCCACTTCGGTCCAGCGGCTGTCGTCGTCGTACGGCTCGGACGCCACGACCGTGCGCCCTGCCCCCGGATCGGCCAGGTACCAGAGGGAGTCGCCCCAGGCGGTGGCGGCGATGCCCCTCCCGTCCGTCAGTAGCAGGTTCAGCCGGGAGCCGGGGGAAGCCGCCGCCAGCTCCTGCACCGGTCCCGCGAGTGCCTCGCCGAGACCGGCCCCCTCCCGGAGCCGGCGCAGCACCAGCGCCCAGATCAGCGCCGAATCGGTGCGCGCGGACAGCTGGAGCAACTCGTGCGGCGGCAGCCCGGCCGCCAGGGGCCCCGCCGCGTCCGGCCAGTCGCGTATCGCCCCGTTGTGGCTGAACAGCCAGGGCCCCGACGCGAACGGCGAGGCGGCGGCCTCCCCGTCCGCCCCTGCGAGCGTGGCGTCCCGGACGGCGGCCAGCGCCGCGGTGCTGCGCACCACCCGGGCCAGGTCCGCGAAGGTCAGATCGCCCCAGACGGGGCCGGAGCGGCGGTAGCGGGCCGGGACCGGGTCACCCTCCGCGTACCAGCCGACGCCGAAGCCGTCGGCGTTGACCGTGCCGTACCGCTGGCGGCGCGGCGCGTAGGACTGCCGGACCAGGGAGTACTCGGGTTCACTGAGCAGCCGTCCCAGGCAGACCGGCGGTCCCACATAGGCGAGGTGACGGCACATCAGGCGACACCCCCGCGCGCGGTCCGGAAACCGGCGAAGATCTGCCGGCGGACCGGCAGGTCCCAGTTGCGGAACGTGCCCCGGCAGGCAACCGGGTCCACGGCGAAGGACCCGCCGCGCAGCACCTTGTGCTCCGGGCCGAAGAACACCTCCGAGTACTCCCGATAGGGGAACGCCCTGAACCCCGGGTACGGCAGGAAGTCCGAGGCGGTCCACTCCCACACGTCGCCGATCAGCTGGCGCACGCCGAGCGGGGAGGCGCCGGCCGGATAGCTGCCCGCCGGGGCGGGGCGCAGGTGGCGCTGGCCCAGGTTGGCGTGGGCCGGCGTCGGGTCGGCGTCGCCCCACGGGTAGCGGGTGGAGCGCCCGGTGCGGGGGTCGTGGCGGGCCGCCTTCTCCCACTCGGCCTCGGTGGGCAGTCGGCGTCCGGTCCAGCGGGCGTAGGCGTCGGCCTCGTACCAGCTGACGTGGAGCACCGGCTCGTCGTCCGGGACGGGTTCGGTGACGCCGAAACGGCGGCGCAGCCAGATCCCGCCCTCCCGGTGCCAGAACAGCGGGGCCTCGATCCCGTGCGCCCGGATCTGCTCCCAGCCCTGCGCGGCCCACCAGCGGGGCTCGTGGTAGCCGCCGTCCGCCATGAAGGCCCGGTAGGCGGCGTTGGTGACCGGCGTCGTGTCGATCCAGAACGGGGCGACGTCCCGGGTGTGCGCGGGCCGTTCGTTGTCCAGGGACCACGGCTCCGCGGACGTCCCCATCGTGAACGGGCCGCCGGGGACGAGGACTTCCGCCGCCGGGGGCGGTGGCCCTTGCGGGGGACCGGGGTCGGGCGCCGCCAGTACGGGTGCGCCGCGCCTCAGCTGATGGGTGATCAACATGGTCTCGTCGTGCTGCTGTTCGTGCTGGGCGATCATCCCGAAGGCGAAACCGCCGTCCAGGAGCGGGGTGCCCTCGAAGGGAGTGCGCTCCAGCAGGTCGAAGACCCGCCCCCGCACCTCGGCCGCGTACCGGCGGGCCTCGCCGGGTCCCAGCAGCGGCAGTTTCGGCCGTTCGGAGCGGGGGTGCTGGAAAGCGTCGTAGAGCGGGTCGATCTCGGGCCGCATGGATTCACGCCCGGCCACCCGGCGCAGCAGCCACAGCTCCTCCTGGTTCCCGATGTGCGCGAGGTCCCAGACCAGCGGAGACATCAACGGTGAGTGCTGCGCCGTCAGGTCCTCGTCGGTCACGGCGTCGGTCAGCGCGGCTGTGCGGGCCCGGGCGGCGGTCAGCGCCGCGGCGGCGCGCTCACGCGAGCCGGTGGGGCGGGATTCGGTGGTCACGGTCGCGTTCCCTTCCCGGCGGGCTGCCGTTGGTCGTGGTCGTCGGCCGGGCAGCGGCCGCGCAGTACGTAGCGCTCGGCGAACGCGCCGACCGTGTCGCAGACGCGGGTACCCGCCCCGAGCCGGGGCAGCGCCTGCGCGGCCGCCGCGAAGCAGGCGACGGCGGCCGCCCGCAGGTCCGGGTCGGTCAGCCCCGCCCGGGCCGCGGTCGCCCACAGCCGGTTGCGGGGGGCGCGCCGGCCCCCGTACGCGTCGGCCAGTGCCTTGACCACCCGGTAGGCGGTCTCGGCGGCCTCGGGGTCGTCGAACAGCGCGTGCGTGAGC
The DNA here is from genome assembly GCF_014650775.1 of Streptomyces cirratus. Lineage (GTDB taxonomy): Bacteria > Actinomycetota > Actinomycetes > Streptomycetales > Streptomycetaceae > Streptomyces > Streptomyces cirratus. Next base: position 134,660 of record NZ_BMVP01000005.1, on the reverse strand, counting down.
GCCACCGGCACCAGCCAGCCGTCCTCACCGGGCTGGGCGTCGATCATCCGCAGTTCCAGGTGGCCGCGCGGGCGGACCGGCGGGAACAGGGTCGTCAGGTGGTAGTCCAGATCCGCCCGGGTCGGCGGCCGGGGACCCCCGGTACGCAGCCAGTCGCGGAACGTCAGGCCGCCCGGCACCTGCCAGGACGGCCCGGAGGAGCGCACGCACATCACCTCGGTGTCCAGCGCGTGCCGGGTCCAGGCGGCGCGCGGCTCCTCGTCCAGCGGCGGGGCGAGCGCGCGCCGCGAGTCGATGTCGCTCCAGATGCCCTGCCGCGCACACCGCCATCCGGCGTACGGGCCCTCGTGCGCGGGGGAGTTGGCGAACGCGGCCACCAGCACCGCGCCCAGCAGGTGCGTCAGCCGCCAGCGCCGGCCGTGCCCGAGCGGCCCGGGCTCCTCCAGGCCCGCGTCCACGCACACCTGCACGGAGGCGGAGGCGCACATCATGGCGCGGCCGGCCGGGCCGGTACGGTCGAAGTAGCTCTCCATGGCCCGGTAGCGCGGGCTGTCGAGGAGGCGGCGGTAGGGCCGGCGCGGGTCGAGGCCGAGGCCCCGCAGGGCCAGGCCCCGCTCGCCGAGGGCGCCGCGGACGGCCGCGAGGTCGGCCTGGAGGCCGTCCACGCAGGCGGTGAGGGAGCCGGCGGGTGCGGAGCTGAGCTCCAGCTGGCCGCCGGGCTCGACGGTGAACCGGGACCTCAGCGGCAGGGCGCCCGCGGCGTCGTGCGCCGCGGTCAGCCGGTCGGCGTCCAGCGGTATCCAAGGGCGGTCGGCGTCCACCACCAGCCACTCGAGTTCGGCGCCGACCAGGCGCGGCGGGCCGGTCTTGAAGCAGATGCCGTGGACCAGATCCTCGGCGGCGGCTTCGGAGAGGGGGGCGTCGGGAGGGGGCTGGCAGGGCGGAGCGGGTGAGTCCTGGTGCATGACCGGAACCTCATCTCCTGTCGTCGGCCGTCACCTGTCGACGGCTCGGATGTCATCCGTGCCTACCCGCCTGCCCGGCACAAATTCCCTTGCCGTCGGCGCGTCCCGCGCCGCAGGATCACGGCGTGAGCAGCAGATTCCGTGAAATCGCGCGCCATAACGCGATCATCTTGGCGGCCGGTGGCTACCGGACGCGCTCCGGGCGCCGGGTCTCCCTGGCCGCCGCCGTGGCGGAAGCCAAGGCAGGAACAAGGATATATGGGCCAAACCGGGTCATTTCAAGCGATGAGCCGAAGGCCGGTTCCGGCCGGACCGTCGTAGAGGTCACGGGGGAGAGCAGCACGGCCGCGGCCCGCAGGCTCGCCGGTGGCCCCGGAGAGGAGCTCCCGGTCGCGGTCCTGTGCTTCGCCTCGGCCCGCAATCCCGGGGGCGGCTACGTCCGCGGGGCCAAAGCCCAGGAGGAAGCGCTGTGCCGCGCCTCGGCGCTCTACGAGACCCTGCTGGAGGCGCCGGAGTACTACGAGGTGCACCGCGCCGGCCGCAGCACCTTCTACACCGACCGGGTGATTCACTCGCCCGGGGTGCCCGTTTTCCGCGACGACCGGGGCGAACTGCTGGAGACCCCGTACCGGGCCGGATTCCTCACTTCCCCGGCGCCGAACGCGGGAGCGATCCGCCGCCAGGAGCCCGAGCGCGCGCACGAGATCCCGGCCGCCCTCGCCCGGAGGGCCGAACGGGTACTGGAGGTCGCCGCACTGCACCGCTATCGGGGGCTGGTGCTGGGCGCGTGGGGGTGCGGGGTGTTCCGCAACGATCCGGGGGAGGTCGCCGAGGCCTTCCGGGCGCTGCTCGCCGGGCGGTTCGCGGGCGTGTTCGAGCAGGTGGTGTTCGGTGTCCTGGACCGCGATCCGGGGCCGCGGGAGGCCTTCGAGCGGGCCTTGGCGGGGTTCGGCCGCGCAGGAGCGGAGGGGGTCGCGCACCCGTAGGAGCAGGGCACGGACCGCAGCGGCCACCATTCGTATGAATTTCCGGAGAGTCCGTACGCAGGTACGGGGACACGCCGGGACCCATCGGCTAACCCTGTCACGTCATGACGGCGCCCCTCACTTCCCTCCCCACTCCACTCCACCACGGCTGGACGCAGGACGACGGCGCGGGGGCCCACCTGGGTACTGAGAGGAACACAAGCGAATGAAGAAGCGTCTCGTGCTCGCCGGATCCGCTGTGGTGGCAAGCCTGGGCCTGGCCGTCGCGGCAGCTCCGGCTGTGGCCGTGGCCCAGCCCCTGAACCTCAACGTGCGGTGCGGCGACATCGCCGGGCTCATCGCCGCCGTCACACAGGCCAACAGCAATCCCGACGGCGCGACGATCAACCTGGCCCACCGCTGCGTCTACCGCTTCACGGCGGGCACCGGCGGCAACGCGCTGCCGCCCATCACCAGCAGGGTCACCATCAAGGGCCTGGACTCCAGCCTGATCCGTTCCACGGCGGCGACCACCCTCTTCCGGCTGCTGAGCGTGGCCGCGACCGGCGAACTGACGTTGAAGGGCGTCGTGGTCAACGGCGGCCGCGCCCTCACGAACGGCGGTGGCATCAACAACGAGGGCACCCTGCTGGTGGAGGACAGCACCCTCTCCGGGAACCAGGCCGGCGTGAGTGGCGGTGCCATCTTCAACAACAACGGCCGTGTCACGGTGGTCGACAGCAAGCTCCTGACCAACATCGCCATCACGGTCGACGGAGGCGCCGTCTACAACACGACGAACGGCAGCGTCACGCTGAAGAAGACGACCGTCGCGGGCAACACCTCCAGCTTCAACGGCGGCGGCGTCGCGAACATCGGCACGCTCCGGGTCCTGGACCACAGCGTGTTCACCCACAACGAGGCGCATGACGGCAACGGCGGCGCCATCAGCAACACCGGCCCCACCGCCCATACCGCGATCAGCGGCAGCAACTTCACCGCGAACTGGGCCGGCTTCGACGGCGGCGCCGTGTTCAACGGCCTGCGTTCGGCGCTGGAGGCCCGAGAGAGCGTCTTCGACCTCAACAAGGCCGGCCGCGACGGCGGCGCCATCGACAACGAAGGCACCGCGCTCCTGGAGCGGATCAAGATCGAAAAGAACTCCTCCGGCCGCAACGGCGGCGGCATCAACAACCAGGTGACGGGCCTGCCCTCCGCGCGGGTGACCCTCATCCGCAGCCTCGTCGTGCAAAACCGTGCGGCCGAGAGCGGCGGCGGCATCAACAACAGCGTGAACGGGCTCGTGGAGCTCAGGGACGACACGGTCATCCACAACCTGCCCACCAACTGCGCGGGCAACGTCCCGCGCTGCGTCGGCTGACCGGCTCACCGACCGGATGACCGGCGGCCCCGCCCGGGCAACGGGCGGGGCCGCCGCGCCACTTGGACACGAAGCCCGCGTGCCATGGCCCCCGTCCGGCTACTGCCAGCCGTAGCGCTCCCGCAGCCGGTCCACCACCAGCTGGAACCGGCCCCGGTCCAGCGCGCACGCCTCGCGGCGCATGCCCGACTCGTGCACCCGTAGCACCCGGTCCACATCCACCCAGGACTCCCGGCCCGCGCCGTCCCACGGCCCGGTGCCGATCGGCACCCACTCCCGGTCGTGGTCGTGCCGCTTGCTGGAGAGCTGCACCGCGAGCAGCGTGTTCCGTCCGGCTTCCCGCGCGACCACCAGTACGGGCCGGTCCTTGCCGCGCCCGTCGTTCTCCTCGAAGGGGACCCAGGTCCAGACGATCTCGCCGGGGTCGGGATCGCCGTCCTTGTCGGGGGCGTAGGAGGTCCGCACGGGCCCGATGGCGTGCGGATCGGCCTCGGTGGTGGCCGTCTCCCCGCCCCGCCCGGGCTGCTCGACGTGGCTGTTGCCGTGCTGCGAAAGTGCCGTCATGCGGGTGAGGTTACTGCCTGCGAGCGGCCCGCCCTACGCGCCCGGGACCAGGCCGTCGGCCACCAGCCCGGCCAGCACCGCCTCGCCCAGGGCCTGTACCGCGGACTGGGGACGGACCATCACCGTGATCTCCTCGATCCGCCCGTCCGCGGCGAAGTGCAGCAGGTCGATGCCGTGGATCTGCTTCCCGTTCACGGTGGCCCGGAAGACCAGCACGGCGGCGGGGGAGCCGGCGTCGTCGGTGGCGGGCGGGGCGGCGCCGGTTTCGGCGGCGCCGTCGAGCCGGCCGACGTAGCGGAAGTCCTCGAAGGTGCGCAGGAGCACGCCGAACAGGCCGAGGACCATCGGCTTGCCTTCGAACGGCTTGAACTTCACGGGGCTGTTCAGCCGTACGTCCTCGGTGAACAGCTCTCCGATGGCGGCCAGGTCATGGCTGTCGACGGCGCGGCGGAAGCGGTCGGCGGTGGTCATCGGGGGCACACACACTCCTCAATTTGATTAGTCATTTTCTTGACTATCATGGGGCCGGGATCCCTGACCAGAGGAAGGAGACGGCCCGATGGCATTGCGCCACGCCGTCCTGGCGGCGCTGCTCGACGAGGAGCTGAGCGGATACCAGCTGGCCAAGGCGTTCGACATGGGCGTGGCGAACTTCTGGCACGCGCTTCCGCAGCAGCTGTACGCCGAACTGGCCAAACTCGAACACGAGGGCCTGATCACCGGCCGCGAGGTGGTCCAGGAGACCCGGCCGAACAAGCGCCTGTTCAAGGTCACCGGGGCCGGGCTCGACGAACTCGAACGGTTCACGGCGGCCGCGACGAAGCCGTCCTTCATCCGCGACGACCTGCTGGTGAAGGTCCAGGCCGCCGACCATGTGAACACCGAGGTGCTGGTCGCGCGGCTCACGGAACGGATCACCTTCGCGCAAGCCAAGATCGACCTGTTCGACGCCCTCCTGCGCACGATGCGCGGTGACCTCGCGGAGGAGGACTTCCTGCACCGCGGCGACCGCGTCGGCCCCTACCTGACCTGCCTGCGCGGCCTGTCGTTCGAACGGGCCAACCGGGACTGGTACGAGCGCACGGTGAGGGTGCTGCGCGAGCGGGCGGTGCCCAGTCCGGGACGGCCCGCCGACGAAGGCCTGTGACCCTGCCCGGCATGTGTTTCAGGCCATCCGCCAACTCCCCGCGCGTGAGCGGTCTGCGAAGATTCCAGGGCAATGCCTCAGACACCGAACACCCAGACCACCAACGCCCCGTCCCCCGTCCCCACCAGCGCCGACGTCGCCCGCCTCGCCGGGGTCTCGCGCGCGACGGTCTCGTACGTGCTGAACAACGCGGAAGCCGTACGCATCAGCGAGCCCACCCGCCGCAAGGTGCGCGACGCCGCCGAGGAGCTGGGTTACGTACCGCACGCCGCCGCGCGCAGCCTGCGTGCCGGGCACACCCGGATCGTGCTGTTGCCCACCTCCAACGTCCTCGCCGGCCCGCTCCACGGCGCCTTCCTCAACGAGCTCCAGTGGGCCCTGCGCCGCCTCGACTACACCGTCGTGCAGTACGGCAGTCTCGGCCTCACCGGGGACGAGGCGGCCCGCGCGTGGGCCGAGCTGCGCCCCGTCGCCGTGATCTCGCTCGGGGACATCGTCCTGTGCGCGCGCAACGTCGCCACGCTCAAACGGGCCGGTGCCCGCGCGGTGATAACGCTGGGGCCGGGACGGGTGCCCGGGGCGCACGCGCTGGTCATGGACCAGGCGGCAGTCGGCGCCAAGGCCGCCGCCCACCTGGTCGAGCGGGGCCGGCGCCGGATCGGGGTCGTCGTCCCGCAGGAGGAGGGGCTGGGGTTCTTCTCCGAGCCCCGGCTCGCGGGTGCCCGCTCCGTGGCGTCGGCCGAGGTGGAGCCGCTGCCCCTGGCCCACACCGAGGAATCGGCCGCCGCACTCGCGGCCCGCTGGCCTTCGCTCGGGCTGGACGGGGTCTTCGCGTACAACGACGAGTACGCGATGCTGCTGATGCGGGCCCTCCAGGACGCCGGTCTGCGCGTACCCGAGGACGTGGCCGTCATCGGCGCCGACGACCTGCTCATCGGAAGGCTGCTGCGCCCCCGGCTCAGCACGGTGCAGATCGAGATGCCCACCGGGGACCACCTGGCCGCCCTCGTGGACCGCGCGGTGCGGGAACCTTCCCACTTCACCGAGCGGCACGACCTGATGACGGCCGTGGCGGTCCGGCGCGAGTCCACCTGAGCCCGTGGCCCCACGGCGGGCCCGGGCGGCCGTTGACAGGCGGTGATCGGCGGACGGAGACTGCGGGCGCGCCCCATCCGGGCGTGCCCGGCGCCGCGCGCCTGCGCCGACACCGGCGCCGTCCCGGCACCGCCCGTACGGATCCGCCCAGGAGAGACCCCATGAGCATCCGCACCGTCCGCGACGTCTACGTCGTCGACGCCGTCCGCACCCCGATCGGCAAGTTCGGCGGTGCGCTCGCCGGCGTCCGCCCGGACGACCTGGCCGCCCACGTGGTGCGCGCGCTGGTGGACCGTACGCCCGACCTCGACCCGGCCCGCATCGACGACGTCGTCTTCGGCGACGCCAACGGGGCGGGCGAGGACAACCGGGACGTCGCGCGCATGGCGGTGCTGCTCGCGGGGCTGCCCGTGTCCGTCCCCGGGGTCACCGTGAACCGGCTCTGCGGGTCCGGCCTGGAGGCCGTGATCCAGGCCGCCCGCGCCATCGCGCTCGGCGACGCCTCCGTGGCCATCGCGGGCGGAGTGGAATCGATGTCCCGCGCACCGTGGGTGGTGCAGAAGCCGGAGCGCGCCTTCCCGGCCGGGCACCAGCAGATGTGGTCCACCACCCTGGGGTGGCGGATGACCAACCCCGCCATGCCCGCGGAGTGGACGGGCTCGCTGGGCGAGGGCGCCGAACTCGTCGCGGACAAGTACGCCGTCACGCGCGAGGCGCAGGACCTGTTCGCCCTGGAGAGTCACCGCAAGGCCGCCGCCGCCTGGGCCGAGGGGCTCTACGACACCGAGGTCGTCCCGTACCCGGGCGCGGACCTCGTACGGGACGAGTCGATCCGGGAGGGTTCCACCCCGGAGGCGATGGCCCGGCTCAAGCCCGCGTTCCGGACGGACGGCTCCGGCACCGTCACGGCGGGCAACGCCTCGCCGCTGAACGACGGCGCGGCGGCGCTGCTGCTGACGGACGAGGCGGGACTCGCCGCCACCGGCCGGGAGCCGCTGGCCCGCATCAGTGCGAGCGCAGTCACGGGGATCGAGCCGCAGCTGTTCGGGCTCGGCCCGGTGGAGGCCGTCCAGCGGGCGCTCGCCAAGGCCGGCCGGAATCTGGCCGACCTGTCGGTGCTGGAGCTCAACGAGGCTTTCGCGGCCCAGGCGTTGGGCTGTCTGGCGGCCTGGCCGGAGCTGGACCCGGCGGTGGTCAACCCGCGCGGCGGCGCGATCGCCATCGGGCATCCGCTCGGCGCCTCGGGCGCCCGGCTGGCGGGGTCGGTCGCCCACCAGCTCGCGGCGGCCGGCTCCGGTACGGGCATGGCGGCGCTGTGCATCGGCGTCGGGCAGGGCATCGCGCTGGTCCTGGAGCGCTGACCCCGACCCGTCGATCATTTCCGGTCAAACCAGCGCCCCAACTGCCCAATAACTGAACAGAAGTGCCGCCCCGGGTCTGGCACGATGGCGCGTGCTGACGCACCCCCGCCCCACCCAGACCCGGAGGCCCCGCGCCATGCCGCTCCTCGACCCGACGCTCTGGCAGGACGGACCCACCCTGACCGGCGGCACCGCCCCGGTCGTCGAACCCGCGACCGGGCGTACCCTCGCCACCCTCGACCTCGCCGCGCCCGTGGACGTGGCCGAGGCCGCCGTGCGGGCCCAGGCCGCGCAATACGACTGGGCCCGCGCCACCCACTTGGAGCGGGCGGCCGTGCTGCGCCGCGCCGGGGACCTGTTCGCCGCCCACGCCGAAGAGCTGCGGGACTGGCTGGTGCGGGAGTCCGGGTCGATACCCGGCAAGGCGGACTTCGAGCTGCACGTCGCCGCGCAGGAGTGCTACGAGGCGGCCGCGCTGGCCTCGCGCCCGTCCGGGCAGGTCCTGCCCAGCGAGGCGCCCCGGCTCTCCTTCACCCGGCGCGTGCCCGCCGGGGTGGTCGGGGTCATCGCCCCGTTCAACGCGCCGCTGATCCTGTCGGTCCGCTCGGTGGCCCCGGCCCTCGCGCTGGGCAACGCCGTCCTCCTCAAGCCCGACCCGCGCACCGCCGTCTGCGGCGGCATCGCCCTGGCCGCGGTGTTCGCCGCGGCGGGGCTTCCCGCGGGGGTGCTGCACGTGCTGCCCGGCGGGGCCGCCACGGGGGCGGCGGTCGTCGCCGATCCGCGCGTACGGGTGGTGTCGTTCACCGGCTCGACCGCCGCCGGGCGGGCCGTCGGTGAACTGGCGGGTCGTCACCTGACCCGCGCACACCTGGAGTTGGGCGGCAACTCGGCGCTGGTCGTGCTGGAGGACGCCGACGTGGAGGCTGCCGTCGCGCAAGCGTCCTGGGGCTCCTTCTTCCACCAGGGCCAGATCTGCATGACGGCCGGGCGCCACCTGGTGCACGCCTCCCTGTACGACGAGTACGTCGAGCGGCTGGCCGCGCGCGCGGAGTCGCTGGCGGTGGGCGACCCGTACCGCGAGCGGGTCCACCTGGGACCGCTCATCGACCGGGGCCAGGTGGAGCGGGTCCACGCGCTGGTCGAGGCGAGCGCCGTGCAGGGTGCCAAGCTGGTGGCGGGCGGCACCCACCGCGACCTGTTCTACCGGCCGACGGTGCTGGCGGCCGTGTCCGACGACTGCCCCGCCTACACGGAGGAGGTCTTCGGTCCGGTGGCGCCCGTACGGTCCTTCGCGACGGAGGACGAGGCGGTGGCGCTGGCCTCGGCGGGCCCGTACGGCCTCTCCCTCGGTATCGTCACGCGTGACGCGGCGCACGGACTCGACCTGGCCGGCCGCATCCCGACCGGGATCGCCCACGTGAACGACCAGACGGTCAACGACGAGGCCGTGGCCCCCTTCGGCGGAGTCGGCGCGTCCGGCACGGGCGCCCGGTTCGGCGGCGAAGCGAACCTGGACGCCTTCACCGAACTGCGCTGGACCACGGTCCGCGCCACCGCGCCCGCCCACCCGTTCTAGGCAGCGGCGGCGCCCAGGAATGCCCGGGGCGGATTGTTCGTTCACGCAGGACAACCGGCTATCACAGGAGGTTCGGACACCGTGGCGACAGTCGAGCTCACCAAAGAGAATTTCGACCGGACGATCAGCGACAACCCCTTCGTGCTGATCGATTTCTGGGCGGGCTGGTGCCGGCCCTGCCTGCAGTTCGCACCGGTCTACGACAAGGTTTCCGAGGCCAATCCGGATCTGCTCTTCGCCAAGGTGGACACCGAGGCGCAGCAGGAGCTGGCCGGGGCCTTCGAGATCACCTCGATCCCGACGCTGATGATCGTCCGGGACCAGGTGGCGATCTTCGCTCAGCCCGGCGCCCTGCCCGAGGCGACGCTGACCGACCTCATCGAGCAGGCCCGCGCGCTGGACATGGACGAGGTCCGGGCGAAGATCGCCTCCTCGCCCCAGCCGGGGGGAACCGGCGGCGACCAGGGCACTTCCGGCACGCCGGAGGTCTGAAATTGCCCGCCGCCGCCCCCGGCCCGCGGCGACACTGGCCGCATGACCGAAGCAGTGGAATATGACGTAGTGGTGCTCGGCGGCGGCCCGGCCGGCGAGAACATCGTGGACCGGACCCGGGCGGCCGGACTCACCACCGCGCTGGTGGAGAGCGAGCTCGTGGGCGGGGAGTGCTCGTACTGGGCCTGCATCCCGAGCAAGGCGCTGCTGCGCCCGGTGCTGGCCCGGGCCGATGCGCGCAGGGTCCCCGGCCTGGCGGGAGCCGTCGGGGGAGCCCTCGACGCGGAGGCGGTGTTCGCGCACCGCGACTACTGGACCGGCAACTGGAAGGACGACGGCCAGATCGACTGGCTGGACTCCATCGGCGCCCACCTGTACCGGGGCCACGGCCGCCTCTACGGCACCCGCAAGGTGGCCGTCACCAGCCCCGAGGGCGATCACCACGTCCTCACGGCCCGCCACGCCGTGGTGATCGCGACGGGCACGCGGGCCGTGATCCCGGAACTGCCCGGGATCGCCGGGGCGCGCCCGTGGACCAGCCGGGAGGCGACCTCCGCCCGCCAGGCGCCGGAGCGGCTGCTGATCGTCGGCGGTTCGGTGGTCGCCGCCGAGATGGCGACGGCCTGGCAGGCCCTCGGCACCCGCGTCACCGTGCTCGTACGGGGCTCGGGGCTGCTGCCGAGGATGGAACCGTTCGCCGGGGAACTGGTCGCCGAGGCGTTGCGCGAGGCCGGCGCCGAGATCCGTACGGACGTTGCGGTGGAGGCGGTCGTACGGGACGGGGCGACCGGGCCCGTCACCGTCGTGCTGGAAGGCGGCGAGACCGTCGAGGGCGACGAACTGCTGATGGCGACCGGCCGCGCGCCGCGCACCGACGACATCGGGCTCGACACCGTCGGCCTCACCCCCGGCGACTGGATCGGTGTCGACGACAGCTGCCGGGTCCCCGGCCACGACTGGCTCTACGCAGTCGGTGACGTCAACCACCGCGCACTGCTCACCCACCAGGGCAAGTACCAGGCCCGGATCGCCGGCGCCGTCATCGCCGCTCGTGCGGCGGGCGAGGAGCCGGCCGACACCGGCCGCTGGGGCGCGCACACCGCGACCGCCGATACCGCGGCGCTCCCGCAGGCGGTGTTCACCGACCCCGAGGCCGCTGCGGTGGGCCTGTCCCTGGCCGAGGCGCAGAAGGCGGGCCACCGGGTCCGCGCCGTCGACTACGACCTCGGCAAGGTATCGGGCGCCGGCCTGTACGCCGACCCCTACCCGGGCCGGGCCCGGATGGTCGTCGACCTGGACCGGGAAGTGCTGCTCGGCGCCACCTTCGTCGGGCCGGGCGCGGCCGAACTCCTGCACGCGGCCACCATCGCCGTCGCGGGGGAGGTGCCGATCAGCCGGCTGTGGCACGCGGTCCCGGCGTTCCCGACCGTCAGCGAGATCTGGCTCAGGCTTCTGGAGGCGTACCGAGGGTAGCGGCCGAGGTGGCGGCGCAGGCCGCAGGTGATCGATTGGCCCTGGAAGGCGCCCGGACGGGCCGGTTGAATGGCGGCACCGACGAAACGAAGGAGCCGGCGCCGTGATGGTGATCGCACACCTCAGCGATGTCCACTTCGACGGCGGCGCGCGTGCCACCGACCGCGCCCGCGCCGTCATGGAGTACCTCGACGGCCTCCCGTACGACCTCGACGCGGTGCTCGTGAGCGGTGACATCGCCGATCACGGCGCCCCCGAGGAGTACGACGAGGGCCGCAAGGTGCTGCGGTCGCGCCACCCGCTCGTGATCTGTCCGGGCAACCACGACGAGCGGCTCGCGTTCCGCAAGGGCCTGCTCGGGGAAGCCGAGCCGACCGCGGAGCCGGTGGACCAGGTGGTGCGCGGCGACGGCTTCGTACTCGCGGTGTGCGACTCCTCCGTGCCCGGTGAACACCCGGGTTTCCTGGCGGAGTCGACGCTGGCGTGGCTGGACGGGGTACTGGCCGGCACGCCGCGCGAGGTGCCCGTCCTGGTGGCCTTCCACCACCCGCCCGTCACCCTGCACATCCCGTACGTGGACGGCATCCGGCAGTTCGGCGAGGAGCGGCTCGCGGCGCTCGCCGAGCGGCACCCGCACCTCAAGGCGTTCCTCTGCGGCCACGCCCACACCGGGGCCGTCACGACGTTCGCTGGCCGGCCGCTGCTGGTGGCGCCGGGCGTGGTGTCCACGACGCGGCTGCCGTGGGAGGCGCAGAGCGGCCCCGACGAGCACGTCCACCTCGACGAGCCGCCGGTCGTCGCCTTCCACGTACTGGGTGAGGACGGGCGGCTGACGACCCACTACCGCGTGGTCGTGGACCGCCGATAGCTGCTGCCGTCGCGGGCACGGGTGAGGTGGCCCGAGGTGATCAGGTACCGGCGCAGCGCCGAGCAGTCCTCGTGGACGGTGCGCAGCGCGTCGTTCACCTCGGGCTCCGTGTATGCGCGCCCGGGAACGAAAAGGGTCTCGCTGAGGTGGGCCAGCAACTGCTCGCGCCGGGCCGCCTTGCGCGGAATGGCGGTGAGGCGGCCGTGGGAGAAGAGGTCGTGGACGCCTCGCGGGCGGCGGGGCTCCGCGCCCTGGTCCTCGGGCCTGGTGCTCTGCGGTGCTTCGGTGCTCTCTGACATGCCGTGCAGCTTCGCCCGGCCGGCGCCGGTCATGCAACGCAATTGACGGCGCGGGTGCGTTTGACGGTGCGGGCGCGTTTGACGGCGCGGGTGCCATTGACGGCGCGTGCCGATCGGCTGACGGTTCGTCACCTGACGGGCGGCAGGGCCGCCGGCCCGGACGTCCTCCGGACCGGCGGGCCCGCCCGTGCGCGCGGGGCTCAGGGAGCGACGGTGATCTGCTGCGCCGGGTCGGTGGTGTCGGCCACCTTGTAGACGGCGTTGAAGGTGGAGGACGTCGCGCTCGTCGGGCAGCCGAACCCACCGGTGACCGTGACCGGCACCGAGGCGTTGGTGAAGGTCAGGCTGGAGGGGGCGCCGTTGGCCCACGTGCCGCCGACGCTCGCCGGGGCCGTCGGGGCGGCCGTGACCGTACAGCTGGCCAGGCCGGTGGTGTGGACGACCAGGCCGCCCGTCGGCACCGTCATGGTCGCGGTGACGGGCGAGCCGTTCTGCATCGACACCGACCAGGCGCCGCTGGTGGTGACCGTCGGGGTCACGCCCGGCATGCTCGACGTGCAGGAGCTGTACGTGGGAGGGGAGATCGGCGAGGAGACCGCCCCGGCCGCGTTGTGGTTGCCGGGGGCGGCCGGCACGGTACCGGTGGAGACGGAGACCGTGCAGGTGACGGTCACCGACCCGGCCTTGAGGGTGGCCTTGCCGCTGAGGGTGGCCCGGAAGGCGTGCCCGGCCGGGGTGACGGTGGTCGACCCGGCCATCGGTAACGGCGCGGCGGTCGCGGAGGTGGACGCCACGGTCAGTGCCGCGGCGGCGGCCATTGCGAGGGCGAACGCGGTGCGCGTACGGCTCATGGCTGTACTCCTTGGGAATCGTGGAGCGGGGTGGGGGAGCGGGTGGGGTCCGCTGCCGCGCCCCGGGCGGCTATGGGGTCCCGGGAAGCGGTGGGGTCCGCGGCTCCGGTGGCGTCCGGGGCGCGCGGGGTGGCGTACGGCTGCCAGGCGAAGATCAGGCCGCCGCCGAGAATGCCGAGCAGGGTGCCGATCAGGAAGCCGCCGAGGTTCGACAGCACCAGGGCGGCGGTCGCGATGAGGGTGGTGAGGACGCCGGCGAGGGTGCGCTGCTGCGGGGCGAACCACGCCGTCAGCCCGAGGACGATCATGACGATGCCCATCAGGACGGACGGGATGCCCGCCACCCCTTGCTGGAGCATGATCTTCAACGGGGCCAGCGGCAGGACGCAGATCCAGGCCCCGGCCGCGATGGCGGCCAGCCCGCCCCAGAAGGGTCTGCCGCGCCGCCAGCGCCGCCACGACGGCCGGCGGCCCTGCCCCCGCCATGACGGGCGGCGACCGTTCCGGCGAGCGCTCAGAAGCATTCCTTCTTCCCCTTGCTGATTCCCATGCTCAGCCCGGAGAGTTTGAAGGTGCCCGCGTTGGTGGCCCACGCGGTCTGGTGCAGATTGCTGATGGCGACGGTGTCGGCCTGCTGGGCGAACAGGTCCTGCATGCCCACCGCTTCGGCCGGCCCCTTGTCGAGGGTCGACGCGTCCCGGCCGATCTCGATGTTGCTGAACACGGCGTCACCGGAGAGCTGGGTGGCGTCGACGAACAGGTTGCTCGCCTCCACGGGCTCCTTCCCGCCCGCGGTGAGGTTGAGCGAGATGTCCCCGATGAGCGGGAGGGTCGTCACCACCGACTGGCACAGGCTGTGGAGCTTGGCTTCCTTGATGGCGGTGACGGCCACGGGTATGAGGTCTTCGCGGGCATTGACGTCGACACTGCCGTACTGGGCGAAGCCCTCGCCCTCCAGGCTCTTCGCCGACACCTTGAACTGCTGTCCGGAGACGGCGAAGGAGGCGGCGAGCGCGCCTTGCGCGAGGGCGATGCCGAGGCCGGCGGTCACGGCCACGGCGGGAACGGTCAGGAGGGCGAAACGCCGCCACCGGACCCCTCCGGTGCCCCTTCGGTCGTCCTCGCCGGTGGTGTCCCCGGTACCGGGTGGTTCGGATAAGTTCGGTGAGCTTGCCATGAGATCGTCCCTGTATCTCGGCTGTGCACCTTTGTTACCGACGAGTTGAATGTAAGAGTGCCAATGGAGGTTGGCAAGGTTGCTCGAACGTACCTTTTCGGCCGAGTCCTACTGCCCCGTACGCCGCTCCCCGGCCTCCCTACGTAGCAGTTCGGCGACCTCCGCCTCCACCCGCCGGGCCATCGCGCGGGCGAACTCGGCGGCCACGACCTCGCCGGCCACCGGCCGCAGCGCCGCGGCCGCGTCGGATATGTGATCCAGCTGGGTGGCCGAAAGCCGCTCCACCCCGTCCGCGCCGACGAACCCGTCCGGACCGATCACGTGCCGCCGGAACAACCCCACGAACCGGTCGGCGAGCGCCGCCGCCTGGTCCTGTACGAAGTCCCCCGCGTCCAGGATCTCCGCGAGCGGCACGCCCTGACGCACCAGGGCCAGCGTCGCCTCCAGCAGGCGCCGGCTGCGGTGCGTGACCCGGTCGCCCTCGACCCGTACGTAACCCAGCTCCACCGCCCGCCGGGTGTCCTCGGCCGTCGCCGCCGGGCCGAACAGGCCACCCAGCTCGGCCGTCGTCATCGTGACCGGCTCCTCCTGCTCCCAGCCACCGGTCATCGCCCGCTCCAGGCCCAGGAGTTGCGACAGTCCGCCGCCCTGCTCCCACGCGTCCAGCAGCTCGGCGATGCCGTTGACGGAGTAGCCGCGCCCCAGCAGGTCGCTGATCAGCCGCAGCCGCGTCAGGTGGTCGTCCGAGTACCAGGCGACCCGGCCCTCCCGGCGGGGCGGCGGCAGCAGCCCGCGCTCCTGGTAGTAGCGCAGGTTGCGCACCTTGACGCCTGCCGCCCGCGCCACGTCATCGCGGCGGTAGCGCCCGGCGGTGTTGCGGCCGTCGCCGTCGCCGTCGCCGTGCCCGTCCTGTTCCCCCTGGCTGCCCACGCGGCCGAGTGTAGGACGTACCGGCAGGTCACTTGGGCTCTACGGGCGCTGTTCCCGTTCCATCCGCTTGACCGCCCGCAGCACCACGAACTTGGGTTCGCTGGCGGTGACTTCGCTGTTGCCGAAGAGCCGCTTGAGGTGGGTGTGGTAGCCCATGTGGCGGTTGGCGACCACCCACAGCTCGCCGCCGGGTCGCAGCACCTTGCGGGACTGGGCGAACATCCGCAGCGCGGTCGCGTCCGTGGTGGCCTGGTGGGAGTGGAACGGCGGGTTGCACAGGACGAGGTCCACGGAACCGGGGTCGAGCATGGCCACGCCGTCACCGACGAGGAAGTCGGCCCGGTCGCGGTCACGCGTCACGTTGGCGCGGAACGTGGCCTTCGCCGAGGCGATCGCCTGGTAGGACTCGTCGGTGAACACGACCTCCGCCCGGGGGTCGGCGACCGCGACCGCCGTGCCGATGACGCCGTTGCCGCAGCCGAGGTCCACGACGCGGGCGCCGTCGGTGTTGGTGGGGATGGACTGCAGGAAGAAGCGGGTGCCGACGTCGAGCCGGTCCGCGCAGAAGATGCCCGCGTGGTTGACCACGGTCAGGCCGGCACCGGAGCCGCCGTCGGCGTCGACGGTGTAGGTCACCGGCCAGGGGTCGGCGGACGCGCCGTCCCTCTTGGCTGCCGGGGGCGTACCCGTCGCGCCGGTCGCGTTCGCGGGCGTGCAGAAGATCAGCCGGGCCTTCTTCTCGGCGAGCGAGGTCTTGGTCGGTCCCAGGATCCGCTCGAAGAGGCGCAGCGTGGAGGTGTGGATCTCCTTGACCATGCCGGTGCCGACCACGACGCTGTCCGCGTGCAGCCGGGGCGCCAGCCGGTGGAGCTGGTCCTCCAGCAGCGCCAGGCTCTTGGGCACCCGGACCAGGAGCACGTCGATCCGCGCGGGCGGCTCGTCCTGCGTGGTCAGCAGGGTCACCGTGTCCTTGGCGGTGCCGATCCCGGCCCGGTCCAGGTTGGCCATGGTGGCCGAGCGGGTCAGCGAGGAGTCGGTGATCTGCGTCGGGTGGAAGGCGGCCAGGGCGGTCGTCAGCGCCCCCCAGCGGTCGCCGAGCACGGTGATCTGCCGACCGCCGCCGAGTTCCACCGGTCCGCGGTCCCCGGTCCCGGATTCGAGGTGGTGCAGGAGGTACTCGTCGGCAGCGTCCCAGGCGCGGAGCCGGTCGCGCGGGTCCTGCGGGAAGCGGGTGAGCTCGTAGGAGCCGAAGGGCGTGGTCAGACGGTTCATATTGGCCCCAGGCTATCCGAGACGGCCGCCCGGCCCCGCACGGACGGGGCCGGGCGGGCCGCAGGCCCGGCCTAGGGCGCGTTTCGAAAGTCCCGCCTGCCCCGCGACGCCCGGCACGCACGCTCGCCGCGTTGTCGGGATCGCCCGCGTACGGCCCGGTACGAGGGCGACCCTCCGCCTTGCGATCGCACGCACCGGACGCCGCGGGGCCCGCCCTTCGGGCGGCCGGCGCTACTTTCGAAACACGCCCTAGGCGGGCAGCTCGCCCGCCATGGCGGCCGCGATCCGCAGGTGCGGGGCCGCCTCGGCGGCGCGGCCCTGGCGCTCCAGGGTGCGGCCGAGCATCAGCTGCGCGTAGTCCTCCACGGGCCACCGCTCCAGGATGGCGCGCAGCTCCTGCTCGGCGCGCGAGAGCTGGGCGGAGTGGTAGTAGGCGCGGGCCAGCAGCAGCCGGGGCGCGAGCTGCTCGGGGGCCTCGGCGGTCAGCGTGGCCAGGACGCGGGCCGCGGTCGCGTACTCCTTCGCGTCGAAGAAGAGGCTGCCCCGCGCCCAGCGCTCGGCGGCCGTCCCGTGCCCGTAGTACGCCGCCTGCGCGTCGTCCACGGCGGCGTCCCGGGTCTGCTGGGGCTGACGAGCCTCCTTGGCGTCCATGTGCGTTCCTTCCGCCGTTCAGGTGGTGGGTCCGGTCCCTCCAACCCGGTGGGACCCCCGCGCATTCCATGGAACGCGGCGGCCCCGGCGGTACTAAGTTGTGCGGTATGAGCAATCTCGATCGCCAGCCCGCCCTCTCCGTCTGCGGCGGCCGCGGTTTCGTCGTCGCCGAGCCGGTACGCGAGCTCCTCAGCCCGCGTACCGTCAAGCTCGGGGAGTCCACCGAGGTGCGCCGGCTGCTGCCGAACCTGGGCCGCCGGATGGTGGGGGCCTGGTGCTTCGTCGACCACTACGGCCCCGACGACATCGCCGATGAGCCGGGCATGCAGGTGGCGCCGCACCCGCACTCCGGTCTGCAGACCGTGAGCTGGCTGCACGAGGGGGAGGTCCTGCACCGCGACAGCGAGGGCAGCCTCGCGACGATCCGCCCGCGCGAGCTGGGCCTGATGACCTCGGGCCGCGGCATCAGTCACTCCGAGGAGAGCCCGCGTCCGCACGCCCGCTTCCTGCACGGCGCCCAGCTGTGGGTGGCGCTCCCGGACGCCCACCGCGATGTGGCCCCGCACTTCCAGCACCATGCGGACCTGCCCCGCGTCACGTCTCCGGGCCTGACCGCGACGGTCATCCTGGGCACCCTGGACAAGGCCACCTCGCCCGGCACCGCCTACACCCCCATCGTGGGCGCCGACCTCGCCCTGACGGCGGGCACCGAAGCCCGGCTGCCGCTGGACCCGGACTTCGAGTACGCGGTCCTGTCGATGTCAGGCGAAACAGACGTGGACGGCGTCCCCCTCCTCCCGGGCTCGATGCTCTACCTCGGCTGCGGCCGCACGGAACTCCCCCTGCGCGCTTCCTCGGACGCGAGCGTGATGCTCCTGGGCGGCGAACCGTTCGAGGAGGAGATCGTCATGTTCTGGAACTGGATCGGACGGTCCCACGATGACATTGCGCAGGCCCGAGAAGACTGGATGAACGGGTCCCGATTCGGCGAGGTCAAGGGCTACGACGGGCCGCCGATTCCGGCTCCCGAACTCCCGCCGACGCACCTGAAGCCGCGCGGACGGGTGCGCTGACCTGCGGTTTATGTGGACGAGGGTGCGGTGGTGGCGCCCGGCTTCGGCAGGGGTCGTGCCCAGATGCCGTCGTCCGACCGTGGTCGGCAGCGCCTTGCGGCCCCTGCTGATTGAGCTCTGCCGAACGGGGTGGAGCCGGCAGCGTCGGGGCAGGGCAGGCCAACGGACCTGTGACGCAACCCTGGCTGATGTGTAGTCATCTCTGGTTGCTATTGGGGTAGAGGAGCGGTTACGGTCACGCTCGGATGATCAGTGCCCGGGAGTCCTCAGGAGTGTGCGGTGAGTGACAGATCGGTTCCTGACCCGGTGAGCACCGTACGACGCATCGTCGCCCTCCTCGACCGGGTCGGCCGTGATCGTGACGACGTGCTGCGGGTCGAGGGCGAGGGCGGGCTGTCGTACGCGTCCGGGTTACCGGCCCAGGACGTCGAAGCCCTGATGCGCGGCGACCGGACCCCGTCCGGTGCGGTCGCCGACGAGGTGGATTCGGAGGAGGCCCGCTGTCGGCGGGTAGTCGAGCGGATCCTCTTCCTGCGGGCCACGCGCCCGCGACGCCGGCCCGACGGGCAGCGCCGCGTCTGCACGCTGGCGGAGATCGCGGCCGGGGCGGGCGCAAGCGCGCAGTGTCTCGACAAGATGATCAAGACCGGCAAGGCCCCGAACCTCGACCACGCAGACGGGATCGCCAGGTTCTTCGGGGAGCAGATCGAACTTCTTGTGGACTCGCCCGCCGAGGCTCTGGATCGCGTACTCCAGCACATTCACTCGGACCTCCTGGAGCAGGTCGTCGAGGAACAGCACGCCGAAGTGCGGAGGTCCAGGACAGCCGGACCGGCCATTGACAAGATGTGCGAGCCGGGGCTCGTCGGGAGCGCGGCCCGATGCCTGGCCGACGTGCCCGACGAGACGGCCAAGCCGATCGTGGACCTCATCGAATCGATCGCCCGCCGGGCCCGTGCGGACCGGGCGCGGGAGACCCGCGAGGCCGCGGACGCGACGGCGGTGGCGACGGGGGAGACGGCGGCGGACTGAGGGTGTGTCGTGCCGTCGGATACACCGCGTCCCACTGGCATGATCTCGTGGTGGCGCACGGGGCGGGGAACGGTGCGTAGGGTCGGAAAGAGGCGCCGTTTCGCCGGCGTGGACAGCCGTGTCCGGACACCATCGGAAGGCTGGTCATGCAGCAAGGCGTCACCTTTTACATAGCCACAGCCGCGCTGGGCGCCGTACTGCTGGTGAAGCTGCCTTCCCTGGTCCGGGGTTGGCGCAGCCCACTGGTCCGCACCGTCAACGCTATGATCCTCCTGCACTGCGCAGGCTTCTTCTTCGCCGCCCCGCCGACGGTGACGGTGGTCAATCGGCTCAGCGGCGTCTCCAATTTCTCGGCCCTGCTCGTCCACTGCATCCTGTGCGCGTACGCCTGCACTTGTCTGGCGCTGATGGAGAACTGGAGGGGGGACAAGGCGGGAAGGCACCACACCAGGTGGCGGGTCCGCGTCTGGATCGTGGGGCACTGCCTCGTCGTCATGGCGGTCATCGTCTGCTTCGTCCTGGGTGACGTGCCGGACGAGAGACCGACCGACTTCGACACCTACTACGCCAACGCCCCCTTCATCGGGGAGATGCTGGTGTTCTACCTGTCCTCGAACGTCGTGGCCGCGGGCGGCGCCACGGTCGTGTGCTGGAGATGGTCGCGCAACATCCGCAAAGAGATACGCACGAACGGCTCGGCGACGGCCGACGGGTGGCTGCGGGCCAGCCTCTACGTGCTCGGTGCCGGATTCCTGTCGCACTTCATCTCCGGATCCCTCAAACTCCTCGCCATCGCCGCCCGCTGGAACGGACGGAACTGGGACGTGCTCAACGACTTGGTCTGCGAGTACGCCCCCCTCGGAGCCATGATCGTCACCCTTGGCTTCCTCCTTCCGGTATTCGGCCCCTGGCTCACCGAACGCCTCGTCAAGCCCGGGCGGACCTACCTCGCGCTCGCCCCACTGATGCGGGTCGTGCGCCCGTCCGTCACCAGCGGCACGGACTCCCTCGCACTGACCACACCCTGGTACGCGGACCCCGAACAGCGCCTGGTCAACCGCATGACGAACATTCAGGACTGGCTGCTCCAACTGCGCCCCTACTGCGCCGAAGCCATACGTGAACTGGCACATCGCGAGGCGGTTCAGAAGGGTGCATGCCGGCCGGACGCCGTAGCGGCCGGCCTCGCCGCCATGCTGCGGGCGGCCGCTGACGCCCGCGCACGCTCCACACCCGCCGACGAGGGGGAGAGCCGCCGTGCCGCCCACGCCCTGCGCTCGGCCGAGACCGAGTACGGGGACCTCATGGTGCGCGTCTCCCGGGCCCTGCAGCCCCGGTGCCAGTCGCACCGCCGCGGCGCGGTACCTATGTCAGGGGCACGGCGGCCTCCCACGTAGGATCTCCCACCGAGAGGGTAGATCGTTCGCCATTGCTCTTACGTTGCGTGAGCGGCTACGGTCACTGCTCGAAGCGTCAAGGCCGTCGGAGTCCGTGGGAGCAAGCGTTGAGTGACAGGCCTGCCGCTGATCCTGTGCGCACGCTCCAGCGCATCACGGCCCTCCTCAAGCGGTTGGGCGATGACCGCCGGGAAGTGCTGAGGGTCGAGGGCGAAGGAGGCCTGTCCCACGCTTCCGGCCTCCCCGTGGCGGAAGTGGAGGCGCTGCTGCGCGGCGAACCGGTGGCATCCGCCGCCGAGAGCGTTGCGGACGCGGTGGAAGCGCGCCACCGGCGGGTGCTGGACCGGATCCTCTTCCTGCGCGCCACACGGCTGCGCCCCTCCACCGACGGGCAGCGACGCGTCTACTCGCTGGCGGAGATCGCGGCCGGGGCGGGTACGAGCCCTCAGTGGCTCGACAAAATGATCAAGACGGGCAAGGCTCCGAACCTGGACCACGCCGCGGGGATCGCGCAGTTCTTCGGGGAGCGGATCGAGTTTCTGGTGGCCGAACCCGCGGAGGCCCTGGACCGGGTCCTGCGCGAAATCCACAACGAGCTCTTGGAACGGGCCTTCGAGCGCCAGGACCAGGACCTCCAGCGCCTGAAGGACAGGGGCGCCGGACCCGACCTGGACCCAGAACTCGGAGTGGTCGGCTATGCGGCGCGCGCCCTGGCCGAGGTGCCCGACGACACGGCCCAGCCGCTCATCGCGCTGATCGAATCGGTCGCCCGGCGGGCACGTGAGGAGCGGGCCCGGGAGGCCCGGGGCGAATAGACCCCACCCGCGGGGTCGGTACGGATGTGATGCATGGGGGCCACGGTGGGGACGCACCGATATATGAAGAAGCATCGCGACGAGCTCTTCGCGGGTGTGGCCGGTTCGTCGCCGACCACTCCGGTCGAGCTGTTCCGGGCGCTCTGTGCCTACGTGACACAGACCGGCGAGCGCGAGGTGCGCCTGATGCTCGAACCGTTCCCGCCCGACACCGTCAGCGGCCTGTGGCTCGACATGGGTGACTTCGAGGTGATCGCGGTCGAGAAGAACACCTCGTCGCTGCACCAGATGGTGATCGTTGGGCACGAACTGTGGCACCGCAAGGAAGGAACCTGCGGGCAGCACGCCGGCGGCGCCGGTAAGAAGGTCGCGGCGCGCATGATCGGGGACCGGTGGGGCCTTGCCGAGGCCGTCGCCCACGTCGCCGCCCGCACCGATTTCAATCTCGACGAAGAGCGGAGGGCGGAGAAGTTCGGGCGCATGCTGGCCGCGAAGTTCCGCTCGCCCTTGGAAGCGATGCGCCTCGGCAAGGCTCCCGCGTCCGGGGTGGCCGGACGCATATGGGCATCACTGGAGGGCTGACCTCCGGTTCACCGCGGGGCGCCGACCGGGTCGGGTATGCGCTCCCGCGTCGTCACCGGCCCCTCCAGCGGATAGAGCCGTTGCAAGAGGGGCCCCGTCATGATGGTGGTGATCACAGCCATGAAGACCATGGCGGTGAACAACCTGGAGTCCAGGATCTTCAAGGACAGGCCGACATTGAGGATGACCAGTTCTGTCAGGCCGCGCGCGTTGAGGAGGACACCCAGTGCGGTCGACTCACGAGCCGATGCGCCGGTGAGCAGGGCAGCGCCGAACGCGCCCGCGAACTTGCCCACGCACGCCACCACGACCGCGGCCAGCAGTATGAGCGTGCCCTGTCGGCCGAGACCACCAAGGTTCACCGAGAGCCCGGTCACGGTGAAGAAGGCGGGCAGCAGGAAGAGGCTGGTCTGGTCGATGCGCTCTGGCACCTCCGGAGCGAGAGTGCCGATGTGCTCGCGCGGGGCCACCGCGCCGAAGGCGAAGGCGCCGAACACGGCGTGCAGGCCGATCTTCTCGGTCGTCCACGCGCACATCAGTAGACCGACGACCAGCGCGGCATGGGTGACGGCACCGCCCGCCCAGCGCCGCCCGGGTGCCAGCAGCCACCGCAGGGCGGGCCGTACGACGTAGAGCAGGCCGAGTACGAATGCTGCCGCCTCGACGGCCATCCACGCCAACGACACCGAGCCGGTGGAGTGCACGAGGGCGACGATCACGGCGAGCACGCACCATGCGAGGAAGTCCTGGACCGCCGCGCTGGTGAGCGCGATCGAGCCGAGCCGGCTCTTGTGCAGACCGCGCTCGTCGATGATCCGCGCCAGTACGGGGAACGCGGTGATGGACATCGCGACACCCAGGAAGAGGGCCGGCTCCAGCAGACTGTCACCGTCCATTTCCGAGGCGATGAACCACGGTGAGATGACCACCGCCAGGCCCATGCCCAGGAGGAACGGCAGGGTCACCGAACTCAGGGAAACGGCCGTGACCTGACGGCCGGCACCCCGCAGGTGCGAGGCCTCGAGCCGGTAACCCACTCCGAACATGAAGAGCACCAGCCCGAGTTGGGCGACGATCTGCAGGAACGGCCTGACGGCGGGGGGAAAGAACAGCTGGGAGAGGTCGCCCGGCAACAGCCCGAGCAGACTGGGCCCCAGGGCGATACCGGCGACGATCTCCCCGATCACGACCGGCTGGTGGGACCGCTGGGCGAGCCTGCCGAACACGTAGGCGACGGCGAGGAGAACCGCGAGGCCCAGCAGCACACCGCTGGTGTCGGCCGGGGCCGCGGGGACGGCGGCGGTCACCGGGAGGCTGCGGTCAGCGGCACAGGCGGGATATCACCGGAGGCGGCGGCTCGGAAGAGCCGGGGCCGGAACCCGGGAGCTACCCGGCGGTGCTAGGCAAGGGCCGCCCCGGCCGAAACGCCGCTTTCGGACAGGCAGCGCGCCGCGTGCGCCACCGAGGCCATCGTCACGTGTCGGTGCCACCCGGACAGCGACCGCCCCGCGAAGTCCCGCAGCCCCACCTCCTGCACGCTGTTCGCGGAGGTTGCCGAAACCCTCCCCATCTGCTTCGTCAGCCGCAGCAGCGCCACCGGGTTGGGCGGGGCGGGCTGGGACAGGTCGGTCACCCACAGCTGCGAGGGCGGTTGGTGCGGGTCGGTCCATTCGCCGAGGAGGGTCAGGTGCCGACGCCGCGTGGGCGCGGGGTCCGGCATCATCACGCGTACGGCGGCCACCAGCGTGGCGCGGCGCCGCCCCGGGTGTGCCGGGTCGGCCCATACGGCGGGAGTGCGCAGCGCTCGTACCTTCTGCAGCACCTCCGAGGCGGCCAGGGCGCCCGCGCCGTGGCCGGGCAGCGCCGGATCGGTCACCAGCAGCCGGGTGTCCGGGCTGATCCGGGCCAGCACCGGGAGCTTCGCGTCGGCGAAACGGTTCATCGTGGAGCGGGTGCCGATGCTGGGAATGTCCAGCAGAACCGGCCGGGGCGGCAGTCCGACTTGTCGTACGGCCTCAAGGATGCCGGTCACCGCGCACTCCTCGTACGTCTCTCCGGAGCCGTCACTCGCCTCCTCGTCCGGGAGGTGGAGGCGCCATCCGACCGGAGTGACGACATGGGCGGAGGTGAACCAGATTCCGAAGGCTTGCTGCCCCCGGAACATCTGCCGGCGCTGCGGGTCGTACTGCCGCCCCACGCCGACGGAGTGCTCGCCGCCCTTCGGGATGGTCATCGGCTGGATCACCCACGCGGTCAACGGGCAGGACTGCTCCAGATACCGGGACAGTGCGATGCGGATCGGCCGCCAGTCCCAGGTGGAACCCGCTATGAAGTGGTGCAGGCTCTGATCGGTGGCGGAGCCTCCGATCTGCTGCGCGATATTGCGGATCGACTTGCGGCCGGGCGTCGCGAGCAGCCCCTGCACGTATTGCAGTCCCTTCTCCCGCTGGTCCCGGCGCCGCAGCGAGCTCAGGACCGCTTCGCACAGGTCTTCCGCCGCCTCGTGGACGTGACCGCTCGGAGGGGCGCAGGCGCCGGTGCCGAGACGGGCCCATGGACGAGTCTGCAAATGACTCCTGTGCGTGATGGTGCTCAAGCTCTTCCCCCTAAAGAATGGTCAGTTTCGCTGCGCTGCCTCGGTGCTGAGGGCTTCCGCCTGGTGACGTGCTCTTCGGAGAGCGACGGCCCGGCATCTCGGCCTGCGGTGCCGAGCCCCGCTGCGCGGCCTGCGATGAGGAGTGACGGCTGGTCGAGCAGGCACCTTTGACCGGTCGTTACCGGTGCGTCTCAAGTGGGGCTGGGTGATCGCTGGAACGAGACCCTAGTGGCTGAAACCCCCGTAATCAACCACGGTTTAGAGGACGCATCTGTAGTTGATTTCCTGTGGGTGTCCGTCTAGGTTCCTTCTTGTGGACTGGAAGCGGTTCGAAGGCTCACTCGGGTCCGGGCGATGAGTTTGAGGCGTTTTGAACCGTCAGCGGTATCGGGCAGCCCATGGCTACGCTGAGGGGCTGGCGGCCCCTGTCTGGAAGCTCCGCCCCAGGACGGCGTAGCGTCGGCGACCACACTCGCGAGGCGGTCTCGGGTGAGACAGCGCCATGAGCTCGGCCGGTGGCTTGTGACGGCGCGTCTTGACGGGTATAGCCCTCCGTTTCGGCGGCGGTTACTCGCCGACCGCCGCCGAGCACGAGGGCGACGACGTCGGCTTCCTTCCCCTGGGCCCGGTGGATGGCGTCGCAGCGCTCCTCGATCAGTTCGGACGTCCAGCCGTCACGGCCGCGGCAGATCTTCTGGCATTCGGCGACGAGGGCCCGGAGGGGGGCGATGACGCGCACGCGCTCGACGTCGACACCGTGCCGGTGCAAGTGGTCGAGAACAAACTCGAAGGCGCGGCGGTCGCGTTCGCCGCACGGCGCATCAGACGGGCGGGGCGGGTCGTCGGTGTTGAGAGCCAGCGGCTGGGTAACAGGCCGACCCGTTGCGCATCGGGGAACGCCTTCGTCGCTTCGGTCGCCACCGTGGGCGGTGCGCTGGGATCAGGCCCTGGAGAGCGACGAGGCGATCCGGGCCGCCGCGTATTCCAAACGCGAACAGGAACGTCGCCACATGCTCCAGGACGACCACGGCGACCGGCCCTGACCCGGCGCCGTCAGGCGGCGGCCCGGGCCCGCCCGGCCCGGGCGAGGCGCTCCACGCGCACCGGGGCGGGTCACGGGTCCGGCGGTGGTGCTGGGCGCGGTCTCCGGTCTCCGGCGGCGGCCGGGGTGCGGTGGGAGCAGGGCGGGTTCCCTTTGGTGTGCACGAAGGGGCATGGCGGCGAGGGGGGTTCGGGGGTAAGCAGGAAGCGTCCCACCGCCATATCCGAGAGGCAGCCCATGCGCATCCCCGCCCGAGACAAGGCAGCAGGCGACGCCGCCAAGGACGGCTCCGGCCGGGTCCGGCAGGTGTCCCCCGCGGAGGAGCGGGCCGTTGAAGCGCCCGCGCCCGGGGCGCCGATGGCGCTCCAGCGGACCGTCGGCAACGCGGCGGTGACGCGCATGCTCGCGTCCGGGCGGGATGCCGCGGCCGTGCAGCGGGCTACCGCGCACCAGGTGCTCCGCTCGGCCGGGCGCCCGCTCGACGGGCCCCTGCGGGAGGAGATGGAGAGCCGGCTCGGCGCCGATTTCTCCGACGTACGGGTGCACAGCGGGCCGACGGCCCAGCGGTCCGCCGCCGAGATCGGGGCGCGGGCCTACACCTCCGGCAGCGACGTCGTCATCGGGGCCGGGGGCGGGGACAAGCACACCCTCGCGCACGAGCTGACCCACGTCATCCAGCAGCGGCAAGGGCCCGTCACCGGGACGGACACCGGCGACGGGCTGCGGGTCAGTGACCCCGGCGACCGGTTCGAGCGGGCGGCCGAGGCCAATGCGAGGCGGGTGATGAACGGCCCCGCCCCCGTACAGCGGGACGCCTGCGAGACGCACGGCGCACACGCGCACACGCGCGGGCCGGGCGCGTCGGCGGTCGTCCAGCGCAAGGGGTTCGATGAGCTCGGCCCCTCGCTGCCGGCCGACCCGGCGAGCGGCGGAGGGCTGCTGGGCCGGTTCAAGTCGATGACCCGCAAGCAGCCGGAGCCCCAGAACGACCTGGTGACGCGGGTGCGGTCGGCCATCACGGCGTACGACAACGATCCCAACCGGGACCCCATGCACTGCATGATGGCGCTGACGAACCTGCAGATGGCCTTCGCCCCGGAGCGGGACGACGCCCCCGAAGCCGTCAAGCCCTGGCTGGATGCCGCGCTCCGTGCGGTCAAGGACGAACTGCAGCTGGTGAACGACCAGCTCACCCGCGATGACGCGTTGCCCGACGAGGCTCGGGCCCCGTTCACCGCGATGACCGAGAACGGCATGCTGTGGCAGCAGCAGCAGTGGGCCGACAGCGCGGCCGCGTTCCAGATGCACGGGGCCAGCTACTTCCGCGAGCTGTCGGAGCTCAACCGGGCCGGAATGGGCAAGGAGATCGCCGGAGGAGGGGGCGAGCGGAACTGGGTGGGCGACGTCAGGAACAAGCTGACGACCGCGCTCCAGCAGAGCGTGCTGTGCCACTACACGGGCACGTCACGGGCCGCGACGATGCTCGGCCAGGGGCAGATGAAGTCCAAGACCGAACTGCTCAAGGCGGATCCCGACGCGCCGAACACCTCGGAGGCCTACGACAAGCACGTCCTGGCCAACGAGGGCTTCGTCTTCTTCTTCCTGGAGGTACCGGGCAGCCCGTTCCGGGAGACGAGGTTCACCGGCGACGCCGATGACGAGCCGGCCCGGATCGAGATCCCCCTCACCCGGTCCCCCCTGATGAGCCAGGGCTGGCTGATGCTGAGCGACTTCGCGCAGCGCGAGTACCCCACCGTGCGCGCGAAGCCCGGGGACCCGGCGCAGACGCAGAGCCGGCTGGGCACCCGACTGGACACCTTCTCGGACGAATTCTCCCTGCCGGTGCGGAACTTCGACGTCGGGGCGGGGAAGGCGGAACTGCCGGACACGGAGAAGATGATGGAGGCGATGGAGGCGGAGCAGGATTCGGAGCGCCGGGGCCAGGTCATGTTCGCCATGACCCAGGCGCTGGCGGACCCGCACAGCACCATGACCTACGGGTCCGGTCAGCAGGAGCAGGTCCGCCCCGAGCGGCTGCGGTCCAACACCCTGATGGGCCGGGACATCGTGCCGGGTCTGGCAGAGCGGGGGATCGTGGAGATCCAGCGCATCGGGGAGGTGAACCCGCAGCTCGCGGCCCGGCTCAAGGCGATGTCCGGGGACGAGCTGATGCGTTACCTGCTCAAGGACCTCCTGCGACCGCAGGTGATGCTGCCGAACACGGTCGACCTCAGCAACGCCCGCGTGGTCACGGCGTCCGGGCAGCAGCTCGCGGTCCCCACGAGCTGACCGGTCGCGGGCGGGGAGAGGGTCAAGATCAAGTCATCTTCGACCCTCTCCCGAGAGCGGTCCGGAGAGCGGCGAGGGCTGTTCGGACCGTGGCGTCAGGGGATCGTACGGCGGGTAACGGGGAGGTCGCGCCGCCGGCCCGGGAAGCTGCTTTCGGACGGGGAAGCGAAGGCTCACCTTTGTTCCGGGGGAAACCTGACAGACGATGTCCGTACTGCTTGATTCACCTGAGGTCGCTCAGTACACCGCTCACGTTGAGGACTTCATGGCATTCCTGTGCCTGACGGCCGGTGGCCGGGGTGCCCGGCTTCGCGCACGTCACCTGGACGGTCACCGTCTCGTTCTCGGTGATCCTGATGGGGGTGACCCAGTGATAGTCCTGGTTGCGGAACGTCTCCAGCGCGATCGTCGTGACCTTGCGTTCGCCGAAGTTGATGGTCACCACGCCTTCGTCGCCCTGGAAGTTGGCGACGACGATGTCCGTGATCCCGAAGGTCTTGCCCTTGGGCACGGTGTAGGTGCCGGTCTTGGTCTCGCCGCCGCCGGTCTGCAGGTCGATGGTGGCGGAACCCTGCTGCCCGCCGCCCCCGCCGGTGCCCGTGCCCGTGCCGCTCCCCGTCCCGGTTCCGGTTCCGGTGCCGCCCGCTCCCGCCCCGGGCTGGGGGCTCTT
Source organism: Streptomyces cirratus (assembly GCF_014650775.1). Classification (GTDB taxonomy): domain Bacteria; phylum Actinomycetota; class Actinomycetes; order Streptomycetales; family Streptomycetaceae; genus Streptomyces; species Streptomyces cirratus. The sequence goes on along the minus strand of NZ_BMVP01000005.1, from coordinate 106,097 downwards.
GCCCCCGCCGCCCGTCTGCTGGGCGCCGCCTGTCGCGGGATTCTGCCCGTTCACGTCCGCCCCGGGCACCGGCCGCTTCTGGGCCACCTCGTCGGCGGCCTCCTTGGCGGTGCTGCGCACGGCCGGGCGGACCAGCATGAACCAGGCGAGCAGCAGCGCGAGCAGCGCGGCCAGGACCGCGAGCAGCCACTTCGGGAAGATCGGGATCTGGACGAACTCCACGTCCAGCGGAGCCCGGACGACGTCCGGCTCCGGGCGTGCCCCGTCGGCCTCGGCGGCGGCGGTTTCGGCGACGTCCACGGTGAAGGGCCAGGTCACCGGGGATCCGAACCACACCGGCCGGCCGGTGCGGACGCGCAGCCGCACCTGCGAGGACTCGCCCGGCTCCAGCTCCAGCCCGGTGGGGCGGACGTCGAACCTCAGCTCCTCGCCGGGCTGCGCGGGGGTGAAGCCCACCTTCACGGGGCTGTTGCCCTCGTTGCGCACGGCCAGCCGGTAGCGCCCGCGCAGCCATCCGCGGCGGCGTCTGGGAGCGCTCTCGGCGCGCAGTTCCCGGAATTCCCCGATGTGCACGGTGGTCTCGGGGACCCGTACGGCTTCGGGGTGCTCGGTGGGCAGCAGGCGCACGGCGAGCGGCACCTCGCCGGCCCGCACCTGCGGCGAGCGCGGCGGCGCCAAACGGATCGTCACCGTCTCCGAGGTGCCGGGATAGAGGGAGACGCGGTCGGGCTCCACCGTGGTCCAGGCAGCGCAGTCGCCGACGACTTCCAGGCGGTACGCCTCGACGATGTCGCTGTCGTTGCGAACGGTCAGGCTGGTGGAGGCGGTGCCTCCCGGCATCACCGACACCGGCGGGATGTCGAGGCCGGGCGCGCCAGGGCTGGGAGAGGCTGCTGGGGATGTCACACGGCGACGCTACGGCGCCGGTCCGGCCGCCTCCACGGTCGCGAGGGCAATGCCCCGGGCAGCTCCGGTGCCCCTGCGGTCTCCCCCCAACTCCTTTCTCCGCTACATCGGTTGGCTTTCACCCGCGGAAGCCGGCCCCGACGCATTCCCATTGACGCATCACAGAACAGGTACGACACATGACCTGCGTTGACCACAACCGACCCGCCCCCGCGTTCGGCACCACCGCGCCCCAGGCGCCGGTCCCGGCCGGGAATCCACCCGGAACGCCTCCCGCCGGCCCCGGCCGGCGGGTCACCGTCGCCGTATACGCGTCGGATCCGGTCCTGCACGTCGGGATAGTCCACCAACTGCGCCAACGTCCCGAGATCGAGTTCGTCGACGACGCCGGCGCGCACCGCGCCCAGGTGTCGCTCGTGGCCGTGGACAGCGTGGACGACGAGACGGCCGCGCTGCTGTACCGGCTGCGGCACAACCCCGAGACCCGCACCGGGCTCGTGGTCGGCACGTTCGAATCGGGCGACGCCTTGCAGCGGGCCATCGAATGCGGGGTCACCGCGGTGCTGCGGCGCACCGAGGCCGACCAGGACCGGCTGCTGCGGCTGGTCCTGGCGATAGCGAACGGCGAGGGCGTGCTGCCCGGTGACCTGCTCGCGAAGCTCCTCGACCACGTCGGCGTCCTGCAACGGTCCTCGCTCGACCCGCGCGCGGTGTCCCTGTCCACCCTGACCGCACGCGAGGCGGACATGCTGCGCCTGGTGTCGGAAGGGCTGGACACCGCGGAGATCGCGCGCAAGACCTCGTACTCCGAACGGACCGTCAAGAACGTGCTGCACGAGATCATCACGCGGCTGCACCTGCGCAACCGTACGCACGCGGTCGGGTACGCCCTGCGCAACGGGCTGATCTGACCGTACGGCCCCGGCGGCCGCCCACCGGCTGCCCGAAAGCGCAGCCGGTACTTCCCCCGGGTCCGGCCCCGCGGCCCTCCCGGCCGGTCCTGCCGGCCGGGAGGGTGGCGGAGTCATACGTAGAGCTGTACCGGACTGTGAGGTGGACCGTTATGGGCACGGGTGACTCCGGCAGTCGGCGACACCGCTGGGGGAGGGCCGGCGCTCCGCTGCTGCTGCTGGTCCCCCTGCTCGCGGTGACGGCGGCGGCCGGCCCGGGCGGCGCGACGGCACGGACCGTCGCGGCCGACGCCGGCGACAGCCGGGTCGTGTACGCCGGTACCCGCCACCGGAGCCTGGGCCGGGTGGGGGCGACCGGCAAGGACAGCCCCCCGCTGTTCGGGGAGGGCCCGGCCCACCAGGACGTCCAGCCCGCCGCGCTGGGCGACCGACTGGTCTTCGCGAGCCGCCGGGACGAGCCGGCCCCGCAGGTCTACCTGCGGTCCGCGGACGGCTCGGTCCGCCGTCTGACCAGCGGCCTGGACGCGGCGAACCCGCGGCTGACCCCGGACGGCCGGTCGGTCGTCTTCGACGCGGCCGGGCCGGCCGGGCCCGGCGGCGGCGTCCAACGCGACCTGTGGCGGGTGCAGACCGACGGCACCGGGCTCACCCGGCTGACCGACACCCCCGCGAACGAGGAGCACCCGACGGTCTCGCCGGACGGCGCACGGCTGGCGTACTCCTCCGACGACGACCGGACCGCCGGACGGCAGGTGTACGTACGCGCCCTGCGGGGCGGCCCGGCCACCCGCGTCTCCGACCCCGCCAACGGCACGGCCACCGAGCCGGTGTGGAACCCGGTGGACGACGCGGAGAACCGGGAGGTGATCGCGTACACCGCCACCGGGCCGAACGGGCCGCGCCTTTGGTGGACCGACGGGCGCGGCGGCGGGCCGCTGCTGTCGGGTGCTCAGGCGGGCTGGCGTACCCGCGGGGCAGCCTGGCTGCCCGACGGGGACGGGCTGCTCTTCCTCAGCCCGGACCGGACCTGTACCTGCGAGGGCGACTGGGACCACGTGTTCCGGGTGCCCGCGCACTCGGACAAGACCCCAGACGTGGTGCTCAGCGAGGACCGCGAGGTCGGCTCGCCGACCTGGCTCGGTCCGCTGAACGGCGGCGGAACGGTGGTCGAGCGCACCTCGGCGGCCGGGCCGCACGTGGTGACCCTGCAGGACGCCCGGATGGACGGCTCCGACCCCCGCGACCTGGGCCTGACCATCCTCAAGGAGGACCCGGCCGCCGACACGAACACGGACCCGGCCAAGGACCCCCTGTTCCAGCCCGCCGCCGGGTCCGACCCGTGGACCGAGCGGCAGAACTACACACCCGACGGCCGGCGGATCGTGCTGACCCGCTTCGAGGACACGCCCGACGGCCGCATCGAGCGGATCTGGACGGCCGACGCCGACGGCGCCAACGCGGCGCCCCTGCCGCTCGCGGGCCGCGGCCCCAAGGACTGGGACACCGACCCGACGTTCTCCCCCGACGGCAGGCTGCTGGCCTTCACCCGGACCTCGCCGGGCGGGGTCGGCGGGGCCTCGGGCCGGGGGCGGATCCTGATCGCGGACGCCGCGACCGGGGCGCTGCGCGGCGAAGTCCGCTCGCCGGAGGGCCAGGCCTGGACCGGTGACGCCCAGCCCACCTGGTCCTCCGACGGCACGACCCTGGCCTTCACCCGTAACCACGTGATCAACGGCGGTGGCGGCAACAAGCACGTCTGGACCGTTCCGGTGGACCACCTCGACCGGCAGCGCGACCTGAGCGCCGGTATCTGCCCCGGTGCCTGCGAGGTCATCGACGACAGCCCGGCGTTCTCGCCGGACGGCGTCACCCTCGCCTTCAACCGCAAGAAGGGCGGCGGCCGCCTCGACGAAAGCGGAGGCATCCTGCTGGCCTCGGCGACCGGCGGCTCCTGCCGGGTCCTGCTGCCCGCCGCCGCCCGCGACGTACCCGGGGCCTGCGGCCGGGACCTGCCGGACACCCCGGCCGGCGGCCCGTTCCAGCCCCGCGACGCCGCCTGGACGGCCGACGGCAAGAGCCTGGTGCTCAGCGCCCGCGGCTCCCGGGCGGCCAACAGCCCGGAGAAGCTGAAGTTGGTGGACGTGGCCTCAGGTGCGCACCGGCTGCTCGTCAGCGGCCTGCCGGGCCGGCAGAAGGAACCCGGTGTGCAGCAGTCGGTGGACCTCGCCGTCCAGGCGCCCGACAAGGCCGCGCCGCTCACCGTCGGCGACTCCGCCAGCGTCCGGGTCGACGTCGTCAACCACGGCCCGGCGGCCTCACCGGGCACCCGGCTGACCGTCGCGCCGCCGGCCGGCCTCACCGTGACCGGGCTCACCGCGCCCGGCGCCACCTGTGACGCGGCGGCGCTGACCTGCGCCCTCGGCGTGGTGCCCCCCGGCGCCACCGTCCCGGTGACCGCCACCCTCACCGGCGTCACCCCCGGCGACCAGCCCGTGGACTGGTCCGTCACCGGTACGGTGCTCGACCCCCGCCCCACGGACAATGCCGACCGGACCGTGGTGCCGGTGCGCGCGGCGCCCGAACCCCCGACGTCGCCCACCCCCACACCCACCCCGCCGACCACCTCGCAGCCGCCCACCCCGGCCCCGCCGACCACCACGCCCGCGCCGCCCGCGCCGCCGGCCGGGCCCGGGCTGAGCCTCACGGCGCAGCCGAACCCCGGCTACGTGGGGGGCCGCGTCGTGGTCACGTACACCGTCCGCAACGGCCGCAACGCCCTCGCCACCGGCCTGCGGCTGCGCATCGGACTCCCCGAGGGCGTCCCGCACGGCGGGCCGCCGCCCGGCTGCGACCAGGCCTGGACGTGCGCGCTGCCGGACCTGGCCCCGGGCGCCCGGACCGTCATCCAGGTCGTCCTCAGCCCCGACAAGGCGCTCACCGGCCTGCTGACCGGCGCCCTCACCACGACCGGCACCGACGCCGACCCCGGCGACAACAACGCCCGCCAGCAGCTGCGCATCCTCCAGCCGCGCATCGTCGCGGTGCCGCCGATCGGCAAGCCCGGCTTCGTCACCTCGGTGCGCGGCGAGGACTTCCCGCCCGGCGCGCCGGTGCGGTTCACGTGGCAGCCGGGCATCACGGCCGCGGCCGCGCCGACCCGGCCCGGTCGGGACGGCCGGTTCATCGGCCAGCTGCTGATCCTCGCCAAGGACCAGACCGGCCCCCGCACCATCACCGCGAGCGGCCCCGGCTTCTCCCCGGTGCAGACCGGCTTCCTGGTCGTCAGCGGCACCATCCAGCCGCCCAACGAGACGGTCCGCCGGTGATCCACGAGGTCGACGAAGGGCTCCGCCAACTGCTGGCGGAGTCCGGCCTGGAGGCGTCGGGCGTCGAGGTGGTGTTCGACGCGCCGACGCGGGACTGGGCAGCGCGCCGCAGCGCCCCCACGGTCTGCGTGTTCCTGTACGACGTGCGCGAGGACCACACCCGGCGCGCGAGCGGCGGGGGCGAGGTGTACGACGCGGACGGGTTCCTCGCCGCGCGCCGCGCCCCGGCGCGGTGGTTCGAGCTGACGTACCTGGTCACCGCATGGGCGAGCCGGCCGCAGGACGAACACCGGCTGCTCTCCCAGGTGCTGGCCTGCCTCGTGTCGACCGACTCGCTGCCCCCGCGCCTGCTCACCGGCTCGCTCGCCGAACTCGGCCTGATCGTGGGCATGGACGGCGGCGGCACCGGGCTCGACGCGCCCGCCGCCTCCGACGTGTGGTCGGCGCTGGGCGGGGAACTGAAGCCGTCGCTGGGACTGCGCGTACGGGCGCCGCTGGCCGGGGCGACCACGGCCGTCGCCCCGCCGGTGACCGAGGGGCTCGCCGTCCGCTCCGGGCAGCGCACCGGCCCGCCCGGACCGGACGAGCGGGAAACCCCGGAGGCCCTGCGCCGGCTGCGCTACGTGGAGGTGGCCGAGCCGGGCCGGGAGGGCTTCGGCGGCACTCGGGAACGGGCGCAGGCCCCGGCCCGCCGGCGGCGGGGGGAACGGCAGCCGTGACGCACACCGTACGGGCTGCGGCCCACCCGGTCCCGTACCTGTGGACACGGCTGCGGCTCGTCGAGGAGCGGGTACGGCAGGCCGTCGCGCTGCGCCGCGCCGTCGATCCCGATCCGGACGACCCGTACCGGGGCCAGTACCTCACCCCTGAGGCGGTCGCCCGGATCCTGGACCCGGGGCACCAGGCCGACCTGCCCCCGCTCGACCCGGACGGTCCCCCGCTCGGCTCCCCGCTCGACGTCCTGGCCAGGCGCTTCGCGCTGGCGCCGCTGGACGTGGACCTGCTCCTGATCGCCCTCGCGCCGGACCTGGACGCCCGCTTCGAGCGGCTCTACGGCTACCTCAACGACGACCTGACGCGCCGTCGGCCGACCGTCGGACTGGCCCTGGAACTGTGCGGCCGCACCGGGACGGCGGCGGCGCGGTTCCGGCTCGCCCCGACCGCGCCGCTCGTCGCGGGCGGCCTGCTGGAGGTCACCGAGCCCGAACGGCCGCCCCTGTCCCGGGTGCTGGTCGTTCCCGACCGGGTCACCGCCCACCTGCTCGGCAGCGCCTCGCCCGACCCCAGACTGGCCGACGTGCTCGGCGACCCCGCCGACGACCCCGCCGTCGACCCGGCCGAGCTGCACCGGGCCTCCGCCGCGGCCGGCAGCGGCACCGGCCACGTCCACCTGCGGACCCGCGGCGGCGACGCCGAGGGCCTGGCCGCCGCCGCGCTCCGCGCGCGCGGACTGCGCCCCCTGGGCCTGGCCGCGGCGGCGCTGGCGCACGACACCCGCACCGTGCCCGGCCTCGTCCGGGCCGTGGCCCGCGAGGCCCGGCTGATGGGCGGCGGCGTGCTGCTCGGACCGGTCGAGGAACTGTCCGACAAGCCCGACGAACGGGCCCGCGTCCTGCGCACCCTGTGCACGGTGCTGCGGGACATCCCCCTGTTCACCTACGGCACGAGCGGCTGGGAACCCGCCTGGGCCGCCGACACCCCCGTCACCCTGACGGTGGCGGCCCCCACTCCCGAACGGCAGGCCGCGCGCTGGCGGCACGCGCTGGAGCGGGCCGCCGCGGAGCACGCCGAGGAGGGCGGACCGGCCGGGGCCGCCGCCGGGGCCGACGCGCTCGCCCGGTCCGTGGCCGCGCACCGCCTCGACGCCGGGCAGCTGCGCCGCGCCGCCGGCGCCGCGACGCGTACGGCCGCGCTCGACGGCCGCCCGCTCTCCGCCGCCGACCTGCGCACCGCCGTACGCGCCCAGAACGGCGCGGGCCTCGCCCGCCTCGCCCGCCGGGTGGAGCCCGCGGTGGGCTGGGACGACCTGGTGCTGCCCGCCCCCACCCACCGCCGGCTACGGGACCTCGCGGTGCGCGCCCGCCACCGCGACCAGGTGCTCGGCCAGTGGGGCATGCGGCCCGGCGGCGGGCGCGGACGCGGGGTGATCGCGCTGTTCGCGGGCTCCTCCGGCACCGGAAAGACCATGTCGGCCGAAGTCGTGGCGGCCGACCTGGGCATGGACCTGTACGTGGTGGACCTGTCGACGGTCGTCGACAAATACGTCGGCGAGACCGAGAAGAACCTGGAGCGGATCTTCACCGAGGCGTCGGCCGTCAACGCGGTGCTGCTGTTCGACGAGGCCGACGCGATCTTCGGCAAGCGCTCAGAGGTGAAGGGCGCCCACGACAAGCACGCCAACATGGAGTCGGCCTACCTGTTGCAGCGGATGGAGTCCTTCGACGGCATCGCCATCCTGACCACCAACCTGCGGGCCAACCTCGACGAGGCGTTCACCCGCCGCCTGGACGTGGTCGCGGACTTCCCGGTGCCCGACGCCACCCAGCGCCTGGCCCTGTGGGAGCGCTGCCTGGGCAGCCCGGTGCCCAGGGCCGACGACCTCGATCTCGCCTTCTGCGCGGACCGGTTCGAACTGGCCGGAGGCTCGATCCGGGCCTGCGCGGTGACCGCCGCCTACTTCGCGGCCGCTTCGGGGGAACCGCTGACCATGGGGCAGGTGGTGACGGCCGTCGCCCAGGAGTACCGCAAGCTCGGCCGGCTGGTCCTGGCCGGCGAGTTCGGGCCGTACGCGGACCAGGTCGCCCACGTGTGAGCCGGACGGGACGGCCGCGCTGCCTGGAAGGTCCCGCGGTGGCGACCGGGAGGGCAGCGCACCTGCCCCCGGCCAGGTCCGAACGCACCTCCCGTCGGTGATCTCCGCCGGAAAGGCTGTGGACGGACCTGATGCACTGGCCGTTATACGAAGGAGCGATCAATGGCGACGTACCTCACCCCGGGCGTGTACGTGGAGGAGGTGCAGTCCGGTGCCCGCCCCATCGAAGGGGTCGGCACCGCCGTCGCCGCGTTCGTCGGCTTCGCCCAGAGCGGGCCCTTCCACGAGCCGACGCTGGTCACCAGCTGGGACCAGTACACCCAGCACTTCGGCGGCTTCACCGAGGGCGCCTACCTGCCCCACTCCGTGTACGGGTACTTCGCCAACGGCGGCGGCGCCGCGTACGTCGTCCGCATCGGCGGGTCCGGTGCGGGGGCCTCCGCACCGGCCGCCACCGGCGGACGCCCCCAGCCCCGCTCCGTGGACCCGGTCGAGCTCGGCGGCTTCCTGGTCGCGGCCCGGCCGGGCGTCACCGGCGTGTCCGTGGAGATCGCCGACGCGGACGGCGAGAACCCGCCCGAGGACCGCTTCAAGATCGTAGTCCGGCAGGGCGACCAGGTCGCCGAGACCTACGAGGCGTCCGCCCGCAAGAACGTCAAGGGCTACCTCGTCTCCGTGGCCCGCGCCTCGAAGCTGATCGAGGTCACCGAGCAGCGCGGCGCGGCCCAGACCCGGCCCGCCGGCCAGACCGTTGCCGTCCCGGACGCCGCGGCCGCAGCGCCCGCTCCGGCCGGCCAGGGCGGCGACGTGGCCCGGCTCGACCCGGCCGAGTACGTCGGTGACGCGGGGGCCCGTACCGGGTTCGCCGGCCTGGAGACCATCGACGAGATCACCATGGTCGCGGTGCCGGACCTGATGAGCGCCTACGAGCGCGGCGACATCGACTCCGAGGGCGTGCGCACGGTGCAGCTCGCGGTGATCTCGCACTGCGAGCAGATGGGCGACCGGGTGGCCGTCCTCGACAGCCCGCCCGGGCTCTCCGCGCAGCAGGTCCGCAGCTGGCGCAACGACGAGGCGGGCTACGACTCCCGCTACGCCGCCCTGTACTACCCGTGGATCCGCGTCTTCGACCCGGCCGCCGGGCGCAACGCGACCGTCCCGCCGAGCGGTCACATCGCCGGCGTGTGGGCGCGCAGTGACGCCGAGCGCGGTGTCCACAAGGCCCCCGCCAACGAGGTGATCCGCGGTGCCGTGGACCTGGAACTGCGCCTGAGCAAGGGCGAGCAGGACCTGCTGAACCCCATCGGGGTGAACTGCGTACGCGCCTTCCCCGGCCGGGGCATCCGGATCTGGGGCGCCCGCACCCTGTCCTCCGACCCGGCCTGGCGCTACCTGAACGTGCGCCGCCTCTTCAACTACCTGGAGGAGTCGATCCTCCTGGGCACCCAGTGGGTGGTCTTCGAGCCCAACGACGACCGGCTCTGGTCGAGCATCCGGCGCAACGTGACCGCGTTCCTCACCGAGGAGTGGCGCAACGGCGCGCTGTTCGGGCGTACGGCGGCGGAGGCGTTCTACGTCAAGTGCGACCGGGACAACAACCCGCAGGAGTCGATCGACCTGGGCCGGGTGATCTGTGAGATCGGCGTGTCGCCCGTCAAGCCCGCCGAGTTCGTGGTGTTCCGGCTGGCCCAGTTCTCCGACAGCACCAGCCTCGTCGACGAGTGACCCGCGCGTTCATCACATTCGTTTCCAGCAAGGAGAGGTGACAGACAGTCATGGCAGAGGGCGATGCTCTTTCCACCCACATCTTCGGCGTACAGCTCGGTGGCTACCTGGTCGAATCGGTCCAGGAGATCAGCGGCATGACCGTCGAGGAGGAGGTGGTCGAGGTCCGTCAGGTCAGCAAGGACGGCAAGCAGATCATCCGCAAGCAGCCCGGCGCCCGCCAGGCCGGCGAGGTCACGATCACCCGGGGACTCGACAAGAGCAGCGAGTTCACCAAGTGGATCAAGGAAACCCTGAACAACGGGGCAGTCGACACCGCGCGGCAGAACCTCACCATCGAGATCAAGGACTCCACGGGCGAGACCGTCCGCCGCATCCAGCTGATGAACGGGTGGGCCTCCAAGTGGGAGGGCCCCTCCCTCAAGGCCGGCGAGTCCGCCGCGGCCACCGAGTCCGTGACCATCGTGTTCGAGGAGATCGTCGTCGAATGAGGCGGCGTACGGTGACGGCGGGCAGCCTGGAGGAGATCCTCCAGGTGACGGCTCCCGCCACGGCCCCGGAGCAGCCGGCGCCACCCCCGGCCGCCGCCGCTCCGGCGGCGGCGCGGCAGGACCACGGGCTGCGCACGGAGTTCGAGTTCGAGCTGCCGCGCGGGTACGTGGACGAGGCGGGCACCGTGCACCGGCACGGGTCGATGCGGCTGGCCACCGCCCGCGACGAACTGCGCCCGCAGATCGACCTGCGGGTCAAGGAGAACCCGGCGTACCTGAGCGTGGTGCTGCTCAGCCAGGTGATCACCCGGCTCGGCACCATCACCGACGTGCACGCCGGGGTCGTGGAGCGGATGTACGCGACCGACGTGGCGTTCCTGCAGGACTTCTACCGGCGCGTCAACAGCGAGGGCCACACCCGCGCGGCGGTCACCTGTCCGCATTGCGAAGGCGGCTTCGAGGTCGACCTGTCCGGTGGGCGCCTGGGGGAATCGTGACGTACGCGCTCCCCCGGCTGAAGGAGGAGATCGCGTACATCGCCTACCACTTCCACTGGCAGCGCGACGAGATCCTCGACCTGACCCACGGTGAACGGCAGGAGTGGGTCACCGAGATCGCACGTATCAACACCCGGGTGAACGAAGGCGGTTGAGTAGATGGCATGGCGGGACAGGCTGCGCCGGCGGGCCGTGACGGCCTCCGGTACGGCGTCGGCCACGGCTGCCGCCGGGCCGGCCGTCGGCGTGCCGGTTCCCGGCGTGCCCGGCGACTGGGACGGCGGCTGGCGCCGGACGGCGCCGCCCGTGCTGACCGTGTCCCGCGCGCCGATGGGCGTCAGTGACGGGCTCGCCTTCCGGGCCGGCCTGGCCGCGTGGCGCGACCCGTCGTTCGACACCGGGCTCGCCCACGCCGTGCTGCCGACCGCCCCGGCCGGACTCGTACGCGGCGTGGCCCGCCCCGCCACCGGCCACCCCACCCGCACCGACGGCGGCCCGCTGCTGCTGCGCGCGCTGCGCCGCCCGGACGAAGCGGAACCCGCGCCGGGGGCGCAGCCGCCGGCCGAGCCGGTACGGCGGACCGACGCGGCGGCGGTTGCCCGTGCCACCACGCGTGGCGGCCGGTCGGCGGCCACGGAGCCCTCCGCGTCGGGCTCGCCGAGCCGGACCCGAGCCGTGCGGGGCTCCGCCGAACCGGTGCGCGGCAGCGGCGCGCCGGGTCCCGTCGTCGCGCGGGCCTCGGCCCGTGGCGGTGCGGGGTCCGCGACCCCGGGCACGGCGACGCCCGCACACCCGACCGCGCCGGGTGCGGGGCGGGCCGTGCCGGACTCGGCCTCGGACCGTCCGGGTGGCGCTGCCGGCGTCGCGCCGGGTCCGGTCGTCGCCCGTGGCGGCGCGGGGTCCGGGACGCCGGGTACGGCGACGCCCGCACAGCGGGCCCCCTCAGGGGCGCCGGGTGCGGGGCGGCCACTGCTGGGCTCCGCCTCCGACCGCTCGGGTGGCCGGGCGGGCACCACGCCGGGTCCGGTCGTCGGGCGGGCCTCGGTGCGTGGCGGCGCGGGGGACGTTTCCGGGCCGGGCGCCGTACCGCCTGCCTCCGGCGGTGTCCGCTCGGGTGGCGCTGCCGGGGCCACGCCGGGCCCGGTCGTCTCCCGTGGCGGCGCGGGCTCCGCGACCCCGGGTACGCCGACGCCCGCACCCCGTGCCGTGCCGGGTTCCGGCTCGCCGTCGGGTGGCAGTGCCGGGGCCACGCCGGGCCCGGTCGTCTCCGGCCCCGGCTGGCCCGGGCCGGGTTCCGTACCGCCTGCCTCTGCCATCGGCACCCGTGGCGGCGCGCCCGGTCCGGTCGTCGGGCAGGCATCCGGCCGTGGTGGCGCGGGGGCCGGGACCCCCGGTACGCCGACGCCCGCACAGCGGCGGACGGTGCCGGACTCCGCCTCGCCAGCGCGCGGCGCCGACCGCGCGGCCGCGTCCGCAGACGGCTCCCTGCCGGGTTCCGTTCCGTCCGCCTCCGGCGGGCGGGCCCCCGGTCGTGGCGGCGCGGGGGAGGCGGGTACCCGTGGTCTCACGCCCACGCACTCCGCAGCGGTGCTCGGCACGCCCCCGGCCGCCGTACAGCGGGCCGGCGACAGCACCGCCGGGTCCCCGGACGCGCCCGGCCGTACGCCGACGCCCGCGCGGTTCCCGCTGGTGCGCCGTATCGCGGTGGTCCCCGGAGCGACCGCCGAGGGCACCCCGGCCCGGGGCGCGTCCGCCGGTCCCGGCCCCGCCTCCGCCGCAAGAACCGGGTCCCGTTCCGTCCCGGCCGACGCAGCCCCATCGGGCCGGCCCGCTTCGGCGGGCACATCGGGACCCACGCGGGCACCCGGCCGTACGGGCGGGGACACGTCTGCCCAGCGGGCCGCGGCGTCCGGGGCCGTCCCGGCCGACGCCGGGGCCCGTCCCGGCCGTACGGCCGGAGCTCCATCGGACCGGCCTGCTCCGGCGGGCACATCGCGATCCACGCGAGCCCCCGGCCGAGCAGGATCCGGGGCCGCCCCGGAGGCGCCCGCCGTGGTGCGGGCGCGCGCCGTCGGCCGGTTGCTGACCGTCGCCCGGCGGCCCGCGACGCCCGCGCGGCGCGTGGCCGTCGTGCGTCCCGCCGTCCCCCCGGTGGTCACGCCGCCCGTGCAGCGTGCGGGCAGCCGCGCACCGCTCGGCGCCCCCCTGGCCGAACTGCCGCCCACCGCAGTGCCGTCGGCCCCCGGCGCAGCCGCAGCCGCAGCCGGCTCCGCGCCCGCCCCGGCGATGCCCGTGGTCCAGCGCCAGGCCGAGCCCGACAACGGGGCGCGGCGCCACGCGGACCGGCCCGAGGCGCCTCGCGGGCCCGGCGGCCCGGGCGGCGCCAAGCCGCGCGTCCGGAGCGGGCTGGGGGCGCCGTTGCCCTCGCTGCCGCCGACCGCCTCGGTGCCCGCTGCCGCTCGGCCCCTCTCCCGTGCCGACGTACAGCGCGCGCTCGCACCTGAGCACGCGTCGCTGCTGGGGGAGGGGAGCGGCGTACAGCGCCGCACCGCCGAACCCTCCACCGCCCCGGCCTCCACCGCCCCGGCCTCCCCGGCCGCGCCCCCGCTCGTCCAGCGGGCCACCACACCGCAGGCCACCGGCACCGGCACCGGCACCGAGCCCACGGCCCCGCACCTCGCGGGCCACCCGGGCGGCCCCGCCGGGGTCCGGCGCGCCGACCGGCCCGTCCCGCCCGTCGTCACCCCCGCAGGCAGCGAGCGGAGCGGAACTCCGCCCCACCGCCGCACCGTCCAGCTCCTGGCGGCCCGGCCCCTGACCCTCGGCAGCACCGGTGACATGGGGAGCGCGGCCGCCCCCGCACCCCGCCCGGCGGCAAGCCGTCCCGTCGTCGCGGCACGCTGGCCCGGCTCGCCCACCGCCCCACCGCTCCAGCGGGCAGCGGCCGGCCGGCCCGGACCGACGTCCGCGCCCCCCGTGCCCACCCCGCGCGCCGCCCCCGTCGTACGGCCGGCGCCCGGGCCCCGCCCAGCGCCCGCGCCGGTCGCGGCGCCCGCCACCCGGCTGCCCGTGACCGCCCCGCAGGCGCCGCCGCTCGTGGTCCAGCCCGCCCCGGCCGGGCCGGCAGCGCACCCCGTCCCCGTGGTGCGGCCCGGGGCGGCGCCCCCCGCCGCCCGGCCGGCGGACCCGCCGTCGGTGCAGCGCGAGCCGGCCCGCAGCCGGGGCAACGGCACACCCGCACCGACCCCGGCAGCCGGCCCCCCACCACAAGGCAGCGGCAGCGGCGGCGGCGACCTCGATCTGGACGATCTGGCCCGCCGACTGCTCGACCCGGTCGCCCGCCTGCTCCGCACCGAGCTGCGGCGCGGCCGCGAACGCGCGGGCAGGCCCTTCGACGGCCGCCGCTGAGCACCGGACCAACCAGGAACGAGAAACGATGACGGACAACATCTTCGCGACCAGCGTGTTCTTCCGGCTGGCGATCGGCGGCAACGACCTCGGCGCCTTCCACACCTGCTCCGGCATGGGCGCCGAGGTCGAGATGGAGAGCTACGCCGAAGGCGGCAACAACGGCTTCACCCACCAACTGCCCGGCCGTGTGACCTGGTCGAACATCACCCTCACCCGGCCCGTCACCGCCGACACGGCGAAGATCGGCCGCTGGCTGGACGAGACGCTGCGGCGGGTCGAGCCCAAGGACGGGGAGATCGTCGCCCTGCGCCCCGATCTGAGCCGGATCATCAGCTGGCAGGTGTTCGGGATCGTCCCGGTGCGCTGGCAGGGCCCGTCCTTCGACCCGGCCCACTCCGAAGCGGCGGTGGAGACGCTGGAGATCGCCCACGAGGGCCTGCTCCCCTCCTGACCGCCCGCCCCGCCCCCGCAACCCCCCTCCGGAAGGAACCCCACGGCCATGGCCTCATCGGCACGCGCCAGCCGCGCCCGGGCCCAGCTCACCCTCAAAGAGCCCCCGGCCTCGGTCGGGGCCAGGCCCGGCGGGACGATCGCGAAGCTCGACCTGCAGTTCAACCCCTCCACCCTCCAGCTGGGCAAGACCACCGAGTGGCGGCGCACCCCCTCCCGGATGGCCGGCCAGTCGGCCCTGCCCGAGTTCGTGGGCAGCGGCCCGCGCACGCTGAGCCTGGACGTGTTCCTGGATGCCACCGCCAAACACGACAACTCGGTGGAGCAGGCGGTGGAGAAGCTGATGAAGGCCTGCGTGCCGACGCCCGCCAGCCTCGGCCGGAAGAAGCCGGCGAGCCCCTGGGTGCGTTTCGAGTGGGGTAGCGCACGCACGACGTCCTTCGACGGGGTGCTGTCGAACCTCTCGGTCTCGTACACGCTCTTCGACGTGGACGGCAAGCCGCTGCGGGCCACCTGCTCGCTGTCCATCGAGGAAGCGAGCGTCGATCCGCCCGGCCAGAACCCCACGTCGGGCGCGCGCACCGCCCGCAGTACGCACACCGTCGTGGCGGGGGACAGCCTGGCGATGCTGGCCTGGCGCGAGTACGGCGACGCGACGGCCTGGCGGGCCATCGCGGAGGCCAACCGCATCGACGACCCGATGGCGCTCGTCCCCGGATCCGAACTCGTGGTGCCGGGCCTGCAGGACACCCACGGCGAGGAGGAGCAGCGGTGAGCGGAGCCGAATCCGGGGGCCGGTCGTTCGCGGCGGACCCGATCGTGGAAGCGCCCGGCGAACTCGCGCCGATCTGGGCGGCGCAGCTGGTGAGCTGCGTGGTGGACGAGAACGTGGGCCTGCCGGACACGGCGGTGCTCACCTACCGCGACCCCGATCACGAGTTCCTGCGCGCCACCGGCATCACCATCGGCAGCCCGCTGCGGGTGTCGGTGATGACGGTGAAGGGGCAGGCCCGGGAGCGGCTGTTCAACGGCGAGGTCACCGCCCTGGAGATCGACCGGGACCGGACCGGCTCGTTCACCGTGGTACGCGCCTACTCCAAGGCGCACCGCCTCCAGCGCGGCCGCAAGGTCGTGGCGTACCGGAACATGACGGCCGCCGCGATCGTGCGCAAGGTGGCCGCGGGCGCCGGGCTCGCCGTCGGGAAGGTGGAGGCGGCGCCGGTGACGTACAAGCAGCTGTCGCAAGCGAACGTCTCCGACTGGGACTTCCTGCAGTACCTCGCGGCCGAGAGCGGCGCGCTGGTGCGCGTCGACGACCAGGGCCTGCTCCAGTTCACCAAGCCCACCAAGGCCTCCGGGGCACCCGCCCCGTCGACGTCGGCCGCGCGCAACCCGATGGTCCTGGAGTACGGACGCAACCTCCTCGCCCTGCGCGCCGCCCTGTCGGCCGCCGACGGCGCCTCGAAGGTGCAGGTGCGCGGCTGGGACGTGACCACGAAGCGGCCGCTGGTCGCGGAGCAGCCGTCCGTGGTCAGCGACACCGTGGCGCCGGGTCTCAGCCCCCAGCTCGGCGCCCGGTTCGGGACGTCGGCGGTGGCCGTCACGGACACTCCGTACCGTACGCAGGCCGAG
This sequence comes from Streptomyces cirratus, assembly GCF_014650775.1. Lineage (GTDB taxonomy): Bacteria > Actinomycetota > Actinomycetes > Streptomycetales > Streptomycetaceae > Streptomyces > Streptomyces cirratus. Next base: position 89,936 of record NZ_BMVP01000005.1, on the reverse strand, counting down.
ACGACGGCTGTCGCGAAGGCGGCGGCCGGCCAGGTCAGCGCCGGGTTCGGCGAGCTGGAGGCGGTGGCCGAGGGCAATCCGATGCTGCGGGCGGGCAAGCCGGTGGCGCTCGGCAACGTCGGGCAGGCGTTCTCCGGCCGGTACACGGCGACTGCCGTGCAGCACGTGCTGGAACCGCACGGCGGCTACCGCACCACCGTGTGGGTCAGCGCCAGCCCGGACCGCTCCCTGGCCGGCCTGGTGACCGGCGCCAACGCGCCCGGGCGCGGCCCGCGCATCCCCGGTCTGGCGATCGGCGTGGTGACGGACGTGCGCGAGCCGAACGGCTCCCAACGCGGCGCGGTCCGGCTGCAGTTCCCCTGGCTGGACGACACGTACGTCACCGACTGGGTGCGCACCGTCCAGTGGGGCGGCAAGGGCGGTGGCGGTGTGGTGAGTCCCGAGGTCAACGACGAGGTGCTGGTCGGCTTCGAGCAGGGGCTGCTTGACAGTCCGTACGTCATCGGCGGCCTGTACAACGGGGTGGACCAGCCCTCCCCGCACGACGTGCCGCTGATCGACAAGACCAGCGGCAAGGTCAACCGCCGCTCGGTGGTGTCCCGTTCCGGCCACCGGGTGGAGCTGCTGGACGCGCGGGCGCCGGGGCCCTCCGGGCTGCGGCTGGTGACCGGGGACGAGCGGCTCGAAGTACGCATGGACGACCGCCGGGACCGGATCGAGCTCACCGTGTACGCGGGCCGGGGCCGCCCGCTGACCTCCGTCCTCCTGGACAAGAACGGCATCACGCTGGATGCCCGGCGGGGCACCGTGAAGGTGTCCGGCCGGCAGGTGGACATCGACGGCACCGCCGGGGTCACCATCGGCGGCCGGTCGGTGCAGGTGAACGGAACGTCCGACGTCACCATCAACGGCGGCCTGCTCGGCGTCCTCAAGGCCCGCCTCATCCGCATCAACTGACCCCTCCCGCTCTCCTCCCGCTACCGCTTTCCCCTAGGAGCACCCGATGCCAGCCGCAGCGCGTACCGGCGACCCCACCAACCACGGTGGCCGGATCGGCACGCCCCCGCCCGGCGCCGCCGCGACGGTGGCGACGGTGCTGATCGGCGGCCTGCCCGCGGCTGTCGTGGGCAGCCTGCACGTCTGCCCGGTCGTGCCGCACGCGGCCCTGGGGCCGGCCAACGTACTCGTACCGAACCCGGCCGCGGCCACCGCGGGGGTGGTGCTCATCGGCGGGCTGCCCGCCGCCAGGGCCCGCGACCAGACCGCCTGCGGCGCGATGGTCCTGACCGGCGCCCCCACCGTCCTGATCGGCGGTGTGTGATGAGCGAGCGGTTCATCGGACGCGGCTGGGCCTTCCCCCTGCGGGTCGGGCCGACCGGCGGGATCGCCATGGTCGAGCGGGAACGGGAGCTGGAGGAGGCCATCCGGCTCGTGCTCGGCACCGCGCCCGGCGAGCGGCCGATGCGGCCCGAGTTCGGCTGCGGCATCCACGAGTACGTCTTCGCCCCCGGCGACGGCGACACCGCCGGGCGGGTCGCCCAGCAGGTGCGCGAGGCGCTGGAGCGGTGGGAGCCCCGGATCGCGGTGGACGAGGTCGTCGTGGCCTTCGACGCCGTCGAGGCGGGCACCCTCTACATCGATGTGCACTACACGGTGCGCACCACCAATGACCGGCGCAACCTGGTCTTCCCCTTCTACACGATCCCCTCCGAGGAGGGGGCCGAGGAAATGGTCGCGGACTGATGGCCCTGCCCTCCCCCAACCTGGACGACCGGCGGTTCCAGCAACTCGTCGACGAGGCGAAGCGGTACGTGCAGCAGCGCGCCCCGGAGTGGACCGACCACAACGTCTCCGACCCGGGCGTCACCCTGATCGAGACGTTCGCGTACCTCGTGGACCAGCTGCTGTACCGGCTGAACCGGGTGCCGGACAAGAACTACCTGGCGTTCCTGGACCTGTTGGGCATCCAGCTGTACCCGCCGTCGGCCGCCGTCGCCGATGTCGACTTCTGGCTGTCGGCCCCGCAGCCGGAGACGGTGACGCTGCCCGCCGGCACCGAGGTGACGACCGCGGCCGGCGAGAGCGATCCGCAGACCGACACCGAGGCGGTGGTTTTCGCCACCACCGACGACCTGCGGATCGTGCCGAGCGAGCTGACGCGCCTGGTCACCGCGCCCCGTAGCGGTGACGTGACCGACCGGACGGGGGCGCTCGCCGAGGGCCTGGACATCCCGTGCTTCCAGGCGGCGCCCGAGCCGGGTGACGCGCTGCTGTTCGGCCTGCCGACGGCGGTACCGCGCTGTGTGGTCGCGGTCCGCCTCGACAGCCGTGTCGAGGGCGTCGGCGTCGACCCGCGCCAGCCCCCGCTGGTGTGGGAGGCGTGGGACGGCGGCCGGTGGCAGCGCTGCGAGACCGGCGACGACAGCACCGGCGGCCTGAACCGGCCCGGCGAGGTCATCGTGTACGTGCCCGCCGGGCACACCGCGTCGCTGATCAGCGGGATCCGCGCGGGCTGGCTGCGCTGCCGGGTCACCGAGGCCGAACCCGGCCAGCCGTTCTACTCGGAGTCCCCGACCGTGCGCGAGGCCGAAGTGTTCACCGTCGGCGGCACCATGGCCGTGGAGCACGCCGAGCGCGTGGCCGACGTACCGCTCGGCGCGTCGGAGGGGGTGGCCGGGCAGACGTTCCGCCTCGGCCGGCCGCCCGTACTGCTCGACGGGGAGCCCCCGGTGGTGGAGGTGTCCTCCCCGGAGGGATGGCAGCGCTGGGAGGTGGTGGAGCACTTCGGCCGCTCGGGACCCACGGACCGGCACGTCCGGGTGGACGCCACGAACGGCGAGTTCCTGTTTCCGCCGGTGCTGCGCGAGGCTGACGGCACGCTGCGCCCCTGCGGCGCCGTACCGCCCAAGGGTTCCCAGGTCCGCGTGGCCCGCTACCGCACCGGCGGTGGCCCGGCGGGCAACGTCTCCCGCGGGGCGATCTCCGTCCTGCGCAGCTCCGTTCCGTACGTCGCCCGGGTCGTCAACCGGGAGGCGGCGCGCGGCGGCGTCGCGGGGGAGAGCATCGACAACGCCAAGCTGCGGGCGCCGGAGACGCTGCGCATGCAGGAGCGCGCGGTGACCGCCGAGGACTACGAGATCATCGCCCGCCAGGCGGCGCCCTCGGTGCGCCGCGTCCGCTGCCTGCCCGACCGGGACGGCGGGGGAGGCCCGGGCGCGGTGCGGGTCCTCGTGGTGCCGGACGCGGTGGCCGACGAGGGCGACCGGCTGCGCTTCGAGCAGCTGATCCCCTCCGACCAGGTGCTCACGGCGGTCACCACGACCCTGGACGAACGGCGTCTGATCGGCACCCGGCTGATCGTGGAGCCGCCCGTCTACCAGGGCGTCACCGTGGTGGCCCGGCTGTCGGCGCCCGAGGCGGACGCCGACCGGGTGCGGGACGCGGCGCTCGCCGCGCTGTTCCGCCACCTCAACCCGCTGCGCGGCGGGCCGGACGGCACCGGCTGGCCGTTCGGGCGGCCGGTGCAGTACGGCGAGGTGTTCGGCGTGCTGCAACGCGCCATCGGGGACGTGCTGGTGGAGGAGATCCGGCTGTTCGCCGCCGACCCGATCACAGGGCGGCGCGGCGCCCCGGTCGACCGGATCGACATCGGACCGGGCGCGCTGGTCTTCTCCTACCAGCACCAGGTGGTCGTGACGGCGCGCGAGCCGGAGGTGCGCGGATGAGCCGGGCCGCTGTCCCGGGCCTGCCCAGCCGGTACCCGATCGGCGGGCAACTGCCCGCGCTGTACGCCGAGGACGACTTCGCGCAGCGGTTCACCGCGGGCCTGGACACCGTCCTGGCCCCGGTGTTCGCGACTCTCGACAACCTGCCCGCGTACTTCGACCCCCGGCTGGCCCCGGCCGACTTCCTGTCCTGGCTGGCCACTTGGGTCGGCGGCGTGGACGACCCCCGGTGGCCGGTCGAGCTGCGCCGCGAGGCGGTGGCCCGGGCGGTGGAACTGCACCGCCGGCGCGGTACCCGGCGCGGCCTGGTCGAGGCGCTGCGGCTGGTCCTGGGCGTCGTCGCCGAGGTCAGCGGGGACGGCGGGGCCGCGTGGTCCCGTACGGCGGGTGCGGAGCCGCCGCCCGCGCCGGCCGGGGAGGTCCTGGTACGGGTGTGGCCGCCCGCCGGGGGAGGCGCCCACGAGGTGGACGCGGACCGGGTGCGCGCGCTGGTCCGGTCCCTCTGTCCGGTGCACACGGTCTGCCGGGTCGAGGTCCTGCCGGGCCCGCCCGCGGGTGAAGGAAGGTGACGGCGATGCGCGCGTGCCCCGTGTGCGGTGCCTCGAACGAACCGACGGACGACTTCTGCGGCAACTGCGGTTCCTACCTCGGCTGGTCGGACGCCGCCGCGACGCGGGAGACGCCGCCCCCGCAACCGAGCCGGGCCACCCCGGCCACTGCGGCCACCCCGGATCCCGCGCCGCCGTCGACCGGTTCTGCCCCGGCCGGTTCTGCCCCGGCCGGTTCTGCCCCGGCCGGTTCCGCGTCGACCGCGGAACCGGCCGACGGCGCCTCGAACGCCCCCGCGCCGCCCGACAGCCCCGCGCCGCCGCGGCGCACCACCCCGCCGGCCGACCCCGTGCCCCCCGCCGACCCCGTGCCCCCCGCCGGTCCGGGGCCCGCCGCCGCGCCGCCCGCGGGGCGGGCGGCCGCCGATCCGGTGCCCGTGCGCCCGGCGAGGGCCGTCGCTCCGCGGCCGGTCGTCAACGCGCCCCCGGTCGGCGAGGACGTGTCCGGGGTGCCGTGCCCCTCCTGCGGTACGCCCAACCCGCCCGACCGGCGCTTCTGCCGCCGCTGTGCGACGCCGCTGACGCCCGGCACCGTCGCGCCGGCGCTTCCATGGTGGCGGACGATCTGGCCGCTGCGCCGCCGCACCCGCGCCGGCTCCGGCCGGCTGGTGCGCTTCCTCGTGATCCTGGCCGTCGTACTGGCCCTGTGCGCCGGCGGCTTCCTGCTGCTGCCGGCCGGCCGGCAGCTGATCGAGGACACCCGGGACAAGCTCGGCAAGAGCAAGGCGGTGACCCCGACCCGCGTCGAGGCGACCGCCGAGCTGCCCGGGCACCCGCCGGACAGCACCACCGACGGGCTCAGCAACCGCTACTGGGGCGCGCCCGGCCCCGGCGCCTCGGTGACGTACACCTTCGCCAAGCCCTTCCGGCTGGTCGGCGTGATCGTCACCAATGGCGCCTCGCCCTCCCCGGAGGAGTACGCGCGCCAGGGCCGGGCGCTCCAGATCGAGATGGAGGTGACGGCGCGGGACGGCGGGAAGCACCACAAGAGCCTCGCCCTCAGCGACAAACCGGGCCCGCAGACCTTCCCCACCGGCATCAGCGACGCCACGTCGATCCGGCTGACCCTCGACGCACCCGCCGGACTGGACCAGGGCCGCCATCTCGCCCTGGCGGAAGTGGAGTTCTTCCAACGTTCCTGATGCCGGCCGGGGTCCGCCCGCTCCTACCGGTCGGATTGGAGCGCGGTGCGCAGGGTGACCGCGGCCATGGCGATGGCGGCGTCGGCGGCGGGCGTCGCGCGCAGGGCGTCGAGCATGACGAAGTCGTGGATGACGCCCTGGAAGCGGACGGCGGTGACGGGGACTCCGGCGGTGCGGAGTTTGTTGACGTAGGCCTCGCCCTCGTCGCGCAGGACGTCGGCCTCGGCGGTGATGACGAGGGCCGGGGGCAGGCCGGCGAGCTGGTCGGTGGTGGCGCGCAGCGGGGAGGCGGTGATCCGGTCGCGGTCGGCTTCATCGGTGGTGTACTGGTCCCAGAACCGCTGCATGCCGTCGCGGCGCAGGTAGTAGCCTTCGGCGAACTGGTGGTAGGAGCCGGTGTCGAAGGCGGCGTCGGTGACGGGTAGAAGAGGACCTGCCGGCGCAGGTCCAGGCCGCCGCGTTCCTTGGCCGTCAGGGTGAGGGCCGCGCTCATGTTGCCGCCGACGGAGTCTCCTGCCACCGCGATGCGGGTGGCATCGAGGTGGTGGGCGGAGCCGTCGGTGACGGTCCAGCGGGCCACCGTCCAGTTCTGCTCGATGGCGACGGGGTAGCGGTGTTCGGGCGCGAGGTCGTATTCGGGGAAGACCACGGCCGCGTCCGCGCCGACGGCGAGTTCGCGTACGAGCCGGTCGTGGGTGCGGGCGTTGCCTAACACCCAGCCCGCGCCGTGGAGGTAGACGATGACACAAGGGGACCGGAATCGCTCCGAGCACGCGTCGCCGTACGTCTACGTCCTCGGGGTCCACCACGTTCCTGACCTGCACGAAGACGGATATCTCGTGTTACGTTCTGGAACTGGATCGGGCGGTCCCAGGAGGACATCGAACAGTTCCGCAGGACTGGACGAACGGCACCCGCCACGGCGAGGTCACGGGCTACGACGGCCCTCCGATCCCTGCTCCGCAACTCCCGCCAACTCGTTTGAAGCCCAGGGGAAGGGTCCGCTGACCTGCTGCTTCGCGTGGTCGGGCTGGGGGTGACGCTTGCAGCTGTCTACCGCGTGACCTCGGCCCGCGGGCCGTAACCCCTGCGCCCGACGCCCAGGGGAGTGCCCTCTTCGGGGAACCGGGTGACCGCATCCATGCGGTCGGAGAGCCGCGCCGCCGACGGTCTGGCCCTGCGGACGTCCCGTGACCTCACGGAGAGCACGGGCGGCACTCTCGAACCCGCAACCGACGGGACCGGGTTCGCGGTGATGCTCACGCTTGCGGCAGCAGCACGCAAGCGGGGACCACTGACTGGCGAGAGGGCGTGGGCGGTCATTCCAAGCCGGAGACCTTGAAGACCGTTTGGGCCGTCTCGCGGTCGATGCGCTGCGCCAGCTGTCGCAGGACGGTCACGCTGGAGAGCAGGGTGCCGCGCTGGATCGACGCGCGCGTGTCCGTGTCGAGGAGGTGCCACATCGCCGGGTTGCGGACCAGCACGGTGGGGTCGATCTCGACCTGACTTCCGTCCGTGTCGCGAAGGATCATCCGCTGGGCCACCCCGTCGGACCACCGGACTGAGACGAGGCGGTCGGTACGGACCGTGTCCGTCATGAGCAGTCCGCAGGCGCTCAGCAGTCCAGGACGTACGGAGACCCGGGACGGGTACAAGATCACGAAGGCCAGGCCGGCGAGGCCGCTCCACAGGGCGCCACGTGTCAGATCGAGGCTCCCGAAACCGGCGTCCATGCCGAACAGAGCCGTGAAGAGGAGGAACGCGACACCGATCGCGGAGCGCCGCTCACCGGTCCAGTGGACGTCGTGTGCGAAGGGCCCGGGAGATGCCGCTGCGGCACCGTGTGCGCCGGTCGCGGCATGTGTGAAACGTCGTTCCATGAGAGCGACGTTAGGGCTGGTAGCGGCTTTGGAGTCGGACGCTGACGCACCTCTGATGTGATGGCTACGCCATCTTGATGGGACTGCCCGACGGAACGCCACCGGCTTCAAGGGCCCGGTGGGCTGATCGAAGGCGTTGGCCGGGAGTAGTCGTACGGCGGCGGGCTCCAAGGTGCGGGGGCGGGCGAGGGCTTGAAGGGACCTGCCCGGTTCGCCATGAGGATGAGCATCGTCCCGGCGAAGAGCAGGGTGACGATGATGAGGGCGAGCCCGACGGGGTTGTAGGGGTTGTAGGAGTAGCGGTTCGTACCCCACTTGCTCCGTTTGAAGACCGGTTCGTCGTCGTACGGCACAGCCGTCTCCTCGGATTGCAGGGGATGGTGCTTCTGATCACGGGGTGCAGCCGGCTCGCTTCTGCGCGGCCGGAAGGTAGGCGGCGACGAAGCGCGCGAGGTCCTCGCGGCGTTCGTTGACGTCGGTCGGAGCCTTTGTGCCCAGACCTCCACCACGTACCGGCGTGGCACACCCTTGTACGTGCAGGCGCTGTACGCCATCGCCGCGCTGCCCGCGATCCGGGCATCGGTGCCGACGCCGGCCTCCTGAGGTTTCCCAACGCCCAGGAGGTTACGGTCTTGACCCGCAGAGGGTCCACATCAGCAGCCACCATGCTTGCCCGGAACGTCAGCTCGCGGCGCTTGTCGACCTCCATCCCGCGACCGGTGATGTCTTCACCGCGCGCGACGGTGTCGCCCTGCTTGACCGAACCACCCGGCGGAAGCAGCGGTTTCAGCAGAGCGGAGTGGACCTCGACGCCGCACACATCGCCGGGTACCGCGTACTCCTTCGAAGGCGGCCCCGTTGATTGCGAGGGCGTCAACGCCGCGCTGCGCGGCGCCGCCGACGACGGGCCTGGTCGGTCAGCACCACCTGCGGCCGCCTGGCCAGCGGCGTTTCGCGGTCCAGCTCCGCGTACCGGCTCCCACGGTAGTCGTGGCCGGGCGTCGCGGCGACCGCCAGGGCGTACGGCGGCCAGCCCACCGACAACGCCCGTGCGCGGCCAATGGCTGATGGGCGCGCGTGGTCGTGTACGACGGCGTGGGTGAGGTTCTCGACCTCCTCCAGGAGGGTGAAGTCGGCGGCGGGCGGCCGGAGCTGGGCACTGCTGATGCCGGCGGCGGCGATCAGCCGGTCGGTGACCGTCTGGGCCTCCTCGGTCAGCGCCCTTGGTCAGGGGCTGGTGGCAGGTGCGCGCGGCCTTCTGATGCCGCTGCGTCAGGACCGCATCAAAGATCGACTTCCACGCGGAAGGAACCCGTCAAGGAGTGCTGCCGGGGCCGCTCGCCGTGCGCAGACTGGTGTGGCGACGGAGCCGGACGACGGACCGGCGGCACGCGGCCGGCGGGTGGTGACCTGAACACCGCCGAAACAGCGCAGGGTCCCGCCGTGGGGGTACGGACCGATGCGACCGCGTGCCGGTCACCCGTCGCACAACACATGAGCCGTCCGGCCCTCCGTTGTGGGGATACCGGGGCCGGACGGCTCGCGTGTTTCGGTCGGTCGCCTCGACGTCAGGTAACGGCGGACGTCGGGATCTGCGGTGATACCGGAGGACCGTACCCCGCTCTGGGCAGGGTGAGGACCATGGTGAGGCCGCCGCCCGGGGTGTCCTCGGCTGCCAGGGTGCCGCCGATGGCCTCGGTGAAGCCGCGGGCGACCGCGAGGCCGAGGCCCACTCCCGCTCCGCGCGGCGCGTCCCCGTGGCGCTGGAAGGGTTCGAAGATCCTTACCTTGGCCTCGTCGGGGACTCCGGGTCCGCGGTCGACGACGCGGACCTCGACGCGGTTGGCCAGGGCGCTGGCAGAGACGCTGACGGGTCGGCCGGCGGGGCTGTACTTGACGGCGTTCTCGACGATGTTGGCGACGGCGCGCTCCAGCAGGCCCCGGTCGACGGCGACCATCGGCAAGGTCTCGGGGATGTCGAGTTCGACGCTGTCCTCCGGTACGCCGCCCAGGGCCATGGGGACGATCTCGTCGAGGTCGGTCTCCCGGATCAGCGGGACGACGGTGCCGGTGTTGAGACGGGACATGTCGAGGAGGTTGCCGATCAGGGCGGCGAGGCGGTCGGCGCCGTCCTCGATGCCTTCGAGGAGTTCGGCCCTGTCCTCCTCGGACCATGCGACGTCGTCGGAGCGCAGCGAGGTGACGGAGGCCTTGATGCCGGCGAGCGGGGTGCGCAGGTCGTGGCTGACCGCGGCGAGCAACGCTGTACGGATGCGGTTGGCCTCGGCGAGTTCGCGGGATTTCTCGGCCTCGTCGACGAGGCGCTGGCGGTCGAGCACGACTGCGGCCTGAGCGGCGAAGGCGCCCAGGACGCGGCGGTCCTCGGCGGGCAGGACTCGGCCGGTCAGGGCGAGCGCCATGTTGTCGCCGATGGGCAGGTCCACGTCCGCGTCCTCGGGCCGGCTGACAGGGCCGGTGCCGACGGATGCCGCAGTGGTCCAGGGGTCGACCTCACTGGTGCGTTCCAGGAGGGCCACCGACTGCATCGCGAAGGTCTCGCGCAGCCGTTCGAGGAGGGCGCTGAGGGAGTCCTCGCCGCGCAGGACACTGCCGGCGAGGAAGGAGAGGATCTCGGACTCGGCGCGCAGGCGGGCGGCTTGGTGGGTGCGCCGGGCGGCGAGGTCGACCACGGAGGCCACGGACACCGCCACGCCGACGAAGATCGCGATGGCCACGATGTTCTTCGGGTCGGAGATCGTGAACTCGTGCAGTGGCGGGGTGAAGTAGTAGTTCAGCAGCAGGGACCCGAAGGCCGCCGAGGCGAGCGCGGGGAGCAGCCCGCCGAGCAGCGCCGCCGCCACCGTGAACGTGAGGAAGAGCAGCATGTCGTTCGCGAGCCCGAGCTCGGGGACGAGCTGGCTGAGCAGCACGGAGAGCACGGCGGGGCCGGCGATGCCGGTCAGCCAGCCCCAGATGATGCGGGACCGGCCGAGCCGCGCGCCGCGGGCGACGGGCAGCCCGCGGCCCTTGGCGGCCTCGTCGTGGGTGACGATGTGGACGTCGAGGTCCGGGCCCGATTCGCGGGCCACGGTGGCGCTGACGCCGGGGCTGAGGACGTACTGCCAGGAGCGGCGGCGGCTCACCCCCAGCACGATCTGCGTGGCGTTGACCCCCCGGGCGAACTCCAGCAGGGCGTCCGAGACATCATCGCCTATGACGTGGTGGAAGGTGCCGCCGAGGTCCTCGACCAGCGTGCGCTGAACAGCCAGCTCCTTGGGCGAGGCGGAGGTGAGCCCGTCGCTCGCGGCGATGTAGACGGCGAGGACCTCGCCGCCCGCGCCCTTCTCGGCGAGGCGGACGGCGCGGCGGACGAGCGTACGGCCCTCGGGACCGCCGGTGAGACCCACGACGATCCGCTCGCGCGCCTGCCAGGTCGAGCGGATGTTGTGCTCGCCCCGGTACTGCTGGAGGTACTCGTCGACCCGGTCGGCCACCCACAACAGCGCCAGCTCACGCAGCGCGGTCAGATTGCCGGGGCGGAAGTAGTTCGAGAGGGCCGCGTCGACCTTGTCCGGCTTGTAGACGTTGCCGTGGGCCATGCGGCGGCGCAGCGCCTGCGGGGACATGTCCACCAGCTCGATCTGGTCCGCCCGCCGGGCCACCTCGTCCGGCACGGTCTCGCGCTGGCGCACCCCGGTGATCGTCTCGACCACGTCACCCAGCGATTCCAGGTGCTGGATGTTCACCGTCGAGACGACGTCGATGCCCGCCTGGAGCAGCTCCTCCACGTCCTGCCAGCGCTTGGCATTGCGCGAGCCGGGCACGTTGGTGTGGGCGAGCTCGTCCACCAGGGCGACGGCGGGGCGGCGGGCGAGGATCGCGTCCACGTCCATCTCGGTGAAGGTGGACCCGCGGTACTCCAGCTCGCGTCGCTCGACGAGCTCGAGGCCGTGCAGCATCACCTCCGTCCGCGGACGGTTGTGGTGCTCGACGAAGCCGACGACGCAGTCGGTGCCCCGCTCGACCCGCCGGTGCGCCTCGGAGAGCATCGCGTACGTCTTGCCGACGCCCGGTGCCGCACCAAGATAGATGCGGAGCTTGCCGCGTCCCATGTTCAGACTCTTCTTCTCTGTTGACGATCGGGCGGATGATCAGGGTTCGAAGCGGTAGCCCATGCCCGGTTCGGTGATGAGGTAGCGGGGGTGCGAGGGGTCCGCTTCCAGTTTGCGCCGTAGCTGGGCCATGTAGACGCGCAGGTAGTTGGTGTTCTCCCCGTACGTCGGACCCCAGACCTCCAGCAGCAGGCGAGCCTGCGTGATCAGTCGGCCCGGGTGGGTGATGAGGATCTCCAACAGGTGCCACTCCGTGGGAGTCAGGCGTACGGTGCGGTCTCCCCGCCGCACCTTCCGTGCGACGAGGTCGACGGTGAACTCCTCAGTCGTCACGACGGCGACCTCGTCGGGCTGAGATGCCGCCGGGGCCTCGTGCCTCCGAGCGGCTGCCCGCAGGCGGGCCAGGAGCTCGTCCATGCTGAACGGTTTCGTCACGTAGTCGTCCGCGCCGGCGTCCAAGGCCCGGATCTTGTCCTCCGAGGTGTGCCGGGCGGAGAGGACCAGGATGGGCACGCGACTCCAGCCACGGACGTTCTTGATCACGTCGACGCCGTCCATGTCGGGCAGCCCGAGGTCCAGCACTATGACGTCCGGCTTGCGTGCGGCCGCGAGCCGCAGGGCCGAGCCGCCATCGGCGGCCTCCTCGACCTCGAACTTGCGCGCTTGAAGGGTGATCTTCAGCGCGCGGACGAGGCGGGGATCGTCCTCCACCACCAGCACCCGGGTCATCGGTGTGCAGCCTTTCCTTCGTTACGGGCACGGTGAGGAGCCGGCGGGGCGCTCGGGCACCCTCCCGGCGTTGGCTGGGGGAGTCCCGCGCCCCGCCGGCTCCCGGTCCGTGCGATGGGGGAACATCAGCTCTTGGTCAGTGCCTTGAGGGCGGTGTTGAGCTCGAGGACGTTGACACGGGGCTCGCCCATGAAGCCGAGGGTCCGGCCGGTGGTGTGGTCCGCGACGAGCTTCTCGACCTGCTTGACGTCGAGCTTGCTCTGCTCGGCGACCCGGTGAACCTGGAGCTTGGCGTACTCGGGAGAGATGTCCGGGTCCAGGCCCGAGCCGGAGGAGGTGACGGCGTCGGCCGGCACGTCCTCGGGCTCGACCTTGTAGGAGGCGGTGGAGTTCTCCGCGATGACCGCCTCCTTGGCAGCGACTACCTGCGCGCAGAGGCTGCCTTCCTCGGAATCCTTGGTGCACTTGCCGTTCACGGCCCCGTTGTCCGCGGAGCGGTTGGTGGCGCCGGAAAGGATCAGCGAGTACCGGGTGTTGACGCTGTTGGCGCCGAGGCCGTTGGAGGGGCGGGGCTGGAACCACCGCAGGTCCGGCTTCGCGGCCTCTTCGGCGTCGTCGCCCGCAGTCGGATCAGAAGGGGCCTGCTTCGGGAGGTCGTAGGTCTGCCCGATGAGGGAGGACCCGACGACCTGGCCGCTCTTGTCCTTGATCTCGGAGCCGTTGGCCTTGTCGTTGAACAGGGCCTGGGCGATGCCGGTGACGGCGAGCGGGTAGAGGACCCCGCAGATCACGGTCAGGACGAGCAGGGCGCGCAGGCCGGCCCCGATCAACCGTGCTGTGTTGCCTACAGAGTTGTTCATGTCGTCTCAGCCGATTCCGGGGATGAGGGTGATGAGGAGGTCGATGATCTTGATGCCGATGAACGGGGCGATCAGGCCGCCCACGCCGTACAGCCCCAGGTTGCGTCGGAGCATCTTGTCGGCGCTGGTCGGCTTGTACTGCACGCCCTTGAGGGCGAGCGGAACGAGCGCGATGATGATCAGCGCGTTGAAGACGACGGCGGAGAGGATCGCCGACTCGGGCGAGTGCAGGCTCATGATGTTGAGCTTGTCGAGGCCGGGGTAGACCACGGCGAACATGGCCGGGATGATCGCGAAGTACTTCGCGACGTCGTTGGCGATGGAGAAGGTGGTCAGCGCGCCCCGGGTGATGAGGAGTTGCTTGCCGATCTCGACGATCTCGATGAGCTTGGTGGGATTGGAGTCCAGGTCGACCATGTTCCCGGCCTCCTTGGCGGCCGAGGTGCCGGTGTTCATCGCCACGCCGACGTCCGCCTGGGCCAGTGCCGGGGCGTCGTTCGTACCGTCGCCGGTCATCGCGACGAGCTTGCCACCGGCCTGCTCCCGCTTGATCAGGGCCATCTTGTCCTCGGGCGTCGCCTCGGCGAGGAAGTCGTCGACACCCGCCTCCTCCGCGATCGCCTTGGCCGTCAGCGGGTTGTCGCCCGTGATCATGACGGTCTTGATGCCCATGCGGCGCAGCTCGTCGAACCGCTCGCGCATGCCCTCCTTGACGACGTCCTTGAGGTGGATGACACCGAGGATGCGGGCGCCCTTCTCGTCGTCGACGGCGACGAGGAGCGGGGTGCCGCCGGCTTCCGAGATCTCGTTCGCGAGGAGGTCGGCGTCGTCGGCGACCTGGCCGCCTTGTTCCTTGACCCAGGTGATGACCGAACCGGCAGCGCCCTTGCGGGTCTGCTTGCCGTCCACGTCCACGCCCGACATACGGGTCTGGGCGGTGAAGGCGATCCACTCGGCGTGCTCCAGCTCGCCCTGGTGACGTTCGCGGAGCCCGTACTCCTCCTTCGCCAGGACGACGATGGAACGACCCTCGGGGGTCTCGTCGGCCAGCGAGGACAGCTGGGCGGCGTCGGCCAGCTCGGCCTCGGTGGTGCCCTTGACCGGGACGAACTCCGAGGCCTGGCGGTTGCCGAGGGTGATGGTGCCGGTCTTGTCGAGCAGCAGGGTCGAGACGTCGCCCGCGGCCTCGACGGCCCGGCCCGACATGGCCAGGACGTTGCGCTGGACCAGGCGGTCCATGCCGGCGATGCCGATCGCGGAGAGCAGGGCGCCGATGGTGGTCGGGATCAGGCAGACGAGGAGAGCGGTGAGCACGATCATCGACTGCTCGGCGCCGGCGTAGATCGCGAAGGGCTGCAGGGTGACCACGGCCAGCAGGAAGACGATGGTGAGGGACGCCAGCAGGATGTTGAGCGCGATCTCGTTGGGCGTCTTCTGTCGGGCCGCACCCTCCACGAGAGCGATCATCCGGTCGATGAAGGTCTCGCCCGGCTTCGTAGTGATCTTGATGACGATCCGGTCGGAGAGGACCTTCGTGCCGCCGGTGACGGCCGAGCGGTCGCCGCCGGACTCCCGGATGACGGGAGCGGACTCGCCGGTGATGGCGGACTCGTCGACCGAGGCCACGCCCTCGACGACGTCACCGTCACCGGGGATGACGTCCCCGGCCTCGCAGACCACCAGGTCGCCGATCTTCAGCTCGGTGCCCGGTACGGACTCCTCGCCGCCGTGCTTGGTCAGGCGGCGGGCGACGGAGTCGGTCTTGGCCTTGCGCAGCGTGTCGGCCTGCGCCTTCCCGCGGCCCTCGGCCACGGCCTCGGCGAGATTGGCGAAGATCGTGGTCAGCCACAGCCAGGCGGTGATGGCCCAGCCGAACCAGTCCCTCGGGTCCATGAGCGCGAGCACGGTGGTGACCACCGAGCCGATCAGGACGACGAACATGACCGGCGACTTGACCATCACGCGGGGGTCGAGCTTGCGGACCGCGTCGGGGAAGGACTTGACCAGCTGCTTGGGGTCGAACAGGCCGCCGCCAACGCGGCCGGCAGGCGGCTTGTGGTCCGTGGGCAGGTCCTCGTGCGGAGCACGGGTCTCAGTGGCGGTGCTCATGATGCGAGCCCTTCGGCGAGCGGTCCCAGCGCGAGGGCGGGGAAGTAGGTCAGACCGGTGACGATGAGGATCGTGCCGACGAGGAGGCCGGTGTAGAGCGGCTTGTCGGTACGGAGGGTGCCCGCGGTCTCGGGGACGGGCTTCTGCCCGGCGAGGGAGCCGGCCAGGGCGAGGACGAACACCATGGGAAGGAAGCGCCCCAGCAGCATGGCGATGCCGATGGTCGAGTTGAACCACTGGGTGTCGGCGTTGAGGCCGCCGAAGGCGGAGCCGTTGTTGTTGGCGCCCGAGGTGTAGGCGTACAGGACCTCGGAGAAGCCGTGCGCCCCGGAGTTCAGCATCGAGTGGGGCGGGGTGGGCAGGGCCATGGCCGCGGCGGTGAAGCCGAGGGCCAGGGCCGGGGTGACGAGGATGTAGCAGGCCGCGAACTTGATCTCGCGGGTGCCGATCTTCTTGCCCAGGTACTCGGGCGTCCGGCCGACCATCAGACCGGCGATGAACACCGCGATGATCGCCATGACGAGCATGCCGTAGAGGCCCGAGCCGACACCGCCGGGGGCGATCTCGCCCAGCTGCATGCCCAGCAGCTGGATGCCGCCGCCGAGGCCGGTGTAGGAGGAGTGGAAGGAGTTGACCGCGCCGGTCGAGGTCAGGGTCGTGGCGACCGAGAAGATCGCGGAGGCGCCGACGCCGAAACGGGTCTCCTTGCCCTCCATCGCGCCGCCCGCGACGTCGAAGGCCGGGCCGTGGTGCGCGAACTCGGTCCACATCATCAGCGCGGTGAAGCCGATCCAGATGGTGGCCATGGTGGCGAGGATTGCGTAACCCTGGCGCAGGCTCCCGACCATGCGGCCGAACGTGCGGGTCAGCGCGAAGGGGATGACGAGGATCAGGAAGATCTCGAAGAGGTTGGAGAACGGGGTCGGGTTCTCGAAGGGGTGGGCGGAGTTGGCGTTGAAGTAGCCGCCGCCGTTCGTCCCGAGCTCCTTGATGACCTCCTGCGAGGCGACCGCACCGCCGTTCCACTGCTGCGAGCCGCCCAAGAACTGGCCGACCTCGTGGATCCCGGCGAAGTTCTGGATCACACCGCAGGCGACCAGGACGATCGCGCCGATCACGGCGATCGGCAGGAGGATCCGGACAGTGCCGCGGACCAGGTCCGCCCAGAAATTGCCCAGCTCACCGGTACGGGAGCGCGCGAACCCCCGTACGAGTGCGACCGCGACGGCCATGCCGACCGCGGCGGACACGAAGTTCTGCACCGCCAGGCCACCGGTCTGCACGACGTGGCCCATGGCCTGTTCGCCGGAGTACGACTGCCAGTTGGTGTTGGCCACGAACGACGCGGCGGTGTTGAAAGCCTGGTCCGGGTCGATGGCTTGGAAGCCGAGCGAGCCGGGCAGGACGCCCTGGGCGCGCTGCAGGGCGTACAGGAACAGGACACTGACCGCGGAGAAGGCGAGGACGCCGCGCAGGTAGGCGGGCCAGCGCATCTCGGCGGACGGGTTGGCGCCGATGGCCTTGTATATCCACTTCTCCGGCTTGTAGTGCTTCTCGGAGGAGTAGACGCGGGCCATGTAGTCGCCCAGGGGGCGGTAGGCCAGCGCGAGCGCGGCGATCAGTGCGAGGAGCTGGAGCACACCAGCGAGAACGGGACTCATCGGTGGCTAGAACCTCTCCGGCTTGACGAGGGCGAGGACGAGGTAGCCCAGCAGGGCGACGGCCACGACGAGGCCGACGATGTTCTCGGCGTTCACAGCTTGGTCACCCCCTTGGCGATGAGAGCCACCAGCGCGAACACCGCGACCGTGGTGACGACGAAGGCCAGATCGGCCATCGTGAGCTCCTGAGTGAAGTGGGAAGTAATGAATCGGCCAGATGGCCGATGACGAGATAACCGTGTCTTCATCCCGGCGTTGAGACGCCTTGACGGTGTCCATACGGGCGCGGGGGAACTCTTAACGTCACCCTTACGGCAAGGGACGGGAAGGGACGGGAAGGCCCGGTCAGCCCAGGTGGTCCAGGCCTGCCGTGTCCAGGGCGGAGCCGGCCTGTGCGGCCAGTGCGACGGCCACCAGGCGGTCCTGTTCCGGGGGCAGCGGGCCGGGGAGGGGGTCCAGCAGGAAGCGGCCGTAGTAGTGTCCGCCGCCGATGACCCGCAACTCGGTCTCGCCGTCCGGCCAGTCGGCGTACTCCGTCACCCGGCCCGGACGGTTCAGCCACACTCCGCCGTCGTGCTCCAGGCGCGGCAGGCTGCCCATCAGGGTCCCGTACTGGAAGCGGCAGCCGCCCAGCCCGAGCAGGCCGACGAGCTCCCGGCGCACGTACTCGACGACCGCCTCCGGCGAGCGGCCGTCCTCGGCCAGCCGGGCGGTTCCCTGGAGGCTCGACAGATGGGCCGCGTCGGTGATCACGGTTGTCCGCAGTCGGCGTGCACGTACCGCCAGCTGGGAGACGATCAGGCCGACGACGAGCAGCAGGACCGCCGTCTCGACGTCATCGGGTTCCGTGATCGCGAACCGTTGGTAGGGCTCGGTCAGGAAGAAGTCGAACCAGACGGCCGCCGACAGTGCGGCCACCGCTCCGGCGGTCCGCGTGCCGACGGCGGCGACCGCGACCACCGCGACGACGAGGATCAGGGCCGCGTTCGTCGCCGAAAGGTCCGTACGGAAGGGCACGAGCGCGAGCGCCACGAGGAAGGGGGCCGCGAGGGCCGCGAACAGGGCGGCAGCGTCGCGGTGGCGATACCCGGACATGTGATGCCTCCTGTCCGGACACGAGGGCTTTGGATCAGAACTTCTCGGGCCTGATCAGTGCGGTCACGAGATAGCCGAGCAGAGGGAGGGCGACGACCAGCCCGACCACGTCCTCCGCTTCCATCTGAACCTTCTCCCTTTGCCGGGGACGGGCTGGGGAGCACCCCTGTTCAACTCTGCCCCCGTCAGAGGCACGGCCACGCACCCCGGCGAGGTCTTGACGCACCTCATACGGCTTTCCCGCTTCGGCATCAAGAGCGCGTGAACACTGGCGTGGCGGCCGTATGGACCACGTCAAGGACCCTGGCGATCCGGCCATGGAATTCCGACGCTGTCCTCACTTTGTCCAACGGAGGAACAGCGAGAGATGTCGATAGACATGGGAAAGACCGGCACTGCGGGGCAGGTTCCGGGCACGGAGGAACCTCCTGATACCGGTGTCCGCGCGCTGGCGGCGGAGCACCGGCACCGGCTGACCGCCCTCCAGGGGCTGGCCGCGCTGTCGTTGGACGCGATGGCGTCCGTGGCGTACGGGCCGGAATCGGTCGTGCTGGTCCTGGCCGCGGCCGGCGCCTACGGCATGGGGTTCACGCTCCCCGTCACCCTGGCGATCGCCGCGCTCCTCGCCGTGCTGGTGGCCTCGTACCGGCAGGTCATCGCGGCGTTCCCGGACGGCGGTGGCTCGTACGCGGTCGCCAAGCGGCATCTGGGCCGGCGTACGAGCCTGGTCGCCGCCGCCTCGCTGATCCTGGACTACGTCCTGAACGTAGCCGTCTCCGTCACCGCCGGAGTGGCCGCCCTGACCTCGGCGTTCCCCGGGCTGTACGGGGAGCGGGTGTGGATCTGCCTGGGCGTCCTGGTCCTGGTCACCGCCGTGAACCTGCGCGGGCTCGTGGAATCCGCGAAGGCGTTCCTCGTCCCCACCGCCGTCTTCGTCGGGTCGATCCTCGCGATGGTCGTCGTCGGGCTCTTGCGTGACGCTCCCGTCAGCACCGCCTCCGCCGCCGGGCACGCCTCCGCCCTCGGCGAGGGCGCGACCACCGTCGGCGCGCTCCTGTTGTTGAAGGCCTTCGCCGCCGGCTGTTCGGCCCTGACCGGAGTCGAGGCAGTCGCCAACGCCGTGCCCTCCTTCCGCGCCCCGGCCGCCCGCCGCGCGCAGCGCACCGAGGTCGCGCTCGGCGCGCTCCTGGGCGTGATGCTGATCGGCCTGTCGGTCCTCATCGGGCGCTTCCACCTCCAGCCCGTCGAGGGCGTCACCGTCCTCGCTCAGCTCGCGGACGCGTCCTTCGGCCACGACCTCGCCTTCTACGTCGTCCAGTTCGCCACCATGGTGCTGCTCGCGCTCGCCGCGAACACCTCCTTCGGCGGGCTGCCCGTGCTGATGAGCCTGCTGGCCCGAGACAACCACCTGCCGCACGTGTTCGCGCTCAAGGCCGACCGGCAGGTCCACCGCCACGGCGTGGTCTGGCTGGCGCTCCTCTCCGCCCTCCTGCTCGTCCTCTCCGGCGGTGACACCAACACCCTCGTACCGCTCTTCGCCATCGGCGTGTTCATCGGCTTCACCATCTGCCAGGTCGGGATGGTCCGGCACTGGTACGGGGAGCGCCCGCGCGGCTGGCAGGCGAAGGCGGCGCTGAACGGCTTCGGCGCGCTGCTGACCGGAGTCTCGGCGGTCGTCGTCACCGCCACCAAGTTCACCGAGGGCGCCTGGCTGATCGTCGTCGCGCTGCCGCTGCTCGTCCTCGGCTTCGAGAAGGTCCACCGTGCGTACACCGAGATCGGCGAACGCCTGGAGCTGGGCCGGATCCCGCAGGCCCCGCGGCGCTCCCGCTCCGTGGTCGTGGTCCCCGTCTCCGGTCTGTCCCGGCTGACGAGCCAGGCCCTCACGGCCGCTCGTTCGCTCGGCGACGAAGTCCTCGCCGTGACCGTCACCCACCCGGCTCCCGAGGACCGTCAGGTGGCCGAAGCCTTACGGCGGGACTGGGAGTTGTGGAAGCCCGGTGTCGAACTGGTCGAGCTCTCCTCGGAGGCCCGCTCGCTCGGCCGCCCGCTGTCGGCGTACGTGCGGAAGCTGGCGCAGGCTCACGCCGACTCCCAGGTGACCGTGCTCATCCCGGAGACCGAACCCGCCCACCTGTGGCAGCGGCTGCTCCAGAACCAGCGCGGCTCCGTCGTCGCCCACGCCGTCCGCCGCGACACCGACGCCGTCATCTGCCGACTGCGCTTCCGCATCACGGCCGACGCACGTTGACGGGTGTTGTGCGGGAGGCATGAATACCTTGTGTCGCCGCCGGGGAACTCCGCGGACTCCTATCAACCGACCGTCCCGGACCGCGCGAACTGGTGAAGAAGCCGGTGCTGTCCGCCGGCGTCGTCGTTCGGGAGGCCGGGAACAAGGGCGACGAGCCCCGGGGCGGTGTCGGTGTGGCGGATCGACGGGGCAGCTCGTGCGGCGGGCTATGTGATCCCGGCCCTTGCGGGGGCGAAGGCACGCGCCGTCCGGCTCGGTATGCGGGGCGCTGAGTTCCGACACCGAGACGGCTTCCAGACCACGGACTACGCGCTGAGCGATCTTGCCGGTGGAACCTCTCAGAACCGGCGCTTCGCCGAGCTGCCGGCTGTTTCGCAGGCGAATCCCGACTTCTCGCCGCAATGATGCCCGGCCGGGACGGCAGCCATGGGCCGGCGGGAGCCCACCCTGCGGGGTTCTGCCGCGGAGGGAGCGCGTTCGGTACGCCACCGGAAGGAAAGGCGTTAAGAGCGCGTCAGGATTCCGTCAGGCGAGGATATAGACGTATTGGCTGTGTTCCCGCTGCGTACGCTGGCCCAGCCGTCGACTCCGATGGCCGAATCCCATGCCGTACGACAGGAGCGCCCGACGATGGCCACCCCTGCCCGCTCTTCGCGCCTGCGCGCGTGGATGCTGGAAGGCTTGACCGCCCAGACCAGTTCGCCCGCAGCCAAGGAGGCGGCGGCCCAGCCGCACGGCCGGCCGTGGTGGCGGGTGATGTGCCTGACGGGTCTCGACTACTTCTCCACCCTCGGCTACCAGCCCGGCATCGCCTTCCTCGCGGCGGGCCTGCTGTCGCCGCTGGCGACCATCGTGCTCGTGCTGCTCACCCTCCTCGGCGCGCTGCCCGTCTACCGGCGGGTGGCCGAGGAGAGCCCGCACGGCGAGGGTTCCATCGCCATGCTGGAGAAGCTGCTGTCGTTCTGGAAAGGGAAGCTGTTCGTCCTGACCCTGCTCGGGTTCGCGGCGACCGACTTCCTCATCACCATCACCCTCTCCGCCGCCGACGCGACCGCGCACATGGTGGAGAACCCGCACCTCACCAGCACCCTGCACGGCCACGAGGTATTGATCACCCTGATCCTGATCGCACTGCTCGGCGGCGTCTTCCTGAAGGGCTTCAGCGAGGCCATCGGCGTCGCCGTGGTCCTGGTGGCCACCTATCTCACCCTGAACGTCGTCGTCGTGGCGGTCGGGCTGTGGAACGTGTTCACCGAGCCGCAGGTCATCACCGACTGGACGACCGCGCTGACCGCCGAGCACGGCAACCCCTTCATGATGATCGCCATCGCGCTCGTCGTGTTCCCCAAGCTCGCGCTGGGCCTGTCCGGCTTCGAGACCGGAGTGGCGGTCATGCCACACGTCGAGGGCGACCCCGCGGACACCGAGGAGAAGCCCGCCGGGCGGATCCGCGGAGCCAAGAAGCTGCTGACCACGGCGGCCGTGATCATGAGCATCTTCCTGATCTGCTCCAGCCTCATCACCACCTTGCTGATCCCGGCCGCCCAGTTCCAGCCGGGCGGCGAGGCCAACGGACGCGCCCTGGCCTATCTGGCCCACGAGTACCTGGGCTCCGCGTTCGGCACGGTCTACGACGTCTCGACCATCTGCATCCTGTGGTTCGCCGGCGCCTCGGCGATGGCCGGCCTGCTGAACCTGATGCCGCGCTACCTGCCCCGCTACGGCATGGCCCCGCACTGGGCCCGCGCCCTGCGCCCGATGGTGATCGTCTTCACGCTGATCGCCTTCCTGGTGACCTGGCTCTTCAACGCGGACGTCGACGCCCAGGGCGGCGCCTACGCCACGGGCGTCCTGGTCCTGATCACCTCGGCGGCGGTCGCCGTGACCATCGCGGCCCGGCGGGCCGGGGAGCGCGGCTGGACCATCGGCTTCGGGATCATCTCGGCCGTCTTCATCTACACCACCGCGATCAACGTCGCCGAGCGCCCCGACGGCGTGAAGATCGGCGCCTGCTTCATCGCCGGCATCATGGCGCTCTCCCTCCTCTCGCGTCTGGCCCGCGTCTTCGAGCTGCGCGTCACGGACATCGAGTTCGACGACATGGCGCAGCGGTTCATCCGCGACACCGCCAACCGCACCATCCGGTTCATCGCCAACGAGCCCGACAACCGGGACCTGGAGGAGTACCGGCAGAAGAAGGCGCAGATCCGCGCGGACAACGACATCCCGGCCGAGGACGACGTCGTCTTCGTCGAGGTCACCGTCCTGGACGCCTCCGAATTCGAATCCGGCATGCGCGTACGCGGCGAAGTCCTCCACGGCCGCTACCGCGTCCTGACCCTGGAGAGCTCCAGCATCCCCAACGCCCTCGCCGCGCTCATGCTCCACGTCCGGGACGAGACCGGCCAACGTCCCCACATCTACTTCGAGTGGACCGAGGGCAACCCGATGGCCAACTTCTTCCGGTTCTTCCTCTTCGGCCAGGGCGAGGTCGCCCCCGTCACCCGCGAGGTCATCCGCGAAGCCGAACCGGACCGCAGCCGCCGCCCGCACGTCCACGCCGGCTGACGCGCGGCGTGAGCAAGCCGACCACAATCCCGCCGGACCGTACTCGTCCTCGGGGCGGCCGGCGAGGCGGCCTCACCCGCCGATGTCCCGCAGGCGGAGGTCCTCCAGGGTCTCGCGCCGGACGAGGAGCCGGGCGGTGCCGTCGTGCACGGCGACCACTGGCGGCCGGCCCACCATGTTGTAGCCGGACGCCATGGACAACTGGTACGCCCCCGACACCGGTACGGCGATCAGGTCGCCGGGTCGGACGTCGCCGGGCAGTTCCACCCCGGCAGCGAGGACGTCCCCGGCCTCGCAGTGGCGGCCGACGACCGTGGCCGTACGGGGAGCCGCCCCGGCCCGGCCGATCAGCCGGGGCGCGTACCGGACCCCGTACAGAGCAGGCCGGGGGTTGTCGCTCATACCGCCGTCGACGGCGACGAACACCGTTTCCCCGGTGTGCTTGACGGCCAGGACCCGGTATACGGCGACCCCCGCCGGCCCGACGACCGCCCGGCCGGGCTCGACGGCCAGCCGCGGGACGGGCAACCCGGCCCCGGCACAGGCCTCGGTCAGCTCACCGCGCAGCCTGCGGGCGAGCGTGGTGACGTCGAGGGCCGCTTCGCCCGGGCGGTAGGCGATGCCGTGGCCGCCGCCCATGTCGAGCTCGGGGAGGACGCGGCCGTGGGCGTCGCGGATGCGGGCCATCAGCCCGACCAGGCGGCGCAGGGCCGTGAGGTAGGGCTTGACCTCGGTGATCTGGGAGCCGATGTGGCAGTGCAGCCCGGTCAGCTCCAGCTGCGGCTGGGCGAGGACCCGTGCCACGGCGTGCAGTGCGGATCCGTCGCTGAGGGAGAGCCCGAACTTCTGCCCGTCGCTACCCGTGCGGATCTTGTGGTGGCCGCCGGCGGAGACGCCCGGGACCACCCGCACCATCACCTTCTGGCGGCCGTCCGGCCCGACGGCGGCGGCGATGCGGGCGATTTCCGACGGGCTGTCGATCACGATCCGCCCGATCCCCAGGCGCAGCGCCGTGTCGAGGTCGCGCGGAGACTTGGCGTTGCCGTGGAGCACGATCCGGTCGGGCGGGAACCCCGCCGTGACGGCCAGTTCCAGTTCCCCCGCCGAGCAGACGTCCAGGCCCAGGCCCTCCTCCTGCACCCAGCGCACCATGGCCCGGGAGAGGAACGCCTTGGCCGCGTAGTGGACCTCGGCCTCGGGGAAGGCGTCCTTGTACGTCCGGCAGCGCCCGCGCACCTCACCCTCGTCCAGGACGTAGACGGGGGTCCCGAAGCGCTCCGCCACCTCGACGAGGTCGACGCCGCCCACGGCCAGGCCGCCGTGCGGGAGCCGGGTGGTGGACGCCGGCCAGACGGAGAGGTCGCCCGTGCCCGGTTCCGAGGCCGGAATGACAGCGGTGGTCATCGCGCGGTCCCCCTTCTCACGCGGCCGGAGCCGAAGAGGCCCGCCGCGGGTCCGGGGCGAGCACGGGGGACCCACCGGTGACGGACCGGGTCACGGACCGGGTGACGGCGGGTGCGGTGAACGTCGGGTCGACGGTCAGCAGTTCCACCCCGAGGGGCTCGGCCAGCGCCCGCAGAGCCTGCTCCGAGAGCCGGATGCAGGGCTGCTGCGCGCCGAACACGGCGGCCAGCAGCCCGGGATCGGTGAAGCCGACGGCGGTACGAGCGCCCAGCGGGGTGCGGAACATGCGTACCGCCACCTCCGCCGCTCCCGGCCGGACGGGGACGTAGAGGAGTCCGGCCGGGACGCGTTCCTCGGGCTCGGGGTCGTCGTCGTACTGGAAAAGGCACATGGGGCCCTCCTGGGGGAGCCGTGGACGAGTGTCGGCGCCCCGGGTGCGGGGAGGCGTTCCGGGGCGGCCACACGAAAGCTATCCCCGGGCTGGTGCCCCTGTGGTCTGCCCCTGACGGGATCCTGATGCCGTACGCCGGAGTCCATACGGGGTACTGACGGCCGGGGGCGGAAGGCGTCAGGAACGCGTCGGAATCGACCCCGGCCGTGTCAGAGGACCGTCAGCGAATCGGCCTCGGAGCGCTTCCCTGCCGTTGGATGAGTCCCCCGGACGGATCGACGAGGGAGGAAGCGTGCCGAAGGTGGTCGTCGGTGTCAGTGGAGGTCTGGGCGGCCTCGGAGCACTTCACCGAGCTGTGACCGAGGCTCGGCTGAGGCGGGTGGAGCTGTGCGCGGTTCTGGCATGGCAGGCTCCGGGCGGCGGGCCCGGCAGCCGCACTTCCTGCGGGGTGCCGGTCCTGGCGCTGTGCCGGTCGGCCGCGGCGGACCGGCTGCGGGAGGTACTCGACGCGACTTTCGGCGGCCGGACCCCGCCCGTCACCCTCACGGGCCTCACGGTGCGGGGCACGGCGGGTGCCGCGCTCGTCGACGTCGCACGCGACCCGGACGACCTGCTCGTGGTGGGCGCGGGCCCACGCGGCCCGCTGCGCCGCCTGTTCCGTCCGTCGGTAGCCCGCTACGTCCTCGCCCACGCGGCCTGTCCTGTTCTGACCGTGCCCCCGTCCCCGCTCCGGGCCGAGTACGAAGCGGCCCACCGGCGCAACTCCTGGCGGCTGCCGCTCGACGTCCGAGAACTCGCCTGACGCTGTGGACACCGTTGCGCTCGGGCCGACCGCACAGGGGAACCCAGGTCGTCGGGGCGGCGCGGCGTCAGCGCGCCTTCGGGAACGCCGCTCGCAGGGCCGCCCCGCGCAGCACGAAGGCGATCCGGATGACCGGGAGCACGCAGAGCACCTGCATCGCCGCGTACCACCATGGGCACACGCCCGGGATCAGGTCCACGCCGACGATCCCGATCGGGAAGACGGCCGAGATGCCGCGCAGGCGCTCGAAGGCGCGTCGGGATCCCTCGAAGGCGGAGACGGCCAGGCGGTGGAGCAACACCGCGATCACGGGCAGCAGGATCGCGCGGACCCACATGAACGGGTTCACCACGTGGCCCGTGCTCGCGACCGCGATGACCGCCAGGAGGGCGGCCGCGGTCAGCGCGCCGTAGATCTTCACGCTGCCCTGGGTCGCGCCGAACGCAGCACTGATCGGTAGTGAGTTGAGGACGGAGGCGTCCGCGGTCGTGGTGTGCGCGTTGGTTTCCATGGCCATGACGCTACGGAGCAGCCCTACGACGCGGTATCGGCCTGGCCCCACACGGGGGTGGGTCTGGACCCACTCCCCGGCCGAGCCGGGGCGTTGCGGACTCCGGGCGGTGCACAGTGGTGCAACGACCAACGGACGAGGGGGAGTCATGGAACGGGTCGGTTCCTGGGCGGTGCACGCCGGGGTGGGGTTCGGGCGGGCGTGCGTCGGCGCCGCCGTCTGCATGCTGGTGCCGGTGGTGTGGGCCGCCGCCGTGGGGTTGGGGGTGTGGTGCGGGGCGGAGCACCCGTGGTCGTGGATCGGGCCCGTCGTGATCGTGTGCGCGGGCACGCTCACCCTGGCGCAGACCGTCTGCCGCGCGGTCAGGTTCCTCGTCGCGCGGTGGACCGGCACCGACATCCCCGCCGGGCGCCGGGAGGCCGGGCCGGTGGTGCAACTGTCCACCGGCTACTGGTGGAACGGCTTCAGTTACGAGCGCAGTCGCCGGGACGCCGTCATGGACCAGCGGATGCGGTTGTGGTGGAGCGACCCCGCCACCTGGCGTGACCTGCGGTTCGCCGTCATCGCCCCGTTCTCGGCGGGGGTGGTGGCCGCCCTTCCGCCGGCCGCGCTGGCCGTCGCCGTCCTCGGGCTCGCCAGGCCCGAGACCGTCGCGCGGCCCGAGACCGCCGCTCGTACCGTCGGAGCTTGTGCCCTCGTCCTGGCCGCCGGTAGCGCCCCGTACGCCTGGCGGGCCGTCCACCGGGTGGCCGTCCGCTTCCTTCGGCCCTCGCCGGCGATGGCGCTGGCGGAGCGCGTCGACGAGCTGACCTCCCAGCGTGCCGACGCCACCGTCGCGCAGGCCGCCGAGATCCGCCGCATCGAGCGGGACCTCCACGACGGCGCCCAGGCCCGCCTCGTCGCACTCGGGCTCTCCTTGGCCACCGCCGAGCAGCTGATGGACCGCGACCCCGAGCAGGCCAAGGCGCTGATGGGAGAGGCGCGGGCCGGCGCCGCCGCCTCACTGACCGAACTCCGTGAACTGATCAGGGGCATCAGCCCGCCCGTCCTCAGCGAGCGCGGGCTGGTCGACGCGGTCCGCGCGCTCGCGCTGGACGTACCGCTCGGCGTGTCCGTCAGCGCCGGCGGCGGCCCGCTGCGCCTGGACCCGTCGATCGAGTCCGCCGTCTACTTCGGCGTCGCCGAACTCCTCACCAACGCGGTCAAGCACGCCGGGGCGGCCCGGGCGCACGTCCGCCTCACACGGGACGGCACGGGCATCGTCGTGGAGGTCGAGGACGACGGCCGGGGCGGGGCCGAACTCCGCCCCGGCGGCGGGCTCGCCGGCCTGCGCCGCCGCCTGGCCGCCTTCGACGGCACGCTCGTGATCAGCAGCCCCCGGGGCGGGCCGACCCGTGCCACGATGACCGTGCCATGCGAGTAGCCATGCGAATAGTCGTAGCCGAAGACCTGTACCTCCTGCGCGACGGGATGGTCCGCCTGATCGAGGCGTTCGGGCACGAGGTGGTGGCCACTGCCGCCACCGGGCCCGAGACGCTCGAAGCGCTGCGCACACACCGCCCGGACGTGTCCGTCGTGGACGTGCGCATGCCCCCGACGCAGTCGGACGAGGGTCTCCGCGCGGCCCTCACCGCCCGCGCGGAGATCCCCGGCCTGCCGGTCCTGGTCCTCTCCCAGCACGTCGAGCAGTTGTACGCCCGCGAACTGCTGGCCGACGGCTCCGGCGGCGTCGGTTACCTCCTCAAGGAGAGCGTGTTCGACGCCGGGCAGTTCATCGGCTCCCTGGAACGCGTCGCGGCGGGCGGCACCGCCATGGACCCGGTCGTGATCGCGAAGCTGCTGTCCGGCAGCGCCCCCGACCGTGGGCTCGGACGGCTCACCGAACGCGAGTACTCGGTGCTGGGCCTGATGGCCGAAGGCCTGTCCAACCATGCCATCGCGCGCCGGCTCTTCCTCAGCGAGGGCGCCATCAGCAAGTACACGACCTCCCTGTTCGGCAAGCTCGGGGTCACGGACGACGACGACACCAACCGCCGTGTCCGCGCGGTCCTCACCTACCTGAACCAGCGGTGAGATCAAGCGCGTTCATGGTGGTGGCCTGGTGCGTCCGTCCGTGCGGCCGGTGCCGACCGCGGACAGCAGAGGCGGTGCCCGCGCCTGGCTCACAGTCCGGCGAACTCCGCGCTCCACGAAGGATTCACCCGACCAGTCCGGTCACCGCCCAGTCGTCGGGGTAGCGAGCGCGACCCGGCCGGTGCGGGCCGAGGAAGGCCCGTCGGATGTCGGCACGGTCCTCCGGGTCGACGGCGGCAGGTGCGCGGGAGGGCGTCTTGGCGTCTCGTGACATGCGGACGTGTTCCCTTGCCCGCAGCGCCGGATAAGAAACGCATAAATTCGCACGCATGGGTGGGGGGTTGTCGGGCAGTAGGCGCTTTGGAGGTTGATAACTATGGTTCCCCTGCTTCTCGTTCTTCTGCTCGCTCTGATCCTCTTCGGTGCCGGTTTCGCGGTGAAGGTCCTTTGGTGGGTCGCCATCGCGGTTCTGGTTCTGTGGTTGATCGGTTTCGTCGCCCGTCCCAAGGGCGGTAGCGGCCGCTGGTACCGCTGGTAGCCGCCCGACACGCGCGATCTGACACCGCGCGCGGCTGTGGCCCGCACCCCTCAAGGGGCGCGGGCCACAGCCATGTCGTCGCGGTCGGGCGGGTACGCGGGGCCGGTACCGGGTGAAAGCGGACGCCGGGGGTATCCGGGTACAACCGGGGCGGTCGCCGTGACGCAGCAGGGAACCTGCTCACCTCCGAAGATCGACGGCCGCCCCGGCCGGCGCCGGCCGACTGCGGCGGCCGACGATGCCTCGGCGGGTTCCGCCTGACCGCCCCTGCCTGAGCCGGAGTGCCGGCCACTGCGCCGACGGCTGGGCGCCATGGAGCACTGTTGGCCGACCGTACGTCCTGGACGTGGCGTTGCCGCTGAGCGGCAGGGCCACCGCGTCCGGACTCGGCCCGCACCCGCAGTCGCGGGGCGGCACGCGGAGCACGTAAAAATCGCGTGCGCAAGAGGTGATCCCCGTTCGATGCTTGTGCGAGCTCATGGGGAGGAGGTGGAGAGAATGAAACTTGCCGAGGCACTGGCGGAACGTGCGGAAGCCACGCGCCGTGTGGAACAGCTTCGGGCCCGCGTCATCAGCAGCGCGCGGTACCAGGAAGGGGAGACACCCGCCGAGGACGCGACTCAGCTGCTGGCTGACGCCGGTGAGGTGCTCGACGCCCTGGAAGCGTTGATTCGACGGATCAACCGGACCAACGCCACCGTGGAGATGGGTCCGGACGGCACGCTCACCGATGCTCTCGCGCGCCGGGACGTCCTGCGGTTGCGCCACTCCGTGGTCACCGCGGCGGCGGACGCGGCGGCGGGCAAGGGGGAGCGGGGATACGGTCGGCAGCTTCGGTCCGAGTTGATGATGCTTTCCGCGCTTCCGGTAGCGGAGCTGCGCGGTCAGGCGGATCAACTCGCCCGGGACATCCGAGAGATCGACGTGCGGATCCAGCGGACGAACTGGGAAGTCGATCTGCTGGACTGAACATTTCGACAGGCCGGCAGCCCGGTAGGCCGGAAGCCCGACAGGCATGCTGCCGGCGGGCCGGCACGATGTGGAGCAGGTAGCGGTTTCGGAGGCGTGCACACACCGAGGGCCGGCGGTTTTCCGGCCCACTCCTTGGCGCGTGAAGAGCAACGCGGGGTTCGACTCCCCACCGACAGCGCAGCTCAGCACCGCGTACAGGTAAAGGTGTACACCGCACAGCACATCACCACGTGCAGATCCGGGGCGGCGAGGGTGGGTTCGGGGTCTTCCACATCAAAGCGGCGGGCTGCCGCCAAGCCCGCAGAGGTCGAGGCGAGCCGCTGAGCTTTGTGTCAGCACCATTTGTCGGCCAGGTGGGGGACGACCTTCCGGCAGTAGTGGCAGGTGGAACCGGATTCCAGGTCCTCGGTCTTGCCGGCACAGGCGGGGCACTCCCCGCGTTCGAGGACCGGACCTCGTCCGGCCGCGCAGGCGGGGCAGAGGTGTGCGAGGACGTCGGGCGCGGCCGGGTATCCCGGCAGGACGGCGGCCGCCGGACGCACCACCCACCCGGCCTCCACGATCATTTCCCCGAACCGGGCGTTCTCCGGCTCCCGGGGCTCCAGGCAGAGGGCGAGGCAGTCCTCACGGTCGCAGGTCACGGCGTTGCGGATCATCGGGTCTCCTGGTTCTGGGCGGGGCTGATCTGGTGCAGTCGCGTGCCCGGGACACGGGTGTTCCATGCGTTCGGAGAGCGATGGGTACCGAGCGCCTCAGCCGTCCATGACATGGCTGTCACCCATGGGCATGTGTATGGCGTGGCTGCTCGTCCGCCCGACCGAACAGGCCTGACCCGCGGACACGCCCGGTGCGCTGTCGTGTCAGTTCCCGTGCCCTCGAAGCAAAAACGGGCCGCCGGGCCGGTCGTAGTTTCGGGGTGTGCCGGGCCGCGGGGGAAACGCGGCCGGTGAACCTCGTGACCCGCTCCGGGAGGACGCCCCTCATGTTCGACATCGCCAAGGTCCAGGCCGCCCCGAGCCGGGACCTGCTCACGCCCGACAACTCGGTGATGGTCTTCGTCGACCACCAGCCGCAGATGTTCTTCGGCACCGGGAGCGGCGACCGCGCCTCGATCATCAACAGCACTGTCGGCCTCGCCAAGGCGGCCCTGGCCTTCGACGTGCCGGTCGTCCTGACCACGGTGGCCGCCGAATCCTTCTCCGGGCCGCTGCTGCCGCAGCTCGCCGACGTGTTCCTCGGACACGAGGTCATCGACCGCACCAGCATGAACGCCTGGGAGGACGAGGCCCTCGTCGCCGCGGTCAAGGCCACCGGCCGCAAGAAGATCATCCTGTCCGGTCTGTGGACCGAGGTGTGCCTCGTCCTGCCCGCGCTGTCCGCGCTGGAGCAGGGCTACGAGGTCTACGTGGTCGCCGACGCCTCCGGCGGCGTCACCCCGGCCGCGCACGAGCACGCCCTCCAGCGGATGCTGGCCGCCGGCGCCGTGCCCGTGACCTGGGTGCAGGTGCTGCTGGAGCTCCAGCGTGACTGGGCGCGCCAGGAGACGTACCCCGCCGTGATGGAGGTGGTGAAGGCGCACGCGGGCGCGTACGGCCTGGGCGTCGTCTACGCGCAGTCCGTCATCGGCGAGCACGCGGCCGGCTGACCGCCTTGGACACCGGCATCCTGATCCTGCGTCTGCTGGTGGGTGTGCTCATCGCGGCCCACGGGGTGCAGAAGGTCAGCCGGCACCTGGGTGGCAAGGGACTCGACGGCGGCGCGGAGGAGTTCCGTGCGGACGGGTTCCGCGGCGGCGTCCTCACCGCCCTCGCGGCGGGCGGCGGCCAGATCGGATCGGGCCTCCTGCTGGCCGCCGGGTTCCTGACGCCGCTCGCCGCGACCGGGGTCATCGGGGTCATGACCGTCGCCCTCACCGTGAAGCGGCACAACGGCCTCTGGGTGCAGAACGACGGGTACGAGTACCCCCTGTTCCTGATCGGCGCCGCTGCGGCCCTGGC
Organism: Streptomyces cirratus; assembly: GCF_014650775.1. Lineage (GTDB taxonomy): Bacteria > Actinomycetota > Actinomycetes > Streptomycetales > Streptomycetaceae > Streptomyces > Streptomyces cirratus. The sequence continues at coordinate 58,508 of NZ_BMVP01000005.1, read as the reverse complement.
CGCCACCGGCCCCGGCGCCTGGTCGCTGGACGCCGCGTTCGACCTGACGCCGTACCCCCTGTGGTGGACGGCCGTCGTCCTCGCGGCGGGCCTGGGCAGCGGACTGCTGACCCGGCTCGTCCTGCACCGCGCTCCGGCCGCCGCATCCCCGGCCGCCCCGCGCTGAGCGCCCGTCCTCCCGCACCGACCCGCCCCGCAGACCGGGCCCGGCCGGCCGCGCATCCCCCTACTCGCGGCCGGCCGGGTCCACCCGTCCCGCCCGATACCCGACCGCCCAACAGGGCTGTGACCAGGAGTACTCGATGCAATCCGCACCCGCCGACGAACCCGTACGCGGCGGAAGCCAGCCGCTGCTGCACCAAAGGGGCGGGGAGACCCAGCCGTTCGGAACCCTCAAGCAGCTCCCGATCGGCCTGGCCCACGACACCCGCATGTACGCCTGCCAGCGCCTGAACCACGTGCTCGCCGACACGCAGATCCTCCACGCCCTCTACAAGAAGCACCACTGGCTCGTCCGCGGGGCGACCTTCTACTCGCTCCACCTGCTGCTGGACAAGCACGCCGCCGAGCAACTCGCCCTGGTCGACGTGCTGGCCGAGCGCATCCAGAGCCTCGGCGGGGTGGCGGTCGCAGACCCGCGCCACGTCGCCGAACTGACCTGCGTACCCCGTCCGCCCGACGGGGTCGAGCAGGTGCCCGTCATGCTGTCCCGGCTCCTCGATGCGCACGAGCGCATCCTGACCGACGCCCGGGACGCCGCCGCCCGCATCTCCGCCCAGGGTGACGAAGGCAGCAACGACCTGCTGATATCCGAGGTCGTCCGCACCGGCGAGGCCCAGGTGTGGTTCCTCGCCGAACACCTCGTCGACACCCCGCTGGTGCGGGTCTGAACCCGAAGAACAGGAAGAGGAACACACACATGCCGTTCATCAAGGTCGCAGAAGGCAACTCCGCCCCCGTCGAGCTCTACTACGAGGACCACGGCACCGGACGGCCCGTCGTGCTGATCCACGGCTGGCCCCTGAACGGGGCCTCCTGGGAGAAGCAGACCGCAGCGCTGCTCGCCGCGGGCCACAGGGTCGTCACCTATGACCGGCGCGGCTTCGGCCGCTCCGACCAGCCCGCCGACGGCTACGACTACGACACCTTCGCCCGCGACCTGAACGAGGTCCTCACCGCGCTGGACCTGCGCGACGCCGTCCTCGTCGGCTTCTCCATGGGCACCGGTGAGGTCGCCCGCTACCTCGGCACGTACGGATCCGAGCGCATCACCAAGGCCGTCATGATCGGCGTGGTCCCGCCGTACCTCCTCAAGACGGACGACAACCCGGGCGGCGTCGACGCGAGTGTCTTCAAGGGCATCGAAGAGGCCATCACCGCCGACCGGTTCGCGTTCATGACCGCCTTCCTCGCCGACTTCTACAACGTCGACGTGCTGGGCGGCGACCGCATCACCGAGCAGGCCGTCCAGGCGAGCTGGAACGTCGCCGTCGGCGCCTCCGCCAAGGGCACCCTCGACTGCGTCCAGGCCTGGCTCACGGACTTCCGCGCCGACCTGCCGCGCATCGACGTTCCCACACTGATCATCCACGGCGACGCCGACCGTACGCTGCCCATCGACGCCACCGCGATCCCGCTGGCCCAGCACATCAGCGGCGCCCGGCTCACGATCGTGCCCGGTGGACCGCACGGCCTGACCTGGACCCACGCCGACGAGGTCAACGCGGCGCTCCTCGACTTCCTCGCCTGAGGCGCGAAAGCCACCCGGCCCCCGGCCCCCGACCCCACCCCCCAGAAGGAGAGCCCACCGTGCCCAACCGGCCCGTCCTCGAACCCGCAGCCCAGGCCTTCGCCGACGCCACCGCCCAGCCGCCGTTCCTCTACCAGATCCCCGTCGCCGACGGCCGCAAGGCCGTGGACGACGTGCAGAGCGGCGAAGGCGTCGCCCTGCCCGCCGTCGACGAGGAATGGATCACCGTCCAGGGCGGCCCCACCGGGGACGTCCGGGCCCGGATCGTCCGCCCCAGCGGCCTTGCCGGCCCGCTCCCCGTCATCCTCTACATCCACGGCGCGGGCTGGGTGTTCGGCAACGCGCACACCCACGACCGTCTCGTGCGCGAACTGGCCGTCGGCGCCGGGGCGGCCGTGGTCTTCCCCGAGTACGACCTCTCGCCCGGGGCCCGCTACCCCGTCGCCATCGAGCAGAACTACAGCGTCGCCCAGTGGGTGGCCCGCGAGGGACACCACAAGGAGCTCGACGGCACCCGGATCGCCGTCGCGGGCGACTCGGTCGGCGGCAACATGAGCGCCGCCCTCACCCTCATGGCCAAGGAACGCGGTGACCTGCGCATCGTCCACCAGGTCCTCTTCTACCCGGTCACCGACGCCGCCTTCGACACCGGGTCCTACCGGCAGTTCGCCGAGGGCTACTTCCTGCGCCGCGAGGCCATGCGGTGGTTCTGGGACCAGTACACGGCCGACGAGGCCGAACGTGCCCGGATCACCGCCTCCCCGCTGCGGGCCTCCACCGATGAGCTCACCGGACTGCCGCCCGCCCTGGTCATCACCGCCGAGGCCGACGTGCTGCGCGACGAGGGCGAGGCGTACGCCGCCAAGCTCCGCGCCGCCGGGGTCCCGGTGACCGCCCTGCGCGTGCTGGGCACCATCCACGACTTCGTCATGCTGAACCCGCTCCGCGGGACGCGCGCGGCCGAGCTCGCCATCACGCTCGCCGCCGCCACCCTGCGCGAGGCCCTCGCGTGACGGGGAACACCGCGACACCCGGTGCGGCCGCCGGACCGGGGATGCCCGTGGCCGGCGTCGTCCCCGCCGCGCACCCGCAGCAGCCGGCGGCCGACCTGCTCGTCCGCAACGCCAAGGTGTTCACGGGCGATCCCGGCCGCCCCACGGCCCGTGCCGTCGCCATCCGCGACGGCCGCGTCGTGGGCCTCGGCGACGACCACGACGTCGCCGCGCTGGTGGGCCCGGCGACGAAGGTCGTCGACGCCCTCGGCCGCCGGGTGGTCCCCGGCCTGAACGACTCGCACCTGCACGTCATCCGGGGCGGCCTCAACTACGTGCTGGAGCTGCGCTGGGACGGCGTCCGGAGCCTGCGCCAGGCCCTGGCCATGCTCCGCGAGCAGGCGGGCCGCACCCCCAAGGGGCAGTGGATCCGGGTCGTGGGAGGCTGGACCGCCGAGCAGTTCGCCGAACGGCGGATGCCGACCGTGGCCGAACTGAACGCCGCCGCACCCGACACCCCCGTGTTCGTCCTGCACCTCTACCAGTCGGCGCTGATGAACCGGGCCGCCGTCCGGGCGGCCGGGTACACCCGCGAGACCCCCGACCCGCGCGGGGGCCAGATCGTACGGAACCGGGACGGCGAACCGAACGGGGTGCTGCTCGCGGCGCCGAGCGCGCTCATCCTGTACTCCACCCTGGCCAAGGCGCCGGCCCTGGACGCGTCCGGCAAGCGCACCTCGACGCGGCACTTCCTGCGCGAACTCAACCGCTTCGGGCTGACCTCGGCGGTGGACGCGGCGGGCGGGTTCCAGAACTTCCCCGACGACTACGCGACCGTCATCGACCTGGCGCGCTCCGGAGAGCTGTCGCTGCGGATCGCCTACCACCTGTTCCCGCAGACGGCCGGGCAGGAGCTCGCCGACCTCAGGCGCTGGACGGAGACGGTCGAGCCCGGGGACGGCGACGAGTGGCTCCGCCTCAACGGCGCGGGTGAGAACCTGACCTGGGCCGCCGCCGACTTCGAGAACTTCACCGAGCCGCGGCCCGAACTCGCCGAAGGCTACGAGGCGGAGTTCGAACAGGCGGTCAGGCTGCTGATGGAGAACGGCTGGGGCTTCCGGCTGCACGCCACCTACGACGAGACGATCCGCCGCGACCTGGCCGTCTTCGAGAAGCTCGCGGCAGAAGGGCTCTTCCCCGGCGGCAACCGCTGGCTCTTCGACCACGCCGAGACCGTCACCGCCGACAGCCTGGAGCGGATCGCGGCCCTAGGCGGCGCCGTGTCCGTGCAGAACCGGATGTCGTTCCAGGGCTCCGCCTTCCTCGCCCGGTACGGGGCCGCGGCCACCGCCCACACCCCGCCGGTCCGCGCCATGCTCGACCGGGGGCTGACCGTCGCCGCGGGCACCGACGCCACCCGCGTGTCCTCCTACAACCCGTGGGTCTCGCTGCACTGGCTGGTCACCGGCCGCACCGTCGGCGGTACGGAGCTGTATCCGGCATCGAACCTGATCGACCGGGAGACCGCGCTCGGCCTCTACACCACGGGCGGCGCGCGGCTCACCGGCGAGCAGGACGTCAAGGGCGTACTGCGCGAAGGCTGCTACGGCGACCTCGCGGTCCTCTCGGAGGACTACTTCACCGTGCCCGAGGCCGCCATCCCCGACATCGAATCCGTGCTCACCGTAGTCGGCGGCCGGATCGTCTGGGCGAGCGCCGAGTACGAGGGCCTCGACGAGGCCGTCCCGCCCGTCAGCCCGCAGTGGAGCCCGGTGGCCCATTTCGGCGGGTACCGCTCGCGCGGCGCCCACCAGGCCCTGGCCATGGCCGAGGCCGTCGCCGAGTCCGAGGAGCACCGGCTGTGGCGCGCCGCGAGGGGCTCCGGGCCCGTGACGCCCGCGCCCTTCACCGACCCGTGCTTCGCGCACTGAACGGGGGGACCCACCGATGAGCACCGTTCCCGGCGAGGGCGCCCCCACATCGCCCGGCACACCGCCCTCCACACCGCCCTCCACATCGCCCGGACCGGCCCCCGTACGCCGTTTCGAACCCGACCTGCGGTCGATGACGCGGATCAACCTGCGGCCCATCGCGTCGCCGATGCCGCTCGGCTTCTTCACGGTGGCCATCGCCTCGGTGATGACGGCCTGCCTCCAGCTCGGGGTCTTTGAGGCCGCCGACCGCACGGCGGTCGCCCTGTGCGTCCTGCCCGCCTTCGCCCTGCAACTCCTGGTGAGCTTCCTGGCCTTCGGGGCGCGGGACGTGATCGCGGCCACCCTCATGGGCACCTTCGCCGGCAGCTGGCTCGCCTACGGCCTGGTCATCGGGACCGGCGCCGCCGGCGGAGCCCGGGTGCTGGGCGTGTTCAACCTGGCCTTCCTGTGCTTCGGGGCGCTGATGGCGGCCGTGACCCGGCCCAAGCGGGCCCTGTGGCTGGTCCTGGTGGTATCGCTGCCGAGGTGGGCGGCGACCGGGCTGGCGGGGCTGACCGGGGCGCACTGGCTGACGTACACCGCCGGAGCCCTCGGCCTCCTGGTGGCGCTCGTGGCCACGTACGCGGCCTACGCACTGATGCTGGAGGACATGCGCAGCGAGGAGGTGCTGCCCATCGGCCGCAGCGGCCCGGCCCACACCGCGGTCGAGGGCGACCTCGCGGTGCAGCTGCGCAACCTGGAACGGCAGGCGGGCGTGCGACGCACCCTGTGAGCCGGCGCCCCGCCTCGCACGCCCCTGGGGCACAAGACGATGAAGACGAAGAAAGAGACTCCTGTGCAGTTCGGCATATTCACGGTGGGCGACGTCACGCCCGATCCGACCTCGGCGCGGACCCCCACCGAACACGAGCGGATCAAGGCGATGGTGGCCATCGCCCTCAAGGCGGAGGAGGTGGGGCTGGACGTCTTCGCGACGGGCGAGCACCACAACCCGCCGTTCGTGCCCTCCTCGCCGACCACGATGCTCGGCTACATCGCCGCGCGCACCGAGCGGCTGATCCTCTCCACCTCCACCACCCTCATCACGACCAACGACCCGGTGAAGATCGCCGAGGACTACGCGATGCTCCAGCACCTGGCCGACGGACGCGTCGACCTGATGATGGGACGCGGCAACACCGGCCCGGTCTACCCCTGGTTCGGCAAGGACATCCGCGACGGCATCCCGCTGGCCGTGGAGAACTACGCGCTGCTGCGCCGGCTGTGGCAGGAGGACGTGGTCGACTGGGAGGGGAAGTTCCGCACCCCGCTCCAGGGCTTCACCTCGACGCCGCGTCCGCTGGACGGCGTAGCACCCTTCGTCTGGCACGGCTCGATCCGCAGCCCCGAGATCGCCGAGCAGGCCGCCTTCTACGGTGACGGCTTCTTCGCGAACAACATCTTCTGGCCCAAGGACCACTTCCGGCGGCTGATCGACCTCTACCGGCGGCGTTTCGCACACCACGGCCACGGCACTCCCGAGCAGGCCGTGGTGGGTCTCGGCGGCCAGGCGTTCATCCGCCGCAACTCCCAGGACGCGGTGCGCGAGTTCCGGCCCTACTTCGACAACGCGCCGGTCTACGGACACGGCCCGTCGCTGGAGGAGTTCACCGAGCAGACCCCGCTGACCGTGGGCAGCCCCCAGGAGGTCATCGAGAAGACCCTGGAGTTCCGGGAGAGCTTCGGCCACTACCAGCGGCAGCTGTTCCTGATGGACCACGCGGGCCTGCCCCTCAAGACGGTCCTGGAACAACTGGACCTGCTGGGCGAGGAAGTCGTCCCGGTGCTGCGCAAGGAGTTCGCGGTCGGCCGCCCCGCAGAGGTCCCGGCCGGCCCCACCCACGCCGCCCGGGCCGCACGCGGCGCCGGGGAGCAGCGGTGAACCCGGTGCGGCTGGCGGTCGTCAGCTCCGGCCTGAGCGTCCCGTCCTCGACGCGGCTGCTCGCCGACCGCCTCGCCGAGGCGGCCGGTCGCCGACTGGCGCAAGCCGGACGGGGCGTCGAGGTGGAGACGGTCGAACTGCGGGAACTGGCCGTGGACATTGCGGGCAACCTCGTCACCGGTTTTCCGGCCCCCACGCTCCGCCGGGCAGTGGAGGCCGTGACGCGGGCGGACGCCCTGATCGCCGTCACCCCGGTCTTCAGCGCCTCCTACAGCGGCCTGTTCAAGTCCTTCTTCGACGTCCTCGACCGGGACGCGCTCGTCGGCAAGCCGGTACTGGCCGCCGCCACCGGCGGCACGGCACGGCACTCGCTGGCCCTGGAGTACGCCCTGCGGCCGCTCTTCGCCCATCTGCGGGCCGCCGTCACCCCGACCGCCGTCTTCGCGGCCCCGGAGGACTGGGGCTCGGCGGGCGACTCCCGTACCGCGGCGCTCGCCGGGCGCATCGGGCGGGCCGCCGCGGAACTCGCCGCGCTGGCGGCCGCCCCCCGGCCGGAGCCGGCCGCGGACGAGGAGGTGGTGCCGTTCGACCGGCAACTGGAGGCGCTGCGGACCGGTCCGCGGTGAGTGCTCACGCAGGAGCGTCCACGCAGTACGTGCTCACGGAGTGCGGGCCAGGGACTGCCATTCGCGGGGCGACATGTCGTAGGCGGCGCGGAAGGCCCGGCTGAAGTGGGAGGCGTTGGCGAACCCCCACCGGTGGGCGACCACCGACACGGACGGCGCGGCCGCCGGCCCGCGTGCCAGATCACGGCGGCACCGCTCCAGGCGCTCGCGCCGGACCCAGGCGCCGACCGAGCACCCCTGGGACTGGAAGAGCTTGTGGAGGTACCGCACCGACACGTGGTGGGCGGCGGCGATCCGGTGGGGGGACAGGTCCGGGTCGGCCAGGTGGCGCAGGACGTACTCCTTGATCCGCGCCAGCATGCCGCGGGCGGCCTCCGGCGCCTGCGGGTCCAGCCGGCCCTGCCGTTCACGCACGAGCAGGGCCAGCAGGTCCGAGGTGGTCAGGGCGAGCTGCCCGCCCGTGTACGGGTCGAATCCGGCGGCGTGTTCGGCAAGGCGGGACAGGTACCCGGTCACCAGGCCGGCGAGGCCGCGATCGTTGCCGAAAACGGTCCCCGTGACGGCCCGCAGGTCGGTGTCCGTCACCCCCAGGCGCTGCTTGGGCACCCGGATCGCGGTGAAGCGGAAGGGGCCCGGCTGTTCCCTCTGGTAGGGCCGGCCGGCGTCCGAGCAGGTGAACGTCCCCGGCCCGACCAGGGCCTGGCGCCCGTCCTGGGTGAGCTTGCCGGTTCCGCTGTGCTGGAGGGTGACGGTGATGTACTCGTCCCCGCCCCGCGCGATCAGGCGCTTGTCGCGCCGGACGGTCTGGGGGCCCGCCTCGACCACGGATATCTGGAGGGGGCCGAGGCGGTCGCTGACGATCGTCCCGGCCGAGGGCTCACGTTCGTGGAGCGTGACGTCCAGCGGGATGAAGGTGTCGGAGACGGCGTGGTGCCAGTAGTCCGCCCGCTCGTGCGGCGACAGCGGCGAGGTGGACACCACGACGGCCCCGCCGGAGGGGAATCCTGGGCGTGCGGCGGACGAGGGTGAGGTCGGGCTCACGGGGCCTCCTGGGGCGAAGTGACTGTCTCCTTCGTCCAGTCTTGGTTCACCTGCCTGCGCAGCCATCCGTCACATGACTTGCGCTCTGCCCGGCCTGCGGTTTCAGCCCGCCGTTTCCTGCTCGACCACGTCGCGCAGCTGACTGCGCGAGGCGACCCCCAGCACCGGGAACGCCTGGTAGAGATGGGTGCCCACGGTGCGCGGCGACAGGAAGAGGCGCTCCCCGATCTCACGGTTGGTCAGGCCCTGTGCGGCCAGCCGGACGATCCGCTGCCGCTGCGGGGTCAGGGACCTGAACGCGCTGCGCGTGGAGGATTCGACGGCGACGCCGGCGGCCCGGAGCTCCGCCTGGGCCCGGTCGCTCCACTGCACCGCGCCGAGCCCGTCGAAGATCTCGCGGGCCTTGGTCAGGCACTCCCGCGCCTCGGCGATCTGCCGCTGCCGGCGCAGCCACTCCCCGTACTCCAGCCAGACCTGGGCGTGCTCGAACGGCCAGCGCCGGCCCACCGGGTCCTCCAGGGCGCGCCGGAAGGACGGTCCGGCCTCGGCAGGCTCGGCGAGCAGCGCGGCGGCCCGGTGCAGGATCTGCCGCAGACGGGGTGAGGCCCCGTCACCGACTTCGGAGTTCACGCACCTCAGGACTGCCTCGGCGTCCTCGGCGCGGCCGACGAGCACTGCGGCGGCGGCGAAGTCCGCGACGGCATAGCACGACAGGTGGAAGTGGACCGGCGCGCCCGCCCCGTCGAACAGCGCCCGCAGATGCCGGAAGGCCGACGCGTGGTCGCCCAGGGCCACGGCCGCCAGGCCCGCGGCGCGGCGGGCGCGGGCGACGGTGGCGAGCACACAGCCGGGCTCGGTCGCGGCCAGCGCGGCAGTGGCGTGGCCCAGGGCGAGTCGGGGCTCGCCGGTGAGGGCGTACAGGGTCGCCAGGACGGTGAGCGCGCGGGTGGCTCCGAGGGTGCGCTCACCGGCCAGGAACCGCTGTGCGAGCCGCTCCACCCCGAGCCGGGCGTCGGCCCACTGACCGCTGTCGAGGTTGGCCCAGGCCAGGTCGGCCGCGGTCATCCCGCCGTGGAAGGCGTCGGCGTGCTCCCACTGCGGGTTCGCCACCTCCCCGAGCAGGCTCACTGCGGCCTCGGTCTCGTCGAGCAGCATGCACAGTACGCCCAGCGTGTGGACGTGCGTCGGCGGCTGTCCCGCGGCCGAGGTCACCGTGGGCAGCACGGCCCGGATGGCGTTGCCCCGGCCGAAGGGGTCCATCACGCCCGCGTCCCAGAGGTGGAAGGGGTGGGGCTGCGCCTCGTCCGTCACCCGGTCGGCCAGCCACCGTACGAGCCGTTCCCGCTGCGCTGGGTTGCCCGAGTGGTAGGCGACCCCGGTGGCGATCGTGGACATGCCGGTGTGGACGTCCGCGGGGCCGGGCGGCGCGGCCGGGACCACCAGGGCGAACGCGCGCTCCATGCGCATCATCAGCATCTCCACCAGCCCGGTCAGGCCCGAGATCCACACCAGTGCCGCCGGATCGGTGTTGAGTTCGGTGGCTCTCGCCGCCAGTGCCTCCGCCTGGGCGATGTCGCCGACCAGGACGGCGGCGTACGCGGCCGTGGACAGCAGGCGGGTCTGCTCCGCGGCCGAGGAGTTCAGCTGTGCGGCCCGCTCCAGCCCGGCCACGGCCTCGGCCATGGCACCCCGCGCGTGGGCGCGCATGGCGGTGGCCTCCAGTGCGGCCGACACCGACGCGTCCGGTGCCACCGTCGCGGCCGACAGCTGCCAGGCCCGGCGGTCGGGATCGCCGACGAGCACGGCGGCCAGCGCCAGGTGCGTCTGACGGCGCTCGGCGAAGGGCGCGGCTCCGTAGATCGCCGAGCGGATCAGGGGATGCCGGAAGCTGATGCGGTCCGCCTGGACGCGGATCAGCCCCGCCGTCTCCGCCGGCAGCCACACCTCCATGTCCGTGCCCGGCGGCAGGGCGGCCACCACATCGGCCAGCCCCGCGCCCTCGGCCGCCGCCGCGACCAGCAGTGCCTGGCGGGTCGCCGCGGGCATCGCGTCGACCTGGTCGGTGAAGGTCCGCTCCAGCAGGTCGGTGACGGGTACGTGCCCGGTGGCCGGGAGGGCCCCGTCCCGCGCCGCCGAACGCGCCAGCTCCACCAGGGCCAGCGGATTGCCCGCGGCGGTGGCCAGCACCCGGCGGCGGGTGGAGCCGAGGGGCGGATCCGGCTGGGTGCTGAGCAGTGCGTCCGCGTCGTCCGGCGACAGCGGGGGCACCACGAGCTGCGGGGTCGACGGGTCCAGCCACTCGGGCCGGTGCGTGCCGCGTGCCGCGACGAGCAGGCCGATCGGTTCACCTGCCAGTCGCCGGGCGACGAAGCCCAGCACCTGGCAGCTGCCCGGGTCGATCCACTGGGCGTCGTCGACGGCGAGCAGCAGGCGCTGCGCCGAGGCGGTCTGGGAGGCGAGGGTGAGGACGGCCAGGCTCATCATCATGTGGTCGGGCGGGCTCGGGTCCTCGCCCAGCCCGAAGGCGCTGAGCAGGGCCGCCCGCTGACGGGCCGGCAGGCCGTCCACCCGGTCCAGGACCGGCAGCAGCAGCTGGTGCAGTCCGGCGAAGGCCAGTTCGGTCTCGGCGGCGTTGCCCCGTACCCGCAGCACTTTGGTCCCGCCCCGTACGGCCTCCTCGACCGCCGTGTCCAGGAGCACCGTCTTGCCGACCCCGGGTTCGCCGAGCAGCAGCAGTATCGAGGCCGGTGCGGCTCCCGGTGACAGTGCGGCGCCGATGGCCGCCCGTTCTTCTTGACGCCCGATCAACACGGTATTCCCGGCACCTTCTCACCCGTAGCTGCATCCGCCGTTCGTACGTGAGTGCGGACGGCGCTGTCCGGAGCATACCCGGATCAAACACCCCTCAGAATTCCGCGCTTCCCGCCCGGCCGCGGCGCGGGTTCGAGGGGTGATCGCCCACGGTCGGGGGTGGCGCGCCGGTTCAGCGGACCGCGACCACCACATGGCTCTTGCCGAACTGCCAGACCGTTCCGACGTGCTCGAACCCGGCCTCGCGCAGCAGTGCGAGGTGGTCGGTGAGGGTCAGGTCGTTGCCCTCGCAGCGCGGGTGGGTGCGGCGGTCGCGGGCGGCGAGGAGGGGGGTCAGCTCGGGGTCCGCCCGGACGCCCGACCACCACGACTCCCAGTCCTCGTGCGTGAGCGCCTGCTGGCGCTCGGCGCGTCGCCGCCCGATGTCGACGGCGAGTTCGTGGACCTTGGGGGAGTCCGGTTCCAAATGGTCGCCGTTGACGAGGACCCCGCCCGGGCGGATTCGCCCCGCCAGCCCCTCGTACGTCCGCCGCAGCGCGTCCTCGCCGAGGTAGTGCAGGGCCGTCGTCGACACGGCGGCGTCCACCGGGCGGTCCAGCGCGAGCGCGTCGAGCCAGCCCGGCTCGCCGATCGAGGCCTCGGCGAAGCGCAGGGCCGTCCCGTGGTGCGCCCGCCCGAGCTCCAGCAGCAGCGGATCGGCGTCGACGCCCACGACCTCGGCCTCCGGCATGCGTTCCGCCAGGCGGGCGGCCAGCGATCCCGGTCCGCACCCCAGGTCGAGGAGCAGCGGAGCCGCGTGCCCCGCCGTCACGCGCTCGACCACGTCGGAGATGACCGTGAACCGTTCCTCGCGGTCGACCGCGTAGCGCTGCTGCTGCCGCTCCCAGCGTTCCACCCACCGCGTGGCCGCCACCGTACGCACGTTCATGTTCGTATCCGCTCGTGCTCCTGCCGTTCTCACGGCCCTGAACCCCACATGAAAATCATTGCAGAGTGGTCAGGGTGGTGAGCAACTTCTCGATCTCCTCGCACGTGTTGTGCACGTGCAGGCTCACCCGCACCGATCCGTCCCCCGCCCCGGCGCCGGCCTGGCAGTGTCCGTCGGAGCGGACCATGAAGCCGTGGCTGTAGAGGACGAAACCGAGATCGCGGGACTCGATCTCGCGGTGCCGGAACGCCACGATGCTCCGGCGGCGCTGGACCTGCGAGCCGGCCGCGAGGCTGGAGCGGCAGCCGAGCACTTCGTACGCGCCCATGCGACTCAGGCCGTCCGTCAGCCGGGCGGCCAGCGCCACCGTCCACGCCTCGATCCGCTCCGTGCCGGCCGCGTCGAGCCAGTCCAGGGCCGCTGCCAGGCTCGCGATGCCGACGGTGTTCGGCGTACCGGCCCAGCCGCCCGGCCGGAACTGCGGCCCCCGCCGGCCACGGGCCCAGACCGCGCCCGTACCCGGCAGCGCCAGCGCCTTGTGCCCGGAGAACACCACGAAGTCCACGTCGAGCCGATCGGCCGAGAACGGCAGGTGGCCGATGCTCTGCGCGGCATCGAGGCAGATCGGCACGTCCGGCCCGACCGCCTCGCGGATGCGGTGCACGTTCATGTCCGCCCCGTAGACGTGGTGTACGTGGGTGGCCGCCACGAAACGGGTACGCGGGCCGACCGAGGCGGCGAGCGCCGCCGGGTCGTAGTCGCCGGAGCCCTCCTGGTACGGCAGCTCCCGGACCAGGACCTTCACGCCCTGCCGGGCCAGCAGCTCCCGCACCTCCAGCCACGGCGCGAGATTCGCCTCGTGGTCGGCGAACGGGACGACGATCTCGTCCCCGTCGGTGAGCAGGCCCGCCAGCCAGTCCCGGGCGACGGTCCGCAGCCCCTCGGAAGACCCGCTGGTGAAGTGCACCGACGAGCGGTCCGGCTCGGGGTCGCGCAGGAACGTCTTGACCCGGTCGCGGGCCCGTTCCACCAGCGCCGTGGTGGCGTTGGCCCAGGGGTACGAGCCACGGCCCGCGTTGGCGTTGGAGGTGGTGAGGTAGTGCTGTACGGCGTCCAGTACCGCCTGCGGTTTCTGCGCGGTCGCCGCGCTGTCCAGGTAGGCCAGCGCCGGGTCGGCCACGATGATCGGGAACTGTGCGCGCAGCCGGCGCTGCCAGGAACGCAGCTCCTCCAGAGCGTCCGCCATGTCAGTCGCGTACCAGCGGCGCGCCCGCGTCCCGCCAGGCGATGATCCCGCCCGCGAGGCTGCGTACGTCCGGGTGTCCCATCCGGGTCAGCAGGGCGGCGTAGCGCGCCGACTGCTCGCCGACCGGGCACGCCAGCAGCACGGGCTGCCGCTTGCCGAACGGCAGCCCTCCCCGCAGGAGTTCGTCGAAGAGCTCGTCCACGATGTTCACCGATCCGTCGATGTGCAGCGCCGCGTAGGCGAAGGAGCTGCGCAGATCGATCAACAGCGGCCGCTCCGAAGCCAGCCACTTCTGCGCGTCGGCCACCTCGATGACCCGGGCCGCCCGTACCTCGGTGTCGCTCAGCGCGGTCACGGAGTTCCGTACCCGCGGGCGCCCCAGCAGCTCCGGGCGGCGCTGTTTGACGTAGCCGAGATAGCTCTCCACCCGGTCGCAGACGATGAACACGGCCGTCTTCCGCTCGGTCAGCCCGGCGTCGAGCGCCGTCAGGTGGCGGACGGCTCCGCGGTACGCGGCGCCGCCCGTGGGTCCGGCCAGGATGCCGCAGCGCCGGACCAGGGTGAGCATGCCGTCGATGGCGTCGTCGGCGCTGACCGGCTCGATCTCGTCGTACGTCGCCGGGTCGAAGAGGCCGACCTCGTGGACCTCGTCGATGTTGCGGATCCCGGGGATGAAGTCCGACTTCTCGCCCACCAGCCCGATCACTCTGACGGCCGGATCGTGTGCGCGCAGTGCCCGGGCGACGCCCGTGGAGGAACCGGCCGTGCCGACGCAGGCGAGGAACCAGTCCGGGGCCCGGCCGTCGAGGTCCGCCACGATCTCCGGACCCGTACCCCTCTCGTGTGCCTCGGTGTTCAGGTCGTTGAAGTACTGGTCGGTGTGCAGGTGGGCACTGCCGGACTGGTTGAGCCGCTGGTGGAAGAGCGTGAGCGGATCCTCGGTGTCCATCGGGTCCAGGCATTCGCTGCGGCCCGGCAGCTCCTCGATCTCGGCACCCAGCAGCAGGAGCAGGTCCTTGACCTCCGGTATGCGCATCCGGTTGGTGACGCTCTTGAACGGCAGGCCGTGCATGCCCGCGATGACGGCCAGCGCCTTGGCCGTATTGCCGCTGGACAGCTCCACGATCGTCTCGCGGCGCTCCCGCGCGCCGGGCAGGCCGGCCCGGGCCATGTTCCAGGCGGCCCGGTCCTTCACGGAGCCGAAGGGGTTGAGCATTTCGAGCTTCGCGTACAGATCGATGCGGCTCAGGCCGTGGACGGCCGGGTCGATGCGGACCAGCGGGGTGTTGCCGATGGCCTCGGTGATGCTGTCGTACCTCATGACTGTCCCCCCGGATCGTTGATCGGCCCGTACTCCTGGACCGGCCAGTACTCCTCGTCCAGACACCAGCGCCAGGTGCCCTCGCCTCCCTCCCGGTGTACGGCCACCGCGCGTGCCACCGGCTGCTGCTGGGCGCGGGTCGCACCGAAGTCCATGCAGTACCCGGCCGTGTTGGCGAAGGCGAGCACATCGCCCGGCTGCGGCCGCCGGGGCAGGAACACGGTTCTGCGGGTGATCAGGTCGGCCTCCAGGCAGAGGTTCCCCATGAGGTGGACGGCGGCCGGTTCCGGCGGGCCGGTGCTCCCGCCGTTGCGGGGCAGGAGCACGGGGTCCACGAGGATGCCGTGGTCCTCCAGGGTGACGTCGTTCGCGTTCATGCCGAGGCGGACGAGGGCGGGGCCCGCGTCCTGGTGCCGAACCTCCAGCACCCGGGCCAGGGTCAGTCCGCACTGGTCGGCCAGGGCGCGGCCCGGCTCCGTGTACAGGTCGTAGAGGCTCTCCAGCAGGAGGGTGCCCAGCGGCCGGCCCAGGGTGCGGGCGGGCTGCGAAAGGAGCGCGTCCAGGTAGGCGGCGCCGGCGACCGGGCGGTGGGCGGGGTACAGGCTCAGGGCGCCGCGCAGCGTACCGCCCTCGGCGTGCAGCCCGTACCCGTGACCGCCCCAGGTCAGGGGCGGGCGGCGGCCCATCACGGCTGCGGTGAGCTCGCTGGTGTAGCGGTCCCACTGGGCGGCGTGGGCGAGGTAGCCGACCCCGAAGCCGCCGCCGACGTCCAGGGCGCGCGGCTGGAACCCCCGTGACCGCAGGTCGTCCATGGCACGCAGGCAGCCTTCGAGGGCGATGGCCTTCTCGTCCG
Source organism: Streptomyces cirratus (assembly GCF_014650775.1). GTDB lineage: Bacteria > Actinomycetota > Actinomycetes > Streptomycetales > Streptomycetaceae > Streptomyces > Streptomyces cirratus. The sequence continues at coordinate 43,085 of NZ_BMVP01000005.1, read as the reverse complement.
GGCTCGTGGTGTCCAGGTGGTACCCGACGCCGACCGGGTCGAGGGAGTCCCGGTGGCGTTCGAGCAGGTCCAGCAGCGGGCCGAGGGCCTTCACGGACGTACCGAAGCGGCTCCGCCGGGAAAGCGTCCTGGGACCCGAGGTCTCGAACTCGCGCAGGCGGAGCAGCACGCGCGGGCGCGGCAGCGCGTAGCGGCGTACGAGGGCCGCCAGGGCCTCCAGCTCGCCCGGGCCGTCGGCGTTCACCGTGATCCCCGACCGGGCGGCGAGCCAGAGGAACGCCGGGTCCTTGGGGCCGGTCGCCATGATGCGGTCCGCGGTGAATCCGGCGCCGAGTGCGCGCTGCAGTTCGCCGAGCGAGGCCACGTCCACGGCCGCGTCCGCCGTGGTGAGGCGCCGGACGAGCGAGCGGGACCGGTTGGCCTTGTGGGCGAAGTAGACCTGCCCGCCGAGGTGGTGGCGGCGGTAGACGGAGCGGAAGCCCGCGGCGTTCTCCGCGATCTGTTCGGGCACGAGGACGTTGAGGGGCGAGCCGAGGGCGTCCACGAGGGCGTGCAGGAAAGGGGCCGCGCCGAGCAGCGCGGCGAGCCGGGGCGCCAGCCGGGGTTCCAGGTACAGGGGGGCGGTGTCCATCCCAGCTTCCTCCCGCGCGCCGATCGTACGTCGATATCCCTCGCGGCCCTGTTCCTGCCCTGCTGGCATGGTTTGGACGCCTGGTGGCGGGAGATGGCCGAAACCCGGCGGTCCGTCAGAGCGTCAGGTGCATGAGGATCTCGTCGCGGTCGTCCCCCGGCGCGACCCGCAGGCCGCCGGGCCAGCGCCCGATCTCGCGCCAGCCCAGACGGCCGTAGAACTCCTCCAGCCCCAGGCCGGCCCGGACGGCGATGTGCATCTGTTCCACTCCCATCTCCTGCCGGGCGAGCTCGCGGACGTGGTGCATCAGCGCCGTGCCGATGCCGCGGCCGCGGAAGCCGGGGTGGGTCATGACGTGGTTGACGACGCCGCAGTGCGCGACGAGCGGATGCGGGTCACGGCGCAGAATCAGCCATCCCGCGAGGCTTCCTCGGACGGTGGCGACCAGCAACCGGGCGCGGTGCGGGTCGAGCCCGTCGATGAGCCGGCCCATGACCGGATCGGCCTGTGCCGTGCTCACGGGCGGCATGGGCAGTTCGCCGTGGATGACGGCGCCGCCCGAGTTGATCACCCGTACCCAACAGTCGACGAGTTGACCCCTGAGCTCTGCGGTCACCTCCCACGGCCGACTGGCCTGCGCGAAACCTGGCGTGTCCTCGGTCCTCATGGAACTCATGGGACTCAGCGTGCCAGAAGCCGGTCGACGGGGAGGCCTTTTTCGTAATGGAATCCATTTCCACAAAGCCTGGCGGCTGCTCCCCGCGGTGGTCAGCCGCCGCCCGGTCCGGGTGCGGTCCGCGCCTGGTCCCACACCGCCAGGAAGGCCAGCCTCAAGCACCCTGCCAGTGCCGGGTGTTCGATGTAGAGGGCGGTGGTCGCGCGCGTCCCGGCCACCGGGTCGGGCATGTCGCACAGCACCAGCGACGCATCCGCGACGATCAGTTTGAGCGGAAGGTCCGGAGCGAAGCGGGACTCCTCGCCCGCCTCGGCGAACCGGCGTACGTTCTCCAGTACTCCGGGATCACCGAGGGCGTCGTGGGTGTACACGGCGCGGGCCGAACCCCCTGCCCGGCGCAGTCGGCGGACCGCCTTGATGCCCTCGTTGTTGGCCGGGGGAGCGACGAACGGCGGCTTGCAGAAACTGAGGAGCTCCCGGGAGGCCTGCTCCTGGATGCTGTCGAACCGCTCGGCTATCGCCCGGGGATCGCGCAGTACCTCGATGTAGTCGAGCGGATCCGTGTGCGTCCGCCCGTCCGTCCAGACCGGAAGCAGCGCCGTGGCGAGCGCGGCCGACACCCCGTCCAACCGTTCCAGGGACTCCCGTTGCAGGGCCATCAGGCGGGCCAGCGCCAGTTCGGGGGCCACCGCGGAGAAGGCCGCCACCCGCCCGGGGCGCAGGACGGCGAGGCGTCGTCGCACGAGGGCGTCCAGCACGTCGTACACGCGCTGGCGGGGGACGTCCGCGGCGCGGGCCGCTTCGGCGGCGGTGTACGACTCCCGCCGGACCAGGGCCAGGTACACCCGCGCCTCGTACCGCGAAAGCCCCAGGGACACCAGGTCGTTGACCGCGCCGTCGTCCAACTCCATGGCACGACACCGTATACGCGGACATCACCGACCGAAAGCAAGCCTTTGCTTTCGGCGGGTAGTCCCTTGGCCCGGCTTGAAATACCTTCATCGGTGGCCACCACCACTGCTCGTGGTGGCAGTCCGCACTGATGAACTCGTGCCACTCGCCACCCGCGTCGACCCTCCGTCCGACATGCCCTGACGCAGAAGCGTCAAGGCGTGTGTCATGTACCTGACATTCCTTGACGGGATCCCCCGGCGCGGCAAAACAACCCCCCATGGAGGGCAGTTCATTGCGCAACGCCCTGTCCCACCGTGCCGCCCGGCCGAGCCGGCGCGGCACGACTGCCTTACTGTCGGCGGTCGCCTTGATATCCGGCGGAATGCTCGCCTTCGCCGCCCCGTCGGTCGCCTCGGCCGGACCCGAGGCAGCAGCCGGCACCGCCCCCGCCGCCGTGCACACCCAGCGGCTCTGCTCGGAGCCCGCCAAGGCCGGCCACATGGCCTGCCACGCGCTGGCCCGCACCGACGTACAGCAGCACCTCGGCCTGGCCCCCGGCATCCTGCCCTCCGGCTACGGCCCCACCGACCTGCAGAGCGCGTACGCCCTGTCGGCTTCCGCCGGCGCCGGCGCGACGGTCGCCATCATCGACGCCTACGACGACCCGAAGGCCGAATCCGACCTGGCGGCCTACCGCTCCCAGTACGGACTGCCGGCCTGCACCACGGCCAACGGCTGCTTCCGCAAGGTCGACCAGAACGGCGGCACCAGCTACCCGACCGCCGACGCCGGCTGGGCCGGTGAGATATCCCTCGACGTGGACATGGTCAGCGCGGTCTGCCCGCAGTGCCACATCCTGCTCGTCGAGGCGAACCAGCCCAGCATGGAGGACCTCGGCGCCGCGGTGAACCGCGCCGTGGCCATGGGTGCCGGGTACGTTTCCAACAGCTACGGCGGCGGCGAGGACTCCACCGACCCCGCCTCCGACGCCTCGTACTTCAACCACCCCGGCGTCGCCATCACCGTCAGCTCCGGTGACAGCGGCTACGGCGTCGAATACCCGGCGGCCTCCCAGTACGTCACCGCTGTCGGCGGCACCTCGCTCAGCCGCGCGAGCGGCACCTCCCGCGGCTGGACCGAGAGCGTCTGGGGCACCAGCGCCGGCGGCAACGGCGCCGGTTCCGGCTGCTCCGGCTTCACCACCAAGCCGTCCTGGCAGACCGACAGCGGCTGCGCCAAGCGCACCGTCGCCGACGTCTCCGCCGTCGCCGACCCGGCCACCGGCCTCGCGGTCTACGACAGCTACCAGGCCAGCGGCTGGAACGTCTACGGCGGCACCAGCGCCTCGGCGCCGATCATCGCCTCCGTCTACGCCCTGGCCGGCACCCCGGCCGCCGGCTCCTACCCGTCCTCCTACCCCTACGCCCGCACCGCGTCGCTCAACGACGTGACCAGTGGCGCCAACGGCTCCTGCTCCGGCAGTTACCTCTGCACCGCCAAGGCCGGTTACGACGGCCCGACCGGGCTCGGCACGCCCAACGGCACCGCGGCCTTCACCGGCGGCTCCACCGGCGGGAACACCGTTACCGTCACCAGCCCCGGCAGCCGCTCCACCACCGTCAACACGGTCGTCTCGCTGCAGATCCAGGCCACCGACTCGGCGAGCGGGCAGACCCTCACGTACAGCGCCACCGGGCTCCCGCCCGGCCTGTCGGTCAACGCCTCCACCGGCCTGATCAGCGGCACGCCGACCACCACGGGCAGCTACAACGTGACGGTCACCGCCAAGGACACCACGAACGCCAGCGGCAGCGCCTCCTTCACCTGGACCGTCACCCCGACCGGTGGCGGCTGCACCCCGGGCCAGCTCCTCGGCAACCAGGGCTTCGAGACCGGCACCGCCCCCTGGACCGCCAGTACCGGCGTGGTCGACAACAGCAGCGGTGAGGCCCCGCGCTCCGGGTCATGGAAGGCCTGGCTCAACGGCTACGGCTCCAGCCACACCGACACGCTCTCGCAGTCGGTGACCGTCCCGGCCGGCTGCCACGCCACCCTCAGCTTCCACCTGCACATCGACACCGCGGAGACGACCACGACGACGGCCTACGACAAGCTGACGGTGACGGCCAACTCCACCACCCTGGCCGGCTACTCCAACCTCGACGAGAACTCCGGCTACACGCAGAAGACCTTCGACCTGTCCTCCTTCGCGGGACAGGCGGTCACGGTCAAGTTCAGCGGTACCGAGGACTCCAGCCTGCAGACCTCGTTCGTGATCGACGACACGGCGCTCAGCGTCAGCTGACCCCCCGCAAGGGCACAGGCAGGACCGGCGGGTCACCCGGACGTCCAGGGTGACCCGCCAACCCGCGCGATCACCAGGAGGACTTCGTCACTCCGGGAAGGAAGCCGGCATGCGCCTGCTGCCTGGCGCGCACCCGGGAGAGGCCGAACTTGCGCAGGTAGCCGCGGGGACGGCCGTCGACGCCGTCGCGGTTGCGTACGCGCGTGGCGCTCGCGTTGCGCGGCTGCCGGTGCAGTTCCGCCAGCGCGGTCCGGCGCTCCTCGGGGGTGGAGGAGGGCCGGCGGATGATCTCTTTCAGTTCGGCCCGCCGGGCCGCGTACCGCCCGACGGTCTCCTTGCGCTTCTCGTTCTGCGCGATCTTGCTCTTCTTCGCCATCAGACCTTCCCTCCGCGGGCGCGGATACGGGCCACGGCCGCCTCGATGCCGATCGTGTCCACCGTCTTGATCGCCTTGGCGCTCAGGGTGAGGCGTACGGTGCGGCCCTCGCTCGGCAGCCAGTAGCGCTTGTGCTGGATGTTCGGGTCGAAGCGGCGCGAGGTGCGCCGGTGGGAGCGGGAGATGTTGTTGCCGAAGCCGGGCTTCGCGCCGGTCAGTTGGCAGTGGGCGGACATGGGTGTGTTACCTGCCTCTCGCTGCGGCCATCACGCGTATTGGTAATGGAAACCATTGCCATATACTAGCCTCATGGCACGCAACGAAATCCGCCCGATCATCAAGCTGCGCTCCACCGCGGGCACCGGCTTCACCTACGTCACCCGCAAGAACCGGCGCAACGACCCCGACCGGCTGGTGCTCAGCAAGTACGACCCCGTCGTCCGCCGGCACGTCGACTTCCGCGAAGAGCGCTGACCGGGACCTCCGACACCCCCGGCATCCCCGACACCCGAAGGACACCGTCATGAAGCCCGGCATCCACCCCGCCTACGGCCCCGTCGTCTTCCGCGACAGCGCCAGCGGCACCGCGTTCCTCACCCGCTCCACCATCACCAGCGCCAAGACCGTCGAGTGGGAGGACGGGCAGACCTACCCCGTCGTCGACGTGGAGATCTCCTCCGCGAGTCATCCCTTCTACACCGGCACCGCCCGCGTCATGGACACCGCCGGCCGCGTCGAACGCTTCGAGCGCCGCTACGGGGGCCGCTGATGGAGCGCGACGCCCGACTGCCCGTCGTCATCGTCGCCGGGATCCACGCCGCCGCCCGCAAGGAGGTGGTCGAACGCCTCCTGCGGGCCGTCCCCGGCAGCATCGCCCTCCACCACGACCTGACCGGCGCGGCCGACGGGACCGTACGCCGCCTGGTCCGCGACGCCACCGGGATCCTGTCCGAGGGCGGGGCGCCGCTGGTCAACGACTGCGCGTGCTGTGCGCTGCGCGCGGACCTCGTACCCGAGCTGGAGCGGCTGGCCGGCGCCGGCCTGACCCGGCTCGCCGTGGTCGAACTGTGGGACTCGGTCGAACCGAAGGCCATGGCCGAGGTCGTCGCCGAGCACGGCGGAGAGGACATGGTGCTCACCAATGTGATCACCGCCGTGGACCCGGCGCTCGTGCTGCCCTGCCTCGCCAACGGCGACGACCTCGCCGAGGCGGGCCTGGCGGCCGCGCCGACCGACCGGCGGACCGTGGGGGACACCTGGGCCCGTCAGCTGGAGTACGCGCCCGTCCTCGCCCTCGTCGACAACGACGAAGCCGACGACGAGGACCGCGCGCTCCTCGCCCAGTTGCACCCCACCGCCCGCCGGGTGGCAGCCGGTTCGGGTGAACTCGTCGAAGCGGCGTTCGCCGGCTTCGACGTGGAGGCCGCCGCGGCGGCGCAGCACCCCGCGTGCGCACTGCTGCCCCAGGACGCCGACGACGCCGGCGTCACCACGCTCGTCTGGCACCGCAGTCGTTCCTTCCACCCCGAGCGCCTCTACCAGGCGCTGGAGGACCTGTGCTGCGCGGCGGCCCGGAGCCGCGGCAGGTTCTGGCTGGCCGACCGGCCCGACACGCTGCTCGCGTGGGACGCCGCGGGCGGGGCGCTGTGCGTGGAGAACGCCGGCCCCTGGCTGGCGTCCCTGCCGGACGCCGCCTGGGAGATGGTCCCGCCGATGCGCCGGGCCGCCGCGGCCCTGGACTGGCACCCCGAGCACGGCGACTGCTGCCAGCACCTCGTCTTCACCTCGCCGGGCCTGGACCGGGACGGACTGGAACGGCTCCTGGAGTCCTGCTTGCTGACGGACGCGGAGTACGCGGCCGGGCCGGACGGCTGGAAGCACCTCCCCGCTGCCTTCGACTCCCTCCTCGACGCCGTCTGAGACGTCCCCCTGGTCAGCAATCCCCGGGTCGCCGCGCGGAGCGGCGACCCACCCACCGAGCAAGGAGAACCCCCGTGGCACGCCGCCAGGAAGCCCGCAAGCCCGTGAAGTCCCGCCCGAACCCGCTCGACGCTGCGAAGATCACGTACATCGACTACAAGGACACCGACCTCCTGCGGAAGTTCATCTCCGACCGCGGCAAGATCCGCAGCCGCCGCGTCACCCGCGTCACCGCACAGCAGCAGCGCAAGCTCGCCGCCGCCGTCAAGAACGCCCGCGAGATGGCGCTGCTCCCGTACGCCGGCCGGTAGGAGCCCGCCCGCACCTGGCCCCGCGCCCGCCGCACGGCCAGGGTCAGGCGGGAGGTGCGCTCCAGCAGCCGGCGGGCGCCCGGCGCGGACACCGACGGATCGGCGTCGAGGTGCTCGGCGATCCACTGCCGCAGCTCGCGCGGATCCGAACGGGTACCGGTACCGGCCTCCTGCGACAGCGGCACGCTGAACCGGCTCTGACTGCCGGGCCGCTGGAGGTACATGACCATGAAACGGGAGACTTCAAGGGCGACTTGGTGGCCGTGGTCCTCGGCGACCAGCGCCGGCGCGAGGTCCATGGACGAGGTGGTGCCGGCGCTCGTCCACATCCGCCCCGAGCGGACGAAGACGGGATCGGGGTCGACTGCGACCCCCGGATGTCCGGCGGCGAGCCGTTCGGCCGTCGCCCGGTGGGTCGTCGTGCGATGGCCGTCGAGCAGACCGGCGGCAGCGGTCACGTGGGCGCCCACGCACACCGAAGCGACCCGGCCCGCCGCCGGTCCGGCCTCGCGCAGCCACGCCACCACGGCTCGATCGACATGCGGCTCGGGGCCGTCGGCCCCCGAGCACGTGGTTCGTCGTGGCGAAGACCTCTGCGGGACCGGTCACATCGAGTGCGTGGATACCGGGGAACAGCGCGAACACGACCACGTGCGGGCCGGACGAAGAGGAGTGCGTGGCCTCGATGTCCGCTCCGCGCGCGAGCGTTCGCAATGACGGGCATCGGCAGGATCCGGACATGGCCCCCGGTGCCGCAGCCGCAGCCGCAGCGGGCCGGGGTCAGCCGCGAGGCGGGGTGAGGAGGACGAAGTCGGCGTTCGACGGGTCCAGGCAGACGGCGAGGCGCCCGACGCCTTCCGCGTCCGCCGGTCCCATCTGCACGCTGCCACCGTTCTCCGTGACCTTGGCGACCGCCGCATCGCAATCGGTGACGGCGAAGACGGGGTGCCAGTACGGCCGTCCGTTCGTCAGCGTCAGGTGCTCCGCCGGCAGCTCCATGAGGCCGCCGTGCATGCGCTCCTCGGGAAGCCCGGCGGGGGTGATGAGGGTGTACGTGCCTGCGCCGCCGGGCAGTTCCGTGTCGTTGAACTGCCAGCCGAAGACGCCGCCGTAGAACTCCTTGGCGGCAGCGGCGTCGGTCGTGTACAGCTCGGTCCACGACAGTGAGCCGGGCTCGTCCACCAGCTCGACGCCCGTGTCCTTCCCCGGCTGCCAGACGGCGAACTGTCCCCCGAGCGGGTCGCTGTACTGCGCCATCCGGCCCCACTCGCCGAGGTCCCTCGTCGCCACCCGGACCGTGCCGCCCGCGCGCTCCACCGCCCGGGTCGTGGCGTCCGCGTCGGTGACGTTGAAGTAGATCATCCAGGCCGGGCGGGCGCCCTCCTCGGTGAGCTTGCCGAGTCCGGCGACGATCTTCCCGTCCTTCCGGAACATCCCGCCCTCCATGTCCTCCCCCTCGCCCATGGACTCGTACTCCCATCCGAGGACGGCGCCGTAGAAGGCCGCGGTGGCCCGCAGATCGGGGGTTCCGAGGTCGAGCCAGCAGGGGGAGCCGGGGGCGAAATCCTTGGTGATCATGGTGAGTGCCTTTCGCGGGACCTGTACGACCTCAGCCTGGCACCGGACACCGGACGTCGCCCGTCGGTATGACCTGGATGCCTCCTCCGGTCGCTGCCGCGCGGGTACGAGCAGCACCCGGCGCAGCGTCGTCCGGCTGACCCGACGACCGGACCCGTCCCCGATCGGTACGCGGATCGGCAGCGGTTCGGCCGGCCCCACCACGTGCGACCCCCTGAGCGTGCACACGGTGTTCGTTCCTGTGATCGACACCTTAGCCATGCAGCGGGCGGGGCCGAGTCGTTCCAGTAGCGTCGGCAGTGGGCAGGGCCACGCACGGCGCTGCCGTCCCCGAGCTTTGTGAGGCGTTCCCGCATGAGCCTGAGCATCCGCAATCAGATCCCCGGTACCGTCACCTCCGTTTCGGCCGGCGAAGCCATGGCGGCAGTGAAGGTACGCCTGGCCGGTGGCCAGGACATCACGGCCGCCATCACCGCGGACGCCGTCAAGGAGCTTGGTTTCGCCGAGGGCTCAGCCGTCAAGGTGCTCGTGAAGTCCACCGAGGTGTCCCTCGCGACCGGCCCCGTCACCGGCGTCTCGATCCGCAACCAGATCCCCGGCACCGTCACCGATGTCGTCACCGGTGGCGCCATGGGATCGGTCAAGGTCTCCGTAGAGGGCGGCGAGCTGACCGCCGCGATCACCAAGGACGCCGTCGACGCGCTGGGCCTGGCCGCCGGCTCCTCCGTCGTCGCCCTGATCAAGTCGACCGAGATCTCCCTCGCGGCCGCCTGATCCCGCACCATCCGCGCCCCCGGGCCCCCACCCCCCGTGCGGGGCCCGCCGCCGGTCACGTCGTTCGGAATTGCGTGACGAGTGGGCCGGTGCCCGCCACGACCTGGGCCGGCCGACCAGCCTGCTCGCCGCCGCCTCGCGCCGTGCCGTGCCGGTCACCGCAACCACCGACTCCCGGCGAGGGCCTTGAGGTCGGTGCGCAACTGGAGGACGCTGACGCGGGGTTCGCCCATGAAGCCGAGGTGCGGCCCTTGGTGTGCCTCTCCACCCGTCGCTCGACCTGCTCGACCTCCAGCTTGTTCCGCTCGGCGACCCGACGGACCTGGGGCTCGGCGTAGGCGGGGGAGACGTCCGGGTCGAGGCCGGAGCCGGAGGACCCGGCCGCTCTGGTCTTTGGTCTCGGAGCCGTTGGCCCCGTCGCTGAAGGCGACCGCCGTGAGCCGGTCCGGCCGGTGCGTCGCGGCGGCGGCCACGGGAGCCGACGGCGTCGGGTCGACGGTGACCGGCTCCGCGCCGAGCGGCTCGCACGGCTCCCGCAGCAACGCCTCGGAGAGCCGGATGCAGGCCTGGCCCGCGCCGAGGGTCGCGGCCGGCCGTGCCGCGCAGGTGAAACCGGCGGCCGTCCGGACACACCCAGCGGAGTGCGGAACATCCGGATCACCGCCCCCGGGCTCGTAAGCGAAGCCGTCCCCGTGTGAGCGCCTTGCGTCCGGCTCCCCGACGCCGCCTTGACGGGCACCGGCCGACTCCATACACGTCGCTGACGGCGCCCGGGCCGTTCATGTCGCCCACGCCGCCGGTCCATACCGGTGCGGCTGCACCGCGGGGCGGCGTACCAGCGGGGAGCCGACGGCACAGGAGAGGCCGGGTGCCGCCGACCGCCCCCGCTGCGGTACCCCGACATCTGGTCGATACTTCGAGTGACGGGCCTACGGGGGCCGTGCCGCCCGCCGGATACGGGAGGCGGTGGGCGAATGCATCCGAGTGACGGTGGGCGGCCCGAGCGCTCCTCGGCCTCCGGCCAGTACGGCGAGGCCGTGTTCCAGCCCGGACGGCCCGGGGAGGACGAGCGCATCGACCTCGGGGCGCTCACCTACGACGACACCACGATCGCCCGGCTGCGGGAGCTCGGCGCGGGGCCCGGCTGGAGCTGCCTCGACGTGGGCGCGGGCACCGGCAGCGTGGCCCGACGACTGCTGGGGGAGCTCGGCGTCACGAGGGTGCTGGCCGTGGACCGCGACACCCGCTTCCTCGCCGCCCACCCGCAGCCCGGCCTCGACGTCCTGGAGGCGGACCTCGCCGACCCCGGCTTCGACCCCGGACGCTTCCACCTGGTCCACGCCCGCTTCGTACTGATGCACCTGCCCGCCCGGCAGCAGCTGATGGCGCGCCTCGCGCGGCTGCTCCTGCCCGGCGGAGCACTGGTGCTCAGCGACGCGTTCGATCCGGACTCCGAGACCGCGCCGCCGAGCCCGTACACCCGGGCCGTGCAGGCCATGTGGCAGGGCCTGCACGACACGATCGGCACCGACGTCTCCTGGACGCCGCGCTACCCGCAGCTGTTGCGCGGCCTCGGTCTGGAGGCCGTGGCCGCCGAGATCCACGTACCGCCGCTCGTGCCCGGCTCCGCCATCAGCCGTTTCTGGGCGGTTACGTGGGACCGGGCGAGGGAGGCGATGACGGCGACGGGGCTGGTGGACGACGCCGACATCGACGCGGCGATCCGCTACCTCGACTCTCCCGACTGCGCCGCGCTGTCACCCGGCATGATCACGGCCTGGGGCCGTGCCGGGGGCTGAGGCCCGAGCGGCTCACGGTGCGGCATCCGCGGCCTGCCAGGCGGCGACGAGGGCACGGACCGAGGGCCACCTGCCCTCCGGCTCCGGCACGGTGGCCCGCTCGATGACCGCCAGCCGGCCCGGGGTGCCGCGCCACTGCGCCTCGGCGTCCCCTGCGTCGAGAAGCAGACGAAGCGCCCGACCGAGGTTGAACACCGTGGTCCGTACGTCGATCACCGCGCCGCGCACGAACTCCTCGGGCGCCATGTACCGCCGTGACCCGGGCAGCCGGTCGCCCTCGACGGTGAACGGTCCCGGCCGGTACTCGTCCAGATCGCACAGCACCATGCGGTGCGCGTCGAAGTCGTAGAGCAGACAGCCGTCATAGAGGTCGACCGCAACGAACCCGGCCCGCTCGACGGCAAGGTGGGCACTGAGGAGGGACGCCAGCGCCGCGTGCACCCGCGACAGCGGCAGCTTCCTGAACCGGGCCATCGGACTCCCGGGCGCCGTCCGGCCGCCCTGGCGGGACCGCGTCGGGTGGTAGAGCACCTCACCGCTCATCCACGGGTAGACCAGCGCCGGCCCCGTATCCGTCGTGAAGGAGTGCACCAGCGGCACGACCGCCGCATGGGACACGGCCCGGTGAACCGCCATCGCCCGGCGCAGCGACGAGACGGCCTGCGGCGCCGAAGCGGTCTTCACGAACCAGCGGCCACCACCGGCCGCGAGCCCGTACGAGGTGCAGCCCGAGTCCTGGTCGTCGAACGTCCGGAAAACCGTCCCCAGCCCGTCGAGCAGGGGAGCGACGGACGGGGCGTGGCGGACGTCCTGGAACGGGTGGGTGATCACTCCCCGATGGTGTCACCCCGTGCGGTGCCGGCGCAGCGCGCGCCGCGTGGGGTCCCCGACGGGCCGCCGGACGTTGGCCGACCAGACCAGCGCCGCGGCCACGGCGACCGAGACGACCGCCGTCGACATCCCGGCACGGATCCCGAAGCGCACGGTCACCGCGCCGGCCACCAGCGCCCCCAGCGGAACCCCCAGGCCTGAGGAGAGCATCCGGCGCGTGGTGTTCACCCGGCCCTGGAGCTCCGCCGGGGTGACCTCCTGCGCGTAGGTCATCGTGTTGACGAGTACCACGAGGTAGGCCGACCCCCACACCGCGAGCGCCACCACGGCCACCCGCCAGTCGTGGGCGAAGACCACGACCGGACCGAGCAGCACACCCGCCCCCAGCGCCAGGAGGAGGATGCGGGAGGCGTCGAGCCGGCGCCGGATCCCGGGCAGGAGCAGGGACCCGCCGATCCCGCCGGCGCTCCACGCCGCGTAGAGGAAGCCGATCCGCGTGTCCGCGCCGTGGATCCCCAGTCCGCGGTCCGCGTAGACGACCATCTGGCCGACGATCGCTCCGCCGGCGAAGGACTGCAACGTGCCGGCCACGGTCATGATCCGCAGCACCGGGTGCCGCCGCAGGAACCGCAGTCCCTCGCCGACGGACTCCTTGAAGCCGGGGCGGCTCCCGGCCGGAGCGCCACTGCGGGGCTTGCGGGCGACGGCCCGGACGAGGAGGGCGGAGGCGATGTAGGAGACGGCGTCGACCACGACGGAATCCGCCGGGTCCAACAGGACCAGCAGACCGCCGGCGACCGCGGTGCCGGTGATCCGGACGACGGACTCCGCGCCGTGGACCAGCCCGTTGGCCTGCGCGAGGTTCTCCTTGCCCACCGTCTCGGGAACGAACCCGTACACCCCGGCGTCGAAGAACAGCACCAGACTGGACGAAAGCAGCGCCACTGCGATCACCTGGACGCCGCCCAGCACCCCGAGGGCGGCGGCCATCGGGATGGTGGCCAGGCACACGGCGTTCAGGATGTCGGACGCCACCATGAGGCGGCGGCGGTCGACCCGGTCGGCCACCGCTCCCGCCACCAGCCCGAACAGCAGGTACGGCAGGGTGCCCGATGCGGCGACCAGGGACACCAGGAGCGGGGACCGCGTCTGCTGGTACGTCAGGACCGGAAGCACCACCGAGGTGACGGCCGAGCCCAGTGCGGAGATCGTCCTGGAAAGGAAGAAGAAACGGAAGCCCCTCAGTTTCCTGAGGGGCTGAGGGGTCGTGTTCGCGGGATCATCGGTGGTTTGCTGCGCTGAACTCGAAGGCATGGCGGGTTATAGGCAGACTCCGCCGGCCGGGTCAACCCGCGCCCGCCGCGACCGGCTTCGCGTGCCGGGACGCGGAGGTGGTGGCGAGTTCGACGCGCACGCGCACGCGTATGCGGTGCCGGGGGCGGCCCGGCGGGGGAGATGGGGGTCAGCGGGTGACGGCCCGGACCGCCTCGTGGATGAGGTCGGCGACGCGGCCGGGGTGGGCGAGCATCACGAGGTGCGAGGAGTCGACCTCGACGGTGGTCATGCCGGCCCGCCGGTAACCGTAGCGCTGGACCTCCGGGTTGATGGTGTGGTCCGCCGACGACACCAGCCCCCACGACGGCTTGGTCCGCCACGCCGCGACCGGGGCGGCCTCCGCGAACGCCTGCGCCGCCAGCGGACGCTGGGACACGGCGAGCACGGAAGCCAGGCCGGGGTCGACGTCGGCGGCGAAGACGGCGGGGAACGCGTCGGCCCGGACCGACACGTCGGTACCCGGGGTGGCCGAGCCCGCGACGGGGAACGGCGCGTAGACCAGTGCGCCCGCGAGGTCGGAATCGGGGAAGCGGCCCTGGAGTTCGCCCAGGCTCTCGCCCTCCTCCAGGGCGTAGCCGGCCAGGTAGACCAGCCCGGCGACGTTGTCCTCGGCGCCTGCGACGGTGATGACGGCGCCCCCGTAGGAGTGTCCCACCAGGACGACGGGGCCCGCTATCCGGCGGACGACCGAGGCGATGTACGCGCAGTCACCGAGCAGGCTGCGGTTGGGAACCGCCGGGGCGAGCACCTCCAGGCCGCGGGCCAGCAGCTCGGGGATGACGCGGGAGAAGGAGGACGCGTCGGCGAAGGCGCCGTGCACCAGGACGACGGTGGGCGCGGCGGCCGGGTCATGGGGGCGGTGGGGCATGGCACAACTCCTCGTGGAGGGGATCGGTCGGCGCCGGGAGCAACCGGGCGGGACCCAACCGTAGGGACGGGCGGAGGGGGCAGATTGCCCGTGAGCGCCCGCGTTCTGCTCCGTCCGTGCAGCCGGCTCCGACCCGGCGAAGTGACGCCCCCCGGCCGGAGCGTCCCGGGCGGCAGGCCGCATACTCGGTGATCGTCGTCGCGGGTGTGTGGCCGCGACGGCGGTCATGCCCGGCGCTCCGGGCCGGAAGGGTGATGGGGAAATGAAGGACACGGAACAACTGGCCGTACCGGAAGCGGTGGACAGCCCCGCTCTGCGGCCGCAGCCGAGCGGAGGCCTGGCGCAGTGGCTGCTTCGGCACCGGGTACAGCCGGTCGGGCCGGCGGCCGGAGAGGGGCACAACGAGCCGCACGCCTGGTGGAAGGTGATGTGCCTGACCGGCGTCGACTACTTCTCCAGCCTGGCCTACGTGCCGGCGATCGCCGCGCTCGCCGCAGGCGCCGTCTCACCGCTGGCCACGCTGGTGATCGTCGCGCTGACCCTCTTCGGCATGCTGCCGATGTACCGGCGGGTGACGCGCGAAAGCCCGCACGGTGCCGGCTCGGTGGCCATGCTGGAAGACCTGCTGCCCTTCTGGCGGGGCAAGTTGTTCGTGCTGGTCCTGCTGGGCTTCGTCGCGACCTCGTGGGTCATCACCATCACCCTGTCGGCGGCGGACGCCTCCGTTCACGTCGTCGAGAACCCGTTCTTCCCGCAGGCCCTGCACGGCCACGAGGTGGCCATCACCGTCGCGATGCTGCTGCTCCTCGGCGGCGTGTTCCTGCTCGGGTTCAGCGAAGCGGTCAGCGTGGCCATCCCCCTGGTCGCCGTCTTCCTGCTGCTGAACGCGGTGACCATCGGCGTCGGAGCGGTCGACGTGTTCACCACCCCCGGCGCCTGGTCGGCCTGGACGGACGCCCTCGCCGAGGGCGGAGGCGGTCTCGGCGACCTGGCGGGCCCGGCACTGCTCGCGTTCCCCCTGCTCGTCCTCGGCCTGTCCGGATTCGAGACCGGGGTGAGCATGATGCCGCTCGTCGCGGCCGAGGGCGCCGACCCCGAGGAGCACCTGCAGTCCCGGATCCGCAACACCCGCAAGCTCCTGACCACCGCGGCGCTCGTGATGAGCGTCTACCTGCTGGCCGCGAGTTTCGTCACCACGGTCCTCATCCCGCACAAGGAGTTCGAAGCCGGCGGCGCGGCGAACGGCCGTGCACTGGCCTGGCTCGCGCACGAACACGTCGGGGAGGCCTTCGGCACCGTCTACGACATCAGCACCATCCTGATCCTCTGGTTCGCGGGCGCGTCCGCGATGGCGGGCCTGATCAACATCGTGCCCCGCTACCTGCCCGACTACGGGATGGCCCCCGAATGGGGGCGCGCGGTGCGGCCCGTCGTACTCGTCTACACCGCCCTGTGCGTCGGCATCACCATCGCCTTCGACGCCGACGTCAACGCGCAGGCCGGCGCCTACGCCACCGGGATCCTCGCCATGATGGTCTCCGGCGCCTTCGCCGTCACCGTCTCGGCCCTGCGCCGCCGCCAACGCGCCACGACCGCCGGTTTCGCCGTGCTGACCGCGGTCCTGCTCTACGCGCTCGTCGCCAACATCGTCGACAAGCCCGACGGCATCACCATCTCGGGGATGTTCATCGCCGGCATCATCGTCGTGTCCCTGATCTCCCGCGTCTCGCGCACCACCGAACTGAGGGCCGACCGGATCGTCTTCGACGACGCGGCGCGCCGGTTCGTCACCGACACCCTCGCCTACGACAACGCCATCAACATCATCGCCAACCGCCGTGAGGCGGGGGACCGGGCCGAGTACGCCGGCAAGGAACTCGAACAGCGCGGCACCAACCCCGTCCCCGGACCGGCCGACGTCATCTTCCTGGAGATCGACGTCGTGGACCCCTCCGACTTCAGCGAGACCCTCACCGTCCGCGGTGTCGAGGTCGACGGCTACCGGGTCCTGCGCGCCGAAGCGCCGGCCGCGCCGAACGCCATCGCCGCGATCCTCCTCGCCCTGCGCGACACCACGGGGGTCAGGCCGCACTGCTACTTCGCCTGGGCGGAAGGCAGCCCGCTGCGGCACATGTTCCGCTACTTCCTGCTCGGCCGGGGCGACACCGCGCCCGTCACCCGCGAGATCATCCGCAAGCACGAGCCGTGCCCGGACCGGCGCCCGGGCATCCACGTCGGCGACTGAGGAAGCGGCCGGGGCGTGGCCGGTGCCCGGCCGGAGCGCTTGCGGACGCCGCCGCAGGGGCATGTCCCTTACGTCCGGGGGCGGGAGGCCGATCCGCGGACGGGATGTGAGAGGAAGGGATCGTGACCGATATCAACTCGCTGGAACCCGTGGCGACGTTCTGCGGCAAGTGTGACTGTGGCTGCCCGCAGTTGTTCGTCGACGAGTCCGCGCCCGCCGAGCGGCGCATCGTCATCACCGATGACTTCGGTCAGCGCGTGGAGATGAGCGCCGACCAGTTCGGCTCCCTGATCGAGGACGCGAAGGCGGGCAAGCTCGACGCCGCCGCCCTCGCCTGACGGCCGCCAGGGGCCGTGCCGCCCCCGCCCGGGGCGGCACGGCTTCCCCCATCGATGCCCGGACACCGGGAGGGGGCCGGTCGGGTGACCCGGCCGGCGGCAGGCGGGTGCCCCCGGGGCCCGGGTGGAATGGATCCCGGCGACGGGCGGCCGGGACCGTCCGCCGTGGCGTCCTGACCCCGGGAGGAACCCGTCATGTACGCATTCGCCGTCGAAGCCTTCGGTGAGCCACCCGCCCTGCGGGAACTGCCCGTGCCGGAGCCGGGGCCCGGCGAGGTGCTGATCAAGGTGCGGGCCGCTTCGGTCAACCCCATCGACTGGAAGGTCGCTGCGGGTGAGCTCGCCCGCCCGGGCGCCACTTTCGCCTTCCCGCTGGTCCTCGGGTTCGACGTGGCCGGCCAGGTGGCCGCGGCCGGTGACGGCGCCCCGTTCGAGGTCGGCGCGGAGGTCTTCGGCATGCGCCGCCCCGCGACCATCGCGGAGCACCCGTACGGCTCCTACGCCCCTTACATGACCGCCTCCATCGAGACCGCCGCCCTCGCCGAGCGCCCCGAGGACTTGGGCCCGGTCCCGGCGGCGGCGCTCCCCATGACCGGCGGTACCGCGCTCGCCCTCACCCGCTGGCTGGACCCCCGGGAGGGCGAATCCCTGCTCGTGGTCGGGGCGGCCGGTGGTGTCGGCTCCTACGTGGTGCAGCTGGCCGCGTCCCGCGGGGCCCGGGTGATCGCGGTCGCCGCCGGCCAGGACCACGACTACGTCCGCGGCCTCGGCGCCGCCGAGGTGATCGACTACCGCACCGCCGACGTGGCCGAGGCCGTCCGCGCGGGTCATCCCGGCGGAGTCGACGCCGCACTCGACCTGGTGGACGGCCGGGACCTGGTGGCCGGGCGGATCGCCCCGCTGCTGCGTGACGGCGGCCGGCTGGCCAGCACGCTCTTCGCCGCCGACCCGGACGCCGTGGCGGCCCGGGGCGTGCGCGCCGTCAACTTCAACTACGACGCCACCGTCTCGGACATGGAGGAACTCGCCCGGCTCGTAACTTCGGGCCGGCTCCGGGTCCCCGAGACCACCACGTACCCGTTCTCCGCGATGGGGGAGGTCTACGCCGACTCCACCGCCGGTCACGTACGGGGGAAGCTCACCGTCACCACCGAGGAGTGAATCGGCGTCCGCACGCCTCGCCGCCGGAACGGACCGCCCTCACGCGCGCAGCCAGCGGGGGCGGCCGTCTGCGGCGGCGGGCTCGGGCGCCGGCTCGGGCGCCGGCTCGGGGCGGTGGCCACGCAGGTGCAGGTCGCGGACCGTGGCCGCGGTCTCCCGCTGGAAGTGCTCCCAGGACACCAGCCGCAGCCACGTCGGATCAGGCCGGTTGGGCACGGTGGCACCGCGCGCCGCCCACTCCAGGGCGAGTTCATCGAACAGCGGGGCGGAACCGGCGGCGTGCGACGGCTGGCGGGGCACGAAAAGGCTGCGGACGCCGTCGTCCGCAGCCCGGTGCCGCGCCGAGGTGGTGGGCGTGGAGTGCGTCGTCGTCATGCCTGCGCAAACGATTCACCGGCCCGCCGGACACGCCCGCCCCGGGACCGCGGCACAGCTCCGGGACCGCGGCTCCGCCCCGGGACCGGCGGACCGCTCAGCGGCAGAGGGCCTCGATGTCCTGCACGTACGCGGGGAAGTCGGCCCGCGCGCCGAGCACGATCTCGCGGGCCGGCCGGCGCGGCGTGGTCGCGTACCGCTCGGCGAGCGAGGCGAGGACGGGGTCCGCACGGCCCGAGAGGTCGTCGTACTCCACCGCCTCCATCGGCCCGATGCCGTCCGCCAGCACCCACAGGAAGTCGGACACGCCTCCGGCCACGACACCGCACGCCCCCTCCGACCCCATGAACACCACGGGCTGCTCGACGAGGGGACGTCCGGGCCGCACGCACCACAGGGCGGCGAGCCCGCCCGTGCCGTCCTGGCCGAAGACGCGGTACGCGCCGCCGTCCAGGTCGGGGTTGCCCGTCCAGCTCCGCAGCCAGTCGGTGGTCTCCTCGGCGGAGTCGAAGGCGGCGTAGGGCTCGAAGTCGATCCCGTTGCCCTCGTCGTGGTCGAACTCCGTCGCCGCCACCTCGGCGAGGGCGGGCGGGAAACCGCGGTCGTCGTCGGTCGTCGTGGTCATCCGTGCAGGGTAACCACCGGCACCGACAGGGCCGGCGGCCTTCACGGATCCCGCAGGGCCACCGCCGCGCAGTGGCCCTCCGGGACCAGGGCGTCCGTCAGGGACCAGCCCGGCAGGCCGGCCGGCACGGGGCCCGTGCCCACGTAGTCCGCCGCCGGGTTCTCCGACAGACCCACCCCGAGCCCCTTGAGGTACGCCTCCTTGCGGGTCCACACCCTGGTGAAGGCCAGCGAGCGGTCGCCCGGCGGGAGGGCGGCCAGCTCGGCCGCCTCCCTCGGGTGCAGGACGTCGGCCGTCTCCGCGATCGACTGCGGCAGGACCAGCTCCTCCACGTCCACCCCGACGGGGGCCGTCGCGAAGGCCAGCAGGCTGATCCCCGTGCAGTGCGAGAGGGAGAAGTGCAGGGCCCCGCCCGGCAGCACGGGCCGTCCGTGCGGCTCGTCGCAGTGCGTGCAGGGCGCCCGTTCCACGACCACCTCCCGCGCCGGCATGCCCAGGTACGCGCCGAGCAGCCGGCGCAGCGCCACGTGGGCGCAGACGTAGCTGTCGCGGTCCGCCGCCCGGACGAACTCGGCCGCGCGGGCCAGCTCCTGGGCGTCGAGGGTGCCGGGCGCGTGCCGGGCCGCGTGCACCCGGTAGGCGGTGGTGTCCACGAGCCACAGCTGCGGACTCGCCGCCACCAGCACGGTCTCGGCCGGTCCCGGCCCGGGACCCGACAGCGGGGTCGGTACGAGAAGTCGAGCAGTGCCCGGTTCCATGGCAACAACCTCCTCAGGCGGCCGCGGGGACGGGGAGCTCCACCGGGGCGGGCTCCTCCTCCTCGGCGGGGTGCCGCAGCGCCAGGACGGCCGCGAGCGGCGAGACGAACGCGATGGCCCCGCACAGCAGCCAGGTGGTCTGGACACCGAGGGCCAGGGACAACGAGCTGAACACGGCGATGGAGATCGGGGCGGTGCCGATCCCGGCGAGGGAGAGCGTCGACATCGCGGCGCCCATCCGTTCCTCGGGGGCCGACTGCTGGTACAGCGTGACGATGGCCGGGCCGTTCAGGCCGGACAGCAGGCCTACCCCTGCGGCGACCGCGGTGAGGGAGGCCACGGACGGCATCAGGGCCATCACCAGGATCCCGGCGGCCAGGCCGGCACCGGTCAGGACGAGCCGTACGAACATCGGGATCCGGTGCGCCATGGCCGCGCCCACCGCGCTGGAGCCGAGGGCGCCCACGCTGAACGCGGCCAGGACCACACCCACCGCGCCGACCCCCCAGCCGCGCTCGGAGACCAGCAGCGGCAGGGCGACCTCGGCCGGCCAGCTGAACGCCATGTCCAGGCACAGGGCGGCCACGAACATCCAGCGCAGACGGGGGTGGCGGGCCAGCAGCCGGAAACCGTCTCCGGAGCGCTTGACCAGGGAGACGCCGGGCTCGGGCGCGGGCCGGACGAAGCCGTGCGTGACGTGCAGCAGGCAGCCGAGCCAGATCGCGCCGGTGACGGCTCCGACGAGCATCGCCAGCCACAGCTCCCCGACGGTGATCAGGAACGCGCCGGCCGGCGCCCCGAGGATCGGCGCGACCCGCAGCACCATGGAGTAGAGGGAGTTGGCCCGGGCGAGCTGGTCGCCGCGGGCGAACATCGGCAGCAGCACCCCGGAGGCCGGACCGGCGAGGCCGAGGAGGATCCCCTCGACGAGGGCGATCACCACGAGCGGCCACAGCTGGTGGGTCGTCGCGGTGACCACTGCCCCGGCGCCGAGGACCGCGACGCGGGCGGAGGTGGTCCGCAGCAGGACGAAGCGCGGGCCGAGGGTGTCGGCGACCGCCCCGCCGAAGATCAGCATCAGGGCCCGGGGGACGGTGGCGGCCAGGGTCAGCAGGGTGACCGCGCCGGTGCCGCCGAGCTGGACGGCGGTCCAGTTCATGGCGATGAGCAGGGCGAAGCTGCCGAGCTGGACGGCGGCCTGGCCACCGACCAGGGAGCTCACGCGGCCCCACTGGACCGTGGGGGCCGCGGTGGGTGTCTGTACGGGGGTTTCCATGGTGCACCTGTTCTCGGTGTGGGGTGGGTGAGCGGTACGGGACCACGTGCGCGGGCTGTGGCCGTGGCCCGGGTCAGCGGGCGCGGCGCAGGGCGGCGGCGACGGCGCGTTCCGCCGCCCGGGCCAGATCGGCCGGGCGGGCCCCGGCGCGGCCGCGCAGGGCGAGGTGGCCGCCGAGGTGGCCGAGCCCGGCCCGGGCCAGGGCCCGGGAAGCGGCGGCGGCGCCGGTGGCCGAGGCGGCCGTGACCCCGGGGAGGTCGGAGAGCCGGAACCGCGCCCGCACCGGGCACGGCCGGCACCCGCGAGGCCGGTTCCCGCCCGCCCCACGGCCGCGGGGCCGCCGCCCGCAGGACCGACCCCCGCCCCGCCCCGTCACGCCCGCCCCCTGACCGACGTGGCCCCGGCGGCTGCCGGCCTGACTGGCGGGGGGCGGAGCGGCGTGGTTCCCGCGGCCGGGGTCCCGGCGGTCCGGGATCCGGCCGGTGGGGTTGCGGGGGCGGGGGCTTCGAGGGGCGGGGGCGCCGGGGCCGGGGCGTTCGGCGACCACAGGTCCTCCGGGTCCAGGTCCGCGACCCGGTACTTGCCGACCGCGCTCACCAGCAGCCGGGTTTCCAGCGCCAGCGCCCGCGCCAGCCGGACCAGGCCCTCGCGCGGGTCCTCGTCGACCGCGAGCAGCGCCGCCCGTCCCAGGCCCACGGCCGTCGCCCCGAGCGCCAGCGCCCGCACCGCCCGGCCCCCTTCCCAGATCCGGCCCGTGGCGAGCAGGTCCCCGGCCGGGGGGCCGATCCGGCGCAGGCATTCCCCGAGCGGCAGGCCGACCTGGTCGAGGAAGACCCGGGGCGCCCAGCCGGTGCCGCCCTCGGCGCCGTCCACCGTCACCGCGTCGGCGCCCGCCGCCCACGCGGTGGCCGCGGCCCGCGCGATGTCCCGGCCGGGATGGAACTTCACCCAGGTGCGGGCCAGCGGAAAGTTGTTCCGCATGAACCGCAACTGCTGGCGGACGATCTCCTCGGTGAAGGTGCCCGGGGTCGCGCACCGCAGCAGCCGCCCGCGCTCGCCCAGCAGGTCCCTTACCGTGAACTGCCCGGCCAGCCGCTCGCCTTCGTCGGCGCCGACCACCGTCATCCCGCCTAGCCCCGGCTTCGCCCCCTGGCCCACCTTCAGCTCGAAGCCCAGCCGGCCGGAGTCCCGCAGCGCCCGCGTGCCCGGGTCGCTGTAGAGGAGGTTCCACACCTCCGAGTCGGCGTCCTCGGTGGACTGCTGCACCACCACCCCGCCGACGCCGTCCGCGACGCTCTCCGTGTACGCCGCGATCCGCTCCAGCAGCGCAGACCGCATGCCGTCGCCGCCGCGGGAGTACCCGTGCACCGGCACCATGTTCTCGCCGATCACCATCGGGATGCCGAGCCGCGCCGCCTGCCTGCCCGCCGCCACCCCGAGGTCTCCGCTGCCCGCGCGGGTGGATCCGAACGCCGAGAGGTAGAGCGGAAGTTCGGCCGCGAAGCCGCCGACGGTCGTGTGCAGGTCCACGTCCTCGTAGGAGGGCTCGCGGCCCAGTTCTATGAGTTTCTCCAGCCGCCGCGGCATGAACACCGGCGGTACGAGCCGCAGTTCGTCCAGCGCGTCCTCCGGTTCCCGCGCCGTGGCCCCGTACAGCCGACTGCCGTAGGAGTCCGCGGGCGGGAACACCTCGGCCGTTCCCGCCCTGGCCCGGGCCCGTACCGCCTGCTCGGGGAAGCCCGTCGCTCCCAACGCCCCGCTCACGGCGCGATCACCCCCGGCAGCTTCGGGTACGCGCTGACCTGCCACAGGGCGTCCAGCCCGGTCAGGAACCGGACCAGGCGCTGGAGGCCCATGCCGAAGCCGGCGCTGGCCTCGATGCCCTCGCGGGCGAGCTCCAGGTACCAGGCGTACTTCGCCGGGTTCTCCCCGCTCTCCCGCATCCGCGTGACGATCGCCGCGTAGTCGGATTCGCGCTCGCTGCCGCTGACCAGCTCCCCGTAGCCGCCGTGGGCGATCAGGTCGAAGTTGCGCAGCACGCCCGGGCGTTCGGGGTCCTCGCGGTCGTAGAAGCCGCGCGAACCCTTCGGGTAGTCGTCGATGAAGAACGGACGGTCGGCCTCCAGCGAGAGCACCTTCTCGCCCGCCCAGTCGATCTCGGCGTCGGGGTTCTGCGGGTGGCCCCGGCCGAGCAGCCGGGCCACGGCCTCCTCGTGGGTGCAGGAGTCGAACTTGCCCTGCCGCAGTTCGGCGAAGTCCAGCTCGTCGCGGCCCAGTCCGCGCAGTACGTCCGGTACCGCCGTCCACACGTGGTCCACCACGCGGGTCAGCAGCCGCGCCGCGATCTCCTGGACCTGGTGGCGCGTGGCCCCGGCCACCTCCACGTCGATCTGGTGGAACTCCACCAGGTGACGCCCGGTGGAAGCCGTCTCCGGCGGCTCCACGCGGACGTTCGGCGCGATGTAGAACAGCCGCGGGAACCCCCTCAGCGATGCCTGCTTGTAGAGGATCGCGCTGGTCATCAGTTTGTACGGCTCGCCGTAGTAGTCGACGTCCAGGGCCTTGGCGCCGCGCCCGCCCGGGTCCGTGACCGGGCCGACCAGCGGCGGCAGCAGTTCCACGAAGCCCTCGCCGCGCAGGAACTCCCGCGCCGCGTACAGGGCTTCCTGCTGCACCAGCATCGCGGAGCGCAGCTGTGGCGAGCGCAGGTGCTCACCGAGCGGGGGAGGGGTCTGGATCTCCATGTCGACTCCTGTCGAAATCGGGTGCGTTGGGGTGTCGAAGGGTGGGAAGGGGCCGTGCACGGGCCGGCTCACGCGGCGGCCCCGTCCTCGTCGTGGCGCCGGGCCAGCCCGTGGAGGGCCCTGAGCAGCCCGTCCGAGGTCATCGGTGTGCGCCCGCCGGCCCCGGCGTACGGTGCGACCGGCATCGCACCGGCCTCGGACCACCGAAGCCGCCCGTCCGGGCCGACGAAGCTGCGCGAACGGCCCGCGTTGTCCGGGTGCAGGCAGTACGGGACGTCCAGCACGCCGCGCGCGAAGGCGGTCCGCAGCGAGCGCCCGAGGTCCTCGCCGAACTCCAGCACGGCCTCCACGAAGGCTCGCGCCTCGCGGTAGACCTCGCTGTCCGCCGGGTCCCCGGTCCGGGACGGCCGCTCGGTCAGCGCGGCGGTCGCCGCCGCCGTCTCCAGCGCCCGTACGTTCTCCTGCACGGTCGGGATCCGGTGCGCCTCCGCGGCGGTCTTCACGATCAGGCGCTGCGCTCCCGCGCGCACGGCCAGCCGCGCGGAGGCTTCCAGCAGCCGGGCGGCTCCCCTGGCGGTGTACGGGAACACCCCCATGTACGTGTAGAGGACCACGTGCCGGTCCACCGAGGGCGGCAGGAACTCCTCGGCCAGCCGGCCCAGGGCGCGTACCGCCTCGGTGTCCTGGGCGGGGTCGGTCTGCTGCGCGTAGCTGAGGGAGACGGACCGGATGCCGTGCTGCGCGAAGAACATCCCCTCCAGCAGGCTCAGCGCCACCAGCAGCCCGGGCGGGCACAGTTGCCCGAGCATGCAGCCGCCGAAACTCTCCAGGTGCGGCGTTCGCGGGGCCGGCGCCAGTGCCGCGAGCAGTTCGCAGCAGCGGGCCCAGTTGTCCACGGACTCGGCGAGCGGGGTGCGGCCGTAGGGCAGGCAGTAGGAGACCGGGCCGCCCTCGGTGGCGTCCAGTCCGGCGGCGGCGAGCGCGCGGACGATGGCTTCGGGGCGGGAGGAGCCGTGCCGGACCTGGACGGGGAACCCGGCGTCCAGGACCCCGTCGAGGAGGGACCGGGTGCGCTCCGTGGGGTGGGTGGCGATCGGGTAGCCGTTGAGCGGTGTGCCTTCGGCCAGGGCGGCGCGTGCGGCTGCGTGGGCGCCGACCCGGGTGTAGCTGTCGATGGTGAGGGTGCCGACGGTTGTGGCGACCGCGGACTTGGTCCGCTCCAGCCCCTCCCGCATCCGGCGCGGATCGCTGAAACCCATCCGGGGCTGGACGACGAGCTGCCCGGCGGCGGCGCAGGCGCCGACGAAGGCGCCGAAGCCTGCGGGGGTGGCGGGTGAGGGGGCGGCCACGTTCGGTGCGGCGAGCGTGGCGGCGGTCATGCGACGGCCCGCCCACCGACACCCGCGCCCACCCCGGCCCCGGCGCCCACCCCGGCCCCGGCACCGGCCCTGGCGCCCACCCCGGCCCCGGCGCCCACCCCGGCCCCGGCACCGGCCCTGGCGCCGGCCCCGGCCATGACACCGGCCCCGGCCCTGGCGTCGCCGGCCATGGAGCCGGCCCGGGCGGGAGGTGCCGCCACGGAGCCGAGATAGGCGCGCAGCCGCCCGGCGTCGCCGTCGTCGAATACGGCGTCGGCGCCCGCGTCGAGGAGCCGGGCCCGCTGCCGCGGGTCGGCCTCGCCCGCCACGCCGAGCTTTCCGCCGATGACGACCGGCACCGTCGACCCGGAGCCCCGCAGGGCCCGCACGGCGCCGAGCCCGTCCCGGTAGCCGTGGCCGTTGACGCTGCTGACCACGACGAGGTCCGGGCCGCGGTCGGCGCAGACACAGGCCAGCAGGTCTTCCGGTACGCAGGGCCCCAGGTTGTGGACCCGGTGCCCCAGCTCCTCCAGGAAGAGCTGGAGGTAGACGAGATTCCAGGTGTGGGAATCGGACGCCGTACCGGTCAGCAGGATGTTCAAATTCCGTCGTCGCATACCGAGAAATATAGAAAGCGCCGGACCGGTCGAGGGGAAGTTCCTGCGGCAGTATGGAGGAATTCCGGAAGACCTGCTGAACCCGGGCACGCGAGAAGCCGCGCCCCGCGATGCGGGACACGGCTCCTCGATTACCGGATATTGTCTAGGCGTACTGCGCGAGCAGGCTCTTCGGGCGGATGTCAGTCCAGTTCTGCTCCACGTACGCGAGCGCGTCCGCCCTCGTCCCCTCTCCCCACACCACGTCCCAGCCTGCGGGAACGTCGGCGAAGACCGGCCACAGGGCGTGCTGGCCCTCGGCGTTCACCACGACGTGGAAGGTGCCCTCGTTGTCGTCGAACGGATTGGTCATGACAGACTCCTCAATTTCTCGGAAAGGATACGGCCGATCAAAGCGAGCGGTTCCGGTTCACCCATTCTGGTGTGCGGAACCCCGATGACGTGATTTTCCACGCGGCCCTCGACATAGGGAATCCAGTGCTGCGCGAGGGTGTTTTCCGTTTCCCCGTCCTCGATGGCCGCCAGGAAGATCAGGTCCGTGGCGACCGGGCGCGGGGCGTACAGGTTCATGATTTCGGCGTGGTTGATGGAGGCACCGATCACCGAGCGGATCTCCGCGTCGGAGAACGCCCCGAGCACCGGGTCCTTCAACCGGACCAGGCCGATCAAAGCGTCGACGTCGAACGGCGCGTCCGCCGGCTCGTCCGAGGCGTCCCCGACGAGCATGTCCCGCTTCTGCGCGGGCGTCATCCGGCGCCGCACCGGTTCGGTGGGCAGCAGATGGACGTCCATCATGGCCAGCAGGTCGGTGCGTTCGCCCAGCTCCGCCAGCCGCACGGCGAGCGCGTGTGCGACCGTCCCGCCGAAGGACCAGCCGAGGAAGCGGTAGGGGCCGTGCGGCTGGACCTCCCGGATCAGCGGCAGGTAGTCCTCGACCATCTCCTCCACCGACTCCGGGGAGTGGCCCAGTTCGCTCAGCGCCCGCGCCTGGATCGCGTACAACGGCTGGTCGGGCCCCAGGTGCTGGGTGAGGCCGGCGTAGGGCCAGCCCACCCCCGTACCGGGGTGGACGCAGAACAACGGGGCTCGCGCGCCACGGGCGTTGAGGGGCAGCAGCACACCCATCGGGTCGAAGCCCGTGGGTTCGTCACCCAGCAGCCCGGCCACGGTCGGGGTCCGGAACAGGTCACGGACCCCGCGCTCCAGGCCGAGAACCGTCCGCATCCGGCTGACCAGGCGCACCCCGAGCAGCGAATGCCCGCCCAAGCCGAAGAAGCTGTCGTCGATGCCGACGCCTTCGACGCCCAGCACCTCGGCGAACAGTCCGCACAGGATCTCCTCGCGCGGGGTGCGCGGGGGCCGCCCGGAGGGCCGTGCGGCAGGGGCGGGTGCGGGCAGGGCCCCGCGGTCGGGTTTGCCGTTGACGGTCAGCGGGATGGCGTCGAGCAGGACGGCCGCCGACGGCACCATGTGCTCGGGGAGTTCACCGGCCGCCCAGCGCAGCAGCCCGGCCTCGGTGAGGGTGTGACCGGCGCGCGGGACCGCGTACGCGACGAGCCGCTTGCCGCCGGGACCGTCCTCGAAGACGACCACGGCGACCTGCCCGACCCCGGGGTGCCGGGCCAGGGTCTCCTCGATCTCGCCGGGTTCGATCCGGAAGCCGCGCAGCTTGATCTGGCCGTCGGCCCGCCCGATGAACCGCAGTTGCCCGTCCGCGGTCCAGTGCACCAGGTCTCCAGTGCGGTACATCCGCCCGCCGTCGCCGCCGAAGGGGTCGGCGACGAACCGCTCCGCCGTCAGCCCGGGCCGGCCGATGTAGCCCCGGGCCACCTGGGTCCCAGCGATGTACATCTCGCCGGCGACCCCGGGCGGGACGGGCCGCAGCCGCTCGTCCAGGACGTGGACCCGGGTGTTGTCGAGCGCCGATCCGAGGTACACCCCTTCCAGGGTGCGCTCCGCGAGCGGGAACCGCTGCTGGTGGGAGGCGAAGGTCGTCTCCGTCGGACCGTACGAGTGGACGAGCACGGTCTCGGGGCAGTGGGTCAGGACCCGCTGGAGGGCGCTGGGCGAGGCCACGTCGCCGCCCGTCCAGACCTCGCGCAGGAGCTTGAGGGTGTCCAGTCCCTCGTCGGCCATGACGTGGAACAGGCCCATCGTGAAGTAGGCGGCGGTGACGTCGTAGGTGCGGATGGTGTGGTCGAGTTCGGCGACGTCTGTGCCGTCGCCCGGGGCGATGACGAGCTGTCCGCCGCCCAGCAGCGGCACCCACAGCTCGTAGGTGGAGGCGTCGAACCCGATCGCCGAATGGACCAGCATCCGCCGGTGGTTGGCGAGGTTCCAGCACCGGTCGGTGACGAGCTCGACCACGTTGCGGTGGGTCACGCCGACGCCCTTGGGCCGGCCGGTGGAGCCGGAGGTGAACATCACGTACATCAGGGCGTCCTCGCCGACCGAGATCCCCGGGTCGGTGGCGTCCCCCTCCAAGCCGAGGGTGTCCACGGCCAGGACCCGCACACCGGCGGCGCGTTCCTGCTCCACCGCCGTCCGGCCCAGGTGCGCCTCCTGCGTCAGCAGGACCGTCGCCGCCACGTCCTCGGTGATCATGCGGACGCGGGGGTCGGGCAGCCGCGGATCCAGCGGTACGTACGCGGCGCCGCACTTGAGCACCGCCAGCGCCGCAACCAGCAGGTGCGGCGTGCGGTCCATCAGGACCGCGACCGCCCCGTCCCGTGCCACCCCCGCCCCGATCAGCCGGTGGGCCAGCGCGTTCGCGCGGCGGTCCAGCTCGGCGAAGGTGAGGGTCTCCTCCCCGTACGAGAGCGCGATGCGGTCGGGGGTCCGCCGGGCCTGCGCCGCGAACCGCTCGTGCACCAGCCCGCACGGCGCCTGCGGGGTCGCCGTGTCGTTGTACTCGGTGACCAGCCGGAACTCCTCCTCGGCGCTCATGAGCCGTACGTCACCGATCCGCTGCCCGGGATCCTCGGCCACCGCCCGCAGGACGCGGGCCAGATGCGTCGCCAGCAGGGCCGCGGTGTCCGCGTCGTAGAGGTCCGTCGCGTACTCCAGTACGCCGGCAAGCCCGCCGGGCGCCCCGTCGGCGTCCCGCACCTCCCGCAGGGACACCGTGAGGTCGAACTTGGTGAACCCCGAGGTGGTGCCCAGCGGGGTCCCGGCCAGCGCGGCCCCGGGCGGCGTCTCCGGTTCGGCCGGATGGACCTGGACGATCGCCTGCACCAGCGGGTGGTGGGCGGTGGAGCGCACCGGGTTCAGCCGCTCCACCACCAGGTCGAAGGGCACGTCCTGGTGGGCGTAGGCCGCGAGGTCGGTCTCCTTGACCCGGCGCAGCAGCTCCGAGAAGCGCGGGTCGCCGGAGGTGTCGCAGCGCAGGACGAGGGTGTTGACGAAGAAGCCGACCAGATCGCTGAGCGCCTCGTCGTCCCGGCCGGCGGTCACCGTGCCCAGCGGCAGGTCGGTGCCCGCGCCGTGCCGGGTCAGCAGGGCCGCGAAGGCCGCCTGGACCACCGTGAACAGCGTGGTCCCGTGCTCCAGGGCGAGTTCCTCCAGCCGGGCGTGCGTCGCGGCGTCCAGGTCGACGGGGGTCGCCGCGCCGCGGTGCGAGGCGTCGGCCGGCCGGGTGCGCGAGGAGGTCAGCTCCAGCACCGGCGGCGCGTCGCCCAGGGTCTGCTGCCAGTACGCGAGGTGTGCGGCGGAGGCCTCCCCGTCGAGCGCGGCCCGCTCCCACAGCGTGTAGTCCGCGTACTGCACCGGCAGCGGCAGCCAGGCGGGGGCCGCGCCGGCCAGCCGGGCCTCGTAGGCGGCGGCCAGGTCGGCCAGCAGGGGACCGGTGGACCAGCCGTCGGCCGCGATGTGGTGGACGAGCAGTACCAGCGCCTGCGCGTCATCCGTGCTGATCAGCGAAGCGCGGAAGGGGAGTTCGGCGGCGAGGTCGAAGACGTGTCCGGCGGCCTCGTCCACCGCGGCGTCGAGCCCGCCCGGCCCGGCGGTCACCAGGTCCAGCACGGGCCGGGCCGCTTCCACCACCCGCTGGTACGGCTGACCGTCCACGGCCGGGTACACGGTGCGCAGCACCTCGTGCCGCCCGGCGACATCGGCGAGGGCCTCGGCCAGCACCGCCGGATCAAGCGGCCGCTCCAGCCGCAGCGCGAACGGGATGGTGTAGGAGCCGCTCGGGCCCTCCAGCTGGTCCACGAACCACAGCCGGCGCTGCGCGTACGACAGCGGGAGCGACTCGGGCCGCTCCTGGAGCGGTACGGGAACCAGTGCGGGCCGCCCGGCGGGCGCCGTCTCCCGCAGCAGGCGCACGGCCAGCTCCGCGGGGGTCGGGGCGAGGAACAGGTCGCGGATCCGGGCCTCGACGCCGAGCGTGGCCCGGATCCGGTTGACCAGGCGCACACCCATCATCGAATGTCCGCCCACCGAGAAGAAGTTCTCGTCGGGGGCCACCCGGCCGAGGCCGATCACCTCCGCGAAGAGCGTGCACAGGACCTCCGTGACGGCGGGGTCCCCGGCCGCGGCCGCAGGCGCCGGCTCCAGGGCGCGGGCCCGGGCGAGCCCTTCCCGGCGCTCCGCCAGGCCCGAGGCCTCCTCCTCGGTGAGCAGCGCGGGCGCGGCGTCGCCGGTCGGGCCGTGGGGGTCTTGCGCCGCCCGGGACAGGGCCCGCAGGAACGCGTCCAGCAGCAGCTGTGCCGTCGGGGCGTCGAAGAGGTCCGCCGCGTACTGCCACCACACCTCCAGGCCGCCGTCGGCGAGCTCCACGCAGGAGGCGCTGAGGTCGAACTTGGCCGCCTCCAGTCCCGGTTCGACGAAGCGTCCCGTCAGGCCGCCGCCGGGGGCCAGGTCCGTGCCGTCCTCCTCCTGCACGGTCAGCATCACCTGGAAGAACGGGTTCACGGCCAGGCCGCGTTCCGGGTTGAGGTGCTCCACCAGCAGGTCGAAGGGGAGTTCCTGGTGGGCGTAGGCCGCGAGATCGGCGTCGCGAGCCCGGTCCACGAGCTCCGCGTAGGAGGCGCCGCCGGAGACGTCGGTGCGCAGGACGAGGGTGTTGACGAAGAAGCCGACCAGATCGGAGAGGGCCTCGTCGCCCCGCCCGGCCACCGGGGTACCGATCGCGATGTCCGTACCGGCCCCGGCGGCGGCCAGGGCCAGGGCGAGGGCCGGCTGGAGGGCCATCAGCATGCTGGCGCCGCGCTCCTCGGCGAGCTTCGACAGCCGCCGGTGCGCGTCCGCGTCCAGCCGGGCGACCAGGGTGGCGCCGGCGCCGGTCGGCTCGGCCGGCCGGGGCCGGTCGGCGGGCAGGTCCAGGACGGTCGGCATCCCGTCGAGGGCGTCCCGCCAGTGGGCCAGCAACGGGGACGGATCGGCCAGGAGTTCCTGCTGCCACAGGGTGTAGTCGGCGTACTGCACCGGCAGCGGCTCCCACTGCGGCGCGCCTGCGCCCAGCCGGGCCTCGTAGGCCTGTCGGAGGTCGCGCAGCAGCGGCGGGACCGACCATCCGTCGGTGGCGATGTGGTGGGTCAGCAGCGCGAGGGTGGCGGAGCCGTCCCCGGGCAGGAACAGCCGGGCGCGCAAGGGTAGATGGGCGCTCAGGTCGAAGGTGCCGGCGGTGAAGCGGGAGACCAGCAAGGGCAGTTGCTGCGGCGTGCACTCCCGTACGGT
Source organism: Streptomyces cirratus (assembly GCF_014650775.1). Taxonomy (GTDB): domain Bacteria; phylum Actinomycetota; class Actinomycetes; order Streptomycetales; family Streptomycetaceae; genus Streptomyces; species Streptomyces cirratus. The sequence continues at coordinate 11,614 of NZ_BMVP01000005.1, read as the reverse complement.
CAGCGGCACCCGGGGCGCCGCCAGGACGTGCTGGTAGGGCTCGGAGTCCACGGCCGGGTACACGGTGCGCAGCACCTCGTGCCGCTCCACGACATCGGCGAGGGCCGCCGCCAGCGCCTGCCGGTCGGGGACGGTGTCCAGCCGCAGGACGAGCGGTAGGTTGTAAGTGGCCGACGGCCCCTCCAGACCGGCCAGGAACCACAGGCGACGCTGGGCGAAGGAGAGCGGCACCCGGTCCCCGGCGGGCAGTACGACGCCGTCGAAGACGCGGTCGGCGCCGCCGTCGCCCTCCGGCGCTTTGAGCACCTTGCGATCGATCTTCCCCGAGGAGGTCCGGGGCAGGGCGTCGACCAGGTTCACGGCGCTCGGCACGGCCGCCGCCGGCAGCTCGGCCCGTACGCGGGAGCGCAGCGCGGTGGCGCTCACCCCGGCGTCGGCGACCACGTACGCCACGAGCCGCTTGACGCCGTCGGACGTCTCCTGCGGGACGACGGCGGCCTCGCGCACGCCCGGGTGGCCGGTGAGGACCGACTCCACGGACGCCGGGTCCACCCGGTGCCCGTTGATCTTCACCTCGTCGTCGGCGCGGCCCTGGAAGCCGAGCTGACCGTCCTCCCCGCGTACGTGGACCAGGTCACCGGTCCGGTAGGCCGTCCGCCCCTCCAGGGCGGCGAAGCGGGCAGCGGTCAGCTCGGGCCGGCCCAGGTAGCCGTGCGCCAGCCCGCCGCCCAGCAGCCACAGTTCGCCGTCGACCACGGCCGCCCGGACCCCGGGCAGGGGCAGGCCGATCGGGACCGGGCCGCCCGGGTGACGGGACAGGTCGGCCACGGTCGCCACCACCGTCGCCTCGGTGGGGCCGTAGGTGTTCAGCAGCCGCACCCGCTCCGGGTCCACGGCCCGGCACCACTGCGCGACCCGTTCGGGCAGCGCCGCCTCCCCGCCGATGACCACGGTCCGCAGCGTCGGCGGGAGTTCGGCGACTCCGGTGGCGAGGGCGTGGGCCAGCTCGTGCCAGTAGGCGGTGGGCAGGTCCAGGACCGTGATCGCGTGCGCGACGCATCCGGCCAGCAGCCCGGGGACGTCGAGCATGTCCTCGTCGCGCAGGACGAGCGTGCCGCCGGCGCCGAGGGTGAGGAATACCTCCTCGACGCTCGCGTCGAAGTGCAGCGGCGCGAACTGCAGGACCCGGTCCTCGGCGGTGATGCCGTACCGGACGGTGGCCCCGGCGACGAAGTGGGCCAGGGCCTCGCGGCCGACGACGACGCCGTTGGGCGTGCCGGTGGAGCCCGAGGTGTAGATCACGTACGCGGCGTCCTCGGTGACTCCCGGCCCGGGCAGCACCGACTCGCCGTCGGTCAGCCGCACTTCCGCTCCGGTGCAGTCGGCCAGGATCGAGGCGTTGCGGGCGGCCGGCGCACCCGGGTCCAGGGGCAGGTACGCGGCTCCGGTCCGCAGGGCCGCCAGCAGACCCACCACGGCGTCGACGCCCCGGGGCCGGTGCACGGCCACCAGCCGCCCCGGGCCGGCGCCCGCAGCCGCCAGCTCGTCGGCGCGGAAGGCCACCGCGAGGGCGAGCTGTCCGTAGGTCAGCCGGCGCTCGCCGTGCACCAGCGCGACGTGCTCGGCGTCCTGGGCGGCGATCCGGTCGAGGACACCGGGTGCGGGGGTGATCGCCGGTCCGCCGTCCAGGACGGCGGAGGCGGTGGGGGCGGTCGAGGGCATCGCGGGGCCTCCAGGCGAGGGGAAGGGTGCGGAGAGGACTCCGTGGCCTCCACGCTAGGCACCCCGCGGGCCCCCGGCGGGCAGTCCCCGCGGCAGCTCCCGACCCTGCTCCTGCCGCCCGCAACTGCCGCCGCTGCGCCGCGCGGTTCCGATGCCCCGCGGGCCGCGACGGTGCCGGACCGGCAGCGGGTACGGGGCCGCCCGGACCCGCTGCCGTCGTGCCCGCCTGCGGTCCGTCGACCGGGGTCCCCCGCGCAGCTCGCCGTCCGGTGGCGGGTACGCGCGGCACGCCGGCCGGCCCCGCGGGGGCGCCTCAGCGCACCCGCGCTCCCGAGTGGGTGCGGCGGCGCAGGGCCGGGGCGGCGGCGGCCGGAGAGGCTGCCGCCAGCAGGGCCGCCAGTTTCGCCGGGGTCGGGTGGCGGAAGACCTCCCGGATGGTGAGCTCCCGGCCCAGCTCCGCCCGCACCCGGTTGACCAGCCGGACCGCGAGCAGTGAATGCCCGCCCGACTTGAAGAAGTTGGCGTCCGGGGTGACCCGGCCGTTCTCCAGAACCTCCGCGAACAGCCGCAGCAGGGCCGTCGTGAGGCCCTCGTCCGCCTGGGTCTGCGGCCGTGGCGCGGCCGAGGGGAGGTGGACCGCCGACGGCACCGCGTACTCCGGCAACCGCTCCGCCGCCCAGGCCTGGAGTTCCGCCTCCGCGACGGCCCCCTCGGCGTGCGCGACCAGCCGGCCGTCCACCACCTCGGCCCGCGCCCGGGTCACCGCCGGGTGCTCCGCGAGCACCGCCGCGACGTGCCCCGGGTCGATGCGGTAGCCCCCGACCAGGGGCCGCTCGGCGGGACGCCGGCCGGCCGGCGCGGGAAGGTCCCCGATCCGCAGCGAGGGGTCCGCTGCGAACAGGTCCAGCGCCGTCACCAGCAGGTCGGCCAGGCGCCGGGCACCCGAGGGGCCGTACAGGTCGGTCGCGTATTCCAGGACCCCGGACATCCCGCCGTCCGCGTTCTCCGTCAGGGCGAAGGTGAGGTCGGACTTGGCCGATCCGGTCCGGTGGTTGAGTTCCTCGCCCGCCAGCGGGCCGCCTCCGGCGTGCGGGGCCGCACCCACCGGGCTCACCTGGAGCATGACCTGCACCAGCGCCTCGTGGGCGGCCGACCGGTGCGGGTTGAGGTGCTCCACCAGCCGGTCGAAGGGCAGGTCCTGGTGCTCGTACGCGGCCAGGTCCGCGTCCCGCACCCGGCGCAGCAGCTCACCGAAGTCCGGGTCCCCTGAGGTGTCGGTGCGCAGCACCAACGTGTTCACGAAGAAGCCGACCAGCCCCGACAGCACCTCGTCGGACCGGCCCGCGACCGCCGTTCCCACCGCGAGGTCGGTACCCGCGCCGAGCCGGGTCAGCGCGGCGGTGAGCGCGGCCTGCACCACCATGAACAGGGTGGCTCCGTGCGCGTGCGCCACCCGGGCCAGTCGCCGGTGCGTGTCCGGGGTCACCGCGAAACCGGTGACCGCGCCCCGGCCCGAGGGCTCGGCCGGCCGCTCCCGCTCCGTCGGCAGGTCGATCAGCGGCGGCAGTCCGGCCAACGCCCGCTCCCAGTGGCCGAACTCGCCCTCCGTGGGCAGCTCCCGCTGCCACAGCGCGTAGTCGGCGTACTGCACCGGCAGCGGCTCCCAGCGGGGCGCGCACCCGGCGAGGCGGGCCTCGTAGGCCGCCGCCAGGTCCGCGAGCAGCGGCCCCGTCGACCAGCCGTCCGCCGCGATGTGGTGCAGCAGCAGGACCAGCGTCTGCCGGCCGTCCCCCTCGGGGAGGAAGAGCCAGGCACGGAAGGGCAGTTCGCGGGTCAGGTCGAAGACGTACCCGGCCGCCTCGTCCACCGCCGCCGACACGTCCGCGGGCCGGGCCAGCTCCAACTGGGGCCGGGCGCCCTCCAATGCCGTCTGGTACGGCTCCCCGCCCTCGGCCCCGTACACCGTGCGCAGTACCTCGTGCCGGGCGGCCACGTCGGCCAGCGCCCCGGCAAGCGCCGCCGGGTCGAGCGGCCGCTCCAGCCGCCGGACCAGCGCGATGTTGTAGGTGGGGGAGGGGCCCTCCAGCTGGTCCGTGAACCACAGCCGGCGCTGCGCGTACGAGAGCGGGATCCGCTCGGGCCGCCGCTCCTCGGGTACCGGCGCGGGCGCGGGACGCGAGGTCCCCGACGCGGAGCCGAGCCGGCGGTGCAGGGCGGCCGGAGCCGGGGCCAGGAACAGGTCCCGGATCCCCGCCTCGACGCCCAGTACGGACCTGATGCGGTTCACGAGCTTGCTGGCGAGCAGGGAGTGCCCGCCGGCCTTGAAGAAGTTCTCCGCCGGGCCGAACCGGTCCCGGCCGAGCACCTCCGCGAAGAGGCCGCACAGGATCTCCTCGCGCGGCGAGGGTCCCCCCGCCCCGGGAGCCGGTGCGGGCGCCGCGGCCGCGGCGGCCGCGAGCCGGGCCCGGCGCTCGGCGATCCCCTGCCGCTCCGGCTCCGTGAGCAGCTCCAGCTCGCCCAGCCGGGCGTCCGCGGAGGCGGCGAACGCGCCGAGCGCCCGCACGTACACCTCCAGCAGCAGCCGCGCGGTGGCTTCGTCGAACAGGTCCTGCGCGTACTGGACGTACACGTCGAGCCCGTCCGGCCCGCCGTCCGCCGACCGGCGCTCCGCGCAGTGGAAGGAGAGGTCGAACTTCGCGGCGCCGAGGTCGGTGCTCGTGGCCCTCCCGGTGAGCGCGCCGAGCCGCACCGCGTCGTCCGCCGCCTCCTGCACCGTCAGCATCACCTGGAAGAAGGGGTGCTCGCCCAGGGTGCGGCCGCCTTCCTCGGACAGGTGCTCCACCAGCATGCCGAACGGCAGGTCCTGGTGGTCGAAGGCCGCGAGGTCCGCGTCCCGGACCCGCTCGACCAGTTCACCGACCGCCGGGTCACCGGACAGATCGGTCCGCAGGACGAGGGAGTTGACGAAGCAACCGACCAGCTCGTGCAGGCCCTGGTCGGGGCGGCCGGCCACAGGTGTGCCGATCGCCAGGTCCGGGCCGGCGCCGGCGGCGGACAGGGCCGCCGCCAGCGCGGAACGGGCCACCATGAACAGGCTCGCCCGCCGGGTGCGGGCCAGTGCCGCCAGCCCGCGGTGCGCCTGCGCGTCGAGCCGGGCCGTCAGCGTGGCGCCCCGTCCCGAGGGTTCGGCGGGCCGCGGCCGGTCGGCGGGCAGCCGGGTGCGGGCGGGCATCCCGTCCAGGGCCGTCTTCCAGTGGTCCAGCAGGGCGGCCGGATCGGCCAGCAGGTCCGCCTGCCAGAGCGCGTAGTCGGCGTACTGCACCGGCAGCGGGCGCCACCCGGGTGACCGGCCCGCGCACCGGGCCTCGTAGGCCTCGCCCAGATCCCGCAGCAGCGGGGCCAGAGACCAGCCGTCGACGGCGATGTGGTGGACGAGCAGGACCAGCACGCTGGTGCCGTCGCCCGGAAGGAAGAGCCGCGCCCGCAGCGGTGGCGGCCCCGCCAGGTCGAGGGTTTCCCGGCCGAAGCGGGCCACCCGCTCCTCCAGGTCGCCCGGGGTGCAATCGACGCTCTCCAGCAGCCCCGCCGGGGCGTCCAGGACCCGCTGGTACGGCTGACCGCCCTCGGCCCCGTACACGGTGCGCAGCACCTCGTGCCGCTCCACGACGTCGCCCAGCGCGGCGCCGAGGGCCTCCCGCCCGGGCACGCCGTTCAGGCGCAGCACCAGCGGGGCGTTGTACGTGGCCGCGGGGCCCTCGATCCGGCCGACCAGCCACAGTGCGCGCTGCGCGGCGGACAGCGGGATCCGCTCCGGCCGGTGCGCGACGGCGGCCAGTGCGGGCCGGGCCGCCGCCACCGCGCCCCGCTCGGCCAGGCGCCGGTGCAGAGCGGACGGGGTGGGGGCGAGGAACAGGTCACGGATACCGAGCTCCAGGCCGAGCGCGCCGCGGATCCGGTTGACCAGTTTGCCCGCGAGCAGCGAATGCCCGCCGTTGCGGAAGAAGTTGGCGTCGGCGGCCAGCCCCTCCCGGCCCAGTACCTCCGCGAACAGCCCGCACAGGATCTCCTCCCGGGGGGACAGCACGTCCCGCCGCGCCGGCGCCGCAGGGCCGCTCTCCGGGCGGGAGACGGCGGCCGTCCGCGCGGGCCGCCCGGTCAGGGCCGCCGACTCCTCGGCCCCCAGCAGGGCCGCCCCGCCCAGGTGCCGCAGCGGGTCGGCGGCGAAGGCCTCCAGGGCCCTCAGGTACGTCTCCAGCAGCAGCCGTGCCGTGGCCTCGTCGAAGAGGTCGCAGGCGTACTGGAGCGAGACGTCGACACCGTCCGGGCGCCCGTCCGCCGTATACCGCTCGGCGCAGTACCAGGTCAGGTCGAACTTCGCGGAGTCCAGGCCGACATCAGTGAGCCGGGAGCCGACACCGCCGCCGAGCGCCACCTCACCGGATGTCTCGCCGCCCGCCTCGACGGTGAGCATCACCTGGAAGAACGGGTGGTGCCCCAGGGCCCGTTCGGGAGCCAGGTGCTCCACCAGCAGGTCGAAGGGCAGCTCCTGGTGCTCGAACGCCGCCAGGTCCGCGTCCCGGACGCGCCCCACCAGCTCCCCGACGGTCGGATCGCCCGACAGGTCGGTGCGCAGCGCGAGGGAGTTGACGAAGAAGCCGACCAGCTCGTACAGGTCCTCGTCCGGGCGCCCCGCCACGGGCGCGCCGATCACCACGTCCTGGCCCGCCCCGCAGGCGGACAGCGCGGCCGCCAGCGCCGCCCGGGCCACCATGGTCAGGCTCGCCCGCCGCCCGCGCGCCAGGGCGAGCAGGCCGCCGTGCGCCGCCGCGTCGAGGCGGCCGCCCACCAGGGCTCCCCGGCCCGAAGGCTCGGCGGGCCGTGGCCGGTCGGCGGGCAGGTCGATCACGGCCGGAGCGCCGTCGAGGGCGGCCCGCCAGTGGTCCAACTGCTCCCGGGCCAGGCTGTCCGGGTCGGCGGGGTCCCCGAGCAGTTCGTGCTGCCAGAGGCTGTAGTCCGTGTACTGCACGGGCAGCGGCTCCCAGCCCGGCGGCCGCCCGGCGAGCCGGGCCTCGTACGCCCGTGCCAGGTCACGCAGCAGCGGCCGTACGGACAGCCCGTCGGTGGCCACGTGGTGGATCAGCAGCGCCAGGACCGGGCTCCCGTCCCCGGAGGTGAACAGCCGTGCCCGCACCGGCGGTTCGGCGCTGATGTCGATCGTCTCGCGGACGAACGCGGCCACGGCCGTGTCCCGTTCGGCCGTCGCGCACCGTACCGCCGCGAGCCCCGGCACGGCGGCCGCGTCCAGCACCCGCTGACAGGGCTCCGCGTCCGCGCCGGCGGGCAGGACGGTGCGCAGCACCTCGTGCCGCTCCACCACGTCGGCGAGGGCCGCACCGAGGGCTTCGACGTCGGGTTCCGCGTCGAGGCGCAGGACGACGGGGGCGTTGTAGGCGGCGGACGGGCCGTGCAGCCGGCCCAGGAACCACAGCCGCCGCTGGGCGAACGACAACGGGATCACGGTCATGTCCTCATCCGTCCTGGCGCTCGGCGGCCGCCGCTGCGGTCGCCTCCACGAGGGTGTCGATGTGTGCGGCGAGGTCCCGCAGCCGGGGGTTGGCGTACACGGCCTTCACCGGGAGCGCCACCCGCAGTTCGGCGCGGACCCGCGACACCAGCTTGATCGCGAGCAGCGAATGGCCGCCCAGCTTGAAGAAGTTGTCGTCCGCTCCGATGCGCGAGGCGCCCAGGACGCTCGCCCACACCCCGGCGATCAGCTCCTGCGAACGCGTCATCCCCTCGGCGGCCGTCGGGGCGGTCCGGTCCGCAGCGGTCGCGGCAGGGGCGGGCAGCGCGGCCCGGTCCAGCTTGCCGTTGGTCGTGGTGGGGAAGCGGCCCAGGGCGACGAAGGCCGCCGGGACCATGTAGGCCGGAAGCGCGGCGGTCAGCCGGGAGCGCAGCTCGGACCCGCTGACGGAACCGCGGTGGTAGGCGACCAGACCGGGCGCTCCGTGGACGTCGTCCCGCAGCACGACGGCCGCTTCGGCTATCTCCGGCATCGCGGTCAACGCCGCTTCGATCTCGGGGAGTTCGATCCGGTGGCCGCGGAGCTTGACCTGCCCGTCGGCCCGGCCCAGATAGGCCAGCCGGCCGCCCGGCAGAAGCCGCACGAGGTCACCCGTACGGTACATCCGGCCGCCGTACGCGGCCGCCTCCCCGGAGTCCGCCACGAACCGCTCCGCCGTGAGCCCCGGACGGCGCCGGTAACCGCGGCCCACGCGCGGGCCCGCCAGGTACAGCTCGCCGCTCTCACCTTCCGCCACCGGGCCGAGCTTTTCGTCCAGCACCCGCATCCGCAGGCCCGGCAGCACGCTCCCGATGTGCGGCGCGTCGGCCGGGTCCACCCAGCCCGCGGTGGAGTCGACGGTGCACTCGGTGGGCCCGTACAGGTTGACCGTACGCAGCACCCCCTGCGCCCCGCGCTCGCCGAGACGCCGCCACAGCGCGGGGCTGATCGCCTCACCGCCGACCAGCAGCGTCAGCGGGCGCGGACCGCCGTCGGCGGTGAGCAGGTCCAGCAGCGGGTCGGCGTGGGAGGGCGTGATGTCCAGATCGGTCAGCGCCTGCTCGTCGATCAGCGCGGCCAGCAGCGCCGGGTCCGCGCGGGTCTCGTCGTCGATCATCACCAGGGTGTCACCCCGGCACACCCGGACCCACTGCTGCACGGAAGCGTCGAAGGACGGCGAGGCGTTCCAGCCGACCCGGCCGCCCTCGGTGGCGGCGATGCCCGCGCCCTCCAGCTCGGCCAGCAGCGCGGAGGCGGCCGCCCGGCCGATCTCGACGCCCTTGGGCCGGCCCGTGGAGCCGGAGGTGTAGATGACGTACGCCAGGGTGTCACCGGTCACGGGCACGGGGGCGAAGGCCGCCTCCGCCCCCTCCGGCGCGGTCAGTTCGGCCACCGTCACGGCCGCCACGCCGGGCGCCGGCGACTGGGCCGCCGCATCGGCCACGACCACCAGGTCGGCGCCCGAGTCCTCCACCAGGTAGCGGCGCCGTTCGGCCGGCAGCTTCGGGTCGACGGGCAGGTAGGCCGCCCCCGCGGTCAGGGTGCCGATCAGGGCGGCCACCAGCGAGGCACCACGGGGCAGGCACAGCGCGACCACGCTCTCCGGCCCGATACCGCGGGCGGCGAGCCGCCCGGCGATGCGCATGGCCTCCGCGCGCAGTGCGGCGAAGGTCAGTTCACGGTCCCCGGCCACCACGGCGGGGCGCGCGGCGGGGGCCAGCGCGAGCCGGGCCAGCAGATCGGCGGGGGCGTCAGGGCCCTCGTGGGTACGGGAACGCTCGGGAAGTACGGCGGTCATGGTGGTCACTCCCCGGCGAAGACGGTGGTGGACGGCTGGGTCTCGGGGGAGCAGTCGGCGAGCGCGACCGGCTCGCCCATGGCGACGAGGATCTTCCGGTCGCCCTTGTACGCCTCGCGGCCGTGCGCGCACAGGATGTTGTCCACCAGCATCAGGTCACCCTGCTGCCAGGTCTCCCGTACGGTCACCCGGTCGTAGACGGCGTTGATCGCGTCGACCTCGGCGTCGGTCAGCCGGGAGCCGTCACCCAGGTAGGTGTTGAACGGCAGGCCGTCCTCCCCGTACGTCTCCACGAGCACCTCGCGGACGTCCGGGTCCAGGGTGCGGCTGTTCCAGAAGGCGAAGTGGTTGAACCAGGTCTTCTCGCCCGTCACCGGGTGCGTGACGATCGCGGAGCGGCGCTGCCGGGTGATCATCGAGTCGTCCTCGTCCACCCACTCGTAGCCGACCGTGTTCTCCTCGCAGTACGCCTCGGCGACGGCCTTGTCCTGCGTCGCGAAGGTCTTGTACCAGGGCAGCCCGGCCAGCTCCGAGTAGTTGCGCACGAGCAGCCAGCCGGCCCGCGCGAAGCGTTCCACCAGCTCCGTCGGCAGCAGGCGCAAGGCCTCGCGCATGTCGCCGACGGTGGTCGCGCCACCCTCCTCGGGGGCGATCACGCAGCCGAAGAGGAGCACGCCCGGGAAGTCGAGGGTGTAGCTGTTCTCGTTGTGGAGCCGGATCGGCTGCACGGCCGGCAGGTCGGTGGAGGAGAACACGCCCTCGCCGAAGTCGGTCCGCGGGGTGGCCTTCTCCTTGTAGCCGGCGCGCCGCTCGATCAGGGCGTCGCGGGCCGCGGCGAAGGAAGCGGCGTCATCGACCGGCAGCCCCCGCAGGAGCACGGCGCCACTGCGGCGCAACTCGGCCTGGATCGCGGCACGGTGGGAGGTGAGCCAGTCCACGGCCGACGCGAGGTCGGCGCCGGCCGGGGTGTGGACGACGACGGGCTTGCCGGGCTCGCGGACCGGGTCGATGCCGGTCGTGGCGGGTGCGTCAGCGAAAGCGGTCATGGGAAGCTCCTTAGGACGGTGCGGAGTCGGGAAAGTGGCGAGCGGCCCGGACGAGCGGCCCGGACGAGCGGCTCGGCCAAGCGGCCCGGACGAGCGGCTCAGACGGCGGCGGTGGCGGGCGCGCCGACCACCTGGGCCAGTACGGCGAAGAACTCCGGCAGCTGCTGCTGGAAGTAGAAGTGCCCGCCGGGCAGGACGTACGAGGCGAACGCGTGGTCGGTGATCTGCGCCCAGCGGCCCAGCGAGGCGGCCGGCGCGACCGGGTCGGCGTCCCCGCCGATCACCGTCACGGGGCAGTCCACCCGTGCCGCCGACTCCTCGCAGCGGTAGACGTCGTCGATGGCGAAGTCCGCGCGGATGGAGGGCAGGATGATCTCGCGCAGCTCCGGCTCGTCGAGGATGCCGTCGTCGGTGCCGCCGCGCTCCTTGATGGCGGCGACCAGCTCGTCGTCGTCCAGCCGCTCCGGGTACACGGCGCACGGGTTGGCCAGGTACGGGGCCCGGCAGGCCGAGGCGACGAGAGCCCGGGGGGTGCGGCCGGACGCCTGGAGGGCCCGTACGACCTCGAACGCCACCAGCGAGCCCATGCTGTGCCCCAGGACCACCAGGTCGTCGGTGGCCCCGGCGGGCAGGGCGGCCACGACGGGGCCGGCCAGGTCGGTGACGTCACGCGGCAGGTCCTCGGCGAAGCGGGCGCCGCGGCCCGGGTACTGGCCGATGAGCAGCCGTACGTCCGCCGGGAGGTACGCGCGCCATTCGGCGTAGGCGTGGGCGTTGCCGCCCGCGTGCGGCAGGACGAGCAGCGAGGTGCGCTGGGGGCCCTCACCCGGCAGGTCCCAGACCACGTCGTCGGGTGCGGGGGTGGCGTCGTACTGGTCGTGGCTCATGAAGAACTCCGTTCCTGCTCGGGGGTGCGGCGGCGCAGCGCCGGCCTGGCCCGCGCGGGCGCCTGGGGCGCCGACTGCCGCAAGGTCTCGATGCGCTGGGCGAGGGTGGCGGGGGTGGGGTGCTGGAAGACGTCGCGGAGGGTGAGGGTGACGCCGAGGGTGGTGGAGATGCGGTTGGTGAGGCGGGCGGCGAGGAGCGAGTGGCCGCCGTGGTCGAAGAAGCCGTCGTCGATCGAGAGCGGGGCCGAGGTGTTCAGCACGTCCGTGAAGTACGCGTGCACCTGCTGCTCCAGCGGGGTGCGCGGGGTGCGGCCGCCGGCCTTCAACACCGCCTGCGGGGCGGGGAGGGCACGCTTGTCTATCTTTCCGTTGGGGGTCAGCGGCAGCCGGTCGAGCAGGACGACGAAGGCCGGGACCATGTGGTCGGGCAGCAGGGTGCGCAGCCACAGCCGCACGTCCTGCGGGCCCAGCTCGGGGTCCGTGGCGACCACGTACGCGCTGAGCTGCGGGGTGTTGTGGTGGTCGAGGTGGGTCGACAGGGTGGCTTGGGTGATGTGGGGGTGGGTGGTGAGGACGGTTTCGATTTCGGTGGGTTCGA
>NZ_BMVP01000004.1 GCF_014650775.1 Streptomyces cirratus | reverse complement strand
CGACAGCTCGATGCCGAGATCGGCCGGGTCGCGGTCCGCGATCAGCTCCCGTTCCGCGTCGACGATCACCGTTCGCCAAGGCCCGGTCACCCTGGCCCGGTGACGTCCGTCGGTCACCAGCAGCCGGAGCCCCGCATCGGCTGCCGTACCGGCCAGGCGCCCGTCGGGGAACTCGGGGTCCAGCAGTGCGTAGCCGGCGCCGGTCTTGACGACGGCGAGCAGGGCGATGGCGAAGTCGATGCCGCGGTCCAGCAGGATCCCGGCGAGGTCACCACGGCCCAGTCCGGCTTCGGTGAGGTGCCGGGCGAGCCGGTTGGCGCGCTCGTTCAGCTCCCCGTAGGACAGTTCCCGCCCCTCGAAGACGACCGCCCGCGCCCCGGGGCGGAGCCGGGCCTGCTCCTCGAAGCGGTCCGTCAGCGTCAGCCGGCCGACCTCCCGGCGGGCCCCCGTCCACTCCTCCAGCACCTGCCGCCGCTCGTCCGGACCAAGCAACCGAACTCCGGACAGCGGGAGTTCGAAGTGATCGAGGACCTGTTCGGCGAACCGGACGAACCGGTCCTGGTGGCTCGCGACCGCCGCGATGTCACACACCTCGGGCGCCGCGTCGAAGTCGACGCGCAGTCCGCCCTCCGGCCCGAGGTCGTACACGCCGACCGCCAGGTCCTCCACCGGCCCGTTGCTCAAGTTGTGCTGTGTGGTGGGAAACCCGCAGAACCGCATGCCGGGCGTGAACGCCATGATGTTGACCAGCGGCGCCGTGATCCGCCGCTCGGTCTCCGCCAGACCCAGGTCGCGGCAGACGTCCTCGTACCGCGTCCGCTGGTGCCGCAGGCCCTGGCGCGTCTCGGCGACCACCGCGGCCAGCAGCCCGGCCGAAGTCGCGTCCGCATCGACCCGGAGCCGCAGCGGTACGACGTTCGACAGCATGCCCGGGGTGCGGCGGGCGAGTTCGGTGCGGCGGCCGGTCACCGGGAGGCCCAGTGCCAGCTCGGGGCTTCCGCTGACCCGGTGCACGTAGGCCGCCACGAGCGTGATCATCAGCATCGTCCACGGCGTGCGGTGCGCACGGGCGACTTCCTTCAACCGCTCCGCCCGCACCGGCTCCAGCACCACCGTCCGCCGGACGAAGGGCAGTTCACCGGCGGCCGGACGACCGGTCCGCCCCTCCGCGAGGCGGGGGGTGGGCGGCAGGTCGGCGAGGTGAGCCGCCCAGTGCGCGCGGTCCTCGGCCCCCTCGGGGGAGGCGCGGTAGGCGTCGTCCTCCGCCAGCACGTCGGCCAGCGTCCCGAAGGGGCTCGGCCCCCACGGCTCGTCCGCCGACGCCTGCTCGTACAGCTCCACCAGGCGCTGGTCGAGCAGCGCCACGCCCATGCCGTCGATCGCCAGGTGGTGGAAGGCGTGGAAGTAGAACCACCGCTCCTCGCCGGCCGCACCCGTACCCGCCCTGATCAGCACGTGCCGGGTCAGCCAGCCCGCCGTCAGGTCGAACGGCCGCGCCAGTTCGGTCCGCATCCAGGCGCGCGCCGCCGCGGCCGGGTCCTCCTCGCCACTGAGGTCGAGCACTTGCAGTTCCCGCTCACCCGGCTCCGCCCACAGCTCCTGCCACAGGCCGCCGTCCTCGTCCGAGCCCGTACCCCTGATGCGCAACACGTCTGCTTCACGCGCCAGTTGGTACCAGCAGCGGGCGAAGAGCCCGGGATCGAGTGCGCCCAGGATCTCCCGGTACTCCCCGATGTTGTAGCGGCAGCCCGACGTGTCGAGGCCGTCGGCCATCCAGATGTCGCGCTGCGCCGCCGACAGGGGCAGCCGCACAGCGGCCGGCCGGTGCGCGGTGCCCTGTGGGGACGCGTTGGGGGACATGCGAGGGCTCCTCGGAATCGTTTCTGCGGCGTGATGGGAGGGGTGGGCGGGCCGGGCGGCCGCGTTTCGCGGGGGCCCGGCCGTCCTTGCGGCTGTACGTCATCCAACCCGCGGGCCAGCGGCCCCGGCGGCAGTTGCTCCGGCACTCCGGAAGCAGTTCACGCCCGGGCGGCAGTCACGGCCCGCCCCCGGCACACGGCGCGCACCAGAGCGAGTACGCGGAACCGGGAGCCGCCGCCCTCGTGGGTCGCCCGGACCGCGCCGGCCAGCAGCAGTTCTCGCAGCATCCGCCCGCACTCGGGCAGGCTCCGCCCGGTCAGCGCGGTGACATCGGTGAGCTCGAACCCCGCCGCAGGGTGGTCGCACAGGGCGTCCAGCAGCGTGGACGCGTCCTCGGGCAGCCGACCGAGCCGCAGGCGCAGCGCCCTGCGGAAGTCCTCCGCCCCCTCGCCCCCGCCGAGGTGGTCGAGCAGCGCCGTGGGGTTCGCGTCGAGGCCGTCGCACAGCGCGGGCAGGTCGCACACCACCAGCCAGGACGCCGCTGCGGCCAGCGCCCCCGGATGCCCGTCGAGGCCGCGGCACACCCGCGCCGCGAACCGCAGGTCGACCGGCCCGGGAACGAACTCCGGCCTCACCCGGCGCAGATGCCCCAGGAAGACCTGTACGGAGGCCGGAGCGGCGATGTCGTCGGCGGCGTTCTCCAGGGCGGTATCGGCGGCGTCCTCGGCCGGTATCTCCAGCGGGGACAGCAGGAAGATCCGCTCGCCCGGTACCCGCCACGGCTGGTCGGAGGTGACGAGCAGGCGCAGCCCCGGGCAGGAGCGCAGCAGTCCGGTCAGCCGCTCGAACCCCGGCGGCCCGGCCGGCGCCCCGTCCAGCACCAGCAACGCCGGCTGGTCGCCGAGCAGTTCGGCAAGGAGGGCCATCGCGTCCCCGCCCTCACCCGCCGTCCCTCCGGGTGCCGTCGGGTACAGGGCCGATGCCACAGCCGCCACCCGCGCCGACCACGGGCCCTCGTCCGGGCCGAGGTGGTCGGCGCTCGCGCCCTGGAAGGCGTGCCACAGCACCGGCACCCCGGTGGCGTGCAGCCGGTCGGCGACTTCGAGCGCCAGCCGGGTCTTGCCCATCCCGGTCAGCCCCACCACGTGCACCAGCCGCTCCGATCCGGAGCCCAACTCGCCTGTGAGTACCGAGATTTCCGCCTCGCGGCCCACCACCGCGTGCAGCGCGGTCGGCGGGGCCGGCGGTTCGGCCAGGCCGTGACCGCTCGCCCGGCCCTGCTGGGCCGCTGCCTCCAGCGCCGACCGGGCCCGCGAGCCCAGCCGCAGGGCGTCGGCCATCAGCCGCACCGTGTCGGGCCGGGGCCGTCGCGCCTTGCCCTGCTCCAGGTCGCGGATGGCCCGCACGCTGATCGTGGACAGGTCGGCCAGTTCCCGCTGGGTGAGCCCGATCCGCAGCCGGTGCCCTCGTATCAGGGCGCCCACCTGCGAGGACTCGGGCGACACCGGTGCGGCTGCGGGCACCACCGGCGTGGCTCCGGATGTCGCCGGCGTGGGCTGCGTGGCTCTGGTCAGGGGCAATACGTGCAACTGCGCGGTGGTCATGTGCGCTCCCGGCGAAGACGGTGGGGGAACGGCGGGGCCTGAGCGGACGCGGCCCGGTTCCTGTTCCCATCGTCGGCAGCGCGCTATCACCCAGGCATCCCGATGCCGACGGCCCCGCCCACCGTGCGACCGCCGCTATCGCCTCCGGTATCCCGCCGGCGAGATCCGAGCGTCGCCCGAGCGAGCCGTGATAACGCGGCGATAGGAGCGGGGCCGGTCCGGGGATTCCCGCTGTTCCTACGTTGGTGTCCAGAAAGAACGAGGCGCCCCGGACAGCCGGAGCGCACCGACGAAAGGACACCGACATGACCCTCGCCCACGCCCTCCGCGCCGCCCTGGTGACCGCCGCCCTCGCCGGAGCCGCCGCCCTCGGCACCCAGGTGGCCCAGGCCGACACCGCCCCCGCCGCTACGACCGGTGTCACCGCCCCCCAGGCCACGCCGTCGCCCACCGCGACCGGCAAGACCAACCCGTGGGACTGACCGGCCCCGCCACGCAAGCGGTCGTCAGACCCCGGCGACGGTCTCCGTCGCCGGTGCGCGCAGCACGACCGCGTGGGTGCCCAGCATCCGCTCGGCCTCGGCGAGTTCGGACTGCATCCGCCGCTCCCGGAAGGCCCGTACGGCACTCTCCAGCAGTTCCCGCGAGCGCGATCGCTCGCCGGCCCCGCCGCTCGCCGCCAGCAGCCGGGCCAGGTCCAGCCGGATGACCGCGGCCCCTCCCTGGTCCATGATCTGCTCCCGCACCGACAGCGCCTGGGCGTAGAAGCCCCGCGCGGCCTCGCCCCGGCCCATCTCGGCGTGCGCGGCACCCAGGTCCCGCAGCAGATGGCCCTCGCCGATCACGTCCCCGCTGTCCCGGCACAGCTCCAGCACCTCGGTGAACGTCCGCACCGCGCCCTCGTGTTCACCCTGGGCCTGCTGCAATTGCCCCGCCCGGCGAAGGGTCCGGGCCTGACCGCCCGTGTAGCCCACCGAGCGGTAGATCCCGAGGGCCTCGTCCAGCCGGCTCTGGGCGGTCGCCGCCTGTCCTCGCCGCATCCAGATGTGCGCGCTCTGCGTCAGCACGATGGCCCGGCCCACCACGTCGCCGACTCGGTCGAAATCCCGCAGCGCCCGGTCGTACAGTGTCAGGGCCGACTCCTCGTCGCCCCGCATCCGCTCCAACAGCGCGAGGTCGCGGTGGCACAGGGCCAGCCCCTGGCGGTCGTCCAGTTCCCGGAACAGCCCGAGCGCCGTGGTCAGCGAGGTGTGGGACTCCGCCAGCTGACTGCGGCCGAGGTACAGCACGCCGAGCGAGCTGAGCAGGGCCGCCGTGCCCCGCGTGTTGCCGGCCGACCGGACCGCCGCCAGGGCGAGCCCATGCGTGCGTTCCCACTCGTCGAAGTAGCCGCGTCCCTCGAACAGGGTCGTCAGGGTCGTCGCCAGGTCCCAGCACAGCTCGTGCATCTCGTGCTCGGCCGCGTGCTCGACGGCCTGGACGAGATTCGCCTGCTCGCTGTCGAGCCACTCCAGCGGGTCCACCAGCAGTTCGTCCACGCAGCTCTGCGGCGGCTCCCAGCGGGGCGCGCTGCCGTGCAGGACGGTGAAGTCGCCGCCGTAGATGCGCCGGTGGGCCTGCTCGGCCAAGGACATCCACCCGCCCAGCATCCTGGCGAGGGCCTGCGACTGGGCCGCCGGTTCGTCGTGCGCCGCGAGCTGCTCGCGCGCGAAGACCCGGATGATCTCGTGGAAGCGGTAGCGGAACCCGCCCGTGGACTCGACGCCGACGACGTCCAGCATCTGTACGTCGACCAGTGGCTCCAGCAGGTCGGAGGGGAAGGGGCGGCGGTCGTCCAGCAGGGCGCCGGCCAGCCAGCCGGGCAGCGTCGGCCCCTTCGCCAGGCTCAGCAGTCGCAGCAGTCGGCGGTCTTCCTGAGCCAGCCCGTCATGGGTCAGGCAGAGGCTGGCGCGCATCGTCATCTCGCCGTGGGTGAGCTCGTCCAGGCGGTGCCGCTCGTTGGCGAGCCGGTGCACCATCGACGCCAGCGTCCAGTGCGGGCGCGCCGCCAGCCGCGCCGCTACGATCCGCAACGCGAGCGGCAGCCCGCCGACGGTCCGCACCAGTGCCTCGGCCGCCACCTCTTCACACCGCACGCGGTCGGCGCCGATGACGCGGGCCAGCAGTTCCAGGGCGTGGCCGGTGCTCATCACGTCCAGCTCGACGCGGTGGGCGCCGGGCAGGCCGGTGAGCCGGACCCGGCTGGTGACGAGTACGGCGCACCGGTTGCTGCCGGGCAGCAGCGGCCGGATCTGGCTCTCGGACGCGGCGTCGTCGAGCACGACCAGGACGCGGCGCGAGGCGAGCAGGGTCCGGTACATCTCGGCCCGCTCGTCCTGCGAGTCGGGGATCACCGGCCCGGGGATGCCGAGTGCCCGCAGGAACCGGCCGAGGACCTCGGTGGAGGTTGCCGGGGTGCCGGTGCCGCGCAGGTCGCAGTACAACTGCCCGTCGGGGAAGCCGGTTTCGCTGAGGCGGTGCGCGATGTGGGTGGCCAGTGTGGACTTGCCGGTGCCGGGCTTGCCGACGATGACGGCCAGGCCGACCGCGCGGTGGCCGCCCCCGCCCAGCAGGGTCTGCTCGATGTGGACGATCTGTTCCTCGTCGCCCACGAAGTCCGAGGTGTCGGCAGGCAGTTGCCGGGGGACTTCCTCGCGGTACGGGGACCCGCCGGCCGGTGCGCCGGCGACGGGAGCGGAAGCGCGGCCGTCGGGTCTCTCCCCGCCGCCGGCCGGCGCCCCGAAGCCGCCGGCCGCCGTACCGGAGCCGGCGTCGGACGCCCCTAAGCCGCCGGCCGCCGTACCGGAGTCGTAAGCCGCCGTACCGGAGCCGACGGCCGGGCCGCCGGAGGCGACGTCGTGCGTCGCCTCGCCGCCCTGCGCCTGCGCCCCGGAGCGGCCGGTCGCCGCCCCGGAGGCGGTCGCACGCCCACCGTCGCCGCCACCGGCCGCGCTGCGACCCGCGGGTGCGGACCCGTACCCGCCGCCCGTCCCGGCCGGCAAGACCGGCGGGACCTCGCCCGACAGGATCGCGGACTCCAGGCGGCGCAGCTCCGCCCCCGGCTCCAGCCCGAGTTCCTCCACCAGCAGCTCGCGCCCCACCCGGTAGCTCTCCAGGGCCTCCGCCTGGCGTCCCGAGCGGTACAGCGCCAGCATCAACTGCCCGCGCAGGCGCTCCCGCAGCGGGTGCACCCGTACCAGCAGCTGGATCTCGCCTACCAGCTGGTGGTGCCGGCCCAGGGCCAGTTCCAAGTCGATCCGGGTCTCGGCCGCCGTCAGCCGTTCCTCGTCCAGTTGCAGCGCCTTGCTGCGCAGCGTCTCGCTCGACACCCCGCTCAGACAGTCGCCCTGCCACAACTCACCAGCCAGTCGCAGGAGTTCGGCCGCCTCGGCCATCGCCCCCTGGCGGCTCAGGATCCGTGCGTCCGAGACGCGGCGCGCGAAGACCGCCGAGTCCACCAGGTCGCCTTCGGTCTTGAGGACGTAGCCGGGCGGCCGGGTGGTGATGGCGGCGGCGATCGCGGCCTTGGAGAAGAGTTTGCGCAGCCGCGACACGCAGATCTGCACCTGGGTGCGTGCCGTGTCCGGCGGCTCGTCGTCCCAGATCAGGTCCACCAGGTAGTCGGTGCTGACCACCCGGTTCGTCTCCAGCAGCAGCGCGGCGAGGATGACTTCCTGCCGCCCCGGCGGTATCCGCACCGGCCCGAGCCGACCGGCCACCTGTAAAGGGCCGAGGATCCGGAAAACCACCGCATCCAGGGTGTCGGCAGCGCCGCCGGGCGAAACGGACATGAGTCTCCCAGCTGGGGAAATGCCAGAGGAACGGTGGAGCGGGAGGGTCAGTCTCCCCGAACACCTCTACGGTTGTCCATGGTGTGGAGATTGCGTGATCGTAAACCGAGGGTGAGGTGCCGCTCACGCACCGCCGCCCGTCCCGTGCGGCTCCCGCGATGCGCGCGGCCGGGCCGGCGGGCGCGGTGATAGGGCGGCGATAGCCCCGGGTTGCGGACCCGGCGCACGGTGTACTTGCCGCCGCCCGGACGGGGTGCGGCAGGTCGAAAGGACTTCCCAGATGAACAGTCGGCACGCCGGGCGGGTTCCGCCGAGCCCCGTGGTCACCGACTCCGGAGTCGACCACGTGCGTCTGGCCTACCACTACCTCGACTCGGGCGACCTCGACGGCTACGGCTCGCTCCTGCACGCGGGCCTGCTCGGTGTCGCCGAACTGGAGCGCCCCGCACTCGGGGCCCGCCACCACATCACCCGGATCGTCGCCGACGGGGACTGCGTGGTGGCGATGGGCCGCCTCGCCCCCCAGCAGCGGGAATTCGTGGACGTGTTCACCCTCTCCGCCGAGGGCATGCTCCGCGCCTGCCGTCGCTACTACGCCGGCCCTCCCCGCTGAGGGAGGGGGCCGTTCGAAGGCCCGAACGGGTGGTGGGTTAGCATCTGAGCGCCGCCTAGCTCGAAAGATAAACCTGTGACTGTCAACGACGACTCGTTCACCCACTGGAAGAACCGCGAGGAAATCGCGGAGTCGATGATCCCGATCATCGGGAAGCTGCACCGGGAGCTGGACGTCACCGTCCTCCTCCACAGCCGCTCCTTGGTGAACAAGTCGGTGGTCAGCATCCTCAAGACCCACCGCTTCGCCCGGCAGATCGACGGCGAGGAGCTCTCGGTCACCGAGACGCTGCCGTTCCTCCAGGCCCTTTCCGCGCTGGATCTCGGCCCCTCCCAGATCGACATCGGCATGCTCGCCGCCAACTACAAGGCCGACGACCGCGGCCTGTCGGTGGAGGCGTTCACCGCCGAGGCCGTCGCCGGTGCCACCGGCGCCAACAAGATCGAGCGCGGCGCGGGGCGCGACGTCGTCCTCTACGGCTTCGGCCGCATCGGCCGCCTCGTCGCCCGCCTGCTCATCGAGAAGGCCGGCTCCGGCAACGGCCTGCGGCTGCGCGCCATCGTCGTCCGCGGCGGCGGTGAGCAGGACCTCGTCAAGCGCGCCTCGCTGCTGCGCCGCGACTCCATCCACGGCCAGTTCCAGGGCACCATCACCGTGGACGAGGCGAACAGCACGATCGTCGCCAACGGCAACACCATCAAGGTGATCTACGCCAACGACCCGTCCGAGGTCGACTACACGGCGTACGGCATCAAGGACGCCATCCTCATCGACAACACCGGTAAGTGGCGCGACCGCGAGGGGCTGTCCAAGCACCTGCGCCCCGGTATCGACAAGGTCGTCCTGACCGCCCCGGGCAAGGGCGACGTCCCGAACATCGTGCACGGCGTCAACCACGACACGATCAAGCCGGACGAGCAGATCCTGTCCTGCGCCTCCTGCACCACCAACGCGATCGTCCCGCCGCTCAAGGCGATGGACGACGAGTACGGCGTGCTGCGCGGCCACGTGGAGACCGTCCACTCGTTCACGAACGACCAGAACCTGCTGGACAACTACCACAAGGCCGACCGCCGCGGCCGTTCCGCGCCGCTGAACATGGTGATCACCGAGACCGGTGCGGCCTCCGCCGTCGCCAAGGCGCTGCCCGACCTCAAGGCGCCGATCACCGGCAGCTCGATCCGCGTCCCCGTCCCGGACGTCTCGATCGCCATCCTCAGCCTGCGCCTGGGCCGCGAGACCACCCGCGAAGAGGTCCTCGACTACCTCCGTGACGTTTCGCTGCACTCGCCGCTGAAGCGCCAGATCGACTTCACGACCGCGCCGGACGCCGTCTCCATGGACTTCGTCGGCTCGCGCCACTCCTCGATCGTCGACGCGGGCGCGACGAAGGTCGACGGCGACAACGCGATCCTGTACCTCTGGTACGACAACGAGTTCGGCTACTCCTGCCAGGTCATCCGCGTCGTCCAGCACGTCTCCGGGGTGGAGTACCCGACCTACCCGGCCCCGGCGGTCTGACCGCAGACGGCTTACCGGAAGGGCCCGCCCGGCCAGGGCGGGCCCTTCCGCGTACCGCCACCGCGGCCGGTCAGTGGACGACGCTGAAACTGCGCCACGGCAGGCTGCCGGGGGCGGTCACGTCCGAGGTGGACGTCGGAACGTAGACCCCGCCGGCCTTGTCCGTCTTCTGGCACTCCGGCGTCCGGTACAGGATGACGTCGACCAGGGTGTTGTTGTCCACGTGCGCGGCCCCGCGCGGGAGACCGATCCTGTGGCAGCCCTGGACGGGGGTGTTCAAATAGGTGACCTCCACCGGGCCGTCCTGGGCGCGGAAGCTGAGGCTGCCGACAGTGGTCCTGCCGGCCGAGCAGGCCGTGGCCGTGGCCGTGAGCAGCAGCGCCGCCCCGGTGATGACGCCGATACGCCGGAGGTGGGACATGGCTCGGTCCTCGTCTGTGCGGTGATGGCTTGCCCGTCACCGCAGCCTGGCCCGCCGAGCGCCGGGAGGCATCCGCTGCGCACCCGGTGGGATGACGGCCGAAGGAGGGAGGGCCTCCTCCGGCGCTACCGGACCAGCGCCGGCACCCGCTCCTCCAGCACCCCCGCGATGCCCCGTGCGAGGCACGGAATCCGGTCGAGCCCGATCCCCGCGATGTTCACCCGGCCCGCGGTCGTCCCGTAGACGGCGAACCGCCCGCGCAGCCGGAGCATCTGCTCGGGCGACAGCGGCAGCATCGAGAACATCCCCTTCTGCCGCGCCAGCACGTCCGCCTCCGCGCCTCGCCCGAGCGCGGCCAGCTGCTCCACCAGGGCCGTACGGTTGGCCGAGATCCGGTGGCGCATGGCGTCCAGCTCCGCCCGCCAGGAAGCCTGGAGCCCGGCATCCTCCCAGACGGCCGTCACGACCGCCGCCCCGTGCTCCGGCGGCATCGAGTACTGGGTGCGGGCCGCGTTCTGCAGGGCCGTCTCCGCGTGCCGCAGCGACGCCCGGGACGCCCCGATGACGACGGCGCAGCCGGTGCGGTCGCTGTAGAGGCCGAAGTTCTTCGAGCAGCTGATGGCGAGGAGCACCTCCGGCACCCGCTGCGCCAGCATCCGCGTCGCCGCCAGGTCCGCGTCGAGGCCGTCGCCGAGCCCGTGGTAGGCCAGGTCGACGAACGGCACCCAGCCGTCGCGCACGGCCATCTCCGCCAGCGCCTCCCAGGCGTCGGGCGCCGGGTCGACCCCGGTCGGGTTGTGGCAGCAGCCCTGGAGGAGCACCACGTCGTCCCGGCGCGCCCCGGCCAGGTCCTGCAGCATGCCCTCCTGGTCCAGCCAGCGGTACGTGCGCACCGTCAGGCCCGCCGCCTCCATGATGGGCCGGTGGTTGACGTAGGCGGGGTCGCTGATCCACACCGTCGTGCCCGGCCGGGTCCGGCAGATCAGGTCGGCCAGCAGGCGCAGGGCACCACTCCCGGCCACGGTCTGGACCGCCACGGCCCGCTCGGCCGGGCCGTCCGGGCCGTCCGGGCCGAGGACCATCGACAGCATCGCGCGGTTGAAGGCGAGATTGCCGGAGAGGCCGCGGTACTCCTTCGAGGCGGAACGTTCCGCCAGGCGTATCTCGGCTTCGCGGACGGCCGCCATGACCGGCGTGGCGCCGCTCTCGTCGCGGTACACGCCGAGGACGAGGTTCAGCCGCTCGGGCCGCGTGTCGGCCCCGAACGCCTCGGTCAGGTCCCACAGGGGGTCGACGGGCGGCGGGAGGAGCAGCTCGAGCATCTACGGCACCTTTCGGTCAGCGGTGGCGGTGGGGACAGTGGCGGTGGCGGTGGCGCCGGCGGCCCGGCGCCGGTTGGCGAGCACCACGCCGGCGGTGATCACGGGCACGCCGACCAGCACGCTCGGCGTCGGCGACTCGTGCAGCAGGGGAACGGCGAGCAGCACCACGGCGACCGGGCTGAGGCTCCCGAACACGGAGCTGCGCTCGGCGCCCAGGCGCCGGATCGCGAACGCGTAGAGCAGGCCCGCGCACAGCCCGACCCCGAGCCCCTGCACCACCAGGAAAAGGGCGACGTCGGCGGCCGCCGCCGAGGCCAGACCGGTGGGCAGCACTCCGGTCAGCACCAGCAGCGCCATCAGCGCGAACGACGGCACGCACAGCAGCCCGATCGACCCGACCGGATCGAGGGCGACCTCCTTGAGCCCCACCGTGTACAGCGCCCACAGTCCGCTGGCCAGCAGCAGCACGCCGGCTCCCGCCAGCACGCCGGTGTCCACCGGAACCACGTAGCGCCACACGAGGGCGAGGACCCCCGCCGCGATCAGGGCGAGCCCCGCCGCCTGCGTGCCGCGCGGCGCACCGCGCCCGCCCGCGGCCATGAGCGCGGAGACGAACAGCGGGACCATCCCGGGTATCAGGGAGCCCACGAACGCGGCCGAAGTCAGGGACCCGCCGTACATCGCCGCGAGGAAGAACGGGACCCCGGCGCCACAGATGATCTTCGCCGCGGTGGCCGGCCGGACGGCGGCGATGCCGCGGCGGCGGCGCCAGAGCGCGGGCGCCAGCACCACGACGGGTACGCCGAAACGCAGCAGCGCCGCGTCCGCGGGCAGCAGGGAGGAGGCGCTCAGGGCCCGCGCGCTGAGCGCGAAGGCGGCCCAGATCGCCACGGTCGCCGCCAGCGCCAGCATGCCGCGCGCCTGGGGCGATATCCGGCGGGCGGGCACGTCCGCTGCGGCGGTCGAGCCCGCGTCCCGCGGGGGCGCCGACGCGGGACGGCTTTCCGTCGTTGCCAAGGAGCTTCCTCCAGCCTCATGGGGCCGGATCCGGCCACTAGGCAACGCTAGGGCTTCCGCCGGGGTAGCCGATTGCCAGTTCTGCCCTCCAGGCCTACCGTGGGGGCAGAATCTGCCAAGGGGTGACGATGGACGCGGTCGATCTCCAGATCATTCGCGAATTGCAGGCCGACGGACGGCTGTCCAACCAGGACCTCGCCGACCGCGTACGGCTCTCCCCGTCCCCCTGCCTGCGCCGGGTGCGGCGCCTGGAGGAGGCCGGTCTCATCCGCGGCTACACGGCGATGGTCGACCAGGTCGGCTTCGGACTGCCGATCACCGTCTTCGTGCGGATAAGGCTGGAGCGGCACACGGGGGAGGCGGTGCGCCTCTTCGAGGAGCACGTCGCGGTCATCGAGCACATCCAGGACTGCTACCTGATGGCCGGAAGCAGCGACTACCTGTTGCGCGTGGTCATCGAGAGCCTCCAGGCCTACGAGGCCCTCGTGCGCGACCGGATCCACGCCATCCCCGGCATCGCGTCCATCGAGTCGAGCTTCGCCTACGGCAGCGTCAAGCAGTCCCGCGTGTACCCGCGGCCCAAGTGAGCCTCACCAGCCGCCGCCGTCCGGCAGCTGCTGCTCGGACCAGATGACCTTCCCGCCCTCGGGGGTGTACCGCACGCCCCACCGCCGGCTGATCTGCGCCACCAGGAACAGCCCGCGACCGCCCTCGTCCGTCGTGGCGGCGTACCGCAGGTGCGGTGAGGTGCTGCTGCTGTCGAAGACCTCGCAGGTCAGCACCCGGTCGTGCAGCAGGCGCAGCCGCACGGGGGCGGCGCCGTGCCGGATGGCGTTCGTGACGAGCTCGCTCAGCACCAGTTCCGTACCGAAGGCGAGCTCCGCGAGGCCCCACTCCTCCAGCTTCGCGACGGCCAGGGCCCGCATCTCCCCGACCGCGCTCGGCTCGAACGGCACCTCCCACTCGGCGATGCGGTCCGCGCCGAGCGCCGACGTCCGCGCCACCAGCACGGCCACGTCGTCGCGGGGGCGCACCGGCAGCATCGCCTTGAGGAGGGCGCGGCAGGTCTCCTCCGGTTCCCGGTCGGCGCGCCCGAGCGCCGAGCGGACCAGGGCGAGCCCGGCGTCGATGTCCCTGGCCCGGGACTCGATCAGCCCGTCGGTGTACAGCACCAGCTGGCTGCCTTCGCTCAGGTCCAGCTCGGCCGACTCGAACGGGAACCCGCCCAGCCCCAGTGGCGCGCCGGGCGGCAGCTCCGGCATCTCGACGCGGCCGTCGGGACGCACGACGAAGGGCGGGACGTGCCCGGCCCGGGCGATCGTGCAGCGCTGGGTGACCGCGTCGTACACCGCGTACAGGCAGGTGGCTCCGAGCAGGCCGTCGCCGTCGGGGCCGCGGCCCCCGCCGTCCGTGCTCTGGTCGATGTACTGCACCAGGTCGTCGAGCCGGGCGAGGAGTTCGTCGGGCGGCAGGTCCAGGGAGGAGAAGTTGAGCACCGCGGTGCGCAGCCGGCCCATGGTGGCGGCGGCGTGCAGTCCGTGTCCGACGACGTCGCCCACGACGAGCGCGACGCGGCTGCCGGGGAGCGGGATCACGTCGAACCAGTCGCCGCCGACCCCGGACTGCGCGGGCAGGTAGTAGTGCGCCACCTCGACGGCGTTCTGCTCCGGCAGGTCGCGGGGGAGCAGGCTGTGCTGGAGGGTCACGGCGAGGGCGTGTTCGCGCGTGTAGCGGCGCGCGTTGTCGATGGTGATCCCGGCCCGGGCGACGAGCTCCTCCGCCAGCGACAGGTCTTCCTCGTCGAAGGGCTCGGGCTTGCCCGAGCGCCAGAAGTTGACCACCCCGAGCACCACGCCCCGGGCCTTGAGGGGAGCGGTGATCAGGGAGTGGATGCCGTAGTCGATGATGGCCTGCGCCCGGGGCGGGTCCTGGGCGTACCAGCCGGGCGCGTCGGAGAGGTCGGTCACCACTTCCGCACGGCCGCTGTCGAGGCCGCGGGCCTGCGGGGTGGAGGGCAGGAAGTCGATCAGGATGCCGCGCGGGTAGAGCGGCGAGTCGTCCCGGATGCCGCTGACGGCCGTGCGGCGCAGGTCCGCCGCCGAGGTGGGCTCGTCGCCGTGCAGGACGGGCTCCGCCAGGTCGATGGTGACGAAGTCCGCGAAGCGGGGGACGGCGACGTCGGCCAGTTCCTGGGCCGTGTGCTCCACGTCCAGGGTGGTGCCGACGCCGACTCCGGCGTCGTACAGCAGCTTGAGGCGTCTGCGGGCCGCGTCGGCCCGGGTGCTGAGGACGCGGATCTCGGTGGAGTCCCTGATGGTCACCGAGGTGCCCTCGGACCGGCCGCGCAACCGGGTGGGCCGCTGGTTGATCACGAGCAGGCGGTCCCCGGCCTCGTGCATCTCGTCGGTGGCCTCCCGGCCGGAGCGCAGGAGTTCGACCAGCTGCCGGTCCAGCCCGGGCAGCTCGCCGACCAGCTGCCCCTCGGCGTCCGGCGGGAGCCGCAGCAGCCGGGTGGCCTCGTCGTTGGCGAGCAGCAGCCGTCCGGTCCCGTCGGTGATCAGCACGCCCTCGCGCACGGCGTGGAGCACCGCGTCGTGGTGTTCGTACATCCGGGTCATTTCCAGCGGGCCGAGGCCGTGGGTCTGACGCCGCAGGCGCCGGCTGATCAGCGCCGAGCCGGCGGTGGCCAGGGCGAGGCCCACCGCGCTGGCGCCGAGGATGACGGGGAGCTGCCGGTCCACGACGCCGGTGACGTTCTTGACGGTGAGGCCGGCCGACACCAGGCCGATCACTCTGTGGTCCGCGGAGAAGACCGGCACCACGGCCTGCATCTCCTTGCCCAGGGGCCCGTTCACGCTTTCGGTGTAGACGTGACCGGCCAGGGAGGGGCCGATGGTTCCGACGAACCGTTTGCCGATCCGGTCGGGCAGCGGGTGGGTGTAGCGGATCCCATGGGTGTCCATCACCACGATGAAGTCCACCCCGGCGACGGCGCGGGTGGCTTCGGTGATGGGCTGGAGGATCTTGGAGGGGTTGGGAGACCTCAGTGCCTCCGGGAGCCCGGGGGAGTGCGCGAAGGTCTCGGCGACCGCGACGGAGCGGTTGCGTGCCTCGCGGTCGATGTCGTGGCTCGACTGGAGCACCAGGGCCAGGACCGCACCGGCAGCGAGCAGCACCACGATCGCCACCTGGAGGACGAATACCTGGCGGGCGACGCTTCGCGGGCGATTTCTGCTCAGTGACCGCACCGACGTCCCCGGCACGGGTGGCAAGGATCGGTCACGCACCCAGTTGTAGCACTGTCGGCGGCCGTCGGCGTGCGGGGGAGCGCCGCGCGTCTCCGCACACCCGGAAATATCTTGACGTCAAGATTTTTATGGGGCAGTCTCCGGCATGTATCTCGACATCGAGATACATGGGCCGGGGGAACGGAGACCCAGGATGAGGGGCGGCACGAAGACCGGGAAGGACCGGCCGCAGGGCCTGCTGGGCCAGCTGCGACGACCGCCCGGCGGACGGGACGCGCGGACCATGCTCCTCGCGCAGTTCCTCGACCGGTCCGGAACGGGCGTGTGGGCCGCGGGCTGCGTCCTCTACTTCACCTTCGTGGTCGGACTGGAGGCCCGACAGCTGGGCCTACTGCTGGGCGCCGCCGGAATCGCCGGCATCGCGGGCTCCCCGCTCGCCGGCCACCTCGCGGGGCGTTTCCCCGTACGCCGGCTGCTGATCACCACCCACCTCCTGCGCCTGGGCACGCTCTGCGCCCTGCTCGTGGTCACGCGCTACGAGCTGCTGCTGGCGGTCGTGGCGCTCACCCACCTGGGTGACCGGGCGGCCAAGACACTGGAGATGCTGTTCGCGACCCGCGTGGCGGGTGAACGCCGCGCCACGTACCAGGCCCTCGCCCGCAGCTCGGCCAACGCGGGCTACGCGCTCGGCGCGGGCGCCGCCGCGATCGGACTCGCCGTCGGCACCCGCGAGGCCTACCAGGCCCTGATCCTGGCCAACGCGCTCTCCTTCCTCGCGGCCGCGATCCTGGTCCGCCGCACCCGCGAGCCCCTTGAGCACGGCCGCGTCGCGGCCCGCACCGGCGACCCCGCCGACCGGCCGCACGCCCCGACGAGTCCGTGGCGCGACCGCGGCTACCTCCGGTTCGTCCTGCTGGACATCCCGATGAACCTGGACGACTCGATCCTGTCCGTCGGACTGCCCCTGTGGCTGGTCACCCGCACCGATGCGCCGCACGCGCTCGTCCCCGCCTTCCTCGTGATCAACACCGTGCTCGTGGTCGCACTCCAGCTCCGGGTGTCGGCGCGGGTCGGTCAGCCGCGGCAGGCCGCGGGCGCGGTGGCCGTGTACGGGCTCACACTGCTCGCCTCCTGCGTGCTCCTCGCGCTGTCCACCGGAGCCGGATCCTTGGCCGCCTCGGCCGGCCTGCTCCTCGCGGCAGTGCTGGCCACCGCGGCGGAGCTGGTGCGGTCGGTGAGTTCCTGGGAGCTGGCGGTCTCCCTCGCACCGGAGCGGGCGAGGGCCTCCTACCTGGGCGTGGCGGGCATGTCCCAGTCCGTGCAGAAGTCGGCGGGACCGCTCCTGCTGACGGGCGCGGTCATGCCGGCCGGACCGGCGGGCTGGGTCGTGCTCGGAGCGGCGGTCGCGGCCCTCTCCGTCGTCCAGCGCCGCTCCGCTCTTCGACGGCTGCGGGCGACGGGTGCGGGCACCGGCGCGGGCGCCGCCGAAACCGTGAAGCACCCGGCCTGACCTGATGCCATGTACGTTCGAGTCGCCCGGACCGGTCACCGACCCTACGATCGGATCGGCACGAATCGGACCGGAAGCGTGCCGTTCGTGCCGCATGGGGGAATCCGTGAAGACGGGAGACCAACGTGAGGGCCATACCGCGAAACCGCCCCGCCCGGCTGCTCGCAGCCGGAGCCCTGTCCATCGCCCTGCTGACCGCGGGAGCCGTGGGAACCGCGTCCGCCGCAGCGTTCCCGCCCCGCCCGGCCGCGACGCAGCCGGCGGGCGAAGTGAGCGTCAAGGCGAACCAGGTCGATGTGAAGACCGGCACCAAGGTGACCTTCACCGGACGCACGAAGGGCGTGCCGATCGGCAGCAAGGTGGTCCTCCAGCACAAGAACGGTGCCAAGTGGACGACCCTGCACGCCAGTACGACCGTCAAGCAGGGCTCCAGCTACTCGCTCGACACGACGTTCCGCACGAAGGGCAAGGAGCAGCTGCGGGTGATGGTGGCCGGCGCGACTTCGCCGACCGTCACCGTGAACGTGTCCTGAGCCGCCCGAGCCGCCCGAGCCGCCTGAGCCGCCCGAGCCGCCTGAGCCGCCGGGCCGCGCACTCCTGGAGTGCGCGGCGCCGGCCGTCCGGCGGTGACGAGGAGACCGCCGGCACGGCGAGCAGCGCGGCGACGGCCACCCCGCTCACCACGAGCCCGGCCCTCAGGCCGGGCGTGCGGTACGCGCAGGCCACGCGGGAGGCCCCCGGCCCCAGCGGCACGGCGATCAGCCCGGCGAGCCGGCCGGGCGCCCTCGCGATCGCCCCGTCCACGGAGCACCGCCAGCCCCGCACGGCGGGAACGGCCACGACCGCGGTGCCGGTGGAGCCCGCCGGGAGGTCGGCTTCGATCGCATGACCGCCGGCCGTGATGCGGCGCGGGCCCGAAGCCTTCGAGCGGGCCACCGCCGCGCCGAGTCGCTGCGGGTCCAGGCAGCCCACCGGCAGGCGCGGGATCTCCTGGGCGCGGTCGCCGGTCAGCGTCAGCACCACCTCGCCGTCGGCCGGGACCCTGCCCAGCGGCAACAGCCCGTTGTTCGTCATGGGGTACCAGGCCGACAGCCGCCGCATCGAGCCCAGAGCGTCGAGGGTGCCGGAGAACCACGGCACGTACGCGAACGCCGAGCTTCCCGGAGGGCACGTGAAGGCGAACGCGCTACGGGCGCCCCGCGCCAGCCGCCAGCCCCCGTCGGGTCGCGCGATGGGCACCGCGCCCCGCACCGTCCGGGCGTCGGGCACCGAATACACCCGAGCCCCCAGCACCTGCTCCTGACGGGCGAACACCGTGTCCGCCGCAGGGGCCGACGCGCCCGGCCGCAGCGTCACCACCGGGACCGCGTCCGCAGTCCGCCGCACGAACCCGTCCGGGCCGCCGTGGTCGAGGTAGCTGCCCACGCCCATGATCGCCCGGCCGACGGGGTCCTCGAAGCCGACCGTGTGACGGCCCCCCATGTACCAGCCCGCCCCCAGCCCGCGCAGGGTCTGCGCGGTCCGGGCGGGCAGGTAGCTGCTGTAGTACGAACCACCCTGCCCGCCCAGCAGGAGCGGGTCGT
This sequence comes from Streptomyces cirratus, assembly GCF_014650775.1. Taxonomy (GTDB): domain Bacteria; phylum Actinomycetota; class Actinomycetes; order Streptomycetales; family Streptomycetaceae; genus Streptomyces; species Streptomyces cirratus. Next base: position 583,842 of record NZ_BMVP01000004.1, on the reverse strand, counting down.
TGTCGGCGAACTCGTGCGGACCGGGCTCACTGCGCAGGGCCGGCCAGCGGTCCTGCGCCCGCACCGCCCTCCGCGCCGCCAGGGACTGCGCGTCCAGCGTCCGTTTCGGCCGCCACCAGTCCTCCCGGTCGCGCTGCTCGGTCACCGACAGCACCGTGAACACCGTGGAGACGAACACGGCGCCGATGAGCGCCCCCGTCACGGCGACGCGCACGCCCCGGCCACGGCGCCGCGGCAGCACAAGTAGTGCCAGGAACACCGTGGCCCCCGCCACGGTCAGGATCCACGTGGCGGCGGTGAAGTACGCGCTGGGGCCCGCGACGACGAGCAGCACAGCCAGCGAACCGGCCCCCGCCAGCAGCTCCCGGGGACGAGGCCGCGCGGACAGCGCCAGCCAGGCCACGGCCACCAGCATCCCGGCGAGTGTGAACGAGGCCCGGTACGGCCCCCCGTTGGGCAGGGCCAGGCCGTGCCACAGCAGGATCGTCGGCGTCCACACGTAGGACAGCGCCACCAGCACCAGCAGCACGCACCAGGCGGCCCGCTGTCTGACCGGCACCCTCCGCACGAAGGGATACGCGAGGACGAGCAGCAGCGGCAGCATGCCCACCGACACCTGCGGCCCGCTCGAATGGAAGCCCCCCGGCAGCAGGTGCGCGAGGTAGTCGCGCAGCGCGGGCGGCCCCGCATAGTCGGCCACGGGACCCGGCTGCGACGCCCGCGACGCCGGGAACGTGACCGTCAGCACCGGGGCGACCAGCGCCACCCCGACCGCCGTCATTGACACGGCCCGCAGCAGCACGCCCCGCAGAACGGACCACGGCCGCCCGTCGAGCAGCAGCCTGACCACCAGCACCAGCAGCATCCCGAGGGTGGCCATCGCGCCCGTGTAGAAGTTGCCGGCCCACGTCACGGCGACGAGCACGGTACCGAGCACCCAGCGGCGCCCGTCCGAGCACCAGTCGTACGCGAAGCCGATCAGCGGAAAGCCCACCAGCCCCCACATCCACATGGGGTCGGCGAAGCCGTTCGACACCGTCCAGGCACTGACGCCGTAGCCCACCGCCAGCGCCGCACGCGGCCACGGCGGCCCCGGCCGCAGCCGGCCCAGCCACACCGTCATCAGCGCGGTCGCCAGCCCGATGCTCAGCAGGGTGACGAGGAAGACCGGCAGCTCCACCCGGTCGCGGGGGAACAGCGCGACGAGCCAGGAGAACGGATTCATCAGGTACGTGAAGAAGTCCGCCAGGAACGGGACCCCGTAGCCGCTGCCCCAGTTGAAGAGGAGGTCCCCCTCGGTCCCGCCGCGCATCAGGTCCCACAGGTGGGCGTGGAACGGCACGAACTGGTTGCCCAGGTCGTTGACCGCCCGCGAGCGGGCCCCGAACGGGTACGTCCCGTGCACGGCCATCGCCAGGCAGTAGGCAGCCATCGAAACCACCGCCGACGCCGCCGGAGCCGCCACGGTTCCGTCACGCGGGCCGAGCCTGCGCCCCGACCGCTGATGCTGCTCCTGGCCGGCGGTGGGGGAGGACGTCGTCAGCACCATGCGGCCAGACTCCCAGGCAGCCGGCGGCTCGCGCCCCGACACCACCGTCGCGGCCGCGGGTCCGCCCGTCCGGCCGGAGCGGACGGGTGAACGGCCGGTGAAGGGAAGGCCACGGGTGCCCGGGGCCCCGCTCAGACGGGAACGGCCGCCGCGCCCACCATGCGCCCGAAGGCCTCGGCGTCCTTCACCGCAGCCCCGCCCGGGTCGTTGTTGAAGTACGCGTAGACGTCGGCCCGCGCGGGCCAGGTGTCCGCGATCCGGCCGGCCCACGACCGCAGCGCACCGGGCCCGTACCGGGGCCACGGCTGCGCACGGCCCTCGTGGAACCGTACGTAACCCCAGTCGGCCGTGCGCCACAGCGGGGTGATCGGCCGCGAGTGCCGGTCCGCCCAGCACAGGGCGGCGCCCCGCTCGACGAGGACCGACCGGATCTCCTGCGTCCACCACGACTCGTGCCGGGGCTCCACCGCCACGCGCACTCCGGCCGGGAAGCAGGCCAGGCAGGCGTCCAAGGTGCGTGCGTCCGCGCGCAGCGTCGGTGGCAGTTGGAGAAGTACCGGCCCGAGGCGGGGGCCGAGGGCTGCACTGTGCGTCATCAGCCGGCGGACCGGCTCCTCGGGGTCGCGCAGGCGTTTGATGTGGGTCAGGAAGCGGCTGGCCTTGACGGCCATGACGAAACCGTCCGGAGTCCGGGCGCGCCACGCCGCGAAGGTCTCGGGGGCGGGCAGCCGGTAGAAGGCGTTGTTGTTCTCCACCGTGCCGAAATGCCGGCCGTACTCCTCCAGCCACAAGCGCTGGGGCACCCCCGGCGGATAGAAGGTCCCCGCCCAGTCCCGGTACTGCCAGCCGGACGTCCCCACGAACACGGGCATGGCCACCTCCGCTGACGCGCCGGACGGTCTGCCCCGGCGCCTGCCCGCAGCCACCATGCCGAAACCGACCGGCGGCGGCCCCGGAGCGCGTCAACGGGCCCCGCTGATCGGCCGCGGGGCGCGGCACCCTATCGGCCGCGGGGCGCGGCACCTCCCTATCGGCCGCGGGGCGCGGCACCCCGCTATTGGCCGCGGGGCGCGTACATGATGACCGCCATCCCGGCGAGGCAGACCAGGGCTCCGGTGACGTCGTAGCGGTCGGGCCGGTAGCCGTCGGCGACCATGCCCCAGACGATGGACCCCGCCACGAAGACGCCCCCGTACGCGGCGAGGATGCGGCCGAAGTTCTCGTCGCTCTGGAAGGTGGCGACCACCCCGTACAGGCCGAGGGCCAGGAACCCGGCTCCGATCCACAGCCGGCCCCGGTGCTCCCGCAGGCCCTGCCAGACCAGCCACGCTCCGCCGATCTCCAGGAGGGCGGCCAGGACGAACAGTGCGATGGAGCGGGCTACGTTCACGCGGCAGACTGTAACGGGAGGCCGCACGCAGGGTTTGCGGGCCCCAGGCCCGGGCACGCGCCAACGACGACACCGATGAGAGCACGGCCCCGAGTGGAGGCCCCCATGTCGACAAGCACACTCATCGCGATCATCGTTCCCATAGTGGTGGTACTGATCGCCATCGCGGCCGGGCTCTGGCTGGTCTCGCGCCGACGGCACCTTCGGGAGCGGTTCGGCCCGGAGTACGACCGCACCGTCCAGGACGAGGGTGGCCGGCTGGCCGCCGAGCGTGAACTGCGCGCCCGCGAGCAGCGCCACGACAAGCTGGACATCAAGGAACTGCCCGCCGCGCGCCGCAGCCAGTACGCCGAGGAGTGGCAGGGCGTCCAGGAACACTTCGTGGACCGCCCCGAGGGGGCGGTCGCCCAGGCGGACGAACTGGTGGCGCGGCTCATGAGGGAGCGCGGCTACCCGACCGACGGGTTCGGGGAGCAGGTGCGCGACCTCTCGGTCGAGCACGGAAGCACGCTGGAGCACTACCGCGCCGCGCACGCGGTCAACACGCGCAGCAGCGAAGGACAGGCGACTACGGAGGAGCTCCGCGGGGCGATGGTGCACTACCGCGCCCTGTTCCAGGAGCTGCTCGGTGACCAAGGAGGCCGATGACATGCAGGATCGCGACGAGACGCTCGGCCGGCCCGACGACGAGGGCGGCCTGACCACGGAGAGCATCGCCCACCCCGGATCCGACGAGCGGAGCACCGCCGTCTACCCCGGTGAGGCGACGGGCGACCGTGCCGAGGGCGCAGGCGTCGGCGAGCGCGCGCAAGAGGACACCGGCGGGCGGGGCAGCGCCGGGGACGAGACGAGGGAAGACGAGTTCGGACGGGCGGACGAGGCGGACACGACGGCCGCCGGCACCCGGGAGGGCACCGGCGCGGCGGGCGACACCACGGACGAGCCGCTGCTGGCGGCCCCCGACGCGGAGGAGTTCCGCAGGCGCTGGGGCGAGATACAGGGCCGCTTCGTCGACGACCCGCAGGAGGCGGTCAGGTCCGCCGACACCCTCGTCGCCGAGGTGATGCAGACGCTGGCCGGTACGTTCTCCTCCCACAAGCAGGAGCTGGAGGGCCAGTGGAGCAAGGGCGAGGAACCCGTGACGGAAGATCTGCGGATCGCGCTCCAGCGCTACCGCTCCTTCTTCAACCGCCTTCTCCACACCTGACCCGCTGGAAACGCCGCTGATACGCCGAGGGGGCCGGGGCAGCTGCCCCGGCCCCCTCGGCGTCCGTCAGCCGCGCCCTCGTCGGCTCCAGGCGAGGGCCGCGGCGCCGGCCCCGCCGAGCGTCGCCGCGGCTAGGGCGCCCCTGTGGCGGGTGGCCCACCACTGGAAGCTCCGCGTCCGCCCCGATGCGTCGAAGCGGCCGTGCGCCCCGAAGTCCCGCCGTTCGTCGGCGGGTTGCCACAGGTTGGCCGGCTCGTCGTCCCCCGCGGGGGCATCGGTCTGCTGGGAGTCGAAGCCCGTACGGGCCAAGTACCGGTCGAGGAGCCCCGGCACCACGGCGTTGGCCATCAGCGTCGCCGCGGTGCTGCCCCCGACCCAGTACTCCCGCCGCCGCGGGTGGTCCGCGGCGTACAGGACGGCCCGGGCGGCGACCTCCGGCTGGTAGATCGGCGGCACCGGCCGCGCGCGCCTCGGCAGCCGCGACAGCACCCAGTCGAACTGCGGCGTGTTCAGCGCGGGCAACTGCACCATCGTGGTGCGGACCGCGGTGCCCGAGGCGAGCAGTTCGCACCGCAGCGCCTCGTGCCAGCCCTGGAGGGCGTGCTTGGCGCCGCAGTACGCGCTCTGCAGCGGAATGCCCCGGTAGGCGAGCGCGGAACCGGCGTGGACGAGGGTGCCGCGGTTGCGGGGAAGCATCCGGCGCAGGGCCGCGTGGGTGCCGTACACGTACCCCAGGTAGGAAACCTCGGTGACCCGGCGGAACTCCTCCGGGCTGATCTCCGTGAACGGCGCGAACACCGACGTAAAGGCCACGTTGACCCAGACGTCGAGGGGCCCGAACTCCTCCTCGGCGCGCTGGGCGGCGGCTTCGGCCGCCTCCGGGTCGGCGACGTCCGCTTCGATCGCCAGGGCTTTCGCGCCCAGCGCCTCGACGTCCCGGACGGCCCCCTCCAGACCCGCGCCGCCGCGGGCGACCAGCGCGAGCCGGTCGCCACGGGCGGCGAAGGCCCGGGCGACGGCACGCCCGACACCGCCGCTGGCCCCGGTGACGACCACGACCCGGCCCGGCGCGGAGGAGGCGCTCACGGCAGCCCTCCCTCCCGGTCGGGTCCGGCCGCGGCATCGTCCACGCTGGTCCGGGCACGGTGGCTGGTGTCGCACCACGGGTAGATCCGGCTCCTCCGGCAGGTGCACACGGCCACCACCGGGCGCTCGGAGCGCGCCGTGGAACCGTCCCGCCGCGGCCGCTCCACCGGCCCCTCCAGCAGTTCCGGGCCGTCCGGCTCGATGATGTGCCGCTCCGGGCCGCCTGCCGCGGCCGGAGCCGGCGTCCCGGGCGCCGCGTGTGCGTCGGATCGCTTCGTGTTCATACGGTCCGCCTTGCCGGTCACCGGCCGCCGAAACCCGTTCGGCCGCGTGCGCCGGAGGTTTCGTCCGAGCCGTCCTCCACCTCGTCCTCCGCCCCGTCTTCCACGCCGTCCGCCTCCGGGAGACGCGCCTCTCCGGGCCGTCGGCGCGTCGACTCCTCCTTGCTCCGGCCGCGCGTGCGCCCGTCTTGCCCCGGGGCCTCGGCCACCTGCTCCTCACGGCCGATGCCGGGCCGCTGGGCCTTGTCCTCCATGCCGCCGCCCGCTCCCGTAGCGCCCGTGCGTCCCGTACCGCTCATCGTCGGCCTCCTCGTCGCTGCCGCGGGGTCCTCGTGGACCGTTCCCCCTCCGCCTACCCCGGACGGCCGCCTCCGCACGCGCCGCCCACCCGAACGGGCGGGGAGTGCCGAGCGGCGCAGCGGGTAGGCGCCGCGTATGTTCACTTCCGTGATCGACAGCACCGCCTCACTGCTGGCCCGCGGCTACGCCTGGCTGCCCGGCCTGCAGGAACGCGCCGGGGAGGGACCGGTCGTCACCCGGCTCATGGGCCGGCGGACGGTCGTCCTCGACGGGCCCGGATCGGTGGAGTTCTTCTACGACGAACAGCACGTCCGGCGGGAGGGCGCCCTTCCGGGCCCCGTCCTCGACACGCTGATCGGCCGGGGCGCGGTGCACACCCTCGACGGCGGCGGCCACCGCGTGCGAAAGGACATGTTCGTCTCGCTCCTCATGGCCGAAGGCGGCATCGCCGCACTCACCGAACGCTTCGTCGCCCGCTGGCCGCGCGCGGTGGCCGGCTGGCAGGGACGCGAGGTGGTCCTGTTCGACGAGGTCGCCGCCGTCCTCGCCGGAGCCGTGTGCGACTGGGTGGGCCTGCCCCTCTCGGAAGGGGCGGCCCGCTCCGTGGGCGAGGACTGCGTGGCCATGGTCGACGGGTTCGCGACCCCCGGCCCCCGCCACTGGAAGGCCCGCCGCGCCCGCGCCCGCCAGGAACGGGCCCTGCGCCGGGTGGTCACGGAACTGCGCACGGCCGCCCCGGCCCCGTCCGGCGGACGGCCCCGATCGGTCCTGACCGCCGTGGCCTGGCACCGCGACGCCGACGGCCGCCTGCTCGACCCGCGTACAGCGGCCGTGGAGCTGCTCAACATCATCCGCCCCACGGTGGCCCTGTCCTGGTTCGCGGTCTTCGCCGCGCACGCGCTGCACAGCGCACCCGTCCACCGGGACCGGCTCCGCGGGGACGACGGAACGTACGCCCGGGCCTTCGCCCACGAGGTCCGCCGCTTCTACCCGTTCGCGCCCTTCATCGGCGGTCTCGCCGCCCGTGACCTGCGCTGGCGGGACGTCCCCGTCCCCGAGGGCAGTCTCGTTCTGCTGGACCTGTACGGGCGCAACCACGACCCGGAGGTGTGGCCGAAGCCCTGCGACTTCGACCCCTGCCGTTTCATGGGCCGCGAACCCCCGTCGAACGACCTCGTCCCGCAGGGCGGCGGCGACGTCCGTACCGGGCACCGCTGCCCGGGCGAGGACATCGCGGTCGGCCTGCTGACGGCCATCGTCGGCGCCCTCGCCGATCTGGACTGTGACGTCCCCGAGCAGGATCTGACGATTCCGCTCCACCGCATGCCGACGCGACCGCGCAGCGGCTTCGTCCTCGCCCATGCGCGCACGGCGGTCCGCGCCGACGGCGTGCCGTCCCGGGCCCTGCGCCCGCACGGGTGAAGCCCGGAAAACCATCGGCACAACACAAGACATCGGCTACCAACGAAGGAGTGACCATGCCCCGCGGATCCAGCCCCAAGCGCGAGCGGCAGTACGAGCACATCAAGGAGAGCGCGCAGGAGCGCGGCGAGAGCACCGAGCGCGCCGAGGAGATCGCCGCCCGCACCGTCAACAAGGAGCGGGCCCGGGCGGGGGAGTCGAAGACGGCGAGCAAGACCTCCCTGGAGGACATGTCCTCCTCCGAGCGCGGCGGCCGGCACTCCCACAGCGGAGCGCAGGGACCGACGTACGACCAGCTCTACGCGGAGGCCAAGCGCAAGAACCTGCACGGCCGCTCGTCCATGAACAAGGCCGAGCTCAAGGAACAGCTGGGCAAGTGGGCCCCGGTCGCCGACCGGACCCGCACCACGCCCGGGACACCGGCCGTACGGGAGGAAAAGCATGAACCGCGCCGCCATGTTCGATGTCGACGGAACCCTCGTGGACACCAACCACCTTCATGTCACGTCGTGGTGGGAAGCGCTGCGGCAGGCCGGTCACGTCGTGCCGATGCACGCCGTGCACCGCGCGATCGGCCTGCCCGGCGAGGACCTGATCGCCCACCTGCTCGGCGACGACCGCGACACCGATCAGGACGACGCGCTGAAAGCCGCCCACGACACCCTGTACGCGACCTACTTCGAGCGGCTGCCCGGCTTCGACTCCGCCGCCGAACTGCTGCGCACCCTCCACGGGAGCGGTTGGCGGGTCGTGCTGGTGACCTCGGCCGGAAGCACCGAACTGGAGGCGCTGCGGCGGGCGATCGGCGCCGACGACGCCATCACCGCCACCGCGAGCGCCGACGACGTCAGCGAGGGCAAGCCGGCACCCGACCCGGTGCACCACGCACTCGACCTGGCCGACGCGTCCGCCCACGCCTCCGTGTTCGTCGGCGACAGCGTGTGGGACATGAAGGCCGCGACGCGGGCCGGGGTCACCTGCGTGGGCGTGCTGTGCGGCGGGATCCCGCGCCGCGACCTGGAAGAGGCCGGGGCCGGCGCGGTCTACCAGGATCCGGCCGAGCTGCTCGCCCGACTCGACGACAGTCCGTTCGCCCGGGTACCGCAAGCGCAGCCCACCGCGGGAAGGGAACAGGCATGACCTCCACACCCTCAGCCGGGCCGGCCCCGGCGACCGGCCTGCGCGTCGTCGTGGTCGGCGCCACCGGCAACGTCGGCACCAGCGTCGTGCGGGCCCTTGTCGACGATCCCGCCGTGGGCTCCGTCCTCGGACTCGCACGCAGGCTCCCCGACTGGAGGCCCGAGGGGACCGACTGGCGGGCCGTGAACATCGAACCCGGCGGCGCCGACCTCGTGCCGCTCTTCGAGGGCGCGGCCGCGGTGGTCCACCTGGCCTGGAAGTTCCAGCCCACGCACGACCCGGCCGAGACGTGGCGCACCAACGTCCTCGGCAGCACCCGCGTGTTCGATGCCGTGGCCGCCGCCGGTGTCCCCGCCCTCGTCCACGCCTCGTCGGTCGGCGCGTACTCGCCCGGCCCCAAGGACCGCACCGTGGACGAGACCTGGCCCACCCACGGCTGGCCGCAGGCCGCGTACACCCGGGAGAAGTCGTACCTGGAGAGGGTCCTGGACGCCTACGAGGGCGCCCACCCCGAAATCCGCGTCGTCCGCATGCGCCCCGCGTTCCTGTTCAAGCGGGAAGCAGCCTCCGAACAGCGCCGGATCTTCGCGGGCCGGCTGCTGCCCGGCCGACTGGTCCGGCCCGGTCTGATCCCGGTCGTTCCGGACCTGCCCGGCCTGCGCCTCCAGGCGCTGCACACCGACGACGCGGCGGCCGCCTATGCCCAAGCCGTCACCCGGCCCGTGCGGGGGGCCTTCAACCTCGCCGCCGAACCGCCGCTGGACGCGGAGCGGCTCGCCGCGATCCTGGAGGCCCGGGTCGTCCGGATGCCGGTCGCGCCGGTCCGGGCCGCGCTCTCCGCCGCCTGGCGGCTGCGCGCCGTACCCGCGTCCCCCGACCTGTTCGACGCGGTGCTGCGGCTCCCGCTGCTGGACAGCTCCCGGGCCCGCGCGGAACTGGGCTGGGAGCCCCGGTACACGGCGGTGGAGGCGGTGCAGGAGTTCCTGGCCGGCCTGCGCGAGGGGGCGGGCATGGCCACCGCGCCCCTCGCCTCGTAGCACCGCGTCCACGGACGGACGGCTACGGCTGGAGCAGGGTCTTGATCATGCCGTCTTCCTTGGCCTGGAACATGGCGTACGCCCGGGGCGCCTCTTCGAGCGGCATGGTGTGGGTGGCGAAGCCCTCGACGCCCAGCGGGTCGGAGTCCTCCAGCAACGGCAGGATGTCGTCCACCCAGGCCTTCACGTTGGCCTGCCCCATCCTCAGCTGGATCTGTTTGTCGAACATGGTCAGCAGGGGCATCGGGTCGGCGGCACCGCCGTAGACGCCCGACACGGAGACGGTGCCGCCCCGGCGCACCAGGTCGATCGCGGTGTGCAGCGCGGTCAGCCGGTCCACTCCGGCACGCTCCATCAGCGGCCTCGCCACGGCGTCCGGGAGCAGCCCCGTGAAGCGCTGCGCGGCGGAGGCCAGCGGAGCGCCGTGGGCTTCCATGCCCACCGCGTCGATCACGGAGTCCGGGCCCCGGCCGTCGGTCAGGTCACGTACGGCCCCCACCAGCTGCTTGCCGTGTTCCTTGAGGTCCAGCGCGTGGACGCCGAACGACCGGGCCCGCTCCAGCCGGGCCGGCACCAGGTCCACACCGATGACCAGCCGGGCACCGCGGTGCAGGGCGATCCGGGCGGCCATCTGCCCGATCGGCCCGAGACCGAGGACCGCTACGGTGCCGCCCGGCGGTACGGCCGCGTACTCCACCGCCTGCCAGGCGGTCGGCAGGACGTCCGACAGGTACACGAAACGCTCGTCCGGCGGCCCTTCGGGCACCTTCACCGGCAGCCTGTCACCGAACGGCACCCGAACGTACTGCGCCTGCCCGCCGGGCACCTGCCCGTAGAGCTTGGTGTAGCCGAACAGCGAGGCGCCCTTGTCGTACTCCCGCACCTGGGTGGTCTCGCACTGCGAGTGCAGGCCCTGGCCACACATGAAGCAGTCGCCGCAGGAGACGTTGAACGGCACGACCACCCGGTCGCCGCGCCGCAGCGTCCTCACCTCCGGGCCCACCTCCTCGACCAGGCCCATCGCCTCGTGGCCCAGGACGTCGCCGGGTTCCAGGAACGGCCCGAGGACCCCGTAGAGGTGCAGGTCCGAGCCGCAGATACCGGTGGACGTCACCTTGACGACGATGTCCGTCGGGTCCTCGATCCCCGGATCCGCAACGGACTCCACCCGTACGTCCCGCGTGCCCTGCCAGGTCAATGCGCGCATGGTCTTGCCTCCGTCGAAGAAGTGGACTGCCCTCCTGCGCGCCTCCCCACCTCACGCCGCCGCACACCTGCCGGTACGTGTGGTGCGCCCGGGACGGGGTAGCCGCCCGATGACCGACCGACCACGGAGGTGCTGGATGTCGCTGAGCCTCGGATTCCCACGGGCGCGCCACGAATTCGCCCGCCTGTGGACCCTTCCCGGGGTCTACGCCCCCCAGGAGGACACCTGCCTCCTGGCCGAAGCCGTACGGAGCGAGGTCGCTCCCGGCACGGACGTCCTGGACATGTGCACCGGCAGCGGCGCGCTGGCCCTGTACGCGGCGCGCCGGGGCGCCCGGGTGACCGCGGTGGACATCTCCTGGCGCGCGGCGCTGACCGTACGCCTGAACGCCCTGCGGATGCGGCAGCCCGTCACCGTCCACCGGGGGAACCTGGCCACCGCCGAGGCCCTCGGCCCCTTCGACCTGGTCGTCAGCAACCCGCCCTACGTACCCGCTCCCGACCCGGGGCTGCCCGCCCGCGGGCCGGCCCGCGCCTGGGACGCGGGCAACGACGGGCGCGAGGTCGTCGACCGCCTCTGCGCCGCCGCCCCCGGCCTGCTCAAGCCGCACGGCACCCTGCTGATGGTCCACTCGGCCCTGTGCGGCACCGACAGGACGCTGCAACGGCTGACCGCCGCCGGGATGCGGGCCGAGGTCGTGGACCGGGCCCGCATCCCCTTCGGCCCGGTGCTCCGCTCCCGGCTGCCGTGGCTGCGCGAACGGGGCCTGCTGGGGCCCGACGAGACGACGGAGGAACTGGTCGTCATCCGCGCGGGCGCGCCCGCCGCCCCTACACCCCGCGCCATCCGCGAACCCCACGCAGCCCGCGACACCCACCGGCCCCTGAGGAGGATCCACCCGTGACGGCGAGCACCACCGGCCCCCGCACGTCCACCGCCCGCCGGCTCCCGCCCCCGCGCGGACCCCTCTCGGCCGCTGTGGCCGCGTCCCTGCGCGACCGGGCCGCCCCGCTCCCCGACCCGGCCGCCGACACCGCGGACCCGTACGGGGACGACCTGCAGCTGGCCCTCTACCTGCTCTACGAGCTCCACTACCGGGGCTTCGAGGGGGTCGACGACAGCCGCGAGTGGGACCCGGGGCTGCTCGCCCTGCGCGGCGCCCTGGAGCAGCGTTTCCTGGCCGCCCTGCGCGCCGACGCGCCCTGCGGCCGCACCGTCGACCAGGCCTTCGGCGAGCTGCTGGTGGAGCCGGTCGACCACTCCGGCAGCGTCAGCGGCTACCTGGAGCACGAGGGGGAACCGGGCCAGGTACGCGAGTACGCCGCCCTGCGCTCCCTGTACCACCTCAAGGAGGCCGACCCCCACGTGTGGGTCATCCCGCGCCTGCGCGGCCGGGCGAAGGCCGCCATGGTCGCCATCGAGTACGACGAGTTCGGCGCCGGGCACGCCGACCGCGTGCACGCCGAGCTCTTCGCCCGCCTGATGGCGGACCTGGGCCTGAACACGGACTACGGGCACTACCTCGACGCAGCCCCGGCCGAGGCCCTTGCGACCGTGAACCTCATGTCCCTGTTCGGGCTGCACCGGGCACTGCGCGGGGCGCTCGTGGGCCACTTCGCATGCGTCGAGGTCACCTCCTCGCCGGGCTCGCGCCGGATGGCAGCGGCGATGCGCCGCCTGGACGCCGGGCCCGCCGCCGAGCACTTCTACGCCGAGCACGTCGAGGCCGACGCCGTCCACGAGCAGCTCGTACGCCGTGAGGTCATCGCGGGCCTGCTGGAGGACGAGCCCGCCCTGGAGGGCGACATCGCCTTCGGCGCCGACGCCACCGTCCTGCTGGAGGACCGTCTCGGGGCCCTGCTGCTGGAGCGGTGGCGGCGGGGCGCGAGCGCGCTGAGGACACCCCTGTGACCGCCGGGCCCGCCACCGCCCGCCGCGTTAGGCTCGAACCATGTGCTGAAAGGGGTGCCACCGATGTGCCGCTGGCTCGCGTACTCGGGATCGCCGGTCCTGCTCGACACCGTCCTCTACCGGCCCGAGCACTCGCTCATCAACCAGAGCCTGCACGCCCGGATGGGCGTCGAGACCACCAACGGCGACGGCTTCGGCATCGGCTGGTACAGCGAGCACGGGGACGGTAGCCCGGCGGTGTTCCGTGACATCGGACCGGCCTGGAACAACCGGAACCTGCGCGAGCTGGCGGCCCACGTCAGCTCGCGGCTCTTCTTCGCCCACGTCCGCGCCTCGACCGGCTCGGCCATCCAGCAGACCAACTGCCATCCTTTCCGGCACGGCCGGTGGCTGTGGATGCACAACGGGGCGATCACCGACTTCAACCGGCTCCAGCGGGACCTGTGCATGGCCGTCGACCCGGCCCTCTTCCCCTGCATCGAGGGCTCCACGGACTCCGAGGTCATGTTCTACCTGGCCGTCACCTTCGGACTCGACCAGGACGTGCCCGGCGCGGTGGCCCGGATGGCCGGACTGGTCGAACGCCTCGGCAAGGAACACGGCGTGGACGACCCGCTCCAGATGACGATCGCCGTCAGCGACGGGCAGAAGGTGTGGGCGTTCCGCTACTCCAGCCAGGGCAAGTCCCGGTCGCTGTTCTACAGCAGCAGGGCCGACACCGTCCGCGAGCTGTACCCGGAGCTGCCCTACCTGCGGAAGGTCTCCGACGACACCCGCCTGGTGGTATCGGAACCGCTGGGTGACCTGCCCGGCGTGTGGAACGAACTCCCCGAGGCGAGCTACGTCGTCCTCCCCACCGGCGAGGAAGAGGAGGAGTACCTCCCCTTCATCCCCGAGCCCCCCTGAGCCCGTTCGGCCGGCCCGCGCAGCCGGGCGGCGACGTGGTCGGCGAGGGCCGCCCGGGAACCGCCGCTCACTCCTTCCCGCTGCCCGGCAGGAACTCCTGGATCTTCGCCTTGAGCCCCTGCTTGACCATGGAGGCGCGGTCGCTGTCGCCCTGGAGCACCGACGTCGCGGTGGCCTTGAACTGGTCCCAGGCGGCGTGCGGCGGGATCGGCGGCACCGCCGGGTCGGTACGGAAGTCGATCACGAAGGGCCGGTCGGCGGCCAGGGCCTGCTGCCAGGCCGACGTGACGTCCTCGGGCCGCTCCACCCGGACACCGCCCAGCCCGATACCGGTGGCGAAGTCGGCGTAGCGCACGTCGGGCAGCTTCTGCGACTGCTCGAACTGCGGCACGCCCTCCATCGCCCGCATCTCCCAGGTGACCTGGTTGAGGTCCTGGTTGTTCAGGACGGCCACCACCAGACGGGGGTCGCTCCACTCGCGGTAGTACTTGGCGATGGTGATCAGCTCGGCCATGCCGTTCATCTGCATGGCGCCGTCACCGACGATCGCGATCGCCGGCCGCTCGGGGAAGGCGAACTTCGCCCCGATCACGTACGGCACGCCCGGCCCCATCGTGGCGAGCGTCCCCGAGAGGGAGCCGCGCATCGCTCCGCGCATCCTCAGGTGCCTGGCGTACCAGTTCGCCGCCGAACCGGAATCCGCCGCGAGGATCACGTCGTCCGGGAGCAGCGGGTCCAGCGCGTGCACCACCAGCTCCGGGTTGACGGGCTCGGCGGGCACCCGGGCCCGGCGTTCCATCACCTCCCACCAGCGCTCGGTGGACTGCTCGATGCCGTCGCGCCAGCTCCGGTCGGCCTTGCGCTCCAGTAGCGGCAGCAGCCGCTTGAGCGTCTCCGCCGCGTCGCCGACGACGTTCACCTCGAACGGGTACCGCATCCCGACCATCGAGGGGTCCACATCGATCTGCACCGCGCGGGCCTGCCCGAAAGCGGGCAGGAACTGGCTGTACGGGAAGCTGGAGCCGACCACCAGCAGGGTGTCGCAGTCGCGCATCATCTCGTACGAGGGCCTGGTGCCCAGCAGCCCGATCGAGCCGGTGACCCACGGCAGGGTGTCGGGCAGTACGTCCTTGCCGAGCAGGGCCTTGGCGGCGCCCGCGCCCAGCACCTCGGCGACCTCCTCGACCTCTGCCCGCGCCCGGCGGGCGCCCTGGCCGACGAGCAAGGCCACCCTCTCGCCCGCGTTGAGGATCTCCGCGCACCGCTGCAGTTCCTCGTCGGCCGGTACCTGTGCGTAGCGGCCCAGGCCCTGACTGGAGGGCACCATCTTGAAGTCGTGCGTGGGAGCCTCGTACTCCAGGTCCTGCACGTCGGTCGGAATGATGACCGCCGTGACGGTGCGCCGGGCCGCAGCCACCCGCATCGCCCGGTCCAGGACGCCCGGCAGCTGCTGCGGGACCGTGACCATCTCGCAGAACTCCGAGGCCACGTCCTTGTACAGGGCGAGCAGGTCCACTTCCTGCTGGTAGGAGCCGCCCATCGCGGTCCGGGCGGTCTGTCCGACGATGGCGACCACCGGCACGTGATCGAGTTTGGCGTCGTAGAGCCCGTTGAGCAGGTGGATGGCGCCCGGGCCCGAGGTCGCCGCGCAGACGCCGGTGCGTCCGGAGAACTTCGCGTAACCCACCGCTTGGAAGGCGGCCATCTCCTCGTGCCGGGCCTGGATGAACCGGGGTTTGTCGCCGGCCCTGCCCCAGGCTCCGAGCAGGCCGTTGATGCCGTCCCCGGGGTAGGCGAAGACGTGCTCCACCCCCCACTCGCGCAGCCGTTCCAGCAGATGGTCCGAGACCTTCATCGCGTGGACTCCGTTCGCAACCGGTCCGGCCCCCCGGGGAGCCGGGGGCGCGCAGCACGCCCTGCCCCGCGGCTAACCGGCCAGAGCCCGGACAAACGCCGTCGAGGGGGTGGTTCGCGAGTGGTCACATCGGGCATCGGGGGCGGCGTGGCGGGTAGCAGCCGAAGACCGGAGGGTGCCTCCGGACGATCGGCGCAGGCAAGGAGGCCGGGAGATGACAGGCAGCGCACTCATCGTCATCGACATGATCAACCGGTACGAGCACCCCGACGCGGAACTGCTGCTGCCGTCCGCCCGCCAGGCCGTCCCCCGCATCCAGCACCTCCTGGAGCGCGCCAGGCGCGGCGGCACCCCCGTCATCTACGTCAACGACAACTTCGGCCAGTGGCGCTCCCACCACGGGGAGATCCTGGAGACCGCCCTCGACGGCCCCCACGCCGACCTGGTGAAGCCCTTGCTGCCCGACGAGGACTCCCTCTTCGTGCTCAAGGCACGCCACTCGATCTTCTTCGAGACACCGCTGTCCTACCTGCTCGGGCAACTCGACGTCGACCACCTGATCATGTGCGGACAGGCGACCGAGCAGTGCGTGCTCTACTCCGCGCTCGACGCCCACATCCGCCACCTCGACGTCACCGTCGTACGGGACGCGGTGGCGCACCTGCACCGCGACCTCGCCGAAGCGGCCCTGCGCATGATGGAGGTCAACATGTCCGCCTGCATCCGCAGCGCCGACGCGGAGGACCTCCCGGTCTGAGCGCCCCCCCACGCCCCGCTACCCCTCGTCCTGGAGCCGGGCGCGGCACAGCTGGAGCAGGTCGGCCCCCGTCAGCGCCGCCAGCGAACCGGCCACGAAGCGGGTGAAGGCCGGCGCGAACACGTATCCGGCGCCGAACCCCGTGGTCACCCACAGGCTCAGGCAGAACGGGCAGGTCAGCAGCTCGCCGACGGCGTGCCGCGCCCCCGAACCCCGTACGTCCTCCACCAGTTCCGCCGGCCCCGAAGTACCCCGGTAGCGGGTGAAGGGAGCCCGCAGCGGGCTGGTCACGGGGTCCTTCGCGACGGTGTGCGCCACCCAGTGGGTGGCGCCGCCGAGCAGCAGCACGTCGTACGGGGACAGCCGCGGCACCGGCCTGCGCGCGGCCCGGGCGGCCGCCACCAGCCCCGCGACGCCCGCGCCGTACGCCCCCATGAGCGCGAGGTACCCCTTGAGCGGCCGCTCCTCGTCACCCGCGTAGGCCCGCTCCTCGCGGTCCGCGCGGCGTCGGGCAGCGCTCAGGGCTTGGGTGAGATCCATGGACGACTCCTCTGTGGCCTGTGGCCTGCGGCCGGACGTGGTATCGGTCGGCGCCTACCCCGGGCGGCCCCCGCCACGCCCCCGCCCGGCCCGGCGGGAGCGACCGGGTGAAGCAGCCGAAGGCAGCCGGCCCGTCCGCCGCGCGGTGCCGTCCGAGGGCCCGTCGTCCGGGGGCCGGTCGTCCGAGGGGCGCCGCGTCCGGTGCGGGTTCCTCCGACGTACATGTCCTCCAGGAAGCCCCGTGGCCCGCTGCCGTACGTCTGCCCTACAGTCCGACGGGCCGTCAGAACCGTTGGCACGCCCGAGAAGACGCGCCGTGCGGCCCGTGCAGGCCGACGACCTTTACGGCGGGTTTACGGCCGGACGCGCAGGGCAGACGCCCGGGCATGGCTGATCTTGTGGAACAGGGGACCGTCACCACCAAGGTCCCCGCACGGCTGGACCGGCTCCCCTGGTCCCGGTGGCACTGGATGATCGTGATCGGGCTGGGAACCGTATGGATCCTGGACGGTCTCGAAGTCACCATCGTCGGCAACATCGCGAGCCGGCTCTCAGAGCAGGGCAGCGGTCTCGATATCACGGACGCCCAGGTCACCGGTACGGCGGCGGCCCTGTACGTGGCCGGGGCCTGTTCCGGCGCCCTGATCTTCGGGCGGCTGACCGACCTCTTCGGGCGCAAGAGGCTCTTCCTCGTCACGCTCGGCGTCTACCTCGCCGCGACCGCCCTGACCGCGTTCTCGTTCTCCTCCTGGTGGTTCTTCGTCTTCCGGTTCCTCACCGGCTTCGGCATCGGCGGCGAGTACGCGGCGATCAACTCCGCGATCGACGAGCTGATCCCGAGCAAGTACCGGGGCCGCGTCGACCTCATCATCAACGGCAGTTTCTGGCTCGGCGCGGTCGCCGGTTCACTGCTGTCCGTCCTCGCCCTGGACACCGGTCTCTTCCCCGTCTGGCTGGGCTGGCGGCTGACCTTCGCCCTCGGCGTCGTCCTCGGACTGGTGATCCTCGTGGTGCGCCGACACGTACCCGAGAGCCCTCGGTGGATGTTCATCCACGGCAAGGCCGCCGAGGCCGAGGAACTCGTCACCGACGTGGAACGGCAGGTGGAGGAGGAGAAGGGCGAGCCGCTGCCGGAGCCGGGCGAAGCCATCACCGTCACCCAGCGGCGCAGCACCGGCTTCGGCGAGATCGCCAAGACGGTCTTCCGCTCCTACCCGCGCCGCGCCGTCCTCGGACTGTCGCTCTTCATCGGCCAGGCCTTCCTGTACAACGCGATCACCTTCGGCTTCGGCAGCATCCTGGTCCGGTTCTTCGACGTCCCGTCCGGCCACACCGGGTACTACTTCGCCGTCATCGCCTTCGGCAACTTCCTCGGCCCCCTGCTGCTGGGCCGGCTCTTCGACACCGTCGGACGCCGTCCGATGATCGCGGGCACGTACATCCTCTCGGGGCTGCTGCTCTTCGGGACCGCGTGGCTCTTCGACGCGGGACGGCTGGACGCGGTGACCATGACCGCCTGCTGGTGCGTGGTGCTCTTCTTCGCCTCCGCCGGTGCCAGCTCGGCCTACCTGACCGTCAGCGAGATCTTCCCGATGGAGACCCGGGCGATGGCGATCGCCTTCTTCTACGCCGTCGGCACGGCGGCCGGGGGCATCTCCGGCCCGCTGCTCTTCGCCCAGCTGACCTCCAGCGGGGTGGTGGGCGACGCGGTGATCGCCTTCTGCGTGGGCGCCGGCCTGATGGTGGCGGCCGGAGTGGTCGCGGTCTTCTTCGCCGTCGCCGCCGAGGGCCGCTCGCTGGAGCAGATCGCCACCCCGCTCTCGGCGCAGGCCGCCCGGCCCGCCCAGCCCGCCCCGGCCACCGGAGCGGCGGGCGGCTGAGCAGTCCCGCACCCGCCCGGCCCCCGGAACGCCGCTGTGCGTCCGGGGGCCGCTTCGGTGCCGAAACCATGCGGAAACCGCCCCGACCGGGTCTACTCGGAACGTCGGAACCACAGCGGCAGCGCGGTTGCGGACCGTGTCCCCGGGCAAGCGCGGGGAACACGTCAACCACAATGCGTCACGACACCGCGCGCACGAGACGGAAAGCCGAGGTGAACCGCATGGAGCGGGCCAAGGAGCCACTAGGGACCGGCCGGGAGCCACAGGACCGGAAGCCGGGAACGTACAGGGCGGCCGCCACGCCGGGCCACGACCCCAAGACCCCCGAGCCCCAGGGTCCCGGCCCCACGCCGGGCCCCGGCGCGGTACCCCGCGACCCGCGCCCCGCGGGCCCCGGGGACAAACCACCGCCGGCGCCCGGACCGCAAGCGCCGTCGCCCGCCGAGGAACCGCCCGCCCAAGAGCCGCCGGACTAGTCGCGTCGGGTGGTGTGCCGGTGGCGCACCCACATCGGGAGCGCGAACCAGCACAGCAGGTACCAGGCCAGGACACCCGCCACCAGCCACGGGACCTGCGCGTCGTGCGTCGCCACGCGGAGGATGAGGAGCAGGGCCGTGCACAGGGTCATCAGCAGCAGCACGATGCCCGTCATCGTCAGCCGTGACGCCCAGGTGACCGCCTCCGGCTTGATGCGGCGACGGAAGACGATCCGGTGGAAGGCAACGGGACCGATGAGGGCCCCCGTGGCCAGCGAGCCGAGGATGACCGTGATCAGGTAGATCGTCCGGTCCGTCTCTTCGAGAGTGCGGAAGACGGGGGTGAAGGCCACGGTGAGGAGGAAGCCGAACAGGATCTGCACGCCGGTCTGGGCCACGCGGATCTCCTGCACCAGTTCGCCCCACTGGCGGTCCGCCCGCTCTTCGGGACTCTCGTTGCGACCGTCATCGCGGCCGGTCCCGGCGCGCTCCCGCCCGCCACGGTCGGCCTTGCTCTCGGCGTTCTCATCGGGCATGGAACCTCCTTGCGTAACGGAATGTGCCTCCCGGCACCGCGAGGGTGCTCGGGAGGCACGGGTAAAGCCGGAGGAAAGGAGTCAGTCCTTGAGGGTGTCCTTGATCTTCTCCTTGGCCTGCCGGGCATCGCCCTTGGCCTGCTCGGCACGGCCCTCCGCCGTGAGCCGCTCGTTGCCGACGGCCCGCCCTGCGGCTTCCTTGACCTTGCCCTTGGCCTGCTCGCCCTTGGACTTCGCCTTCTCGTCACCGGACATGGCATTCACTCCATCGGAAAGGGAAATGCGGACCTTGAAGCGTCTGACCACGAATGCGCTCCACAAACCCGCCGGGCCCGAATTCATCCCGGCATTCACGGGTAGCCGCCGGACATGATCACCGTCGGGGTCGAGGAAGAGTACGTCCTGCTGGACCCTTCCACCCATCTGCCGATGCCCCTCGCGGAAGAGGTGCGCGCCGCAGCCGGCCTCGGGTCGTTCGTGGACGAGGGGGAGGTGCAGGACGAGCTCCTGCAGGCACAGATCGAGGTCGCCACGCCCATCTGCACGGACCTCGGCGAGGTGGGTGGGCACCTGCTGCGGCTGCGCCACGCGGTGGCGTCCGCGGCGGAGGACAAGGGGTGTCGGGTCGCGATGTCCGCCACCGCGCCCCTCAAGGAAGGCACGCCCCCCGCGGTCACCCAGAAGCCGCGCTACCTGCGCATGCGGGAAGAGGCCCGGCGGTTGGTCGACGAGCAGCTGATCAACGGCATGCACGTGCACGTGGCCGTCCCGGGCCGGGAGATGGGCGTGGCCGTACTCAACCGGATCCGGGTCTGGCTCCCCACGCTGCTGGCCATGTCGGGGAACTCTCCGCTGTGGGACGGGCGCGACACCGGCTTCGCCAGCTGGCGCACCATCGTCTTCGGGCGCTGGCCCGTCAGCGGACCGCCGCCCTCCTTCACCGGCCTCGCGGACTACGAGAAGCGGATCGGGGCGCTCCTGGAGTCGGGGGTCATCGGCGACCGCGGTCAGCTGTACTGGCAGGCGCGGCTCTCGGACCGCTACCCGACGATCGAGGTGCGCTGCCTGGACGTCCAACTGGAGGCGGACGACGCCGTGCTGTTCACCGGCATCATCCGGGCGCTCGTCGCCACTGCGCTCGCCGAGGAGAACGCGGGTGCTCCGCCCCCCGGATGCGCGCACGAACTGTTGCAGGCCGCGAACTGGCACGCGGCCCGGCACGGCCTGAACAGCACCCTCGTGGATCCGCGGGGCCAGCCGCACAGCGCCGGGGACGTGCTGTGCCAGCTGGCCGCCTACATCGCCCCCGCCCTGGAGGAGTCGGGGGACCACCGGGAGGTCAGCGCGCTCATGCACCGGCTGCTGCGCGAGGGCACTCCGGCCGACCGCCAGCGCCGCGCGCTCGCCGAAGGCGGCATGGCCGCCCTGGCCGCCCTGATCACGGCCTCGGGCCCGGCCCGCTGAGGAGCGCCGGGCCTCTCCGGCATCGCGGCCCGCGCACGGGAAACCGCCCGTACGCGGGGAACCGCCCGTACGCGGGGAACCGCCCGCGCGAGGGGAAACCGCCCGTACGCCGGGCACCGCCCGTACGCGCGGAAGGGGCCCCGGGCGACGCCCGGGGCCCCTTCACGCAGACAGGGGGCGGTCAGCTCTCGCGGGCCGCTCGCTCAGCCTGCTTCTCCTTGATCCGCACCGCTTCCTTGCGGACCTCCGCCTGCGTGGCGCGCTCCTTCTGGAGCCACTCCGGGGCCTCGTTCTTGAGCGCCTCGATCTGCTCGGTGGTCAGCGCCTCGGTGACCCCGCCACGGGCGAGACCGGCGATCGAGATGCCCAGCTTCGCCGCGACCACGGGCCGGGGGTGCGGGCCGTTGCGTCGCAGCTCCTGGAGCCAGGCCGGCGGATCGGCCTGGAGCGCGTTCAGCTCGGTGCGCGAGACGACACCCTCCTGGAACTCGGCGGGTGTGGCCTCTAGGTACACACCCAGCTTCTTCGCCGCGGTCGCGGGCTTCATGGTCTGGGTGGTCTTGTGCGACGTCATGTCCCCAGGGTATCGAGCATGTGCGCTACCTCTGACCACGGCCGGTAATCTGGCCGGGTGACAGGCTCGGAAGTACCTCCCCAGTTCCGGCTCGCCTACGTTCCAGGGGTGACCCCCACCAAATGGGTGCGGATCTGGAACGAGCGGCTGCCCGACGTCCCGCTGACCCTCGTCCCCGTGTCCCCGGCCGAGGCCCCCGGCGTCCTGCGGGCCGGCGGCGCCGACGCGGGATTCGTCCGGCTGCCGATCGACCGTACGGAACTCAGCGCGATCCCCCTGTACACCGAGACCACGGTGGTCGTGATCCCGAAGGACCACGTCGTGGCGGCGGTCGAGGAGGTCTCCACCGGGGACCTCGCCGACGAGATCGTGCTCCACCCCCTGGACGACACCCTGGAGTGGGAGAGCCTGCCGGGCCGCCCCGCGATCGAACGCCCCGAGACGACCGCCGACGCCATCGAGCTCGTCGCGGCCGGAGTGGGCGTGCTCGTCGTCCCGCAGTCGCTCGCCCGCCTCCACCACCGGAGGGACCTCACCTACCGGCCGGTGACGGGCGCGCCCGAATCGCGCGTCGCCTTGTCGTGGCCCGAGGAGGAGACCACCGACCTGGTGGAGGAGTTCATCGGGATCGTGCGCGGCCGTACGGTCAACAGCACGCGCGGCCGCAAGCAGGGCCAGGCCCAGACTCCCGCGCAGCCGAAGGGCAAGCGTCCCGACAAGACGGCCGGATCGGCGCGCAAGCCCGCCCAGGGCAAGAACCCGCGCGGCGGCTCCGGCGGCGCGCGGGGTGCCAAGAACACGGGTCGCGGCAAGCCCGGCCGGGGCCGTAAGTAAATCGAGCAGCTGTTCGGGTCCGGAGTAGGCTGGAGCCATGCACGCGCTCCAGGGGTCCCTCTTCGACCAGACCGACGAGATCCGGCTCGGCCCGCTCCGCGGGATGCGCCGGACCGACCTGGGGGCCGGCGCCTGGGTCGACCACCTGCCCGGCTGGCTGACCGGCGCCGACGCCCTCTTCGAGAGCCTGGCCGCCGACGTCCCCTGGCACGCCGAGCGGCGCCAGATGTACGACCGCGAAGTGGCCGTCCCCCGGCTGCTGTCCTACTACCGGGCCGGCGAGATGCTTCCGCACCCCGTCCTCACCGAAGCGCGCACGGCGCTCAGCCGGCACTACGCCGACGAGCTGGGCGAGCCCTTCGTCACCGCCGGGCTGTGCCTCTACCGTGACGGCCGCGACAGCGTCGCCTGGCACGGGGACCGCACCGGCCGCTCCGCCACCGAGGACACGATGGTCGCCATCCTCTCCGTGGGCGACCCGCGCGACCTGGCGATCCGCCCCCGCGACGGCGGTCCCACGCTGCTGCGCCTGCCCCTCGGCCACGGCGACCTGGTGGTCATGGGCGGCTCCTGCCAACGCACCATGGAGCACGCCGTACCGAAGTCGACGCGGGCCGTCGGCCCCCGCATCAGCATCCAGTTCCGCACCCGGGGCGTCGCCTGATCCCCCGCTCCCCAGCCGGGCCGGCCCGGCTGGCGGCGCGTCCGCGGCTGGTGTCCGCTGGAGGCGTGAGCGCCCTGCCCGTGCGCCGGTGGTGGACCGGCCTGCCGCCCGACGCCGGCGCCGCCGTGATGGCCACCGGGATCATCTCCGTCGGCCTGCGCCTGATCGGCCACGACCTGCTCTCCCTCGCCGCGCTCGCCGTCACCGCGGTCCTGTGGCTGGTCCTCGCCGCCGGCTTCGTGGCCCGGCTGACCGGTGACCGGGACCGCTTCCGGGCCGAAGCGGACACTCCGTCCGCCCTCACCGCCGTGGCCGCCACCACCGTGCTCGGCGCCCGCCTCTGCCAGCTCGGCTGGCAGGGCGCCGCCGCCGTCCTGCTGGCCCTGGCGGCGGTGCTCTGGCCCGGGCTGCTGTACGCGGTCCTGCGGCACCGGCCCGGGCACCGGCTGCCGGGCGCCGCCTTCCTCGCCTGCGTGGCCACCGAGGGCCTGGCCGTCCTCGCCGCGGAACTGTCCGACGCCCGCCACCAGGAGTGGCTCGGCCTCGCGGCCCTGGCCTGCTTCGGTCTCGGGCTGCTGCTGTACGGGGCGGTCCTCACCCGCTTCGACCTCCGCGAGGTGACCCGGGGCACGGGCGACCACTGGGTGGCCGGCGGGGCGCTGTCCATCAGCGCCCTCGCCGGCGCGAAGCTCACCGCGTCACCCGTCTGGACGGGCGCCGGGCACACCGTCCTGCGGTCGCTCACGCTGGTGCTGCTCTGCGCCTCCCTCGCCTGGTACGCCGTGCTCGTGGCGGCGGAACTGCGCAGCCCCCGCCTCCGCTACGACAACCGCCGCTGGTCCACCGTGTTCCCCCTCGGCATGACGGCCACCGCCGCTCTCTCCGCGGCCGCACCGACCGGCGCCGGCTGGCTGCGTCCCGTGGGCGAGGTCCTCCTGTGGTTCGCGGTGGCCGCCTGGATCGTGACCTTCGCGGCGTTCCTCACCACCCGCCTCCGCACGAAGGCCCCCGATGACCCCCGATCCCCGTAGCGCGGGGAGCGACGTGCGCATACCGTCCCGCCATGGCGTACACATTCCAGGTCACCATCGACTCCCACAGCCCCCACTCCCTCGCCGACTGGTGGGCGGACGCCCTCGGCTGGGAAGTCGAGCCCAGCGACGAGGCGTTCATCCGCCGCATGATCGAGGAGGGCCACGCCCGGGAGGACGACACCACCCTCCACAACGGCACGCTCGTCTGGAAGGCCGGAGCCGGCATCCGCCACCCGGAAGGCCTGGAACGGGCGCCCCGAGTCCTCTTCCAGTTCGTGCCCGAGGCCAAGGCGGTCAAGAACCGGGTCCACCTCGACGTCCGCACCGGCGACGACGACCCGCGGACAGTGGTGGAGCGCCTCATCGCCAAGGGCGCCACGCGCCTCCACGAAGGCAACCAGGGCCCCTTCGCCTGGACCACCCTCGCCGACCCGCAGGGCAACGAACTCTGCGTCTCCCACTGACGGTCCCCACTGACCTTCTCCCGCCGGCGCCGGGGACCGCAGGCATGCCCTCCGGCCAGTCATAATTGACTACCGGGCCACCCTCCCGCACGTGAGAATGAGCCATCTCAAACCGGGAGGACCCCATGGGCCAGGCGTTCCTGACTCTGCATGACCTGCTGCCCGCCCAGGAACTGAAGGCGGCGATCGACGCCGGCCACGTGACCCGCAAGGCGCACCCCGAGCTGCCGCTGTCGATCTACACCTACACCCGCACCGCCCAGTACGAGCGGGTCTGGAACCAGGTCACCACGCGCTGCCGGGGCCTCGTCGCCGACGACGCCACCGGCCGGATCGTGGCCCTGCCGTTGCCGAAGTTCTTCAACGTGGGCGAGCACGAGTCGGGTCAGCCGTACGCGCCCTCCCTGCCCGACGAACCCTTCGAGGTGTACGACAAGGTCGACGGCAGCCTCGCGGTCGTCTTCCACTACGCGGGAACGTGGCGGGCCGCATCCAAGGGCTCCTTCATCAGCGAGCAGGCGACCTGGGCGCAGCGCCGTCTCGACGGCCGCGACACCGCGCACCTCGTCCCCGGGGTCACCTACCTCGCGGAGGTCCTCTACCCGCAGAACCGGATCGTCGTGGACTACGGGGACCGCCGCGACCTGGTCCTCCTCGCCGCCTTCGGCCAGGACGGCGGCGAGGTGCCGATCGCCGAAGCCGCCGGGCACTGGCGGGAGATCGGCTCGGTCGTCACCGTATGGCCGGCGATGCCGCTCACGGAACTCCTCGCGCTCACCGAGTCCAGCACCCTGCCCGGCGGCGCCCCGGCCACCGGCACCGACGCCGAGGGCTTCGTACTGCGCTTCGCCTCGGGCGTCCGCGCCAAGGCCAAGATCGCCGAGTACGTACGCCTGCACAAGGTGCTCACCGGCGTCACCGAGCGCGACATCTGGCGCGGCCACGGCATCCAGCGCTTCGCCGGCCTGCCCGCCAAGCAGCTCGCGCAGGGACTGAACTGCACCGTCGCGGACATCGAGGCGTCGGGTGGCAAGCCGCTCGACGCGCTGCTGCAGCAGGTGCCCGACGAGTTCGACGCGTGGGTGCGGGAGGTCATCGCCCGCCTGGAGGAGGCCGCGGCGCGGCGCGAACGCGCCATCGACGAAGCCTTCCGGGCGCTGGCCCACCTGGCCGCCGACCGGGGCGCCTTCGCCCGGGCCGTGCAGGCGCTGCCCGACAGCCGGATCCGTTCCGCGCTGTTCCTGCGTCTGGACGACAAGCAGACCGAGCTCGTCACCTGGCGTGCCGTACGGCCGGAATCGGCCGACCCCTTCACCACCGATGAGGAGAACTGAGCCCCGTGTCCGCAGAACCGGCGGCCCCCGCCACCCCGGCGGCCCACGACACCGCCCCGGCCCCGGAGGCCCCCGCACCGCCCGCCCGCCCCGTCGTGCACGTCATGACGGGCCTGCCCGCCTCCGGCAAGACCACGGCCGCCCGGGCGCTCCAGGCGGAGTCCGGCGGCCGGATGCGCCGGGTGAACCTGGACGACCTGCGGGTCATGCTGGACGGCGCCGACCACGGACGCGGCCTTTCGTACGCGCACGAACAGACCGCGCTCGACGTCCAGGACGCGGCGCTGCGGGCCGCCGTCGCGGGCGGGTTCGACGTGGTCGTGGACAACACCCACCTCACCCCGCACATCCCCAAGCGCCTCAAGGCCGCCGTCGCCGGCCTCGCCACGTTCGTCGTCCACGACTTCACGGACGTGCCCGTCGAGGAGTGCGTGCGCCGCGACGCCGCCCGCGAGCGGCCGGTGGGCGAGGAGATCATTCGGATCCTGGCCGACAAGCACGCGAAGTCACGCAAGGGGGGCTGGAAGCTGACCGCGCAGTGGCTGAACGACGAGCCGCCGGTCGCGCCCTACGTCGCCGACCCCGCGCTGCCCGCCGCGGTGATGTGCGACATCGACGGGACCCTGGCGCTGACCGGCGACCGCGGCCCGTACGACTTCACGCGCTGCGGGCTGGACCTCCTCAACGAGCCCGTGCGGCACGCCCTGGACGCCTTCCGGCGCGCCGACGGGGACACCATCGTCCTGCTGTCGGGGCGCAGCGAGGAACACCGCCCGCAGACCGAGGCCTGGCTGGAGCGGCACCGGGTCCCGTACGACGAGCTGTGGATGCGGGCGGCCGGAGACCAGCGCCGCGACGACGTGGTGAAGGCGGAACTCTTCGACGCACACGTGCGCCACCGCTACGCGGTCCGCGTCTCGCTGGACGACCGGGACAGGGTCGTGGCCGTCTGGCGCCGGATGGGCCTGCCGACCTGGCAGGTCAACTACGGCGACTTCTGAGAAGGTCTGGGACAGTCGTACCCGTGGAAGTACCTGCGGAAGCACCTGTGGAAGTACTGATCGTGGACGCCGCGAACGTCGTCGGATCCGTCCCCGACGGCTGGTGGCGGGACCGGCGCGGCGCGGCCGAACGGCTGCGTGACCGGCTCGCCCGGCGCGAGGCGGGTGAGGAGATCGTCCTCGTGGTCGAAGGCGCCGCCCGGGGCGTCGAATCCGTGCCCGGCGTACGGGTGGACGCGGCGCCCGGGAGCGGCGACGACCGGATCGTGGAGCTGGTGGCGGCGTACGCGGAGCGCGGTGACGGCGCCGGACTGGTCGTGGTCACGGCGGACCGGGAGCTGCGCACGCGGGTGCGGGCGTACGGGGCCCGGTGCGCGGGGCCGCGTACCGTCCACCCGGCCGGATGACCACGGCCGGGAGGCCGGCTCCCCGATGAGGAGCCGGCCTCCCGGCGGACGGTCCGATCAGCGGCCCGGCGCGCCGGTCAGCGGCACCACGGCACCGTGTCCAGGTTCTTGACGTAGCGGGCGGCTACCCAGCCGGAGTCCTCGTCCTTCTTCGAGACCTTCTTCGCCGTCTTCTTCACGGACTTGCCCTCGTCGAGGCCGTCGTTGCGGCCGTCGGTCCGGCCGTCACCCTGGCCGTCGGTCTGGCCGTCGTTGCGGCCGTCGTTGCGGCCGTCGTTGCGGCCGTCGTTCCAGTCACCGTCCATGCCGGCATTTCCGTCACCGAGGTCGTCGCCCCACGGACCCTTGCCGTTGTTGTTCCCGCCGTTCCCTTCCTCCCGGTCCTTGCGGTTGTCCAGCAGGTACCACAGGTCGTTCCCGCCGACCCTCTCCCCGCGCTGCTTGCATTCGAGCGCGATCCTCTGGCCCGACTCGACCTTCCCCAGGGAGTACGAGCGGGTGCTCGGCTTGCTTCGGATCGTCAGCCGGCCGGACGAGACGACCTTGCCCCAGATCTGACTCTTGACGGCGGCGTGCTCCTGGTGTGCCGGGATCTCGGCCATCGGGTCCTCGTCGGCGATGGCGGCGCCCGCGCTGACGAGGCCGAGCACCAGGCTTCCGGCGGTAAGTGCGAGGACGGTCCTGGTGGGCTTCAGCATGAGCCGACTCCTCTACGAAGACAATCGCCCGACCGCGCCACGCGGCTCGGGCCGGCAACCAGGCGGTTGCCAGGCACGACTATGGCGAGGAGGCGACGGGACACCCCGGCGGCGCACCGCCGTTTAGCCCGATTTGCCCAATCTGAGTGCTTTGCTATGAATTGAACCGCCGTGGGGTGATCGTCGGGGGAGTGCCGTCGACGAGACACCCTTTCGGGGGACTACCGCGACCGCCAGTGCTGGCTAGCATTCTCACAACTGCTTGTCGTGCAATCCCATATGCGATTGCGCGATCATGTGCGTCGGTACGAGGAAGAGGTCTCATCATGCAGTTACGCAATGGTGTCGCGGCGAGTGAGATTCCCGGTGCGGTGTGGGTGAAGAGCAGTGCCAGCGTCGGCAACGGCAACTGCGTGGAGGTCGCGGCACTGGCCGACGGCACCGTGGCCATGCGCAATTCGCGGTTCCCCGACGGACCGGCCCTGATCTTCACGGCCGGGGAGATCGAGGCGTTCGTCGACGGTGCCAAGCGTGCCGAATTCGATCAACTGACCGGATGAAGTCGAAGGCTTAGGCCAAAGCTTGGACGGGCGGGCGAACACGCCCCATTCTGACGATTGCGATCCGCCCCGGTCACATTGGAGTTCCGCATGCCCGCGCTGCCCGAACCCCTGCCCGAGTCCCTCCCCGATCCACTCGCACAGGTACTCCCGCTCGGCAGTGAGCAAGGACGGGCGGCCGCCGCGCGGGTGCTGGGGCAGGAACTCAGAGGGTGGCGCGAGGCCCGCGGCCTCACCCTGCGCGACGTGGCACCCGTCATCCGCGGATCGGTCTCGAAGATCAGCAGGCTGGAGCGGGGCGAGAGCCCGCCGAAGGCCCGCGACGTCCTCGACCTGGCCCGTCACTACGGGCTGGACGAGGAGGAGATGCGGACCGTCGAGCGGCTACTGGAGCACGCGCAGGACTGCGAGTGGTACGAGCAGTACAGCGATGTCACCCCCACCTTCCTCAAGCGCCTCATCCAACTGGAAGGCGAAGCGCAGGAGATCTGCGTCTACGAGAACCTCGTCGTACCCGGAATCCTCCAGACCCCGGCCTACGCCCGGCACATGGTCAGAGCCGTGATGCCCAGCGCCTCCGAGGGCGAGATGGAGCGCGTCGTGCAGCTGCGCACCCAGCGCCAACTACGGCTGATGGACGGCGAGGTGCCCCGCCTGACGGTCCTGCTCGACCAGGGGGTCCTGCAACGCCGCTGCGGCAACGCCGAGGTGATGCGCGAACAACTGGGGCACCTGCTCCACGCCGGGACCGTCGCCAAGGTCAACATCCGCATCCTGGAGATGTCCTGGGGGTACTCCGCGGCCCCTCCCTACCCCATCACCCACCTCAAGTTCGCCGACGGGGGACCGGGCGAGCTGGCGTACGTCGAGCACATCAACGGCGCCAACTACGTGACGCGCCCCCGCGCCCTGGACGACTACCGCAACGCCCTCAGCAACCTCCGCAAGGCCGCCGCCTCCCGCGACCGCAGCCGCGAACTCATCGAAGAGGCCCTGCTGCAGTACACGGCGGACACGCCCTAGGCGACACCCGGTCAGGGTCGTGCCTCCAGCAGCGGACGCAGCTCGGCACGGGCCCACTCGCCGAGCCGGGTGGGCGTGGTGGTCAGCAGGTCACGGGGCTGCTCCGGCACCAGGTCGCGCGATCCGGCGCTCATCCCGACGATGCCCTCGACCGCCGCCGCGGACAGCCCGGCCGCCCGCAGCGAGTCCCGCAGAGCGTCCTCGCCGACCGGTTCGAGCCGGACCGTGCGCCCGAGCGCCTCGGTGAGGATCAGCGCGACCTGGTTGAAGGTGAGGTCCTGCGGCCCGTGCACGGCCTGTACCACCCGCCCCCGCCAGGTGTCGTTCAGCAGCCGGACCGCGACCACGTCCGCGACGTCGCGCGGATCGACCCACGGCATCGGCCGGTCGGGACCGAACGCCGTGGTCAGGACGCCTCGGGAGAGTCCCTCGAGGTCGAGCAGCAGGTTGGTGAAGAAGTATGCGCACCGCAGGTGCAGCACGTCCGTTCCGGTGGCATCGAGTGCCGTCTCGATCCCGGCCAGGGCGTCGATGTGTCCGACGCCGTGCCGTTTCTCCGCCCCGATGCTGCTGAGCAGCGCCACCCGCTCCACGTCACCGGCCCGGGCGGCCTCCACCAGCGGCGACGCGGTCTCCAGCGAGGTTCCGACCGGGTCCCGCGCCGTGTGGGGCGTGGGATCCACCCAGAAGACGGTCCGCGCCCCGGCCACCGCGTCGCGGACGAAGGCGGCGTCCGTCAGGTCGCCGCGGCGTACGTCGGCCCTCGCGCGGGTTCCCTCGTCCAGGCGGCCCGGGTCGCGGACCAGGACGCGCGGGCGGACGCCGGCCTGGAGCAGCAGCCGTACCACGCGCGATCCCACGTGCCCGGTCGGGGTGGTGACCACGATCGTCATCGAGCCGTTCCCTCCCGCAGTGTCACCTCGGGGACTTCACCGCACGAGGCGGCCCACGCCGCCCCACTCCACCCAGTCCGTCGGCCGGAGGTCCGGGGGCGGCGGGGAAACCTCGGGGCGCCAGTCGACCACGTCGACGAGGTCCGGTTCGAGGATGTCCAGCCCGTCGAAGTACCGCCGCACCTCGTGGGGTTCGCGCACGCGCCCCCAGTTCCCGTGGGTCGTGACGTCCATCATCCGGGTCACGTCGTCCCGCACCACCGGGTCCTCGCTGACCAGTTGGCAGATCACCATGAAGCTGCCCGGCGGCAGCAGGGCCGCCGTCTTGCGCACGACGGCGGACGGCGAGCGGTCGTCGTCCGAGTCCGGGATGCAGTGCAGGACGGAGACGAACAGGGCCGCGATGGGCCGGTTCCAGTCGAGGAACTCCCGGGTGGCTGAGTGGATGCGCTCGGTGTCGCGCATGTCCATCGGCAGCACCAGGGTGCCGGAGTTGTCGTGCAGCGTGGTCTGGGCGTGCGCGAGGACCATCGGGTCGTTGTCGATGTAGGCGACCTTGCAGTCCTTGTCGATGCGCTGGGCCACCTCGTGCACGTTGTCCTGCGTGGGAAGACCCGAACCGTGGTCGAGGAACTGCCGGATGCCGTAGTCCTCGACGAGGATCCGTACGACGCGGCTGAGGAAGGCCCGGTTGTTGCGGGCCAGGAGTTGGGTACTGGGTGCGATCTCCAGCAGCCGGGCGCATGCCTCGCGGTCGCTGGCGTAGTTCTCCACCCCGCCCAGGAGCCAGTCGTACATCCGGGCGACGCTCGGGGTGTGCATGTCGATGAACGGCGGCTGGGACGGGTTCGGCCCTAACTCCATGTGCCCTCCTTGATGGCCCCTCCGGGGCCCGCGGCGTCGGGGTCGGCCCATCGTAGAGAGTCCCGGGGGGCGCACGCCAGGCGTTCTCGCAGGCTCCCCTCGGTGGCGCCGGCTCGGGATGCGGACGCGGGCGCCCGGCGCCACAGTGGGTGCCATGGGCATAGACGACTACGGCGGAGGCCCCGGGGCCGAGCAGACCGGGGTCATGGTGGTGACGACCAACGACGCTCCCGGCTACCGGGTCGAGCGGGTCGTCGGGGAGGTCTTCGGCCTCACCGTGCGCTCGCGCCACCTGGGCAGCCAGATCGGCGCCGGCCTGAAATCCATGATCGGCGGGGAGCTCCGGGGCCTGACGAAGACCCTCGTGCAGACCCGTAACCAGGCCATGGAGCGGCTCATCGAGCAAGCCAAGGCGCGCGGCGCCAACGCGGTCCTGGCCATGCGCTTCGATGTCACCGAGGCCGCCGACATCGGCACGGAGGTGTGCGCGTACGGCACGGCCGTGGTGCTGGCGCCCCAGACGAGCTGAACCGCGCGCTCCACCGCCGGCGCCCGGGTTCTACGCCCGGCCCGAGCCAAGCGTCTGCGTGAGCCGACCGTCTCCGTGAGCCGACCGTCTCCGTGAACCAACGGTCGCCGTCACGCCCACCGTCCCCGTAAGTCCATGACTGCGCTCCGCTTTGTCCATGGGCCCGGCCCGCACCCGGTCCGCAAGCTGTCAGGTCAGTGAGCGGACCGCAGGGCTCCGGAGCCGTGCGGTCCTCCGTACGAGGAAGCGCCGACTCCCGGAGGCCCGATGCGCACCCCCCTCTGGCCGGCCGCAGCCGCGGTCGCCGGTCTCATCGCCACCCTCACCGTGTCCGTACCCGCCCCCGCCCCGGTGTCGGCGGCCGCTGCCGTGACGGCCGGACCCCTGACCATCACCTCGCCCGAGCTCTCCGTCAGCGTCGACGGCGCCTTCCCCCGCGTCATCGGCTACACCCGTCGCGCCACCGGCGACGTACTGAACGGCAACGAGGACCCCCTCACCGAGATCGTCGTCAACGGCACCGGCTACACACCCGCCGTGACCGCGACGGCCTCCGCCTCCGCCGTCGACTACGCGCTCAGCTTCTCCGGGGTGACCATCAGATCCCGTCTGTCGGTGACCGGTTCGGTGGTCGAGTTCAAGGTCACCGCGATCGAGGACACCGCCGCCCTGCGCGTGCACAGCCTCGCCGTCCCCGACCACGGCCTCGTCAGCGTCCGCAGCGACCAGCCCGGCGCCGCGCTCTCCACCGCCCGTATGTTCACCGCCACCACCGGCACCGGGGACGCCTTCACCCCCGTCACCGCCGCCACGCCCGTGGACGCCACCGCGACCACGGTCATGTACGGGCTGGTCAACACGGGCAGGCTGGCCGCCGCCATCGACTCCAACTCCCTCTACGACCAGCCCTCGGGCGCCACCGCCCGCGACAACGGCCGCATCGTGAAGCAGGTCACCGACAAGGGTTCCTACCGGCGGGCCGCCCTGTGGAGCGGCGACTGGCTGTACCGGCCCGCGGGCGCGGCCGACACCGACACCGAACCCCTTCCGTACGCCCGGATCGCGATCACCGCCGACCGCAACGCCGACTCCGTCGTGGACTGGCAGGACGCGGCGGTCGCCTACCGGGACATCTGGACCCCGCCCACCGGCTGGCAGGACACCGCGAACCGGGTCGTCCAGCGCATCCCCTTCAACTTCGCCTCCCAGGCCACCCACCCCTTCGCGCAGACCCTGGACGAGACCAAACGCGTCAGCCTCGCGACGGACGGGCTCGGCCAGTTCGTCCTGCTCAAGGGCTACGCCTCCGAGGGCCACGACTCCGCGCACATGGACTACAGGAACATCGGCGGCAAGCTCGGCGGCGCGGTCGACCTGAACACCCTCACCACCGCCGGGCACGCCTACAACGCAGACTTCGGCGTGCACATCAACGCGACCGAGGAGTACCCCGTCTCGGCCACCTTCGACCCGGCCCACCAGAGCGGAGGGCCCGGCTGGGACTGGCTCGACCAGTCGTACTACGTCGACACCCGCAAGGACGGGCAGTCCGGGCAGCGGCTCAAGCGCCTCCAGGACCTCAAGGCCGCCGCCCCCGGCCTCGACTTCCTCTACGTGGACGTCTGGTACGGCGACGGATACGTCTCCCGCAAGCTCCAGCGCGAGATCGGCGGCCTCGGTCTCCAGCTCGCCACCGAATTCCCCAACACCCTCACCGAACAGTCGCTGTGGCACCACTGGGCCGCCGACGTCGACTACGGCGGCAGCGACCTCAAGGGCATCAACTCCACCATCGTCCGGTTCATCGCCAACCACACCAAGGACGACTGGATCGCCCGCGACCCGCTGCTCGGCGGCGCGGAGGTCGCCGCGTACGAGGGATGGCAGGGCAAGAAGGACTACCCCGCCTTCCTGAACACCACCTTCGCCGTCAACCTGCCGACGAAGTTCCTCCAGGAGTCCCCGATCGTGAAGTGGACCGCCGACACGGTCACCCTCGCCGGCGGCACCACCGTCAGCACCGCCGGCGGCACCCGCACGATCACCACCGCGGGCCGCACCGTCCTGCGCGGCGGCGCCTACCTCCTGCCGCGCGACGGCAAGCTCTACCACTGGAACGACACGGGCGGCTCCACCACCTGGACCCTGCCGGCGGGCTGGAGCGCACCCAAGCTCTACCGGCTGACCGACACGGGACGCCAACTCGTCGGCGACCTGACCGTCACCCACGGCCAGGTCACCCTCAACGCGACGGCGAAGACCGCCTATCTCGTCACCAACGGCGCCGCGCCCGCGCAAGCGGACCCCAAGTGGGGCGAGGGCACCCCCGTCAAGGACCCCTCCTTCTACTCCGGCAACCTGAACGCCTGGACGGTCACCGGCGCCGGCGCCGCCGTCACCCGCAACGCACAGGGCCAGAACGAGCTGACCATGGCCCCCGGAACCGCCCCGGCCGTGGCACAGCAGCTCACCGGCCTGACCCCCGGCACCTACGCCGCCTCCGTCTGGGTCGCCACCCCCACCGGCCGGGCCGCCACCCTCACCGTCACCCCGGCCGCGGGCGCCGCCGCGTCGGTGTACGCCGACTCATCGCCGCTGGCCAACGACCTCGGCGGGAGCGAGAAGAACGGCACCGACGAGCAGCGCATGAAGGTGCTCTTCGACGTCCCGGCCGGCCAGTCCACCGCCACCCTCAGCCTGTCCGCCGCCGCCGGACCGGGCACCGTTTCCCTCGATGACGTCCGCGTCGTCCGCTCGGCCCGGACACCTCTCGGCGCCCACTACTTCGTCGAGGACTTCGAACACGTCGACGCGGGCTGGGGCCCGTTCGCCTTCGGCGGCGCCGGCGGCTCCGCCACCGACCCGCGCACCCACATCGCCCAACGGCACGCCCCGTACACCCAAGCCGGGTGGAACGGGAAGCTGGTGGACGACGTGATCAGCGGAGGCAACTCCCTCAAGTCGCACGAGGAGCGCCAGGGCCTCGTCTACCGCACCCTGCCGCAGACGCTGCGCCTGACGGAGGGGCACACGTACAAGGTGTCCTTCGCCTACGAGAACGGCTTCGCCGCCGACTACCGGTTCGTCACCGGCGCAGGCGCGAAGGAAACGGCCACGGCCCTCGGCCAGGCCCGCACCGCCACCACCTTCACCAAGACGTTCACCGCCGGGGCGGACGCCTGGATCGGCGTGCGCAAGGTCACGGGCGAGGACTCCCACAACGAGGCGGACCTCGTACTCGACGACCTCACCGTGGACGACCTCGGCACGGGCGGCGGCGGTGAACTCCTGGTGCCGCAGGGCCGGATGGGCGTCAAGGCCGTAGACAGCCAGGAGACGGCGGGCGAGAACGGCAGCGCCGCCAACGTCCTGGACGGCGACGGCGCGACCATCTGGCACACCCAGTGGTACGCGGCGACCGCGCCGATGCCGCACGAGATCACCCTGGACCTCGGAGCCTCGTACAACGTCTCGGCCCTGCACTGCCTGCCCCGGCAGACGCAGAGCAACGGGCGCATCGCGGACTACCAGGTGTTCACCTCCACCGACGGGGTGACCTGGGGCCCGGCCGCGGCCTCAGGAAGGTTCACGGACGGCGCCGCGCAACAAGACGCCACCTTCTCGCCCCGGGCGGCCCGGTACGTCAGACTCAAGGCCCTGAGCGAGGTGAACGGCAACCCCTGGACCTCGATGGCCGAGCTCAACGTCGGCTACCTGCCGTAGACACGAGAGGGAACGAGGCATCGCGATGAGTGGACAGGAGTCGGCGGCCGAGGTGTTCGACGCGCTCGCGCAGCGCTACGAGGACGCGTTCGGCCGGATCCCCGCACAGCTGGAGGCCCTCGACTGGCTCACCGGCCGGCTGCCCGCGGGGGCGCGGGTCCTCGACGTGGGCAGCGGCACGGGCCGGCCCACCGCCGAGCGGCTGGCCGCGGCGGGTTGTGCGGTGACCGGCATCGACGTCTCGGCCGAGATGGTCGCCCTCGCGCGCGAGCGCGTCCCGCGGGCCCGTTTCGAGCAGGCGGACGTACGCACGTACGCGCCCGGGGAGGGCGGCTTCGACGCGGTGTGCGCCTTCTTCCCGCTGCTGATCATGGAGCAGCGGGAGGTGGCGGCCTCCCTGGAACGGATGGCCTCCTGGGTGGCGCCGGGCGGGTACCTCGTCCTCGCCACGGTGCCCGGCGACATCAGCGGTCTCGCCATGGAATGGATGGGCCACCAGGTCACCGTC
The DNA here is from genome assembly GCF_014650775.1 of Streptomyces cirratus. Taxonomy (GTDB): domain Bacteria; phylum Actinomycetota; class Actinomycetes; order Streptomycetales; family Streptomycetaceae; genus Streptomyces; species Streptomyces cirratus. The sequence goes on along the minus strand of NZ_BMVP01000004.1, from coordinate 547,788 downwards.
AGCAGCTTGTCCGCGCAGGAGTACGCGACCCGGATCGAGACGGCCGGCCTGGAGCTGCTGCACCACCGCACGAGCCTCTTCCACCCCGAGGCCGGCCTCGCCGACCCGGAGGAGCACCTCTTCTGCTACGCCCGCCGCCCGGACGGTGCCTAGTGCTGTGAACCTTTCCGGTCACAGCACTAGCCTGGCCTCGCCGCGTCGTGGAAGGACTGCTGGGCGCGGAAGCGTCCCGGGGCCATGCCGACGCGGCGGCTGAACAGCCGGCTGAAGTACCCGGGGTCTTCGTACCCGACCCGCCGGGCCACCCCGGCGACCGGCAGGTCGGTCCGGGCCAGCAGCTCCTTGGCCCGGCTCAGTCGGATGCCGAGGAGGTATTCCTTGACGCCCTCGCCGGTGCTGCGCCGCACCGCCCCGCGCAGCTCCGGCAGCGGTATCCCGAGCCGCGCCGCGTGCTCGGCGACGGAGATCGGCAGCAGTGCGTCCCGTGCCAGGGCGTCCATGACGGCGTCGCCGTGCCGGGACACCTCGGCGCGGGCGTAGCGCAGGGCCACCAGCAGCGCGTGTACGGCCGCGGCCGCCTCCACCTCCAGCAGCGGGCCGCCGGTTCGGGCCGCACGGACGATGCCGTCCACCACGTGCCGCACCCCGGCCGTCGCGCTCAACGGGACGAGCGGCCGGTCGGGGGTGACGTAGCCGAGATCGGTGTAGGCCTCCACGCTGTGGCCCGCGAAGTCCACGAAGCACTCCTGCCAGCCGGTCCGCGGATCCGGTCCGTAGTGGTGTTCGACGCCGGGCACCAGCCACAGCAGCGCGGGCGCCGTCACGGGCTGCGGCGGGCGCCCGCCGTGGCTGAACCAGCCCCGCCCCCGGGTGACCACCACCGCCACGTGGTGGTCGAGCGCCCGCGGGCCCACCACCGGCAAGGGCCCCTCCTGCACCCCCACCCCCAGGCACACCAGTCCGAGCCGCCGGTGGTTGGCGGTGGGGGAGAAGTACTGCATCCAACTGCTGTACGGCGCCGGGCGGTACGGGCCGGGTCCGCACGGCTCGGTGCCGCACGGCCCGATGCTGTACGGCTCGGTGCTGTGCGGCGGGGGCGTCGGCATCTGCGGATTGTGATCCACGGCGCCGGTCCCCCTCAAGGGGACACGGGCAACCGCTCGACGGCTGTCGGCTCCGGTTCCGGCAGCGGCGCACCGCCCGGCCGCACCCCGAGCGCCAGCCCGGCGACCACCACGGCGAGCCCCAGCCACACCGCCGGCCCCGGAACCCCGCCGCCCGACGCCGCACCCGCCCCGGCCGCGGCGAGCGGGGCCAGCCCGGCGAGCAGCCCGGCCCGGCCGGCGCCCACGGCGGCCACCGTCCGGTACCAGAGCAGGAACGCCACCGCCGTCACCATGACGGCCAGGTACCCGACCGCCGCCCACTGTCCCGGCCCGAGCGCCGTGAGGCTGTCGGGCCGCTCCACGAGCACCGTGAGTCCCGTCAGCATCACCGCCCCCAACCACACCGCGTGCACGGACACCCCCCACGCGCCGTGGCGGCCCAGCACCGGCACCGCGAGCAACGTGAACCCGGCCTCGCAGACCAACGCGAGCGCCGCCCAGCCCACCCCGGTCGCGTCGGTGCGCCCGGTCCCCTCCACGAGGACGGCCCCGGCCACGACGACGGGTGCGGCCAGCAGCACCCGTCGGCTGGGCCGCTGCCGCTCCAGCAGCGGGCCGACGAGGGCGAGCAGGACCGGGACGGAGGCCACCGCGACGGCGATGACGGCCGGTTCGGCGTGCGCGACGCCCCGCACCACGGCCACGTTGAACAGCACCAGCCCGCTCCCCGCGATCCCGGCCAGCCACAGCCACTCACGGCCCCGGGGACGCAGCAACGGCACCCGGGCGGCGCGCGCGAGGACGAAGAGGATCACGGCGGCGGCCGCGTAACGAACGGCCTGGGGGGCGAAGAGAGGGGCGCCGGAGAGGGAACGGGAGACGGTGACACTGCTGCCGACCAGCACCATGCCGATGACGCCCGGAAGCAGCTCACGGAAGGCGGAGGCCGAGGCGGGCGCGGAAGCGGGCGCGGCTACGGGATCGGACGCGGAGGGTTTCATGCGCCCAGCCTCTGCCAGTATTGGACCCATGAGCAGTGCCGAAGAGGGCCAGTCCAAGGGGTCCAAAACCGCCGGGTCGGATTTCCTGCTGCTCGACATCGGCCAGGCACCGCCCCGCGGCCGGACCGAGTGGCTGACCTCGCGCATCCGCTCCGCGATCGCGGACGGCGTCCTCCCCGTCGGCAGCCGCCTCCCGGCGGGCCGCGTCCTCGCCGCCGAACTGCGGGTCTCGCGGGGCCTGGTCACCGAGGTCTACCAGCGCCTGGCGGACGCCGGCCAGGTGACGGGCCGCGGTCGCGCGGGGACGGTCGTCGTCGCCGCCCCGGCACCCGCCCCGGCGCCGTCCCACCCGTCCGCCGAATGCCCCGCCGACCCCTTCGTCCCCCGGCCCGGCGCCGCCCTGGTCGACGCGCTGCGCTCGGTGCCCTGCCGCATCGACCTCTCGCCGGGGGTACCGGACCTGGCCGCGTTCCCCCGTTCGGCCTGGCTCCAGGCCGAACGCCGGGTGCTCGCCGGGCTCACCCCGGCCGACTTCGGCTACGGCGATCCCCGGGGGACGTCCGCGCTGCGGGAGGCGGTCGTCGGCTGGCTGGCCCGCAACCGAGGGATCCGCGCCGACCCGGGCGAGGTGGTCGTCGTGTCCGGCGTCGCCCAGGCCCTCGCCCTGCTGGCGCCCGTTCTGCGCGGGAGCGGCGTACGGCGGGTGGCGGTGGAGGACCCCGGCTCCCTCGGGGCCAGGGGACAACTGGAGTACGGGCGGCTGGAGACCGTCCCGGTACGGGTGGACGCGGCCGGCATCGACGTCGCCGCCCTCGCCGGCAGCGGGGCGGGCGCGGCCCTGCTCACCCCGGCCCACCAGTTCCCGACCGGGGTGGTGCTCGACGGCGAACGCCGCCGGGAGCTGCTGGCCTGGGCCGCCGGCGGGGGAGTGGTCATCGAGGACGACTACGACGCCGAGCACCGCTACGACCGTGCCCCCGTACCCGCCCTGCGGGCGCTGCTGCCGGAGGCGGTCTGTTACGCCGGGAGCGTCTCCAAGCTGCTGGCCCCCGCCCTGCGGCTGGGCTGGCTGCTGGTCCCGCCGCGGCTGCTGGACGCCGTGGTGGCCGAGAAGCGCTACGCCGACCTCGGGAGCCCGGTCCTGGCGCAACTCGTACTGGCCCGGCTGATGGAGTCCGGCGAGCTCGAACGCCACCTGCGCTTCGTCCGGCGCCGCCACCGGCGCAGCCGGGACGCCATGCTGCGGGCCATCGGGGCGGCGCTGCCCGGCGCCCGGGTGCACGGCGCGGCGGCCGGACTGCACCTGATGGTCACCTTCGACGGCGCCGGCTTCGAGGACACCGCGCTCGCCTCGGCCGCGCTCGCCCTCGGTGTCAAGGCGCACCCGCTGTCCTGGCACCGCGTCGCGCCGGGCCCGCCGGGCATGGTCCTCGGATACGCGGCCGGCCCGGTGGGCGACGTCGAGGAGGGCATCGCGCTGCTCGGGAGGGCATTGCGGCAGGTCACGTGAGCCGTGCCACCCGGCAGGACCTCGGCACGGGGCCCTCGCGGGCGAACCCTATGCTCATCGCATGCACCGCTCGTCCGGCCCCGGCACATCCGTGATCATCGCCGTCTGCACCGCGAGGCCCCACCTCGGCGAACGCCTCGAATCGATCGTGGGGCAGACCTCGGGCGCGGAGCGGATGGAAGTCATCTGGAAGTCATCGCGGCCGACGACGGCTCGACGGACGGCAGCTGCGCCGAGCTCGACCGCTACGCCGCCCGGCACCCCCGGGATCCGGGTGCCGCACCGGGCGAACCCCGGCGCCGGCGGGCCGCGCAACCGGGCCCTCGACCTGGCGCGGGGCCGCTACGTGTTCTTCGCGGACGCCGAGGACCACCTCGGACCCGAGGCCCTGGAGCGGCTGCCGGCCACGGCCGGCACCCACGACAGCGACCTCGTCCTCACGAAGGCCACGTCGGCCGCAGGCGCCCCGATCGCGCCCAGTACGGGACTGCTTCCCGCACGCGCGCCCGTCCGGCCCGGCCGCCGGCGCGCCCCGGAACCGGACCGGACGGCGCGCCGCCCCCGGTCCTCGCCACCGACCCGGGCGGCGCCACCAAGCTCGCGGCATCACCCTTGTCCACCGGCTACGGCGACCTCGGCCTCGAAGCGGTCCTCCGAATCCCCCCGCCGGGCCGCGTGAAACTTTTTCCGGAACACCGGCAACCTCGCGGACACTCGCGCGTCGTGCGGGGTGTAGGGCGTAGTTCCGCGCCCTCGTCCCGACCGCACGACCGTGGGAGAACCACCGTGATGAACCTCAAGCGCGCCACCTCGTCCGCCGGCCGGGCAGCGCTCGTCACCGCTGCCGCAGCCGGGGTGGCCGTCGCACTCGGCGGCCCGGCCCTCGCCGCAGCGGGAACGCCCTCCGCCGCACCGACGCGCGCCGCCGTCACCAGCGCCGCGCCGGCACCCGCGCCCAGCCTCCCGCCGATGGGCTCCGCCACCCCCAGCGCGGCCCCGAGCGCGTCCCCCACCGTGCCGGGCGGCAACGGCAAGCCCACCGCGGCCCCTTCCGGCGCCGCCACCCCGACGGCCGCGCCGGGCAGCGGCACCCCGAGCGCCGCGCCGTCGGCCCGGCCCTCCGAAGCGCCGGCCGGCTCCGAGCTCGCGCACACCGGCTCCTCCTCGACCACCATGGCCCTGGGAGCCGGGGCCGCCGGGCTCATAGCCGTCGGGGCCGGAGCCCTGTACACGGTGCGGCGCCGCGCCGGCAACTGAGGACCCCCGTGCTGCCACTCGCCCCGGCGATGAGCCCTTTCGCGCCCGGCTTCGGCCGGGCGCGGCGGGGCTTGTGGTCGTTCCTGCTGCGCCGCGACGTCCCCGCGCCGGCCGCTCCCGCGCACGCGTTCACGTACGAGCTCCCGGGGGCCGCGGGCACGCCCGCGCCGCCCACCATCACCGACCTCTACCACGCGCACCGGCTGGGCATGGTCCGCCTGGCGGTGCTGCTCGTGGACGACCTGGCCACGGCCGAGGACGTGGTCCAGGACGCCTTCACCGCCCTCTACCGACGGCACGGCGAGCAGATCAAGGGCGTGGACAACGCGCTGGGCTACCTGCGTACCGCGGTGGTCAACACCTCCCGCTCGGTCCTGCGCCGCAGGCGGACGGCCCGTGCCTGGATCCCGCCCGTCACGGCCGACGTACCCTCCGCCGAGGCGTCCGTCGTACTGGACGAGGCGCACCGGGAGGTACTGGCGGCCCTGGGCCGGCTGACGCCGCGCCGCCGCCAGGTGCTGGTGCTGCGGTACTGGGCGGAGCTCAGCGAGGCGGAGATAGCCGACACCCTCGGGATCAGCCGGGGCGCGGTGAAGTCGAACGCGAGCCGCGCCCTGGACGCGCTGGAACGGATTCTGGAGGGACGGGTATGACGCACGACGGCGAACGCCCGGTCGAACACCGGCTGCGCGAGGCCCTGGGCGCGCGGGCGGACACGGTCACCGTCCGGGACCTGCGGCCCGCCGATCCGCCGGGGTCGTCCACGCGCCGGCCGGTGGCCGCGGTATGGCTGCGGCGTCTGACCTGGTCGGCCGCCGGGTTGGCCGGCGCCGCGGCCGCGGTGACCGGGTACCTGGTGCTGGGGCCCGAGCAGGGGCAGGTCAGGCCGGTGCCGCCGGCGGCGCCCGCCGAGATCCCTTCGCCGACGCCGAGCCCGCAGGCACCCGCACCCAGTCACAGTGCGGAGCCCTCGCCCATACCCAGTCCGCCCGCGACCAGGCTGCCGTCCCCGCGCACGACACCGACCGCACCCGGCACGTACCCACCCTCCGCGTCGCCGTCGCGGCCCGGGCCGCCGTCCACCGCCCCGGCGTCGGCCTCGCCGACCCCCATGGGCTCCGGCCACCCCTCGCAGGGCGGCAGCGGTAAGCCGTAGCCCCGGGGCTCAGCCGTCGGCGGCCGTGCGGGTGTTCTCCACGGCCGCCACCAGGGGGGCGAGCTCGGGAACCCCCGCCGCCGCGTCCAGCGCCTCGCGCAGGGCGGCGTCGTTCGTCGGCCGCGCCTCGGCGAGCAGGGCCAGTCCCGCCCCGCTGACGTCGGTGTAGATGCCCCGCCGGTCGGTGTCGCAGATGTAGCGGTTCAGCAGCCCGCGCTCCTCCAGCCTGCTGACCAGCCGGGTCGTGGCGCTCTGGCTGAGCACCACCGAGTCGGCGACCTGGTGCATCCGCAGGTGGCCACCGGGTCCGTCGTGCTGGCGGCTGAGCACGTCCAGCAGCGAGTACTCGCGCACGCTCAGCCCGTGGGCCGCCTGGAGCGCCCGCTCGATGTGGGTCTCGATGCGGCCGTGCAGGAGGGAGAGGGCGCACCAGCCCTGGGAAAGGGCGGTCAGTGCGCTGTCGGTGGCCGTCATGGGCCTCTCCTTGGGTGCGTTCCGCTGGGTACCCCACCAGGATAGGCGACGCGCGCAATAGCCCGCGTTTGTAATTAACCCGCGCATGCAATTAATGTGGACGCACGTAAGCGGCGTCGGCAATCGCATGCGCCTCCCCAGCGGCCCGGCGCCGCCACCGCACCACCCCTCCCCGGAAGGGCAGCACCCCCTCATGCCTCTCGCACTCCTCGCCCTGGCCATCGGAGCCTTCGGGATCGGCACCACCGAATTCGTGATCATGGGCCTCCTCCCCGAGGTCGCCGCCGACTACGGCGTCACCATCCCGACCGCCGGCTTCCTCGTCACCGGCTACGCCCTCGGTGTCGTGCTCGGCGCCCCCCTCATGACCGTCCTCGGCACCCGGGTCCCCCGCAAGCGGATGCTGATGCTGCTCATGGGCCTCTTCGTCGCGGGCAACGTCCTCTCGGCGCTCGCCCCCGCCTTCGGCGTCATGCTCGCCGGACGCGTCGTCGCCTCCCTCGCCCACGGCGCCTTCTTCGGCATCGGCTCGGTCGTCGCGGCCGGACTCGTCGCCCCCCAGAAGAAGGCCGGCGCGATCGCCATGATGTTCACCGGCCTGACCGTGGCCAACGTGGTCGGCGTCCCCCTCGGCACCCTCGTCGGCCAGACCCTCGGCTGGCGCGTCACCTTCATGATCGTGGCCGCGCTCGGCGTGCTCGGCCTGCTCGGCATCGCCAAGCTGGTCCCCGAACTGCCCCGGCCCGAGGGCGTCCGCATCCGCCACGAACTGGCCGCGTTCCGCAACGTCCAGGTCCTGCTCGCCATGGCGATGACCGTCCTCGGGTTCGGCGGGGTGTTCGCCGCCATCACCTACATCACCCCGATGATGACCAACGTCGCCGGCTTCGCCGACACCTCCGTCACCTGGCTGCTGGTCCTCTTCGGACTCGGCATGGTCGCCGGCAACCTCATCGGCGGCCGGTTCGCCGACCGCGCGCTGATGCCGATGCTGTACGTGTCGCTCGGAGCGCTGGCCGTCGTGCTCGCGGTCTTCACCCTCACCGCGCACGACAAGGCCGGCGCCGCCGTCACCGTCGTGCTGATCGGCGCCCTCGGCTTCGCGACCGTGCCGCCGCTCCAGAAGCGGGTCCTCGACCAGGCCGCGGGTGCCCCCACCCTCGCCTCCGCCGTCAACATCGGCGCCTTCAACCTCGGCAACGCGCTCGCCGCCTGGCTCGGCGGACTGGTCATCGCCGCCGGTCTCGGCTGGACCGCCCCGAACTGGGTCGGTGCCGCACTGGCCGCCTCCGCGCTGCTCCTCGCCCTGGTCTCGGGCGCCCTGGAACGGCGTACGGGCGCACGCGCCGCCGCGAGCCGCGTGGTGGCGGGCGGCGCCCCCGAAAGCGCCGCCGTTCCCGCTCACCACTGACCCGCCCCACCTCCCCCCGATCCGTCAGGAGCCCCTTCATGTCCGCCACCACCGCCGTCGCCCCCCTGACCACAGAGGACGCCGAGGTCCTCCTCGGTGCCGCCCGCGAGGCCGCCGAGGCCGCCGGGATCGCGGTCAGCGTCACCGTCCTCGACGCGGGAGGCCACCCGCTGGCCTTCCGCCGCGACGACCGGGCCGTCCTGATCTCCGGCGAGACCAGCACCCGCAAGGCCTTCACCGCCCTCCAGCTGAACGCGCCGACGGCGGCCCTCACCGACGCCGTCCTGCCCGGCGGCCCCTTCCACACCCTGCCCACCGCTCTGGACCGGCCGCTGCTGTTCATCGCCGGCGGACTGCCCGTCCACCGTGAGGGCCGACTCGTAGGGGCCATCGGCGTCGGCGGCGGCGCCCCTGACCAGGACCACGAATTCGCCGCCACGGCACTCGCCGCGCTGATCTGAGCGCGCCCTTCCCGGTCGCGCCGCACCGCTCCCCGTGCCACGTTGGTACGGGGAAAACGGTGCATGATGCGAGATACCAGGCAGTCCAGGAGGGTCCACGCCATCGCGACGGCAACGGTCGCCGCGCTGGTCACCCTCGCCGTTCCCGGATGTGCGGGCGGCGGACACGGCGAAGCGGGCGCCGCCCCTTCGCCCCTCTCGGCCGCCTCCGACTCCGGGGCGGCCACGGCGGCGCCCGCCTCCTCGCCCCCGGCCCCCACCCCGTCGTACCCGCTGTCCACCGCCCCGCGCGTCATCCCCGCCGTACGGGAGCACGTCCCGGCCCGCGGACCCGGCTGGAAGCCCGCCACCGGCGCCCGCGTGGTCATCGCGCCCGCCGACCGCACGGCCCTCACCGACGAGGCCCGGCTCCTCGCCGGTGAACTCGGCCTCGGCTTCACGGAGTCGGCCGCCCCGGGCCCCGGTGACGTACAACTCGCCCTGGACGCGACCCCGTCCGGGAAACCGGAGTCGTACGCCCTCACCGTGCAGGGTGGCCGGGTCAAGATCAGCGGCCCCGACGAGGCGGGCGTGTTCTACGGAACCCGCACCCTCAAGCAGGAGGTACGAACCGCCGGTTCGGCCCCCGAAGGCACCGTCCGCGACGCCCCCGACCGGCCCCAGCGCGGCCTCAACCTCGACATAGCCCGCAAGAACTTCACCCCCGACTGGATCGAGGCCAGGCTCCGCGAGATGGGAGACCTCAAGCTCAACCAGCTCGGGCTCCACTTCTCCGACGACCAGGCTTTCCGGATCCAGTCCGACACCCACCCCGAGATCGTCTCCGACCCCCACCTGACCAAGGCGGAGGTGCGCCGCATCACGGCGCTGGCCGCGAGCCTGCACATCACCGTGGTCCCGGAGATCGACTCGCCCGGCCACCTCGGAGCGGTGCTGCGCGCCCACCCGTCACTCCAGCTGCACGACGTACAGGGCCGGGCCGTCAAGGGCGCCGTCGACATATCGAACCCGGCGTCGGCGAAGCTGGTGGACGAGCTGCTGCGCGAGTACCTTCCGCTGTTCCCCGGCGGGGCCTGGCACCTGGGCGCCGACGAGTACCAGGCACTGGTCGTCCGCGACCCGCAGGCCTCCTTCCCGCAGCTCGCCGCCGCGGCGCGGCAGCGGTACGGCTCCGCCGCCCGCGTGCAGGACCTGGCGACGGGCTGGCTCAACGACCGGGCCGCGGTCGTGCGTCCCTCGGGCAAGGCGCTCAAGGCGTGGAACGACGGCTTCTTCGCGGGGGGAGTGGTCGCGGCCGCCCCCGACCTCCAGGCCGAGTACTGGACTGGCAAGGAGAACGGCGCCCGGCCGCCGCTGGCCTATTTGCAGGCCGGCCGCAAGGTGGTCAACCTCAACGACGAGTACCTGTACTACGTGCTCGGCCAGCCCAACCAGTTCACGTACCCGACCGGCCGCCGCATCTACGAGCAGTGGACCCCGCTCGTGCTGCGCGGCACCACCGCGGTGCCCGCGCGGTACGGGCCGCAGATACTCGGAGCCCGGCTCGCCGTCTGGTGCGACCTGTCGGGCGCCCAGACCCAGGCGCAGGTGGCCGACGGCATCCGGACGCCGCTGGCGGCCCTGTCGCAGAAGGTCTGGGACCCCCGGGCCCCGCAGCTGCCCTGGACCGCGTTCAAGGCCCTCGCGGACAAGCTGTCGTAGCCGCTTCCTCACCGGGCTTCGTGGCTGACCGTACGGTCCCGTCGCTGCCAGCGCCGCCTGATCCACTGGCTCAGCAGAGGCAGGGCCGTGAACACGGTCACGATCCACGTGGCGGCGAAGGCCCAGATCAGCGGCTGCGACACGGTCACCGAGGCGGCGACCAGCAGGGCGACGGTCAGCGCCCCGAGCAGACATGCCGCCACGGCGTGATGCCGGCGGTGCGCGGACCGCAGGCGGCGGTCCAGGGAACGGTCACCCTTGAGTTGGGCTTCGATCGCCGAGAGGGCTCGCCTCTCGCGGTCGGAGAGTCCGGCTCCGTCCATGACGACGTACCTCCACGGGCTGCCGCCGCCGGGCGCGGAACGCAGCCTCTGACCTGCGAATACCCGCTCCGGAGCAGACCAATCCCGTGGAGGGCGTCATGGTGGGAGCCGTAGGTCACCAGATGGAGTTGACCCACTCCGGGTGATCGATGAACGGGTTCCGGTTGTGCTGGTAGGTGTCGAAGATGACCTGGTTGCGGCGCTGCTCGAAGGCGTCCGGCGGATCCATCTGGTTCCACTGCTTGAGCACGCTGATCCGCCCGATCGCGGGCGCCGTGCCGTTGTTGACCTTGTCGTTCGGTTCCAGGTCGGGGAAGCCGTCCCCACCGTCGTAGCGGACCGCCATGTAGAGCAGCATCCGCGCCACGTCGCCCTTGACCGCGTCGCGCGGCTCGAAGGAGTCGGAGTCGGTGTAGCTGCCGGGGGCCTCGGCGACCGGGCTGCCGCCCATGTCGAAGTCCTTGTTGCCGCGGGTGCTGTTGACGGTGACGTCCTCCGGCCTCAGGTGGTGCAGGTCGGTGCCGGGGCCGGTCGCGGTTCCGAAGTCGCCGTGGCTCTTGGCCCAGACGTGCTCGCGGTTCCAGTCGTTGGGGTTGCCGCCGTTGGTGTTCTTGGCCTGGGAGCGGCCCGAGTAGACCAGGATGACGTTGTTCGGGTTGGCCGGGTCCTGGTCGGTGACTTTCAGGGCGTTCCACACGCCGTCGTAGGTGACCGTGGACTGGTTCTTGATGATCCCGTGCAACGCGCTCTTGAGCGCTGCGCCGGTCTTGCCCTGGGCCGCCGCGTAGTAGTCGGCGGTGGTGGCGGCTGCGACGGCGTGGGGAGCCGTTGTGGTCCGCTGCTGTCCGGCCGAGGCCGTGGCCGGTATGAGGGCCAGGGTGGCGGCGGTGACGCCGGCCGCCAAGGGGGCGAGGCGGGAGAATCTCATGACGTGGGGGTACCTCTCCACACGCACCGTCCCCGCCGGTCGGTTGGCGGGGTGTCAGGTGGCAGAGCGAGGCTCACATTGTCATGTATCGAACACATGAAAACCATGTGTCGGGAGGGGGTCCGGCCCTGGTGGAGGCCGGGGCCGGACCGTGCGTCAGCTGCCCGACGTCACCTGCGGCGCGGGCTCGTACTTGTAGTTGGCCGGGCCGAAGTTCTTCTTGACCGCCGCGTCCCAGGAGCCGTCCGACACCATCTTCGTCAGCGCGGTGTTGATCTTGCGCTGGAGGTCGGTGTCGCCCTTCTTGAGGCCGATGCCGTAGTTCTCGTTGCTCAGGTTCAGCCCGAGCAGCCTGAACTTGCCCTCGTTGCCCTTCTGGGCCGCGTAACCGGCCAGGATGGAGTTGTCGGTCGTCATCGCGTCGGCCTGGTTGTCCTGCAGGGCGACCAGGCAGTCCGAGTAGCTGCCGAGCTCCAGGACGCTCGCCTTGGGGGCCAGGGTCTTGCGGACGTTCTCGGCCGAGGTGGAACCGGTCACCGAGCACAGCCGCTTGGTGTTGAGGTCCTCGGCCTTGGTGATCGACGTGTCGGTGGAGCGCACGAGCAGGTCCTGGTGCGCGATGAAGTACGGGCCGGCGAAGTCGACCTTCTCCTTGCGCTTGTCGCTGATCGAGTAGCTGGCGGCGACGAACTTGACCTCGTTGTACTGGATCAGCAGTTCCCGGTCGGAGCTGTAGACCTGCTTGAACTCGATCTCGTTCGGCTTGTAGCCGAGCTCCTTGGCGATGTAGGTGGCCACGTCGACGTCGAACCCGGTGTACGTGCCGTTGGCCTCGCGCATCCCGATCCCGGGCTGGTCGAACTTGATGCCGATCGCGAGCGGCTCCTTGGCGCTGTCACCGGCACACCCCGTGGCGGTGGCGGCGAGGGCGATCACTGCGACGACCGCACCGGCCTTGGGAACCTTCATGCTGCACTCTTTCCTGGGATCGCGGATCACGCGGAAGCGGGGGACGCACCGGGTGCCGGGTACGGCACGGGTACGGGGTCGGTACGCAGTGCGGTGCACGTGCGGAACCACACGGTCCGGGAAGGCGCGTGTATGAGGAAGCTAGGAAGCTGACGGCCGCAGCGTCACTACATCTGAGGGAAATTTGAGGATAACGATCCGGCTCGGCCGCAGATCCTGCGGCCCTGCAACTCCCCGGCGGGCGAAGCGGGATGGGCATTACGGTCATTGGGCAACGCTTCGCATGTGTTCGGCATGAATACCCCGTATCGGGCATGGGGGGAGCCGGCCGCGGTTTCGGCCGTAACGCCGTTCGCTCTGCCTTGATCACCGGCACGTGACAGCATGGCCGGGCCATATCCGTTGAGCGGAGGGGGAGTTCGATGAGCGGAGTACGCAAGGGCCTGGCCAAGGTGGAGATCGCCCTGCGCTGGGACCCCAGCCCGGCCGGGACGCCCGCGCACGACCTGGACATACTGGCCGCCGTGTACGACTCGGCGGCCCTCTACGGGGATCCCGTCTACCTCGTGCACTTCGGCAGCCGCGCACCCGACGGCACGATCACCCTCAACCGGGACAGCGACACCGGTCAGGGGCTCGGCTTCGACGAGGTGATGACCCTCGAACTGAACCGGCTGGCCCCCGGGCTCGGCCGGGTGGTCGTGGGCGTGGTCATCCAGGACCCCGGGCCCGAAGGCGCCCGTACGAAGACCTTTGCCACCGTGGCCGGTACCGGACTGCGCATCCGCGAGGGCTACACCGACCTGGCCCGGTCCGACTTCGCGGACGTCGGGGGGTTCAGCGCCGTGACCGTCGCGGAATTCCTGCGGGACTCCTCGGGCGGCTGGTCGCTGGACGCGCGCCCGCGCGGCTTCGACGCGGATCCCGAGCAGTACGCGCGGCTGATGGCGGCGCCCCGGCCGTGAGGCGGGTGCCGCTCCGCACAGATCGGGCGGCGGCCACTCGCCGGGCGAGTGACCGCCGCCCGGTCCGGGTGGCGCGCTGCCGCCGTCCCCACGAGGCAGCGCGGGCAGGTCTCCGTCCGGTCATCGGGGACGGTGGCCCACCGGTCTAGGGGGTGGTGCCCGCAGTGATGCCGAGCGAGGGGAGCAGGGCCGCGTCCACGAAGCGCACCAGGTAGTCGGCGTCGGCGTAGCGGCCCTCCAGCACCGGCCTGATCCGCATGACGCCCATCAGCTGCGCGGGCAGGAACTCCACCGCGGGGTGGTCCGCGGTGATCTCGCCGCGTGCCACCGCCCGCGCCACCATCGCGTCGAACGCGGCCAGCTCCGGTTCGACCAGCGCCTCGCGCAGCGCCGCCTGGAGCTCCTCGTCGCTCAGCACCGCGTGCCCGAGGGCCTGGGTGAGCCGGGTGTCACGCCCCGAGGTGCCCGCCGCGATCCGGGCCGCCTCGCGCAGGTCCCCCGCGAGGGTGCCGGTGTCGACGGCGGCCAGGGTGCCCTGCCGGTTCGCCCGCAGGGCGGCGGCCACCAGCTGCGGCTTGGTCTTCCACTGCCGGTAGAGCGTGGACTTGCCGCAACAGGCCCGGGCGGCGACGCCCTCCATGGTCAGGGCCTCGTAGCCGTTCTCGCGCAGCTGCTCCAGGACGGCTTCGTAGAACTCCTGCACCCGCTCCGGACTGATCTTGGAGCGGCGCGCGGAGGCCGGCGCTGTCTGCGTCATGGGTGCGGCCCTCCTCGGCGGCGTGGTCCGTAGGTCGAGTGTACGGCTACGCAAGCGTATCGGTACACCGGCGTATCGATACGCCAATGTATCGATACACTGGCGTGTCGATGTGTGACGGCCCGACCGGACGACCTCCGCCCGGCCGCCCGCCGAGTAGAGGAAGCGAGACCGTGGGATGACCACCGAGACCACCCCCGCGGAGCCCCCCACCGGTCCATCCGGACGCGGGCGGGAGCGGCGCCGGCTCCTGCGCGAGCTGCTGCTCGTCGCGGGACTCTTCACCGTCTACAAGGCGGGCCGGATGCTCTCGACCGGGCGCACCGAGGAGGCCTTCCGCAACGCCGCGCGCATCTGGGACGCCGAACGCACGCTGCACCTGCCCGGCGAGGGCGCGGTGCAGCGGCTGCTGCTGCACGGGGACACCCTCATACAGACGGCGAACACCTACTACGCGGGCGTGCACTTCCCCGCGACCGCCCTCTTCCTCGTCTGGCTCTACGTCCGCCGCCCCGGCCACTACCTGTGGACCCGCCGGGTGCTCGCCGTCCTCACCGGAGCCGCCCTCGCCCTCCACCTGGCGTTCCCGCTGGCACCGCCGCGGATGCTCCGCGCGGCCGGGCTGGTGGACACCGGACAGGTCTACGGACCCACCGTCTACCGAGCCGCCCCCGCCACCGACACCCTGGCCAACCAGTTCGCCGCGATGCCCTCCCTGCACTTCGGGTGGGCGTTGATGCTGGCTCTCGGCATGATCGCGGCCACCCGCTCCCGATGGCGGTCCCTGTGGCTGCTGCACCCGCTGGTGACGCTGCTCGTGGTGGTCGGGACGGCCAACCACTACTGGCTCGACGCGCTCGTCGCCGCCGTCCTGCTCGGTGCCGCGCTGCTGCTGGTCCCGCGGCCGGTCGCGGGCGGCTCCCGCGTCGTCGCCGCGTCCTCGCCCGGGGTGACTCCGGTCACGGTGCTCCAGGGCGCGGCGGCCTCGCAGTCCGCGCCGCCCGGGGCGGGGTCCGGCGAGGCCGCTTTTCCCGACGCCGTGACCACCTCCGGGGCCGGCCTGCCCGGACCGCGCCGGGACCGGGCCGAGTCCGCCGTCGCGGGCGCCGGGAGCCGGCGATGAACGCCACCGCCCTCGCAGTCGCGCTCTGCCTCGCCTCCGCCGTGGCCTACGCGGCGGCCGCCGTCGCCCAGGAACGCCTCGCCCGCCGCGCCGTCGCCCGCAGTGCCGCCGCACTGCTCGGCAACAGCGCCTGGTGGTGGTCGGCCGGACTGAACGCCGCCGCGGCGCTGCTGCACGCGGCCGCCCTGCGGTACGGGCCGCTCACCCTGGTCCAGCCCCTGGGCGCCCTCACCCTCGTCGCGGCCGTCCCCCTCGGCGCGCGCGGGGCCGGCCGCCGGGTGGCGGCCACCGAGTGGCGGGGCACCCTGGCCACCGTCGCCGGGCTCGGGCTGCTGCTCCTGCCGGCGTCCGGACCCGCCCCCGACGACACCCTCACCCTGGCCGAGGCCCTCGCCGTGGCCGGCGCGACGGCCGCCGTGATCACCGTCCTGACCCGGGGCGACGTCCGCTCCGGGCTGCGGCACGCCACGGCGTCCGGGCTGGCCTCCGCCGCCGCCTCCGCACTGACGCAGACCGTGGCGGTGGCGGGCGGCCGGGGAGGGGCCCTGCTGAGCGCGCGGGTGGTCACGGTGGCGCTGCTCGTCGTCGTCTTCGCCGTCGGTGGCATGCTGCTGTCGCAGCGGGCCTACCGGGGCGGGCTCGGTGCCCCGCTCGCCGTGGTGAACCTCTCCAACCCCCTCGCGGCCGCCGCCATCGGCATGGTCCTGCTCGGTGAACGGCTCCAGGGCGGCGCGCTCGGCATCCTGCTCGCCACCGCGGGGGCCCTCGCCGCCGCGCGCGGGGTGCTGCTGCTGACCCGGACGAGCTCCGGCGACCGGGTCGCGGACCCGGCTCCCGCTGCCGCGTCCGCTCCCACCGTCGCACCGGCCGACCGGGTCGCGGACCCGGCTCCCGCTGCCGCCGCCATCGCACCGGCCGGCCGGGTCGCGGCCTGACCCGCACGGCCGGCCGGGCGCTCACCGGCCGGCCATGTCGACACCGCCGGCCTCCCCCGGAGAACCGATGCCGCCCGGCCCGCGTCCTCCTCCCTGAACGCGCGCGTGAGCGTGCACGAAACGAAGCGGAGTGAGCGGGCATGGGCATCATCGGCTGGATCATCCTGGGGCTGCTGGCCGGCGGCATAGCCAAGCTGCTGCTGCCCGGCCGGGACCCGGGCGGGTTCATCGGGACCACCCTCATCGGCATCGCCGGAGCCTTCATCGGCGGATGGCTCTCCGCGAAGTTCCTCGACCGGCCGATCACGAACCAGTTCTTCGACGCCGCCACCTGGGGCTCCGCCATCGCCGGCTCGCTCGTCCTGCTGATCGGCTACCGCCTCCTGTTCGGCAACTCCCGCCGCTGACCGCGCCCCGCCCCGGCCTACGCCGGCCCCTGCGCGGCGTGGAGAGCGAAGGAGCCGGAGCGAGATGACGGTCAAGCCGATACCCACCGCCGACCTGTACGACCAGTACGGGGAGGCCCTCGGACTCTGCACCACCCCCTTCCGCCGGACCGGCGGCCGCGCGGTGTTCGCGGGGCAGGTGCGCACCCTGTCCTGCCACGAGGACAACGCCCTGTTGAAGGAACTCGTCAACACGCCGGGTGAAGGGGCCGTGCTGGTGGTCGACGGCGGCTGCTCCCCGCGTACCGCGCTCGTGGGCGACCTCATCGCCGACGCCGCGCAGCGCAACGGCTGGGCCGACTGATCATCAACGGCTCGGTCCGGGACGGTGACGCCCTCGGCCGCCTCGATCCGGGCATCAAGGCGCTGGGTACGATCCCGCGCAAGAGCGGCAAGACCGGCGCGGGGACCGTTGACGAACCCGTCACCATCGGCGAGGTCACATTCCGCCGCGGGGACACCGTCTACGCCGACGACGACGGGGTGGCGGTCCTCCCGGCCGGTTCGCCCGCCGCCTGACACCGGCGGGCACCCAGGGGCCGTCGACCGGGGACGACATCCGGCCAGTGCCGCACCGCACGCCCTGGCGTCCCCGGGCCCGGCCGGGTTTCACTGCGGGCCCATGAGACGACACAGGATCATGGGCCTGCTGGGCGCGCTCGTGCTCGCCGCGGGCACCCTGGCCGCCGCGGGACCCGCGAGCGCGTCCACGGCCGGCACCGCCACCACCGCGACGGCCCCCGGCGACGGCCGGCCGGGGGCGGACCCGCCCGCCGAGTTCGGCACCGACTGGCACGACCCGCTCACCGCCGCCCCACCCGTGGCCCGGCCCGCTACCCGCTCCTGCCAAGTGACCCTGGCCGAAGCCCAGTTCCGTGACTTCACCCCGTACCGGGGCAGCTACGCGCCTCCCGCCGACTGCGGCCGGGGAGGCTGGGCCAAGGTGGTGCTCCGCCTCGACGGCAAGGTCAAGGGCCGCCAGTACGACCGCCTCGGCCACCTCGCCGTCGGTGGCGTCGAGATCCTGCGCACCTCCACGCCCGAACCCTCGCCCGAGGGCATCACCTGGTCGGTGGAGAAGGACGTCACCCACTACCGGGACACCCTCAGCCGCCCGCAGCCCGTGGAGATGCTGATCGGCAACGTGGTCGACGACACCTACACCGGCGTCATCGACGTCAAGGTCACCCTCACCTTCTACGCCGCCGAAGGCCGTACCCCGCCCGCCGCGACCCCCGATCGCGTCATCCCGCTCACCACACCGTCCGTGACCACCCCGCGCAACACCGAACGCGTCCTGGCCGAGGTGTACGCCACCGGCTCGGGCGGCGGCTGCGAGGAGTTCTGGTACCTGACCACGCCCGACGCCGCCCCGTATTCCTGCAAGGCGGCGGACGGCCCCTACCGCGAGGTCCGCGTGCTCGTCGACGACCGACTCGCCGGCCTGGCGGCGCCGTTCCCCACCGTCTGGACCGGCGGCTGGTCCAACCCGTTCCTCTGGTACGTCACCCCCGGCCCCCGCGCCTTCGACGTCCAGCCCCTGCGCTACGACCTCACGCCGTACGCCGCGCTCCTCAACGACGGCCGCCCGCACCGCATCGAGGTGTCCGTGTCCGGGGTACCGGCCGGGCAGAGCGGCTGGAGCACCCCGGCGAACCTGCTGCTGTGGCAGGACCGGGGCCGTGAGGTGGTCACCGGCGCCCTCACCCGGCACGAAGAGAGCGATCCGGCCAACTCCGTCCACTGGACGCCCGGGACCGAGCACCGGCTCGACACCGACGCCGGCCACTCCCTGACCGTCGCCGGACACCTCGACACCTCCCACGGCCGGGTCACGACCACGGTCACCCGGGCGGTGCACAACACGTCCGTGCACCGCTGGACCGAGGGCGAGAACCTCGACGCGCTGTCCGCGCGGTGGACCGACGAGGAGACCGTGTCCCACGCCGGGTCCGCCACGACGACCCGGCGCAGCTACACGATGGACGGCGAGACCACCCTGGGCACGGGGGACCGGCTGCGCACCGTCCTGTCCCTCGGCGACCGGGCGGACACCTCCACCCTGCGCGGCGGCCGCCAGGCCGGGTGGTCGCGGATGGAGGACACGTACGCGGGAGACGCGAGTTACACCGCCGGCGTCCCGCGCGACCAGCGGCACGCCGTGGGCACCACGACCGTGCGCTACAGGCTGTCCGGGTCCGGGCCCGGGGCCGTCTGCTACGACCGTACGGTCGCCACCGCGCAGGGTGCCCTCGTCCAGGACCGTCGCCGCTGCTGACGCAAAACCGCCCGGGTACCCGTACATCGGGCACCCGGGCGGTGAAAGGCCTCTTTAGTAAGGGCCGTTGACGTTGTCGATCGACCCGTAGCGGGCGGCCGCGTAATTGCAGGCTGCGGTGATGTTCGCGACGGGGTCGTAGGAGTCCAGCGAAGTTCCCGGCACGTGATAGGTGCGGAAGGTCGGGTCGATGACCTGGAGCAGCCCCTTGGAGGGGATACCGGCCGCGGCGTTGGAGTCCCAGTTGTTGATCGCAAGGGGATTGCCCGAGGACTCGCGCATCACATTGCGCAGAATTCCGTTGTAGCTGCCGGGAATGCCGTGCTGCGCCATGACGTCGAGCGACTGGCGTATCCAGCCGTCGAGATTGTTGGCGTAGGAGGTGGCGGGCCGGGCCACGGCCTGGACCGCCGTCGCCGTGCCGGTCTTCGCGGTGGCCGTCTTCGCCGTCGCCGTCTTCGCCGTCGCCGTCTTCGCCGTCCCGAGCGTCAGCTTGATGCCGGGCTGGATGATCGAGGGGTTGGCGCCGATGACGCTCTTGTTCGCCTGGTAGAGCTGCTGCCAGCCGCCGCTCACCGAGTGGGCGGCCGCGATCTGCGAAAGGGTGTCACCGGCGACCACGGCGTACGTAGTGGGAGCGGCGGTGGTCTCCGTCGCGCCGGCCGTGGTCGCGCCGACCAGCGGGAGGGCGAGGGCCGCTCCGCCCGTGCCGGCCACGGCCAGCTTGCGGGCTATCCGGTGCTGCTTCGGCCGGCGGTGCTTACCCTTTGGGCGCATGGCGCAATTCCTCACGTGGGGGTACGGGAGAGCCCTGGCGGCGACCGGTTTCACGGGGCGGCCGCTGGGAACGAGGTGACCGTAGGCGAATCCGGGCGACCGGAACAAGGCGTGAATTCCGTCGGGTGATCGACTTGCCGCACGGGACCCGGTAAATGACCTTGGGAATGCGTTCCACGAAATGCCAACTTTCTTTCCGGGGAAAGGGAATCGGACCTTTCTCGGAATTGATGTTGACGCGCCCCGAGTGACTCACATCACGAGTGGACGGGTCCTTCGCCAAACCGGGGCAACTCCCCCCGCGATGTTCCTGATTCGGGCGACCCGGCTGTTATGCGCGAATCGCCCATCCAGGACTTATTCCGGCATGTCGAGCGCCGTGAGGGCCGCGGGGGCGTCGGTCGGCGCGCCCTTGGACGCCGACGGCAGTGGGAGGCGTACGTCCGGGGAGGGAATCCGGCCCCGGGCGTGCAACACCGCCTTGATCACCGCCGGGTTGGGATCGGCGAGCAGTGCCGTCGAGAGCCGGGCCGGAGCGCGCCCCGGGGCCGGGTGCGCGGGACGTCCCCCGACGCCCGGGCCGAGGTGAGCTCGGCGTACCGGTCCGTCGCCGGGTGCGCCGGGACGGGGATCCCGCCTGCCGCACCGCGGGCGCGAGCAGCGGCGAGGGGTACCCGTCGCGGAAGCCCGCCGCGGCCCGGCGGGCCCCTGCGCACCGGGTCCTTCCACACCGTCCCGCGGGCCGTCGTCCCGGCCGCCCCGTCCCGGCCGCCCTCTCCCGCCGCCACCCCGGGCCGGAGCCGATGGTCCGCGAAGCCGGGCCGGTGGCGATCGCGCACGCGCTGCGCGCCGGCCGGCCGGACGGGGCCCTGGTCCACGAGTACGACTTCGTCCCCGCCGCGCGCGAACCGGGCCCGGACATCGAGCCGCTCTTCGAGGAGGCCGTGTACCTCGCCGCCCCGGCCTCCGCCGGGCTCGGCGCTCCCGGCGGGCACCCGGACCAGCCAGGAGCAGGTACTGCGCCGCCACGCCGGAGCAACCCGGTTCACCGCCGTACCCGGAACGCCACGCCACGCCATGACCGTACGGGCCTGACGGGCGCCGGGCGACGGGCGCCGGGCGCCCGGTCCGCGCCCCGGATCCGGCACCGGGGCGGCGAGTTCGCCACCGTCCTCGCCTCGTCGCCGCCGGGCAGGGGTGTCCGTCGCCCCGCAGCGGAGCAGCCGGTCACCCCGGTGCCGCCGCGCTCCGGGGGCCGCGCTGCCGGAGGCACTGCCGCCGGTCTGGCCGGATCCCGCGCCACCGGGTGACACAACTCCCGCGCCGGGCGCCGTCCGTGTACGTTCGATGATCCGGACAGAGCCGACCAGAGCGGGGTACGAAGTGACGCATCGCGTACGAGGGGTCATCGCGCGGAGCAAGGGCGCGCCGGTGGAGACGACCACGATCCTCGTGCCGGACCCGGGCCCCGGCGAGGCGCTGGTCAAGGTGCAGGCCTGCGGGGTCTGCCACACCGACCTGCACTACCGCGAGGGCGGGATCAACGACGAGTTCCCCTTCCTCCTCGGCCACGAGGCCGCCGGGATCGTGGAGTCGGTCGGTCCGGACGTGACCTCCGTCGCACCCGGTGACTTCGTCATCCTCAACTGGCGGGCCGTGTGCGGTGACTGCCGTGCCTGCCGGCGCGGGCGTCCGTGGTACTGCTTCGCCACGCACAACGCGGCACAGCCCATGACCCTGGAGGACGGCACCCCGCTCTCCCCGGCCCTCGGCATCGGCGCCTTCGCCGAGAAGACCCTGGTGGCGGCCGGGCAGTGCACCAAGGTCGACCCGGCCGCCTCACCGGCCGCCGCGGGGCTGCTGGGCTGCGGGGTGATGGCGGGCCTGGGCGCCGCCCTGAACACCGGCAACGTGGGCCGGGGGGACTCGGTCGCCGTCATCGGCTGCGGGGGAGTGGGCAGCGCGGCGGTGGCGGGCGCCCGGCTGGCCGGCGCCTCGCGGATCATCGCCGTCGACCTGGACGACCGGAAGCTGGAGTGGGCGCGGGGCCTGGGCGCCACCCACACCGTCAACGGCCGCACCGAGGACGTCGTCAAGGCCGTGCAGGAGCTGACCGGCGGCAACGGCGCGGACGTGGTCATCGAGGCCGTGGGCCGCCCCGAGACGTACCGGCAGGCCTTCTACGCGCGCGACCTCGCCGGAACCGTGGTGCTCGTCGGCGTCCCGACACCGCCTCGTCATCACCCTCAACCACCGCGACACCTGGGGCGGGGCGGACGGCGGAGGCGCCTGGAACACCCCCGACCACAAGGCCGTCGGCCGGGCCACGCTGGACGCGGCGGGTGACGCCGGGAACCGCTGGATCTTCCCCGAACTCCTCACGGAGCAGGGCCTGGAGCCCTGGGACGGAGTGCGCTGGGTCGCGGTGTCGGGAACCACCACGCCGACCCACGCGGCCGACGCGGGCCCCGGCCTCGAACGCTCCGTGGAGTCCCTGCTCAAGCACAAGGCGTACATCGAGGCGCTGACCGACCAGGACCCCGAGGAGTACGTCCGCACCTTCCTGACGGGCAACGCCCAGCAGGTGGCGGCCCGGTTCGGCGGCCGGCCGGCGGTCGCGTTCGAGCTCTTCCCGCGCTGACCGGCACCCCGGTAGGCTGACGCCTCGTCAGATCATGGGGTCGCGGTGATCGGGGTTGCGGTGATCGACACCACCAGTACGGACGTCGCGCGGGGCGAGCAGCGGATCCGGTTGGAGGTGACCGACGCGGTCGCCGTCCTCACCCTCTGCCGCCCGGACCGGCTCAACGGGTGGAGCTGGGAGTCCACCCGCCAGCTCGGTCTGCTGGCCGACCGGATCCGCTTCGACCCGGACGTACGGGTGGTCCTGCTGCGGGCCGAAGGCCGGGCGTTCTGCGCCGGGATCGACGTCACGGCCCCGGGCGGCGACATCACGGGGGAGAGCGGCGCCGAGCGGACCCGGAACTACTACGAGGGCATCCGCTGGGCCCACGAGCGCTTCGCGGTCCTCGCCGGGCTGCCCCAGCCGGTGGTCGCCGCGGTGCAGGGCTACTGCCTCGGCTTCGGCTTCGAGCTGGCCCTGATGGCCGACATCCGGGTGGCCGCCGAGGACGCCGTCTTCGCGCTGCCGGAGGCGGGCGTCGGCGTCGCGGTGGACGCGGGCGGCGACCTGCGCATCGCCCGGGACGCGGGTGCGGGCTGGGCGAAGTTCCTCGCCCTGACGGGCCGCCGCATCGACGCCGCGACCGCGGAACGCCGGGGCCTGGTCCAGGTCGTCGTGCCCGGGGCCGAGCTCGACGCCACCGCACGCGCGGTGGCAGCGGAGATCGCCGCCAACGCGCCCCTGGCCGTCCAGGGCATCAAGCGTGCCGTCGACGCCTACGCGGACGCCGCCCTCCCGGCGGCCCTGGACCGGGTGGCGATGACGGCGGCCCTGACCCTCACCTCGCGCGACGCGAGCGAGGGCTACGGGGCGAAGGCCGCCCGCCGTCCCCCGCACTTCACCGGCACCTGAACCCGGCGACGCGGCCCTCTCACCCTCTCACCCGGTGAACGGGCCGCGCCCCAGCTGCTCCCGCACCGGCACGACGTCCGGGTTGACCAGGGACCGGCGTTGCCAGTTCGCGCCGTCGACCACCAGGGTGTGCCCGGTGATGAAGCGGGCGTAGGGGGAGGCCAGGAAGGTGGCGGCCCAGCCCAGTTCCCGGGGCTCCCCGACCCGCAGGGCGGGCTGCCGGGCGGCATGCCCGGCCCCTGCCCCGGGGCTTGCCGCAGCCCCAGCCTTTGTCCCGGGGCTTGCCGCAGCCCCGGGCCCGGCCCGGTCCAGGCCGTCGCGGATGTCCCCGCTCATGTCCTCGTGCGGGAACAGCCCCGGCACCAGGCCGTTGATCCGGATGCCGTAGGGACCCCACTCGACGGCCAGCGTCTCCACCAGGTTCTTCACCCCCGCCTTCGCGGCGGCGCTGTGCGCGAAGCCGGGTCCGCCGGTCCAGGCGTAGGAGGCCCCGATGCTGACGATCGACCCGGGCGTGCCGGCCGCGAGGTGGCGGCGGCCGAACTCGCGGGTCATGAACCAGGTGCCGGTCAGGGTGATGTCCACCACCGCCCGCCAGGCGTTCGGCGACAGGTCCTCCGCCGGGCAGGGGAAGTTGGCGGCAGCGTTGTTGACCAGGACGTCCGGTGTCCGCCCGGACGCCGCCGCGGCCGCGTCGAAGACCTCCGCGACCCGCTCGGGATCACGGATGTCGCACACGGCGGCCGTCACCCGGCCCGCTCCGGGGACGGCATCCAACTCCGCGCACGCCGCCTCCAGCGGCGCCGGGCGCCGCCCGGCGATCACCACGTCCGCGCCGAGCCGCGCGAACTCCGCGGCGATCGCCTTGCCCAGCCCGGTCCCGCCGCCGGTGACCAGGACCGTATGGCCGGCGTACGTACCGGCGGGCAGCGCGGCGGCGCCGGACGGAGGCGGCGCGGGAAGCCCGCGCGGAAGGTTCTTCACCCACCCATCGATAGCGTGCGGGCCCCCAGATCACCATGCCCGCGCAGCGACGAGCCCGTCCCCGCTCCGGTTCTTCGCCGCCGCTCCGCCCACCCGGCCGGTGCCCGGGACGGCGCCGGTGAACGGCGGACCGCGCCGCGCGGCGCCTGCGGATCATGTCGATACGGATGGCGCCACCCGTTCCCAAAGGGGCAAGCGACCGCTTAGTATGCGCTCGGAGTGTGGTTCCTCGACGGCGGCTGGAGGCCCCGGATGCAGGCATGGCGCGTACATACCCCCGGCGAGCCCCGAGAGGCCATGCGCCTCGAAGAGGTTCCCGACCCGGTACCGGGCGACGGCGAGGTACGGCTCAAGGTACTCGCGGCGAACGTGAACTTCCCCGACGCGCTGCTCGCGCGCGGCCAGTACCAGATCCGGCCGCCGCTGCCCTTCACCCCCGGCGTCGAGATCTGCGGCGAGACCGAGGACGGCCGCCGCGTCATCGCCAACCCGACCCTGCCGCACGGCGGTTTCGCCGAGTACGTCACCGCGCCCGCGCACGCCCTGCTGCCGGCCCCCGACACCCTCGACGACGCCGAGGCGGCCGCTCTCCACATCGGGTACCAGACCGGCTGGTTCGGCCTCCACCGCCGGGCCCGCCTGCAGCCCGGCGAGACGCTGCTCGTGCACGCCGCCGCCGGCGGGGTCGGCAGCGCCGCCGTCCAGCTCGGCAAGGCCGCCGGGGCCACCGTCGTCGGCGTCGTCGGCGGCAAGGCCAAGGCCCGGACCGCCGAGGAACTGGGCTGCGACCTCGTCATCGACCGCACCGGCGAGGACATCGTCGCCCGCGTCAAGGAGTTCACCGGCGGCCGCGGAGCCGACGTGGTCTACGACCCGGTCGGCGGCGACGCCTACACCGCCTCCGCCAAATGCGTGGCCTTCGAGGGCCGGATCGTGGTCGTCGGCTTCGCCGGCGGCACCGTCCCCGCCCCCGCCCTCAACCACGCCCTCGTCAAGAACTACGCCATCCTCGGCCTGCACTGGGGCCTGTACGCCACCAAGGACCCGGCCGCGATCCTCGCCTGCCACGGCGAACTCACCCGCCTCGCCGCCGAGGGCGCCGTCAGACCGCTCGTCAGCGAACGCGTCCCGCTCACCGCGGCCGCCGACGCCGTACAGCGCGTCGCCGACGGCACCACCACCGGACGGCTGGTCGTCGTACCCTCCCTCGACGGAGGCAGCCGGTGATCACCACCGAGGAGCTGCTCACCCGCGTCCGCGACCTGCTCGCCGCCCACCCGCCCGCCACCACCGCCCCGGCCGACTTCCTGCGCGCCCGCTTCGACGCCGGACTCGCCTGGGTGCACTACCCCGAGGGCCTCGGCGGCCTCGGCGCACCCCGCACCCTGCAAGCCGTCGTGGACGCCGAACTGGAGGCCGCCGGAGCCCCCGACAACGACCCCCGGCGCATCGGCATCGGACTCGGCATGGCCGCGCCCACCATCCTCGCCTACGGCACCGAGGAGCAAAAGCGCCGCTTCCTGCGGCCCCTGTGGCTCGGCGAAGAAGTCTGGTGCCAGCTCTTCAGCGAGCCCGGCGCCGGCTCGGACCTGGCTGCCCTCGGCACCCGCGCCGTCCACGACGAGGCGAGTGACGAGTGGACCGTCGACGGGCAGAAGGTGTGGACCTCCAGCGCCCACACCGCCCGCTGGGCCATCCTCATCGCCCGCACCGACCCCTCCTTGCCCAAGCACCAGGGCATCACGTACTTCCTCTGCGACATGCACGCCCCCGGCGTGGAGGTCCGCCCCCTGCGCCAGATCACCGGCGAGGCCGAGTTCAACGAGGTGTTCCTCACCGGCGTCCGCATCCCCGACGCCCACCGGCTCGGCGCCGTCGGCCAGGGCTGGGCGGTCGCCCGTACGACCCTCATGAACGAACGCGTCTCCATCGGCGGCATGCGCATCCCCCGCGAAGGCGGCATGATCGCCCCCGTCGCCGCGGCCTGGCGCGAACGCCCCGAGCTGCGCACCCACGCCCTGCACCAGCGGCTCCTGGAACTGTGGGTCGAGGCGGAAGTGGCCCGGCTCACCGCCGAACGGCTGCGCCAGCAGCTCGCCGCGGGACAGCCCGGCCCCGAAGGCAGCGGCATGAAACTCACCTTCGCCCGCCTCAACCAGGAGATCAGCGGCCTGGAGGTGGAACTCCTCGCGGAAGAGGGGCTCCTGTACGAGGACTGGACGATGCGCCGCCCCGAGATCGTCGACTTCACCGGCAGGGACGCCGGCTACCGCTACCTGCGCGCCAAGGGCAACAGCATCGAGGGCGGCACCAGCGAAATCCTCCTCAACATCGTCGCCGAACGCGTCCTGGGCCTGCCCCCCGAGCCGCGCGACGACAAGGACCTCGCCTGGAAGGACCTGGCCCGATGAGCGCACCCTTCGACCTGCTCTACTCCGAGACGGAGGAGGAACTGCGCTCCGCGGTACGGGCCCTGCTGGCCGACCGGTGCCCGCCCGCGGCGGTCCTCGCCCGGGTCGAGAGCGGCCGGCCCCACGACCCCGAGCTGTGGCAGACCCTCGGCACCGGGATCGGGGCCGCCGGACTGCTCGTTCCGGAGAAGCTCGGCGGCCAGGGCGCGGGCCACCGAGAGGCGGCGGTGGTGCTGGAGGAGCTGGGCCGGGCCGTGGCGCCCGTCCCGTACCTGACCAGCGGGGTCCTCGCGACGGAGATCCTGCTCGGCTGCGACCCTTCCTCCGCCGAAGTGACCGCGCTGCTGCGCGAGGTGGCCTCCGGGCGGCAGGTGTGCGTACCGGCCGTGCCGCTGACCCTCGCCCCCGGCGCACCGCTGCCGTCGCCCGTACGGGACGCGGGCGGCGGGGTGCTGAGCGGCTCCGTGGGGTTCGTGGCCGACGCGGTGGCCGCCGACGTGCTGCTCGTACCGGCCGACACCGGCCTGTACGCCGTGCCGGCGGCGGAGGTCTCCCTCACGCCGCTGGTCCCGCTGGACCTGACCCGCCCGCTCGCCACCGTCCGCCTCGACGGCGCCCGCGGGACCCGCCTCGCCGATCCCGCCACCGCGCGGGCCGCCGTCGCCGGGGCACTGCTCTCGGGGGCCGGGCTGCTCGCCTCCGAGCAGGTGGGCATCGCCGAGTGGTGCCTGACCGAGACGGTGGCCCACGTCCGCACCCGCCACCAGTTCAACCGGCCCATCGGCTCCTTCCAGGCGCTCAAGCACCGCCTCGCCCGGCTCTGGCTCGACGTCGCCTCCGCGAGGGCAGCGGCGCGCGCGGCCGCCGACGCCCTCGCGACCGGCACCGCCGACGCACCGCTGACGATCGCCGTCGCCCAGGCCTACTGCTCCGGGGTCGCGGTGCGGGCCGCCGAGGAGTGCGTCCAGTTGCACGGCGGGACCGGGATGACCTGGGAGCACCCGGCGCACCTGTACCTCAAGCGGGCCAAGGCCGACTCGGCCGTCCTGGGGACGGCCGGCCACCACCGCAGCCTCGTCGCCGACTTCGCCGAGCTCCCCGCGCCGTAGACCGTTCCCCGCACCCCTGGGGTACTCGTACCCCAGGGGTGACCTCGTCCGCCGGACCGCGTTAGACCGCGTAGCACGGGCCATCGAGCGAGGAGAACGCATGTACGCAGCATCCGCCGCACCACTCACCCGTCGCGCGGTCCTCCGTTCGGCCTTCACCGCGGCGGTGCTCGCCGGAACGGCCGCCGCACTGGGCCCCGTCCTGCGCGCCCGCCGCCCCCGCCAGACGCTCACCCCGGCCCCGCTGGTGGAGGAGTCGTACCGCGGCCGCCACATCAGCATCGACCCGGTCGCTGCCGCGGTACGCATCGACGGGAGGCCCCTGCACGTGATGCGCCGGGCCGACGGCAGCTACCTGAGCGGGATCAACCACTTCCAGTCCTACGCGAGCCCGCTGGAGCTGGCCCGCGCGGCCGTGGACGAGCTGGGCACCACGCAACTGGCCATGGCCGCCCCCCACCACGGCTGACGGCAGGAGTCCCGCCTTGTACACCCGGCAGAACCAGAAGGACCTGACCCGCGCCCAGAAGCAGCGGTTCACGGCGGCGGTACTGGAGCTCAAGCGCAACGGCACCTACGACCAGTTCGTCCGCACCCACGGCAAGTACTTCGTCCCGGACCGGGACCGCAAGCTGCGCGTCGGACACATGTCCCCCTCCTTCTTCCCCTGGCACCGGCGCTTCCTGCTGGAGTTCGAGACGCAGCTGCGCTCCCTCGACGCCGGCGTCTCCATCCCGTACTGGGACTGGACCACCGACAACAGCCCCGCCTCCTCCCTGTGGGCCGAGGACTTCCTCGGCGGCACCGGACGCGAGGGCGACCACCAGGTCATGACCGGCCCCTTCGCCTACGGGAAGGGCAACTGGACCGTGACCGTCGGGGTCTCCGAGGCCCGCTACCTCACCCGCAACCTGGGCCGCCCCCAGACCCCGATCAAGCTCCCCACCAAGGCCGAACTCCAGTGGGCGGTCGACGACCCCACCTACGACGCCGCGCCCTGGGACTCCACCGCGCAGGGTGGCGGCTTCCGCAACAAGCTGGAGGGCTGGGCCGCACCGAAGAGCGAGCGCTGGCGCAACCACAACAAGGTCCACCAGTGGATCGGCGGCCATATGACGGGCGGCACCGCCCCCAACGACCCGGTGTTCTGGCTGCACCACGCCTTCGTGGACCTGGTCTGGGACCGCTGGCAGCAAAGGCACCCGGACTCCGGCTACCTGCCCGCGCAGCCGCCCCCGCCGGGCGACCTCCAGCACGGCCGGGTGATCGCCCTGGACGAGCCGATGCCGCCGTGGAACGTCACGCCGCGCGAGATGCTCCGTCACCAGGGCCAGTACCGCTACGAGTGACGCACCTCGTCCACGTACCGACCCGCACACCCGCCCGTACACATACCGAAGGGGCCCCCGCCGTCCGGCGGGGGCCCCTCTTCACTCGGTCGTGCTCAACGGCGGACGATCACTCGCCGTAGCCCTCGGTGTGGTGCTCGTCGCCACCCGACGCGTTGACGCAGGTGTTGCCGAACGCCGGGTTGAGCAGGGCGATCACGTTCACGGTGTTGCCGCAGACGTTGACCGGGACGTGCACGGGGACCTGGACCAGGTTGCCCGACAGGACACCGGGGGAGCCGATCGCCGCACCGTGCGCTCCGGCATCGGCGACGGCCAGACCCGCACCGGCCGCCACGGCGGTACCGGCGACAGCGGTGATGGCGAATGCCTTCGCGATACGCGACATCAAGATCTCCTCGTGAGATTGGATCGCCGCAGAGCTGCGGCATTTGACATGGCATACAACGCCGTGGCCGCCGAGGGGTCACGGCCGCTGCTCCTACCTGGTGACGGAAAAACGCACGGACGCGAAGTACGGCCGGACCGGGGTGACCGTCCCGGGCCGCAGCACCGCCACCGGAGCGCCCGCACAGTGCGGCTCCCGGTACAGGGTCGCGGTGGCCCGGCCGTGGTTGGTGACCGCCCGGCCACCGCCCCCCTCCGCCGCCACGCAGCCGCGCGGCGCGCTCAGGCCGTGGACCCTGTCGTCCTGGCCGACGTACTGGAAGTCGGGTCCCGCGGCCGCCGCCGCGGTGCCCGAGGCCGCGGTGGCCGCCAACAGCAGGACGGGCACCACGCCCGTCCGGACGACGCTTCGAAGGGTGCGGTCGATCGACATGGCTCGCATGACGGGTCCAACCCGCGGCGCACCGGACCGGGTCACGCCTTGTCACCCTTCGGGCGGGTGTGCGACCGTGCCCGCAGCGCCGGCTCCGGCGCCTCCCGCGACGGGAAGACGCCTCCAGGAGGTCACGATGAGTTCAGCGGGCGGCACCCGGCCCCGGGTCGGCACCCGGTACGGCGTCGTCGAGGGCCGGCTGGAGGAGGGCGGCATCCGCGTCTTCCGCGGCATCCCCTACGCCGCCCCGCCCGTCGGAGCCCTCCGGTTCGCCGCGCCCCGGCCGCCCGCCGCCTGGGACGGCGTACGCGATGCGGGCGACTTCGGGCCCACCGCCCCCAAGGTGCCCTACCCGGGCCGGTACGCGGCGCTGCTCCCCGACCCGGAGATCCCGGGAGACGACTGCCTGAACCTCAACGTGTGGACCCCGGACCCGTCACCCGGGGCCGCGCTGCCGGTCATGGTGTGGATCCACGGAGGCGCCCTCACCCGGGGGTCCTCCGCCGTGCCCGTGTACGACGGATCGGCCTTCGCCCGGGACGGGGTCGTCCTGGTCTCGGTCAACTACCGGCTCGGCGTGCTGGGCTACGGCGTCTTCCCCGACGCCCCCGCCAACCGGGGCCTGCTGGACCAGATCACCGCCCTCGCCTGGGTCCGGGACAACATCGAGGCCTTCGGCGGCGATCCCGGCCGCGTCACCGTCTTCGGGGAGTCCGCCGGCGCCATCAGCGTCGGCGCCCTGCTGGCCGCCCCCCGCGCCGCCGGGCTGTTCGCGCGCGCCGTCATGCAGAGCGGCCCGCCCGAGGTGCTCCCCCACGAGCGGGCCCGCCCGGTGGTCCGCAGGATGGCCTCGCTGCTCAAGGTGCCCGCCACCGCGAAGGCCTTCACCGCCGCCGCCCTGCCGGACCTGCTGGCCGCACAGGCAGCCGTGCTGCGCCGCTCGGGTCCGGTCGGCGGCCCCGCCTTCGGCCTGGTAGCCGACCCCGACTCGCTGCCCGGGGATCCGGCGGCGGCCGCGGCTGCCCGCGCCGTGCCGCTGCTGCTCGGCTGGACCGCCGAGGAACACCGGCTCTGGCTCGCGCCCACCGGGGCGATGCGGCTGCTGGACCGGATGGGCCCGCTCGCGGTGGAACTGGCCCGCGTCCGCAGCGGCAAGGACCGCGCCGCCGTACGGGCGCTGCGCGCCGCCCTGCCCGGGGCGGGTCCCGCCGACCTCGCCGGGCACCTGCTCACCGACCGGCTGCTGCGCGATCCGCTGCGCCGGCTCGCCGCAGCCCGCAGGGCCGCCCCGACGCACCTGTACGAGTTCCGCTGGCCCAGCGGTGTGCCGGGCCTCGGCGCCTGCCACGCGCTGGAGCTGGGCTTCGTCTTCGACACCCTTCACAAGCCGGAGTCGGCGTGGCTCGCGGGGCCGGACGCACCGCAGGCACTGGCCGACGAGATGCACGCGGCCTGGGTCCGGTTCGCCGTCGCCGGAGACCCGGGATGGGCTCCGTGGGACGGCAACGGCCCGCCGAAGGTGTTCGGCGGGCCGCAGCGGGAGGAGCGGGACGCTCGGCGGGCCGTGGGGTTCACCCCGTAGGCCGCCGGGCACCCGGCCCCGTCATTCGACGGGGCCCTCCATGACCTTGCTGATGAACTCGATGGGGCCTTCGCCCATGTTCGGCACGTATGTCTTGGCGTTGTGCTCGCCGCCCGCGATGACCCTCAGGCTGGTGTGGATCGGTCCCTTGCCGTAGGTGGCGATGAACTTCTGCACGTCGGGGAGGGTTCTCTTGTTGTTCTCGTTGTCGCCGACCTGGAAGGCGAGGTAGACGTCCGGGCTGCCCTTCTTGTCGATGAGCTGCTTCGCCAGCAGCTCCGGGTTGTTCTCCGCCTTCTCCTTCTCGTGGCCCTTCCACATCAAGGAGTCGGGCACGATGTCCGGTCCCGAGCAGATGGCGGCCTTGAACTTCTCCGGGTACTTGAGCACGGCCTTGAGGCTCGCGAAGCCGCCCGTGGAGGAGCCCATGAAAGCCCAGCCGTCGCGCGACTTGATCGTGCGGAAGTTCTCCCGCATCAGGTCCGGGACGTCGTCGGTCAGCCAGGTGCCCATCTTGGGCTGGCCGGGGATGTCCGAGGCGTCCCAGTACTTGTTCGACTGCTCGCCCTCAGGGTTGAGCACCGGCATGGCCAGGATGAAGGGCTTGCTCTTGCCCTCGCTGTACCACTTGCTGATGCTGGCCTGGAGCTTGAGGTCGGCGCCCATCCAGTAGTTCACCGGGAAGCCGGAGCCACCGGGCAGCGCGATCATGACCGGGAAGCCGCTCTTGGCGAACTTGGGGTCGTTGTACTCCTTCGGAGCCCAGACCCAGACCTTCCCCTTGAAGCCCGACTTCTTGCCGTCGAGCGTGGTGACGGCCACGTGGGTGCCGTCGGAGAGGGTCGACTCGTTCTTGAAGACGGCCGTCGGGTTCGTCGGCATCGACATCTTCGAGTTCGCCGCCGGCTTGGGGGCCTCGCCGGCGGCGCCGGGCTTGGCCCCGCCGAAGCTGACCGCCTGCCCCTTGTCGCTGAAAGGAGGTATGTCGAAGTGGCTCATCACCAGGGCCGCGACACCCGCGAGGGCGAGGACGGTGGTACCGGCGATCAGCCAGCGCTTGACCTTGGACTTGCGGCGCGGGGGCTCCTCCTCGTACGGAGGCTCGCCGTACGTCTCGTACGCCCGGGTCTGGTCGTACTGCTCGTCGTACTGCTGCCCCTGCTGGTCGGGCCGGTGGTACTGGGGCTGCTGCTCGTACGGGGACGGCCCGCGCTGCGGGGGCGGCTGCTGGCCGTAACCCTGCTGCCCGTATCCGCGCTGGTCGTACCCCTGCTGGTCATAGCCCTGGCCGGCCGGCCGGCCGTACCCCTGCGGGTTGCCGTACTGCTGCTGCGGACGCTGCTGACGGCCCTGGCCCTGCTGACCGCCCTGGCCCCGGCCCTGCTGCTGCCCGTACGGCGGCTGTGGTGGCTGCGGTTGCTGTCCTTCCGGCCGGTACGGCGGCTGGTACGGCTGCCCGTCGGGTGAGTACGACATGTGCGGTGGCTTCTCCGGCTGGTACTGCCCCGTCGGGGCGGGGTGGGACTGCTTCCGTTCGAATGATGAACGAAACTACCTGTTGGTTCCTCATTTTGCCTTCTCTTGGCATTCCCGGGGCCATGCCATTGCCCGGGGCTAAGATGGAGGCCGGAGTTACCGTTCTGTTCGCCAAGTATCCCTGGCCCATGCACATGCCCCTGGGTATGTTGCCTCCGCGCCGCCCCAAGTCCCCCCGCGCCCGGAGGTAGAAACCGTGTTTGGCATGCCCCTTTCACGTCCCCGTCGCAAGACCGCCCTCGCCACCGCCTTCGGTGTAACCGCCGCCGGCGCCGCCCTGTGGGCCGGCATCGGAGCGGCCGCCCAGCCCGCCCACGCGGCGGGGCTGCCGGCCCCCGACCACATCGTCGTCGCGGTCTTCGAGAACCACGCCTACAACCAGGTCATCGGCAGCTCCAGCGCCCCCTACATCAACTCCCTCAAGACCGGGGGCGCCAACCTCACCAACTCCTTCGGCGTCACCCACCCCAGCCAGCCCAACTACCTCCAGCTGTTCTCCGGCTCCAACCAGGGCGTCACGGACGACAGCTGTTACACCCCCGCGTTCAGCTCCGCGCCCAACCTGGCCTCCGAGCTGATAGCCGCCGGCAAGAGCTGGACCAGCTACAACGAGACCCTCCCAAGCCAGGGCTCCACCACGTGCAGCAGCGGCAACTACGCCCGCAAGCACAACCCCTGGTTCGCCTTCTCCAACGTGCCCACCAGCACCGCGAAGACCATGACCCAGTTCCCGACGGACTTCACCACCCTCCCCAAAATGTCCTTCGTCGTCCCGAACCTCTGCAACGACATGCACGACTGCTCCGTCGGCACCGGCGACACCTGGCTCAAGAACAACCTCAAGGCCTACGCGGACTGGGCCAAGACCCACAACAGCCTGCTGGTCGTCACCTTCGACGAGGACAACCGGCTCGCCGGCAACAAGATCCCGACCGTGCTCTACGGCCAGCCCGTCACCCCGGGCAGCACCTCCTCCACCACCTACAACCACTACGACGTGCTGCGCACCCTCGAAGGCCTGGCCGGCCTGAGCACCCACGCCGGGAACGCCGCCACCGCCAAGGACATCACGGGGATCTGGACCTCCTGACCATGTACGTTGCGGACAGTCGCGGTACTCCCGCGCCCGCCGTGACCCCCGAGCCGCAGGCCGTCGTCCCGGGCACCGGCCCGGGGCGGCGCGCCGCGCTCGCGCCCACGGTCCTCGCCCTCGGTACGGTCAGCCTGATCACCGACGTCTCCTCCGAGATGGTCACGGCCGTGCTCCCGCTCTACCTCGTCGCCGGACTGGGCCTCACCCCCCTCGGCTTCGGACTCCTCGACGGCCTCTACAACGGGGTCAGCGCCCTGGTCCGGCTCACCGGAGGGCACCTCGGCGACCGCCTCGGCCGGCACAAGGCCCTCGCGGGGATCGGCTACGGGCTCTCCGCCCTGTGCAAACCGCTGCTGCTGCTCGCGCACACCCTGCCCGCCATCGGAGCGGTGCTCGCCCTGGACCGCACCGGCAAGGGCCTGCGCACCGCGCCGCGAGACGCCCTGATCTCGCTGGCCGCCGCCCCCGCCGAACGCGGGCGGGCCTTCGGCGTGCACCGGGCCATGGACACGGCGGGCGCACTCATCGGCCCGCTGCTGGCCTTCCTCATCCTGCGCGGCGCCGCCGATGGCTACGACGCCGTCTTCACCGTCAGCGCCTGCGTGGCCGCCCTCGGCGTGCTCGTCCTGGTGCTCTTCGTGCCAGGCCGCCGGACCCGGCCGGCCGCCGACGCGGCCCCCGTCTCGCTGAGGGCCTCCGTCGGGCTGCTGCGCGGCACCGGACTGCGCCGCATCACCCTCGCCGCGCTGCTCCTGGGCCTGTGCACCGTCAGCGACGCCTTCGTCTTCCTGCTGCTCCAGCGGGCCGGCCACTTCCCCGACCGCTGGTTCGCCCTGCTGCCACTGGGCACCGCCGCCGCGTTCCTCCTCCTCGCGCTGCCGCTGGGCCGGCTCGCCGACCGCGTCGGGCGCCGCCGCGTCTTCCTCGGCGGCCACCTCGCGCTGCTCGCCGCCTACGGGCTGCTGCTGACCGGCGGCACACACCCCGCGCTGCCGTACGCGGTGCTGCTGCTGCACGGCACGTTCTACGCCGCCACCGACGGGGTGCTCATGGCGGCCGCGGCCGCCGTGGTGCCCGCAGAGCACCGCGGGGGAGGCCTCGCCCTGGTCCAGACCGGGCAGGCCGTCGCCCGGTTCGCCGCCTCCCTCGGCTTCGGCGCCGCCTGGACCGTCTGGGGCGCGCGCCCCGCGCTGGCCGTGGCCGCCGGACTCCTGGCCGTGGCCCTGGCCGGCTGCGCGCGGCTGTACTCCGCGGACGCCGATGAGGAAACCGTCGCCGAAGCCGTCTGAACCCGCCCCCACACCCCCCCCGCGTGTCCGAAAGGCCCCCATGACCCTCCAACGCCGGATCCTGATCCTCGTCACCGCCGTCGTGCTGCTCTCCGCAGTGGGGGTGATCGCCGTCGTGCGGGCCTCCTCGCGGGCCGACGAGAAGGACCGGGCCCGGCCGGGGGGCCCTGAGGTCACCCGCGGCGAGGTCTCCCTGACCCCGGCGGACGGCGCGCCGCGGATCGTCTTGCGGAACATGGCGTGGGGCCCGCACCGCGACGAGCTCGTCACGGTCCCGGCCGCCTCGCCCGGCGGACCCCGTACCGCCTCCGGGGTGAGCTGCCTGCGCTTCCACTCCGCAGCGGGCACCGGGGTCTGCCTCCAGGCCGAGAAGGGCGGGGTCCAGGAGCAGTACCGGGCGGTCGTGCTGGACGCCCACCTCAAGGTGGTCTCCTCGCACCCGCTCGCCGGGATCCCCACCCGGGCCCGCGTCTCGCCCGGCGGGCACCTCGCCGCCTGGACGGTGTTCGTCGGCGGGGATTCGTACGCCGGTACGAACTTCTCCACCCGGACCTCACTGCT
Source organism: Streptomyces cirratus (assembly GCF_014650775.1). GTDB lineage: Bacteria > Actinomycetota > Actinomycetes > Streptomycetales > Streptomycetaceae > Streptomyces > Streptomyces cirratus. The sequence goes on along the minus strand of NZ_BMVP01000004.1, from coordinate 511,941 downwards.
CGATCTGCGCACCGGCCGGTACGACGCCTCGCTGGAGGACTTCACCATCGTCAAGGACGGCAAGGCGTACCGGAACGCCGACGTCAACTTCTGGGGCGTCACCTTCGCCGCCGACGAGCAGACCTTCTACGCGACGCTCGCGACCGGCGGTCAGACCTACCTCGTCCGCGGGGACCTCACCGCTCGCACGGTGACCACGCTCCGCGAGAACCTCGAATGCCCCTCCCTGTCGCCTGACGGCACCAGGCTGGTGTTCAAGAAGCGGGTGCCGGGCCTGTCCGCCGACGCGCCGTGGCGGCTCTACGCCCTGGACCTGGCCACGATGAAGGAGACCCCGCTCGCGGAGCAGCGCAGCGTGGATGACCAGGTGGTGTGGAAGGACGACCGGACCGTCGTCTACGCCCTGCCCGGCGACTTCGGCGCCGATCTGTACGCACTGCCCGCCGACGGCACGGGCACCCCGGCCCCGCTGATGACGTCGGCCCTCGCACCGGCCTTCCTCGGGAGCTAGCGGGAAGGGACGGGGCGAGGGCCGACGTGGAAGGACCGCCCGGCCGGACGCAGGACGCAGGACCGTTACGCCGGAACCAGCGCCTTGCGCCGCCGCCTGCGCGGCGCCGCGGGCGCCAGCCTGAGCTCGATGATCGAGCGGACCGTCGGCCACTCCTCGTCGAGGACCGAGTAGAAGGCAGTGCTGCGCACGGCGCCGTCCAGCCCCCGCGAATGGGCCCGGCGCACCCCTTCGCAGGTGAAGCCGAGACGTTCCATCGCGGCCCGCGAGCGGCCGTTGCGCGCGTCCGCGCGCAGCGAGACGCGGCGCACGCCCCAGGTCTCGAAGGCGTGGCGGAGCATGAGCAGCTTGGCCTCGGTGTTGATGCCGGTGCCCTGCGCCTGCGGGGACAGCCAGGTGTTGCCGATCTCGGCGGCGTCGGGGACCGCCGTCGCCGGATCGCCGAACGGGACCCCCGGCACGGCAGGCCACACGAGCGGCCCCTGCCAGTAATCGAGTTCCAAGAACCGGGTCGAACCGACGACCCGCCCATCGGTGGCTCTGACCACCGCGAACGGGAGGGATCGACCGGCCGCCTGATCGGCGAGCGCGCGGTCGATGTACTCGCGGGACGCCTGCAGCCCGTGCGGCACGGGAGTGAAGGCGTAAGTCGTACGATCCTCGGCACCGGCCACGGCCAGGGCCTCGGTGTGGTGGGGGGCGAGGGGCTCCAGCCGCACGGAGCGGCCGGCGAGGAGTACGGGTACGGGCACGGAGCCTTCGGTCCTTCTGGGCGGTGGGGTGGTTGCACAGTCTGCGCTCCTGACGTCACCCCCCGCGCAAAACGCGGGTGAAAGGCAACGGGCTGTCAGGTGAACGCGAGTGGCTCAATGTAGCTCCTTAAGGTGCTCTCATGAACCCCCAAAATGGCAACGCCGCGACGATGTTTTTCGACGACCTTGGTCCGCGGGGCGCGGAGCCGGTGCTCCTGGTTCACGGACACCCGTTCAACCGCACGATGTGGGCTCCCCAGGCCACCGCGCTGGCCGCCGCCGGCTACCGCGTGATCACCCCTGACCTGCGGGGATACGGGGAAAATCCGGCGCGGCCGGGCGTCACGCCGTTCGCCGCGTTCGCGGACGACCTCGTCGCCCTCCTCGACCACCTGGACATCGAACAGGCGGTCGTCGGCGGGGTGAGCATGGGCGGTCAGATCGCGATGGAACTCTGGTTGCGCCACCCGGGTCGGGTACGGGGTCTCGTCCTGTCCGACACCTCCCCGGTTCCGGAGACGCAGGAGGGCAAGGCGTTCCGTCGAAGCCTCGCCGACCGGCTCCTCGCCGAGGGCATGAAGCCGTACGCCGACGAGGTCATCGACAAGATGCTGGCGCCCTACAACGTCACCGGGATGCCCGGGGCGGCCGCCTCCGTCATGGCGATGATGCGCGCCACCGACCCCGAGGGCGCGGCCGCCGCCCTGCGCGGCCGGGCCGAGCGGCCCGACTACCGTCCCGCGCTGGCCCGGCTGCCCGAGTCGGTGCCCTGCCTGGTGCTGGTCGGCGCGGACGACGTCTACACCCCCGTCGCGGACGCCGAGGCCCTGCACGCGCTCATCGCCCACTCCCGGCTCGCCGTGATCGACCGGGCCGGGCACCTGCCGGGCGTGGAGCGGCCGGACGCCTTCAACCGGGCGCTGCTGGAGTTCCTCGCGGACGGCCGGTCCGAGCGGCAAGTGGCCCGCTGAAACGCCGCCCCACTGGCCCACAGCGGCGGGCCAGTGGACTGGTCCAATGATCAGGTGACCATATGCTTCCTGCCCCCGCCCGGCGCGCCGCGCCGCCTGGCCGCCGCCCAGCTGAGCAACTCCGTCGGCGACGGCGCCTACTACGTGTGTTCGGCGCTCTACTTCAACCTGGTGGTGGGCCTCTCGCCCGGCCAGATCGGGCTCGGCCTGACCGTGGCCTGGGCCACCGGCTCCGTCGCCGGCGTCCCGCTCGGGGCCCTCGCCGACCGGCGCGGGCCCCGGGGCACCTCGGTGCTGCTGGCCGTGGCCACCGCCGCCTCGGTGGCGTCCTTCCTCGTCATCCGCTCGTTCTGGGCCTTCCTGCTCGCGGTGGTCTGCTACGCCACAGCCCAGTGCGGGCTCGCCGCCGCCCGTCAGGCGCTGCTCGCCGGGGTGGTCGCGCCGGGGGACCGGACCGGGGTGCTCGCACACCTCCAGGCCGTCCTCAACGCCGGACTCGCGGTGGGCGCCGCCCTCGGCGGGCTCGCCCTGAGCGCCGGCACCGAGCGGGCCTACCTCACGGTGTTCGTGCTGGACGCGGCCGGCTTCCTGCTGTGCGCCGCACTGCTGCTCCGGTTGCCCGCGGTGGCACCGGCGGCGGGGCGGGCGTCCGGGCAGCCGCGGCTGGCGGTGCTCCGCGACCGGCCGTACGCCCTGGTCACGCTGCTCAACGCGGTCCTGCTGCTGCGGATGCCGCTGCTGAGCCTGGCGATCCCGCTGTGGGTCGTGGAGCGCACCCAGGCCCCCGGGTGGCTGGTGTCGGCGCTGTTCGTGCTCAACACCGCCGCCGTGATGCTGTTCCAGGTGCGCGTGGCCCGGCAGGTGACCGGCCTGGAGAGCGCGGGCCGGGCCGTGCGCCGCTCCGGGCTCGTGATGGCCGCCTCCTGCGGGGTGTTCGCCTTCTCGGCGCTGCCCGGGGCCGGGTGGGCCGCCGCGCTGCTGCTGGTGGCGGGCGCCGTGCTCCAGGTCGACGCCGAGATGCGCCAGTCCGCCGGGTCCTGGCAGATCGGCTTCTCGCTGGCCCCCGCCGGGCAGATGGGCCAGTACCAGGGGTTCTTCGGGACGGGCGTACCCGTCGCCCGGACCGTGGGGCCGCTGCTGCTGACCTCGCTCCTCCTGCTGTGGGGCATCCCGGGGTGGCTGCTGCTGGGCGCCGTGCTGGCGGCCGCGTCGTACGCCATGGGCCCGGCGGTGCGCCGGGCCGGGGCTGTTCACCAGCGGAGCGAGCCCTCGGGTGCCGTCGTACAAGGGTGACGTCCTACAGGAGGCGGCCGCCTGAGATCATCACCGGATGGAAGAGACCGGTATGGAGGAGGTGCTGCGGCGGCTGGCCGCCGTCGGGCCCTTCTTCCGCGTGCCGTACGGGAACACGCCGCCCGGCGCGGGCTTCCGGCCGCTCGCGGAGCTGTACGGGGAAGGCCTCGGGCCCTACGTCTGCGAGATCGGGCGGCGGCTCGGCAGCGGGCCGGGCAGGGTGGCCGCCTCGACCGCGCAGTTCGGCATCGCCTCGCGGCTGTGGTCGCTCGGTCTGGGATGCGCGGCGCTCTCGGGGCGCGTGCCGGACCTGGGCCCGGACCGCGTCTGGTGGCGGTTGCCCGAGGCGGGCTCGCTGGAACTGTGGCTGCCGCGCCCCGACCCGGGAGCCCGGCCCGCCGAGGCCCTCGCGGAGATCCTGCCCGGCCACCTCGGCGTCCTGGACGCGGCGCTGCGCGAGCGGTTCGGGGTATCGCCCCGGGTACTGCGCGGGAACAGCGCCTCGGCCCTGGTCGGCGCGTTGCGCGTGCTGATCGACCGGGTACCGGCGGGGCCGGTGGTACGCCTGGCCGCCTCCCTGCTCGCCGCCGACGGCCCCCTCGCCGGGACGGGCACCTTCATCCACGAGGACGGCCTCGGCGTGGCCTTCACCCGCCGCAGCTGCTGCCTCTACTACCGCGTCCCCGGCGGAGGCCTCTGCGGCGACTGCGTCCTGCGGACGAGATGACGCGGCGGGCGCACCGGTCCACCGACGCGGTGGAGATCGCCTGGCTGACCGCCGCAGTGGGCGGCATCGACTCGGACGAGGGGCCGCCGCTGGGGGACTCAGCCGTTGAGCGCTGCGGTGGCGGCCTTCACCTGGGCCTGTAGGTCGGTCTTGATCTGCGCCATGGCGGCGGCGTTCTCGGCGATCGCCTGCTGCTGGTAGGCGAAGTCGACGGAATACCAGACGCCGACCAAATTCGTCCTGTGCCGGCAGGCCGCGTCGGCCGTCGCCACCTGGATCTCGTGCGGCGTGGGCCCGGGGCTGTCCCACCACGTCTTGTCGCCCAGCGCGGCCACCGGATCCGGGTAGCTGAAGCCGCCCTCCTTCATGCACTGCGACCACTGCCCGAACACCGCCCGGGTCCGGGCGTCCTTCTGGGAGTCCAGCAGTGTACGGAACTTGAGGTCCTCTGCGAGCTGCGCGTCGCCCACTCTGCCGTCCACGGCGCCGGTCAGCGCTTTGACGGCCTCCCCGACGCAGCCGTGGTCCGGCACCGTCTGGCCACTGATGACCTGCCCGCCGGGGCCGAACTTCTGCTTGACGTCGGACGACCCCCGTAGGGCGACCGTCATCTCCTGGCTCAGTTGCGGCCTGGGGGGCATCGATTCGGCGCCGGCGTCACCGCCCTCCGAGTGATAGCCCCACTTCGCCATCACAGCGGCATTCTGCGGCCCGTAACGGCCGTCCCTGCGGGTGGTCGGCGCATCGGTGCCGCGCGTCGGCCGGGGCGGTACCTGGGGCACGTAGTCGAAACCGAAGCGTGCCATGCAGCTCGTGCCGAGCCGCGCCTGGGCCCTCTCGACCGTGAACATCTGCTCCGGATCGAACAGATAGGCGTCCAGGGGCAAAGGGCGGTCGTTCGCCGAATCGAGCACGGGTGTGGCGGACACCGGGGGCGGAACCACCACGCGGGTCGGTGTGCCGGTGCCGCGCTTCGCGTCCGGGTCGGCGCTCGTACAGCCGGCCAGCAGCAGCGGCAGGGCGACCAGGAGGACGAGGGAGCGAGGCGGGCGGCTGAACACAGGCGTGATGTCTCTCGGTTCGGCGAGGCGGGCGGGCGTCGACGGCTGACGCAGGTGGTGCCGCAGCGGTCTCCGGCCGGTGTGAATGGACGGAGACCGCTGTCGCGGCTGTCAGTTCTCAGACGTGGTCAGCTCCGGCTCAGCCGAAGAACCCGGCCGCGTTGTTGTTCTTCATCTGCGCGTTGAGGTCCCTGTACGCGTAGTCCGGGACGGTCTGGCAGGCGTAGCTGCAGTTGCGGTCGCCGCTGCCGTAGTAGACGGTGAAGGAGCCGGCGTAGTAGCTGTCGACCGCGGCGGCGTGGTTCTTGACCGAGACGCCGGCGCCACTGGAACCGTAGGCGCCCCCGCTGAAGTAGTAGCCCGAGTAGTTCGAGATGTCCGAGGTCTGGAAGAACACGGCCCCATGGCCGCTGCTGCTGGAGTTGTAATACAGGCAGACGGTCTCGCTGTGGCCACTGCAGTCGGCCAAGCTGGAGGCGGAGGCAGTGCCAGTGGTCGCCACGCCTGCGGTCAGAACGGTGCCGGCCATGGCGGCGGCGGCGAGAAACTTACGTATGCGCATCGTCGTCTTCTTTCCTGACGCCGGTAACTCCGGCGCTGTTCGCTCATGTTAAGGCACTGTTGGGAGTTGTGATCACTGCGGCGATTCGGCCCGGCACCGCCCCCGACTGGTAAAAAGTTCATGTGACGCGACGTGAACTGAACGATGAGGAATGGGGGTTGGTCGAGCCGTTCCTGCCGATCGGGCGGTACGGCCCCTACCCGCAGCGTCTGCGCGATCAGTTCGAGGGCGTCGTCTGGAGGTTCCGAAGTGGAAGCACGTGGCGGGAACTGCCGGAGGAGTTCGGCAATTGGCAGACGGTTTACGACCGGTTCGCCCAGTGGTGCGACGCCGACGTGTTCGCCTTCCTGACAGAGGCGTTGAGCCCCGGGGCGGCCCGGCGCGACCAGGCGGACATGTCCCTGGTCACCACGGACTCCGCGGCGGCCCGTGCACACCACGACGACGCGGCCAGGGCGGTGGTGGGACCGGAGGTCCTGGCGGCGCTGCAAGAGGCCGCAGCGGCGGAAAAGAGGCGACGGAAACCAGGTGGACCGTCCCGGTGACGGCCGAGTCGCAAGCGTGGTGGGGTCACCACGGCAGCGGGCTCCGGGGGCGGCGGCGCCGCGTCCCGGAGCCCGGGGGCCGGGAGCCTAGAAGGTCAGGTTCCAGGCGTCGATCTTGCCCGTGTCGGAGGCGGCGTTGTCGTTGACGCGCAGCTTCCAGGTGCCGTTCGCGACCTCCGAGGAGGCGTTCACGGTGTAGGTCTGGGCGATGTTGTCGGTGCTTCCGCCGGCCCGGTTGTGCAGGGTGTAGACCGAGCCGTCCGGAGCCACCAGGTCGACCTTCAAGTCACCGATGTAGGTGTGCTTGATGTCCACGCCCACCTTGAGGGTGGCCGGCGCGTTGCCGGTCACTCCGGAGACGGTGATCGGGCTCTCCACGGTCGCGTTGTCGGCGATGGCGAAGTCCCCGAGGTTCTCGAAGTACTTGCCGGGCGGCGGGGTGGTCCCGACCGCCTTGAGGGCGTCGACCTGTCCCTCGCCGAAGAACGAGTTGTTGGCCGTGGTGCCCGTGCAGCGGTTGTCCGACGGGCAGGCGGTGTCATTGGCCTGGGCGGCCAGCTTGGCGCGGATCTGCGCCGGGGTGATGCCCGGGTTGGCACTGGCGATGAGCGCCGCGACGCCGACCACGTGCGGGGTGGCCATCGAGGTGCCGCTCTTGGTGCTGTAGCCGCCGCCGGGAGCCGTGGAGTACACGTTGCTGCCCGGCGCCGCCACGTCGATGACGCCCTGGCCGTAGTTGGAGAACGAGGCCTTGGTGACGCCGGTTCCGTTGGCCGCGACGGTGACCACGCCCGGCAGCTCGGTCGGGATGTCGAGGCAGGCGTTGGTGATGGTGCGGGTGACCGGCGTCGAGTCGTTCGGGCTCGCGGAGTCGGTCGTCTTGTGGGCGAGGTCGTAGTCCTCGTTGCCCGCCGCGGCGATCTGGAGCGAGCCCTTGCCCTCGGCGTACTCCTGGGCGCGCTTGACGCCCTCGATGATGGCGGCCTGATCGATGTTGTCCGGGCAGTTGAACTGCCAAGGGTCTGTGTAATAGCTGTTGTTGGTGACCTTGAAGCCGTGGTCGCCGGCCCAGACGAATCCGCAGATGGTGTTCTCGGCGAAGAAGAACGAGTTGCCCGGCTCGGCGACCCTGACCGCGGAGATCTTCACGCCGGGGGCGACGCCGACGACGCCCTTGCCGTTCTTGGCCGCGGCGATGGTGCCCGCCACGTGGGTGCCGTGGGTGTCCACGTCCCGCCAGGCGCCCGTGCGGGTGTCCGGCTTGCCGTAGGCGCAGGAGACGGAGTCGGCCGCGTCGAAGTTGGGTGCGAGGTCCTGGTGCTGGTCGTCCATGCCGGTGTCCAGGATGCCGACCTTGACCGACGCGGAGCCGGGGTTGACGGCCCAGGCCTGGTCCGCCTTGATCTGGCTCATGTCGGCCCGCACCGGCTCGCCGGCCGGGGTGGACGCCTGGGCCGGGTTGGCGGGCAGCGCCGGGTTGTAGGCGTCGGCCGGGACGTCCGAGGTGCGGGTCGCGCCGACCTGCTGGACGCCGGCGACGCCGCGCATGGTGGCGGCGAAGCCGCTGGACGCGGAGTGGGCGACGATCACGCCGATGGCGTCGAAGCTGGAGAAGACGGTGCCGCCGTTGGCCGCGATGGCCGAGCGGACCGCCGAACTGTCACCGGGAGCGGTGATGACGAGGTAGGCGCGCGTGCCGGCAACCCAGGTCGCACTCTGGGAAGCCGGCGCGGCGGCCGGAGCGTGGGCCTTGGCGGCCGGCGCGGTGGAGGGGGCGACGGGGAGCGTGCCCGCGAGGGCGCCGGGAGCGCCGAACGCGAGGGCGGCGCCGAGGGCGGCCGCGAGCACCAGTGTCCGTCGAGGTCGGCTGGATATGTGGGGTATCAATGCGTCCTCCGAAGACGGCCCGGCGGTGCTGGTGGCACCGGCCGGGCCGTGCGAAACGAGTGGTGGACGCAAGATGTCAGACACGTGGCCCTGTACGGAAGTACCTTTCAGCGCAGGGACGTTCCGAGGGGCATGGCTGAAAAGTGATGTTTGCTGAGAGCGTGGGGAGCCGGCCGGGCCGGGCACCGTGGGGGCGAACCCCGCCCGGCCGGTCCCGGTCTCAGGCCGGTACGCCGTCCTTGCCGGCTCCGGTCGCGGTGGCTCCCGTCGGGGCGGGCGCGGGAGTGGCGACGGGCGTGGAGGCGGGCGCGGGCGTGGCGGCGGGCGCGGGCGGTTCCCCCGGCAGGGGCGCGTGCCCGTCCCCGGTCGGCGCGTTCTCATCGAACGGGAGCCTTCCGGAGAGGACTTCGGCGGCTCGGGCGCGGTCGAACTCCTTGGTCCACGTTCCGATGAGGACCGTCGCGATCGCGTTGCCCGCGAAGTTCGTCATCGCCCGCGCCTCGCTCATGAAGCGGTCGATGCCCACGATCAGGCCCACTCCGTCCACCAGTTCCGGCCGGTGCGACTGGAGGCCGCCGGCCAGTGTGGCGAGGCCCGCGCCGGTCACACCGGCCGCGCCCTTCGATGCCACGATCATGAAGAGCAGCAGCGAGATCTGCTCACCCAGCGCGAGGGGTTTGTCCATCGCCTCGGCGACGTAGAGGGAGGACATCGTCAGATAAATGGCGGTCCCGTCCAGGTTGAAGGAGTAGCCCGTCGGCACGGTGATGCCGACCACCGGACGCGAGACGCCGACGTGTTCCATCTTCGCGATCAGCCGCGGCAGCGCCGACTCCGACGAGGAGGTGGACAGGATGAGCAGGAATTCCCGCCCCAGGTAGCGCAGCAGGGCGAACACGCTGATCCCCGTACACAGCCGCAGCAGCGTCCCGAGCACCACGAACACGAACAGCACACAGGTGACGTAGAAGCCGATCATGATGACGGCCAGCGATTTCAGCGCGTCGACGCCCGTCGCGCCGACCACCGCGGCGATCGCACCGAAGGCACCGACGGGCGCCGCCCACATGATCATCGCGAGTACCCGGAACACCAGCTTCTGCAGGTGGCCGATCCCGCGCAGCAGCGGTTCGCCCGCCGTTCCCATCGCCTGGAGCGCGAAGCCGCAGAGCAGAGCCACCAGCAGGGTCTGGAGCACCTGGCCCCCGGTGAAGGCGGAGACCAGCGTCGTCGGGATGATCCCGAGCAGGAACTCCGGCGTGCTCTGCGCGCCGCCCGCCTTGGCCTGTGCCTCGCCGGCGTGCCGCGCCGCCTCCGTCAGGTGCAGACCGCTGCCCGGCTCCAGCAGGTTCCCCACCAGCAGTCCGATGGCCAGCGCCACCGTGGACATCACCATGAAGTAGCCGAGCGCCAGACCGCCGACCGCGCCCACCTTCGCGGCCTTGCGCACCGAGCCGATGCCCAGCACGATCGTGCAGAAGATCACGGGCGAGATCATCATCTTGATGAGGTTCACGAAGCCGGTGCCCAACGGCTTGAGTTCGACGGCCACGCCGGGCGCGGCGAAGCCGACGGCGATGCCGAGCAGCACCGCGGCGATCACCGCGATGTAGAGATAGTGGGTCTTGTCGCGCCTGGCGGCCACGATGCCTCCTGGTGGTGAATGCGTTCCGGGAGACCATCGCCCACCCTGTGACCCCGGTCACCCTTGCGTTCATTGAGTTCACGGCCGGGTGCACACTGAACGGCATGTTCCGCCTCCCCCGACCGCCCCGCAGCCTCGCCGGGCAGCTCTTCGCCATGCAGGTGCTGCTGGTCGCCGTCGTCGTCGCCGGCTGCGCGGTCTTCGCCTACGCGAGCGCGCGCGGACAGGCCGAGGACGCCGCCCGGCGCCAGGCCGGGGCCGTGGCCAGGGCCGTAGCGGACTCGCCCTCGGTCCGGGACGCGGTACGGGGCGCGGGGCGCGGGAGCGACCCGTCGGCCGCGCTCCAGCCGTACGCGCAGCGGGTCCGCGCCGACTCCGGCGTGGACTTCGTGACGATCATGGCGCCGGACGGACGGCGCTGGACCCACCCCGACCCGCGCCGCATCGGCGAACGCTTCCTGGGCAACACCGCCCCCGCCCTACGCGGTGAGACGTTCAGCGAGACCTACACCGGCACCCTCGGGCCGTCCATCCGCGTGGTCACCCCGCTGCTGGACGACGGCCGGGTCCTCGGCATGGTCAGCGCCGGCATCACCGTCCGGGCGATCAGCGCCCGCCTCGCCGAGCAGCTCACGGCGCTCGCCTGGGTCGCCGCGGCCGCCCTCGCCCTCGGCGGCGCCGGGACGTACGTGGCCAACGCCCGGCTGCGCCGGCACACCCACGGCATGAACGCCGCCGAGCTCAGCCGGATGTACGACTACCACCAGGCGGCCCTCCACGGCGTCCGCGAGGGCCTGCTGATGCTGGACGGCCGGCGCAGGATCACCCTGATCAACGACGCGGGGCGCGAGCTGCTGGGCCTGTCGGGGGAGGTGCGCGGCGCCGGCGCGGCCGACCTCGGGCTGCCCGCGCCGCTCACGGGAGCCCTGCTCGCCGACCGCCCCCGCGTCGACGAGCTCCACCTGACCGCCGACCGGGTCCTCGTCGTCAACAGTTCCCCGGTGGCGGGCGGCGGCCGCCGCGGCACGGTGGTCACCCTGCGCGACCACACCGAGCTCCAGGTGCTCACGGGGGAGTTGGACCACGAGCGGGGATTCACCCAGGCGCTGCGCTCCCAGGCTCACGAGGCAGCCAACCGCCTGCACACGGTGGTCTCCCTGATCGGGCTCGGCCGCGTGGACGAGGCGGTGGAGTTCGCCACCGCCGAGCTGGAACTCGCCCAGGCCCTCACCGACGAGGTGGTCACCGCCGTTGGGGAACCGGTGCTGGTGGCGCTGCTCCTCGGCAAGGCGGCGCAGGCGCACGAGCGCGGCGTGGAGCTGGTCGTCACCCCCGACAGCAGCGGCGCGGACGGAGGCCCCGGGAGCCCGCCGGCGCGGGACCTCGTGACGGTGCTCGGCAACCTGATCGACAACGCCGTCGACGCCCTCACCGGGGTCCCGGGCGGGCGCGTCGCGGTCACCGTCCGCTCCGACGGCCGGACGCTGCTGATCCGCGTCGCCGACAACGGTCCCGGCCTGCCCGAGGGGTCCGGGGCGGACGTCTTCCGGCGCGGCTGGTCCGGCAAGGGCGACGGGCGCGGGCTCGGCCTCGCCCTGGTCCGCCAGGTCGCGCACCGCCACGGCGGCACGGCGCAGGCCGCACAGGGGCCCCAGGGTGGAGCGGTGTTCACCGTGACGCTGCCCCTCGGTGCCGGCGTGACGCCGCCCCCCGGCGCCGCCGCGACGCTGCTGCCCCTCGGTGCCACCGTGACGCCGCCCCCCGGCGCGGCAGGGGCCCGGTCGTGAGTGCGGCCACGAGCGCGGCCGGGGAAGTACGGGTACTCGTCGTGGAGGACGACCCCGTCGTGGCCGACGCGCACGCCCTCTACGTCGGCCGGGTGCCCGGTTTCACCGCCGTGGCAGTGGCCCACTCGCTGGCCGGGGCCACCCGCGTCCTCGAACGCAGCGGCGTCGACCTGCTGCTGCTCGACCTCACCCTGCCCGACGGCAACGGGCTGCGCTTCGCGCGCGGACTGCGGGCCGCCGGACATCCCGTCGACGTGATCGTGGTGACGTCCGCGCGGGACCTGGCCGTCGTCCGCGAGAGCGTCTCGCTGGGCGTGGTCCAGTACGTGCTGAAACCCTTCGCCTTCCCCACCCTGCGCGAACGGCTGCTGCGCTACGCCGCGTTCCGTGCCACGGCGGGGGAGGCGGCCGGCCAGGGCGACGTCGACCGGGCGCTCGCCGCGCTGCGCGCCCCGGCGCCCGCCGAACTCCCCAAAGGCCTGAGCGCCCCGACCCTGGACCGGGTCGCGGCGCTGCTGCGGTCGGCCCCCGACGGGCTGACCGCGGCGGCGGCGGCCGGGGCGGCCGGGATCTCGCGGATCACCGCCCGCCGCTACCTGGAACACCTGGTGGACACCGGCTGCGCGGACCGCACCCCCCGGTACGGCCAGGTCGGCCGGCCCGAACTGCACTACCGCTGGCTGGCGGCGGCCGGCTCGGCGTCGAAGGTGTAGAACTTCCGGTGGTCGAGCATGTCGGCCGGGGTCACGTTGTTCCAGGGCCGCATGGTGTCGTTCAGGTCCACGACGTTCGGCGTACCGGCGGCCGGCAGGTACGGGGACTGCGGATGGCGGGCCTGCCATTCGGCCCACAGTTTGTCGATGAAGGCGTGGTGCAGCCAGAACACCGGGTCGTTGGGTGACACCCCGGTGGCCATCTGGCCGCCGACCCACACGTGCACCCGGTTGTGCAGGTTGGCGCCGCGCCAGCCCTCCAGGTTGTTGCGGAACCCGTTCGAGGAGCTGTTCCAGGGGGCCGCGTCGTAGACCGGCATGGCGAGGACGGCGTCCACCTCGGCCTTGGTCGGCAGCTGGGCGACGCCCTCACCGAGCGCCCGCCGCAGGTAGGCGCGTCCGTCGACCCGTACGTTCACCTGCCACTTGCCCGCCGCGTAGGCGAACGGTCCGTCCAGGACCTGTCCGTCGCGGGCCCGTCCGGTGCCGCCGAGGAAGTCGGCCGCCCAGAGGGAGGCGCGGGGGGTGCGGTCCGCGGTCCAGTCCCAGTAAGGGAGCGAAACGCTTTTGTCGACCGCTTGCAGGGCGGCCTCGAATTCGAGCAGGAAGCGGCGGTGCCAGGGGAGGAAGGAGGGGGAGCGGTGGCCGACCCGGTCACCCGTATCGGTGTCGCCCATGATGAAGCCGTTGTGGGTGGTGACGAAGTGGTCGTAGCGACCGGTGCGCTTGAGTTCGAGCAGTGCGTTGGTGAAGGCGCGCTTCTCCTCGGCGGTGAGCGCGGCCTGGTTCTTGCGGACGGTCATCACATGCCACCCATCGGGACGAGGGCGGCGCCCTGGAGTTCGCGCACGGCGGCGCGGGCGAGCGAGAGCGGGTCGGAAAACGTCTCGTAGTGGTTGACGACGCTGATCCAGGTGCCGTCGGCGTTCTGCATCACGTGCAGTTCGCGGCCGTCTATCCGGACGGCGGGCAGGCCGGCCGAGTGGTGGCCGCCGTGGTGGGCGCCCCCGGTCGCCGGGGTGATCTGGATGCGGCGGCCCTGGTAGACCTCGTCGACGTTTCCGGTGTTGCCGGTGCTTGCGGCGCCGTCGGCGGATATCCCGGCGCGGGAGTCGGTACCGGCGGCGTACGCGGTGGCGCCCGCCAGGCCTAGGACGGTGAGCGCGCCGGCGGTCGTGCCAAGGGCCTGCCGGCGGGTGATCTTGTTCATGGACGTAGAACTACCAGCACGGCCGGGCCAGTTGACCGTTATCCGGACATCGGCTGACAAGTTGCACATAGAACGAATTGAGTGATCCTCTCGTCCCGGCCGACGGGAGCGGCTGCCGCCGGAAGATCTGCTGTGAGAAGCCTACTCGCCGGTAATTATTGCGGCCGCGTTGCGTCCGCATGAACGGGGTCACATCGGCGACTCGGCCGGAAGATATGACATCCACCCAGCCCGGATCGCATCGTTCTGTCACCTATAGTCCCGATATGGCTCTTCATGAGATGAAGGACGCACACGCCACCGACGCCGAAACGGACGTGTTCGCGTCCGCCCTGAGCGGCCAGGTCCTGCCCAAGCACCGGATGCCCGACGACCACTCGCCCACCGAGGTGGTCTACGAACTGCTGCGCAACGAACTCCTCCTCGACGGCAACGCCGCCCAGAACCTGGCCACGTTCTGCACCACCTGGTCCGACGACGGCGTGCACCGCCTGATGAACATGTGCCTCGACAAGAACATGATCGACAAGGACGAATACCCACAGACGGCCGAGATCGAGGCCCGCTGCGTCAGCATCCTGGCCGACCTCTGGAACGCGCCCACCGGCGGCGCCGCCACCGGCTGCTCCACCACCGGCTCCAGCGAGGCCGCCATGCTCGGCGGCCTCGCCCTCAAATGGCGCTGGCGCACCCGCCGGCGCGCCGAGGGACTGCCCGCCGACCGGCCCAACCTCGTCTGCGGACCGGTGCAGGTCTGCTGGGAGAAGTTCGCCCGCTACTTCGACGTGGAACTGCGCCAGGTCCCCCTGGAGCCCGGCGCGACCGGACTGCGCCCACACCAGCTCGCCGAGTACGTCGACGAGAACACCATCGGCGTCGTCGCCATCCTCGGCGTCACCTACACCTGCGTCTACGAGCCCGTCGCCGAGATCGCCGCCGAACTGGACCGCATCCAGGCCGAGCACGGCTGGGACGTACCGGTCCACGTGGACGCGGCCAGCGGCGGCTTCGTCGCGCCCTTCCTCCACCCCGACGTCGTATGGGACTTCACACTGCCGCGCGTGGCATCCGTCAACGCCTCCGGGCACAAGTACGGGCTCGCGCCGCTCGGCGTCGGCTGGATCGTGTGGCGCACCGCGGACCTCCTCCCCGACGAACTCGTCTTCGACGTGGACTACCTGGGAGGTGACATGCCGACCTTCGCCCTCAACTTCTCGCGCCCCGGCGGCGAGGTCATCGCCCAGTACTACCTCTTCCTGCGCCTGGGACGGGGCGGGTACCGCCGCGTCCACCAGGCCTGCGCCGACACCGCCCGGTACCTGGCCCGGGAGATCGACGCGATCGGGCCCTTCACCCTGCTCTACGACGGCGAGGGCGCGCTGCCCGCCGTGTCCTACACGCTCACCGACCCGGTCGGTGCCGGGTTCAGCCTCTACGACCTCTCCGACCGGCTGCGTGCACGCGGCTGGCAGGTTCCCTCGTACCCGCTGCCGGCCGACCGCGGTGACACCGTCATCCAGCGCGTCCTGATCCGCCACGGGGTGACCCGCGACCAGATCGCGCTGCTGGTGGCGGACATCGGCCGGGCGGTGGAACAGCTGCGGGCCGCCCCGCACGGGGTCTCCGCGGTGGCGCCCCGTTCCGGGTTCCACCACTGAGCCGCACGGCCGATACCCGCGGCTTCACGACGGGGACGCGGAGGCGGAGGCGGACGCGGACGCGGAGGCGGACGGGGATGACGGCGCCGACCAGACCATGCCGAGCGCCGTCAGGTCCGCCGCCCGCTCCGGGCTGAGGGAGGCCGCCCGGGCGCGCTGGTTCGCGATCCAGGAGCCGAGGCGGACCTCCCGCCCCTCCACCCGCTCCACGTGCGTGCGCGGCACCCGCAAATGCCGCTCGCGGTGGTGGAACTGCCGGGCGGCCGCCAAGTGCGCCGCCCACGCGGCGGCGTGGCTCAGCCGCTGCCGGGGCCGCTCCGCCTCGCTCGCAGGCGTCACTCCCAAGGTGTGCTCCAGCAGCCAGCGCTGGGCCCAGGACAGCCGGTCCCACGACAACCGCTGACCACGTACCCAAAGGCCCAGGTCCTCGCCCTGCGCCACCACCTCGCCCGGGCCCAGCGGCAGCCGGCCGCCCGCGTCGAGGTGGACCCGCGTCAGGTGGAAGGCCCGCTGCCAGGAGATGTCCCAGGCCGGGCACCAGGACGCGTCGATCTCCTCCAGGGCCTCCCGCCGCTCCTGGGACAGCGCCCCCGGCCCCTCCCTGCGGGCCGCCGCCCGGTTGTTCTTGACCCACACCCCCACCGCCACACCCCGCCACGTGGCGTCGACGGGCGGCAGCAGGTGCCCGTGCTCCGCCGCCCAGGCGCGGGCCGCCGCCAGGCCCTCCTCGAAGGCCACGTCGAAGTGGCTCCACACCATCCCGAGCCCGTCCAACTGCGCCGTCCGCTCCCGGCCCAGGGCGCCGCGCCGGTGGGTGCGCCGCACGTCCGCGATCCACTGCCCCAGCGGGAACCGGGCCAGGCCCGCGGGCCGGCGGGCGTCGCCCGCCGGCACCTTGTACGCGAACGGCACCTTCAAGTCCCCGTGCTCGGCCGCGTACGCCCGCGCGGCCTCCACCCCGCGCCGCCACTGCTCGTGCTCCGGGTTCAGCACCC
This sequence comes from Streptomyces cirratus, assembly GCF_014650775.1. GTDB lineage: Bacteria > Actinomycetota > Actinomycetes > Streptomycetales > Streptomycetaceae > Streptomyces > Streptomyces cirratus. The sequence continues at coordinate 495,624 of NZ_BMVP01000004.1, read as the reverse complement.
GCAGCCGGATGAACGCCGCGAGCAGCGCCGGGTCCCGGGGGGTGGAGAAGCTCAGCAGCGCCTCCGCGCCCGGCCGGTGCGCCTGCGAGCCGGTCCGGCCGCCCGGCGCCTGCGGCTGGGCCAAGGCCTCGACGAGCCGGGTGTCGTGCGCCCGCAGCGCCTCCAGGAGCCGCGCGAGGTCCCCGTACGCCCGGGACGTCAGCATCGTCTCCGGTGTCTCGCCCGGACCCAGCAGCACCGGCACCACCAGCGAGGCCACCTTCCCCTCGCCCGGCCGGATCCGCAGCGCCCGGCCCACCGCCTGGACCAGGTCCGGCATGGATCCCCGTACGTCGGCCCAGAAGACGGAATCGCACTCCTTGGTGTCGACGCCCTCACCCAGCACCCGGACACTGCCGAGGAACGCCTTGTCCGCGACCCGGCCGTCGGCGAACGCGTCCAGGACCCGCCGCCGGTGCGGGGCCGTGTGCTGCCCGCACAGCCACTCCGCCCAGACGGTCCGCGGATACACCGGCCGCGGGGTCCGGCTCGCCTGCCGCAGCCGGGCCGCGACCGCCGGGAGCCCGGCCGCGAAGGCCTCCGCCTCCTTGGTCAGGTGGTGGAAGACGAGCGTCCGCCGGAACCCCTGGTCCGCGGCAGCCTTCACCAGCGCCGCCTGGAGCGCCGCGAGCCGGGCCCCGCGCACCGCGTCCGAACGGCCTTCGGGGCCGAGGAGGACCGCCGACTGGAAGTCCGGGTCGGACACGTCCACGCACACCACCCGGTACGGTGCGCAGATCCCGCGGTCGATGGCCTCGGACAGGGTGAGGGTGTGGCAGCGGGCCCCGAACGGGCCGTCCGCGTCGTCCTCCATCGAGGCGACGAGCTCGCCGCGGCCGCGTTCCTCCCGGCGGGCGGGGATCGGGGGCCGTTCCGGGGGGAGGAGCTCCCCGGGCGGCTCGCCGTCGCGCCACACCCGCGGCGTGGCCGTCATGTACAGCCGCCGCACGGACGGGATCCGGGCGTTGTCGTGCACCACCGCCCAGGGCTTGCCGATCCGCCCGGACGTGCGGTGCGCCTCGTCGACCACGATCAGGTCCCAGCCCGGAAGCCCGGCCCGGTGCGCGCCTTCGATGGTGCCCAGGCCCAAGGAGGCGTAGGTGGCGTACACCGTCAGCCGCTGCGCCGGGGCGGCGCCCCAGCGCGCCAGCACTCCCGCGTCCGTGGTGGTGGGCACCCCCGCGTCCTCGGGCCGCATCGAGCACACGGCCAGCGCCCGCCCGGTCCGGCCGCCCTCCCGCCAGACCGCCGTCGTCTGCGCGAGCAGGTCGAGCGACGGCACCAGCACGAGGACCCGGCCCGCCCGCAGCTCCTCGGCGGAGCGCACGGCGACGAGGGACTTGCCGGACCCGGTGGCCATGATCACCTGCGTACGCAGGCCCCGCTCGGGCACCCGGCCCGTCGAGGGCAGGTCCAGGGCGCGCACGACGGCGTCCACGGCCTCGCGCTGGTGCGGACGGAGTTCCTGCCGTGCCACGTACCTCACCCCGACCACTGTGATCTGCTGTTTCGGCTCCAGGCCCTATCATGCCCGGATTCTGAACCAGAAGGGGGAGGCGGGCGCGGGAACGCCCACTCACATGCGGGCGCCGAAGTTCTGCGTCCACCAGGGCCCGTCCGGGCCCTGGTGGACTCCCACGCCGATGTCCTTGAAGGAGCAGTTGAGGATGTTCGCGCGGTGGCCGGGGCTGTTCATCCACGAGTCCATCACCGACTCGGGCGTCTGCTGCCCCCTCGCGATGTTCTCCCCGTACGTGGACCAGCGGTACCCGGCTGCGGTCGTCCGCGTGCCCGGGTCGCCGCCATCGGGGTCGGTGTGCGAGAAGTAGTCCCGCCGCGCCATGTCGTCCGAGTGCCCCTGGGCGGCGTTGCGCAGCTGAGGGTCTTCCTTGAGGGGGCCGCATCCGGCGGCCGCCCGCTCGTTGTTGACCAGGGCGATCACCTGGGCGGCGGTGCCGCTCGGGGCGGCGGGCGCCGGGGCGGGGGCCGCCGTACGCGGTGCGGACGGGGTGCTCCGGGTCCGCGACGGCGTCGGGGCGGCACTCGGACTCGCCGACTGGGACGGCGAAGCGGAGGCCGAGGGGGAGGCCGACGCGGACGGGGAACCCGAGGGCGAGGCGGAGCCCGGGGCCGAGGGCGCCGCGGTTCCCGCACCGGTCGCGGACAGCGCGGACAGCGGGGCGGCGGGCGCTCCGCCGTCCGCCCGGGTGGAGCCCGAACCGGGCAGGGTGCCGAGGTAGGTCAGACCGCCGCCCGCGACGCAGGCGGCGACCACCGCTCCGGCGACGACCCGGCGGCGGTGCCGGCGCTGCCTGCGCTGTGCCCCGCGGCCGCCCGCCGGGTCGGCGCCCGCGTCGCCGGAGTCGCCCGAGCGGCGGCGGGCCGCCCGACCGGGACCCGCTACCGCGGGCGTGAGCTGGGTGGCGGCGTCCGCGAACGCCCCTTCGGTGCCGGTGCCCGCGCCGGCGCCCGCGCCCGCGCCCGCGCCCGCGCCGGCGCCGGGCATCGCTCCCATCGTGCCGGCGCCCGGTATCCCGCCCGGTATCGCGAACGCGGCGCCCGCCCGGGCGAGACCGGCGCCCGCGACGGCCGACCGTACGCCCGCCAGCAGCGCCACCCCGACCGGCACCAGCGCGAGCCCGGCCAGCAGCCCCTCCGCCGGAACCAGCCCGCTCCACAGCCCCGAACACCGCACGCACTCGCGGGCGTGCCGGGCGATGCGCTTGCGCCACAGCGCCGACGGCTGCCCGTCCCAGCTCGCCGCCAGCGTCCGCAGTGCCTCGCAGGGCGGCTGCGCCTCCAACGCCCGCTCCACCACCCGCGCCGCTTCCAGCTGGGCCTTCATCCGCTGCACCCGCACCGCCGTGTGCTGCGGCGAGAGTTCCAGGGCCGCCGCGACCTCCGGGCGGGTCAGCTCGCCGGCGCACTCCAGCCACCACAGCGACAGCAGCGCCCGGTCGTCGGGTTCCAGCCAGCGCGTGGCGCGGGCCGTCTCGCGGCGCTGACCGGCCAGGTTGAGCCGTACGACCGTCAGGTCCGCGAAGTCGGCGCCCGGGTCGGCGACGTCCGCCGCCGCCTCCAGGCCGGTCGCTCCGGTGCTGCGGTCCTGCCAGTGGGCCCGTATCCGGTTCATCGTGATCGCCACCAGCCAGGACCGGAAGCTCTCGTCCGCCCGCAGACCTGCCAGCCCGTCGAGCACCCGCAACATGGTGTCCTGCACGACGTCGTCCACATCGCAGGACCCGTTCAGGGCCCGTCCGACGATGTTGTAGACGAGCGGCAGACAAGCGCCGACGAGCTCGTCCTGCGCGCGGGGATCGCCCGCGCGGGCCGCTGCCACCAGCGCTGCCGTGTGCTGTGTACTCATGTGAAGTTTCCCTGTCCGTACCGGCGGTCGATGATGCCCAACAACTGGGAGACCGCCGAGAGGGGCCCCGATAACACTTTCCGGCAACTCTTATCCGGAAGTCGGATCATCCGCGACCTTAGTCGCCCCGATCGGGGCGCCGGCGTCCGCGTCCCGTTGACAGCTGCGCTCCCCCCACGGGTAAGGTCTGGACCAATGAAGTGCCGCTGCGCGGAGCCGGGTTGGGGCCCGCAGAAGGGTGGGGGTCCCTTGTCCTGTCATCCCTTCGCGGTCCTGGCCGCCCAGCGGCTGCTGCCGGTCCTGCGGGACGCCGACGCGGACCAGGCCGTTCGCCGGACCACCGCCCTGCTCGCCGCGGGGTGCCGCGCGGTGGAACTCACCACCTCCGTCCCCGGCTGGGCCGCGGCCGTCGCCCGCACCGCCCCGCTCGCCGACGCCCATGGCAGGGCCGCCCTGATCGGCGTCGGTACCGTCACCGGCGCCGCAGACGCCGAGCGCGCCCTCGACGCCGGCGCCGGCTTCCTCGTCTCCCCCTACCCCGCCCCCGAGGCCCGCGCCGTCGCCGCCGAGCGCGGGGCGGTGTTCATCGAGGGCGCCTTCACCCCGGGCGAAGTGGCCTCCGCCGTACGCTCCGGCGGCGCGGCGAAGGTCTTCCCGGCGCACGTGGGCGGCACCGGCTTCATCCGCTCCCTCAAAGCGGTGCTCCCCGACGCCCTCATCATCCCGACCGGCGGCATCCGGCCGGCGCAGGTCCGGGACTGGCTCGCCGCCGGGGCGGCCGCCGTCGGGATCGGCAGCGGGCTGCCCGCCGACCCCGGTGAACTGGCCGCCGTCTTCGCCGAACTGGCGGGGCCCTGCTGCTGTGATCCCGCCGGGCCGGGCCGCTGACATGGCCGCGCCCGCCGACATGGCCGCGCCCGCTGACATGGCCGCGCCCGCGCCCCGAGGCCGCGCCGGCGCGGCCTACGACGTGCTCGTGCTCGGCGAGGTCCTGGTCGAGATCCACGCCGATACCGCCCCGCACGCCGCCGTCGACGGCACCGCCGCCCGGATCTCCTACTCCGGCGACGCCCTCAACGCCGCAGCCGCCGCGGCGGCTGCCGGGGCCCGCACCGCCCTCCTCGCCGTCGTCGGTGACGACGAGCTGAGCGTGCCCCTGCTGGAGCGGGCCGCCCGACTCGGCATCGACGTCTCCCACGTGCGCCGCTCCCCGCGTCCCAACGGCGCCTACCTGCTCTGCGCCGACACCGGCGGCGACCGCGCGTTCGTCTACTGGCGCACCGGCAGCGCCGGCTCCACCCTCTCCCCACGCCACATCGAGTCCTGGCGCGACCTGCTGACCGCCTCCACGGCCCTGGTCACCAGCGGCATCACCGGCGCCCTCTCACCCGGCGCCCGCGACGCCGTGCTGGCCGCCGCCGAAACCGTGCACGGGGCCGGCGGGCACCTCACGTACGACCCCAACTTCCGCCCCCGGCTCACCCGCCGGGAGGATGCACGGGAACTCCTGGCGCGCGTCGCCCCGCTGACGGGGCTCCTCAAGACCTCCTGCCCGGCAGACGCCCTGGCCCTCGTGGACACCGACGACCCGCTGCTCGCGGCCGCCCGCTACCGGGCACTCGGCGCCCGCGCCGTCGCCGTCACCGCGGGCCCCGGCCGGCTGCTGCTGGACGACGGGGTACGCGCGACGTACCGGCCGGTTCCCGTCAACCCCGACCCGGTCGACGCGACGGGCGCCGGCGACTGCTTCACCGGAACCACCACCGCCCGGCTGGCCCTGGGCGACCCCCTCGCGCGGGCGGTGGCGTACGGGACGGCCGCCGCCTCGCTCTCCGTGTCCGGCCGCGGCGGCACCGGGCGCGTCCCCGCGTTCAGCGAGACGGCGGCCCTGGCGGGGCTCTGAGCCCGGCCCTCGCGAGATCCGGCCGGCGCCCCGTCGAAAAACCTCCTTCACGGCACTGGGCACCTCCACGGCCTCTCGCTACCCTCCGCGCATGATTCCCACGGTGGTCTGGGGCACCGGCAACGTCGGCCGCGCGGCTATCCGCGCCGTCGACGCCCACCCGGCGCTCGAACTCACGGCAGTCATCGTCCACGATCCGGCCAAGGCCGGCCGCGACGCGGGTGAACTGGCCGGCCTGGAACACGCGCTGGGCGTCGCGGCGAGCGATGACGTCGAGGAGGTGCTGGCCGCCCGGCCCGCCGCCGTCGTGTACGCGGCGTCCGGCGACACCCGTCCCGACGACGCCCTCGCCGACATCGCCCGGGCCGTCGCCGCCGGGGCCGTCGTCGTCAGCCCCGCCCTGTACCCCCTCTACGACCACCGCAACGCGCCACCGGAGTTCCTCGATCCGGTGCTGGCGGCCATCGCGGCCGGCGGCGGCTCGCTGTTCGCCTCCGGCGTCGATCCCGGCTGGGGCAATGACGTCCTGCCGCTGCTGATCAGCGGACTCGGCACCACCGTGGACGTGATCCGCTGCCAGGAGATCTTCGACTACTCCACCTACGACCAGCCGGACTCCGTCCGCTACCTGGTCGGCATGGGGCAGCCCATGGACTTCGAGCCGATGATGCTCATGCCGTCCGTGCCGACCATGGTGTGGGGCGGCCAGATACGGATGATGGCCCGGGCGCTCGGCGTCGAACTGGACGAGATCCGCGAGGCGTCCGCCCGGCGCGCGCTCGACACGGCGGTGACCACCCGCACGATGGGCGAATTCGAGGCCGGCACCCAGGGCGCGATCCGGTTCGAGGTCCAGGGCATCGTCGAGGGCGAGGCCCGCCTCGTCATCGAACACGTCACCCGCATCCACCCCTCCTGCGCCCCCGACTGGCCACAGCCGCCCGACGGGGCCGGCGCACACCGGGTGATCATCGAGGGGCGCCCGCGCATCGAGGTGACGATCGAGGCCACCGACGAGGGGGAGAACCGCTCCGCCGGCGGCAACGCCACCGCCGTCGGCCGGCTGGTGGGGGCGATCGACTGGCTCGTGGACGCGCCGCCGGGAATCTACGACGCGCTCGACGTCCCGCTGCGCCCCGCAGTCGGCAAACTCGGAAGGAATCAGCCATGAGGATCGACGTTCCGGAAGGTCAGCACCCCATCGAGTACGTCTGGGGCGACCTGGTCCCCGGCATCGGGATGGCCGCGGCCAATTTCTCCCTGTCGGTCTACGCCCACACCACCTTGGGCCTGCGCGAGTTCGAGGCGGCCCGGCTGCGGATCGCGCAGATCAACGGGTGCGTCTTCTGCCTCGACTGGCGCACCGACCGGGACGGCGAGAAGGTCGAGGAGGACTTCGCCGACGCGGTGACCGAGTGGCGCACCACGAAGGCCTTCGACGACCGCACGCGGCTGGCCGCCGAGTACGCGGAACGCTACGCGCTGGACCACCACGGTCTCGACGAGGAGTTCTGGGAGCGGATGACGGCCCATTACAGCCAGGTGGAGATTGTGGAGCTGAGCATGAGCATCGGTTCCTGGCTCGCCTTCGGACGCCTGAACCATGTGCTGGGTCTCGACAGCGTCTGCGTACTTCCGGGGAGCTGACACGGTCCGGGGCCGGCCGGTGGCCCGTCGCGGGCTCGCGGCCGGCCCCGGTTCCTCGGAGCCGCTACAGATCAGTGGCGATGATCTTCTCGATGTTCCGTTCGGCGAGCGCCGTGATGGTGACGAACGGATTGACGCTGGTGTTGCCGGGGATCAGCGCTCCGTCGATCACGTAGAGGCCGGGATGGCCGTGCAGCCGCCCGTAGTTGTCGGTGGCCTTGTTCAGGACGGCGCCGCCGAGCGGGTGGTAGGTGAGGTGGTCGCCCCAGATCTTGTTGGTGCCGAACAGGTCGCTCCGGTAGATGGTCCCCTCCTTCGAGTTGATCTTGTCGAAGATGGTCTTGGCCATGTCGATGGCCGGCTGCTTCCAGGCCGTCTGCCAGTTCAGCTCCGCCTTGCCCGTCGCCGCGTTCCAGCTGAATTCGGCGCGGTTGGGGTTCTTGGTGATGGAGAGGTAGAAGGAGGCGTACGTCTCGATGCCCGTGGGCAGCGGTGCCACCTCGGCGAACGCCCCGCCCGCGGCCCAGTTGTCGATGCCGCCGCACGGGATCGTCGCCTGGAGCTTGCCGGTCGGGTCCCAGAGGTGGTTCGCGCGGCCGCACATGACGTTGCCGTTGTCGCCCCATCCCTTGCCGATCTCGTTGTTGAGGTTGGGGAGGGCTCCGGTGGCCTTCAACTTGACCAGCAGCTTGCTCGTGCCGACGCTGCCGGCGGCGAAGAACACCCGGTCGGCGGTGACGGTCTTGGTGGCGATCGTGTCGCCGGTAGTGTTGAGCTGTTCGATGACGACGGTGTAGCCGCCTCCGGTCGTGGGGGTGACCGTGGTGACCTTGTGCAGGGGCGAGATGGAGACCTTTCCGGTCGCCTTGGCGGCCGCGAGGTAGGTCTTCTGGAGCGACTTCTTGCCGTGGTTGTTGCCGTACAGGATCTCCCCGTCCAGCGCCGACTTGGTGGCGGTTCCGGCCGCCTCCTGCTTCATGTAGTCCCAGTCGTAGACGTCGGGCACGAACACGAAGGGGAAGTTGGAGCGCTGGGCGTGCTTGCGGCCGACGCGGGCAAACTGGTAGCAGTCGACCGTGTTGAACCAGTCCGGGTCGACGAGGCCGACGCCGAGTCCGGCGTTCGCGCGCGGGTAGTAGACGTTGTACATCTCGTCCGCGTTCACGGACGGGAGCACGGCGCCGAAGTTCTCCCGCTTGGGAGTGACGGCCATACCGCCGTTGACGAGGGAGCCGCCGCCGACACCGCGGCCCTGGTAGACGATGATGCCGCCCATCTCCTCGGCGTCCAGGATGCCCGTGTACTTGGGGATGTCCCGGTCGATGGGGAAGCCGAGGAAGTAGTTCAGCGGGGCCTTCGTGCGGGTGCGCAGCCAGTACGAACGCTGGTCGGGACTGAGGGTGTTGCAGAAGATCTTGCCATCCGGGCCGGGGGTGTCCCAGGCCATGCCCATCTCGATCATGTGGACGTCGACACCCGCCTGGGCGAGACGGAGTGCGGCGACGGAGCCGCCGTAGCCGGTGCCGATGACGAGGGCCGGGACATGGGCCCCGGTGTCGATGGGCGCGGACGAGGTGTTGGCGGGTTTCGCCTGGACGGGGGTGGGGTTGACTGCCAGGGCCATGGCTCCAAGAATGGAACTGGTTCCAGCGATGAAACTGCGGCGCGAGATGCCCTGGGATACCTTGCTGGTCAGGGATTTGTCACTCATGTGACGCTCCTCACTCTCGATGGAGTGAGAACAAGTTCTACTGTCGGCGGCTTGGTAAGTCACTACATACGACGGGGTAATTTCTGGCTGGTTCCGGATGGGTGGACGGCACGCCGCTCCGGTGGCTCACCCACTCGCCGTCTCAGGCAGCGGACACCCTGCGGAATTCGTTGGATCTTCGGGTCCGCCCGTGCCATGGTTGGTCTCGCCGAAGGGGTGTAGCTCAGCTGGCCAGAGCAACGGTCTCCAAAACCGTAGGTCGCAGGTTCGACTCCTGCCGCCCCTGCCAAGTGACACATGTGTGATGACGTGCTGACCAGCGTGTTTGGTTGCTCTGCATCGCAGGTGTCCATGTCCGCCACCCGGCCGATCGCAACCCGCCTCAGCGTCATGGTTGCTCTCTGGTCATCCGGAATGCGAGTGCTGAGGTCTTCCACGTGGAGGCCTTGAGCCCGCTGTCGGCGCAGTAGTCCCGCAGCCACTTCGTTCCTACCTCAATCGCATGCTCGGCGGAGCGCACTTGTGAGTGGACCTCGCCCCAAAGCACGCTGGCTGCTGGCTCCTGGACGCCCGAAGTCGGCGGCACGGGGCACGACAGACACGGTCGATTCTGCTTCGGCCCGGAGGAGCTCCGGCAGCACGCTGGCGTAGGTGTCCGATGTGATCTGTCGGGAGCTGTGCCCGAGTCGTTCTTGAAGGGACAGCGTTGCTGAGCGATGGCGGAGATCGTGCAGTCGAACCGGCGGAAGGCCCGACAGGTGTACGAGCCGTCTGAATCGCCGGCTGACCCGGTCTGGACGGTAGGGCTCGCCGTTCTCCTGTGTGAAGACTCGACCCGACTCGACTCAGGCGTTCTCCCCTGACCACTCGGCGCGTTCGGTGTCCTGGGCGACGCGATGGGCCGCCAGCACTCGGCCGGACTCTTCAGTCATGGAGATGGTGCGTACGCTGTCAGCCTTGGGTGCCTCGTCGTACATGTGGTACGCGACTTCGACGGTCTGGGCCGAAATGCGCATCCATGGTGCGGTCAGGCTGGCCTCGCTCCAAGGGAGGGCGCACATCTCGCCGCGCCTGGGCCCGAGGAAAACGAAGGTATGCCACAAGGCGTAGTGGCGGTCTTGCCGGACGAAGTCGAGAAACCGGCCCCCATCTCCGCTGTCCACACCATGACGGGACCTGGCTTCTCGCCGGTTCGACGCCAGTGTTCAACCCGCTCGGGGTCCACACCCGGGGCTTGGGCCGCTTGATCGATGGAGCTCGACGAGTGCAGCCCAGTTGGTGTGGCTCAGGTGCGCGCCGACAAGGCGTACGCCTCCCGAAAGAACCGCGCCTACCTGCGGCGGCGCGGTATCCGCTGCACCATCCCGGACAAGGCCGGCCAGGCCCGCAACCGCAAGAAACGCGGTTCGCGCGGCGGCCGGCCGCCGAAGTTCGACCCGCTGGACCTACAAGGCTCGGCATGCGGTCGAGTGCGGTATCAATCGCCTCAAGACGCACCGGGCCGTTGCCGCGAGGTACGACAAACTCGCGGTCCGCTACGAGGCCACTGTCCTCGACGCCGCCATCAACGAGTGGTTGTGACGTACTGGACCGACCGCAACTCGAACACCCGTACGCGCCGACCGCCGGTGGGATTGACCGTCTCACGGACCGGATGCATCCCCAGTTTGGTCATGATTCGTTCGGAGGCGTCGTTGCCCACTTGAGTGATGCTGACGATCCGCTCCAGCCCTCGCTCTTCGAACCCGAACCGTACAGCGGCCGCAGCGGCCTCGGTGGCCAAGCCCTGACCCCAGTGAGAACGTCCCAGCCGCCAGCCGACCTCAACCGCCGGGAGTACCTCCGGCAAGAAGTCGGGCACCGAAAGGCCCGTGAACCCGGCCAACTCGCCAGTGGACCGGATCTCCACGGCGAACAGGCCGAAGCCCTGTGACTCCCACTCGCTCTCCCACGCCTGGACCCGGCCGCGTGTCTGCTGTTCGTCAAGGACGCTGCCGTCGCGGATCCACCGCATGACCTCGGGGTCGGCGTTGACGGCAGCCATGGGCGCAACGTCTTCCTCGCGCCAACGGCGAAGGATCAAACGGGGAGTCTCAAGCGTGACCATCCAATGATTCTGGATCACTATGGACTCTCCTCCATCCTCACCAGGCACTTTCGATACACGCCCTATACCAACGACCTCCTCCCCGCCTTCGAGTTCAAGCCCCACTACGTAGGCCACCGCCCCCGGGGGGACGCCTTCACCAACGCACTCACCGCCGCCATCGCGGAGCAGGGCAACCGCAGCCGCAACGCCGCCGAAGCCCCGACAGGCGAGGAGCCGCCCACGGATCCGCCCATCGACGCGGCCCCCGGCCCTGACCCGGAGGAATCCGCCACCGCGTCCACCGATGAACCGATGCAGGTCAGCGAGCCCGCGGCTGAGCCAGAAGCGTCCGTTGGACGCCCGGCCGAGATCTTTCCCGGCCGGGCGTCCGGCCTTGCGGGCTTTCGGCGTTGTGGGCGTCCGGCGGAGGGCGTTCGGCGTCGGCGGGTGGTTCAGGAACGCCCGTAGACCGCCTTGACGTTGTCCTGGGCGGGATGTGTGCGACCGGCCGGGCCGGCCGCGAAGACGCGCAGCAGGTTTTCCGTTACCCGGGTCGTCAGCGCGCCCGCGCGGGCGTCCAGGCCGTGGTTGGCCCCGCTGCGGCCGTCGCCCGTCGCGTCGAGGGCCTCGACCCAGCGCATCGTCCCCGTCGCGAACACCCCGGCGCCGCTGGGAACGGTGTAGTACGCCGAGTCCTGGTGGCTGGGCCGGCCCTCGCACACGACGGGGGAGTGGGCGAGTATCTCGATCGGACGGGGCGTCGGGAAACCGGTGTCGACCTTGTCGTACTCGACGCCGACCAAGTGCGCGAAGCTGTCGCCCGCCTTCACGCCCGTACCCTCGAACAGCCAGTGGCCCGGGTTGGTCACGACGTAGGGGGCGTCCACCGGGTAGCCGTCGTAGATCACTCCGAGCAGGGAGCTCTCCGGGTCGGCGGCGGGGGGCGAGCGGAAGTCCACGGTGGCCGGATGGCCGCGCCGGAAGCCCGGGTCCTGCTCGTAGGAGGACTTGTAGCAGACCACCGTCCGGTCCGGGCCCAGGTCGGAGGCCTCCAGCCGGATCCGGCGGAAGCAGCAGTTCGCGCCGAGGACGGCCATGTTCGTCCCCGCGTCGCGGGCGGCGGTGAAGTGCGCCCGCTGTTCCGGGGACCAGTACTCGTCGTGTCCGAGCGACAGCACGGCAGCGGCGCCTTCCAGCAGCCCCTTGTCCCGCGCGACGTCGGTGGTCGTCGCGTAGGCGAGGGGGATGCCGAGCCGCTCCGCCAGCGCGATCAGCGGCGCCTCGTACACCAGGAACAGGCCCGCGCCGTCGTCGTACTCGTACGGCCGGTCGAAGGTCACGGCCAGCGAGCGGGTGGCGTACGCGCCGTTCGGGCCATCGTAGCTGCCGTAGCCGCCCCAGCGGTTGTAGGCCTGCCAGGTCGCCACCGCGTTCACGATGACGGTGCGTCCGGCTGTGGCCGCGGAGCGGACGGTGATCGGTACGAAGCGCTGGCCCTGGCCGCCCTGGGCGTCCAGGCGCAGGAGGTAACAGCCTTCCGGCCAGTCCTTCGTGTCGACCGTGGCGGTGCGGGTCCAGTGGGTGCGGACCATCCGGGTGGCGGAGTCGACGGTGTGCTCGGGCTGTCGGACGCCGGGCAGGGCCTGCGAACGCCACACCAGCCGGGCCCGCGCGCCGCCGTACCAGCCCATGCGGTACGCGGAGACGGTGAAGCGGGGGGCGGTGGTGGACACGTGGAGGCCGAACGCCTCCCCGGGCAGCACGCTGACCTTGTCGGCGAAGCCCTCGATGGCGCGGGCGGGGCCGGCTTGGGTCACGTGCCAGTCGGCGTGACCGGGCCGGGCGTTCTCGACCTTGACGTCGATCCCCCGCGCCGCGCCCGCCGCCTCCTCGGGGCGCTGGCCCCCGCCCCCTTGCTCGCTCGGCTTCCTCTTCCCGCCCCCGCTGCCGCACCCGGCCAGCGCCCCGAGCCCGGCGGCTGCCGCCCCGGTCGCGGCGACCACGAGAAACCGCCGCCTCCCCGCCCCTTCGCCCGCCCCGGCCGTCTGCTCCTGTTCCATACGGCGCACGCTATGCCACACCCCCGCCCGCATCCGCCGTACCCCCCTCGCCCCGCCGCCTGCTTCGCCCGACGGACCTCAGGAACGCATGCCCACGCGGGCCCCCGTCGCGGCAACCCGCACGCCGCTGCCGCGCGGGCGGCCCGGTTTGCCCCGGCGGGGCCTTGCGGGCGAAGCCCCGGGGCATGTCCGCCCTCTCCGGCGGCCCGCGTCGGGATCGCGGCCGCTCGTAGCGCCGCCGCGGGGCGGGACCTGCGGAGGGGTCCGGCAGCGCGCGACTTCCCCGTGCCTGCTGCCGGACTCCCGCTCCGGTCGCCTCCCGGGGCGTGGCCGCCTGGTGTGCCCCGGTGGGGCCCGCGTCGGGGGTCGCTCGTAGCGCCGCCGCGGGGCGGCGGGCCTCTGGGGCGAAGCCGGCGGACGTGTAGCCCGCTCCGGGTTCCGCGTGTGCGCTGGCGTTTGGCGCAGGCCCCGGGACGCCGGAAGGCCGGCCGCTCGCATCGCGGCTCCCACGCCGACTCGGTCTCCGGGCCTGCCGTTGAGGTCCGCGGGTAGGCTGCGGCCCGTGCTCCGTGTTGGCTGTGCTCGGGCGGTCCAGCCGACACCCGCCACGGGTGTGCCGGCGCGGTTGCCGCAGCGGGCGCCCGGGTCAGCCTGCTCGTCGAAGCCCCCGGCGGAGTACCGCGCCCAACTGGCCGGACGGTGCGTTACCCCAGCCGCACCACCACCTCCTGCCCGGCTCCCGCGGCCCCCGTGAGGTTGCCGAAGGCGAGCCGGAGGCGCGTGCCCGGTTCGGCCGTCACCACGCTTGGCGGCCGGGACACCACCGCTGCTACGGGCCGGTTCCACACCACCGTCAGCGCGGCCAGCGCCCGCGCAGGGTCCGCGACGGACAGCAGGGCCGTGCCGTCGGGTCTCTCCCGCACCGTGACCGAGCACGCCGCGCTCGCCTCCAGCACGCCGACCGTCCCCGCCTGCCAGAAGTTGACGCCTGTGAAGCCGAGCGACTCCACCGACACCCCTTGGGCCGCCTCGGTGTTGGCGAGCACCCGCAGCCAGCTCACGGAGGCGGCCCGGGCGGCCGTCTGCGCGGCTGTGGCTCCCGGCAGCATCTGGTGCACGTACCCGGCGGCGACCGGATCCGTGCCGTGGTCGTACCAGATGCTGAGGTAGCGCCGAGTCAGGGCCGTCGTCGTGCCCGCGCGGTTGATGTCGCTCCACCGGCCTGTGCGCGCCTCCCGGAGGACCTTGAACGCCGCCGGCCCGGACATCACGTACCCGCCGAAGCCCGCCAGGTGGGCCCAGCCGGGCGAGGGGAAGGAAGCAGACCAGCCCAAGGCGGCCGGCTGCACCGTGCCGCCGACGGTGAGCGCATGCGTGCCCGCCGCGCCGAGGTTGCGGTTGTCGATGACCGACTCGACGGGCACTCCGTCCGTCGAACGGATCCCCGCGCCCAGGCAGACGATGGTGTCCGCGAGGAAGAACCACGATTTCCGCGCCGTCATCGTGCTGCCCAGGCCCCGCAGGTGCTGGCCGACCGACGCGAACTCCCCGTCGGTCGTACCGCCCACCCACACCGCGTCCGGCCGCGAGGCGCCCCAGTCACCTCCCGCGCCGTCGGCGAGCACCAGCCGCGATACGGTGGTGCCGGGCAGTCTGTACGGGTCCACCGTCGGCCAGAAGGCGTCCGAGTACTGGCCGTTCCCGTAGCCGGCACCCCACCAGGCGAGCATCCCGCTGCCGGTGTGCCAGCCGCGCAGGTTCTCGCCGTTTCCCGTCTCGTAGTGGGCGATCCGCTTCGATGCCATGGACAGCGCGGCGGCCCAGCCGGGCCGCCGGTGCGTGGCCCGGTCCATCGACGCGAACAGCCGGTGGCCGACCGGCTCGGGCAGCCCCGCCACCCCCGTGTCCGCCCGCACCTCCGCCAGTCGCGCGAGAGCGGACAGTTGCAGGGTCTGGTCGTCCATCGGCGGGCTGTAGTAGTCCCGCGCCATCCACCCCTTGACCAGCCCCCGCCACCGGGCCCGTTCGGCGCTGCTCGCGCCCTCCGCCAGCAGCAGGATCCCGGCCAGCACCGCATGGCCCCGCGTGTGGTCGTCCTGCTGGACCCGGCGGGCGTCCAGCTCGGGCACGCCCCGGCTGACCGCCCGGCCCGACACCGCATCCATGACCAGCCCGTTGAACAGGAACGGCGCCCAGGCCCGCTCGACCGCGTCGAACACGATCTGCGCGTTCGGATCGGTCACCTCCCACGGGGTCTTCCGCAACAACGCGAACAGCATGCCGAGTCCGCCGAGCAGCACCGCGCCGTAAGTCCCGGTGTAGGGCACCCAGGTGTGCTGGACGAAGGAACCGTCCCGGTAGAGCCCGTCACCCGAGGAGACGTACGGGAAGACCGGCGCGAGCGCGTCCCGGGCCAGAGAGATCTTCGCCGCATCGGCGCCGACCACTCCGCGCAGGGCCAGTACCCGGCAGAGGTCCACCCGGTTCGCTCCCGTACTCGTCCCGCTGTAGGAGGCGACGACGGAGTCGGGTACGAAATGGTCGACCGCCGCGCAATAGTCGGCGAGGCGGGCCGTCGGCAGGTCCGTCTGAAGCAGGACGCAGAGGTCGAGCAGCGCCTGTGGGGCGCCGATCTGCCAGCAGTACCAGTTGCCGTACGGCAACTGGCCCGCGTGGTACACGTCCGTGTACAGATGATCGAGCCCGGTCAGCAGCGCCGTGCGCATCGCGGCCTCACCGGTGTGCGCGGTACCCGGCCGGACGTAGGCTTCGGCCATGGTGCGCAGCCGGTAGTAGCTCTGCATCATCTTCTCGGGATCAGTGGCGAACCCCAGGTCGGGCCAGAGTGTTCTCGGCGCGGGAGACATGGCGGCACGCCAGCCCTCGGCCTGTTCGCCGAGTTCCGCGAGCCGCGACCGGAACGGCTCGGCCGTCGACGGGAAACCTGCTCCCAGATAGAGCCCGCGCCACACCGTGCGCATCGTCTCGTACGTGTCCGCGGCCGGCTCGCCCCCGGCACGCGCGCGGGGGACGCCGAGCCACAGCGCACCTCCGCCCGCCGTGGAGAGGAAGGCGCGCCGACTCCATGGGTCTGTCATCGCTTTCTCCGTTTCCCGCACTCACCGTCTGGTCCCACCCGGAAGTCACCTCATGCGACGTACCGGCGATAGCGTTCGATCACCTCCCGCAGCACCTCTGATCCCTCCCGGGCCCACAGTCCCGGATGGAAGATCTCCACCTCGACCGGCCCGCGGTAGCCCGCCCCGTCGGCCAGCTCCCGGAACCCCCGGAGATCGATACACCCGTCACCGAGCTGCCCCCGTCCCAGCAGCACCCCCTCGGGGAGCGGAGTCACCCAGTCGGCCACCTGGACCGACACGATCCGGCCGCCCGCACCGGCCCGGCGCAGATCCTCCGGGAGCCGCTCGTCCCACCACAGGTGGTAGGCGTCCACCACCACCCCCACCTGCTCCGCGGGGAACCGCTCGGCCAGATCCAGTGCCTGGCCCAGCGTGGAGACCACACAGCGGTCCGCGGCGAACATCGGATGGAGGGCTTCGATGCCCAGCCGCACCCCGTGCCCGGCGGCCCACGGCGTCAACTCGCCCAGGATGTCCGCGATGCGCTCGCGGGCACCGGCCAGATCGCGTTCCCCGGTGGGCAGCCCGCCGGAGACGAGGACCAGTGTGTCCGCCCCCAGTTCGGCGGCCTCCTCGACCGCCCGCCGGTTTTCCCCAAGGGCCGCGGCCCGGCCCACCGGGTCGGCGGCCGTGAAGAAACCGCCCCGGCACAGCGAGCTGACGCGCAGCCCGGCCCCGGCGATCAGTTTCGCCGTCTGCCGCACCCCGAACCGCCGTACCGGCTCCCGCCACAGGCCCACCGCCCGTACCCCGGCCGCCGCGCAGCCGCTGACCAGTTCGGGAAGGGACCACTGCCGGACCGTCTCCTGGTTGAGGCTGAACCGGGCCGGCGCCGATAGCCGGTTCACGAGGTCACCCCGTACGCCGCGAACAACTGCCGCATCCGGGCCTCGGCGAGCCCCGGATCGGGGAAGAGACCCAGCCGGTCGGCAAGTTCGTACGCCGTGGCCAGGTGGGGGAGGGAGCGTGCCGACTGGAGCCCGCCCAGCATCGCGAAGTGCTCCTGGAACCCCGCCAGCCAGGCCAGCAGGACCACGCCCGTCTTGTAGTAGCGGGTCGGCGGGGCGAACAGATGCCGTGCCAGTGCCACCGTGGGGTCCAGCAGTTCCCGGAAGGCCACCGGGTCGCCCCGGTCGAGCGCGCCCGCCGCCCGCGCCGCGATCGGGGCGATCGGATCGAAGATCCCGAGCAGGGCGTCGCTCGCCAGCTCTCCGTCACCGTGGATCAGTTCCGGATAGTGGTAGTCGTCCCCCGTGTAGCAGCGCACGCCGGCCGGCAGCCGGCGCCGGATGTCCACTTCCCGGCCCGCGTCCAGCAACGACACCTTGATCCCGTCCACCTTCCCGGGATACTCGGCGATGATCTTCAAGAAGACTTCGGTGGCCTCCTCCGCGTCCTCGTGTCCCCAGTAGCCGGTCAGCTCCGGATCGAACATCGGTCCCAGCCAGTGCAGTACCACCGGCGCGCTGCTCTGCCGGAGCAGCTCCCCGTACACCTGCAGGTAGTCCTCCGGGCCCCGGGCCGCCTTCGCGAGCGCCCGGGACGCCATCAGCACGGCCGTGGCCCCGCACGCCTCGCTGTGCGCGAGCTGCTCCTCGTAGGCGGCCGTGATACCGGCGATCGAGTGCGCCCCGGCCGGCGCCAGCTGATCGGTGCCGACGCCGCAGACGATCCGGCCGCCCACTGCCCGCGCCTCGGCCGCCGAGCGACGGATCAGCTCGGCGGCGGACGGCCAGTCCAGGCCCGTACCGCGTTGCGCCGTGTCCATGGCCTCCGCGACCCCGAGCCCCTGAGCCCACAGGCGGTGCCGGAAGGCCAGCGTGGCGTCCCAGTCGACGGCGGCCCCCGCTTCCGACGAGGCCGCGAGCGGGTCGGCGACGACATGCGCCGCCGCGTAGAACGTCCGGCTCCGCGCCGGGCCGCAGACCAGCGGCGGGAGCGGGTCACTGTTCGGGTGGTACTCCCGGTACCCGCCCTCCGGGTTGGGCAGCAGGATGGCGTTCACAGGACCACCTCCGGCACCCGCAGCCGCCGGCCCTCCGCCGAGGACCGCAGCCCCAGCTCGGCAAGCTGCACCCCGCGTGCCCCGGCCAGGAGGTCCCACCTCCAGGGCTCGCCGCGCACGACATGGCGCAGGAACAGTTCCCACTGGGCCTTGAAGCCGTTGTCCGCCGGGGTGTTGTCGGGCACCTCCTGCCATTGGGCGCGGAAGGACTCCGTCTGCGGCAGGTCCGGATTCCAGACCGGCTTGGGTGTCCCCGCCCGGTGCTGGAACCGGCAATCGCGCAACCCGGCCACCGCCGAACCGTGCGTCCCGTCCACCTGGAACTCCAGCAACTCGTCGCGGTGGACCCGGACGGCCCAAGAGGAATTGATCTGTGCGACCGCGCCGCCCTCTAGTTCGAAGACGCCGTACGCCGCATCGTCCGCGGTGGCCTCGTACGGCTTGCCCTCCTCGTCCCAACGGCGGCCGATGTGCCGACGGGTGAGGGCCTGCACCGAGCACACCCGGCCGAACAACTCGTGCAGCAGGTACTCCCAGTGCGGGAACATGTCGGCGGTGATGCCCCCGCCGTCCTGCGCGCGGTAATTCCAGGAGGGCCGCTGGGCCGGTTGCCAATCTCCCTCGAACACCCAGTAGCCGAACTCCCCGCGTACGGAGAGGACCTCACCGAAGAAGCCGCCTTCGATCAGGCGCCTCAGTTTCAGCAGACCCGGCAGGAACAGCTTGTCCTGGACCACGCCGTGTCTGACTCCGGCCGCCTCCGCCAGCCGCGCCAGCTCCAGGGACGACGAGAAGGAGAGGGCGGTCGGCTTTTCGCAGTAGACGTGCTTGCCCGCCGAGATGGCCTGACGGACGGCAGCCTCCCGGGCGCCGGTCACCTGCGCGTCGAAGTAGACCTCCACCTCGGGATCGGCCAGCACCTCGGCCAGGTCGGTGCTGACCTGGTCGAGCCCGTGCCGGTCGGCGATCGTCCGCAACGCCTCCTCCCGCCGGCCCACAAGCACCGGCTCCGGCCAGAGCACGGTTCCGTCCCCGAGATCGAGGCCTCCCTGCTCCCGCAGCGCGAGGACGGATCGCACCAGGTGCTGGCGGTATCCCATCCGTCCGGTCACACCGTTCATGGCGATCTTGACGGTGCGCACCGAGCGGTGTGCCTTGTCGACTGCCCTGTCTTCCACCATGGGGTTCCCCTCCTTCACGTCAGGATCGTGGAAAGCGCTTTCATACGCATCAGGCTAGGACTGGGCGCGCCACGAGCACAACACCCGAACGAGTGATGGAAAGCGCTTTCCGGATCGGGCAGACTGAGATCACGACGGACAGGACGACGATCGCCCGGCCACCACGTGCGGGGCAGGAGGAGGGGTGCGACATGGCAGTGACTCTCGCCGAGGTCGCGGCGCACGCGGGCGTTTCATCCGCCACGGTCTCGCGTGTGCTCAACGGCGGACACCCGGTGGCCGGATCCACCCGGACCCGGGTGGAACAGGCCATCGAGGAACTCGGATACATCGCTAACGGCCCGGCCCGGGCCCTCGCGGCCGCCACCTCCGACCTCGTGGGCGTACTCGTCCACGACGTGGCCGACAGCTTCTTCGGCATCCTCGCCGGGTCCTTCCAGAAGGCCCTCGCGCCCACCGGTCAAGGAGACGGCCGCAGGCTCGCCGTCGTCTGCAACACAGAGGGCGTTCCCTCAGCCGAACTCGACTACCTCGCCCTGCTGGAGGGGCAACGGGCAGGCGGGGTCGTGCTGACGGGCGGGGCGGTGGAGGAACCGCACCACAGCGCCGCGCTCACCGCCCGCATCAGCCGCATGGCGCTCGCCGGCACCCGAGTGGTGCTCTGCGGGAGACCGCCGCTGTCCGTGCCCGCCGCACTCCCGGTCGCCACCGTCATGTTCGACGACCACGGCGGAGCCTTCCGCCTCGCCGAACACCTGCTGACACTCGGCCATCGGCGCATCGCCTACGTCGCCGGGCCGCCGGGCCTGAGCACCACCCGGGAACGGCTCGCAGGACACACCGCCGCGCTGCGACGGCATGACCCAGCCCTGCCCGACGCCTGCGCCCCGCTCACCGTGCACGCCGGCTTCGAACGCTCCGCCGGGTATGACGCCACCCGTGAACTGCTCCGCCGAGGAGCGCCCTTCACCGCCGTCGCCGCGGCCAACGACACCGTCGCGGCCGGTGTGGCAGCGGCCCTGGGAGAAGCCGGCAAGCGCATCCCCGAGGACGTCTCGGTCGCCGGCTTCGACGACCTGCCGTTCAGCGTGGACACCGCCCCCGCCCTCACCACCGTCAGAGTCCCGCTGCGCGAGGCGGGGGTGCTCGCCGCGCAACTCGTCACCGGCCGCAGAGCCGCGCCCCCGGGCCGCATCACCACCCTGCCCACCGAGCTGATGGTGCGGGCGTCCACCGCACCGCCGCCCCGCGAAGGGAGCCGACCGTGAGGTACGCCTTCTCCACGCTCGGCCTGCCCGGAACCCCGCTCGCGCGCAGCGCCGCCCTCGCCGCCGAGCACGGATACGACGGCCTGGAACTGCGCGCCCACCCCGAGGAACCCCTGCATGCAGACAGCCCCCGCGGCGACCGTGCTGCGGCCCGGCGCACGCTCGCGGCCGCCGCAGTCACCGTCCTTGGGGTCGCGGGATACGCCAAGGTGGCAGGCGCCGGAGAGGACGGGCCGGTCCTGGCCGAACTGCGCTCCCTGGTCCGGCTCGCCGCCGACCTCGAAGCTCCCAACGTCCGCGTCTTCCCCGGCGGCGGAGAACTGCCCGACGCGGACGCCGACACCCACGCCATCCGCAGACTGCGCGCCGCGGCGCCGTACGCCGAGCGGCATGGCGTGCGGATCCTGCTGGAGACCCACGACTCGCACCGCACCGGGACCGCCGTCGCCCGGGTACTGGAGGGGGTCGGGGACCCGGGCACCGGCGCGCTGTGGGACGTACTGCACACCTGGCTGGCAGGTGAGCAGCCGGCCGAGTCGTGGCGCGCCCTCGCGCCGCACCTGGGCTACGTACAGGTCAAGGACGTGGCCTCGGCCCGGGACCTCACACCCCTCGGCCTCGGCGACGGAGTACTTCCGCTCGCAGAAGTGACGGCCCGCGTACCGCCGGACGGCTGGCTGTGCTGGGAGTACGAGAAACGCTGGTACCCCGAAGCAGCGGACCTCCCGGACCGGCTGACGCGAGGTCGGGAGCATCTGGCGCGGCTGAGGGGGGAGCCCGCAGAGGTGGGCGCGCCGGCCGCCGAACCGGTCCGGCGGCCACAGGACCCGGGAGGAGGCACACCATGACCAGACGGCTGTCCGCGCGTACCATCGGTCCGTGCCCCGCAATCCGAGGAAGCCCCGGCGACTGGTCGTCGATGGGCGCGAGTACCTGTGGACGCTCCGCCACAGCCACCGTGTGCTGGACAGCGGCCGGTCCGCGGACTGCCGAGAGACCCTCACCCTGTACCCGCAGCCGGCCGGCACCGGCGGCCCGCTGCGCATCGTCTTCGCCAGTGGACCGGACCGCTACGTCCCGGGTGGGGCTCCGATGGGCTCGGGGGACGTGGGATACGTCCGGGGCGGGTCGCTGAACCTGCACGAGCCGGGCGCCGTTCGGGCCCTGCTCGACGCGGCGTCGGCCCGTGGGTGGCAGCCGGGGGAGCGGTGGGCGGCGGAAGTCGACGGCTGGCTCCTGCTGGAGGCGGCTGCTGCTGCGCGATCCGACGCCGCCCCGACGGGCGCGTAGGACGTCCGCCGGGACAGCGTTCAGGCGGAGTAGGCGAGCCGGGCCGGGTCGACGGGGTAGCGGAAGGGCAGGCCGTGGGCGTAGCGCTCCAGCTCTGCGACAGCCGTCGCGGCCAGGCGGTCCAGCTCACCGCCCAGTGAGCCGGCCACATGAGGGGTGAGGAGCACGTTCGGCAGGTTGAAGAGGGGCGAACCTGCGGGCAGCACCTCTGGTTCGGTGTGGTCGAGAACCGCGTGCAGCCGCCTCGTGACCAGTTCCTCCGTCAGCGCCGCGGTGTCCACGAGCGAACCCCGGGCGGTGTTGATCAGAGTGGCGCCGTCCGGCATCAGGGCCAGCCGTGCGGCGTCCAGGAGGCGGCGGGTCCCGGGCAGCTCGGGCGCGTGCAGGCTCACCACGTCGCTGCGGCTCAGCAGTTCGTCGAGAGCGCAGGCCTCGCCGCCGAGCGTCGCGATCTCGGCCGGGTCGGCGTACGGGTCGTGCACCAGCACCCGCAGGTCGAAGGGTCGCAGCAGCTCGAGGACCCGCCGCCCGATGAGCGAGGCGCCGATGAGCCCGACGGTGCGTCGGTAGTTGCCGACTGCCGGATAGCAGCCCAGCAGATCAATGGGGCCGCGGGCCGAACGGTAGGCGTGCGCGGATTCCAGCACCCGCTTGTTGGAGAACAGGATCGCGGCGAGCGTGTACTCGGCGACCGGCACCGCGTTGGCGATGGCTGCGCTGGAGACCAGCAGGCCGCGGTCCCAGCAGGCTTCGGTCACATGGTGCTTGACGCTGCCGGCGGCGTGGACGACGGCACGCAGCCGGGGCATCCGCTCCAGTGCGCCGGCGTCGAGGGGCGGGCAGCCCCAGCTGGTGAACAGCACCTCCGCCTCGGCGAGACGGCGGCCCAGCCCCGGGTCGTCGTCGCCGAAATCGCTGACCAGCAGTTCGGGGTCCAGGTCGGCGACACGGACCAGCTTCGGCAGGATCCGGCCGCTGAGAACCGCTGTACGGGTACCGGGGCTCATGGCGAGGACCGTGGCCGGGCGACGCGCCGAATACGAAGGAGAAGAGGTCACTTGACGGCTCCTGCGGTGAGACCCGAGCGCCAGAAGCGCTGGAGGCCGAGGAAGGCGAGCACGAGCGGGACGACGGAGACGAGAGATCCGGTGATGACGAGCGGGTACAGCTCGGGCTGCTGGTAGACGCTGCGGTTCCACATGAACAGGCCCAGACTGACGGGATAGAGCCGCTCGTCGTTCAGCATGGTCAGGGCCCCGTAGAAGTTGTTCCAGACGGCCGTGAAGGTGAACAGGAAGATCGTCACAAAGCCCGGCCACAGCATCGGCAGCGACACGTGGGCGAAGAGCCGCAGTTCACCCGCGCCGTCGACGCGGGCTGCGGCCAGCACCTCGTCGGGGACGTAGCCCTCGGCGAAGACGCGGGCCAGATAGACCCCGAAGGGGTTGACGAGGGCGGGTACCAGATAGGCCCAGTAGGTGTTCACGGCGCCGGCGGCCGAGGCCATCAGGTACAGGGGCAGCTGGAGGACGGTTGCCGGTACGAGCACCCCGGCCAGGACCACGCCGAAGAGCCGTTCCTTGTGGCGGAACTCGTAGGCGTGGAAGGCGTAGCCGCAGGCCACGCTGATCAGGGCGGAGAGGGTCGAGCCGGCCACGGTGTACAGGAGGCTGTTGCCGAGCCAGCGCCCGAAGATGCCGTGGTCGTAGGTGAAGACGTCGCCCAGGTTGGTGAGGAGGTTGAAGCGGCCCGGGGTGTACGGGCCGGTGGCGAAGAGGTCCCGGCGGTTCTTGGTCGCGGCCAGCACCAGCCAGGCGAGGGGCATCAGGGTGTAGGCGGCGACGAGGAGGAGCGCAGCGTTGACGGCCGTCCTGGAGAGGAGCCGGGGCGCGCGGCCGGGGGTCAGGGTGGTGGTCATGCGGACCTCCAGCGGTTGCCGAGCTTGGTCACGACGTAGGAGGCGGCGCCGGCGACCACGGCGAGGAGCAGCGCGCTCGCGGCCGCCAGGCCGTAGTCGTGGCTCTTGAAAGCGGCGCTGAACACGTACATGGTCGGCGACCACGATTCGCCCATGCCGGTGGCGCGGAGTTGGAGGAGCTGAGGGGCGTCGAAGAGCTGGACGGCGCCCACGCAGGTGAACAGGACGGTCAGGACGACCGTGGGTCTGATGCCGGGCACCTTGACCTGGAAGGCGGTGCGGAGGGCGCCGGCGCCGTCCATGGTGGCGGCTTCCACGGTTTCCCGGGGGATGGCCTGTAGCCCAGCAAAGAAGATGATCATGTTGTAGCCGGTCCACTGCCATGCCGAGATGTTGATGACCGACAGCAGGGCCTCGTCACGGCCGAAGAAGTTCCAGGACAGGCCGGCCCGGTCGAGGGCGGCGAGGACGGGGCTGAGGCCGGGGGTGTAGAGGTAGAGCCAGATGACCGCCGAGATGAGGCCGGGGACGGCGTGCGGCAGGTAGAGGGCGATCTGGAAGAAGCGCTTCGCGCGGGCGAGGGCGGAGTCGAGCAGCAGGGCGAGGACGAGGGCGCCGCCGACCATGACGGGGATGTAGAGGAGGCAGTAGAGGGCGATGTGGCGGAACGAGGCCAGGAAGAGTGGATCGGTGAAGGCCTTCGTGTAGTTCCCGACGCCGCTGAAAACCCGTTCGGTGCCGCCGAAACCGAGACCGGACTGCTGGTCGTGGAAGAGGCTCAGCCAGGCGGCGTAGCCGACGGGGGCGACGGTGACGAGCGCGAAGAGGACGAAGAACGGCGCCATGAAGAGGCCGGCCGCGGATGTCCCGCGGCGGCGGGGGATGCGCGCGGTCGGCCCGGTGGCTGCCGCGGCTGCCGGTACGGCGGGGCTGCCGGTTGGGCCGGACGGCCCGGTTGTTGGCCCGCGGCGTTGGCCGGCGGCGTCGACCTGAGGGGCGGCCGACGCGATCCCGGCTCGCGCGAAATCCGTCGATGCGCCGCGGGCGGCCGCCTCTCGCCGAGCCGGAAGGCCATCCCCCACGGCGTGAATCCCCGCCCGGCCCGCCCGAACCTCTACGCGGTCGGCCGAATCCTCGGGCCGGGGCGCCGGAGCCTCCGCACGGTCAGCCGGGGCTTCCGTCCGGGCCGCCGGCCTCTCTGCCCGGTCATCCGGCCGGGCCGCCGGGACCTCTCGCCGGTCGGCCGGAGCCTCCGCCCGGTCGGCTGGAGCCTCCGCCCGGTCAGCCGGGGCTTGCGTGCGGTCGGCCGGAGCCTCCGCCCGGTAGGCGGGACTCTCGAGCGGGGTCGTCGGATCCTCCGCCGGGTCGGCCGCCCAGTCAGCCGTCCGGGCCGCCGGGACCTCCGTTCGGTCAGTCGGATTTCCTGCCCGGTCGGTCGGGGATTCTGCCCGGTCAGCAGCCCGGGCCGCCGGGACCTCTCGCCGGTCGGCCGGAGTCTCCGCCCGGTAGGCGGGAGCCTCCGCTCGGTC
Source organism: Streptomyces cirratus (assembly GCF_014650775.1). GTDB lineage: Bacteria > Actinomycetota > Actinomycetes > Streptomycetales > Streptomycetaceae > Streptomyces > Streptomyces cirratus. Next base: position 470,477 of record NZ_BMVP01000004.1, on the reverse strand, counting down.
AGCCGGGGCTTCCGTGCGGTCGGCCGGAGCCTCCGTCCGGTAGGCGGGACTCTCGGGCGGGTTCGTCGGATCCTCCGCCGGGTGGGCCGCTCGGTCAGCCGTCCGGGCCGCCAAGACCCCCGCTCGGCCAGCCGCTCGGTCGGCCGTCCGAGCCTTCGGGGCCCCCGCTCGGTCGGCCGCCCCGTCATCCGGCCGGGCCGCCGGGACCTCTCGCCGGTCGGCTGGAGCCTCCGGCCGGGCCGCCGGAGCCTCTCCCCGGCCAGCCGGAGGCTCCGTCCGGTCGGTCGGAGCCTCTCCCCGGTCGGCCGGGGTTTCCGCCCGGCTGGCGGGACCTTTTGGCGGGCCGGAGGGAACCTCTCTCCGGCTCGCTGGGGTCTCCGGCCGGTCGGCCGCCCGGTCAGCCGGAGCCTCTCGTCGGTCGGCCGGTGGCTCCGGCCGGGCCGCCGGGGTGTCGATGTGGCCGGCGGTAGCCGCTGCCGCGGGTTGCCCGGCCGTGTCGGTGGCGTGCCGGTCGGCGGGCATCAGCCGGCCAGGCCGAGGCCGCGGTCCTTGATGGCCTTCTCGGCGGCCGACTGGCCCTCGGACAGGGCCTTGACCATGTCCGGCCCGGCCGCGCCCTGAGCGGCGTTCACCTGGAGCTGCGCCGGCCCCCAGGTCCACCCCGGAACGATCGTGGCCGCCGCCGCGCCCGCGACGGCGTACGGGTCCTGCCCCTCGAAGTACGAGGCGTCGAACAGTTTCGCAGCCTCCGCCCGCATCTCCGGGTTCGCTGGCAACGCGCTGCTCGGGGACTTGAGCGAGCTGAGCCGCGCCCGGATCGCCTCCGGCTCGGTGGTCACCCAGCGGATGAACTCAGCGGCCGCCTTCGTCTGCTTGCTGCCCTTGGGCACGATGTACGATGTACCGCCGTACATCCCGGTCGCCGCTCTGCCGTTCCACGTCGGCAGTGGCGCGATGCCCCACTTGCCTTTCAGGTCCGGGTAGTTCACCAGGAAGGTACCGGCCGTCCAGGCGGCGCCGATGACCGTCGCGACCTGCCCAGAGGAACGTTCCTTCGCCTCACCCTCGCCCCACAGCGGAGTCTTCGAGGCGACCCCGGACGCCATCAGCCCGTTCCAGTACTCGGCCACCCTCCTGGACGCCGGGTCATCGATGGCGACCTTCCACTTGTCGCCCTGGGTTCCGTACCACTTGGCGCCCGCCTGCCACGACAGCCCCGCCAGCACCGCCGGATCGCCGCCGCCCATGTTCGTGATCCTCACCGAGGGGTCGGCCTGGTGGATCTTCTCCGCGGCCGCCCCGTACTCGTCCCACGTCTTCGGCACGGCCACCCCGTACCTCTCGAAGATGTCCTTGCGGTAGAAGAGTTCGAGCGGGGTCACGTCGAACGGCACCGCCCACGTGCGGCCGCCCAGCTTCACCAGGGACTGCACGGCCGCCGGGAACTTCTCCGCGACGAGCGTGCCCGACGTCCCGCTCAGGTCCTCCAGGTTGCCGCCGCTCGCGAACTCCGGGAGCGCGGAGTAGTCCATCGTCGCGACGTCGGGTGCGTTCGCGCCCTTGACCGCGTTCGCCAGTTTCGCCGCCCCGTCAGGGCCGCCCGGGACCGCCGAGAACTTCACCTGGATGCCGGGGTGCGTCTTGTTGAAGGCGTCGGCGGTCTGCTGCGCGCCCGCCGAGGACGACCAGTACGTGATCGTCACCGGCCCCCGCGCCGCACCCGCCGCCTGACCGGACTTCGATGCGGCCTGCCCACCGCCGCACGCCGTGGCCACCAGGAGCACCGAGACGGCCGAGGAAGTGAGGGCGACCCGGCTCGCGCCGGGCGGACGCGGCGTTCCCGACGCACGGGAAGAGGAACGGAGGCGGAAGCTGCGCGGCATGGTTCGGCTCCTACGGACGACCGCCGGCCACGGCGGATGGGAGACCGCTGCGGTGGGAAGGCGCGGCGGATGCGAGAACGCGGCCCATCTTTTGCACGAACCCGAACACCGTCAAGAGCGAATGCGCAACTCGATCAAAACAATCATTTAAGGCAGAGCCGATGCCGGTCCCCGTTTTCACGATCGAACGGTCAGCCGCGGCAGCAGTTCCAGGTGCTGCCCCGGCCCGTCCTGCCCCGCGCCGCCCAGTCGGTCCAGCAGCAGTTCCGCCGCCCGCGCGCCGACCTCCCGCTTCGCCGGCGCCACCGCCGTCAGGGGCACATCGGCCATCCCGGCCACCTCGTCGTCATACGTGATCACCGCCAGGTCCTCCGGCACCCGCACCCCCCGCGCCTGGAGTCGCGGGATCAGCATGATGGCGTCCGTGTCGCTGTGGACCAGGGCGGCGCTGACCCCGCCCTCGGTCACCGCCCCGCACAGGTAGTCCAGCGTCCGGGCGAACCGCTCCGCCACCGTCAGCGGCTCCGCCGAACCGGCCGCCGGCCACGGCGGGGCCGGTTCCAGGCCGAGCGCCGCCACCGCCGCCTCGTACCCGGACCGCAGCCGGGCGGTCGTCGGCGTCTCCTGGCTGGCCAGCGCGATCCGCCGGTGCCCCCGCTCCGCCAGGTGCTGCACCGCGAGCGCCGCCCCGTGCGCGTGGTCCGACCCCACCCGGTCCAGCGCGGCCGCCGGATGCCCGGCCGGAGCCCACCGCTCCACCAGCACCGTCGGCACCGCGAGCCCGGCCGTCCAGACCCCCTCCCCGCAACCGGGCGAACCCGCCTCCCAGTTCGGCGTCAGCAGCAGCCCGTCCGCCCCGGTCGACAGCAGCCGGTCCGCCTGCGTACGGTCCTCGCCCGGCAGGTACCGGGTCAGCCCCACCGTCAGCCGCGCACCCCGTGCCTCGACCACCTCCCGGGCGCCCCGCACCACATCGGCGTAGTAGTACTCGGTGGTCGGCACCACCATCCCGATCACCAGTCCCGCCCGTCCGCCGGGCCGCTCGGGGGACCTTGCGTGCGACGCTTCAGGCGGTCGCCGCTCCACCCGGCTGATCACCCCGTGCATCCGGTGGATCTCGCCCCGGGCCGCCATCGCCTCGATGTCCCGCCGCAGCGTCACCGGCGAGATGCCCAGTTCCCTGGCCAGGTCCGCCACGCGCACGCTGCCCCGCTCCCGGACGAGCGCGAGCACCTGCGCCTGGCGCTGGTCGACATGTGGTCTCAAGGCTTCCCCCTGCGGTCGCGGTCGTCCGCAGGGCTCCCGCGGCCGGTCGCCGCCCATCATAGAGAACCGAAACGATCGATTCGATCGAAGACGTTCAACCGGTCATTGACGGCGTGGGCGGCGCGTTCATATATTCGGCTGCGACCCGCCCACCACGCCAGCATCTCGAACCCCTCCCGGGAGCCCCGCGCATGCTCACGCACGACCAGGACGGACGCCCGAGCACGCCCACGCACGACCAGGACGGATCCCCGAGCACGCTCACCTACGACCAGGACGGTTTCCGGCGCGCAGGAAGCCCCCACCGGATCGTCTCCGGAGCCCTGCACTACTTCCGGGTCCACCCCGACCTGTGGGAGGACCGGCTCACCCGGCTCCGCGCCCTCGGCGTCAACACCGTGGACACCTACGTCCCCTGGAACTTCCACGAGACCAGCCCCGGCAAGGCCGACTTCACCGGCCCCCGCGACCTCGCCCGGTTCCTGACGCTGGCTGCCGGCCTCGGCCTCGACGCCATCGTCCGCCCCGGCCCCTACATCTGCGCCGAATGGGACTTCGGCGGTCTGCCCGCCCGCCTCCTCGCCCTCGACGGCCTCCACCTGCGCTGCTCCGACCCGCGCTTCCAGGCCGAGGTGGACGGCTGGTTCGACTGCGTCGTCCCCGAACTCCTGCCGCTGCTCGCGGGGCGCGGCGGCCCGGTCGTCGCGGTACAGATCGAGAACGAGTACGGCTCGTACGGCAACGACGCCCGCTACCGCGCACACGTCGAGCGGGCCCTGACCGAACGCGGCGTGGACTGCCTGCTGTTCACCGCCGACGGCCCCGAGGACGCGATGCTCCAGGGCGGCATGATCCCGGGCCGGCTCGCCACGGCCACCTTCGGGGCCGAGCCGGCCGAGCGCCTCGCCCACCTGCGCCGCTACCAGCCGGCCGGCCCGCTCGCCGCCATGGAGTTCTGGATCGGCTGGTTCGACCACTGGGGCGAGCAGCACCACGTCCGCGCCGCCGGGGAAGCCGCCCGATCGCTCGACGAACTGCTCGCCACCGGCGCCTCCGTCAACCTCTACATGGCCCACGGCGGCACCAACTTCGGCTTCTGGGCCGGCGCCAACCACACCGGCTCACGCCCCGGCGACCCCGGCTACCAGCCCACCACCACCAGCTACGACTACGACGCGCCGATCGGTGAGGCGGGCGAACTCACCCCCAAGTTCCACGCCTTCCGCGAAGTCATCGGCAAGTACGTACCCCTCCCCGACAGCCCCCTGCCCGGACCCCTGCCCCGCATCACACCCGCCCTCGCCGCCCCCGCCGGCGCCGCACCGCTCCTCGCCCACCTCCCCCTCCTCGGCGGCGCTCCCGTCGCGCGCCCCGCGCCCGAGCCGATGGAGAAGCTCGGCCAGGACCACGGCCTGATCCACTACCGCACCACCGTCACCGGCCCCCGCCCCGCCATGCCCGTACGGATCGACGGCCTCGGCGACCGCGCCTACCTCTTCGCCGACGGCCACCCCATCGGCATCCTCGACCGCAACACCCCCGACGACGGCGTCGACCTCCCCGTCGGCGAAAGCGGCGTCGTCCTCGACGTCCTCGTCCGCGCCCAGGGCCGCGTCAACTACGGGCCGCTCCTGGACGACCGCAAAGGCATCTGGCGCGGCGTCCGCCACGGCCACCAGCACCTGTTCGAGTGGGAGATACGGCCCCTGCCGCTCACCGACCTCACCGGCCTGCCGTGGTCGCCCGAAACCCCCGGGCAGGGCCACCCCGCCTTCCACCGCTTCACCCACACCCTCCCCACCGCCCCCGCGGACGGCTTCGTCGACGTCTCCGACTGGGGCACCGGCCTGCTGTGGCTGAACGGTTTCCTCCTCGGTCACTACGACACCCCGCGCGGCCCCCAGCGCACCCTGTACGCCCCCGCGCCCCTGTGGCGGACCGGCGAGAACGAACTCGTCGTCCTCGAACTGGAACGCCCCGGTACCCAACTGCCCCTGCGCGACCAGCCCGACCTCGGCCGTCCCACGGTCGTCACCCTCAAGTGAAAGAGAAGGCCCGCACGTGAAGCGCACCGGCGCCCGGCTCGCCGACGGCCGCGAGATCCTGTACTACGACGCCAAGGACGCCGACGACGGCGCCTCCCGCGCCGTCCCCGACACCCGCGACCTCGACCCCTCCGAGCTCGCCACCACCTCCGAGGTACGCCGCGACCCGCTCCTCGGCGACGCCGTCGTCATCGCTTCCCACCGCCAGGGCCGCACCCACCTGCCGCCCGCCGACGCCTGCCCGCTCTGCCCCTCCACACCCGGCCGCACGAGTGAGATCCCCGCCCCCGACTACGAGGTGGCCGTCTTCGAGAACCGCTACCCCTCCCTCGCCGGAGACACCGGACGCTGCGAGGTCATCTGCTTCACCCCCGACCACGGGACCTCCTTCGCCGAACTCGACGAGGAGCGCGCCGCACTGGTCCTCGCCGCCTGGACCGACCGCACCGCCGAACTCTCCGCCCGCGAAGGCATCCGGCAGGTCTACTGCTTCGAGAACCGGGGCGCCGAGACGGGCGTGACGCTCGCCCACCCCCACGGCCAGATCTACGCCTTCTCCTACGTCACCCCGCGCACCACCCGCATGCTCGCCACCGTCGCCGCGCACCGCGAGCGCACCGGAGGCAACCTCTTCGACGACGTACTCGCCCGCGAACAGGCCGACGGCAGCCGCGTCGTCCTCGAAGGCGAGCACTGGACCGCCTTCGTCCCGTACGCGGCCCGCTGGCCCTACGAGGTGCACCTCTACCCGCGCCGCCGCGTCCCCGACCTGCCCGCCCTGGGAGACGAGGCGCGCGCCGAGTTCCCCCGCCTCTACCTGGAGCTGCTGCGCCGCTTCGACCGCCTCTTCGAGCGCCCGGAACCGACCCCGTACATCTCCGCCTGGCACCAGGCGCCCACGGGCGGGGGCCACGACCGCGAAGACTTCGCGCTGCACCTGGAGCTGTTCACCGTCCGCCGCGCGGCCGACAAGCTCAAGTACCTCGCCGGCACCGAATCCGGCATGGAGGCCTTCATGAACGACGTCCGGCCCGAGGACGCGGCCGCGCGCCTGCGCGAGGTGGCGAGCCCGTGAACGAGACGGCGCGCGCGTTCCGCGACCTGTACGGGCAGCAGCCGCACGGCGTGTGGGCGGCCCCCGGCCGGGTCAACCTGATCGGCGAACACACCGACTACAACGACGGCTTCGCCCTGCCCTTCGCCCTCCCGCAACGCACCGAGGTGGCCGCCGCCCCGCGCTCCGACGGCCTGCTGAGGCTCCACTCCGCCGCGACCGCCCCCGGGGTGGTCACCCTCGACCTCGGCGCCCTCGACCCGGCCCGCCCTCCGCAGGGCGCCGACCGCTGGACCGCGTACCCGGCCGGGGTGGCCTGGGCCATGCGCGAGGCGGGGCTCCCGGTCGGGGGCGCGGACCTCCTCGTACGCTCCGACGTGCCGGCCGGAGCCGGACTGTCCTCCTCCGCAGCCCTGGAGGTGGCGACCGCCCTGGCCCTGGCCGAGCTGTACGGGCTCACCCCCACCCGCCCCGAGCTGGCCGCCCTCGCCCGCCGCGCCGAGAACGCGTACGTCGGCGTGCCCTGCGGGATCATGGACCAGACGGCCTCCGCCTGCGCCACCGAAGGCCACGTCCTGCGCCTGGACACCCGGGGCCCCGAACACCGCGCCGTCCCCTTCGACTGCGCGGCGGCGGGCCTGCGCCTCCTGGTCATGGACACCCGCGTCAAGCACGACCTGGCCGACGGCGCCTACGCCGAGCGCCGCGCCTCCTGCCACCGGGCGGCCGCCCGTCTGGGCCTGCCGGCGCTGCGCGACCTCCCGTACGAGGACCTGGACCGGGCGCTGGCCCGGCTCGACGATCCGGTCGCAGGCAGGCGGGTCCGGCACGTCGTCACCGAGAACGCACGCGTCCTGCGGGTCGGTGCGCTGCTCGACGCCGGACGGCTGCGCGAGACGGGCCCGTTGCTCACCGAGGGCCACGCCTCCCTGCGCGACGACTACGCGGTGTCCTGCCCGGAACTCGACCTCGCCGTGGCCACCGCCAACGCGGCGGGCGCGTATGGAGCCCGGATGACGGGAGGCGGCTTCGGCGGCTCCGCCCTGGCCCTGATCGATGCGGAAGCCGAACCGGCGGTGGCGCGCGCCGTGACGGACGCGTTCACCCGCGCCGGGTACGCCCCGCCCCGCATCACCCCGGCCACCCCCTCGGCGGGCGCGTCGCGCGTCGCGTAGCGCCCGGGCGAGGGTGGGCCCCGCCAGGACCGGTACGCCGGCGAAGACGGCCGTCGCGTTGTCGTTCAGGTCCAGGCAACGGCCCGCTCCGTCGTGGAGGAGGTTCGGCACGTCACCCGTGTGACGCACCGTGAAGTGGCAGAGCGGCGCGGCCAGGACGGGTGCGTAGACTGCCGACGCGACCCATGACGTGCCGGACGAGTGCGGAGGAAGAACCCGTATGCGCTATCTCCACCTGGGCAGTTCAGGACTCCTGGTCTCCGCCGTCGGCCTCGGCTGCAACAACTTCGGCGGACGCCTCGACGCACAGGCCACCCGCGCCGTCGTGGACGCCGCACTCGACGCGGGTGTCACCCTGTTCGACACCGCCGACATCTACGGCGGGGCCGGCGGCTCCGAACGCCACCTCGGCCAGGCCCTCAAGGGCCGCCGCGACCAGGTCGTCCTCGCCACCAAGTTCGGCTTCGACGGGGTCGACATGGGGTACGGGCCCGCCGCCGGGGCCCGTGGCGGCCGCGCCTACATCCGGCGCGCGGTCGAGGAGTCCCTGCGCCGCCTGGACACCGAACACATCGACCTGTACCAGCTGCACAGCCCCGACCCGGCCGTCCCCATCGCCGAGACGCTCGGCGCCCTCGGCGAACTCGTCACCGAGGGCAAGGTCCGCTACATCGGCCACTCCAACCTCAGCGGCTGGCAGCTCGCCGAAGCCGCCCACACCGCCCGCGAGAGCGGCGCGACCCCCTTCGTATCGGCGCAGAACGAATGGTCGCTGCTCCAGCGCTCGGCCGAACGGGAGCTCGTCCCGGCCGCCCTGCACTACGGAGTCGGCGTCCTGCCCTACTTCCCCCTCGCCAACGGCCTGCTCACCGGCAAGATCCGCCGGGGCGCGCCGGTCCCGCCCGGCTCCCGCCTCGAAGGGCGCGACGCGTACCTCACCGAGGAGCGGCTCGACACCGTCGAGGCCCTGGCCGCGATCGCCGGGAAGTACGACCGCACCGTCCTGGAACTCGCCATCGGCTGGCTGTCCGCCCAGCCCGGCTGCTCCTCCGTCATCGCCGGTGCCACCTCCCCCGAGCAGGTCCGCGCGAACGCGGCCGTCGCGGACCGCCCGCTGGAAGCGGAGCTGCTCGCGGAGATCGACGCCGTCGCCTGAGCGGGGGGCCCGCCCCGCGACAGAACAGCCCGAGCGGGCCGGCCGCCCCGCGACAGAACAGCCCGAGCGGGCCGGCCGCCCCGCAGACAAGGGGCTTCATACAGGGAAGCCGCCGAAGACCCCGGGTCTTCGACGGCTTCCCCCGTGCGCGAGCGGCCGCGCCCGCCCTCAGGACACGATGTCCTTGCGGGCGAAGCCCCGGAACGCGAGCGCGAACAGCACCACCGCGTACGACACCGACACCGCCGCACCCTTGATCATCCCGCCCCACTCCAGCTGCGGCTGGAGCGCGTCCGCCCACGCGAACTGCCAGTGCGCGGGCAGGAACTCCCGCCAGGAGCCGAGCGCCGTCACCGCGTCCAGCACGTTCCCGACGATCGTCAGCCCGACCGCCCCGCCCACCGCGCCCAGCGGCGCGTCGGTCCGCGTCGACAGCCAGAACGCCAGCCCCGCAGTCACCAGCTGCGACACGAAGACGAACGCGACGACCAGCGCCAGCCGTGGCACCGCGTCGCCGGCGGCCAGCGCACCACCCGTGGGCAGCCTCAGCGGCCCCCACCCGTACGCGGCCGTGCCCGCCGCCAGCGCCACCACCGGCAGCAGCACCATCGCCGCCAGGCTGAACCCCAGCGCGACCACGAGCTTGCTCCACAGCAGCCGCGCCCTCGGCACCGGCGAGGCCAGCAGGTAGCGCAGCGAGGACCAGCTCGCCTCCGACGCCACCGTGTCCCCGCAGAACAGGGCCACCGGCACCACCAGCAGGAACCCCGCCGACACGAACAGGCAGGTCGCGGCGAAGTTCGCGCCCGAGGCGGTCGCGGTGTCGATCAGCGTGACCCGCCCGTCCCCGCCGCCCCGGCCGCCGTCCTGCCCCCCGCCCACCGCGAACGCGATGATCATGACGAAGGGCAGCGCCGCGAGCACCCCGCCCATCACCAGCGTCCGCCGCCTGCGCCACTGCCGCAGCGCCTCCACGCGCAGCGGGAGCGTCCGCCCGGGCCGGTACCCCGGGGCCGTGTCCACAGCAGCGGTCACGCCGCACCTCCGATCAGGGTCAAGAACGCGTCCTCGAGCCGCCGGTGCGGTCCCACCGCGGACACCGGCACCTCCAGCCGGACGAGTTCGGCGATCAGCCCGGCGGCGCTCGCACCGTCGAGCCGTACGAGCAGCCCCGCATCGGCGGCCACCACGGAACCCACTCCCTCCAACGCCGCCACCTTCTCGACCGCGCCCTCGTCCACCGGCCCGGCCAGGGTCACCATCAGCGTGTCCCCGCCGCCCGTGATCTCCGCGACCTCGCCGGCCCGCACGAGCCGCCCGCGGTCCATGACCACCAGGTGCGTGCACGACTGCTCGACCTCCGCCAGCAGGTGGCTGGAGACGATGACGGTCCGCCCGCCGGCCGCGTACCGGATCATCACGTCCCGCATCTCCCGGATCTGCGGCGGGTCCAGACCGTTCGTCGGCTCGTCCAGGATCAGCAGGTCCGGCATCCCCAGCATGGCCTGCGCGATCGCGAGCCGCTGCCGCATGCCCTGCGAGTACGTGCGCACCGCGCGCTCCAGGGCGTCACCGAGCCCGGCGATCTCCAGCGCCTCCGCCATGTGGGCGTCCTCGGCGGGCCGGCCGGTGGCCTGCCAGTACAGCTCCAGGTTGGCCCGGCCCGTCAGGTGCGGCAGGAAACCTGCGCCCTCCACGAACGCCCCGACCCGCGACAGCACCGGGGCTCCGGCCCGCACCGCGTGCCCGAACACCCGGATCTCGCCGGCGTCCGGGGTGATCAGCCCCATCAGCATCCGCAAGGTGGTGGTCTTCCCGGCGCCGTTGGGCCCGAGCAGACCGAGCACCTGGCCCCTCTCCACCCGGAACGACAGGTCCTGCACGGCGTACCGGTCGCGAGCCTTCGCGTAGCGCTTCGTCAGCCCGGTGATTTCCAGTGGTACGTCGGCCAGCGCGGGTTCGGGCTGCGGTGCGCCCGGCCGGCTCCCGCCGCGGCCCCCGCCGGTCCTGCGGACCACCAAGAGCCCCCCGGCCAGCGCCATTGCCGCGAGCGGCAGACCCCAGGTCCAGGCGGGTAGCCCGCCGGACGCCGTCCGCACCCCGTCGGCGACGGGCACCGCCAACGGCCCCTCCACCGCCACGGTGTACGTGGCCGGCTCGGCGGGGGAGGCGTAGCCCAGATCCGTCGCCGCTACCACCAGTCGCAGCCGGTGCCCGGCCTCGACGGCGTGGTCGACGGCCGGAAGCCGCAGCTCCACGCTCCGGCCCTGCCCCGCGTCCGTCACCCGCACCGGCGCCACCAGCTGACTCGGCAGCACCGCCTGCCGCCCGTCGGGCCCGACGTCGTACACCTTGCCGAACAGCACCGCCGAACCGTCCGCGGCCGTCGACCTCACGCTCACCTTGACGGTCGGGGTTCCGGTGATCCGCATCCCCTCGCCCAGCGGCTCCGACTCGAACCGGGCGTTCTGCCCCGGGAAGTCGAGCGACAGCCCGGCTCCGAAGGCGGCGAGCTGTCCGCCGATCCCGGGCAGCGAGGACAGCGACGGCGGGCTCGCACCGGCCGGGTTGACGAAGCCCTGCTCCCGGCCGGCGAGGGCGAACCCGCGCGGGCGGGAGGCCAGACCGGGGTACTCGCCGCCGCTCGCGCCCCGCAGCCGCACGGCGCCGTCGGTCGAGTCCAGTCCGCCGGAGCGCGAGACCCGGAACGCGGGACCGGTGGCCGCGCCCTCGTCGCCCTTGAGGTACCGGTCGAACCAGGCGGTCACCCGCGTCTCGATCCGGCCCGCTTCGCGCATGCCGCCGTCGTGGCCGCCGGCCGCCCAGTCCACCGCCACCGGTGCCCCGTTGGAGGCGATGGCCCTGGCCATGGCGTCGGCCTGGTCCAGCGGGAAGAGGGAGTCGTCCTGACCCTGCACGATCAGGGCCGGCACCTTGATCCTGTCGCCGACGGCGGACGGGCTGAGCCGCTCCAGCAGCGCACGGGCCTCGGCGTCGGGCTTCCCGGAAACGGCGACCCGCTCGTACATCGCGCACAGCTCCGGCTGGAACCGTCCACACCCGGCCGTGGATCCGGCCCTGGAAGCGTCGGTGGGAGCGGAGGCGGAGGCGGCTTCGGGGCCGGCGGGCGGCTGGTTCGGCGTCAGGCCCCGCGCCGAACCGGTGGTGAAGAAGACTCCGGCCCACAGCTTCTTGTACACGTCGTTCGGGAAGAGGGAGTCGGCGAGGTTCCAGTACGTGATCTGCGGGGCGATGGCGTCCACCCGGCGGTCGTACCCGGCGGCCAGCAGCGCCGCCGCGCCTCCGTAGGAGGCACCGGCCACCCCCACGCGGGGATCGCCGGCCGCGTCGAGGCGCACCTCGGGGCGCAGGGCCAGCCAGTCGATGAGCCGGGAGACGTCCTTGACCTCGTAGTCGGGGTCGTTCAGCCCGATCCGGCCGCCCGAGCGGCCGAAGCCGCGCGCCGACCAGGTGAGCACGGCGTACCCGTCGCGGGACAGCCGCTCCGCCTGCGCCCGGACGTCGTCCTTGCTGCCGCCGAAGCCGTGGCCGAGCAGCACGGCGGGACGTTTCGCCGTGCCCCGCTCCCCCTCGCCGGAGGTGAAGTACGAGATGTCGATTCCGGCGCCGGGCATCTGCACCACCTGGTCCAGGCGGTGCACCGCCGGGCCGTCGGCGGAGGCCAGGGCCGTGACCGTGCCGGTCGCCGCCAGGACGGCGACCGCGGCGGCGCCGGCGAGGAGGCGGTCCCGGCGGCGCCGGGGGAGTCGGAGCTTCATACGGGAACCCTACGGGTCCGGCCCCGGCTGCCCAGGCGCCCTCAGGCTGAGCCCGGGGCGTCCTCAAGGACTACACCGGCCGCCCTGGATACCGCACTCGCGGTACGCCGGCCCCGGGCGACGCCTGCGCGCGCCGACTCCGGCGCGACCCCGCCCCGGCCCGCGCTGCCCCTTTCGTCCCGGCGCTCCTCCCGGGGCGGCGACGCGCGCCCGCCGCTCCGGGGAGCCTCGGCCCGTGACGTGGCTGCCGTGCCCCCGCCACGCGAGGCGCCGCCCCGACCTGCGCGGTGCGCCCGGCGGCGGCACTATGGTCCGCATGCTGCTGGCCGAGGTCGCTCGCGTGTCCCGGGAGGTCGCCGAGACCTCCGCCCGTTCCCGCAAGACCGCCCTGCTCGCGGAGCTGTTCGCCGTCGCGCCGCCCGAAGAGGCCGCGCTGGTGATCGCCTACCTCGCCGGACGGCTCCCGCAGGGCCGCCCCGGCATCGGCTGGAGCGCCCTCGGCCGGGAGGTCGAGCCCGCCGACCGGCCCACCCTCACCGTCGGCGCCGTCGACGCGGCCGTCACCCGTCTCGCCGCCGTCTCCGGCACGGGCTCGCAAGCCGAGCGGCGCCGCCTCCTGGACGGCCTGCTCGGCGCCGCCACCGACCCCGAACAGCGGTTCCTGCGGAGCCTGCTGTCCGGAGAGGTACGCCAGGGCGCCCTGGACGCCGTCGCACTGGAAGGGGTGGCCGCTGCCGCCGGGGTGCCCGCCGCCGCACTGCGCCGGGCCGTGATGCTGGACGGTTCGCTGCCCCGGGTCGGGGCCGCCGTCCTCGCCGAAGGCGCCGAAGCCCTGCGGGCGGTCACGCTGCGCGTCGGGCAGCCCGTCCAGCCGATGCTCGCGGGCACGGCAGCCTCGGTGGCCGAAGCGGTGGCCGCGCTCGGGCCCTGCGCCGTGGAGGAGAAGCTGGACGGCATCCGCGTACAGGTCCACCGGGCCGGCGACGACGTACGCGTCTACACCCGCTCCCTCGACGAGATCACCGCCCGGCTCCCCGAAGTGGCCGCACTCGCCCTCACCCTGGCCGGCGACCGGTTCATCCTCGACGGTGAGGTCATCGGTGAGGGCGCCGACGGCCGTCCGGTCCCTTTCCAGGAGATCGCGAGCCGGGTCGGGTCCCGGCTGGACGTGGCGGCGGCACGCCAGACCCTGCCCGTCAGCGCCTACTTCTTCGACGTCCTGGCCGCCGGTGACGACGTACTGCTCGACCTGCCGGTCCGCGAGCGGTACGCGGTGCTCGCCGAGCTGGTGCCGGAGACCTCCCGGGTGCGCCGACTGGCCGTCGAGGACCCGCAGGCGCAGTCGGCCGACGCCGAGGCGTTCGCGGCCGAGGCGCTGCGCCGGGGGCACGAGGGCGTCGTGATCAAGGGCCTCGACTCTCCCTACGCCGCCGGCCGGCGCGGCAAACAGTGGCTCAAGGTGAAGCCGGTGCACACCCTCGACCTGGTCGTGCTGGCCGCGGAATGGGGCCACGGGCGGCGTACCGGCCTGCTGTCCAACCTGCACCTGGGCGCGCGGGCCGCGGACGGCAGCTTCGCGATGCTCGGCAAGACCTTCAAGGGCCTCACCGACGAGATGCTGCGCTGGCAGACCGGACGGCTGCGGGAACTCGCGGTGCGCGAAGAAGGGTTCACCGTGTGGGTGCGGCCGGAGCTGGTCGTGGAGATCGCCTACGACGGCTTGCAGCGCTCCACGCGCTACCCGGCCGGGGTCGCGCTGCGCTTCGCGCGGGTACTGCGGCACCGCCCGGACAAGAACGCGCAGGAGGCGGACACGGTGGAGACGGTGCTCGGCGACCGGACCGATTGAAACAGTTTTGCCTCAGAGGTAAGCAAGCTTGTCAGGTAGGCAAATCTCTGGCTCAATCGAGGCATGACTACCGGTCCCGCCCCCGGCGCCGAGACCCACGCCGACGCCGACGAACCCCCCGAAGACGAAGGACTGCCCGCCGTCGCCCCGCAGCTGCGCGAGCTGCGCCGCCGCGCCGGGCTCACCCTGGAAGCCGCCGCCGCCCGGGCCCGGCTCTCGCCCGCCCACCTGTCCCGGCTGGAGACCGGGCGGCGCCAGCCCTCGCTGCCGCTGCTCCTCGGCCTCGCCCGCACCTACGGCACGACCGTCTCCGAGCTGCTCGGCGAGACCCAGGCCGTAGCCGATCCCATCGTACGGGCGGGCGGACCCGGGGCCCGCGAGGCGGACGGCTGGACGTACTGGCAGGCCGGCGGCTCCGGCCGCGGCATGCAGGCGCTGCGCGTGCACGTCCCGCCCGGCCGCGGCCAGGGCGAGCTGGTCCGCGTCCACCCCGGCGAGGAGTGGCTGTACGTGCTCACCGGCACGCTACGGCTGCACCTGGGGGAGGCCGAGTACCTGCTGGAGCCGGGCGACAGCGCGCACTTCGACTCGCTCACGCCGCACCGGATCGGTGCGGCGACCGCCACCGGGACGGACCTCCTGTTCGTCCACACCCTGCTGCAGAGCAGTCTCGCCGGGCTGTGCCTCGGCGGGGCGGCCACCAACCCCACCAGCCCCCGCTGACCGAGGAGCCGCACCATGTCCCACACCCCGCCGCCCGACCAGCCCGTAGGCGTCCTCAAGCGCATCGAGTCCAAGTTCCCGCGCGGGCTGATCATCCGGCTCGTCGCCTACCTCTTCGTGGGCCACCTCTTCGCCGCATTCGTCTACCTGCTCTTCGTCCTCGGCGCCCGCAACCAGTGACGGCGGGGCGCTCGGCTGCGCACCCAGCCCAGCACCAGCACCGACGCCACCGCCGCGAACGCACACCAGGTGGAGGCGAACTCCAGCCGCCACAGCCCCGCACAGACCACCGCGCCCACGGCCAGGACCGCCCCGATCAGCCGCAGCCGGCGGTCACCGCCGAGCAGCAGGGCGCCCAGCGTGGCGAACAAGTAGCCGGCGATGACCGGCGCCGGGTACGGCACGTCGACGCCGTAGCCGATGGTGTGGCCCCGGATCCGCGCCGACACCGGGCCGGTGGCGAGGCAGTGTGCCAGGACCCCGGCCGTGGCGAGACCGGAGGCCACCGGCCACCACAGCCGCCGCGGAGCACCCGGCCCGGCGGCCAGCAGCACCCCCAGTGACACCCACACCGGCAGCACCGGCAGGGCGATCACCGCCCACGCGGTGGCGGCCGTGCCACAGCCCCCGCCCGACTCCCAGACGGCCGCCTCCAGCAGCTGGTGGACGCCGAGCAGCAGCGGCAGCGCGGCCACGGGCAGATCGCGGGCCCGCCGCACGCGCAGCACGCAGACCGCCCCCACGGCGGTGATGACGGTGCCCGCCGTCAGGTCGGCCGTCGCGCTCCAGCACATCGCGGCTCGAAGGCCTCACCCCTCCGCCGTGCGCGGCGGTTCCAGGGGCGCCTGCGTCGCTCGCGGCGGCTCCAGCGGCGGCGAGGTCACCCCGCAGCACGTACGGCACAGCGGGTGGCACGCCGCCGGCGCGGGATTGCGCACGGTCGTCCACGCCAGCACCGCCCCCACCACCAGCACCCCCGCGCACCAGGCCATGGCCCGGCCGAAGGCCGCGTCGAAACGCGGCGCGGAGAGGTAGGAGTCGGGGCCCATCCCCGCCAGCAGCGGCAGCGCGGCCACCGCCAGCAACCCGGCGGCCCGTGCGGCGGCGTTGTTGATGCCGCTGGCCAGACCCGCCCGGCCGGGATCCACCGAAGCCAGCACCGTCGCCGTCAGCGGAGCCACCAGGGTCACCATCCCCATCCCCATCACGACCAGTGCGGGCAGCACGTCCAACAGGTACGAGGCGCCCGGTCCGACGCGCAGCATCAGCAGCATCCCGCCCGCGCACAGCAGCGGGCCCACGGTCAGGGGGAGCCGTGGCCCGATGCGCTCCCCGAGCGCGCCCGCGCGGGCCGACAGCAGCAGCATCAGCGCCGTGGTCGGCAGCAGCGCGGCCCCGGCGGCCATCGCCGAGTACCCGGAGACCACCTGGAGCTGGAGCACCACGAGGAAGAAGAAGCCGCCGAAGGCCGCGTACACGCACAGGGTGACCAGGTTGACGGCCGTGAATTGGCGGGAGGCGAATATCGACGGCGGCACCATCGGGTACTGCCTGTGCCGCTCGACATAGACGAACAGGACCCCCAGCAGCAGCCCGCCCACCGCCGTGGCCGCCACCAGCGCCGTACCGGACCGGGCCTCGATCAGCGCGTAGGTGAGCAGGCCGAGCGCGGCGGCCCCGATCACGGCTCCCGCCACGTCGAACCTCCCGTGCGCATCCGGATCGCGTGATTCCGGTACGTGCCTCAGCGCCACCGGCACGCACAGCGCGGCGAGCGGCACGTTCAGCAGGAACACCCAGCGCCAGCCGGGCCCGTCGACCAGCCACCCGCCGAGGAACGGCCCCACGGCCGCGCCGACACCGCCCAGCCCGGACCACAGACCGACTGCCCGGGCCCGGTCGTCGCCCCGGATCGAACCCTGGATCAGCGCGAGGGAACCCGGTGTCAGCAGCGCCCCGCCGATGCCCTGGAGGGCGCGGGCGCCGATCAGCACACCGGCGTTCGGCGCGATCCCGCACAGCAGGGAACCGGCGGCGAACCACACCACGCCCAGCACGAAGACCCGCCGCCGCCCGAAGCGGTCCCCGAGCGCCCCGCCGACCAGGATCAGCCCGGCCAGGGTCAGCAGGTAGGCGTTCACCGTCCACTGGAGCACCGCGAGGTCGGCGCCGAGGTCCCGGCCGATGCTCGGGAGCGCGACGTTGACCACCGTCGAGTCCAGCAACACCATGCTCGACCCGAGCACGGTGGTGAACACGATCCACCGCCCCCGCGCGGAGGCCAACGGCACATCGGGCACCCCACCCCCGGCGGATGGCGGAACCCTCGGCCCGACGGACGGCTCTCGCGGCGGCTCCACAGCTCCGGTCATGACCCCAGGCTCACCCCCTCACCTCGGAAACACCACCCGGCCGGGGCCCGGCCCGGGCGCCTGCCGCACGCCGAGGCGGGTGTAGTACTCGGTGGAGAGGATCCGCTCCCGGGTCTCGGCCGACAGGCGCAGAAGAATGCCGGGAAGTGAACGCTCCCGCGCTGCTTCACTGCGGTGCGCGGCGATGGCGGCCCACTTCTGCCCCAGCCAGGCGCTCACGTCGACGGTCGCGGTGATGTGCTCGTCCGGCACGCTCAGCAGCCTCTTGCCGACCCGGGCCAGGAGGGGACCCAGCTCGCCGACGCCGGAGTGCGGGTGAGTGGCCAGGTGGAGAGCGGCCGGCTGCCAGGGCGCTCCGGCGTCGGGATACAGGTGTTCGAGCCCGGCGGCGTGCGCTGCGACGGTGGTCAGCCGGTGGGTGCGGACGTGGTCGGGGTGACCCGTCAACTGGCCGTAGGCGTCATGGGTGACGATGACCTCCGGACGGAACTCGCGGATGTGCCGGACCAGCAGCCCGGCCACCTCGTCGAACGGCGCGTCACACAGCCGTGGCCGCCCGGGCGCCGAATCGGGGACCCGCGCGTCGGCGAACCCGAGCATCCGAGGGCGTCCGGCCCCGAGGACGGCCAGGGCGTCGGCGAGCTCGGCGGCCCGCCGGCCGTCCGGCGCCCAGGTGGTGGTGACGACGCCCGTGCGCGCGCCGCCGGCGGCGAGCTGGGCGAACACGCCCCCGGCGAGGAGTGATTCGTCATCGGGATGGGCTTGTGGGCGGGGTTGTGGGCTGACCGTTGACCGCTCTCGGTGTTGTTGACCCTGGGCATGGCGTCTCCTAGCAGATCCAGCGGGTCTTGTCCGACAGCCGAGAGAGCAACAGTCAGTCGCGGTCAAGGATTGACTGCAGGACGCCCGGGTCGGTCAGATCTCCCTCGGGAACCTCATAGCGGTTGGGCCAGGTATGAATGACCGCAGGCTTCTTCGTCTTGATGACGATCGGAGTGGCTAGCTGAAGCCCTGTGAGGACATGAAGAGTGGCGTCGTCTTCTTCGTCCAGGATGAAGAACGTGTCAGTAGCCAGGGCCTGAACCAGCTGGTTGCGGAAAGTAGGGGAATCCAGGCGCGGGCTGGGTTCCGGAGCGTCTTCGAGTCGCGTGAGTCCGGCGGCATGCCGGATCGCGTCTCTCAGTCGCTGCATTGCGTCAGTCAGTTCAGGCCGACTCGTTTCCGTGACGATGAAGAACCCGCATTCGAGCAACCCACGTCTGGCATGTAGGCAGCGCTCAAGTGCTCCAGCCCTGACCCAAGCCGTGCCGTTCAAGGTGATGAGGTGCGGGATAGGGACCAGCGTGGTGGCGGGGACCTGCGTCCCGGCGGAAGGAAGCGCAGCAGCTCGCCGACGTCGCAGCTGAAGCCGGATCATGGGCAGGTGGACGAGGTAGCTGAGTGCGACGACGAGGGGGCTCAGCTTGCCTGGGGTCGCTGCTAGCTCGGCCAGCCATTCCTCGGTGTAGCGCTCCGTGACATCAGGGCTCCCTAGGCGCCGGGCCGTCCATCGTGTGATGCGTTGGGCTGATGACGGCGCCCGCTCGCTGAACTCGCTCAGGGCAAGGGGAAGCACGATCGCGGTGAGCACGAAAAGAATGACCGTCGTCATCAACGTCCCCCTGCGAGACCTGGCCGGGCGATGCCGATGCCGTGCGTCTTCGGCCGGTTCCGGGAAGCCACTAGCCTGCGTGCCCCGGCGTCGCAGTTCGGGTCCAGCTCATAAAACCGGCGCCGCGGCCCCCGGCTCTCCGAGCCAGAGTCTTCCCACTTGCTGGTGACCCAGCCGCAGTCCTCAAGTCGCATGAGGATGGGAACGACGCTGCCGGAAGGGCGGCCGATCTCTTTGGCGATCTTCAGACCGTAGAGATCCGGCTGGCCCGTGAGGAGCACCTCGATCACGTCGAGGGTCGCGTCGGTGACGCGGAAGGGAACATCCATGCAGTCAACTCTAGCTAGCTAGAGATAGCGTGTCAGGGGTTCAGAAATCTGGTCTATCGGATATTCCGCCGGACGGGGATGCTGGTGACGTTGGCAGCGTTCTCGACGGCTTCGAGGAGCCGTGCGTTGCGGAGGGCGAGGTGTTGGATCTGTGCGGCGGCGAGGGCGAGCTGGTTGGTCAGGTCGCGGTTTCGTCGGCGGAGCTTCGCGTTGCGGGCGATGAGCTTGTCGTGTTCGGTCGGCCCGCCGCGACGAGCGGTGGGTGCGGCTCGATGTTCGGAGATCTCTTGCGCGATCTCGGGATAGCGGCGGCGGAATGTCGTGTTGGTGAGATTGAGGCGTCGGGCCAGCGTGAGAACGCTGGGTCTGGTGTTGCTTGCCCGGCAGGCGTCCAGCATCTCTTGGAGATGCCTGCGGACCAGGGCTTCGGGAAGGTCGGGGACTGGGCGAGTCATGCCGGGATGACCTCCTGTCCGTTGGCCTCCAGGAAGGCCACCACCTCAGCCCGCCGGTTCTGGTGGAGTTGCTTGAGGCGGGGGGCCAACGTCGGCCGTGAGCCGAGGCGCTTGTCGATGCGGGCGATCTCTCGTTGCCAGGCACCGACGTTCTCCGGCGTGAGCGTGACATTGCGGCAGGCCAGGGGCAGGCAGCCGCCGTGGGCCGGCAGACCTTCGCTGTTTCCGCGGCGTGCCTTCTCGCAGAGGGCTTTGGCGGGGTCGTTCACGCAGGTGATGTACTCGCCGGGGTAGATCGCTGGATCGTTGCGCTTCATGATCCTTCTCAGGCGGTGCTTGTCCAGGGCGACCTGGCCCTGGAACTGGGCGCGGTCTCCGAAGTCCGTCAGGCGGCGGGTGGCCTCTTCGGCTGAAGGGCCGGCGAGGTTGAGGTGCTGGTGGGCTTCGATCATTTCCATGTAGACCTCGCCGCGGGCGATGGCCTGCTCGCTTTCGACTTCGGCCCGGAAGCCGGAGTCGCTGGTGCCGGCGTAGCCCTCGAACATCCGGATCGACCGGTGCCGGTATTGCAGGGCGCCGGCGATGACTCCGCCTGGGTGCCGGGCGATGAACCAGGCCAAGGTCCGCCGGAAGTAGCTGGTCTTGAGCTTGAAGGGCCGGCCCGCACTGTCCGCGATGATGTCGCTGCGGCCGCGGTCTGCGCAGAGCTGGTTCACGAACGCCACGAGGTCGTTGAGGTGTGTGTTGGTCGCTCTATTTCCCTCCACCTTGTTCGATGACTTCTTGGCGCCGTTGCCGTGAAGGAGTCCCGTGAAGAGGTAGTCGCAGGTCTTCGGCTGGAGCTTCTCGAGCATCTCGACTGCGCGGACGACAGTTGCGCAGACCGTCCAAGTCGCTGGGACGCCCTCCACCTCGTCTTCCCCTTTGAATGCGAGGCTGCTGAGTTTCCAGCGGTAGGGACGGCCGTCTTCGTCGTACTTGATCTCGATGCAGTCGCGTTTGATGTTTTTGACCTCGCTCTCTCTCATGCCACTGAGGAAGGCGATCACCACGTAGCAAGAGGCGTGGAGAATGCGGCTGAGCCGGGCCAGGCTGTTCGCAGACTCGTGGTTGGTGGCGATCGAGTCGACCCACGGTTCCCCGTCCAGACATCCTTGGACGCTTCCGTCGAGGAATGCGCCCTCGGTCACGCCGACGACAGCGGCGGCGGCCGCGAGGGCAGCCTGATGGGGCCGGACGGCGTCGTGACGGCAACCGAGAAGGCGGCTGAAGTGGGTCAGGCTGGGCTGTCCGCGCCAGCCGGGCAACGGGCGGCCGACGGCGATGTATTCATCGAGGATCGCCTGCAGGCGTGATCCGACAGCGCTTCGCTCCAGGTATGGGCCAATATGCTTTTCACGGCTTGCTCGCCATTCTCTGTCTGCTTCGAGGATGTCGGGGGCGAAGTCGTCGATGAAACGGAGTGCCCAGACCAACAAGGGCCCCAGGACTTCCTCGGGCAGTCGGTCGGTTTTGTTCTCGCCCCTCCCGGTGCTGGACGACTCTCTCCATCCGTCGAGGTGGAGCGGTTCGAACCGCAGGGCGTGTTCATCCATCTGCAGTCGCCAACGCCAGAGCAGCCGTACTCCGCCTCGGGAGGACTCGCGCTGAGAGCGATTGTTCGGGAAGCGGGCCAGGAGGTGTTTGCCGTAGTCCTCGAGATCGCTTGAGGACAGTGCAGACAGTTCGTTCCGCTCCGGTGACCACCGTTTGTCGAGCCACATCAAGAACCGTCGCATCTCCGTGAACATCCCTCGGATGGTGGCGATGGTTGGGGATGGCTCACCATCCGGCGGCTTCAGCGAGAGCAAGGCGTAGAACAGCTGCTTGACCGCCTGCCGAAATCGTTGGGGCAGAGACAGAAAGTTCAAGATCATCGAGTACTCGTGGATCTTGAGTCGTGCGGGCGCCAGGTGCCAGACGTCGTGGCTGTAGCGGGAGGTGTCCTGCAGCCGGGCTCCTGGCCGCAGCGGGCGGCCGTGGAGGACGTACGGGTCTTTCAGCGTGACTGCGTTGGGGTTGGAGGCGAAGGTCGCGATGCTCATGGCTGTTCCCAGGGTGGTTCGACCAGGTCGAGGAGGGCGTCGGGCAAGGACTGCTCTTGTGCTTTGCTGACTTCGGCCGAGGAGAACTTGGCGAGGATGTCTCGCCGGACGGCGACCCATGCAGGGCCGTAGCGTTTCCACCAGTCGTCTTCGCTCATGCGTTGGCGCAGGCCCCCCAGGGCTTCCAGTAGGGCCAGGAGCCGGGGGAGATGATCGCGGGTGACCAGGCAGTTTCCGCAGTGGAAGCAGGCGAGGAACGAATCGCCGCAAGGTGCTCCGGTCTCCGGGTTGTGGTCGTGGTCCTCGCAGGCCGTCCAGGCGGTGTCCAGGTTCCCCTCGGAGAGATCGCGGGCGGTCTGCGGGGCGAGTCCTGCTTCCTCGAGCTGCTGGGCGGAAGAGTCGTCAGTGATCACCTTGGGGCCGCCACCGCGTCCCGCCACCGCCGCATGGGCGTCCAGGGCAGCTTGCTCCGCATCCCCGAGAGCCTCGGTGATCACTTCCTCCGCCCACTCGCGGGTGGCTTCGTCGGGCTTGAGGTAGTTGGCGAACAGAACCTGGGCGGTGTTGCTCTTCGCCGACGAGGGCAGGTGGCCACCCAGCTGGCGAGTCCGGCGAGCGTCCATACTGGTTTTGATTTTGTTGAAAGTCACCACCAGCGGGACTGGCGGCTCCTTCTCCGGGGCGTCTTCCGTGGCCTTCGCTTTCGCAGCAGGCCGCGGATCCGCGAGTACTGGTTTGGCCCTCGTGGCCGCCCATGCGGACATTTCGATCTTAGAACCGCGTCCAAGGTCTATCTCGAACGGAGCGAAGTGCTCCGACCGGTTGCGGTCTGCGACGGCCCAGTTGTTGCGCCAGAAGCAGATGGCCGCAGTGGAGCCGCAGAATTCCCGGCTGCGGCCAGTCAGCTCGAGCAGGAGTAGGTAGAGGCCGCCTGGGGTGTGCAGCTCGCGCGACTTGGGGCCGATTTCCCAGGTCACCGTCTCGAACCACTGCTGGGCTCGGTGGCGCCGTTTCACAAGGACGACCTCGACCGCCCGGTCCTCCAGCAGCCGGTGCCTGGCAGGAAGCTCCTTGAGGGTTTCCCCGTTGCGTTCAGTGACTATGGCGAGGAGAGCCATCAAAGGCGCCAGATCCGCCCACGTCATGAAGAGGTGTCCCGCGAGATCGGCTCTCCGGCGGAGCCAGTTTCTGTCGCCCTCCAGCAGAGGGATCTCGCCGGTCTCCGCGATGCGGACGAGGGTCTCCCCTAATTCTCGCTGCCGAGCATCCAGTTTCCCGGGGTCGTCCCGCGCCTGGCGCAGGAGCTGTTCGCCGGCACGAATACGCCGAGAGATCTGGGCCACGTCCGCTCGGGCTGCGGCCGTCAGGCGCTCCAACTCGCCGTGCGAGTAGCCTCCGACTCCCGACTGCTTGAGCGTGGGCAACCGGCGGTTGAAGGCATCCCAAGCGTCAGAGGGAAGGCGGCGCGAAATCCGCTCATTCTCGAACTGTTTGCTCATTTCGCGCATTTGGATGTGCCGCGTACTCTTGGCGAAACCTGGTCGAGTGTAGAAGGCATCCACATGTTCGCGGGTTAGTCCATCGACGGTTTTCGGCGGCTGCTCCAGCGAGACCAGGAACTGGATCCAGGCTTTGGTCGAGTTCCAGCTGTTCCGGCATCCCGCCAGAGTTCGGATTCCGCCGCTGTGTCCGACCCTCAAAGCAAGGGCCTCAGCCAGAATCGGATGCCAGCCGGGCATCGCCAACGGCCCGAAGTCGTAACTGACCCGACGGTCGTCATCACCATGGAAGTCGACGACCAAACCGCCCGTGTGTCCCGCACGGACCAACGGCGGCGCTTCATAGCCACTGGGCGGCAGGGCCGACGGGCGTCCTGGACCAGTGCTGCCACGGCCTCGACTCGTCATGCCGATACCTCACTGGGAAGATCCTGCGGCGGCGTCTCGTTCCCGAGGTTCACCAGCGGAGTGTCCCGAGGGTCCTCCCAGGTGTCAGGAACCAGGGCCATACGCGTCTCCATCTCCAGTTCCTGCAGGGCATGCAGATAGATCAAGGTCGAAAGCTGCGAAGCATGGCCGAGCCTGCGGCGGATCCAGTCCATGGGATCGCCGAAGATCCGCTGGTAGTGGAGTCGCTGAGCCTGGTTCATGTCGGCGAGCTGGGCAATGTGGCCGCGCTGGAGCTGTTCGAGAGTGATGACCGCAAACGTGTGACGCAGCAGGTGGGCATGAGCTCGCAAAGCCAGGCCGGCCTCTTCGCATCGGCGGTTGGCGTCGGTGAACATGTCCTTCCACGTCGACAAGGACAACGGCAGCCCGCTCTCACCGAGCCAAAACAGCGCGGGCTCGAGGCCGTCCTCGGTATCCACCAGCAGCCGGCGCCGCTCGTGCGGGTCGAGGAGCCTGACGTTCACCTTCTCGCCGCGGTTGACGCCGCTCGTGTACCGAGCCATGTGTGGAGTTCTCGGATCATCGATCACGATCGGGCGCCGGATCTTTCCATAGAGGCCCGCGTCACGGGCCTCCTCGACGACCCACCGTCGGTCCGAAGCCTCGTAGGCGGTCAGATCCCGCCGAACCGACGCAGGCTCATATACCCAGCGTCCCGAGTTCCGCTTGGCGATCGCCCCAGGCAGCCAGAACCTGCTGTAGCCCGCCGGACCGGGCCCCGTCGGAACTTCCAGAATGATGCGACTGGCCTGCTCCTCCAGCCTCATCCCCGTCCGGACCAACGAGTCACTGAAGGCACCATTGCGCGACGCCCACCGGCCGCGGAAGTTGTCCCGTGGCAGGCCCTCTCGGTCATAGCCGAGGACGCCGATGTCCCGCCACCGGCGGTATGCCGGTGGCGGCAGCCACTCGAAGGCTTCCTTGCCGCCTTGATCGTGGGAGTACGATGCCGGCACCGTGTCCACATCGTCGTCCGGCACCGGGCGCCGTCGGGATCGGCCGTTCTTCTCCTCGCCCTTCGAATCACGCCGGGGCCGCTGTGGGATCGGGACTGACGGGACCCAAGATTTGGACTTCGCGAAAACGTAGAACTGCTGGATGTGAGAGATCTCCTGGCTCCACGTGTCGCCATCGACGCGGGGCCCACCTGGGTCACGGCGGCGCCAGTGGTGGTAAGCCGCGTGGTCCTCCTCGGTCGCGTCCCTCCAGTCCTTCCCGCCCCGGCTCCTGTGCAGGAAGTTCAAGTTCCGACAGAGAGCCGACGCCCGGTTGAGCTGGCTGTTCAGTGGACCCGCCATCAGGTTCACCCGATGGAAGTACGAGTTCAGGTCCGTGTCATAGACGAAGCACGGCGACAACAGGTACGGAGTCCCATCAGGGATGCCGAGGTCATCGAGCCAAAGCTCCCACTCGTCCGAGGAAAGCTGCAGGTGCCAGGGCTGTGGCTCAGGCTGCGGTAGGTCCCGCGAGGTGTAGTGCACTGACCAGGCGTCTTGTCTCAACACCCGCGGACCGTACCTCCAGCCGGTCAGTGACCGAGCGTGCACAAGTGTGCGAAGACCCCGAGCAGGGACGGTTGCGAATCCCGGAGTGCGGTCACGGCCGTGGCCCTTTCCGTGCGGTCAGCTGGAAGAGCCTGGCGGTGTGCATGTACGGCGGCCGCGCAGTGGCGGCGAGCTCCAGGCGCTCAAGTTCGGCGTAGAACGCCGGGTCGTACTTGCGCGCGTCGTCGGTGATGTAGTCGCAGAAGCTGCGGATGCCGTAGTGCCGCACGTCATGGCAGTCAAGGCTGCGCAGGACGGGAACGATCTCATCGGCGGCGTGAAGCGTCAGAGCCGAGTCGAACATCGCGGTCCGGGAGCGGTCGGTACCGAAGGAGGCGAGTGCGGCGGCCGGGTTCATCTCCCGAATGGCGAGTTTCAAGGTCGCCGAGTGCCGGTTGATCGCCATCACCGAGAACAGCCCGCCGGGCCTGAGCGGCGCAAGGGCGGAGGCGAGGATGCCCGGTACGTCGTCCACGTAGGGGAGGAGGTTGTGGCACAGCACCACGTCGAAACCCGCCTCGGCAAGGTCTGCGGGCAGCGCGGCCACGTCGGCTTGCACGCAGGTGATCAACTCCGCCAGGCCGGCCGTCGAAGCGCGCTCGCTTGCCGCGGCAAGCATGGCGGGGGCGTAGTCGACGATGGTGACGTGGTGGCCACGGGCCGCGAGGCGCACCGCATCACCACCGTCACCGCCGGCGAGATCCAGTACGCGCAACGGCCCGTCGCCCAGTTCCGCGAGGTGACGGACCAGGTTCGCCTCGGCGATCGCGTAGCGCAGACGGCCCCAGGGAGCGTCCTGCCATTCCTGCCACGTCGTCATCGCAGCGTCGAACTTTCCGGGAGCTTCAGCCATCCGGTGACGGTATCCGCCTTCCCACACCCCTGGGGTACAGCGGCCGGCGGAGGGATGGCCGCACCAGCATCCGGGTGGAGGGCGTGGGCGCGCCCCGAGGGGGTGGACCGGGGCGGGGCGGCAGGCCGCTAGCGTGGGGGACATGACGCTGCGGAGTGGGCAGGCGGGCGCGGGGGGACTGGCGGAGGCCGCCGGGAGCGGGGCCGTGTGGGCCGTCGGAGGGCCCGACGGGGTGCAGGACGCGGGCGGGGACCAGGACCGCGCGCTCGACGTCAGCGGCCTCGCCGCCGTGCTGGCACTCTGGCCCGTCATCGGCAGCCTCGTCGCCCAAGGGGAGCTGGCGCTGCACACCCCGCTCAACGCCTACGGGGCCGAGGCGCCCGACGGGAGCACCGCCCACCACCTCCTCACCCGCCCGGGCGGCGTCCCCGTACTGACCCGCTTCGCGGAGCACCTCTGCGGCGGGCCACTCGCCGAATACGCCACCGCCCGCATCTGGCGCCCCCTCGGCATGACCCGTACCCGCCTCACCGGCGCCACCCTGCACACCACCGCCGCCGACCTCGCCCGGTTCCTGCGCCACCTGCTCTCCACCGCCGACCACCCGATCGCCCGCGCCTGGACCGCCGAGTCGTTGCGCATCCGCACCGGTGAGCTCACCCCGGCCCGCGGCCTGCTCTGGCGCCCGGCTCCCTCCGGGGTCTGGTCCCACGGCGACGGTCCCGCCCTGTGGATCTCGCCCACCCGGCGCCGGTGGGCGGTGCTCGTCCCCGCCTCCCCGGGCGGCCCGCCGCCCACCGCGTTCCGCGAAGCGGCGTTCGCCGGTCCACTCCCGTAGCGCACCCGCAGCGCGCACCCACCACCCCCGACGTACGGTGATCCCGATGTCACCGACCGAACAGGCAAGGTGGGCCCGGCCATGACCCAGTCGACCACGGCGGCCGGCCACGGCCCCGGCGGGACCGGAGCGGGAGCCGGGCAGCCCGCCAGGGCGGGGCGCGCCGAGACGGTCCGCTTCGCCGCCACCCACGCCCTGCCGGAGCTGGTACGCGGCTTCGTGACCCGCCGCCCCCACGTGACACGGCCCTGGGCCGCCCTCGCGCGGCCCCACTGGTCCGCCGCCACCCTGCGGGCCATGCGGGCCCGGCACGGCGGAGCGCCCGTCCTCGTGCGCGGCCTGTCCGGAACGCTGCTGGTCCTCCTCGACCCGCAGGACCTGCACCAGTTCTACTCCGCGCCGCCCGGCGGCCGCGGGGACCGGCGCGAGATCGACGACGCCGTCCTCGCGTCCGGCACCGTCGTCCACCCCTCCTGCGTGCCGTTCCTCTCCGTCATCGCCGAGGAGGCCCGGCAGCTCACCGCCCACGGCACCCTCCGGCTCGCCCGCGCCCGGTACGCCGTCGCACGCGCCGGCCGCCGGATGGTGCTCGGGGACGCGGCCGCGGGCGACGAGGAACTGACCGGGTGGCTGCGCCGGTCCCGCGGCGGAGCCACCCGTGCCGTCCGTGAGCTCTCCGACAAGGCCGCCACCCGCATCGGGCAGTACGCCGCCCACGCCGAGCCGCACACTCTGATCGGGCGAGCCCGCCGGCACGCCGACTCCACCGGTCAGGCCCGGCACTGGCTCCAGGCGATGGACACCGTCCCCCCGACCCTGCTGCGCACGCTGCTGCTCCTCGCCGCCCACCCCGCCGAGCAGGACGTGGCCGCCGCCGAGGCCCGGGCGGCCGACGCCGCCTCGGGCGAACTGCCCCGGCTGCGGGCCTGCGTCCAGGAATCGCTGCGGCTCTACCCGGTGGTGCCGGACCTGATCCGGGTCACCCGCGACGAGACCGAGTGGCGCGGCGTGCGCCACCCCGCCGGGACCGCCGTGCTGCTGCCCGTCCTGTTCCACCAGCGCGACCCCGACCACATGCCGGCCGCGCACGTCTTCGTACCCGGGCGGTGGTCCTCCCAGGGGGCCGGCCAGGACATCCGGATGTCCCCGTTCAGCCACGGCGCGGGCCGTTGCCCCGGCGACCAGCTGGGCCTGCTCGTCGTGGCCGCGTTCTGCGCGGAGGTGCTGCGCGGACACCGGGTACGGGACGGGCGGCCCGCGCTGGACCCGATGGGCCCGCTGCCCGTGACGCTCGACCCGCGCGGGATCCGGCTGGGGCTGGCCCGCCGATGAAGCCGCCGATGAACCCGACGGTGAAGCCGCCGATGAGCCGCCCTCGGGCCCGCCGCTGAGCGGGCCGCCGAACCCGCCCTTGAACCGCCGATGACCCGCCGATGAGCCCGCTCCCCGCCCCCGGATCCGAGCCACCGAGGTGCCCATGTCCGACACCCCGACCTCCGCGTCCACCACCGAGGACGCCGAACTGCTGCGCGCCCTGTGCCGTGAGCTGGCCGAGGCCGCCGACGCCGTGGACGAAGCCGCCCGGTACGCCTCCGGACTCGCCCTCGGGGCCCCCCTCCCGGCGGCCCTGTTCGGCCGCGGCGGCCGGCCCGGGGCCGCCTGGCGCACCCTGCTGCGCACCCTCACCGACCCGGCGGGCCTCGGCTGGGCCGCGCGCGGCCGGGGCGCGGCCCGGGCCGGGTGGCTCGCCGGGATCCTGGCCGGCCGCGAGAGCCTCGCCGTCAGCCTCGCGGTCTGCGGCCTCAAGACCAGGCTCCGGGCCGCACGCGAGGCCCACCCCGACCTGATGGCCGACCCGGACTGCGCCGCAGTGTTCCGGGCGGCCGAGGCGGGCCGGCAGGGCGAGGCCGTCCGGCTGTTCCGCGCGATGCTGCGCGAGCGGGGGGCCGGGCGCGCGTTCGGCCTGCTGGCTCCGTCCTTCGCCGACGTCCTGGCCTGGGACGCGCTGACCGACGACAACCCCTTCAACGACCACGCGGGCTGGCAGATCGCCACCGGCCGGGGCAGGCCCGCCCCACGGCTGCTCGGACTCGGCGCGGCCTTCCGGGCCTTCCTCGGACGTGGTCCCCGCCGCGCCGGCGGAAGCGGGTGACCGGCTCGACCACCTCCACACCTCCGCGCGGAAACCCGCCGACCCCGATCCCGACCCCGATCCCGACCCCCTCCGGAGGACCCGGATGAACCACCTTCCCCCCACCCCCAGGGGCCGGCCCGGCCCGCCCGGACCCGCCGACGGCCTCCGCGCCCACTCCGCCGTACTGCGCTCGCACGCCGAACGGCTGCGCTCCGTCGCCGCCGGTCTCGGACGCCGGGGCCCGCACGCCGCCCCCCTCCACGCCGAGGTCACCGCCCTCGCCGAGCGCTGCGCCGTCGCGGCCGGCGGCCTCACCCTCGCCGCCGCCCAGCTCGACGGCCCGCGCCGGACGCGGCGCCCGACGGGCCCCGCGCTCCGCCGCACGCACCCCTAGGGGCGGCCGGCGCCCCGCAGCGCGGTCACCGCCCGCTCCGCCGCCTGCCGGGGCGCCCCGCCACATCGACGGCCACACCGGCCTCGTCGCCTCTCGGCCAAAGGGCCGAATACCGTCGACGGCCCGGCAAACACCCCGCGCGGCAAGATCACCGCTTCGAGGTAAACCAACGGCTTCTCAGGGCCGAGTGGGGGTACCGGCCGTTACCGTTCCCGTGGATCTGGCCGGATTCCCGGATGTTC
This sequence comes from Streptomyces cirratus, assembly GCF_014650775.1. GTDB lineage: Bacteria > Actinomycetota > Actinomycetes > Streptomycetales > Streptomycetaceae > Streptomyces > Streptomyces cirratus. The sequence continues at coordinate 440,702 of NZ_BMVP01000004.1, read as the reverse complement.
ACCCCCTATTTCCTCTTTCACCGGTGACGCGCGCGTACGCCGATCACCGCCCTTGCGAAGGAGAGCCCGCCCCATGACCGTTGACACCGGCCCGGAAGCGCAGCTGGAGCCCCCTCGGCAATCCAGCCTGGGCACGGCAGCCGCCCGCAACCTTGCCACCACGACCAAATCCGCCCCGCAGATGCAGGAGATCACTTCCCGCTGGCTGCTGCGGATGCTCCCGTGGGTGGAGGCCAAGGGCGGCGCCTACCGGGTGAACCGCCGGCTGAGCTACACCGTCGGGGACGGACGCATCGAGTTCGTCCAGGACGGTGCCGATGTGCGGGTGATTCCCCGCGAACTCGGCGAACTGGCTCTGCTGCGCGGCTTCGACGACGTGGACGTGCTGACCGCGGTCGCCGGCCGCTGCGCGCAGCGCGACTTCCGTGCGGGTGAGGTGCTGGTCCAGCGCGGTGACCGCGCCGGGCAGATCCACCTGATCGCCCACGGCCGGATCAGGCAGACCTCCGTCGGCAAGTACGGCGACGAGGTCACCGTGGCCGTACTGGCCGATGGTGACCGGTTCGGTGAGAACGCCCTGCTCGACGGCGAAGGCAGTTGGGACTACACGGCCGTCGCCGAGACGAGCGGCACCCTGCTCACCCTGTCCCGCGCCGACTTCTCCGCCGTGCTGTCCACGGCACCACATCTCCAGGACCACGTCCGCAAGTTCAGTTCTCTGCCCCGCCAACGCCAGAACAAGCACGGCGAAGCCGAGATCGCGATGTCGTCCGGCCACACCGGCGAGCCCGAGCTGCCCGGCGCCTTCGTCGACTACGAGCTCAAGCCCCGCGAGTACGAACTGTCCATCGCGCAGACCGTGCTGCGGATCCACACGAGGGTCGCCGACCTCTACAACGAACCGATGAACCAGACCGAGGAGCAGCTCAGGCTCACCATCGAGGCGTTGCGCGAGCGCCAGGAGCACGAGCTGATCAACAACCGGGAGTTCGGTCTGCTCCACAACGCCGCCTTCAAGCAGCGGATCCAGACGCACTCGGGCCCGCCCACCCCGGACGACCTCGACGACCTGCTCTGCCGCCGCCGTGGCACGAAGCTGTTCCTCGCCCACCCCCGGACGATCGCGGCGATCGGGCGCGAACTCAACGCCCGCGGGCTCTACCCGGACCACGTCGACGTCGGCGGGCAGCAGGTCCCGGCCTGGCGCGGGGTCCCGATCCTGCCCTGCAACAAGATCCCGATCACCAAGGAGAACACCAGCTCGATCCTCGCCATGCGCACCGGCGAGGACAACCAGGGCGTCATCGGTCTGCGCCAGACCGGGTTGGCGGAGGAGTACGAGCCGGGTCTGTCGGTGCGCTTCATGGGCATCGACGAAAGGTCCATCATCTCCTACCTGGTCACCACCTACTACTCCGCCGCCATCCTGGTGCCCGACGCGCTCGGCATGCTGGAGAACGTACAGATCGCCCGCAAGCCCGAGTAGCGACAGCCCGGACCGTCCTGCGCCGACCGGGCACGCCCGGAGTCCGGGACAGCCTGCCCACACCACAAGGAGCCACGGATGCCCGAGCCCGGGCTTTCCCCTCTGCAGTCGAGCCTGCCTGCGGCCGCCGCCCGCTTCGGGGCCCATGTCCTCGCGAACGCCCTCGCCAAGGGGCAGGGGCTCGCAGCCGCCGCCGGCTCCGGTCCCGCGCTTCCCTCTCCGCCCGCCCTCCCCGTCCCCTCGGCAGGGGCCGCGCCCGTGGAAGCGTCCGCACAAGCACCAGTAGAAGCAGCCGCGGCAGCACCGGTGGACGTGGACCTGCCCGTGCCGGAGGGCCCTGCCGCGGCCGTGGAGCGGAGCCCTGCCCTGGAACGGATCCTGCGTGGCCCCAGCGGTATGGGTACGGCGAGCCTGTACCCGGCCCGGCGCGTGGGGCCGCCGGCTCCCGTGGCGCCCCGGCCACCCGCCGAGGGGCGCCCCGTCCCCGGCCTGTACCACCATCCGGTGCCGGAGCCCGATGCGGCGCGGGTGGAGGAGGTCAGCCGGAGGATCAAGGCCTGGGCCCTGGACGAGGTCGAGCTGTACCCGGAGGACTGGGAGGACCAGTTCGACGGCTTCTCCGTCGGGCGCTACATGGTCGCCTGCCATCCGGACGCCCCGGGCATCGACCACCTGATGATCGCGACCCGGCTGATGGTCGCCGAGAACGCGCTCGACGACTGCTACTGCGAGGACCACGGCGGCTCGCCCATCGGGCTCGGCGGACGCCTCCTGCTGGCGCACACCGCCCTCGACCCCCTCCACACGACGGGGGAGTACCACCCGCAGTGGGTGGAGTCACTGGGCGCGGACGCCCCGCGGCGCGCCTACCGCTCCGCCATGGAGTACTTCGTCCAGCAGTCCACGCCCTCCCAGGCCGACCGCTTCCGGCACGACATGGCCCGGCTGCACCTGGGCTACCTCGCCGAAGCCGCCTGGGCCCAGACCGACCACCTCCCCGAGGTGTGGGAGTACCTGGCGATGCGGCAGTTCAACAACTTCCGCCCCTGCCCCACCATCACCGACACCGTCGGCGGCTACGAACTGCCGGCCGACCTGCACGCGCAGCCCGCCATGCAGCGGGTCATCGCGCTCGCGGGCAACGCCACCACCATCGTCAACGACTTGTACTCGTACACCAAGGAACTCGCCACCCCCGGCAAGCACTTGAACCTGCCCGTGGTGATCGCCGAACGGGAAGGCCTGTCCCACCGCGACGGCTACTTGAAGGCCGTCGAGGTCCACAACGACCTCATGCACGACTTCGAGGCCGAAGCCGCCGCCCTGGCGGCGGCCTGCCCGGTCCCGAGCGTGCTGCGCTTCCTGCGGGGAGTCGCCGCATGGGTCGACGGCAACCACTACTGGCACCAGACCAACACCTATCGCTACAGCCTGCCCGACTTCTGGTAAGGATTGGATCCATCTGTGACTAGCACTGATCTCACCGCGGCCACCACCACCTCCGTGTTCATCCCCGGCCCGGCGACGCCTTACCAAGGCGACATCGCCCGCTACTGGGACGTCGAGGCCAGGCCCGTGAACCTGCGGCTCGGCGATGTCGACGGCCTGTACCACCACCACTACGGCATCGGCGACGTCGACCACGCGGCCCTCGGCGACCCCGGTGACAGCGCGTACGAGAAGAAGCTGATCGCCGAGCTCCACCGCCTCGAGTCGGCGCAGGCCGAGGTCCTCCTGGACCACCTCGGCCCGATCGGGCGGGACGACACGCTCGTGGACGCCGGTTGCGGCCGCGGCGGTTCGATGGTGATGGCCCACCAGCGCTTCGGCTGCAAGGTCGAGGGAGTCACCCTGTCGGCCAAGCAGGCCGAGTTCGCCAACCAGCGCGCCCACGAACTCGGCATCGAGGACCACGTCCGGGCCCGTGTCTGCAACATGCTCGGAACGCCCTTCGAGACCGGGCAGGCCGCGGCCTCGTGGAACAACGAGTCGAGCATGTACGTCGACCTGCACGACCTCTTCGCCGAGCACTCCCGCGTCCTCGCGGTCGGCGGCCGGTACGTGACCATCACCGGCTGTTGGAACCCGCGTTACGGTCAGCCCTCGAAGTGGGTCTCCCAGATCAACGCGCACTTCGAGTGCAACATCCACTCCCGCCGGGAGTACCTGCGTGCCATGGCCGACAACCGTCTCGTACCGCAGGCCGTGATCGACCTGACCCCGCAGACGCTGCCCTATTGGGAGCTGCGGGCCACGTCGTCACTGGTCACCGGCATCGAAGAGGCGTTCATCAACTCCTACAAGGACGGCTCGTTCCAGTACGTCCTGATCGCGGCCGACCGGGTCTGACGGGCCGCGTCCGAAGCATTGCCCGTGGAGCCGGGTCCGTCATCCGACGGCCCGGCCCCCGTCGTCGCCCCGGGCCCGGGCCGGCTGCGAAGCGGAACTCGGTTGTGCCGTGCCGGGCCACCGCGCGCGGCATCACCCGGCCGCCGGGCCCGCTGCCGGGCGGTGTTGACCCGCCGGGCCCCCGGCCGGCCACAGCGTCGGCGCCCGTCCGGCGGCCTCGTCGGCCCACGGTGACCCTGCCGTCCGGCGGGGGGTCTTCGCTCGGCCGCCCCGGCCGCTGGGCGGGGTGGGGCCGGCTGCGAAGCGGAAGCAGGGTGGCCGGGCCGGGGCTTGCCGCGTGGAATCGCCCTGCCGCACGAGCCGCGCCCGTTCGGTGGCGGCGTCGGGCGCGGTGATCCCGCGGGGCGGCCCGGGACCGGCGCCTGCGGCTATTGGCGGGCCCGGCTCATCCGCTCGGGGTCGGCAGGGTGGGTTCCGGGCGGGGCGAACTGGGTGCGGTGCAGTTCTTCGTAGCGGCCGCCCGCCGCCAGGAGTTCGGCGTGCGTGCCGCGTTCCACGATCCGGCCGTCCTCCACCACCAGGATCAGGTCGGCCGCCTGGACGGTCGACAGGCGGTGTGCGATCACCACCGCCGTCCGCCCCGACAGGGCCTCCGCGAGTGCCTCCTGCACGGCCGCTTCGGAGGTGGAGTCGAGGTGGGCAGTGGCCTCGTCGAGGATCACCACCCGCTGGCGGGCCAGCAGCAGCCGTGCGATCGTCAGCCGCTGGCGCTCCCCGCCCGACAGCCGGTAGCCGCGTTCGCCGACGACGGTGTCCAGGCCGTCCGGCAGCGAGGCGACCAGCCCGTCCAGGCGCGAGCGGCGCAGGGCCTCCCAGAGTTCCCCCTCGCTCGCCTCGGGCCGGGCCAGCAGCAGGTTGGCCCGTACCGACTCGTGGAACAGGTGCCCGTCCTGGGTGACCATGCCGAGGGTCTCGCGGACCGAGTCGGCGGTGAGGTCCCGTACGTCGATCCCGCCGAGCCGGACCGCGCCCTCGTCGGCGTCGTACAGGCGCGGCAGCAACTGCGCGATGGTCGACTTGCCCGCTCCGGAGGAGCCGACCAGCGCGATCATCTGGCCGGGCTCGGCGCGGAAGGAGACGTCGTGCAGCACCTGGGTGCCGCCCCGCGCGTCGAGGGTGGCGACTTCCTCCAGGGAGGCGAGCGAGACCTTGTCGGGGGAGGGGTAGCCGAAGGAGACCCGGTCGAACTCCACCGCCACCGGCCCGTCCGGCACCCGCCGCGCGTCGGGCTTCTCGGCGATCAGCGGCTCCAGGTCGAGGATCTCGAAGACGCGCTCGAAGCTGACCATCGCGCTCATCACCTCGACACGGGCCCCGGCCAGGGCGGTCAGCGGCGAGTAGAGCCGGGTGAGCAGCAGGGCGAGGGCGACGACGGAGCCCGCTTCCAGGGTCCCGTGCACGGCGTAGTAGCCGCCGAGGCCGTAGACCAGCGCGAGGGCCAGGGCGGAGACCAGGGTGAGGGCGGTGATGAACGCGGACTGGGCCATGGCCGTGCGGATGCCGATGTCCCGCACCCGGGCCGCCCGCGCCGCGAACTCGGCGGACTCCTCCGAGGGGCGTCCGAACAGCTTGACCAAAGTGGCGCCGGGCGCGGAGAACCGTTCCGTCATCTGGGTGCCCATGGCGGCGTTGAGCGCCGAGGCCTCCCGCTGCATGGAGGCCATCCGCGTCCCCATCCGCCGGGCCGGCAGCACGAACACCGGCAGCAGGACCAGCGCCAGAAGGGTGATCTGCCAGGAGATGCCCAGCATCACGGCAAGCGTCAGCAGCAGGGTGACGATGTTGGACGCCACCCCGGACAGGGTGTTGCTGAAGGCCCGCTGGGCGCCGATCACATCGTTGTTGAGCCGGCTCACCAGGGCGCCGGTACGGGTGCGGGTGAAGAAGGCGACCGGCATCCGCTGCACGTGGTCGAAGACCGCGGTCCGCAGGTCCAGGATCAGCCCCTCGCCGAGGGTGGCCGACAGTTTGCGGGTCAGCAGACCGAGCCCGGCTTCCGCCACCGCGATCAGCGCGATGAGCAGGGCGAGGCGGGTGACGGTGCCGCTGCTCCCGCCCGCGACGATCGTGTCCACGACCCTGCTCGCGAGCAGCGGGGTCGCCACCGCGAGCAGCGCGGTCACCACGCTGAGGAACAGGAAGGCGGCCAGGCCCCGCCGGTGCGGGCGGGCGAACGCGGCGATCCGGCGCAGGCTCGCCCGTGAGAGGGGGCGGCGGTCCTGCTGGGCGTTCATGGCGCTGTGCAGCGATGTCCAGGCGGTGACTTCCATATCCATAGACCGAACGCTACGACCTCAACCAGACTTGAGGTCAATGGTTTGCCGTGACGCGCCCCAACTCCACTGCGCAGCAAGCATGTTCGCCCCTCTACGCGGTCCCCGCCAGGTGGCATCATCGGTCCATGACGCAGGGATCAGAGATCACCCGCTCAGGACGGCAGGCCCCCGGCAGTGTCCTGCGGCGTTTCGAACAGTGGGCGCTCGACGCCCCCGAGGCCCGCGCGCTCGTCGCCGGGCCGGTCAGTCTCACCTACGAACAGCTCGACGCCCGCGCCAACCGGCTGGCCCACCACCTCCTCGCCGCGGGGCTGCCCGCCCAGGGTCTCGTGGCCGTGGGCACCGCCCGGCAGCCGGAACTCGTCGTCGCCCTCCTCGCCGTCCTCAAAGCCGGCGCGGCCTACGCGCTGATCGACGTCGCCGACCCGCACACCGGGCGGCGGCAGCTCGCCGCGATCCGGCCCGACGCCGTCCTCACGCACGCCGCGCACCACCCCCTGCTGGACGACGGCCGCGGCCTGCGGTTCATCCGCCTCGGCGCCGACGCGGCCGCGATCGCGGAGCAGCCCGACGACCGGCCCGCCACCGCGACGCGCGACCGGGACACCGCCGCGCTGTTGTTCACCGGGGCCGCCGAACCGCGCCCCGTGCACGTCAGCCACGCCCTGTTGCTCGCCGCCTGCGACAGCTGGGCCGAGGTCGCGGCTCCGGCCCCCGCCGACCGGCACCTGATCAGCGCCGGGCCCGATGTGACCGCCTTCGCAGCCGGCTGGCCCCGCGCCCTGTGCACGGGCGGTGCTCTGGTCCTCGCCGAGCGCACGCCCTGGTGGCCGGAAGGCGTCCGTGCGGCCGTCGAGGCCGAGGAGGTCACCGTCCTGCACACCGACCCGGCCGGAGCCCTGCGGCTGCTCCTCGGCGACGGCCCGCGGTCACCGGGCTCGGCCGCCCGGTCGCTGCGCATGGTCACCGTCTCCGGAGACCGCCTCTACCTCGACGACCACGCCGCCCTGCAAGGCCGCCTGCGGCCCGGCGCGCGCGTGCTCGCCCTCTACGGGACCACCGAGAGCGCCGGGATCGGCACCTGCTTCGAGCTGTCCCGGCTGCCCGCCCCGCCCGCCGACCCCGCCCGGCTCGCGCTCATCGGCATCCCCTTCCCCGGCTGTCGCGCCGACCTGCGCGACGGGCAGATCCTGCTCACTCCGCCCGACGGCGGGGACGCGATACCCACCGGCGACCTCGGTCTGCTCCGCCCCGACGGGCTGCTGGAGTTCCGCGGCCGGATCCGGGACCGGATCACCGGCCACGGCGCCCCCCTCGACCCCCACCACCTCGAATCCCTGATCCGGTCCCACGACGGCGTCGGGTCCGCGCTCGTCGCCGACGTCCGAGGCGCCGACGTCCGAGGCGCCGACGTCCGAGGCGCCGACGTCCGAGGCGCCGACGCCCGCGACGACGGCATCCGGAGCGCCGGCAAGCGCCCCCGGGGCGGGTCGCGCGGGCTCGTCGCCTACCTCGCCCCACCGCCACCCGGAACCCGGACCGGCGCCGGGCTGCCCGACACCGCCGGGCTGTGGGCGCACCTGGCCGAAGAGGTGCCCCCGGAGCACTTCCCGTACGCCGTGGTCCCGCTACGCGCCCTGCCCCGGGACCGGGCGGGCCGGGAGGACCGCACCGGCCTTCCCCTGCCGCCCCTGCCGGACGGCCCCGCGCGGACCGCCCGAGGCGCCGGCAAGTACGCGGGCGCAGGAGGAGGGGAGCAGCTCTCCCCCGCGTTCGCCTCCGGCTGCGCGGTGTTCCTGGTGGCCCTCGTCGCGCTCCTCCTCACCGGTGTGTTCTGGCCCGGCTCGACCGACCTCACCGGCGTGCCGGCCCGCTGGGCGGCCCTCTTCTTCGTCCTCTACGTCTTCGAGGTGCTGGCCTTCGCCGTGGGCGTCGTCTTCCTGTTCGGCGGGCGCTCCCGGATGCGGGGCCGGGGCCGCGCCCTGACCAGGGCGGCCCACCTGGCCGTCGTCTACCTGCTCGTCGCCTGGTGGCCCCAGGACAACCTCTACCGGCTCGCCGCCAAGCACGACTGGCCGCGCCAGGCCGCCCTCGTCTACGCCTTCAACATCCCCCTGATGATCGCGGGCGCCGTCGTGGCCCTCTACCTCACCCGGAAACCGGCCTCCGCCTTCGGAGACGACTGAGGTCACCGCCCGTCGGCGAACGGCCGCCCGACCGCCAGTGCCTCGGCCCGCACCAGTGCCTCGGCCGCGTCCAGCCCCTGCCTGCTGAGCGCGGCCACCAGTACCCCCAGCCAGGGCGCCGGCTCGAACGCCGCGGTGGGGACCGCCGGGACGAACACCGCCCCGAGTCGTGAGCAGGCCCGCGCCAGTTCCCCGCACAGCTCCTCCAGCTGCCCGTCCGGCAGCCGCGCCCCCAGCTCCACCCGGTCCACGATCCGTACGAAGTGCTCCGCGCCCCGCAGCGCGTCCAGCCGGGCCGCCACCATGAAGGCCGCGGCCGGCCCGGTCAGGCGCAGGTTGGTCTCGGTCGGCGCCAGGCCGCCCGCCCCGTCGGTGACGAAGTCCACGTCGAACCAGCCCCGGTAGCCCGCCGCCGCCAGCTCCCGGCCCACCGCCGCGCCGAAGGCCAGCAGCGGACGCTCCGACTCGGCGGGCACCACCCCGGGCCCGACCGTCGCACCCCGGTAGCCGCCGTCGGCCACGTCCATGACCGCCGCCCCGACCTCGTGGACGTCGCCCGCGCCGTCCACGAACCCGTCGTAGGTGAGGTCCCGCAGGCCGCCGCCGGGTTCCCCCGCCGCGGGACCGGCCACGTACTCCTCCACGAGCAGCGGCCCGCGCGGCAATCGCCGCAGCAGGGCCCGCGCCCCACCGGCCGAACGCAGCCGCTCGGGTGTGACGACCGTGACTCCCGAACCGCCCACACCGTGCTCCGACTTGAGCACCGAGCCCGCTCCGGCGGCGGCCCGCCGGGCCAGCAGCCGCGCCGCCGCCCCCCGGGTCGCGGGCCGCCACTGCTCGGGCAGCCTGATCGTGGGGTGCCCCCCGCCCGCCAGGATCCGGGCGAACAGGTCGTGCGAGGCCGACTTCGACTCGTAGCGCAGCTCCCGCGGCTGCCACGGCCGGCCCGCCAGCCGCCCGAAGGGTTCCGTCAGCCCCCACGGTACGAGGGGCAGTCCGGCCCCCGTCAGCCGCTCCGCCAGCGCCGGCCGGGCCCGTACCGCCCGTGACAGGCCCGGTCCCGACTCCGCCAGGGCGTCGAACACCTCCACCTCGCCCCAGCCCAACTGCCGCCCCACCAGCACCGGCCAGCCCGTCGGCACCCGCCGCGGCAGCACCAGGGCCGCCGGTTCGGGACTGTAGAACGCGGCCAGCGATGCGTAGTGGTGCGCGGCCGACTGCTCCCGGTCCAGGGAGGCGTCGGCGAACTGGGCGTTGAACTCGGCGACGTTGCCCACGTGCACGGCGCGGCCCCCGCCCGTCCACGCCCGCGCCCACCCGGCGAGGGGGACCGGAGCCACCTCGAACCGCACCAGCCCCTCCGGGGCGCCCGACGCGGCGACCGCGCCCATCGCCCGGTAGAACCCGGCCGCATGCGGATCGGCGTCGATCAGCAGCCTGCGAACACCCCGGGCGGCCGCCCGGCGCAGCACGTCCCGGTACAACAGCCGCCCCACGCCGCGGCCGATGACCGCCGGTTCCACGAACAGCAGTCCAAGTCGCGCCCGTTCCCCTTCCCCTTCCCCCTCCGGCTCCAGGGAGGCGAGCCCCACCACGGCGCCGCGCCCGTCCTCGGCGACTACGACCCGCCGGGCCGTCACCTCGTGTGGTCCCAATGCCAACTGCGGTGCACAGGCGGCCAGGAACCGCGCGTCGTACCCCCAGTGGGCCTTGGACCGCAGGACGAGAGCGGTCAGTGCTCGCGCCTCATCGGCCCGTGCGGCCCTGAGCTGTTCCACGTACCGGCCTCCCATGGTCCACCGCCCGGACGTGCGATAGATTCGCCCGGCCCGCGGCGGGGTGCAACCCCCTTCCGCCCACGCCTTCCTCCCCTTCGCGCAGACAGGCTTCCCCATGAGCGACATCCTCGACGGACTCGGCCGGACCAGCGCCTTCGGCGCCCTCGGCCTGGTGCTGATGGCGGTCGCCTTCCTGGTGCTGGACCTGGTGACCCCCGGCAAGCTCGGCGCGATCGTGGTCGACCCGGAGCCCCACCCGGCGGTCTGGGTCACGGCTTCCTGCAACGTGGCCGTGGCCGCGATCGTCGCCGCCTCCATCGCCTGACGGTTCGGTCGCCGCCCTTACGCCAGGCCCAGGGCGAACACCGCGAACCCCGCCGCCAGTACGCCCGCCAGGGCCCTGCGGACCGTCGTCGCCCGGGTCCACGGCTCCTCGAAGCGGCGTGCGTAGCAGGCGATTGCGGCCAGCAGCGCCGCGAACAGCGGCATCCAGGCCAGCCGGGCCGCGATCCACCCGAGTCTGTCGGGGGCGGTGGTCAGACCCGCGAGTTCCCCCACGAACGAGCCGGGGACCGCGGCGGCCAGCATCGCGCTCTGGTGCCAGCACAGGATCGTCATCGCGCACAGGTTGACCACCACCACCGGCGCCCACAGCGCAGGCCGCGTCAGCAGCTTCGCCAGCCGGTCGCGCAGCAGCATCGCCGCGCCCGACTGGGCCGCGGCCAGCGCCGGCACCAGCAGCGACGGAGGGTGCGAGTTGGTCCGCGCCGCGCCCGGCACGCCGACCATCGACGCCGGGTAGTGGAACACCGCCAGCAGCGTCGCGAACAGCGCGGCGCCACCCAGCAGCAGAGCCCACGCACCGCGCCGCCCGATCCGGCCCTCACCCCAGTCCACGCCCAGCTGGTACGCGAACAGCCAGCCCGGCAGGATGTTCAGCAGCGACAGCCAGCCCGGCACCGAGCCGGCGAGCGGCCCGTAGCGCAAGGCGTCCACCACGGCGACGGAGGCCACCAACGGTACCGCCGCCCACCCGCCGAACCGGTGCGACGCCCGCACGCAGTACGGGGTCAGCGCGGTCACCACCACGTACACCCCGACGAACCACAGCGGCTGGACCACCAGCGTCGCCCCGGTCCGCAGCGTGGCCTCCGGCACCCCCACTGCGTACAGCACCGGCGCCGCCAGGGCCCACACCGCCGTCACCCCGAGCACCGGCCGTCCCAGGCGGGCGATCCGGCCCCGCAGCCAGGCCCCGGTCGAGCCCGTGCGGCGGTGGAAGGACAGCACGGAGGCGTAGCCGCCGACCAGGAAGAAGATGCCGAGCATCTGCAGTACCCAGCTCGCCGGGGCCAGAGCGCCGAAGGCCGACAGCGGGCTCGCGTTGTGCAGGCCGCCCGCCGGGTCGAGGGTGAAGCCGCCGAGCAGCCAGTGCCCGGTCGGCACGGCCAGCAGCGCGAGGGCGCGCAGCCCGTCGACCGCGCGGTCCCGGTGGGCGGGGGTCTGCCGGTCGATCCGGGCAGCCGTGGCCCGCAGCGCGGTCAGGGCGCTCATCGCACGTCCCCCGTCGCGATCGCGGCGAAGGCCGCCAGGGACTGGGTGCCGGGCGCGAAGTAACCGGTGTGGCCCTCCGCGTCGGCGGCGGGCACCCGGCGGGCACCGAACGCGGCGGACGTGGGGTCGGCGCCGTGACCGAGGCCGGCCAGTTCGACGTTCGGGACGTCCGCGATCCAGTCGGAGGGGCCCCGGGCCGCCCAGACGCGGGCGCCGGTGCGCAGCGCGGCGGCGCTCGCGGCCCGCATGCCGGGCGAGCCGCACACCACGATGTCGGCGGCGTCCGTGTGCCGGGCCGCGAGCCCGCACACCACCGAGCCGTAGCTGTGGCAGAACAGCGCCGGGTGGGGGGCGCCGACCGCGTCCAGCCCGGCAGTGAACCGGGCGAGCCGTACGGCGCCGGCGTCCGCCAGCCGCCCTCCGGCCGCGTCCAGGCCGACCCCGACGGGGGTGGTGTACCCGGTCCACGCGACGACGGCGGTGCCGGAGCCGGCCGTCGCGGCGGCCAGCGCCCGGGCCATCCCGGCGGGGCCGGTGCCGGGCCCCCGGGCGGCGTCGTGGTGGGTGGCGTCGTTGTCGGAGCCGGGGACGATCACCGCCACATGGACCGCGTGTTCCAGGTCCCCGAACACCTCGGCCACCTGGCCCCGCCCGCGCGGGTCGAAGGCGAGGATCTGCCGGCCGGGGCGGGCCAGGGAGGCGTACCGGGCCTCACCCGTGGCGGTGAGCGCCAGCCTGTTGGCCTCGTACCGCAGGGTGAGCGGCGCCCCGTCCAGGTTGCCCACCACCAGCGGGTGACGGCGCAGGAGTTCCCGACGCGCGGTGTCGTCGAGCCCCGAGAAGAACCGGGCGACCTCGGGCGCCGACGCGGTCGCCGGGTCGGGCAGCGGGCGGCCCGGCAGCGGGTCGGCCAGCCAGGCGGCGGTGCCAGGCGGCGGACCGGTGACCGGGGTGACGCTGTCCGCGCCCGCCCAGCCGGCGGTCCCTGTGACCAGCGTCGCCGCCAGCGCGGCGGCGGCCAGCGTCCTTCCGAAGCGGCGCATCCGCTTTCCCCTCTCCTCGTGGTGAGGCAGAAGGTAGGAAGGAGGTACCGGCCGCTACGTCAGACCGTGGAGCCAAGTCGGACCCCCTACCCGGGTAGGACCCCGTACCTGGGTAGGGGGTGGCGGAGGAAGCCGGGGCCGGAGCGGGCCGGATGCTCAGGCGCTGTCTCCGGGCCGGACCAGCCCCGCCTCGTACGCGAAGATCACCGCCTGGGCCCGGTCCCGCAGGTCCAGCTTGCCCAGCACCCGCCCGATGTGCGTCTTGACCGTCTGCTCCGCCACCACCAGGTGTCCGGCGATCTCCTGGTTCGACAGTCCGCGCGCGATGAGTTCCAGTACCTCCGTCTCACGGGGCGTCAGCCCGTGCAGTCGCAGCGCCGGGTCCTTGCGGGGCGCCGGCCGCCGCTCCACGAAGTCCGCGATCAGCCGCCGCGTCACCGAGGGCGCCAGCAGCGCCTCGCCCGAGGCGACGATCCGGACCGCCGCGATCAGATCGGCCGGCGGCGCGTCCTTGAGGAGGAACCCGGACGCGCCCGCGCGCAGCGCCTCGTACACGTAGTCGTCGATGTCGAAGGTGGTCAGCATCAGCACCTTCGGCCGGTGGACGACGCCGGGCGGCGGGCCGAGGATCTCCCGCGCCGCCGCGAGACCGTCCATCTCGGGCATCCGTACGTCCATCAGCACCACGTCCGGGTGCACGGTACGCGCGACGCGGACGCCCTCCCGGCCGTCCGGTGCCTCACCCACCACGTCGATGTCGGCCTGCGCGCACAGCAGTGCGGCGAATCCGGCACGCACCATCGCCTGGTCGTCGACGATGATCACACGGATGGTCAACTGGGCTCCTCGGCCGGGGGGTTCACGGGCAGGCGGGCGGCGACGCGGAAACCGCCCTCCGACAGCGGGCCGGTGTCCAGCGTCCCGCCCGTCAACCGTACGCGCTCGCGCATCCCCACCAGACCGTGCCCCGTCCCCGAGGTCTCCACCGGCACCAGGGCGTTGCCGGCGGGGCCGTTGACGACCAGCACGAGCACCTCGTCCGGCTCGCCGGGGGAGCGGGTCACCGAGACCCTCGTCGGCGCCCCCGGAGCGTGCCGCACCACATTGGCCAGCGCCTCCTGGACGATCCGGTACGCCGACAGGTCCACCGCCGGCGGCACGCCCTGCGCCGCCCCCGCCCCGAGGGACAACTCCACGGGCTGCCCCGCCCGTACGGTCGCCTCCACCAGCTGCTGGAGCCGGTCGATCCCAGGCTGCGGCGCCCGTTCACCGCCCGGTCCGTCGCCACCGTCCCCGCGCAGCACCGTCAGCAGCCGCCGCATCTCGCCCAGCGACTCGCGGGCACTGGCCGCGATCGCCGCGAATTCCTCCCGGACCGGCTCGGCCATGCCCGGCAGCCGGTACGGCGCGGAATCGGCCTGCACCGTGATCACCGACATGTGGTGTGCCACCACGTCGTGCAACTCCCGTGCGATGCGCGCCCGTTCCTCCAGCAGCGTGCGCCTGGAGCGCTCCGCCTCGCTGATGTCCTCCTGCTCCGCGATCCGCTGCTGCGCGTCACCCAGCCCGCGCAGCGCCCCCGTCAGCGCGAGGAGCGTGCCCCCGAGGACGAAGAGGAGGGCGACGGTGTTCATCGCCCCGTCGGGCGCGAAGAAGCCCAGCACCACCCCAACGGCGCCGGTCACCAGCCACACCCCGACCAGGGTCCGGACGGACTCGCGCAGCCCCAGGCAGACCATCAGCAGCAGGTAGCCCATGATGGCCATCGGCGTCCACGGCCAGGCGTGCCCCGCCACCTTGTCGGCGTGGATCAGCAGCACCGCCCCGACGGTGTCCGCGAGCAACACCATGCCCCAGGCCGGCAGCGGCCGGGTGACGGCCAGCAGCAGCGGCACCGTCTGCGCCACGCCCAGCGCCCCGGCCCAGCCGCCGCCCGCCTTGTAGTCGTTGGTCAGCACCGCGATGGTCACCGGCAGCAGCGTCACGACGAAGACGCCGGTGACGACGGTCGGCATCCACCGCTGCCAGCGCTTCGGCGCCCGCGCGAAGAGGGGCTCTCCGGGCCGGGCCGGCGTCCGCAGCACCGCGGCGAACCGGGTGGCCTTGCGCGGCCCCCGGACGGGGGCGGGGGGAGGGGCCGTGGGCCCGGGTGCGTCGCTCATGATCGCACCAGCCTATGCGGCCGCACCGCGCCGTGGACGGCATGAGTAGGCTGCCCCCGGGCGATCAAGGGGGACCGTGTCATGGGCGGGGCAGCCGCACTCGAAAAGCTGGTGCCGGTACTGCTGGCCTTCGGCGGCGGGGTGCTGCTCGCGCGCCGCAAGACCGTTCCGCCCGAGGCGTCCAAGGCGTTCGCCGACTACGCCTTCCTCTTCGCGGTCCCCTGCTACCTGTTCGGCAACATCTACGCCAGCGACCTCGCCGCCCTGTTCGACTGGCGCGCCATCGGCGGGTACGCGGCGACCGCGGCCGTCGCGGTGCTCTGCGTGGTCCTCGGCGCGGTCGCCTACGGCATACGCGAGCCCCGCGCCATCGCGCTGCGCGTCATGGCCGGCGTGCAGGTGAACACCGCCTACTTCGCCGTTCCCGTCTTCATCACCGTGTTCGGGACGGCGGCGCCCATCTTCCCGGTGCTGCTGTTCCAGGTCTGCGTGCTGTCCCTCGTCGTCATCGCCATCATGGAGCTCGGCCGGGCGGGCGCCGGGGCCGGCGGCCCCGGGAGCCGCCTCGCCCGGGCGGTCCGCGCCTCCCTCGTCACTCCGCTCGTGCTGGCCTGCAACGCGGGCATCCTGTTCAACCTGCTGTCGGTGCACCTGCCGAAGGTGGTGCTCGACGGAGCCGCCTTCGTCGGCGACAGCGCCTCGCCCGTCGCGCTGTTCGCGCTCGGCCTGCACCTGGGGGGCACCGGGCTCGGCCTGCGGGACACCACGCGGGAGGAGATGGCGCTGATCGCCGTCAAGTGCCTCGGCTTCCCGCTGCTGGCCTGGCTGGTCTGCGGGGCCCTGTTCGGCGTCCGGGGCGACTGGCTCGCCTACCTGGTGCTGATCGCCGCGATGCCGACGCCGCAGAACCTGTTCATCTTCGCGCAGCGCTACGACGTGGGGGTAGGCCTCTCGGCCTCCGTCGTGATCAAGAGTTCCGTCGTGTCCATCCTGCTGCTGCCCCTGTGGCTGCAGACTGTCGTCCCGTGACCGACCCGGACCCGGCCCCGGGGCCCGAACCCGGAACCGGCAGGGGCCCGTTCGTTCCCCCCGGCGGGCCCGGTCGTTGACCCGGCATGGACCTGCTGCCGATGAACGCGGCGCCGGGTGTCGGTGAACGGGCCGACGCCGCGGCCGATGCCGCCTGCCACCTCTACGACGCCGTCGCGCCTTGGAGCGCGGGCGGCCCCGGCGGGTGGAGCCGGACCGCCGCGGAGGACGCGGCCGAGACCATCGAGACCACCGCGCACGCCCTGGCCCGCATCCACCCGTGCGCCGAGGTCATCCTCGCGCCGGTGCACACGGCCCTCGCGGAGCTGCGCCGTCAGCTCGCGCTGGCTCCGGCGGACCCGTTGGGCGTCGAGGAGGTCCCGGTGACCCCGCCCACCGTCGGCAACCCGCGCCGGACCCGCTGGGTACGGGTGCACGCGCAGCCGGGGCCACTCACCCGGCCCGGGTCGTCCGCGTCGCCCGCGTTGCCCGCTCCACCCGGGCCGAGGCGACTGCCGTCTCGTACAACGCCCTGATCTCCGCCCCGAAGTAGGAGCTGTACGAGGTGTCGTCGGTGTCGCCGCCGGTCTTCCAGCCGCCGATGACCCCGATGACGTCACCGGTCAGGCTCCGCGTGTCGAAGTGGGTCAGGAAGGGCCCGCCGCTGGTGCCGCCGGGGTAGCCCGTGCAGTCGATCCGCTGGAACGACCCCGGGATCTTCGGGTCGGAGCTGACGAACTTCGTCGTCCGGTTCACGCACAGGCGCGGCCGGGCCGCGGACGCCGGATAGCCGACGAGCGTGACCGAGGGCTGTGCGTAGGAGGCCCCGGTCACCAGCCGGTTCCCGCCGACGACGTCCTCCACCAGGGCGCCCGAGGCGTTGGGCCCGACCTGGGCGAAGGCCACGTCGAGCGTGGCCGCGCGGTCGGCGCCCTCACGCCGGTAGCGCGGGTCGATCCACACCTTCGCGCGCCCGGCGGAGTCACGCAGCACCGGGAACAACCCGTACGGCTGGGGCTTGTCGGCCCGGTAGTGCGGTACGAAGGCCACCTGGCGGGCGTCCGCGCCGAGCAGGCAGTGCGCCGCGCTGACCACCAGGTCGCGGCCGGGGGAGGAGACCACGCTCGCGGTGCAGAAGTACGCGCCGCCGCCCGTCATGACGAACATCCGCCCGACGACCGGCATGCCGTCGAAGTCGCGTCCCGCACCGGGGTGGGCGGCCGCGGCGGCGTAGGCGGGATCCGGGGCGCGGCCGGGCTTGACGGCGGCGACCGTCGAAGCCGCGCTCGGCGTCGGCGTGGGGGCGGGAACCGGCGCCGGCGCCGGGGCCGGGCCGGAGGAGGGGGACGGAGCCGGGACGGCGGGGCTCGCGGCGGGATCCACGGACGGCTCGGTAGCCGGGGACGCGTCCGGATCCGGGGGCGCGGGGACGGCCGACGCCATCCGCTCCGGCGTCCAGAAGGCCTGCGCCTCCACGGCCGACCAGCGCCCGAGGACGGGGGCGCTGCGCGCTTCGGTGACCGCCAGCGGCCCGCCCACCAGCGCCAGCGCGGCAGTGGCCGCCGCCATCGTCAACGTACGTCGCATGCAAGGGCTCCCTAGATCGCTTGGGGAAAGCGGAACAGCCTGGCGGGGTCGTAGGTACGCCGGACTTCTTCCAGCCGGGCGAGGTTCGGGCCGTAGTACGCCTCGCGCCAGCCGGTGAGCTTCGGGTCGACGTAGTTCTGGTACGCGCTGCCGCTCGCCCAGGGCCGCAGGTCCCGCCAGAGCCCGTCCAGCCACTCCTGGTGCCGGGCCACCTCGGCGGCCGGCGCGGAGTCCGGCCAGTAGGCGAGGTACTGGGCGAGGAAGGCGTGGCCGCGGTGGGCGAAGGCGGTGTCCGTGGGCGCCGGCCGGTTCATCGCGCCGCCGCACTCACCGAGGAACTGCACCACCCCGCGGCCGCCGGCGGGCACCGCTCCCCGGTAACGGCGTACGGCGGCCAGAACCGCCCGGACCGCCGCCTCCGGGAGCCCGGGCTCCGTCCAGAAGTCGGAGCGGGCGGCGTAGGAGTGCCGGCCGACCCGCCCCCGCGGGTCCCGGCCGGGCAGCGTTCCCGGCAGGTGGCACTGCGCCTCGTTGACGTCGGCGCACCCCGACATGGCCCGTACGGTCTCGCCGTACCCGCGCACGGTGACCGAGCCGTCCTGCGGTTCGCGGCCGACCAGGTCGGAGAGCCGGGTCAGCTCCCGCTCCAGCTCGTGGCGTCCGTCGAAGCACAGCACCCTGACGGCCGGGGCGTCGTCGCCGCCCGCTTCGATGATGAACTCCAGGTGGCTCCAGAACGGGTCCGGGAGGCCTCCCAGCCAGCGCTGCCAGCCGTCGAGCACCGCTGCGGAGTCCGCGCCGGGCCAGCGCAGCTCCGCGGAGGCGACGTCACCGACGGGGTGGGTGCGGAAGCGGAACTCGGTCACGACGCCGAAGTTCCCGCCCCCGCAGCCGCGCAACGCCCAGAACAGGTCGGGATCCCGGTCGGCGTCGGCGTCGCGGACCACCCCGTCCGGGGTGACCACCCGTACGCCGGTCAGGGCGTCGGAGGTGGTCCCGTGGGCCCGCGAGGCGAGGCCCATGCCCCCGCCGAGCGCCAGCCCGGCGATCCCGACGGAAGGGCACAGGCCGGTCGGGATGCCGAGGCCGCGGGCGGCGAGGGCTCCGTTGAGGTCACCGAGCCGGGCCCCGGCGCCGATCCGTACGCCGTCCCCCTCGACGGCCAGTGCGGCCATGGCCCCCACGTCGACCACGAGCCCGCCGGCGGTGGTGGACCAGCCCGCGTAGCCGTGCCCGCCGCCGCGAGGCACCACGGGTACGGCGCAGCGCCGGGCGAATTCCAGGCAGACGGCCACGTCACCGGCGTGGGCCGGGTAGGCGACGGCGCCGGGGGCGACGGCGTCGTAGCGGGGCTGGAACAGCTGCCGCGCCTGCGGATACATCCGGTCGCCGGGGACGATCACCGGGCCGTCCATCGCCCGGGCCAGCGCCCCGAAGTCGGGGCCGCCCGAAGGCCCGCGGGTGGAAGCCCGGGCACCCGCCCCCACGGTGGAGAGTACGGCGGCGGCCGTGCTTATCAGGACCAGACGGCGGTGGAGGCTCATCCCTCCTTCCTGCCATCGGCCGGGGCGTTCGGGACGAAGGCGGGCCAGCAAAGGGCGGGTTGCCCCCCGAACGGCCCAAACCGCTGTTACTCACCGGCCTCGGGCGGAGTCCGCCCCACGCGCCGGGCCTGCGCGCCGGCAGGAACCCCAGGGCTCCCGCACAGCCGCGCCACCTCCTCGGGGCGGGCTCCGGCCAGCGTGTACGGGGCACCGCTGCCGCACCTCGTGGCGGGCCGATCGAGCCCGAAGGGGCGCCCGCGCGCGTGTTCCCGCCGCCCCCGCTCGTCCCCGGCCTTGTACGCGGCCGGCGCCTACCCGCCGTGCCCGCTCGTCCCCGGCCATGAACGGGACCAGTGCCTACCGGCCGGGCGCGGACCGCCCACACCGGCCCCGGCTCCCACGGCCCGGGCCGCAGCTGTCCGGCTGGGGCAGCCGGCACGGCGCGGTCGACACCGGGCCCTAACCCCTGTCCCGTGGACCGGCGGCCGGGTGGGGCAGCTCCGCCCACTGGTCACCGGGCACGCCGGGGCTCAGCCGCATCAGGGTCAGGGCCTTCACCGGGATCGGCTCCCGCGCCAGGGCCTCGCTGTCGGCGGTGGGGACCGGCGACACCGGCTGCGCCAGCGCTTCGCCGAGCGCCCGCGCGGAGCCCAGCGTGGCCGCGAGCGCCCCGGCCACCGCCGAGCCGAACACCTTGCGCCGCAGCGCCGTCACGTCGTCCGTGATCTGCCGGCCCGACACGGCGGGCACGGGCAGGCCGTGCGCGGCCAGCCGGGCCGGGCTGATCCGGATGTCGCCGAGGTCGCGGTAGACGAGCCGCACCGGGTTGCCGTCGGGGGAGAGGACGACCAGCAGGTTCTGCCCGTGCGCCTCCAGCGCGACCCCGAGGTCCAGTACCTCCAGGCACACCGACAGGACGAGCCGGGCGAACTCCCCGCGCCAGGCCGCCGACCGCACCGCCGCGGTGCCCGCCAGCGCCGCGACCGGCAGCACCCGCTCGCCCGGGCCCGCGCACGTATCCGGCGGCTCGCGGAGCACCGCCGCCAGGTCGGGGCTGTGAGCGGTGACCGCGCCCAGCGTGCGGGTCACGTGCAGCCGTCCGTCGAGCCGCTCGCACAGCACCTGCGCGAAGTCTGAGAGGACCGCCGCGGTTTCGACCGACCGGCCGGAGATGTCCCGCACGGAGGACGTCAGCCGGGTGCTGAGGGCCGTCTTCACATGCGGCCCGCCTTCCGCCGGGGCGAGGGTCCGCAGCGCCATCAGGGGATGCGCCGTGAAGCCGGGGCCGGAGGGGCCCCTGCCGGCCCCGGCTTTCAGGACGTGCTCCGCCTGCCAGGGGTGCACCGGGATCAGGAGGCGGTCCCCGTCCCTGAGCCGGTCCGGCCAGGCCCCCGTCAGCAGGCACTCCCCGGCCGGGACGGCGACCGTCCCGAGTTCGACCAGCGGGCGGTGCTCCGGGGCGTACGCTAGCTGCTCGGCGACCGAGAACCCGGGGCGGGAGCGGCAGTTGGGGTGGTACGGGTGCCCGTCCACCACACGCTGCTCCCACTGCCAGCCGGCCTTCGGGGCGTCGTCGAGGTCCTCGCGCGGCTGCCCCGCCCGGGACAGCGCGAGCGAGGCCGTGCTGTCGTCGAGCTCGGCGGCGAACGCGGCGCCGTGCGGCACGTCCAGCGCCGCCATGAGCCGCGCGGCCTGACGGTGGGCGCGCCCGTCCAGGCGCAGCTCCGTCACCCGGTCACCGGTGGCGTACGGGTCGGGCAGCGGACCTTCCAGCCGCCGGCCCCCGGTCGTGAACACCACCAGGGAATCCGGCCCGCTCTCCCGGCGCTCCACCCAGGGCAGGGGTTCGAAGGCCAGCGCCCGCCACAGCCGGGTCAGTACCGCAGCCCGCGCACCGCCCAGGGCCGCTTCGTAGGAGGCGGCGAGCGCGGGGCGGACCCCGGCCAGCTCGGCGGCGACCGTTTCCTCGGCCGGAGGGCGGGGGGCGTGCGTGCTGCGGTCCAGGGTTCCGTTCCTCTCTCATAATTGCCTTACCCGATGATCGGTGATGATCACCGAATGGATCGAATGGAACCAGTGGACTTCAACGCCGCCGCCGACGCGTACGCCGCCACACCGCTGCTGAACTGCCTGCTGCGGGAGACGGCCGATCCCACCGGGGAGGAGGGAGTCCACCGGCTGCGCGGCAGCGGCAGGCTGCTGCGGGTCCGCGGTGCCCGCCGCTCCCAGGTCGCCGAACTTGGCACGGCCCACGGCTGGCGCCGGCTCGGTCACGCGGAGCTGGTGAAGCTGAGCTCCGACGAGCTGCGCCACTACACGGGTGTCCCCAATGACGAACTGCCGGCCGAGATCAACGACAGCCGGGACACCATCGCGGCGCTGCTGGCGGCCCGCGCGGCGGCCGAGGCCCCGGAGGACCCCTACGTCCGCTCGGAGCAGGCCCTCGTCATGGGGCATCCGCACCACCCGGCCCCCAAGGCGCGGGGCGGCGCCCCCGCCGCGAGCTGGCTGCCGTACGCCCCCGAGGCCCATGCCCGCTTCCCGCTCCTCTTCCTCGGGGTGCGGGAGGACCAGACCCTCGAGGAGGGCGGCGCGGCCGCCGCCGACGCGATCGAGGCGCTCGCGGGGATCCTCGACGGCCCCCGGGCGCCCGCCGGGTACCGGCTGCTGCCCGCGCATCCGTGGCAGCTGGCCCTGGTTGCCGACCGTCCGGCGCTGCGCGAGGCCTTCGCCGACGGGAGGATGCTGCGGCTCGGCCCGGGCAGGCGCAGCGTCTGGCCCACCGCCTCCGTCCGCACCCTTTACGTGCCGGACCCGGACCGGGACGTGTTCGTCAAGTTCAGCCTCGACGTCCGGATCACCAACGACGTGCGCCGGCTGTGGCGGCACGACCTGCTGCGGCTGCGGCGCACGGACGCCGCGGTCCGGGCGGGCTTCGCCGAGCTGCGCCGGGCGGGTTCGGACGCGGTCTGGCTCGCCGACCGGGGTTACCGGACGGCCGGCTTCGCCTTCGAGGAACTCGCCGTCCTGGTCCGTGACGGCCTGCACGGGCGGGTCGCGCCCGGGGCCGGACCGCTGCTGGCGGCCGCGCTCGCCGAAGGCTTCGAGGGCAGCCCGCTCGCGGCCGCCCCCGACCCGGTCGGGTGGTGGCGGGGGTACCTGCGCCAGGTCGTGCCTCCGGTGCTGGGGCTGTTCGCGCGGCGCGGGATCGTACTGGAGGCCCACCTGCAGAACTGCCTGGTCGCGGTCGACGGCCGGGGCATGCCGGTGCAGGCGCTCTTCCGCGACGCGGAGGGCGTCAAGCTGCCGGGGGACCTTCCGCGGGAGGCCGCCTGGCAGCGGCTCGTGTACTGCCTGGTCGTCAACCACCTGGCGGAGATCGCGGAGGCGCTGGCGGAGCGGCACCCGCAGGCCGCCGGGCAGCTGTGGCCCGCGGTCCGCGAGGAACTGCTGCGCTTCGACGCCGCCCACGGCCTGCCCGAGATCGCCGCCCTGCTGGCCGCCCCCGCGCTGCCCGCGAAGACGAACCTGCTGCTGCGGTGGACCCGGGCGGACGGAGCGGAGGCGCGCTACGCGCCCCTGCCGAACCCGTTGCGCGGCTAGTGCTGTGACCGGAAAGGTCCACCGGGTCGCGACGCCCGGCACGGCACCTCGCCGCGTTGTCGGACCGCGCGGGTACGTCCGTGACCGGTCGGTCCTCCCGGGCCCGCGACGTCTGTGGCGCGTGTGTCACACCAGTGCCGCGCCGCCGTCTATCGCGAGCGTGGTGCCGGTGACGTAGGCGTTGGCCAGGACGAAGAGGTGGGCCGCCGCGGCTTCCTCGGCTGTGCCGACACGCCGCGTGAGCAGCTCGGACCCGGCGCCCCGGAGGAAAGCCTCCGGGTCCGGGACACTGCCGTCCCACAGCTCGGTGCGGATCACACCGGGCCGGATCACGTTGACGCGCAGGGGGGCGAGTTCGACGGCGAGTGCCCGGGACAGGGATTCGATGCCGCCGGTGATACCTGCCGTGAGCGCGGTTCCGGACAAGGGGCGGATCGCGAGGACACCGGAGCTGAAAGTGATCGAGCCGCCGTCGCGCAGTCGCGGTGCAGCGACGTCCGCCCCGGCCGCAGCGGCCTGTCGGGCTACCGCGAAGCCGATGCCGGAGGTTCCACCGATGGTTCCACGTGGTCGTGGAAGGGCACTGCCACCTGCTGCCACCGCACGGCCAACCGCTCGCGCTCGGGCCCGGCGACATCGGGATTGGGCGGCCGCGCTGACCGACCCGGCGGTCGCCCCGGCCCTGAAGGCGATCCACGACGATCCCGGCCATCCCTGGACCGTGGAGTCGCTGGGCACCCGCGCCGGGTTGTCCCGCGCGGCGTTCGCCCGCCGCTTCGCCTCGGTGGTCGGCGAGCCGCCGCTGATCGCCGCCGGGGGCCTACCAAGCAGGCGCACCGGAGCATGAGGGGGTAGGGATTTCGGCCAAGGTGGTTCCGGTTGCCCGACGGACCCGCGCCAAAGGTATAGACCACTGCTACGTTGGTGGGGCAGACCGCAGCCCTTGGCCCCCGTCAGAGGAGACGTCATGCCCGGCCCGGCCGCCATGCCCAAGTACCAGCGGATCGCCGCCGCGCTGCGGCAAGAACTCGCCCGAGGGGCGCACGGCCCGGGCGGGAAACTGCCCTCGGAGCGCAGCCTCGCCGCCCGCTACGGGGTGAACCGGCAGACCGTCCGGGCCGCCCTCCAGCAGCTGCGCGAGGACGGTCTGGTCGTCACCGGGCGGCGCGGCACCCGCCCCGCACCGGCCGCCACCGACCCGGCCTCCCGGATCCCGGCACCGGCCGCCACCGACCCGGCCTCCCGGATCCCGGCACCGGCCGCCACCGGCCCCGCCCCTCAGGCACCCGCACCGGCGGACGCCCATCCCGGCCCTCAGGCACCCGCACCGGCGGCCGCCGTCACCCTGGGCCGGCTCACGCTCGTCACCGTGTCGCCGTCCTTCGCCGCGCTGCTCGGGATGCGCGGCGGGGAGCGCACGCTCGTCCACCACCACCGCGAACTGGGCCCGGCGGGGGAAACGCGCCGGCAGGCGGTGACGTACCTCTGCCCGCGCGTCGTGGAGCGGACTCCCGAGCTGGCGGACCTGCGCGAGCGGGTGGCCGTGCGGGACCTGGACCTCGCGCCTCTGGAGCGCTGGCTGGAGCGCGCCGCGACCCAGGGCCGGACGGTGGAGACCCTCACCATGACCCGCACCACCCATCCGCCGGTGGCCATGGCACCCGCCTGCGGCCTGACGGTGCGCCGCGCGCTCCACGACGCCTCCGGACGCCTCCTGGCCTTCACCGACCTGGCGTTCCCGGCCTGGGACCGGCTGACCTTCCACCGGGACCGCACGGCGGACGCGTTCCGGGTGATGTGAGCGGCGGACGGGGCGGGTCTAGCCGCCGATGCCGACGCCGGCTTCGGACGCCGAGCCGGCTTCCGCCTGGCGCGAGCGCGGGGCACCGGCGAGGAGAGCGAGCAGCCCGGCGACTTGGACGCCCGCCTCGGCGGGGTGGCGGAACAGCGCGTTGTCGGAGATCTCGTACCGGTTGCGGCGTCCGTCCCGCACCCGCCGCAGGTAGCCGTCCGTCTCGAGGTCGGTGACGATCGCCTGCACGGTGCGCTCCGTGAGGGCGCACGTGGTCGCCACATCCCTCAGACGTACGCCGGGATCGCGCGCGATGGTCACGAGGACGCGAGCATGGTTCGTCAAAAATGTCCAATTATGTCGCTGAGACGGACTGCCCATAGGGTCATCATGCGACATCTGATTCCGGTGGCGCAATACGCGAAAAGCGTTTCCGGTAATTCTTGACGTAAGAGCGGAAGCAGTACAACATCTACCGCAGTCAAGGTCCCGCGCCGCAAGCCGACCAGCCCAAGGAGCGAACCCCCATGCCGGTCCCCGTCCCCTCCTCCCGCACCGCCGACACCGCTCGTCCGGCCGACACGGGAGTCCCCGCCCCCCGCCCCCGTCCCCACACCGCGGGTCTCCCGCTGATCGAGGACCCGCGGGAGGTGGCCCCCTCGGACGCGCGGGAACTCTCGAAGGTCTTCTTCAAGCGCCTTCGGGAGCTGTCCGAGGGCACCCCGGAGTACCAGTACGTCCGCAACACGCTCATCGAGATGAACGCCTCACTCGTCCAGTACGCCGTCCGCCGCTTCCGCGGCCGCGGCGAGGGCGGTGACATGGAAGACATCGTCCAGGTCGGGACGATCGGCCTGATCAAGGCCATCGACCGCTTCGACCCGAGTCTGGAGAACGAGTTCTCCACGCTCGCCATGCCGTACATCACCGGTGAGATCAAGCGGCACTTCCGTGACACCACCTGGGCCGTCCACGTCCCGCGCCGGCTCCAGGAGCTGCGCATCGACATCGCCAAGGCCAAGGAAGAGCTGACCGTACGGCTCGACCGCTCGCCCACCGTCGCCGACCTCGCCGCGCACCTGCGCCTGACCGAGGAAGACGTCGTGGAGGGGCTCGTCGCCGCCAACGGCCACACCAGCGGCTCCCTGGACGCCCCGCAGTCGGAGCACGGCGACCAGACCGAAGGCCAGAGCCTCGCCGACGTCATGGGCGAGGAGGAGCCGGCCATGGAGCTGGTCGAGGACATCCAGACCCTCGCCCCGCTGCTCGAAAAGCTCACCGACCGCGAGCGCCGGATGCTCCAGCTCCGCTTCGGCGAGGAGCTCACCCAGGCCCAGATCGGTGCGGCTCTGGGCATCTCCCAGATGCAGGTCTCGCGGCTGCTGACCCGGCTCCTCACCCACCTGCGGGAGTCCATGCTGGCCGATCCGGAGCCGTCCGAAACCCCTGCCGGGCGCACCGCGCCCGCCCTCCGGGTCTGACGGACTCGCGCCCGCGAAGGGCGCGGCGAACAGCCGGCACCACCCCCGACGCACGTCGCCACCCCCGGCGGCGTGCGTCGTCGTATGCCCGCTCACTTCCTTACCTTCACCGTGAGGTAGATCACCTTTGCGTTTGCACTGAATTAAGCCGGGAACGAGGGAGTCCGGAACGGAACCTTCCACCGGCCTGTCACACCGTCGGCGGAGGGGCGGGCGGATCCCGCACCGCTCCACGGTGCGCGTCGCCCCACCGGCGCGCGAGCCGTATCCCCCACGACCCGCGAGGTGTATGTGTCCACGCTCCAGGCCGAGCACGTGTACAAGGTGTTCGGCAGACGGCCCGGCGACGGCGAAGGTGACGCGGCGGTGATCCGCACGCTCGAAAACGGCGCCGACCGCGAGGAACTGCGCGCCGACGGCATCACGGCCGCCGTGATCGACGCCTCCTTCCGCGTCGAGCCCGGCGAGATCTTCGTCGTCATGGGTCTGTCCGGGTCCGGCAAGTCCACGCTCCTGCGCATGCTCAACGGACTCCTGGAGCCGACGGCCGGACGCATCCTCTTCGACGGCGAGGACCTCACCGCCCTCGCCCCGGCGGAGCTGCGCCGGGTCCGTTCCACGAAGATCAGCATGGTGTTCCAGCACTTCGCTCTGTTCCCGCACCGGAACGTTCTGGAGAACGCCGGTTACGGCCTGGAGGTCCAGGGCGTCCCCCGGGCCGAGCGCGAACGGCGCGCCGCCGAGGCGCTGGCGCTGTGCGGGCTCGGCGGCTGGGAGAAGTCCTGGCCCGACGAGCTGTCCGGCGGCATGCAGCAGCGTGTCGGCCTCGCCCGCGCCCTCGCCACGGACGCCGACCTGCTCCTGATGGACGAGTCGTTCAGCGCCCTTGACCCGCTGATCCGCCGCGACATGCAGGACCAGCTGCTCGAACTCCAGCGCACGCTGAAGAAGACGATCGTCTTCATCACCCACGACCTCAACGAGGCCATGCGGCTCGGCGACTCGATCGCCGTCATGCGCGACGGCCGGATCGTCCAGCAGGGCACCGCCGAGGACATCCTGACCCGGCCCGCGGACGACTACGTGGCCTCGTTCATCCAAGACGTCGACCGCTCCCGGGTCCTGACGGCCGACGCCGTCATGGACGAACCCGAGCCGGGCGCCGACGCCTGCGACTGCCCCACCGTCAGCGAGGCCACCCCGCTCGCGGACCTGTGCGCGGTCAGCGCCCGCGTCCCGCACCCCGTCGCCGTCACCGGCGCGGACGGCTCCGTCGTGGGATCGGTGGGCCAGGACCGCCTCATCGCCTTCATCGGTGACGAACAGCGGCCCCCGGTGCACTGCGCGACGGAGGTGGCCGCCTGATGCCCCGCATCCATCTCGGCGCCTGGGTCGACAGCGGTGTCGACTTCCTCCAGCGCCACCTGTCCTGGCTCTTCGACGCGATCAGCTCGCTGGTCAACGGGCTCTACGACGGCATCGACGCCGTCCTGTCCGCCCCGGCCCCCCTGCTGTTCGCCGGCATCCTCGCCGTCGGCGCCTGGTGGCTGCGCGGGCTCCTCGCCGGTCTGCTCGCCTTCGCCGGGTTCGCGCTCGTCGACTCCGTCGGCCTGTGGGACGACGCGATGTCCACGCTCTCGCTGGTCCTGGTCGCCACCCTGGTCACCCTCGTGATCGCGGTGCCGCTAGGGATCTGGGCGTCCCGCTCGGACCGGGTGAGCGCCGTGCTGCGGCCCGCCCTGGACTTCATGCAGACCATGCCCGCCATGGTCTACCTCATCCCCGGCATCATCTTCTTCGGGGTCGGCGTGGTCCCCGGCATCATCGCGACCATCATCTTCTCGCTGCCCCCGGGCGTACGGATGACCGAGCTCGGCATCCGCCAGGTCGACGGCGAGCTGGTCGAGGCCGCCAACGCCTTCGGCACCACCCCGCGCAACACCCTCGTCCGGGTGCAGCTGCCGCTGGCCCTGCCCACGATCATGGCCGGCATCAACCAGGTCATCATGCTCGGGCTGTCCATGGTCGTCATCGCCGGCATGGTCGGCGGCGGCGGGCTCGGCGGCGCCGTCTACCGCGCCATCGGCAGCGTCGACATCGGCCTCGGCTTCGAGGCGGGCATCTCCATCGTCATCCTCGCCATGTACCTGGACCGGATGACCGGCGCCCTGGGACGGCAGGTCTCCCCGCTCGGCCGGCGCGCCCTCGCCAAGGCCCGCGCCGCCACGCAGGGCGCGGCCAGGGTGTGGCAGCACCGGCCGCAGCCCGTCCACGCGCTGAGCGGCGTCGTGGTCCTGGCCCTCGTCGCGGGCGGCATCGGCATGTTCGGCGGCGGGACGACCGCCACGACCGCCTCCGGCGTCCCCGACACCGGCAAGGGCCGCACCGTCAGCATCGGCTACATCCCCTGGGACGAGGGCATCGCCTCCACCTACCTGTGGAAGGAGCTCCTGGAGCGGCGCGGCTACAAGGTCGACGCCCGCCAACTGGAGCTGGGCGCCCTCTTCACCGGCCTCGCGGGCGGCCAGATCGACGTACAGACCGACGCGTGGCTGCCCGTCACCCAGTCCGAGTACTGGAAGAAGTACGGGAACAAGCTCGAAGACCTCGGTTCCTGGTACGGCCCGACGTCCCTCGAACTGAGCGTCCCCTCGTACATGAAGGACGTCACCTCCCTCGCCGACCTCAAGGGCAAGGGAAGCCGGTTCAAGGGCCGGATCATCGGCATCGAGCCCAGCGCTGGCGAGATGAAGATGCTCAAGGACAAGGTCCTTCCGCAGTACGGCCTCGACGGCGAGTACCAGGTCGTCGACGGCTCCACCCCGGGCATGCTCGCCGAACTCAAGCGGGCCTACGCCAAGAAGGAGCCGGTCGCGGTCGTGCTCTGGTCGCCGCACTGGGCCTACGCCTCGTACGACATGAAGAAGCTCCAGGACCCGCAGGGCGCCTGGGGCAAGGGCGACGGCATCCACACGGTCACCCGCAAGGGCTTCGCCGCCGACGAGCCGGAAGTCGCCGCCTGGATGCGCTCGTTCAAGCTGACCGAACAGCAGCTGACCGGGCTGGAGGCCAAGATCCAGGAGACCGGCAAGGGCAAGGAACAGCAGGCCGTCCGGGCCTGGCTGGACGCCCACCCGGAGGTCGCCAAGCTCGGCTGACGGGTTCGGCCCGGTCGACGGGCGGCTGCACGGGCGCCGGTGCGCGAGGACCCCACGGTCCTTCGCGCACCGGCGCTCCGGTCACGGCGGCCGGCCCTTGGGCGGCCACGCCCGCCCGCGACCGCCGTTCGGCGCCGCGCGGCCGCAGCGGCCACCAGGGGGAGCGCCCCGGCAGCGCGGCGAGCGCCGGCACGAGCACGATCGACAGCAGGAAGGTACAGAGCAGGACGCCGAGCCCGGTCGCGAAGCCGATCTGCCGCGTCGAGGAACCGGGGCCCGCCTACGTCCGCACCCCCGCCCGTCCCCGCGGCCCGTGTGCGTCCCGGCGGGGCAGGAGGGTCTGACCCCGCGCGAGCTGGGGATGTGGCGGTTGCTCGCCGGGGGCCTCGACAACGCCGGGATCGCCGGGGAACTGGACATCAGCGTCTCCACGGTGAAGAACCACCTCACCGGCGTGTTCGGCAAGCCGGGCGTACGCGACCGTGCCCAGGCGGTCATCGCGGCCTCCGAGTCGGGCCTGGTGGCGGTCAAGGTCGGGGGCGCCTGAGGCCGGCGCCGCCGCCCGGTCCCGCGAACAGGGCGGTGCCGGCCGGAACACCGGGCGGAACGGCCGTGCGTGCGACGAGCCGCGCATGACACAGTGCCGGGAGCACGACCGCCGGACCAGGGAGTAGCCATGCCCGACCCGCACACCGCGCCGCCGACGCTCCGGGCGGCGCCGGGCACCGCCGGGGCCCGCCCCGCCCCGCTGCCGCCCTGCCCGGTGTGCGCCGGCCGCGCGGAACGGATCTCCTGGCGCGGTCGCCCCGGGGAGCCCCTCGTCCTGGTCTTCGACCCCTGCGGCCACCACCACGCCGCACCGTCCCCGCCGCTCCTGGTCGTAGCCCCCGGGACGACGCTCGACATCTGACCCCGCGCCCCGCCGGGCGGCCGGTTCGCCGCCCGGCGGCCCGCGGCACCGTGTCCGGCCCGGGGGGCGGGGGGCGGGTACCGTTCGGCCGCGCGCGCCCCTGCGCGCCAAGGAGCGGCGCGGGTGTATGCAAGAGTCATGGACCTACGCCCGCAGCACGGAGGTACCCGCCGGTACCGCGAACCGCGCATGGGGATGTTGTCCGTTCCCCTGGCCCTGATCGCGACCGTCACCGCCGTCGACGTGCTGGCGCCGCCCGATGTGCATCTGGGTCCCTTCCTGGCCGCCGCCCCGGCCGTCACCGCCTCGTTCGCCGGGCCGCGGGCGACCGCGTTCATCGGAGCCGTGGCGGTCGCGGCGCAGGTGGCGGTGGCCGTCGCCAGGACCACGGTCACCGACCTGAACCACACCTTCCAGATCATCGCGCTGGTCCTGATCTCGGCGTTCGTCACCTTCTTCGCACACCTGCGGGAGGTGCACGAGGCGCAGCTCACCCAGCTCCGGTCGGTCGCGGAGACCGCGCAGCAGGTCCTGCTGAGGCCGCTGCGTGAACGCATGGGTCCCTTGCGGCTGGCCTCGGTCTACCTGGCCGCCGAGGCCGAGGCACAGATCGGCGGTGACCTCTACGCAGCGACCCGTACGGACGACGGCACCCGGCTGCTCATCGGGGATGTCCGGGGCAAGGGCCTGGAGGCGGTCGGCGAGGCGGCGATCGTCCTCGGCGCCTTCCGATCGGCCGCTCACCGCAAGGCGGGTCTGCCCGAGCTGGTCACCTACCTCGACGGCGCGGTCGCCGCGGACGTGGACGACGAGACGCGAGACGACGCGGGCCGGCCCCGGGGGGAGGGGTTCACCACCGCCGCCGTGGTCGACTTCCCGGACACCGAGACGATCCTGCGGGTCGTCAGCTGCGGTCACCCCCCGCCGCTGTTGCTGCGCGACGGCCGGGCCGTGGCGCTCCAGGTGGACCATCCCGCACCGCCGCTGGGGCTCTCGGGCCTCGTGCCGAGTGGCTTCACCGCGCAGTCGTTCCCCTTCGAACCGGGCGACGTGGTGCTCCTGTACACGGACGGGGTCATCGAGGCCCGGAACGCGGCCGGTGCCTTCTACCCCCTCAAGGAGCGGGCCGCCGCCTGGCCCGGCGACGGTCCGGACGGCCTGCTGCGCCATCTGTGCGCGGACCTGCTCCGGCACTCTCCGCACGGTCGGCTGGGGGACGACGCGGCGCTGGTGGCGATCGAACGTCTCGATGACGTTTGAGTGACCCATGCGTGAAGTTGCGTGGTAGTGCGCAATTCCGAGCATCTTCCTTCATCACGCGCCCCGGAACCGCTATCTTGGCCGTGCTGTTTGCCAGGCGCATGCCAAAGCGGTGTGTCCGTGACCCCGGACCGCACGAGGAGCTGCCCCATGAGACTGACCCTGAGGCGCGTCCGTCCCGTCCCCGTCCCCGCCCCGGCCAGACACCGGCCCCGCGCGCGCCGCCGCATACCCGGTGCGGCCCTGCTCGCCGGCGCCCTCGCCATGTCGGGACTGGCAGCCGCCGGACCGATGGCCTCTCCGGCCGACGCGGCCCCGGCCCCCGCGACCGCCGGCGACGCCACCGGCCTCACCCAGTCGGGCGACACCTTCACCGTGACCACGTCCTCCGGCGCCAAGGCCCGCGTGGTCGTCGCCCGCGCCGACATCTTCCGGCTGTGGCTCTCTCCCGACGGCGCGTTCACCCAGGACCCGGCCGGCTCCGACCTCGCCCCCACCACCGACTTCGGCCCCGTGAACACCACGTACGCAGAGGCGGGCGCCTACTACCGGATCACCACCGGCGCCCTGACCGTCCGCGTCAACAAGACGCCCCTGCGGTTCTCCGTCTACCGCGCTGACGACGCCACCCTCGTCTGGCAGGAGACCCGGCCCACCTCCTGGACCGCCGCCCAGACCACCCAGTACCTCGCCCGCGGCGCGGACGAGCAGTTCTACGGAACCGGGCTGCGCCTCGGGGAATGGGCCCTGCGCGGCAAGACCGTCCCCGTGGCCGTGGACAACAAGTGGCGCGAGAACGACAACGCCAGCCCCGCCCCCTTCTACATGTCCACCAACGGCTACGGCGTCATGCGCAACACCTGGGCCCCCGGCTCGTACGGGTTCAACGCCCCCACCACCCTCACCCACGACGAGAAGCGCTTCGACGCCTGGTACTTCACCGGCGACTCCCTCAAGTCGGTCCTCGACGCCTACACCGACGTCAGCGGCAAACCCTTCATGGCGCCGATGTGGGGCTTCGAACTGGGCAACGCCGACTGCTTTAACGCCTCCAACCCCGCCTACCAGGGTGACCACGGCCGCCTGCGCCACCAGACCACCCCCGACGTGGTCGGCTACGCCGCCGACGCCCGCGCCGCCGACATGCCCTCGGGCTGGTTCCTGCCCAACGACGGCTACGGATGCGGCTACACCGCGCCCCTCAAGTCCACCGTCGACGCGCTCAAGGCGAAGGGGTTCCAGACCGGCCTGTGGACCTCCACCGGCCTCACCGACATCGCGGCCGAAGTCGGCGGCGCCGGCACCCGCGGCGTGAAGACCGACGTCGCCTGGATCGGCGGCGGATACAAGAGCGCCTTCACCGGCGTCCGGCAGGCCGTTGAGGGCATCGAGAAGAACTCCGACGCCCGGCGCTACGTCTGGACCGTCGACGGCTGGGCCGGCACCCAGCGCAACGCCGTCGTCTGGACCGGCGACACCAACGGCACCTGGGACGACATGCGCTGGCACGTCCCCGCCATCACGGGCGCCGGCCTGTCCGGCATCAACTACGCCTCCGGCGACATCGACGGCATCTTCGGCGGCAGCCCCAAGACCTACGCCCGCGACCTCCAGTGGAAGGCCTTCACCCCCGCCTTCATGACCATGTCCGGCTGGGGCGCGACCAACCCGGCCGCCGGCTACCAGGACAAGCAGCCCTGGCGGTTCGCCGAGCCCTACCTGTCCGTCAACCGCAAGTACCTCCAGCTCAAGATGCGGCTGATGCCCTATCTGTACACGATGAGCCGCGTCGCACACGACACCGGCGTACCCAGCACCCGCGCCATGGTCCTGGAGTACCCGGACGACCCGGTGGCCCGGGGCAACCTCACCAGCGGCCAGTTCATGGCCGGCGACTCCTTCCTCGTCGCGCCCGTCGTCTCCGACACCTCCGTACGCGACGGCATCTACCTGCCCGCCGGCACCTGGACGGACTACTGGACCGGCGCGACCTACTCGGGCCCGGGCTGGCTGAACGGCTACCAGGCGCCCCTCGACACGCTGCCGCTCTTCGTCAAGGGCGGTGCCATCGTGCCGATGTGGCCGCAGATGAACTACACGGGGGAGAAGCCCGTCTCCACCCTCACCTACGACATCCACCCGCGCGGCGACTCGGCGTTCAGCCTCTACGAGGACGACGGCCGCACCCGCGCCTACCAGTCGGGCGCCTTCGCCCGCCAGCAGGTGAACGTCAGCGCCCCCACCACCGGTACGGGTACCGTCACCGTCTCCGTCGGCGCCCCCACCGGCAGCTACGCCGGACAACCGGTCTCCCGGGGATACGAGTTCACCCTCCACGTCGCCTCTGCGCCCACCGCCCTCACCGTCGACGGCGCGGCCCTCACCCGGCTCACCTCGAAGGGCGCATACGACGCCGCCACCACCGGTTGGTTCTTCGACCCGGCCGACCGCTCCGGCGTCCTGTGGGTCAAGACCGGTACGAAGCAGGGCGCCTTCGGCGTCACGGCCGCCGGGGTCACCCTTCCCGCCGCCGGCGCCATACCGACCGGCTCCGCCCCCCTGCCCAAGTCGGCCTGGCGCCTGCTCTCCGCCGACAGCCAGGAGAGCGCCGCCGAGAACGGGGCCGCCACCAACGCCTTTGACGGCGACCCGGCCACGATGTGGCACACGGCGTGGTCCTCCGGCACGCCCGCCCCGCTGCCCCACGAGGTGCGCATCGACCTCGGCGCCCGCTACGCGGTGGACGGCCTCGGCTACCTGCCCCGGCAGGACGGCGGGGTCAACGGCCGCATCGGCTCCTACGAGATCTACGTGTCCGACACCACCACCGACTGGGGGCCACCGGTGGCCACCGGGACCTTCGCCGACACCGCGGCCCTGAAACGGATCACCCTGCCCGCGAAGACGGGCCGCTACCTGCGCCTGCGCGCCCTGACCGAGGCCGGCGCGAGAGGACCCTGGACCAGCGCGGCAGAACTCACCCTGACCGGCCGGGCGGCGCCCCTCCCGGCCGACGCCACCCTCGTCGACTCCGCGTCGGGCAGCTGCGCCGACCTGCCGCACAGCAGCACCGCACCCGGCACCGAACCCACCCTGTACACCTGCCACGGCGGCCCCAACCAGCGCTGGACCCTCCAGGGCGACGGCCACATCACCGGCCTGGGCGGCGTCTGCCTCGACGCCACGAACGCGGCGGCCGTCACCGTACAGCCCTGCGCCGCCGTCACCGGCCAGACCTGGCAGCCGGGAGACGACGGCAGCCTGCGCAACTCCGGCCAATGCCTGACGCCGGAGGGATCGGCGACCGCCAACGGCACCCGCCTGACCCGCACCGCCTGCGCGGGCACCCCGGCCCAACGGTGGACCTTCACGCCCTGAACCCGTAGGCACTGCCAGGGCCTCGTGGGTCGACACCCGGACCCGTGCCCGCCTGGAGTCCGGACTCCGCGGCGGGCGCGGGTCCAGGTTGCCGCCCGGGCCCTGTACCGATCCTCACCGCGCTCAATACCCTAGTCAATCCCGGGATTTCGTCCCCATACCCAAGCTGTAGCTTGGATCTCATGACCCTCGACGACCTCCGCGTCTTCGTCGCCGTGTGCCGCACCGGCAGCCTCAGCGCCGTCGCCCGCGACCTCGGCCGGACCCAGCCCGCCGTCAGCCAGCACGTCCGGCGCCTGGAGAAGGAGACCGGCGCCCCGCTCCTGGAACGCCACGCCCGCGGAGTGGTCCCCACCGAAGCCGGCCGCATCCTGCTCGCCGCCGCCGCAGACGGCATCGCCGGCCTCGACGGCGCCCTGCGCCGCCTCGACGACCTCGTCCACGGGGACGCCGGATCGGTCCGCGTCACCACCGGAGCCACGACCGTCCGGCACTTCATGTCCGAGGCCGTCGTCACCTTCCGCCGCCGCCACCCCGAGGTGAGCCTGGAGTTCCAGACCGAGAACTCCAGCCGCAGCTGCTTCACCGCCCTCGCCGCCGACGACCTCGACCTCGCCTGGATCACCATCGGCGAGCCCGTCCGCGGCATCGAGCAGCGCCCCGTCATGCACCTGCCCTGGGTCCTCGCGGTCGGTGCGGACGACCCCCTCGCCACCCGGCCCCGCGTCGAACCCGCGGAGCTCAGCGGCATCCGGCACATCCGGCTGCCCGAGAACTCCGCCTCCCGCGCCCACCTGGACGCCGCCCTCGCCGCCCGCGGCGTCCGCATCAGCCGCTCCGACACCAGCGTGGCCGACTGGGACACCGCCCTGCTGCTCGCCGAACTCGGGCTCGGCCACGCCCTGGTACCGGCCCTGCCCGGCTGGCGGGTGCCCGGATCCGACGGACCGCTCAGGCTGCTGCCCGTCCCCGCCCTGCCACCCCTCGCGGTGGGCTGGGCCGTCCGCCGCTGGAGCGCCCTGACCCCGCCGGCCCGCCTCTTCGCCGACGAGGTCGCCCGCTCCTGCACCGCCCGCGCCGCCGGCCACGCGGAAGGGCCCCGCGGGGCGTGAGGGCGGCGGGCCGCCGCCTCAGCCCGCTTCCGGGGGAGCGCCGGGCGTGCCCGCCGGAGCCGCCGGTGCGGGGCCCAGCGTCGTGGTGCCCGGGACCGCCCGGTGTCCGAGGCCCGTGCGGTACGCGTCGAGCGCGGCCTCCGTGCGGCCGCCGCGCCGCAGCAGGTCCCCCAGGAGCCGGCACAGGTCCGCGAGGTCGCCGCTCGCCCCACTGCGCTCCAGCAGCGCCAACGCCCGTACGTAGTGTTCCTCGGCGGCCTCGGCGTCACCCCGCTCCTCGGCGATCAGACCGAGCAGCCGGTGCGCTCCGCCGGCGTGCACGGCGCCGTGGTGCTCGCCCAGCTCCAGCAGCGCCGACAGCAGCCCGGTGGCCTCGTCGTACCGGCCGAGCCGGCGCAGTACGTCGGCCAGCTCGACTTCCACCTGGGCGGTGTACAGCGCCGCCCGCTTGGCGGCGAGCATGTCCCGGGCCGTGCGCAACTGCGCCTCCGCAGCTTCCAGTTCGCCCCGCTGTGCCTGGACGTAACCGCGCATCCAGTGGCAGTGCGCCAGGTCGGTGCGCAGCCTCAGCTGCCGGTAGACCGCCTGCGCCTTGGCCAGGGAGGCGTCGGCGTCGGCCATCCGCCCCTTCGCGAGGAAGGTGCGCGCGACCTGGCGGTGCATGCCCGCGACCAGCGCCGGGTCCTGGACCTGCGGAGCGAGCGCCAGGGCCAGTTCGGCGGCGTGGGCCGCGCGGGCGTGGGCCCCCATGTCCATGTACGGGCCGATCGCCGCGGCGTAGAGCAGGACCAGCGCCTCGGGGTCGCCGAGCCCGCTCGCGTTCAGCTCGTCGATGGCCGATTCGAGGAGGTAGCACGCGTAGCGCAGCTCCCCGGCGAGCAGGTGGGCCACGGCCCGGCCGCGGAGGGCGCGGGCCCGGCGGGGGAGCGGCTCGTGCGCCAGCAGCCGTTCCGCCCCCTCGAAGTGGCGTATGGCGTCGGCGAGTTCCCCGCTCTCCAGACAGCAGTCGCCGAGTCCGAGCAGCGCCTCGGCCCGCTCGGGTTCCAGGCCGAGCTGCTCGGCGTCGGTGAGGAGCCCGCGGAAGAGGACGGCCGCCTCGTCGGCGGCGCCCGTGGCCAGCGCCCGCTGGGCGTCGGTCAGCGCGAGGCGCAGCTCGGTGGCCAGATGGGCGGGGCGGCCGGTGGCGAGTTCCTCGTAGGAGGTGCCGAGGCGCTCGGCGAGGAAGCGCAGGGCGGCCTCGGAGGGGCGGACCCGGCCCGACTCCAGGGTGGAGATGTAGGCCGGCGTGTACACCGGTTCGGCCAACTGCCTTTGGGTCAGCGCGCGTTCCGCGCGCAGGCGCTGAACGCGGCGTCCGATTGCGGCCGGTTCATCCATGAAATCCCCTCGGGTCGCGTGAACTCCCCAGTATTCAGCGGGAGATGTCCATTGCGCACGTCCCGCGCGCGCCCCTAACTTAAGCACCCGGTTAATCCTGCTTATCTTATTGCTTATGTTCCTCGGGGAGGGACTTCATGGGGTCACCCATCCGCTCGACCGTCCGCCTGGCCGTCGCCGCCCTCGGCGCGGGCGCCGTGCTCCTGGCCGCCGTACCCGCCGGAGCGGACGCCCCGCCACCCGGCTCGCCCGCGCCGCACGGGGTGGAGGTCGAGATACCCGGGCCCGAACAGGGCGGCGAAGCCGGCTCCGGTCACATCCACGTCCCGGCCGCCGGCCGGAACAAGGTGCCGACCGGGCTCTCCGCCGCCGAGCGCGAAGCGGACGGCGAGGTCACCAAGACGGTCGACAACGGGCCCACCGCGGACCGCCTCGACGTCGTCGTCATCGGTGACGGCTACACGGCGGCCGAACTGGGGAAGTTCCACGACGACGCCCGGCAGAAGTGGGCCGAGGTCACGGCCGTGGAGCCGTACGCGACCTACCGCAACCTCTTCAACGTCTGGACGGTCGACGCCGTCTCCCGTGAGTCCGGGGTCTCCGGCGACCCGGACCGGGCCACCACCCGCGACACCGCCCTCGGCTCCTACTTCTGGTGCGAGGGCGTCGAACGGCTGCTGTGCGTGGACCAGCCCAAGGTCGACGCGTACGTGGCGAAGGCACCCGCAGCCGATCTGGTCATCGTCTTGTCCAACAGCACCAAGTACGGCGGGGCCGGATACAACGAACCCAACCCCACCCTCGGCTACGAGGGCATCTCCACCGCCTCCGCCGGGAACGCGAAGTCCGGCCAGGTCGCCATCCACGAGACCGGCCACTCGCTCGGCAAGCTCGCCGACGAGTACTTCTACCCCGGCACCCCCGGCTACGAAAAGTACACCGGCCCCGAGACCGCCGAGCCCAACACCTCCACCCTCACCGCCGACCGCATGCGCGACACCCGGTCCAAGTGGTACCGCTGGCTCGGCGAACAGTCCCCGGACGGCGGCACGGTGGGCGCGTACGAAGGCGGCGGGTACTACGTCACCGGCCTCAACCGGCCCACCGACAACTCGATCATGCGGGTGCTCGGCAAGCCGTTCAGCCTCCCCGGCGTCGAGGCGATGATCGCGGGCTTCCACCGCCACGCCCACACCCTCACCGCGCTCACCCCGACCGACCGCACCCTGCGTACGCGCGACCGGGCGAAGATCTCCGTCCCCCGTCTCGCGAGCGCCGACGGCCGACAGCTCGCCGTGCGCTGGTACCTGGACGGGCACGAGCTGAAACGATTCGCAGGGCGGAGCGACGTACGGGTGGGGGAGCTGTCCCTCTCCGGCGGGCGGACCCACAAGCTGACGGTCACGGCCGAGGACCGGACCCCCTCGGTGCGCGACCCGAAGATCGCCGCGAGCCTGCGCACCACTGTTGGCTGGAGCGTCCGCCGCTGACCGCGAGCCGGGTCAGGAGCCGGCCGCGTACCGCCAGAAGTCCTGCATGTGGGCGGGCGAAGCCGGGCCGCTCAGTTCGCGCTGGGTGAGCAGGACGGTGACGGAACCGGTGGCCGGGACGATGTGCCACGCCGTCCCGGTACCGCCGATCCACCCGTAACGCCCGGGCTCGTTCCAGGGGTTGCGGCGCTCGATGTCCACACTGCCGCCGAACCCCCAGCCCTGGCCCTCCAGGAAGAGCGCGCCGGCAGCCCGCTGGGCCGGGGTCAGCCAGTCGGTGGTCATCCGCCGGACCGACTCGGCGGACAGCAGCCGGCGGCCGCCGACGGCGCCTTCGCCGAGCAGCATGCGGCCGAAGGCGTACAGGTCATCCGCCGTCGAGACGAGGCCCCCCGCCGCGGAGGGGAAGGCCGGCGTCCGGCTCCACTGGCCGTCGGGGGCGTCGACCAGTTGCAGGCCGCCCGCTGCGCCCTCTGCGCCGTCGTCGCCGCCCCGGTAGTAGCCGGTGAAGCGGCCCAGATGGGCCGCGGGAACCGCGAACCCCGTGTCCCGCATCCCGAGCGGCTCGAAGATCCGCTCCGCGAGGAACTCGGGCAGCGGCCGCCCCGAGGCACGGGCGATCAGTACGCCCAGGATGTCGGAGCAGGTGTTGTACAGCCAGGCCTCGCCCGGTTGGTACAGCAGCGGGATCCGGGCCAGCGCCTTCATCCAGGCATCCGGTTCCGCTACCAGCTGGGGCTGCGGGGGGCCTTGCCTGAGGTCGGCGAACAGCGGCTGTACGGCAGGCAGTGAGAAGTCCGCCGGGAACCCGTACCCGGCCCGGAAGGTCAGCAGGTGCTCCACGGTGATCGGCCGCTGCGCCGGCACGACGTCGTCCACCGGGCCGGACGGCGTACGGACGACCACGGGCGAGGCGATTTCCGGGAGCCGGCCGCCGACCGGCTCGTCGAGGGCGAGCCGCCCTTCCTCGATCAGCATCATCGCCGCCGCGGCGGCGACCGGCTTGGTCAGGGAGGCCACCCGGAAGATCGTGTCCCGGGCCATCGGGGCGAAGTCGCCGACCCCGGCCGAGCCGACCGCCGCCACCTCGACCCGGTCGCCGCGGGCCACCAAGCCCACCGCCCCCGGCAGGTAGCCGCTGCTCACGTGTGATGCCAGGATCTCGCGCAGGCTGGTCATGACTCCACCTTCCCCGTGGTCCTACGGGTGTGCGGCCGGCGGTGTACCGGCCTTCGCCAATCAAGACCCCCACGGCGCCCCGGACTCATCGGCCCCCGGACCACGAATCGCCCGGCGCCCATGGAGCATGCGGGAACCCCGGCTGCTCCGCAGTGCCGGTCCGGCGCGGGGGGCCGACCGCGTCCACCCGGCTTCGCCCTGGAGGACCGGGACCGGCGGCTGCCCGCGCCGGGGGCCCCGGCAGCCGCAGTCGGCCCGTCAGGGCAGGCCAGGCGCCTGTACCGCCTCCGCCCGAAGGACCGGCGACGGGCCGCCCGGCGCGCGGGCCGCCTTCGCCCTGGGGGGCTGGCCGCGCCTGGGGCGGCCCTCTTCCCGCGCGGGAAGCCCGTCGAGGCCGAACGGCGGTGTCACCGGCGCTCCAGGACTCCGCGGGCGAAGGCCGCCTGTCCGGCGTGCTGGAGGTCGTCGGCCAGCACGCTCACGAGCCGCGTCCCCAGGGTGACCGGCGGGTCCCAGCGCTCGTCGACCACCCGGCCCAGGTCGTCCGCGCCCAGACCCCGCACGAACCGCAGGGTCTGCTCGTGCACCGCGTCGTGGTAACCGAGCAGCAGCTCGGCCGACTCGACGCGGACCTTGCCGACCTCCCGCGCCGTGTGCCCGTAGCCGGTGGCCCCGGCCGGCAGCGGCAGTGCGAACCGCTCCGCCCAGCCCCCGGCCCGCCACACCTGCTCCAGCCCGGCCGCGTCCGCCACGTGGTCGTCCTGCACCCGGGTCAGGTGCCAGACGAGCCACGCGACGGAATTCGCCGCCGGGTCGACCCGCGCGTTGAGTTCCTCGGCCGAGAGCCCGTCCAGCACCTCGTGCACCACCTCACGGACACGTCCGTAGGCGTCGGCCAAGACCTCCGTGGCCTTCACGGCGCGGCCGGCCCGCTACCGCGGGTCCATGCCCGGATCGTCGATGCGGCTCTCCATCTCGCTCTGTTCCTGGAGCCGGCGGGCCTTGTCCTGGAGCCGCTTGCGCTCCTGGGGGTCGCTGGACCGCTCGGCCGCCGTCCTCATCTCCTGGGCCTTCTCGCGCAACTGCCGCGACCGGCCACTGGATCCGCCTGCAACGCTCATCATCTGCTCCTTGGCTCAGTGGTGGAGAGCGGGCGGAACCAGGGAATCAGCCGCGCGGCGCGCACGCATCTCGAAGCCTTCCCCGGCCCCGTCACCGCAGGTGGGCTACTCGCCGGCGATCCCCGTGATCACGGGATCGCCGAGCGGGGCGGTCCCGGAATCCAGCCCCGCGCCGTGCAGCGCCGACGACGCCAGGTCCCGGGCCTTGTCCACCGCTGACGAGGTGTCCGAGGCCTCGACCTCGACGTGGAGGGCGAACGCGGAGGAGCCCGAGTAGAACGACAGGATGTCCAGGTCCTCCGCGACCCCCAGCTCGGTGCCCCGCGGATCCGCCGGCCGCAGCGCGCTCACCAACCGCGTCCGCGCCTCGGGGGTCAGCTCGGTCAGCAGGGTCCCGGGGATGGTGACGAGATAAACAGTCATGCAAGACCGCTTGCCCCCGGGCGGCCCGGAGAATCACCGCCGCCCGGCCCACCCCCCGTTTGCCCGCCCCGAATGGCGCAGTCCACGCACATGCCCCTCAATGCAACTAAGCGTGCGCTTCCCATGACGCCCGATGACCGGCGCGCGAAGCGCAGACCCCCTGCGTCGGCGAACGGAGCTTTCCATGAATGACCGCGACATCCGCGCGGCGGCGCAGTACGACGACCGCGACGGCACCCCCGAGACCCCCGAGGACCGCACCGCCGCCGTACAGGAGCGGGCCGAAGAGACCGACGGCCCCGGACATACCCCGGCCGCCGAGCCGGCCGACGACCCTCCGGAGACGGTACGGACCCTGCTGGACACGGCTGCCACCTGCCGGCCCGTCGAGGAGGTCACCGCCATGGTCGGCCTCTTGAAGGAGACGGGTCTGCTGTCCCGCTCCGGACAGGAGGCGTTGCGCGCGGCCGCCGTGTCGCGTTCCGTCGACGACGTCCGGCACATGGTCACCCTGCTCGGCGAGCCCCCGGACGGGGACGTCGAGGCCGGCATCACGCTGCGTGCGGCCGCCCTCGGCCGGCCCATCGAGGACGTGGCGCTCCTGGCCAGGACCCTCGGTGGCGGCCCCGACCAGCCGGCGGAGCCCGCCGGCTCCCCGCACGAACCAGCCGCCCAAGCACCCCCCGCCGCCCCCGTCCGGAACGGCGAGAACGGCGAGAACGGCGAGAACGGCGGTGACGCGGGCGGCCCCGGCGCGGACACCCCCGAGGGCCCGGGTCCGGCACCCCGCACCGAGCCGGTCCCGCAGCCGCCCCCCGGCCGGGCGCCCGCCCGGCCCCGGCGCGGCGTCCTGCACCACGTACTGCGCTGGCCCGCGGCCGCCGCACTGCTGGTGTGCGGGGTCATGCACCTGCCCGGGAACCCGGCCGCCCTCCCGGCAGTTCACCCCGTGGGTCACCTCCCCACGGCCGTCTCCGTGCTCTGTCTGGGGCTCGGCGTACTGCTGGCGGTGCGCGACACCCCGGCGGTGTGGCGGGCGGCGGCCGTCGCCGCGCTCGGGGTCGTCGCCCTGCACCTGGCGGGCGGGATCGCGGTGTTCGACCCGTTGGCGGGCGCCCTGGGCGGTCCGCACGCCTGGGCGGGCGTCGCCACCGTGCTGTGCGCCGGCGCGGGTTCCGTGCTCGCCGGGCTGGCCCTGATGTACGGCCCCCGGCCGGCTCCCGTGGCTCCCGTGGCTCCCGTGGCTCCCGTGGCCCCGATGCCCCTGGTGGCCCCCGTGGCCGAGGAAGGCGAGGGCGCTTGATCCCTCGACCCCCTTGACGGTCCCACCGCAGGGCCCGGGCCGCATCGGACGCCGCCCGGGCCCCGCGGGCCGTCAGGCGAGCAGGTTCACCGCCCGGGTGAACACGCCCGGCAGCCGGGCGGCCAGCGGCACGATCCGCCCCGCCAGCCAGGGCTGCCCGCGTGCCCACAACAGGGCCCCGGTCAAGACCCGGTAGCTCCGCGACACCTCCCGCCAGGCCCGCTCGTACTCCTGCGGCCGCCCCGCGCGTACACACCGCACGAGTTCCCCCGCGGCCGCCAGTGCCAGCGTGAGGCCCTCCCCGGTCAGCGCGTCGACGTACCCCGCCGCGTCCCCGACGAACAGCACCCGCCCCGCCACCCTGGCACGGGAGCGCTGGCGCAGCGGCCCCGCCCCGCGCACCGCGTCACCCGGGCCGGGCGCAGGCAGCCGGGCCGACAGCAGCGGGAACCGGGCCAGTTGTACGTCGAAGGGGGCTTGCTCGCAGGTCAGCACCGCCACCCCGATCCGGTCGGGCCCCAGCGGAGTGACGTACGCCTCGCTCCGCGGGGCCCAGTGCACCTCCACCAGCCCGCTCCACGGCGCCACCGCGTAATGGCGGCGCAGGCCGTAGCGGGCCGGCCGCCCCGGCGCGGGCGCCGCCGACAGGCCCAGGGCGCGCCGCACCGGCGAGTGGAGGCCGTCAGCCGCCACCAGGTACCGGGCGGTCAGGCCCGCCGCCCCGACCCGGTGTTCGTCCTGACGGACCTCCTCCACTCGCCGCGCGACCATCCGTACGCCCAGTTCCGCCGCCCGGGCCGCGAGCGCCGCCTGGAGGTCCGTACGCCGTACACCACACCCCGGTCCGTCCCGGAACAGCCCCTGCGCGCTCAGCCCGCTCAGCCCGTCGACGTAGCGGATGCCGTGGAAGGCGCGGCCCGTCACCGCAACGCCCAGGCCCGCCAGCCGGTGCACGGCGCCCGGCATCAGCCCCTCCCCGCAGGCCTTGTCGATCGGGGTCGGGCGCGGCTCGGCCACCACCACCTCCAGCCCGGCCAGGGCGCCCTGGATGGCGGTGGCCAGTCCCGCCGGTCCGCCGCCCGCCACCAGCAGGTCGATCACGGCGCGGCGCCCACGAGGCTGCCGCCGGTGCGGGCGTACGTCAGCGCGGAATCCTCGCAGCGGATCCGCACCCGCAGTAGCAGTGCGTTCAGCACGCAGAAACCGGCCGCCGTCACCCAGGCGCAGTGGACCAGCGGCAGCGCGAGCCCTTCCGCCACCACCGCCAGGTAGTTGGGGTGGCGCAGCAGCCGGTAGGGGCCGGCCGCAACCGGCGTCAGGCCGGGCAGGACCAGCACCCGGGTGTTCCAGTACGGGCCGAGGGTGGCGACGCACCACCAGCGCAGTCCCTGCGCGGCCACGGCCACCGAGAGCGCGGACCAGCCGAGCAGGGGCAGGAACGGGCGGTCCGCGGCCCAGGGTTCGACGGCGCATCCGGCCAGCAGCGCCGTGTGCAGGGCGACCATGGCCGGGTAGTGGCCGCGGCCGTACTCCCGGGCGCCGCGCGCCAGGCTCCGGACGGCGTTGCGGCGGGCCACGGCGAGCTCGGCGAGGCGCTCGCCTGCCACGAGGGCGAGCACCAGCAGGTACAGGGTCATCGGCATGAGGGCCTCACCAGCGCAGGAGGACGAGTTCGGAGGCGAAGCCCGGACCGAAGCCGATCATCAGCCCGGCCGAGCCCGGCGGCGGCGGGCCGGCGCTCTGGACGTTGCCGAGGATGTGCAGCACGGAGGCCGAGGAGAGGTTCCCCGCGGTCGCCAGCG
This sequence comes from Streptomyces cirratus, assembly GCF_014650775.1. GTDB lineage: Bacteria > Actinomycetota > Actinomycetes > Streptomycetales > Streptomycetaceae > Streptomyces > Streptomyces cirratus. Next base: position 396,259 of record NZ_BMVP01000004.1, on the reverse strand, counting down.
AGCTCCGGCTCGCCGCGAGGGCCGAGTCCGGGAGCCCCAGGGCCTCCCCGAGGACGTCGAGGATCTTCGGACCGCCGGGATGGCAGATCCAGGCGGCCACGTCGGCGGGCTTGAGGTCGTGCCCCGCGAGGAAGTCCTCCACCTCCCCGGCGACGTGCAGCCGCACCAGTGTGGGCAGTTCACGGCCCATCACCATGCGGAAACCCCAATGGCCGATGTCCCAGCCGAGCAGGGCCTCGGTCCCCGGGTAGAGGCGGCTGCGCGCGTCCACCACCGTGGGTCCGGCGCCGCGGTCGTACAGGGGATGGCCGGCGCCCACCGCCAGCAGTGCCCCCGCCCCGTCCCCGAACAGCGCCCCGGCCACCAGGTTCGCCGTCGAGGTGTCGGTGGGCTGGAGGGTGAGGGAGCACAGCTCCGTGGACAGCAGCAGGGCGGCGTGCCCCGGCCGGCCCGTGAGGTGGTCGTGCAGGTGGCCGAGGCCGGCGGCGCCCGCCGCGCAGCCCAGCCCGAACAGCGGCAGGCGCCGTACGTCGGGCCGTAGACCGGTGCGGGCGGCGAGCCGTGCCTCCAGGGAGGGCGTGGCGAGCCCGGTCACCGTCGTCGACATGACCAGGTCCACGTCGCGGGCCGGGAGTGCGCCCTCGGCGAGGGCGAGTTCGATGGCGCGGGCGCCGAGGTCGAGCGCGGCCTCGACGAACCGGGCGTTGGTGGTCCCGAAGTCGTTGCCGGGGCCGTACCGCTCCAGTGGGAGCGCCAGACGGCGGCTCTCGACCCCCACCGAGGCGTGCATCCGGCGCAGCATGCCGGTGTCGGAGCCCGGCGGCAGGCAGCGGGCGAGCGCTTCCGTGATCTGCGACTGCCGGTACGCGTGGGGCGGGAACACGCTGCTCACTGCCAGGACACGTGTCATCGCCCCAACATAGGGAAGACGGTGTCGCTTTCCACCGAACCGGACGAACCGGGCGTGCCGCCGCCCGCCGGTCCCGGGCGGCGGCACGCGCGGCCCTTAGCGTGGGGCGGTGACCGTCACCCGCGCCACCGCACCGCCCCCGGAGACCGCCGCGCGCCCCGGCCGCGGGACGGTGGTCGCCCTGCTGGCCGCCTGTCACCCGTTGCCGGCGGCCGCCGTCACCCTCTTCACGGCCGTGCTGGCCGTGGCCGTCGGACGGGGTGCCGCCGGCTGCGCGGTCTCGGCCGGAGCCGTCGCGCTCGGCCAGCTCTCGGTGGGCTGGTGCAACGACCGAGCCGACCTGCGGCGCGACCGGATCACGGGCCGACCGGACAAGCCGCTCGCGGCGGGCACCGTGGCGCCCGCGACCGTGAGCGTCGCCGCGATCGCGGCGCTCGCGCTCTGCGTGCCGCTCTCGCTCGCCTCGGGGTGGCTCGCAGGCACCGTGCACCTCTGCGCGGTCGCGGCCGCCTGGGCGTACAACCTGTGGCTCAAGAGCACCCCCGCGTCCTGGCTCCCGTACGCGCTGGCCTTCGGCCTGCTGCCCGCCTTCGTCACGCTCGGCCTGCCGGGACGGCCGTGGCCGCCGCTCTGGCTCGGCGTGGCGGCCGCACTGCTCGGTGCGGGCGCCCACTTCGCCAACGTGCTGCCCGACATCGCGGGCGACCTGGCCACGGGCGTGACGGGGCTCCCGCAGCGGCTCGGCGTCCGCCGCTCGGCCGCGCTGGCCGCCCTCCTCGTACTCGGCTCGGCCGCCGCGCTGGTCGTCGGTCCGGCCGGACCGACGACCGCTTCCGGGTGGGGGCTGCTCGCCCTGACGGCGACTGTGCTCCTCGCCACCGGTCGGGGCCGCGGCCGCGTCCCGTTCCTCGGCACGCTCGCGGTCGCGGCCGCCGACGTCACCCTCCTCCTGGCCCGCGGCGCGGGCACGGCGTAGCCCGGCTCAGCCCCGTTCAGCCCGGCTCAGCCCCGTTCAGCCCGGCTCAGCCCCGTTCAGCCCCGCTCAGCCCCGAGCGTGCAGCGCCGCCGTGTGCTCCCGGACCTGCTCCGGCGTCAGGTAGGCGTCGGTGTGCTCGAACTCCCGCAGCGTGGCGGGCCGCTGGTCGAGGAAGCCGGTACGGACGAAGTCGTCCCCGGCGACGGCGTTGAGCAGCCAGTTCGTCAGTACCCGGGTCTTGGCGACATTGGTCCGCAGCGCCGACCAGTGGTAGCCGCGCGCCACCGCCTGCGCCGGCAGGCCGCGCAGTTCGATGCCGAGCGGCTTGGAGACGGCGTCCTTCCCGCCGAGGTCCACCACCAGACCGAGGTCCTTGTGCACGTACGGGCGCGGCGTCTGGCCCCGCAGCGTCGCGATGACGCTCTCGGCGACGGCACGTCCCTGCCGCATGGCGTGCTGCGCGGTCGGCGGGCACAAAGCGTCGCCGCCCGTTGCCAGGTCCGGTACGGCCGCCGCGTCCCCGAGGGCGAACACCCCGTCGACGCCCGGCACCGTCAGGTCGGGGCGCACCACCAGGCGGCCCTTGCGGGTCTCCGTGTCCAGGGTGCCCACCAGCGGGCTCGCGGCCACACCCGCCGTCCAGATAAGGGTCCGGCTCGGCAGCACCCGCCCGTCGGTGAGCGTCACCTTCTCGGCGTCGACCTCGCCCACGGACACGCCGAGCGAGACCTCGATGCCGCGACTCTGCAGGATGTCCAGGGCGGCCTTGCCCAGCTTGTCGCCGAGTTCAGGCATCAGCTTCGGCGCCAGGTCCACCAGGTGCCACTTGATCCGGTCCGGGTCCAGCCGGGGGTAACGGGACGCCGCGTGGCGGGTCAGGCGCTGGAGGCAGGCGGCCGTCTCGGTACCGGCGTAACCGCCGCCGACCACCACGAACTGCAGCCGCGCCGTGCGCTCCGCCTCGTCCTGACTGGCGTCGGCGAGGTCGAGCTGGGCGATCACGTGGTCGCGCAGGTACGCGGCCTCGGCGAGGGTCTTCATCCCGCGGGCGTGCTCTTCCAGCCCGGGGATGTCGAACGAACGGGTGACGCTGCCGGGGGCGAGGACCAGCAGGTCGTAGGACTGGTCCACGGTCTCGCCGGTGATCTTGCGGATCACGCAGACCTTGGCCTTGGGGTCCACGCCGATCGCCCCGCCCGGGATGATCCGCGTCCGGTGCTTGCTGCTGCGGCGCAACGAGACGGCGACCGACTGCGGGGTCAGCACCCCTGACGCCACCTGGGGCAACAGCGGCAGGTAGAGCTGGTATGAGAACGGCGTGACCAGTGAGATCTCGGCCTCGGCGGGGGACAGCCGGCGCTCCAGGCGCCGTACGCACTCCACCCCGGCGAAGCCGGCGCCCACTACGAGAATCCTCGATCGAGACACGGTGCAGGTCCCTTCGCAAAAGGTCGGTTGCTGTGTCCGGTACGTCTGCCCCGTGCTCGCGGCCCATGAACCCCCGACGCCCGTTTCACGCCTGTAACGGCCCTAAGAGACGGCTTCGGACCGCCGTACGGGCGGCCGGCGGGTGCGGGTCCAGGCGAGCAGCTCCGGCGCCGGCCAGGTGTTGACCACCCGGTCCGCCGTCACCCCGCACTCCACGGCCCGCTCACAGCCCAGCAGCTGCCAGTCAAGTTGTCCGGGGGCGTGCGCGTCCGTGTCGACGGCGAACAGGGCCCCGGCCTCCACGGCCGTCCGCAACAGCCGCCGCGGCGGATCCAGCCGCTCCGGCCTGCTGTTGATCTCCACGGCCGTACCGGACTCCGCGCACGCCGCGAACACGGCCGCCGCGTCGAACTCCGATTCCGGACGGGTCCTCCCCGTCAGCAGGCGCCCGGTGCAGTGCCCCAGGACGTCCATCAGCGGGTTGCGCACCGCCGCGAGCATCCGCCGGGTCATGGCCGGCGCGTCCATGCGCAGCTTGGAGTGGACCGAACCCACCACCACGTCGAGCCGGTCCAGCAGCTCGGGCTCCTGGTCGAGCGACCCGTCGGCCAGGATGTCGCACTCGATGCCGGTGAGGAGCCGGAACGGCGCCCAGCCCGCGTTCAGCTCCGCCACCACGTCCAGCTGTTCGAGCAACCGCTCGGGCGAGAGCCCCCGGGCGACCTTCAAGCTCGGCGAGTGGTCCGTCAGCACCGCCCACTCGTGCCCCAGCTCGATGGCGGTACGCCCCATGGCCTCGATGGGGCTGCCGCCGTCGGACCACTCGGAGTGCAGATGGCAGTCCCCGCGCAGCGCCGCCCGCAGGGCCCGGGCGGCCTCGGTGGCGGGCGGCCCCTCGGGGTGCGCCGCGACCTCGTCCTCCAGCTTTTGCAGGTACCCCGGGATCTGCCCGGCCAGCGCCTCCCGCACCACCTGGGCGGTCTTGGGCCCCAGCCCTTTGACGGCCTCCAGCGAACCGGTCCGCGCCCGCTGGGCCACCTCGTCCGCGCCGAGCCGTTCGACGACGCCCGCCGCCGTGCGGAAGGCCTGCACCCGGTACGTGGGGGCCTGCCCGCGCTCCAGCAGGAAGGCGATGCGGTTCAGCGCCGCCACCGGGTCCATCGCGCACCTCCTGTGCCCAGTGTGGCAAGGGACGACGGACCGGGCACATCGGAGATCAGAGCGACAGCGGCGTCGTCAGGGAGGTGGTGAGGGTGAACAGGGCACCGTCCGGGTCGCGCAGCGCCACCCACCGCTCCCGGGCGTTGGAGGTGATGTCCGAGACGGTGCGGCCGCCCATCGAGACGGCCGCCTCGATGGCCGGTTCCAGGCGCGGCACCCGGAAGTGGACGTGCCAGCGGGGCCGGCTGTGGGGGCTGTAGGAGGCCGCCTCCACGGGACCGCTGTTCAGCCGGGCCACGGGCTCCCCGTTCTGCCGCAGCACGACCTGGTCCTCCTCGTAGGAGACCTCGCAGCAGCCCGGACGGCCGGTGGCCCACTCCAGCACTTCCCCGTAGAACAGGGCCGCGTCGAACGCGTTGCGGGTCCGCAGCTCCAGCCAGGCCGGGGCGGGGCCGCGGCCCACCCGCCAGTCGGAGGCGACCGGCCCCTCCCAGATGCCGAACACCGCGCCGTCCACATCGGCCGCCAGCGCGCCGCGGCCGCCGATGGGGAAGGAGACCGGTCCGACGGCGACCGTGCCGCTGCGCTCCCTGATCCGGCCCACCGCCACGTCCGCGTCGTCCACGGCGAAGTACGGGGTCCAGGCGACGGGCACCTCCAGGTCTCCGGCGAGGGCGCCGATGCCCGCCACCGGGGCGCCGTCGACCCGGGCGACGGAGAAGCCCTCGCCGAGGCGCGTCCGCCGGAAGCTCCAGCCCACCACGGCGGCGTAGAAACGTTGGGAGGCCTCCAGGTCGCGGGCCATCAGGCTCACCCAGCAGGGTGCTCCGAACACGTCCTTCGTCGAAATCTGCACCGCTTGTTCCGCCCTTCACCGCCACCGTGACCGCGCCGTCCGGTCACAAGAAGTAGCGCCCGAGCACCCTCGCAGGCGCGGAGGCGCGCCACTGCGGAGTCACCACCAATAAGCAGGGTACTTCGGGGCCTTCCGGCGGATGCGGGAGCCGGCGTAGCCGGTGAGGACGAGCAGGACCGTCGCCCCGAACAGCAGCGGCACGAACCTGGCGGGCGCCGGTGTCTGGAGCACGACGATGACGGAGGTGGCGCAGGCAGCCGAGTGCGGGGTCCGCGCGAGGATGAGCAGGGCCAAGGTGATGCCCGCGGCGACGGCGGCTGCCCAGGCGGTGCTGCCGGCCAGGGCGAGGACCCCGTAGCCGACGGCCGCACCCAGCAGGTGTCCGAGCACCACACCGCGCGGCTGCGCCAGCGGCAGCGCGGGCGCGCTGTGCACGAGGGCGGCGCTGGCCGCCAGCGGCGGTATCAGCACCGGCTCGTGGATCATCGCGCCGATCGCCACGAGGGCCAGGAGTACGGTGGTGACGGCGCTGACGCTGTGGAAGGCAGCGGCGGGGGTCGGCCGCGCCGGGGCCAGGCCGGCCGGGACCCGGGGCCGGCGGGACCGCTCGGGGGTGACGGGCCCGGCCGGGGCGAAGCCGTCGGTGGTGGGCGGGGGCGGATACAGGGCGGTGTCGGAACTCATGTGCGGCAGGCGTTTTTCCGGTGCGGGCGGTCGGGCCGGGGTAACGGCGCGAGGGCAGGGGAGCGGTGGCCTGATCTTATCGGTCAGACGTACGACACTGGTGGCCGGGGGTGGGCAATGCCCCCGTCAGCCACGAATGACCGGAACCGATCGTGTATGACTGCGGTGGTCACCGGGCACTCACGCTGAGGGACCGGGGACTCCCGTTGAGGGACCAGGAAGGACGAACATGACCACGCGCTCGCACCTCGGCGGTGCCCTCACCGACCTGGACGCGGTCATCGCGGAGGCCCCCGCCGGTGCCACCGGCGCGCTCTGGCGGCTGACCGAGGCGGGGCGCGTACTGGACGCGAACCTCATCCGGCTGCCGCCCGGCGCAACCATCGCCGAACACCGCGAACCGGTGCTCGACGTGCTGCTGGTCGTGGTCGAGGGCAGCGGCCGGCTCGACACCGACGACGGTCCCCACGGCCTGCGGCCGCACACCGCCGCCCTGCTGTCCAGGAACACCCGGCGCTCCCTCACCGCCGGCCCCGAGGGCATCGCGTACCTCACGGTCCACCCCCGCCGCCCCGGCCTCGGCATCGGTACGCCCCCCGCCGCCGAAGGCGGGGAGACGGCCTGCCTGCTGCACCGCGTGTGCGCGGAGTGTGGCCGGCTCGCCTCCGAACGGGACGCCCGTTACTGCTCGCGCTGCGGCTCCGGCCTCCCCGACTGAACCGACTCCGGGGCGGCCCGGCCTCCGGCCACCGACCGGAACGGCCTTAAGGTCCACGTCATGGCCCCCTTCACCGCCGACGACCTCACCCGCACCGTCACGGACGCAGTCGCCGCCCTGCGCGAGGTCGCGGACCGCGACTGGTCCCGGCCGGCGGCGGGGCTGCAGTGGAGCTGCGCGGAGACCGCCGTCCACCTCATTGCAGACCTGACTGCCTTCGCCGCGCAGCCGGCCGGCCGCGTGCCCGACTCCTGGCTGCCCATGAGGGCCGGCGCCGCCCCCGGCACCACGCCCGGCGACCTGACGGACCTCATCGCGGCGACCGGACGCCTCCTGGCGGCCGCCGTCCTCGCGGCCCGGGCGGAGGACCGCGCCTGGCATCCCGCCGGCGCGGCCGGCGCCGACGGGTTCGCCGCCATGGGCGCCACCGAGGTGCTGCTGCACACCCACGACATCCTGCACGGCCTCGGCGCCACCGGCTGGACCGGCTCCGGGCACACCAGCGCCCTGATCCTCGACCGGCTCTTCCCGCACGCCCCGCGCGCCGCCCCGGCTGACGCGTGGGGCTCGCTCCTGGGTGCCACCGGCCGGGCCGACCTGCCCGGCCTGCCCCGCCGACGGCACTGGCGCTGGTACGCCAACCCTGTCCGGGGGGAGGGCGTCGTTCTGTGCGAGATCAGCCCCTCGGCCGCCGCCGACCTGCACACCGGCGGCCCCGGCGGCTTCGTGTGGGCCGAAGACGGGCCGCCCGAGGGGACCAGGATCGCCGCCGGGATGCTGGGCCTGGCGCGCGAGGTCGGCGAGTACCACCCGGGCTGGGGCCCGTACGCCATCGTCCGCGACACCGACCGCAGGGCGATCGGCGGCATCGGCTTCCACGGCGCGCCCGACCCCGAAGGGCACGCGGAGGTCGGCTACGACCTCCTGCCTTCGGCCCGGGGCCACGGACACGCGACCGAAGCCCTGCGCGCCCTGGCCGGATGGGCCTTCGAGCAGCCCGGGCTGACCGCGCTGCGGGCCGTCGTCGATGTCGGCAACGCGCCCTCGCACGCCGTGGTCCGGCGGGCCGGGTTCGAGCGGGACGGCTCGGTGGACGGCGCGGTCCGCTACCTGCTGCGCCCCCGCTGAAAGCCCGCACGGGGGCCCGATTAACCCTGGTGGGGCCGCGTTCGGCAGGATGAGGGCATGACCGAGATCCGTACCCCCCGCCTCCTGCTCCGCCGCTGGACCGACGACGACCTCGTCCCGCTGTCGGAGATCAACGCCGACCCCGAGGTGATGCGCTGGATCGGTGACGGATCCACGCTCGACCTGGAGGAGACCGCCGACGCCATCGAGCGCTGGGAGGACGAGTGGGACGAGGAGGGTTTCGGCCTGTTCGCCGTCGAGCTGCTGGCTTCGGGGGAGCTGATCGGCGCCGTCGGCCTGTCCGTGCCGGAGTGGCTGCCCGAGGTCATGCCCGCCGTCGAGATCACCTGGCGTCTCGGCCGGCCGTTCTGGGGCCAGGGATACGCCTCGGAAGCCGCCCAGGCCACCTTGGAGTTCGCCCTCCAGGACCGGGGACTGGACCGGGTCATCGCGGTCAACCGGGCCGGCAACGAGGAGTCCGAGAACGTCATCCGCAAGCTGGGCATGGAGTCGGAGCGGCGGGTCGAGGCGCCGGAGTCGGGCGCCCTGCTCGACGTCCACTTCATCGACCTGACCGAGTACGAGGCCTGAGTACCCAGTACGGGGGCTTGAATACCGCGTACGAGGCCGGCCGTGGTCCCGGCGTCCCCAAAGCGGCCCTTTGGGATGTCATAAGAGCTGTTTATGAGGTCATAAGCAGGGGCCGGGTGCCCGGTTAGGGTGGCCTTAGCTTAGGGTTCACTTTGATCAGCCAGTTTGTCGGTGGAAGGGAACCCACACATGCCTCGCCCTCTGCGGGTAGCGATAGTCGGCGCCGGCCCCGCCGGCATCTACGCGGCCGACGCGCTGCTCAAGTCCGAGGCGGCCGCCGAACCAGGCGTCTCCATCGACCTCTTCGAACGGATGCCGGCCCCCTTCGGCCTGATCCGGTACGGCGTCGCCCCCGACCACCCGCGCATCAAGGGCATCATCACCGCCCTGCACCAGGTGCTCGACAAGCCGCAGGTCCGCCTCTTCGGCAACGTCGACTACCCGAACGACATCTCCCTCGACGAGCTGCGCGCGTTCTACGACGCGGTGATCTTCTCCACGGGCGCCACCGCCGACCGCGAGCTGCGGATCCCCGGTGTCGACCTGGAGGGCTCGTACGGCGCCGCCGACTTCGTCTCCTGGTACGACGGCCACCCGGACGTCCCGCGCACCTGGCCGCTGGAGGCCGAGAAGGTCGCCGTCCTCGGCGTCGGCAACGTCGCGCTCGACGTCGCACGCATCCTCGCGAAGACGGCGGACGAGCTGCTGACGACCGAGATCCCGCCGAACGTGCACGAGGGCCTCAAGGCCAACAAGGCGCTCGAAGTGCACGTCTTCGGCCGTCGCGGACCGGCGCAGGCGAAGTTCAGTCCGATGGAGCTGCGCGAACTGGACCACTCGCCGAACATCGAGGTCATCGTCGACCCCCAGGACATCGACTACGACGAGGGCTCGATCGCCGCCCGCCGCGCCAACAAGCAGGCCGACATGGTCGCCAAGACCCTGGAGAACTGGGCGATCCGCGACACCGGCGACCGCCCGCACAAGCTGTTCCTGCACTTCTTCGAATCGCCCGTCGAGGTGCTCGGCGAGGACGGCAAGGTCGTTGGCCTGCGCACCGAGCGGACCGAACTCGACGGCACGGGCAACGTCAAGGGCACGGGCCGGTTCACGGACTGGGACGTCCAGTCGGTGTACCGGGCCGTGGGCTACCTCTCCGACGAACTGCCCAAGCTCCCCTGGGACGTCGAGTCCGGCACGGTCCCCGACGAGGGCGGCCGGGTGATCGAGGCCGGTGCGCACCTGCCCTCGACGTACGTCACCGGCTGGATCCGGCGCGGTCCCATCGGCCTGATCGGCCACACCAAGGGCGACGCGAACGAGACGGTGGCGAGCCTGCTCGCCGACCACGCCGCAGGGCGGCTGCTCACCCCGGCCTCGCCGGCTCCGGAAGCCGTCGAGGCGTTCCTGGCGGAGCGCCGGGTCCGGTTCACCACCTGGGAGGGCTGGTACAAGCTGGACGCCGCGGAGAAGGCGCTGGGTGAACCGCAGGGCCGCGAGCGCGTGAAGCTGGTCGAGCGCGAGGACATGCTCGAAGCGAGCGGGGCTTAGGCCCTGTCCGGGCCTGAGCGCCGGGGATGACATGGAGGGGGCCCGCCGGTGGCGGGCCCCCTCTTGCGTCGGACGCTTCGGCTGCGTCGGCGCGCGGATCAGTCCTTGATCGAGGTGATCTTGCGCGTCTTGAGGTCGGCCTGGACGTGGATCTCCGTGGTGTCGCCGCCGCCCCAGGTCAGGGTGACCGTGGCGTTCGTCTTGCCCGTCCCGCTGCCGGTCGAGGCGACCTTCCACTGGAGGGGCACGTTCTGGGCGCGCAGTACGCCGTTCGCGTGGTTCGCCTCCTCCCACTGCCTGAGCTCCTGCTGGAGGGGCTTGGAGAGGTAGAAGGCGCGCAGCTGGTCGGCGGTCTTGCCGTCCCCGTCGTACACCGCGTCGATGTAGGAGCCGTAGAAGTCGGCGATACGGGTGAACGCGCCCTCGGGGCTGCCGGATACGGAGGGCAGCGCCGTCGCCGTCCGGGCGGTGCCCGGGGCGGGCGCGGAGGCGGACGCGTCGGTGACGAAGGTCAGGGAGAGCGCGGCCGCGGCGGCGGTCGCAGCGGCGGCGAGGGCAATGGCCGCGCGCTTGGCCGGAAGCTTGGACATATTTTCGTACCTTTCCCCGTGGTGCGAAACCTGCCGGTACGGTCCCCGGCACTGCCCCGAAAGACCCCTCTCGGGCCACTCCGGTTCTCGGGCTGCGGAAAATGGCTGAAAATCCACCCGGCTGCGCCGAAGGATCCGGAATGCCGTGGGGGCCCGTGGAGTTCGGACAGAGGCGATACCCGAAACCGCGCACTGCACTGGAGAGCTCATGAAGATCGGCATCATCGGCGCCGGCAACATCGGCGGCAACCTCACCCGCCGGCTCACCGCCCTCGGACACGAGGTTTCCGTGGCGAACTCCCGCGGACCCGAAACCCTCACGGCGCTGGCCGAGGAGACCGGCGCCACGCCCGTCACGGTCGCCCAGGCGGCCCGCGGCGCGGAGGTCGTCGTGGTCACCGTCCCCCTCAAGAACGTGCCCGACCTGCCCGCCGGGCTCTTCGACGGCGCGGCGGAGGGCTTCGCGGTCATCGACACCTGCAACTACTACCCCCGCGAGCGCGACGGCCGCATCCCCGGCATCGAGGACGACGGCCTGACCGAGAGCCGCTGGACCGAACGCCACCTGGGCCACCCGGTGATCAAGGCCTTCAACGGCACCTACGCCGTCGACATCCTGGAACGGCCCCGGCCGGCCGGGGCCCCCGACCGGATGGCGCTGCCGGTCGCCGGCGACGACGAGGCGGCGAAGAAGACCGTACGGGCGCTCATCGACGAGCTCGGCTTCGACACCGTCGACGCGGGTGGCATCGACGACTCCTGGCGTCAGCAGCCCGACACTCCGGTGTACGGCCTGCGCGCGGGCGTCGAAGCCGTCACCAAGGCGCTCGCGGAGGCCTCTCCGGAGCGGCCGGAGGCCTTCCGCGGCTGACGAATATCTGTTGCCACCGGTACAGAAATTCATCGAATGCCGGTGAAGATTCACGGTGTTGGGAATGAAGAAGCAGAAACCTTCCGTGCCGGACGGCCTGCGCTGTGCTACGGTCAGCGCAGTTGCAGTTGTGGTTCCCAAAACTTTATTCCGATGTTTTTTCGGACGGGGCAATCATTACTTCAACACCGGTTCCCGCACAGTGTGGGTCCGGGTACAGCCCCGAAGGAGAAACTCATATGGCATCTGGCACCGTGAAGTGGTTCAACGCGGAAAAGGGCTTCGGCTTCATCGAGCAGGACGGTGGCGGCGCTGACGTGTTCGCCCACTACTCGAACATCGCCACCCAGGGCTTCCGTGAGCTTCAGGAAGGCCAGAAGGTGAACTTCGACGTCACGCAGGGCCAGAAGGGCCCCCAGGCCGAGAACATCGTTCCCGCCTGACGCAACCTTGGCGTGTGACCAACGTAGAGGCCCGCACCGTGAGGTGCGGGCCTCTACGCGTTGCCGGGCTGCCCCCCTGCCCGGCGATGCGTTCCGCCCGCGCGGACGTTCCGCCGCGGCGGGCGCAGGGGCAGACTGTGCGCCGTGACGATATTGAGCAAGGGCGCCAACCTGCCCGTGGGGTCAGCCTCCGTCAGAGCCGTGCTCGGCTGGTCGGCCGGGCCGGGCGTACCGGACGTGGACGCCTCGGCACTCCTGCTGACCGACAGCGGTCGCGTGCGTTCCGACGGGGACTTCGTCTTCTACAACCAGCCGCGGCACGCCTCGGGCGCCGTACGCCACCTCGGCAAGCAGCCCGGCGCGGACACGCTCGACGTCGATCTGGCCACCCTGGAGCCCGAGATCCGACGGGTCGTCCTGTGCGCCTCCGCCGAGGGCGGCAGCTTCGGCCGGGTGCCCGGGCTGCACCTCAGGCTCCTGGACGCGGCCTCCGGGACCGAGCTCGCCCGCTTCGACATGACCGCCGACACCGAGACCGCGTACGTCAGCGGCGAGCTCTACCGGCGCGCGGGTGCCTGGAAGTTCCGGGCGGTCGGGCAGGGGTACGCGAGCGGCCTGGCCGGACTGGCGACCGACTTCGGCATCACGGTGGACGACCGGCTGCCGGCGCCGGCGCCCCCGCGGGCTCCCGTGGCCGCGCCCGCGGCCGCCGTCCGCATGGTCAAGGGCGAGGAACGGCTGCCCACCGAAATGCGCGAGCGCCTCTCCCTGCGCAAGCAACAGGTCGCCGTCAGCCTGACCAAGAGCGGCGCCGCCGGAGTCAGCGCCCGGGTCGTCCTCGTACTCGACGCGTCCGGCTCCATGTCCACCCTGTACGCACGCGGCACGGTGGCCGGTGTGGTGGAACGGATGGCCGCCGTCGCGGCGCAGCTCGACGACGACGGCGAGATGCAGGCCTGGACCTTCGCCACCCACCCCGCGAGGCTGCCCGACCTCACGGTCGCCGAACTGCCCGACTGGCTGCGCCTGCACGTCCGGGTCGGCCAGATGAGCCTCTTCGGCCGGAACAAGCCGGCCAAGGGACTGCTCCCCGGCCAGATCGACATGCGTGCGGTCGGCTTCCAGAACGAAGAACAGCGGGTCATCGCCGAGGTGCGTGCCTACGTGCGCGACCACCCGGTGCCCGCCCCGACCCTCGTCCTGTTCTTCTCCGACGGCGGCGTCTACCGCAACGACGAGATCGAGCGGGAGCTGCGCGCGGCCGTCGAGGAGCCCGTGTTCTGGCAGTTCGTCGGCCTCGGCCGGGCCGGGTTCGGAGTGCTGGAACGCTTCGACACCATGCCCGGCCGCCGTGTCGACAACGTCGGCTTCTTCGCCGTGGACGACATCGACCGGATCTCCGACCCCGAACTGTACGACCGCCTCCTGTCGGAGTTCCCCTCCTGGATCCGTGCCGCCCGCGAGGCGGGCATCCTGCACTGACCGTGCCACGCGCCTCCGACGGACCGTGCGCCTCGTGGTGCCGGCACCCCGGCCGCAGCGATTCGGATTGGTCTGGACCCTTGACCTCCTCCTGGTCCAGACCAATCATGAGGCGTCCGCCCGTTCGCTCGCGCCCCACCGGGAGCTTCGATGAGACGACGTCCACGCCCCGTCCACTCCTTACTCGCCGCCTTCGCCACCCTCGCCGCGTCGGCCGGCCTGGTCCTCGCAGCGGGCACCGGCGCCGCGCATGCCGCGACGCCGCTGCCCGCCCACGTGTTCGCCCCGTACTTCGAGGCGTACTCCTCCGACAGCCCCGCCGACCTCGCCCAGAAGTCCGGCGCCAAGTACCTGACCATGGCCTTCGTCCAGACCGAGGCCAAGGGCTCCTGCACCCCCTACTGGAACGGCAGTACCGCCCAGCCCGTCTCCGCCTCCGTCTTCGGCGCCGACTTCGCCACCATCCGCTCGCGCGGCGGGGACGTCATCCCCTCGTTCGGCGGCTACGCGGCCGACAACGGCGGAACGGAGATCGCCGACAGCTGCACCAACGTGGACTCCATCGCCGCCGCGTACGAGAAGGTCATCACCACCTACGACATCACCCGCCTGGACATGGACATCGAGGACAACTCGCTGACCGACAAGGCGGGCATCGACCGCCGCAACCAGGCGATCAAGAAGGTGCAGGACCGGGCCGTGGCGGCCGGCCGGCCCCTCCAGGTCTCCTACACCCTTCCCACCACCACGGGCGGCCTCGCGAGCAGCGGACTGGCAGTGCTCAAGAGCGCCAAGACGGCGGGCGCGCAGGTGGACGTCGTCAACCTCATGACCTTCGACTACTACGACGGCGCCACGCACCACATGGCCGATGACACCCGCACCGCCGCCGAAGGCCTCTACAACCAGCTCGCCGCCCTCTACCCGGCCAAGACCCCCGCCCAGCTCTGGGGGATGATCGGCGTCACCGAGATGCCCGGCATCGACGACTACGGTCCCGCCGAGACCTTCACCACCGCCGACGCGAAGGCCGTCTACGACTGGGCCACCGCCAAGGGCATCAACACCCTCTCCTTCTGGGCCCTCCAGCGCGACAACGGCGGTTGCCCCGGGACCGGCGGCTCCGACACCTGTTCGGGCATCGCCCAGGACCCGTGGTACTTCACCCACACGTTCGCGCCCTTCACGGGCGGCGGCGGGCCCGTCGCGGACGACTTCTCCGTCTCGGTCACCCCGAGGTCGGCCTCCGTCGCCCCCGGCGGCACGGCCACCGCGACGGTCGGCACGGCCGTCGTCTCCGGCGCCGCGCAGCCCCTCACCCTGACCGTCACCGGCGCCCCCGCCGCAGTGACGGCCACCCTCAGCCCCGCCACCGTCACGGCGGGCGGCTCCGCCCGGCTCACGATCGCCGTCGGCGCCACGGCCGCGCCGGGCAGTTACCCGCTCACCATCACCGCCGGCGGGGGCCGGGTCACCCACTCCGCCGGCTTCACCCTGACCGTCCCCGGACCGGGCGGAGACAGCGGGGCACTGGTCAACGGGGGCCTGGAGAGCGGCTCGCTCGCCCCGTGGACCTGCGAGAGCGGGGGCGCCGTCGTCACCGCTCCCGCGCACGGGGGCACGTACGCCCTCAATGGCTCGCCGACCTCCGCGCAGACCGGTGAGTGCGCACAGACCCTCACCCTCGCGCCCAACACCGCCTACACCCTGAGCGGCTGGGTACAGGGCGGCTACGCCTACCTCGGCGTGCGCGGCGGCGCAGGCGGCAGTACGTGGACCAGCTCGGCGGGCTGGACCAAGCTGACCGTGCCGTTCACCACCGGCGCCTCCGGCACGGTCACGGTCTACCTGCACGGCTGGTACGGCCAGGGCGCGGTCTACGCGGACGACCTCGCGGTGAGCCCGCAAAACGGCTAGCGGCTAGTCTCGGCCGGGCCCGGGGGCGCACCCCGGGCCCGGAAGGGCGGCGACATGACGAACGGCACCAGCAGCGGCACGGACGGCGGGGTGCGTGTCCTGCGCGCGGCCGGGCGGCAGGCTGCGCCCTGGAAGAACGGCGGGGGAGTCACCCGGGAGGTAGCCGTCCGGCCCGAAGGCGCCGGCATGGAGGACTTCCTCTGGCGGGCCAGCCTCGCCGACGTCACCGCCGACGGGCCGTTCTCCGCGTTTCCCGGAGTGGACCGCACGCTCACCCTCGCCGAAGGCGCGGGCATGGACCTGACGATCGGCGGCGTACACCGCCTCGTGGACGAACGTTTCGCCCCACAGCGCTTCCCCGGCGACCAGCCGACCCGGTGCCGGCTCCTCGGGGGTCCCGTCGTGAACTTCAACGTGATGTACCGCAGGGACGCCGTCGAAGCCGAAGTGGCCGTAGTGCGCGGAGACTTGACGCTCGCCGTGTCGCCCGGCGCGACAGTGCTGGTCGTGGTACTGGACGCGCGGGCGGTACTCGGAGACTCTCTCCGGCTCGGCCCCTACGACGCCGCCCTGGTCACCGCTCCGGGCAACCGCACGCTCCGCTGCGCCGGTCGGGCGGCCGTGGTCCGGCTGACACCGCGCCCCCGGTGACCGCATGCCGGAACGGGCCGGATTCCCCGGGGGCGGTGCCGGCCGGTTCCTGCTCTACGCTGACCCGCATGGTGAAGCAACAGCGTGGCCAGGCCACTGTCGACCTGGTCCTGAACTCCGCGCTGCGGGTGTACGCCGAAGCGGGACAGCAGGGTTTCACCGTCAACGCCGTCACCAAGGCCAGCGGCGTGAGCCTCGGCAGCCTCTACCACCACTTCGGCAGCTTCGACGGCCTCGCGGCCGCCCTCTACACCCGCTGCATGGGCGAGCTGTTCGAGCAGATGATCGCCGCCCTGCTCCGCACCCGGACGGCGCGCACCGGAGTCCGGGCGCTGGTCCGGTCGTACCTGCGCTTCACCGAAGAGCAGCGGGACGCCGCGCTCTTCCTGCACGCGTCGGCCTACTCCGGCTACCTCGCCGTCCATGCCGAGGAGATCTCCGCCGCGAAGTCCGTCATGCTCCAGCCGGTGGCGCAGTGGTTCGGCGCCCGCGTGGCGAAGGGCGAAATCGCCGCGATGCCCGGTCCGGTGATCGAGGTCCTGGTCATGGGGCCGGTCGCGGAGGCCGCCCGGCGCTGGCTGTCGAGCACGTACGAGATCGACCTGGCCGAGGCCGCCAAGCTGCTGCCCGACAGCATCTGGCGCTCGCTGCGTCCGCAGTGAGGTGACGCGCGCCGCGGGGCTCGGGGGCCCGCGGCGCGCATCGTGTCAGTAGCGGAACCGCACGGTTCAGTGGAACAGCATGGAGGCGTCCCCTGCGGCCGTGGTGACCGAGCCCGGACACAGGAAACTGCCCGAGACCTTGGTCGCGGTGAAGGCCTGGTTCACGTACCTGCGTGTGGAACCGTCACGGTTCCACACGATGTTGGTCGCCTTGAACCGGCAGGAGACGAAGCTCATCTTGCCGTTGATGTCGATGGCGTCCGTCCTCGCGACACCGCTCGCGTCGTCGAAGGTGAACGCCGGGTTGTTGTTGAGGGAGGCGGTGATGCCGCCCCCGCAGGCCAGATTGCCGCCGGGGGCGTTGATGCCGGTCCGGTCGACGGTCAGGGCGCCCGGCGGGACGGCGCTGGTGCGCGCGTTCGTCCAGCTGCACGTGTTGCCCGAGACGACGATGACGCCGTCCACCTTCTGGTCGGCGGTGGGCCCGAGGGCCACAGCCGTCGTGGATCCGCCGAGGACCACCGCGGCGACCAGCGCGGTGACGCCCGGCCAGGTCGGGAACTTCCTCATGTCGCTCCTCCTTGCCACGTACGTGTGGGGGTGTACGGGCGGGGCCCGGGGGGCCGCGCCGCAGTGCGCCCGGCCGTCGCGGGCGGGGGTTCCCGCGGGCCGGCCGGGGGGAGAGAGCCTTCGTGTCCGGACCGGAGACCGCCCGGGGGACCGGTGCGGTCGAATCGCGCACACGTTCACGCACACGTTCACGCACAGGTCACGCACTCCGTCACGTGCACGTTCACGGAAGGTCGCACAGGGGTCTTGAAATGTCAGGCCCATGCCAAAGATTTGGCCGGATGGCGCCTCTTGGCGCGAGTTCGCCGCCGAGTCGTACGGGGCTTGTCCGGCACACGAGTGAGTCCCGACCGGCCACTCGCACACTTGCCCCATCCGCTACCACCTACATGCCGACCCGCCGGCGCGTCAGTCGCCGGGGCAGCACCCTCGGGGGAACAGTGATCAGTCGTAGGACCGTCGTCCGGGCAGGCGTGGCCGCCACCAGCGTCATCGGTACGGGCGGCATGCTGCTGCCGGTCGTGAACGCCGCCGCGAACGAGCCCCGCGCCGCCGGAGCCGAGCTCGACCCGGCCGGCATAGCGAAGTTCACGCAGCGGATGCCGCTGGCGCCGGTGCTCCAGCCGTACCTCACCACGAGCACCACCAGCTACTACCGGATGACCTTGAAGGAAGCCTCCAAGGAGGTCGTGCCGGGACTGACCACCAAGCTGCGCACCTTCAACGGCTCCTTCCCCGGCCCCGTCATCAAGGCCGAATCGGGCCGCCGGGTCGTGGTCAAGCAGACCAACGCGCTGGACGTGCCCACCTCGATCCACCTCCACGGCGCCCACGTCCCGCAGGACAGCGACGGTTCCCCGATGGACCTCATCGCGGCCAAGGGCGGCAGCAAGACGTACACGTACCCCAACACCCAGCCGCACGCGAACCTCTGGTTCCACGACCACGCCCACCACATGGAGTCGGAGAACGTCTTCCGCGGCATGACGGGCACCTACATCCTCACCGACGACACCGAACGCCGGCTGGGCCTGCCCTCCGGCAGCTACGACATCCCCGTCTCGCTGCGCGACGCCCGCTTCACCGACACCGGTGAACTGGTCTACGAGATGGGCGACTTCCGCCACCGCAACGTCATCCTCGCCAACGGCAAGGCGTGGCCCTACTTCGAGGTCGCGGCACGCAAGTACCGGCTGCGCTTCACCAATACCGCCAACCAGCGGTTCTTCGGCCTGAGCCTCGCGGACGGCTCGGAGATCGTGCAGATCGGCACCGACGGCGGCCTGCTGAGCGCCCCCTACCGCACCGACACGGTGTCCATCTCCCCGGGCGAGCGGGCGGACGTCGTCATCGACTTCTCCCGCTACCCCGTCGGCACCACCATCGAGCTGCGCAACAAGCACGTCGACCGGGACGAGCCGGCCAATGAGATCGGAGCTGTCCTGCAGTTCCGCGTCACCCGTTCCGCGCGCGACGACAGCGTGGTCCCCACGCAGCTCAGGACGCTCCCGCCGCTGCCCACCGCGACCGTCGACCGCAGCATCGACATGCGGATGGACGAGACGGGTGCCCCGAGCAGCATGGCGTACATCAACGGCAAGACGTACGACATGAACCGGATCGACACCGAGATCGCCTACGGTGCCACCGAGATCTGGACCGTCCACAACGCCAACCAGTACGCGCCGCACAACTTCCACATGCACCTGGTGCAGTTCCGGGTGCTGGAACGCAACGGCCAGGCGGTCACCGAAGGCCCGGAGACCGGGCTCAAGGACACCGTGCCGCTCAAGCCGGGCGAGACGGTGAAGATCCAGGCGACCTTCACCGGGTACCGGGGCACGTACGTCTACCACTGTCACCTGTTCGACCACGGGGCGATGGGCATGATGGCGAACATGCGCATCTCCTGACGTCGCGCGGCCGCCCGGCGCGGCCGCTCGGCCCCGGGGCCCGGCCCATCGGCCCGGCGCGGCCGGTTTCAGACCGCGCCGGGGGACGGCTTGCGGCCGAGGACGGCCCAGGCGCGCACCCCCAGCGTGAGGGAGCCGTCCGGCCGGACCGGCAGGGAAGCGCGCAACGCTCCGCGCAGCCGCTCCCGCTCGGGCGGGGCGAGGGCCGCGACGTAGCCGGGGGCGGGACCCTGGCCGGCCAGGAACGGCTCCCACAGCTCGGCGAACGCGGCGAAGCCGGCCCGCACCTCGATCGGCGCGACGTGCACGCCGTCCAGCCCCGCCGCCGTCCACAGCGCGCGCAGTGCCTCCGGGCGGCAGAGCGGGAAGCGGTGCCGCTCGTCGAGCGCGGCCGCGGCCGGGTCCAGTAGCGTCGCCGCTTCCCAGAAGCGGCCCAGGAGTTCCATGCCCTCGCCGTAGTCCCACACGTAGCAGGCGACGAGCCCGCCCGGCCGTGTCGCGCGCGCCGCTTCGGTGAGCGCGGTGTCCGGCGTCGGGAGGAAGTTGAGGGCGAGCGCGCTGACCACCGCGTCGCACGCCCCGTCGCGCACGGGCAGCGAGCGTGCGTCGGCGCGCACGAACCGCGCCAGCGGACCCGTGGCGGCGCGCGCCGCGGTGAGGAAGCCGGCCGAACGGTCGGCCCCGACGACCAGGCGCGGGCGGGCCCGTCGGGCGACCGAGGAGGTCAGGGCGCCCGTGCCGCAGCCGACGTCGAGCCACACCGCGCCGTCCGCGACGCCCAGCCAGTCCACGAACCGGTCGGCCACGAGACGGCTCCAGCGCCCCATGTACCTCTCGTAGGCGTCCCCCGCTGCCCAGACGTCGAACCTCTGCTCCGTCATACGGTCACGATGACCCACCGGGTGCCCGCAGGGCGCGAAGAGGGACTGTGTCGGGGTGGGTCAGCCCGCGGCGGGCGCCCCGTCGAGTTCCCAGGCGTGACGCTTGAACTCCCGGGCGAAGTCGGGGTGGTCCTCCCACTGGCGGGCGATGCCGCGCAGGACGTCCCAGTGGTGTTCCACCGACTGGTCGATGACGCGGCGGAGGGCGGGCTCGGCCTCGGCCCGCTGCTGAATGAGGCCCTTGACCGCGGACGCCTCCAGCACCGCGTTGCGCAGGGCGCGCAGGGCCCGGGAGGTGTCGTCCATCGCGAAGCCGTTCTCGCTGCCGGTCTCGGCGGCGAAAAGCGGGGTGAGGCGCGCCTCGATGAACGCGGTGATCCGCGTGAAGTGCTGAACGTCCATGGGGGCTCCATCTCCTGCCACACGGCCACACCGCGGCCCGGCATTCTCTCGGTACTCCGGCCGCCCCACCCTAGTGGGGCGGCCGGGACGGACGGCAGCCGGGCAGCCACAACAAAAAACCCCGGACCTCAATGGCGGCCGGGGCGATTCTCTGCGTATATTGGTTATTTCACGTCGACCCGCAAGGGTTACATGAAGAAGCTTTACGTGGACCTTTACGTAAGCACTGTATCGCGTCAGGAGTGGAATTGTCAACCGAGGAATTCCGGAATGAGCAGCAATTCATCACTGGGCTCTACGCACGCCTCGACGACCTGCGCGACCAGGCCGAACGCGCCGTCCGGAGCGCGCTCGCCGAGCCGGGAAGCGGGTTGCAGGCACGCCTGGAGCGGGATGTGCTGGTCGCCGAGCAGTCCGGTCTGCTTTCCGCTCTGAACTCCGGCGAGAACGGTCTGTGTTTCGGCCGGCTGGAGTTCTCCGACGGCCGGGACCACCACATCGGCCGCATCGGAATCAGGCAGGACGACCCGGACCGCACCCCGCTCGTCCTCGACTGGCGGGCCGAAGTCGCCCGCCCCTTCTACCTCGCCACCGGCCACACCCCCATGGGGCTGCGCCGACGCCGGCACATCACCACCCGGGGCCGTGAGGTCACCGCACTGCACGACGAGATCCTCGACCTCACCGACACCGAACGCACCGGCCACGAAGGGGCCGACGCGGACGCCGTCCTGCTCGCCGCCCTCGACGCCGCCCGGACCGGGCGGATGCACGACATCGTGCAGACCATCCAGGCCGAGCAGGACCGGATCATCCGCTCCCCGCACGCCGGCGTCCTCGTGGTGGAAGGGGGCCCCGGAACGGGCAAGACCGCGGTGGCCCTGCACCGCGCCGCCTACCTCCTGTACGCGTACCGCGAACTCCTCGCCAAGCGCGGCGTGCTGATCGTCGGACCCAACCCGGCGTTCCTCGGCTACATCGGCGAGGTCCTGCCCGCCCTCGGCGAGACGGGCGTGCTCCTGGCCACGGTCGGCGAGCTGTTCCCCGGCGTCCACGCCACCCGCGCCGACCGCCCCGGCGCCGCGGCCGTGAAGGGCCGCGCGGCGATGGCCGACGTGCTCGCCCGGGTCGTGGGCGACCGCCAGGCGCTGCCGGAGAACGTTCCGGCGGGCAGCGGCGAGGACAGCTCCGTGGTCCCCGAGCCGGCCCTGGAGATCGACCACGACGACTACGGGACCCTGCTGCTGGACCGGACGATGGCCCACGAGGCCCGCGACCGGGCCCGCGCCACCGGACTCCCGCACAACCTCGCGCGGCCCTACTTCGCGTTCCGCGTCATCGACGCGCTCACCGAGCAGCTCGCCGACCGGCTCGGCGCGGACCCCTACGGCGGCCCCAACCTGCTGGGGCCCGACGACATCGCCCAGCTCGGCAAGGAGATCGCCACCAGCGCCGAGGTGCACGCGGCCATCGACACGCTCTGGCCGCCCCTCACCCCCGAGCAACTGGTCACGGACTTCCTGGCGGACCCCACGTACCTGGACGCCGCCGACGCCGAGCTGATCCGGCGCCCCGCGACGGAGACCGGCTGGACGGCCGCGGACATCCCGCTGCTGGACGAGGCCGCCGAACTGCTCGGCGAGGACGACAGTGCGCGGCGCGCCGCGGAGGAGCGGGAGCGCCTGGAGCGCATCGCGTACGCGCAGGGCGTCCTGGACCTCTCACAGGGCTCGGAGTCCTACGAGTTCGAAGACGCCGAGAACGAGTACCTCGCCGCGCACGACATCATCGACGCGGAGCGCATGGCCGAACGGCACGAGGAGGCCGACCACCGCAGCGCCGCCGAACGCGCGGCCGCCGACCGGACCTGGGCCTTCGGCCACGTCATCGTCGACGAGGCGCAGGAGCTGTCCGCGATGGCCTGGCGGCTGCTGATGCGGCGCTGTCCCACCCGCTCCATGACCCTGGTGGGGGACCCCGCCCAGACGGGCGACGAGGCGGGCTGCGGCTCCTGGAAGCGCATCCTCGCCCCGTACGTCGGCAACCGCTGGGAGCTGGTGCGGCTCGGCGTGAACTACCGTACGCCCGCCGAGATCATGGACGTCGCATCCGCCGTGCTCCGGGCCCGCCACCCCGGCTTCGAACCGCCCCGCTCCGTGCGCTCCACGGGCGTACGGCCGTGGAGCCGGGCGACGGACGACCTCCCCGCCGCGCTCGCCGAGGCGGTGCGCACCGGCACCCCGCAGGAGGGCCGGCTCGCGGTCATCGCCCCCCGTCCGCTGCACGAGGCCCTGACCGCGGCGCTGCCCGGTGTGCGGGCCGGCGCGGAACCGGACCTCACCCACGCGGTCGTGCTCCTCGATCCGCGCCAGGCCAAGGGGCTGGAGTTCGACACGGTGCTGGTCGTGGAGCCGGCGGACATCGCGCCGAGCGACCTGTACGTGGCGCTGACCCGCGCCACGCAGTCCCTCGGGGTCCTGCACACCGGGCCCCTGCCGGAGGAACTGGGGGAGGCGCTCGTGTCGAGGTGAACCGGGCCCACGGGCCGCCGCGCCCCTGGTCCCGACCGCCCCGCGCGGCGATCATAGGGGGGCGCCGGCCCACCGGGGCCCCGCGCGCACCACCGGTTACGGGAGGTCGTGTGTCCGCAGAGACCAGCTACGCGTACGGGGTCCACGAAGTGCCGCTGCTCGGCGACACGATCGGCGAGAACCTGGACCGCACCGTGCGCAGGTTCCCCGAGCGCGACGCGCTCGTCGACATGGCCACCGGCCGCCGCTGGACGTACGCGGAGCTGGCGGCGGACGTCGACGCGCTCGCGCTCGGCCTGCTGGACCTCGGCATCACCAAGGGCGACCGGGTCGGCATCTGGGCGCCCAACCGCCCCGAATGGACGCTGGTCCAGTACGCCACCGCCAAGATCGGGGCGATCCTCGTCACGGTGAACCCCGCCTACCGCCCGCACGAATTGGAGTACGTGCTGCGGCAGTCGGGGATCCGGCTGCTGGCCGCCGCCGAGCGGTTCAAGACCTCCGACTACGCGGCCATGATCGAGGAGGTGCGCCCGCGCTGCCCGGAGCTGGAGTTCACCCTCCTGTTCGAAGGCGCTCTCTGGACCTCCCTGCTGGAGAGCGGCAGGCAGGGCGATCCGGCCGAACTGGCCCGCGCGCAGGCGGCGCTGAGCCCCGACGACCCGGTCAACATCCAGTACACCTCCGGGACCACCGGCTTCCCCAAGGGTGCGACGCTGTCCCACCACAACATCCTCAACAACGGCTTCTTCGTCGGGGAGTTGTGCCACTACACCGAGCAGGACCGGGTCTGCGTCCCGGTGCCGTTCTACCACTGTTTCGGCATGGTGATGGGTGCGCTGGCGTGTACGAGCCACGGGGCGGCGCTCGTCATCCCGGCGCCGTCGTTCGACCCTGCGGCCACGCTGGCGGCCGTGGAGGCCGAGTCGTGCACGTCGCTGTACGGGGTGCCGACGATGTTCATCGCCGAGCTCGCCGACCCCGGCTTCGACGCGTACGACCTCTCCAGCCTCCGGACCGGCATCATGGCCGGCTCGACCTGCCCCGTCGAGGTGATGAAGGAGGTCATCGACAAGATGGGCATGGCGGAGGTCTCCATCTGCTACGGCATGACCGAGACCTCGCCGGTGTCGACGCAGACCCGCGCGGACGACTCCGTCGAACGCCGGGTGTCGACCGTGGGCCGTGTCGGCCCGCACCTGGAGGTCAAGGTGGTCGATCCGTCCTCCGGCCGGACCGTCCCGCGCGGGGAGCCGGGCGAACTGTGCACCCGGGGATACTCCGTGATGCTCGGCTACTGGGGCGAACCCGACCGGACCGCCGAAGCCGTCGACGCGGCACGCTGGATGCACACCGGGGACCTGGCCGTCATGGACGACGACGGCTACCTGAGCATCACCGGCCGGATCAAGGACATGGTGATCCGCGGCGGCGAGAACATCTACCCGCGCGAGATCGAGGAGTTCCTCCACGGACACCCGGACGTCCTGGACGTCCAGGTCATCGGAGTCCCCGACGCCAAGTACGGGGAGGAGCTGATGGCGTGGGTCAGGATGCGCGAAGGCGCCGAGCCGCTGACCGCGCAAGCCGTTCGCGCGTACTGCGAAGGCCGCCTCGCCCACTTCAAGATCCCGCGCTACGTCCACGTCGTGGACGAGTTCCCGATGACCGTCACCGGGAAGATCCGCAAGGTCGAGATGCGCGAGACGGCCACCCGCCTCCTGGGAACCGGCTGAGCGTCGGCGTCAGCGCGGGGCCTTCGGGCCCTTCTCCACGGCCGCGTCGCCCTTCTCCAGGACCGTGTTGCCCGTCACCGTGCCGTCGCTCCCGGAGAGGGTGACGTCGTGCCTGACCCCGTCCGGGCCGAGGACCACGGCGTCCCACGCGCTCGCCCCGCCCTGTTCCACGACCACGCGCAGGGACTCCACCTTGCCACCGGAGACGGCCCCGGCCGCCTTGTCCACCGCCTGCGGGGCGGGCAGCGCGGGCAGCGGCGCGGGAGCGGCCGCCTCCGCACCACCCGCCCGGCCCGGCCGTCCCCACCCGGGTGCGCCGTGCTCCGTCCCACGGCCGCCCGTGCGGCCGTCGGTCTCCCGCCGGCCGTCCGTCCGGCCGCCCTTCGGCCCTTCACCGTGGCCGTGCTCCCCGGCGAAGGACGCGTGGCCCTCGCGCTCCTCGTGCCGGTGTTCGGCGACCGCCACGGCCGCCGCTGCGGCGCCGCCGCCGACCAGCACCACCAGCCCGAGGGCCACCCAACGCGTACGCCCCTGCCGGGTCAGCCGGACGAGCCTGCCACGACGGCCGGCCGGCGCGGCGTCCACAGGGACCGCTTTCGTCTCAACGGCGTCCGCGGGCCGGTCATCCGAAGGCTGGGGAGTGGAATGGGTCATCTGGCTGCTCCTCGCGTACTCCGGGCGCTCCGCCCGGCAGGGCAGATCGTGCGCCGCGCATCCTGAAGCTGCGCTGAAGCGAGCTGAAGACCCCTTCAGCAACCGCCGGGGTCCACCTGCGAACCTTGACCCCATGCGCGTACTGGTGGTCGAGGACGAGCGGCGGCTGGCCGCCGCCCTGCAGCGGGGACTCGGAGCCGAGGGCTTCACGGTGGACGTCGCCCACGACGGCACCCAGGGCCTGTGGCTGGCTGCCGAGCACGACTACGACGCCATCGTGCTCGACATCATGCTTCCGGGCCTCAACGGCTACCGGGTCTGCGCCCGGCTGCGCGCGGCGGGCTGCGAGTCGGGGATCTTGATGCTCACCGCGAAGGACGGCGAGTACGACGAGGCCGAAGCCCTGGACACCGGCGCCGACGACTTCCTGGCCAAGCCGTTCTCCTACGTCGTCCTCGTGGCCCGGCTGCGCGCGCTGATCCGGCGCACCGGCCGCCGCCGCCCGCAGACGATGACCTTCGGTGACCTGGTGGTCGACCCGGCCGCGCAACGGTGCACCCGCGGCCAGGCGGAAGTGCGCCTGACCTCCCGCGAGTTCGCCGTCCTGGAGTACCTGGCCCGGCGGGCCGGGGAGGTGGTGCCCAAGCGCGAGATCCTGGAGAACGTGTGGGACGCCGCCTACGACGGCGACCTCAACGTCGTGGAGGTCCACGTCAGCGCCCTGCGCCGGAAGATCGACGCACCCTTCGGGCGGGCCGCGGTGGAGACGGTGCGCGGCGCCGGATATCGGCTGGCGGCCGACGGTGGCTGAGCGGACGTCCCGGCCCGGCGCCCGGCTGCGCGCACGGGCCCTTGTGGTACGACGGCTCCTGGCGGGCGCCCCGCGACCGCGCTCCGTACGCGCCCGGGCGACGCTCGGGGCGTCCGCCGTGGTCGCCGTCGCCCTCGGGGCGGTCTCCTTCGCCCTGCTCGGACTGCTCCACGGCAACCTGGAGCGCAGCGCCCAGGCGGACGCGGAGCGGCAGGCGGTGGCCACCGCGGGGATGGCGGCGGGAGGCCGGCTCGACCCGGTGCTGGCCGCCGGGCGCGGAACGGACTTCCTCCAGGTCGTGGACGCCGGGGGCCGGGTGCTGGCGGCCAGTCCCAACCTCGCCGGCCGTCCCGCTCTCTCCGGGGTCCGCCCCGCGCGTCCCGGAACGGTCCGGGACACGTGGAACGGCCGTCCGGTGCGCGAGGAACACCGCCAGCGCGTCGTGCAGGTCACGACCGCCACGGCGTCGGGGCTGGTCACCGTCTACGCGGGCACCTCGCTGCGGCAGGCCGACACCGCCGGGGACATGATCACCGCCGCGCTGGCGGTCATGGTGCCGCTGCTGGTCCTGACGGTCGCGCTCGTCACCTGGCGCGTGACGGGCTGGGCGCTGCGGCCGGTCGAGGCGATCCGCGCGGAGGTCGCGGAGATCAACGAGCGCGACCTGCACCGCCGGGTGCCCGTGCCGCCGAGCCAGGACGAGGTCGCCCGGCTGGCCGTGACGGTGAACGCGACCCTCGACCGGCTCGAAGCCGCCGGGATCCGGCAGCGGCAGTTCATCGCGGACGCCTCGCACGAACTGCGCAGCCCCATCACGGTGCTCCGTACGCAGTTGGAGGTGGCGCAGGCGCATCCCGACCCGGCGTTGTGGGGCGAGCTGGTCAGCGGCGCGCTGGAGGACACCGTCCGGCTCCAGGACCTGGCGGCGGACCTGCTCCTGCTGGCGCGTCTGGACACCGCCGAACCGGCGCCGGCCGCCCCGGTCGACCTCACCGCGGTCGCCCGTGAGGCGGCGCGCCCGCGCGGGGGCGACCGTGTGCCGGTGGGGGTGGAGCTCGCGCCCGGGGTGACCGTGCGCGGCAGCACGCTGTGGCTGTCCCGGCTCGTCAGGAACCTGCTGGACAACGCCCAACGGCACGCCGCCCGGCGGGTGTCGCTGTCCCTGCGGGTGGACGAGGAGCGGGACCTCGCCGTGCTGGAGGTGTCCGACGACGGGCCCGGCATCGCGGAGGCGGACCGGGAGCGGGTCTTCGAACGCTTCACCCGGCTCGATGACGCCCGTAGCCGGGACGAGGGAGGGTCGGGCCTGGGCCTGGCGATAGCCCGCGACATCGCCACCGGTCTGGGCGGCTCCCTCTCGGTCCACGCCGCCCCCGATGGCGGCGCCCGCCTGGTGGCGACGCTGCCGCGGACGGCCCGGGGCTCGTCCGGCGGATCATGGGCCGAGCCGGGGCCGGACCGAGGCGAGGGCCGGCCAGTGCCCTGAACGTGTTGACCGCCCCCGGCCGGCAGTGCTGGAGTCGGCACGTGGACAGCATCCCCGCCAACCGGCGGCTCTGGAACCGGATCAGCAGCGCCTACCAGCACGAGCACGACCCGCAAATCGGCGCCCGGCCCCGGCTGTGGGGCATGTACTCCATCCCCGACGCACACCTGCACGCCCTGGGCGACGTCACGGGCAAGCGCGTCCTCGAACTCGGCTGCGGCGCCGGCCAGTGGTCCAGGGCGCTCGCCGCCGAGGGCGCCACCGTGGTCGGGCTGGACCTGTCCGAAGCCCAACTCGCCGCAGCGGGCCGTGCGATGGGAGCGGCCCGCTACCCGCTGGTGCAAGGCGCCGCCGAACAACTCCCCTTCGCCGCCGGCATCTTCGACCTGGTGTTCTGCGACTTCGGCGGGCTCAGCTGGGCGCCCCCGCACCTGGCCGTCCCGCAGGCCGCACGCGTCCTGGCCCGAGGCGGGCGCCTGGTGTTCAACGTCGCCAGCCCATGGTTCGAAGCCTGCTACGACGAAGCCGCCGGCCGCGTGACCACGACGCTGCAGCAGGACTACTTCGGGCTGCACGCCATCGCCGAGGGCGACGGCGCGACCAGCTATCAGCTCACCTACGGGGACTGGGTCAAGGTCCTGCGCGCCGCCGGTCTCGTCATCGACGACCTCATCGAGCCGCGGCCCGGACCCGGCACACCCAACGGCTACAACGAAACCGACCCGCCCGACTGGGCACACCGCTGGCCGGCGGAACTGCTCTGGGTAACCCACAAGCCGTAAGTTCCGCCGCGCCGGGACGTGCAGGCATCCCCTCGCCGGACGGGCCCTAGCGCCGGCGGGGTGCGCCGTTGACGAGGAGGGCGTCGGTGATCAGGCGGACGCCCCGGGCCAGGCGGGCGAGTTGGTCGAGTTCGACGGCGTACATGCGGATGGTGTTCTCGATGACGGACTCGGCGACGCCCAGCGAGGGCAGTTCGGCCCGGCAGGTCTCCAGGGCGACCCGCACGGCGCGTATCTCGTGCTGGAGCTGGATACGGGCGTGCCGGGTCAGGAGTACGGGGTGGCGGTTGAACGACGAGTAGGCCGCGTACCGGGCCGGCAGCAAGTCGCGCAGCCAGCGGATGGCGGTGCGTTCCCAGTCGTGACTTCCGGGGGCCTTGACCTGACAGGGCCAGTCCGGGCTGAGGGTGGCAGAGGCCGTCTGGGGCATTCTCGTCGCTTCCGAGTGGTGTCGAACTCTGATCGAGAGGGGTGGGCGGCCTCGATCCAGGGGTTGATCGAGGCCGCCACGGCGGTCTACGGGATCCGAAAGCCCGGATCGGGTACCCGGAAGCGGGCGTGAGGAGGAGTCGCTCGCTGCTGGGTGCTCGCTCGGGAGGGCGTGGGGTCGCTCTCCCCGGCATCTGGTGGATTCCGGCCGCGCCTCAGTAAACATATATACCGTCGAGTAAGCAAGCGTATGAAAAAATTCATGCGCCTCTCACGTGAACGTTCCTATCCGGAAAAGGAGCGCCCGCTTCCGCCCTAGAGGAAGAAACCGTGCAGGTCAGCGGCCTGTTCATACCCTTCGAGACGCGCCTGCGTCCGCTCCGGGTCCGCGTCCGCCATGGCCTGCAACAGGGCCGCCGACAGCATCCCGGGCGCCGCGTACGAGTCGAACACCAGCCGCGACCCGGTGCCGGCGGTGAGCACCACGTCCGACTCCTCCACCAGGGGGCCCAGCGTCGGATCGGTGATCAGCGCGACGCGCAGGCCGGCGCTGCGGGCCGTCCGCACCGCGGCGAGGGTCTCCTTGGCGTGCCGCGGCATGGCGAAGGCCAGCACCCAGGTGCCGCCCGCCGCACGGGCCTGGAGCAGCGCGTCGTAGGCGACGCTGCCGCCGCCCGTCACCAGGCGCACGTCGGGGTGGATGCGCCGGGCCGCGTAGGCGAAGTACTCCGCGAGGGAGACGGAGATGCGCAGGCCGAGCACGGTGAGGGGGACCGACCGGGCCAGGTCGCGGCCGATGTCCAGGATCTGATCCGTGTCGGCCAGCAGCCTGCGCACGTTCTCCAGGTTCTCGATCTCCGCGTCCACCGCCGCCTGGAGCTCGTTGTGGCGGATCTGTTCCCGGCTCTCCTGCTGGCCCGCGACGGCGTTCAGCGCGATCGGCTGCAACACCTCGCGCAAGGCCGGATAGCCGCTGAAACCCAGCGCCGCCGCGAAACGGGTCACCGACGGCTGGCTCACCCCGACCCGCTCGGCGAGATCGGTGATCGAGAGGAACGCGGCCTCGGTGAGGTGGTCGATCAGATACTGGGCGATCCGCCGCTGACCGGGGGACAGGGGGTGCCCGTCGAACAGCGCCCGGACCCGGTCGGCGGGGGCGCGCTCGTGCTCCGCGGCTTGCCCACCCGGCGTGATGGCGGCCGCCTGAGCGCGTTCCTGCTGCCCCGATGACACCGACGGGCCTCCTTCTCATGCCACTCGTGATCAAACATAGCTCACCGGTGAGTCACGAGGTCAGACGGTACAGACGCAGGGCCAGCTGGAGCTCCAGCGCGGCAGCCGGCGCGTTCCAGTCGTCGCCGAGGAGCCGGCGGATCCGGTCCAGTCGCTGCACCACCGTATTGACGTGGACGTGCAGGGCCTCCTTCGCCTTGGACAGGCTCGCGCCGTGGGCGAAGTAGGCGTCCAGCGTACGGACGAGATCGGTCCCGCGCTGGGCGTCGTACGCGATGACGGGGCCCAGCACCCGTTCGACGTAGCCGCCCACATCGGCGCGGTCGCCGAGCAGGACACCCAGGAACCCCAGATCGGCGAGGCCGGCGCCCTGGCCCGGCTGCCCGAGGGTGTGCAGGGCCTCGACGCACCGCAGGGCCTCCGCGTACACGGCGGGCAGCGCGCCCGGCCGCTCCGCGGGACCGGCGCCCCCCACCGTGACCGGGGCGCCGAGCGCGGAGCCCAGCTCGGCGGCCAGCGAGCGGGCCAGGTCCCCGGGGCGCCGCGCCGGGACCACCATCACCACGAGCCCCTGGTGCACGCCCGACAGCCCCTGGGCGGCGCGCGCCCTGCGGGCCGTTTCCGATGCCAGGCGCGCCCGCATCCCCGGATCGCACTGGAGCACGAGCACCGCGTGCGGCCGGGACAGGTCCAGGCCCAGCCGGCGGGCCCGGATCCGCCGGCTCGCCCCGTCGTGGACCCGGCCCGCCCCTTCCGGTGCCAGCAGGTCGCCGAGGAGTTCGCCGCGCACCCGGTCCTCGGCCTGCGCTATGGAACG
Organism: Streptomyces cirratus; assembly: GCF_014650775.1. Lineage (GTDB taxonomy): Bacteria > Actinomycetota > Actinomycetes > Streptomycetales > Streptomycetaceae > Streptomyces > Streptomyces cirratus. Next base: position 365,395 of record NZ_BMVP01000004.1, on the reverse strand, counting down.
CCGCAGCAGCAGCAGGAGGGCCGTGACCAGGCCGGCCCGCTCGAACAGGCGCCGGTCGGAGTCGGTGAGGCCGGGCCGCCCCGTCAGGGCGACGCTGCCGAGGAGCTCGGGGCCCGCCATGACGGCCCAGACCCAGACGCCGTCCACGGCGACGGCGCGCCCGCCGGTACGGGAGTCCGCGATCCCGCGCAGCGGCGCGGCGAGGGGCTCGGCGCGGACCCGGGCCAGTTCGGTGCCGTCGGCGTCATGGACCACGATCCCGCCGCCGAGCAGGGCCGCGACGTCCCGCGCGAGATCGCCCACGTCACCGCCGCGCAGCACGAGATCGGTGAGCCGGTCATGGGTCTCGGTGGCCAGGCGCATCGCTTCGCTGTGGGCCCGGACCGTCTCGTTGGCCCCGCCCAGCTCGACGAGCGCGGCCCGGGTCTCCTCCAGCAGCCGCGCGCCGTCGATGGCCACGGCGGCGTGGTCGGCGAGCGAGGACAGCAGCGCGACCGCGTCGGGGGCGAAGGCCCGGACGGCCCGGTCGGCGGCGTACAGCACGCCGATCACCCGCGTCCCCACGCGGAGCGGGACGCCCAGGATGCCGCGCAGCCCCTCCTCGCCGACGCCGCGGTCGATGGCCGCGGTGTGCTTGAACCGGCCGTCCGACCCGTAGTCGCTGGAGGCGTAGGGCCGGGCCGTCTGCGCCACGAGGCCGCCCAGCCCCTCGCCCATGCCGAGGCGCAGCTGCTGGAACGCGGCCGAGACCGAGCCGTCCGTGACGCGCATGAACGTGTCGCCCGCCACGGGGTCGTTGAGGGTGAGGTAGGCGACGTCGGTCCCCAGCAGGGTCCTGGCCCGCCGGACGATCGCCCGCAGTACCGCGTCCAGGTCGCGCAGGGCTGCGAGGTCCCCGGCCGTGTCGAACAAGGCGGTCAACTCCGCCTCCCGGCGCCGGTGCTGGCCGAGGGTCCGCCTGATGTCGAGCGCGACCCGCGTGGCGTCCTCCACGAAGGCGACGTCCGCCGGGTCGGCGCCGCCGGTACGGACCTCCCCGGCGGCCGCCGCGAACCGCTCGGCCGGCGCCCCCTCGGCCAGCAGGCCGAGCAGCGTGCGCAGTGCGGACGCCACCGGGTTGTCGAGGGGCGGGCGGGGGCTGGGGGCATCGTTCACGCGGCCCATGCTGACAGCCCTTCCGTCAGGCCTCCGAGGGGGTGGCCGGAATCCCCGGCCTCATGGCCGGGCCGCGTCGGACGCCCGGGCCGCCCCGGCGGCGGCCCGCTGCCCGGGGACGGCGACCGCCGGACCGTGGCCGATCGCCGCCAGGTTCCGGCCGCGGGTCTCCTTCGCGAACGCCACCGTCAGGGTGGTGACCAAGGCCGCGCCGCAGAGGTACACGGAGACGGGGAGGGAGGAGTCGTAGTCCTTGAGCAGCTCGACGGCGATGACCGGGGCCAGCGCCCCCGCGACGATCGAGGCGAGCTGGGAGCCCATCGAGGCACCGGAGTAGCGGACCTCGGTGTCGAACATCTCCGAGATGAAGGCGGCCTGCGGCCCGTACATCGCCCCGTGCAGCAGCAGACCGGCGGTGACCGCCACCGTGATGACGGCGAACGACCGCGAGTCGATGAGGGCGAAGAAGGCGAACGCCCAGACGGCCATGCCCACCGAGCCGATCAGCGTCACCGGCCGGCGGCCGATCCGGTCCGACAGCGCGCCCCAGGCGGGGATGGCGACGAAGTGGACGGCCGAACCGATCAGGACGGCGTTGAGCGCGCTGCTCTTGGGCAGCCCGAGGTGGGTGGTGACGTAGACGAGGAGGAAGGAGGTCAGGACGTAGTAGGAGATGTTCTCCCCGAACCGGGTACCGATGGCCGTCAGCACCTCGCGCCAGCTCCTGCGGAACACCTCGACCACGGGCGCCTTCTCCTTGCCCGCGCCCTCCTCCTGCCGGGCCCGGGCCTGCGCGGCGAGGAAGACCGGGGACTCCGAGACGGAGATCCGGATCCACAGCCCCGCCGCCACCAGCACGCCCGACAGCAGGAACGGGATGCGCCATCCCCACGCGAGGAAGGCCTCCTCCGACTGCACCGACGCCAGCAGCGCCAGCACCCCGGTCGCGAGCAGGTTGCCTCCGGGCGCGCCGGACTGCGGCCACGAGGCCCAGAACCCCCGGTGCTCCTCACCGCCGTGCTCGGAGACGATCAGCACGGCGCCGCCCCACTCGCCGCCCAGCGCGAAGCCCTGCACCAGCCGGAGCAACGTCAGCAGCACCGGCGCCCCGACGCCGATCCCCGCGTAGGTCGGCAGCAGCCCCATCGCGAAGGTGGCGCCACCCATCAGCAACAGGCTGAGCACGAGCAGCTTCTTGCGCCCGACCTTGTCGCCGAAGTGTCCGAAGACGACCCCGCCGAGCGGGCGGGCCAGGAAGCCGATGGCGTAGGTGACGAAGGCGATCAGCGTCCCGGTGAGCGGGTCGGCGGTCGGGAAGAACAGCTTGTTGAACACCAGCGCGGCGGCGCTGCCGTACAGGAAGAAGTCGTACCACTCGATGGTGGTCCCGACGAGACTGGCGGCGACGACTCTCTTGATGTTCCCGGGGCGGGCTGACGGTGTGGCAGAGGCGGCCATGAGTACCACTTCCGGACGGGGGCGGGGACGTTTCCGTGTCGCCACACCATAGGAACGCCCAGGTCAGTGGCACATGGTGGCCACAACCACACTTCCCGCCTCGCGGGTGTGCACTCCACCCATACCGCCTGGGCAGCGCAGCTGGAGGTCCTTCGCAGGCCGCGATCCCACTCCTGCCGACCATGCCGACCCTGCTGCGGTTCGGCACCCCGGTGCCGACATGCGGCCACACGCGCGCCGGCACACGGGCAACCCACGGCGGGGGCGCACGGACCTCGCCGGCGCCGAGGTCGGCCGTCACGGGCCGGGGACGGCTCCGCGGCGCATGATCTCGGCGAGACGGCCACGCAGCCGGGCGAACTCGGGTGAGGACCGCAGCGCGGACACGTCCGTGCCGGGCCCCCTGGCCAGGTCCACCGGCAGCTCCGCCACCACCCGGCCGGGCCCCGCGGCCATGACCAGCACCCGGGAGCCCAGCAGCACCGCCTCCTCCGCCGAGTGCGTCACGAACAGCACCGTCGTGCCGAGCCGCCCGGCCAAGGCCCGCACCTCCCCCTGGAGCCGCTCCCGGGTCAGGGCGTCCAGCGCGGCGAACGGCTCGTCCATGAGGAGGAGTTCGGGCTCCGCGGCCAGTGCCCTGGCCAGCGCCACCCGCTGCTGCTGACCGCCCGACAGCTCCCACGTCCGCCGGCCCGCCATCCCGGGCAGACCCACCCGTTCCAGAAGCTCGGCGATCCGGCCGGGCCGGTCGGATCGCGGCACGCCCAGCCGGGCCAGCGCGAAGGCGAGGTTCCCGCCCACCGTGCGCCAAGGGAACAGGCGGGGCTGCTGGAACACCACCCCCGCCCCCGCGCCCGGCCGGGGGAGCGAGCCCCGGACCCGGGCACGGCCCGTGGCGGGCCGCTCGAAGCCCGCCACCACGCGCAGCAGGCTCGTCTTGCCGCAGCCGGACGGCCCGACCAGGACGACGAACTCGCCGGCGTGGATCCGTACGTCCACCCCGTCGAGCGCCGTCACCGGCGCCTTCGCCGACCCGTACCGGACCGACACGCCCGCCAGCTCTACGACCGCGGCCCGCGTGTCAGGCTCTTCAGTTCGCGGCACGGCCGAGCTCCTCCACCGCGAGCGCCCGCCCGAAGACCGCCTCGTCCGGAACGGAGTCGACCGCCTTCTGCCCCTTCAGGAACACGGCCGCGTCGTGCAGGTTCGCCGCGAGCCTGCCGGGGGCGCCCGGAGTCCCCAGGTACTCGGGTCCGGTCTGCTCCTTCGCGCTGAGCAGCACCAGTTCCGACAGCTGCCGCTTCGCCTCCTCCGCCGGCAGCCCGAGCTCCGCCCCGATGGACTTCGCGGCCTGGTCCGGTGCGGTACGCGCCTGTGCGACGGCCGTGTCCTGCGCCTTGATCCAGGCCGTGACCACGTCCGGGTGCTTGGCCGCGAACGCGTTCGTCACCACGCCCAGGTCGGCCGTCGGCTTGCCCTGCTTGGCCAGTTCACGGCTGGTGACGAGCACCTTGCCGTCCTTGGTCAGTTCGCTCAGCGTCGGCGTCCACACGTAGGCGGCGTCGATGTCCCCGCGCTTCCACGCGGCGAGCGCGTCCTGCGGCTGGAGGTCGATGGTCTGCACGGACGACGGCTCGACACCCGCCGTCGTCAGCGCGGCCAGCAGTGAGTAGTGGGCCGTCGACCCGAAGGGAGTGGCCACCTTCTTGCCCACCAGGTCCTTCACGGAACCGATCCCGGGCTTGGTGACGAGCGCCTCGTTGTCCCCGATCAGGTCGTGGATCCACACCACCTTGTACGGGATGTCCAGCGGTGCGGAGAGCCCCTTGGTGACGGGGCTCGACCCAGCCAGCCCCAGGTCGACCGACCCGGCGATGACGGCCGTGTTGACGTCGCCACCGGAGTCGAACTTCACCCACTTCACGTCCACTTCGGGAAGGGCCTGCTCCAGCAGCCGCTGGTTCTTCACCACCAGGTCGGCGTTGGGTATCGCCTGGTAGGCGATCCGTACGGTGGTCCGCCCCGAGGATCCGCCGGCCGCGTCCCCGTCGCCTCCGCAGGCGGTGGTGACGGAGGCCGTCAGGGCGACGGCCGCGGTGAGCAGGAGGGTGCGGCGGGACAGACGTGCGGGCATGGACGATCTCCGGTCTGAGGTCGGACGACGAAGGAAAGAGGGAAGAAGGGGAACGGGAGGAAGGGGGCGGGAATCAGACGCGGCCGCGCCACGGCACGGCGATCCGCTCGACGAGCCGCAGCAGCGCGTCCAGCACGATCCCGGACAGGCCGATGGCGAGGATGCCCGCAATCACCAGCGCGGTCTGGTTGTAGCGCTGCGCATCGCGGATCATGCCGCCGATGCCGGGGACACCGTTGATGGTCTCCGCCGCGACGACCGAGGTGTAGGCGACACCGACGGCGATGCGGACACCGGTGAGGATCTCGGGCAGCGCGCAGGGCAGCCGTACGGACAGCAGCAGCGCCGTGGGCCCCGATCCCAGCGCCCGTGCGGCCTCGACGAGTTGGCCGGGCACCGTGCGTACGGCCGCAGCGGTGGCCGCGGCGATCGGTGGCAGCGCCGCGATGACCAGCAGCCAGATCTTCGGGGCCTCGTCGATGCCGAACCAGATGACGAGCAGCGAGAGGTACGCCAGGGGCGGCAGCGTCCGCAGGAACGTCACCGCGGGCTCCAGTACGACGGCCAGCGGCCGGACCGTACCGATCAGCAGCCCCAGCGGCACCCCGGCCAGTACGGCGTACGCGGAGCCGGTGCCGATCCTGCCCAGGCTGACGCCCAGATGCTCGATCAGCAGATGGCCACCGTAGCCGCGCACCCCGTCGTGCACCGTGGAGGCGAGGACGAACTGCCGCCACACATCGCCGGGCGAGGGAACCAGGACCCGCGGCCACACCTCGGCGGAGACCACCGCCTGCCAGGCGGCGAGGAGTACGGCGAGCGCGACGAGCCGCAGCCCGCCCCACCGGAAGGCTTCGCGCAGGCGGTCCCGTCGGGGGGAATCGGCCACGGCCCCGGTACCGGCCGGTTCGGGGACGGGTTGCGGGGGCCGGTCAGGACCGGATGCCGCCGTCGTCGTCGTGGGAGCGGTCACCGGGATTCCGCCCCGGTCAGGGCGCGCAGCCGCGGGGCCACTTCCTCGCCGACCCGGTAGGCCTCTTCGAGGTGCGGGTAGCCGGAGAGGACGAACTCGTCGATGCCCAGGGCGCGGTACTCGGCGAGCCGTGCGGCCACCTCGTCGTGCGAGCCGACCAATGCGGTCCCGGCGCCCTCGCGGACCAGGCCGATGCCCGCCCACAGGTTCGGCGCCACCGTGAGGCGGCCGGCGTCCGCGACCCCGCCGTGCAGCGCGGTCATCCGGGCCTGCCCGGTGGAGTCCATGCCGGCGAACCGCTCCTGGCTCGCCCGTACGGCCTCCGGGTCGAACCCAGTGAGGATCCGGTCCGCCTCGGACCAGGCCTCGGCAGCGGTGTCCCGGCTGATGACGTGCAGCCGCAGGCCGAACCGGACGGTGCGGCCCGCCGTCCGGGCCCGCTCCCGCAGCCGGGTGATGCGTGCGGCGACGGCGGCGGGCGGCTCGCCCCACAGCAGTTGTACGTCGGCCTGCCGCGCGGCGACCTCCTCGGCGGCGGGGGAGGCCCCGCCGAAGTACAGGGGCACGGGGTGGCGCAGTTCCGGCTCGGTGAGCCGGGCGCCTGCGATCCGCAGGTGGGTTCCGTGGTGGTCGGCCGTTTTGCCGTCCAGCAGGGTGCGCAGGACCGTCATCACCTCCTCGGTCCGGGCGTACCGCGCGTCGTGCTCCAACCAGTCACCGTACGCCCGCTGTTCGGCCGGATCGCCGCCGGTCACCACGTTGAGCGCGAGCCTGCCTCCCGCGAACCGGCGGAAGGCGTCGGCCTGCTGGGCGAGCAGGGTCGGACTGGCGAATCCGGCGCGGAACGCCACCAGGAACCCGATCCGGGTGGTGTGCTGCGCGAGCGCGGCGGTGAGGATCCAGGGATCCACGCAGCCGAGCCCCACGGGAGTGAGCAGCGAGTGGAACCCGGCCTGCTCGGCGGCGCGGGCCACCTGGGTCAGGTACGGGACGTCCGCGGGCCGCCGGGTGGCGGTTCCGGTACGGCCCTGGACGGCGGTGACACCGCCGGGATCGCGGCCGTCCCCGCCGGTGGGCAGGAACCAGTGGAGCAGCAGGGGGTTTTCCGGCATGAGGGGACCTCGTCGAAACAGCAGCACGGCACGCGCCACCATCGAGGGGAGAGGACACGTGTACGCGAGCAGAGGGGAAGACGGAAGGACGCGCGAAGGGGCGCGGTTGTTCCGTGCGGGATCAGGAGCGGCGGACCGCCTGGTCCTCAGCGGACCTGTGGATCAACAGCCGTGCGCACGAGGAAAGCCGGCCCGACACAGCATGGTCGAAACACGCAGCAGATCTACGTGACGACGCGATACGAGTACGGGGGCCATGGCCGCATCCTGTCGGGGCGGCTCCGGAGCGCGCAAGCGGCGTCCGAGGGGTGGACCATTGCGTTCCGCATCCCGAGACCCGTCGCTACGGCGGCCCCGCCCGCCGCGGCGGCCGGGGCCGCGGGGTTGTTGCCGCAGCATGGCGAACGCGTGGCGGTCGCGCGAGGTCCCGGACGGGGGCGTTCGCAGTGCCTAGTATCCGCGGCAGGGCCCGCACCCGGCGCATCACGCGCCCGTTTCCCCTTCCCCTTCCCCTCCTCCCCCCTCCGCAAGGACGCGTTCCGCCATGACCGTTCCCCATGCCATCGCAGTCGCCGAGGCGCAGCCGCGCCTGGGTGAGCTGACCGTCGTAGACGTCCGCACTCCGGGCGAGTTCGCCACCGGCCATCTCCCGGATGCCCTCAACGTGCCCCTCGACCGGCTCGCGGGGAGCGTCCCGGAACTGCGGGCGGCCGCCGAGCGGACACCCCTGCTCGTGGTGTGCGCCTCCGGAGCCCGCTCGGACAAGGCCGTCACGGAGCTCGCCGTCCACGGCATCGCCGCCTCCGGCCTGAGCGGCGGCACCCGGGCCTGGGCGGCCGCCGGGCATCCGCTCCAGCGGCCCGCCGGCCGTGTACGGGCCGTCTGGGCGATGGAGCGGCAGGTCCGCTTCACCGCCGGCGGCATCGTGCTGCTCGGCCTGATCCTCGGGCTGCTCGTCCACCCGGCCTTCGAGCTGCTGTCCGGGGCGATCGCGGCGGGCCTGGTCTTCTCCGCGGTCACCGACACCTGCGCAATGGCCGTACTGCTCGCGCGCCTGCCGCTCAACCGGCGCGGAAATCGCGCTCGCGACCCGCAGGGGCGGTGAGCGGCCGGCAACCGCTTCACGCCGGGGCCGGCAGGTCGGCAAGCGCGAGCTTGGCCGGATCGGTGAGGATCGTGACGTGGGTGATCCGGCCGTCGGTGATGGTGAACGCGAGGACCGACAGCGGGGAGCCGTCCTCGTTCCAGCAGACGAGGCCCGGACGCCCGTTGACGAACGCCGCATGTCCCAGCTTGACCCCACTGGCGCCCAGCTGCGCGCCGGCGGCGACCTTGGTGGCGCCCAGGACGACGATCTCCCCGGCGGGGGTGTCGACGCTCAGCCTCACCTCCGGGTCGAGCACCCTCAGCAGTGCCTCGAAGTCGCCGTCGCGGGACGCCGTCAGGAAGGCCTGGACGATCTGCCGCTGTTCTGGCCCGAGTCCCGCCGGCCGCTCGGTCGCGCGTACTTTCCTGCGGGCACGGCTGGCCAGCATCTTCGCGGCAGCGGTGGACTTGCCGAGGATCGTGCCGATCTCCTCGAACGGCACGGCGAACAGGTCGTGCAGTACGAACGCCAGCCGCTCGCTCGGCCGGAGCGAGTCGAGGACGACGAGGAGCGCGAGCCCGACCGAGTCGGCGAGCACCGCGTCCTCTTCCGGCGCGGGGCCGTCGTCGAGCGTCACCACGAGCTCGGGCAGACGGTCCTGGTAGGACGCCGCGGGATGGGCCCGGCGCGACCGCAGGACGTCGAGGCTGATCCGGCCGACCACCGTGGTCAGTCAGCCGGCGAGGTTGTCGATGGCCCCCGTGTCCTGACGGGACAGCCGCAGCCATGCTTCCTGAACGGCGTCCTCGGCGTCGGCGTGCGAGCCGAGCATGCGGTAGGCGACCGCGCGCAGCCGGTCCCGCTGGGACTCGAAGGCCTCGGCTATCGGGGTCAAGGTGCCGCTGTCGGTCATGTCGTTGCCTTCCTCGTATCCGTTCGGTCATGGGTGATGACGGATCCGGACGGGCCGAGGTAACAGATTCCTCTGCAGTAACCCGGACGGACCGGCCGACCCGGCGGAGGACGACACGAAGGGGGCCGGGATCTCCGCAGACCCCGACCCCCTTGCGGGCTGTCAGCCCGGCAGGCTGCTGTCCCAGTTCTGCTGGGGCGCGTCGAAGTGCGTACCCCGGCTGGTGAACGTCCACAGCCCCGTCCGGTTCACACCGTTGGGCGCGTTGGCGTAGTCGTACATGACGCCGACATCGGTTCGCCCGTCGCCGTTGAAGTCGCCGGCCGTCGGAGTGCTCGCCGCCCAGTTCCAGCTGTCACCGGCGTCGGCGCTGTCCCAGACCTTGCGCGGGCCGCCGAAGCCGCTCGCGGTACCCGAGAAGGTCCACAGTCCGGTGCGGCCCCGGTCCGCGGTCCGGCCGTAGTCGTAGAGGACCCCGAGGTCGGCCTTTCCGTCGCCGTCGAAGTCTCCCGTGACGGGCTTGCTCGCGGCCCAGTTCCAGCTGTCGGTGCCGCTGTCCCACACCTGGCGGGGGCGGCCGAAGCCGCTCGCGGTGGCTGTGAACGTCCACAGTCCGGTGCGGTTGCGGTCCGCGGTCCGGCCGTAGTTGTACAGGACGCCGAGGTCGGCCTTTCCGTCGCCGTCGAAGTCCCCGGCGACCGGCTTGCTAGCGGCCCAGTTCCAGCTCCTGACGGGATCCTGCAGGCTGTCCCACACCAGCCGGGGGTTCTTGAAGCCGATGCCGGTGCCGGTGCGGGCGCTGGTGAAGACCCGCAGTCCCGTCCGGTTGCTGCCGCCGGAGGAGCCGTAGTCGTAGAGGACGCCCACGTCGGTGCGCCCGTCGCCGTCGAAGTCCGCCGCCACCGGTTTGGAGGCGCTCCAGTCCCAGTCGGGGTTCGTGGTGTCGTTCTGGCTGTCCCAGACCTCGCGGGGCGCCTCCACTCCCTGCGCCGTTCCCTTGAAGGTCCACAGTCCGGTGCGGCCCCGGTCCGCGGTCCGGCCGTAGTCGTACAGGACGCCGAGGTCGGCCTTTCCGTCGCCGTCGAAATCGCCGGCGGTCAGCGCGCTCGCCGTCCAGTTCCAGCTGTCCGTGCCGCTGTCCCAGACCCGGCGCGGAGCGGTGAAGCCCGAGCCGGTGCCGTAGAGCAGCCACAGGCTGCTCTGGTTGCGCCCGTCGGGCGACCTGCCCTGACCGCTGAGCACCGCGAGGTCGGCCTTGCCGTCGCCGTTGAAGTCACCTGCCGCCTCGGCGTGGGGGGCGGCCTTGAGGTAGCCGATGATCGGGGCGTGGTCGGAGTAGCCGTCGGGCGGCCCGCTGTCGGGGCGGTTCTCGGTGGTGTCCATGCGGGACCGGTCGACGTCACACGCCGTGAACGGGGTGCCCGACTCGGTCCAGGAGGCGAAGATGTGGTCGCGCTTGCGCAGTACGTGGCCGGCCTGCGCCGTCCAGTTGTGGTGGGTGGGCTCGTTGACCTCGTCCCCGTCGCCGTACGCCCTGCTGTCGCACTCGTCGAAGGCCTCGGCGATCGGCTGGAGCCCCGGGCTGCCGGGGAACATGTTGAAGTCGCCGCCGAGGACCACCCGGTTGCGGTCCGCCCAGATCGCGTTCTTCACGTTCTGGATCTGTCCCGCCCGCCGCGGATCGGACGGGTCGGCGAGGATGTGGGTCGTGCAGACCCTGGACGACCAGCCCTCGACGCGTACGCACAGGACGGGCAGTGTCTGCCCGTCACCCCCTGCCGGGACGGTGTTGACCGCGCTCACCTCGGTCACCCGCCCCTTGACCGCGATGCCCACGCCTAGTTCTCCGCTGAGCCCGCCCCGGCAGTACGTCGTCCCGTCCGGCCGGGCTCCCTTGGCGTGCTCGATGGACCAGCCGGCGCCCAGGGCCGCGCGCAGCCGCTCCATGTGACTTCCCGGAGCCTGCCCGCAGACCTCCTGGAGCATGATCACGTCGGCGTCGTGCTCCGCCGCGACCCGGGCGATCTGGTCGACCTTCTGCTGGGGCTCGTTGCGGTAGGCGCAGAACCCCGCCTCACCGCGGACACCCCCGGCCTCACCACAGATGTTCCAGGACACCACGCGCAGCTGAGGCTCCGTCAGCAGCCCCGTCGTGGAGGCCGGCGAGGTCCGGGGCTGCGCGGCCGCCGCGGCCCGTGTGACCGGCGGGGCCGGTAATCCCTCCGGGGCGGCTGCCGCGGGCCCCGCGAGCACACCGGCGTACAGAGCGCACAGCAGTGAGGCCCCCAGGGCCGTGCGCCTCCCCTTGGCCGTTCTCTTCATTCCTCGTCCCTTCGTCTTGCGGGAACCACGTCGGCCTTCCTGCTCAGCCGGCCTTGGAGGCTCCCCACCGCCAGCTCTTGACGGCGTCGTCCTTGCTGTCCCAGACCTTCTTCGGCCCGGACACCCCGCGCCCGGCGCTCGGGAACGTCCACAGCCCCGTGCGGTTGACGCCGTCGGTGAGGCCGTAGTCGTACAGCACGCCCACCGCCGGCAGCCCGGCGCCGGTGAAGTCACCGACCACGGCCTTGCTCGCGGACCAGTTCCAGCTCTTGACCGGGTCGTCCTGGCTGTCCCAGGCCTTGAACGGGGCCTCGTAGCCGCGGCCGTCGCCGAGGAAGAGGAACAGCTTGGTGCGGTTGCGCCCGTCGTCGGAGCGGCCCATGTCGTACAGCACGGCGACGTCGGTCGTGCCGTCGTTGTCGAAGTCCCCGGAGAGGGGCTTGCTGGCGCTCCAGCTCCAGCTCTCCCGGCCGCTCGTCCACAGCTGCGTCGGGCTGTCGAACCCTGTGCCGTTGCCGGTGAACGCCCACAGCGTCGTGTGGTTCACGCCGTCCGTCCTGCCGTTGTCGTACAGGACGGTGATGTCGGGGTGGCCGTCGAGGTTGAAGTCGCCGACCGTCGGCTTGCTGCGGGACCAGTCCCAGCTCTTGACGGCATCGCGCGCGCTGTCCCACACGAGGCGGGGGCCGGCGAAGCCGTTGCCGGTGCTGGTGAAGGTCCACAGTCCGGTGCGGTTGACGTCGCCCGTGCGGCCGTAGTCGTAGAGGACGGCGAGGTCGGTCTTGCCGTCGCCGTCGAAGTCGGAGGCGACCGGCTTGCTCGCGGCCCAGTTCCAGCTCCTGACGGGGTCGTCCTGGCTGTCCCACACCTTGACGGGTGCGTTGAAGCCGCGGCCGTTGCTCGTGAAGGTGAGGAGTTTGGTGCGGTGGCGGCCGTCCTCGGTTTCGCCCATGTCGTACAGGACGCCGATGTCGGCCTTGCCGTCGCCGTTGAAGTCGCCGACGGTCATCTTGCTCGCCGCCCAGTTCCAGCTGCCGGTGGCGCTGTCCGAGGCGCTGTCCCACACCTTCCGCGGACCGGTGAGGCCCGTCGCGGACCCGCTGAAGATCCACAGCCCCGTACGGCTCACCCCGCCGTCACGCCCGTAGTCGTACAGCACGGCGATGTCGTCACGGCCGTCGCCGTCGAAGTCCCCGCGAGCCCGGTCCGCGGAATCCTCCTGACTCGTGGAAACCTCGGGGAAAGGCGGTGCGTGGTCCTCATCCAGCCCTGCCTGCCGCCAGCAGTTCGGCCACGCGCTCAGGCCCTGGCCGGCCAGCACCTTCTCCCCGATCCTGATCTGCTGTTCCTTGGTGGCCTGGTAGGCGTACGGGGCGTATTCAGTACCCCCGTACGCCACCCAGGTATCGGGTTCGAATTGCAGGCCGCCGTGGTAACGGCCCTTGTACGCCCAGTCCCCGCTGCTCTCGCACTGGGCGAGCTTCTCCCAGGTGGCGACCGAGGCCGCCTGCGCCTGGGTGGGGGAGCAGAGGGCCAGGGCCAGGCCCGAGACGGCCGCGACCGCTGCCGAGGCCAGGGCGCGCCGTCCGTTGTCGTGCTGATGCCTTTTCACGTTCTGTCTCTCCGGTGGGTGGGGTGGTTCAGGCGGCCTTGCTGGCGGCCCAGCTCCAGCTCTTCACCGCGTCGGTCTGGCTGTCCCAACCCAGGCGGGGACCGCTGAATCCGTTGCCGGTGCTGGTGAACGTCCACAGGCCGCTGCGGTTGACGTCATGCGTCCTGCCGTAGTCGTAGAGCACGCCGACGTCGGTCTTGCCGTCGCCGTTGAAGTCGCCGGCCACGGTCTTGCTCGCGTTCCAGTTCCAGCTCTTGACCGGGTCGCCCTCGCTGTCCCACACCTTCTTGGGGCTGCTGAATCCGCTGCCCGTGCTGGTGAACGTCCAAAGCCCGGTGTGGTTGCCGCCCTCATCGGGACCGTAGTCGTACAGGACACCGAGGTCGGCCTTGCCGTCGCCGTTGAAGTCACCGGCGACCGGCTTGCTGACGTCCCAGTTCCAGCTCTTGACCGCGTCGCCTTCGCTGTCCCACACCTTCTTGGGGCTGCTGAATCCGCTGCCCGTGCTGGTGAACGTCCACAGCCCGGAACGGTTGCCCCTGTCGGTCTGGTCGTAGTCGTAGAGGACGCCGACATCGGCCCTTCCATCCCCGTCGAAATCACCCACACTCAGCTTGCTCGCCGACCAGTTCCAGCTCTTGACCGCGTCGCCCTCGCTGTCCCACGTCTTCTTGGGGCTGGTGAAGCCGTTGCCGGTGCTGGTGAAGGTCCACAGTCCGGTGCGGTTGCCGGAGTCGGTGGCGCCGTAGTCGTAGAGGATGCCGACGTCGGTCTTGCCGTCGCCGTTGAAATCACCGGCGCTCAGCTTCCCGGCCGACCAGTTCCAGCTCTTGACCGCCGCATCCTCCAGGCTGTCCCAGACCTTGACGGGTGCGTTGAATCCGTCGCCGTTGTTGGTGAAGGTGAACAGCTTGGTGCGGTTGCGGCCGTCGTCCGTGCGGCCCATGTCGTACAGGGCGGCGATGTCGGCCTTGCCGTCGCCGTTGAAGTCGCCGACGGTCAGTTTGCTGGACGCCCAGTTCCAGCTGTCGGATCCGCTGTCCCAGACCTTCCGCGGGCTGTTGAAGCCGGTGCCGTTGCTGGTGAAGGTCCACAGACCCGAGTGGCTCCGCTCGCCCTGGCGGCCGTAGTCGTAGAGGACCGCCACGTCATCGCGGCCGTCACCGTCGAAATCGCCCTTCACCCGCGAACCGTCTTCGACAGCCGACGTCTGTTCGTCGTCCACGATGTTGTCGAGCCGGATCGGCTGGTACTCCGAAGAACGGGAGAAGTAGGCATAGGGAATGACGTGGTGATGCACCCCGGACGAGTTGAACTCGTAACCCCAATATGAGGTCTTCGAGGCGTCGGCCCACTTCTCGAAGAGCACGATGTGCCCGTACCTGCCGGGGTTCTTGTTGTTGAGCGCATCACCCGGCTTCAGCTCGTCCTTGGTGATCGCGTGCGCGACACCCGAGGGGACGAATTCCGGGGTCGCCAGGCCGGGGGCTGCCAGCCCCCACGCCATCGAGACGTAACCGGAGCAGTCGGTCCGACGTCCCTGGTAGGAGCCGTCCATGTTGTACGGGAGCCCCAGCCCGACCCAGGTGGCGGCACGCTGCAGAACCTCGCTGCGCGTGATGGGTTGGGCTGCCGCCTGGGCTGCCGCCACGACACCGGGCGAGGTGGGGCCCTGACCCGAACTGGGGTAGTCCTCCGCGGTGGAGGTGGTGCCGGCAGCGGGGGCGGGGGTTGACGCGGCGTGGGCGAGGGGAGAGGTCAGCCCGACCACCCCCAACGCGAAGGCGGTGGTCAGCGCCGCCGCGACGTTCGACGAACGAGATATTCCGGATGTGTTCATGTCAGCCTTATGGTTGGCGGCAGCCTTCGGCGCAGCTCGGTGCCTCGGATTTCTGCCGTTGCTTCACGCATCGGTGACGGCAACCGCCGTCATCTCACTGACGAGTGCGAGGCAAGACGGGTAACAGGATCACGAAGAAACGTTCGCGGACTCATGTGGCAGGCCGGACCGGTCCCGCTGGTTCCTCGGGCGGTGAGCCACCACGGTGAGGCCGCCGCCGACCGGACGACCCTCCGACTTCTGTCCGGCCGGAAGGACGCGGCGGCCGGCCCCGGACCGGGCATTCGACGGTCATGACCCTCCAGCGGTGCTTCGGCTCACTGGACCAGGTCGGTGTGCGGGTGCTCCGGGGACGTGGGGCAGACGTAGATCTGGAGGTTGTCGGTGCTGCCGATTTTCGACTCCGGTGGGCTGCGCCGGGTTCTGGCCGGCGATGTGTGAGGTTGCGGCGGCGGCTCGGTCCGCGTACGGCACCCAGCTGCCCGGGCCGCCGTCCCATTCGAAGGAGGCGATGGTCAGCAGCGGGACCATCTGGGCGCCACAGGCGCCGCAGTCCTGGGGACAGGGGTCGGTACGGCCCCACGGGGCCCAGCCGCCCGCCTTCCAGCCGGGTGCGACGGCCAGTTCGGTGTCGTAGAACTCCCACGGGTAGGCCGCGTACGAGCTGTCCACCGCCGCGCCGGCTGCCTGCCACCTGCTCCAGTCCCCCAAGGCCTGCCGCGTCTGCGGGCTCAGTTCGAGGCTGTTGGGGTAGTCGATGGTCGGTTCCGGCGTCAGTCGGCACGGCTGCGGCGCATAGCCCGGATAGTCCGCCTCGTACGGCTCCGGGGGCATGGCGAGGACGTCCACGACGTCAGCGGCGGACCGCCAGAACAGTGCCGTCGACGGCTTCCCATGGGGAGCGTGATCGTGTGGGCACCAGAGCACTTGGAGAAGGTCCGCCCCGCCGGGCGGGCGCAGCAGGGGTACGTCGCGCACGTACAACTGCGCCACGGGCAGCATGGGAACCCGGCATTCGGCAGGCGGAAGGTCGGCCTGGAGGCGCTCGGTGAACACCGCGTCGTGGTGCGCCTTGAGTGCCTGCTCCTGTGGGGTGTACTGCGGGCCGCGCGGATCCGCGTGCAACCGGGCCCGTCTGCGCCGCTCCAGCCGTACCTGCGCGGGGTGGGCGGACACACCGGTGCCGGGGTGCGGGCCGTCGCAGTGCGGCCACGGCTCGTCGGAGGGCCACAGCAGGGGACCCGCCCACGGAACTCTCGGACACCTGGGAGGAACCGGGCCGCGGATGCAGCCGGATGGCCGGCCGCGCCAACGGTGCCAGCTCGGGAAAGAGCGCGGCGACGTCGACCGGCCGCGGCGGAGTGATACGTGCAGAGTGCATGTCCGCGATCTTGCCAGCACCCCCTGACAGCGCCGCTGCATCCTCCTCAGCCGTCAGCCGAGGGCTGCCATCGACGGTCCTGGACCGCAGCGGGGCGCGGTCGGACACGGCGTGAGACTCCCGCCCGGCCCTCGCCCGGCTGCGCGGCTGGGGCGCGTCCCCCTCCCGGCGTCCCGGCGCCCGTGACCGACCGGCTCGAGTGTCGCTCGCGTCGGGCCCTGACATCCCCGTGAGTCTGGAAGGGTTGGCCCGGCGCAAAACCTGCGCCCGAACGCGTACCACCTCCGTCGACCGGGAGTGAAGCATGACCATCAAGGACATCGGGCCCGAACCTCAGAGTTTCGACCTCGAGCAGGCGACGCTGGAGAACACCGACTACCGCTCGGTGGCCTGGTCCGGGAAGTACCTCCAGCTGACCCTCATGTCGATCCCGGTGGGCGAGGACATCGGCCTGGAGGCACACCCGGAGACCGACCAGTTCCTCCGGCTCGACGCGGGCCGCGGCCGCGTTCAGATGGGCAGTGCGAAGGACCGCCTCGACTTCGACCAGGAGGTCGAGGACGGCTGGGCGGTCTTCGTACCCGCCGGCACGTGGCACAACGTCACCAACATCGGCGACGAGCCCATGCAGCTCTACGCCGTCTACGCCCCGGTCCACCACGCCCCGGGCAAGATCCACGCAACCTTCGCCGACGCGGAACGCGACGAGGAGTCCGGCAACGACGAACCCCCGGCCTGGTCGGTCCAGCCCACCCGCCACCCCGCGGACAAGCACGCCTGAGCCCCAGCGGGGAGCACGCGAAAACGCGCAAGCCCCAGGTCGCTGACCTGGGGCTTTGCTGTGGAGTGGACGCCGGCACCGTACCGACTTCCGGCATGCGGGCCACGGCGGATACGACGGCCTTGTGCCAAGCCGCGGATCCCGTCCGGGAAGGCCCCTTTTCGTCCTCTTGACGATATACGAGTCGGCCGTTTATCGTCATGGTGACGAAATCAAGGGGGGTTCTCACCATGGCCGACATCACCCGTCGCTTCGGCTGGCGTCACCTGCGCTCCGCGCCCACGACCCACATCCGCCACCACAAGCGCGGCCGCCTCGTCCACGACGGCCGTGGGCTCAGCTTCTGGTACCGGTCGCTGTCGGCGGCGCTGTCCGAAGTGCCCGTCGACGACCGGGAACTGGCCATGGCGTTCCACGCCCGTACGGCCGACTTCCAGGACGTCACCGTGCAGGCCACCGTCACCTACCGGATCAGCGACCCGGCCGCGGCGGCGGACCGGCTCGATTTCTCCGTGGACCCGGACAGCGGCAGCTGGCGCGGCGCGCCCCTGGAGCAGATCTCCACCCTCCTCACCGAGACCGCGCAGCAGCACGCGCTGGACGTGCTGGCCCGGACCCCGCTGGCCGTGGCCCTGGTGGACGGCGTCGCCTCCGTACGGCAGAGCGTCGCCGCCGGTCTCGCCGCCGAGCCCCGGCTCCCGGACACCGGCATCGACGTGGTGGCCGTACGTGTCGTCGCGATCCGGCCCGAGGCCGAGGTGGAGCGCGCCCTGCGCACACCGGCCCGTGAGCAGATCCAGCAGGAGGCGGACCGGGCCACCTACGAACGGCGGGCCGTCGCCGTCGAGCGGGAGCGTGCGATCGCCGAGAACGAGCTGGCCAGTCAGATCGAACTGGCCCGGCGCGAGGAGCAGCTGATCGAGCAGCGGGGCGTCAACTCCCGTCGCGAGGCGCAGGAGAAGGCGGCGGCCGACAGCGTAAGGACCGAGGCCGAGGCGGAGCGCAAGGTCCGTCTGGCCCGGGCGGACGCCGCAGCGGCACGCGAGGCCGGGTCGGCACGGGCCGAGGCTCAGGCTTCCTGGCTGCAGGTGCACGACGAGGCCGGCGCGGGCACGCTGTACGCCCTGGCGGCGACCCGGCTGGCGGAGAACCTGCCGCGCGTCGAGAGCATCACGCTCACTCCGGACGTCCTCACCGGCCTCCTCGGCAGGCTCGGGCGCCCGGACGCCGGGGCGGACGCGTGAGCCTGGCACCCCGGGCGGTGCTCGTGCACCGCAGGACCGAGTACGAGGAGCTGGTCGACCGGCACGGGACGCACGGGCAGGCGGCGTTCTTCCTCTCCAGCCGGGGCCGCTCGATCGACGACGTGGTCGGCCGCCACGACCGGACCCGGCAGGCGCTGCGCGAGGTGGCGGCGGCGGTGCCGCTCACCTGGCGCAGCTCCCAGGTGGAACGGGCGGACCTGGACCGCTTCCTGTTCGCGCCGGAGGACGTGGTCGTCGTGGTCGGGCAGGACGGCCTGGTCGCCAACACCGCGAAGTACCTCGCCGGACAGCCCGTGGTCGGCATCGACACCGACCCGGGACGCAACCCCGGAGTCCTGGTCCGTCACCGCTGCACTGACACTGCTGCCCTCCTGCGCGCCGCGGCCGGCGGGGGGCCGACGGAAGACCTGACCATGGTCGAGGCCGTTGCCGACGACACCCAGCGCCTCCTCGCGCTGAACGAGATCTACCTGGGCTCGCCCGGCCACCAGACGGCCCGCTACCGCCTGGGCCGCGACGGCGAAGAAGGTCCGGGCGAGGCCCAGGCGTCCTCCGGCGTACTCGTCGGCACCGGCACCGGCGCCACCGGCTGGCTGCGCTCCCTGTGGCTCGAACGCGGCAGCACGGCGCAGCTGCCCGCACCGTCGGACCGCCGACTCCTGTGGTTCGTCCGCGAAGCCTGGCCGTCGCCCGCGACCGGAACCTCGAGGGTCTGCGGCCATCTGGATCAGCGCGAGGGGCTGTGGCTGACGGTGGAGTCGGACCGGATGGTGGTCTTCGGTGACGGCATGGAGGCGGATGCCCTGCAGCTGACCTGGGGTCAGAGCGTACGGCTGGGCATCGCGGCGACAGCGCTGCGCCTGCTGACGTGAGCACCCCGCCCGGCCGGCCTCGCGGCAGGGAGGTCCGCGCAGCGGCAAGTCCCGTCAACAACTCCAGCGAAACGATGGGAACTTGCCTCACTGGTCAGTAACATCCGACCGGCACGTGATGGATCGTCAGAAACGCTACCCTCGAAGGGGTCTCCCGCATGCGCCGGACCTCCCGCTTCGCCCCCGTCGCCCTCGGCGTGGCAGCCCTCCTGCTCGGCGTCCTCCCCGCGCAGGCACAGGCCCACCCCGACCGGGCCCCCGACCGCGTCACCATCGGTGACCGCACCTTCACCACCGACGGCCAGGGCCGCGCGCTGCAGTGGCGCGGCTTCAACCTCGCCGACAAGAGCAGCCGGGGCGCCGAGGCGTTCGCCGACATCCACGAGAGCGACCTCAAGGACATGGCCGCCCGGGGGTTCAACCTCGCGCGCCTGGCGTTCTTCTGGGACGACCTCGAACCGACGCCCGGGCACTACGACCGCGGATACCTCGCCAAGATGCGCCGCATCCTCGACTGGGCCGGCCGCTACCGCGTCAAGGTCGTGCTCGACGCCCACCAGGACGTGTACGGACCGCACTTCGGCTCCCGGGGGGTGCCCGCCTGGGCCACGCGCGACGAGGGCCTGCCGTTCCGGCCGATACCCGAGGACTGGTTCTCCGAGTACTTCGAGCCGTCCGTACAGGCCGCCTTCGACCACCTGTACAAGGACACCGACCTCCGCACCGCGCACGCCCGCATGTGGACGACGGTCGCCTCCGCCCTGGGCGGGCACCCCGCGCTGCTCGGCTACGACCTGATGAACGAGCCGTTCGCGCGGATCCTCGAGGGCGAAGACCTCCCTGCCGCCGCGGCCCGCTTCGAGGCCGGCGAGCTCACGGAGATGTGGAACCGCCTCGCGCGGGCGGTCCGTCTCGTCGACCGGAAGTCGTGGGTGTTCGTCGAACCGACCGTCATCGTCGGTCTCGGCGCCCGCACCCGGATGGGGCACATCGACGACCCGCACGCCGGGTACGCGCCGCACTTCTACGAGACCGCGATGGAGACCGGCGGTGACTACGACCCCGATGGCACCTTCATCCAGGCCTACGAGGCGGCGATCAGCGACTACCCGACCCGTCACCGCATGCCGGTGATCGTCGGCGAGTGGGGCGGCAACCCGTACGTTCCGCACGCGAGCCGGTTCGTCACCGACATGACGGCCTCCCTGGACCGCTTCTCCAGCGGCTGGACGTGGTGGCAGTGGTGCCGGGGCGGCGGCTACTGCTTCCTCGACCAGACGGGCGCGGTGAAGCCCAACGCCCGGCTGCTCGTCCAGCCCTACGCGCGGGCCGTCGCGGGTGACCCGCTCAACTTCGCGTACGACCCCGCCACGCGCACCTACACCCTCACCTTCCGCACCCGTGACAACGCCGCCGGACCCACCGAGATCACCGTGCCGAGGGACACCTACCCGAACGGCTACCGCGTCACGCTCCAGGGCCGCGACGCCACGTGGGACGGCCATGGCCAAACCGTCACTGTGAGCACCCACGGCAGGAGCGGAACCACGTACCAGGTCACGATCAGCCCGAGGTAGCCCACCGGCGCGGTCACGGCGGCCCCGGCTGCGTCGCGAGCGCGTCCAGCACCGCCGCCGCGACGTGCTGTTGACCGGCCTGCGTGAGGTGGACGCCGTCCTCCTCCCAGTGGCCGTGCGCGGCGGCCCGGGTGTCGATCGTGACCTCGGGCTCGGCGAGCAGGAGTTCCGCGACGGCGTCGAGGTCCGCCCCGGCCCAGCCGAGACCGGCCCGCCGGAAGTGGACGTACTCCGCGACCCGCCCGGGATCGACGCCGGTCGGGGTGAGCCAGACCCACCGGGCCCCGGTCCGCCGGACCGTCAGGTCGCGCAGGGCCCGCAGGGTGCGGCGGGTCTCGGCGGCGGAGATCAGCGGGACCCCGTCCAGCCGCTGGACGTCGTTCGCCCCCAGCATGCACAGCACCCAGTCGGGCCGCTGGAACGCGAGCGTCGGGAGGTTCGCCAGGGCCTGGGTCGTCGTACTGCCCGTCACGGCCAGGTTCGTGCAGCGCACGCCGTCCGGAAGCAGGTGCCGCAGGATCTCGAACCAGGACAGCCGGTCGGCCGTGGTGCTCTCTCCCACGGCCACGACGTGCTCGCCCGGCCGGAACGGCAGGCCGGAACGGCGTGCCGTCGCTCCCGGTTCGGCGGCGAGTGCGGCGGCGGCCGCCCGGTTCCGCGCCTCGAAGAGGTCCAGGCGCGTCCGGTAGCCGGCCGGGTCGAGCCCGAACAGGGCTCCGAGCGCGGCCTCGTCGGGCGCGGGGCCGAGATGGCGCAGGACCTTCTCGGGCTGGTGGAAGCGGAGCATGCGTTCCGCCGGGTCGTGGGCGGCGGCAGTGGCGGCACTCGTCATGGCGGTCAGCCCTCCGTACGGACGCGGCGGCGCGGCAGCAGGAACCCGGCCGCGATCAGCCACAGCAGGCCGGCGAACCGGGCGACCGGCAGCAGCAGGGCGCCCCCGTCGGCCAGCAGGACCAGCGTGGACAGTTCGGCGACCGCAGCGACGGCCAGTCCCGCCACGGCGAGGGCGCGCGGAAGCAGGCCGGCGAGCAGCCCCGGTACGGCGATCCCGGCGACCAGCAGCCCCAGCAGGACGACGTGGCCGGGGCCACCGAGCCCGAAGGCCAGGTACTGCAGGGCCCGGACGACGTCGCCGCGCCCCGCGACCTCGGGCCGGGACAGCACCCAGGTGACCAGTCCGGAGCAGGCGAGGAAGGCCGAGGCGAGGACGCCTCCGGCGAGCGCGATGGTGGCGCCGGGAGCGCGTACGCCGAGCTTGTGCAGCCGCGCCGAGACGGTCGCGGCGTAGATCGCGAGCGGCACCGATGCCGCGAACTGCAGGGCTCCGGACAGGCGTACCGCGTCGGTGTGGTCGCGGAAATAGGAGGTCACCGTGTCGGTGGAGCCGAAGGGCGAGGGGAAGGTGTCCCCGTCGGCGAGGAGGGTGCTGAGCACGAGCCCGGCGAGGAAGAGGGCGGTGAAGACCACGGCGAGGATGCCGGGCGGCGGCCCGGCCTGCGGGTCCCGTCGGCTGTGCGTCTCTCGGGCAGCGGTCGCTGGGGTGGCGGTCACGGCAGAATCCGTTCTCTGAGGTTAATCGTTCACTGATGAGAATCATTTCGTTGGCTTACGATAGGCCCGTGAACAGTTCCCGGCAACCGCATACGACGGGCTCCGCCCCGGCCACCGGGCCGCGCGGGGCCGCGTTCCTTCTCGCCCAGATCGGCGCGCACGCCGCCGGACGCTTCGCGGAACGTGTCGGCCACCTGGGACTGACCCCGGCGGACGTCGGACTGCTGCGCATGGTCGCCGGGCAGCCGGGGCGCAGCCAGCGGGCCCTCGCCGAGGACCTGGGCGTCGTGCCGAGCCGTGTCGTCGCACTGATCGACGGCCTGGAGGGCAAGGACCTCGTCGAACGGCGGCGCAGCGCCGAGGACCGCCGCAACCACGAGCTCCATCTCACGGCGGAGGGCAGACGCACCCTCGGCGCGGTCTCCCGCGCGGCCGCGGCCCACGAGGACGCCCTGCTCGCCGCCCTCGACCCGGAGCAGCGCACGCACCTGCTCGGTCTGCTCGAACGCGTCGCGGCCGAACAGGAACTGACCCCCGGAGTCCATCCCGGCTACCGCACCCGCGGCTGAGGTCCGGCCGGCACCGACCGGGGCGGGGGTGAACTGCGCTGAACGTGTCGCGCGCGGCGGCGGTGCGGACAGCCTCGACCCGCGAGCGGGCCCGGTGCCGTAGAAACGGACGGCGTGCCGCCGCAGGCCCACGGTCTTGAGGCGTCGGCAGACAGTGACCGCCTCTGCCCGTGCCGTGCGGCGTCGTCGGTACGGCTCCGGTACGGCCTCAGCTCAGGGAATCGCCCGTGAAAGCCCTCGTCGCCACCGACTACCAACCGCTCGACCGCCTGACCCTCGCCGAGCTGCCGAAGCCGGCCGCGGGACCGGACGAGGTCGTGGTCAAGGTCGAAGCGGCCGCACTGAACCCGCTCGACCTCATGCTGGTCACAGGGGCTGCGAAGGGCCTCTTTCCGACCGAGCACCCGCTGATCGTCGGGATGGACGTCGCCGGAACCGTGGTGGAGGCCGGGGCCGGCGTCAGCGGGTACGCGCCCGGCGACCGGGTGCTCGGGTTCGTCGGACAGGCGGGTTCCGTGGCGGAGTTCACCGTGGCCACGCCGGGTCCGCGACTGGCCCATCGGCCGCAGAACCTGGACGCCGTCCACGCGGCCGCCATTCCCGAGTCCGGCATGACCGCGGTGTGCCTGCTGAGGGCCGTCGGGCTGACCGGGGGTGAGAGCGTGCTGGTGATCGGGGCCACCGGCGGAGTCGGTCTGTACGCCGTGCAGCTCGCGCACGCGCTCAGAGCCCGCGTGATCGCCACGGCCACCGCGCAGGACGCGGACTACATCTGCGGGCTCGGTGCAGCGGACACCGTCGACTACCGGCAGTCCGACGTGGTCGAAGAGACGCTGAAGCTGGTGCCGGACGGAGTCGACGTGGTCGTCGACCTGGTCAACCGCGGTGAGGGGCTGGCCGCCGTCGCACGGGCGGCCAGGCCCGGTGGCAGGCTGGTGTCCCCGCTGTCCGGCCCGGACGACCTGGGCCGCGGCGTGACCCCGGTCTACATCGGCTCGTTCGTCCCGGAACCGGGCGATCTGGAGGACCTCGCGAGCCGGGCCGCGGACGGCGGTCTGCGCGTCGAGATCGGTGCCCGCTACGCGTTCGGCGACGCGGTGCAGGCGGTGGCCGACTTCGCCGGCAAGCACATCCGGGGCAAGGTCGTCATCACCGTCCCCTGAGGTGGAGAGCTGCCGTACGGTCACCCTGGGGACCTCGGCCGGCCGCGCCCGCGGCCGGCCGGCCGATCGGCCCAGGGGTGATACTTGCCCCGCACCTGCATCGCACCCGCACCGTCGCCGGCAGCGCCGGGAGGCTGGTTCGGCCGACCACGAGGGAGCCCTTCATGACCACGGCGCAAGACCTGTTCATCGTCGCCCTGGAGGCTCCGCCCGAGCGTCCTGTGGGACAGGGTGACCTGTCCCTGGCCCTGGCCGGGGCCGAACTGATCGATCTCATCGCGGCGGAGGCCGTCACCCTGGACGACGACCTCATCCTGCCCGGCCCGCAGCAGGCGCTGGACGACCGACTGCTCGGGGCGGCGGCGTCGGCGCTCGGGCGACAGGAGCCGTACGAGCGCGTCGACGACTGGCTGTGGCGCAGGGGCCGCGACCTGTCCGCGGCCTACCAGAGGGTGTTCGAGGAGGACGGCCTGCTGTCCCCGGCGCGGCGCGGATACCTGCCGTTCGGGGCCGAGCACCTGGAACTCGTCGACTCACCGGCCCGGCAGCGGGCGCGCCGGCGCTGGGAGGAGGACGAACCCGTCCTCCGGGCCCTCGCCGTGGCCGTCGGCATCCGCCGCGGACCCTCCCAGGACGCTCCCGGCCCGGACGGCGAGGCGGTGACCGCCGTGCTGGCCGCCGTCAACGATGCCGTGATGGAACTGGAGGCGGTGCGCCAGCGGCGGTCCATCGAGAACGCGGCCTTCGCCAACGTCTGGCGGGCCCCCTGAGTTCTGCCCCGGCGGGGGTGGCGCCGGGGCGACCCCGGTACCCCTGCTTGGGGCCCGGCGAGGGGTTGTTCAGGACGACATGATGAACCGCAGGGCGAGGCCGGAGGCCGTGATCCAGTAGGTGACGCGGGCACCGTCGTCGAACGAGACCTGGCCGGGCAGGCTGACGTTCACCGGCTCGCCCGGTTCGCTGCCGGGGTTGGGGCCCTGGATGCGGAGAGGAACGGTGTTGGTGTCGTACGTGTCCATGTGGCCGCCGCCGGCGAGGAGAGCTGCGTACGCCTTCTCACCCGGAGCGAGGGTGGCGGGCGCGTCCTTGCTGTCCTTGATCACCGCGATCGGGGCCCTGGCGTAGGGGAACTTCACGTACGGGTACTCGTACAGATTGCACTTCTTCTTCCCGGTGTTGGTGACGGTGAGGAGGAGGTGCCTGACGGGCTTGCCCTTCTCGTCCTCGTTCGTGGCCGAGAACGCGAGGTCGGTCACCACACACGCCGCAACCGCGGCAGGCGCAGTGGAGGTTTCCGCACCGGCGGTGGGGCTGGTGGGGGTTGGTCCGGCGAGGGTTGGCGCACTGGGGGAGGGCTCGGTGGACGAGGGCGCACTGGCGCTGGGCGCAGCGGGGGACGCCGCATCGGCCGTCGGCGCAGTGAGGGAGGCGGCGGGTTGTGGTGCGGGGCGTCGGTGGGACTCCGGGCCGCCGAGGGCCGTGGTCAGGCCGAACGCGAGGGCTGCGACCACTGCAACGGTGCCTCCCGCGAGGGCGGAGTGCCGTCGGCGGCGCCGGGACACGGCCCGGCGTCGGACCTCCGCGCCCGTAGTGGGCGCGGGACTGGCGGCGCTGTCGGCCAGCTCGCGCAGGGCGGAGGAGAGGTCATCGGCCACGGTCTTCCTCCTTCTCCTCGCCGCTTCCGCCCACCACACCGACTTCACTCGCCGGCAGCAGCTCGGCGAGGGCTGCCCGGCCGCGTGACAGGCGGGCCTTGACCGTACCGGTCGGTGCGCCGGTTTCGGAGGCTACCTGCTCCACACTGAGGTCACACAGGTGGTGCAGCACTATCGCCAGCCGCTGGGGCTCCGGGAGCTGTCGCAGCGCCGCGACGAGGGCGACGTGCTCGGGGCCGGGTCCAGGGGCGTGCTCGGGTAGCGGCGTGCGGCGCACCAGCTCCAGCCACCGCCGCGCCCGCCGCCAGTGGCTGACCGCGAGACGCATCGCGACGGTCCGGATCCAGGCTTCGGGGGCCTCGGTGGTAAGGAAGTCACGCCGTCGGTCCCAGGCCCGTACGAAGGCTTCCTGAACGACGTCCTGGGCCTGGCCGTGATCACCTGTGAAGGAGTACACCTGGCCGACGACCCGTGGGAACGCCGACGCGTAGAACGCGTCGAACTCGTCCTCCGTCATACCACCCCCTCGGTGCCGAAACTTTTCCGATCCGCGTGCAACCCGCGGACTCCTGGCGTGCGTACAGGTCGTGTACAGCGAAGAACACCACACAGGGGGCTCTGTTGACCAGGGGAAACAAGGCAATCAGGAAGGCGGCGGGCGCGGCCGTCCTCGGCGCGCTGCTGCTCGCGTCCACGGCATGTGAGCCGAGTGGGGCCGACGTATCGGGTGACTCCAAGACCTCGGAGCAGCCGAGCGCGGCGAACTCGCCGAAGACGGGGGAGACGGCATCGGCGAAGCCGGGCGATGCTTCGGCGAAGCCCGGCGGTGGTTCGGCGAAGCCCGGCGGCGGTTCGGGCAACGCCGGCGGCGAGGCCGGTAAGGGCGACGGCGCCGCGGTTGCGGCGTGTGTGGTGACCGACCTCGCGTTCTCGGCCACGAACGAGGACGAGAAGGGCAAGCCCGTCAGGCACCTCCTCCTCACCGTCACCAACACCGGGAAGAAGAAGTGCAATCTGTACGAGTACCCGTACGTGAAGTTCCCCTACGCCAGGGCCCCGATCGCGGTGATCAAGGACAGCAAGGACGCGCCCGCCACCCTCGCTCCGGGTGAGAAGGCCTACGCGGCTCTCCTCGCCGGCGGCGGCCACATGGACACGTACGACACCAACACCGTTCCTCTCCGCATCCAGGGCCCCAACCCCGGCAGCGAACCGGGCGAGCCGGTGAACGTCAGCCTGCCCGGCCAGGTCTCGTTCGACGACGGTGCCCGCGTCACCTACTGGATCACGGCCTCCGGCCTCGCCCTGCGGTTCATCATGTCGTCCTGAACAACCCCGGACAGAACGCCCGCCGGCAGGTTCCGCCGACGGGCGGGCGTTCTGTCCGACCGGACCGCCGAGGAGCCCGCCGCCGACGCCGCCGACGAGTTGACCCGTCCGGAGCGTGCGGACCGACGAGGAACCACTGACCCCGTCCGGCTGGTTCCCACGCACGGCCCAACGGCCCGGCAGGCATACCGGCGTGCTCAGAAGCCGTGCATCGGAGTGGCTCGCGGCGCCGTTGATGGCGTGGCTCTCGTGACGCCCGTAGCCGCTGCCTAGGGTCGGCGGGAGCAGGCCGGGTGCCGGCCGGTCACGGAACAGGTGGGTGAATCGTGGAACGCATCACGGTCGGGCCGTACGAAGACGAACCCCCGCTTCCCTCGAGCCGTACCCGCGGGTGGCCGGTCCGGCGACGCGCCGCCCTCGCCGGACTGCTGCTCCTGTGCGTGTGGCCCGCGCAAGCCGTGGGCGCCGCCGAACCGCACGACGGGCACCACCCGCACACCGGCCAGAGTCTGTACGTGTCCGACTACGGCAACAATCGCGTGGTCACCCTGCCCACCCGTGGCGGGGGCGAGAGCGTACTCGTCCTCGACGGCCTGGTACGCCCCACGGGTCTCGCCTGGGACCGGGCGGGCAGCCTCTACATCGCCGACACCGGCAACAACCGCGTCCTGCGGCTGCTGCCGGACGGGGGCGGGCAGACCACCGTTCCCACCGACGGGCTCTCGCGCCCGCTGGGCCTCGCCGTCGACGCGTCCGGCAGCCTCTACGTCGCCGACAGCTTCAACGACCGGGTCGTGAAGGTGCCCGCCGACGGCAGCGGCCAGACCACGGTCCCGACCGCCGGTCTCCTGCACCCCTGGGGGCTGGCCCTGGCACCCGGCGGGGACCTCTACGTCTCCGACTTCGTCAACGACCGCGTCGTCAGGGTGTCCGCAGCCGGCGGCCAGACCACCGTCCCCGCTGAGGGACTCTCCCAGCCCACCGGGCTCGCCCTCAGCGCCACCGGAGACCTGTACGTCTCCGACAGCGGCAACAACCGCGTGGTGAAGATCGCAGCCGCGACCGGCGCGCAGACCACCGTACCCTTCACCAGTCTGAGCAACCCGCTCGGTCTCGCCCTTGACCACCGCGGCACGCTCTACGTGGCCGACGCCTTCAACAACCGCGTGCTCCGTCTCCGCCCGAACGGCACCCAGACCGTGCTGAACCCCACCGGCCTCAACACCCCCACCGGCCTCGCGTTCCCGCCGCGCACCGGCGCAGACGGGTAGCTCCCCGCGCCTCCCACTTCGGCGGACCGTGCGGCTACGGGCGCCGGGGCGGCCCCTCGGGCGTCTCGGAGAGCTGCTGGAGGCGACAGCCCAGTGCGGGGCCCGGCTGCTCGGCGACAGCCGGGTGCAAGGGCGCCGTGCCGCACCAGACTTGCACGAGGCGCAGTGTGCTCACGTCGGCCCGGGTCGTGGGCAGTGCGTCCAGCCAGTGCCGGGCGGTGGCGGGCGCCACCGACGTGAAGGTGACGCCCTCCTGTTCGATGAGGGCGAGGCATGCGCCGGGTCCGGGGTTCTCGGCCATGACGACGGTGCCGCCGACGGAGAGGGTGCCGACGATGCCGGGGGAGCCGAAGACGACGTCGGATCCGGCGGGCAGCGCGGCGAGGTACACGTCGTTCTCGGTGAGCGACACCAGTTCCGCGGCCGCCCGCACCTGACGGGCGTAGTCGCCGTGCGTGCGCGGAACGGGCCCGGGCGTCATGGCGGCGCCACCGGAGGGCAGCAGGAAGGCGACCTGGTCGGCGCTCTGCGCGAGCGCCGGCCCGGACGGGGAGTCCAGGGAGCCCAGCGGGAAGTAGTGGCATCCCGCCGGGTCGGTCGAAAAGCCGCCGTACGGGGACGCGTCGCCCGGTGGCTCGAAGGTGAACACCCGGCGCAGGAAGGGGGTTTGGGCCGCGATGTCAGCGACCATCGCCGTATGGTCGAAGCCCTGGTACGTCGAGGGGCCGACGTAGCCGACCGCCTCGGTGACCCGGACGAGGTGGGACACCTCGGGCGCGGGGTGCGGGAGCGGGCAGAACACGGGGACCGCGCCGGCGCGCATCAGCGCGAACACGGTGACGACGAACTCGGGAACGTTCGGCAGCTGGACGACGACCCGTTGTCCGGGCCGCAGGCCGCGCAGCTGGAATCCGGCGGCCACGCGGTCGACCCGCCGGTTCAGGCTCGCGTAGGTCATGCGGGTGTCGCCGTGCACGAGCGCGGTCCGCGGTCCGTACTGTAGGGACCAGGCGCGCAGCAGGTCGTCCGGCGTGTCCCCGCGCCGGTGCCCGGCTGACGAGTGGCGGCCGGCGAACTGCTCGGGCCGGGGCGTGCGGCCGGCGGGCACGGATGCCATTCGTTTCCTTCCGGAGCCGGGTTCCACCGGCAATGGGGGCCGCGGGCGTTCATTCGGAGCGAGATCCCGAGGTCGCAAGGCAATCCAATGATCCAACCCGCCGTCACGCAATGTGCTTTCCTGACCATGGATGCGCGACGCCCTCGGCAGAAGGTCCAAGCAGAGCCGCTGACCCTGCCGGAACGCGGCCGGTGCAGGCTCCACGGCCGGCGGACCGGCCTCGGCGCCCTGAGGCTTCCGCGGAACCGGGCGGCCCCATCGGCTGGGTAGTGTTTGCCGCCGTCGACGGTGATCGGGACCGGCTGTGGCGTGGTCGCCGTCGGGAGTCGGACCGTTGGATGAGGGCAGCGGTCTGGTTGCACACCGCACCACCCGAGCGATGAGGAGGAACCGATGAGCGCGGCCGACGAGGGACGGCAGTGGCTGGACGAGGTCAGCGTCGACAACGCGAGGACGACGCTGCTGCAGCTCCTCGCCCGGACCGGGGTCCCTTCGGACGACGCGGGCGAACTGATCGGGCTGGTCGAGGCGGGTGCGCTGGCTCTCGCACACGAGGAGCTCAGAGGCCGAGGGCGGAGCGCTCCCGGGGACAAGGGCGAGGAGTACGGGTCGGGCTGGCTCGACGGTGCCGGGGACCTTCTGGAGCAGCTCGGGACCATTGCCGAGCGGACCCTGCTCCAGGTGGTGGGGCCGGACGAGGAACCGGGCACGGCCGGGGAGCATCGGAGGGCCGGCCGGATGGAGGTGGAGCGGGCGCGGGTGGCGCTGGCGCCTTTGTACCTGTCGTTCACCACCGCCTCGGAGCTGGATCCGGAGGTGACCGAAGAGGTGCTCGCCGCCGTCCTGACCACGATGAGCCCCCGGCAGCGGGCCGGATACCCCGGACGGCTGGCGGAGTTCGCCGCCATCCACCGCGATCGGCTGGAGCGGCTGTTCGCGGCGTTCGGCCCGGGCAGTGCCATCGCGGTGCACGGCCGCTACTCGCTGCTGCACTCCGCCACGAGCATCGCCGTGCTGGAGCGGCTGCTCGCCGCACCGCAGGCGCTGCGCGGGGAATGGGACGCCGCGGAGCTGCCGCCCGCCTGGCTGGACGGACTGACGACCGCCTGGAACACCGCGGCCTGACACGCGGGCGAGCCGGCGGGCTGCCGCCGCCCCCCCGCGGCGGGCCGCCGCCCCCACGGCGGCCGCCCGGTTCAGGGTGCGGTGGCGGCGCTGAGGGTGCGGATGGCGGTGTGCTGCGAGTAGGCGAGCAGGCCGATCGTGGTCGCCGCCATGACGAAGGCGAACAGTATGTGGCCCAGGGCCGAGGTGACGGTCATGCCCAGGGCGTTCAGGGCGAAGTGGCTGCCGATCCGCAGGACGACCAGCGCGATGGCGACCCGGCGGGTCTCCTTGCCGCGCCACAGGGCCTTGGCCAGCTTGAGCCGCCCCCGCATCATCGTCAGCGACACGGTGATGTTCACGGCCAGCAGCACCACCAGCACCGGCCACGCCGACGGGAAGGCCCCCAGGATGTCGAAGGCGGCCGCGAGGACGCCCTCGAAGCCGAAGAACCACACCGGCAGCCTGTAGTCGGCCGCAGTCAGGGCGCTGGTGTCGATCGCTGCGGCCGGTGCCGGCCTCTTCTGCAGGACGTTCATGTTCTCCCCCGTGGTCAACGTGTTGCTCACATTCTGTCCGGGACCGGCCTCCACGGGCAGAGGCCCCTCGTCACGGGCGTGGAGTGACAACTGTCATGTCGTGCGCGGGGACGCGAGTGCGGGGGGCGTGTCCCGTGGAGGAGGGACCGGGGAAACGGGACTTATCGCTGCGCCGGGGCGTCCATACGGTGGAGGGACAAGCAAGCGGAGTCAGCGCCGCGCGTCCCTGGCGGCGCAGCGGCCGAGGGAGTTGTCTTGGCCACTCAGGATCCGACCGACCGGCCCACCGAGCCGTCGGTCAGCGTGTTCCGTGCATCGCGCGCCCAGCAGCGGATGTATTTCCTCCACGAGATGGAGGAGGGCAGGCCGACCTACCACATGCCGGTGTTCTACGCCCTCGACGCAGAGGTGGACACCGAGGTCCTGCGCCAGTGCGCCCAGCAGTTGCTGGACCGGCACGAAGCCCTGCGCACCCGCTTCGAGCTGCGCGACGGACAGCTGCTCCAGTGCATCGACGCCTCGGCGCGGCTGGACTGGTCGACGGACACGGCCCGCACGCCCGAGGAGGTCGAGCGGTGGATCTCCGCCGAGCACCACCGGCCCTTCGACCTGCGCACCGGCCCGCTCTTCCGGGCCGCCGCGCTGCGCACCCGGGAGGACGCCGGGCGCGACGGCACGCGAGTCGTACTCGCCCTCGCCATGCACCACATCGTCGGCGACGGCTGGTCGTCCGCCGTCCTGATCCGGGAACTCCTCACCGACTACGCGGCCCTCACCACGCCCGGCGGCGGGGACCCGCAGCCCGAACCCGCCTTCCAGTACGCCGACTTCTCCGAATGGCAGGAGGAGTGGCTGCACACCTCGGCCGCGCGGGAACAGCTCGAACACTGGGCCCGGCGGCTGGACGGCGAACTCCCCGTGGCACCGCTGCCCCGCGACGGGCGGCCCGCGGCGGGCGACGACCCGGCGCGCGGGGCCGCCGCGACGTACGAGTTCGAGGTCCCCGCGCCCGTCCTCGCCCGCATGGGAACGCTCTGCCGCGACACCGGCAGCACCCCGTACATGGCCATGCTCGCCGCCTTCCAGCTGGTCCTGAGTCGCTACACCGGTACCGAGGACGTCCTGGTCGCGACCCCGGTCGCCAACCGCAACCGCACGGAGTTCCAGGACACGGTCGGCCTGTTCGTCAACACCCTCGTCCTGCGCTCGGACCTGTCCGACGACCCCGGCTTCCGTGAGCACCTGGAGCGCGTACGGGACGTGGTCCTGGACGCGCAGGACCACCAGGACCTCCCCTTCGAGCGGATCGTCGAACACCTCAACCCCGAGCGCACCACCGACGGCCCGCCCCTGTTCGACGTCATGTTCGGCTTCCACGACGAAGGCGGGATGACCGACGGGCTGCCCGGACCGCGCGCCCGGCTGCTCGAAGGCCCCGCCGGCACGGCCAAGTTCGACCTCACCTTCGACGTCGTACGGACCGGCGCCGCCCTGCGCTGCCGGCTGGAGTACCGCGCCGACCTGTTCGAGGCCGCCAGCATCGAGCAGTTCGCCCGCCACTACACCCGGGTGCTGGACGCGGCCACGGACCGCCCCGGCGAGCCCGTCAGCCGGCTCCCCATGCTCTCCGCGAGCGAGCAGGCAGGCCTCACGTCCCCGCAGCCCGCCCGCGACGGCGCGGACCACCGCCCCGTCAGCGCGCACGAGCGCTTCGCCGAGCACGCCGCCCGTACCCCGGACGCCGTGGCCCTCGTCCACGGCACCACCCGGCTCACGTACGGCGAACTCGACCGGCGGGCCAACCAGGTCGCGCACCGGCTGCGTCGGCAGGGCGTCGGCCCCGACACCCTGGTCGGACTCTGCGTCCGCCGCTCCGCCGACCTCGTGACGGGCCTGCTCGGCATCCTCAAGGCGGGTGGCGCATACCTGCCGCTCGACCCCGACAACCCGCCGGAGCGGCTGCGCTACATCATCGGCGACGCCCGGCTCCGCCACGTCGTCGGCGCGGGCGACACCCGCCCGCTGTGGGACGCGCCCTCCCTGCACACCGTCGACCTGGTGGCCGACGCCGCCGCACTCGCCGCCGAACCGGACACCGCCCCCGCGGTCACGGTCACGCCCGACCACCTCGCGTACGCCATCTACACCTCCGGCTCGACCGGCCGGCCCAAGGGAACCCTCGTACCCCACCGCAACATCACCCGGCTGTTCTCCGCGACCGACCACTGGTTCGGCTTCGGCCCCCACGACGTCTGGACCCTGTTCCACTCCATCGCCTTCGACTTCTCCGTCTGGGAGCTGTGGGGCGCCCTCCTGTACGGCGGCCGCCTCGTCGTGGTGCCCTACGAGACCAGCCGCTCGCCCGAGGAGTTCCACCGGCTGCTTCGCGAGGAGCGGGTCACCGTCCTCAACCAGACCCCCTCCGCCTTCTACCAGCTGGCCCGCGCCGACGAGGAGTTCGAGGACCGGCGGAGCGCCGGCGACCGGGGGCTCGCGCTGCGCCAAGTGGTGTTCGGGGGCGAGGCGCTGGACGTCGGCGCGCTCGCCGGCTGGTTCCGGCGCCACGGGGACACCGCACCGCGCCTGGTCAACATGTACGGCATCACCGAGACCACGGTGCACGTCACCTACCGTCCGCTCACCGCCCGCGACGCGGCCGAGGGCCGGGGCAGCGTCATCGGCGTACCCATACCCGACCTGCGGCTGCACCTCCTGGACCGCCGGGGGCGAGTGGTTCCGCGGGGCGCGGTGGGAGAGCTGTTCGTCGCGGGCGCGGGTCTGGCCCGTGGCTACCTGCACCGCCCGGCGCTCACCGCCGAACGCTTCCCGGCCCACGCAGCCGCGACCGGCGCCGGCGCGGGCACTGCGGGCGGCGCCGGCGAGCGGCTGTACCGCACCGGCGACCTCGCCCGGGTGCTGCCCGACGGCGACCTCGAATACCTCGGCCGGATCGACGACCAGGTCAAACTGCGCGGCTTCCGCATAGAACTCGGCGAGGTCGAGGCCGCCCTCACCGCCCACCCGCTCGTCGACGCCGCGGTCGCGCTCGTGACCCGGGACGCCTCCGGCGCCGACACCCTCGTCGGTTACCTGGCCGTACCGGGCGCGGACGACGATCCGGCCGGAGCGGGCGGCCCGACCGTGGAGGCGCTGCGGGCCCACCTCGCCGAACGCCTGCCCGCGTACATGATCCCCGGCGCCTTCGTCACCATGGCCGCCTTCCCCCTCACCGCCAACGGCAAGGTCGACCGCCGCAAGCTGCCCGCCCCCGGCACCGCGGGCACGGCGCCGGCCCGGGCGTCGTACGAGCCGCCGCGCGGCCCCGTCGAGATGGCGCTCGCCGAGATCCTCGGGCAGGTGCTGGGCCACGAGCGGGTCGGCGCCGAGGACAACTACTTCTCGCTCGGCGGCGACTCCATCCGCTCCCTCCAGGTGCTGGCCCGCGCACGCGAGCGGGGCCTGCGCTTCGCGGTGGTCGACCTGATGCGCCACCAGACGGTACGGGCCCTCGCGCCCACGGTCGCCCTGGAGGACCCGGACGCGGTGGTGCACCCGGCGGGGCAGGCCCCGTACGAGCCGTTCTCGCTGCTCTGCGAACGCGACCGCGCCGCGCTCCCCGACGGCCTGGAGGACGCCTACCCCATGACCCGGCTCCAGGCCGGAATGCTGTTCCACAGCGACCTGCCGGCCGCCGCGGGGCGGATGTACCACAACGTCGCGGCCTACCACGTCAAGGCTCCCTACTCGGAGCGCGCCTGGCGACGCGCGGTGGCCACGGTCGCCGCCCGCCACGAGATGCTCCGTACCGCGTTCGACCTGAACGGCTTCGGCGAGCCCCTGCAACTCGTCCACCGAGGGGCACGGCCGGAGATCACCTTCGAGGACCTCGGCGGACTGGACCCGCAGGCCCGGGAGACGGCCATCGCGGCCCGCTACGCGGCGGAACGCGCCCGCCCCTTCGACTGGGACAGCGCCCCGTTGATGCGCTTCCACGTCCAGCGGCGCTCGGACGACGACTTCCAGCTCTTCATCGCGGAGCACCACGCCGTCATGGACGGCTGGAGCGAGCGGTCGCTGTTCACCGAACTCAGCTCCTGCTACGTGGAACTGTGCGCGGCGGAGGAGGGCCAGGAGACCGACGGGACTGACGGGACTGACGGGACCGACGTCGCCGACGGCCCCGCCGGGCTCCGGTCGCGCTTCGCCTCCTTCGTCGCGCTGGAGCGCGCGGCCCTGGCCGACCCGGCGCAGCGTGCCTTCTGGACCGCGCAGACGGCCGGCGCCACCGTCGCCCGCCTGCCCCGCCACGGGGCCTGCGGCGGTCCTGCCCGGATGGACTGGTACCTGCGGCCGTTGCCGGCCGGGCTCCAGGAGCGGCTGAGCGCCGTGGCCGCCGAACTGGGCGTACCGCTGCGCACCGTCCTGCTCGCCGCGCACGTGCGCGTCATGGCGCTGCTGGGCGGCAGCGACGACGTCACCACCGGAGTGGTGCACAACGGCCGCCCGGAGGAGGCCGACGCCGACAAGGTGGTCGGGGCCTTCCTGAACACCCTGCCGCTGCGGATCGACCTCGACGCGGCCGGGGGGACCTGGCGGGGACTCGTCCGGCACCTCGCCGAGCTGGAGGTGGCCGTCCACGAGAACCGGCGGTTCCCGCTCGCCGAGATCCTGCGCACGACCGGCGGCACCCCCCTCTTCGAGACCTTCTTCAACTTCACGCACTTCCACATCGAGCGCGACGGGCCCGGCGCGGCGGCGTTCGCCGTCCTGGAAGAGACCGGTGAGGCCAGTACGGACTTCGCCTTCGGAGCCGAGTTCTCCCGGACCCCCGACGGCGAACTCCTGGAGCTCGGCCTGCGTTTCGACGCCGCGCAGTTCCCGGTGGAGCAGATCGCCACCGTCCACGGCTACTACACGGCCGCCCTCCAGGGCCTGGCGGACACTCCGGACGGCGAGGCCCGTGCGGGCGGCCTGCTGTCCGCGGCCGAACGGGACCGCTACGCGCGGTGGAACGACACCGGCCGCACCTACGACCGCCCGCACGTGCTGACCCGGCTGATCGAGGCGCAGACCCGCGCGACCCCCGAGGCGCCGGCCGTCCGCTTCGAGGGCGCGGAGCTGAGCTACCGGGCCCTGGACGA
The DNA here is from genome assembly GCF_014650775.1 of Streptomyces cirratus. Classification (GTDB taxonomy): domain Bacteria; phylum Actinomycetota; class Actinomycetes; order Streptomycetales; family Streptomycetaceae; genus Streptomyces; species Streptomyces cirratus. The sequence goes on along the minus strand of NZ_BMVP01000004.1, from coordinate 329,474 downwards.
GGCCGCCGAGCGGCTCGCCGCCCGGCTGCGGGCGGCAGGGGCGGGGCCCGGGTCCTTCGTCGGGCTGCTGCTGGACCGTTCCCTGAGCCTGCCGGTCGCCCTGCTGGCGGTGCTGAAGACCGGTGCGGCGTACGTCCCGCTCGACCCGGAGCACCCGCGGGCACGGGTCCTGTCGCTGGTCACCGGGGCGGGGATCGGCCCGCTGGTCGCGGACGACCGCTGGGAGGCGCCGTTGCGCGCGGCGGGAGCCACCGTGGTCCGGCCGGACGGCACCGACGGCACGGACGACACCGACGGCACGGACAGCACCGGTGCGGCCGGCGCCGTACGGCACGCCGAGCCCGGGGACCCGGCGTACATGATCTTCACCTCCGGATCCACCGGCAAGCCCAAGGGCGTCGTGGTCTCCCACCGCGCCATCGCCAACCGGCTGCTGTGGATGCAGGAGGAGTACGGCCTCGAGCCGGAGGAGCGGGTGGTGCAGAAAACGCCGTACACCTTCGACGTGTCGGTGTGGGAGCTGTTCTGGCCGTTGCTGACCGGCGCGACGATCGTCCTCGCCCGCCCCGGGGGCCACCGCGAACCGGCCTACCTCGCCGAGCTCGTGCGCTCAGAGTCCGTGACCACCGCGCACTTCGTGCCCTCGATGCTGAGCGTGTTCCTCGACGATCCGCAGGCCGTGGCGGCAGCCGCCGGGCTGACCCGGGTGGTGTGCAGCGGGGAAGCCCTGCCGCTCGATGTGCAGAACCGATTCTTCCGGCTGCTCCCCACAGTGGAGCTGCACAACCTGTACGGTCCGACCGAGGCGGCCGTGGACGTCACCCACTGGCACTGCCGTCCCGACGGCGCGGACACGGTCCCCATCGGCCGGCCGATCGCGAACATGCGCACCCACGTCCTGGACTCCCGCCTCGCCGAAGTGCCCCTCGGTGTGACGGGCGAACTCTTCCTGGAGGGGGTCGGCCTGGCCGAGGGATACCACGGCCGCCCCGACCTCACGGCGGAACGCTTCATCGAGCACACCGCTCCCGACGGGACGGTCCGCCGCCTGTACCGCACCGGCGACCTGGCCCGCCACCGGACGGACGGCGCGATCGAGTACGCGGGCCGCACCGACCACCAGGTGAAGATCCGCGGCCTGAGGGTGGAGCCGGGCGAGATCGAGACCGTCCTGGCCGAACACCCGGCGGTGCACGCCTGCGCCGTCCTGGCGCGAGGCGAGCGGCTCGTGGCCTACGTCGTCGTCCCGGACGGCGCCGCCGACACGGAGCAACTGGCCCGGCACGCCGCCGAGCGGCTGCCCCAGTACATGGTCCCCGGCGCCTGGGTCCGGCTGGACGTCCTGCCGCTGACCGCCAACGGCAAGCTCGACCGCGCCGCCCTGCCCGACCCGGACCCCGCCGACGCGCGCGGAGGGAGGCTGCCGGCGCCGCCCCGGGACGAGATCGAGTCACGCCTCGTCGGCATCTGGGAGGAGCTCCTGGCCGCCGGCCCGGCCGGCATCCACGACGACTTCTTCTCGTCCGGCGGGCACTCCATCCTCGCCCTGCGGCTGATCGGGCGGATCAACCGGGAGTTCGGCGAACGCCTCGGCGTGCAGGCCGTCATGGAGCACCCGACGGTGGCCCGCCAGGCCGAGCTGCTGCGGAGCCGGCACCGGGGCGCGGCCACGGACCCGGTGGTGCGCATCCAGCCGGACGGGGACCGCGACCCGCTCTTCCTCGTGCACCCGATCGGCGGGCACGTCTTCTGCTACCGGGCGCTCGCCGGCGCCCTGGGCCGGGACCGGCCAGTCTACGGGCTGACGGCTCCGGGGCTCACCCCCGCGGCCCCCGCCACCGGGGAAGCCGCCGGGGAAGCCGCCGAGGGAGCCACCGGGGAAGCCGCCGAGGGAGCCGCCTCCGTCGAGGAGCTTGCCGCAGCCCACGTGGCGGCCCTGCGCCGGACCCGTCCCGCCGGGCCCTACCACCTGGCGGGCTGGTCCTTCGGTGGACTGCTCGCCTACGAAATGGCCGCCCAACTGCGTGCAGCGGGCGAGGAGGTGGCCACGCTCACCCTCCTGGACACCGCCTACCCGGAGCCCGAACGGGCGCCCTACGACGAACACGCCCTCCTGGAGTGGTTCCACCAGGACCTCGCCCGCTCCGCCGGAACCGACCCGGAGGAAGGGGCCCGGGCGGCCCTGCGCGCCGTACTGAGCGCGCAGGAGACCGCCGCCGGCCGGATCGCGGCGCTCGCCGAACAGGTGGCGCGGGCGGGCATCGCGCCCGGCGTGGACGCGGCCGAACTGGCCCGCTACTACGCGGTCTTCCGTACCGGCCTGCTCGCCGCCGCCCGCTACCGGCCCCCCGTCAGCCACTTCCCCGTCCACTTCCACCAGAGCGCCACCGGCGCCGCCGAACGCGCCGCCGACCGGTGGGCCGCCCGGGTTCCCGACGGCTTCACCCTGTACGAGGCCCCCACCGACCACTACGGGATGGTGCGGCTCCCGTACGTCGCCGACCTCGCGGCAGCCGTCCGCGCCGCGCTCGACGCGGCCGACGCCGGCTGACCCACCACCGCCGAACGCCCCGGCGGGTGCACCCGCCGTGCACCCGCGGGCGGCTCTCCCTCCGTGCCACCACCGCACCGCACCAGACCAGAACGGAACACCACCACGTGACGAGCGAAGCCCCGGGACCCACCGCCGCGCTCAGCGGCCGCATCCGCAGCGGCCCGAGCGAACTGCTGCACGACGAGGTGCTCGCACCGCAGTTCAGGTTCGAATCCCGCCACCTGCTGCACCACTACGCCGCCATCGAAAAGACCCTCACCGCCGAATACGCCCGGATGGGCCTCGTCACCGCCGACGAGGCCCGGGACATCGCGACCCTGCTGGACGGCGTGGGGGCAGACACCCTCACCGCCGAGCCCGGCGCCAACATGTCGGACATCGCCTTCGCCCTCGAACGCCACGTCGAGGCCGGGCTGCCCCGTCCCGTCGTCCGCTGGCACGTGGACCGCAGCCGCAACGACCTCCAGGCCTGCGCGCAGGTGATGTACGGACGCGACCAGCTCACCCGGTTCGCCGACGCGCTGCTGGAACTCGCCGACGTGACGGTCGAGCTGGCCGGGGCGACCTGTGACATGCCGATGCCCGGCTACACGCACTTCCAGGCCGCCCAGGTCATCACCCCCGGCTTCCACCTGGCCGCGGTCGCCGAGCACCTCCTGCACACCCAGCGCCGGCTGGTGCAGACGTACGACGGCATCGACGCCTGCCCGCTGGGCGCGGGCGCCATGGCCGGCCAGGAACTGCCGTGGGACCGCGACCGGATGGCCCGGCTGCTCGGCTTCTCCCGGCCGCAGCCGCACGCCCTGACGGCGGTGGCCTCGCGCCGCTGGAGCGCCGAACTGACCGCGGAACTGAGCCTCCTCGGCACCGCCCTCAGCCGCTTCACCACCGACCTGCTCACCTGGGGAAGCAGCGAATACGGCTTCATCGAACTGCCCGACGAGCTGTCCGGCATCTCCTCCGCGATGCCGCAGAAGAAGAACTACCCCGTCCTGGAGCGCATCCGGGGACGCACCGCGCACCTGACCGCCTTCCACCTCGACGTGCTGCTGGGCCAGCGCAACACCCCGTTCTGCAACCTGGTCGAGGTCTCCAAGGAGGCCGGCACCCACCTGCTGAACGCCTTCGATTCGGCGCACGGCACCGTCCGCCTGCTCACCGAGGTGCTGCGCCGGCTCGGCTTCCGGCCCGCCACGATGCGCGCCGCCTGCGAGCGCGAGTTCCTCGGCGGTTTCAACCTGGCCAACGCCCTCACCCTCACCGGGCAGGTGCCCTGGCGCACCGCACAGGTGATCGCCGGCCGGTACGTCGTGCTCGCCGCCGCGGCCGGCGCCGCCCCCGCACCGGGCAGGCCGGACCTGCTGGCCGGGGCCGCCGCCGAACACGGGGTCGCCCTCACCGCCCCCGAGGCCCTGCTCGCCGCCGCCTTCGACGTGGACCTCGGGCTGCGGCGCATGGTCTCCGCCGGGTCGGCCCGCCCCGCGTCGGTACGCGAACTGCTGCGCGCCCAGCGGGAGGAGCTGGCACTGCTGCGCACGGACTGGGCACGCCGGGCCCGGGCCGTACGCGCCGCAGCCGAGGAGACCGACCGGGCGCTGTACGCAGAGGCCCGGGCGCAGGACCGCGCCACGGGAAGGGAGGAGGCCAGCGATGCTCTCGGCAACGACGTACGGCCCGGGCACTGAACCCGGTCCGCCCGCACCCGCCGTCGGCCACGCCTTCGGCACCTTCGGCGAACTGCTCCAGGGCGCCCTGCCGGAGCCCGACGGGGACTTCCTGGTCACCTTCCCGCTCGCCCGCTGGTCCACGGCCACCTTCCACCACCGGCCCGGACAGCGCGGCGTACACGTCCACCCCGCGCACAAGGGCAAGTCCCGGCGCGTCGCCGAGGCGGTCCTCGCCTCGCTCGGCGTCGAGGGCGGAGGCCTGCTGGAGATCGGTGGCGGCCTGCCCGAGGGCAAGGGGCTGGCCAGCTCCTCCGCCGACCTGGTGGCCACCGTACGGGCCGTCGGTGCCGCCTTCGGCCGGTCCTTCGCCCCGGACCGCACCGAGGCCTTCCTGCGCGGCATCGAACCGGCCGACGGGGTGATGTACGACGAGATCGTCGCCTTCCACCACCGCGAGGTGCGCCTGCGCCGCCGGCTGGGGGTCCTGCCCCCGCTCGCCGTCGTCGCCCACGACGAGGGCGGACAGGTCGACACGGTCGCCCACAACCTGCGGGCCCGGGCCATCGGCCCGGACGAACGGCAGGAGTACGCCCGGCTGCTGGACCGGCTGGCCGCCGCGATCGCCGGCACGGACCTGCCGGAGGTCGGCGCCGTCGCCACCCGCAGCGCCGAGATGAACGCGGTGCGCAGGCCCCGCCCGGGGTTCCGCGACCTGCGCGCCGCATGCCAAGAGGTCGACGGCCTGGGGCTGGTGCTCGCCCACAGCGGCACCATGCTCGGCGTCCTCCTGGACGCGGCCGACCCCGAGCTGGCCGCCAAGACCGACCGGATCCGGGCCGCCTGCGCCCCCCTCGGCGGGGAGGTGTCCGTACACCGCTCGCTCGGAGCCGGCGACCGCTGGACCCCGACCCACGACGGACCCGTACCGGACTCGGGCGCCGCCACCGCGGCCGGCGCCCGGGCCGCAGACCGCCTTCACGAGCTGGAGACCTGACCATGCTGTTCGACACCGTCACCGACGCGATCGGCCGGACCCCCCTGATCCGGCTCCGCCTGGGCGAGGCACGCGGGGTGGAGGTCTACGCCAAGCTGGAACTGCAGAACCTGTTCGCCATGAAGGACCGCGTCGCCCGCAACATCCTCTTCGAGGCCCGCAGGCTCGGCGTCCTCGCCCCCGGAGCCCCCGTCATCGAGAGCTCGTCCGGCACCATGGCCCTGGGCGTGGCCCTGGTCGGCCGGGCGCTCGGCCACGAGGTCCACATCGTCACCGACCCCCGCATCGACCCCGTCACCCTCGCCAAACTGCGCGCCCTGGGCTGTCAGGTCCACGTGGTCGAGGCGATGACCAGCCACGGCTGGCAAAGCGCCCGCCTGGAGCGGCTCGCGGAGCTGATGCGCGAACTGCCCGGCGCGTTCTGGCCGCAGCAGTACACCAACCCCGACAACCCCGGCGCCTACCGCGGCCTGGCCGCCGAACTCATACAAGACCTCGGCGAGTTCCACACCCTGGTCGGGGCCGTCGGCAGCGGCGGCTCGCTGTGCGGCACCGCCCGAGCCGTCAAGGAGACCCTGCCGGGGCTGCGCGTGGTCGGCGTCGACTGCGTCGGCAGCGCCCTCTTCGGCCAGCCCGACGTACCGCAGCGCTTGCAGAGCGGGCTGGGCAACAGCCTGCTTCCCGCGAACCTCGACCGCCCGCTCGTGGACGAGGTGCACTGGCTCAACGACCACGAGGCCTTCGCGTCCGCCTGGGACCTCGCCCGCGAGCAGCAGATCTTCGGCGGCAACACCTCCGGTTCCGTCTACCGGGTGCTCGGCGACCTCGCGGAGCGCGCCGAACCGGGCACCCGCATCGTCGGCATCCTGCCCGACCGGGGCGACCGCTACGCCGACACCGTCTACGACGAAGCCCACTGGGCCGCCCACTCCCTCACGGAGGTGCCGCGCGCGACCCGGCCCGCCGCCGTCCCCGCCGGCCGGGTCGCCCGCACCTGGTCGCGCAGCGACTACGAAGCTCCCGCGGACATCCTGCGCCACCTGCTGTTCGTGGAGTCCAACACCACCGGCACCGGGATGCTGGCCCTGGACCTGGCCCGGGACCTGAACTGCGTACCCGTCCTGCTGACCGGCGACCCGGACCGCTACCGCGGGCTGGAGGCAACCGGCGCCGAGGTGGTGCGCTGCGACACCAACTCCGTGCCCGCGCTGCGCACCGCGATCCAGGAGCGCTTCCGGCGCGAGGAGATCGCCGGCATCACCACCACCAGCGACTTCTACGTACCGGCCGTGGCGGGCCTGTCCCGCTGGCTCGGCCTGCCCGGCAACCCGCAGGAGGCGATGGCCGTCTGCCGCGACAAGTCCGCCCTGCGCGGGACACTGCGCGCGGCCGGTGTGCGCCAGCCGCGGTACGCGGTCGTCCGGGACCCCTCCCAGGTCGCCGGCGCCGTGGCCCGCACCGGACTGCCCTGCGTGGTCAAGCCCGCCGACGACTCCGGCTCGACCGGCGTGCTGCTCTGCACCGACGAGGCCACCGCGGCCGCCCACGCCACCCGCATCCTCGCCGTCACCACCAACGCCCGGGGCATGCCGACCGCGCGCACCGTACTCGTGGAGGAGTTCCTCGACGGGCCGGAGTACAGCGTGGAGATGTTCACGTGGGACGGGCGCACCGAGTGCGTGGGCATCACGGCCAAGTCCGTCACGGGCAGCCCGTACTTCGTGGAGCACCGGCACCTGTTCCCCGCCCCGCTCCCGGCCGGGACGGCACAGCGGATCACCGAGACGGTGGCCGCGGCCCTCGAAGCGGCCGGCGTCCGCCTCGGCGCCACCCACACCGAGGTGAAACTGACCCCCGAAGGGCCTGCCGTCGTCGAGATCAACCCGCGGCTGGCGGGCGGGATGATCCCCGAACTGGTACGGCTCGCCACCGGAGTACGGCTCCTCGAACAGCAGCTGCGGGTGGCCGTCGGACTTCCGCCCGAGCTGAAAGCCGTCCACGAGGGCCACGCGGGCATCCAGTTCCTGCTCGCCGACACCGACGGGGTCCTGGAGTCCGTCGAGGGCACCGGGGCGGCGGCCCGGACCGAGGGCATCGAGGCCGTCACGGTCACCGCCGCCCCCGGAACCCCCGTACGGCGTCCCCGGAGCGCCGCCGACCGGCTCGGGCACCTCATCGCGAGCCACCCCGAGCCGCAGCGGGTCACCGAGGCCCTCGACGCCGCCCACAGCCTGGTGCGCCTGTCCGTGGGCCCCGCGCCCCGGAGCTGACGGCCTTCTTCCCTTCCCTTCCTTTCCCGTTCCCTTCCACCCACCCCGAGGTGACTTCCATGAGCAACCCCTTCGAGAACGACCAGGCCTCCTACACCGTCCTGCGCAACGAGCAGCTCCAGCACTCCCTGTGGCCGGCCGCCCAGCCCGTCCCCGCCGGCTGGACCCCGGTGCACGGACCCGACGGGCGCCAGAACTGCCTGGACTACGTCGAGCGGAACTGGACCGACATGCGACCGGCCTCGCTGGTCGCCGCCCTGTCCGGGAACGCTCCCCGGTGACCGCCCACGAAACCACTCTGTGCACCCTGTTCGCGGAAGTCCTCGGCCTGCCCCGGGTACACCCCGGGCAGAGCTTCACCGGCCTCGGCGGCGACAGCATCCAGGCCATCCAGGTCGTCAGCCGGGCGCGCCTGGCGGGGCTGGTCGTCACGACCCGCGAGGTGCTGCGCAGCGAGAGCGTCAGCGCCCTCGCCGCCGCGGCCCGCACGGACGACCGGACCCGCGACCGGTCCGGGCCGGTGACGCCGCCGCGCCGCTTCGGCCCGCTCGCCGCCACACCGATCATGGAGTGGCTCGGGGAACTGGACGGCCCCGTCGACACCTACAACCAGTCGCTCGTGGTCCGTACGCCGGCGGGCTTCGACGCCCCGGCGGCCGAACGCCTCGTACAGGCCCTGCTCGACACCCACGACGTCCTGCGGCTGAGGCTCCCCGAGGGCCTCGCGGCGCCCGTGCCCGCGGCACGGATCCCCGAGCCGGGGACGGTGTCCGCCGCGGCGCTCGTCGCGTGCGTGGACGCCCGCTTCGCCACCGACGAGGAGCTGCCCGCCCTCATGCGCGGCCACATGAGGGCCGCCCGGGCGCTGCTCTCGCCCCGGGAGGGGACCATGCTGCGGGCCGTACTGCTCGACCGCGGCGCCGACCGGCAGGGACGCCTCGCCCTGGTCGTCCACCACCTGGCCGTCGACGGCGTGTCCTGGCGCATCCTCCAGGACGACCTGCGCACCTGCTGGGCCGCCCTGGCCTCGGGCGCCGCCCCGGCACCCGACCCGGTGCACACCCCGTTCGCGCACTGGGCGGACCTGTTGCGCGCCGAAGCGACCTCGGGCCGCCGGATGGCCGAGGCCGCCCGCTGGGACGACGTACTGCGCCCGGCCCCCGCCCCACTGGCCGGCGTGCGCGCACCCGGCCCGCTCGACCCGGAGACGGCGCGGAACACCCATGTGCTCACCCTGCCGCCGGAGTTCACCGGGCCCCTGCTGACGGCCGCCCCCGGCCTGGTCAACGGCACCGTCAACGACGTGCTGCTCACCGGCCTGGCCCTGGCGGTGCTGAACTGGCGCCGCGACGGCGACGGCGACGGCCCGCCCGGCACGGACCCGGCCGGCGGCCGGGTCCTGGTCGACGTCGAGGGGCACGGCCGGGAGGACGTGGTCGACGGCCTGGACCTGTCCCGTACCGTCGGCTGGTTCACCACCGTCTACCCGGTCCGCCTCGACCTGGGACCGACCGACCCCGCCGATGCCCGGGCCGCCGGGCCGGCCCTCGGCGCCGCCCTGCGCCGGGTCAAGGAAGACCTGCGCGCCGTCCCCGACAAGGGGATCGGCTTCGGGCTGCTGCGCCACCTCAACTCGCACACCGGCCCGGGCCTCGCCCGGCGCGGGATCCCCGAGATCGGCTTCAACTACCTCGGCCGCTTCCCGATGGGAGACGACCGCGCATGGTCCGCCGCCCCCGGGCACGCCTTCGCCCTCGACGACGCGGACGAGGGCCTGCCGATGGCCCACGCCGTGGAAGTCAACGCGGCCGCCCACGAGGGACCCGACGGGCTGACCCTCAACGCCACCTGGACCTGGGCCGGCAACGCCTACCCGGGCACACGGGTCCGCGCCCTCGCCGAGGAGTGGTTCGCCATGCTGCGGGCCCTCGCCCGGTACACCGCCAAGCCCGGCGCGGCCGCACTGACCCCGTCCGACGTGTCGCTGGCCGACATCAGCCAAGCGGACCTCGACTCCTTCGAATCCCAGCTCGGAGAACTGCTGTGATCCCTCTGTCCCACGCCCAGCAACGGCTGTGGTTCCTCGGCCGTGACGGCGCGGACGGCGCGCAGTACAGCATCCCCGTCGGGCTGAGCCTGCGGGGCACGCTCGACCATGATGCGCTGCGCGGCGCCCTGGCGGACGTCACGGACCGGCACGAAGCGCTCCGCACCCTCTTCCCGGACGACGGGGGCCGCCCCCGGCAGGAGGTCCTCCCCGCCGGTACCGCCGCACCGGACCTGCCCGTCGTCCCCTGCACCCGTGAGGAGCGCGAGCGGCTGATCGCCGCCGCCGTACGGCGCCCGTTCGACCTCGCGAACGAAATCCCCCTGCGCGCCCAACTGTTCACCCAGGGCGACGAGGACCACTACCTGCTGATCGTCCTGCACCACATCGCGGGGGACGGCCGGTCCCTGGACATCCTGGTCCGGGACCTCGCCGCCGCCTATACCGCCAGGATCCGCCACCAGGATCCGCTGTGGCCGGAACTGACGCTCCAGTACCCGGACTTCGCGATCTGGCAGCGCGAACTGCTCGGCGACGCCGCCGATCCGCAGTCCCTCCACGCCCGGCAGCTCGCCCACTGGACCCGCACCCTGGAGGGGCTGCCCGGGGAACTGGAACTGCCGGCCGACCGGCCGCGCCCACCCGTCGCCTCCCACCGCGGCGCGGTGGTGACCGCGCTCCTCGACCCGACCCTGCACACCGCGCTCGCGAACCTCGCCCGGGCCCGGCGGGCGACGCCGTTCATGGCGGTGCAGGCCGCCTTCGCCGCGCTGCTCACCCGGCTCGGCGCGGGCACCGACCTGCCGCTGGGCTGCCCCGTCGACGGGCGTGACGACGAAGCCCTGAACGACGTCGTCGGCCTCTTCGTGCACACCCTCGTCGTCCGTGCCGACACCTCCGGCGACCCGACGTTCGAAGAGCTGCTCGACCGGGTGCGCGACGCGGTCCTGGACGCCCACGTGCACCAGGACGTCCCCTTCGAGTCCCTGGTCGAACGGCTCAACCCGGCCCGCTCCCCGTCCCGGCACCCGCTGTTCCAGGTCGCCGTCGCCGGTCAGCGCGGCGAGGGGCCGGGCCCCGAACTGCCGGGCCTGCGCACGGAGGTGGAGGCGATCCGTACCGGGACCGCCAAGTTCGACCTGACCCTGGAGGTCGACGAGCGCCGCGACCCCGTCACCGGCGACCCGGCCGGGATCCGGCTGGCCCTGGAGTACGCGGGCGACCTGTTCGACGAGGCCACGGCGCAGGCACTGCTCGACCGGCTGGTACGGCTGACCGCCGAGGCCCTGCGCGAACCCGCCACACCCCTCGCCGCACTGGACGTCCTCGCCCCCGAAGAGCGCGCCGAGCTGCTGGAGGGCCGTGCGGGCGGCCGGCCGCAGCCACAGGACTCCCGCGCCACCGTGCACGCGCTGTTCTCGGAGCGGGCCGCGGAGCACCCCCGCCGCACCGCCGTGGTCTGCACCGACCGGCAGGCCACGTACGGGGAGCTCGACCTGCTCTCCGACGCCGTCGCCGACCGCCTGGAGGACCTCGGGGTGCGCCCCGGCGACGCCGTCGCCGTGCTGATGGAGCGCTCCGTCGAGCTGATCGCCGCCTGCCTGGGCGTGCTCAAGGCCGGAGCCGCCTACCTGCCGCTGGACGCGCGGGCCCCGCGGGCGCGTTCCGCGGCCGTGGTGGCCGGAGCCGGTGCGACCGTACTGATCACGGACTCGCCGCAGTCCGACGGCGCACTCGTCGAAGCCCTCGGTGCCGGCCGCGTACTGCGGCCCGGACCCGGTACGGAGGCCGTCCGCTCCGCGCGTACCGCCGCCCGCGGCCCCGGCCACGCCGACGCCCTCGCCTACGTGATGTACACCTCCGGTTCCACCGGCACCCCCAAGGGGGTCGCCGTCGCGCACCGCGAGGTCGTCGCCCTCGCGCGGGACGGCCGCTGGCGCGGCGGCGCCCACGAGCGGGTCCTGTTCCGCTCCCCGCACGCCTTCGACGCCTCCACCTACGAGCTGTGGGTGCCGCTGCTGAACGGCGGACTCGTCGTGGTGGCCCCGCCAGGGGACCTGGACGTCGCGGAACTCGCCCGCCTGATCGCCGACCGGAAGGTCACCGGCACCTTCCTCACGGCCACCCTCTTCAACGTACTGGCCGATGCGCACCTGCCCGAACTCGCCTCCCTGCGCGAGGTGATGACCGGGGGCGAGGCCGCCTCGCCGCCCATGGTCCGCCGCGTCCGCGAGGCCTGCCCGGACACCACCGTCACCAACGCGTACGGGCCGACGGAGACCACCACCTTCTCGGCCACCTTCCCCCTCCCGCCCGGCAGCCGTGTCCCGGCCGGCCGGATCCCCATCGGCCGGCCCCTGGACGGCACCCGGCTGTACGTCCTCGACGACCGGCTCGCACCCGTGCCGCCGGGGGTTCCCGGCGAGCTGTACATCGCCGGCAGCGGCCTGGCGCAGGGCTACCTGGGCCGTCCCGGCCTGACCGCGGAACGCTTCGTGGCCTGCCCTTACGGGCCCGCGGGGGAGCGGATGTACCGTACCGGCGACCGCGCCCGCTGGAACGCGGCCGGCCAGGTGGAGTACCTCGGCCGGGCCGACCGCCAGGTCAAGATCCGCGGCCTGCGCATCGAACCCGGCGAGATCGAGAACGTGCTCGCCGCGCACCCCGCCGTGGGACAGGCCGCCGTCACCGTGGTGAGCGGCCCCGCCGGACCCGCGCTCGCCGGATACGCCGTGCCGGCCGAGGGCGCCGGGGCCCCGAGCGCGGCCGCACTGCGCGAACACCTCGCCGCGGCCTTGCCGGACTACATGGTCCCGCACACGCTCACGCTGCTGGACCGGTTCCCCGTGACACCCAACGGCAAGATCGACACGGCGGCCCTGCCCGCTCCCGCCCCGGCGGCCCCCGACCGGGCCCACGTGGCCCCGCGGACCGAGACCGAGCGCGCCCTGTGCGCCGTCTGGGAGGCCGTCCTCGGCCACGAGCCGGTCGGGATCCGCGACAACTTCTTCGACCTGGGCGGCCATTCGCTGCTGGCCACCCGGCTCCTGGCCGAGATCCGCTCGGCGCTCGGCGCGACCGTGGGCATCCGTACCTTCTTCGCGAAGCCGACGGTGGAGGAACTGGCGGGGGCGCTGGCCGCGAGCGCGGCGGGCACCCCGGCCGACGAGCCGGCGGTGATCCGCCGCCCGCGCCGCTCCCACCCGGCCTGACCCGCCGGCCCGGCCCGACTCCCGGGCCGCGCCCGAGCCACCCGGCTCCCGTACGGGCCGTCTCGGCCGCGCCGCTCCCACCCGGCCTGACCCGCCTGGCTCCATAGCCGCGCCTGAGCCAAACCGGCCCCGTACGGGCCCCGTCGTGGCCGCGGCGTCCGTCCTGTACGGCCTGACCCGCCGGGCCCGCCCGGCTCCCGGCTCGTCCCTGAGCCATCCGGCTCCGAACGGGCCGGACCGTTCGCCCGGCTCCCGACGGCCGGAGCGGCCGGACCGGCCCGGCAAGCCGGGTCCCGGGGGGCAAACCGCCCCGACCCACACCGCACCACCGGAGGTAACCGCAATGAACCGCACCCCGACCGAGCCGCCCGCCGAGTCCGTCCGGTCCCGCGTCGAGGACGTGCTGCCGCTGTCACCGCTCCAGGAGGGCATCCTCTTCCACTCCCTCTTCGACGAGAGCGAACGCGACGTGTACGTTGCCCAGTTGCTCCTGGACCTCACCGGCCCCCTCGACGCCCGCCGGCTACGCGACGCCGCCGACGGCGTCCTCGCCCGGCACGCCAACCTCCGCGCCGGTTTCCTGCGCCGGGCCTCCGGCGAACCCGCACAGGTGGTCCAGCGCGACGTACGCGCCCCCTGGCGGGAGGAGGACCTCTCCGCCCTGGCCGGCCCCGCCCTGTGCCGCGCCCTCGACGCGCTGCTCGCCGAGGACCGGGCCCGCCGCTTCGACCTCGCCCGGCCCCCGCTGCTGCGCTTCACCCTCATCCGCACCGGTCCGCACAGCCACCGGCTGCTGCTGACCTACCACCACATCCTGATGGACGGCTGGTCCTGGCCCGTCCTGGTGCGCGAACTCCTCGCCGCCCACGACGCCGGCCCCGACAGCCCCGAGCCCGCGCCCGTCACCCCGTACTCCTCCTTCCTGCGCTGGCTCGACACCCGCGACACCGGCGCCGCCCGGGACGCCTGGAGCCGCTCGCTGGCCGGCCTCGCCGGCGGCAGCCGCACGGCGCCGGCGTCCGTACCGCCCGGCGCGGTCCTCCCGGACCGGGTCGAGACCCAGCTGGCCCGGACCACCACCGACCGGCTCACCGAACTGGCCCGCGCCCACCGGCTGACTCCGGGCACCGTGCTCCAAGGCGCCTGGGCCCTGCTGCTCGGCCAGCAGCTCCGCTCCGAGGACGTGGTGTTCGGCGCGATCGTCAGCGGCCGCTCCCCGGAACTTCCCGGCGTCGCCGACATCGTGGGGCTGTGCATCAACACCGTCCCGGTGCGGGTGCGGATCGACCGCGCCGAGCCCCTCGTAGAACTCTTCGGCCGGCTCCAGGAGGAGCAGGCCGCGCTGATCGAGCACCACCACCTGAGCCTCGTGGAGGTCCAGCGCCTCGCCGGGGCGGGGGAACTGTTCGACTCCTGCGTCGCCTTCCAGAACTACCCCGTCGACGCCGACGGGCTCGCCGCCCTCTCCACCGGCGACCTCCGCGTCACCGCCGTCGATCCCCACGACGCCGCCCACTACCCGCTCACCCTGACCGCCGTCCCCGGCACCCGGCTGCGCCTCCAGATCGACTACCGCCCGGACGTCTTCGGCGCGGACCAGGCCCGGGCCATGCTCGACCGGCTGGTCCGCCTCCTGGAGGCCGTGGCCCGGGACCCGCGACTGCCCGTCGGTGCGCTGGACCTGCTGTCCGCCGCCGAACGGCACCGGGTGCTGGTCGAGTGGAACGACACCGCCTGCGACGAGGACTACGCCGAAGTGGTCGAGCGGGTACGGGAGCAGGCGGCGCTGAACCCGGCCACGACGGCCGTCACCGACGACCGCGGCCAGGAGATCGGCTACGCCGGTCTCGTGGCCCGCACCGACACGCTCAGCCTGCGGCTGCTCGAAGCGGGCGTCGGCGCCGGAGACCTCGTCGCGGTCCTCAGCGAACCCACCGCCGCCGTCCCCGTCGCCCTGCTCGGCATCCTGGGCGCGGGCGCCGCCTACGTACCGCTCGACCCCGAGGGTCCCGTCACCCGCACCGCCGACCTGCTCGGCGCGGGCGGGATCGGCTGGCTGCTGGCCGCGCCCGCCCAGCAGGAACGGGCCCGGGAGATCGCCGACGCCTGCGGGGGAGCCGTCCGCGTCCTGGTCCTGGCGGACACGGGCGACACGGCCCCGCCGACGCGCGCCCCCCTCGCCGGCGGACCCGACGCGCTGGCGTACGTCTGCTTCACCTCCGGCTCCACCGGCAAGCCCAAGGGCGCCATGGTGCACCGGCGCGGCATGAACAACCACCTGCTCAGCAAGCTGGACGACCTCGAACTGACGCCCGGCGACCGGGTGGTGATGAACGCCCCGCTCACCTTCGACATCTCCGTCTGGCAGATGCTCGCCCCTCTGATCACCGGCGGCCGGGTCCACCTCGTCAGCCGGGACACGGCCCGCGACCCGGCCGTACTCTTCGCCGACGCGGCGCACCGCGGCATCACCGTGCTGGAGACGGTGCCCTCCTTCGTCCGCGCCGCCGTCGACCTCTGGGACACCGGTGCCGTCCCGCCCGCGCTCCCCGACCTGCGCTGGTTCATCGTCAACGGCGAGGTCCTGCCCCCGGAACTGTGCGAACGCTGGTACGCCCGCTACCCGGACGCGGCCGTCATCAACGCCTACGGCCTCACCGAGTGCTCCGACGACAACACCCACGCCTTCATCGGCCATGACGTGGGCGCCCTGCTCGAACACGGGCGGCTGCCCGTCGGCCGGCCGCTGCGCAACAACCGCCTGTACATCCTCGACCCGGGACTCGCCCCGGTGCCGCCGGGGGTTCCCGGCGAACTGTTCATCGCGGGAACGGGTGTGGGCCCCGGCTACCTGCGCGACCCCCGCCGCACCAGCGAGCGCTACGTACCCGACCCGTTCGCCGCCGAGCCGGGCAGCCGGATGTACCGCACCGGCGACCTGGCCCGGCTCCGCGCGGACGGCCAGCTCGACTTCCTCGGCCGCCAGGACCACCAGGTCAAGATCCGCGGCAACCGCATCGAGCTGGGCGAGGTGGAGACGGCCCTGCGCGCTGTGCCGGGCGTCACCGAGGCCGTGGTCGCCGTCGACCGCGACCACGCCGGACAGCAGCGCTTGATCGCCTACTACACCGGCTCGCCCACGCCCGAGGAGGTACGCTCCGCCCTCGGGCTGGCCCTGCCGAACTACATGGTCCCCGCCATGTTCCTGGCCCTGCCCGCCTTCCCGCTCACCACCAACGGCAAGCTCGACCGCAAGGCCCTGCCGGACCCCGCCACCGTGGCGCGTCCCGCCGGCCGCGCCCCCGAGACCCCGGCCGAGCAGGCGGTCTGCGCGATTTTCGCCGAGGTGCTGGGCCTGCCCGGCGCCGGCCCGGACGACGACTTCTTCGCACACGGCGGGCATTCCCTGCTCGCCACCCGGCTCATGGGCCGCATCCGCAGCGAATGCGGCGCCCAGCTGACCATCCGGGACCTCTTCGAGACGCCCACCCCCGCCGGACTGGCCGTCCGCATCGCCGCCGCCGGGGCGGCCGGCGCCGACGCACCCGCCAGGCCCCGTCCCGTGCTGCGCCCGCGCGCCCGGGACCGTGCCTGACCGGCCCTCCTCACCGCGCCCACCCCACCTGCCCGATCGCCGACGGCCGGGGCCTCCCGGCCCCGGCCGCCCGCCACCCGTACCGACCTGGAGACACCATGACCCGCACCGAGCCCCCCGTACCGCTGCGCATCGCGCGGCAGGCGGCCCTCACCCCCGACGCGATCGCGGCGCGCGGGCCGGAGGGCGAGCTGACGTACCGCCGGCTCGACCTGCGCGCCCGCGCCCTGGCCCGGGAGCTCCGGGCCGCCGGCGCGGGCCCGGAGGACACCGTGCTGCTCGGCGTGCGCCGGGGCCTGCACTGGGCGGTCGGCGTCCTCGGGATCTGGTACGCGGGCGCGGCGCTGCTGCCGGTGGACCTCGACACCCCCGACGAGAGGCTCCGTACGCTGGCGGACGCCGCCGGTACCCGGTACGCGGTCGCCCCCGGCCACCTCGCGGCGGCCGCCCTGCAACGGCGCTGCGGGCGCGAGCTGTTCTGGGCCGACACGAGCGCATGGACCGTGGAGGAAGCCGGGCAGGCGGCGCTGCCCGAGCCGGTGCGGTGCGATCCCGACTCGCTCGCCTACGTGCTGTTCACTTCGGGGTCGACCGGGCAGCCCAAGCCCGTGGCGGTGGCCCACCGGGGACTCGCCGCGCAGAGCGCGGTCCTGGCGGAGCGCTACGGACTGACGGCGGCGGACCGCGTGCTGCAGTTCGCGGCACCCGCCTTCGACGTGGCGCTGGAGGAGGCCCTGCCCACCTGGTGCACGGGCGGCGCGGCCGTCTTCGTGGAGGACAACGTCCTGTCGCCCGCCGAGCTGGAACCCTTCCTGGCCGAGCGCGGGGTGAGCGTGGTGAACCTGCCCACCCCCTACTG
Organism: Streptomyces cirratus; assembly: GCF_014650775.1. Lineage (GTDB taxonomy): Bacteria > Actinomycetota > Actinomycetes > Streptomycetales > Streptomycetaceae > Streptomyces > Streptomyces cirratus. The sequence goes on along the minus strand of NZ_BMVP01000004.1, from coordinate 312,276 downwards.
GGCCCAATGGGCGAAGGACGTGGAGCGCCGGCCCCGGCAACTGCCCGTAGCGCTGCGCCGGGTGGTCATCGGCAGCGACGCCGGACGCACCGCCGACCTGAGCCGCTGGGCCGCCGCGGGCGGCCCGCCCGTGGTCAGCTGCTACGGCCTGACCGAGTCGACGATCACCGCCACCTCCTACGAGGCCGGACCGACGGAGCTGGCGGCCTTCACCGGTGACGAGGTCATCCCGCTGGGCATCCCGCTCCCGGGTGTGCGGGCCTACGTCCTGGACGGGGCACTGGCCGAGGCGCCGGCCGGCGCGGCGGGCGAGCTGTACCTCGCCGGCGACTGCCTGGCCCGCGGCTACCACGACAGGCCGGCGCCGACTTCGGAACGCTTCGTGGCCGACCCCTTCGGCGCGCGGCCGGGCGAGCGGATGTACCGCACCGGTGACCGGGTCCGGCGAACGGCGGACGGCACGCTGGAGTTCCTGGGTCGCGCGGACGACCAGGTCAAGATCCGCGGCTTCCGGGTGGAGCTCAAGGAGGTCGAGGCCGCCGTCGCCGCCCACCCCGACGTCGTGGACGTGGTCGCCCGCGCGGTGCGCGACCGAGGCGAGCCCCAGGTCGCGGCCTACGTGGTGGCGGTGGCGGGCAGCACGCTGGACGCGCGGGAGCTGCGCGCCCACCTCGCCCGCCGGGTGCCGGGGCATCTGGTTCCGGCCCATCTGGTGATGCTGGCGCAACTGCCCCGCACGCCCGGTGGCAAGCTCGATCCGCGGGCCCTGCCCGCGCTACCCTCCCCGGCGACCGCGTCCCGCTGACGCGAGTCCCCCGAACCTCCTACCCGAAGGAACCTCCAGGTGTCCGTCCCCGCCGCGGAACCGGCGTCCGCGCCCCCGTCCGTGCCCCCGTCCGCGCCCGTGTCCCCGCCGGGTCGCGAAGCCGGGCCGTCCCCCCTCGAACGCAGGCGGCGGCGCGACTTCCGTCTGTTCATGTCCTCGCACATATGCAACGAGCTGGGCAACAGCATCACTTACGTCGCCCTGCCCCTGATGGCGGTCCTCACCCTGCACGCCTCGGCGATGGAGGTCGGTCTGCTGGCAGCGGCCGAACAGGCGGCCTTCCTGCTGCTCGGGCTGCCCGCGGGCGCGTGGGTCGACCGGATGCGCCGACGCAGGGTGATGATCGGCGCCGACCTGGCCCGCGCCGCCCTGCTGACCGGCCTGCCGGTCGCGTACGCATTTCACCTGCACTCCATGCCGCTGCTGTACGCGGTGGCCCTGCTGCTGGGCTGCGCCCGCCTGTTCGGCGACGTGGCCGACCAGAGCTACCTGCCGACCCTGGTGGGGGAATCCACCCTGGTCGGCGGCAACTCCAAGCTGGAGACGGTGCGTTCGGCCGCCGAGTTCAGCGGGCCCGGCGTCGCGGGTTTCCTCGTCCAGCTGTTCGGCCCGGTCGGCACCCTCGCCGGGCAGGCGGTCACCTCGCTGGCCTCCGTCGTGCTCCTGGGACGGATCGGGGCGAGGGAGGAGCGGCGTGCCCCGGCCGGGCGGGGCCACCTGCTCCGCGACATCCGCGAGGGCCTCGGCTACGTGCTGGGGCACCGCGTCCTGCGGCTCATCGCCCTGAACACGGCCTCGGTGAACCTGTTCCTGAGCGGGGTCATGGCGGTCGAGGTCCTCTTCCTGACCCGGACCGTGGGGCTGGCGCCCGCGGCGGTCGGCTGGGTGCTGACGACGGCCACGATCGGCTCCCTCCTCGCGGCGGTCGCCACCGAGCGTCTGACGCGCGCCGTGGGAGCGGCGCGGCTGACCTGGCTGTCGCTGCTGGTCACGATGCCGTTCGGGCTCCTGCTGCCGCTGGCCGGGAACGGCTGGCGCATCGCGCTGTTCGTGCTGGGATCGCTGGTCCAGTCGGCCGGGGTGACCGTGTACAACATCTGCCAGGTGGCCTACCGGCAGACCGTGTGCCCGCCGCACCTGCTCGGGCGCATGACGGCCACCATGCGCTTCCTGGTGTGGGGGGTCCTGCCGGTCAGCGGCGTGCTCGCCGGTGTTCTCGGCGAGCTGTTCGGCGTACGGACCGCGCTGTGGCTCTTCACCGCGGCCCTGTCCGCGGCCCCCCTGGTCCTGGTGTGCTCACCGCTGCGCCGGATGCGCGGGTTCGACGAGCGGGCCGCCGCCCCGGCCGCCGCTCAGTAGCCGTAGCCGAGCTGGAACGCGAGGTGGGTGAGCTGGGTGCGGTTGACGGCCCCGGTCTTGCTGCGCAGCCGGCGGAGGTAGGTGTCGACGGTGTGCGGGCTGAGCCCCATCCGGCGGGCGATGATCCGGTACGTGTCGCCCTGCGCGAGGTGGGCGAGGACCTCCCGCTCGCGCGGGGTGAGGGCGGCGGTGTTCACAGCGGTGTCGTGCACGGGGTTCTCCTCGGGTTGTCCGGATGCGTGGTGACGGGGCGTCGGCGCCGCCGTGTTCCGTAGGAACAGACTTTCGTCTTGTCTATCCTGGGGCCAGGGGACGGGCACCTCACCAACATGCCTGGCAGCAAAGCGACCCGGGGTAAAAAGTGCAAAATGGGGCAAGAGTGGATTCCGACCTGGTGCCTGATCTGGAGGACGCCGACCTGGACGTCTACGGATGGGTGCTCGAACACCGGAGCCTCGAAGTGGACGCCGTCGCCTCCGCGACCGGCCGCGATCCGGAGGAGGTGCGGCGCAGTACGCAACGGCTGCGCCGGGCGCACCTGCTGCACGTGGGCCCCGACGACACCTCGGTGGCCTTCGCCGTGGCGCCCGACACCGCCGCCTCCCAGCTCGTCGCCCCGCTGGAGGTGCAGATCCGCGAGCGCGAGCGGATGATCAGCGGGATCCGGGCGGAACTCGGCCGCTTCGAACCGCACTACCTCCAACGCCGCTCCGCGGGCGAGTCCCTGGAGGTCCTGGAGAACCTCCAGGACGTGCGCGGCGCCCTCAACCGGGCCTCGGACGCCTGTGTCCGGGAGATGCTGACCTCGCAGCCGGGCGGCGGCAGCCGGGTGCCGGAGGCCATGCAGGAGGCGCTGCGCCGTGATGAGGCCATGCTCAAACGCGGCATATCGATCCGCAGCCTCTACCACCACACCGCGCGGTTCAACGGACCCAGCCAGGCCTACGTCGCCGCGGCCTCGGCCCTCGGTGCGGAGTACCGCACCGCGCACGAGCTGTTCGGCCGCCTGATCGTCTTCGACCGCGAACTGGCCTTCATCCCGGCACAGGACGGCAGTTGGGGGGCGGTGGTCATTCGCGAGCCCTCCACCGTGGCCTACCTCTGCTCCATCTTCGAGCAGACCTGGGACCTGGCGACACCCTTCTCCAACGCCGCCGGACAGGGGCTGGAGGAGGTGGCGCGCGAGATCCACGAGACGATCATCAAACTCCTCGGCGCGGGGCTCAAGGACGAGGCCATCGCCCGTCGGCTGGGCATGTCCCTGCGTACGGCGCGCCGTCACATCGCGGACATCATGGAGGAGCTGGGCGCCGGCAGCCGGTTCCAGGCGGGTGTCGCGGCGGCCATGCGCGGACTGCTCGGCGCCGATCCGGGTCTCGCCGCCGCCGAAGCCGGCCCCGGCCTCACCGACACCGGCGTGCCCGAGGAGTGAACCCCCGGCGGCAGGCCCCTTGTCGCGTGAATCCGGTACCGGGCTCACGTGTCTGGTGTCCGCGCCGACCCGTGGCGGATGCTTCCCCGATGAGAGCCGTGAGCTGACGGTCCGTCGCCCGCGCGCCCGTGCCGGGAGGCGGCCGTCGCCGAACAGCGGCCGATCGGCGCGAGTCAAAAGGGGCGGGGCACATGGACATGCCGGACGACGGATCCACGGGGTGCTGGCGGGGGCGCCGCCCCGAGGAGGAACCGGCGGCGCTGCACTTGCGCGAACTGGGCTACTTCCTGTCGGTCCACCTCGGACGCGCCCCCGGCATCCTGTGGCCCGAGTACGACCATCCCGCCCTCGTCGAAGGGCCCGGGGCCTGCGATCCGGAGCTGATCAACGCCCAACTGGGCCTGCTGACGGTACAGCTGGGCTGCCTGACCGGGCTCGCGGCCCGCACCGTCGCCGTGGACACCGCCGACGACGGCGAGGGCCCCGCCCGGGCGGCCCGGCCCGGCGCCGGCAGCGGCGACCACCTGCTGGTCCACCAGATCGCCGGCGCCGGAACCTGGCGGCTGTCCCGAACGCGCACCGCGGCGGCCGCCGAGCCGGGCCCCTCGTCGTTCGCGTGCCGCCTGCGACCCGGCGAGGTGTTGTACGTCCCGGCGCACTGGTCGCGCAGGGCCGAGTTCACCGCGGGCGCCCGCTACGCCGTGACCCGTCTACGCGCCCCGACGGGCTGAGGAACGTACAGGGAGGGGCCGCCTCGACGAGGCGGCCCCTCCCTGTACGTCCTGCACCCGCTGGTCGGACGGGTGCGTGCGGGTGTCAGCCGCCCCAGGAGCTGTCGGTGGGGTTCTTGCCCCGTTCCGTACCCGAGTTGGTGGTGCTCCGTACGATCACGGGGTGCGGGGCGGGGTTGTGGACCTCCGCCGTGGCGGCCGGGGCGTCCGGGCCGGTGTCGGCCGAGGCGGCGCCGGCCGGCACCAGCAGGGCGGCGACCGTGACGGACACGGCGAGAAGGTAGCGCTTCAGCATGGGTTCCCCCCAGGAAGGTGGTCTGGTGGTGACGCGGTCCGCCTCGTGGGGGAACCGCGCCGGTCGTTGTCCTGCGAAAGCAACTCTGCCGTCCGCGAGTACCCGTGGAGTGCCACCCGAGCGTTCATCAAGCTGCCTGGCGTTAAGGTGAGGGGCGGCAAACCACCCCGAAATCGTATGAACCACTCAGTGGCTCGATACCGGGACCGGTGCCGCAACCACACCCCCGACGGGAGCACCGGCGCGATCCCGTTCGGGCGTGGCCGGAACCGGTATGTCCAGTTGGCGCCACACCCGTAGCACCAGCGGCGCCAGCGTGACGCCCAGGTAAACGGCCCCGGTGGCCACCAGCGACCAGGTCAGCCCCCAGCGGTCCAGCAGCACTCCCGCACCGAGCATCCCGAGCGGAGTGGCCGCCAGGGCGCAGGCCACGAGCAGCCCGAAGACGCGCCCGCGCACGTCCTGCGGCACCCGCTGGTACGCCACCGACATCATCAGCGGCCCGACCACCCCCGACCCGGTCCCGGAGAGGGCCAGCAGCGCCAGCAGCACCGCCGGCGCCGGCTCGGCGGCCAAGGCGGCGCACCGCACCGCCCCCACGAGCACGAAAGCCGCCACGAACAGGGCCCGGCGCGGGACCCGGTGGCCGATCCAGCCGAACAGGGCGGCGCCGAGCAGCGCCCCGGCCCCGATCGCCGTGACCATCGCTCCGAACAGGGAACTGCTGTGCAGCACGTGCGTGCCGTACGCCGGGTAGAGCACCCCGTTCAGTGCTCCGTCGAGCGCGTTGGTCACCAGCAGGACGGTGGTCATGGCCCGCAGCAGCCGGTCGCCGCGCAACTGCCTCCAGCCCGTGCGCAGGTCCCGTACGTACGAGGCCACGGCCGGGCCCCCGCTGCCGGTGGCGCCCGCGGCCGGGACCAGCAGGGCCACCAGCAGGCCGCACAGCAGCATGGCCGCCACGTCCGCGCACAGGGTCCGTACCGGGCCGGCGGTGGCGATGAGCAGCCCCGCCAGCGGGGCGCCGGTCATCATGCCGATCCGGCGGGCCCCCTCGACCGCGCTGGTCGCCCGCTCCGCCGTGACCCGGGCGCCTTCCATCGCCCCGGTCAGCAGGAGTTGCTTCGCGGTGTCGGCGGGGCCGCGCGCCGCGCCCACGAGGAACACCAGGCAGACCAGGACGGGAAGCGGCAGCGCGCCCCGGGAGTGCAGCAGGGGAACCAGGGCCAGGGCCGCGGCGCTCAGCACGTCGGCGCCGGTACTGACGGCCCGCGCGGGCAGCCGGTCGACGACCGGGCCGGCGAGCACGGCCGAGCCCAGCAGCCCCAGCATCTCCGCCGCGGCCACCAGGCCGGTGCGTGCGCCGCTGCCGGTGTCGTGGAGGACGAACCAGGGCACGGCGATCAGGGTCATCGCGATGCCGAGGGAGGAGATGCCGGAGACGGCCACCAGGGTGAACAGGGGCAGCAGCCGCCGCGGCTGCTCGGGTGGCGTGTGTGGATCCATGACGGTTCTTCGGTCCTTCCTTGGCGCACCGCGGCGCCCGGGCCCCCTGGGGGAGGCCGCCGGGCGCCGCGGTGATCAGTGGGACGGCGGATGGGGGCGGTCAGCCGGCCGCGGCCAGGCGGACGCTGCGCGGGCGCATGTCGGTCCACACGCGGTCGATGTGCGCCAGGCACTCGTCCTTGGTGCCCTGGAAGCCCTGGCCGTGCCAGCCGAGCGGAACGGGCCGGTCCGCGTCCCAGAGGGAGTACTGCTCCTCGTCGTTGGCCACCACGAGGAACTGCTGGGTCGTCGAGTCGTTCATGGCTGTCTCTCCTTGGTTGTCGTGTCGGGGGTACTGATTCGTGTCAGGCGGGCAGGGACCCGCCGAGGGCCCGAGCCACCTCCGCGGCGTGCGGGGGGTCCATCACGGTGTGGTGGTTGCCCGGTACCACGGCGTGGTGCAGGGCTGCCCCGGTGCGCAGCCGCCAGGGCTGCGGATCCACCAGCGGGGTGGTGAGTTCGCCGTGCACCTCGGCCACAGTCCACAGGTGGACGGCCGCGTCCAGGACGGCTTCGGTGCGGTACGCCGCCGATGCGGCGCCGTTGGCCTCCGCGACCCGCAGCAGCCGCCGCAGTGCCTCAGGGGCCGATCCGCGGGGAAGGCTGCCGTCCTCGCGTCCGCGCCGGAACAGCGCGTCGATGAGGCCGTCCTCGTCGAGCCCGCGCGCCTCGCCGGCATCGAGCCCGGCGGCGATCCCGTAGGCGAACAGGTCCGGATCACCGGCCGTGGCGTCGGCCCGCGGCACGGGGCCGGGAGCGGCCGTGTCGACGAGACCGAGGAAGGCCACCGTCTCCCCGGCGGCTTCCAGACGCACCGCCATCTCGAACGCGACGGTACCGCCGAAGGACCAGCCCGCGATCAGGTAGGGGCCGTTCGGCACCTCCTCCCGGACGGCGGCGAGGTAGCGCTCGGCCATCTCCTCCACCCGTTCCAGCGGTGCGTCGGCGGTGTTGTAGCCGACGGACTCCAGACCCAGGACCCGCCGGTCGCCAGCGGGGACCCCGGCCAGGCCGCGCACCAGGTCCCGGTAGCAGACGACGTCACCGCCGCGCGGGTGTACCAGGATCAGCGGCGGCCGGGCCGGGTCCCCCTCGGCGAGCGGGACCAGCAGCCGGGCGGCAGCCGCGCCCGCCTCCGGTAGCGCCTCGCAGAGCAGCTCCACCGTGCGGCGGCGGAACACCAGGTTCAGCGGCAGCTCCACCCCGAACTCCCGTTGTACGGCGCCCATCAGCCGGAACGCCTTGAGGGAGTGGCCGCCCAGGTCGAAGAAGTCGTCGCGGACGCCGATCGGCGCTACCCCGAGGACCTCCTCCCACAGCCGTGCCATCCGCAGCTCCGCCGCGTCGCGCGGCGCCACCTGCGGGGGCCGGCCCTCCAGGGCCGCCGCGGCCGACGGAGCGGGCAGCGCCCGCCGGTCGAGCTTGCCGTTGGGCGTGAGCGGCAGCCGCTCCAGCGCGCTCAGCACCCGCGGGACCATGTACTCGGGCAGGTCCTCGCGCAGGAAGTCACCCAGCGCCCGCAGGTCGCCCTCGGCGTCCCGCCACGTCACGTACCCGGCGAGCACCGCGTCGACGCCCTCGCCGTGCACGGCCACGGCGGCCGCCAGCACCTGCGGGTGGCGGGCGAGCGCGGCTTCGATCTCGCCGAGCTCGATGCGGTGGCCGCGCACCTTGACCTGGCCGTCGGCCCGGCCCCGGTACTCCAGGTCCCCGTTCGGGAGCCGGCGCACCAGGTCCCCCGTGCGGTACAGGCGGCCTCCCGGCGTGTACGGGTCCGGGACGAAGCGGTCGGCGGTCAGTCCGGGCCGGCCGTGGTAGCCGCGGGCCACCCCGTCGCCCGCGATGAACAGTTCGCCGAACACGCCGACCGGGACCGGCCGCATCCGCTCGTCCAGCACGTACAGCCGGGTGTTGGCGAGCGCCGAACCGATCGGCACCGCGCCCTCGCCCGCGGGCCCGGACAGCTCGTGGGCCGTGGACCAGACGGTCGTCTCCGTGGGCCCGTACACGTTCCACACGGTGCCCAGGGCCGCACGCATCCGCTCGGCGAGGGCCGCGGGCAGCGCTTCGCCACCGCACAGCGCCCGTACCGCGGGGGCTCGCCAGCCCGACTCCATCAGCTGGTGCCAGGTGGCCGGGGTGGCCTGCACCACGGTGACGGCGGCCGCGTCCAGTTCCCGGGCCAGCAGGACTCCGTCTCGTGCCGTCTCACGGTCCACGACCCGCACGGTGGCGCCCGCGGTGAGCGGCACCAGCAGCTCCAGCACGGCGATGTCGAACGAGGCGGTGGTCACCGCGGCCACCGTGTCCCCGGCAGCGAGGGCGAGTCGGCGCGTCATGTCCCGGGCGAAGTTCGCCAGCGCACGGTGCGCCACCATGACCCCCTTGGGGCGGCCGGTCGAGCCCGAGGTGTAGATGGCGTAGGCGAGGTGCTCCGCACGGAGCGCGACGGGCGCGGGAGCCCCGGTGGCGCCGGTGTCGTCGGTGTCGCCTTCGGGGGCTGCGAGGAGCGCCTCCAGGTCGACGACCCGCACCCCGGCGGGCGTCCGCAGCCGGGCGGTGTCGCCGGCGACCACGAGCACCCGGGCCCCGCTGTCGGTCAGCATGTACTCGACCCGGTCGGCCGGGTACTGCGGGTCCACCGGCACGTACAGCCCGCCCGAGCGCAGTACGCCCAGCAGCGCCACCGGCAGCAGCGCCGACCGCTCGACGCACACCGCGACGGCGGTGTCCGGGCCGACCCCGTGCAGGGCCAGTTCCCGGGCGAGGCGCCCGCCGGCCGCCCACAGCCCGGCGTAGTCCATGCTCCGCCGGCCGTCGTCGACCGCGATCGCGCCGGGGGTGCGCGCGGCCTGCTCCCCGACGAGTTCGTGCAGCGGCCGGTCCGCGCCCGCCTCGGCGGTCCCGTTCCAGCGGTGCAGGACCCGCTGCTCCTCGGCCGGGCCGAGCAGGGGCAGCGAGCCCACCGGAGCGTCCGGTGCGTCCGCCGCGGCCGCGAGCAGTTCCAGCAGGGAGCCCGTCATCCGGGCGATGGTCTCCCGGTCGTACAGGTCGGTGGCGAACACCGCCTCCCCGTGCAGCTGTCCGTTCTCCTCGGAGAAGTACAGGGACAGGTCGAACTTCGAGGCGCCGCTCGCCAGGGCGACGGGCTCGGCCGCCAGACCCGGCAGCGCCGGCGGGGCGGCGGCCTCCTCGTTCAACACCAGCATCACCTGGAAGAGGGGGTTGCGGCTGAGGTCGCGCTGCGGGTGGAGCTCCTCCACCAGCCGCTCGAAGGGAACGTCCTGATGGGCGTACGCCTCCAGGCAGGTCTCCCGGGCCCGGCCGATCAGCGCCGCGAACGCGGGATCCCCGGACAGGTCGCCGCGCAGGACCAGACTGTTCACGAAGAAGCCGATCAGCGGCTCCAGTTCACTGCGGTCGCGGCCGGCGATGGGGGAGCCCACCGCCACGTCCCGGGCGCCCGACCAGCGGGCGAGCAGTGCCTGGAAGCCAGCCAGCAGCACCATGAAGAGGGTGGCGTCGTGCTCACGGCCCAGGGTGCGCAGCCGCTCCAGGAGCGGGGCGGGCACGGTGAAGGACAGCTGGTCGCCGCGCCCGGAGGGAACGGACGGCCGCGGCCGGTCGGTGGGCAGGTCGAGCGGGGCCAGTCCCGCCAGCCGCCCGCGCCAGTACCCGAGCTGCTGCGCCAGCAGGTCGCCGGTCAGCCGCTCCCGCTGCCAGGCTGCGAACGCGCCGTAGGAGACTCCGAGTTCCGCGAGCGGCTCGACGCCGGCCTCGGTCCGCGCACGGTAGGCGGCGAAGAACTCCTGCCAGAACACCGCGACCGACCAGCCGTCGAAGGCGATGTGGTGCGCGACGATCACCAGGAGGTGCTCCCGCTCGGCGACCCGGACGAGGCGGGCCCGCAGCAGCGGTGCGGCGGCCAGGTCGAAGGGCAGCGCGGCGTCGGCGGCGGCCAGTTCGAGTGCCCGCTCCTCGGCCGCGGCCCGGTCGGCGGCCGCACCGGCGACCGTCAGATCCGTGAAGGCGGGCGAGAACACCTCCACCGGCTCCACGACGAGGCGCGCTTCCTCCACCCCGCCCCCGCCGGCGTCGATCCGCGAGCGCAGCACCTCCTGACGGGCGACGACGTCCCGCAGCGCGCCCAGGGCCGCGGCGGTGTCCAGTGTCCCGCTCAGCCGCATCGCGCCCGGCATGTTGTAGTCGGGCCGGCCGGGCTGCAGCCGGTCCAGGAGCCACAGCCGCTGCTGCCCGAACGAGAGCGGTCCCGGCCCGGCCGCCGGCGCCGGGATCGCGCGCTCGCCGCTGTCCCCCAGCCCGGCCAGGGCCCGCGCGAGGTCCCCGGCGACGGGGTGGCGGAACAGCAGCTGCACGGGGATCTCCAAGCCCAGCAGGGTCCGCAGCCGAGAGATGACCCGCGTCGCCCGCAGGGAGTGGCCGCCGCGTTCGAAGAAGTGGTCGCGCAGGCCCACCGGGCCGTCGCCGAGCACCTCCTCCCACACCTCGGTGACCGTGCGATCCAGCGCGGTGCGCGGAGCCAGGTACGCGCGGGCCGCACCGCCCGCGCCGGGCTCCGGCGCGGGCAGGGCCCGCCGGTCGACCTTGCCGTTGGGCGTCAACGGAAGGGAGTCGAGCGGGACGAGCACCGAGGGCACCAGCGCGGCCGGGAGCACCTCGCGCACCGCGTCGAGCACGGCCGCCGCGTCACCTGCAGCGCCCGGCTCGAACACCACGTACGCCACGAGCGCCTGGTCGGCGCCCTCGCCGTGGGCGGCCACGACGGCGCGCGCCACGTCCGGATGGCGCAGCACGGCCGCCTCCACCTCGCCCAGCTCGATCCGGTGCCCCCGGACCTTGACCTGGTTGTCGCGGCGGCCGTGGAACTCCAGGACCCCGTCGGCGCGCAGCCGCGCCAGGTCACCGGTCCGGTACATCCGGGCGCCGGGCGGACCGTAGGGGTCCGGCGGGTAGGCCTCGGCGGTGCGGCCGGGGGCGCCCAGGTAGCCGCGGGCGACTCCGCGGCCGGCGATGAACAGTTCGCCGATCGCGCCGCGCGGGAGCGGTTCGAGGTGCTCGCCCAGAACGAGGACGCGGGCGCCGGGCAGCGGGCGCCCGATGGGGATGCGGCCGCTGTCGATGTCCGCGTCCGTCACGACGTGGTAGGTGGTGGTGTTGGTGCACTCGGTCGGTCCGTACTGGTTGACCAGCCGCAGCCGCCCGGCCGGACCCAGAGCGCGGGCCGCGCGGGCCAGCCCGGCGGTGAGCGCCTCGCCCGTGGTCATCACCAGCCGCAGGTCCGGGCAGGGCGCGGGGACGGCCTCGATCAGCGGCGCCAGCATGGAGGGCACGATCGACAGCAGCGCCGAGACCCGCTCGGTGCGCAGCAGCCGTGCCAGGGCGTCCGGGTCCGCGGCCTCGTCCTGGGAGGCCAGTACGACGCGCCCGCCGGTGGTCAGCGGGGCGAACAGGTCACGGATCGAGGGGTCGAAGGTGAGCGCGGTGCGGGCGAGGACCGTGTCCTCGGCGCCGATCCCGAAGGTGGCGGTCAGCGCCGCCAGGTAGCCGGTGATCGCGGCGTGCGGGACCGCGACGCCCTTGGGCCTGCCCGTGGACCCGGAGGTGTACAGCAGGTAGGCGAGATGGTCCGGTCCGGCCAGCGCGGGCAGGTCTTCCGCGTCCGGGTCGTCGGTGGCGCCCGCCGCCGGGGACACGTCCTGCACCTCCAGAACGGGTACGGAGTCCGGCAGGCGGGGCGAAACCCCCTCGGGCAGTCCGCCGGTCAGGACCAGGCGGGCCCCGCTGTCCGCGAGGACCGTGCGGATCCGCTCGGCCGGGTGCCCCGGATCGAGGGGGACGTAGGCGCCGCCCGCCTTGAGGACGGCCAGCACGGCGACGACCGTCCGGGTGTCGCGGCCGGTCATGACCGCCACCGTGGTCTCCGGGCCGATGCCGCGCTCCCGCAGCCGGCGGGCCAGCCGGTTGGCGGCCGCGTTGAGCGCCCCGTAACCGGTGGAACGCCCCTCACAGGTCACCGCGACCGCGGTGGGCCGCAGCCGGGCCTGTTCCTCCACCAGGGAGTGCAGGGTCGCGGCCGGGGCGGCGGTGTGCGCGTCGGCGGGGGAGTCCTCACCGAGCAGGGCCGCCCGCTCGCCGACCGAGAGGACCTCCAGCCCCGACAGGGGCGCGTCCGGCCGTTCGGCGGCCGAGCGCAGCAGGCGCAGGTAATGGGCGCCGAACCGCTCCGCCGTGCTGCGGTCGAAGAGGTCGGTGGCGTAGCTCAGGGTGCCCGTCAGGCCGCCCGGGTGCTCGGTCATGGCCAGGCTGAGGTCGAACTTCGACGTCCCGTTGCCGGTCTCGACGCCCTCCACCCGCACCCCCTCCAGCGGCAGCGCGTCCGGCTGCTCCGGGTGGAGCTGGAAGAGCACGTCGAACAGCGGGTTGCGGCTGAGGTCGCGCTCCGGCCGCAGTTCCTCCACCAGCCGGTCGAAGGGAACGTCCTGGTGCTCGTACGCCTGGAGCGCGGTCTCCCGGACCCGGCCCAGCAGCGCGGTGAAGGCGGGATCGCCCGACAGGTCGGTGCGCAGGACCAGGGTGTTGACGAAGAAGCCGATCAGCGGCTCCAGTTCGGTGCGGTCGCGGCCCGCGATGGGGGAGCCCACCGCGATGTCGTGCTGCCCCGTGTAGCGGGCCAGGAGCGACTGGAAGCCGGCCAGCAGCACCATGAACAGGGTGGCGCCGTTTTCCCGGGCCACGACGCCCAGACGGGCCGCGAGTTCGGCCGGCACCTCGAAGGAGACGGTGTCGCCGGCACCGGAGCGGGCGGCGGGACGCGGCCGGTCGGTGGGCAGTTCCAGCGGCGCGAGCCCGGCCAGCCGGGCGCGCCAGTGGGCGATCCCCCGGTCGGCCGCGCCGCCCGCGAGGCGCTGCTGCTGCCAGTGCGCGAAGTCCCCGTACTGGACGCGCAGGGCGGGCAGGGCGGCCCGCTCGCCGCGGCGCAGCGCGGCGTAGGACTGCGAGAGCTCCTGCCACAGCACCGGCATCGACCAGCCGTCGCCGACGGTGTGGTGCAGGACCAGCACGAGCAGGTGCTCCTCGGCTGCCGTCCGCACCAGCCGGGCCCGCAGCAGAGGCGCTGCCGTCAGGTCGAAGGGGGCCGCGGCGTCCGCGTGCGCCAGACCCAGCGCCCGCGAACGAGCCTGCGCCAGCGGCAGCCGGGAGAGGTCGGTGAGCAGCGGGACGAACACCTCGGGTGGCTCGACGGCCTGTACGGGACCGTGCGGGCCCTCGCCGATCCGCGAGCGCAGCACCTCGTGGCGGGTGACCACGGTGCGCAGCGCGTCGAGGAGGGCCGCGGAGTCGAGACCGCCGTGCAGGCGGGCGACGACGGGGATGTTGTAGTCGGGGCGCCCGGGCTGCAACTGGTCGAGGAACCACAGGCGCTGCTGGGCGAAGGACAGCGGCGCCGGCGAGCCGGCGGGGCGCGCTCCGATGACGTCGGCGCCCGGCACGGCCGGGCCCGTCCGAGCGGTGTCCCCGCGCAGCAGGTCCAGGGCCGCGGCGAACCCTTCGAGCACCGGATTCTCGAACAGCAGCCGCAGCGGGACGGTACCGCCGAGCCGGGTGCCGAGCCGGGACACCACCCGGGTGGCGCGCAGCGAGTGCCCGCCGAGCTGGAAGAAGTCGTCCTGCCGCCCGATGCGGTCCTGGCCGAGCACCTCGCCCCACACCTCGGCGACGAGTTCCTCGGTGGCGGAGGCCGGAGCGGTGAAACCGGCCCGCCGCGCGCCCTGTTCGGGCGGGGCGGGCAGGGCGCGGCGGTCCAGCTTCCCGTTGGGGGTCACCGGCAGCGCGGCCAGCGCGAGGATCGCGGCGGGGAGCATGTAGGCGGGCAGGCGTGCGGCGAGCGCGCGGTGCAGCTCGTCCGGGTCGGCGTCCTCGCCCGCCACGGGCACCACGTACGCGACGAGCTGCTGCTCGCCGGAGGCGTCCGGCAGCACGACGACCGCCGCGCGGCCGATCTGCGGCAGGCGCAGCAACTCGGCCTCGATCTCACCGGGTTCGATGCGGAAGCCGCGGATCTTCACCTGCTGGTCGGCGCGTCCCAGATAGTCGACGGCGCCGTCCGGGCGGCGCCTGGCGAGGTCGCCGGTGCGATACATGCGGGCGCCGGGCGGCCCGTAGGGGTCGACGGTGAACTGGCGGGCGGTCAGTCCGGGCCGGCCCAGGTAGCCGCGGGCGAGTCCCGAGCCGCCGATGCACAGCTCGCCGACCGCGCCCTCGGGCACCGGGCGGCCGCGCTCGTCGAGGACGTACAGCCGGGTGTCGTCCAGCGGCGTGCCGATCGGGACGCGCCCGTCGACGCCGTGGCCCGCACGGGCGTCCAGGGTGTGCCGGGTGGCGAAGGTGGTGGTCTCGGTGGGGCCGTACGCGTTGGTCAGCAGGGTGTCCGGGGCCGCGGACAGGGCCCGGCGGAACGCCTCGGGCGAGGCGGCCTCCCCGCCGGTCCACACCTCCCGGACCTCGGTGAGGAGCTCCACGCACTCGTCGACCACCAGGTTGAACAGCGCGGCGGTCAGCCACAGGGTGGTGATCCCGTGCTCCCGGACCAGGCCCGCGAGCGCCGCCGTGTCGATCCGGCCGGGCGGGGCCATCACGACGGTGCCTCCGGCCAGCAGCGGCACCCACAGCTCGTACGTCGAGGCGTCGAAGGACAGCGGGGAGTGGGCGAGCACCCGGCGGTGCGCCGGGCCGAAGGAGGCGTCCCGGGCGAGCGCGGCCACGTTGTCGTGGGTGACGGCGATGCCCTTGGGCTCACCGGTCGACCCGGAGGTGTACATGACGTAGGCCAGCTGGTCCGGGACGCAGGGCGCGAGGTCCGCGGTGGCCGCCGGCGGCCGCGCCGACGACACGTCCAGCACCCGTACCCCGGCAGGTGCGGTGGCGACGGCCTCGTGGCCGGCCGTCACCGGGTCGGCGAGCAGTAGCCGGGCGCCCGTCCGCTCCAGCATCCAGTGCAGCCGCTCGACCGGGAAGCCGGCGTTGAGGGGGACGTACGCGCCGCCCGCCTTCAACACGGCCAGCATGGCCACCGGCACCTGGAGGGAACGCTCCAGCAGCAGCGCCACCGCCGATTCGCGGACCACTCCCGCCTCCGCGAGGTGGGCGGCCAGCGCGTCCGAGCGGGCGTCGAGTTCGGCGTACGTGAGCTGCTGCGCCCCGCAGACGACGGCCACGGCGCCGGGGGAGGTGCGTACCCGTTCGGCGAACAGCCCGGTCAGCGAGGCGGGGGCCAGGTCGCTGCGCACGGCGCCGTGCCCCGCGCCGACGAGGCGCTCGGCCGTGGCGGCGGCGGGCAGCAGCTCCGCCAGGGGGCGGCCGGGTTCGGCGGCGGCCGAGGCCAGCAGCTCCAGGTAGTGGCCGAGGAGCAGTTCGGCGGTGGCCCGGTCGAACAGGTCGGTGTCGAAGACGAAGGAACCCGTGCAGCTGTCGGCGCCCTCGGCCACGAACACGCTGATGTCGAACAGGGAGCCGCCGAAGTCGGCGGTCACCGCCTCGGTGGAGACGCCCGCGAGACGCAGCCCGGCCGTCTCGTCCGAAGCCGACGCGAACATCACCTGGACCAGCGGGTTGCGGTCGCCGATCCGCTCGGGACTCAGCCGCTCCACCACCCGGTCGAAGGGCACCTCCTGGTGGTCGTACGCGTCGAGCGTGACGCGGCGGACGCGGTCCAGCAGCCCGTCGAAGCCGATCTCCCCCGACAGGTCGGTGCGCAGGACCAGCGTGTTGACGAAGAAACCGACCAGCGGCTCCAGTTCGACCCGGTCGCGCCCCGCGACAGGCGTGCCCACCGCGATGTCCGTAGTGCCGCCGTACCGGGCGAGGACCGCCTGGAAGCCGGCGAGCAGCGTCATGAACAGGGTGACTCCGCGGGCCTCTGCGAGCCGGCGCAGCCGTCGCGTGAGCGAGGGGTCCAGCGTGAACGCGAGGCTCTGCCCGTCGCCGCTGCGACGCGTCGGCCGGGGCCGGTCGGTGGGCAGCTCCAAGGGTTCCAGGCCGGCGAGCGAGCGCTCCCAGTACCGCAACTGGCCGTCCATCAGGCCGTGTTCGAAACGCTCGCGCTGGAAGCGGGCGTACGCCTGGTAGTCGAGCGGCAGGGCCGGCACGGGCAGCGGCCGGCCCTCGGCCAGGGCGGTGTACCCGTCCGCCAGTTCCTGCCACAGCAGTCCCATGGACCAGCCGTCGGTGGCGATGTGGTGGACGACCAGCACCAGCAGGTGGTCCTCGGCGCCCAGCCGGATCAGCAGGGCGCGCAGCAACGGGCCGCGGGCCAGGTCGAAGGGCTTGCGGACCTCCTCGCGGGCCAGCCCTTCGGCGCGCAGCTCCAGCTCCTCCGAGGAGCCCGCACCGAGGTCCAGGACCGGCAGCGGTACGGCCCCGGGGGCCGGCAGCACGACGGGGTGCGGCAGTCCGTCGCGCTCCTCGAAGACGGTGCGCAGCGTGGCGTGGTGTTCCACCACGGCGGTCAGGGCCTGCCGCAGCAGCTCCGGGCGCAGCGAGCCGCGCATCCGGACGACCTGCGGGATCGCGTATCCGGAGCGGCCGTCGGCCATCCGGTCCGCGAGCCACATCCGCTCCTGGGCGAAGGACGCGACGGGCTCACGGGCGGGCGCGCCCCCTCCGGCACCGGCCGTGGTGCCCTCGGCGCCGCCGGCGGCGGGACCCTGCGCGGCCGACGGATCGGCCAGCGCGGCCTGGACCCGGCGGCGCAGCAGCTCACGGGCCGCTGCGAGCCGGCTGTCGACGGCCGCCGGCACGGCGGCCGGCGAGCTCTCCTGGGTGGTCACGAGGTCTCTCCCTGGGGTACGAGTGAAAGCGCTGCGCCGTCCGCCGTGGCGGCGATGTCGGCGAAGAGGGCCGTTTCGACCGCCGCGGCGAGGCCCGCGACGGTCCGGTGTTCGAAGAGGGTGTGCAGGGGCAGTTCCAGACCGAGCGCCTGGCGCAGCCGGGCCGCCACCCGGGTGGCGCTCAGCGAATGGCCGCCGAGCGCGAAGAAGTCGTCGTGGCGTCCGACGCCCGTACGGTCCAGGACCGCTTCCCAGACGAGCGCGACGAACTCCTCGGTCTCCCCGGCGGGCGGTTCGTGCCCGGTGGGCGCGGACCCGGACGCGGGAGCCGGCAGCGCCTTGCGGTCGAGCTTGCCGTTGGGGGTGACCGGAAGCCCGTCGACGACGAGCAGCAGGGGCACCATGTACTCGGGCAGCGCCCGCGCCAGTTCGGCCCGCATCGCAGCCGGATCGAGCACCGCCCCGGGGGCGGGGACCACGTACCCGGCGAGCCTGCGCTCGCCCGGCACGTCCTCGCGGACCACCACGGCGGCGCGGCCGACGCCGGGGAGGCGGGCGAGGGAGGTCTCGATCTCGCCGAGCTCGATCCGGAAGCCGTGGATCTTCACCTGGTCGTCGGTACGGCCCAGGTACTCCACCGCCCCGTCGGCGCGCCGGCGGACGATGTCACCGGTGCGGTACATCCGCGAGCCCGGGGGCCCGAAGGGGTCCAGCGGGAAGCGTTCCGCGGTCAGTTCCGGCCGTCGCAGGTAGCCACGGGCCAGCCCGGCGCCCGCCAGGTACAGCTCGCCGGGAAGGCCCACGGGTACGGGGCGCCCCGCCGGGTCGAGGACGTACAGCGCGGTGTTCCAGATCGGCCTGCCGATCGGTACCGGGCCGCGGTCCTCGCGGCGGCAGTCCCAGTGGGTCACGTCGACCGCCGCCTCCGTGGGCCCGTACAAATTGTGCAGCGGCACGTCCAGCACATCGAGGAACCGGTCCTTCAACTCCTCCGGCAGGGCTTCGCCGCTGCAGACCACCCGGCGCAGGGACCGGCACAGGCCGGCCGCCGGCTCCTGCGCGAACACCGCCAGCATCGACGGCACGAAGTGCACGGTGGTGACCGACTCGCGCCGGATCAGCTCGGCCAGGTAGGCCGGGTCCTTGTGGCCGCCCGGCTCGGCGACCACGAGCACGGCGCCCGTCAGCAGCGGCCAAAAGAACTCCCACACCGACACGTCGAAGCCGAACGGGGTCTTCTGGAGCACCCGGTCGTCGGCGCCCAGCCCGTAGCGGTCCTGCATCCACAACAGCCGGTTGACGATGGCCGCGTGCTCCACGACGACCGCCTTGGGCCGGCCCGTCGAACCGGAGGTGTAGATCACGTACGCCGGATGCGAGGGCAGCGCCGCACGCGCCCCGGGGCCACCGGCCCCGGCCGTGGCATCGGGGCGCACCCGCACCGGCCCGGGGGCCCCGGGCAGCAGCGGTTCCACGTCCTCGGTCGTGATCAGCAACACCGGCTCCGCGTCCGACAACAGGTACGCCACCCGCTCCGCCGGGAGCGTGGGGTCCACCGGCAGGTACGCCGCCCCGGACTTCAACACGGCCAGCAGCGCGACCACCATCTCGGTCGAGCGGTGCAGCGCGACCGCCACGATCCGCTCCGGCCCCGCTCCGCGCTCGCGCAGCGCCCCCGCGAGCCGCTCGGCCCGCGCGTCCAGTTCCGCGTACGACAGCAGTTCCTCCCGGAACACCGTGGCCGGGGCGTCCGGGGTGGCGGCCACCTGCCGCTCGAACAGCTCCACCAGCGTGGTGTCGGGCACGGGGACGGCCGTGCTGTTCCACTCCTCGATCAGCCGGTGCTGCTCGGCGGAGAGCAGGTCGATCCCACCGACCGGGGTCCGCGGCTCGTCGGCCGCCGTGACCAGCAGCCGCTCCAGCGCGTCCGCCACGCTGCGCGCCGCCCGTGCGTCCAGGACATCGGGGCGGTGGTCCAGATGCAGGCGCAGCCGTTCGCCCGGCAGGACGATGAGGTTGACGGTGTAGTGGGTGGCGTCCGAGCCGTCGACACCCGTCAGCCGCAGCCCGCCGGCCGGCTCCCGCACCGACTCCAGGTCGAGCGGGTAGTTCTCGACGACCACGGTGGTGTCGAACAGCGTGCCCAGCCCGGTGGCCCGCTGGATGTCGGCCAGCCCCAGGTGCTGGTGGTCCATCAGCCGGGCCTGCTCGTCCTGGAACCGGCCCAGAGCGGTCAGCAAGGGCTCGTCCCCGTCCACCCGCATGCGGACGGGCAGGGTGTTGATCAGCAGTCCGACCATCTCCTCGATGCCTTCGAGGTCGGCCGTGCGGCCCGAGACGGTACCGCCGAAGACCACGTCGTCGCGGCCGGTGAGCCGGGACAGAAGGATCGCCCAGGCGCCCTGCACCACGCTGTTGAGGGTGATGCCGGCGGACCGGGCGCGCTCGGTGAGGCGCTCCGTCAGCCCGCGCGACAGCTCCAGCGTTATCCGGTCGGGCAGCGCGTCGAGCCGGTGCGGGTCGGCGGCGCCCAGCAGGGTGGGCTCGTCGAGACCGGCCAGGGCGGCGCCCCAGGCGGCTGCCGCCGCGTCCCGGTCCTGGCGGGCCAGCCAGTCGAGGTAGTCCTGGTAGGGGACGCCCGTCACGGCGGCGGCCGGCTGCGAGCCGGTGGCCGCTCCATAGCCGGCGAGCAGTTCGCGCAGCAGGACCGCCGAGGACCAGCCGTCCCACAGGATGTGGTGGTTCGTCATCACCAGCCGGTGACGGCCGGAGCCCACCCGCACCAGGGTGAAGCGCACCAGCGGCGGCCGCTCCAGGTCGAAGCGGCGCCCCCGGTCCGCAGCCAGCAGCTCCTCCCACGCCCGCTCCCGCGCCTCCTCGTCCAGGCCGGACAGGTCGGCGCTCTCCCACGGGGCGTCCACCGCACCGAGGACCACCTGCACGGGCCGGTCCAGGCCGCGGTCGGTGAAGGCGGCGCGCAGCGCGCTGTGGCGGGCCAGGAGTCCGCGGCAGGCCGTGGCGAGGGCCCCGGGGTCGAGGTCGCCGTCCAGGGTCAGCACGAGCTGCCCGGTGTACGCGTCCACGCCCGCGGTGTCGTAAGAGGCGTGGAAGAACAGCCCCTCCTGGAGCGGGGACAGCGTGGTGACGTCGGCCATGGCGGGGTAGCGCTCCGCGAGCGCGTCCACCTCCGGCTGTGTCAGGCGCACCAGCGGGAAGTCGCGGGGCGCGGGCCGCGCGGCCCCGCCGGACGGCGGAGCCCAGCGGGCCAGCAGCCGCAGGGACTCCTCCCACCCGGTGACCAGGGCCTCGGCCTCGGACTCGTCGACCAGGTGCTGCGGCCAGGTGAGGACGGCACGCAGGGAGGGGCCCGCCGGGCCGTCCAGTGCGAGGGCGTCGATCTGGAGGCAGTGGTCGACGGGCATCCCCGGGTCGCAGGCCGCGCGCAGGCCGCCCGCCTCGGCGGCCGGCCCCCACGGGGCGTCGCCCGAGGCGTCGAACCGGCCCAGGTAGTTGAACAGCACCCGCGGCTGCGGCGCCGCGGCCAGCTCCCGCGCGGTCCCCGGGTTCAGCCGGGCCAGCAGGCCGAAGCCGGTGCCGTGGTCGGGTACGGCCGCCAGCGTGTCGTGGACCCGTCCCACCAGCTCGGCGAGCGCGTCGCCACCGGTGTGCGCCGCGGCCGCGTCGAGGCCGCCCAGGTCGAGCCGGACCGGGTACTGGGTGGTGAACCAGCCGACGGTACGGGACAGGTCGTGCCGGCCCGTGCGGTCGGCCCGGCCGTGGCCCTCCAGGTCGAGCAGCAGCGCCTGGGCGCCGCCCGCGAGGAGGGGATCGCGCGCCGCCAGGGCGAGGGCCGCGAGCAGGATCTCGGCGGGTCCGGTACGAAGGGCCGCGGGGACCGCCGACAGCAGCGGGGCGGCGACCTCCGCGGGGAGGTCCAGCGTGAGCGTTCGGGTGGTGCCGGCGGTGTCACGCGTGGGCACGGGCACCCGCTCCCACAGCGCCGGCGCAGCCGACGGCGTTGCGCAGGGCGCCAAGACCGCCTGCCAGTAAGGGAGTTCCGCCATCACCTCGGGAGAGTGGGCCTGCCGCTGGAGGTGCGCCGCCCAGTCACGGAAGGAGGCGCCGCCCGGGGTGAGCCGTACCGGCCGGTCCTCGGACACCGCGGCCCAGGCCTCGGCGAGGTCGTCCATCAGGACGCGCCAGGACACTCCGTCCACCGCGAGGTGGTGCACGCACAGCAGCAGCCGTCCCGGGGCGCCGTCGCCACCGAAGCGGACGGCCCGCAGCACCACTCCCGCGGCGGGGTCCAGTTCACCGGCCGCGTCGGCCGCCGCCCGCTCCGTCATGGCGGAGCGCGCCGCGTCGTCCAGCCCGGTGGTGTCCACGCTGCGGTAGAGCCCGGCCGCGTCCACCGTCCCGGGCGCCCCGACCGAGCAGAGCGTGCCTTCGGGGCCGTGGGCGGTGCGCAGCCGCAGGGCCGCGTGGTGGTCGATGACCGCCTGCAGGACCCGGACCAGGCGGGTGTCGTCCACGCCCTCGGGCAGGGCGAGCACGAGCGACTGGCTGAACCGGCCGTGGGGGCCGGCGTCGTCCAGCAGCCACCGCATGACCGGGGTCGCGGGCAGCTCCCCGTACTCCTCCTCACCGGCGGTCCCCGCCACCTCACCCGTGGGGTCGGCGGCGGCCGCGGCGAGCGCGGAGGCGGTCTTGTGCTCGAAGACCTCACGCAGGGTGAAGGAGAACCCCCGCGACCGGGCCCGGCTGACCAGGCTCAGGGCGGCGATGCTGTCGCCGCCGAGCTCGAAGAAGTTGTCACCGGGGGCCGCGCGGCAACCGAGGACCTCACCGACCAGAGCGCTCAGCGTCCGCTCCGCCTCGGTGTACGGGCCCTCGGGCCCGGCGGCCGCTGCGGGCGGCACCTCCACGCCTGCCGGAACGACCAGCGCCTTGCGGTCCACCTTTCCGCCGGCGGTCAGCGGCAGCCGGTCCAGCACCACGAAGGTGTGCGGAACCATGTAGCGGGGCACCGCCTCGGCCAAGTGGGCGGCCAGCTCGGCCGGTCCGGCCACGGCCGCGCCGGGGCCCGGCGCCACGAAGGCGACCAGGCGCCGGCCGCCGCCCGCCGCCTCGTGCACGGTGACCGAGGCCTGGCCCACCGAGGGGTGGCGGCCCAGCACGCTCTCGATCTCGCCCAGCTCGATGCGGTGGCCGTTGACCTTGACCTGCTGGTCGATGCGGCCCAGGAACTCGAGCTCACCTCGCGCGGACCAGCGTACGAGGTCACCGGTCCGGTACATCCGGGCGCCGGGCACCTGGGCGAACGGGTCCGGCACGAACCGCTCGGCGGTCATCCCGGGGCGCCCCGCGTAGCCGTGGGCCAGTCCCGCGCCCGCGACGCACAACTCGCCGGCCGCGCCGGGCGGCAGCAGGCGCAGCCGCGGATCCAGCACGTAGGCGCGGTGATTGACCATGGGCCGGCCGATCGGCGGGACCTGCCCGCCGGAGGGGGACACGCACCGGTGCATGGTCACGGACACCGCGGCCTCGGTCGGGCCGTAGGCGTTCCACACCTCGCGCCCGTCGCGCGCCCATCGGTCGACGGCGTCCCCGGAGGGCGCCTCGCCGCCGGTGGACAGGAAGCGCAGGGCGGGCAGCGCGGCCGGGTCGAGCAGGGGGAGCAGGGCGGGCGGCAGGTCGGCGACGGTGACCCGCTCCCGGACCAGCAGCGCCTGGAGGCGGTCGACGTCCGTGCGCTCCTCGTCGGTGGCGAGGACCAGGGCCGAGCCGCTCAGCAGCGCACCGAAGACATCGAGGACGCAGACGTCGAAGGACAGGGAGGCGAAGCCGAGGAACCGCTCGCCGGAGCCGGAGCCGGAGCCGGAGCCCTCGGCCGTCGCCGGGGCGGCGGCGCCGCACAGGACGAGGTGTCCGAGGACGAAATCCGCCGCCGCCGCGTGCGGTACGAGGACCCCCTTCGGCTCACCCGTACTGCCCGAGGTGTACAGCAGGTACGCGGGGCCGTCCGGGGACAGCCGCGGGCGCGGGCGGTCCGCGGTGACCGGTCCGGCGGGCCGGTCACCCGTCGCCACCACGCCCTCCAGGTCCGCCGGCAGGCAGTCGGCGGCGCCGGGCCCGGCGACAGCCGTGCGGATCGCCGCGTCCCGGACGATGTACGCGATCCGGCGCCGCGGCAGGGCGGGGTCGAGCGGCACGTAACAGCCGCCCGCCTTCAAGATGCCGAGCAGCGCGGCGACCATGGCGGGGGAGCGCTCGACACTGACCCCGACGGGCATGCCGGGGGTCGTCAGCGGACGCAGCCGGCCGGCGATGTCCTCGGCCCACGCGTCCAGTTCGGCGTAGCTGAGCCGCTCGCCGGCGCAGACCACGGCCACGGCGTCGGGGGTGCGCGCCGCCTGCTCCTCGAACAGCTCGTGCAGGCAGCGGTCCTGGGTGGCCGCGGCGCTGCCGCCGTCACCGAGGACGGCCAGCCGCTCCTCGTCGGCGCCGGTCAGCAGCCCGAGCGAGTCGACCGGGGCCGAGGGATCGGCGGTGGCCAGCGCCACCAGGAACCGGATGAACCGCCGCTGGTGCGCCGCGAGTTCCTCCGTGCCGCCTTCCGCCGCGTCGCCCTCCACCTGGACGGTGAGCGCACTGTCCCCGCCGCGGTCGTAGACGTTGACCGAGACGTGGTCCACCGGGCCGACGGCCAGGTTGTGGGCGGTGGCGCCCGCCCCGTCGAAGGAGAGCCCGTAGTCGAAGGACATCAGGTTGACCACGGCGTCCCAGGGCCGGGTCCCCGACCCGTCCGCGCCGCTGTACAGCTCCTCCACGCGGTAACGCTGGTGGCGCAGGGCCTCCTTGATCCCCGCAGACGTGCTGCGGACCAGCTCCTCGACGGACATCGCCCCGGTGACCCTCAGGCGCAGCGGCAGCACCTTGGAGAACATCCCCGGCGTACGGCGCGCGGCGGGTGTGGTGCGCCCGGTCACGGGGAGCCCCAGGACCACGTCCTCGGTCGCGCCGACGCGGTGCAGGTAGCCGGCGGCCGCCGCCATGACCAGCGCCGACCAGCGGGTCCCGAGCCGCCGGGCGGCGTCCCGCAGGGCGCCCGCGTCCACGGCGTCGAGTTCGCCGCTGACCCGCACGGCGACGCCCGTCGGCCGGGCCGGGGTGTGGCCGGTGAAGCTCACGGGCTCGGGGGCGTCGGCGAGCTTCGCCCGCCAGAACTCCCCGTCGCGCAGGTGCTCTTCGGACTGCCGGTAGGCGTGCTCCTCCGCGACGATCCGCTCCCAGGGCGCCGCGTCGCAGGCCGCCACGGGGGCGCCGGCCGCGAGGGCGGAGTAGACCTCCGCCACGCGGCGGGCGAGGAGGGACCCGCTCACCCCGTCGGCCACGATGTGGTGGTACGCCTGGAGCCAGCGGTGGGTGTCCGGACCCGTCCGCACGAGCAGGTGACGCGTCACGTCACCCGTGGCGAGGTCCATCGGCCGGGCCAGTTCCGCGCGCATCAGCGCGTCGGCCTCGGCGGCCGGATCGGAGCAGGCACCGGCATCGGCCGTGGCCAGCCGGAAGGGCGGCCGGTCGGCGGGCATCTGCCGTACCTCGCCGTCCACTTCGGCGAACCGCATGCCGAGCGCCTCGGTTTCCGCCAGCGTCCGGCTCAGGGCCTGCTCGAAGAGTTCGGCGTCCAGCGCCCCGTGGATCTCCAGGTACTCGCCGATGGTGTAGTCGCAGCGGGCGGGATCGAGCTGTTGCGCGAACCAGACGCCGGTCTGCGGCGAGGTCAGGGGCAGGAACCCGTGGTCGTGAGTGGCCATGCGGTGGTCAGTCTCCTCAGTCGGATCGGTCGATCAACGACGACTGAGGCCACTGTCAGTGACCGGCGCACAGGCCGGAAAGTCCCACGAATACGCCCCTTGACAGGGCCTCGGGCCCGTCGGCGCATCCCGGTCCCGGATGTCCGTGACATGTCTAGGCTGATGCTTGGACCGACCGGGCAGTGGTGTCGGCGCCGGACGGGGCCTGGCCGTCGGCGCGCCGGAGGGGGAGGGGACATGCGAGTGGCGGCAGGGACGGTCACGGCCGGCCGGGGGGTCGAGATGACCCGGGTGGGTGAGCGGTGGCGGGTGACCCGGCCGTGGCCGCCCCGGCTGCGCCCGTTCGTGCACAGCTACGCCGGCTACTGGGAGGCGGCGGCCGCGCCCTACCGGGTGCGGCTGGTCCCCACGGGCCGGGCGGTCGTGCTGATCAGCCTGGGGGAGCCGTTCGCCCACGTCCGCCGGCTGGGGGACACGGGTCGCGGCAGCCCGGTGACCGGCTCGCTGGTCGCGGGGCTGGAGGACGGGCCCCGCGTATGTGACCACCCCGGTGGCCAGGAGGCGATCCGGCTCGAACTGACCCCGCTGGGCGCCTACCGGCTGTTCGCCGTGCCGATGAGCGAGCTGACCAACCAGGTGGCCGGGCTCTGCGACGTCCTCGGCCCCGAAGGTGATGTGCTGGTGGAGCGGCTGGCGGCCGCCGGCAGCTGGGAGGCCCGGTTCGACCTGCTGGACGCCGTGCTGGCGGCCCGGATCGAACGCGGCCCGGATCCCGCTCCCGAGGTGGGTCACGCCTGGCGACTGCTCTCCCGCGCGGGCGGTGCGATACCGGTCGGCCGGATCGCGGCGGAAGTCGGCTGGAGCCAGGGCCACCTGGTACGCCGCTTCACCGAACAGGTCGGGCTGACGCCCAAGACGTCGGCCCGTGTACTGCGCTTCCACCGGGCCGCTGGGCTGCTGGCCCGTCAGGACGTCAACCTCGCCGATGTCACCGCCACCTGCGGCTTCTACGACCAGGCCCACCTCAACCGCGAGTTCCGGGAGCTGGCCGGGACCACTCCCGGCCGGATGGCCGCCGCCCGGATGGCCGAGGGAGCCATCGCGCTGTGAGGGGCCAAGTGGACGAGGCGGGCGGGATGGGCGAGGTGGGCGAGGTCAAATTTGTCCAAGCCAGGCCGCCCGCACGCCGATAGTGTCCTGGTCCGGAGCCGGTCAGGCACCCACACGTGGCTCTGAGGGGGGAAGTACTCGATGGACAACCTGCTGCGCATCCTCGTGTCCGGCGCGCTCACAGGAGGCTTGATCGCTTTGGCGGGGGCCCTCGGCCAGCGTCGCCGCAGGCGCCGGGAGGGCGGTGGGCCGGACGGCCGCTGACGCGGACGGAGACCTGAGTGGGGCGGGGCCCGGCGCGGGGGAGGGGGCCGCGCCGGGCCCGGGTCAGCGCGGTGGCCCGGGGAAGCGGCCCGGCCGGGCCGCCGCCGCCTCCGCCGCCGCTCGGCGGGCGGCAGCCGCGTGGTGGGCGGAGCCCCAGGCGAGGGCGACGTGTTCGGCCAGCGCGTACGACTCGGCGGCCAGCTGCTCCTCGCCGACGAGCCGGTACAGGCCGCCCAGGGCGTGGGCGAGGGGGCGCGTCGCGTAGGCCCCGCCGGCCGCGCCGCCGAACTGGTCCCGGACGGGCAGCAGATGCCCGATCAGCGCGACCGCCCCGACGGTGTCGCCGAGCAGGACCGCGAGTTCGCTGCGGTAGTCGAGCTCGATCCCGTAGAGGTGGTCCGTCATGGGGCGTGCGGGGAAAACCACCTCCCGCGCCTCGTCCAGCCTGCCCCGGCGGGCCAGCACGAGGGCGTGGGCCACTGCGACGGGGGCACCGACGGCCGCGTGCACCTCGCGTACGCCCCGTTCGATGTCGGCGGCCCGCCCCTGAGTGAGCCGGATCGTCCAAAGGCCCAGCGTGCGCGGGCCGGTCGCGTGGTGTGCCCCGACCCGCTGGAAGAGGCCGTCCGCCTCGGCGTACCTCGCCTCCGCCTCGGCGAAGCGCCCGGTGACGGTGGCCAGCATGGCCGAGGTGGTGGCGTTGATGCCCTGCGCCCACCGCATGGCGTACCGGTTCGCGAGCGCCAGGCCCTCGGCTGTGTGCCGGCGCAACGCGACCGGATCGTTGCGCGCGGCCGCGCTCATGCCGTCGAGGTGCTCGCACACCCAGCGGTAGGCGGGGAGGTCGTGTGCCCGGGCGAGCCGGCGCAGTTCGGCGACGAGCGGTCCCCGGGCGGCGCCGTGCGCCTCGTGCGGCAGCAGTTTCGCGGACGTCATCAGCGCGGAGGCCAGCAGGCGCGGGTCCCCGGCGGTACGGGCCAGTGCCAACTGGGCGTGTGCGGCCGCGAGGGCCCGCGGCGCGTCTTCGGCCGCCACCGCGTCCACCAGTACCTGGAGCACGCGGGCCCGCGTCGGATCGTCCAGCGTGCGCTCCTCGGCCAGCCGTTCCAGGCGGCCCAGCGCGGTCCGGTCGAAGAAGCCGTCCAGTCTGCTGCGCCAGGGTGACGGTTCGGTCCATGCACCGTAGACGGCCGCCACCAGGTCGGCCCGGTCGGCCCGGTCGGCCAGTTCGACCGCCTGCTGCCGGGTGTGCCGGGCGGCGTCCGTGGCGCCGGCCCGGACCTGCGCGCCCAGCAGCCGCACGAGGAGGGCGATCGCGGCGTCCGGGTCCGCCTGGGGATCGGGCGCGGCCGCGGCATGCACCTCCAGGGCTTGGCGGATCAGTCCTACGGCCACGTCGTGGGCGTACCTGCGCTCGGCCATCTCCGCCGCGCGCAGCGCGTAGTCGACGGCCAGCGGGGCGTTCGCCGTGCTGCCCGAGCGCGCGAAATGGTGCGCCAGCGCGGCGAGGTCGTCGGGGCGGTGCCGGCGCAGCTCCCGGGCGATGCGGCCGTGCATGCGGGAACGGCGCACGCCGGTCAGGTCGGTGTACACGGTGTCGCGGACCAGCGCGTGGACGAAGCCGACACGGCCCGGCCGCGGCGCCGTCAGCAGATCCGCGGCCACGGCGGCGTCGAGCCCTTCGAGCAGGGTGTCCTCATCGGAGTCGGCCGC
This sequence comes from Streptomyces cirratus, assembly GCF_014650775.1. Taxonomy (GTDB): domain Bacteria; phylum Actinomycetota; class Actinomycetes; order Streptomycetales; family Streptomycetaceae; genus Streptomyces; species Streptomyces cirratus. The sequence goes on along the minus strand of NZ_BMVP01000004.1, from coordinate 284,337 downwards.
GTCCACGAGCAGGGCGACCTCGGCCTCCGTCCCTGCGACCGCGGCCAGCTGCACGGCTGAACGCGCGGCGGCGGGCAGCAGGCTCAGGCGCCGGCGCAGTACGTCCCGTACCCCTTGGGGCACTTCGCATACGGCGACCAGGGCGCCCTCACTGGCCAGTAGGCGCGCGCTCTCCCACACGTAGAACGGGTTGCCGCCGGTGCGCTCCGAGAGCACCGCAACGGTGTTCTCGGCCACTGGCTCGCGGCACACGGCTTCGACGACGGTGGCGACGTCCCCCGGCGACAGGCCACCGAGCGCGATCCGGTGCGGGGCGCGGGAAGCCAGCTGGGCAAGGGTCTTGACCAGCCGGTCTTCCACTTCGGCGGGACGGTAGCCGGCCACCGTGAGGAGGGGGACGCCGGTGACCGACGCCGCCGCCTCCAGCAGGGCGAGCGTCTCCCCGTCGGCGCGGTGCAGGTCTTCGATCAGGACGGCCAGGGGCCCGCGGGCGGCTGCGGCGCGCAGCCACGCGGTGAAGGCGCGGTGCATGCGGAAGCGTCCGGCGGTCGCCTCGTCGCGTGACGTGGCGGCCGTGCCGTCCGGTTCGTGCAGGAGGACCGCCAGGTCGTCGGGCCGCGCCGGCGGCGCCTCTTCGGCGAGCGCGGTGAGCGCCTCCGCCCACGCCCACGCGGGCGGCGCACCGTCGTGCTCCGGACAGCGGCCGATCACCACGGTCCAGCCCCCGTCCCGCAGCCGGCCGGCGAACCGGCGCAGGAAAGCGGACTTCCCCGCGCCCGCCTCGCCGGTGACCAGCACCAGGCCGCCGGCTCCGAGGGCCGCCCGCGCGGCCGCGTCGGCGGCGCCCAGCTCCGCGCTCCTGCCGACGAAGAGCTGGTGCGGGGTCCCGGGCGGTGCCGACACCTCCCGGGCCGGCAGGGCGACCGGCGGCACGGTGACCGGCGGCACGGTGACCGGCGACCCGCCGACCCGGGTCAGGACGACCGGGGGCACGACCACCGGAGGCACGACCACCGCCGCCACGGCGGGCGGTACGGCCGCGTGCAGTACGTCGAGCCGCTGGGTGAGGAGCGCCTGCTCCGTCTGTGCCAAGGCCGGCGAGGGGTCGCAGCCGAGTTCCTCGCGCAACACCGCCCTGGCGCGCCGGAGCGCCGCGAGGGCGTCGGCCTGCCGCCCGCAGGCCCAGTGGGCGAGCGCGAGCAGACGCCACCCCTCCTCCCGCAAGGGATGCCCCGCGACCAGGACTTCGGCCGCCGACGCCGCCTCGGACGCGTGCCCGGTACGCAGGTCGGCCGCGACGGCCAGCTCGCGGGCCTCGGCGAGCAGCGCGGTCAGGCGCACCGCTTCCGGCACGGCCCACGCCTCGTCCTCGTACCCCTGGAAGGCGGCACCCCGCCACCATGCCAGCGCCTCGGACAGCAGTTCCCGTGCCTGGGCCGCCGGGGCGCGCCGCGCCCGGTTCACGCGTGCCTCGAAGCGCCACGCGTCCACCGCGTCCTGCGGCAGGTGCAGGGCGTAGCCGGGGGGCGAGGTGACCAGGACGGCGGCGGGGGCGCGGGGCGGCCGTTCGGGTTCGAGCAGGCGGCGCAGGTTCGACACGTAGGCGTGCAAGGACGCGGTGGCCTTCGCCGGCGGCGTCCCGCACCACAGGTCCTGCGCCAAGCGGTCGACGGACACCACCGCACCGCGGGCTGCGAGCAGGTCCGCGAGTACGGCCCGCTGCCGCGGGGCTCCCAAATGGACCGGCCCACCACTCACATCGGCACCCAAGGAGCCCAGTACTCGTATTCGCAGCACGCGGCTGAAATCTACCGGAGCGACCTGCTCATCCGATCAACGGACGGTGAACGCCCAGGTCACGGGGACGCCAAGTGGTCGGCAGGCGAGCGCCAAGCCATCGCCAAGCCATGGCCAAGCAGGGGCGGACATGCTGTTGTCGTCCTCTTCCCGCCCCCGACTCCTGGAGCAAGTGAGCGTGTCCGGCAGCACTACCCCCCTCGAACGTCCCGCCGACGGGCGTCCCCACACCCACGAGATGGTGGTGGTCCACCGCGTCTTCCGCCGCGAGTCCGCCCTGCTGCCGCGTCTGGTGCGGGCCGTCCCTGACGGTGCGACGGCCCGAGCCGCCCAAGTCGGCGCTCATCTGGCCGAGTACGTGACGGGGCTGCACCACCACCACACCGTCGAGGACGAGACGCTCTGGCCACTGCTGCGCGAACGGGCCCCGGACGACGCACTCGTCGTACGGATGGAGGAGCAGCACCAGCGCATCGACCGGAGCCTGGCGGTGGTCGCGGACCGCACGCCCGCCTGGGAGCGCTCCGCCGGCCCGGCCGCGGCGAGGGAACTCGCCCTGGCGCTGGAGGAACACCGGTCGGCGCTCCTCGAACACCTCGACGACGAGGAGCGGCTCGTCCTCCCGCTGGTCGCCGAACACCTGAGCGTCGCCGAGTGGGACCTCGTCGGACGCCGCGGACTGGAAACCGTCCCCAAGAACAAGCTCCTGATCGCCCTCGGCGCGATCCTCGAAGAGGCGACGCCGCAGGAGCAGGCCTACTTCCTCGGCAAGGCCCCGTTCATCGGCCGTCTGATGTGGAAGGCAGTGGGACGTCGCCGGTACACCGCCTCCTGCCGCGCCCTGCGGGGGCCGCTGAACGGTGGGGCGGGACGATGACAGCACTCGACGCCGCCCCGCTCGACGTCCTCGACGCCTACCGGACCTGCGAGTTCGCCACCCTCGGCAGGGACGGTGCGCCGCTCGCCTGGCCGACGGCCGTGTCGCGGCGGCAGGACGGCACGCTCCTGCTCACCACCTCCCTCGCGTTCGCGCAGAAGGCACTCAACGTGCGCCGCGACGGCCGTGTCGCCCTCCTCTTCTCCGACCCCACCGGCAGCGGCCTCGATCCCGCTCCCCAGGTCTTCGTGGGCGGCCGGGCGCAGTGCCCCGACAAGATCATGACGGGCCCCCGAGGGGCCGAGGACTACTGGCGCACGCTCTTCGAGCGTCAGCCGCACAGCCGGTCGTACCTGTCGCCGCCCATGCGGCCGTTGATGCACTGGTACTACCTGCGGCTCCTCATCACGGTCACCGCCGAGCAGGTGACCGTACGGCCGCCCGTGGTGGCCCCGCCCCGACCGCGGGCGTCCGGCGTCCTGAGCGGAGCCCTGCCGGGGGCCGGGCTCCTGGCCCGCTACCCCACCGCGGTGCTGGCCGCCCGGGACGCGTCCGGGGCACCCGTACTCGCCCGGACCCGGCCGGCGCCGACGCAGGGCGGCTTCGCGGTGGACGTACCGCCCGACTGCGCCGTGGCCGCGGGGCCGGCCTCGCTGCTGGTGCACCGGCACGACGAGCGGCTGAACGGCATGCACAACGCCCTCGTGCGGGGAGAGCTGCGGCAGACCGCGGCGGGCTGGACCCTGCTGCCCACGACGGTGGTGGAACCGATGGGTTCGGGCCGCCCGGCGGACGCGCTGCGGGTCCTGCGCCACGCGAGGCGGTCCACGGACAGGTACCTGGACCGCAGGGGTCTGCGCCGGCCCCGGGTCCAGTGGGACCGGTTCCGCGACCTCGCGGCGCTCGCCCGGCAGCAGGAGCGGAGTCCGCGGTGACCACGGTCAGGCAAGCCCTGCAAGCCCTGCAAGCCCTGAAAGCCCTGATCGCGCGGGTCGTCCGGACCCCTCCCCGGGGAGGGGCCCGTGTGGTTGCGATGCGGCAGGTGATGCGTTCTCCCCACCACTGACCCCCGCGTCGAAGGCGTGACCCGGCGGAGGGGTACGGGCGCCACCGCGCGGCCCCGGAGGGCGTGTCACCGGTCCGGACGGGCCTCCGGTGCGGGATCGTCTCCCCGACGACCGGCGAGCGCGTACGCGGAGGTGTCCCGATGGAGGCGAACGACGGCGAGCAGGGCCGGCCGGCGCCCACCGCCCGGCCGCGACCGGGTCCTGCGGCCCGCTTGCTCGCCGCCCCGCCGCCGGGGCCCGCGCGTCCGCAATTCTGGCGCAGTCCGCTGCGGGGGCCGTGGCTGACCGCGGTGTTCGGGCTCGTCCTGCTGGTCGGAGTCACACTCCTGTTCCTGACCGGCCTGCTGTCGTACGCGGCGTACAACCCGGACCTGGCACCGGTCAACGACCAGACTCCCGGCAAGGGGTGGCTCGGGTTCTACCTGTTCTCCTGGCCGACCTCGCCGCACTGGCTCTACCGGCTGACCCAGGGCGTGCACGTCGTCGTCGGTGTCGTGCTCGTTCCCGTACTGCTGGCGAAACTGTGGTCGGTCATCCCCAAACTGTTCGAATGGCCACCCGTGCGGTCGGTCAGCCACGGCATCGAGCGCCTGTCCCTGCTCCTGCTGGTGGGCGGCGCGGGCTTCGAGTTCGTCACCGGCATCCTCAACGTGCAGCTGCACTACATCTTCCCGGGCTCCTTCTACACCCTGCACTTCTACGGGGCGTGGGTGTTCATCGGCGCCTTCGTCGTGCACGTCGCCTTCCGGCTGCCACGAGCGGTCCGCGCCGTACGCGCCCCGGGGGCGCGGCCTGCGGCCGGTACGCCGGAGGCGGCCGGGCTGGTCTCGCCCCGCCCGGCGGCGGCGACCGTCTCCCGCCGCGGAGCGGTCGCCATGGTCGGGCTGGGGTCCCTGGCGCTGTTCGTCGTGACGGCCGGGCAGAGCGTGGGCGGCTGGTGGCGCCACACCGCGCTGCTCGCCCCGCACGGCCGGGATCCCGGCTCCGGCCCGAACGGCTTCCAGATCAACAAGACCGCGGCGTCCGTGGGCATCCGCCCCAGTGACATCGGCCCCGCCTGGCGGCTGACCGTACGCGGGCCGGGCCGCCAAGTGGTGCTGACCCGCGAGGAACTGCTGGCCATGGAGCAGAACGAGGCGGCCCTGCCCATCGCCTGCGTGGAGGGCTGGTCCACCCCCGACCAGTTGTGGAGCGGCGTACGGCTCACCGCTCTGGCCGCGCTGGTCGGGCTGGGCACGGACGCCCCGCAGGTCCTGGTGGAATCGGTGCAGCGGGGCGGGTCGTTCAGCTCGGTGGCCCTGAGGGACAACCAGGTGCGCGACCACCGCTCGCTCCTGGCCGTACGGGTCAACGGGGCCGTCCTCTCGCCCGACCACGGCTACCCGGCCCGCGTCATCGTCCCCGGCGCACCCGGCGTCAACAACACCAAATGGGTCACTCGCCTCACCTTCGGAGAGCCGGTATGAGCGGTGCGACCGCGTTCCGCCGACGCTACGGGGCCTCCCCGCTGCACCTGCTGCTCGTACTGGCCTCCTTCGCCCTCACCGCCTACGCGGGCACGCGCCTCCTCAAGGGGGACGCGGTGGGCGTGGCCCTCTGGTTCGTCGGGGCGGCGCTCCTGCACGACCTCGTGCTGCTCCCCCTGTACTCCGTGCTCGACCGGGGCGCGCAACTCCCGGGAGCGCCGTGGCCGAGCGTGAACTACGTACGCGTCCCGGCGTTCGTCTCGGGGCTCCTGCTGCTGGTCTGGTGGCCGCTGGTCCTGCGCCGGGTCGGCCACTACACCGCGACCACGGGGCTCCCGGCCGGCGGTTTCCTGGGGCGCTGGCTGCTGATCACCGCGGCCCTCTTCGCGGCCTCGGCGGCGACCCTCCTGGTCCGAAGGTGGCACGCATCGGGACCCGCACGACGCGCGGCGCGCCGTCGGCGCCGCGACCGCGGCACTCCGCGCTGACCGCGGCGCCGGCGCCGTTGAGCCGACGCGGGCTCCGTGCCATGAGCCCTCGGCTGCCTGCGGATGCCTTCCGCGCGAGGTCTCCGAGGGCGGGGCCCCGCCGCGTACACCCGGGCGAGCCTCGAACGCGTCGCGGCGGGCACCAGTTCCCGGTGCCCGCCGAAGTGATGCCGTAGGGAGCCGATGCGGGCAGCCCTCGTCGGCGACGTTGCGCCGGGCGGCCTGCGCAACGCCGGGGCAGGCTCGACCAGGCGGGAGGCGGGGCGCAACCCTCGTCCGCGACGGGGCGAGGTCGCCGGCCGCGCGTGCCGTGCGCGAGCGGGGTACCGGCCGGGTCTGCCACGGCCCGCGCTGAAACGTTTCCTGGGTGAAGGACGGCAGCCAGTCGGGTGCGGTTCGGCCGGACCCGCGACCGGGCCGGGCGGCTGCGCTACAACCTGGCGGCGTGACCCCCAACCTCCTGCGGGCCCTCCCCGCCGCCGCACTCGCCTTCGCCGCGTTCATCCCCCAGGCCGCCGCCGCGCCGACGGCGCCCGCTGCCGGCGGCCCCGATCCGATCGTCTTCGTCCACGGCTGGAACAGCAGCGGTTCCACCTGGAACACCATGGCCGACCGCTTCCGGTCCGACGGCTGGCCGGCCGGCCGCCTGGACCAGTGGAGCTACCCGACCTCCCAGTCCAACGTCACGACCGCCCGCCAGCTCGCCGACGAGATCGACCGCGTCCTCGCCGCCACCGGCGCCACCAAGGTCGACCTGGTCACGCACTCCATGGGCTCCCTCTCCTCCCGCTACTACCTCAAGAACCTGGGCGGGGACAGCAAGGTCGACGCGTGGGTCTCCCTCGCCGGCCCCAACCACGGCACCAGCGCCGCCGTCCTGTGCGGCGGCGCGCCCTGCGCCGAGATGCGCCCCGGCTCGCGCTTCCTGAACGAGCTCAACGCCGGTGACGAGACCCCCGGCGCACCCCGCTACGCCACGTGGTGGTCGCCGTGCGACGGCATCATCAGCCCCGACAGCAGCACCGTCGCCCTCAGCGGCGCCGTGAACACCGAGACCGGGTGTCTGCGGCACACTGCCTTCCCCGTGGACGCCAGGGTCTACGAGGAGGTCAGGGCCCACGTCCGCTGACCGGCGCGGACCGCGTCCTCCCCGCCGAACGGGTGGGATCCGCGGGCCGGCCCCGGATGGATGCCGTGCCCGGAGGCTGCGGCGGGCGGTCCGGGGCAGGCTCGCCCTGTAAGCGAGTACGACACAGGACGTAGACGAGGAGGCCCACCGTGGCGATCGCATGGGACGAGTACCTGGCCCAGGTCCAGGAACGAGGCCAGTATCCGACCGCGCGCGAAGCCGAGCGTTCCACCCGTGCGGTGCTGGCCACCCTGGGCGGCCACCTGGCGGACACCGAACGCGAGGAACTCGCCGCCCAGCTGCCCGCTCCCTGCTCGCCGCCGCTCCTCGAAGCCGTGGCGGCGACCGCACCGCTGGACCCGCCGGAGTTCACGGAAGCGGTCGCGCTCCTGATCGAGGGCGCGACCCCTGACACCGCGCACTGGGACAGCGGCGCGGTCCTCAGCACCGTGGCCGACGTCGTGGACGCGGACGTGCTCCGGCGGGCGCTCGCCCAGCTTCCGCCCGGTTACGCGCTGCTGTTCGGCCGCACCGAACCGGTCTGAGGCGGGCCGTCCGTCGACTACGGCGCGGCGGTGGCGGTGTCCGTGGCGGTATCCGCGCCGGCTTCGGCTTCGGCGACCGCATCGGACGCCGCCCCCTGCGCGGCGGGCCGGACGGCGGTGTACATCACCGAACCCTGGCGGTGTTCCTTCTCGACCTGCCCCTTCTTGACGAGTCCTTCCAGGGTGTTGCGGACGACCTGACCGGAGGCCGTCCGGCCGGGGTGCGCCTGCGCCAGTTCCGCCGTGACCTCGCTCACCATGCGGGGCTCCGCGGCGTGGACCAGGAGGGCGTGGAGGAGTTCGCGCAGCGGGGGTTCGTCCGTCCTGGCCGGCTTCTTGGCGGGGGACGCGGCGGAGTCGGGCTTGCGGGCGGCCGGCTTGGCGGCGGCCTCGGCCTCCGTACCGGGGACGGCAGCCCCCGCGGCCTTCTTGGCCCGCGCCGCGCCGGCGGTGCTCTTCTTGGCCCGCGCCGCGCCGGCGGTGCCCTTCTTGGCCCGCGCCGCGCCGGCCGTGCTCTTCTTCGCCCGGCGGGGTCCGGGAACGGTGGCCGCCCCCGGCCCCGCCGGCGCCGCCTTGGCGGCCTCGACGGCATCGGCCGGGGGCAGTACGCCCTGCACACCGCAGAGCCAGTTCTCGTCCGACCGGAGCTGCCTCAGGCGGTCTTGGAGTTCCTCGATCTGCGCGGTGAGGTCCGCCTGTTCCTTGCGGTTGGTTTCGAGATCGGCGGCGAACCGCTGCGCGTACAGGTCGTGGATGGGCGTGGTGACAGGCTCGTTGGCCATGTGCGGCTCACTTTCCTCATACCTCACGGTGGTGCTTTCGGATGCTACCCAGGCGCAGGGCGTTCTTTACCCGAAATCCGCACCACGCTTCCCGCCGTGACCAGGAAACGCGCCCGCGTCAGCGCATGACGCGCGGGAGGCGGAGGCTGAGCAGTACCGTCAGTGCGATCAGAGCGAGTTGGACCAGCAGGGTCGTCATGAGGGCGTCCCGCATCCCGACCGACTCCGTGAGCGCGAGGAACAGGCTGCCCAGGGTCGCGACACCCAGGGCCAGCGCCGACTGCTGCGTGGTGACCATCACCCCGCCGCCCACGCCGGCCCGGTCGGCCGGTACGTCCGAGAGCATCAGGCGCATCAGCACCGGCAGTTGGAGCCCCTGGCCGAGGCCCGCGACGGCGACGCCCGGCGCGAGTGCGAGCAGCCCGAGTTCCGGCCAGTCGCCCCGGACCGCCAGCAGGAGCAAGCCGATGCCGATGGCCTGGAGTACGCCACCGGCGGTGACGACCCGGCTTCCGTACCGGCCGATCAGCCGCGGTCCGGCGAGCGAGGCGGAGAAGAAGGCGACCGCCATCGGCACCAGCGCGAGCCCCGCCGAGACGGGTCCCATCCGCAGACCCTGCTGGAGCGACACGGCGATGACGAACATGAAGCCGCTGAACCCGATGGAGAACGGCACCACCATCAGCAGGCCGCGTCGCAGCGATTCCAGACGCAGCAGGCTCGGCGGCACCAGCGGCGTCCGCCCCAGACGGTCGGCGCGGCGCTCGGTCAGGTAGAAGGCCGCGGCCGCCGGCGGGAAGACGCCCAGCGAGACCCACGTCCAGACGGGCCACCCGGCCGCCCGGCCCTCGGTCAGCGGCAGCAGCAGGGAGACCAGCGACAGGGCCAGCAGCAGCGTTCCCGGTACGTCGACCGAGGCGGGCCGCTGCGAACGGGTCTCCGGAACGGCGCGGACAGCCAGCACCAGCCCCACCAGCACGACCGGGACGTTGACGAGGAACACCGAACGCCAGCCCGAGCCGGCCACGTCGGCGGCCACCAGCACACCGCCGAGGATCTGCCCGGCGACCATCGACAGCCCGGCCGTCGCACCGTAGAGGCTCATCGCCCGGGCCCGGCGCGGCCCCTGCGTGGTGGCCTGGATGGTGGCGAGCACCTGCGGCAGCATGAGCGCCGCCGAAGCCCCCTGCGCCACCCGGGCCGCGACCAGCGTCCAGGCGGTCGGCGCGAGGCCGCACGCCAGGGAGGTGACGCCGAAGGCGGCCATGCCGGTCAGGAACAGCCGGCGGCGTCCGACCGTGTCACCGAGACGGCCGCCGAGGACGAGCAGTACGGCGTACGTGACCCCGTAGCCGCCGACGATCAGTTCCAGCAGGGCAGGGCCCGCGGCGAGGTCGCTGTCGATGGCCGGCAACGCCACGTTGACGATGAAGAAGTCGATCAGTGGGAGGGCCGCGCCCAGCAGTACGGTGAACAGCCCGAGGGTCCCCAGCGCCGCTTCGTGGCGGACGACGGGGACGGAGGCGGTTCCCGGGGTGGTGGCCGGGCCCGCGGGCGCCGGAGGCGGCGAGGGGTTCGTGCGCCGCGGGGTCGCCAGGGTCGCTTGGGTTGCATTGGTTGCTTCGCTCACGAGTAAGACGATCCACCCACGCTCAGCCTGGTACCAGAGTGTCCTTATCCTGGTACCAGGAGTACCTGGCAACGGGATGCGAGGTGCGGCACCCTGGACCCATGACCACTGTGGCCCCGGAAAGCGACATGCGCCGGCACGAACTGGCGGAATTCCTGCGCAGCCGCCGGGAGCGGATCACCCCCGAGCAGGTCGGCCTCGTACGCGGCCGCCGCCGCCGCACGCCGGGACTGCGCCGCGAGGAAGTCGCGCAGCTCGCCGCCGTCGGGGTCACCTGGTACACCTGGCTGGAGCAGGCGCGTGAGATCCAGGTGTCCCCGCAGGTGCTCGACGCCCTCGCCCGCGCCCTGCTGCTGGACCGCAGCGAACGCGCGCACCTGTTCGCCCTGGCCGGCGGCGTCGACCCGGCGCCGCTCACGCCCTGCCCGAGCGTGACGCCGGCCCTGCGGGCCATGCTCGACCAGTTGGACCCGATCCCGGCCGCCGTACAGAACAGCCGGTACGACATCCTCGCGTACAACCGGACGTACGGGCGGCTGCTGTGCGACCTCGACCGGGTGGCGCCCGAGGACCGCAACTGCATGTGGCTGGCGTTCACCGACCCGGACTGGCGGGACGCCGTCGTGGAACTCCCCGAGTCGAACCGGTTGATGGCCGCGAAGTTCCGCGCGTCGATGGCCGAGCACCTGGCCGAGCCGGCCTGGAAGGCGCTGCTGGCGCGGCTGGAGACGGCGTCGCCCGAATTCAGGGAGGTCTGGGCGCGGCACGAGGTCGTCGGCCAGGGCGGGAAGTCGAAGTACATCCGCAACCGCCACGTGGGCCTGCTGCACCTGGAGCACACCAACCTGTGGCTGGGCCCCGCGGCGGGCCCGCGGCTCGTCACCTACGTACCGCTGGACGAGGAGACGCGCGGGCGTCTGGAACGTCTGCGGTCCCTGTCGCCCGTCCCGGCCTGACGCAACGCCCGCGACGCGGCCGTGTCGCGGGCGCGGTGCAGTGGGCCGTTCCGTGAGGATCGGGGCCATGGGCTTCGTACTGCCGGTCCTCTTCGCGCTGTTCGCGGCGCTCGGCAACGCGCTCGCGACCGTGCTCCAGCGGCGGGCGGCGCTCACCGTGCCACAGGGCCGGGGCCTGCGCTTCGGCCTGATCCGCGACCTGCTGCGGCGGCCGGTGTGGCTCGCGGGGATCCTCGCGGTGATCGCGGCCGGCGTCGGGCAGGCCGCGGCGCTGGCCACGGGCCCGCTGTCCCTGGTGCAGCCGCTGTTCGTACTGGAACTGCCGCTCGCGCTCCTGATCGCCTCGCTGGTGACGCGGAGCCGGCTGCCGGGGCAGCTGTGGCTGGCCGTGGCGGGCGTGGTGGCGGGGCTCGCGATCGTACTGGTGGCCGCATCGCCGGCCGGGCAGCGCACGCACGTCCCGGTCGACCGCTGGGCGCCGGCCATGGCGGCGTGCGCGCTGGCGGTGGCCGGACTGGCGGTGGCCGGGCTCCGGCGGCCGCCCGGCCGCATGCGGGCCGGGTGTCTCGGCGCGGCGACCGCCGTCTGCTACGCGCTCACGGCCGCCCTGATGAAGTCGGCCGTGCGCGTACTGGACGAACGGGGTCCGCCCGCGTTCCTGACGACCTGGGAGACCTACGCCTTCGGTGCGACCGGCATCTGCGCCCTGCTGTTCCTCGAACACGCCATGCAGGGCGGCCCGCTGGTCGCATCGCAGCCCGCCCTGACCCTCGGCGACGCGGGCGTGAGCGTCGCGCTGGGGGTGCTGCTGTACGAGGAACACCTGCGCACCCACTGGTGGCTGCTTCCCCAACTGCTGGGCGTGGCCCTGATCGGCACCGGCGTACTGGCCCTGGCCCGCGCCGCCACGGAAGCCGACTGAGGGCGGCCGGCAACCGCGCGCGGGGCGGGGGGCGTCCTCGTGGGTGGGGGTGGTGGGAGTGCGCGATGGTGGGCGAAGGGTCCGGCGGGCCGGTACGGCGGCAGTGCCGTGGGTGGCCGCCGGCGGGGTGTACGGGTGGGCGAGCTGGTGCTACGGGGCTTCTTCGGCACCCTCGGGCGCCGTCGCGCTCGTGGGCGGCGCCGTCCTGGTCCTCGGGAGCTGCGCGGCGTACTTCGTGCTGGTCGGCGGCAGCGGCGGGTTCTTCGGGGGGCTGCTGCTGTCCCTGGGGATGCTCCTGACGGTGGCCGCCGCGGATCAGGCGGCGGCGCGGCCGGCCACCGCCACCTGCGCGGTGCGCGAGGTGCACACCAAGGTGCAGCAGTCCGCCGGTGACGGCGCTCCGCCGGCGCGGACGGTGTACCGCTTCGCCCTCGGCTGCCCGGGCGGCTACCCGGCGGAGCTGAAGGAGGACCGGGCCGTGGCGGCGGTCGGCGAGGAGATCCGGGTCGCCTACGATCCCGCGCACCGGGTCTCCGCGGAGCTGGAGGGGCGGACCGCTCCCTGGAAGCCCGCTGCCTGGGCCGCCGCCCTGCTCGCCCTCAGCGCGACGATCGCCTGGGCGAAGCGGGCCCCCGAGGGGCGGCCAGAGCGGCTCGGAACCAGTTGACGGTCAGGGCGAAGGCCGTGCCGGCGGTGGCCCCGGCGGAGCCGGTGGCGGACGCGCTCAGCCTGGAGGACACCCCCGTCCCCGCCGAACTGCAGAACCGTTCGGCCGGCCACTGCTCCAGCCCGTGCGCGGGTTCCTCGGCCGGCCCGTGACCGGTGAGCACGGCGTGGTGTTCCCCCACCCCCACGCCGACCCCCACCCCGACGACCGGTGACCTGAAACTGGCCGATCCGGGACCGCAGAGCTGCAAGCGGACGCCGGCTCCGGCCGGATCAGCGGCAGGCCGTGGTCCGTCGGCACGGTCCGGATCACCCCGACCGCCACCGACTCCACGGGCGCGACCGTCACCGCCGCGTTCCCCCTCACCGTCGCCTGGTTCCGACCCCGCGAGCCAGGGCCCCGGCCTCATGGAGGCCGGGGCCCTGGCGTCGTCTCCGTGACCGGGCAGGAATGGAGAAGCCGATCCCGTCCGCCGCCCCGTAGCGTGGCCCGCATGGACACCGGTCCGGTACGGCCGGTCGTGAGGACGGAGAAACGACAAGCATGGCCACGAGGACGGACACGCAGTCGCCCGCGCTGCACCTTGCCGACACCCACGACGTGATCCGCGTGCACGGCGCCCGCGAGAACAACCTCAAGGACGTCAGCATCGAGATCCCCAAGCGCCGGCTGACGGTGTTCACCGGCGTCTCCGGCTCCGGCAAGAGCTCCCTGGTGTTCAGCACGATCGCCGCCGAGTCGCAGCGGCTGATCAACGAGACGTACAGCGCGTTCGTCCAGGGCTTCATGCCGACGCTGGCGCGGCCCGAGGTCGACGTGCTCGACGGGCTGACGACCGTGATCACCGTCGACCAGCAGCGCATGGGCGGCGACCCCCGCTCCACCGTCGGTACCGCCACCGACGCCAACGCCATGCTCCGCATCCTCTTCAGCCGGCTCGGACAGCCGCACATCGGCCCGCCCGGCGCGTACGCCTTCAACGTCCCCTCCGTCCGGGCGAGCGGAGCGATCACCGTCGAGCGCGGCGCCAAGAAGGCGGTGAAGGCCACCTTCAACCGCACCGGCGGCATGTGCCCCCGGTGCGAAGGCCGCGGCACGGTCTCCGACCTCGACCTCACCCAGCTCTACGACGACACCAAGTCGCTCTCCGAGGGCGCCGTCACCATCCCCGGTTACGGCACGGACGGCTGGAACATGCGGCTCTACAAGGAGTCCGGCCTCCTCGACCCCGACAAGCCGATCCGCACGTACACCAAGAGGGAACTGCACGACTTCCTCCACCACGAGCCGACCCGGATGAAGATCGCGGGCATCAACATGACCTACGAGGGACTGGTCCCTCGGGTCCAGAAGTCGATGCTCTCCAAGGACAGGGAGGCGATGCAGCCGCACATCCGGGAGTTCGTGGACCGTGCGGTCACCTTCACCACCTGCCCCGAATGCGACGGCACCCGCCTCAGCGAGGGCGCCCGCTCCTCGAAGATCGAGGGCATCAGCATCGCCGACGCCTGCGCGATGCAGATCAGCGACCTCGCCGACTGGGTCCGCGGCCTCGAAGAGCCGTCGGTGGCGCCGCTGCTCGCCGCGCTGCGCCAGACCCTGGACTCCTTCGGGGAGATCGGCCTCGGCTACCTCTCGCTCGACCGGCCGTCGGGCACGCTGTCGGGCGGCGAGGCTCAGCGCGTCAAGATGATCCGCCACCTCGGCTCCTCGCTGACCGACGTGACCTACGTGTTCGACGAGCCCACCACGGGCCTGCACCCCCACGACATCCAGCGGATGAACGACCTGCTGCTACGGCTGCGGGACAAGGGCAACACGGTGCTCGTCGTGGAGCACAAACCGGAGACGATCGCGATCGCCGATCACGTCGTCGACCTCGGCCCCGGCGCCGGAACCGCGGGCGGCAGCGTCTGCTTCGAGGGGACCGTCGAGGCGCTGCGGGGCGCAGGCACCGTCACCGGCCGCCACTTCGACGACCGGGCCGCCCTCAAGGAGAAGCCGCGGACGCCCACCGGCACGCTGGAGATCCGCGGCGCGACGACGCACAACCTCCAGGGCGTCGACGTGGACATCCCGCTCGGGGTACTGGCCGTGGTCACCGGCGTCGCCGGCTCCGGCAAGAGCTCCCTCGTCCACGGCTCGCTCGTCAAGAGCAGGGGAGCCGCCGGCGAGGGCGTGGTGTCGGTCGACCAGGGCCCGATCCGCGGATCGCGGCGCAGCAACCCGGCGACGTACACCGGCCTGCTCGACCCGATCCGCAAGGCGTTCGCCAAGGCCAACGGCGTGAAGCCGGCGCTGTTCAGCTCGAACTCCGAAGGCGCCTGCCCCACTTGCAACGGCGCCGGGGTCGTGTACACCGACCTGGCGATGATGGCCGGTGTCGCCAGCACCTGCGAGGAGTGCGAGGGCAGGCGGTTCCAGGCGTCGGTACTGGAGTTCCGCCTCGGCGGCCGCGACATCAGCGAGGTCCTGGCGATGCCGGTGACCGAGGCCGCGGCGTTCTTCGGCGAGGGCGAGGCACGCACCCCGGCCGCGCACCGCATCCTCGAACGGCTCGCCGACGTCGGGCTGGGCTACCTGACCATCGGCCAGCCGCTCACCACCCTCTCCGGCGGTGAGCGGCAGCGGCTCAAGCTGGCCACCCACATGGCGGACAAGGGCGGCGTGTACGTCCTGGACGAGCCGACCGCCGGACTGCACCTCGCCGACGTCGAACAACTCCTCGGGCTGCTCGACCGGCTCGTGGACTCCGGCAAGTCGGTCATCGTGGTCGAACACCACCAGGCCGTCATGGCGCACGCCGACTGGATCATCGACCTCGGTCCCGGCGCCGGCCACGACGGCGGCCGGATCGTCTTCGAGGGCACCCCCGCCGACCTCGTCGCCGCCCGGTCCACCCTCACCGGCGAGCACCTCGCGGCGTACGTGGGCCGCTGACCGCCCTCACGGTCCACCGACCGGTGGCGCCCTTCGTGACCTCGACGTCCGAAGGGCGTCAGGCGGCGGGGGAGGGGATGTAGGCGAGGCCGTGGGCGCCCGGTTCGCCCGCCCGGTCGACGTGCAGGGTCGCCACCGCCTCCAGGCGCGGCAGGTCCACCACCGTCACCGTGCTGGACGAGACCGCCGCGGCGTAGCCGTACCGGCCGTCGGGCGAGGAGGTGATCGTCAGGGGGAACGCGCCGACCTCGACGCGGCCGAGCTCCCCGCCGTCCCTCCCGTACACGTGCAAGAGCCCCGGTGCCTGCTCGCCCGGCGCAGCGCCGCCCGCCCGCATGCGCAGCTCGCCGGCCAGCACCAGATCCGTGGCGGTCACGTGGACGGGGAAGACCGGGCCGTCCGTGCGGTGCGTGCGCACCACGGCTCCGGTGGCCGTGTCGATCACCCGGACCCCGGCGTCCGGTACCGGACGCGTGATCGTGAAGTCCCCCTTCGGCGCGGCCGCGTACACGTACCGTCCGTCGCGTGACGCCGCGATGCCCTCGCTCCCGGGCACCTCGATCCGGCCGGCCGGCGCTCCGGAAGCGATGTCGACGACCGAGAGGAACGGCGCTTCCTTGTTCGCGCTGTACGCGCGGCTCCCGTCCGGCGTGAGCGTGAACCAGTGCGGGCCGGGCGCCCCCACGGGCAGCCGGCGTACGGGTTTCAGCGAGTCCGCGTCGAGCGCCACCAGGGCGCCCTCCTCGGCGCCGTGCGCCTCCACGCTCACCCACAGCAGCCCGCCCGACGGGTCCAGGGCGATGCCGTGCGGCGCGCGCTCCGGTGCCAGGTCGACCACGTCGAGGATGCGGCGCCGGTCGGGATCGATCACCACCAGCTCATGGGCCCGGCCGGCATGGGCGTGGTAGTAGCCGGACCGGTAGGTGATCGTGGCGTACAGCCGCCGCCGCACCGGGTCGAAGCACAACTCGTGGGGCTCGCTGGGGACTTCCAGTACGTCGAGCCGGCGCAAGTCCACCGCGTCGAAGAAGGTGACCGTGGGGCCGCTCTGGCTCGCCACGGCGAGTACGTCGTTCGTGTTCCGTGTCATGGACCAGAGCCTGGACCGGCCCGCCGATTAACTCCAGTGCACTCGTGGCAAGGTGTGATTGCGTACGGCGAAAAGACACTGGCCGCGCCGGAACCGGGCGGCCCTTCGAGTGACGGGAGACACAGTGCGGGACGGCCCCGAACGGCAGCTGGACCTCAACCTGTTGGTCGCGCTCGACGCGCTCCTGGAGGAGGAGAGCGTCACGGGGGCCGC
Organism: Streptomyces cirratus; assembly: GCF_014650775.1. Classification (GTDB taxonomy): domain Bacteria; phylum Actinomycetota; class Actinomycetes; order Streptomycetales; family Streptomycetaceae; genus Streptomyces; species Streptomyces cirratus. Next base: position 267,768 of record NZ_BMVP01000004.1, on the reverse strand, counting down.
CGCGCGCCTGCACGTGTCCGCGCCCGCCATGAGCCGCACCCTCGGACGCATCCGTACGGTCCTCGGCGATCCCGTACTCGTACGCGCCGGGCGGCAGCTCGTCCCCACTCCGCGCGCCGTCGAACTGCGACCGGGCGTCCGCGCCCTCGTCCACCAGGCACGCGCCCTCCTCGTACCCGAGCCCGTCACCGACCCGGCCCGGCTGACGCGCGAGTTCACCGTCCAGGCCACCGAGATGGTCCTGCACGGACTCGCCCCCCGGCTCGTTCGCGCCGTCGTGCGCCAGGCCCCCGGGGTCACGCTGCGCTTCATGCCGGAAGCCCTGGAAGGAACACCCGCCCTGCGCGAGGGCCGGCTCGACCTCGAAATAGGCGTCATCGGCCACCCCGACCCGGAAACCCGCGTCGAACCCCTCGGCCGGACCCGCCTCCTCGCCGCCGTACGCGCCGGACATCCCCTGGCCCGCCGCAAGACGGTCACCGCCCGTGCCTTCGCCGCCGCCGACCACGTCGGAGTCTCCCGCCAGGGCCGGATCCGCGGCCCCGTGGACGAGGAACTGGCCGGACTCGGGCTGCGCCGCCGGGTGGTGGCCGTCGTACCGGGCTGGAACGCCGCACTGTTCCTCTGCCGGGAGAGCGACCTGGTCTGCCTCACCCCGGCCGGCGCCCCGTCCCACCACCTGGAACTGCTGGGCCTGCACACCTTCGAGGTACCGCTGGAACTGCCGCCCGTCGCCCTGGGCATGGCATGGCACCCGCGCAACGACGCGGATCCCGCGCACGGCTGGCTCCGCGACCAGGTCCGGCAAAGCTGGCGGACCGACAGCTTTTCGGGGTAGACGGGCCGCGAGGAAAGGACGGCCGGGATGGGCGAGGTGTTGGTCGGGACGTGTTCCTGGACGGACAAGGCGTTGGTGGGCAGCGGGTGGTACCCGCCTGGGCGGCGCGATCCGGAGGGGCGATTGCGGTACTACGCCGAGCGGTTCCCCGTCGTGGAAGTCGACGCGGGCTACTACGCGCTCCCCAGCCTGCGCAACAGCACGCTGTGGGCCGAACGCACACCACCCGGCTTCCGCTTCGACGTCAAGGCGTTCTCCCTCCTCACCGGCCACCCGACCCGCAAGGCCGCCCTGCCCGCCGACCTCAGGGGCTACGACAGCGGCGACCCGGAGCTCCTCGACGAGGTCTGGCACCGTTTCGGCGCGGCCCTGCGCCCGCTCGCGGAGGCCGGCCGGCTGGGGGCCGTACTGTTCCAGTTCCCGCCCTGGTTCACCCCGGGGGCCAGGGCCGAGGCCGTCTTGCACCGCATTCGGAAGCGGGCTCCCGAGTGGCCGGTGGCGGTGGAGTTCCGCCACCCCGACTGGTGGCGGGACGGCCAACGGGAGCGCACCGAGGCCCTGTTGAAGGATCTGGACGCCACCGCCGTGGCCGTGGACACGGCCCCGGAGCTGCCCACCTCCATACCGCCCGTCACACCGGTCACATCCCCGGAGCTCGCGGTGGTCCGGTTCCACGGCCGCAGCCCCGCCTGGGGCACCGGCAGCAAGGAGGACCGCTTCCGCCACACCTACACACAGGGCGAGTTGAGCGAATGGCTGCCGCGCCTGCGCACCCTGGCGGACCGGGTCGAGCAGCTGCACGTGCTGTTCAACAACTGCTGCGGCGATGCCGCCGTACGCGCCGCGCAGACCATGCGCGACCTGCTGGCCCTACGCGAGGGAGCGGACAGGGCATAGCCGGGCGCCGCCCTGAGACGGCCCGGCGCCGCCCTGTCCTGCGCCACCAGGAGCGCCCCGGAAGTGGCTCAGGCGCCGCCTGGGCACCACCGGGTCCGGCCGGAAGCCGCGCACGGCGGCGGAAGGTCCCGGTGCCCGGACGGGGCCTGCGCGATCACGGCCCGCACCGCCTGAACCGCCGGCCCGGGATGCTCCTGCGCGCCCCGCCGCAGGCGCGGCCCACGGCGACCCGCGAGGTCGGGCGGTGCGGCCTATCCTGGAAGCGGCGGCCGGCAGCGCGAGCGGCCTCCCGGCCGCCGGGCCCGGCCACGGGCGCGCACCCCTCTCCGAACCACCGCGCCCGCGTGCCGGCTCACCACCCGGGTCACGACGCGGCCCGGCGCCCGAATGGCCGACGCAGGCTGGAGGACGGACGTGCCGGAACAGGGTGAACGCCGGATCGTGCTCGTCCGGCATGCGAAGGCGGTACCCAAGGACGTCACCGAGGACTTCGAGCGCGCGCTTTCCGACCGTGGCTGCCATGACGCGCCGCAGGCGGGCAGCTGGCTGGAGCGGTCCGGCTTCGCCGTCGACCTGGCCCTGTGCTCCTCGGCCCGCAGGGCCCGCCAGACCTGGCAGCTGATGCTGTCCCGGCTGAGCCGGCCGCCGCCCACGCTCTACCAGGCCCGGCTCTACGAAGCCGAGGCGCACGACCTGCTCTCCGCCGTGGCGGAAGCCGCGGCCGAGGTGACCGGGCTCGTGCTGGTCGGCCACAACCCGGCCCTCCACGAGGTCGCCGTGAGCCTGTGCGGCGGCGGCCCGAAGAAGCTCGTCCAACGCCTCGGGACGGCCTTCCCGACCTCCGCCGTCGCCGTACTGACCGTGGAGGGCGGCTGGGAGGATGTGGCTCCGGGCGCGGCCCGCCTGGTCGCCTTCTGGGCGCCGGGCGACGACTGAATCCGGCGCACCGGCCGCCGTGGCCCGGCGCCCGTTACGGCTTCGCCGGTGGCACAGTGGGTGCATGTGTGGCCGTTATGCATCCACCCGCGCGCCCGCCGACCTGGCAGGCCTCTTCCAGGCCCGCTGGGATCCGCGCGAGACGCTCGCCCCGAGCTGGAACGTCGCTCCCACCGACCCGGTCTGGGCCGTCGTCGAACGCAAGGACCGGGGGACGCACACCGTGGAACGGAGGCTGCGCGCCGTGCGCTGGGGGCTGGTCCCCTCCTGGGCCAAGGATCCGGGCGTCGGCGCCCGGATGATCAACGCCCGGGTGGAGACGGTCCACGAGAAGCCCGCCTTCCGCCGGGCGCTCGCCAAGCGGCGGTGCCTGCTGCCGGCGGACGGCTTCTACGAGTGGCGGACGGAGCGGGCCGGGGACGACGGGAAGACCTACAAGCAGCCGTACTTCATCCGCCCCGAGGACGCGTCGGTGATGGCCATGGCAGGCCTGTACGAGTTCTGGCGCGACCGAGCCGTCGCCGACGACGACGATCCGGCGGCCTGGCTCACGACGGCGACCGTCATCACCACCGAGGCCGCGGACGCGGCCGGCCGCATCCACCCCCGGATGCCCCTCGCCCTGGACCCCGCCGACTACGAGGCCTGGCTCGACCCGGCCCACCAGGACGTCAACGCCCTGCGCGCCCTGCTGCACACCCCCGCCGACGGCCGGCTCGCGGTACGGGCGGTGTCCACGGAGGTCAACAGTGTCCGCAACAACGGCCCGCACCTGCTGGAGGACGCCCCCGCCCGGTGAGGAAGGAGGCCGCGCGCTCCCCCCACGTACCCACGTCGGCGCGGGTGCGGGAGACGTGGAGTTGCGCGTCGGGCAGGGACCGGGCCAGGGTCCGTGCGGTCGACAGCGGATGCCCGGGATCGCCCTCCCAGGCGAGGACCAAGGCCGGCAGGCGCAGCGTGGCGAGCGAGGCCGGGGCGGGCAGGTCGCAGAGCGCGAGCCCTCGCAGGACCGCCGGGAGGATCCGCCGCTGCGGTGTCGGCGGGAACCGGGGTACATCGGCCACCACCCGCGGGGGCGGCTGCGCCTGCCTTCCGGCGAGCCATGCGCCCGCCCCCTGCCGTTCGATGGTCTCGGCGGCCGCCCGGTTGGCCCGCGCGTGCGCCTCCCGGGTCGTCCACGCCGTGGGCGGGATCAGCAGCACGAGCGCGGAGAAACGCCGCGGCGCACGGAGCGCGGCGTGCAGAACGCTGCCACAGCCCATCGAGGAGCCCATGGCGTCGGCGGGCCCGTCTGCGCCCAGGTGGTCGAGGAGGGCGAGCAGGTCCTCGCCCAGGCTGGCGTACGTGTAATCGGTGTCCACGGCTTCGCCGGTGGACCGCCCGTGCCCCCGGGCGTCGTACCGGACCAGGCGCCGCCCCGCCCGCAGGAGCGGCGCCCAGTCGAACAGGCCCATCCGGTCCTCGACGGCCTGGCTGACGAAGCCGCCGTGCGCGTACACGGCGAGCGGGCCCGCCCCGAGGTCGTCGTAGACCAGTTCCGCCCCGCGGTAGCGGAAGCGGCCTTCGCGGCCGGTCGCGTTCATCACCGGACCCCCTCGTCCCAGGCCCCTCTCAGGCCGCTCGGCTCAAGGCCGCGTCAGGACCGCTCGTCCTCGGGGGAGCCGAAGTTGCCGTAGCCCTGGAGGTCGTGCGCCGTGCGGCGGCTGCCGTCGGTGGGGAACGTCTGTGCTTCGGCCTCGCGGTGCTCCTCGGCGCGCCCGGCGTCCGCCGGCCGCCGGGGCTGCTCGGCCGGGGTGGGCGGCTTGGGCTCGGCGGCGCGGCGTTTCATGCCCCACCACACCGCCCCGATCAGCACGACGACGACGATCACGCCTACGGTCGAGGCGAAGGCGGTTCCCGAGGCGCTCATCGCGAGCGCGGTGGCCGAGTTCATCATGGAGCCGTTTCCTTTCGTCGGGCGCCGCACGGTGCCGCCTGCGGCCCGGTGCGGACGTCCTCTTCTCCCCGGCGCGGCTGCCCAGCCCGCGGCCGGTGAAACGGCGCTAGCGGTGCGCTCCGTGCCGCATGTGCCCGTTGGCGGAGAGGTGGTAGACGGCGAAGGCCCGGTCGATCACGGGCATGGCGACGTTGCGCACCCGGATGCCGCCGGCGGTCATCCCGTGTTCCTTGCCGGCGTGGGCGTGGCCGTGGACGGCGAGGTCGGCGCCCGCATCGTCGACGGCTTCCGCCAGCAGATAGCTGCCGAGGAAGGGGTAGATCTCCCTGGGTTCGCCCGCGAGGGTGTCCTCGACGGGGGAGAAGTGCGTCAGCGCGATCCGGATGGCGCATCCGGCGCCGCGCAGTTCGTGCAGGGACTCCCGCAGGCTGTTCGCGCTGCGACGGGTGTACTGGACGAAGGACTTCATCTCGGGTTCGCCGAAATCGCTGGCGCAGCGCCCGGCGAAGCCCCCGCCGAAGCCCTTGGTGCCGGCGACGCCGACCTTCGTACCGTCGATGTCCAGGACCACGCCGTCGCCTTCCAGGACGTGCACCCCGACCCGGGCGAGTTCCTCGGCGACGGCGGCCTCCTGGTCGCTCTGGTAGTCGTGGTTGCCCAGCACGGCGGCGACGGGGACGGGCAGCCCCGCCACTTCGTGCGCGACGACGCGGGCTTCCTCGGCGGTGCCGTGCCGGGTGAGGTCCCCGGCGAGCAGCAGCAGGTCGGCGTGGGCGCCGACGGTCTCGAAGGCCGGCCTCAGCGTTCCCTCGCTGCCCGGTCCGAGGTGGATGTCCCCGACGGCCGCGACGCGGATCACGACAGCTCTTCCGAGTGGTCGGGCGGCGCCGCGCAGTTCACCGTCACGTCCTGGTGCCAGGCCACGCCCGCCAGTTCCTCACCCGCGATGCGCAGTACCTCTGCCCGGCAGTCGGCGCTGGCCACACTGCCCGAGAGGTGGGCGGTGGCCCCGTGCATCTCGATCCGTACGCCCAGCTCGGCGATGTCCTCACGGGCCAGCCGGTCCCGCAGGTGCTGGATGCGGTATTCGATCAGCTCGGCGGTGTTCATACCGTTCATGCGGGTCGTCCCCTCACTGTGCCCTCGTTCACCGGGCCCTCGCCGGGCTCATGACGTCCATGCCGTTCATGCCGTTCATGCGGTTCATGCGGTCCGGGTCGTCCCTGGGCGCGATGACCCGCAGCCGTTCGAGCAGGTAGAAGAACGCGTCCGCGAGGGGCGCGTCCTGGTGGTCCCGGAACATCCGGTCCCAGTCGATCTGCTCGCGCAGCATCCGGGCCATCGGCAGCAGGTCGCCGAAGTCGCAGTAGTGCTCGCACAGCGCGGCGAGCCGGCTGTCCATGAGGTCGGTGGGGGACAGGACCGGCATCCACACCGAGTCCACGGGCAGCACCACCGCGCGGTCGATCAGTTCCCGGCTCACCGGTCGACGGGCGAGTTCGAAGATCAGGTCGATCTCCTCGCCGCCCGAGCGGCCCTTGACCAGCCAGTCCTCGGGGGCCCGGCGCATGGAGATCCCGCCCTCCTCCAGCGCGTTGATCACGGTCTCGGCGTCCTCGCGGATGACACAGAAGTCGGTGTCGTGCTGGAAGCGCGGCGGCAGGCCGTGGGCGAACGCGGCCACGCTGCCGGCCAGCGCGAACGGCTGTCCCGAGGCTTTCAGCAGCGCCGCGACCCGTTTGGTGGTCTCCAGGATGGCCTGCGTGTGGTCGTGCGGCAGGGGCCCGTCGCTCTGTGCGGGACCGCGCAGGCCCGAGCGGGCCACGTCACCCTCGGGTGGGGCGGAAAGGTTCTTCGCAGAGTGGCTCACGGCAATCACTCACTCGTCCACTGGCTCGTTCCTGAGCGACCGCGGGGTGCCCGCAACCGCGGAGGCCGGCAGTCAGTCCTCATCGCGCACGATATTCCACTCGGTGACGCGGCGCGCGGGCTCGTCGTCCCGCCGGTTCTCCAGGGCGGGTGCCCGCTGGGCCGCGGCTCATTCGTCCGGCGGCCGCCTCCCGGCTCCGCCGGTCGGGCAGGACACGCCTCGCCACGGCGCCCCTCGGCCACCAGGGCGCGGCGCCGCCGTGTCCGACGCCCGCGTCGGGGGCGAATGCGCTCACCGTACGGCCCAGGCGCGAGATCTCCCGCAGAGCGTTTCGCCCCCTTCGCAGAGGGTGAACGGCCGACGCCAGGAGGCGCCGGTGAGGACGGCCCGAGGGCGAGCGGTGTCCGCGTCGCTGCGGTTACCCGTCGCCCGTGCGGGTACGCCCGGCCGGTGCGGGTACGCCCGGCCCGTGCCGGTGCGGCCCGGCCCGTCAGGCCCCGGCCGTCACCCGGACGCTCTTGACCTCGCTGTCCGCGGCGTCCGGCACGACCATGCCCGCCTCGACGCCCGTGCGCAGGTACCGCAGCACCTCTTCCGTCAGCCGGTCGCCGGGGACCACCACGGGGATGCCGGGCGGGTAAGGGGTCAGCATCTCCGCCGAGACCCGGCCCACGGCCCGCGCCAGCGGCACCTGCTCGGCCGGACCGAAGAAGGCGTCCCGGGGCAGCGCCGCGGACTCCATCCGCATCCCGGCCGGGTCGGGGACGTCCACCCGGCGGGCCGGGCGCAGGTCGTCCGCGTGCGCGACCAGGTCCCGCAGCGCCTCCAGGAGGCGGTCCGCGGTGTCCGGACCGTCGGCGTGCGTCAGCTGGGCGCTGATCCGGCGGTGGTCGGACAGGTGCAGGTTGATCTGCCGGTGCTCGCGCAGCCAGTCGGCGGCCCGGTACCCCGTCGTCCCGAGCTCCGTGATGTCGATGATGATCTGGAGGGGGTCGAGGTCGAAGGCCAGGCCCGGACCGCAGAAGTCGTCGCGGCCGTGCACGTGCATGCCGTCGATCCCGCCGATCCGCTTGCGGACCGACCCCGCCAGCGCCAGCGCGTCGTCGTACAGCGCCCGGCCGTGCTCGACCATCTGCCGGCGCCAGCCGTCCAGGGCGGCGTAGATCAGGACCGAGGGGCTCGTGGTCCCCAGCAGGTCCTCGCGGCTCTTGAGCACCTCCGGCCGTACGAGATCACCCTGGAGGTGGAACACCGATCCCTGTTCCAGCCCCGAGCCCATCTTGTGCACGGAGGTGACGCACACGTCGGCGCCGGCGTCCATCGCCCAGGTCGGCAGGTCCGGGTGGAACGGCAGGTGCGCTCCCCACGCCTCGTCCACGATCAGCGGCTTCCCGTGCCCGTGGCAGACCCGTGCGATCGCCGCCAGGTCGCTGCAGGTGCCGTACGGGGTGGGGCCGGTGACCAGGGCGCCCTTGACGTCCGGGTGCGCGGCGAAGGCGGCGGCGAACGCCTCGGCGGACGGCGGGTGCGCGATGTGGCGCTCCGCGTCCCAGCTGGGCTCCACCCACACCGGCCGGATGCCGGAGAGGATGAGTCCCGACACCACGGCCTTGTGGGCGTCACGGCCCACCAGCAGCTCCTCGTGCGGCCCGGCCACCGACAGCATGGCCGACTTGACCGACAGTGAGCTGCCGCAGGTGGAGAAGAAGGCGTGGTCCGCCCCGACGGCATCCGCCATGAGCTCCTGCGCACGCTCCAGAACGCCGTGCGAGGAGGTGCGGTCGTCGAGCCCGCTGGTCGCGAGGACGTCGGAGAGGAACACCGAGTCGCCCAGAACCGCGCGGACCCGGGGATCCGCGCCGCGCGCCTGCTTGTGCCCGGGGGGCGTGAACGGGGTCTGGCCACTGGCGTGGTAGGCCGCGAGAGCGTCGAGAACGGGGGCTTCTGACTGGTCCATGCGCCGCGCCTGCCCGGCCGGCACCGCCCGAAACGGCGCGCCGGGGCGGGACCACCCGTGGGGGTGAGGGTTCGAGCCCGTCCGGCCGGGCGGGTCAGTCGAGCCGGACCGCGAGCAGGCAGGCGTCGTCCTCGTGGTCCTCGGCCGGATAGGCCGACATCACCCGGCCGAGGGTTTCGGCCGCTCCCAGCCCGGCGCAGGACTCCAGCGCCTTGCGCAGCGTGTCGATCCCGTACGTGATGTCCTGCCCGCGCCGCTCCACCATGCCGTCGGTGTACAGCAGCAGCAGGTCGCCCGGGCGCAGCGGAACGGTCGCCGTCTCGTACGCGTGTCCGGGCAGCAGGCCGAACAGCGGCCCCCGGTGCTCCGTGTCGAGCGTCGCGGCCGTGTCCCCGCGCAGCAGCATGGGAGCGGGGTGCCCGGCGCACGCCCACCGCAGGTTCCGCGCGGCGTCGACGTGGCCGATGATCCCCGTGGCGGTCTCGGCGGCCGGGTCGGAGCACAGCAGCTCGTTCAGCCAGGTGGCCAGCTGACCGGCGTGCGTGCCGGGGGCGTGCGCCAGCCCCGCGAGCGCGTGCCGCTGCTGTGCCATCCGGGCCACCGCGTCCAGCCCGTGGCCGCAGGCGTCCCCGATCGCCAGCAGGATCCGGCCGTCCGGCAGCAGGCGGCACTTGTACCAGTCCCCGCCGACCGAGGCGTCCTCCTCCGCCGGCAGGTACGCGGCCGCCACCGAGATGCCCAGCGCCTCCAGTTCGGCGGAGTGGGTGGGCAGCAGGGCTTCGCGCAGCGCCGAAGCGACCCGGTGCTCGGCCGCCGCCTCCTCCCGCAGCCGCTCGCTCTGGCGGCGGGTCGCCGCCAGACGCTGCCGGCTGCGTACCTGAGCCGTGAGGTCGCGCGCGATGATCCGGAGCACCCACGGCAGGCCGTCCGTGGCGATGACCGGGTGTCCGACGAGGGTGAGGGTGCGGACTTCGCCGAGCACGGTGAAACGGACCTCGGTGCCCGGCGGCTCCTCCCCGTCGAGCAGGGCGGTCATCAGCTTCGCGAAGCGCGGGACGTCCTCCGGCAGTACCGCGTCGCACAGCTCCGTCAGGGACAGCGGCCGGGCCGGATCGGTGCGGAAGATCGAGGCGAGGCCCTCCGACCAGATGACGGTGCCCGACAGCAGGTCCCAGGTGCCCCACCCCATCGAGGCGATGTACTGGGCGTCGAGGGACATCGCCTCCGTCCGGTTCAGGGCCGGACGCCAGATCGCCAGCACCTTGTCCCCGCAGGAGGCGGCGTCGTACAGCAGCTTCGTGCGGTGCAGTCCGTCACGCTGCTGCTCGGTGTAGTCCACGGCGTACGAGTGGAGGGCGCTCCCGCTGTCCAGGACTGCGCTCAAGGCGCCCACCAGGCCGCCCGCCGCCGCGCCGGGCTGCACCTCCAGCAGCCGTCTGCCGACCTGCGCGTCGGGCGCGTCGAGCCACTGCGCGGAACGGACGTGGTTGCCCGCGCGCACCGTGAAGTCGACGACCCGGCCGTCCTCGTCCCGTACGGGGACCAGCAGCGCCGCCGAGACCGGGATCGCGGGCAGGGCCGCGCACACGCAGCCCCAGGGGTCGTGGCCGCCCGGCCCGTCGGGGTCCTCGGAGCAGGAGTGCGAGGCTCCCCGGCCCCCGCCGCACGGGCAGCTGCCCGGCGAGCCCGCGGCCCGCGTGGTGTCGTCCTCACGGCGTACCCCCGCGTCGCGGCGGGCGGCGGCCCGCAGAGCCGCCACCTCCCGTGTGATCAGCAGTTTCAGGGAGGCGGTGTCCTGCGGGACGACCGGGCTCATCCTGCGGCACCGTCCGTGCCCAGTTCCCGCAGCGCGGGGAGCAGGGTCGACTGGGCCCATTCCAGGAACGGCTCCTGGTGCTGGCCTCCGACCTGGACGAGCGCGACCTCGGTGAAGCCGGCTTCCACGAAGGGGCGTACGGCGTCCACGAAGACCTCCACGTCGTCCCCGCACGGCACGGACTGCGCGACGTCTTCGGGGCGGACGTGCTGGGCGGCCTGGTCGAAGGAGGCCGGTCCGGGCAGTTCCGCGTTGACCTTCCAGCCGCCCGCCGACCAGCGGAACTGCTCGTGGGCCCGTTTGACGGCCGCGTCCCGGTCCGGGTCGTAGCACACGGGCAGCTGGCCGACGCGGGGCTTCCCGTCGCCCCCGGCCCGGTCGAAGGCGTCCAGCAGTTCCCGCTCGGGTTCGATGGCGATGACCAGATCGGCGAGCCGCCCCGCGAGATCGCAGGACTTGTCCCCGGAGACGGCGATGCCGATGGGCGGCGGGTCGGCCGGCAGGTCCCACAGCCGGGCGTTCTCCACGTCGAAGTACCGGCCGTGGTGGTTGACCGAGCGGCCCTCGAAGAGGCCCCGGATGATCTCGACGGCCTCCTCCAGCATCTCCAGCCGGACGTGCGCCGCGGGCCATCCCGGCCCGACCACGTGCTCGTTCAGGTTCTCGCCCGAACCCAGGCCCAGCCGGAACCGCCCGCCGGACAGCAGCTGCATGGTCGCGGCCTTCTGGGCGACGACCGCCGGGTGGTAGCGCATCGTCGGACAGGTCACGTACGTCATAAGCGGGATGCGCGAAGTGGCCTGCGCCGCCGCGCCGAGGACGCTCCACGCGTACGGGGAGTGCCCCTGCTCCGCCAGCCAGGGGAAGTAGTGGTCGGAGGTGACGGAGAAGTCGAACCCCGCGCGCTCCGCGCCGACCACGTGTTCCACCAGTTCACGGGGGCCGGCCTGCTCGGTCATCATCGTGTACCCGATTCGCACCATGAGCCGCGTCTTACCGGTCTGCCCCGGCATGAAACCTGGCCGTGGGCCGTATGGAGGAGGCCCTCGGGGACGTGTGGCGCGCACGGGCGTGCGAGGGGCCAGGCTGGGCAGTCGAAGGGATATTCCCGCCGAAACGGACGACAAGGGAGTTCGCCGTGGCCCACGCAACCGACCCGCCCGCCCCCCGGCCGGCGCACGGCGGTGACCCCGGACCCGCGCCGCGCACACCGCAGGGCACGGCCGCCGGGCAGGCCCGCTCCCGCGTGACCCTGCGCGTCAACGGTGCCCCCCACGACCTCGACCTGGATAACCGGGTCACCCTCCTCGACGCGCTGCGCGAGCACCTGGACCTGACCGGCGCCAAGAAGGGCTGCGACCACGGACAGTGCGGCGCCTGCACCGTCCTGGTCGACGGCCGGCGCGCCAACAGCTGCCTGCTCCTCACCGTCGCCCTCGACGGCTGCGAGATCACCACCGTGGAGGGCCTGGCCGCTCCCGACGGCGCCCTCCACCCGCTCCAGCGCTCCTTCATCGAGCACGACGCCTTCCAGTGCGGCTACTGCACCCCCGGTCAGCTCTGCTCCGCCGTCGGCGCGCTCCGCGAAGCCGCCGCCGGGCACCCCTCGCACGTCACCGCGGCCCCGGCCCTGTCGGCGTCAGGCCCCGCCGTACTGACGGCCGAGGAGATCAGCGAACGGCTCAGCGGAAACCTGTGCCGCTGCGGCGCCTATCCCGCCATCGTCCGGGCCGTCGCCGAAGCGGGCACGGACACCGCGGCCACCACGACCGGCGCGGACGTGATCGCGTGAAGCCCTTCGCCTACGTACGCGCCACCACCCTCGAGGAGGCGGCCGACGCCTACGCCGCCCACCCCGGCTCCCGCTACCTCGCCGGCGGCACCAACCTGGTGGACCTGATGAAACTGGGCATCGAGGCCCCCGGCGCCCTCATCGACATCTCCCGGCTCCCCATGGAGGAGATCGGGGAGCTGCCCGGCGGCGGGCTGCGGGTCGGCGCCAACGTCCGCAACAGCGACCTGGCCGCCGATCCACGGGTGCGCGAGCGCTACCCGCTCCTGAGCCAGGCGCTGCTCTCCGGGGCCTCCGGTCAGCTGCGCAACGTCGCCACCACCGGCGGAAACCTGCTCCAGCGCACTCGCTGCGGCTACTTCCAGGACCTCTCCAAGCCGTGCAACAAGCGCGAACCCGGCAGCGGCTGCGGTGCCCGCGAGGGGATCCACCGCGACCATGCCGTACTCGGCCACTCCGAGCAGTGCATCGCCACCCAGCCCTCCGACATGGCCGTTGCCCTCGCCGCGCTGGACGCCGAAGTCGAGCTGTACGGCGGGGGCGGCACCACCCGTACCGTCGCGGTCACCGAGTTCCACCGGCTGCCCGGCGACCACCCCGAGCAGGACACCGTCATCCGCCCGGGGGAGATCATCACGGCGGTGGTCCTGCCCGCAGCGGCCCCCGGCGCCGTCTCGCTCTACCGCAAGGCCCGCGAGCGCACCTCGTACGCCTTCGCCCTCGCTTCGGTCGCCGTCCTCCTCGACCTCGACGACGGCCGCGTGCGCCGGGTCGCCCTCGCCTTCGGCGGCCTCGCCCACCGGCCCTGGCGCGCGACCACCGCCGAGGCCCGGCTGACCGGCGCCGCACCGCAACCCGACACCGTCCGCGCGGCCGTCGAGGCGGAACTCGCGCAGGCCAGGCCGCTGCGCGACAACGCGTACAAAGTCCCGCTCGCCCGCAACCTCGCCTGCCAAGCCATCGCCGCGCTGGCCCACTCCGCCGGCCCGGTGCCGTAGCCGGTTCCACCTGACCAGGAACAGGACCACGATGAGCCCGACCTCCACCACCCTGGACACCACCACCTCCGTCCTCGGCGCCCCCGTGCCGCGGCGCGAAGGCAGGGAGAAGGTGACCGGCGCCGCCCGGTACGCCGCCGAACAGCACCTGCCCCGGCGGGCCCACGCCTGGCCGGTGCCCGCGACCGTCGCCCGCGGCCGGGTCACCGCCGTCGACACCGCCGCCGCCCTGGCGCTTCCCGGCGTCCTGGGCGTCCTGACCCCTTACGACGCCCCGCGCCTGGGTCCCAGCGACGACCCCACGCTCCAACTGCTCCAGGACCTGCGGGTGCCGCACCGCGGCTGGTACGTGGCGCTGGCCATCGCCGACACCCTGGAGCAGGCCCGCGCCGCCGCCGACGCCGTACGCGTCACCTACGAGGCCGAACCGCACGACGTCACCCTGCGCGAAGGGCACCCGGGCCTGTACACGCCCGAGCAGGCGAACGGCGGCTACCCCGCGCACCGTGAACAGGGCGACCCCGACGCGGCGTTCGCCGCCGCGCCCGTACGCGTCGACGTCGTCTACTCGGTGCCGCCGCTGCACAACCACGCCATGGAGCCGCACGCGGCCACCGCCGACTGGGACGCCGGGAGCGGCCACCTCACCGTCTACGACTCCTGCCAGGGCACCACGGTGGTGCGAAGCGTCCTGGCCGGGCTGTTCGAATTGCCCGAGGACCGCATCACCGTCCTGTCCGAGCACGTCGGCGGCGGCTTCGGCTCCAAGGGCACCCCGCGCCCCCACGTCGTCCTCGCCGTCATGGCCACCCGGCACTGCGGACGCCCCGTCACCCTCGCGCTGCCCCGGCAGCACATGGCCGCCGTCGTCGGCCACCGCGCGCCCACCCTGCACCACGTGCGGCTGGGCGCCCGCCCCGACGGCACCCTCACCTCCCTCACCCACGAGGTCACCACCCACACCTCGCAGATCCGCGAGTTCGTCGAACAGGCGGCCGTGCCCGCCCGCGTCATGTACGCCGCCCCGGACAACCGCACCACCCACCGCGTCACCGCGCTCGACGTCCCCACGCCCTCGTGGATGCGGGCCCCCGGGGAAACCCCCGGCATGTACGCCCTGGAGTCGGCCATGGACGAACTGGCCGACGCCCTCGGCATGGACCCCGTCGAGCTGCGCGTACGCAACGACGCGGCCACCGAGCCCGACAGCGGCCGCCCGTTCAGCAGCCGCCACCTCGTGGAGTGCCTGCGCGACGGCGCACGCCGCTTCGGCTGGCCCGGCCGCCGTCCGCCCCGCCACGAGGGGCCGCTCCTGATCGGGGCCGGCGTGGCCGCCGCGACCTACCCCGTGTACATCGCCCCCGCGGGCGCCCGGGCCCACGCCCGCCCCGACGGGAGCTACCTCGTCGAGGTCAATGCCACCGACATCGGCACCGGCGCCCGTACGGTCCTCTCCCAGATCGCCGCCGACGCCCTGGGCGTCCCGCTCGACTCCGTCTCGGTGGCCATCGGCAACAGCTCGCTGCCCGCCGGCCCCGTCGCGGGCGGCTCCACCGGAACCGCGTCCTGGGGCTGGGCGGTGCACGACGCCTGCTCCGCCCTGACCGACCGGCTGGCCGGCCACCACGGGCCGCTGCCCGCCGCCGGGCTCTCCGCGTCCGCCGACACCACCCAGTCGGCGAAGCAGAAGTCCCCCTATGCGCGCCACGCGTTCGGGGCGCACTTCGCCGAGGTCCAGGCGGACACCGTCACCGGCGAGGTACGCGTGCGCCGACTGCTCGGCGTCTTCGCCGCCGGCCACATCCTCAACCCGCGCACCGCCCGCTCCCAGCTGGTCGGGGGGATGGTGATGGGGCTGGGCATGGCGCTGACCGAGCACAGCGCCCTCGACCCGGCGTTCGGCGACTTCGCGGAGCGGGACCTGGCCGCCTACCACGTGCCGGCGAACGCCGACGTCCCCGCCATCGAGGCCCACTGGATCGACGAGCACGACAAGCACCTCAACCCGATGGGCAGCAAGGGCATCGGGGAGATCGGCATCGTGGGCACCGCCGCGGCCATCGGCAACGCGGTGTGCCAGGCCACCGGCCGGCGCTTCCGCGAACTGCCCCTGACCCCGGACCGGGTCCTCGCCGCCCTCGAAGGCGAGCCGACGACGGCGGCCGGCGCCGCCGGATGACAGCCGGACGTACCCCGGCCGCCGCGCGGCGGCGTCAGTCGCAGGACAGCGCCTGGAGCAGGTCGCCGACGGCCGGGTCCGGCAGGACCCGGGCCCCCTCGGCCCGGGCGACCATCCCGGAGGGCCGGGCACTTGCGCATGGTGCGCAGGATCCCTTCCGCGTCGTCGTCCGCCGTCCCACCTCCGGCGCCCACCCGCTCCGGCATCCCTCGGCGCATCCGGGCGCCGCCCGGCGGCAGGCCCCACGAGACCACACCCGACCGAACGAGAAAGGGCACTCCCATGTCCGCTCCCCCCGCAAGCGCGGCGCGCCGGCCCACCACGGCCGTGGTCACCGGAGCCGATTCCGGGATCGGCCGGGCGACCGCCGTGCGACTCGCGGCCGCCGGGCTGGACGTCGGCATCACCTGGCACACCGACGAGGAGGGCGCCCGGGCCACGGCCGCCGAAGTGCGGGGCCACGGGCGCAACGCGGTCGTCGCCCGCCTCGACCTCACCGAGCTGCCCGGCGCCGCCGACGTGATCGACGCCCTCGCCGACGACCTCGGCCGGATCGACGTACTGGTCAACAACGCGGGCACCGGAACCGCCGAGCCGTTCCTCGACATCGGCCTCGACCGGCTCCGCCAGGTCCTGGACGTGGACCTGGCCGGACCGTTCCTCTGCTCCCAGCGTGCGGCGCGGCGCATGATCGACCAGGGCGACGGCGGCCGCATCGTCAACGTCACCTCGGTGCACGAACACCAGCCGCGCGTCGGGGCCGCCCCCTACTGCGCGGCAAAGGGCGGCCTCGGGCTGCTCACCCAGGTGATGGCGCTGGAACTCGCCGAGCACGGGATCACCGTCAACTCCGTCGCGCCCGGCGAGATCGCCACGCCGATGACCGGCCAGGAGGACCAGGACGTGCGCCGCGAGCGCCGGCCGGGCGTACCGCTGGGCCGCCCCGGGGACGCCCGGGAGGTGGCCGCGGTCATCGCCTTCCTCGCGGGCGAGGACGCCTCCTACGTCACCGGCGCCTCGTGGGCGGTGGACGGCGGCATGCTCCGCATGGGCCCGATGGCCGGCTCCCACCTGGAGAGCGACCGCTGGCGCACCCCCTGACCGCCCCGGCGCCCGCGCCGCTCCGGCCCCCGGACGGGGGCGGCGAGGTTTCACCGCCCCCCGATGGGCAGACGCCGGGCATGCACGCACACAACCCCGACCCCGATCCGAAGAACACCCCCGGACTCGAACCGGGTGGCGGAGTACCGCCCGGCGAGACCCCGCCGGCAGAGGCCAGCACCAGCTCCGGCGCCGGGCCCTACCGCCCGCTGAAGCGCGGCTGGGGCAACGGACCGCTGGTGGCCATCTGCGTCGTCGCCGTTCTTGGTGCGGCCTTCTTCCTCGCCTACGCGATCGTCCTCGTCACTCGGTGAACGACTGCCCTCCACCGCCGGGCCACCGGCCCTGACGGAGGTTCCTACCAGGCTGGGTTCCCTGATCAGGGGGGTAGTTCCGCTCCGGGGCCACCGCCGTGCCATGCTCAAAGGGTGCAGGCCGAATCCGCGGTTCCCCAAGACGGCGCGGTACCCGAACCGCTCGCGCCGACGGCTTCCGACGACGGCGCGGCGCCCGAGGTGCTGGCGCTGGCCAAGGTCGTGGCCCGGCTCCGCACGGAGATCGCGAGCCTGGAGGCGCTGGCTTCCACCGCGGCCGTGCTGGAGCGGGCCAAGGGCGGACTGATGGTGCGCCGGGAGCTCTCGGCCGACGAGGCGTACGAGGCGCTGGTGGAGTCTGCCGAGCGGCACGGCCGCACCCTCATGGAGGAGTGCTGGATCACCCTGGGATCCAGCCGCTCCCAGCGCGTCCCCGAGCCCGCTCCGGCCCCTGTCCTGCTGCCCTCCGAGGGGCCGGGGGAGACCGGATCGGTGTTCAGCTCCGGCCGCTACCTCACCCGCGGCCGCCGGGCCGGCTCACTTCCCGCGGTCGTAACGGACGCCCCCGGCGCACGCCGGCTGCTGGCCGCGCTGGCCGGCCGGCTGGCGGACGCGCGGACCGCCGACGACGTCGCCGAGTTCCTGCGCGAGGGCCTGGCCGACGCCCTCGGCGTCGACGGCGTGATGATCTACTCGATGGCCGAAGCCGGCCGGCTGGAGCTGACCGGTCACGCGGGCATCGACCGGGACGTCGTGGGTCAGTGGCGCGACATCCCGCCCCTGGCGAACATCGCCGCGGTGGACGCCGTGACCGGTGAGGAGCCCGTCTGGCTGGAAGACGCGGCCGCGGATGCCGAGCGCTACCAGCTCATCGGCGGCGACGCGCGCAGGTGGCCCACGCGCGCGTGGATCCCCGTAGCGGCCGCCGGCGGTCCGGCCGACCTCGCCGTGGGCTTCTTCCGCGGCCGGCCCGGGCCCTTCGACCCGCAGGCGCGCACCGTGCTCCTCGAGGCCGCGGCGCTGTGCGCCGGTCCCCTGCACGCCGTCCACAGCCCCCTCACCGTCCCCCCGGACCACGAGGTGGCCGCCATCCAGGCCGTCTTCGAGGCGCTGCCCGGCACGGCGATCCTGCTCTCGCCCCTGCGCACCGCGACGGGCGAGGTGGAGGACTACCGGATCGACGCGGCCGCCCCCGATTCGGTGGACGTCGCGGGCCGCCGGGGCAAGGAACTCATCGGCCGGCGCGTCCTGGAGACGTACCCCACCGTGGCCGGCACGGCCCTGTGGCAGGGCTACCTCGACGCCCTGACGACCGGGACGACGTACGTCGGCGAACCGTTCGCGTACCAGGAGGTGGTCGCGGGCGTACCCGAGCAGTCCACCTACTCCGTTCGGGCGACCCGGCTGGGCCGGCGGCTCGTCGTCACCTGGATCCGTCACGACGTCACACAGCGCGAGGCACGCCGGCTGGCGGCCATGGAGCGCCTGGGCAACCTCGGCTGGGCCGACTGGAACCTGGTGACGGACACCATCAACTGGTCCGACCACGTCTACGCCATCTTCCGCCGTGACCCGGAGCTGGGTCCCATGACGCTGGAGGAGCTGCCCGGACACCTGCTGCCCGACGACCTGCCCGCCCTCGGCGCGGACGTCGAGCGGCTGCTGCGCGACGGGGCCCCGATCGACCGGCAGTTCCGCATCGTGGTCCCGGACGGAATCCGGCACCTGCGCATCGTCGCCGAAGCCGAGACGGACGCCGAGGGCACCCCGGTGGAGGTGCACGGCTTCTTCCAGGACCTCACGGCGCAGCGCGACGCCGAACTGGCCCTGCGGGAGAGCGAACGGGCCGTACTCGTCCAGCGGGGCATGCTCCAGGCCGAACGCACCCTCGCCGCACGCCTCCAGCACGCCCTGCTGCCGACGCCGGAACGGTCGATGGACCTCGCCGGGCTGCGCGTCGACGTGGCCTACATGCCCTCCGACAGCGGGGTGAACGTCGGCGGCGACTGGTACAGCGCCATCGAACTCCCCGACCACAGCGCCCTCTTCGTCGTCGGTGACGTCGCCGGACACGGACTGGACGCGGTCGGCACGATGGCCCAGCTCAGGTTCACGGCCAAGGGCATGATCGTCACCGGCTCGGCGCTCGCCGACGCCCTGACCCGGCTCAACACCCTCCTGATCCACACGCCTCCGGACGGGCTCGGCGCCTCCGCCACCGCCACCATGATCATGGCCCGCTACCTGCCGCGGGAGCAGCGGCTGTCCTGGGTGCGTGCCGGACACCTGCCGCCCCTGCTGGTGCGCGACGGCCGCGCGCGGTACCTGCCGCTGCCCGAAGGCGGCCTGCTCGGGGCCGGGTTCGCCGGCGCCTACGAGGAGGTCTCGCTCCGCCTGGAGCCCGGCGACCACCTCCTGCTCTACACCGACGGGCTCATCGAGGTACCGGGGGAGAGCATCGACCGGGGGCTCGACCGGCTCGCGCGGGCCGCCGTCGACTGCGTGGCCGGAGAGCGGTCCGAACCGCTGGCCCGGCTGCTGGAGGCGCTGCGGCCGGGGCGGCGGGACGACGTCTGCGTCCTGGACATCCACCTGCCCGCCAACCGCGCCCCCGTGGAGGGCGGCTGACGGGCAGTAGGACCGTCCGGAGCCGTCAGGCCGATGCCGGGAAGCGCTCCCACACGCGGTGGGTGCCCAGCAGCCCGATCACCTCGGAGAGGGCCGTCGGGCCGTTCTTCGCAGTGACCAGGCCGGGCGCGCCGGCCGGCAGGCCCGCCTCCTGCCATACGGACTCGGCTCCGTCCCAGCCGCCGATCGCCTTCGCGTGCCGGAAGGCCTCCGCGACGAGCAGGAGCACCCGGGGGTCGGTGCCCGGGACGGCCGCTGCCGCCTTGCGCCCCGTCTTCTTCGCGCCGGCCTTGGCGTCCCGCGGGCCCTTCGCGTCCGCGGTGGCAGCCGGTGCGCCCGCCACCAGCAGGGCGTCGAACTCGACGGAGCGGGCATTGGCGAAGGTGCGCTGTACGGGCACGGCGTTCTTGCCGGTGCCCAGGGGCGCGGGGGTCGGCGCGATGACCAGGGGGACCATGCCGGAGTCGAGCACGCTCTGCCGCAGGGCGCGCAGTGCCTTCACGTCGCCGTCCGGTCCGGTGACGATCCCGACGACCCGCCCGTCCAGCGGCCAGGTCTGCCCGACCTGGGAGAGCGCCGGGCTCGGCTCGGGCTCGGCGAGCGGCTGCGTGGCGGCCGGGGCCGGCAGCCCCAGGCCCGCGGCGACCTGCTCGCACAGCTCCGTGTCGATGTTGGCGAGCACGCCCAGCACGCGTTGCCTGATGGTGGGCTCGTAGCACTTGCTCAGCTCGAAGGTGTAGGCCGAGATGATGTGTTCCCGCTCGACGGGCGTCATGCTGAGCCAGAACAGCCGGGGCTGGCGGAAGTGCTCCGCGAACGAGTCGGGCGCCTCGCGGACCTTGTGGGCCGCCGGTGTTTCGACCGGTACCTCGATGTAGGCGCCGGTGTCGGCCCCGGCGAGGAACGGGCAACCGCCGTCGAGGGAGTTGGGCCGGTAGGGCGCCGTCCCCGAGTGCACGGCGGTCTGGTGCATGCCGTCGCGCAGCATGTCGTTGACCGGCGCGTGCGGGCGGTTGACCGGGATCTGGGCGAAGTTGGGGCCGCCGAGCCGGCTGATCTGCGTGTCGAGGTAGGAGAAGAGCCGCCCCGCCAGCAGCGGGTCGTCCGTGATGTCGATCCCGGGCACCAGGTGACCGGGGTGGAAGGCGACCTGCTCCGTCTCGGCGAAGAAGTTCGACGGGTTCCGGTTCAGCGTCATCACGCCGATCGGCTGGACCGGCGCGAGCTCCTCCGGCACGATCTTCGTCGGGTCGAGCAGGTCGATCCCCTCGAACCTCTGGTCAGGGGTGTCGGGGAAGGTCTGGACGCCCAGTTCCCACTGCGGGTAGGCACCGGACTCGATGGCGTCGGCGAGGTCGCGCCGGTGGAAGTCGGGGTCGATGCCGTTCGTGATCTGCGCCTCCTCCCAGACCAGGGAGTGCACGCCCAGTTTCGGCTTCCAGTGGAACTTCACCAGGGTGGTCGCGCCCTTGGCGTTGACCAGCCGGAAGGTGTGGACGCCGAACCCCTCCATCATCCGGTAGGAGCGGGGGATGCCGCGGTCCGACATGTTCCACAGGGTGTGGTGCGTGGCCTCGGTGTGCAGGGACACGAAGTCCCAGAAGGTGTCGTGCGCGCTCTGCGCCTGGGGGATCTCCCGGTCGGGATGCGGCTTCCCGGCGTGGATGATGTCCGGGAACTTCACGGCGTCCTGGATGAAGAAGACCGGGATGTTGTTGCCCACCAGGTCGAAGGTGCCCTCGGAGGTGTAGAACTTCGTCGCGAAGCCCCGGGTGTCGCGGACGGTGTCGGCGGATCCGCGCGAGCCGAGAACGGTGGAGAACCGTACGAAGACCTCGGTCTCGGCGCCCTTCGCCAGGAAGGCCGCCTTGGTGATCCGCGCCGCCGTGCCGTACGCCTGGAACACGCCGTGCGCGGCCGCACCCCGGGCGTGGACCACGCGCTCCGGGATGCGCTCGTGGTCGAAATGGGTGATCTTCTCGCGCAGGTGGTGGTCCTGGAGCAGGACCGGCCCGCGCGGACCGGCCTTGAGCGAGTGGTCCGTGTCGTAGAGCCGGGCGCCCTGCGCGGTCGTCAGGTACGCGCCGCTCTGCGCAACCGACTCCCGGGGGACGCCGGTCGCCCGCCCGGTGGGGGTGAAGGTGTCCGGACCGCTCTGGTCCGCCTTGGGCGGCAGCGGCTCGCGGGGCTCGGTCGGCTCGTTGAGCGCCGGAGGCTCGGGCGCCGGGCGGCCGGGAGCGCCGTTGTTCTCCGCGGGGACGCCGGCCGGTTCGGCCGGAGGGGTCCTCGGAGCGCTCTTCTTCGCCACGATCGCCTTCTTCGCCTTCTTCTGAACCATTACGGATTGCCTTCCGGTCCGGTGGGTCTTGCAAAGGGGTAGGTCCTGCGGTGGGGTGTGGGCGCGGCTCACGCGGCGCTGGACTGCGGGCCGGGCGCGTCGTCCCGCGCCCGGGGCTGCGGCGGCCGCCCGGGGACGCCGGCGCCGCCGCCGGCGCGTACGGCCCCGACGACCCGGTCGTGCAGCAGGCGGCTCTGGTATCCCGACGGGCACGGGGCGGGGCTGCCGGCCACGGTGAACCACCGCTCCTCGCCGGCGTGCCGGACGGTGACGCGGGCGCGCCCGTCGGTCCAGCTCGTGTGGATGTCGAGGGTTCCCGTCAAGGCGCCCGCCTCCTGCGTCGCGACACCGCCCGGCCCTGCGGCGACGGAGTTCGTCGTCCACGATGCCCATCCCATGGTGCTGCCCTTCCTGTGCGCGTTGCCGGTGCCCCGAAGGGCGCCACCGATCGGCGGTTACCCCCTGCCGGGAAAGGCATGCGTATGGATGTATGGGCCGATATGGGAGGAAAGCGTAAGCGGCCGGGAAGCGGGTAGCGGCTCAACGTGGCCGCTTCGCGCACGGCGTCCGGGAAGAGGGCGGCTCGTCCCCGAGGGGCGGGCGCCGCCGCTTTGCTGGGCGCCGCACTCCTCGCCACGGGTCTGCTGAGTGGTTGCGGAACGCCGGGAGTGCGCGAGGACGACGCGCGGGCGGCCGCCGCCGACTTCGAAAGGGCGCTGGGCGCGAAGGACTTCACGGGCGCGTGCGCCCGCCTCGCCCCCCAGACCCGCGAAGAGGTGGAGGACTCCGAGGGGAAGGGCTGCGCGGACGCCGTCCCGGGCCTCTCCCTGCCCGTCGTCGGCGGCCCGGTACGGGTCACGGTGTACGGGCGCCAGGCGCAGGTCGCCGGGCCGGGCGACACCTTGTTCCTGTCCCTGTTCGACCACGGTTGGAAGGTGGTCGCCGCGGGCTGCGAACCCCGGCCGGGACAGCCGTACCAGTGCACGGTGAAGGGCGGATGAGGACGATGCGGACCCTGTTCGTGCTGTGTCTGCTCGTGGTGGTGGGCGGGGTCGTCTACTTCAGCGCCCTGGGCCTGATGCACCGGTGACCCCGATCGGTCCTTTCCGCCGGATAGTGGAGGAGTCGCCGGTATGCGCCGCTTCATCCGGGAGAATTCGCTCACGCTGGCGTTCGGACTCGCCTTCCTGCTCGCCCTCGTCGGTCAGGCCCTCGCGGGCTGGGCCGACTTCGACAACCAGCTCGCCACCGACGGCCTCCAGCAGGTCGGGTTCCTCGCTTATCTGGCGTCCTCCGACTTCGCGGTCGACGTGGCGGAGAACTGGCAGTCCGAGTACCTGCAGTTCTTCCTCTTCATCTCCGCCACCGTGTGGCTGGTGCAGCGCGGCTCACCGGAGTCCAAGGAACTGCACAAGGCGGGCACCGAGTCGGACGCGGAGCAGAAGGCGGGCCGCCACGCCGACGCGCGATCGCCGCACTGGGCCGGCGTGGCGGGGTGGCGGGGTGGCGTGTACTCGCGCTCCCTGGGCATCGTCATGGCCCTGTTCTTCCTGCTCTCCTGGCTCGCCCAGTCCATCGCCGGCACCGCCGCCTACGACGAACGGCAGCTGCGCGCCCTCCAGGACCCCATCGCCTGGCACCAGTACGTGGCCTCGGCGGACTTCTGGTCGCGGACCCTGCAGAACTGGCAGTCGGAGTTCCTGGCCGTGGCGTCCATGGCCATCCTCTCCGTCTACCTGCGCCAGCGCGGGTCCCCCGAATCCAAGCCCGTGGGGGCACCGCACGACGCCACCGGCGTGGAGGGGTGACCCGTCCCGCAGGGGTTCCCTCCCGTACGGGTCCCCTCCCTCACCGGCCCGTCACGGCCACGACGGCTCCAGGCGCGGCACCACCACCAGCTCGGAGACCACGCTCCCGGCCGGCGCCGACAGCGCGTACAGCACGGTGTCGGCGACGATGTCCGGGCTCTGGAGCATCGACACGTCGGCGTCCGGGAAGCGCTCCATGATGAACGGGGTCTGCATCCCGCCCGCGATGACGCCGGTGACACCGATCCCCGGGCAGTCCCGCTGGGCCTCCTTGAACAGGGTGTGCGTGAACGCCCGCAGCCCCGACTTGCTCGCCGAGTACGGGCCCGCCTCGGTCCAGGTGCGGTTGGACGCCGTGGAGAGGATGTTGACGATGTGGCCGCCGCCCCGGGCCACCATGCGCCGGTAGACCTCCAGGCACAGGTACATCGGCCCGAGCAGGTTCGTGGTGACCACCCGGGTCACTTCCGGAGCCGTCAGATGCTCGATGGGCTTGGAGACGTCCACGGCGGCGTTGTTCACCAGGACGTCCAGCGCCTGCCCGTCCGCGTCGAGATCGCGGAACAGGGCCGCCACCGCCCCGGCGTCACAGACGTCCAGCTCCACGAACCGGGCCTCGCAGCCGGCCACCACCAGATCGGCGCACAGCTCCTGCGCCAGGTCCTTGCGGACGTCCGCCACCAGGACGGACGCTCCCGCCCCCGCCAGGCGCCGGGCGATCGAGGCGCCCAGCCCGCGAGCCCCTCCGGTGACCAGTGCCCGCTTGCCGTGCAGTTCGACCTGTACCCGACTCTCCATCTCCTGCCCTTCCTCGCCCGGTACCGGTCGCGCTGGGTGAGCGTCCGGTCGCCCGTCGTCTCCCACTGTGGGTGCGACCCGCCCACCGGGCACGCCGGACTAGGCCGCCTGCGGCCGCGCGCCGGTGACCGGGGCCACAGCGCGGCGCCCCCGGACGCACGGGGCGGTTCCTGTGATGAAACCCACCAGAAGTCCACGGGCCTTACCGGGCAAGGGAGTCGGACGCACCCGGCGGACGGGGGACGCGGCTCACGCCCCGGCGGTGGTCCGCGTCTGCCACGATGTTCCGTCGGGACCGCACCGCCAGCGCCGCAGCACCGCCTGGGCCGGTGCGCCGGCCGCGCGGCTCGCGCGCACCCAGCCCGAACCGCCGCCCCCGGCCGTCCCACCCGGCCGCTCCACCCAAGCCTGCCGAGCCCCGGGCTGCTCCCACGAAGAAACCGACTGTGCCCTCCTCGACGACGCCCCTCGTGCCCGGCCCCCGCCCCGCGCCGGACGCCGCCCAGCCCTCCTCCACGTCCGCCTCCCGCTCCCCGTGGCGCTCCCTGCGTTACCGCAGCATGCGCTGGTGGTCCGTGGCCAACTTCGTCTCCAACGCCGGAACCTGGACGCAGTTGACGGTCCAGAACCTGCTGGTGCTCCAGATCACGGGCTCCGCGGCCGCCACCGGACTGTCCATGTCCGTCCAGGCGGCCCCCGGCCTGCTGATGGGCCTGGCCGGCGGCGCCGCCGTGGACCGCTGGCCCCGCAAGCTGACCGCCGCCGTCAGCCAGGCCCTGCTGGGCGCCGTCGCGTTCCTGACGGCGTTCCTCGTCGCGTTCGACCAGCTCAACCTGGCCGTCCTCATGGTCCTCGCCGCCACCACCGGGCTCATCGCCACCGTCGACGGCCCGGCCTGCGCCCTGCTCGGCAACGACCTCGTCCGCACCGAGGACGTCCCCTCCGCCATCGGCGTCGGCTCCCTCGTGCACAACGCCGGACGCCTCGCGGGAGCGGCCCTCGCCGGGGTCACGGTCGCCGTCCTCGGCACCGGCGCCGCCTACGCCGCCAACGGCGTGTCCTTCCTGTTCGTCGCCGCCGTCATCCCCTTCCTCAAGGCGGCCCGGCAGAGCGGCCCCGCCGCCGTGCCGTCCGCCGCAGCTCCCACCGCTCCCGCCGCTCCCGCCGTGCCGGAGAGCCGGGATGCCGGTGAGGGCATGAGCGCCCGCGAGGGCCTGACGTTCTTCCTGCGCCGGCCCCGCCTCGTCGCCCTCGCCGGCATCAGCGGCCTCAGCGCCCTGCTGGGACGCAACTACGGCCTGACCCTCGTCGTGCTCGTCACCGGCCCCCTCGCCGGCGACGCCGCGGCCTTCGGCACGGTCTCCACCGTCCTCGCCGTCGGCGGCATCCTGGGCGCGGTGCTCGGCGCCCGGCTGCGCAAGCCCACGGTGCGCTTCGTCGGCGTACTGGCCGCCGCCGGGGCGCTGCTCCAGGTACTCGCCGGGCTGTCGCCCTCGCTCGCCGTGCTGCTGGTGCTCGTCCTGCCGATGGCGGTGGCCGAGTCGGTGTCGGAGACGGCCGGGACCACGGTCCTGCAGACCGACCCGCCCGCCCACATGCGCGGGCGCGTGCTCGGCGTGTGGAGCACCGTGAAGACCCTCTGGGGCCTCGCCGCGCCCCCGACGCTCGGCCTGCTGATGGAGCTGGCCGGGGTGCGGGGCGCCCTCGTCGCGGGCGGCCTGGTCGTCTTCACCGTCCTCACCGCGGGCCTGCTGCTGCGCGGCCGCGGCAACGCCCCCGTCGTGGTCCCGGCGACCGGCGCGGTGCTCACGCCGGTCCACTCGGGCCTGGAGGCCGCGGCCTGACGCCGTCAGCCGGCCGGGGCCGGGGCCGGGGCCGGGGCCGGGAGGCCGCGCACCGCCTCGACGACCTCCTCCACGGTGATCCTCAGCAGCCGGGGATCGGGCAGCGAGCCGTGCGCGTCGCCCGGCCGCAGGGCGTCCTCACCCGGCCCCGGGTGCCACAGGACGCGGTGCCGGGCGCTCGGGGGCGGCCCCCACAGCCGGGGCGCCACGGGCCCGAACAGCACCACGGACGGTGTCCCGAGGGCCGTCGCGAGGTGCGCGAGACCCGTGTCCCCCACCACCAGGCAGCGCGCACCCGACACGAGTGCGCACAGCTCCGCGAACGGCACGTCGTCCGTGCCGCCCAGCACCGACCCGGGCGGCAGCCCCGCCTCCTGTGCCACCCGCCCGGCCAGCCGCGCCTCGCCCACGCCCGCCGTCACCACGACCTCCTCGCCCGAGGCCCGCAGCGTGCGCGCCACGGACGCGAACCGCTCCAGGGGCCACCGCCGGGCCCCGGCATCCGCACCGGGATGGATCACTACGGCCCCCGCCGCCGGCGACGGGCCGTCCGGCGCCGGGATCCGCAGGTCCTCGGGGTCGGCCCGGACCCCGTACCAGCCCAGCAGCCGGCACCAGCGCTCCCGCTCGTGCTCGTCCGCCAGCCACTCGGGGCCCTCGATGTCCGGCGTCTCGGGATGCCGGTAGGCGAAGAGCCGCCCCGGCCGCAAGCGCTGGAGCAGCAGGTGGCTCGGGGGGCCGTTGCCGTGCAGGTCCACGGCCAGCTCCGGCGGCGGCCCCTCCCACGCCAGCGCGTCGGGCACCGCCCGGCCGGGAGCCGAGGCGGGCAGCAGCCGGTCCACCAGGCCGGTGCCGGCCGCGGCCTGCGCCAGCCTGGCGGGCGCCGCCAGCACGATGTCCCGGCCGGGCAGGGCACCGCGCAGCGCCCGCAAGGAGGGCACGGCGGTCAGCAGGTCCCCCAGCCCGAGGGCCCGCAGTACCAGCACCGCGGGCCGGGGCGGGTTCCCGCGGGTGGTGTCGCGCAGGTGGTGGCTCATGAGGACCTCCCGGGGAAGCGGGCGCACGTCACGGCGTCGTCGGGGCCAGGGGCAGGGTGGCCCGGGCCGCCCGGTGGGCGAGCGAGGTGGTGGAGCGGCCGTCGAGGTACGGCAGGACGACCGCCTGGCCGCCCCACTGCCGCAGCACCTGCGCCTCCGGGAGCTCCCCGGCCGAGTAGTCGCCGCCCTTGACCCACACGTCGGGCCGCAGCCGCTCCAGCAGCCGCTCCGGGGTGTCCTCCTCGAACGGCGCGACGGCGTCGACGCTGCCGAGGGCCCCCAGCACCCGCATCCGGTCCGCGAGCGGGTTCAGCGGCCGCCCGGGCCCCTTGAGGCGGCCCAGCGAGGCGTCGGAGTTGACGCACACGATCAGGCAGTCGCCGATCCGCCGGGCGCTTTCCAGCAGCCCCACGTGCCCGGCGTGCAGCAGGTCGAAGCAGCCGCCCGTGGCCACCACCGTGCCGCCGCGCGCCCTGACGTCCCGGGCCAGCGCGAAGGCGTCCCGCTCCCGGTCCCGCCGCGTGGCCTCCGCGGGACCCGTCTGCCACAGCGCACGGTTGCCCGCCCCGCCGGCCGCGACGAAGGCGGCCGCCTCGGCCACCCCCCGCTCCACCGCCTCCTCCGGCAGCGCCCCGTCCGCCAGCGCCGCAGCCGTCGCGGCGGCGAAGCAGTCGCCCGCCCCGCACGGGTCGCCCTCGGCGCGGTACGGCGCGGGGACCAGCATCGGCGTCTGGGCGCCGGGCCGCGTCAGCAGCACCCCGCGCTCGCCCAGGGTCACCGCCACCGCGGCGGCCCGCCACAGGTCCGCCAGCTCGGCGCCGCGCTGCGCGTACGCCCGCAGGGAGACCCCCTCGACGCCGCTCAGCGCCCGGGCCTCGGACGCGTTCGGCGTGACCAGGCGGGCCCCGGGGACCGGGTCCTCCCCCTTGGGGTGCGGATCCCACACCAGCGGGACCCGCGGGGCCACCGCCTCCAGCAGCTCGCGTACGGCGCGCGCGGTCTGCCGCCCGTAGTCGGCGACGAGCACGGTCCCCGCCTGCTCCAGGGCTTCGCGTACCGCGCGGGCCGGGGAACCGGGGGTGCCGCCCCCGCGGTCGATGCGGACCAGGGGGCGCCCGCCGGCCAGGACGCGGGTCTTGACCGGGAGTTCGCCGTCGAGCGGGATCTCCACCACCCGGACCCGCCCGCGCAGTGCGCTGCGTACGGTTTCGCTCGCCTCGTCGTCGCCCAGCGCGGTGACCAGGACCACCTCGCGGCCGCCGCGCGCCGCCAGTGCGGCCGCGAGCCCCGCCCCGCCGGGCCGCCGCCGCTCGCCCGTGACGTCGACGACCGGCGCCGGGGCGTCGGGGGAGAGGCGGGTGGCGACGCCCTCGATGTCCTCGTCCAGCAGGGCGTCGCCCACCACCACCAGCGGCTGGTGCCCGCTCACGGCAGCCGCCGGAAAACGGGTACCGCCCCGGACCGCTTCGGCCCGGCGGCGCGTTCGCGGCCGCGGGCCGCCGCCGGGCGAGCGCCCCCGGGGGTGCCGGCGGCGGAGTCGAACGCCTCGCACAGCAGGTGCACCGCGACGAGGTGGGTCTCCTGCACGGTGGCGGTGGCGGGCGCGTCGACGTGCAGCGCCTCGTGCGCGGCCTCGGCCAACGGGTTCGGCCCGGGACCGGTCATCGCCCACACCTCCATCCCGGCGGTACGGCCCGCTATGGCGGCCGAGATGAGGTTGGGGCTGCGGCCCGAGGTGGACAGCAGCACGAGGACGTCACCCGGGCGGCCGTGCGCCGCCACCTGGCGGGCGAACACCTGGTCGAACCCGTAGTCGTTGCCGATGGCGGTGACGCTGGAGGTCTCCGCGTGCAGGGCGATGGCCGAGTAGGCCGGGCGTTCCTGCCGGTAGCGCCCCACCAGTTCGGCGGTCAGGTGCTGGGCCTGGGCGGCGCTGCCGCCGTTGCCCGCGGCCAGCAGCCGCCCGCCCGCGGGGAGTACGGACGCGAGCCGGGCGCCCCAGTCGCCGAGCCGGCCGAGGCCGTGGCTGCGCAACCGGTCCAGGGCGTCCTGGAGCGACTGGCAGTGCCGGTGCGCGCCGTCGAGTGCGAAGTGATCGGTCATGGCGGCCGGGGAGCGGCCAGGCCCGGGGGCCGCGGCCGTACCCGTCCCTCCTTCGGTAGTCGGTGGTGCGCGGTCGGGTCCGGACGGGGTGGAGGAGCACAGCCGAGCCGGAGCACAGGCTGCGGGTCCGCCCGAGGTACGAGGGCGGGCACGCGGCCGGAGCGGTAGCAAGGCGGAGCTCGACCGGGGATGGGGCGTCAGAGGGCTCCCGCCACCGTCATGCGGGCGCCGAGCACCGTGCGGTACGCCGTCTCGGTGGCCGCGGCGACGCTCGCCCAGCCGTACTGGCTCATCACACGGCGCCGGCCCGCGGCCCCGTACGCCTCCCGCAGGGCGGGATCGGCCAGCAGCTCACCGACGGCCGCGCTCAGGGCCCGCGCGTCGCCGGCCGGCACCAGCCGGCCGGTGACGCGGTCGGCGACGGTGTCCCGCTGCCCGCCCACGTCACTGGCGACGACCGGCCTGCCGCAGGCCATCGCCTCCAGCGGGACGATCCCGAACGGTTCGTAGACCGCGGGGCAGAGCACCACGTCGGCGCTGCGCAGCAGGGCCGGCACCTGCGAGCTGGGCACCCCGCCGGTGAAGCGGACGCGGTCGGCGACCCCCGCGGCCCGCGCCAGGTCCCGCAGGCGGCGGACCTCCGGGTCCGCGTCGACCCGCTCCGGCGGGGGGCCGCCCGCCACGACCAGCTCCGCGTCGGGCAGCCCGGCCAGGGCGGCGATGGCGACGGCGGCTCCCTTGCGGGGGACCAGCCGGCCCAGCTGGAGCAGCCGGTACCGGTAGGGGCCGCGCTCGGCGACCGGGCCCTCGGGGGAGAACTGCTGCGGATCCACCCCGCAGGGCACCACGTCGACCTTCTCGGCGGGCACCCCCATCCCCGCCAGCTCGGCGACTTCGTCCCGGCAGGTGGCGACGACCCGGTCGCAGCCGAGCCCGACCTGCACCTCGCAGGGGATCCGGGCCGGCGGGCTGGTGTCGGCGCGCCCCTGGTGGCGCCGCTTCACCGTGCCGAGCGCGTGGTAGGTGTGCAGCAGCGGCAGCCGCAGCTCCCGCGCGACCTGGAGCGAGGCCAGCCCCGACATCCAGAAGTGGGAGTGCACGAGATCGGGTCCCCGCTCCTGCCATTCCAGGGCGAGGTAGCGGGCGAACTCCAGCATGTGCGGCAGCAGTTCGTCCTTGGGCAGCTGCTCCGCCGGACCGGCCGGCACGTGGTGGACCAGTACGCCCGGCCGCAGCAGGGTGGTGACCGGCAGTTCCTTGGAGTCCCAGCGGGTGTACACGGTCACCCGGTGGCCGCGGTCGGCGAGCGCACCCGCGAGCCGGGCGACGTGCACGTTCTGGCCGCCCGCGTCGACCCCGCCCAGCGCGGCCAGGGGACTCGCATGCTCCGACACCAGGGCGATGGACAGGCTGCGCGCGGTGGGGCGGGTGCGCGGCGTCATGAGCAGACCTCCGTCATCACGCGCTCCCAGTCGGCCAGGAAGCGCTTGAGTCCGTACCGTTCCAAGACGGCCTGGCGGGCCCGCGCGCCGTCCTCGGCCGCGGCCTGCGGTTCCTCCCGGTAGAGCCGGGCGGCCCGTGCCAGCACCTCGGGGCGCGTCGACAGCATCCCCGTCCCGGGCGGTACGGCCTCCACCGCCTCGGTCGTGGCCAGGGCGATGACGGGCATCCCCAGGTGCATGGCCTCCAGCAGCGAGAGCCCCAGCGAGGTCCAGCGCACGGGATGGATGTACATCCTGCGCGCGGCCATCGCCTCGTGCAGGGCCTGCTGGGGGAGGTCGGCGCTGCGGCACCGGTCGGCCGGTACGCCCAGGTGCTCGGCGAGGCCCTCCGTCCGCATCCCGAAGACGTCGAGAGGCACCGCTTCGCCGAGCGCGGCCAGCAGGTCGGTGCCGGTGTAACGGCCCCGGCGGACGGGATCGTTGACGACGACGGCGGCCCGGGGGAGGTGGCCCGAGTACAGGTGCCCCGGGTCGACGATGCCGTGTTCGATCACCTCCGTCCGGGTGGAGCCGTTGTCCCAGAACAGCCGGTTGAAGTGCGTGACGTGTACGAGGGTCAGGTCGTCGCGGTCGGCGAAGGGGTGCCGGGTGCAGGGGACGTCCCCGTCGGGTGCGTTGTGCTCCAGGTAGACGGCCGGCACGTCCCGGCCCGGGCGACGGCCGCCCAGCCAGCGTTCGGCGAGCTCCGCCTCGTGCGGCCGCTGGAGGAGGACGAGGTCCACGGGGGTGTCGCGGAGTTCCCCGGGCGTCACCTCCTTCACCGAATCCGGCCAGGAGAAGGTGCGGGCCCGCCCCAGGCCGTCCGGATCGCGCCCCGGGGTCACGGGCACCAGATACGTGTGCGGCCCCTGGACGAAGGCGGTGGTCCAGGACCCGTGCACGTGCCACAGCAGGATGTTCATACCCTCGCTCCTCGCTCCGTTTCGGATGAGCCGCCCGGTCGGGCCGGCTGCGTGCCCAGTGCCGTCCCGCCACCCAGCGTCGCCACCGCCGCCAGCACCTCCACGTCGCTCACACCGTCCAGACAGGGGTGGCCCTCCACCGGACACCGGCGGGCCCTGGTGTCCGCGCAGCGGGCCCCCTGGTCGCCGAGCAGTACGTGCGGCACCCCGTACGGACGCCAGCGCTCGGCGGGGACCACCGGTGCGAACAGGCAGGCGACGGGGGTGCCCGCCGCCGCGGCGAGGTGCGCGGGACCGGTGTTGCCGGTGAGTACGACCCGGGCGCCCGCGAGGACGCCCGCCAGCTCCGCCAGATCGGCGGTGACGCCGCCGAGGTCCAGCGCGTGGTCACCCGCCACCCGTGCGGTCAGGTCCTTCTCGGACCGGCTGCCGGTGACCACCAGCCGGTAGCCGGCGCCGCTCAGCGCCTCGGCGGCCCGCGCGGCCCGCGCGGCGGTCCACGACCGCGCCGGTGCGGCCGCCCCGGGGTGCAGCACCACGTACGGCTCCGGCCCGGTCAGGTGCGCGGTGTCGGGCGGGGTGCGCACCCTCAGCGCCCCGTCGTCGCCGCGCGGCAGCGCGAAGCCGCAGTCCCGGGCCAGGTCCAGCGCTGCCAGCGCCTCGTGCCGGTGCGGCAGGCGGCGGTGGCGCACGTCCAGCAGGGAACCGGGGTAGTCCTCGCAGTCGGCGGCGGCCCACGGGACGCCCGCCAGTTTCAGCAGCAGTGCCGCCGGCAGCGGGCTCTGGTGGTAGGAGACCAGGATCAGCGCCCGGTCGAAGCCTCCGGCGGCGACAGCCTCCAGCAGCTCCGCGCACTCCCGGTAGCAGGCCGGGGCGGGGTCCAGCCCGACCCAGGGGGCGTCGTACACCAGTACCCCGTCCACGCCCGGCAGGATCCGGGCGGCCTGCTCGCCGAGCGGCCCGCAGAGCATCGCGGTGTACGAGGATGCCGCCGCGACCGCCCGCACGGCCGGCCCGGCCAGCAGCACGTCCCCCGCGCTGTCCAGCCGTACGACCAACGTGCGCGGCCCGCTCACGGGGCGCTCCCCGGACCGGTGGCCGCCACCGCCGGGGTACGGTCGCCCAGCACCAGCCGGACCGCCTCGAGCAGGTCCGGCGCCGTCTCGGCGGCCGCCGCGACCTCCTCCCGCCGGGTCCGCCCGGTCGGTACGAGGACGCCCCGCGCCCCGGCCGCGCGCGCCGCCTCCACGTCGGCCCCGATGTCACCGATGACGACGGTCCGTTCAGGGGCCACCCCGAGGTACCGGCAGGCGGCCAGCACCAGGCCCGGAGCGGGCTTGCGGCAGGTGCAGGCGTCGCGCGGCCCGTGCGGGCACACCGCCCACACCGCGAACGGCCCGAACAGCCCGTCGACCCGCTCGCGCACCGCCAGTACCTGGGAGCGCGTCAGAAGGCCGCGGGCCACGCCCGACTGGTTGCTCACCACACCCACGGGGATGCCGAGGGCGCGTACGGCGGCCACGGCCTCGCGCGCCGAGGGCATGGGCGCCACGCGCCGCGGGTCCCCGTTGTAGGGCACGTCGGCGACCAGGGTGCCGTCCCGGTCGAACAGCACGGCCCGCGGCAGGACCGGGTCCGCCTCGTGGCCCGGCCCGGTCCGCGGGGACGCCTCGAACAGCCAGGGGCCGGGCGGGAGCGGCCGGGTCATCGCGGTACCCGTTCCCGCAGTGGTGTGCGCGGCGCCCGGGCGGCCGCCGCCTCGGGCCGGGGGCGCCACGGGAGCGCCCCGCGGTGGCGCAACTGCCCCCGCAGCCAGTGCCAGGTGGCCACCGGCGGGATCAGCACGCTGGTCACCGCCATGGACAGGACCTCCTGCCGGGTTCGCGGGCCCGGCGCGATCCGCGCTCCCGCGAACTCCGCCGTACCGGCCAGCCACCCCGTCGCGCACGCGACGGCGGCGCCGCGTCTGCCGAGGACGGCGCAGGACACGGCCCCGGCGGCGGCGCCGGTCACCAGCAGGTGGCGCGGCAGCCGGCCCCGGGCGGCGCTCGCCCGGCTCCACCAGCCGCCGCCGTGCAGCCGGTTCATCAGGACGTCGTCGGCGTTGCCCGCCTGCTGGCGCACGGAGACCCAGCGGTCGGCCGTGCGCACCGGATGGGTGGTGCGGCGCAGGCCCTCGTCCAGGCTCCAGCCGGCGTCCAGGACCCGCAGCGCCAGATCGGCGTCCTCGCGGAAGGCCCGCCGGAACCGTTCGTCGAAGCCGCCGACGGCGTCCAGGACCTCCGGCCGGTAGGCCATGTCGGCGGTGATCCAGCGCGCGGTGGCCAGCCCTGCTGTACCGCGCTCCCAGTCGGTGGGGCGGCGGTCGCATGGCAGCGGCACCGCTATCCGGGCGGAGATCCCGCCGGTCCGCTCGGAGGCGGCCGCGAGGTCGCGGGCGAGTTCCTCGCCCCACTCGGGCCCGGGCACCACGTCGTCGTCGAGGAAGACGATCCAGTGCGCGACACCGCCCGCCTCGCGGCGGCCCGTGTTGCGGGCGGCGGCCGGCCCGCGGCCCCCGCCGGGCACGGTCACCGTGACGGGGCGCAGGGATTCGGGTACCTCGACCGGCAGGGGGGCGCCGCCGGCCCGGGGGCGGTCGTCCACGAGGACGACCCGGACCGGCTTGGGCCCGGTCGAGGCGGCCAGCGCCTCCAGGCACCGGCTCAGGCTCGGCCGGCCCAGGGTCGGCACCACCACTGCGTACGGGGGAGCCGTCCGGGGAGGGGCGTACGCGGTCATCGGGACCAGCCTTCGTCGTCGGAGCGGTCGTCGGTGCGGAAGAAGGAGCCGCGCCGGATCGCGTAGGGTCCGATCGCGAGGAGGTCGACGGGGGAGGAGCCGAAGCACTCCAGCGCGTCGCGCGGATCGTCCACCATCGGCCGGCCGGCCGTGTTCAGGCTGGTGTTGACCACCACTGGCAGCCCGGTGAGCCGCTCGAAGTGGCCGAGCATCCGCGCCACCAGCGGTTCGTACGCCGCGTCGACGGTCTGGATGCGGGCGGTGCCGTCGACGTGTACGACGGCGGGGATCCGCTCACGCCATTGGGGCGCCACGTCGTGCACGAACAGCATGTACGGGCTGGGGATGGGCCCGGTGAAGATCTCCGCGGCGCGCTCGGCGAGGACCATGGGTGCCACGGGCCGGAACTGCTCGCGCCCCTTCACGTCGTTGAGCCGCTCCAGGTTGCCCGCGTGCCCGGGGTGCGCGAGCAGCGACCGGTGGCCGAGGGCCCGCGGCCCGTACTCCGAACGCCCCTGGAACCAGGCGACGACGGCGTTGTCCGCGAGGGCCCGCGCGACGGTCTCGGCGATGTCCGGCGGCCGCTCGAAGGGGACGGCGGCCGTCTTGAGCCAGGCGCCGAGCTCGGCGTCGGACCAGTCGCGGCCCAGGTCCGCGCCTGCCATCGGCTCCGGGTCGTCCCCGGCGCCCGCGGCCAGCAGCAGCGCACCGCCCAGTGCGGTCCCCGCGTCACCGGCGGCGGGCTGTACCCACACCCGGTCGAAGGGCCCCTCGCGGGCGATCCGGGAGTTGGCGACGCAGTTCAACGCCACGCCGCCCGCCAGGGTCAGGACGCCGTCACGGGTCTTGCCGTGCAGCCAGCGCGCCAGGTCCAGCAGCGTCTCCTCCAGGACGGCCTGGGCACTGGCGGCGACATCGGCGTGGTCGCGCGTCCACGGCTCCTCCGGCCCGCGGGGGGCGCACAGTTCGTGCCAGGGGACGCCGCTCGCGCGGAACCCGCCGTCGCCGGTCGGGTACACGTGGCGGCGCAGTTCCGCCAGCATCCGCGGGGTGCCGTGCGAGGCGAGCGCCATCACCTTGAACTCGTCGGAGGAGCGCAGGAAGCCGAGGTGCGCCGTGAGTTCCTCGTAGACGAGGCCCAGGGAGTGCGGGAGTTCCTGCGAGTGCAGCGGCTCCAGCCGGTCGTGGATCCGGCGCGCCGCCAGGTGCGAGGCGCGCTCGCCGCGCCCGTCCAGGACCAGCACCGAGGAGGTCTCGGCACCGGAGGCGGCGAACGCGGCGGAAGCGGCGTGCGCCATGTGGTGCGGAACGAACCGGACCAGGGCGGGGTCGAGCCCGGGCAGGGCGCTGCCCAGGAAGCCCGGCGCCTCCCTGGCATAGGTCAGCCGCAGGTGGTCCCAGGGGTCGTCCAGGCCCATCTCCTCGGCCGGCCGGGCGAGCGCCGGGTCGAAGGAGTAGGCCACGGCGTCGAGGTCCTGGGGGCGCAGACCGGCCCGGTGCAGGCACCAGGAAGCGGCCTGCACGGGAAGTTCCCAGGCGGAGAAGGGCACCGGACGCTTGCCGTGCTTACGCCGGGAGAAACGTTCCTCCTCGGCGGCGGCGACGATGTGGCCGTCGATGACGAGCGCG
The DNA here is from genome assembly GCF_014650775.1 of Streptomyces cirratus. Taxonomy (GTDB): domain Bacteria; phylum Actinomycetota; class Actinomycetes; order Streptomycetales; family Streptomycetaceae; genus Streptomyces; species Streptomyces cirratus. The sequence continues at coordinate 231,764 of NZ_BMVP01000004.1, read as the reverse complement.
GCGGCCGGGTCGTGGAAGAGGGCGTTGATTCCGAGGATGCGCATGTCTGTCGGGCCTTTCGGCGGATTGAGGCGCGGGCACCGGACGGGAACGCGCCCGGCTGCTTCGACGTCAGTCGTCCGGCTGGGCGCGGAACCAGGCGATGGTCCGCCGCAGGCCGTCTTCGGCGGCCACGCTCGGTTCCCACTGGAGCTTGTCGCGGGCCAGCGTGATGTCGGGACAGCGCACGCTCGGGTCGTCCGTGGGCCGTTCGATGAAGCGGATCTCGGAATCGGAACCGGTGAGTTCGAGGACCAGCCGGGCCAGCTCCAGCATCGTGATCTCGGTCGGATTGCCGATGTTGACCGGGCCCCGCATGCCGTGGGCGGCCATCGCGAGGATGCCCGCAACCGTGTCGTCGACGTAGCACAGCGACCTGGTCTGCAACCCGTCACCGGTGACCGTCAGCGGCTCGCCCGCCAGGGCCTGGCGGATGAAGGTGGGCACTGCCCGGCCGTCATAGCCGCGCATCCGCGGCCCGTAGGTGTTGAACAGCCGCACGATGGAGGTGTCCGTCCCGTGGAAACCGGCCTCGGCGGTCGTCAGCGCCTCGCCGAAGCGCTTCGCCTCGTCGTACACGCTGCGCGGGCCGACCGGGTTGACGTTGCCCCAGTAGCGCTCGTTCTGCGGGTGCTCCTGCGGATCGCCGTAGACCTCCGAGGTGGAGGCCAGCAGGAAGCGCGCCTCGCAGCGGTGGGCGAGTTCGAGGGCGTTGCGGGTCCCGAGGCTGCCCGCCTCCATCGTGTGCAGCGGCAGCCGCAGGTAGTCCGCCGGAGAGGCGGGGGAGGCCAGGTGCAGCACCAGGTCCGGCGGGCGGGGCACGGTGAACGGCTCCGAGACGTTGGCCCTCAGCAGCGTGAAGCCCGGCCTGTCCGCCAGCGCCGAGATGTTCTCCGCCCGGCCCGTGCTGAAATCGTCCACGCACGTCACCGCTGTGCCCGCGTCCAGCAGCGCGGTGCACAGGTGTGAACCGACGAAACCGGCGCCGCCGGTGACGACGGCGTGCTCCCAGCGTTGTGTCGAGACGGTGCTCATCGAAGGTCTCCTCTGGCGGGTGGGTCCGGCTCTCCACCGCCCGTGCGGCAGGTGGGGCGCTCTCTCAGCGGTCCGCGCCGGGCGGCGGGCCCCTGGAGCCCCGGGAATTGACATCAGCCTCCGCCAGCCGGGAGGAACGGGCACTCGGGAGCACTGCATTCCGGTGAATCACGGAACGTGAACACGCGCCGGCCCCGGCCGCGCCGTCCGCGCGCGGCGAGGCGGCATGAATCAGGCCGAACCGGTCAGACGCCGGGTGTGAAGCTCAAGAAGCGGGTCGTCGTCATCACCGGGGCGTCCAGCGGCATCGGCCGTGCCACCGCCCTGGCCTGCGCGCGGCGCGGAGCGCACGTCGTCCTCGCCGCCCGCAGCGCCCGGGAACTCGACCGCGTGGCGCAGCAGTGCGAGCGCCGCGGCGGTCGGGCGCTGGCCGTCCCCACCGACGTGACCGACCCCGGCTCCGTGACCGCCCTCGCCGCGGCTGCCACCGCCCGGTTCGGCCGGATCGACGTGTGGGCCAACGCGGCCGGCGTGGGCGTCCTCGGCCGGTTCGACCAGACGCCCCCCGGTGAACTGCGCCGCCTCCTCGACGTCAACGTCATCGGCGCCGTCAACGGGGCCCGGGCCGCCGTGCCCGTCATGCGCGGGCAGGGCGAAGGCATCCTCATCGACGTAGCCTCCCTGCTCGGCGCCGTGGTCCAGGCCCCCTACATGTCCGGATACGCGATGTCCAAGGCCGCCCTCGTCACCTTCGACGACGTGCTGCGCACGGAACTCGCCCTCATGGGCGCGAGCGGCATCAGCGTGTGCACCGTGCTCCCCGCCGGCGTCGACACGCCCTTCTTCCGGCACGCCGCCAACCACACCGGCCGCGAGCTGCGTTCCCTGCCGCCCGTGGCCACCCCGGAGCGGGTCGCGCGCGCCCTCACCGGCGCGATGCGCCGCCCGAGGCCGCGCGTGCTGGTGGGCCCCTACGCCCGGTCCCTGGCGGCCGCCCACACCCTCGCCCCGGGCCTGACCCGCGCCGCGCTCGCCCGGCGCACCGAGCACCGGTACCTGGATCCCGCCGGCGACGCGCCCGACTCCCCGGGCAACCTGCACGTGCCCTCCGGGCGGAGTTCGGCGGTCCGCGGCGGCCGCGGCAGCGGCTGGCGCACGGCGGCCCGCAGGACGGCCGCGGCCACGGCGCTGACCTGCACCGCACTGCTCGGCGCCCGGGCCGCCGGCCGTCGGCGGCCCACCTGACATCGGCCCGGCGCCGTATGAACCCCCGCTGCCCGGGGTAGGCGCCGGGCACCTGTGCCACCGAGCCCTGGAGGAGCCATGGCAGTGCAGCACCGGCTCGTACACCGTCCGCCCGCCTGGGTGTGGGACGTCCTGCGGGACGGCAGCCGGTACGCCGACTGGGTGGTCGGCACCAAGGAGTCCTGGGAGGCCGGCGGACACTGGCCGATGGAGGGCGCCACCATCGGCTACAAGGTCAAGGTCGGCCCCCTCACCTACGAGGGACGGACGGTCGTACGCATCTGCGAGCCGCCCGAGAGGCTCGAACTGGAGGCGATGGCGGGAAAGGGCGGCAGCGCCCGCATCGCCATCGAGATCAAACCCTGGGGCAAGGACACGCTCGTCATCATCGACGAACACCCCCTGCGCGGCCGCAACGGCTCCTTCCACAACGCCGCCATCGACGTCCTCGTCCAGCTCCGCCACCGCAGCATGCTCGGGCGCCTGGCCCGGGCCGTCGAGTCCAAGGGGGCCCGGCCCGATGGCGACTCCTGACGCGGTGGTCATCGGCGCCGGTCCCAACGGCCTGGTCGCCGCCAACATTCTGGCCGACGCGGGCTGGCGGGTCGTCGTCCTGGAGGCGGCTCCCGAGCCCGGCGGGGCGGTCCGCAGCGACCGCGGCCTCGACCCCGACTACGTGCACGACCTGTTCAGCGCGTTCTACCCGCTCGCGGCCGCCTCCCCGGTCATCCGCGACCTGCACCTGGAGCGGCACGGCCTGCGCTGGAGCCGGGCCCCCGCCGTCGTCGCCCACCCCCTCGAAGACGGCAGGTGCGCCGTTCTCGGCAGCGGCGTCCACGACACCGCGGCCTCCCTCGAAGCCTTCGCGCCGGGGGACGGAGCCGCCTGGGAGCGGCTCTACGCCCTCTGGCAGCGCATCGGGGACGACGTGCTCGGCTGCCTGTTCACCCCGTTCCCGCCCGTCCGCGCGGGCCTGAGGCTCGCGGCCCGGTTGCGCGCGGCCGAGGGACTGCGGGTGGCGCGCACCATGCTGCTGCCCGCGCGCAGGCTCGGCGAGGAGGAGTTCTCCGGAGAGGGCGCCCGGCTGCTGATCGCCGGCAACGCGCTGCACGCCGACCTCGGCCCCGAGTCCGCGCTCGGCGGCGGCTTCGGCTGGCTGATGTGCATGCTGGGCCAGGCGTACGGCTTCCCCGTGCCCGTCGGCGGCGCCCGCGCCCTCACCGAGGCCCTGGTGCGCAGGCTGGAGGCGCGCGGCGGCACCCTGCACTGCTCGCGGGCCGCCACCCGCGTCGTGGTCCGGGGCGGCCGCGCCGTCGCGGTGCGCACCGAGGACGGCGTCGAGATCCCCGCCCGGCGGGCCGTCCTCGCCGACGTCCCCGCCCCGCTCCTGTACGAACGGCTGGTGGGGGAGGAGCACCTGCCCGCACGCCTGCGCTCCGACCTGAGGCGCTTCCAGTGGGACTTCGCCACCGTCAAAGTGGACTGGGCCCTGTCCGGCCCGATCCCCTGGCGATCCGAGGGGGCCCGGCGCGCCGGAACCGTCCACCTCGCCGAGGGCCTGGACGAACTCACCCTCTTCTCCGCTCAGATCGCCATGAGCCAGGTGCCGCGGGTTCCGTTCGTGATCGTCGGCCAGATGACCACGGCGGATCCCACCCGCTCCCCGGCGGGCACCGAATCCGCGTGGGCCTACACCCACGTCCCGCAGGCCATCACCGGCGACGCCGGCCAGGACGGCGCGGGCGCCATCACCGGCAAGTGGGACGAACGGGAGAAGGAGGAGATCGCCGCCCGCGTCGAAGCGCAGATCGAACGCTACGCCCCCGGCTTCGGCGCCACCGTCCGGGCCCGCCGCGTCCTCGCACCCCCCGACCTGGAGCGCCTCAACCCCGCCCTGGTCGGCGGCGCCGTCAACCAGGGCACCACCAACCTGCACCAGCAGCTGCTCTTTCGCCCCGTCCCCGGCACCGGCCGCCCCCGCACCCCGGTCCGCGGCCTCTACCTCGCCTCGGCCACGGCGCACCCCGGTGGTGGCGTGCACGGAGCCCCCGGGGCCAACGCCGCCCGTACGGCCCTGCGCGCCCTGAACCTGCGGGGCACCCCCGCGCCCTGAGAGGCGACGGTCCGCCCCTTGTGCTGCACTGGGCTGTGGACGGGCGGCCTGCGAGAGAGGACTCCGTGACCACCGAGCGCGAGCGAGGCAGCCGACGCATGCTGACGGGCCTGCTCGCGGCCAGCCACCTCATGCCGATGGAACTCGTACCGGTCCAGGCCCGCGCCCACGCCGAACACGCCGGATTCAGCGACCTGTCCGTCTACGTGACCGACGTACAGGGCCGCGTGCTGCGACTGCTCACCGGCGGGGGAGTGGGCGGGCCCCCGTCCACCGCCCGGGCCGCGGACGCCGAGGTCCCGGTAGAAGGCACCCTGGCGGGCCGCTCCTACCAGCACAGCGAGATCGTGCCCGTGGCGGGGCAGAACGGCCTCCAGTGGTGGGTGCCCATGCTGGACGGCACCGAGCGCCTCGGCCTCCTCAGACTGACCACCCCCTACGACGACGACATGGCCCGGCAGGACGCCGAATCCCTCGCCTCGCTCCTCGCCCTGCTGATCGTCACCAAACGGGACCACAGCGACTCCTACGCCCGCCTCGTGCGCTCCGCACCCATGAACGTCGCCGCGGAGATGCAGTGGCACCTGATGCCCCCGCGCACCTACGCGGACGGCCGGGTGGTGATCTCGGCCGCCATGGAACCCGCGTACCAGATCAGCGGCGACGCCTTCGACTACGCCATGGACGGCCCGGTCGTGCACCTGTCGATCTTCGACGCCATGGGCCACGACACGGCCGCCGGGCTGGCTGCCAACCTCGCCGTCGGCGCCTGCCGCAACTCGCGCAGACAGGGCTCGGACCTCGTCGGCATCAGCCAACGGGTGGAGGAACTGCTGATCGAGCAGTTCAGCCACCACTCGTACGTGACGGGGATCCTGGCCGACCTCGACACCGCGACCGGCGAGCTGACCTGGGTCAACCGCGGCCACCACCCGCCCCTCGTCATCAGGGCCGGCCGGTGGCCCAGCCAGCCGGCCTGCCCGCCGGCCCACCCCATGGGCACCGACCTCGGACTGCCGGTCACGCTCTGCCGGGAGCAGCTGGAGCCCGGCGACCGGCTGGTGCTGTACACCGACGGCATCACCGAGGCCCGCCGCCGCCCCGGCTCGAACGAGTTCGGCCTGGAACGGTTCACCGACTTCCTCATCCGCCGGCACGCCGACGGCCTGCCCGTTCCCGAAACCCTGCGCCGCCTCATCCAGGCGGTCATGGACCACCACGACGGACATCTGGGCGACGACGCCACCATCTTGCTGTGCGAATGGCTCGGACCGAGCGCCGAGCGGACGCGGGAGGCGGCGGAGCACACCGGCCTGACCGGCCAGGACCAGTGAGACGACACCCGAAAACCCTTTCCCGGCACACCGGTTCCGGGAGTCCGTCAGGAGTCAGCCCGTGAACCACAGCGTCCTGCGCCTGAACGTCCGGGAGGGGGACGGTACCCGGCTGGTCGTCGCGCTCGCCGGCGCCATGGACTGGCACACCGCCCCGCAGCTGCGCGAGGAGGGCATGAGGCTGCTCGCCGAAAGCCCGCACCTCGTCCTGGACGTCTCCGCGGTCACCTTCTGCGACTCCTCCGGTCTCAGCGTCCTGGTGCAGCTGCGCCGCCACGCCCAGGACACGGGCGGATCGGTGACCCTGACGAGCGTGCCCGCACACCTGGTGCGGCTCCTGGAGATCAGCGGGCTGGGCCGGGTCTTCCTCGCGGACGGAGCCGGGCACTTCCCCGAGCGGGGCGCGCCCCCCGAGCCCCGGTGAGCCGTCAGCCCCGGGGCGGCAGCCGGTGCAAGCGGACCCCGGTCAGCTCACCGTCGGCGGCCACGGCCGTCATGTACGTGTGGAAGGGCTGGCGGCGTCGGTCGGTGGGGGAGCCGGGGTTCAGCAGCCGCAGGCCCCCGGGGGCGGTGGTGTCCCAGGGGATGTGGCTGTGGCCGAACACGAGGACGTCCAGATCCGGGAACCGCCGCTCGCACCGCGCCTCCCGCCCCGCGGCGGCTCCGGTCTCGTGCACCACCCCGACGCGCACGCCTTCCAGCACCACCCGAGCCACTTCGGGCAGCCGCCGGCACAGCGCAGGGCTGTCGTTGTTGCCGTGCACCCCCACCAGCTCGCGGGCGTGGCCCGCGAGCTGCGCGTAGGCGTCCTCGTCGACCCAGTCACCCGCATGGATCACGACGTCCGCCCGCCCGCACTCCTCGACCAGGGCGGCGGGCAGGGCCTTGGCCCGGGTCGGCAGGTGCGTGTCGGAGATCAGCAGCAGGCGCATGCCGCCACCGTACGGTCATCCGCCCGAAGCGGCCTGCGACCGCAGCTGCGCCCAGGCCGTCTCCTTGAGCGCCGGGTCCAGCAGCACGTCCGCCGCCGTGCAGGCCAGGGCGCGCGCCGAGGCGAGCATCGCCCGCCGTCCCCGGGGGGCGGCCGCGGCGAGCGCGAAACCGGGGGTGTGGTCGGAGCCCGGCTCGTCCATGATGGCCACGAACGGGTGGATGGCCGGGACCCGGTGGCTGACGTCGCCGATGTCCGACGAGCCCAGGTACACCCCCGGCGCCGGATCCCCGAGCGCGATCCCGGCCCGCCCGATGTGGTGGGTGAACCGGTCGGACAGCGCCCGGTTGTTGCGGAAGTGCCGGTACCCCGTGCCGACCGGGGTGACCTCGGCCTTGGTGCCCGTCGCCTTGGCCACCCCCTGGGCGCAGGACTCGAGTTCCGCCGCCAGGTCCTCCAGCGCGCCCGTCGTCGCGCCGCGCAGCCCGAAAAGGCCCTCCGCGTAGGCGGGTACGACGTTGGTGGACTCGCCGCCGTCCGTCACGATGCCCTGGACGTGCGAGCCGGCGGGCAGCCGCCGGCTGAGGACGGCGGTCGTGTTGAACAGCTGCACCAGAGCGGCGAGCGCGTCGACGCCCTCCGTCGGGTTGCCGGTGGGGTGGGCGGCGCGGCCGTGGAACCCGATCCGGAGCTGACGCTGCGCCGTCAGCGGCGCCCACGCCCAGCTGTGGACCCCCGGGTGGAACATCAGCGCGGCGTCGACCCCGTCGAACACCCCCGCCGACACCAGCTCCACCTTGCCGCCGCCCCGCTCCTCGGCCGGCGTCCCCACGGCGAGGACCGTGCCCCCGCCGTCGCCGAGGGCCGCCCGTACTGCGGCCGCCGCACCCAGCCCGGCCGCCGCGATCAGGTTGTGGCCGCAGGCGTGGCCCAGACCGGGCAGCGCGTCGTACTCCATCAGCAGGGCCACCCGGGGCCCCGCCCCGCTGCCGGACCGGGCGACGAACGCGGTCGGCAGTGCGGCCGTGCCCCGCTCGACGGTGAATCCCTCACGCTCGAACTCCGCGCTCAGCAGCGCCGACGAGCGGTGCTCCGCGTAGGCGGTCTCGGGGTCCCGGTGCAGGGTGCAGCTGATGTCCCAGAGCCGGTCGGCGCGGCGGGCCACCTCCTCCTCGATCCGGGTGTACAGGGCCTCGTGGTCGTGTGACACATGTCCTCCGATGTCAGGGGAGCGGGGTCCCGCCGGTGGCGTTGAGGATCTCCGCGGTGAGATAGCTCGCCTGCGTCGAGGCGAGGAAGACGTAGGCGGGCGCCAGCTCCGCGGGCTGGGCCGGACGCCCCAGCGGCGACTGCGCGCCGAACTCGGCGGTGTCGGGCATGGTGGCCGGGATCAGCGGGGTCCAGACGGGCCCGGGTGCGACGGCGTTGACCCGGATCCCGTCGGACGCCGTCATCTGCGCCAGCCCCTGGGTGAAGGTGACGATGGCGCCCTTGGTCATCGCGTAGTCCAGCAGCGGCGGGCTCGGCTGGTAGGCCTGCACGGAGGTGGTGTTGATGATGCTGCCCCCGGACGGGATGTGGGGGAGGGCCATCTTCGAGAGCCAGAACATCCCGTAGAGGTTGGTGCGCACGACCCGGTCGAACTGTTCGGTGGTGATCGCTGAGATCCCCTCCGGCTGCGCCATCTGGTAGGCGGCGTTGTTCACCAGCACGTCGATCCGGCCGAACTCGGTGACTGCCCGGTCCACCAGCGCCCGGCACTGCTCCTCCTCACGGATGTCACAGACCACGGCCACCGCCTTGCGGCCCGCCTCCTCCACCAGGCGCTCGGTCTGCCGGGCGTCTTCCTCCTCCTCGGGAAGGTAGGTGAAGAGCACGTCGGCGCCCTCGCGGGCGTACGCGATCGCGACCGCCCGGCCGATGCCGGAGTCCCCGCCCGTGATCACGGTCTTGCGGTCCTCCAGCAGGCCGTGGCCCCGGTAGGACGTCTCGCCGTGGTCGGGCACGGGATCCATCGACCCGGACCGTCCCGGGTGCTCCTGCTCCTGCTGCGGGAATTCCGGCCGGGGGTACATGGTGGTGGGGTCAGGGGCCCCGCTGCTGCGTTCCACGTGGCACAACCTCCTCGGTGAGCGCTCCACCGCCCCCGTCCGGGGGGGCAGGCCGGAGCGCGCGGATGCTGCCGCGCGTGCCCCGGCACGGTGCGGCTAACCGCTGACCGATGTCCCAAACCCGGACGAACGCAGCGAAGCCGGCCGGTAGGAGTCGCCGCCGCTGGGTAGGCCCTGGGGGAGGGAAGCCCTCAGCAGGAAGTCCCGGCAGTGGAATCCCCAGCAGTCCAGCAGTACGGACCAGCAGTGACCAGCAGTACGGAGGAGCTAACGGATGCCGAACGAGCGAGCGGGCCAGCAGGCGCGAGCGGAGGACCTCATCGACGTGCCCCGGCTGGTGACCGCGTACTACGCGCTGCACCCGGATCCCGCCGATCCGGACCAGCGTGTCAGTTTCGGCACCTCGGGGCACCGCGGGTCCTCCCTCGCCACGGCCTTCAACGAGGACCACATCGCCGCGACGAGCCAGGCCATCTGCGAGTACCGGGCCCGGCAGGGCGTGGACGGGCCGCTGTTCCTCGGCGCCGACACGCACGCGCTGTCCGAACCCGCCCGGGTCACGGCCATCGAGGTGTTCGCCGCCAACGGCGTGAGCGTCCTCATCGACACCGCCGACGGCTACACCCCCACGCCCGCGGTCTCCCACGCCATCTTGACCCACAACCGGGGCCGTACCGCAGCCCTGGCGGACGGGGTGGTCGTCACCCCCTCGCACAACCCGCCCGCCGACGGCGGGTTCAAGTACAACCCGCCCCACGGCGGACCCGCCGGCTCCGAGGTGACCGGCTGGATCCAGGAGCGGGCCAACGAGATCATCGCCGGCGGCTCGAAAGAGGTGCGCAGACTCCCGTACGCCCGGGCGCTGGCGGCCGCCACCACCGGCAGGTACGACTTCCTCGGCGCCTACGTCCGCGACCTGCCCTCCGTGCTCGACCTGGACGCCGTCCGAGCGGCCGGCGTACGCATCGGCGCCGATCCGCTGGGGGGAGCCTCCGTCGCCTACTGGGGGCGCATCGCCGAGGAACACCGGCTCGACCTGACCGTCGTCAACCCGGAAACCGACCCCACCTGGCGGTTCATGACGCTGGACTGGGACGGGAAGATCCGCATGGACTGCTCCTCCCCGTACGCGATGGCCTCCCTGATCGAGGGCCGCGACCGGTTCGACGTGACGACCGGCAACGACGCCGACGCCGACCGGCACGGCATCGTGACGCCGGACGGCGGCCTGATGAACCCCAACCACTACCTGGCCACCGCGATCGACTACCTCTACCGCCACCGCGAGGGGTGGCCGGGCTCCGCGGGCATCGGCAAGACGCTCGTGTCCTCCGGGATGATCGACCGGGTGGCCGCCGACCTCGGCCGTGAACTGGTGGAAGTGCCCGTCGGCTTCAAGTGGTTCGTGGACGGACTGGCGGGCGGGACCCTCGGGTTCGGCGGCGAGGAATCGGCCGGCGCCTCCTTCCTGCGCCGCGACGGCTCGGTGTGGACCACCGACAAGGACGGCATCCTCCTCGCCCTGCTCGCCTCGGAGATCCTCGCGGTGACGGGACAGAGCCCCTCGGAGCGGTACGCCGCGCTCACCGCCCGGTTCGGCGAGCCCGCGTACGCGCGCGTCGACGCCCCGGCCACCCGGGAGGAGAAGGCGGTGCTCGCCCGGCTGTCCCCGCAGCAGGTCACCGCGGACACGCTCGCCGGTGACCCGGTCACCGGTGTGCTGACCAGCGCCCCGGGCAACGGCGCGGCGTTCGGCGGGATCAAGGTGACCACCGACCACGCCTGGTTCGCGGCCCGCCCCTCCGGCACCGAGGACGTGTACAAGATCTACGCGGAATCGTTCCGCGGCCCCGGACACCTCGCCGAAGTCCAGGACGCGGCGCGGTCGGTGGTCTCCGCGGCCCTTTCCGCCTAGTGCTGTGGCCGGGCGGGGACTCCCCGGCCCGCCCGGGCGCGCGGCAAGATGGGAGCATGGACATGTCGCAGCGGCCGGCCCAGGGCCTGCGGGAACGGGTCGGCACCAGCCTGTTCACCCACGTGGCGGGGCCCGCGGGCCGGCAGAACCGCGCCCGCATCCACGGCACTCCCGGCCCGCGCTGGTTCGGCCCCGAGCGGCCCATCCGCACCGTCCACGGCGACGCCTCCATGTTCATCGGCGGCCTCAGCGCACTCCTCCTGCAGTCCCTGCACCCCCGCGCGATGGCTGCCGTCGCCGCGCACTCCGGCTTCCGCGGCGACCCCTGGGGGCGGCTCCAGCGCACCAGCACCTTCCTCGCGGTCACCACCTACGGCACCGCCGAGGACGCCCAGCGCGCCGTCGACCACGTACGCGAGGTGCACGAGCGGGTCCGGGGGACCACGGCGGCCGGGGAGCCCTACCACGCCGCCGACCCGCACCTGCTGTGCTGGGTGCACGTGGCGGAGGTCGACAGCTTCCTCCGTGCCCACCAGCGCTACGGGGCCCACCCCCTGGACGGCGCGGGCTGCGACGCGTACATCGCCGACACCGCCCGGGTCGCACGCGCGCTCGGCGTACCCGCCCCGCCCGTCGACCGCGCCTCCCTCGCGGCCCGGCTCGCCGGCTACCGGCCCGAACTGCGAGCCACCCCGCAGGCCCTGGACGCGGCCCGCTTCATACTCCGCGAGCCGCCGCTGCCGTGGATCGCCCGCGGCCCCTACGCCCTCCTGGCGGCCAACGCGGTCCGCATGCTGCCGCCGTGGGCCCGCGCGGCGCTCGGACTGCGCGCGGCGCCGTACGTGCCGCAAGACCTCGTACGCCTGTCCGGGCGGGCGCTGACGGGGACGATCCGGTGGGCGATGGGGGCACTCCCGCCCCGCGAGGAGCCCGCCGGGCCCCGCTGAGCCGTAGGCGGAAAACCACCCGCCACCGGGCTTATCCCGGCGGCGGCGGGGAAGACGCCGCTGCGGAAGTGCTCCGGACATCAGCACGGGGCCGACGGAGGGAGCGCGGACGGTGAACAAGTCCAAGATCGCCTACAAGCCGGTGGGACTGGCGCTCGGCGCCGGCGCCGGCATGCTGGCGGGTGTGACGTTCAAGCAGGTCTGGAAACTGGCGGGCCATGAGGACGACGCGCCGGACGCCACGGACGAGGGCAGGACCTGGCGGGAGATCCTGCTCGCGGCCGCCCTGCAAGGGGCGATCTTCGCCGTCGTCAAGGCCGCGGTCGAACGCGGCGGGGCGACCGCCGTACGGCGCATCTCGGGCACCTGGCCCGCCTGACGGTCGGGCACGCCGACACCGAAGAACACCAAGCCAAGGAGGTCACCATGGCCGGCAAGGGCGGCATGGACAAGGCAAAGGGCAAGGTCAAGGAAGCCACGGGCAAGGCCACCGGCAACGACAAGATGGCCGCCGAAGGCAAGATGGACCAGGCCAAGGGCAAGGCGAAGAGCGCGCTGGAAGAAACCAAGACCCGGACCAAGGGCAGCAAGCGTTCGCTGTGACACCAGCCGGAACCTGACACGACGAGTGAGAACGGACGGCTCCGCCCGGTACCAGCCGGGCGGAGCCGTCTGCTTCCTCAGCCGCCCTGCTCCGGCCGGGGCCGCGCGCCGATCAGCGTCTCGGCGGCCTTGAGCGCATCGTGCGGAGTCCGGCGGCCCATCATCACGCACAACGTGTACACGGCGTCGTCCAGCCCGCGCCGGAGGGCCGCGTCCCCCGGGGACTTGAGCACCTCCCGGCGCAGCGCCCGGAAGCGTGCCACCTGCTCGCGCAGCACGTCCGCCCCGGGCAGCAGCCGCGCCCCGGCTTCCTGCTGCGGCCCGGACCTGGCCCGGCGCATGGCAGTGCGCAGCGCCTGCTGGACGGCGGTGGGTTCGTCCGGGCCCGAAAGCAGCGCGACGGCCGCTGCGGCGCCCTCCTCCGCCGTGGTGCCCGCCTCCTCCGCGGCCGCCGTGAGCAGTCGGCGGGCGGTCTCGGCGCTGCACGGCACCAGTGCCATGAGGATCCCCGTCGCCACCTCGGCGCGGGCGCGGGCCGCCGCCGCGGCGCCGACGGCGGGACCGGAGGCCGCGGGCGTGCGGCGGCGCTGGGGTAGGGGTGTCTCGGTCATCCGCTCGTCGCCTCCGCTTCTCCTGCCGCTTCGGGCCGGAGTGTGCCCGGTATGAGGCATGCCGTATCCCGGTATGCGGTCAAATCGCGGTCAGCGGCGCGTTCCGGCCGGGCCCGGCGTTACTCCAGGGCGATACGGGCGTGGATGGTCTTCCCCCCGTCCGCGGTCGGCCGGATCTCGACGGCTTCCGTCAGGTGGTGCACGAGGTTCCACCCCCAGCCTCCGCGCCCCGTGTGGTCGGGGGTCCGGGGCACCGGCGGGTGCGGGCTGGTGTCCGTGACGTCGACGTCGATGGCGGCCGGCTGCAACGTCAGGCAGAGGGTGCAGGGGCCGTCGGTGTGGCGCAGCGCGTTCGTGACGAGCTCGGTCACCAGGAGCAGCAGGGTGTCCTGGGCCGGGTCCGGTACGGCACCGCCGTGGTCCCTCGCGTCGGCCAGGAAGCGGTGGGCAGTGTCGCGGGCGGCCGCCCCCACCCCCGGCTCCGGTGCGAGCGTGATGCGGTGCTGGACGAGTGCGGTGTCCATGAACGCTGTCTCCCTGCGCGCGCCTTGCGGGTTACGTTTTCCGCCTGCCCGTGGCCCGACCCTCCATGTATCGGGCATGCGTCACTTTTCCCGCCGCTTTTCCCTTTCCTTCGAATTCCTTCGGAAAGGCGCCGCTCGGCCGGACCGACGGCGCCCCGGAGGCCGGACGTCCCGGTCTCCGGAGCCGCCGGTCACGGGCCGTGTCAGTCCTTGCCCCGTCCGCTCATCGCGTCGCGCAGCCGGTCGACCAGGCCGACGCCAGGGGCGAGCAGCTTGTTGGCCGGCGGCTTGTCGGGCGCGGAGGGGTGCGGGCGGGTGGGGGCCATCTTCTTCGCCTGGCGGACCTTGTCGCCGAGCTTCATGAGCATGTCCGGGGTACAGGCGGCGCGCAGCTGCGGGAAGAGGTTGTTCTCCTCGTCGGCCACGTGGGCGCGGATCTCGGCCATGAGCTTGGTCATCAGGGCGTCGAAACGGGGGTCGTCCGCGTCGCAGCCCTCAAGGTCCTTCATGGTGCGCTCGGCCATCGCGTGGTCCTCCAGCTCCTTGTCCGCGATGCTGTCCCCCTGGGGCAGGTGCTCGCGGACGGCCGGGTAGAGGTAGGACTCCTCGGCCACGGAGTGCCGGACCAGCTCCATGATCGCCTGGTCCGCGTAGTGCTTCCTGCGCGCGTCGCCCGACGGCAGTTCCTGGATGTTGGTGAAGAGCTCCTCCACCTCCTCGTGATCCGTGGTGAGTTCCGCGATGACGTCGCCGCCGTGTCCCATGCCGCTCTCCTCGCTCGTGCCGATGGTCCGATTCAGGCCACCCAGTGAACCGCCGCGCAGCGAGCCGTCGGGGCATTGGTCCTCACGTAGCGTGTCGTGACATATCCGGTGTGTACTGCGCGCGCCGTACCGCGTTGATCTTCACGCGAAGGGGAAAGGGCGGGTCATGTCACTCTCTGCTCCACTGCGCCAGCTGGTGCGCCGGCACCGGGAGCCCGCCGTCGTCCAGACCGTCCGCTCCACCGCGGCCGCCGTGATCTCGTACGTCGTCGCCCTGCGGCTCAGCGGCGAACCCGCCCCGCTGACCGCTCCGCTCACCGCGCTGCTCGTCGTACAGGTCACCCTCTACTCGACCCTCACCACAGGCATCCGCCGGGTCAACTCCGTTGTGGCCGGAGTGCTGCTCGCGATCGGGTTCAGCGCACTGGTGGGCCTGACCTGGTGGAGCCTCGGCCTGATCATCCTGGTTTCGCTCACCATCGGACCGCTGGTGAAGGCCGGGGAGTTCGTCCCCGAGGTCGCGATCAGCGCCATGCTGGTCCTCGGTGTCACCCGGGTCGCGGACACCGCCTGGGACCGGGTGCTGGAGACCCTGATCGGCGCCGCCGTCGGCCTGCTGTTCAACGTCCTGTTCGTGCCGCCCGTGTGGGTCGGGCCGGCGAGCGAGGCGATCACCGACCTGGCCCGTCGGATCCGTGCCCTGATGGTGCACATCACCGACGAACTCGACGAGCACACCCCGGTGGAGAAGGCCGCCGCCCGCCTGCACGAGGCGCGCCGGCTCGACAACGACATCGCCCAGGTCGACGCCGCCCTGCGGCAGGCGGAGGACAGCCTGCGGCTGAACCCGCGCGTACGCGAAGGGCTCTTGTTCCGTCTGGTGCTGCGCACGGGACTGGACACCCTGGAGATCTGCGCGGTGGTGCTGCGCGTCACCTGCCGGACCCTGACCGACCTGGCCCAGGCGCGGCCCGAGGGGCCGCTGTTTCCGGCGCACATCGCGCAGGCGCTGCGGGAGCTCTACGCACACACGGCCATCGCCGTCGAGAGCTTCGCCCAGCTGATCACCGCGCAGGTCAGTGCCAACGCCGAGGAAGCCGAGAGCAGGCTGACCGAGGAGCTCAAGACCGCCCGCGTGAGCCGGGACCGGCTCGCGGAACTGCTCCTGGAACAGGTCCGCACCGAGCCCGGCCAGTGGCAGCTCTCAGGAGCCCTGCTCGCCGAGGCGGACCGGGTCCTGGACGAACTCGGCGTGGAGAAACGTTCCGAGCGGCTCATCGAGGAACTCGACCGCCACTCGCAGCTGCGGCGCGAGCGCTTCCCCCGCCTGCACCGCCTGGCCGGCCAGCTGCGTGCCCGCCCCACGGACGACGAGGGCCGCCGGCCGCGCCGGTGGTGAGGTGACCCGAGGAGCCGCACCCGAAGGGCGGACGGGCGCCGGCACGGACGGACGAAAGCCGGCCCCCACCGCGAGCGGTGGGGGCCGGCTTTCGGGCGGGAGCGCCGTCAGGCGCCCCTGCGCCCGGCGATCAGCCGGTAGACCAGCAGCACGATGACGGAACCGACGACGGCCGCGATCCACGTCGAAAGGTGGAAGAAGCCGTTGATCGAGTCCACGCCGAAGATCACCTTGCCGAGCCACCCGCCGAGCAGGCCGCCGACGATGCCGATCACCATGGTGATCAGGCAGCCGCCGGGGTCCCTGCCCGGGGTGATGGCCTTGGCGATGAGCCCGGCCAGCAGGCCGATCAGGATCCAGGCGATGATGCCCATGCGGATGGGTGTCCTCTCAGCGGTTGAACTCGGTCAGGAAGGTCTTGCAGAACACCGGCAGGTCATCGGGCTTGCGGCTGGTGACGAGCGTGTTGGGGCCGGCCGTGCACACCTGTACGGCTTCGTCGACCCAGGTCGCGCCGGCGTTGCGGAGATCCGTGCGCAGGCTCGGCCACGAGGTCATCGTGCGGCCGCGGACGCGGTCGGCTTCCACCAGGGTCCACGGGGCGTGGCAGATCGCCGCGACCGGCTTGCCGGCGTCGAAGAAGCTCTGTACGAAGGCCACCGCTTCGGCGTTCGTCCGCAACGCGTCCGGGTTGGCGACACCACCCGGAAGGACCAGTCCGTCGAAGTCCTCCGCCGAGGCCTGCGAGACGACGAGGTCGACGGGGAAGGTGTCCGCCTTGTCGAGGTGGTTGAACGCCTGGACGCGGCCCGGCTCCGTCGAGACGAGCTGGGGGTTGCCGCCGGCGTCGATCACTGCTTGCCACGGCTGGGTGAGCTCGACCTGCTCGATGCCCTCCGTAGCCGTCAAAAACGCCACACGCATGGGTCGGTCCTTCCTGTGCGAATCGGGATGAGACACGTAATTCGTCCGTCGTCTGTCGCCCCTTGCCGGGGAGGAGCCATCTCAAACCAGCTCGTTTCGCACGGGGAAGCGGGTGACCCTGCCCACGGCCACGCGACGGTGCGCGCCGGGCGGCCGGTGGACCCGCGGGGGAGGGGCCGGCGCGGGCCGGCGGGCGGGCCCGGCGGCCGGCGCGCCCAGGAGACGTTCTTCGTACCGCCCGAGGGCCAGCACGGCGGCCAGCATGACGGGGGGAGTGAGCAGCGCGACGACGAGCATGGGGATCCTTTGCGTCGGACGAGCGTGTCCCCGTCACGCGTGCCCCGTCGCGCCGCACGGAACCTGCCGCAAGGCTCCCGGGAACGGCACTAGGAGCGGCAGCGGCGCCGGTGGGCCAGGAAGGCCGCGGCCACGGCGAGGGCGCCGGCCGCCGTCGCCATCACGGTCCGGCGGCTGTCCTGGAGGGAAAGGGCGACCTGGGCCGCCTTCTCGCGGGCCGGCTCGTTCTCGTTCGGCTGTTCCATCGCGCGGGCCTCCTCTCGTACGCCGGCCGCAACGTCGGCCGGGATGTCGGCGGGCGTCTCCGGGTCGTGCTCACGGGGGCGACTCCGCCCACGATTCGGGTCCGGGGCCGCGCCACTCGACGAGCTCGGGATCGGTGAGGTCCAGGTCCCCGGGATCCTCCATCCCGGCCGCACTGAGGAAGACGAGGATGTCGGAGGGCTTGTGGGCCACGCCGATGGCGACGCCGTCGTAACGCACCCGGCGCCAGCCGTTCTCGTCCGGAGGGTAGATCACAAGTCGGGCGGACATGCTCCCATCCTCGGTCGTGTCGCCGAGTGCGTCGCCCGCTGCGCGCGTACGGGTGCACCCGCGGCGCGGCCCCCGGGCTGCGGGCGGAATGCGGCCTCCGTCGCGGCCGGGACGGCCAAGACCGCACCCCGCGCGACGGCGCCTACCCTGCTCGATGCCCGGGAAACGGACCCGGCGCGCGCTGCGCTCAGCCCGTCAGCGCGGTGTCCGCCCCGAGGCAGTCCAGCAGGCCCGGGCGGTGCAGGTCCGCTATCGGTGCCAGCAGGTCCGGGTGGCGCAGCAGCGCCGCCGCGCAGCGGTCGTCCACCGCGGGGTCCGTCAGGCGGCGGAAGGCCACCGGGACGGCGTCGGCGTGCTCCGTCGAGGCCAGCGCGGCGACCGCCGCCGAAGCCAGCGACGGTGTGGTCAGCAGGCATGCCGCCCAGCTGGCCACGACCTCGTCGACCCAGCAGCGCCAGACGTCGTCGCGCTCCTCGTCCTCGCAGTGGGCGTCCGCACCGGTGATCCAGTCCAGGCGGCCGGAGCCGCCCGGCCCCGTCAGCGCGACCAGCTGCGCGTCGAGGTCCGTCGGGTACCGCAGCCACGCGGCGACCGTGACGGCCTGCCGGGCCTGGGCCTCCGCCAGGCTCCGCTGGAGCGCGCCGCTGCCGGCGGGGTAGGCGCGGGTCAGCCAGTGCGTCGTCGCCGCCATGAGCGGGGACAGGGAGGTGTCTGCGGGCACTGGAGACCATCCGGGCGGATAGGGAAGCGGGTGAATCGTCACGATAACGGCCGCATCAGCCCCATTGGAATGCCCCGGCCCGGATCGTGGCGCACGACACGGCCGCCGCGGCGGGCACGCCCCCGACGCTCACGTCAGGCGCGCGCCCGACGCTCACGGGCGCAGCCGCAGCGGATGGTCCGCCGGCACCTCCACGACGGCGATCCGCACACCGTCCGGGTCCTCGATCCACATCTCGATCAGCCCCCACGGCTCTCGCAGCGGCGGCCGCAGCACCCCGACCCCCCGCTCCAGCAGCTCCTCGTACGCCGCCCGCACATCGGCGACCTGAAGCCACAGCCGCAGCCCCGGGGCAGGCGGGGTCGGTGAACGGCCCGACACCTCCAGGAATCCGCCGCCGAGGAAATAGACCGTCCCGCGCTCGGGACCCGTACCGAACTCCCGATACACGGCGAGGCCCAGGGCCCCGCCGTAGAACGCGCGGGACCGGTCGGGATCCGTGGGGGTCAGCAGGACCCTGCTGCCCAGTACGTGCACCATGCGGACGAATCTAGAGGCCGCCCGCCCCGTCCGGGCGCAGACACGTGTACCGGGGGTATCCGTGCCGGAACCGGGCAGACGCCCGGCATCATGCCGAAGAGGACCATGCGGCTGCGCACGAGCCGCCCCGACCGGCCCGGGTACGCCCGCGTACGCCACGGCCGCGGATTCCGCTACCTGGACCTGACGGGAGCGCCGCTCACCGAGCCGTCGGAGCGGGAGCGGCTGCGCTCACTGGTGATCCCGCCCGCCTGGACCGACGTATGGATCTGCCCGTGGCCCGGCGGCCACATCCAGGCCATGGGAACCGACGAGGCGGGCCGCCGGCAGTACCTCTACCACGCGGCGTTCCGGGAGCGGCAGGAAGCCGCCAAACACGAACACGTGCTGGACGTCGCGACACGGCTTCCGAGGCTGCGCCAGGGCATCGAAGCGGACCTCGGGACCCGGGGGCTCGGCCGGGACCGGGTCCTGGCCTGCTCGGCCCGCCTGCTCGACCTGGGCTTCTTCCGCGTGGGCGGGGCCGCGTACCGGCGCGACCACCAGGCGTACGGGCTGACCACGCTGCTGCGGGAACACGCCGTCTGCAGCCGCGGCGAGGTCTGTTTCCGCTACCCCGGCAAATCCGGCCAGGAGCAGACCCGCGCCCTGGTGGACCCCGCCGCGTACGCCGTCGTCAGGTCCCTGCTGCGCCGGTGCGACGGGCAGTCGCAGCTCTTCGTGTACCGGCAGGGCGGTATCTGGCACGACGTGCGCGCCGGCGACGTCAACGACTATCTGCGCAGCCGGTCCGGTGCGGACATCACCGCCAAGGACTTCCGGACCTGGCACGCCACGGTCCTGGCCGCGGTCGCCCTCGCCGTCTCGGCCGACGTCGCCGGGGAGTCCCGGGCCCGGCGTACGAAGGCGGTGGCGCGGGCGGTGCGCGAGGTGAGCGGCTACCTGGGGAACACGCCGGCGGTCTGCCGCTCCTCGTACATCAACCCGAGGCTCTTCGAGCTCTACGAGAGCGGTGTCACGATCAAGCCCGCGCTGGACCGGCTCGGCGCGGACGTCGTCTACGGGCACCCGGCCACCCACGGCGAGGTGGAGGCGGCGGTACTGGAACTTCTCGGCTGAACCGGCGGGTACCCGCCGGACCTCCGGTGCGGGGCCGGGTGCCGCGGCCTCAGGTGCGCAGGTGGCTGTTGGTGCCGTCGTGGCCGTCGGCCTGCTCCTCGTCGAACCAGTAGTCGCCCGCGGCGAGGTACCGGAACGTGTGTGTCTTCTTCCCGCTCAGTTCGACGGTCACGGCGCGCAGACCGTCCTCGCGGGGAGCCAGTACGTGGGTGCCCGGCTGCCAGTCGTTGAAGTCGCCCACCACGCTGACCGGCCCGGGCGGATTGTCGGCCGGAAGGACGAAGGTGACCTCGGTCCCGTTCTTGCGCCGCTTGCGTTCGAGCACGTGGATCTCCTTTGGCCGAAGTGGGTGCGGCCACTGTGCCAGTGGGGTGACCGGCGACGGCCTGGGGCGCGTGAAACAGGGAAAGGTTTCACCCGTACGCCAATCCCGTTGAAAACGCCGTGGTTTGCGGGTGGGGCGCGCAAGGGTGCCGCCGCCGGGGCGGCGTACCTCCGGGTGGCCGCTCCGGGGGTGCGGGAGCCGGCGCCGGCCCGCAGCATGGCCGTGTCCACCCCTATGCGTGAGGAGAACTGCGATGCCCCGAGGATCCAGCGGGAAGCGCGAGCGCCAGTACGAGCACATCAAGGAGTCCGGCCAGGAGCGCGGCATGTCGGAGGGCCGGGCGAAGGAAATGGCCGGCCGTACGGTGAACAAGGAGCGGGCCCGCTCCGGCGAGACGAAGTCGTCGGGCCGCAGCTCCTCCGGTTCGGGCCGCAGCACCGGCTCCGGCAGCGGCTCCTCGGGGCCCACCCGCGACGCGCTGTACGAAGAGGCGAAGAAGCGGGGCATCGAGGGACGCTCCGCGATGAACAAGGACCAGCTCAAGAAGGCTCTCGGGCGCTGAGCGGTGGAGCGCCGCCGCCGCGGCGGACCGGCCCCCGCCGGTCCGCCGCGCCGCGCGTGACCGCCCTCGCGAGGGCCGCGGAGTACGGGCAAGGACCCTGAGGAAAGGCGACGTGATGAACAGCGAAGCGCGGCACGCGGACGACGCGGTGCTGGTGACGGCCACCGACTGCTCGCCGGAGTGTGCCCGTACCCTCATCGGGTTCCTGGAACGGGCGTTCCCGGACGGCGGGGCGGAGGGCATGGAGACGCATGCCCGGGACCACCAGGGGCAGCCCACCGTCTGGAGCACGACCATCGACGCCGGAAGACCGGCCGCGCCGACGGGCCCCGTCGCACTCGACGGCACGGTCCGGGTCGGATTGCAGGGCGGCCCGCGCGCGGTGGACCGGGTCCTGTCCGCGCTGACGGAGGCCTTCACGGTCGAGGCGAAGGGCACCGTCGCCGGGGACCAGGAACGGGAAGTCGAGCTGCTGTTGCGCTCTTCGTGAGCCCCGCACTCCGCCAACCCCGGCCCGGCGCGGCCCGGTTCCGGCGTACCGGGCTGGGCCCCCGGAGTCGGACCTTGTAGACTCCGTACCCATGTCGAAGCCTGACGACCTCCTTGTCGCCATCGCCGCTGCCGTGGAGTCGGAGCCGACCAATCAGATGGCCCTCACCGTCGTGGTGCACGGCGCCGTGATCACGGGCCGCCTCGCGCCGGAGAGCGTGTGGCGCCAGCGCGTCGCCGAGGTCCTCAAGGACTCGGACCAGCTCGGCGCCTTCGCGAACATCTTCCTGGACTCGCACACGATGTCCCCCTCCCCGCCGGCCCACCTCCACTTCCACGTGGCCCGGATCCTGCAGGGCACCGTCGGCATCCCCGAGACCGGCGGAATGTACCGCATCGCGATCAAGGACGTCAGCGCCTGGACGATGGGCGATTTCAGCTTCTCCGAGCGCTGAGGACCCGTCGCCGGGACTCTGCCCCCCGATCTACTCGGGGCCCTTGGCCGGGCCCTTCCCCTCACGGTTGCGGTCCTGGTCCCCTTCGGTCCGTTCGGACCGCCGGTCCTGCGGCTCGCCGCTCTTCGCGGGCCGTTCCCTCGCCGGCTGGTCCGCGCGAGGTGCCCGGCGCTTCGCCTCGCCTTCGTCGTGGTGGAGTGGGACGCCGCCCGCGCCGCCCTGGTCGTCCATGGCTCGCTCCCTCCGTACGTTCCGGTTCCCGGCGGCTACCCGCCTGCGGGCCGGCCATGCGGGAGCTCGTCGGCTGCCGTGTGAGGCCCGCGGGACGGGGTAGGCGCCCGCCGAGGGCCGTCTCACGAGACCCGGGAAAGGCGACGATCATGGCCGACGACAGCAACACGCAGGGCGACGAGGTGTACCAGCCGCAGAACGGTGACCAGCGCGCCGAATACCAGCCCGACATGGAGAACGCGCTCGACGAGCCGGACGCCGACCAGCGCCTCGACGAGGGTTACGAGACCCCCGACCGGCCCCGCGCCGTATCCCGCCACGGCACCACGGCGGCCGAGCAGCGCGAGGGCGAAACCCTGGACCAGCGCCTCGCCCAGGAGACCCCCGACGTGGGCCAGGACGGCCGGGACACCGGTCCCCGCCCCGAGCCCCTCCCAGGCGACACCGTCGGCCGGCTCGCGCCCGTGGAGGACGACCACCCCCGGCGGGCCTTCGACGTACTGGCCCACGACGTGGGCACCGACGGCGGAGCCGAATCAGCGGAAGAGGCCGCGATGCACGTGGTGGGCCGCAACACCGCCCCCGAGTACGGCGGGGACCCGCGCGAGCGGGAAGAGTCCGGACCGCCCCGCGGCGGAACCCCATAGCGTCCCCGACTCGGGGTAGGCGCCCGCCATGGACCTACGAAACACCGCACTCGGCACCGCAGGCAACGGCCCCGGGCCGGTTCTGACCGCGATGGAGCGGCTGGAGCAGACCCCGGTGGCCGACGGGGCCATCGAAGCCATCCGCCGCGCCGTACGCGCCCTCCCGCTGGGAGCGGCCCGGGACGTCCTTCACGGCCGCCCCATCGGCCACCCGGCGCACCCGCCGCTCGTCCAGGTGCCGCTCGGGGCCTGGTTCTCCTCCGCCGTCCTGGACCTGCTGCCCGGCCAGCGCCGCGCGGCGCACGCCCTCATCGGGGTGGGAGTGGTCACCGCCGTCCCCGCTGCCCTGGCGGGCTGGACGGACTGGGCCGAGCTGCCCCCCGAGCAGGCCCGCGTAGGGCTCGTGCACGCCCTCACCAACAGCGTCGGCCTCTGCTTGTACGCCGGCTCGTTCCTGGCCCGGGCACGGGGCCGGACCTGGCGGGGCAGGGCACTGTCTGCGGCGGGGCTGGCGGCCGTCTCGGCGGGCGGCGCACTGGGCGGCCACCTCGCCTACCGGCAGGCCGCGGGCGCCAACCACGCCGAAGGCGTCACCCACCTGGTGGGGGAGGGCTGGCACCGCGTCGGACCGGTCGCTGACTTCGCCGTGGACCGGCCGGTCCGCGCGAGCGTGGACGGGGTGGACGTACTCGTCGTCCGCGCGGCGGGCGGCGCCGTGCACGTCCTCGCGGATCGCTGCTCCCACATGGCCGGACCGCTGTCCGAAGGCGAGATCGCCGACGGCTGCGTACGCTGCCCCTGGCACGGCAGTGTGTTCAGGCTCTCGGACGGCTGGAACGTCAAGGGGCCGGCCACCGCCCCGCAGCCGTCTTTCGAGACGCGCGTCGTCGACGGTCACGTCGAGGCGCGGCTGCGTCCCTTCCACACCCCACGGCCGTCCTCCCCCTGATGAATCCGGGGCACCGGCCGCGCACGAGCCCAGGAGGTGCAGTGCATGTCCAAGAACAGGAAATCCGGACACCCGTCACACGGTGAGGGTCCCAGTCGCCACGAAGGGACCGAGCAGCACGGATGGGCCCCGGACGTGGACTCCACCCGTCAGCAGGACAACCCGAGCGCGCACCGCTCGTTCCACACCGACGAGTACGCGACCGACGGCCCGGACCGCCGCTCGCCGACCAAGGCCTCACCGGTCAAGGCCGACGAGGGCACCCCGGTCAAGACCGGCGGGCGGCGCGGCGAACACAAGAGCAAGGGGTCGGGCTCCGGCGACAAGGGTCACCACGACATGGGAGAGAAAGGCGCCTCCCGGCGCCCCAGCGGAACCAAGGACGCCTCCGCGTACACCGGTGTCGACCCCCAGGACCCGCCGGCCGGCGGACGCCGTGGCAGCTGAACGGGCAGGTGCACCCGAGGTCGCACCGACGGCGCCATGACCTACGACCACCCGAGAATCCAGGTCCTCCTCGACGAGGACGGGGTCCGGGTGGTCGTGCTGTCGGGCGAGTTCGACGTCGACAGCGTCGGTCCGCTGGCGCAAGTGCTCGCCGACGCGGCCCGGGAGGGCGTGCGCCGGGTGGTGGACATCGCCCGCGTCACCTTCGCCGACTCCTCGCTGCTGAACATCCTGCTCGCCGGCGACCGCGAGGACCACCTGATCGTGGCCGGCCCCGTGCCGGAGCAGTTCGCGCAACTGCTGCGGCTCTTCGCCGCCGAAATGGAGCTGGAGATCGCCCCGACCCTCGCCGAGGCCCGCGGCCGGTCCACCCGCTCGTCCTCGTCCGAGTGAGGCCGCCTCGTCTGGGTGGGGCCGCCTCGTCTGGGTGGGGTCGCCTCGTCTGCGTGAGGCTCCCGGCCCGGCCCTAGGCCAGCGCGGCCGCGGCCACCGAAAGGTCGCCGACCAGCCCCCGGAACGCCGCCTCCCGGTCGTCGGAGCGCAGTACGGAGGAGGGGTGGACGGTCGCCAGCAGTTGCCCCGGCCAGGAGTCCGAGGGGTCCTCGCCCAGAGCGGGCATCGGCCTCAGCACACCACGCTGCTCCCCCACCTTGAAAGAACTTCCGAGCAGGGCGCGGCCCGCCGTGGCGCCGAGCACGACCACCACCTCGGGCTCCACCAGGCGCAGTTCCGCCACCAGCCAGGGCCTGCACGCGGACATCTCCCGCAGGTTCGGGGCCTTGTGGATACGGCGTTTGCCCCGCGCGGCGGTCGTGAACTTGAAGTGCTTGACCGCGTTCGTCACGTACGTGTCCTCGTCGCCGAGGCCGGCCTCCTCCAGCGCCCGGTGCAGCAGCCGCCCCGCGGGGCCGACGAACGGCTCGCCCTGGCGGTCCTCCTGGTCCCCGGGCTGCTCACCGACCAGCAGCAGCCGGGCGTGCGCCGGTCCGGCGCCGAAGACCGTCTGGGTGGCGTGCTCGAACAGGGGGCAGCCCTGGCAGCCGGCGGCGGCCCGGCGCAGGGCGCCGAGGCCGCCGTGGCGGGGCAGGTAGGGGCCGGCGTCGTACTGCCGTCCGACGGAGGGCAGGGTCCCGGGGTTGGCACTCGTGCCGTCGGCCATGGGTCCCACCTCCCTGCCCTGCCACGCCTGGTCCGCCCTGCGTTCGTCACCACGGGGCGGCACGCGGCTTCTGCCCGGCGGTACTGCGGCAAAACCCGTCCCCCGGGCCGGCGGCTACTGATCGGCGACGGCCTCGGCGCGTGCCCGGACAGCGTGCATGCAGGCGGTGCAGTAGTGGTCGGCGGAGGGCTCGATCGCAGGGGGCGGCACGTGGCCGGGGCTCAGGAGGGACCCGCACAGCGTGCTGAGGGTGGTGTCCTTCGCTATCACGTGCCAGAGCAGGTGGCCCTGCTCGGCGCTGGACTCGGCGCGCATC
Source organism: Streptomyces cirratus (assembly GCF_014650775.1). Lineage (GTDB taxonomy): Bacteria > Actinomycetota > Actinomycetes > Streptomycetales > Streptomycetaceae > Streptomyces > Streptomyces cirratus. Next base: position 206,478 of record NZ_BMVP01000004.1, on the reverse strand, counting down.
TCGTACATGGGCGTACCTCTTTCATGCTCGACGCCGCAGAGGGAACGGCCTGATGTCCATGAGAGCGCCCCGTGCGTGAAGGGGCCAATGGGGGTAGACCAGGAGGAGGAAAACAAGGTGGGGGAGGTTTGACGGGCGTCGGCACCGCCGGCGGCATCGGCACGGGAGGAGCGTGGCCTATGGCCTGGGCGTCGTGGACGACGACGGGGATCTATCCGGGGGCCGGCGGTGTCCGTACGGAGGAAGCGGGTGTCATCTCCGGCAACCTGACGCTGCACACCACCTGGACGGGAGCGGCGGCCCAGGTCGCCGTCCAGTTCAGCGGCTCGTCCGACTGGTTCACCCTGTCGGGCAGCCCCGTCGAATGCGATTCGGAGCAGGACAGCCGGGACCTTCACCAAGCGGTGGTCGAGGCGCTCCGCAGCGGAGGCGGCGGCGGCGTCCCGGCCGAATGGGCCGGGCGCGCGGCCTGAGAGCGGGGCCGCCTCCGCACGGGCGGCCTCAGGTCACGGGATCCGGAACCGGGACCGGGCCGGGCAGCGGCCCGGGCGCCGGGTGCGGATCGGGACCCGGCGCGGGCTCGGGCCGCGGGTCCGGCTGCGGCTGCGGCGGCGCCGGCGGCACCGGGTCGGGGCCGCCCGGCCCGGGAACCGGACCCGGCAGGGGTCCCGGTTGCGGTCCGGGGCCCGGACCGGGCGCGGGAGTCGGGTTGGGAGGTACGGGATCGTTCGGAGGGGTGGTCATGGCGCCCTTCTCGACTCGGGCCGGTCACGCGGGGCCGGCTCTCCGACGGGTGAACTCTCGTCAGGCGGTTACCCGGAGCTCGCGGCCTGACACGAAGCCGGGCACGACGGCCGGTCACCCGGCGCCGCCTCGACGCCGGTCACGAGGGGCACCCGCGGCTCGCTCCCGCCCGGACGGGGGGTTCACGGACCGCGACCGGCCTCAGTCGTCCCCGGCGGCGAGTTCGAGGGCGAGCGCCTGGAGGATCTCCTGCGCGGACATCTCGGGGTCCGCCTCGTCGTAAGCGTCCGCGACCGCTTCGAAGGCCAGCACGAAACCGGAGACCAGAGCGCTCCACGGCCCCGACAGCTGCTCCAGCAGGGCGAGTCCGATCTCCGCCGGATCGGCTTCGGCGGGTACCAGGAACTCCGCCGGCGTCACCTCGCTGAGCAGGGCGGAGACGTAGTCCGTGCCGACGTCGCCGCGCATCCCGGTGAGCACCGCGATGGCCTTCAGCTTGATCTCGTTCTCGGTCATCCGGCGAGAGTAGGGGGAATCGGCCGCAGTGCCCCGCTGGCATGCCGGGCGCCGGTGCGGGCGAAGGCGACTGCCCCGCCGCCCCGGGGCACGGGGGCTGCGGGGCAGTCGCCGAAGAGGCGGGAATCGCCGGTCGCCGGGCGGTACCGGCCGTCGATGCGCGAATGGCACATGATGACGAAGAGCGGGCCCCCGGACCCCGAGACCCGAGGGTCCGCTCCCGGGGCGGACCGGCCCCCGTCCTGCGGCCGGTGACGGGGGACCGGTCCGGCGCGCGACCGGGGGCGGACCGGGATCAAGCCGGCACGATGTTCTCGGCCTGCGGTCCCTTCTGGCCCTGGGTGACGTCGAAGGTCACCGCTTGCCCCTCCCACAGTTCCCGAAAACCGGTAGCGTTGATCGCTGAGTAGTGGGCGAAGACATCGGGGCCGCCCCCGTCCTGCGCGATGAAGCCGAAGCCCTTCTCCGCGCTGAACCACTTCACCGTTCCGGTAGCCACACAGGTCCCTCTCCTCGACGGTCGGCCCTCCGCACCATGCGGAACGCCCGAACGACGGGAAGGTACAACGCGGACGCAGCGGTTCCGAACACAAAACGACGCCACACGCGACCTCACCCGTCCGGCCCACCTCCGGCGTTGGTGTTCCCCGGCCCGCTCCCGGGCGCCGTCGTCCCTCACAGGGACCGGAACGCCCCGCGGTGCGCAGCGAGCCAGGTCGCGAAGTCCTGGAGCGAGGGGTTGAGCGCCCGGATGGCTGTCAGATCCCTCGCATGGGTGAACCGGTCCTCGCAGTCGGCGTAGTACTGGAACATGTTGCCGACCTCCTCCGCTGCGGGGAATCCGAGCGCGCGGTAGGCGGCCGGTTCCATCGGGGAGTACCGCACCGGCTCGCCGACGGTCTCGGTCAGCGCCGCCGCCATGTCCGCGACGGGCAGGTGCTCACCGGCGATGCTCACCGTCGCGCCGATGAGGTCGGTGCCCCGCTTGAACACGGCCAGCGCCGTCTTGCCGATGTCGTCGACGGCGATGCCCGACAGCCGGCTGTCGCCCATCGGGAAGACCAGCCGCAAGACGCCGTCCTCGCCCCGTTGCGGCGCGAACGTCGTGAGCAGGTTCTCCCAGTAGAAGGTCGTGCGCAGGAAGGTGGTCGGAGCGCCGGCCTCGGGGAAGTAGTGGTCGGCCTCCGCCTTGGCGTCGAAGTGCGGCACCTTGTACGTGCCCTGGAGCGTGGGCATGCGGTCGTCCTCGAGCGGGATGCACTCGCGGGTGTCCTCCAGGGTCGACCAGATGGCGTGCTGCACGCCGGCGTGGCCGGTCGCCGCGGCGAGGGAGGCGGCCTGCCGCTTCTCCCGCTCGGCCGACATGTGCTCCCAGAAGTTGGTCACCAGGTACGCCCCGTAGGCACCTTCGAGGACGGCCCCCAGGCCGGCGTCGTCGTCCATGTCGGCGCGGACCACCTCCGCGCCGAGCCGCGCCAGTTCCCGGGCCCGGTCCGATTCCGGATGGCGGGTGACCGCGCGCGCCGAGAACCCGCTGTCGGGGTCGTCGAGGATCGCCCGTACCAGGCTTCCGCCTTGCGCGCCCGTCGCGCCGAACACCGTGATGACGCGTGTACCGGCCATCGCCGACCTCCCTCTCGTAACGATCCGCGTCCGATCGGACGGATGGTCACGGACTGTATGCGCGGGCCGCGGCCGGTTCGGGAACGGGCGCGCACGACGCACGGGACTCCACTCCATCGCCCGGCTCCGCCGGGCGCGGCCGCACCGCCGAGTGGCGGCGCGCCCCGTCCGCTTTCGAGTGACGTCAGCGCTCGGCCTCGCGCCGCCGCGCCCGGCGGTCACCGAGCATCGCAGGCGGCCGGACAACCTCCGGCCCACCGTGCGCGAAGGCGCCTGGCCGCTGGGAGACCGAGTGCGCATCCTGCTCGTCGCGAGCGCGTTCAACAGCCTGACGCAGCGCGTCCACGCGGAGCTGCGCGACCACGGTCATCATGTCGCCGTCGAACTCGCCCTGCCCGGCGGCTCGCTGGCCGACGTCACGCGCCGCCACCGGCCCGATCTGATCATCGCGCCGATGCTGAAGACGGCGGTGCCCCGCGAGGTGTGGTCCGTCCACACCTGTCTGATCGTCCACCCGGGACCGGTCGGGGACCGCGGCCCCTCCTCGCTCGACCGGGCCGTCCAGGAGGGCGCCACCCGCTGGGGCGTCACCGTCCTGCAAGCGGACGCCGAGATGGACGCCGGCGACGTCTGGGCCTTCGCCGAATGCCCGGTGCCCGAGCTGGCCAAGAGCGACCTCTACCGCGGTGAGATCGCCGACGCGGCGCTGCGGGCCGTCCTGCTCGCCGTCGAGCGCTTCGCCTCGGGGACGTACACCCCCACCCCGCAGACCACCCACCACACCCGGCCCTACATGCGGCAGGAAGAGCGCCGCATCGACTGGGCGGCGGACTCCACCGACCGGGTCCTGCGCGTCCTGCGGGCCGCCGACTCGCAGCCGGGCGTACGGGACGAACTGCTCAGCGGGGTCTGGTTCCTGCACGGGGGCCACTTCGAGGACCGGCTGCGCGGCCGCCCCGGCGAGCTGCTCGCCACCCGTGCGGGCGCGGTCTGCCGGGCGACCACCGACGGCGCGGTGTGGATCCCGGAGCTGCGGGCCTGCCGGGTGCCGGGCGAGCCCGTCCCGGTGAAGCTGCCGGCCACCCTGGCGCTCGGCGACCGGCTGCCCCCGCTGCCGCAAGACCCCGTGCCGCCGTACGCCGGCCCCCCGCGCCGTACGTGGTCCGACATCACCTACCGGGAGGAGGGGCGGGCCGGTTTCCTGTCGTTCTCCTTCCCCGGCGGCGCGATGAGCACCGACCGCTGCCGGCGCCTGCTGGACGCCTACCGGGCCGCTTGTGAGCGCCCCACCTCCGTCCTGGTCCTCGGCGGTGGCCGCGACTTCTTCTCCAACGGCATCCACCTCGGGGTCATCGAGGCGGCCGCCGATCCCGCCGCCGAGTCCTGGGCGAACATCACGGCGATGGACGACCTCGTCGAGGCCGTCCTGACCACCACGGACCGTCTCGTCGTCGCGGCCCTCGGCGGCAACGCCGCCGCGGGGGGCGCGATGCTCGCGCTGGCGGCCGACGAGGTCTGGTGCCGCTCGGGCGTGGTCCTCAACCCGCACTACCGGCTGATGGGCCTCTACGGCTCGGAGTACTGGACGTACACGCTGCCCCGCCGCGTCGGGGCAGCCGTCGCCGAGCGGCTCACCACCGACGCCCTGCCGCTGAGCGCCGCGGCGGCGGCCGCGCTGGGCCTGGTCGACCGTACGGTGCCCTGCGCGCCCGCGGAGTTCGCCGGCGAGGCGGCCCGGCTGGCCGGGCTGCTGGCCGGGTCTCCCACCGTCCAGTCCCGGATCGCCGGGAAGAAGGCACGACGGGAGCGGGACGAGGCCGAAACCCCGCTGGCCGCCTACCGGGATGCGGAGCTGGCCCGGATGCGGGCCACTTTCCTCGACCCGAAGGCCCCGTACCACGCCCTGCGCCGCGCCTTCGTCCGCAAGGAGCCGGTCGCCGCCACCCCGGCGCACCTGGTCCGCACGGTCCCGGTCGGCCAGGACCGCAGGCGGGGCGCAGTCACCGGACTGGCCGTACAAGACAGCACACCGCCGGCCGGCTCCTGTTACGAAGAAGGATGAGAGCGGAGTGCCCCTCATCGGCTCCCCCTCGGCCCACCTCCCCGATTTCCTGCCCAAGGAGGCATCCTCATGGATGCACAAGCACCGAGCACGGTAGAGGACCCCCCCATCCACATCCTCTGGATCAACGCGGGGCTGAGCTGCGACGGCGACTCGGTGTCCCTGACGGCGGCGATGCAGCCGAGCATCGAAGAGATCGTGATGGGTGTGCTGCCGGGGCTGCCCAAGATCGCGGTGCACTGGCCCCTGATCGACTTCGAATGCGGCCCCGTCGGCGGCGCGGACACGTTCATCGAGTGGTTCTTCAAGGGTGAGCGCGGTGAGATCGACCCCTTCGTCCTCGTGATCGAGGGGTCCATCCCCAACGAGAAGATCAAGGCCGACGGTTACTGGTGCGGCTTCGGGGACAACCCCGAGACGGGCCAGCCCATCACGACCAGCGAGTGGATCGACCGGCTGGCGCCGAAAGCCCTCGCCGTCGTGGCCATCGGCACCTGCGCCACGTACGGCGGCATCCACGCGATGGAGGGCAACCCCACCGGCGCCATGGGCGTACCGGACTACCTGGGCTGGGACTGGACGTCGAAGGCCGGCATCCCGATCGTGTGCGTACCGGGCTGCCCCATCCAGCCGGACAACTTCTCCGAGACGCTCACCTACCTGCTCTACCAGGCGGCCGGCTCCGCGCCGATGATCCCGCTCGACGACAAGCTGCGCCCGACCTGGTTGTTCGGTGCCACCGTCCACGAGGGCTGCGACCGGGCCGGCTACTACGAGCAGGGCCAGTTCGCGCACACCTACGACTCGCCGCAGTGCCTGGTCAAACTGGGCTGCTGGGGTCCCGTCGTCAAGTGCAACGTGCCCAAGCGCGGCTGGATGAACGGCATCGGCGGCTGCCCGAACGTCGGCGGCATCTGCATCGCCTGCACCATGCCCGGCTTCCCGGACAAGTTCATGCCGTTCATGGACGAGCCGCCCGGTGCCAAGGTGTCCAGCAAGGCCAGCGGCGCGTACGGCGCCGTCGTCCGCAAGCTGCGGCAGATGACCGCGCAGACCGTGGACCGGGAGCCGAAGTGGCGGCACACGGGCCAGACGCTGACCACCGGCTACCGCCCGCCCTGGTGACCGGCGGGCGCGAGGCCCGCCCCACGCCCGTCCCACGCACACCCCCGCAGAGCCCGCTCCGAAGAAGGGACACGGCAGACACGATGGCACCGAAGACGAAGGCGTCCGGCGACGGCTTGGTGGAGATGGCCTGGGATCCGATCACCCGGATCGTGGGCAGTCTCGGGATCCACACGAAGATCGACTTCAAGCAGAAGCGCGTGGCGGAGTGCTACAGCACCTCGTCGGTCTTCCGCGGCTACAGCGTCTTCATGCGCGGCAAGGACCCCCGCGACGCGCACTTCATCACCAGCCGCATCTGCGGGATCTGCGGCGACAACCACGCCACCTGTTCCGTCTACACCCAGAACATGGCCTACGGGGTGAAGCCGCCCCACCTCGCCGAGTGGATCATCAACCTCGGGGAGTCGGCGGAGTACATGTTCGACCACAACATCTTCCAGGAGAACCTGGTCGGGGTCGACTACTGCGAGAAGATGGTCCGCGAGACCAACCCCGGCGTCCTGGAGCTGGCCGAGCGCACCGAGGCACCGCACGCCGGCGACCACGGCTACCGCACCATCGCCGACATCATGCGCTCGCTCAACCCCATCGAGGGCGAGTTCTACCGCGAGGCACTCCAGGTCAGCCGCTACACGCGCGAGATGTTCTGCCTGATGGAGGGCCGCCACGTGCACCCCTCCACCCTGTACCCGGGCGGCGTCGGCACCATCGCCTCGGTGCAGCTCTTCACGGACTACATGAGCCGCCTCATGAGGTACGTCGAGTTCATGAAGCGCGTCGTCCCCCTCCACGACGACCTCTTCGACTTCTTCTACGAGGCCCTGCCCGGCTACGAGGAGGTCGGCCGGCGCCGCGTGCTGCTCGGCTGCTGGGGCGCCCTCAACGACCCCGAGTACTGCGACTTCACGTACGCCAACATGTCCGACTGGGGCCGGAAGATGTTCGTCACCCCGGGCGTGGTCGTGGACGGCAAACTCGTCACCAACGACCTCACCGAGATCAACCTCGGCATCCGCATCCTGCTGGGCAGCTCGTACTACGACGACTGGGCCGGGCAGGAGCAGTTCGTCACCCGCGACCCGCTCGGCAACCCGGTCGACCCCCGCCACCCCTGGAACCAGCACACCATCCCCGCCCCGCAGAAGCGCGACTTCGACGGCAAGTACAGCTGGGTGATGTCACCGCGCTGGTTCGACGGCAAGGACCACCTGGCCCTCGACACCGGCGGCGGCCCCATCGCCCGCCTGTGGTCCACGGCGCTGTCCGGGCTCGTCGACGTCGGCTACGTCAAGGCCACCGGCCACAGCATCGTCATCAACCTGCCCCGGACGATGACCAAGCCGGAGACCACCTTCGAGTGGAAGATCCCCAAGTGGAGCAACGCGCTGGAGCGCAACCGCGCCCGCACGTACTTCCAGGCCTACGCCGCCGCCATCGCCCTGCACTGCGCCGAGAAGGGACTGGAGGAGGTCCGCGCCGGACGCACCCAGACCTGGGAGAAGTTCGAGGTCCCGGACGAGTCCATCGGAGTCGGCTTCACCGAGGCCGTGCGCGGCGTCCTCTCCCACCACATGGTGATCCGCGACGGCAAGATCGCCAACTACCACCCCTACCCGCCGACCCCGTGGAACGCCAGCACCCGGGACACCTTCGGCACACCGGGCCCCTACGAGGACGCCGTGCAGAACACACCGATCTTCGAGGAGAACACCCCGGAGAACTTCAAGGGCATCGACATCATGCGCGCCGTGCGCAGCTTCGACCCCTGCCTGCCCTGCGGCGTGCACATGTACGTCGGCAACGGCCAGACCGTGAAGCAGATGCACGTGCCCACCGGTCTGAGCGGACTGGGCGGATGAGCGCCCCCGCCGACTCCCTCCAGACCGGCCGCCGGGTCGAGGAGGTCCTCGGCCGGCTGGCCGACACCGGCGACCGGGAGGTCTGCGCCGCCGCCGAGGAACTGGTGCGCGTCCTGATGGACTTCTACGGCTGTGGGCTCGCCCGGATCACCTCCCGGCTCGACGCCGAGGCCCTCGCCCCGCTGCTGGACGACGAACTCGTCTCCAGCCTGCTGGCCCTGCACGACCTGCACCCCGAGGACGTGCACACCAGGATCGCCCGCGCCCTGGACGCCGTGGGCGAGCCGGTGCAACTCCTCGGCTTCGACGAGGCCTCGGGCACGCTGCGGCTGCGGGCCGCCGCGGGCGGTGGCTGCGGCTGCGGCGGCACCGGGGACGGTGTGCGGTCGGCCGCGGAGGCCGCGCTGGCCTCCTTCGCACCCGAGGTGACCACCGTCGAAGTGGAGCCGGCCGGGGCTCCGCCGCAGCCGCTGCTCCAGATCGGCACCCGCCCGCAGGCCCCGGTCCGGGTGCCGTGAGCGCGCCCCGCACCTGGGCACCGCCGTCCGCGCGGACGGCGGGGCCGTCCGGCCTGCGCCGCTTCGCGGTGCCGCGCGAACCACGGCCGCAGAGCTGCGAACTGTGCGGGGTGGCCGTCGCCGAGGACGGCCACCGCCACCTGGTCGAGACCGAGAAGCGGGCGCTCGTGTGCGCCTGCACCGCCTGCGCCCTGCTGTTCGACCGGCCGGGCGCCGCCACCGGCCGCTTCCGTGCCGTTCCCGACCGCTACCTCCACGACCCGGGCCACCGTCTCGACGACGGCGCCTGGGAACTCCTCCAGATCCCCGTCGGCGTCGCGTTCTTCTTCCGCAACGCCGCGCTGGACCGGCTCGTCGCGCTCTACCCGAGCCCGGCCGGAGCCACCGAGAGCGAACTCGACCCCGACACCTGGCAGGCGGCGCTCGGCGAAAGCGCCCTGGCCGGCTTGCTGCGACCGGACGTGGAGGCGCTGCTGCTGCGGCGCCGCGAGGGACGCACCGACTGCTACCTCGTTCCGATCGACGTCTGCTACGAACTGGTGGGCCGGATGCGCCTGCTGTGGCAGGGCTTCGACGGCGGCGCCGAGGCCCGCGCGGCGCTCGACTCGTTCTTCGACGGCGTCGAACGCCGTGCCAAGGTCCCGGCGGGGGAGGCCGCGCCGTGACGGAGTTCGGCTTCACCTGCACCGGCGTGCGCGCGGACCCGTACGCCGCCGGTCCCACGCTCGTCTTCCGCCTCACCATCACCGCCTCCGGGGACACTCGGGTGCACGCGCTGGCCCTGCGCTGCCAGATCCGGATCGAACCGGCCCGCCGGCGCTACGGGCAGGCGGAGGCCGAAGGCCTGGCCGACCTGTTCGGCGAGCGCTCCCGTTGGGGCAACACCCTCCAGCCCGTGCAGTTCGCGCAGGTGACGCTGATGGTGCCGAGCTTCACCGGCTCCACCGAGGTCGACCTGGCCGTGCCCTGCACCTACGACATGGACATCGCCGCGAGCCGCTACTTCGCCGCCCTGGACGACGGTGAGGCACCCCTGCTCATGCTGTTCTCCGGCACCGCCTTCACCGGGGCCGGCGGATTCCACGTCGAGCCCGTCCCCTGGGACCGCGAGGCGGCGTACCGGATGCCGGTGCGGGTGTGGCAGGAGATGATCGAGCAGCACTTCCCCGGCTGCGGCTGGCTGCGGCTGCCCCGCGACGCCATGGACGAACTGCTCGCCTACCGCTCCCGGCACGCGCTGGCCTCCTGGGAGGCGACCGTACGCGCCCTGCTCGCCGAGGCCGGGGCCGCCGCCACGGCCGCCAAGAACGCCCGGCCCTCCGCGCCCGAGCGGCTGCGCGCGGGACTGCTGCCCCGAGCCGGCGAAAGGACGGCGCCATGACGACCGCCGCACTCGACGCGCGCTTCGAGACCGCCCGTCAGGTGGCCGACGCCGTCCTCTTCGAGGGGTACGTGCTCTACCCCTACCGGGCCTCGGCCGCCAAGAACCGGCTGCGCTGGCAGTTCGGCGTACTCGTGCCCCCGGCGTGGGCGCCCGAGCACGGCGAGCACTGCCTCCAGCAGACCCAGCTGCTGATGGAACCCAAGGGGGACGCCACCCTCACCGTCGAACTCCGGTTCCTGCACGCTCAGCGCCGTACCGTCCAACAGGCCGCGCCCGACGGCACGTTCACCGACGTCGGGGAACTGCACCTCGCCGACCGCGTCCTCGTCCCCTGGGACGAGGGCACCGAGGAACGCGTCGAGCTCGCCCTCACCGTCGCGGAACTGGCGGGCGACGGCGTGACCCTGCCCTTCACCCGACCCGCCGGCGAGGAGAGCGAACCGGTCCTCGACGCCGACGGCGCCGTGGTCGGCCGCCTGGTGCGGCGGACCGAGGCGATCAGCGGCGTCCTGCGCCTGCGCGCGAGCGAACTCGACTGCGCCTACCGCGCCTTCAAGCTCACCGCCGTCGTGGAGAACACCAGCGGCTGGCGGCCCGGGGACGGGGGAACGGGCCGGGACGCGGCGCTGTCCCGCTCCCTGGTCGCCGCCCACCTCCTGCTCGGCCTCGACGCGGGCCGGTTCCTGTCGATGACCGACCCGCCCGAGTGGGCCAAGGGCGCCACCGCCACCTGCGTCAACCGCCACACCTGGCCCGTCCTCGCCGCGGAAGCCGGCCGCGCGGACGTGGTCCTGTCCTCCCCGATCATCCTGGAGGACCACCCCGGCATCGCCCCCGAGAGCATCGGCGCGATGTACGACGCCACCGAGATCGACGAGATCCTCGCCCTGCGCACCGCGGCCCTGACCGACCAGGAGAAGCGCGAGGCACGCGGGACGGACCCCCGTGCCGCGGCCGTGATCGACCTCGCCGAATCCATGCCGCCCGAGGTTCTCGAACGCCTGCACGGCGCGGTGCGGGCGCTGCGCGAGATCACCGACCCCGGTGTGCCGCCGGACGCCCCGACCGGCCTCGAAGACCTGCAAGTCGTGGACGGGGAGGCGGTGTTCAAGCCCGACACCCCGTGGTGGGACCCGGCGCACGCGGACACCGCCGGGCCGGCCCCCGACCACGTCCTCGTCGACGGCGTCCCGGTGGGCGTGGGCAGCCGCGTCCTGTTGCGGCCCGGACTGCGGCGCACCGATGCCCAGGACCTGTTCGTCCGGGGCCGCGCCGCCCACGTGGAAGCCGTCCTCCACGACGTCGACGGCGGCGTGCACCTCGCGGTCACCGTCGAAGGGGACCCCGGGGCCGACATCCGGCGCGAGCAGGGCCGGTTCCTCTACTTCCAGCCCGACGAGGTCGCACCCCTCGCCGGGGCCGCGCCCCTGGAGGAGCGGTGAGGGGCGGGACGCTGGTCGCCGGGATCGGCAACGTGTTCCTCGGCGACGACGGGTTCGGCGTCGAGACGGTACGCCGACTGGCGGAGCACGCGCTGCCCGGGCACGTCGAAGCGGTCGACTTTGGCGTCCGCGGCGTCCACCTCGCCTACCAGCTCCTCGACGGCTACGACACCCTCGTCCTGGTCGACGCCACCGCGCGCGGCGGCGCCCCCGGCACCCTCTACCTGATCGAGGTCGAAGGAGCGGGCGCCATCACGGGCGGCGCCGTCCTGGACGGCCACCACATGTCCCCGGACGCCGTACTGGCCCTGCTCGACACCCTGTGCGCCGGTACGGGGGGCACCCCGCCCCGCCGCACGCTGGTCGTCGGCTGCGAACCGCAGACCGTCGAGGAGGGCATCGGCCTGAGCGACCCGGTGGCCGCGGCGGTGCCGGAGGCCGTACGGATGCTCCTGGAACTCGTGCACCCACACGATCCGGCCGCGGAGCCGGCCCGAACCGAGGAGACAATGCGATGAAGAAGGCCGTCCTCTGCGGCGTGACCCTCGCCGCCCTGCTGGCGGTGGCCGTGCAGCTCGCCCCCGACCTCAAACGCTACCTGCGCATCCGCAGCATGTGAGCCCCGCGCGCACCCGCGCCGTGTGACACCTCGCCCGCCCGCCCCGGCGCCCGAATGGCGTACGGGGCGGGCGGGCGACGGCGTGCCCGACCGCTCCGCCTCCGCCCTGCCGCTCTAATGGGGCCCGGCAGAACGGAGCCCGATGCACGAGATGTCGATCGCCATGGCCGTGGTGAGCCAGGTGGAAGAAGCGGCCGCAGCCGCCGGAGCGCACACGGTGAGCGCCGTCCGGCTCCAAGTGGGGGAACTGGCCGGAGTGGTCCCGGACGCCCTCGCCTTCTGCTTCGAACTGGCCTGCGCCGACACGGTTCTGGAAGGCGCCGCCCTCACGGCCGAAGCGGTCCCGGCCCGTGCCCGCTGCACCTCCTGTACGGGTGAATGGGCCGTCGGCATGCCCCCCGACCTGTGCTGTCCCGCATGCGGCGGCGCCACCGGCACCGAACTGGTCTCGGGACGCGAGCTGCGGATCCTCGACGTCACCTGGGACGACGACGGGCCCCAGGACGCCGCGGTCCCCGCCCCCGCGCACACCCGCCAACCGATCTCCGAGGAGCGCTGAACCATGTGCCGAGTGGTCGACCTGCAACAGGCGGTACTGGCCAAGAACGAGGCGGCCGCGCAGACCCTGCGCGCCGGGCTCACCGCTCGCGGCACGACCGTCGTCAACCTGCTCTCCAGCCCCGGCAGCGGGAAGACGGCCCTGCTGGAGCGCGAGCTCGGCCTCGCCCGCGAGCGCGGAGTGAGCGTCGCGGCCCTCACCGCCGACCTCGCCACCGAGAACGACGCGCTGCGCCTGGGCCGTTCCGGCGTCCCGGTGAAGCAGGTCCTCACCGACGGGCTGTGTCATCTGGAGGCCGCGATGCTGGGCCGGCACCTGGAGGGGTGGCTGCCGCAGGGCACCCGGCTGCTCTTCGTGGAAAACGTCGGCAACCTGGTGTGCCCGGCCTCCTACGACCTCGGGGAATCCCTGCGGGTCGTCCTGGCCTCCGTCACCGAGGGCGAGGACAAGCCGCTCAAGTACCCGACCGCCTTCGGACTCGCCCAACTGGTGGTGGTCACCAAGACCGACATCGCCGAAGCCGTCGAGTTCGACGAGAGGGCCTTCCGGGCCAACGTCCGGCAGGTCAACCCCGGTGTGGAGGTGGTGCTCACCTCCGCCCGCACGGGTCAGGGCCTCGGCGCCCTGCTGGGGCGGGCGCTCGCCGTCGCCGACGGCGATCCGGCGCACACGCCGGTGATGGCCGCCCAAGGCCACGGCCACCACCACGGCGCCGACCATGACCACGGCGCCGACCATGACCATGACCACGGGCCCGACCATGACCACGACGCCGGGCACGACCACCACCACGGGCCCGACCATGACCACGACGCCGGCCACGTCCACGGCCACGGCCACGGCCACGTCCACCCTCCCGTGGTACGGACCCGCTGATGGAGGCCGTCGAACGCCGCCGGGTCACGGTACGGGGCGTGGTCCAGGGCGTCGGCTTCCGCCCGTACGTCTACGGCCGCGCCACCGCGCTCGGACTGGCCGGCCACGTCACGAACACCCCGGAGGGAGTGGTCGCGGAGGTCGAAGGCGCCCGGGCGGCGGTCACCGAGTTCTGCGACCGGCTCGCGAGCGACGCCCCGCCCCTCGCGCTCATCGACGCCGTCGACCACTGCGAGGTAGCCCTGGCGGGCGGCGCGGGCTTCACCATCATCGCCTCCCGGAGCGGCGGCCCCGCCCGTACCCTGGTCTCCCCGGACGTCGCCACCTGCGCCGACTGCCTCGCCGAGCTGGCCGACCCCGCCGACCGCCGCCACCGCCACCCGTTCATCACCTGCACCCACTGCGGCCCCCGCTTCACCATCGTCACCGGACTGCCGTACGACCGCGCCCACACCACCATGGCGCCCTTCCCGATGTGCCCGGACTGCGCCCGCGAGTACGCCGACCCCGCCGACCGCCGCTTCCACGCCCAGCCCGTCGCCTGCCCCGCCTGCGGACCCCGGCTGCGGCTGCTGGCCGGGACACCGCCGCGGGAGGTGGCGGAGACCGACCCGGTGGCCGCGGCCCGCCGGCTCCTGGCCGCGGGCGCGGTCCTCGCGGTCAAGGGCCTCGGCGGCTACCACCTGGCCTGCGACGCCTCCAACGAGGAAGCCGTGGCCACCCTGCGCCGCCGCAAGGCCCGCGGCGACAAGCCGTTCGCCCTCATGGTCCGCGACCTCGCCGACGTCGCGGACCTCGTCGCGGCCGGCCCCGAGGAACGCGCCCTGCTCACCGGAGGCGTCCGCCCCATCGTGCTGCTGCGCCGCCGCCCCGGAGCGGCGGGCGGCCCGGTGGTCGCCGAAAGCGTCGCCCCGGGCAGCCCCGACCTCGGCGTGATGCTCCCTTACACGCCCGTGCACCACCTGCTGTTCGGCCTGCCCGGCGACCCTCCCGGACCCGGCGTGCTCGTCCTGACCAGCGGTAACCTTTCGGGCGAACCGATCGTCACCGACGACGCCGAGGCCCTGGAGCGGCTGGCCGGGCTGGCCGACGCCTGGCTCACGCACGACCGCCCCATCCACGTGCCCTGCGACGACTCCGTGGTCCGCGTCTGCGACGGTGAACTGCTCGTCCTGCGGCGCTCCCGCGGCTACGCGCCGCTGCCCCTCACCCTCCCCGTGCCGGTCCCGGCGACGCTGGCCGTCGGGGGAGACCTCAAGAACACCTTCTGTCTCGGTGAGGGGCGCCGGGCCTGGCCGTCCGCCCACATCGGGGACATGGACGACCTCGCCACGCAGTACGCCTTCGAGCGCGCGGCCGGCCAGCTGGGGTCCATCACCGGGGTCACCCCCGGCCTGCTCGCCGCCGACCGGCACCCCGGCTACCGCTCCGGACGATGGGCGGCCCGCAACGCCGGTTCCCGGCCGCTGCTCCGCGTCCAGCACCACCACGCGCACATCGCCTCCGCGATGGCCGAACACGGCCTGACCGGAAGCCGGCAGGTCATCGGCGTGGCGTTCGACGGCACCGGCTACGGCGACGACGGCGCCGTGTGGGGCGGCGAGTTCCTCCTCGCCGACTACACCGGATACACCCGCTTCGCGCACCTGGCCTACGTGCCCCTGCCCGGCGGGGACGCCGCCGTACGGCGCCCCTACCGCATGGCGCTCTCCCACCTGCGCGCGGCGGGCATCGACTGGAGCAGCGACCTGCCGTGCGTCGCAACCTGTCCCGCAGACGAACTACGGCTGCTGGCCGTCCAGTTGAGTCGCAACCTGAACTGCGCCCCCACCTCCAGCATGGGCCGGCTCTTCGACGCCGTCTCCTCACTGGCGGGCATCCGCCACCACGCGGGCTACGAGGCCCAGGCCGCGATCGAGCTGGAGGCCGCGGCGCTGAACGCCACCGGGGCGGAACCCGGATACGCCTTCACGCTGACGCCGGCGCGGCCCGCCGGCGCGGACGGCCCTCTGACCGCCGACCCGGCCCCCGTACTGCGGGCCGTCGTGGCCGACCTGCGGGCGGGCGCCGAACCGCCGCTGATCGCGGCCCGCTTCCACACATCGGTCGCTTCCCTGGTCACCGCCGTCTGCACGGCGGCGCGCGAACGCCACGGCCTGGACACCGTCGCCCTCAGCGGCGGGGTCTTCGGCAACGCCCTGCTGTCCTCGGCCTGCGCCGCCGGGCTGCGTGCGGAGGGCTTCACCGTACTGCGCCACGGTCTGGTCCCGCCGGGCGACGGGGGACTCGCGCTCGGCCAGCTCATGGTGGCCGCGGCCCGCGGCACCACCACGGAACACCCACAGCGAGGAGAAGCCCATGTGTCTGGCGGTACCCGGCAGAGTGCTTGAGATCGCGGAGGAGAACGGCACCCGCATGGCCACCGTCGACTTCGGCGGCGTCGTCAAGGAGGTGTGCCTGGAGTACCTGCCGGACCTCCAGGTGGGCGAGTACGCCATCGTCCACGTCGGCTTCGCCCTCCAGCGCCTGGACGAGGAATCCGCCCGCCAGACGCTGGAGCTGTTCAGCGAGCTCGGCATGCTCCAGGAGGAGTTCGGCGACCCCTGGGAGCAGGCGGCGCAGGCGGGCGGAGCCCCCTGGCCCTTCGAGGCGGACATCCAGGACGGGGCCGAGGGCCGGACCGAGGGCCCGGCCGCAGGGCACGTAGCGCAGGAGGCGCGGAAGTGAAGTACATCGAAGAGTTCCAGGACCCCGACCTCGCCCGCAGGCTCCTGGACGACATCCACGCCACGGTTACCCGGCCGTGGGCGCTGATGGAGGTCTGCGGCGGTCAGACCCACACCATCATCCGGCACGGCATCGACCAGCTCCTGCCCGAACAAGTGGAGTTGATCCACGGCCCGGGCTGTCCGGTGTGCGTCACGCCCCTGGAGGTCATCGACAAGGCGCTGGAGATCGCCTCCCGCCCCGACGTGATCTTCTGCTCCTTCGGTGACATGCTCCGCGTGCCCGGGACGGGCCGGGACCTGTTCCAGGTCCGCAGCGAGGGGGGTGACGTACGGGTCGTCTACTCCCCGCTCGACGCCCTGAAAGTCGCACGCCGGAACCCGGGACGCGAGGTCGTCTTCTTCGGCATCGGCTTCGAGACCACCGCGCCGCCGAACGCGATGACGGTGTACCAGGCGAAGCGGCTCGGCATCCCCAATTTCAGCCTGCTGGTCTCCCATGTCCGGGTGCCCCCGGCGATCGAGGCGATCATGCGTTCGCCGAGCTGCCGGGTGCAGGGCTTCCTCGCCGCCGGGCACGTGTGCAGCGTGATGGGCATGGGCGAGTACCCCGAACTGGCCGCCCGCCACCGGGTGCCGATCGTGGTCACCGGCTTCGAGCCGCTGGACATCCTGGAAGGCGTACGCCGCGCCGTCCGGCAGCTGGAACGCGGCGAGCACACCGTGGACAACGCCTACGCGCGTGCCGTGCGCCCGGAGGGCAACCCGGCCGCACTGGCCATGCTGGAGGACGTCTTCGAGGTCACCGACCGGGCCTGGCGCGGCATCGGCGTCATCCCCGACAGCGGCTGGCGGCTGTCCGAGCGCTACCGGGAGTTCGACGCCGAGCACCGCTTCGCGGTCACCGGCATCACCACCCGCGAGCCGGCCGAGTGCCGCAGCGGCGAGGTCCTCCAGGGCCTCATCAAGCCGCACCAGTGCGAGGCCTTCGGCACCACCTGTACGCCGCGCACCCCGCTGGGGGCCACCATGGTCTCCAGCGAGGGCGCCTGCGCCGCGTACTACCTCTACCGGCGCCTCGAACTCACCCCGGCCCGTACGGCGCCCCCCGCACCGGCGACCCCGCACGAGAGCACCGCACCGCTGGAGGCGAGCCCCGTTGCCTGACACCACGATGCCCGACAGCACACTGTCCGGGACCGGGCTGCCGGCGCAGTCGGCGACCGCACTGGACGTCACCGGCTGGACCTGCCCGGCCCCGCTGCGGGACCGCCCCCGCGTGGTGATGGGCCACGGCGGCGGCGGGGCGCTCTCCGCCGAACTGGTCCAGCACCTCTTCGCGCCCGCCTACGGAGGCGAGGCGCTGGCCCAGCTCGGCGACTCGGCCGCGCTCTCGCTGGGCGGCGCCAGGCTCGCCTTCTCCACCGACTCCTACGTGGTGCGGCCGCTGTTCTTCCCCGGCGGCAGCATCGGCGACCTCGCCGTCAACGGCACCGTGAACGACCTGGCGATGAGCGGAGCCCGCGCCGCCTACCTGTCGTGCGGCTTCATCCTCGAAGAGGGCGTCGAGATGTCGGTGGTGGCCGGGGTGGCCCGGGCCCTCGGCGACGCGGCGCGCGCGGCCGGTGTGGAGGTGGCGACCGGCGACACGAAGGTGGTCGAGGCCGGGCACGGCGACGGCATCTACGTCAACACGGCCGGAATCGGACTGATCCCGGACGGCGTCGATCTGCGCCCGCAGCGGGTGGTCCCCGGCGACGTCGTGATCGTCAGCGGTGAGATCGGACTGCACGGCGTGGCCATCATGAGCGTGCGCGAGGGCCTTGAGTTCGCGGTGGACGTCGAGAGCGACTGCGCTCCGCTCGGTGGCCTCGTGGACGCCATGCTCGCGGTCACCCCGGACCTCCACGTCCTGCGGGACCCCACCCGCGGCGGTATGGCGGCCGCCCTGAACGAGATCGCTGCCGCCTCGGGCACGGGCGTCGTCATCCGTGAGGGCGCGGTCCCGGTCCCCGACGCGGTCGCCAACGCCTGCGCGATCCTCGGCCTCGACCCCTTGTACGTGGCCAACGAGGGCAAGCTCGTCGCGTTCGTGCCGCGGGAGCACGCCGACGCCGTGCTGGAGGCGATGCGCGCCCACCCCATGGGCCGCCGCGCGGCGGTGATCGGCGAGGCGGTGGAGAGCCACCCGGGCCTTGTCGTCGCCCGTACGGGCCTCGGCGGCACCCGAGTGGTGGACCTGCCGATCGGCGAACAGCTGCCGCGCATCTGCTGAGCCGGACCGCCGTACGGGCGGCCCCGGGAACGCGGGTCGCCCGTACGGCGGATACAGCGCGGTCCGGCGGACGGGAGGCTCAGCCGGTGGCCAACGCCGCCTCCAGGAGCGGTACGCAGCCGACGAGGTCCCGCGCCCGGCAGCCGTACTCGTGGCCACCGTGGCAGCTGTCGCCCCAGCCGGATCCGTTCCCGTGGTCGGCGTAGTGGCACGGGTGCCCGAGCGCGTCCTTCGCGTGGTGGGTCGCGGACTCGACCCGGAACCCGGGGTCGGCGGGGCTGCCGGCGCCGTCGCCGGGTACGGGGCGCTGCCCATGCCGGACCGCGCCGCCGTGTGCGCGCTCGGATCCGCCTCGCTCCAGCGCCGGTCAGCGTCGGAGAACGGGTACGGAGTGCCGAACACCGCGTCACTGTCGACGGTGGGCCCAAGTCCAGCGAGCAGGCGTGCGCGGGCGCAACGCCCGGCAGCAGCCCGGACGGCGCGTCAGCGCGCCGTCCACCCGCCGTCGATGACCAATGAGGTCCCGGTGATGGAGCCCGAGTGCGGTCCGCACAGCATGAGCGCCGCCGACGCCACCTCTTCCGGCTCGATGAGCCGCTTGACCGGGGACCGCGCGAGCAGCACCTCGCTCAGTACGTCCTCGGCGCTGACCCCGTGGGCCAGTGCCTGGTCCTGGATCTGCCCCTCCACCAGGGGGGTGCGGACATAGCCGGGGCTCACGCAGTTGCTGGTGACGCCGTACGCGGCGCCCTCCAGCGCGGCCACCTTGCTCAACCCCTCCAGGGCGTGCTTCGCGGCGACGTAGGCCGATTTGTAGGCGCTCGCCCGCAGCCCGTGCACGCTGGAGATGTTGACCACCCGGCCCCAGCCGCCCGCGTACATGTGCGGCAGTACGTGGCGCAGCAGCAGGAACGGCGCCGTCACCATGACCTGCTGGATGAGGGCGAAGCGCTCCGGGGCGAACTCGGTGATCGGGGCGACGTGCTGGAGCCCCGCACTGTTGACCAGGACGTCCACTTGGCGGGGCAGGGCGCCGATCGCCGCCGCGTCCGCCAGGTCCACGGCGTGCGCCCGGCCGCCGACCGACGCCGCGACGCTCTTCGCGGCCTCCTCGGCGACGTCCACGACGTGTACGGTCGCGCCGGCCGCGGCCAGGGCGAGGGCGCAGGCCCGCCCGATGCCGCTGCCGGCCCCGGTCACCAGGGCCACCCGCCCGCTCAGATCCGCGGCGGGGGAGGTGGGATGTGTGCTCGTCATGGCTGCACACAGTAGGCGCGGCGCCGGGCGGCGCCCATGGCGTACGGCCACACAGCCGTCGGGGCCGCTGTGGCGCACACCGCCATCCGTGGCGGGGGATCCGGACGCGTGTCCGAGGCTGCGCCGGTCGGGCTCATCCCTTCGCGGGAAAGCGGCTCCAGAGGTAAAGCCGGGGGCCGGTCGCAGACGAATGAAGGAGTGCGGACCTGAACCGGGCCGTGCGACGCGCACCTCGCGGGTCGCTGGATGCATTTGAAGGAGACACCTCGTGTCGCGTGTTCTGAAGAGTGTCGCGATGGCTCTGGCAGCCGGTGCCCTCGTGGTCGGCGGAGCCTCGGCGGCTTCGGCCGACGCCCATGCGGAGGGCGTCGCCGTCGGTTCGCCGGGAGTGCTCTCCGGCAACGTGGTCCAGATTCCGATCCACATCCCGATCAACATCTGCGGTAACTCGGTCAGCATCATCGGCGCGCTGAACCCGGCGGGCGGCACCGTCTGCGTCAACGACTGACCATCGGCAGGCCGTGACCCACGGGCCCGTCACCGGCCGCTTCGGCGACGGGTGGCGGGCCCGCTGCACGGGAGCCGGTTGACAGGCCCCCTGCCGCACTCCATGATTCCATTAATCATTTAATGGAATCATGGAGGGGGAGAGGTGTGGGGGAGATGACCGTTCCCGGCCCCGCCGGCACCCGGTGGGCGCTCGAAGCGCACGGGCTCGGGAAGAAGTACCGCCGGGGGTGGGCGCTGCGCGACTGCTCGTTCCGGATCCCCGCCGGCCGCGTCTGCGCCCTCGTGGGCCCCAACGGCGCGGGCAAGAGCACGCTGCTGAGCATGGCGACCCGCCTGACCCGGCCCTCGGCCGGTGAACTGCGGATCTTCGGCGCCCCGGCGGGCGGGCGCGACGCGATGCCGCGCTGGGCCTACCTGGCGCAGGACAAGCCGCTGTTCAAGCGGTTCACGGTGGGACAGACCCTGCGCATGGGCGAGGAGCTCAACCCCGGCTGGGACCGGGCGGTCGCCGAACGGATCGTGCGGGCCGGGCGGATTCCGCCGCAGGCCCGCGTCGCCGAGCTGTCGGGCGGCCAGCGCACCCGCGTCGCCTTCGCGCTCGCCTTCGGCAAACGCCCCGAACTGCTCCTGCTGGACGAACCGATGGCGGACCTCGACCCGGTCGCCCGGGACGAGATGGGCGCGCTGCTGATGTCGGAGGCCGCCGAACACGGCACGACCGTCCTGATGTCCTCACACCTCCTCGGCGAGCTGGAGCAGATGTGCGACTTCCTGCTCGTCCTCGACGGCGGACGCATCCGCATGGCCGGTGAGACCGACGAACTCGTGCCCATGCACACGCTGGTCACCGGGGTGACCACTCCCGAGGGCGCCCTGCCCGACGCGCTGGCCGCCCACACCGTCATCGAGACCCGCACCGCCGGAAGGCAGTTCACCGCCCTCGTCCTGCGCCAAGGACCGCTGAACGAGGAATGGCAGCTCACCGAGCCCGGTATGGAGGACGTGCTCCTCGGCTACCTCCGCTCGCCCCGGGCCCCCGCGCTGATCGCCCCGACGGCGGCGCCCGCACACCGAGAGGACCACGCGGCATGACCACCCTCACCCACCCCGAGGCCGCCTGGAACACCCGGGGCGCCCGGCGCCCGGGGCCGCGCGGACTGCTCTGGCTGATGGCGCGCCAGCACCGGACCGCCCTGCTCGCCTGCCTCGCCGTGACCGTCCTCGGCGCCGCCTGGATCGTGTACCAGCGCGGCGCGATGCTCGACACGCTGCACGGTGCCGGCTGGCCCGCGCAATCCGCCGACACCCTCGACAGCGCAGTGACCAACCGGGTCATCAACCGCTTCGACTCCTACGCGAACACCCTCGCCGCCCTGCCCGCGCTGCTGGGAGTGGGCCTGGGCGCCTCGCTCATCGCCTCCGACCTGGAGCACGGCACCGCCCGCCTGGTCACCACCCAGTCCGTGTCCCGCGACCGGTGGCTCCTGGCGAAGGCCGGCTTCGCCCTGACCGTCGTCACCCTCACGACCCTGCCGCTGAGCCTGCTCTTCGGCTGGTGGCGCGACTCCATCGGCCCCTTCGCCGCCACCGACTGGCTGCACGACTCCGTTTTCGACGCCTCGGCCCCGGTCCTGGTCCCGACGGCCCTCTTCACCACCTCGCTCGGCCTCGCCATCGGAGCTCTCACCCGCCGGGTGGTCAGCGCGATCGTCCTGACCCTCCTGGCCTCGTGGGCGGCCATCGTCGTGGGCGACATGTTCAAGGACGAGCTGGCGACGCCCCGGCGGACCTCCTTCCCGCTCGGCGCCGACCAGCCGGCCGCACTCGACCACGTGGTGCAGGTCGACCAGTGGGTGGGCACCGCGTCCGGCAAGCTCTACGGATGGGGCACCTGCGTCCCCGAAGCCTCCTCCGAGGCCTGCCGGGCGCGCCTGGGCATCGTCAACTCGGTGTGGGAGTACTTCGGCGAAGACCAGCGGGCGGGCATGCAGTGGACGGCCGCCGCGGTGCTGGTGGCGGCGAGCGCGGTCCTCATCGCCGTGTTCCTCTGGCGCCTGCGCCGCGCTCCGCTCACGCCATAGGCTACGAACCACCACACGGCAACCACGAAGGAGGCGGGCACCATGGTCGTATTCCACATCGAACGGCGCGGCGGGCTGCCCGCCTACCTGCAGATCGTCCGGCAGGTGGAACGGGCCCTGCGGATGGGGGCCCTGACCGAGGGCGACAAACTCCCCACCGCCGCACAGGTCGCCGCGGCCACCAAGGTCAACCCCAACACCACCCTCAAGGCCTACCGCGAACTGGAACGCGCCGGTCTCGTCGAAGTCCGCCAGGGTGCCGGTACGTTCGTCACGCACGTCCCCCAACCACCCGCGTCGCAGCCACAGTCACGGCTGCGCGACGGGCTCACCGCCTGGATGCGGGAAGCGCGCGAAGAGGGCCTCGACGCGCCCGGCGTGATCGCCCTGTTCGACACCGTCCTCGCCGAGGCCTTTCCGGCGAACACCCCGTAGGGCCCTTGTCCGGACGTTTTGGTTTGGCGGACCATCCTCAATACGATCCGGCGATGATCACAAGAAAATGGGTGGCGGCCGGGGCCTGTGGCCTGCTGGCCACACTGGCCGTCGGGCTCCTCCCGACGACCGCTTCCGCCGGTGAACCCGTATCCAAGGAACCCCCCAAGGTCGAACTGGTCCTGGACGTCAGCGGTTCCATGAGAGCCACCGACATCGACGGCCAGTCCCGGATGTCCGCGGCGAAGCAGGCGTTCAACGAGGTGCTCGACGCCGTACCCGGCGAAGTACGGCTCGGCATAAGGACCCTGGGCGCCACCTACCCCGGCGACGACCGCAACGTCGGCTGCAAGGACACCAAGGCGCTCTACCCCGTCGGCCCCCTCAACCGGTCCGAGGCGAAGACGGCGGTGGCCACCCTCGCCCCCACCGGCTGGACGCCGATCGGGCCGGCCCTGCTGGGAGCCGCCGACGACCTCAAGGGCGGTGACGCGACCCGCCGGATCGTGCTCATCACCGACGGCGAGGACACCTGCGCCCCGCTCGACCCGTGCGAAGTGGCCCGGGACATCGCCGCCCAGGGCATCCACCTGACCATCGACACGCTCGGCCTCGTCCCGGACGCCAAGACGCGCGACCAGCTCGTCTGCATCGCCGAGGCCACCGGCGGCACCTACACCTCCGTACAGCACAAGGACGAACTCTCCGGGCGCGTACGGCAACTCGTGGACCGGGCGGCGGCTCCCGTCGTCACCCCCGTCGCCGCCCAGGGCGCCAAGGAGTGCCAGAGCGCGCCGAAGCTGGGCGCGGGCCTCTACAGCGACCGCGAGACGTTCGGCGAGCACCGCTGGTACAAGGTCGACGTCAAGCCCGGCCAGGAACTGCGCGCCTCGGTGAGCCTCGCCGCGGACCGCGCCGTCAACAACGACTACGGCGTGATGCTGCGCGCCTCGACGGTCCATGGGCGGGAGATCGTCCGCGGCTCCGAGGCGGGCGACGGACGTACCGACCTGATCTCCACGGGCCTGCGCTACCCGAAGGCCGTCCTCGACGACGCGGACGGCGACGCCGAAACGGCGCCCGAGACCGTCTGCCTCCAGGTCAGCAACTCCTTCTCGGCGCCCGCGTCGGTGAAGACCACCCCGGGCATGCCCGTGGAGCTGACGATCGACCTGGTCGACGGCCCCGCCCACGCGTCCGACGCGGCGGCCTTCGGTCTGGGCCGGGGCTGGTGGCTGCTCGGCGTGCTGGTCCTCACCGGCCTCGTCGCCGGTCTGGTCTGGGGCTGGATCTCCCGCTGGCGTATCTCGGTCTGGAGGACCAACTGATGCCCGCCGTACGCGTACTCGCCGCCGCCCTGCTGACCGGCGCCGCACTGCTCGCTCCGGCGGGCGCCGCCCTGGCCGCCGGCCCCTCGCCGAAGCCCGGCGGATCCGCCGCCGCACCGACCGAGGCGGGCACCGCCTTCCGTACCGCCACACCGGTCAAACTCGGCCAGGAGGCCACCGCGGACGCCTCCACGGGCGACTACCTCTACTGGTCCTTCCCGCTCGACGCGGGGCAGCGCGGCACGGTGCGGGCCAAGGTGGCGCTGCCGCCGTCCGCCTCCCGGCACGCCACCTCCACGTGGCGGATCGACGTCTACGACGGCCTGCGCCGCCGCCAGCCCTGCATGTACGGGGTCCAGGCGGCGCCGGCGCCCAAGGAGAGCGCCACGCTGGCACTGTCCTGCACGCTGCGCCCGGTCCGTACCGGCGCCGACACCTGGTCCGACGACCCGCTGCCGGGCACCTACTACCTGCGCCTGACGGTCGTCGACCTGGCCCAGGAGGACCTCGGCCAGCCCGTACGGGCGCAGGTCCAGGCCGACGCGAAGGACACCGGCGGCGCCTACGCCGTCGACGGCGCCCTCGCGGCCCCGCTGGTCCCCGGCATCACCGCGGCCCGGCAGACCGCGGCGGGGACCGGACCCGAGGACGGCTGGTCCGGCCCATGGTGGTCCGACCGGTGGATCTGGACCGCGGCCGGGGGACTGCTCGGCGGCCTCGCCGGCATCGCCGGGTACCGCCTCACCCGCGGCTCGGGCCGCACCGCACCCCGCGCCTGACGGGGCAGGGGCGGCCACGGCACCACGCCGTGGCCGCCCCTCCCGCCGCACACGCGGCGCCGGGCGGCGCGGGGTGTACTGGAGGTGTACCGGTACCCGCCGCCCTGCGAGGAGGGCCCGCACATGACCACCGCAGAGACCGCCCGTGACGCCGTCCGCCGGATCCTCGGCGAGGAGGCGCACGCGGACGTGACCACCTTCCCGGCCGGGAACCTGGCCATCACGGTGACCAGTGGCGAGCACACCGCCACCATCGACGGCGACGACTCCTCCGGGTGGGGATGGACCGTCGACCCCGGTACGGACGACGGGTTCACCGGCCACGAGACGATCGCACCGACGCTCGAAGAGGCACTGGACGGCGTACGCGGGACCATCGGCGCCTGAACCGGGCGGAGCACGTATCACACCTTCATTTCCAAGGGGTATGGGCAGTTACGCCGAAGGAAACGTCTGTTAGTGTGCCCGCTCCTGGATGTTCATCCACCGATCCGTCTCCCCTCGGACGCTCCGCGCTTCGAGGCGTTGCGAGGTGTCTCGTACTTGCACAGCACTCCGTTCTCCCCCGCCGAGGCCCGCTCGGCGCGCCAACGCGTAGGCCTGACGCCCGCCCAGGTGGCCCAGTCGATGGCGGCCTGCGGCACCCCCGTCCACCCAGAACTGGTCGCCGCCTGGGAGCTGGGCTCCTACGCACCGACCGACCAGCAGCTCTTCGCGCTCGCCAACGCCCTGTGGTGCGACACCACGACGCTGATGGGCGTCACGCCGCGCACCCTCGCCGAGTTCCGCCTCGCCCGCCAGCTGACGGTCGAACGGCTGGCCTACCGCATAGGCATGGACCCGCACGAGTACCGCGCGGCGGAAGCCGGACGAACCTGGCACGGGGACACCTGGCAGACCCGGGCGCTGGTGGAAGCGCTGGGCCTGTCGCTGCGCGCGCTGACCGGGCTCACGGGCCGCGACGACGAACTGGCCGGCCTCCTGCGCACGGCCGTCGAGGGACGGTGGAAGGCCCATGTGGGGGCGGTGGCCGAACTCGTGGTGGTCGACGCGACGAGCGTGGGGGACGCGCTGCGCACGATGCACGCCGAGTTCTCGGACTTCGCCGAGCGGTACATGGGCCACCTGGTGGCCCGCAACGACGACGCCCGGCTCAAGGAGATAGCCGCCGAGAGGTCCGCGTACCTGCGCCGGCTCGTCGACCACTTCTGGGAGTTGATCGGCGAGGCGGGCGAAGCGTCGCCGTTCCCGCTCGGCGGCCGCTGAGCCGAGCCGCCGTCCGGGCCGGGAGGAACCCACGGGTCCCTCCCGGCCCTTCGGCGCGAGCCGCAACGACCGTCCGGACGGGGCCTAGGGCGCGTAGCGCGGCCGGAGCGGGACGTCGTCCTCGACGTCGTCCCAGTCGATCTCCATCGTGGAGCGGCTGGTGAAGACGTTGAAGAGGAGGTTCAGGGATATCGCCGTCAGCGCGCCCAGCGTGATGCCACTGTCGAGCACGGCCCGGACGTCGTCCGGCATCCGCTCGAAGAACGGCGCCACCGTGGTCGGCAGCAGCGCGGCGCCCAGACTGACCGCCAGGATCAGGGCGTTGCGCTCCTCGCGCAGGTCCACCTTCCCCAGGATCTGGATGCCGACCGCCGCCACCATGCCGAACATGGACAGCGCGGCCCCGCCGAGCACCGGGTTCGGGATCGAAGCGACCAGGCTGCCCGCCTTGGGCAGCAGCCCCAGCACGACCATGAACACCCCCGCCGCGACGACCACGTACCGGCTCATCACCTTGGACATCCGCACCAGGCCGATGTTCTCGGCGAACGCCACGTACGGGAAGGAGTTGAGGATCCCGCCGAGCACCGTCGCGGCGCCGTCGGCCCGCAGCGCCCGGGCGACCGTGTCGGTGTCGACCCGCTTGCGGGTGATCTCGCCGATGGCGTACACGTCGCCGGTGGTCTCCACCATCGTGATCAGCATGACGACGAGCATGGCGATCATCGGCAGCGGTTCGAACCGGGGCATGCCGTAGTGGAAGGGGGTGGTGACCCCGAGCCAGTCGCTGTCGCCCACCGCCGAGAAGTCGGCGTCCCCGAGCAGCCAGGCGACGGCGGTGCCGCCGACCAGGCCGAGCAGCACGGCGACGCTGCTCAGGAACGGCTTGCCGACGCGGGCCATGGCCAGGATGAAGAGCAGGGTGCCCAGGGCGTACGCGAGGTTCTTCGGCTCCCCGTAGGCGGGGGTGCCGATCAGCCGCGCACCGCCGGCCGCGTCCTGCAGGGCCACCGGGACGAGGGTGATCCCGATGATCGTGAGGATCGTGCCGATGACGACGGGCGGGAAGTACGGGACCAGCTTGCTGAACACGGGCGCGAACAGGAAGGTCGCGATGCCCGCGGTGATGACCGCGCCGTACACGACGAGCAGGCCGGCGGTGCCGCCGCCCGCCCCGAGCCCGATGGCGATCATGGGGGAGACGGCGGTGAAGGTGACGCCCTGGACCAGCGGCAGCCGGGCGCCTATCTTCCAGACCCCGAGCGCTTGGATGATCGAGGCGATACCGCAGGTCAGCAGGTCCGCGTTGATGAGGTGGACGAGCTCCGGGCGGGAGAGGCCCAGAGCGCTGCCGAGGAGGACGGGAACGATGACGGCCGCCGCGTAGAAGGCCAGGACGTGCTGGAAGCCGTACAGGGCGAGTTGGGGGAACGGCAGCAACTCGTCGACGGGATGCGTCTGCTGCTGCCGGGAGGACTGTCGGGTGACTCGTGCCATCTCTGCCTTGCCTTCGCGAGGTAGGTGAATGAGAAGACCGCCGCCCTCCAGCCCCGGGGATGACGGGGCGAGGGCGAGTCGGCTCGTACCGAGCCGACGCCGGGCGGTGTTGCCGACAGCACGTCGCTCTGCACTGGAATACGGGCCCTGGAGTGGCAGGTTGCCCTTCGATCGGCGCGCAAAGACGCGCTTCTCCTTGGGATCCGAAGGAGTCTTTGACCGAGGGCGCTCACCATAGCCACATGTGGGCTTTCCTCGCGAGTAACCTGCGGGCCCCGGCGGGGGAGGCACCGGCGGGCGGCGCCCCCGAGCATTCCGGCCGGGTCAGGCGCGGGGGTCCGGGGCGGCCTCGATGTGGTCGGCCACGGCGACGAGCAGTACGCGCGTGCCCTGTTCCAGGGCACGCCAGCGATGGCGGACCCCGCCCGAGAGGTAGAGCGTGTCGCCCCGGCCCAAGTGGTGCGTGCGGCCGTCCGCCTCGACCTCCACGGAGCCGTCGGCGACGTACATCAGCTCGTCGTTGCGGTGCTCGAACGCCCGGTCCGCGTCGTGGTCCCCGGTGAACTCCAGGGCGTGCATCTGGTGGTGGCCGCGCACCAGCGGACGGACCCGGGCCACCGGATCCAGTCCGGTGTCGGCGCCGGCGCGCACGACGTCCACCCGGCGGGGGGCTTCGGCGGCGGCCATCAGCTGGACGGCGGTCGTCTCCAGGGCGTCCGCGATGAGCTGGAGCGAGCGCATGCTGGGGCGGGCCCGGTCGTTCTCGACCTGGCTGAGGAACGGAGAGGAGAGGCCGCTCAGGGACGCCACCTCGGCCAGCGTGAGGTCGAGGCTCCTGCGCCGCCGGCGGATGCCCGCGCCGATCCGTGGTGCGGGCGCTGCGGGCGCTTCGTCTGTCACGTGACTCCTCGGTTCCGGTCTGCTCTGCGGATCATCTTCTCGCAGCCCGCGGGCGGCTTCGCACGGCCGTCACGCTGCCGCAACATTGCGCCGCTACCTTCTCATCCAGTTGGTGTCATCAAAGAAAGTTTCATAGGAGGACCCCCATGTCCGCAGTCGACCAGAACGCACGCCGCCGCCGGGGCACCGGCCTGATCGCCTTCGACCCCGACGTCAGCGAAGGCGGCTACACCCTCTTCGCCCCGCTCACCGGCACCGGCGAGGTGTACCTGATCGACGCGTTCGGCACGGTCGTGCACCAGTGGAAGCTCCCCTACCGCCCCGGCCGCCACGCCCGCATCCTCGGCAACGGCAATCTCGCCTACAGCGGCGTACTCCCGGGCGAGCCGGCCCTCTTCCCCATGTGGCACAAGTACCGGGGCGGCGTCATGCTCGAAGCCGCCCCGGACGGCACGGTCCTGCGCGAGTACCGCGACCCGCTCCAGCACCACGACGCCCACCACTTCGGCGACGGCCGCCTCCTGTACACAGCGCTCGAACCGCTGCGCGGCGCCGACGCCGACGGCGTACGAGGCGGCGTACCCGGCTCCGAGACGGACGCCACCGTATGGGCCGACACCATCCGCGAGGTCGACGCGGACGGGGCCGTGACCTGGGCGTGGAGCGCCGCCGAACACCTCGACCGCGAAGAGTACGCGCTCCACCCCGCCTACTCGCGCGAGCACTGGCCCCTCATCAACAGCGTGCTGCCGCTCGCCGACGGCAACATCCTGGCCAGCCTGCGCAGCGTCTCCGCCGTCGTCGTCATCAGCCGGGAGACCGGTGAGATCCTGTGGCGCACCGAGCCGGGCGTCGTCTCCCAGCAGCACGCGCCGACCGAACTCGCGGACGGCAACCTGCTCGTCTTCGACAACGGCGTCTTCCGGCCCCACTCGGACGTACCGTACTCACGCGTCATCGAGATCGAGCGGTCGTCGGGCAAGGTCGTCTGGGAGTACCACGACCCGGCGCGCGAGGCGTTCTTCGCACCGTTCATGGGCAGCGCGCAGCGCCTTCCGGGCGGCAACACGCTCGTCACGGACTCGCCGTCCGGGCGGCTCTTCGAGGTGACCCCCGAGGGCTACCTGTGCTGGGAGTACGTGGTCCCGTACTTCGGCGGCTACCGCGAGTCCGAGGTGCGCGGGCTGTTCCCCTCCGAGCCCAACGCCGTCTTCCGCGCCTACCGTTACTCCGCGCGGGAACTGCCGTGGCTGGACGCGGGGAACGCGTCGTGAGCGCCCCGTCCTCCCTCGCGGCGGCGCGCTCGCCGGAGCCGACGCTGCCCGTGGACGAGCGGCTGCCGCTGCGCCGGCTGGTACCGCTGTCCACGCAGCACGTCCTGGCGATGATCGCAGCCCCGGTCTCCACCACCTTCCTGACGGGCCAGGCCCTCGGACTCGACGCCGCCCGCACCGCGTCCCTGCTCAGCGCCACCCTCCTGCTGTGCGGAGCGGGTGCGCTGCTCCAGTCCCTCGGGCTCTGGCGGATCGGGGCCCGGCTGCCGTTCGTCATGCTGCCCGGCGGGGCGGCGACCGCCCTCTTCCTCCAGATCGCCAAGGAACACGGTCCCGCGACCGCCACCGGGTCCGTCCTCCTCGCCGCGGCCCTGCTGCTCGCCGTGCTCCCGTTCTACGCGAGGATCGTGCGCCTCTTCCCGCCGCTGGTCATGGGCACCACGGTGCTCCTGATCGGCATCGCGATGATCCGGGTCGCCGCCCAGCTGATCACCGGCCCGCGCGGCGCCCCCGGGTACGCCGCCCCCTCGGCGGTGGTCCTGGCCGCCGCCACCATCGGATGCACCGTGCTGCTGCTCCTGGTCCTGCGCGGGGTCTGGCGGCAGACCGCGGTACTGCTCGGCATGGGCGCCGGCGCCCTGATCGCGCTCACCACGGGGCTGGGTGCCTTCGCGCCGGCCGGCGGCGGGAGCCTCGGCGCCCTGGCGCTGCCGCACCTCCTCCCGTACGGGGCACCCCACTTCGACGTGCTCGCCGCCCTGCCGTTGCTCGTGTTCGGCCTCACCACCCTCGCCGAAGTCACCGGACAGACCGTCCTCAACAGCGAGACGGTGGGCCGGGACAGCAATCCCGGTCGCGACGTGCCGAGGGTCGCCGGGGCCGACGCACTGGTTTCGGTG
Source organism: Streptomyces cirratus (assembly GCF_014650775.1). GTDB lineage: Bacteria > Actinomycetota > Actinomycetes > Streptomycetales > Streptomycetaceae > Streptomyces > Streptomyces cirratus. The sequence continues at coordinate 175,921 of NZ_BMVP01000004.1, read as the reverse complement.
TTCGGCGCCCTGTTCGGAACGTCCCTGCTGGTCACCAGCGCGGAGAACATCGGCATCGGCCGCCTGACGGGTGTGCGCAGCCGGTTCGTCACGGCGGGGGCGGGCGTGCTGCTGGTCCTGGTGGGTCTGCTCGCCCCGCTGTCCCGGCTGCTCGCGGCCATCCCGGCGGCGGTCGTCGGGGGCTCGGCCCTCGTGATCTACGGGATCATCGCGGTCATGGGCGTCACCATGCTGGGGCGGGCGTTGCCGGCCGCCGCCGACGAGACCCCGGGCGGGAGCTCGTACCCGACAGTGGCGGCACTGGCCCTGACGGCCGGTCTGCTGCCGGTGGTCGCGCCCGACCTCTACCAGGGGTTCCCCGGCTGGGCCCGGACGGTCCTGGGCAGCGGGGTCGTGGCGGGCACCCTCGCCGCGGTGCTGCTCCACGCGCTCCTGCACCGGTCCGCCCCGGTCCGGCGGGCCGCCCCGTAACGGAAGGCGCAAGCCGGTCCCGTACGGCGTGAGGGGGCGCGGTGCGCAGTGGAGGGCTTGCGCTGATACTGAGGAGCGTGAGGCGTACCCGAACGGCGTTGCTCGGCGTTGCCGGAATCGTCGCCGCGATCCTCCCCACCGGCATCCCCTCCACGGCGGCCGCCGCGAGCGAGCCGCAGGCCTGCGTCTCCTCCCCGCCGACCGTGGGCGGTCAGGCGGCCCGGGTCCGGGACGTCGTCCGGAAGGCGTCCCAGGACCTGCACCTGAACTCGGTGATCTTCAAGGTGGTCTCGGGCGACCGGGACGTCGTCACCGGCGCCACGGGGGAGTCCATGACGGGCGTCCCCGCCGACCCCGCCATGCACTTCCGCTCCGGTTCCGTCGCCATCGAGTACATGGCCACCGTCCTGCTCCAGCTGGTCGACGAAGGAAAGGTGAGCCTGGACGATCCGGTCTCGCGCTGGCTGCCCACGCTGCCGCACGCCTCCGAGATCACCCTGCGCATGCTGGGCAGCTCCACCTCCGGGCTCCACGACTACGTCACCGACAAGAAGTTCCTCGCCGAACTCGAAGCCGCGCCCTTCCGGCACTGGACCTTCTCCGACGTGGTCGACATCGCCACCGCCCCACCGCTGTGGTACAAGCCGGGCACCAGCTGGAGCTACTCGCACGCCAACTTCCAGATCCTGGGCGTCGCACTGGAGAAGATCACCGGCACCCGCCTGGACCGGCTGCTGAGCGAGCGGATCCTGACCCCGCTCGCACTGCACGGGACGCACAACGGCTTCACCCCCGAGATCCCGGCCCCAGCGCTCCACGCCTTCACCTCCGAACGCGGCGTCTACGAGGAGTCCAGCTACTGGAACCCGTCCTGGACGACCGCGGCGGGCGCGGTCCTCACCAGCGACATCTGCGACGTCGCCCGCTCCGCCAGGGCCATCGGCAGCGGTGAACTCCTCTCCCCGCAGGGCCTCAAGACGCTGCTCGACCCCGGCACGGTCGGCCTCGGCGGCAAGAGCGACACCTGCCCCGCCGACGTCTGCCTGAGCAACACCGCCGCGCAGCACTTCGGTTTCGGCGTCCTCGTCGTCCACGACTGGATCATCCAGAACCCGTCGTTCAGCGGCTACGCGGCCGTGCAGGCCTACTTGCCGGCGCAGAAGCTGTCCATCGCCGTCACCACCACGCAAGGTCCCAAGGCCACCGAAGAGAACCCGGGCCAGACGGTGGCCGCCCGCATCGCCCGGGCCCTCGCCCCGGACCACCCGCTGACCACCCACTGAACGCGCCGCCCGGAGCGGGCGTACTCCCCGGGGAGTACGCCCGCCCGCCCCGTCCGGCGGACGACGGGGACACGCCCGCGCGTCTAGCGTGGCCGCATGGCGGAGTTGCGGCGGCACGGCGCGGCGCGGTGGACAGGTCGGGCGGGGCGGGGCGGCCACGGCGGGCTGCCGTGGCGGTCCTCGCTGCTGGTCGCCGTGATCGCCGTGGCAGGCAGCGGATGGGCCGGGCGCCTCCAGCCCGGCAGCGAGCCGCTCGGCGTCACCGGCCGGGTCCTGCTGCTGACCGGCCCCGCCCTGCTGGTCCTGCGCCACCGCCGTCCCGTGCCCGTCCTGGCGGGCGTCTGCGCCGTCACCCTCGCCTACCTGGCGGGCGGCTACCCCTACGGCCCGGTGTTCATCAGCGTGGCCCTGGCCTGCCTCGCCGCCGTCCTCGCCGGCCACCGGTACGCGGCCTGGACCGCCGCCGCCCTGCTGTGGACGGGGCACCTCCTCATCGGGCACTGGCTCTACCGGTGGCTCCCGCCGCCCGGCGACGGACCCGCCGGCTGGGGCACCGAGGCCGGCGTCACCGCCTGGGTGGCGGCCGTGCTCGCCGCCTGCGAACTGATCCGCTTGCGCCGCGAGCAGTGGGCCCGCGACCGCGCCGAGCGGGCGGCCGCCGAACACCGCCGGGCCGGCGAGGAGCGGCTGCGCATCGCCCGCGAACTCCACGACGTCCTGGCCCACAGCCTCTCCGTCATCCACGTCCAGGCGGGCGTGGGCCTGGCGCTGCTCGACTCCGACCGCGAGCAGGCCCGTACCGCGCTGACCACCATCAAAGCGGCGAGCAAGGAGGCACTGGGCGAGGTCCGGCAGGTCCTCGACACCCTGCGCGCCCCGGGCGAGGCGCCCCGCGCGCCCGCCCCCGGCCTCGGCCGGCTCGACGAACTCGTCGCCCAGGCGGCCTCGGCCGGACTCACCGTCACCGTCGAAGGCGAACCCGGCGCCCTGCCCGCGGCCACGGACCTCGCGGCCTTCCGCATCGTGCAAGAGGCCCTGACCAACGTGGTCCGGCACTCCGCCTCCCGCACCGCGCGGGTCCGCATCGCCCGCGGGCCCGGCCGCCTGGAGCTCGGCGTGGACGACGACGGCCCCGCCACCGGCGACGAGGCGGGCGGCAGCGGCACCGGACTGATCGGCATGCGCGAGCGGGCCGCGGCCCAGGGCGGCACCATGGAGGCCGGGCCGCGCCCCGACGGCGGGTTCCGGGTGCTGGCCAGGCTCCCCCTGACCGGCCCCGCAAGCCCCGTACCCGGGGAGGACCGATGATCCGCGTCCTGCTCGCCGACGACCAGCAGTTGGTCCGGGCCGGCTTCCGGGCCCTGCTCGACGCACAGCCGGACATCGAGGTCACGGGTGAGGCGCCCGACGGGGCCGAGGCCGTACGCCTGGTGCGCGCGCTCACCCCCGACATCGCCCTGATGGACATCCGGATGCCCGTGCTCGACGGCCTCGCCGCCACCCGCGAGATCACCGCCGACCCGGCCCTGGCCTCGGTGAAGGTGGTCATGCTGACCACCTTCGACCTGGACGAGTACGTCTTCGAGGCGATCCGCTCCGGCGCGTCCGGCTTCCTCGTCAAGGACACCGAACCGGAGGAACTCCTACGGGCCGTGCGGGCGGTCGTGGCCGGCGACGCGCTGCTCTCACCCGGGGTGACGCGCCGTCTGATCGCGGAGTTCGCGGCGCGCTCCAAGAAGCCCGCGGCGGCCGCCGGGGCCGCGGGGCTGGGCCGGCTGACCGAGCGGGAGCGCGAGGTGATGACCCTGGTGGGCATGGGCCTGTCCAACGAGGAGATCGCCCGCCGCCTGGTGGTCAGCCCGCTCACCGCGAAGACCCACGTCAGCCGGACCATGGTCAAACTCGGCGCGCGCGACCGGGCGCAGCTGGTGGTGCTCGCCTACGAATCCGGCCTGGTCAGGCCCGGTTGGCTCGGCTGAACGCCTACTCCGCCGGAGGTACCCGCACGGCCGCCGCCCGTAGGACGACGCGGGCCGCCGTCCGGGGGAGTCTGGCAAGCGTCGGACGGACCACTTCCAAGGAGCTGAACGCGATGGACACGCTGGCATTCGACGGGCCCGGCCCGTGGATCCTCTTCCTCCCGCTGATCTGGGCGGCGGTCGTCATCACGGTCGTCACGGCCTTGCGCCGCACGGTGTCGCGGGGCCGGCCGTGGGCCGCGGGCCGTCCCTCCCTCGGCGGCGGCCACGGATCCCCGGCTGAGGCAGGGCCGATCGCCGTCCTCGGGCGGCGTTTCGCCTCCGGGGAGATCGACGAGGACGAGTACTGGCGACGGCTGTCGGTACTGGACGAACAGTTCGGTCCCGCCGCCGAGGCGGCCAGGGGCCGCCGCCGCTGAGGTCAGGTCGGGGCGGTGGAACGCAGCGCCTGGCCGGCCGACCACAGGACCGAGACCAGCGGAACCGCGACCACCGCCCCGACCACCCCGGCGGCGATCGCGCCCGCGATCACCGACAGGGCCACGATCACCGGGTGCAGCCGCACGGCCCAGCTCATGACGAGGGGGTGCAGCAGATGGCCCTCGATCTGCCCGATCACCACGATCAGTACGACCACCAGCCCCGCGATAAGGGGTCCCCGGGTGGCCAGCGCGATGATGGTGGCGACGGCGAGGGCCACGGGGGAGCCGATGAGCGGGATGAACGCCGCGATGAACTCCAGCAGGGCGAGCGGCACGGCGAGCGGCACGCGCAGCACCAGCAGGGCGACGCCGACGAGGATGGCGTTGGTCCCGGCGACCAGCACGATGCCCCGGGTGTAGCCGGTGAAGGTGCGCCAGGTGGCACGGCCGACCACGGCGACCCGGTGGCGTGCACCGGCCGGGAGCTGGTCGCAGAACCACTGCCAGTGCCGGTCGCCGGAGTGGATGAAGAAGACCGAGCAGAACAGGGCCAGCGCCGCGACGGTGAGGACCTCCACGAGCCGGCCCGCCCCGGTGACGGCGGTGTTCACGACGTCCGAGCGGTGGCTGGAGAGGTACTCGCCGATGCGGGCCTGCGCATCGCTGAGGGCGCCCGCGTTCAGCCGCAGCGGCGGCCGCTCCAGCCACGGCTGGATCCGGCCCAGGCCGTCCTTGAACTCGGTCACCAGCGAGTCCCAATGACTGGCGACGGTCTCCCCGACGAACGCCAGGACGCCGAGGACCAGGACGATGCTGCCGATCAGGGCGCAGGCGACGGCCAGCGGCCGCGGAACCCAACGGGCCAGCAGATCCGCGAGCGGCCGGAGCATCGCCGTCACCACCAGTGCGAGGAACACCGCCACGGCGACCTCGTGGAACCGCCCCAGGACGACGAAGATGGCGTACGCGAAGGCGGCCAGGACCAGGATCCGCCAGGCGTACCCCGCCAGCGTGACGAGCAACGGGGCCACTTCGGACGGGCCGGGGACCGGGTGGCCGCCGCGGGCCCGGCGGGCAGCCGAACGGATACGGGCGCGCGTCTCGTCGGTATCCCGGCGCGCAGGGCGCGCTGTGGACCGCCTGGGCATTACGCGCCGTCGTCCGGGCCCTCGTCGGCCGCCAACGCCGCCGCGGCCACGGCCGCGTTACGACGGGTGACGACGACGGTCGCCGCGGCCGCGCTGACGGTGAAGGCCAGCACCAGCACGGCCGGCCGGTCCAGCCGGTGACGCGTGAAGTGGTCGAGGGAGAACCTCCCCGGCCCCGCGAGTCCCAGGCCCGCCGCGACGAAGCCGAGGAAGGCCGGGTACTCGAAACCGCCGCCCTGGGCGAAGAACCCGGCGGGCGCGTGGACGGAGACGGCCCCCGCCATCGCACCGGCCGCGGCGGCCCCCGCCGCGGGCGTGGCCAGGCCCAGCGCGAGCAGCGCACCGCCGCCGGCTTCACCGAGCCCGGCGGCGATGGCGCTGGGGCGCGCCGGGGTGAACCCCATGTGCTCCATGGCCTGGGCGGTGCCCGCGAGGCCACCACCGCCGAACCAGCCGAAGAGCTTCTGGGTGCCGTGTGCGATGAGCACGCCCCCCGCGCCGAGGCGCAGGGCCAGCAGTCCCAGGTCCTTGCGATGGCGGAACGGCATGGGATCGGACCTTTCCCTAGGCGGGTGACCGGAAGACCTGACCGCAAGCCTCACCCCGTCGCACCGCCCGCGCGCGCCACCGCAGCCGAATGGCCCACATGCTCAGTTGTTCTGAGTGGCGTCCGTGTCCGCCTGGGCGGCCGCGTCGTCGGCGGCGTCCAGCTTGTCCTGCATCTCCTTGACCTTGGCGTCGTCCGACACCGACCGGGGCGCCTTGGGCTGGGCGCTCGCGCCCGGTCCGCAGCCGGTGAGCAGCAGGACCGCCCCGGCGGCGAGCGCGGCGAAGCCCGCGGCGGCGCGCCCCGTCACTTGGACTTCTGGGCGGAGCACCAGGTGCTGACCCCCTTGAGGTCCGCCTGCCGCTTCTGCAGCGTGGGCAGCAGGTTCTTGCGGGCGGTCAGGCGGTCGTTGAGGTACGTGTAGATCTCGGTGTGGCCCTCGGCCTTGGCGTTGTTCACGCGCTGTTCCAGACGGGCGATGGACCCGGAGACGGTGGCGTCGCCGTTCAGGCGGGTCACCGCGGCGTTGACGCGGTCCTCCGTCTTCGGCAGACGCTTGCAGATCGCCTTGGCGCCGTCGCCCTTGGGCGCCGACTTCGGCGCGGACTTCGGCGAGGCACTCGCGCCCGGGGCGGCGTCGGCCTGCGCGGGGGCGGCGGCGAACAGGGCGCCGGTCAGCGCGACGGCGCCGATCGCGGCGGCGGTCCTGCGGCTGTGGAGCATGGTGGTATCCCCTTCGTACGGACTGTGCTGGCTGTCCTCGGGCGGTCCAGCCGTGCAGGACGGTAGGGGGCGTCTTTGTGGTTTTCTTGTGGGCCCGCGCCCGGGCGCCCGGGCGCCCGGGCGCCCGTGGGTCCGGCTCCCGTGCGTCCCGTTCCCGTACGGGACGGTCCTCAGCCGCCGCGCGAGATCCAGTCCCGGCGGGACGCGACCGGCGGGACGGGAGCGTCCGGCGCCGACAGCGGCAGCCGCACCTCGAAGCGGGCGCCCGCCGTACCCGGCGCCTCCCCGATGGTGACCGTGCCCCCGTGCAGCGCCGCCTGCTGCGCGACCAGCGTCAGCCCGAGCCCCGAGCCGGGGCTGCCCGGGCGGTGGTGGAAGCGCCCGAAGACGGCCTCGCGTTCGCCGGGCGGGACGCCCGGCCCCGAGTCGTCCACGGTCAGCACCGCGTACCCGCCCGCCGCCCGCAGCCGGACCACGACCACGGGCGGCTCGTCCGGCCGGTGCCCGTGGGTCACGGCATTGGCCAGCAGGTTGTCGAGCAGGATCCGCAGCCCCGCCTCCCAGCCGAGGACCCGCAGCTCGGCGGGGAGTTCCGCGCTCAGCCGGGCCTGCGGCCGGCGCCGGACGGTGTCGGCCACCGCCGCGTCCACCAGCTCCGCCAGGTCCAGCGGGCCGAACGCGGACGCCTCCACCAGATCGCCCCGGGCCAGCATCCGCAGCGCCGTCAGCAGTTCCAGCAGCCGGGCGTGGTCGGCCTGGAGGTCCCGGACCACCTCGGCCCGTTCACCGGGGGAGAGGTCGGGGTGGGCCGCGAGCACGTCCAGGTCCGTCCGCATGCTCATCAGCGGTGTGCGCAGCTCGTGCGAAGCGGCGGAGGAGAACGAACGGGCGGTCTCCAGCGCCTGCGCCGTCCGGACCGCCTGTTCGTCGTAGCGGGCCAGCAACTGGCCGATGGCGGCCGACAGCTCGTCCACCTCGGCGATGTCCGTCGGCGCCGTCGCGAAGGCCGCGGCGCCCGCCCGCGGGTCGAGCGCGGCGGCCCGGCGGCTCAGCCGCCGCACGGAGGCGGTGGCGCGCCCGGCCAGGCCGTACGCGATCAGCCCCGACACGGGAGCCGACACCAGCGCGACCAGCAGGACCCGGCCGCGCACGGCGACGAGCTGCGGGTCGGTGGCGGAGGCGGGGGTGACCAGCCACAGCGTGCCCGGCGCCGCACCGGCCACCGGGACGGCCAGCACCCGCCAGGCGTGCCCCTTGGAGCGGACCGTGACGGGCCCCTCCGGCGTCCGTTCGGGCAGCCGGGCCGGATCGGCGGGCTGGGGGCCGCCCTCCAGCACGACGCTCCCGTCCGCGCCCCGCACTCTGACCCCGGCGTCGAGGGCGTCGCCGAGGACCTTGCGGTGCTGGTTCTGCTCCACCTTCGGGCGGCCTTTCACGTCGGCCGCGAGCAGCGCCCTGACGTCGGGCAGGACGGCGGAGGCCCGGTCCCGCAACCGGGCGTCCTGCTGCTGGTGCAGATCGCGGGTGACCAGCCCGAGCACCAGCAGCCCCGCCGCGAGCACCAGCAGGGGCACCACCACGGTCACCGAGAGCGCGATGCGGGTGGCGAGCTTCACGGCCGGCTCCGCTCGCCCGGCACGCGCAGGACGAAGCCGACGCCGCGCACCGTGTGGATCAGCCGGGGACGGCCGCCCTCCTCCAGCTTGCGCCGCAAGTAGCTCACGAAGGTGTCGACGGCATCGGTGCGCACCTCGAAGTCGTAGCCCCACACCCGGTCCAGCAGCCGGTCCCGGGTCAAGACGATCCCGGCGTTGCGCACGAACTGCACCAGGAGCTCGAACTCCCGCCTGGTCAGGTGTACTTCGGCCTCGCCGTGGTGCACCTGGCGGGTGGCCTCGTCCACCACCAGCGGACCGGCCCTCAGTACGTCCGACGGGGCCTGGGCCGGCCGGCGCCGCAGCAGGGCGATCAGCCGCAGCACCAGTTCCTCCAGTGCGAACGGTTTCACCAGGTAGTCGTCGGCCCCGGCCTGGAGCCCCGCGACCCGGTCGGCCAGCTCGTCGAGCGCCGACAGCATGAGGACGGGCGTCTCGTCCCCCCGCTCACGCAGGTCGCGGCAGACCTCCGTACCGGTCAGGCCGGGCATCGACACGTCCAGGACCAGGACGTCCGGGCTCCGGTCGGCGAGCAGCCGCAGCGCCCCCGGGCCGTCCTCGGCGAGGAGCACCGTGAAACCGCTCAGCCGCAGCCCGCGCTCCAGCGAGCGACGGATGGCGGCGTCGTCGTCCGCCACCAGGACCAGCCCTTTGGACGCCGCACCGGTCACCCTGCCCTCCTCGTGTCGGGCCCGACCCTCTCACGAACCGGGCCGGGCCCGGCACCCGGGCCCCCGGTGCACCTCAGGGCCGGATCAGCAGTTTGCCGCGGGCGTGGCCCGACTCGCTCAGACGCTGCGCCTCCGCGGCGTCCGCCAGGGCGAACACCTCCCCGAGCCGCACCTGCAAGCGGCCCTCCGCGGCCAGGCGGGCGTGCTCCGCCAGGCCGGCGCGGATCGCCGCCGGATCCGTACCACCGCCGCTGAAGAGGACCCCGTGGACGGCCGCGTCCGGATCGGCGATGGTGACCACGCGCTCGGCGGAGCCGCCCGCCAGCTCGATCGACAGCGGCAGCACGCCCTGGCCGGCCGCGTCGAACACCGCGTCCACACCCTCCGGAGCCACCGCCCGCACCCGCTCGGCGAGACCGTCCCCGTACTCGACCGCCACCGCACCCAAGGCGCGCAGGTAGTCGTGGTTGGGCAGGGAAGCAGTGCCGACGACGGTGATCCCCGCGGACACCGCGAGCTGCACCGCCACCGAGCCGACCACTCCGGCCGCCCCGTGCACCAGCAGCGTCTCGCCCGCCTTCACCCGCAGCAGGTCGAGGACCCGCTGCGCGGTCTCGCCGGCCACCGGCAACGAGGCGGCCTGCTCGAAGGACAGTCCGGCCGGCTTGGGCACGATGTCGTCGGCGATGGCGTACTCGGCGTACGCTCCCGTGCGGGTCCAGCCCATGACCTCGTCCCCCACGGCGGCATGGGTGGCGCCCTCACCGACCGCGTCCACGACACCCGCGAACTCCAGCCCCGGGACCATCGGGAACACGCTCGGGTAGAACTCCTCGACCCAGCCGTAACGCCGCTTGTAGTCGAGCGGATTGACGCCGACGGCCACCACCTTCACCCGGACCTCCCCGGGGCGCGGCTCCGGCTTGCCGATCCGCTCGTGACGCAGAACTTCCGGGCCGCCGAACTCTTCGTAGACGATCGCTTCCATGCCGGTCTCTCCCCGCTGTGAACCTTGTCGGCTGATGGATCAAGCTTCTGGCCGGGCGGCGGGGAAACCGGCCCGCCTTAAGGCCAGTCCCACCTGGCCGAAAGTCCAGTGGGGGTCAGGGCGGCGCTGGCTAGGCTGACCTCATGGAGCTGATCGTGACCGCCGCGCCCCTCACCCTCCCGACGGCCCCCGTGCTCGCGGCAGGGGAGGCGACGCTCGCCACGCTGGCCGCCGGATACGACGTCATCAGGCAGCCGCTGGGGCAGATCCTGCCCCGGCTCTCCGCCGTCCTGTCCGGCCTCGTGCCGCACCGGGCCGCCGCCGAACTGTCCACGCACTGCGCCCACTCACCGTTCAAGTCCTTCGGCGACGAGGTGTACGCGACCCGGATCAGCACGGCGGAGATGGAGCCGCTGTTCCTGTCGGGCACCGCCGGACAGCCCTGGCAGGGCAGGGCGACGATCGCCGGGGCCGACCGGCCCGTCATCGCGGTCATGACCGACGCGACCCGGCGGGGCGCACTCCTGGTCCTCGTACGGGACGAGGGCGCGGCCCCCGCCGAGGACGCGGCGCTCGCCGTGGTCCAGGCGCTGTGGGACCTGGTCACCAGCCACGTCGACCGGCTGTCCGCGGAGGCCGCCCCCGGTGCCCTCGCCCGGTCCCGCGCCGCGGCGGACACCCGCGCCCGGGTCATCGCCGAACTGGGCGCCCGTCACAGCGCCACCCTGACCGCCCTCCTCGGGGTCCTGCGCAGCCGCAACCTCCACGACGCGGCCGCCCGTTCGACCGCCACCGAACTCGCCGTGTCCGCACTGGCCGAACTGCGGGCCGAGGCGGAACGGGACCAGGCCATGGCCGAGGAACGGGTCGACGAGGCCTTCGCCCGGCTCGCGGACTCGCTGCGCCCGCTGCTGCGCCACAGCCCCGTACGACTGGAGCTGGGCGCACCCGACTCCACCCGCAGCGTCGCCGCCGACGTGGCCCACACGGGGCGGGCCATCGCCCGCGAGCTGCTGCTGGCCGTCCTGGAACAGGACCCCGTCACCCGCGTCCACGTGGGCTGGCAGATCACCGGACCGGACCTGCGGGTGACCGTCAGGGACGACGGGCCGGGCGGCATGAGCTACTGCGGCCTCGGCCCCACCCGCATCGCGGACCGGCTGGAAGTCCTCGGCGGACGCCTCGACATCGACCCCGTCCCGGGCTGGGGCACCACCGTGACCGCGCTCATCCCCCTGACCACCCCGGACGCGCCCGCGGCCGCCGCGACCGACCCGCTGGGCACCCTCGGCGGGCGGGAACTCGAAGTCCTGACGCGGCTGGCACAAGGACACCGCAACCGCGCCATCGCCCAGGAACTGCACATCAGCGAATCGACGGTGAAGTTCCACGTCGCGAAGATCCTGACGAAGCTCGGCGTAGCCTCCCGCGGCGAGGCGGCGGCGCTCTTCCACGCGGCCGCGTAAGGGATACCGGCAGGGCCGGCCGGACCCGCCCTAGACTGCCCCCATGGCGCCGCTCGACACGCACGCCCTGGTGCGCACCTGGCAAGTCCTGCCCTCGCGGGGGTACACCACGGCGTGGGCGGAGCTCGCCGCAGGCCGGTTGCGCGCCCGCGGCCGGGCCGTGGGGCTGGAACCGGCGCCCTACTGGCTGGCGTACGAGCTGGAGACCGGAGCGCACTACGTGACCCGGCGCCTGTCCGTCACCGTGGAGACGCACCGTACGACGGCCCGCCTCGAGCTGCGCCGCGACGACGACGGGCGGTGGACGGCGAACGGCGCGCCCCGGCCCGACCTCGACGGCGCCCTCGACTGCGACCTGGGCCTGTGCCCGCTCACCAACACCATGCCGGTGCTCCGGCACGGCCTCCACCAGCGGCCCGACGCCGCCGCGCGCACGTTCCTGATGGCCTGGGTCCGCGTACCCGACCTCGTGGTGAGCGCGGACCGGCAGACCTACACCCCGCTGTGGGCCGGTCAGACCGGGTCCCGGATCCGCTACGAGTCCGGTGACTTCCGAAGTGACGTCGTCTTCGACGCGGACGGCGTGGTCGTCGACTACCCGCAGCTCGCCACCGCCGTGCCGGTCCCCGGACCCTGACCGCCGTGCGATGGCCGGTCGCGCACCGCCGGGCCACCATGGAAGAGCATCCTTCGTGCGGGGGACCACACCCGGGGAGAGCGCCATGGCGCACCACGATGCGGCACACGCGGACGTCCTGGTCGCGGGCGCCGGACCGGTCGGTCTGTCGGCCGCGGCCGAACTGCGCAGACGTGGCACCTCATGCCGCATCGTCGACCGGCTCCCGGCCAGGCTCCCCTACGCGAAGGCCGTCGGGATCCAGCCCCGCACCCTGGAGCTGTGGGACCGGATGGGCCTGGTCCAGGCCGCCCTCGACATCGCCGTACCGATGCGCGGACAGTTCCTGTACCTCAACGGCGCCGAGAGGGGCCGCATCGATCTGGCGCTGCCGCCCGAGGTGCCGTACGGCTTCGCCGCCCTGCCGCAGTACGAGACCGAGCGCATCCTGGAGGAGTACCTCAACCTGTTCGGGACCGCGATCGAACGCGGAACCGAGCTGGTCTCCTTCACGCAGGACTCCACCGGCGTGACCAGCCTGCTGCGCACCCCGTACGGCGAGGAGGAGGTGCGTACCCGCTTCCTCGTCGGCTGCGACGGCGCGCACAGCACCGTGCGCAAGGGTCTCGGGCTGGCCTTCGAAGGGGGCGCCCTGCCCGACGAGTACATGCTGGCCGACGTCGAAGTCGACTGGGACGTGCCCCACGGGTACGGAGTCCGCAGCGAACACCGGGACGCCGAGGGCGCCCTCGACGACCTGCTGGTGTGCATCCCGCTGCCCGGCGTGCACCGGTACCGCATGTCCATGCTGGTGCCGCCCGAGCTCTCCGCCGCGGCGCCCACCGGCGGCGACGAGGTGGCACACGGCCTGGAGGGCGGCCGTGCGCCCGATCTGACCCACGTCCAGAAGGTGCTGGACCGGCTGTCGCCGCAGCCGACGACCGCGTCCGCGCTGCGCTGGTCCTCCGTGTTCCGGATCAGCCACCGGCTGGTGGACCGGTACGGCCAGGGACGGGTCTTCGTGGCCGGGGACGCCGCGCACATCCACCCGCCGACCGGCGCGCAGGGCATGAACACCGGCATCCAGGACGCCTGGAACCTGGCGTGGAAGCTCGCCCTGGCCGTCGAGTGGACCGCCGACCCGGACCTGACCGCGAGTTACGACGCCGAGCGCCGTCCGGTCGGCGAGGAGGTGGTCGGGCGCACCGTCCGCCACGCCACCGCGGGCATCGACACCGACCCGGCGGACCCCATGACCCTGATGCGGCGCGAGGCGCAACTCCTCGTCCGCTACCCCGACAGCCCCCTCGTGGAGCCGGCGGAGCCCGGGGCGGGCCCGGGACCTCAGCCCGGTGAACGCGCGCCCGACTGCGGCGGGCTCGTCGCGGAGGTCGCCGCGTACCCGCTGCGGCTGTTCGACGTACTGCGCGGCCGCGAGCACACCCTGGTGCTCTACGGGAACGGGCCCGAAGTGCCCCATGTCGAACGACTGGTCGAGGTCATCGAGGAGTTGGCCCCGGGCCGCATCAACATCTGCGCGGTGCTCGCCACCACCGACGCGGGAAGGGCGGCCCCGGTGCCCGTGTACCGCGACGCGCAGGGCGAGTTCGCGCGGCTGTACGGGACGGGGGAGGAGCCCGCGGCCTTCGTCGTGCGTCCCGACGGCTACCTGGGCGCCCGCCTCTGCCCGCCGGCCGGCGCCGGCCTCGCCTCGTACCTCTCCCGCATCTTCGCACCGTAGCCGGCCCCCGCCGTAAGGAGGTCCCCGGTCATGCCACGACGCCCCCGCGCCGCCGTCCTGGCGGCGGTCACCGCCGCGCTGACGCTGTGCGCGGGGCTGCCCGCCGCTGCCCGCCCGCCGGCCCCCGCGCCGTCCGCCGACGGCGGTGACACCGTCCAGCACGTCGACGTCGGCGGCGGGCGCAGGGTGTACCTGCACTGCCGGGGCACCGGCGCGCCGACCGTCGTCCTGGTGGCCGGCCTGCACGAGTCGTCCGACAGCTGGACCCTCACCGACACCAAGCCGCCCGTGCCCGAGGCGCCGGCCGTCTTCCCGGGCGTGGCGGCGTTCACCCGGGTCTGCCTGTACGACCGGCCCGGCACCCTGCGTGACACCGATCCGCCGGCCCTCACCACCCGCAGCAGCCCGGTGACCGGCACGCGGGAGCTGCCCGCCGTGGTGCGGGACCTCGACCGGGTCCTGACCGCGGGGAAGGTGCCCGGACCGTACGTACTGGTCGGGCACTCCTACGGCGGCCTGATCACCCTGCTGTACGCGAAGCAGCACCCGGACCGGACCCGCGGCCTCGTCCTCGTCGACGCGCTCGCCCCGGCGCTGAAACGGGGCCTCGGCGCCGCCTGGCCGCGGTACGTGGACGAGTTGCGCCACCCGGGCACCCCCTACGACGACGATCCGGCGTTCGAACAGGTCGACATCGACGGGGCGGTGACGGCCGTGGACCGGGCAGGCAGGCTCCCGAACGTCCCGCTCGCCGTCCTCAGCAAGACGGAGCCCTTCGCGGCGCCCGCCTCGATGAGCAGGGAACTCCTGGCCCGGCTGGAGGCCGCCTGGCCGAAGGCCCAGCAGTCGCTGGTCACACTGGCCCCGCAGACCCCGCACCTGCTCGCCACGGGCAGCGACCACTACGTCCAGCTCCACGACCCGGACCTCACGACCGCCGCCGTCCGTCTGGTCGTGGAACGCAGCCCCGGCCGCTGACGGGGCCGGGGCCCGCTCCCCCCGGTCAGTAGTACAGGCGCATGATCTCCGTCGCCCAGTCCGGCTGGCTGGTGGCGCCCCGGGGGCCGAACTCGGCCATGTAGGGCTTGAGATCGAGCACGGGCGTGCCGTCCACCGCGTCGAGACCCTGCACGTGGACGTCGAGCCCGTCGACGCGCAGCAGCCGGCAACGGGAGACCCCGAGCCGGTTGGGACGGTTCTTGCCGCGCTGGGCGAAGATGCCGACCAGCGGCCAGTCGGTGTTGCCGCGCGGATGCCGCGCCCCGGTCTCCACCTGCTGCGCCGGGACCCGGTCGAAGTGGTAGACGACCTCCAGGTGGGAGAAGGAGTCCAGCCCGGCGAGCGCCTCCGGCCCGAACCGCTCGTCCAGCCGGATCACCGCCGACACCTCCTCCCAGGCGTCGTCGTGGACCTCGGTCCGCCCGCCGACGACCCGGGCCACCGGATCCGAGACCACTTCGGCGGGAGCACTCTTCTCCGTCACGGACACGCCTTCCCGGAGCCGGAAACGATCACGGAACACAGTACGTCCGGGCCGTCAGTCGGCGCTGCCCCGTGCCAGCTCCCTGTTGAACTGGGCCCCCGCCAGCAGCGCGAGGTTCGCGAACCACAGCCACACCACGAAGACGATCACGCCGGCCAGCGAGCCGTACAGGCGGCCGTAGGTGTTCAGCTGCGTGTAGAGGGTGAAGACCAGTGACGCGCCGAGCCACAGGGCCGCAGCCAGGACACCGCCCGGCAGCCCGCGCCGGGTGCCGCGGGTACCGGCCGGTCCGGTACGGAAGAGGATCAGGATCAGCAGCGTGACGACGGCGAGCAGGACCGGCCAGCGCAGGACGGTCAGGCTCCCGACGTCCACCCCGGCGGCCGCGGCGAGCCGCCGGGCCAGCGGACCGGACGCGACCAGCCCCACGGCGCCCGCCATGAGTAGGAGCAGGAGCAGGCCGGAGGTGATGAGCAGCATGTGGGCCGCCCGCAGCGGCGGCCGGGTGTCGGGGACCCGGTGCATCGTGTGCAGGGCCCGGCGGAACACGGCGAGGTAACTGCAGGCCGACCACAGCGCGCTCACCAGGCCGCCCATCGCCAGGGTCCACACCGAGGTGTGCGCCGCCGACAGGCCGTTCAGCGCGTCCTGCAGCACCTGCGCGGACTGGGGAGGCGCGTAGGAGGTGAGTTCGGCGACGAGGCGCTCCCGCGTGGGGTCTCCGAGCAGCCCCACCAGGGAGACGGCGACCACCAGCGCCGGCAGCAGCGCGAGCAGGCCGTAATAGGTGAGGGCCGCCGCGGAGTCCGCGACGTTGTCGTGCCAGAGCCGTACGGCCGTCCCGCGCAACGCGCCGCGGGCGCGCGCCGCGAGCGCCGCGGCGGGGGTCCGCCCACGGCGCCCTTCGCTGCTCAGAGTCGATGTCACAGCGCGCTCGTGCCCCTCACATCCGTGCACATGCGCCCGTGCGCGCCGCGTCAGGAAAGTCCCGACCACACCGCGGTGCGGCGCTTGGTGAAGTAGTCCGCGTCCTTGGGACGCGCCGGGTCGTGGCCCAGGGGCCGGGGAGCCGGCTCCAGGTGGGGTATGTACTTCGAGCAGTGGATGTACGCCTCCTGGACCGTGACGTGGACCCACAGCTGGGGGCCCCGCCCCGGCGCGACGTCGGTGGGCAGGCCGGGGTGGAAGCGGCGCAGCTCGGCGTCGTCGTAGAGCCGGGCGACGCCGTTGACGTGCAGTCCCACGTGGTGGTGGGTGAAGTCCACGAAGAGCATGCCCAGGTGGGGGTTCTCGATCATGTTGCCGGCGCTGGCGAGGACGCCGTTCCCGCGGAACTCGGGGTAGGCGAGCGTCCGGTAATCGATGACGTGGACGAATCCCGGCGGCCCGGCGCGGAAACTGGCGTCGCACTCGCCGTGGGAGTCGGCGGTCGCCAGGAACACCATGCTCTGGCAGCCGATGAACTCCCGCATCTCGTCCGTCAGGTGGGGGCGTACCTGCTGGTCGTAGAAGCGGGCGGCGCGCTCGGCCGTGCCCAGCTGCTGCTGCAACCGGTGCTCACCGGCCGAACCGGTCGACGGTGGGGGGAAGATCACGGACTGCTCCTGGGAGAGTGAACGGGGATCCGGGTTCAGCGAGCGGACAGGACGGGGGTCTCGAACGGGTCGTGATGGATACGGTCGGGCAACGTACCGTGGCGGGTCAGCGTTTCGCTGGCGGATGCGACCATTGCCGCCGGTCCGCTGAGGAACGCGTCGTGCTGGTACCAGGGCCCGTACTCGGCCAGCACTTGCGGCAGTGATCCCCGCAGGCCCGGGATGTGCTCGTGGGAGACCGCGCCCCGCAGGGTCAGCCAGTGGTACTGCTGGACCATCCGCAGCATGTCGTCCACCCCGTACAGTTCGTCGCCGGTGCGGGCGCCGAGGAACAGATCCACCTGGTGGCGTCCTCCGCGACGGGCGACCTCCTCGATGAGGGCCCGCATCGGGGCGAGCCCGGTACCACCGGCCACGCAGAGCAGGTCCTTGTGCACGGCTGCGTCCAGGACCATGTCGCCCATCGGGGGGCCCAGCCGCAGGACGTCACCCACCGCGGCCCGGTGGACCAGCGCTTCGCTGACCGAGCCGCCGGGCACCGCGCGGACGTGGAAGGTGAGGGTGCCGTCGGCGCGGGGCGCGTTGGCGGGGGAGTAGTAGCGCCACAGCTTCGGCCACCACGGCGTCTCCATGCTCACGTACTGCCCGGCCTGGTACGCGTAGGGCAGGTGGGGACGAACGGTGATCTCGGCGATGCCGTGTCCGCGCGGGAGGTGGTGCACCACCGTGGCCGGCCAGACGGCGGGCCGCACCGCCTCGTCCTCCTCGGCGGCCGCGATCATGACCTGGGAGACCAGGCCGTACGCCTTCGTCCACGCGTCGGCGATGTCCTGCGTCCAGGCCGGGCCCGCGTAGCGGGCGAGTGAGGCCAGCAGGCACTCGCCGACCGCCGGGAAGTGCGCGGCGAGAGTGCCGAATTTGCGGTGGTCGCGGCCGAGGTGCCCGCAGAAGCGGACCAGGTTCTCGGGGTCGTCGACCACGTCCACTATGTGCAGGAGCGCGCGCAGGAGGCGACCGCGCTGGGCGTCCATGCCGGGCGGGAACATCGGACGCACTTGCGGGTAGCGGGCGAACAGGATGGCGTAGAAGTAGACCGTCATCTCTTCGGCCACGGGGGCGACCGCCGACGCCGAAGCCTTGATCAGATGTATCTCGTGCTCCGACAAGGCTGCGCCGACGGCCGGGGGCGGGGCCCCGGCGGGGGCGGACAGGTCTGCCGGTTCTTCCCTGGGCTGGTGGGCGGGCGGATTGCTGGGACGGCCGATCCGGAACCTCAAAGGATCAGCGCTCCCCCGCTCGTTGTCCGGACGGATCTCCATATCGGGTCGGAAGAGAGAGTGTCGTGTCGGGGGAGCATGAGTCCTCATCGGGTAGGGGCGCCTGGCCATAGAAGCGGATGTAATGCTTCCGGACCGCCCATGATCTTCAAACAGGTTGTCGAATAGGGGAAGGGTGGTATCTGCTAGAACTCGCCTCCAGATCTTGTCGTATTGCCTGGGCCGGTTGGGAGTATGCACGAGAGCTCCAGGGAAGTGCCCGCGACGCCGAGAGCTCCGGCTCCAGCTCCAGGGAAGTCCCCGCGACGCTCAGCGGACTCCCGCCGGGGGCTCGGGGTGCTCGGCCATGATCTCCGGCTCCAGACCCTGCGCGGGCGTGGTCCGGGTGCGTCCGACATTCGCCCGCCACGCCTCGAACGCCAAGGTGGTCGCCGTGACCACCGCCAGCCCGAGCAGCCAGCCCCCCACCACATCGCTGACCCAGTGCACGCCCAGCGCCACCCGCGTGTAGCCCACGCCGATCACCGAAACGGCCGCGACGGCCCACGGGAGCGGACGCCAGGCACGCGGCACCAGCGGCAACAGGGCCAGCAGCAGAACGGCGCAGGACGTGGTGGCCGTCATGGCGTGACCGGAGGGGAAGGAGAATCCGGGCGCGTGCGCGACGGGATCGGCCAGATGCGGCCGGGTCCGCTCCACCGCGTTCTTCACCAGCAGCCCGAGCAGCCCGCCGGCCGTCGCGGTGACCGCCGCCCACAGCGCCAGGCGCACCGCCCCGCGGAACAGGAGCCACACCACCAGCGCCGCCACGAGCAGACGCATGGTGAGCGGACCCCACACCACGTCGGTGAGGAAGTCGAGCACCCGCACCCAGGCGGGATGCTCCAGCGCGGCACCGTGGAGCCCCTCGGCCGCCCCCTGGTCGAGCCGGTGCAAAGGTCCCCACCGGGACTCCACCAGTACCAGGGCGACCGCGAAGGGCACGGACACCAGCGCGGTGGCGGCCACCGTCGTCACCAGGCGCACGCCGAACCGCGCGTCGGGCCCCGCCCGGCCGGACAGGAGCCGGGTGACGAGCCGCCGCGGGCGGGTGAAGGGTCGTGCCATGTTCCTCGTGCTTCCTTTCACAGTGTGTGCCGTGCCGGGCGGGGGCCCGTCAGACTCCGGGGTCCTCGGTGACGGGCTCCCTCACCCCGGCCCGTACGGCCTCCAGCTGCGCGGCGAACGACAGGCCCAGGAAGAGGGCCGTCGAGGTGAGGTAGGACCACAACAGCAGCGACACGAACGCGCTGAGGGGCCCGTACACGGTGGCGAAGGAGCCGCTGGCGCCGACGTACAGGCTCAGTCCCCAGGTCGCGATCAGCCACAGCACCAAGTAGACCGCCGCGCCGAACGCCAGCCACGTGTAGCCCGGCTGCGTGCGGCGGGGGGAGAGACGGAAGATGGCGCTGGTGGCGAGGATCGCCAGCAGGATCCCCAGCGGCCAGCGCAGCACGTCCCACACGCGGATCGTGCCGGGGCCGAGGTGGTAGACCTCCGCCACGGCGCGGCTCAGCTCCGCACCGAGCACGGTGACCGCGAAGCTGAGCCCCAGCGGCAGCCCGGCCAGCACGGACATCACCAGCCCGCGGGTGTACTTGAACACGAACGGCCGGTCGCGTTCCGTTCCGTAGATGCGGTTGGCGCCGCGCTCGACCTGGCACAGGCTCGTCGTCACGTTCACGACCGAGAAGAGCAGGCCGAGCCACAGGGCGACCTGGCCACCGTCCCCGGCCCGGTGGCGGCTCTGCGCGAGCGCGTCGTCCACCACGTCCTGGCTGGGCCCGCTCGCCAGCCGGCGGATCGTCAGCTCCGCGACCCGGCCGACGTCCTCGGTGTGCAGCACGCCGGACAGGCCGATGACGGCGATGGCGAGCGGGACGATCGACAGGACCGTCTGGAGCGCCAGTGCCCTGGAGTGGCTGAAACCGTCGGCGTACCGGAACCGGATGAAGGAGTCCCGCACCAGGCTCCAGCCCCCGTACCGGCGCAGCGCCGACCAGGCCTCCTCGGCGGACAGCTCCTCGCCCTCCACCTCCAGTTCGGCCTCAACAGCGACTACCTCGCTGCGTTGCGGTACCCGCGTCGCGGTGCCCATGTGCGTAACCCCCTGTGTGGCTGGTGCGGTACGAGGCCGGGATTCAGCCGCCGACGGTGAACGGGGCGTGCTCGACCGGGGCCGTGGGCGCCTCGACGGCCCGTGGCCGGGGCGGCAGGCAGATCCGCAGCGCCCCCGGCTCCACCTCGGCCGTCAGCCGGGTTCCGGCGCCGACGACGTCACCGTCGAGTTCGCGCGGCTGCGGCTTGGCGAAGCTGATGTCGACGTGCACCGCGCTGAAGTACTCCAGTGCCCCTCCGGCCACCGCGCCGCGCGCCCCGCCGGGAGTCCGCGTCGCCCGCCCCGGCAGCATGCGCGAGCCGAGGTGCCCCGCGGCGGCGAGCCAGCCCCGGGCGCCCCTGGGGTCGAGCAGCACCACCTCCAGGCGCCCGCTGTCGGGCCGGGCGTCGGGCAGCAACGGCAGGCCGCCCTGCAGCGTGCCGACGTTGCCGATGACGACCATCCGGGCCCGGCGCTCCCGTACCGGGCCCCCGTCCAGCCGGATCGACAGGCGCATCCTCGGGTCCCCGAGGTGGCGGACCGCCGAGAGGACGTACGCGGCCCAGCCGAGGCGCTCCTTGACCCGCTCCGACGCGTCCCCCACCATCGCGGCGTCGAAGCCCGCCCCCGCCATGACGGTGAACCGGGCCGGCTCCAGCCCGTCGCCCCGCACCCGGCCCACGTCGATCCGTACGGTCTCCCCGGACAGGGCCGCCTCCAGAGCGGCGGCCGGATCGGAGGGGAGCCGCAGGTTGCGCGCGAGCAGGTTGCCGGTGCCGCACGGCACGACCGCGAGGGCGGTATCGGTGCCCGACACCACGTCGGCGCAGGCCCGTACGGTGCCGTCCCCGCCGCAGACCACGACGAGCCCGGTGTCCGCCCCGGCGACCAGCGGGGCGAGGGCGCCGGCGGGCTCCTCGGTGGAGGTCGCGGTCCACACCTGATCGGCGTAGCCGTGGCGGCGCAGGATGACCCGCACCCGCTCGGCCAGCTCCGCGCCGCAGCCGTACGGGTGACGCACCACCACGACCCGCCGCCCCTCGGCGGGACGGTCCGCGCCGTCGTCGCCCGTGGCGCGGGCGGACGGGAGCCGCTCCCCATGGACCGCGGAGACCGCCCGGGCCCGCGCCGGCAGCAGCAGGGCGTGCGTCACGACCAGCAGGGTGCACGCCCCGTTCAGTAGACCGGCCACTACATCGGAGGGGTGGTGCATGCCCCGGTACACCCGGGAGAACGCCACGGCCACCGGGATCAGCAGCAGCACCGCGATCACCGCGTACCGCACCCACCGCCGCGTACCGCGCAGGCGGACGGCCACCAAGATGGCCAGGCCCCCGAACAGTGCGACCGAGGCCCCGACGTGCCCGGAGGGAAAACTGGAGGTGGGCGGGGCCGCGTCCAGGTGCGCCACGCCAGGGCGGGGCCGTTCCACGACCAGGGTCACCAGCAGGAACACCGCCGACTGCGCGGCGACGGCCACGGCGAGGAAGACCGCCTCCCGCAGCCACCGCCCCCGCGACACGGCCACGAGGGCGACGACGGCGAGAAGAGTCAGTGAGATCACGCTCTGCGTGCCGGCGAGCAGGGACAGCCACTCGGAGAAGGGCGTCGCGGGGCCGCCGCGGTGCGCGGCCAGGACGCGGTTGACGCCGTCCTCCGCCACCAGCGGCCACAGGTCCGCGAGCGGCCCGGTGACCAGCAGTCCCACGCCCATCAGCAGGGCCGCCTGCACCGGAAGCAACAGCAGTACGGGCAGGCGTCCGGCGCTCACGGCTGCGCCGCGTTCAGGTCTCATTGACGCCGTGTTACCCGCGACGGCCCGCTCATGCGCGTCCGACGGTGATCGGCCGCCTGCGACAGTAGCGTGACCACATGCGTACATGGACGGGCAAACCGTATCCCCTGGGAGCGACGTACGACGGCTCCGGAACCAACTTCGCACTGTTCTCCGAGGTCGCGGAGGGCGTGGACCTCGTCCTGCTCGACGACGCCGGGCGTGAGACCCGCGTGCCGATGACGGAGATCGACCGGTCCGCGTGGCACATCTGCCTGCCGGACGTGGGTCCCGGGCAGAGGTACGGCTACCGGGTGCGGGGTCCGTTCGACCCGGCCGCCGGACACCGCTGCAATCCGGCCAAGCTCCTGCTGGACCCGTACGCCACCGCCATCGAGGGGCAGCTCGACCACCACGAGTCCCTGTACGGCCACCGCTTCGCGGACGGCGCGGAACCGAACACCTTGGACAGCGCGGGCCACACCATGCTGTCGGTGGTCACCGACCGAGGCTTCGACTGGGGCGACGACAAGCCCCCGGGCCACGCCTACGGCGAGAGCGTCATCTACGAAGGCCACGTGCGCGGCCTCACCCGGACGCATCCGGCCCTGCCCGAAGAACTGCGCGGCACCTACGCGGGCATCGCCCACCCCGCGATCATCGGCCACCTGACGGGACTCGGGGTGACGGCCCTGGAACTGATGCCGGTGCACCAGTTCGTCCAGGACGGCCACCTGGCTGAAAAGGGCCTGTCCAACTACTGGGGGTACAACACCATCGGCTTCTTCGCCCCGCACAACGCCTACGCCGCCGGCGGCGGCCGAGGAGAGCAGGTCACCGAGTTCAAGCAGATGGTCAAGGCGCTCCACGCGGCGGGCATCGAGGTCATCCTCGACGTCGTCTACAACCACACGGCGGAGGGGAACGGCAAAGGGCCCGTCCTGGCGTTCAAGGGCATCGACAACAGCGCCTACTACCGGCTGTCCGACCAGGACCGGTCCCAGTACTACGACACGACCGGCACCGGCAACAGCCTGCTGATGCGTCACCCCAACGTGCTCCAGCTCATCATGGACTCACTGCGCTACTGGGTCCAGGAAATGCACGTCGACGGCTTCCGCTTCGACCTCGCCGCCACCCTCGCCCGCCAGTTCCACGAGGTGGACCGGCTCTCCGCCTTCTTCGACGTCATCCAGCAGGACCCCGTCATCAGCCGCGTCAAGCTCATCGCCGAACCGTGGGACCTCGGCGAAGGCGGCTACCAGGTCGGCAACTTCCCTCCCCTGTGGTCGGAGTGGAACGGACGCTACCGTGACGCCGTCCGCGACTACTGGCGCGGCCGCGAGGGGACGCTCGGGGAATTCGCCTCCCGCATCACCGGCTCCGCGGACCTGTACGAACACGACAGGCGCCGGCCCCTCGCCAGCGTCAACTTCGTCACCGCCCACGACGGGTTCACCCTCCGGGACCTCGTCTCGTACGACCGCAAGCACAACGACGCGAACGGCGAGGAGGGCCGGGACGGCGAGGATGACAACCGCTCCTGGAACTGCGGGGCGGAAGGCGAGACGGACGACCCCGGCGTACTGGCCCTGCGCGAGCGGCAGCAGCGCAACCTGATGACCACGCTGATCCTCTCCCAGGGCATCCCGATGATCAGCCACGGGGACGAACTCGGCCGGACCCAGGGCGGCAACAACAACGCGTACTGCCAGGACAACCCCACCGCCTGGATCGGCTGGGACCTCGACGAGAGCGGCGAGCGGCTGCTCGACTTCACCTCCCGCCTGATCCGGCTCCGCCGCCGGCACCCCGTCCTGCGCCGCAGGCGCTTCTTCTCCGGCCGTGCCGTCGGACACACGGGGCTCCCGGCGGACGTCGAATGGCTGCGCCCGGACGCCTCACCGATGGAGGAGGAGGACTGGACGCTGCCGCACGCCGGCACCCTCACCATGTTCCTCAACGGCGAAGCCATCACCGAACCCGACCGCTACGGCAACCGGGTCACCGACGACTCCTTCCTGCTGATGTTCAACAACACGGGCGCCGCGGTGGACTTCCACCTCCCCGGCAGCCGCTTCGCCACGCGCTGGACGCTGCTCTTCGACACCGCGACGACGGACACCCCGGACGAGCGGGAACTGAAACCGGGCGGTTCCCTCCGCCTGGAGCCGCACAGCACGGTCGTGCTCCGCAGTGACCGTGAGGACCGCGGCCGCCCGAGGCCGTGAACGCCGACCCCCCGTCCGACCCGCAGGGTCCCGGGCGGAGCGAACTCGACCGCCGCGCTGGTCGACGCCGACCTCATGGGTCACCCCACTGGGCCGGACTGCGGTAGCGGTTCAGTGCAGGATGCTGATGGCCCTGGCGATGACCAGCAACGAGGTCAGCAGAGCCGCCACGCTCTGGACGGCCATGAGCAGTTTGGCCCGGGCGGACAGAGGCATCGTGTCGGTCGGACTGAAAGCGGTCGAGTTGGTCACGGAGACGTACAGGTAGTCGACCAGGGTGGGCACCCAGTCGGAGACCTTGCTGGCGCCGTCCGCGACTTCCTGGACGGCGTCGTCGTTCTCGTCCTGCGAGAAGCGGAAGTCCGCCAGCTGGAGCTCCTCACGGGGGACCTGGGTACGGCTGACGGGGCCGCCGCGGTCGAGTTCCCAGTAGGCCAGGCCGAAGGCGATCACGTTGGTCAGCCACACCTGGAGCGCCGCCACGAGCAGCGAACGCCCGTCGTCGACCCCCGCGTAGAGCAGCTCGTGGACGAGGATGCCGAGAGCCACCAGGTTGCTGGCCACGATGAGCAGGACCAGGGCCACCGACAGGAACCGGAACGCCTTGGTCTGCCGGGTCAGCCGACGCGGGTTGATCGCGATCAACGGCAGGAGGAGCAGCACCTCCAAGGCCGGGAGCAAGTAGCGGGGAGCGATCAGCAACTGCTGGGGCAGCGCCAGGTAGAGGACGATCGCCGTCAGCGTGGCGACGACCGCGGGGAGCCTCGCTTCGCCGCGCCGCTCGTGCCTCGGATGGCGGATGCGGGCATCAGTTCTTTTACGGGACACGAAGGTGACCGCCTTGCTCTCGTACGGGCTGCTCGTGCCCTCGAAATCGGAGCCTATTACCTGCTTCGCCCACGCCCCCGGAATCAGATCCGTGATGCCGCCGGGGAAAGGCGGAAAACGGCAGTGGGCCCGTACCGCAACCGGTACGGGCCCACTGCCGGTGGTATCGCTGGTCAGCGTGTTCTACCAGCGGTACCACCGGCCGCTGCCGCCCCTCGGGCGGGCAACGAATCCGAGCAGCCAGATCACCAGGACGGCGATCGCGACCCACCACAGGATTTTCACGGCGAAGCCCGCACCGAAAAGAATCAGGGCGAGCAGCAGAACGAGTAGCAGGGGAACCATGGTTATCGACCTCCAGGCAGTCATCTGCCCCACCGGTCATCCTGCATTCGCGTCGCGCGTGCCGGATGCTTCGGTCGAGGACTGGCAGGCGGTCCTCGATCTCGTCGAGGCGAGGGGTTGGAAGTGTCAGTACTCCGAAGGCGAGACAGTGCTGCCGGTGCCTCAGGCGGAGACCGTGCTGTCCCGTCCGGCGGACGCTGAGTGCGCGGACCTGCGGGTCTGGCCGGTTGCCGATGTGCTGGCGATCTTCCGGTTCCATGACGACGAGGTCATCGACTTCGACGTTGATCTGCGGGAATTGCAGGGTCAGGAGCGACTTGATGTGTTCTGCGGCTTCTTGCGGGAGATCGGGCGACGCTTGGGCGAGCCGGTCCTGATGGATCCTGAGGGCGATGACGGCCGTCCGGTGCTCGGCTTCGATGTCGAGGCCGATCGAGTCGTCCTCCTGGCTGAGCCGCTGGTCATGTGACGGCAGCCGTCGGCCGGGGTTCGTAGAAGGTGCCGTCGCGGAGCATCGCGAAGAGCACGTCGGCTCGTCGTCTCGCGAGGCAGAGGAGGGCTTGGGTGTGGTGCTTGCCCCGAGCGAACTTTTTGTCGTAGTAGTAGGTGCGGGAGGCCGGGTCGGCCAGATCCGCGAACGCGGAGAGGAAGAAGGCCCGTTTGAGCTGCTCGTTTCCTCTCCGGGACAGTTGTTCGCCGCGGATCGACGAGCCCGAACTGCGGGTCGCCGGGGCGAGGCCGGCGTAGGCGGCGAGGTGGGCGGCGGACGGGAACGAACTGCCGTCACCGACGTCGATGAGGATGCGGGCTCCGGTCCTGACGCCGGTGCCTGGCATGGACGTCAGGACCTTGGAAAGAGGGTGGTTGGCCCAGCTGTTCCTCGATCCTCGCGGCGAGGAGTTTGCGCTGGTCAAGCACGGCCTGGAGCGAGCCGGCGAGGCTCGGGACGATCAGGGCGGCCGCGTCCGTACCCGGGACGACGACGGTCTGTTCGTCCAGCGCGGTGAAGATGTCCTCGACCAGTCGCTCGGCCATCCGCAGGGCCTTCGGCCGTATCAACGTGATCAGCCGGCGTCGCCCGGCCTTGCGGATCTGGGCCGGGGACCCGAACCGCTCCAGGAGCATCAGGACGGCCGGGTGCTGGATCCGAGGGCCGAGGACTCGCTCCAGGTGCGGGTGGATCTGCGTCAGCAGGCCGCGCAGGCGGTTGCTGCCGTTTGTCGAAGGCCTTCTTCCCGGCCGGGGTGACGGCGGTGGCGTGGTGTTCGCCGGTCTGTCGATGCCTCCGGAGCCGGTGACACCACCCCCCCCCAGGCCATGCGATCGACAGGGGGAGAAAGTCATGCCGACTCCGGAGGTCGGGCACCGCATTGCGGGGCCACCAAGAAGGTAATGGGGGGGAAGCTGCCGCCCCGTCTGGGCCCGGGGGTCCCTGTCAGGGCAGTGGCCGCCGGGGGCTTGCCCGGGCCGCGGCGCTGCGCAGAGGCAGCGGGGCGGCGGCCGGGGGTCCTGTACGGCGGGACGGCAGCGTGGTGTAGGGCCCGTGAGCCGCGCGCGTTCCAGGGGGAGGGGCTCAGCGCGCGGCCACCGGTCCTCGGTGCACGGATCGACGTCGTGCAACTGGCGTCCGTGCACCGGCATTTGTGCGTGTGACCCGTCCTGCGGACCTCAAACGGCCTGCCGCACGACTTTTTGGGACGGGAAAACCGGGGCACGGGCGGAGTCGGGAGACGGACTCCCCGGTCAGGCCCGGCGGGCAGGAGCCGTCGGCGGCCGTGATCAGGAAGGCGAAACCATGTCGAAGGTCGAAGAGTCCATCGAGGTCGAGGTCCCCGTCCGTACCGCCTACGACCAGTGGACGCAGTTCGAGACGTTCCCCCACTTCATGGAGGGGGTCGAGCGGATCGACCAGCGCACCGACACCATGACCCACTGGGTGACCAAGGTGGGCGGTGCGCAGCGGGAGTTCGAGGCGGAGATCACCGAGCAGATCCCCGACGAGCGGGTCGCGTGGACGACCCTCGGCGGAGAGGTGAAGCAGGCCGGTGTGGTCACCTTCCACCGCCTGGCCGAGAGCAGGACCAAGGTCATGCTCCAGCTCGACTACGACCCGGACGGGTTCACGGAGAACGTCGGTGACAAGCTCGGCTTCGTCAAGCGGCAGATCACCGGTGACCTCAAGCGCTTCAAGGAGTACATCGAGGCGCGCGGCCAGGAGACCGGCTCCTGGCGCGGCCAGGTCTGAGCGGCGGGTGCCGCAGGCTCCGGCGGCGGAGTCCGTTCCCCGAGTGTGGGAACCCCCTGCCGGGGCAGGCGGGCCGTTACGAGGCCCCCACCCCCCGGACCTTTCGACGGGCCGGCGGAGCTGTGGGCCGACGAACCGATCAAGGAGATGTTCGCATGTCTGGGAACGTATGGGGCTACCGCGAGACGTCGGGCCGGGCGCTGGGCGCCGACCTGACGGGCTACAAGGTCGAGGCCACCGACGGCAGCATCGGCAAGGTCGACAAGCACTCGGACGAGGTCGGCTCCTCCTACATCGTGGTCGACACCGGCCCGTGGATCTTCGGCCGGGAAGTCCTGCTCCCGGCCGGCACCATCACGCGCATCGACCCGGACGAGCAGAAGATCTACGTCGACGGAACGAAGGAGCAGATCAAGAACGCTCCCGAGTTCGAGCGGGACAAGCACCTCCACGACGATGACTACCGCGGTCAGGTGGGCGGCTACTACAGCGGCTTCCTCGGCTGACTCCACCTCCCGATCCAGCAGGCGGGCGGCACCGGTTGATCCGGTGCCGCCCGCCCGCGTTTTCCGAACCCCCGAACCCCCGTTTCGAACACCCGCGCCCACGGGGCCGCTTCGGCGCGGCAACGGGATCCGGACACATCACGGTGACGGGCGGCCGTGACCGGGCGACGGACTGGGCCGACAAGTACGACATGCCGTCCATGCGCGGCCGGGACCCGGACCCCTTACGGCCATGCGCCCCCGCGTGCCCCCGGTGCTCATGTTCCGGAGGCCGGTACCTGGGCAACCGCTTGGTGCTGATGAAGCCCTGACCGCTCGCTCAAGACCGAGTTCGGAGAGTCACCATGACGAAGGTCCTCGTACTGCACAGCGTCAGCCTCGTGGGGTCCGCCCTGGCCGCCCTGCTCAGATCCGAAGGCGACTTCGACGTCACCGCCGCGGGGTGGCGTACGGCGGCGCGCCGGGCCGAGTCCTTACGACCAGACGTGGCCGTCGTCGACGTCGACTGTCCGGGTGCGTCGGCTGTTCTCACCGGTAAAGGGACGGGCCCCGGACGCCTGTTGGACCCGCCCACGCCGCTGCTCGTCCTGGCGACTGCCAAGACGCCCGGCACGCTCGGCCGCGCCTTCCAGGCCAAGGCCCTCGGCTACGTCGACAAGGACGGCTCACCCGGGCGGCTCGTCCGCGCCGTGCGCAAGGTGGCCGCGGGCGAGCGGTTCATCGACGCCGCGCTCGCCTCCGCGTTCATGCAGGCCGATCCCGTACCCCTCAGCCCGCGCGAACTGAGCGTCCTGGCACGGGCCGCGCAAGGCGACTCGGTCGCCGAGATCGCCCGAGCCCTGCACCTGGCCAGCGGGACGGTCCGCAACTACATGGCGGCCGTGACCCGCAAGACCGGCGCGCGCAACCGCATCGACGCGATCCGCATATCCCGCAGCGCGGGATGGGTGTAGGCACGCCCCCGGGCAGGCGGACTCAAGCGGGCGCAACCGGTTGCTCCTCGCCCCACATCCCCACGAGGTCCCGGTAGAGAGCCGACCGCGCCGGAAGCTCGTCGTGCGTGCCGCACACCGCCCGGGTCCCGTCCAGTACGAGGACCCGGTCGGCCCGCGCGGCCGACGAGATCCGGTGGGCCACCACGACCAGCGTGCCCGGGCGCGCCGCCAGGGCCCGCTCGGCGTGTTCCTCGGCCTCCGGGTCGAGGTGGCAGGTGGCCTCGTCGAGCAGGAGCAGCGGGGCGGGGGAGAGGTGGGCCGCGCCCAGCGCGAGGAGTTGCCGCTCGCCCTGGGAGAGCCGGAGCGGGTCGAGGACCGCGTCGTAACCGCCCAGCCGGGTGATGAGGTCCCCCAGCCGCAGGGCGGCGACGGCCGCGTCCAGGCGGGCACCGGACACCGGCCCCGGACAGAGGTGGGTCAGGTTGTCGCGCACGCTGGCGGTGAACACGTACGCCTGCTGCGGCAGCAGCGTCCGGCGCGGGTCCGGCCCGCCGCCCGCGGCCGGGCGGGCGGGGGCCCCCGCGACCAGGACCACGCCCCGGTCGGGGGTGAGCAGCCCGGCCAGCAGGGCGGTGAGCGTGGACTTGCCGATACCGCTCGGCCCGACCACCGCGAGGTGCTCGCCGGGCCGCACCCGCAGGTCGAGGCCTTGGAGCACGGGATGGGCGTGAGGCCCGTAGGCGAAGGTGACCCCCCTCAACTCGGCGGCGGCGCCAGCTGGCCCGTCGCCCACCGCCGGGCCGGTCGTCGGCCGCGGGGGCGCCGGCGCCGGGGGCGTGCAGAACCGCTCCAGTACGACGAGCAGCCGCGTTCCCGCCGAACCGAGGGCGGCCATCAGGGTGTCGAGCGCGGGCAGCAGGGACTGCACCAGGTACGTCACCGCGCCGGCGAGCGCGCCCGCCGTGATCCCGCGTCCCAGCAGCCAGGGCGTGGCGGCCAGCAGCGCGACGACGGGCGCCCGTCCGGCCAGTCCGAGGGCGACGGTACGGACCGCACCCCATCCGGCGAGCCGGCCGGCCAGCCGTTCCTGGGCCGCGATCAGCGGCTCCACCCGGGCGGCCACGGCCGCGCCGCCGCCGCAGGCCGTGATGTCGCGCAGCGCGCCCGCGGCCTCCCCCACCCGCGAGGCCAGGGCCTCCTCCGTGTCCAGCGACTCCCGCTGCACGGCCGCCATCGGACGCAGCGTGGCCAGGAAGGCGGCCAGCCCCAGCAGCAGGGGCGGCAGCACCACCAGCAGTAGTACGGGGGCGAGCGCCGCCATGCCGACGAGCGCGCCGACGGCGGTGAAGACGAACGAGCGGGCCGTCAGGACCAGTCCGGCAAAGGAGTCCCGGGCCATCTCGGTCTGCTGCGTCAGCCGGGACACCGCCCGCGCGTCGGCGGCCTTCGCGGGATCGGCGACCGCCGCGGCCAGCGCCTGGCGCACGGCCCGGCGTACGAGACCGTCGCGCAGCGGTTCCACGAGGTCCGCGAGCCCGGCGAACACCCCGCGCAGGGCGAAGCCGCCGAGGAGGGCCCCGACGCCGGCCGCCGCGAGCCAGGCCGCGCCGGTGGCGGCCCGGCCGGCGAGGAACCCGTCGTCGAGCGCGCGGGCGACGCCGTAGCCCCCGAGGAAGGTGTGCGCGGACTCCAGCAGCGACCAGAGCGCGAGGGCGGCCAGCGGCCGGACCCGGGAGCGCAGGAAGCGCCGCGCGTCCTGCGCCACCACCGGCCACGCCCCACCCCGTTTCACGACCCCCCACCGAACCCGGCCGCAACAGCCCCCGCGTCCCCCCTCCCGGCCCCCGCCCCCGGCGCCGCTCCGGACGTCGGCCTGGGTACCTGCCCGGGGGCCGCTCCGGCGCCCTGACCGGGGTTCGCTCCGGGGGCGGGCCCGGCGGCCAGGTCAGGGACGGTTCCGGGGACCATCCCGGCCGCCGGCCCGGGGGCCGCTCCAGGAGCGGGCTCGGAAACCTGACCGAGGGCCGTTCCCAGTGCCCGCCCGGTGGTGGGCCCGGCGGCCCGGGCAGGGGCCGCTGCGGAGGCCACCCGGGAGACCTGCCCTTGGGCCGCTCGCGGGGTCGGCCCCGCGACCTGGGCAGGGGTCGCTGCGGTGGTGGGCCCGGCGGCCTGGGCAGGGGCCGCTGCGGGGGCCGGCTCGGGGGCCTGCCGTTGGGCCGCTCGCGGGGTCGGCCCGGCGGCCTGGGCAGGGGCCGTTTCGGGGACCGGCCCGGGGGCCGCTGCGGACGCCTGACCGAGGGTCGCTGCGGGGGCCGCCCCGGAGAGCTGGGCGGGGGCGGCTGTGGGGGGCGCCGGCGCGGGGGCCGGAGGGTTCGGCGCACGCGTCCGGTCCGGCTCGGCGGCGAACACCGCGCGGTAGGCCGGGTCCTGCCACAGTTCGGCGTGGCCGCCGGTGGCGCGGATGCGGCCGTCCTCCAGCCACACCACCAGGTCCGCCCGCGCGGCCGAGGAGACCCGGTGCGCCACCACGATCCGCGTCCCGAGCGGCACGCACCGCGCCAGCGCCCGTTCCACCTCGCGGGCGGTCAGCGTGTCGAGGCTGGAGGTGGCGTCGTCCAGCACCAGCAGCCGGCCCACCCGGACGAACGCCCGGGCCAGCCCCAGGCGTTGGAGCTCACCGCCCGACAGGGGGGCGTCCGCGAGGACGGTGTCGTACCCCTCGGGCAGCCGCCGCACGAACGGCTCCGCCCCCGCGGCCCGCGCAGCGCCCCGCACCTCCTCCCGCGTCGGCCCGGGACTCCGGCCGAAGGCGATGGCGTCCGCGACGCTCCGCCCGAGCAGCGCGGGCCGGTCGAAGGCATGGCCCACCTCTCGGCGCAGCGCCGCCGCGGAAAGCTCCCCCAGCGGTACCCCGTCGAGCAGGACGCGGCCGTGGTCTGGGTCGGTGAGGCGGCCGGCCACCGCCGCGAGCAGCGATTTGCCCGCGCCGGAGCGGCCCACCACCGCGAGCGTGGCGCCGCCCGGCACCACGAGGTCGATGCCGTCGAGGACGGTCCTCCCGTCACGCACCACCCGGACGCCGGCCAACTCCAGCCTTCCGGGCCCCTGCGGCGGCAACTCCCGTACCCCGTACCCGAGCTCCGGGAGGTCGAAGACGGCCGCGGTCCGCCGCGCGGCGGCCCTGGCGCGTACGACGGCGGAGACCCGGCCGGTCACCGCGCCGACCCCGGCGGCGAGCCCGGCGTAGCGTACGGCGGCCAGCAGTTCCCCGACGCCCAGGGCCCCGGCCACCAGCCGCAGCCCGCCCACCCCGAGGACCACGTACAGCAGCAGCGGCATGAGGGCGGAGGTCCGGGCGCTCGTGCCGCCGTAGACCCGCCACATCCGCCGCCCCTGCGCGCCGAGTCCGGGCAGTCCGCGCAGGATCCGGGCGCGCTCGCGGTCGGCGGTGCCGGCGGCGGCGATGGTCCGGGCCCCGGCGAGGGCCTCGACCAGGCGGCCCGCCATGGCCAGCTGGACCTCCTGGTAACGGGCCACGCTGGCACCCGAGTCACGCGCGAAGGACCGCAGCAGCCAGCCCAGCAACGGCAGTCCGGCGAGGAAGGCGAGAGCGGTCCACGCGTCGATGAGGAACAGCGCGAGGAGTCCGCCGAGCGGCGGCAGCAGCGAGGCGACACCGGCCGCCGCGGCGGCGGGCCCCGCACCGGCCTCCGTGGCGTGCGCGGTCAGCCGGGCCGTGAGGTCGCCGGGGTGGTGCCGGCCCGCGTGGTGCGGGGCCGTGCGCAGCAGCGCGGTCAGCCCCCTGCGGCGCAGCCAGGCGGTGCTGCGGCCGCCCACCTGCCCGGTCAGCCGGGCCGTGGCCGCGTCCAGGAACACTTCGGCCGTGATGACGGCCGCGCACCACAGGGTCCAGGAGGGCCCGGCCGGGTCGCGGCGCAGCAGGAGGTCGAGCGTGTGGCCGAGCACGGCGGGTTCGGCGAGGGCCGCGGCGGCGGCGGCGACGGAACACGCGGCCACGGCGGCGGTGCGCGCACCGCTGTGCCGGGCGGCAGCCATCAGGGCCCGGTCGCCGCCGCGTCCAGGTGCCGCCTCGCCTTGAGGACCGGGGGAGGGGCGCGGGGACGGGGGCGGGGTCATGGTCGAGGCTCCCAGGGCTCCGGAGATGGCTCCGGGCCCGGGCGGTGAACCGCCCGGGCCCGGAAGCTACCTGATCAGTGACAGGTCGTGAGGCTCAGGCTGCTGTCGCCGCAGAGCAGCAGGCTCGCCTGGCTGCCACCGCCGTGCAGGGCCGCCTCGGTGGTCTCTTCCTTCACGGTCTCCATCGACTGCAGGTCAAGAAGGGTCATGTCATGTTCCTCTCGAT
Source organism: Streptomyces cirratus (assembly GCF_014650775.1). Classification (GTDB taxonomy): domain Bacteria; phylum Actinomycetota; class Actinomycetes; order Streptomycetales; family Streptomycetaceae; genus Streptomyces; species Streptomyces cirratus. Next base: position 142,492 of record NZ_BMVP01000004.1, on the reverse strand, counting down.
GAGTTGGTGCGATGGGGTCACGGCCCCGCAGTGGTGCGCGGCCGGCTCTGGGACCGCCGCGGCGTGCCGCAGCGGTGGGAGGAACGGCAGCTGGGCGCGCCCGCCGGGCGTCGCGCTGCCGAGGGCGAGCAGGATGCCGGCCGTGCCCGTGGAGAGGTCCATGGACAGGCGCATCAACTGTTCGCCGGGGAAGGCCAGGTGGCCTTGGTAGGGGACGGCGTGCCGCGCCAGGGCGGCGATCTGGCGGTCGAGGTCGGCGCTCCGCGTGGCATCGGGGTCGGGCGTGCTGGTCCGCGCCAGGTGCAGCACCATGCCGGCCGCGCCGCGGAACAGGCCGGGCTGCGCGTAGAAGTTCGACCGGGCGGCGCGTACGATCTCGCGCCGGGCCCGCGCGAAACGCGGGTCCTCGGCGTGCTCCAGCCAGTCGTCCAGGACCATGCCGATGCCGACGCTGCCGGCGCCCAGGTAGGGCATCGTGCGCCAGCCCTCGTCGACTTGGAGGGTGCCGAAGGCGCTGGTCACGCACCGGTCGAGATCGCGGTGCAGGGCCTGCCTCGCGCGTTCGAGGTACTCCTCCTCGAGGGTGCGCTCGTACAGGCGCAGGAAGAGCAGCGCGGGCCCGGCGTTGCCGTACAGCAGTCCGGCGCGGGTCAGCCGGGGTGCCGAGCGCGCGGCGAGTTCGGCGCAGCGCGCGGCAGCCGCGTGCAGTTCGCCCTCGCCGGTCGCCGTGCCCAGCGCGTCCAGCGCCAGTCCGATGCCCGCGAGCCCGCCGTGCAGGTCCGGGCCGGTCTCCTGCCACGGCTGGCGCAGCAGTTCCCCGGCCAGGGCGAGCGCTTCCTTCCGGTGCCCGAGCCGGTCCAGGGTCCAGGCGGTGCCGGCGAGGCCGTCGTAGAAGCCGAGCGGAGTCCCCGAGCCGGGATCCCCGGCGCGGGCCAGCAGCCATTCCTCGGCTTCGGGCCAGGGCTCGGCGCCGGTCTCGGCCAGCGCGTACAGCACCCCGGCGGCGCCGTACCCGAAGCCGGCGCCGCCGCCCTCGGTGGTGAACTGGGCTATGTCGCCCGGGAAGAAACGATCCTCCCGTTGGGGTGTGGCCGAGGCGCGCAGGGCCGCCGCCATGGAGCGCCGGGCGGCGTCCCCGTCCCCGGGCTCCACCGGGAGGTAGGGGCCGGGGGGTACCGGCACCCGGCCGTCCGGCGCCTCCGGGCGCTCTGCCCGTACCGCCTCGGCGGGTTCCCCGTCCGGCCCCGCGAGGATCTCCGCGACGGCCTCGTCCAGGAACCGGCGCGGTACGGGGAAGCGCTCGGCGGCGATGCCGGCCAGGTGCACGGCCTTGGCCCGGTCCAGTACGAGCAGGCTGGTCAGTGGAAGGAACAGGGCCAGGCGCAGGCACGCGAGGGCGTAGCGGTCCACCGCGAAGCCACGGCGGTCGGGCGGGGCGACGAAGGCGGGATTGGCCACCGTCTGCCGCAGCCCCTCGTCGACGTGCGCGGCCGCTTCGAAGTCCAGCAGCGCGACGGACGGTTCGCCCGCCGGGTCCTCGCGGACCATGACGTTGAACAGGTGCAGGTCGTTGAAGACCACCCCGCGGGCGTGCACGGCCTCCACGGCCTCGGTGACCCGCGCGTGGATCTTGAGGGCCCAGGCGGTGTAGGCGGCGAGCGCCTGCGGCGTCGGGTCCGCGTCGATCAGCGGGTGCTTGCGGGCGAAGTAGGTGTTGAGCGGCTTGCCCTCCAGGTACTGCAGCACCAGGAAGTGGTGGTCCCCGACCGTGAACGTGTCGCGGACGGCGGGTACGCAGTCCAGACCGGCCAGCCGCTCCAGCGCCGCCCGCTCCCGGTGCAGCCGTGCCACCGCGTCCGCCCCGTCGGCGGCGAGGCCCGCGTACGGCCGCCCTTCCTTGAGGACCACCGCCTCACCCGTGCGGGTGTCGCGGCCGGCGTAGACGCCCCCGCCGTTGGAGAAGTGCAGGGCCCGCTCCACCGTGTAGGGCAGACCGGCGAGGCTGACGGCGGACCGCGCTTCGAGGTGCGGTTTCAGGAAGGGCGGCAGCTCGACCCACTCCGGCGGCTGGAACACCGGTCCGCGCGGATCCGGCACCAGGCGCCCGTCGGGGGCCTCGATCGCCGGGACGACCTCGCCGTGTTCGTCGTAGCAGTGCCGCAGGGTGAAGCTTCCGTAACGCAGGTGGACCGGGCCCGCGCCGAAGCGCAGGTCGCTGAGGACGTACGGGCCGGGCTCCCCGGACAGCAGGCCGTCAAGGTCCTCGCAGATGCGGCGGCACTGCTCGGTGTCGGCCGGGTAGACCGTGAGGAACTTGCCGCTGGCGGCGCGGTCCGCGTACTTGGCATTGCGCAGGTGGAGCAGGTACCGGCTCGGCACGAACTTGAAGGCGACGCGCTGCTCCATGCAGTACTCGTACACACGGGCCAGGACGGAGCCGGCGTTGTCGAGGGTGGCCGACACGTGGATCTTCCATCCCTGGGAGGGAAGATCGAGGCCGAGCGGACGCAGGGCGTACCAGCTGCCGTTGCGGTGGGCGCGCCATCCCCCCGGTACGGGGGCGAGCGCGGCCGGGTAGCTCTCCTCGGCCCGCCGGTACGGCGCGTCGTAGAACCAGCGGTCTGCGTCGCAGAAGGCGGCGTACCCCTTGTTCACCCGTACTCCCTCGGTCGGTTGGTGGCGGGATCAACCGTGCCACCCGGGCGGGGCACGGCGACAGTCACGGCTGTCACCGACGGGGTGTGCACAATGCACGGGTCGCCGGCCCCGCGGGAGGCGCCTTCGGGGGGCGTCCGGCGGGATGGGAGGATAGGCGGATGGACATCCTCCGCAGAAACAACGTCACGGTGAGCGGACGCGAGGGCAGCCCCGTGATCATGCTGGCGCACGGGTTCGGCTGTGACCAGAACATGTGGCGGCTGACCGTGCCCGCGCTCGCGGAGGACCACCGCGTGGTGCGGTTCGACTACGTGGGCTCGGGCCGCTCCGACCTGTCCGCGTGGAACGAGGAACGCTACGCCTCGCTGGAGGGCTACGCCCGCGACGTCGTGGAGATCTGCGACGAGCTCGACCTGCGGGACGTGGTGTTCGTGGGCCACTCGGTCAGCGCCATGATCGGCGTGCTCGCCGCCGCGGACGCACCCTCCCGGTTCTCCTCCCTCGTCATGGTCGGTCCCTCCCCCCGCTACATCGACGACGAGGACTACCGGGGCGGGTTCAGCGCCGACGACATCGACGAGCTGCTCGACTCCCTGGAGTCGAACTACCTGGGCTGGTCGGCGGCGATGGCACCGGTCATCATGGGCAACCCGGACCGCCCCGGACTCGGCGAGGAACTCACCGCCAGTTTCTGCGCCACCGACCCGGACATCGCGCGCGTCTTCGCCCGCACCACGTTCCTCACCGACAGCCGTGACGACCTGGGGAAGGTGGCCGTCCCCACGCTGGTGCTGGAGTGCTCCGAGGACGTGATCGCGCCGCGCGAAGTGGGCGCCTACGTGCACGCCGCCATCCCAGGCAGCCGTCTGGTCACCCTCGACGCGACCGGTCACTGCCCCCAGCTGAGCGCCCCGGAGGCCACGGCCACGGAGATCCTCACCTTCGTCCGGGCGCTGCGGTGATGTCCTGTACGGGGCACAGTGCCGAGCCGCCGGGGGACAAGGCCGCCACCGACGCGGTGTTCACCTCCCTGCTGGAGGACAGCGCGGAAGACCTCTACGAATCCGCGCCCTGCGGCTACCTCTCCACGCTCCTCGACGGCACCATCGCCAAGATCAACGACACCCTGCTGACCTGGCTCGGCCGCTCCCGCGAAGACGTCGTGGGCCGCATGCGCTTCGCCGACCTGCTGACGGTCGGAGGGAGGCTCTACCACGAGACCCACTTCGCGCCCCTGCTGCGCATGCAGGGCCAGGTCAGCGGCATCGCCTTCGAGGTCAAGGCGGCCGGCGGCAGCCGGCTGCCGGTCCTGGTCACCTCCACCGTGAAGACCGGCGGCGACGGCCAGCCCCTGCTCATCCGCACCACCGTCTTCGACGCGAGCGAACGGCGCTCCTACGAGAAGGAGCTGCTGCGCCGGCAGAAGGCCGCGGAGGAAGCCCGGGCCCAGGCGGAAGCGGACCGCGAACGGCTCCAGGAGGCGCTGTCGGTCCTCCAGCAGAGCCTGCTGCCCGCCGCCTTGCCGGAGGTCCCGGGGCTGGAGGCCGCCTCCCACTACCACACCGCCTCCCTCGACCGGCTCGGCGGCGACTTCTACGACCTGTTCCGGATCGACGGCAAACGCTGGGCGTTCTTCCTCGGGGACGTCTGCGGCAAGGGCCCCCAAGCCGCCGCCGTGACCTCCCTGACCCGGTACACCCTGCGCGCCGCCGCCCTCCACGACCCCGACCCCGTGGCCGCGCTCACCACGCTCAACGCCGTCCTCCACGAGCGGTACACCGGCGGCGATCCCCGCTACTGCACCGCCATCTTCGGGGTACTGGAACCCGCGGGCGACGCCTTCACCGTCCACCTGGCGTCCGGCGGCCATCCGCCGGCGCTCCTCGTACGGGCCGACGGCAGGGCGGACTACCTCTCCACCCCCGGCGGACTGCTCATCGGCGTCCTGCCCACCGCGTCGTTCACAGCCGCCCGCACCGTGCTGGAGCCTGGTGACACGCTCCTGCTGTACACCGACGGCCTGACCGAAGCCCGGATCGGCGAGAGCCGCGACCTGTACGGGGACCGGGCGCTGCTGGACTTCGCCGCCGCACATCCCGATATGGGCCCGCACGGGCTGGTCAGCGCCCTGAGGGGCCTGCTCGACGGTTTCGGCGAAGGGCTGGACGACGACACCGCCCTGCTCGCCCTCGGTGTTCCCGCATCCACGACACCTCCCGGAGTGACGAACTGACATGAGCCCGTTGACGATCACCGTCCGCGACGCCGACACCGGTCCCGTAATGCGAGTCACCGGTGACCTCGACTTCGACACCGCGCCGCAACTACGCCAGTCGGTCGACGCACTCACCCTTGCCCCCGGCGAGCTCCTCGTCCTGGACCTGGGCGGCCTGGAGTTCTGCGACTCCAGCGGAATCAGCGCCCTGATCACCGCCCACAACCGGGCGTCCGCCGCGCAGGCGTCCATGGCGCTCGCCGCAGTACCGGACAACATCACCCGCGTCCTCGGCATCGTCGGCCTCGACCAGGTCTTCGCCCGGCACGACCCGGGGCCGCCGGGCCGCTGACGCCCGGACCGGCCGCCCCGGGCGCCGTCCACCGTCGCTCACCAGGCGAGGGGCAGCGCCTCCGGGCCCCGGTTGACCGTGCCCCGACGCCAGCGCACCTGTTCGGGCGGCAGCGCCAGCCGGAGCGCCGGTGCCTTGCGCAGCAGCGTCGACAACACCGCGTGGCACTGCATCCTCGTGAGTGAGGCGCCGAGACAGTAGTGCGGGCCGTGCCCGAAGGCGAGGTTCGGCGCCTCGTCGCGGGTGAGGTCGAGCCGGTCGGGATCCGTGAAGACGGCCGGATCCCGGTCCGCGGCCAGATAGGACACGTACACGGCGTCCCCCGCCCGGACGGTCACACCGCCGACCGTGACGTCCTCGGTGGCGATCCGGGGCATGCCGACACCGCTCCGCTGCGGGATGAACCGGAGCAGCTCCTCGATCGCCGACGGGAGCAGCCCGGGATCCGCGCGCAGCGCCGCCAGCTGCACCGGGTGGGTCAGCAGGGCGTAGACCATGCTCGTGCACTGGTTGCGGACCTGGTCGAGCGCATTGAGGACGATCATGACGGAGAGGGAGACCAGCTCGGGCCGGCTCAGTGCGCCCCCGGCCTGGGCGGAGCTGAGTTCGCTGAACAGGTCGTCGCCCGGCTCACGGAGGCGGTGGTCGGCCAACTGCCGGAAGTAGGCGGCGATGTCGGCCTTCACGGTGCTGCTCCGCTCCGGGGACGCGTCCGTGGACAGGATCACGGCCCGCCACTGCTGGAGCCGGTCGAGGTCCCCGCGCGGGACGCCGAGCAACTTGCCGATGACCCGTTCGGACAGTGGCCCGCTCACGTGCTCGGCGAGGTCCGCCGGGGCGGCGTGGCTCATCATGCCGTCGACGAGACGTTCGGTGATCGCCTCGGTCTCGGCCCGCAGGGCGGCCGCCCGCTTGCGGTTGAAAGCCCGCGCGACGAGCCGGCGCAGCCGGGTGTGGTCGGGGGCGTCGGTGCGGCCGATTCCCCGGGCGGGGGCGATGTTGTGGGGTGTCATGCCCGTCACCGGCCGGCCGACGGTGAGCGCTCGGCTGAACCGCGGGTCGGAGGTCACCTCTTTGACGTACTCGTAACGGGTCACCAGCCAGGCATGGCCTTCGCCGAACCGCATCCTGACCAGCGCCACGGGCTCTTCGCGCACCAGCCGGTGCAGCAGCGGGTCGAAGTCGAGGGCGTCGAGGTGATCGACCGGCCAGTAGTGCACGGTGACGGGGCCGACGGGGCAGGAGCCGTCGCCGGTCCTGGCCTGCGGCAGCGGCACGGCCGACCCTGCGGTGGCGGGGCGTTCGGTGGCGGGGCGTTCGGTTTCCCTCACCGTGCGGCCTCCTGCGGGCCGGCCGGTGCCGGAACGGCGGGCGGGGCGTGCCGCAACGGGGTGAGCTGTTCGATGTCGTAGCGGATGCGGAGTTGCTCGACGGCCGCCTGGTCGACCTCGCCGCCGCTGTTCAGCAGGTCCAGCAACTCCTCGAAGTAGCGCTCGTGGTCCGGGGGAGGAGCCGCCTGGAGCAGCATCCTGGCGGGGCGGCCGGTCGGGTTGGCGAAGGCGTGCGGGCACCCGGGGGGAACCAGGATCATCGTGCCGGCCGTCGCCCGTACGTAACGCGTGCCGGAGCCGGACTCCCACTCCCGCCAGTCGTCCCGGGTCCGGACCTTCGGCTCGAAGGCCATGACGTCCAGCTCGCCTTCGAGGAGGTAGAACAGTTCCTCGCTGCGGCTGTGGGCGTGGGCGCCGACGTCGAAGCCGGGTGGCACCAGCACTTCGAAGGTGGAGGCGACGCAGGAGTGGGCGCCGGTCACCTTGAACGTGACTTCCTGCGCGGCCGTCTTGATGGTCCGGCCGCCGCCGGGCGGAACGATCAGGCCGTCCCTGCGGTCGGTGTCGAGCTCGTACACGGTCGTCTCCTGCGGGTTTCGGTCCGGTCGCCTGGTCACCACGTCACCGGCAGCTTCTCGGGGCCGCGGATCAACGCTCCGCGCTCCCAGGCCAGTTCGTCCTCCGGTACGGCGAGCCGCAGTCCGGGGAAGCGGTCCCACAGCGAGCGGAGCAGGATCTCGGACTCCATCCGCGCCAGCGCGGAGGCCGGGCAGAAGTGGGGCCCGTACCCGAAGGACACGTGCGGGTTGTGCACCCGGTCGAAGTCGAGCCGGCCGGGATCGGCGAAGACGTCCGGGTCGCGGTTGGCGGTGAGGTAGGAGACGTAGACCGGCTCACCCGCGCGGATCGGCACCCCGCCCACCTCCACGTCCTCCAGGGCGATGCGTGCCAGACCCACCGCGTTGCGGTGCGGGATGTAACGCAGCAGTTCCTCCACGGCCTGCGGCACGAGCTCCGGCTCCGCGCGCAGCCGGGCCAGGTGCGCGGGGTGCGTGAGCAGCGCGTACACCATGTTGGCGCTGTTGTTGCGTACGGCGTGCGCGCCGCCGATCTGGACCAGGACGGCCAGTCCCACGGCCTCGTCCAGGCTGAGCACGCCTTCCCCGACGGCGTCCGCCAGTGCGTCCCCGAGATCGTCCCCGGGGCCGGTCGTGCGGCGCTCCGGCAGCCGGCGGAAGTACCCCGCCATCTCGGCCTTCGCCCGCTCGCTCGCCTCCCGTCCCTGCGCGGCGGACAGGATCGTGTCGGTCCACCGCGCCATCTGCGGGCGGTCCTCCTCGGGCACCCCCATCAACGCGCCCACCATGGCCAGCGGGAAGGGCCGGTTCAGGTACGCCACCAGATCGAGCGGACCGCCGTGCTCCGCCATGCGGTCCAGCAGGCCGTCCATCACCGCTTGCGCGTACTCGCGCAGCCGGCCCAGCGCACGGGAGGTGAAGGCGCGGGCGACCACCCGCCGCATCCGCGTGTGGTCCGGCGGATCGCAGACCCCGACCGCCCCGTCCATCGGGATGAAGTGCGGTGCGAGGCGGGTGACGTCACGGCCCATGACGGCCCGGCGGCCGAAGCGGGGGTCGATGGAGACGAACCGCACGTCGTCGTACCGGGTCACCAGCCAGGCGTGTCCTTCGCCGTGGGGCAGCTTCACCCGGGCCACCGGCTCCTCGTGCAGCAGGCGCGCGAGCAGCGGGTCGAAGGTCAGTCCCGGCAGGTCCGGCGGGGTCCAGAAGTGGACGCCCCGCGCGTCGGGCGCCCGGTACGCGGCCGGCGCGGGCACGGGGGCGGGCGCTCGCACCGTGTCGGCCGTTCGTACGGGAGCGGTTGCGCCCGGCCGGGCCCCCGGGACGACGGGAGCGGTCCGTCCCGCGGCGGCACGGGAACCGCCGGCGGCCGCCCCCACCAGCACCGCTTCCTGCGCCGGCGTCCAGTGGCCGAGTGCCATCTCCGCGGTGATACCCGGTCCGAAGCCCGCGATCAGGCCTTGGGCGCCCTCCTCCACACTGCCTTCGTCGAAGAGGCGGGCCAAAGCGTCCAGTACGACGACGCTGGCGACGTTCCCGTACTCGCTGAGCGTGGCCCGGCTGAAACGGAAGGCCTCCGGCGCCACGTTCAGGAACTTGGAGAGGTCGTCGAGGATCCGGGGGCCGCCCGCGTGCACGATGTAGAAGCCGAGCCGGGACACGTCCCAGCCGTGCTGCCCGGCCACGTCCGTCAGGACCGGAGCCAGCGCCTCCATCGTTCCCGGGACACGTTTGTCGAGGAGGAAGTGGAATCCGGTGTCGCGTACCGCGTACGCGATCCAGTCCTCCGTGCCCGGCACCAAGTGGGAGGCGTTGTGCTCCAGCCGGATGCCGGTGCCACCTTCACCCCTGACCACGGCCGCGGCGACGGCGTCGCCGAAGAGGCCGTTGGACAGCAGGGTGCCGACGCCCAGGTCGGCCGGCTGGTAGCTCAGCGAACAGAACTCACACGCCACGATCAGCACGTTGGCACCCGGGTAGGCCCTGCAGAAGTCGTGCGCGCGGTTGACGGCCGCACCTCCGGCGGCGCAGCCGAGCTGGGCGATCGGCAGCTGCCGGGTGCCCGGCCGGAAACCCATGGTGTTGATCAGCCAGGCCGTGAGGGAGGGCATCATGAAGCCGGTGCACGACACGTAGACGATCAGATCGATGTCACGCGCCGACAACTCGGCGCTTTCCAGCGCCTGCCGCACCACCTGGGGAACGCGGGCCTTGGCCTCGGCCTCGTAGAGCTTGTTCCGTGCCTCGAACCCCGGATGGCGCAGGGTGTCCTCGAGGGGCTGCACGAGATGCCGTTTGCCCACCCCGGTGTTCTCGATCAAGCGCAGGGCGAGCCCCAGTTGGGGGTGGTCGCGGTGCACGGTGCGCACCAGGCCGAGCGTCTGCTCGGCGGTGATCACGTACTCGGGCACGGTGACGGCGGGACGGCACAGGACGGCCATGGAGAAGCATCCCAGGGGGGTGGTGAGGAGAGACGCCCCGGCGGCGCTGTGCGCGCTCCGGGCGTGCGGCTGGACAGCCTTCGCAAATCCTTGCAGGCCGTGAGCGCGAACCGGTCCGAGAGCGTTCAGGAGTACACAAAAGTGTCATCGGGGGAACAGCGGTGTTCCCAAACACCCGTCCGACTACTCGATCCGCTCGATGACGAGGTCCGCCCGGCCGCGTCCCGCCACGATCAGGCGGGCGTTCGCCTCGTCGGAGCGCGCCACCCAACGCCGGGCGTACGCCTCGTCCTTGCCGTGCCGCACATGGCGGTCGACCAGCCGCCGTACCCGGTCCGTGTCGTCGGGGGCCAGGAACCAGGCCTCGTCGAGCAGTGGCTTGACCCCGGCCCACACTCCCGTGTCGAGCAGCAGGTAGTTGCCTTCCGTGATCACCAGGGGTACGGCGGGCTCCACCCGGATGCTCCCGGCGACCGGCTCCTCCAGGGTGCGGTCGAAGGCCGGCGCGTACACGGCGTCGGACGCCCGCTCGCGCAGCCGTCGCAGCAGGGCCACGTAGCCCGCCGCGTCGAAGGTGTCGGGCGCGCCCTTGCGGTCGGCCCGGCCCAGCCGCTCCAGCTCGGCCCGGGCGAGGTGGAAACCGTCCATGGGCACCACGACAGCCACCGCCGGCCCCAGCTCACGGGCCAGCTGCTCCGCGAGTGTGGACTTCCCCGCGCCCGGCGCTCCGGCGATGCCCAGGATCCGGCGCCCGCCCGTTGCCGCGAGGTGCCGGGCCCGTGCCTCCAGCTCTGCCGCGTCCATGCTGCTCGCCTCCTGTCCGGCCGGCTCAGGGAGCCGGTGCGGGCGCCGGGGCCGTGACGCGGCGTACGGACTCCACGACCGCCGCGCGGTGACGGTCCAGCTGCTCGGGTGACCAGCCGGCTCCGGACTCGTCCGCCGCCGGGCCGCCCGCCGCGCCGAACCACGCCTGCGCGAGCCCCATGACCAGCGTCAGCAGATCGGCGGGGTCCAGCGCGGCGTCGATCCGTCCGGCCCGCTGCGCCTGCGCCACGCTCGCGATCTTGCCTTGGTACGACTCGGCCTCGGCTTCGGTGACCCCGGGGCGCTCCAGTTGCTTCCACGCCACGAGCCGCATCAGGGAGGGTCGCTCGACCAGGTGGTCGAAGACGGCGCCCGCGTACCCGGGCAGGTCCTCGGCGTCGAACGGCACCGTCTCGGAGCCGGTCTCCAGCGCGCGCTGCAGGACGGCGTCGAAGAGCTCCTCCTTGTTGCCGAAGTAGACGTAGATGAGGCGCTTGTTCGCCTGCGCCGCCTCGGCGATCCGGTCGACGCGCGCGCCGGCGATGCCGTACGCCGCGAACTCGGCGAAGGCGGCGTCGAGGAGCCGTGCCCTGGTCGCGCTGGAGTCCCGTGCCATGGCGGCAGCCTAGCAAGTAACTATCCAGTTATTGACATCAGCGGGCCGTATGCTCCACCATCGAACTATCCAGTTAGTTACTTACTCGGCGGAAGCAGCCGGAACAGGAGAGAAACACCATGGAGATGCGCACACTGGGCGGCCAGGGCCTCACCGTCGCAGCGGAGGGCCTCGGCCTCATGGGCATGAGCGCCCACTACGGAGCCACCGACGAGACCGAGTCCCTCGCCACCATCGACCGCGCCCTGGAACTGGGCGTCACCCTCCTGGACACCGCGGAGGGATACGGCCCCTTCATCAACGAACAGCTCCTCGGCAAGGCGCTCACGGGCCGCCGGGACGCGGCCGTGGTCGCCACCAAGACCGGCGTCGAATTCACCGACCAGGGCGAATTCCGCGGTCACAACGGCACCCCCGAGTACATCCGCCGCGCCGCCGACCGCTCGCTCAGGCACCTCGGGACCGACCACATCGACCTGTACTACCTGCACCGCGTCGACCCGGCCGTGCCCGTCGAGGAGAGCGTCGGCGCCATGGCCGAGCTGGTCGCCGCCGGCAAGGTGCGCCACATCGGCCTCTGTGAGGTCGCGCCCGCCACCATCGCCCGCGCCCACGCCGTCCACCCGCTGGCCGCCGTACAGACCGAGTACAGCCTCTTCGAGCGCGGCATCGAGCACGACGGCGTCCTGGAGACCCTGCGCGAGCTCGGCATCGGCCTCGTCGCCTACTCCCCGCTGGGCCGGGGCTTCCTCTCCGGCGCCATCACCAGCCCGGACGACTTCGCGGCGGACGACTTCCGCCGCACCGACCCCCGCTTCCAGGGCGAGAACTTCGACCGCAACCTGGCCGTCGTCGCCCAGGTCCGCCGCCTGGCGGCCCAGAAGGGCGTCACCCCCTCGCAGCTCGCCCTGGCCTGGACGCTGCGCCAGGGCGCCGTGCCGATCCCCGGCACCAAGCGGCGCCGCTACCTGGAGGAGAACATCGGGGCCACCGCCGTGACGATCACCGACGCCGACCTGGCAGCCCTCGATGCCGTCGCTCCGCACGGCGCGGTCTCGGGAGACCGCTACGCCCCGGAGCTGATGGCAGCCCTGAACGGCTGACCACGAGGCCCCGAGGCCGCATTCCAGGTCGGCCGGCTCGTCCGCGGCCGGCTGCCCGGGCCGCCGGTTCCGGCATCGCCGGCACACGGCGCCTCCGGTACGGCGCCCGCCCCGGCCGCAGTCGCGGGGCGCGTCGGACACGGTCCCGCCGGGGCCGCTGCGCGGGCGGCGGCGCGGCGCTCCCCGTGCCCCGCGCCGCTCCGGTCGGCGCCCCGTCCGGCGCCCGGCGATCCCGTGGAGAACGTGGGCAGACCACGGGGGGGCCTGGGCCCGGTGACAGATGAGTCCGGCTTCGCCCGGCTCGGCCAGTGCGCCGCAGCGTTCGACCGCCGGGGCGGAGCGCACGACCCCTCACGTCGAGAGGTGATGGACCCGGCGCGCAGCCACTCGTCCCGAGGCCTGCGGTTCCTGCGCCCGGCGGCCCAGGTCGCTCGGCGACCGCGCGCCACCACCGCCCCCGTCCGGCGCGAACCCCTCGCCCGCTGTGTCATCGCGCCGGTCCGACCCGGTGCACCGTGCCGTCCACCACGGACCGGGTACCGGCAAGCCCGCCGCGTCGGCCGTCGGCGGGGTGGTCCGGCAGCCGAAGGCCCGGCGGCGCCCGCTTCCCGCGCCACGCATCCCACGTGCCACCGGTGGGCCGACCAGGTGAAGGTACGCGGGGCCGCCGCAGGCCGTCGTCACTTCTTCCTGAAGCCCCAGGTGAACTTGTCGCCGCCCTCCCAGCGGACCACCGACGGGTCGTCGAGGTCGGCGTGGGGGATGCCGACGGCCCGGAGCAGGTGGATCACGTCGACCACGTCGTGCGCCCGGCCCGCCACCTCTCCACAGACCTGCACGATCCGAAACGGCGGGTTCCCCGCCATGACGGGTGACACGACCACGTTCGAATACGACCCGCCGGCCGCGGATTCGGTCATCGTCAGCCTCCTCGGTGTCAGCACCCTGCCCCGCTGGCCCCATGGTCGCCCAACGGGCCACACCTGCCACCCTGGCACCCGGCTGCCCCCGCCGCTCAGCGGTATTCGACGGTGAGGGTCGCCCGCGCGGCCGGGGCGAGGAAGACGTACGCGGCCGACGTCTGGGCCTGCCGGAACCGCAAGCGGACCTGCGTCATCCCCGAGCGGTCGATCGCAGCCAACCCGGCCGCCGACAGATCCGTGGACGTCCCGTCGCCCGAGGCGAAGGAGGTCATCCGGGCCGCCTCCGCCGCTGTCGCCTCCGCCGCCCAGTCCCCGGCCTCCACCGCGCACCCGCCGAAGCAGCCCCGCCGGACGTCGACGGCCATCACGTTCCCCGGCGGGCTCGACCACGGGTCCCCGGCGCCCCCGGCGCGCGTCACCGTCACGTAGGCGCGCACGATCTCCTTCCCGGCCGGGATCCGCGAGGTGTCGAAGGACAGCAGGGCCCGGTTGAACCTGCCGTCGCTGCCGCGCCCCACGGCCAGCCCGTACGCGCCCTCCAGGGTGCCGACCACCGCCCCCGAACCGTCCGCGGAAGCCTTGACGTAACCGTCCTGCGAGTCGGTGCTCGCAAGCGTCACGCTGTTCGGCCCGGGCGGGCCGGTCGGCGTGCCGCCGCCGAGCGTCCTGACCATCGCCATGATCGTCTCGATCTGGTCGCCGCCGTGCCGGGCGTACGCCGCGTCCCCCAGGTAACCCCACCAGTTCCAGCAGCCGTTGGGGTTGTCGAGGGTCGTGGTGGCAACGGCTTGCGGGTACAGCACGAGCAGGTCGTTGGTGTCCGCGTACTCGTCCAGGTACGCCGTGTCCATGAACCGGCTGCCGAAGCCCTGGTACGAGTAGCCCTGCTTGCAGCCGTGCAGTGCGACCACCAGCCGGCACTTCGCCCCGCCCGCGCAGCTTTCCGGCACGTACAGGAAACCCTTCTCGTCCATCGAGACCCGCCGGGCCGACCCGCCCGGGGCGTAGGGGTTCTGGTCGAACCGGACCAGGGAACCGCGGGGCGTGCCGCCCGGCGCGGCGACGGAACCCAGCAGGTGGCCCAGCAGGTCGTGCTCGGCGTCGAAACCGCAGTTGTTGACCCACGGACTCTGCGTGACGGTGCAGGAGTTGGGGCCGAGCGGACTGATCCAGGCGTGACCGGCCGCCGTGCTCCGGTCGTAGCGCACCCGGGCTCCGAAACGGCCGTAGAAGTCGGCCAGGGCGTCCGCCACCGGCTGCTTCACCGTCGCGTCACCGGAGCCGCTGAACACGTAGACGGGATCGCCCGCCAGCTGGGACACCGGGTCCGTCAGACCTTCGGCCGACCAGTCACGGGCGGTCCGCTCCAGCGCGTCCGGCCGGAGGTCCTGTGCGGTGTCCATGCAGGCGCCCAGCGCCCTGTTGAGATCGCCTTGCGCGCAACCGTAGGGGCCGGAGGCGAACACCGCGGAACCGCTGAACGTACCGGAGTACGCGACGTGCAGCTGGGTGGCCATGTACCCGCCGGAGGAGACCCCCGCGCTGTACACCGCCCCCACGTCGTAGCGGGACAGCTCACCCGGCACCGGGACGGGGGCCGCCGCCCGCGCAAGGGCGCCGGGGCCCGGCAGCTGGGCGCCGGCCACGAGGAGCAAAACGGCCACGGCCTTGCGGAACCGGGCGTTGGGCGAGAGACGCATGGACCCCTCCAGGGCGGCTCGACCGGGTGGTTTTCCCGGAGGTTAGGGGCGCGGCGGAGCTCCGGACATGTGCGCGGCGACCACAAAACGCGGCCCGGCGATGGAGGCGCGGATGGAGGCGCCCGCGCTCACCCGCTAACTTTTTTCAAAATCTCCCGTCGGGGATGTCGAAATCCCGGAACCTGCTTCTACCTCCCCGTGAGAGCGGCCCTCCGACGCGGCGAGGGCCGGCGCACCTGACGAGAAGAGGCACGGGACCATGAAGTACATGCTGCTCATGCAGTTCAGCGAGAAGACCGTCGACTTCCCCGGGATCGACCAGTGGAAGCCCGAGGATCTCCAGACCCATATCGGCTTCATGAAGGACACCAACCGACAGCTGGCCGAGGCCGGCGAGCTGGTCGACGCCCAGGGCCTGGCGATGCCCGAGACGGCGCGGATCGTACGCTCGCACGAGGGCGGCGCGCCGGTGATCACCGAGGGACCGTTCCCGGAGACCAAGGAGTTCCTGGCCGGGTGGTGGATCGTGGACTGCGACCGCGACGAACGGGCCGTGGAGATCGCCGCTCAGGTCTCCGCCGCGCCCGGACCCGGCGGGCGGCCGCTGAACATGCCGATCGAGGTGCGCCGGGTGATGTCGGCGCCGCCCACCGAGCTGTGACCACGGGGGACCGTACCGTCGAGGACCTGCTGCGCGAACTCGCGCCGCAGGCCGTCGGCGTGCTCACCCGCCGCCACGGCGACTTCGCGATGGCCGAGGACGCCGTTCAGGAGGCCCTCCTGGACGCCGCCCGGCAATGGCCCGAGGAGGGGCTGCCGCACAACCCGCGCGGCTGGCTGATCCAGGTCGCCGTCCGCAGGATGACCGAGTGCGTACGCAGCGAGCAGGCGCGCCGCCGCCGCGAGGATCTGGTGGCCGCCCGGACACCGGCCGACCGGCAGTCCGCGCAGCCCGCCGACGCCGAGGACACGGCCGCCCACGACGACACCCTCACCCTGCTGTTCCTGTGCTGTCACCCGGCGCTCTCGCCCGCCTCGGCGATCGCGCTCACCCTCCGCTCGGTGGGCGGGCTCACGACGGGGGAGATCGCCCGCGCCTTCATGGTGCCGGAGGCGACCATGGGCCAGCGGATCAGCCGGGCCAAGCAGCGGATCAAGACCTCCGGCGTGCCGTTCCGGATGCCCGGCGCCGACGAGTGGCCGGCCCGGCTGGACGCGGTGCTGCACGTGCTGTACCTGATCTTCAACGAGGGCTACACCAGCAGCGCCGGCCCCGACCTGCAGCGCGCCCCGCTCGCGCAGGAGGCCATCCGCCTGGCCAGGGCCGTCCACGCGCAGCTCCCCGACGACGGCGAAGTCACCGGGCTGCTCGCGCTGATGCTGCTCACCGACGCCCGCGGCCCGGCCCGCACCGGGCCCGGAGGCGAACTCGTCCCGCTCGCCGACCAGGACCGCACCCGCTGGGACGCCGCCGCGATCGCCGAGGGCGTCGCGCTGATCACCGCGGCCCTGCCGCGCGGCCCGGTCGGGCCCTACCAGGTGCAGGCGGCCATCGCGGCCGTCCACGACGAGGCGCCCAGCGCCCAGGACACCGACTGGCCGCAGATCCTCGCCCTGTACGGGGTCCTGGAACGGATCTCCGACAATCCGCTGATCACCTTGAACCGGGCCGTCGCGACCGCGATGGTCGACGGTCCGGGTGCCGGGCTGGCCCTGCTCGCCGCCGCCCCGGCCCTGCGGGAACACCACCGCCTGTACGCGGTACGCGGCCACCTCCAGGAGCTGGCCGGCGACCGCGAGGCGGCCGTCGCCGACTACCGCGCCGCGGCCCGGCGGACGGCGAGCCTGCCGGAACGCGACTACCTCAACCTGCGGGCGGCCCGCCTCGCGAGCACCCCGGACGGCGCCGCGCCGCCCGGCGGCGGCCTCACGGGGTCACCGCCATGCGCTGCGCCGGATGGGACGCCGCCATCCGGACCAGGTCCGTGGTGAGGTAGTCGAGCCAGGCCAGCGCCGTGTAGTAGGGCGGCGGAGCGTCGAGCGAGGAGTCCGAGGTCCGGGGCCCGGCGCCCGCGGGGGAGTCTCCCGCAGGTCCGGTCTCGTGCCCGGGCACGTCGTAACGCTCGGCCGCGGTCCGGAACCCCTGCGCCACCCACGCCCCGTACTCGCCGACCCGCCGCTCCGCGACCGGTGCGGTCGGCATCCCGCCCGCCGCACGGACCCGCCGGGAACCCCACAGGACGTGGTGCCCGGCCATCAGGGCGCTCTGCCAGTCGGTGCCCGGCCCGGCGGGCCGCTGGGCTTCGCCCTGGTACTGCGCGTACGCGGACTCGGCGAGGACCAGCGCCCGCCGGACCTCGGCCTCTTCGGCGTCCCCGGCGTCCCCGGTTCCGGTGTCCTGCGTTCCGGTCGGCCCGGGCCGGCCCGGGCCCCGGGTCGTGGCCGCGACCTCGGCGGCGGCGGCCCGCAGCAACCGGGCCACGGCCCTGCCCAGCTCGTCGTGGGCACCGCGCGGCCACGCCAGCAGGCCGCAGGCCAGACCGATGGCGCTCCCGATGAGCACGTCCAGGAACCGGTACTCGGCCAGCCGCCAGGTCGACGGCGACAACTGGGCGAACGCCATAGCGACCACGTTCGTGAACATCGCCTGCCCCCACCCGACACCGTGCAGCGGGCCGGTGGCGAAGGCGACGAGCATCAAAGGCGGCAGGATGAACGCGTACACGGTGCTCGCGGAGCCCGCCAGCGTCAGGATGCCGCCCGCCGCCACCGCGCCCACGCAGGTGCCGATCAGGGCGCTCCGCACGGTGTGGCGGGTCTGCACGGCCGTGGTGCGCGTCAGGCTGAGCACGGCGAGCATGGCCCAGAAGCCGTGCGGCAGGGTGTCCAGCCCCGCGATGGTCCGGGCGACCGCGAGCGCGAGGGCGATCCGTACGGCGTTCTGGAAGTGCACGGACCTCGGTCCGGCGTGGGCTGCCAGGCGGTGCCACCACAGCCGGGGCGCGTGCAGCCGGGCGTACCAGAAGCGCCCGGAGTTCCGCTCCTGGACGGCGGCCCGGCGGCCCCGGACGGAAATGTCCGCGGCCTCGCACAGCACCAGCGCGGCGTCGGCGACCTCCAGCACGCTCGCCTGCCGGCGCCGGTCGGCGGGCTCCGGGGGGAGGGCGGCCGCCACCTCGGCGCGCGCCCGCCGCAGGGCCGGTGCGGCCTCCGCGGCCTCCTCGCCGTGGCGGGCGGAGCCGGTGGGCCGGGTGGCGGCCAGGAGCCGGGCGCTCTCCCGCGCCGCTCCCTCGACCGCCCGCAGCAGGCCCAGGCTGTCCGGCAACGGCGTGACATCCGCCGGCACGGCGGGCAGGGCGTGCAGCCGGGCGAGCAGGGTGCGCGCGGCAAGGCCGGTGTGGGCCAGCGCCCGCTCCTTGATCCCGGGACCGGCGGGCCGCTCCGCCTCCGCGGACTTCGAGGGCCGCAGCGCCTCGCCGGCCGCCACCGCCTCCTCCGCGGCCGCCCTGGGCAGGGCGTAGGGCGGCGCCGCGAGCGCGGCCGCGCACCGGGCCGCGACCTCGGCCGCCTCGGCCGCCCGGTCGCGGTAGGAGCGTACGGGTGGATCGGGCAGCACCCAGGCTTCGGCGAGGGTCAGCAGGAGGATCCCGACGACGGCGCCGACGAGCCGCTCGCCCAGGTCACCGGGGGAGTACGGGGGGAAGCACGGCAGGATGAACAGCAACTGGAGTCCGGGCGCGGCCCCCGCCTGGCGCGGTCCGGCGGCCGCCGTGAAGGCCAGGCAGAAGCCGACGACGAGCATCCCGGCCACCGCGGCCCAGGTCCGCACGGCCAGCAGGGTACCGAGGGTGACCAGTACGCAGGCCACGGGCAGCACCCGTACCATCTGCGCCGCCCGCTGACGGCCGGTGCCCGGGATCCGGGACAGTACCGCCAGCGATACGGCGGCGAACAGGGCGTACGTGGCCGGGACCGGGCGGTCCAGCACGTACAGGAAGGTGTAGAAGCCGACGCACGCGGCGAGGGTGACGCGCACGGCCCGGCGGGCCGCGGCCGGCGCCGCGCCGGTCTCGGTGCGCAGCTGCGTCAGGGCCCGGGAGGTCCGGCTTTCCGGGCCGGCGCTCGCCGTGCCGGTTTCCGTGCCCGGATCCGTAGGGATGCCCATCTGGTCTCCGCCCCGCCGTTCGCGGTCCCAGTTTCAGGGTGCCATCCCGGCGCGCGGGCGCCAGCCGGCGTGTCCTGCGGGGTCAGCCCAGGAGGTTGCCGTAGTACCCGCCGATCCGGCTGTAGTAGGCCGGGTCCTCCGCGTGCCGGTCGCCGATGAACTCGGGAGCCGCCTTGATCTGGTCCTTCGTCCGGTCGACGTGGATCGTCTTGCCCTGCGCGTCGACGCGGGTGACCGTGCCCGCGGGGAGCAGCACCTCCCGGCCGAAGATCCACGGTCCGGTGTCCACCACGATGTACGACGAGTCGACCTCGTCGGAGTGCTTGCTGACCTTCCCGATGCCGCCGTCAGCCGCCTCCACCTTGTAACCCGTCAGATCCAGGGCGTCCACCCGGCCCGACCCCTCGCGGTAACCCCACACGTTGACGCTCACGGGCAGTTCCTCTCTTCCGGCACCGGGCGGCCGTCGCCCCCTGCACGGCTCCGGGACGGGGCGCCCCTGCCGCGACCGCCCGCCTGCCCCGTGCGGTGGCCCCCACACGTGTCCGAGGCCGCGGCCGCTGCACGGCGGCGAGCCACCGGGCCCGGCCCACCGGCTCAGGACGCCGGGGGACGGTGCCGCAGCAGGTACAGGCCCGTGGCGCCGGTCACCACGATCGCGCACGCGCTGAACGTCAACCCCGCGCCGACCAGACCCAGCCACAGCGTCAGCGCGCCGACGCCCACCACGGGCAACGAGATCCCCGTGTAGGCCACCACGAAGAACGAGGAGATCGTGGCCCCCCGGTGCGCGGGCGGCGCCGCGTCACCCACCGCGCTGAGCCCCGCCCGGAAGGCCACGCCCTGCCCCAGGCCACCGCCCAGGGCCCCGGCGACCAGCAGAGCCAGCGACTCGGTCCACAGCGAGGCGGCGACCAGCAGCAGGCCGGCCACCAGGATGAGACAGCCCAGCGGCAGCGCCCGCGCCACCGGGATGTGGCCCACCAGCCACTGGCCCAGCGTCGAACCGAGGAAAACCGAGAACACCACGAGTCCCACCACCGCGTGGTTGTGCACGCCCAGCGTCTCGGCCAGGAAGCTCGGCGCCAGCGAGGTGAACAGCCCCAGCAGCGCGAACCCCGCGAAGGCGGCGAGCGCGCAGGGCACGAACACCCCTCGGACGGACGCGGGGACCGACAGGCCCTGGGGTCGCAGCGGCGCCCACCGTCGGGCATCGCCCACCGTCTCGGGCAGCGCGAGCACCACGGCAGCCGCCACGGCCAGCAGGACCAGATGGGTGACGAAGGGCAGGACGAGCGGTGCGGGGGCGTACTCGGCCAGTATCCCCGCGAGCAGCGGACCACAGCCCAGCCCGCCCATGTTGGCGGCGGTCGCGACGAGACCGGCGCGTGCCTTCTGTTCCGGCGGAGCCAGCTCCAGCACCGCCACCGTGCCCACCCCGCTGAGCAGCCCGGCCGAGAACCCCGACAGCACCCGGCCCGCGAACAGCAGCGGCAGCCCGCCCACCAGCAGGAAGCAGACGGCGCTCAGCGCCCCCAGCCCGAGCGCGTAGAGCAGGACCGGGCGGCGCCCCGTGACGTCGGAGTAGCCCCCGGCCACCAGGAGGGTGAAGATCACGCCGACCGCGTAGGCGGCGAAGACCAGGGTCACCGTCAGGTCGGAGAAACCCAGCTCCTGCTGGTACAGCCCGTACAGCGGGGTGGGCAGCGTCGTGCCGGCCATGCCGATGGCGAACACCGCCCCGGCGCCCGCGTAACCGGGCCGGCGCGGGCGGCGGGTGCGGGAGGGGGCGGCGCCGATCCGTGTCATGGACAACACCCTGAGGCGCGGGGGCGCCGGCCGCCTCCCGGAGCCCATGGCGGTGCCGGTCTCAGCGAGTGGCGGCTGGTTCGGGGACCGCACCGCGCAGCTCGTGGAGCAGGCGGCCCGCGTCGGTGAGGAGCGCGCCGCACAGCGTCCGTACGGGGGCGGGTACGGCGGTGTCCTGCTGGACGGCGTACTCCAGGTCCTCGTGGCGGGCCAGCCCGTCCTCGACGAGGGCTTCGAGTTCCCGCCGGTCGGTCCGGGCGGGCCGCCCGACCTGCTCCATGGCCTCGGCTACCGTGTTCAGGAGGGCGCCGTACCCGGACAGGAACCGGCGCGGCACCTGGGTGTAGTGCCCGCTGTCGAGGGAGTACGACAGGCTGCGCAGCAGGGAGCGCAGGTGCGCGGCGCTCCGGTCGGCCGCCTGACCGGCCTCCTGGGCGCGCGGCAGGACGTCACCGTCCCTGCCATCGGCGCGGCGCGGATTGAGGCGGCTGTTCTCGGCCTCCGCGTCGACGGACGCCTGGACGTGCGGCGCGTCCGCCGCGACCCCGTCACAGCCGCGCCGCCACCGCTCGACCTGCTCCCCGGTCGGCCCGTCGTCCTTCCCGGTGGCCGCCGCCAGCTCGCTGACGATCTGCCGCAGCCTCCCGTAGAGGTCGGCCACCGCCTGCTGGCGGTGGCGTACGTGCCGGGCCGGTGCGAGCAGCAGGTGCGCCGACAGACCGCAGAGCGCGCCGAGGGAGACCGAGCCGGCGAGGTGGCCTATGTAGTCGATGCGGCCGTGTCCGGAGGTGAAGGCGAAGAAGCCGACGACCGCGACCTGGAGCCCCTGGGAACCGAGGTGCCGCATGCGCCCGATCACGAGCGCGAGGAGGGCGAGCAGGCCGAAGGACCAGGCGTGGATGCCCACCCCGGCGGCGAGCCCGGCGGCCAGGGCCGCCCCGAGGACCATCGCCCCGAGGTACCGGACGCATTCGCGCACCGAACGGTAGAGCGTGGCCTGGAGGGCGAGGATCGCGGTGAACGGCGCGAACGTGGTGACCGTGGGCGGCAGGAGGCGGTGTGCCAGCGCCCAGGCGGCCATCGCCGCCACCACCGTCTTCGCCTGCCGGATCAGGTCGTCACGCTCGGTACCCGGCGACTCGATGCTCCTGCGGACGTACGCGAGGGCCTCGCGTGCCGCCGCGCTCATCCGTCGTGCCGGACCACTGGCCACGGCCATACGGGCATCACCTCTCGGGTTCGGTCGGGGCGGGATCGTACGCTTGTGCCCCGCACCTGCGCACCGCATGCCGACGTGCTGCCGCAGGCATCCAAACTCCCTGCACCTCAAGGGACTTGAGACAAGCGGATCGCACCGGGTGGAGGTGGGGGCGGCCCTGCGGGGTAGACGGAAGGCATGGAGACCTCTTCGCGTACTTCCGAGCAGCCGGTCACCCCGCCGCGCCGGGGCAGGATGCGGTGGTGGCCACTGGGGGCCGGGGGCCTGGCCCTGCTCGTGGCGCTGGTCGTGGTCGTCGGTCGTTCCAGCCTGCTCCCCGGCCTCGGCGGCCTGTTCGGCGAGGACACCCGCGACCGCTCCGGTCCCGCGCTGCTCAAGTCGATCCAGGACATGCACCGCTACGAGGGCGCGGTCGGCAACTTCCAGGTGGTGGTCGACCTGGAGAAGGACGCCGCCTTCCTGCCGGACGCCATCCGCGGGACCCGCACGCTGTACGTCGGCGCCGGCGCGGTCAGCGGATACGTCGAACTGGGCGGCCTCGGCGAGAAGAGCGTCACCGTGAACGACGACCGGACCGAGGCGTCGATCAGGCTTCCGCACGCGACCCTCGGCCCGGCCGCCCTCGACCCCGACCACTCCTACGCCGTGTCGAAGCAGCGCGGCCTGCTGGACAGGCTAGGCGACTTCTTCTCCGACAATCCGGCCGGCGAACAGGCCGTACAGCGCCTGGCCGTCCAGCACATCACCGAGGCGGCCCGCGACAGCGGCCTCGCCGCACGCGCGGAGCAGAACACCACGGCGATGCTGGAGGGCCTGCTCCGCTCGCTCGGCTTCCGCAAGGTGAGCATCAGCTACGGGTGAACCGCGATCCCGGCCGGCGGCGACCGGAGTGGGAGCGGGTCCACCGGGGCAGGGGGGCGGTGACGCACACGGGCGAAAGGACGGCACATGGCGGGAGCGCTGGTCGCAGGAGGATGGGGTCTGTTCGCCGGAGCGGCCCTGCTGGTGGGTGCGGCGGTGGGATCACTGTTCCGGGTCCCCGCCCAGTGGATCGCGCTGATCATGGCCTTCGGCAGCGGGGTACTGATCTCCGCCGTGTCCTTCGACCTGATGGGCGAAGCCTACGAACAGGGCGGCGTCGTGCCCACGGCCTGCGGGGCCGTGGCCGGGGCGGCCGCGTACTCCCTGGCGAACGTGGTGCTGGCCCGGCACGGAGCCCGGCACCGCAAGCGGTCGGGCGGGCACCAGCCGTCGGAGAAGGAACAGCCCGGTTCCGGCAATGCCATCGCCCTCGGCGCGCTGCTCGACGGCATCCCGGAGTCGGTGGTCATCGGCACCAGCCTGCTCGGCGGCGGCAGCGTGGGCGTCGCCACCGTCGCGGCCGTCTTCATCAGCAACGTTCCCGAAGGCATGGCGAGCGCGGCCGGTATGAAGCGGGCGGGGCGCAGCCGCACCTACGTCTTCACGCTGTGGGCGGTCATCGCGGTGGTCTCCGCCCTGGCGGCACTGGCGGGGTACACGCTCCTCGGCAGCGCTTCCCCGAGCGTCTTGGCGGCGATCACCGCCGTGGCCGCCGGGGCCATCCTCGCCATGATCGCGGACACCATGATCCCGGAGGCGTTCGAGCAGGCGCACCTCCTCACCGGGCTCACCACGGTGCTCGGGTTCCTGGTCGCTTTCGTCGTGTCCCACGCCTGACGCGCTCCCGATGACCGTTCCCGAACCGGCGGCGGCCGCACGCCGGTTCGGGAACGGGCGTGGCCCGGAGCGGACTCCGGGCCACGCACCTGCTCGGGCGGTCAGCGCCAGTCGATGCCCGCCCACTCGCAACCGCCGGCGAAGCCCGGGTTGCCGTGGTTGACGCCGCCCGCCAGGTAGCAGGCGCCGTGGTGCGCCGAACCGCTGTTGTGGTCGTCGTCACCGTGGGCGAGCGCGGTGGCGGCGCCACCGAGGACCATGGTGGCGGCAAGGGCGAGGGTGGTGACTGCGGCGCGGATGCGCATGGCTACTCCTTGAGTAGGGAGGGGTTGGTGTGCTCATCAGAAATCACCCCTGCCGCGTTCCCGGAAACACGCCCTGCGTCGGATGGACGAGCGGGCGGCGGGGGCGGACGCCGATCCGGTTGCGCGAGCACGAACTGCCCGTGGCGGACCGGAGTCCCGCAGTCCCGAGCCATCGGTATCCGTGGGCGCACGGCACCCCGCGTCCGGGGCGGCGGGACGGACGACATGCCGCCGTTCGGCGCAATGTCACCGACGGGCGAGTGGCTCCACCTGTTGGGGGGACCGCCCGGCGGTTGGAAGCCCCCGCGCGGGGTAGCCGCCGCATGCCGGCTCCGGGCGGGACCGGAACGACGTGAGGAGCTGCGAATGGCGGAGCTGAGCCTGGACCCGTTGACCGATGTGCTCGACGGTCCCATGTACGTGGTGACCACCGCGGCGGACGGCGAGCAGGCGGGGTGCCTCGTGGGCTTCGCCTCGCAGTGCTCGATCCACCCCGCGCGCTACATGGTGTGGCTGTCCACGGCCAACCACACCTTCGGCGTCGCCCGCCGGGCCACCCACCTCACCGTGCACGTCCTGCGGCGCGAGCAGCGCGAGCTGGCCAGGTGGTTCGGCAGCGAGACCGGCGACCGCGTGGACAAGTTCGAGCGGGTCGCCTGGCACCAGAGCGCGGACGGCAGCCCGGTGCTTGACGAAGCCTGCGTCTGGTTCGTCGGACGGATCGAGGAGCGCATCCCGGGCGGAGACCACGTCGGCTTCCTCCTGACCCCGACCGAGCAGTCCCCGCCGGTCGCGGGAACGCCCGCGCTGCTGCGGTTCAGCGACGTGAAGGACTTCGAGCCGGGCCACCCGGCCTGAGCGCCGGTTTCAGTGGCGAACGTCCGGGGGACCGAGCACGGCCGTGCAGTCGTGCCACGCCGCCGGGCTGAGCAGCGGCCGGAGCCGGGTGAAGAGGGCGAGGAGGTCGCCTCCCCACCTCTCGCGGAAGCCCGCGTCGACGCGGGCGATGTCCAGTTCGTTCGCGGCCGAAAGCTCGGCGAAGTCCTTGCGCTGCGGGAGCGTGGGGACGAAGGTGCGGCCGGTGAACCGGTCCCGGAAGGCCGCGCCGGCGTCGTCGAGCGTCGGGTACGAAGCGCCGCGGTCGCAGCTCGCGTACAGGTACACGATGGACTCGGCTTCGGCGCCGATCAGTTGGCCGAGGCGGGAGCCTCCGCGAGGGGCAGGGGAGCGGTGGCGAACCCGTCCGTGCCGTAGAAGGCGTGGCACAGTCCCGCCAGTTGGAGTGCGGGCCGGGCCGCCCAGTGTTCCAACTGCCGCTGAACCCGTTGCAGGTGCGCGCCGAGGGTGCCACCGGGATGCGGGGTGGCCGAGGCGCCGAGGTCGTCCAGGAGGTGCAGGACGGCGGTGACGAGGCCGGGGGGAAGCGCCGTCCGGGTCACCGCCCCTCGGGTGACGGCCAGGGGTCGCCCTGGACGCGTGCGTGAAGGTGCTCGTCGTGCCACCCGTCCGCGTGCAGCAGCGCGCTCCGCATCACCCCCTCCAAGGGGAACCCCGCCCTGGTCGCGACCCCGCACGACGCCCGGTTGGCAACGGAATGCGTGATCCGCAGGCGGTGCAGGCCCAGTTCCTCCACAGCCCAGCGACTGACCCGGACCGTCGCCTCGGCCATGACCCCGTGTCCCCGCCCGGCCGGCAGCAGCCAGTACAGGAACTCGCCGCTTCCTCCCCGCAGATCCATGTCCGCCAGCCCGATCAGCCCCACGGGCTCGGCCTCCTCGGAGCGGCAGACCGCCCAGATCGCGACCTCTTCGGCCCGCCAGCCCTGCTCCCAGCGTCCGATCTTCTCGACGGCCGCGTCCAGCGTGAGGCCCACGGGCCGGTTCCACTGCCGGACCTCGGGGTCGCGGCAGGAGACCACCAGCACGTCGGCGTCGTCGGGTCGCCACGGACGCAGGACGAAGCCGCTCGCGAGGCGGAAGGACGGTTGCCCGCCACCACTCATGCTGCCGGCGGGGACCACGGGGGCTATCGGAGCGATCACCACAGCATCATGCCGGGGCGCCGGCGCGGCCACCACCCTGCCGCGCCCGTGCCGCCGCAGGCGAAGGCCCCGGCGTCCTCGTGGAGGCCGGGGCCGTGCGCCGTGCGTGCCGACCCCGGATGCCGGGGGGCGGTCAGGCGGAGCAGCCGCGCAGGCGGCGCCCGGTCAGCTGTTGGCGGACAGGTTCCCGGAGAGGACCGGGATGTTGTCCAGGATGTGCGACAGCGACTCGTCGCCCTTGGCCTGGGTGGAGTTCTCGGTGCACTGCTGGTTCTGCGGGTTGGACAGGACGTTGATGTCCTGGACACCGATGTTGGCGATGACCGCCACCAGGGACTGGGCGTTGACCTTGGCCGGGAGGCCGATGCAGGGCTTGTTCAGCGTGCCCTGGACCAGGCTCAGCTGCGGGCTCATGGCGCCCTCGGTCTTCTGGTTGCCGTAGATCTGCGCGGCGCCGTTGCCGTTGACGGTGTTGATCCCGTTGTCATTGCCGATGGCCATGGCCGGGGCGGCGACGGCAGCGCCCGCGCCGATCGCGGCGGCGGTGGCTGCTGCGGTGATCATCATGTTCTTCAGCATTCTGGCGCATTCCTTAACTTGAACGGAAAAGGGCCCCTGGCGGGGAAGTCGTCCTGCTAACGCGAGGCCGGCCCCCGATGTGGCGGCATGTCACCCGATCGCGCGTGCATCGGCGCCGCAAAAGCAGTTCGGTTGACGCGCGGACGCACCCTAGGGTGGCGTGATGGTGCGGGTACGGGAGATGTACGAAGCCGACGTCGACGCCGTCTCGGCGGTCCGGGTGCGGGGCTGGCAGTCGGCGTACGCCGGAATCGTCCCCCAGGGGTACCTGGACGCGATGACGGTCGAGAGCGATGCGCAGCGGCGCCGGGCGTGGTTCGCCGATCCGCTGCGGCGGTCGACCGAGCTCGTCGCCCTCGACGACGACGGCGCGCTCGTGGGCTGGATCAGCTGCGGTCCGTACCGGGGGCCCGCCGGTGTCCGGACCGGGGAGGTCTACGCGCTCTACGTCCGGCCCGACCGCATCGGCGGGGGCGTCGGCCGCGCCCTGCTCGGCGAGGTTCACGCACGTCTGGAGGCCCAGCAGTTCCGGGCCCTGGCCCTGTGGGTCCTCGGTGACAACCGGCAGGCCAGGCGTTTTTACGAACGAGCCGGTTTCCGGCCCGACGGCGCGACCCGGGAAGACGGCTACGGGGACGTCACGCTCACCGAACTCCGCTACCGGCGTCCGCTGCCCTGAGCGGCAGCGGCGGGCTCTCGGGCCAGACCAGCAGCACGGGGCAGGAGGCGTGGTCGACGATGAAGCGGCTGGCCGGACCGAGGCTGCGCGGACCCGGACGGGTGTGATCGCCGTCGCGGGCGAGGATCAGCAGATCGGCCCCTTCCGCGGCGGCCACGACCTCCGTCTCGGCCCGGCCGGTGCGCTTGAGCGGTGTGCAGGGCCGGCCGAGGCGTTCGCTCGCGGCGGCGAGAAGGCGGTCGGAGGCAGCGGAGGCGAGGTGTTCCATCGCCGTACCGGGATCCCGTTCGACGCGTGCCCGTCCGAGGAGCCCGGCGAAGGCCCCGTGGCCGACGTCGCTCACGTCCTGGGCGGCGACGTGCAGCAGCACGATGTCGGCTCCGGCCGGCGCGAACCTCCGGGCAGCCTCGGTACAGGCCTGCCAGGTGCCTTCGACGAGCCAGGTGATCACGGTCACGGTCGTTCACCCTCCGAGGACGTTCGGTGCCTTCCAAGGTGACACACGGCGTGGCAATTCGCCGTGTTCCGGGCCTTCCACCCCCATGCGGCGCCGTACGCGGTGGGTAGTACTGTGCGCCGGGTGGCGTTCCGATCCTCCCTCTCCGTAATGCGGCACAAGCCGTTCCGTTTATTCGTCCTGGCCCGGATCATTTCGATGAGCGGTTCGGCGATGGCGCCCGTCGCACTGGCATTCGCGGTGCTCGGATTCGACGACCGGCCGAATTCGCTGGCAATCGTCCTGGCCGGCAATACCGTTCCGCAGCTGATCATGCTGCTCGTGGGAGGCGTGATCGCCGACCGGCTGTCGAAGCGGCGCGTCATCGTGCTCGGAAACCTCGTACCGGCCCTCACGCAGGGGGCAGTTGCCCTGCTCGTGGCGTCGGGGACGGCGGACGTGACACGGGTCGCCGCCTTTGCCGCCCTCGCCGGGGGCGCCTCGGCGCTCACGCAGCCCGCCATGAACAGCCTTTTGCCCCATCTCGTCGCAGCGGGAGAGATCCAGGAAGCGAACGCCCTCATGCGGCTTCCGGTCAATGCGGTGAAAATCGCCGCGCCGGCGGTCGGTGGCCTGCTCGTCGCCCTGGTGGGGCCGCAATGGACACTGGCCTGGGATGCCGCCAGCTTCGCCATCGCGGCCGCCCTGGTGAGCCGCCTCGCCATTTCCGCTCCGGAAAAGTCGAAATCCACGGTTCTACGGGATTTCAGGGAAGGGTGGGCCGAATTCTCGGGCCGGTTCTGGCTCTGGTCGTACGTCCTGTCAGGAACCGTCGTCGTCGCACTGTGGCTCGGCGGCTACCAGCTCCTGGGCCCCGTCGTGACCCACGACCGGAATCTGGGCGCCGCCATGTGGGGGACCGTTCAAGCAGCCTTCGCCGTCGGCCTCTTCGGCGGTGGGTTCATCTCCCTCAAGTGGAAACCCTCCCGGATCATGGTCGTGTGCATCTGCGCGAACCTGCCGCTGGCGTTCCCGCTCCTCGCCCTCGCGGCCCGCGCCCCGCTCGTCGTCCTCGCGTCCAGCGCGGTGCTGGCCGGAGCCGCCCTCGACGTCGCCATCGTCTGCTGGCACACCGCCATGCAGGAGCAGTTGCCTTCACAGGTGCTGGGCCGGGTGAGTTCGCTCAGCTCGACCGGCGAACTCATGGCGGTGCCGCTCGGCTACCTCGCCGTGGGCGCCGCGGCCACCTCCCTGGGGCCGACGTCCGTCCTCCTCGCCGGCGCCGCCGTGATGACGCTGGCCACCCTCGTCCTCCTCCTCGCCCCGAGCGTATGGGCGATACGGCGGCGGCCCGTTGAGGCTCCGGACGCCGTCGCCGCGTGAGCGCTCAGCAGGGGTTCGTGGCGAACAGCTCCAGATGGCCGCACCGCCGGCAACGCCAGGCGTCGATCTGACGGCGAGGGCGGCCCATCAGCTTCGCCCCGCCGAACAGGCCCCGTTCCAATGGCCCCGCTATCCACCGGGTGTACCCGGGCGCCGACTGGCCGGCGTCCTCGGCGAACCCCGGTTCGAGGTCGCCGGCGCCGCAGAAAGTGCACCGCATGTCTGTCATCCGGTGAGTGTACGTATCGCGTCGCCGGCCCCGGGGGCCGGGCGGAGCGCAGGCCACGGCGCTTTCTTAGCGGGACGTTAGATCTGGGCGCCGTCGCTTGTCCCGGTGCGCGGGCCGACGCATGCTCTGGGCACTTCCCCACAGCCGGGGGCCGTTCACCTCCGCCCCCTCCCCCCGGGGACTTCCCTCTGGAGCCGCCATGACTTCGTCCGCCGTCCTGCCCCCGGCGCCCCCCGGGGACGCCCGCAAGAAGCGCCGTCTCGCTCTCGTCGGCGGGTCACTCGGCAACCTCGTGGAGTGGTACGACTGGTTCGTCTACGCCAGCTTCGCCATCTACTTCGCCGACTCGTTCTTCCCCGGGGACAACCCGACCACCCAGCTGATGAACACGGCGGGGATCTTCGCGGTCGGCTTCCTGATGCGCCCCGTCGGCGGCTGGATCCTCGGCCGCGCCGCCGACCGGCACGGCCGCAAGAGCGCGCTCACCCTCACCGTCGCGATGATGTCCGGGGCGGCCCTCCTCATCGCCGTCGCCCCGACGTACGGGCAGGCCGGCTACGCGGGCGCCCTCGTCCTGCTCCTCGCCCGCCTGCTGCAAGGCATGAGCATCGGCGGTGAGTACGCGGCCAGCGCCACGTACCTCACCGAGGCGTCGGCCCGTGATCGGCGGGGACTGGGCTCCTCCTTCCAGTACGTGTCGATGACCTGCGGCCAGCTGCTGGGCCTCGGCATCCTCATCACGCTCCAGCACACGCTCACCACCGCCCAGTTGCAGGACTGGGGCTGGCGCATCCCGTTCGTCTTCGGGGCACTGTTCGCCGTCGTCGTCTTCTGGCTGCGAAGGCGGCTGCAGGAGACCGACGCGTTCCATGAGGAGTCGTCGGGCGCCGAGGCACACGACGACAGCGCACGCGGCACGCTCAAGGCCCTGTGGCAGTACAAGCGGCAGGCCGGCCTGGTCATGGCGCTCACGCTCGGCGGAACCGTGGCCTACTACACGTACACCACCTACCTCACCAAGTACCTGGTGGGCAGCGCCGGCATGGCGAAGACGACCGCCACCCTGGTCAGTTTCACCGCCCTGGCCCTCTTCGCCGTGCTCCAGCCCTTCGCCGGGATGCTGTCCGACCGGATCGGCCGCCGTCCCCTGCTGATCACCTTCGCGGTGGGCTGCACCGTCGGCACGTACCCGATCATGACCGCCCTCGGGTCGGCGTCCTCGTACTGGTCCGCGCTGGGACTGTCCCTGCTGGCGCTGGTCATCGTCACCGGCTACACCTCCATCAACGCGGCGGTGAAGGCGGAGCTGTTCCCGACCCGGGTACGGGCCCTGGGCGTGGCGCTGCCCTACGCGATCGCCAACGCGCTGTTCGGCGGCACGGCCGAGTACGTGGCGCTGTGGTTCAAGGACAGCGGCCACGAGAAGATGTTCTTCTGGTACGTCTCCGGCTGCGCGCTCGTCTCCCTCGTCACCTACGTCCTGATGCCGGACACCCGAAACGCC
The DNA here is from genome assembly GCF_014650775.1 of Streptomyces cirratus. Lineage (GTDB taxonomy): Bacteria > Actinomycetota > Actinomycetes > Streptomycetales > Streptomycetaceae > Streptomyces > Streptomyces cirratus. The sequence continues at coordinate 111,721 of NZ_BMVP01000004.1, read as the reverse complement.
GCGCTCAGCCGCGCGGAGGCGGAGGCCGACGACCCGGTCCGGCAGCTCGCGTAAGCTGCTGCACCGGGCCGACCGGTCGGGCGGGGGCTCGACTTCCGGTTCGCGCGCGTCACGGGGAGGACCGCCGGTGCACGCCCTTCTCGTCGAGGACGACGACCGCATGGCCCAGGCCCTCGGCACCGCACTCGCCCAGCGCGGGCACACGGTCCGCCGGGCCGGCCGAGCCCTGGACGCGCTGCGGCACGTACACGAAGCCGACTTCGTCCTGCTCGATCTGGGCCTGCCCGACCTGGACGGCCTGGAGCTGCTGCGCCGGCTGCGTACGGTCTGTGACGCGCCGCTGATCGTCGTGACCGCGCGCTGCGACGAGCGCGACATCGTGCAGGGTCTGCGGGCCGGCGCCGACGACTACGTCGTCAAGCCGTTCCGCATGGCCGAGTTGATCGCCCGCATCGACACCGTGCGCCGCAGGACGGGGATCGCGTCGGGCCGTTCGGCGGCCGGCCCCTCCGGCGCAGGTGGCCGCCCGGTGCGCACCGGGGACGTCGAGGTCGACCTCGCGGGCCGCACGGTCACGGTGGCCGGCCGCGACGTCAGGCTGACACGGCGGGAGTTCGACGTACTCGCCTTCCTGGCCGCCCGCCCGGACGAGGTGCACTCCCGCGAGGAGATCCTGGACCGGATATGGGGCGACGCCTTCCTCGGCGCCTCACGGTCCCTGGACGTCCACGTCGCCGGCATCCGCGCCAAGACCGGCCGCTCCGCGCTCGTGCGCACGGTCCGCGGCTTCGGCTACCAACTCGGCTCCCCCGCCGCGGGTGACGAAGGGGACGGCGGAGGATGAGACGCCGCCTCCTCACAGTGCTGATGGTGCTCATGGGCGCCGCCGCGCTGCTGCTCTGCGTCCCCCTGGCCGACGCGTACGCGCGCGGACGGACCGAGCACCTGCTCCTGCAACGACGCTCGGAAGCGGTGCGGTTCGCCGACCTCGCCGACCGGATGCGCACCGGCGCCGACCGGTCGGAGCTGTCCGCCGAGATCAGCCGCTACGCCCAGCTGTACGGCGCCGGGGTGGTCGTCGTGGACACGGGCGGACGCACGCTCGCGCGTTCGGGACCGACCTCTCGCGACTCCACCGGGACGCAGGACGCGCGCCGCCGGGCCCTCACCGGCCGCTCCACCGACCGGCTGCCCACCCTCAGCCCCTGGGGGCCGGCGAGCGTCGTCGTCGCCGAGCCGGTGGGCCGCGACGAGCGGGTCAGCGGGGCGGTCCTGCTGTCCGTACCCACCGCGGCGGCCCGCCGGGACGTGACGGTCCGCTGGTCGCTGATCGCCGCCGGGGCGCTGGCCGCCTTCGCGGCTGCCGCCCTCGTCGCTGCGGGAACCGCGCGCTGGCTGATGCGCCCGGTACTCGACCTGGACCGGGCGGTGGAAGGACTGACCGCCGGACGCCTCCAGGAGCGGGCCGTCTCCTACACCGGGCCGCCCGAACTGCGGCGTCTTCGACAGCACTTCAACACCATGGCACAGGCCATGGCCGAGGCCATCGGCCGCCAGCGCGACTTCGTCGCCGACGCCTCCCACCAGTTGCGCAATCCGCTCGCCACGCTGGTGCTCCAACTGGAGAACGTCGAGCCGCACATCGCCCCCGGGCCGGGCCGCGCCGAGCACGCCCGCGCCCTGGACGAGGCCGAACGGCTGGAGGAACTGCTCGACGGTCTGCTGGCGATGGCGCGGGTGGAGTCGGGCCACGCGGAGCTGGCCGGCCAGGACGTGTCGCAGGCGGTACGGCAGCGGGTCACGGCCTGGACCCCCGTGTTCCGCGCCGCCGGACTGGAGCTGACCGCGCCCGGCCTCCCCGAGGACCTGCGGGCAACGGCCCTGCCCGACGCCACGGGCCGCATCCTGGACGCCCTCCTCGACAACGCCGTCAAGTTCGTTCCGTGCGAGGGCCGCGTGTGCGTTCGCGCCGCGCGGGACGTGGACGACGGGCAGATCGTCGTCCGCGTCACGGACGACGGCCCGGGTGTCCCGCCGGAACAACTCGGCGTGCTGCTGCGGCGCTTCGGCCGCTCGCCCGAGCACCAGAACGTCCCCGGAACCGGCCTGGGGCTGGCCATCGCCGACGAGATCGCCCGCATCAGCGGCGGCCGCCTCGACGTCACCGCCAACACGCCCCGCGGACTGGCCTTCGAGCTGCGCCTCCCGCCCTGCCCGGCCCCGCCCTGACCGCTCAGCCGTACACGGACCGGTAGTAGTCGACCGCGCCCGGGTGCAGCGGCACGCGGCCGGTCGAGATGGCGAACCGGGGCTCCAGCCGCGCCCCAGCCGTCACCTCCCGCAGCAGGTCACCCCACCGGTCGAACACCACCGTCAGCAGTTCGCGCGCCGCCCTGCGCGGTAGGTCCGCGCGGGCCAGGAGGTAGTTGGCGACGCCGAGGGTGCCCACGGGCTCCGCCAGACCGTACGCCCCGGCCGGCAGGGTGACGGCCGTGTACACCGGGCCGTAGCGTTCCCGGAGCGGCCCCACGTACCCGTCCAGCGGTACGAACCTCAGGTCGGCTTGCTGCGACAGGGCCGTCAGCGCCGGGGTGGGTACGCCTCCCGACCAGAACAGTGCGTCGACCGCGCCCTCGCGCAGTGCCCGCGCCGACTCGGCGAGGCCCAGTTGCCGCTCGCGTGCGGGGGAGGGGCCGTCGCTCACCCCCGCTTCCCGCAGTACGCGTCCCGCCACCACCTGCACGCCCGAGCCCGCGGCGCCCGCCGCGACCGGCCGCCCGGCAAGGTCGCGTACCGACCGGACCGGCCCGCCCGCCGGGACGAGCAGGTGCGTGTAGTTCACGTAGACCCGTGCCAGCGCCGTCACGGAGGCCGCACGGGCGAACGGCTCGCGCCCCAGCGCCGCGTCCTCGGCCACGTCCGCCATGGCCAGCGCCAGGTCGACGGAGCCGGCGTCCAGCTCGCGCAGGTTGTCCACGCTGGCCGAGGTGCTCACGGGAACGATCCGCAGACGGCTGCCGCTCGCGCTGACGGCCTGCGCGAGGGCCCTGCCGAACGCGTTGTACGGGCCTCCCTCCGGGCCCGACGCGAGCAGCAGCCGGCCGGCCGGACCGGAGTCCCCGGTGCATCCGGCGCAAGCACCCGCCATCGCGGCGCCGAGGGCGCCGAGCCCGGCTCCCATCACCCGTCGACGGTTCAACTTTGCGCTGCCCACGTCAAGAGCCTAGTGCTGTGGCCGGGAAGGCTTGCCGGGTGTCGCGACCCGGTGAACCTTTCCGGTCACAGCACCAGCCAGTGCGCGGAACGCCGACACGCGCCGCGGATCTCGAGACACGGCTCGCAGGGGGGGTCAGTATCGGGAGCGGAGTCCACCCCGACAGCCAACGGAGCGAGCGATGTCCATCCCTCCCGACCAGTTGACCGAACCCGCGGTGCGGGCCTTCGTCACCGCGCTCAACGCAGGGGACCGGCAGGCGTTCGCCGCGACCTTGACCCCGGGCGCCACGATGTCCGATGACGGCAGCGACCGCGAACTCACCCGATGGACGGACCGGGAGATCTTCGGCTCAGGCGGCCACATGGACGTCGAGTCCCAGACCCGTGACGGCCTCGGGCTGGTGGCGGAGTTCCGCAACGACACCTGGGGCAGCATGCGCACGGCGTGGCGGTTCACCGTGGACGGCGGCAAGGTGGCCCGCTTCGAGACCGGCCAGGCCTGAGGCGCCGGTTCAGCGGCTTCCCCAGGCGGTACCGGCCGCCACCGGAACCGGGGCCGGGCCGGTGCGCGGCGAAGACGCGACGGCCGCCAGGGTGAGGGCGGCGGCCAGCGGGTACGCGCAGGCGGCGACCGCGACCGGCCAGGGCACGGCGCGGCCCGCCGGGGCCACCGCGTGCAGCGCGGGGACCATCCAGGTCCCGGCCGTCAGCGCCCACACCACGACGGCCGCCCTGCTCAGGCGCCGGCCGCGCAGGGAGCCGTACCGCAGCCAGACCAACGCCGGAACCACCCACACCCAGTGGTGACTCCATGAGACCGGGCTCGCCAGCAGGACGAAGAACTGCGCGGCCAGCAGCACGGCCAGCCGGTCACCGCGCCGCACGGCGGCCCGCATCGCGTACGCCGTCGCGGCGGCCGCGAGGAGCACCCCCGCCGGCCACCACAGGCCCGCGACACCGCCGTCCTGCCCGAGGAGCCGGGCCAGGCAGCCGCGCAGCGACTGGTTCTCCACCGACGCGAGCGGACCGATGCGCCCGCTGTCCCCGAGCAGATGCCCCCAGTACCGCCAGGATTCCACCGGGGCCACCAGGGCGGCGAGGACGACCGTCGCCGCGAAGGTCGCGGCCGCCCACCCGGCGGCCCGACGCCGGCCCGCCGCCAGCAGGTAGAGGACGCCGCCGGCCGGGGTCAGCTTGACCCCGGCCGCGAGGCCGATCCCCGTACCGGCGGCAAGGGGGCCCGGCCGGAGTGCGGCGGCCAGCGACAGCGCGGCGAGCGGCAGGCTGACCTGACCGAGCGCGAGCCCGTGCAGCAGGGGTTCCAGCCACAGTACGGCCGCCGTCCACAGGAGGATCCGGGCGGGCTCGGCCGGCCGGTCCGGGTGCAGCAGCGCGAACGAGCCCCGCACGAGATACAACGCGGCGGTGAGTGAGAGCAACTGCCACAGCACCTGCGTCAGCCACCACGGCAGGTACGCCAGGGGCAGGAACACCAGGGCGGCGAAGGGCGGGTAGGTGAAGGGGAGCGCCAGGGCCCCCGGATCGGCGCGGGCCAGTCGGAAGTCGTAGAGGTGGCCGGTCAGAACGCCGGGCGACCCCTCCCGGTACACCCGGAGGTCGAACATGTCGGCCGCACAGAAGGCGACCGCCAGGTGCGCCACCGCTGAGCACGCCGCGATCAGCGCGGCGTGGCGCGTCAGCCAACTCGTCATGCGGCCCATCATCCCGCGTCCCCGCCGGCACGCCCGCACCGTGAGACCCACCGGCGCGGGCGTGCCGAGCGGCAACTACGGTCAACCGGCTACCGCGCGGGCGGCGGAGGCGGGTCCTCCGGCCCAAGGCGCCGCTTGAGCTGCTCCTGCGCCATGTCGGTCTGGGTGCGGTACTTGCCCTCGGTCTTCCCGTCCACGTAGTCCCCGGCCTTGTCGATGCCCTTGCCGGCTTGGTCCTCGTGTCCCTTGAGCATCTGCTTGAGCTTGTCCATCATGGACATGGCCGATCTCCTTCGCTCGTGGTCCAGCGCTCCCAGGATGATCCAGCGCCCGGCAAACCGCATCCGGGGCCCGTGCTTGCGGTGTGACACGAGTGCGCCTCCTGCGGCCGGTTGACCTGCCCGTTCTCCACCCGAAGCGGATCAGGAACCAAGGATGCGAAAGGAGAACCCGCGCCGACACACCCGGGCGGCCCGCCTCGCGGGCGGTCCGGGGCAGGCCTAGCCTGGTGCCTGCTCGGGCCCTCGTACGACTGGAGGCCAGGCCGTGAAGCCGTACCGCATCCGGCTGCGCCGAGCCTGTGTGGCCGCCGCAACAGCAGGTCTGCTCATCGCTCCGGCCGCCGCGGCGGGTTCCGCGCACGGGGCGAACGACCCGGCGCGATCCGCCCCGGCCGCGCCCTCCCCCTCCCCGGACGGGACCTTCGCACAGCTCACCCCGGCCGTCGCCGCGAAGCTGGACGCCGCCGTACGCCAAGTCCTGCGCGACGCACAGGTTCCGGGTGTGGCCGTCGGGCTGTGGGCGCCCGGCAAGGGCAGTTACGTGAAGTCCTTCGGCGTGGCGGACAAGGCGACCGGCGCACCGATGACGAGCGGCCTGCGCGTACGCATCGGCAGCGAGACCAAGACGTTCACCGTCACCGCCCTCCTCGAACTGGTCGACCAGCACAGGGCCGGCCTGGACGACCCCATAGGCAAGTACGTCACCGGCGTCCCGAACGGCAACCGCATCACGCTGCGCGAACTGGCCGGCATGCGCAGCGGGCTGTTCAACTACAGCGAGGACCCGGACTTCGCCAAGGCGCTGGAAACCACCCCGGACAAGCACTTCACACCACAGGAGTTGCTCGCCTACGGCTTCAAGCACGGCGTGCAGTTCCAGCCGGACGCGCAGTTCGACTACTCCAACACCAACCTGGTCCTCCTCGGCCTGGTGATCGAGAAGGTCACCGGCCGGCCGCTGCACGACGTCGTCATGCGGGACGTCGTCGCTCCGGCGGGGCTGCACCACACGCTCTTCCCCACGGGCGCGGAGTTCCCGGAGCCCCACGCGCAGGGCTACACCGAGCAGACGGCGTCCGGCAAGATCGAGAACTCGACCGACTGGGACCCCTCCTGGGCCTGGGCCGCCGGAGCGATGATCTCCGACCTCCAGGACCTGCGCAGCTGGGCCCACACCCTGGCCACCGGCACGCTGCTGACGCCCGCGACGCAGGCCGAGCGTCTCAAGACGCGGCCGATAGGCGTGCCGGGGGACGGCTACGGGCTGGGCATCTTCGACGTCCAGGGCTGGATCGGCCACAACGGCTCACTGCCCGGCTACGAAGTCCTGTGCGTCTACCTGCCCCAGGCGCGGGCGACGATGGTCATCGTCCTCAACACCGACGTCCTCCACGACGGCCAGGAGCCGAGCACGCTGTTCGGCGAGGCCGTCACCCGCATCGTGAGCCCCCAGCACGTCTACCCCGGCCACAAGCCCTCCGCGCCCAAGGGCAGCTGACCGGCCGCCCCCCGGCGGAAGGGCCGAAAAGCGCCGTAGAAGCGCTGCCGCCGCGAGCAGGACAATGACCCCGCCGCCACGCGGGCGGCGCGGGCGGGCCGGCCGTGTGCGACATCGCGACAGCGCCGCGCCGCACCGCCGTACGACTGCGGGGGCAACGGGGCGGGGGCCACTGGTGCTGCGTATCCATTTCACCGCGGACGATCTCGCCCGCACCCGGGTGGCCACCACGATCGGGGCCGCGGCGGAGACGTACTACAGCCTGGAGATGCTGAGCAGGCGCTCCCTCGCGGCGCCCTTCCAACGCTGGCGGGCGACGGTGGCCGGGCGACTGCCACAGGCCGCGAGGCCGCTCACCGTGCTCCTGCCCGGCCGCGGCCCCGGGCTCGACCTGCTGGCCCTGGCCGGGGACTCGCCCGACATCGATGAGGCCGTCGACGCCCTGCTGCGGGCTCCGCGCGCCCGGGTACGGCGGGAACTGGAGGCGGTCGCCTTCGACCCCGCCCACTCCTCCTGGGCCCGGTCCGTAGCCGAGGGGGACGCCGAAGCCCGCGCGCGACTGGCGACAGCCCTCGCGGCCTGCCACCGGGTGACCGTAGGGCCGTACTGGGCTGCCGCCCACGCACGCCTCGACGCGGTACGCGCCCAGTACGCCCGCACCTTCCTGGAGCACGGCGTCGAAGGCCTGCTGACCTCGTTGTGCCCGCCGCTGGTGCGCTGGCGCCCGCCCGTCCTGGAGGTACGCCACCCCCGCCCGGTCGACGTCCACCTGGGCGGACGCGGGCTCGTCCTCGCGCCGACCGTGTTCTCCTGGCGCGAGCTCAGCCTCCTCTACGACCCGTTCGACGACGCATCGGTGCCCCGGCTGACCGTACCGGCGGTGACCGGCCCGGCGAACGGCTCCGCCCTGTGGCACGGCGGCAACGGCACAACCGCCGGCGAGGCCCTGGGCGCCCTCCTCGGACGCACCCGGGCGGCCGCGCTGCGCGTCACCGCGGACGGCTGCGGCACCGCCGAGCTCGCCGCGCGGCTCCGCGTCACCCCTGCGGCGGCGAGCCAGCACGCGAAGGCCCTGCGCGGCGCGGGCCTCATCACCACGAGCCGTCGGGGCGGCAGCGTGCTGCACGTGGCGACCGCCCTGGGACGTGAGCTGCTCGGCGGGGGGTGGCGGGCCGCGGGAGACGACGTCCCCTCGTGAAGGCTTTAAGCGGTGGCTTAACACCGTGGCCGGCGGAGCCCGACCGTCAGCAGGATGCGTACCGGCGCCGCCTCCGCGCGGTCCGTCCGTCATCACATCCACGACCCAGGTGGGAGCACGCGCATGACAGCTTCAACGAGTTCACGGGGTACGAAGTCCCGCCGGCACCGCGCAGGGCGGCGTGCCGCGCTGCTCGTGGGCGCGGCGGTGATCGCCTTCGCCACCGCCCAGGCGCCCGCGTCGGCGAGTCCCGGCCAGTGCGCCGACAACCGCCTGTGCGCCTGGTCCGACGCGGACTACGGCGGCATCTTCACCGCCTACACGGCCTCAGCGCCCGCCCTCGGCGGCGACAACGACCGGTTCGACTCCGTGTGGAACCGCAACAGCGTGTCCTGGTACGTCTACGTAGACCCCAATTACAGGGGCGCCAGGTACTGCGTGCGGCCCGGCTACTCGGTGTCGAAACTCGGCGACTGGTTCGGTCTCCACGACCGGATCTCCTCCGTACAGAAACTGGGCGGCTCCTCCTGCGGGACGGCCACCCCGATCGGCTCCTACAAGGGTTCCTAGTGCTGTGAACTGAAAGGTTCACCCACCTGGAGGCGCCGGCACGCCCGGCCGGCGCGAAGGCGACAGAATCGGAAGCCGGCGAGGCAGCGGCAACCGACCAGGAGACCGACAGCATGGCAGGACCGTGGCGGGGTTCCGGTGACGGGCCGGGAAGAAGGCCGGCGCGCGGTGGCCACCCGGCCACCGACCGGATGCTCCGCATCCTCGTGCGGCGCCGGAAGACGATGATCCGCAGCGAGGACGTGACCGTCTCCGACCGCCCGCAGGTGCGGCGCGCGGTGACGGCGGCGGCCCTGGGCAACACGATGGAGTGGTTCGACTTCGGCGTCTACGCCTACCTCGCGGGAACGATGGGCAAGGTCTTCTTCCCGGCCAGCTCACCCGGCGTACAGGTCGTCTCCGCCTTCGCCACCTTCGCCGCGGCCTTTCTGGTCCGCCCCCTGGGCGGTCTGGTCTTCGGTCCGCTCGGCGACCGCATCGGGCGGCAGAAGGTGCTGGCCGCCACCATGATCATGATGGCGGCCAGCACCTTCGCCGTCGGCTTCCTGCCCTCGTACGACTCCGTCGGCGTCGCCGCCCCGCTCCTGCTCCTCGTGTGCCGTCTGGTGCAGGGCTTCTCGACGGGCGGCGAGTACGCGGGCGCCACCACCTACATCGCCGAGTACGCCCCCGACCGCCGCCGCGGGTTCCTCGGCAGCTGGCTCGACTTCGGCACCTTCGTCGGCTACGCCCTCGGCTCCGGTCTGGTCACCGTACTGACCCTCGTCCTCGGCACCGGCGGCCTGGAGGACTGGGGCTGGCGCATCCCCTTCTACCTGGCGGGCCCCCTCGGCCTGATCGGGCTCTACATGCGCATGAAACTGGAGGAGACCCCCGCCTTCAAGAAGGAGGCCGCCTACGCGGCCTCGGAGGCCTCCAAGGGCCCGGAGGGCGAAGAGGACGTGGACCCCGTCGAGGCCGCCCGCGAATCCGGCAAGGGACGCCTCAAGGAGATCTTCACCCAGCACTGGCAGGCCGTCCTCATCTGCATGGGACTGGTCCTGCTGTACAACGTCACCAACTACATGGTGACCTCGTACCTGCCGACCTACATGACCGTCACCCTCGGCCAGAGCGCCACCACCGCGCAGGTGCTGGTCCTCGCGACCATGCTGCTGGTGGTCCTGACCATCACCACCGTGGGCCATTCGTCGGACCGATGGGGCCGCCGCCCGGTGTTCCTCGCCGGCAGCGTCGCCCTGGTGGCGCTGTCCGTACCGGCCTTCGTGCTGATCCGCCGGGGCGGGATCCTGCTGCCCGCCATCGGCTGCGCCGTGCTCGGTCTGCTGCTGGTCTGCTTCGCCGGTACGGCCGCCTCCACGCTGCCGGCGCTGTTCCCCACCAGACTGCGGTACGGGGCCCTGTCCCTCGCCTTCAACATCTCCGTCTCGTTGTTCGGCGGCACCACGCCGCTGGTGGCCTCGGCGCTGGTCGAGGCGACCGGCGACGAGATGGTCCCGGCGTACTACCTCATGGTCGCCGGCGCCGTCGGCTTCGTCTCGACGCTCTTCCTGCACGAGACCGCGGGCAAACCGCTGCGAGGCTCGGGCCCCATGGTCGAGACCCCGGGCGAGGCGCAGCGCCTGGTGGCCCGCAGCCGCTCGGCGGCCGGCCGTCGCGCCAGGGACGTCTGGGTGCGGCTGCGCCACCCGCGGTCCCACCACGGCCCCCACGACCACGAGGGGTGACCGGGACCGAGTGCGGGGGCCGGTGAACCGGCCCTGACGGGCCCTGACGGGCCCGTGGCCGGGTGCTACCCGTACGGGTGAGTGCCACCCGCTTCCGACGCCGAACAGGTCCGTTCCGCTTGAGACTCGTGCAGGTCAAGCGGAACGGCAACACCCTCATGGAGAGTGTCATGGCGAACGGTAGTGTCCTGCTGGCCCTGCGCGAGGACCCCTTGGGCGGCGGGGTCGGAGGCGACCAACTGCGGCGGATCGGGAAGGAACTGGAGAACCACGGTCTGGAGGTGCGGTGGGCCCGCACCTCCGAGGCGGCCCGCGCCGCCCTGCGCACCGAGGCGGGCCTGACAGCCGCGGTCGTGGCCTGGGACCTGCCGTCGGAGACCGGTGCGGACGCCGACGGCGGGGGCGCGGCGGTCCTGCGGCAGGTCTCCCGCCGGTTCAAGGACCTGCCCGTCTTCGTCGTGATGGCCGAGGACTCCGACCAGGGCCTGGACCGGCTGCCCCTGTGGGTGGCGGAGACGGCCGTCGGCTACATCTGGCCATTGGAAGACACGCCGTCCTTCATCGCCGGCCGTGTCTCCAACGCGGCACGCGCCTACGGCGACTCCGTCCTGCCACCGTTCTTCAAGGCGCTCCGGCGGTTCGACGACGCCCACGAATACTCCTGGCACACCCCGGCGCATTCCGGCGGGGTGGCGTTCTTGAAATCACCCGTCGGACGGGCGTTCTTCGACTACTACGGCGAGCGCCTCTTCCGCACCGACCTGTCGATCTCCGTCGAGGAGCTCGGTTCCCTCTTCGAGCACAGCGGTCCCATCGGGGACGCCGAGCGCAACGCGGCCCGCATCTTCGGCGCCGAGCGAACGTACTTCGTGCTGCACGGCGACTCCACCGCGGACCGCATGGTCGGCCATTACTGCGTCACTTCCGACGAGATCGCCCTGGTGGACCGCAACTGCCACAAGTCGGTCCTGCACGGACTGGTGATCTCCGGCGCCCGCCCCGTCTACCTCGTCCCCACCCGCAACGGCTACGGGCTGGCCGGACCGCTCCCCGCCCGCGAGACCGCGCCCGCCGCGGTGGCCGCCCGGATCGCCGCACACCCCCTGACACCCGGGGCCGTCTCGCCCGAGGCCCAGTACGCGGTGATCACCAACTCCACGTACGACGGCCTGTGTTACGACACGGTGCAGACCGCCCGCTCCCTGGCGCCCAGCACGCCCCGCCTGCACTTCGACGAGGCGTGGTTCGCCTACGCCCGGTTCCACCCCCTGTACGCCGGCCGCTACGGCATGGCGGTCGGCCCGGACACCTTCGAAGGAGCGGAGCGGCCCACCGTCTTCTCCACCCAGTCCACGCACAAACTGCTGGCCGCCCTGTCGCAGGCCGCCATGGTGCACGTGAAGTCCTCGCCCCGGGCGCCCGTGGAACACCACCGGTTCAACGAGGCGTTCATGATGCACGGCACCACCTCGGCGCTGTATCCGGCCATCGCCTCGCTCGACGTGGCCGCGGCGATGATGGACGGCGCACAGGGCGAGTGGCTGGTCGACGAGGCGGTCACCGAAGCGATCAGGTTCCGGCAGGCCGTCGTGCGGACCGGACGCCGGATCGCGGACGCCGGCGACCGGCTCCCGTGGTTCTTCGGCGTCTGGCAGCCCGACACCGTCACCGACCCGCAGGACGGCACCCGCGTTCCCTTCGCCGACGCCTCCCCGGCGCTCTTGGCCACCGATCCGCGCTGCTGGGAGCTCGACCCCGACGCCGACTGGCACGGGTTCGCCGGCCTGAGCCGGGGTCAGTGCCTGCTGGACCCCATCAAGGTCACGCTGACCTGCCCCGGAGTCACCGCCACGGGGGAGACGGCATCGTGGGGCATCCCCGCCCGGATCCTCACCGCCTACCTCGCCGGCCGGGGCATCGTCGTGGAGAAGACCGACACCTACACCACGCTCGTCCTGTTCTCCATGGGCATCACCAAGGGCAAGTGGGGCACGCTGATGGACGCCCTGATGGACTTCAAGGCCCTCCACGACGCCGACACCCCCCTGCGGCAGGTACTGCCCCACCTCGTCGAGCGCCACCCCCGGCGCTACGGGAGCGCCACGTTGCGCGGCCTGTGCCAGCAGATGCACGAACACCTCACCCGCGCCGAGCTGATCGACGCCCTGGACACCGCCTTCCGGGAACTGCCCGAACCCGTCCTCCCGCCCCGGAGCTGCTATCAGCGACTGATCCGGGGCGGCACCGAACGCCTCCCCCTCGCGCGGGCCGCCGGCCGGGTGGCCGCAGCCATGGTCACCGTGACCCCGCCCGGCATCCCCGTACTGATGCCCGGAGAAGCACTCGGTGCCCCCGACGGCCCCGTCCTGCGCTACCTCGGTGCCCTGGAGGCCTTCGACCGGGCCTTCCCCGGCTTCCACAGCGAAGCCCACGGCGTCACCATCGACCCCGACACCGGTGACTACCTCATCGAGTGCGTACGCGAGGACGGCCCTCCCGGCGCTTGACCGGAGGCCCGGACCTCCACCCCGGCGTGCCCATAGCGCACTTCCGTACGGGCTACCACATCCCGACAACGGAATGCGGCCGAAAGCAAGCAGGATATGAGTTCGAATTCAATCGCCCGCATGTGCGACGGAATGCCTTCGACCTCCTCCTATGGCAATCGGCAGCACGAACGCGCCATCCACCCAGCCGGAATCCGGCCCCGTGGATGGCGCGTATTGGGTCCTTCGGTCCGATGAACTCCAATGAAACCCCTCATACGCGGAGTTGGGCCTAGTTATGCTCCCGCCCACCGGTCATAAGATCCCCACTTTCGATGGTTCGAGGACGCCGATGGCGCAAAAAGACATTCCACCCGAAGCCGCCCGCCCCGACGCGGGAACGAGCTGGATGATGCCAGCGATTACCGCCGTGGCCGCCGTGTGCCTGATCGGCGCGCTGATTTCCTCCTCGGAACCGGTCCGCACCGTCTGCGTGGCCGTGGGCGCCGCCTGCACCGCCGCCGCCCTCGCCGAAGCGCTCCGGCGCGGCCGCGCGCTCACCGCCCGCCACTCCCAGATCGCAGCCCTCCAGCACGCCCTGTCCCGGCAGGAAACCGAAGCGGTGCGCCTGTCCCAGGTGGTGCTGACCGAGGCCATCGAGCGACTGCGCAAGGGCCAGCTGCCCGAAGAGGTGCTGACCGCCCTCGGCGGCCGCGGCGGACAGGGCAACCGGTGGGGCAACGACACCGCCCTGTCACCGCGGTTCAGAGCCGCCCTGCAAAGCGTGCTGGCCCTCGTCATCGACACCGTCGACAACGAGGAGAACCTCCGCCACTCCGCGCAACGGGCCTTCGTCAACATCGCCCGCCGCGTCCAGGCGATCGTCCACCAGCAGGCCCAGGAGATGCGCGAGATGGAGGACCGCCACGGCCGCGACCCGCACGTGTTCGGCGACCTCCTGCGCCTGGACCACGGCACCGCCCTCATCGGCCGGCTCGCCGACTCCATCTCCGTCCTCGGCGGGGCGCGCCCCGGCCGCCAGTGGAGCAGGGCCGTCACGCTGTACAGCGTGCTGCGCGGCGCGATGTCGCGGATCATCGACTACCAGCGCGTGGAGCTCCACTCGGTCTCCGAGGTCGCCGTCGTCGGTCCGATCGTGGAGCCCCTGATCCACACCCTCGCGGAGCTGCTGGACAACGCCACCCGCTACTCGCCGCCGCACACCCGCGTCCACCTCACGGCCGCCGAAGTCCAGTCGGGCATCGCCGTGGAGATCGAGGACGGCGGCCTCAGCATGAGCGAGGAGGCACGCAGGCGCGCCGAGAGGATGCTCGCGCAGGCGCAGTCCGGCATCGACCTCAACGACCTGGGCGAGACGCCGAGGCTCGGTCTCGCGGTGGTCGGCCGGCTGGCGCAGGCGTACGGGTTCCAGGTGTCCCTGCGCTCCTCCGCGTACGGCGGCGTCCGCGCCGTGGTCATCGTCCCGCAGCACCTGATCACCACGACGGCCGCGGCGACCGGCACCGCCCACGGCATCGGTTCCTCCTCGGGGCCCAGGGCAGTGCCCCCCGCACCGCGCGAGCACCCCGTCGACCGCGCGTCCGCCGGCGTGGCCGTGCCCCGCCCGGCGCCGGCTTCCGTACCGCGGCCGACGCCCGCGGAGGGCGGACCCGCCACCGAACGCACGGCCACGGGCCTGCCGCAGCGACGCCGCAAGGACCGTGCCGATTTCTACGACGCCCCGCCCGCAGCGGAGCCGCAGTCGGCGCACGACCCCGGCCCCGGAATGTGGCTGGAGGCGTTCCACAGCGGACTGTCCGGCGGGTCCGGCCAGGACGCCCAGGACGCCCGGGACGCCCGGGCCGTCCAGGACACAGGGGACACGTCGGGCTCAGCGACCAAAGGGGCATGAACAGTGATGACTCAGCGAAGCAGTATGGACTGGATGCTCAAGGACCTGGCCGCCGGAGTGCCGCAGACGCGGCACGTGATCGTACTGTCCGCGGACGGGCTCTGCGTGGCGCAGTACGGGGCCGAGACCGACACGGCCGACCGCCTGGCGGCGGCCTGCGCCGGCCTGCAGAGCCTCGCCGGAGCGGTGGCCTCCGAACTGCCCCGCTCCGAAGGCAGAATGCGGCTGGTCGTGATCGAGATGGACGGCGGGTTCTTCTACCTGATGGCCGCCGGCGACGGCTCCTACCTGGCGGTCCTCGCCGACGAGGGCGTCGACGCGGGCCTGATGGGTGCCCAGATGCGAAACCTTGTGACCCGGATGGGGGAGCACCTGAGCAGCCCGCCCCGACATGACGGGCAGCCCGCGTGAGTGAGCCACCCTCAAGCTGGGAGGACAAGACTCCCGAACGGCTCTACGTCATCACCGGCGGCCGCAGCGGACCATCCACCGCCGTCCAGCTCGACCTCGTGACCCTGGTCGTCGCCAAGGTGCCCGCCCGGCCCGAGATGCAGCCCGAACACGCGGCCATCCTGCGCATGTGCCAGTCACCGCTGTCGGTGGCCGAGATCGCCGCGTACGCCGGTCTGCCCGTGAGCGCCGTCACCGTGCTGGTCGGGGACCTGATGACCGCTCGGCGTGTACACGTACGACCGCCCGTTCCCGCCGCCCAGCTCCCCGACCTTGCTCTGATCGAGGCAGTGATCAATGGACTTCAAAAGCTCTGACCCGCCCCCGGGGCCACGCCCCGCGGACATACTCCCGCAGACGGCGGCGGCTGCCGTCAAGATCGTCATCGTCGGCGGATTCGGCGTGGGCAAGACGACGATGGTCGGCGCGGTCAGCGAGATCAGACCGCTGACGACCGAGGAGACGATGACCAAGGCGGGCATCGGCGTCGACGACACCCGGGGCGTGGCGCGCAAGACCACCACGACCGTGGCCATGGACTTCGGCCGCATCAGCATCAACGACGAACTCGTGCTCTACCTGTTCGGCACCCCCGGCCAGGAGCGGTTCTGGTTCCTGTGGCGCGGCCTCTTCGAGGGCGCCCTCGGCGCGGTCGTACTCCTCGACACCCGGCGGCTGGAGACCAGCTTCGACGTCATCGGCCGGCTGGAGGAACGGGGCGTCCCCTTCGTCGTGGCCGTCAACTCCTTCCCCGACGCCCCCGAGCATCCGCTGGAAGAGCTCCGCCAAGCCCTCGACCTGCCCCGCGCCGTCCCGATCCTCGTCTGCGACGCCAGACGGCGGGAGTCGTCCCGCGACGTCCTGCTGACGCTCATGCGCTACCTGCACTCGCAGGCGGCGACCCAGGAGGCAATGTGAGTACCCACCCCACCCCGCCGCCCGAGTGCCCCGCCCACGCGGCGGGAGCGGCGGGCGCCCTGTACCGGCTCCACGGACCGGAGGCGCAGGCCGACCCCCTGCGGCTGTACGAGAAGCTGCGGGCCGAGTACGGGCCGGTCGCGCCCGTACTGGTCAGCGGCGACCTCCCGGCCTGGCTGGTCCTCGGCCACCGGGAGAACCTCGACGTGGCGCGCACCCCTTCGCGGTTCGCCCGCGACCCCCGGGGCTGGCGCGACATGAAAGAGGGCCGGGTACCGGCGGACACCCCGCTCGGCCCCATGGTCACCTGGGTGCCGGTGTGCAACTTCACCGACGGGCCCGTCCACGAGCGGCTGCGCGGAGCCGTGGTGGAGTCCCTGGAGCGCTTCGACAAGCGCGGCATCCGCCGTTACGTGACCCGTTTCGCCAACCAGCTCGTGGACCGGATCGCCGCCGACGGCTACGCCGACCTCGTGGCCTCCTTCTCCGACCAGCTGCCCATGCTCGTCATGACCCAGCTGGTGGGGGCCCCCGACGAACACGGGCCCCGGCTGGTCAAGGCGGCGCGCGACATGCTCCAGGGGACGGAGACGGCCCTCGAGAGCGACCGCTACGTGACCCTGACGCTGGAACAGCTGGTCACGGAGCGCAAGGCCGAGCCCGGCTACGACCTCGCCTCCTGGCTGATCGAGCACCCGGCGAACCTCAGTGACACCGAAGTGCTGATGCACCTGCGCGTGGTGCTGATCGCGGCGTACGAAACCACCGCCAACCTGATCGCGAACACGCTGCGGACCGTGCTGACCGACCCGCGGTTCCGGGCGAGCCTCTCCGGGGGGCACATGACGCTGCCCGACGCCCTGGAACAGGTCCTCTGGGACGACCCGCCGATCAACACGATCATCGGGCGCTGGGCCACCGGGGACACGGTGCTCGGCGGCCGGCAGGTGAAGGCCGGAGACATGCTGCTGCTCGGCCTGGCCGCGGGCAACGCCGATCCGCAGATCCGCCCCGATCCGAGCGTCTCCGTCCACGGCAACCGCTCCCACCTGGCGTTCAGCAGTGGGCCGCACGAGTGTCCGGGTCAGGACATCGGCCGCGCCATCGCCGACACCGGCATCGAGGTCCTGCTGGACCGGCTGCCCGACCTCCAGCTGGCGGTGGACGCGGGCGAGCTGGAGTGGCGCGGCACCCTCATGTCGCGCCACCTGCTGTCACTGCCCGTACGGTTCACCCCGCGCTCCGTCGAGCACGCCGGGCCGCACACCGAGCAGCCGTCCGAGCACCCGCCGCACGTCGCCGTGATCCCGCCGCAGCCGACGGCGGCGCCCACCGCGGCCGTGCACCGGCGGCGCGGCGGCGGCTGGTGGCGCCGGCTGTTCGGCCGCCGCTGAGCCGGCGTTGCGTACCGAGGGCCCCCGCGCCGCACCGGCCGGGGGCCCTCGGCACCGCTCAGTCGCGCACCCACTGCCACCAGGAGGCGAGGGCCGGCACATCCGGCGGCTCGGTCCCGGGGGCGCTGGGCGCATCGGCGTACCGCAGGTCGAAACCGGCGTCCCTGAGCGGCAGTTCGTACCGGTTGCGGGGACTCGCGTACCGCGGCGCCCGGCTCTGCCATGCGATGCAGCCGGCCACGTAGTGACCCAACGCCGCCAGGTGGCGGCGCAGTTCGGGGCCTCCATCCTGCGAGAGCCGGGCCCGTAGCGTGGTGAAGAGGACCATCACCCGGTCACGCAGGGCCACCGCGAGGGGTACCGCCTCGGCGGGGGAGCAGCCCTCCCGGGCTGCGAGGACGTTGACGAGGTTCACCTCCCGCGGCTCCAGGTGGTCGTCCTTGTCGTACGAGAACAGGTCGTTGTCGGCGCTGACGACGAAACCCGCCGCGTCGGTGAGCACCGTCAACGCGGGGGAGTAGAGCACGTCGGCGGGCAGCCGGTCCCCCCGGGCGACGTCCGACCAGGTCAGCGAGAAGCGCGTACCGTTCGCCAGCGGTCCCATCGAGGCGAAGTCGTTCAGCCCCGGCATGGCACCCGTTCCGGCCTGCGCGGCCCGCCAGGCCGCCCCGAGCAGCCAGTCCCGTGTCCCTTCGACGAACCTGCGCAGCTCGAACGGGCTGAGCATGGCGTGGGTGCGGCCCACCAGGTCGACCAGCGCCCGCGTCATGGGACCGTCGGGCAGCACGGACGCCCCCGGGTTCTCGATGGTCCGCAGCAGCCGCACACCGTGTTCGACGACGGCGCCCGTGCCCACCTCCTCCGAACCGGAGTCCTGCCAGTCGTCGACGGCGTTGGCCCAGTAGTTCCACTCGGCGAACAGCAGCAGGGCCTCCACCTCCCCCTCGGGGATGATGCGGCAGGTGAAATCGGCGCTGTGGGTGGCCAGGCCCCAGGCGCGTTCGACCGCGTCCGGGTACAGGCCGAAGGCGTCCACCCACTCCACCGCCCGGGCTTCGACCTGCTTGGCCTCGGGATGGAGGAGGTCGCGCTCCAGGGGGCAGTAGAACGAGGGCAGTTGGTTACCCAGCCGCGAGGGTCGGGGCGCCGTGGTCATCGGCCGCCCCCGATCCGGAAGCGCAGCAACCGCGTCTCCATCGCGTGGTCGCGCCACAGGCGGAAGAGCTTGCTGTGTGCGATCGTCGACTGCTCCAGCCGTACGCCGCTCCAGGCGGCGGGCTCGCCGCCCGCGCGGAGCCGGTCGAGTTCGGCGGTGTTCCACGCCATCGACTGCACCCAGAACTCCGTCACCGAGTCGGTCACGTCCTCGTCCTGCACCAGCTCGAAGCCGGCCGCCTCGGCCGCCGCCAGGTATTCGGCGTGCGTTCCCAGTCTGGTCCGGTAGTAGCCGTCGATGAATCCGAGCCACTCGGAGCGGCGCACGAAGTGCTCCTGGATGCCGAACCACCCGCCGGGCCTGAGCGACTTGGCGACGACCTCGAAGAGGCGCTTGCGGTCGGTGTACCCGCTGCTTTCGTTGGCATAGGCGGCGTCGTACACACGGGTGTCCTGCAGCTCGTGCACATCGGCCACCCGGGGTTCCACCCGGCCCCCGACCCCCGCTTGACCGGCGAAACGTCTGATCAGCGGGACGTGTTCCGCTGCGACGGTGAGGCCGGTGACCGAAGCGCCGTGCTGCTGCGCCCAGTAGAGGGAAGTGCCGCCGAGGCCGCAGCCGATGTCCAGGACCCGCCGGGGCGGAGCCTCGTACGCGCCCCAGGAACGGGCGGCGTACTCGACGATCCTCTCCTGCGCGTCGAGGAGGTGCTGCTTGAGCGCGCCCTGGGAGACGGTGGTGGGTGGTGACCCGTCGGGGAACAGCCCCACATGGAAGTGGACGCGCGGGCCGGGGCCGTACTTCTGGATGATGTCATGGGTCTTGCCGCTGTAATAGAGCCGCACCTGCTCGTCCGCGGATGAGCCGCGGGCGGTGCCTAACGACGCTATGAGGGGAGTAACGCGCACGGGACGTCCGCCCTTTCGTGGGTAGGGCCGGTCTCCAGGACGCGCTGCCGCCGCTCATACCGCGCCCCGACCGCCACACTGTTGAAGCACGGATCATCGTGGCACTCCACGGCCTGCACGTCAGCCACTGTGCACACAGATCATCTGATGTGCGTAGCCACCCGCTCCGGGCGCCGATGCCGCCGGGACGGTCAAGCCTGGCGCCACGCCCCCGGCCCGGGCATCCTCCTGCCCGACCCGGGCCTGATCGACCCCGGGCATAAGCGCCGCTCAGGTGGGCAGACGCCGGACATGTCGATCGCCTGTTCGGCCCGAGTCGCGTGGCGCGGGCCGTCCGGGCAACGGGAGTGAACGTTCATGGTGGAGGTGGCCTGGACCCCGGGCGGAAGGGCGGGCGCGGTGATGCGGCGGCCCCGAGGCGCGAGTCGAGCGGGGGGTGCCGCATGTGTGGCGTGAGCGGAGAAGTGCGTTTCGACGGCAGGCGTCCGGACTTGGCCGCAGTCGAACGCATGACCGATGAAATGGAGGACCGCGGGCCTGACGGCAGAGGGGCCTGGTCGCAGGGCTCCGTAGCCCTGGGCCACCGGCGATTGAAGATCATCGACCTCTCGGAGAGCGGCGCCCAGCCGATGACCGATCCCCACCTGGGCATCACGGCCGTCTTCAACGGGTGCCTCTACAACTACCGTGAGCTGCGCGGACGGCTCGAAGGGCTGGGGCACCGCTTCTTCTCCGACTCCGACACGGAAGTGCTCCTCAAGGCCTACGGACAGTGGGGACACGCATGCGTCGAGCAACTGATCGGAATGTTCGCCTTCGCCGTGGCCGAGCACCACACCGGCCGCGTGGTACTGGGCCGCGACCGGCTCGGGATCAAGCCGCTCTACCTCACCGAGGACGCAGACCGCCTCCGCTTCGCCTCGTCCCTGCCGGCCCTGCTGGCGGGAGGCGGCGTGGACACCTCCTTCGACCCGGTGGCGCTCCACCAGTACCTGACCTGGCACGGCACGGTCCCCGCGCCGCGCACCGTGCTGGCCGGCGTGCGCAAACTGCCGCCGGCGACCGTCCGCGTGGTCGAGCCGGACGGCACGCACCGCGACCGCTGCTACTGGCAACCGTCCTACACCCGCCGCACCGGCCTCGGCAGCGATCCGGTGCGCTGGCGGGAAGCCGTCCACGACGCCCTGCGCACGGCGGTGCGCCGCCGCACGGTGGCCGACGTACCGGTGGGCGTCCTGCTCTCCGGCGGTCTGGACTCCAGCCTCATCGTGGCCCTGCTGGCAGAGGAGGGCCACGGCGATCTGGCGACGTTCGCGATGGGCTTCGAGTCGGAGAGCGGCCAGGAGGGCGACGAGTTCCGGTACTCGGACCTGGTCGCACGGCGGTTCTCCACGGACCACCACCAGTACATGATCCCCTCCGACCGGCTCCCGGCCGCGCTGGAAACGGCCATCGGCGCCATGAGCGAGCCCATGGTCAGCCATGACGCGGTGGCGTTCCACCTGCTGGCCGAGCAGGTCGCCAAGGACGTGAAGGTGGTCCTGTGCGGCCAGGGCGCCGACGAGGTGTTCGCGGGCTACCACTGGTACCCGTCGATCGCCGGGGCCGCCCGCCCCGACGCGCCGGACGCGTACGCCGACGTCTACTTCGACCGCCCCCACGACGACGTGGCCGCCGTCCTGCACCCGGACGTGACCGCCCGCCACGACGCCTCGCGGGATTTCGTCCGCGCCCACATGGCGGCCCCCGGCGCACAGAGCACGCTGGACGCCACCCTGCGCATGGACGTGCACGCGCTGATGCCCGACGACCCGGTCAAACGGGTCGACAACATGACGATGGCCTGGGGCCTCGAGGCGCGGGTGCCGTTCCTCGACCACGAGCTGGTCGAGCTCGCGGCGGCCTGCCCGCCCGAGCTCAAGCTGGCGCAGGGCGGCAAGGGGGTGCTCAAGGACATCGGCCGGCGGATCCTGCCCCGAGAGGTGGTCGACCGCCCCAAGGGGTACTTCCCGGTTCCCGCGGTGCGGCACATGGCCGAGCCGGTACTCAGCCGCGTGCGCGAAGCGCTGACCGCCCCCGAAGCCCGCCGGCGCGGCCTCTTCGACCGGCGCCGCGTGGCCGAGCTGCTCGCGGAACCCGACCGCCACCGCACCAAACGCGGAGCCAGCACCCTGTGGCAGGTGGCTTCGCTGGAGATCTGGTTGCAGACCCACGGCATCAACTGACACTGAACGGTGACAGCCCTTGGCAGCCCTCGAAGAGGCCCCCATGCCCCTGGACCGCTCCCCACTCCGCCGCCGTTCCCGACCCGCCCCCGCGCAGGCCCCCGTCCCGGTCCACCTGGCCGCCGCCGGCGCGGCGGACCCGCCGACCCTGCTCACCGCCCACGGGTGCTGGTACCCCTGTGCCGACCCCGGCGGCGAGCACGTGGCGTACATCTGCGACCGGGCGGGCGTGCCCCAGCTGTGGAGCGGCCCCGCCCGCGGCGGTGAAGCCCACGTCCTCGACGCCGACCCCGACCCGGTGACCGAGGTGTCCTGGTCGCCCGACGGACGCTGGATCGCGTACACCTCCGCGCCGGGGGGCGGCGAACACACGCGCGTGCTGGTCGTGCGCCCGGACGGGACCGGTCGGCGGGTACTCGCCGGCGCCGAACCCGGGGCCTCGGCCCACCTGGGCTCCTGGACCCGCGACGGCACGGCGCTGGCCGTCACCGTCGCCCAGCCGTCCGCCGGCACCAGCGCCCACAGCGGCCCGGGCCACCTCCCCGAGGACACGGCCCCGGCCCTCCCCGCCGGGCCTGCCGGGGCGGCATGGACGGACCGCGACGGCCACGCGACCCTGCTCGGCCCTGCGGACCGGGCCGCGGCAGGCCAGTACGGGACCGGCCCGCCGCACCTGGCACCCGCGCCGTCGCCCGCCGCCGACGGGGCGCCGGCCACGAGCGGGGGCCTGGCCACCTACCTCCTCGACCCCGACGGCACGCAGGCACCCGTCCTGCTGTTCAGCGAGGCCGGAGCCGCCTCCCTGCGCGTCTGCGACATCGGCGCCGAAGGCCGCTTCGTGCTGCTCCGACGCGGACCGCGCGGGCGCCGCGAAGCCCTCCTGCTGGACACGGCCTCCGGACGCACCGCCTTCCGGCTGCCGGTCGCCGACGGCGACCCGTGGATCGGCAGGTTCTCGGCCGACTCGCGCACCCTGTGGCTGCGCAGCGACGCCGACCGCGAATTCGCCGCGCTGCTGCGGGCCCGACTGGACGAGGACGGCGCGCTCCAGGACCTGTCGGTGGCCGCCGAGCGGCACGAGGCTGCCCTGGACCTGCTCAGCCTTCCCGACCACGGCGGATGGGCCCTGCTCGCCTGGAACGTGCACGGGGCGAGCGAACTGGAGAGCGTCGGCCTCCCCGCCACAAGCGCGGACGACGGCCTCGGACCGCACCACCGGTCGGCCCTGCCGCACGAGGTGGTGACCCGCATGGCACCCGTGGGGCGCGGTGGACTGTTCGCCGCCCTGTCCGGCTCCCGGCGCAGGCCCGGCATCTGGGACCTCACGGGCGACTTCGCCCCGGTGCGCACCGGCTGGTCGGCGCGCGACGAGGACGCCGCGCCGCCGGGGCGGCCGCCCGTCAGCCCGGTGCCCCTGCGCTGCCGGGCCCGGGACGGGCTGATGCTCGGCGGCTGGTACTACCGGGCGCCGGAACGCGCCCCGGGCCGTCCCGCGCCGTGCGTGATCCACCTCCACGGCGGTCCCGAAGAGCAGGAACGGCCCGTGTTCAGCCCGCTCTACCACGAACTCCTGACCCGGGGGATGGACGTGTTCGCCCCCGACGTACGCGGCTCCTCGGGCTGGGGGCGGTCCTTCGTCGACGCCGACCTCGGCACGGGCCGGTTCGCCGCCATCGACGACGTCGCGGACTGCGCCGCCCACGTGGTCGCCCTCGGCCACGCCGATCCCCTGCGGCTGGCGGTGATGGGGCGCTCCTACGGCGGGTACCTCACCATGGCCTCGCTGGTCTGGCACCCCGGCCTCTTCCGTACCGGCGTCGCCGTCTGCGGAATGTCGGACCTCGCCACGTTCTTCGCCGGTACCGAGCCGTGGATCGCCCAGTCCGCCGCGGCGAAGTACGGCCATCCCGAGCGGGACCGGGACCTCCTGCGCGCCCTGTCCCCGATGAGCCGCATCGACCAGCTGCGCGCACCCGTTCTGGCCGTGCACGGCGAGCACGATACGAACGTGCCCCCGACGGAGTCGGAGCAGTTCGTCCGCGCGGCGCGCGAGCGCGGGGTGCCGGCCGAACTGCTGACCCTGCGCAACGAAGGGCACGAGTTCCTGAGGGCGGACAACCGCCGTCTCTACCGGCGTGCGGCGGCGGACTGGCTGGAGCAGCACCTCGGCAGCGCCGCGCCGCCCCTCACGTGACGCACGACGCGGCGGGAAGGAAGCCGTTCAGCGGCTGCCGGTAGGGCGGCGGCGCGCCAGCCGTACGGTGACGACCGCCGTCACCAGGATCCCGCCCGCGAGGCCGGCAGCGCCGACCGCGTTGAGGCCGTTGCGGCGGGCGGCGAACTGCCCGCCACCGCCGGCACCGGTCACGGCGGCTTCACCACCGTGGTGGCCGGTGCCGCCGGGGACCGTCTCCAGGCGCGCCGCCTGCGTGGAGGCGGCCACGGCGCCCCGGTACGCCGTCTGCACGAACGCGGTGTCCCGTCCGCCGGCGGACGCGACGCCGGGAGCCCACAGGACACTCGCGACGGCTATGAGGGTGGCCGAGGCCACGAGCCGGTTCGACATGGCAGAACTCCCTCTGCGCGTTCCTGCGCGGACGCGCCGGCAGGTATGGGACGGGCGCCGTACAGCACCCGGGAGCCATTCCTTCCGCACGGACACGCCGTCGGCACGCCACCGCCGGCAAGTTCACCGCAACGGCCGGTGCGCCCTGCGCCCCGCGCCGGGGCGCCCCGCCCCGGCGCCCGTCAGCCGGCGGCGTCGTCGACGCGCAGCCTCACCTGCTCCTCAAGTCGCCGCAGGCTCGTGTCGAGTGCCTGGTGCACGGCCTGTTCTCCGGGGTCGTGGCCCTCGTCGAAGAACGACAGGTGCACCGTCACCTCGCTCGTTCCGCTGCCGATGCCGGCGACTTGGAGCCAGCCGGTGTACTCGCCCTGCTCGCGGGTGCCCCACTCGATCCGCATCTGTTCGCGCCGGGCGCGCAGCAGCCCGGAGGTGTCCTCGCCGGTGCGGTCCTCGTGCACGGTCACGGCGGGCAGGTCATCGGCGCGTACGTGCAGGCCCTCCGGGAGCCACGCGTCGAACTGGTCGATGCTGGCGGCTTGGTCGAAGACGTGCTCGGGCAAAGCGGGCATCGTGCGTGAACGTTCGTACTCGGTCATCGGTGCCACCGTTCGTCGGCTCGGGGACGGTCGATCACCCCCACGCATGCCCGCCCGCCCGACGGGAGAGCCACCCGCGACCCGAACCCCACCCGTTCGCACGCTCACGGCTGCGCCACGGCGGCCCGTAGGGTCGGAGCCGCCGCCCCACCCGCGACCTGGCGCGGCCCTGAGGGCGTTGAGCCGGATCCCGCTCCCGGCGGGAACCTCGCCGGGGGGCGCCACCGTCAGTCCCATCAGGTAGATTTCTGGAAAATGATTCCAATCCGGGTGGGGCTGACGACGTGTTAGAGCTGCGGGGGAGCGGAGCCGAGCCGCTGGAGGCGGAGGATCCGCGGCGGATCGGGGAGATCGCGCTGGCGGGACGGCTCGGGGCCGGCGGTATGGGGAGGGTCTACCTCGGGGTCCAGGAGGGCCGGTACGTCGCCGTCAAACAGCTGCTGTCCTCGGTCGTCGGCGAGGACGAGGACTTCGTGCGCCGGTTCGGCCACGAACTCGACAATCTTTCCCGGCTGCCTCCCGAGGCCACCGCGCCGCTGATCGCCAGCGACCGTACCGCGCGGCCCCCGTGGTTCGCCACCGCGTACATCCCCGGCCTCACCCTGAGGGAGGCCCTCGAACTGCACGGCGGCCCCCTTCCCGCGCAGGCGCTGTGGCTGCTGCTGCGGGAGGCGGCGTCCGGCTTGGCGTCGGTGCACGCGCTGGACATGGTGCACCGCGACATCAAGCCGTCCAACGTGATGCTGACCCTCGACGGCCTCACCCTCATCGACTTCGGTGTCGCCCGAGCCGCCGAACAGAGCCAGCTGACCAGGACCGGGATGGTCGTGGGCACGCCCGCCTACATGGCTCCCGAACAGGCTTCGGGGAAGAAGCGGTTGAGCGGTGCCACCGACGTGTTCGCGCTGGGCTCCGTACTGGCCTACGCGGCATGCGGACGCCCGCCGTTCGGCGACGAGTCGGGGCACGGCGTGCTGTACCGCATCGTCCACGAAGAGCCTGACCTGGAGCCGTTGCGGGAACTGGAGCCGGGCCTCGCCGAGGTGGTCGCGGCCTGCCTCGACAAGGACCCCGAGGGCCGCCCCACCGCGGCCGAACTTCTCGAACAGGCCTCGCGACACGGGCCGTTCGCCGCCCCGCTGTGGCCCGCCGCCATCACCGAGCGCCTGTCGGAGCGGGCCGCCTTCGCCGCGGACGTGCAGAAGATAGACGTACCGACGGTTCCGCTCGGCGGGGTCTCGACGCCGGAACGGGCGAAGGAGCCCGGGCCGAACCCGACGCCCGAGGCCGGATCCCGGCCGGAACGACCGGAGCGGCCCGAGCGCCGCCGCCGTACCCGCGTCCTCCTCGCGGTGATTCCGGTTGTCGTGGTGGCGGGCGGCACGACCCTCGCCATCCAGCACCTGCCGTTCACGTACTCGACCCAGCCCGAGGCGAAGGCCGACCCGCCGTCCCCGGCCTCGAACTCGACGTCGGCAGCGGGACAGGCTGCCTCGCAGCCTCCCCCGTCGGGGTCGGCCGGCAGCCCGTCGGGCGCGGCGTCACCGGCGCCGCCGCCCGTCCAGGGCAACGGGCAGGGCGGAGCGGGCGGAACGCAGACCGGCGCGGCCGGGGGCACCGCCCCGGGCCCCGGGACCGGCCCCGGCTCCGGATCAGGACCGGCCACCGGCCCCGGCCGGCAGAACGGCTCGGGCACCCCGGGCGGCGGCGCCGGCACCCCGGGCGGCTCCAGCGGGGTGACGTCCCCGGCCGCTCCACCCCCCGCCTCAGGCACCCACCGCTACCGCAACGGGGACAACGGCCGCTGCATCACCCAGGTCTACGGCGCTTCGGACAGCGGCGACTGCTCGGACCCGACGGCCCGCTGGACCGTGAAGAGCGGACCGGACGGCAGCTTCAAGCTCGTCAACCAGCAGAGCGGCGGGTGCCTGTACTCCAACGGACTCGGCCAGGCCGTCTTCGTGGGCGACTGCGCCCAGGACACCACCCGGCTGTGGCGCACGGGCCCGGGCGGCACCCTCCGCAGCGACTACGGCGGCGGCTGCCTCGACCTGGCCATGAGCAGCGGCCTGGTGACTTCCTCCTGCGCCGGCGAGGCGTCACAACGCTGGACGATGCAGGGCTAGTGCTGTGACCGGAGAGGTTCAGCGGGCCGGGGCGACGGCCGGCGCTCGACGGGCTCGGTCAGCAGGCCGCGCAGGTCGGTGATCCGGTAGCCGCGTGAGCGGACCGCGTCGATGATCAGACAGGCCGCACGCACCGATGACCTCCACCTCCCACCCGGCGCAGCAGCACGGCAGCGGGCCCACACCCCCCGGCTCCCCCGCCTGGTGGCAAGCGCGGTACGCCGAGCGCGCGCGGCGCAGGCCGCGGCAGGGAGGGCTGACCCTCGAACGCATCACCGCCGCCGCCCTGGAGATCGTCGACCGCGACGGAACGGACG
This sequence comes from Streptomyces cirratus, assembly GCF_014650775.1. GTDB lineage: Bacteria > Actinomycetota > Actinomycetes > Streptomycetales > Streptomycetaceae > Streptomyces > Streptomyces cirratus. Next base: position 84,465 of record NZ_BMVP01000004.1, on the reverse strand, counting down.
CCCTCACCATGCGCAACCTCGGTGACCAGCTCCAGGTCCGCCACACCTCGCTGTACCGCCACGTCGCCAGTAGGGAGGAACTGCTGCTCGAGACCGTCGACCACGTGCTGGGCGAGATCCGCCTGCCCGCCGCCGACGGCGACTGGCGCACCACGGTGGAACACGGCGCCCGCGAGTTCCGTCGCGTCCTGGCCGCACACCCCGCGATCGTCCCGCTGCTCACCGCCGGGCAGCTGCTCGGTCCCAACGCCCTGCGCGCCCGCGAGCACGCCCTCGGACGGCTGCTGGACCAGGGCTTGCGACCGCGGACCGCCGTCCACGTCTATCTCACCGTCACCCACTTCGTGATCGGCGCCGCCGCCCTCGACGCCGGTGGCGCGGCGCGCGTCCAGGCGAACGCCGAGCTGCTCAACTCCCTCGACAGCGACGAGGAGTTCGAGTTCGGGCTGCGCACCCTGATCCACGGCCTGGACCTGCTGTAAGCCGAGGAGGCGCACACGTGACGATGGAACGGACACTGCCGCCGCTGCACCGGTGGACCGCCGGCGGCGCGACCGTACGGGCCGACGGGCACGACGTGTTCGTCCGGCAGGACGGGCCAGCCGACGGCGCCCCCGTCGGGAGCACCGCTCTGGTCGCACACGAATACGGGGTGAGCGTCGGTCAGGAACTGCTTGCCCGCGACCCGTCCCGCATCACGCGCACGGCATGGCTGAACGGCGGCCTCTACGCCGACCTCCACCGCCCGGTGCTGATGCAGAGGCTCCTGCACGGACCGCTGGGACCGCTGCTCGCGCCCCTGACCACCCGCGGACGGTTCGCCTCCACCCTGGGCGCGGTGCTGGGACGGCCGCTGCCGGCGGCCGACCTGGACGACATGTGGTCGGCGCTCTCACGTGCCGGCGGCCACCGCCTCGCCCCCCGCCTGCTGCGCTACATCGACGAACGCCGTACCCACGCCGAGCGCTGGACGCGCGCATTCGAGGACTACCCCGGCCCCGCCCTCTTCGTCTGGGGCCCGGCCGACCCGATCAGCGGCGCCCACGTACTGGACCGCGTCCGCACCCGGCTCCCCTCAGCCACCGTCGCAGAACTCACCGGCCCGCCCCCGGTCGGCCACTACCCCCGGGTGGAACACCCCACCGCGGTGGCCGAAGCCCTGACGGCGTTCCTGACGCCCTAGCCCTCTCACCGGTGGCACAGCCGTACGCGGCGCCGCAGCAGAGTTCCGTCACGGTGCGTCGCGCAGCCGGAGGAGGTAGGCCGCCGTCAGCGCGACGGCCCGGTCGGCGTCGTGCGACAACTCTGCGAGGGCACGTGAGGCCCTCGCTCCCGCGATGCCCCCCAGAGCCTGGGTCAGCCGCCCGCGCGCAGGCGCTTGCGTGGCCTCATCGGCGAGGCGGTCGGCCAGCCTGGTCGCGATCTCGTCCGCCGCCGCGCCGTCGCCCGCCAGCACCCCCAGGGCGTCGGCCGCATCGGTGTCGTTCCTGCCCTCCACGATCAGGTCGATGAGCGTCGGCGCCGCATCGGCCACCCCGCGTGTCCCGAGCGCCAGAGCCGCGTACCCCCGGACCATGGCGTCGGGATGGGCGAGGGCGTCCCACAGCTGTGCGTCAGCCTCACCATCCGGCATCCCGGCGAGGGTCCGGACAGCGCGTTCGCGCACCGCGGCCACCGGTGAGCCGAGACCCTCCGCCAGCAGTACCGGGCCGCGGTCGCCCGACCGGGCCAACGCCCATCGAAGGGCCCCGGCGACGTTCGGATCCGTCTCACCGAGCACCGCCTCGACCAGGGCCTCCACGGGAACCGCGTCGACGGAGGAGAGGGCCGCGCGCTGGCGCACGTCGGCGCTCTGCGAACCCAGGGCCTGGAGGAGCGCGACGACCTGGAGGACTTCCTCCCAGCCGGCGGGGTCCGAGGCGTCGATCCGGCGCAGCCGGGTCAGCAGCTCGGTCTCCGCGGCGATGCGCTCGCGCGTCTGACGGATGAGGTCCTCGACGAGCGCCGACGGCGCGAAGCCGGGATCGTCGAGCGCCCGCCCGATCTCACGCAGCGACAGCCCCAGCGACCGCAGGCTCTCTATGTGGAAGATCCGCCGGATGTCCTCCCGGGAGTACTCCCGGTAGCCGGAGCCGGTACGGCCCGAAGGACGCACCAGACCGAGCGACTCGTAATGCCGGAGCATGCGGGCACTGACCCCGGACCGCTGCGCCACCTCACCGATCAACACGCCCCATCATCCCTCCCGGCCGGACCCGCCGAGGGCCACGGCGCGCTTCGCCTCCTCGATCGCGAACTCGAACCCGGCCTCCGGGTCGCGCAGCAGCCGTTGTGTGGCGAGGGCGTGCGCGCTCACCCGCGGGTCAGGGGCCGTCGTCGCGGCGAGCAGAGCCGGCCCGGTCACTTCCCCCAGAGCGACCAGCGCCCGGCTCAGACTCAGCTGCGTCTCGCGCTCACCGCGCCCGAGCTGCGTCGCCAACACCGCGGCCAGCGCCGGTTCCTCGCCTTCGGGGACGAGCACGACGGCGGTCCGCCAGGCGCTGCGCGCCACCTCGTCGTCGGCGTCGGACAACAGTGCCCGCGTGATCGCCGGCCACGCCTGCCGGTCCCCGATCTTGGAGAGCGTGTGCAGGGCCTGGCTCCGTGCCTGCGCACGCTCCGAGCGGACTTCGCGGACCAGCGCGGGAAGCGTCATGGACACCGGGTGACGGGTGAGCGCCCACGTCAGCATGTCGCGGACGAAGAACTCCGGCTCGATCGCGCAGCGCTCGATGAGCTTGCCGACGAAGTGCGGACCGGGTGTCGTACCGACTGCCATGGCGGCCCGCAGCCGCACCGAAGACCGGCCGTCCTCCAGCCCCCGAAGCAGCGATACCGTATCCGTGCCCTGTCCCGTGATCGTCATCGAGACCACCTCCTCGGCACGCAGTCAAGACCTTGTCACCGTGTCAAGGTCAAGCGGAGGCCGCCGCGAGCACCCGTCACGCCGCTGGTCCCGTCAGTGCGTCACGATCTGCTGGAGCGCCGCGCCCTGGTAGCGGGCACCGGCGTTCCAGAGGATGAAGGAGTTCATCTTGTTGGCCGCCGCGGCCTTGATCTGTTCGGCCACCTCGGCCGGCCCGTACGTGCTGCCCATCGAGAAGTCCTGGAGCCACGGGATGATTTCCGTCTGGGTGCCCTTCGCCTGACGGGCGAAGTCGGCGAGCGAACGCTGCACGATCGCGTACGGGGCGGTGTCGGGCTGCGCGACGCCGTACTCTCCCGGCCCCCAGTGGGACGGGTAGACCATCGGCGCGATGTAGTCGGTGACCTTGACCAGTGCCCCGATGTCCTGGGCGATCTCGGTGGGCCGGGTGGCGGCGATCCCGAAGACCGAGACGCCGAGGTACTTGGCGTGCGGACGCAGCGCGGTCCGGGTGTCGGCGACGAACGAGGTGATGGACTGCTCGGGCGTGGCGGTGCCGATGCCCGGGAAGCGCATGTGCGAGAGCGGGCCGTCCGGGCGGCGCACGTAGTCGTAGAGGACGTCGTCGAAGCCGAGGCGGGCCGCTTCGACGGCGAGGTCCCGGTTGTACTTGCGGACCGTCGGGTTCGCGAAGTTGGTGAAGGACAGGGCTCCGTAGTGGCCGCCGTCGTAGGGCTGTCCGCCCGGGGTCAGCACGAGCTGCTCCCGCTTGCCGGCCTTCCAGGAGGCGGAGGCGAGCTTGGGGTCGCGGAAGGCCACGATGCGGCCGATGACCTGGGCGCCGGCGGCGTGGATCTCGGCGATCGCCTTGCGGGCGTCGTAGTAGCCCTTGGCCGCGCCGATCTGACGGGCCAGCGGTACCTGGGACGCGTACCCGACTTCGCCGTCCTCGTCCTTGACGTCCAGCTCGACGGCGTTCAGCTTGCCGCTGCGGACCAGGGCGAGGATGTTGGTCCGCAGCGTGTTGTCGCCCCAGCCGATGGCGGTGATGTGGGCGGCGCGGACCATGGGGCGACGTCCCCGGGCGGACACGTCCTTGGTGGTGGTGTTCCCGGCGCGGTCCACCGCGCTGACCTTCACGACGGGTGTGCCCTTGGGCACCGTGATCTTGAAGGCCCCTTCCTTGTCGACGGGGACCTTCTTGCCGTTGACGGTCACCTCGGCGTCGGTCGAGGCGTGCCCGGTGATGGTCACGGGGGCGGCGGAGTTCTTGATCTCGGGATCGGCCACCGCCAGCTCGGGAGCGGTGGCGTCCACGCTGAAGCCCACGACCTTGCGGTACGAGGCGAAGGGGAGGCTGCTGTCGCCCGCCACCACCAGGGTGTGCCGCCCCTCGGCGAGGTGGGGGAGGACGAGCCTCAGGCGGTCGCCCTCGGCTTTGACGGGGAGCGCCGCACCGTCCAGGGTGGCGCGCAGCTCGTCCCTGCCGCCGGCGTCCTGCGCGGAGAGGTAGGCGCCGACATGGGCGGCCTTGCGCCCGTCGAGGACGGCGCCGTCGCTCAGGCCCTGGATGGCCGGAGCCGGTGCGAGGAACGTCCAGGCTCCGACGCCGGCTCCGGCCAGCGCGAGCGCCCCGGTCGTCGCTATGAGGGCGCCCCGACGGGCCGGACGACGCAGACGCAGGGAGGGGGCGGAGCGGGATATGCGAGTGGGGGACATCATGACGTCCTTCGTGCCGTGGGCCGGATGCTGCCTCCATTCATTGCCGCAGAGCGTCCCGGTCGCCTCTTTCCGACCGTATTTCACGCGAACGGCCGCGTCCGGTCCCGGCGTGGCGGCTGAGCCATGCAGGGGACAGTGCGGTATGCGGGCCCCCGTCGTCGGTAGGTATGGCGCGACACACCCGCCATGAAGGGCATCCCCATGCGCCACCCACTCGTCCCGCTCGCCGCCCTGGCCGGCGCCGCCGCCCTGCTCGTCTGCGGTTGTTCCAAGGGGCCGTCGCCGGCCGCCGGGGAACACCGTGCGGCCGCGTCGCCCGCGGCCGTCAGCCCCGTCGCCGCGAAAGCCCCCGCGGCGGTCGGCGCCAACGAACTCGGCCAGGTGCCGGTGCTCATGTACCACCAGCTCACCGGGAAACCGGCCAGCGTCTACGACCGCACCCCGGCCGATTTCCGGTCCGAGCTGGAGCGCCTCGCGCGGGAGAACTACGTACCGGTGACCGCCCGGGACTTCCAGACCGGCCGCATCGACATCCCGGCAGGCACGCACCCGGTGGTCCTCACGTTCGACGACTCGACCAACAGCCAGGTGCGCCTCGGTCCGGACGGCACCCCGGCGCGGGACACCGCCGTCGCGATCTTGACGGAGACGGCGAAGAAATACCCCTCGTTCAAGCCGGCGGCGACCTTCTTCGTCAACGCGGACGCCTTCTCGGCGACGGGTTCCCACAAGGCGCTGACCTGGTTGAAGGAGCACGGGTACGAGGTCGCGAACCACACCGACCGCCACCAGAACCTGCGTTCCCTGGACGAGGTGGGCGCCAGGCGGGCGATCTCCGCCGGACAGCAGGCGATCGAGAAGGCGGCGCCCGGAACGCAGGTCACCTCGCTCGCCCTGCCCTTCGGTGCCATGCCGGAGCCGGCCGGGGTCGCCTCGCGGGGAGCGGGCTACCGCTACGACGGGGTGTACCTCGTCGGGGCCAACCCCTCGCTCTCGCCGTTCGCCAAGGCGTTCACACCCGGCGCGATCCCCCGGATCCGCTCGGCGGGGCCCAAGGACGAGGACGCCGAGTTCGGTTCGTCGCGCTGGCTGGACAAGCTGGCCGCCGGGAAGAACCGGTACGTCTCGGACGGGGACCCGAACACCGTCGCCTTCCCGAGCGCCTTGCAGAACGAGCTGTCGCCGGCCTTCGCGAAGCGGGCCCGGCCGTACTGAGCCGCGGCGGGACCGCGCTGTCGCCCATGGCCGCTCCGACCGCGTCCACGTCATCACGACGCGACGAGCGGCCATGTGGCGTTTTCTCTCAAGGAGCCGGATAAAACCAACCAACACGTTTTTTAATGGCGCCCGCGCCTCAGCGTCGGGCGCCTCGATCGCTTGGTGCGCAGGTGGGCGGTCAGACCGGATCACCGGCGAAGTGACAGGGCAAAAGGCTGCACCACCGCAGGATTTGAGGCGGACACCCGTGTACTGGGGGGATCTGGACGGGTGGTGCCGCTGATCCGGGTTGGCTGACATGGATGCTACTGGGCCGTTGACAAACCGTCGGTCTGGTTTGTAATTTCGTCATGGGGCGAGCGTCGACGCCACCCGACCCCGCCACGAGCTGGCGATACCTGTAGGGGGACATGGAAAATGAGTGGTCGACAGGTCGCGCGCCCACCTGTCAGTGGGCGCGCCGAACAGAGCGCGTACCCGTTGTCGAGACCGCAGCCCGCAGGCCGGTCGAGACCGTCGTCCTGCGGCTCGGCCGCACGCAGACCGAAGTGCGGCTGACGGATACCGGTCCCAAGGGCCTTCTGATCGTCTTCCGGTCGCCCGGTGAGGCCGCCAACCCCTGCGGCAGCGATGAACGCCGCCCGGGCCGCCCGCTTCCGTAGCGCCTGCGTAGCGCGACGCGCCCACATCCGCTTCCCGTCCGACCCGGCGGAGCCCGCGCCGTTCCCGAACTCCCGCGTGCGCAGGCCGAAGTGGTCACCACGCCGGACCGGCGCTACGGCCGCGCCCCGCTCCCCCCACGACCAACCGGGCTCCGTCATCGCCGGGCGAGAGCAGGAACAGGTCGCGAACGCGTGCACCGAACCACCCCCCACCAGATCGACGCCGTCCTCGGCGGCGGCTCCCGAGTTCCTGAAAGGCCCACCCAGTGATCGAGCTACGCAGCGACACGTTCACGCTGCCCACTCCCGAGATGATCCGCGCCATGAGCGAAGCCGCGCTCGGCGACGACGTCTACGGCGAAGACCCCACGGCCAACCGGCTCGAAGAGCTCGCCGCCACCACCCTCGGCAAGGAAGCCGCCTGCTTCATGCCGAGCGGCACCATGGCGAACCTGGCGTCCCTCATGGCGCACGCGCCCCGCGGTTCCAAGGTGCTGGTCGGCGACGAGAGCGACATCTACATCTACGAGGCCGGCGGCGCCTCCGTGTGCGGCGGGATCGTCTACGAGCCGATCCCCACCCAGCCCGACGGCCGCCTGCTCCTGCGCGATCTGGCCGCCGCGTTCCCGGCGGATCCGGAGGATCCCCAGTTCGCCCTCCCCGCACTGATCTGCCTTGAGAACACGCACAACCGCTGCGGCGGTGCGATCCTCCCACTGGAATACCTGCGCGATGTACGCCGGTTCGCGGACGAGCGCGGCGTGCCCGTCCACATGGACGGCGCCCGGATGTTCAACGCCGCCGTCGGCGCGGGGGTCCCCGTGGCCGAGATTGCGCAGTACGCGGACTCCGCCCAGTTCTGCCTCTCCAAGGGACTCTCCGCCCCCATCGGATCCATGGTCGTCGGCAGCACCGCGTTCATCGAGAAGGTGCGCCGCCTGCGCAAGATGCTCGGCGGCGGGATGCGGCAGGTCGGCACGGTCGCCGCAGCCGGGATCCTCGCCATCGAGAACGCGGCCGCACTGGCCGAGGACCACCGACGAGCCGCCCTGCTCGCCGAGGGACTGGCCCGGCTCGACGGCATCGAGGTGGCCCCCCAGGACGTGCGGACGAACATCGTGATGTTCCGCGTGACGGACGAGCGGCACACCTGGCAGACCGTCGCCGAAGCCGCTCGTGAAGAAGGCCTGGCCATCGCCGAGCTGGGACACGGGCGGCTCCGCGCGGTGCTGCACCGGGGACTGGACGACGGCGACGTGAACGAAGCCGTCTCGATCATCGGGCGGGTGGTCAAGAGTGACCCCCGCCCCCTCGCCGGCCACACCATGGAGGTCTGACATGCGGGACAGCACCGGCGTCCACACCGAACCCAGGTTCCCCTCGATCCCCGCAGCGCTGTCACACTGGGCCGCACACCGGCCCGACGACGTGGCCTACACCTTCGTGGGGACCGGCCTGGAGGTGGAACAGAACGTCACCTTCCGGGAGTTGGAGGACGCGTCCCTCAAGGTGGCCGCGGCCCTGCAGTCCACCGCCCGCCGCGGAGACCGGATCCTGCTGCTCTTCCCTCCGGGCCTCGACTACCTCGTCGCCTTCCTGGGCTGCCTGTACGCAGGGGTCGTCGCGGTTCCGCTCTACCTGCCCCGTCCCGGTGCGAAGCTCGACCGCATCGAGGCCGTCATCCGCAGCTGCCGTCCCACCCACGCCCTGACCACCGGGGCGCTCGCCGAACACCTCACCGACCTGCCGAAGCCGGAGGGATCCGAGGAACTGCGGACCCACCTCATCGAGACGCTGTCGGCCACCGTCAGGGACACGTACCGGCCCGTGGGCATCGACGGTGAGGAACTGGCCTTCCTGCAGTACACCTCCGGTTCCACCGGCGCCCCCAAGGGAGTGATGGTCAGCCACCGCAACCTGGCGGAGAACGAGGAGGCCATCGCCGAGGGCTTCGGCGTGCGGCCCGGCGACGTCATCCTCAGCTGGCTTCCGCTCTACCACGACATGGGTCTGATCGGGGCGGCGCTCCTGCCGCTCTACATGGGACTGAGGTCCGTACTCCTCAACACCTTCGCCTTCGTCTACGACCCGATGATCTGGCCGCTGGCGATCGCCCGGTTCGGTGCCACGTGCTCCGGCGGACCCAATTTCGCCTACCAGCTCCTGGTCGACCGGTACGACGCCGACCGTCTCGCCGGAGTCGACCTCAGCGGCTGGCGCATCGCGTTCAACGGCGCCGAGCCCGTGGTGGAGAGCACCCTGCGGGACTTCTCCCGCGTCTACCGCGCACACGGCTTCGACCCCGGCGCGGTCTACCCCTGCTACGGCCTGGCCGAAGCCACCCTGTTCGTCTCGGGCGCCCAGCCGTCGGCCGGGTACCGCGCCCACGTCTTCGACCGCCGCACGGTGGAGCAGGGCCGCCTCGCCCCGGCCGTGGGACGCCAGGCGGAGGACGGGGTCAGCATCGTGTCGGCCGGGCGACCCGCCCTGCACACCGAGATCGTGATCCGCGACGCGGACGGGCGCGCTGTGCAGGACGGCTGCGTGGGCGAGATCTGCGTGCGCAGCAGGGGAGTGGCCCAGGGCTACTGGGGCGCCGAAGGTCCCACGGAGGAAACGTTTCACGCGAGGATCGAGGGGCACTCCGGCCTCTTCCTGCGCACGGGGGACCTCGGAGCGTTCCACGAGGGCGAGCTGTACCCCGTAGGACGCATGAAGGACCTGCTCATCGTGGCCGGCCGCAACTTCTACCCGCACGACATCGAAACCGTGGGCTCGCTCGCCTCCGCCCACCTGCGCAAGGGGTGCGCCGCCGCGTTCCAGCCGGTCCCGGACGCGCCCCAGGTCGTGCTGGCGGCCGAGGTGAAACGCTCCTCCGTGACGCTCCTGCGCGACGACCCGCAGACCCTCGCCGCCGTCAGCAGGGAGGTGCTGCGTACGGTCGGCACCGAGTGCGACCTCCACCTGGCCGAGGTCGTCTTCGTCTACCCCGGCTCGATACCCAAGACCTCCAGCGGAAAGATCCGCAGGGCCGAGACGCGGACGCGGTACCTCGCCGGCGGCCTTCGGGTGGTGAGCGGGACACCGAAGGACGAGCAGGGGCAGACGGCCGCCGTGCCGCCGTCCGACATCGCCTCGCTGCACCTGCTGGATGACGCCCGGCGCCACAAGGCCGTGCGGGACGCACTCGTGGCCCGGCTGGCCGAACGGTGGGCAGGCGCGCCGAGCGAGGAAGACCTCACCCAGCCGCTCGCCTCACTGGGCCTGGACTCCCTGAAACTCACCGCGTTCAAGGCCGCTCTGGAGCAGCTCTTCCAGCGGCGGATCGACAGCCGGCTGTTCTACGGCGACCGCTCGCTCGACGAGGTGGCGCAGGCCATCACCGCCTTGACCGCCGAACCGCCGGCCTGCGCGACAGCCGGGGAACCGGCGCCGGACCAGCCGACGGCCGAGGGTCCCGCGGCCGACGGCCAGATACAGATGCAGTTCTACTCCGAGCTGCTCCCCGAGGACACCGCGAACAACCTGCCCATCGCGGTGCGGTTGTCGAGGGCCTACGAGCCGCACCTCCTGCGCTCCGCCGTGGCCGGCGTCATCGACCGCCACCCGGCCCTGCGCACCGTCCTCGGCCCGCTGGGGACGGGTACCCAGCTGGTGAGTGACAGCCGCGAGGCCGACTGGCGGCACCAGCGGTTCGCCGACGACGATCACACGGCCATCGACGCCTACCTCGACGACGTGGCCCACCGTCCCTTCTCGCTGACCGAGGGGCCGCTCGTCCGTGCTGCCGCCGCACTCACCCCGGACGCGACGGTGCTCATGCTCGTCTGCCACCACGCCGTCGTCGACCACTGGTCGCTGCGCACCGTCCTCACGGAGATCCTCCAGGAGCTGCCCGGTATCCGGCTGGAGAAGTCCCACGCACCCGCGGGCGGGCCGGCGGCCACGGCCCTGGAATGGGCCCGCGCCCGGCGTACACCGGACGCCGCCGACGACGAGCGGCTGCGGACCTGGGCCGAGCGGTGGCGGCCGCTGCGCAACCAGCTCCTGTTCAAGCCGAGCGCGGCCGCCCCGGCAGACCGCAACCCCGCCGGCACCGTGGACTTCGAGATCGACGCGCAGACGACCCGCCTCATCTACACCCGCAGCCAGGCCCACGGACGTACGCCGTTCGTCACGCTGGCCGCCGCCTACCTGCACGCCCTGTACCGGACCGTCGGCGACAAGCAGATCGTCATCGGAAGCCCCCACCACGGCAGGACCGACTGGCGGTTCGCGGAAACCGTGGGCTACCTGGTCAACATGATGCCCCTGCACGGTGATTTCCGGGACGGCGAGGGGCTCGACACCCTTGAGGAGCGCACCTGGCGCGAGCTGAGGGACGCGTTGGACTTCGCCGACCTGCCCTTCGCCCGGCTCGTCAAAGAACTCAAGCCGGAGCGCCACGGGCAGAACCCCCTCTTCCAGGCGACCCTGACGTTCCAGCAGACCGCCGACGAACGCCTCGCGGAAGGCTTCTCCCTCCCGTCGAGCGGATGCCGCCAGACCCTCGGCGACGTAGAGGTCCAGGCGGTCGACGTGCGGCCCCGTGACGTGGCCTTCGCCCTCAGCCTCTACGGCACCCGGCACGAAGACCGCCTGGTGTTCCGGCTGGTCCACCAGAAGAACGTGGTCGACGCGACCGTGGCCGGCGACGTCGCCGAGGCGTTCCGGGCCGCCCTGCGCGAGCTGAACGCCCATTCCCGCTGAACGAGCAGAATCTGGAGTTGGAACGATGCAGCAACACGACTTTCCGACAGGAACCCTGGCGGGCGTGGGAAACCTGGTGGACGGCTTCGCGAACTCGGTGCGTGCCTTCCCCACGCGCGACGCGGTCCGCTGCGGCGGACAGACCCTGACGTACCGGGAACTCGACGACCGGGTGAGCGCACTGGCCGCCGCACTGCTGCGGGCCACCGGCGAACCGGGCCGCCCCGTGGGCGTTCTGCTGGAGCGCTCGGTGGACATGATCGCCGCGGCCCTCGCGGCGCTGCGCACCGGATCTTCGTACGTGCCCCTGGACCCGGCGACGCCCAAGGCGCGGCTCGAACTGATCCTCGACGACGCCGACCCCTCCGTGGTGATCACGACGAGGGAGCTGGCCGGCTCGCTCTCCTCCGGCCTCCAGGTGGTGTGCGTCGACGACGAACTGCCGGTTCCCGCGCAGGAGCTGCCGCAGCCCGAGATCGTGGGGGACACCCGCGCGTACATCATCTTCACCTCGGGTACCACCGGCCGCCCCAAGGGCGTGCAGGTGTCCCACCGCAACGTGCTGCGGCTCTTCTCTGGTACGGAGGACCTGTTCGGGTTCGGCTGCGAGGACGTCTGGTCGCTGTTCCACTCCTTCGCCTTCGACTTCTCGGTCTGGGAGATGTGGGGCGCCCTGCTGTACGGCGGCTGCGTGGTCGTCGTGGAACAGGAAGTGGCGAAGGACCCGCGCACCTTCTGGGAACTGCTCCAGCGGGAACGCGTGACCATGCTCAGCCAGACCCCGACGGCTTTCAACCAGCTGACCGTCGAGGACGCCGCGCACGCGGCCCGGCTGCCGCTCCGCTGGGTGGTCTTCGGCGGCGAAGCGCTGCACTTCGCGAACCTGCGGCGCTGGGTCGCCAAGTACGGGGACGACGACCCGCAGCTCATCAACATGTACGGCATCACCGAGACGACGGTGCACGCCTCCTTCCGCCGGGTGCTGGAGCAGGACCTTTCCCAGGCCGCGTCCCTGATCGGCCACCCCCTGCCCGACCTCGGCTTCGTACTCGTCGACGACGAGATGCGCGAGGTGCCCGCCGGCGAGGTGGGCGAGATCGTGGTCACCGGACCCGGAGTGACCCTGGGGTACCTGGGGCGCCCCGACCTGACTCGCGAACGGTTCGTCGAGCTGCCCGGCCACCGCGGGCCGGGATACCGCTCGGGGGACCTGGCGCGGATCACCGACACGGGGGAGTACGAGTACCAGGGCCGCGCGGACGACCAGGTCAAGATCCGCGGATTCCGGATCGAGCTCGGCGAGATCCAGTCGGTACTGGGCGCGGTCACCGGCATCACCCAGGCCGCCGTCGTCGTCACCACACCCGAAGCCCCCTCGAACCCCATCGTCAAGGAACGCTCCGTCTCGGCCAGGATCACCGACGTCCGCGACCTCATTCGCGGCGGATCCCGAGGCAACCACCGCTCGGCGGAGTCCGGACCGAGGATCGTGGCCTACGTCGTGCGCGGCGCGGGGTTCGACGAGGCCGAGCTCTTCTCCCGCTTGCGCGAGCGGCTTCCGCACTACATGATCCCGGCCTTCGTGGTGCCCGTGGACAGCATCCCCATGAACCACAACGGCAAGGTCGACCGCAAGGAGCTGCCCGCCGCCTCCGCCGCGAACTGCCTGCGCGAGCCCGCCGCCGGAGCCCCGGGAGCACCCGCGGGAGGATCCGAGGACGCCCGGGCCATCGTGGAGATCTTCGAGGACGTCATCGGCATCACCGGCGTGACGGAGGACGACTCGTTCTTCAGCGTGGGCGGTGACTCGATCATGGCGCTGCAGCTGCGCGCCCAAGCCCTCAAGAAGGGCATCACCCTGGAGCTGCGCGACATCTACGCCCTCCAGACCCCGCTCGCCCTCGCCGAGGTGGCGGTGCGCGAGCAGGCCCCGGAGACGGCGTCCCCGAGCGTGGCACCGTTCAGCCTGCTCGGCGACGAGGACCGGCGCCGGATCCCCGCCGGGGACGTCGTCGACGCCTACCCCGTGGGCACGCTCCAGGCCGGCCTCCTGTTCCACAGCGCGTACGAGGCCGACGTCAACATGTACTGCGACATCTTCATGTTCCGGCTCAAGGCCGCCTACGACCACCAGGCCATGGAGCGCGCCGTGGCACGGGCCGTGGACCGGCACGAGATCCTGCGGACCACGTTCGACTTCAACGGCTACTCGGAGCCCCTCCAGCTGGTCCACGCCCACGCCGCAACCCAGGTCACGGCCCGGGACCTGCGCCACCTGTCTCCCACGGAGCAGGAGGCCGAACTCGACTCGTGGCAGCTGGCGGAGCGCGGGATCGGTTACGACTGGACGAATCCCCCGCTCATGCGGTTCACCGTCCACGAACTCGCCGACGACGAGTTCATGTTCTCCATGAGCTTCCACGACGCACTGCTCGACGGCTGGAGCGAGTCGTCCCTGATCACCGAGATCCTGGCCGACTACTGGGCCCTGCGCGGCGGAGCGGAGAAGGAACCGGCCGCCCGTCCCGTCCGGCGCTACGCCGACTACATCGCCCTGGAGCAGGAAGCGCTCGCCGACCCCGCCATCGAGGACTTCTGGCGGCAGGAACTCGAAGACACCACTCCGACGATGCTGCCCCGCCTCGTGGAGGGACCCGAAGACCGGCACCAGGGGACGATGGGGTTCCTCAGCGTCGACATCGATCCCGAACTGTCGCAGACCCTCGACGACATCGCCCGCGAGCACAACGTCTCGCTCAAGCACGTGCTGCTCGCCGTGCACGCCAGGGTGCTGTCCTGCCTCACGGGCAGCAGGGAGGTCGTGCTCGGCGTCGAATCCAACGGCCGCTCCGAAGAGGAGGGCGGCGCCGACGTGATGGGCGTCCACCTGAACGTGGTGCCGTACAAGCTGAACAGCCGGCAGGGCGCCTGGAGCGACGTGATCGCCGCCGCCTTCGCCAAGGAGCAGCAGCTACTCCCGGTCCGCCGCTTCCCGTACGCGCGCCTGCAGCGCCTCATCGACGTGCGGGAGCTCACGGACATCAGCTTCAACTACACCCACTTCCACAGCTACGAGGAGCTGGCATCGGCCACCGCCCTCGAAGTCCTCGACGCCAAGGCCTACATCCAGACGCACTTCACGCTGCGCACCGAGTTCAACAAGGACCCCTTCACCAAACTGCTGTCCCTCGACCTCGAGGCCAACATGCAGCGGATGACCGAGGAGCAGCTGCGCCTCGTCGGCGAGGTCTACCGCAACGCGCTCACCGATCTGGCCGCAGATCCCCGGTCGGTGCCGAGCCAGCGCAGGCTGCTCGGCGAGGAGCGGTGGCACCAGCTGCTCGACGGGTACGGCGAGCCGGCCGAGGCGCTCTCCGCGGACGGCTTCTTCACGGTGTTCGAGGAGACGGCCGCCGCCCACGCGCACCGCGTCGCGGCCGTGTGCGGTACCGGCACCATCACCTACCAGCGGCTCGCCGAGCGGGCCGGCTCCGCCGCGGCCGAGCTGCACGAGCTCGGTGTGGGGCCCGGGACGGTCGTGGGCGTGGTCGCCGAACGGAACATCGACTACCTGGTGGCGACGCTGGCCGTCATGCGTACCGGAGCGGTCTACCTGCCCCTTCCCGCAGGGCCCGTGCAGCGCGTCGCCGCCATGCTGCGGACCAGCGGCGCGGACCTGGTCCTGTGCGACGGGCGGACGCGGGCCGCGGCCGAAGAGGCCACCGGCGGTTCGGTGCGCGTGGTGGAACTGGGCCCGCTGCTGACCTCCGCCGAGGGCCGCGCACCCTACGCGGGCCGGCTGCCGGGCGGCCGCGACGACGCGTACATCATCTTCACCTCGGGCTCCACCGGCGAACCCAAGGGGGCGCTGCTGCGCCACGACGGCATGCTGAACCACATCCAGGCGAAGCTGGACGCGCTGGAGATCCGCCCCGGGGACCGGGTATCGCAGGACGCAGCCGCGACCTTCGACATCTCCGTGTGGCAGATGCTCGCACCGCTCGCCTCCGGCGCGACCGCGGTGATCTACCCGGACGCCGTCAGCCAGGACCCCTCGCGGCTGCTGCGGGCCGTCGCCGAGGACGGCATCACGGTGCTGGAGGTTTCCCCCACGGTGCTGAGCGTGTTCGCCGCGGAACTGGCGCACTACGGCAACGAGGCGTTCGGTCCCTTCGCCCTGCGCTGGGTGGTCTCCAGTGGTGAGACGCTCACCCCCAAGTGCGCCAACGCCTTCCGCAGGCAGCTGCCGGACGTACGGCTGCTCAACATGTGGGGCGCCACCGAGGTCTCCGACGACTGCACGCACTACGAAGTGGCCGGACCGTGCGATGAGCGGGCCGCCTCCGTGCAGGTCGGCCGACCGATCCGCAACGCCAAGGTGTACGTCCTGGACGACACCCGCGAACCCGTACCGGTCGGCACCCCGGGCGAGCTCTACGTCGGCGGCCTGTGCGTCGGCGCTGGTTACTTCAACAACCCGGAGCGCACCGCCGCCGCCTTCGTACCGGACCCGTTCGAAGGATCACCCGATGTCCTCGCCTACCGCACCGGCGACCGCGGCCGGCAGCTGCCCGACGGCGGTTTCGAGTTCCTCGGCCGGATAGACACCCAGCTCAAGATACGCGGCCACCGCATCGAACTGGGCGAGGTGGAACGGGCCCTGGCCACCGTGGAGACGTTGCAGGAGAGCGCCGTCACCGTGCGGGCCGACGGCGAACACGGCAAGCAGCTCGTGGGGTTCTACGTCCCCAAAGCCGTGCAGAACTCCGCCGCGGCCACGGGTGACACGCTGCAGAGGCTGGAGGTCTCACCCGTCGAACTCCGTGACCGGCTGGGCTCGGTCCTGCCGCGCTATGCCGTCCCCGACTACCTGATCGCCCTGGACGAGCTGCCCCGCACCCCGCACGGCAAGGTCGACACCAAGGCCCTCGCCGCGTGGGACCTCACCGACCTGGACACCCCCGCAGCGGACGACAGCCTTCCTCCCACACCGGCCGAGGCCGCTGTCATCGAGGTCTGGGCCGGGGTGCTCCGCACGGCCCGTCCGCCGGCACCCCTGTCCAACTTCTTCGCCCTGGGCGGACACTCGCTGCACGCCGCCCAGGTCATGGCCCGTCTCAGGGACCGGTTCGAGGTGGACCTGCCGCTGCGCCTGCTGTTCGAGAACCCGACCCCGAGGGCACTGGCCCAGCAGGTCGAGGAACTCGTCGGGACCCGGGCGGCGGGCACCGCGTCCACCTCGCGCATCACCCCCCTCGAACCGCGGCCGCGGGAGTTCCCGCTCGCCCGCAACCAGGCCAGCCTGTGGTTCCTGAACCAGGTCGACCCGCTGGACCGTTCCTACGAGAACACCACGCTGCTCCACCTGCAAGGGGAGCTCGACGTCGAAGCGCTGCGCAGCGCCGTCGACACCCTGGCGGCGCGCCACGAGATCCTCTCGATGCGGTTCGGCAACCGTGACGGCGTTCCCCACCAGACCCCGCAGCCCGGAGCGGCCGTCCGGCTCGACGTCGTCGACGCGTCACACGAGAACCCGGCCGACGCCGCCGCGATGAAGGCGTACGTCCGCCGACAGGCCGACGGCCTGCGCTTCGACCTCGCACACGGACCCCTCGTGGTGGCGCGCCTGTACCGGTTCGCGCCGACGCAGCACGTCCTGCAATGGAGCAGCCACCACGTGGTGTCGGACGGCTGGTCGACGGACGTCGCCATCCGCGAGATCACCGAGGCCTACCTTGCGCACCGCGAGGGCCGCGCCCCACGGCTGCCCGAACTCCCCGTCCAGTACGGGGACTACGCACTGTGGCAGCAGGACCAGCCGTCCGGTGCCGACTCCGCGCAGGCCGCGTTCTGGCGCACCTATCTGGACGGCTACCAGGGCGAACTCGCCCTGGTGACCGACCAGGAGCGCACCGAGGACCGCAGCCGGACCTCGGGCCACCGGGTCAAGGACTGGCAGCCCCTGATGGCGCGGCGCGTGGCCGAGCTGGCCCGGGCGCACAACGTCACCCCGTTCATGGTGTTCCACGCGGCCACCGCGGCCGTGCTGTCGCGCTTCGCCCAGCAGTCGGACCTGGTGATCGGGTCCGCCGTGGCCGGACGCGACCTCCCGGAAACGGCGGACCTCATCGGCTACTTCGCCGACACCGTGCCGTTCCGCTACCGGGTGGAACCGGCGGCAACGGGTGCGCAACTGCTCGACTCGGTCGCCTCCAGCGCGCTCTCGGCCCTGGAGCACCAGCAGATGCCCTTCCAGGAGATCGTCCGCCAAGCCGGCGGCACCCGGCGGACGCCCGGGGTCTCTCCGCTGGTGCAGGTCCTCGTCACCGTGGACAACTTCCCCCTCGACCTGGACGCCCTTCCCGGGATCACGGCCCGTCTGGAGCAGGTCCCGCCCGCAACGGCCCTCTTCGACCTGCTGTTCCGGTTCATCGAGGACTCCTCCGGGCTGCACCTCACGGTCCAGTACGACGCGACCCTGTTCACCCCCGTCACCGTCGAGCGTCTCGTCGACGCCGTGGACAGGGCCCTGGAAGCCCTGCTGACACAGCCGGACACCGAGCTGGGGGACGTCCTGCTGATCGGTGCGGAAGACCTCGCCGCCCTCCAGTGCGCCTGGCAGGAACTCAGCCGCGAGGAAGTCGACTTCGCACACCAGGCGGCACGTGCCGTCGAGTCCCCGCAGTGGCCGGACTTCCTCGCCCGGGTCGAGGCAGAGGGTCTCCTCTCAGCGCTGCTCCTGGCCCTCTGACATGGCAGCCAATCCGCTGGTCCAAGAAGGAAACCAACCATGACCTCAGATCGTGCAGACCTCCTCCGCCGCCGAGTGGCTCTCCGCGGCAGCTCCGGTCGGGTGACCCCGGACCCGGTGCGCTCCCTCGCCGGCGCGAAGAGCCTGGTCGAGGCCTTCGCCGAAACGGTCACCGCCTTCCCCGAGCGGGACGCCGTGCGCTGCGGCGGCCGGTCGCTGACGTACCGGCAGCTGAACGACCGCGTCAACGCGCTCGCCGCTGCGGTGCTGGCGCGGGGCGGCGACGCCTCGCGCCCCGTGGGCGTCCTGCTGGAGCGTTCGGCGGACATGGTGGCCGCCGCGGTGGCGGTGCTGCGAACCGGCTCCTCCTACGTGCCGCTCGACCCGGCGACACCACCGGCGCGTCTCGCGCTGATCCTGGAGGACGCCGCTCCTTCCGTGGTGATCACTTCACGGGAGCTGGCGAAGTCGGTACCCGCCGGCATCCCCGTGGTGTACGCGGACGGCGAGCTGCCCGCGCCCGGAGACCTCCCGGACGCCACCGGGATCGGACGGGACACCAGGGCGTACATCATCTTCACCTCCGGTACGACCGGCCGTCCCAAGGGCGTGCAGGTGTCGCACGGCAACGTCCTGCGGCTGTTCCACGTCTCGGAGCCGCTCTACGGGTTCACCCCCGACGACGTCTGGTCGCTGTTCCACACCTTCGCCTTCGACGTGTCCGTCTGGGAGATGTGGGGGGCGCTGCTGTACGGCGGCTGCGTCGTCGTGGTGGAGCAGGAGGTGGCCAAGGACCCGCGGGCGCTGTGGGAACTGCTCGCGCGGGAGCGGGTCACGATGATGAGCCAGACTCCCACGGCCTTCAACCAGCTGATCGCCGAGGACGCCGGGCGTTCGGAGCGCCTGCCGCTGCGCCGGGTCGTCCTCGCCGGCGAGGCCCTGCACTTCTCGGACCTGAGGCCGTGGGTCGCCAAGTACGGCGATGCGCAGCCCCAGCTGATCAACCAGTACGGGCCCACGGAGACGACGGTGTACGCGTCGTACCGCCGCGTGCGCGAGGCGGACCTGGCGCAGTCCCGCTCCCTGATCGGAGGCCCCCTTCCGGACCTCGGGTTCCTGCTGGTCGACGATGACGTGCACGAGGTGCCGCCGGGTGAGATCGGCGAACTCGTCGTAACCGGGCCCGGCGTCACCATGGGCTACCTGGCGAGTCCGGAGCTGAACCGGGAACGGTTCGTCGAGCTGCCGCACGGCGCCGGACGCGGCTACCGCACGGGCGACCTCGTCCAGCAGGCCGGTCCGGGGGACTACGCCTACCACGGCCGCAAGGACGATCAGGTCAAGATCCGCGGATACCGGGTGGAGCCCGGTGAGGTGGAGGGTGCCCTGCGCGCCCTCGACTCGCTCGCCGAGGCCGCCGTCACCGCCCGGGACCTCCCCCAACTGGGCACGAGCCTGATCGCCTACGTGGTGCCCCGCACGCCCGGGGTGACCGCGGTGTCGCTGCGGGAGCAGCTCGCGGCAGCGCTGCCCCCCTACATGCTCCCCAGCATGTTCATCCCACTCGACTCGCTGCCCATGACCCAGAACGGCAAGCTCGATCGCCGCGCCCTCCCGGACCCCGAGCGGGCCACCGCCCTGGGCGAGACGCAGCACGCCGAGCCGCAGGATTCCACGTCCGACACCACCGCCCTGCGGATCGCCGGGATGATCGCGGAGCTCCTGAACCTGGAGCGGGCCAACCCGACGACCGGCTTCTTCCAGCTCGGCGGTCACTCGCTCGTCGCGATCACGCTGCTGGCCCGGGTCCGGCGCGAGTTCGGCGTCGAGGTTCCGTTGCGCGACTTCCTGCGGGAACCGACCGCCGCCGCCCTGGCCGAGGCCGTTCGCAACGCCTCCCCCGAGGGACAGCACAACGCCGGCGGGGTGGAGCTGGTCAAGGCGCCGCACGGCTCCCACCAGCCGGCCACCGATCCACAGAGGCGGCTCTACTTCCTCGCGGCCCTGGAACCGGAGAGCGGAGCGTACAACCTGCACCAGACCGTTCTGCTGCGGGGCGACCTGGACGTGACAGCGCTGGGCAAGGCCTTCGGCGCCATCGTGGACCGCCACGCACCGCTGCGGACCGTCCTGCGGCTGGAGGACGTCCGGCTGGTCCAGGTCGTACGCCCGCCCGGCCGGTTCACCCTGCGGGCGCAACCCCTCGTGACGAGCCCGGGCGAGGACCCCATGGCCGCGGTGCGGCGGCTGTCGGCGCAGGAACTGGCACGTCCCTTCGACCTGGAGCAGGACGACCCGCTGAGGGTCCGCCTGGTCCGGGTCTCGGAGGGACTCCACGCCCTCCTGATCACCGCCCACCACGTGGCCTCGGACGGTTGGTCAAACACCGTGCTCAGCCGCGAGCTGGTGAGCCTCTACGCGCACTTCAAGCAGGATCCGGACGCATCGGACCTGCCGCTCGCGCCGCTGGCCTTCGAATACACCGACTACGCCCACAGCATGGACCGGTGGGCCGACAGCGGTGCCGCCGAGCACGACATCGACTACTGGCAGAAGCGCCTCGAAGGACTGCCCCTCGTGCACGGGCTGCCGCTCGACAAGCCGCGCCCCCGCAACATGACGTACGCGGGTGGCATCCACGAGGAGCCACTGCCGACGCCGCTCACCGAGGAGCTGCGCAAGCTCGGCCTCAGCGAGAACGCCACACCTTTCGTGCTCCTGCGAACCCTGTTCGCCGTGCTCCTCGCCCGCCGCTCCGGCGCCCCCGACGTCGTGGTGGGAAGCCCCGTGGCGAACCGGCGCCACGCCGAGCTGGAAGGGGTGATCGGCATGTTCGTGAACTCGGTCGTGCTGCGCACCCACGTGGACGGTGACCTCACCTTCCGCGAGCTGCTCGGGCAGGTCCGGGACCAGACCCTCCACGACCTGGAGCACCAGCACGTCCCCTTCGACCAGCTGGTCAAGCGGCTCAAGCCCGAGCACAGCGCCGCGCACTCACCCCTGTTCCAGATCATGTTCGCCTACCAGAACAACGAAGCGGCCCGGCTCGACCTGGAAGGACTGGAGGTCACACTGGTCCACTCACCGGAACAGGACGTACAGACCGACTTGGTCCTCGACGTACTCGAAGCGGAAGGCGGCCTCACCCTCCGCTGGCGCTACAACACCGACCTCTTCCGCGGCAGCACCGTCCAGGAGATGGCCGGGGACTTCGGCCGGCTGCTGCGAACCGTCCTCGACCACCCCGACACCGAGGTCTCCGCCCTGACCGCCGCACCCCGCGGCGCGGCCGGCGACACGGACACGGGCACGGGCACGGGCACGGTCCGCGGCCTCTTCCCCCTGCGGCAGAATTCCGCCGGCACGACAGCGGTGTTCGCGCTGCCCGGCGTACTCGGACTCGGGGCGTCCTACGTCCAGCTGTCCGCGCACTTCAGCGACCGGTCCTTCTACGCCCTGTCCACGAGGGACATCGCGCAGGCCCAAGGCGCCGCCCTGTCCATCGAATCCCTGGCGGGGGAATGCGCGCGCACCATCGACGAAGCGGCGCCCGGACGCAGGATCCACCTCGTCGGCCATTCCTACGGCGGCGCCCTGAGCCCCTTCGTCGCCGACGCGCTGCGGTCCCGCGGCGTCCGTGTGGAGAGCCTGGTGGTGCTGGACGCCCTGACGCCGGCCGCGGTCCAGCGCCAACTCGCCACCTCACGCACCGAACGCCTGCAGGCGTTCCTCGGCACGCTGGCGGACCTGTTCCCCGGCCTGAGCGCCTCCGCGTCGCAGGCCGATCCGGCCGCGCTGTGGGCCATGCCGGAGGACGCTCTGCTGGACAAGGTGGCGGAACTTCTCGGTCCGGACGCCCTCGCACTGCTGGGCGGCCAACTCCACGAAGCCCTCGACATGTTCGTCCGCATGTCCGCCCTCACCTGGCCGGCCGTACCGTCCGACGTGCCGCCCGTCCTTCTGATCGAGGCTGCCGAGGACAGCGGCCGCACGGCAGAGAGCCCGCGCGAGGGCTGGGAGCGGATCACGGCCGGCGGACTGTCCTGCGCGAGCGTCGCGGCGGGCCACGAGAGCATGCTGCGCCATCCGAACGCCCGCGACACCGCGCAGCTCATGCAGCGCTTCTTCCACCAGCACGACGCCCGGCTCAGCGAAGCCGCGCAGGGGACCCCACGATGACTACAGGCACCACCACCGCTCCGCCGCCACTGGCCCGGCTTCTGGTCGCCGGTTCCGGCATCATGATGCTCGCCAACTCGATCAGCATTCCCTTCCTCGCGGTCTTCCTCCGCAGGGAACTCGGCCTCGAACCCGGCACGATCGGTTTCGTCGTCGGCTCGTCGGTGTTCTTCGCGATCTTCGCGGGGCTCGTCGGGGGCTCGGTCTCCGACGTCCTCGGGCGCACACCACTGCTCCTGCTGTCGCTGGTCGGTGTCGTCGTGTCCTTCGTCGGCTTCTATTTCAGCCACAGCCTCGCGAGCGTGTTCGTCTTCAACGCGACGCTCTCCCTCAGCAGTAGTTCCTTCGGGCCCGTGGCCAAGGCGCTGCTCAGCGATCTGCTGCCGCAGGAGCGGCGCGTGAAGTGGTTCTCGTACCAGTACCTGGCCGTCAACATCGGCTTCTCGGCCGGCCCGATGATCGGCGCCTTCACGGGCCTCTCCGGCGGCCGCGAGACGTTCCTCATCGCGGCCGTGGTGTACGTCGGTTACTTCGCCCTGCTCGGCTTGACCATGCTGCTCAGGCCCTCCGACGCGGCCGGTCCCACACGTCACACGACCGATGAGAGCAAGCTCTCCGGCCAGGTCCTCGAAGGGCTCAAGGGAAGTTTCCGGGCCGTCGCGACGGACCGGACGCTGCTCTGCCTCATCATCGCCGGCCTGCTGCTGGAGGCGGTGCACAGCAAGATCTCCGGCGTCCTGGCCCAGCACCTCTCGCTCGGCTTCGAGGACGGGGTCAAGATCCTCAGCTACCTGCTGACCACCAACGCCGTCACGGTCGTACTCTTCCAGCTGCTGGCCTCGCGCATCTCCCAGAAGCTCGAACCGGTGCGGTCCATCGTGCTGGGCGGTCTGCTGATGTTCGCCGGAATGGCCGGGTTCGGACTGTCGGGCGAGGCATGGCAGTTCATCGTGGCGATGGTCGTCTTCTCCATCGGAGAGACCTTCATCATCCCGGCGGAGTTCGCGATCATCGACCGCATCGCTCCCGAGGACCGGCGCGGCAGCTACTTCGGCGCCCAGACCATCGCGCAGCTCGGCGGCTTCGTCGGCCCGTTCGCCGGCGGCCTGATCCTCGCCTGGTACGGCGGAACGGCCATGTTCTTCGTCCTCGGCAGCTTCGCCCTGTTCAGCGTCCTCATCTACCTCGTGGTGGGCCGGCGCATTCCGGGACTGACCCGGCGGGAAGAGCACACCACAGCAAAGGAGACGGTCTCGCATGAGCAGGCGTAAGACCCTTCGCGACTCCCTGCGCGACGTCCTCCGCGACCAGGCACTCGGCCTCCTCGCGGCACCGAGCCGATGGGCCCGGCCGCGCCACGGCACAATGAGGCACGAGGGCATCGTCGCGGGCGCGACCATCCGCCGGGACCACCGCGGCATCCCCTGGGTCGAGGCGGACAACGACGAGGACCTCTACTTCGCCGCGGGTTTCGCCCAGGCCACCGACCGCCTGTGGCAGATGGACGTACTGCGCAGAAGAGCCAAGGGGACCCTGTCAGAGATCTTCGGCGATGTGGCACTGCCCGACGACGTACGGGCCAGGAAACTGGCGCTCGAACGGGTCGCGAGGGCGTCCGAGGAACTCCTGAGCCCGCAACACAGGGCCGTCCTCGAAGCGTTCAGCCGCGGTGTGAACACCGCGGTACGGCGGATGCGCCGACGGGCCGGCCTTCCGGTGGAATTCGTGCTGCTGCGCTACCGCCCCGAGCCCTGGGCTCCCGTCGACTCCCTCGTGATCGTCAAACACCTGGGCTTCGACCTCGGGGTGAACATCAAGAACGAGATGTTCAGAGCCGGACTGACCCGCGAACACCCCTCGTACGCCGCGTCGTTCCTGCACCCGAAGTACCCGGACGGCGGCGCCGTCACCATCAGGCACCCCGTTGGACCGGGCGCCGCGGATCGGGCCGGAACCACTGACGACGCGGTCCCCTGCTCGGAACACGTCGACGCCCTCCCACTCCCGTCCCGTGACTGGCTCCAGGGGCTCCTGCGCGGAGAACACCCCATCGGTTCCAACGCCTGGGCGGTGTCCGGGGAGCGGTCCGCCACGGGGCATCCGCTCCTGGCCAACGACCCGCACATCCTGTTCACCCAGCCCAGCCTCTGGTACCAGATGGGGCTCAAGGTGTCCGGCCACGAGGAAGACGCCGCGGACGGCTACGGAGTGACCGTCCCGGGCCTTCCGGGTCTGATCGCGGGTGCCAACCGGGACCTCGCCTGGGGCATCACCAATTCCACCGTGGACACCCAGGACCTGTGCACCCTCGACTCCGTGAGCGACACCGAGCGCACCTGGGAGATCGAGAGCACCATCACCGTCCGCGGGGGAGCGGACGTGGTCGTCAAGGCGGCGGGCGGTGAGCGCCACGTGGAGATGGACTCGCCGGCCACGGATGACGCCGAAAGGTACGGGCTCTTCTGGAGCGGCCTCACCCCCTCGACGGAGATCGAGGGCTGCCAGCTGATGTGGCGCGCGCGCAGCTACGAGGAGTTCCGCGAAGCGCTGCGCGGCTTCGGAGTCCCGGTGCTCAACCTCATCGTGGCCTGCCGGGACGGAGACATCGCTCTCAAGACGGCGGGACTGGTTCCCGCACGCCGGCCGGGCAGCGGCCTCGCACCGGCGGCGTTCCGCGAAGTCGCCCGGTCCTGGGAGCGGTTCCTGGAATTCGATGAACTGCCGGAAACGGTCAACCCGCAGGAGGGGTACATCGTCTCCGCCAACCACAAGCTCGTCCCGGACCACGTTCCCACCCAGGTCGGTATCGACTGGGTCGCCCCCTACCGGGCGGAGCGCATCGAGGAACTGATACTCGGTGCGGGCCGGGTGACCGCGGACGACTGCGCCCGATGGCAGGGCGACACCGCCAACGGCCGCGCACGCCGTGTCCTGCCGACCCTGCTGGAAGCGCTGGACCGTCAGCCTCCCGAGGACCCGCTCGCCAGGACCTGTCACGAACTGCTGAAGGGCTGGGACGGCTTCGATTCGGCAGAGCAGGCAGCACCCCTGGTGTTCTTCCGCCTGACGCAAATCCTGGCGGAACACTGGGTGACCAGCAGACTCGGCGCCGATCTGGCCGGCCGGATGCCCGACATCTCCCTCCAGGTCGACCACCTCATTCTGGACGGTGGGGCCAGGAAGCGGCTCGGGGACCGAGAACCCCTTCCGGCCGTCGTGTCCCGCGCGCTGCTCGAGGCGGCCGGCCGGATCGCACAGGCGCACGGCACGCAACCCGGTCTCTGGCGGTACGAGCACGTCCACGTGCTGGCGGACCGGCACCCCCTGGCGAAGGCGGTACCGGCACTGGCCGCCCTCTTCGGCGGCAGGACCACGCCCGTGGGCGGAAGCGGTCATTCGGTCTGCCTCATGACCCCGGACCGGCAGGGGGCCGTCGTGGAGGGCGCCCCCTGGCGCTTTGTGGCCGAGTTGGCCGTACCCGGCCCCGAGCTCCGGGACGTCCTCAGGCACGGCAGCTCCGGGCATCCCCTGTCCCCCCACTACGAGGACCAGACGGACGCGCATTCCGCCGGCCGGCTCTACCCCGTGGACCTCCAGGGCCCCACCGCGCGACCGGGCCCGGTGCTCGCCCTCCGGCCGCGGCGCTGACCGGCCGCCGTCCTCGCCCGTCAGGGGACGCCGGCGAACTGGCCAGGCGGTGCCCGGGCACCGGGGTGCGCCCCGAGCCACTGGTCGCCACCGGCTCAGCCGCCCGCTCCGCAGCGGGCGAGGCCCAGTACCTGACCGGCCCTGCGCGACGCGCGGGGCCGGTCAGCGCTCGCCGGGCGGGCCGCTCCGTGCCGTACGCCCGTACGCCCGTACGCCCGTACCCCGGCCGCCGTGTCGCTGCTCGCCGCGGCCCGCGGGCAGTGCCCGTCAGGGCGCGAGCGCCGGTGAGGCGGCTTCCCAGGCGAACCCGTCCGGGTCCGTGAAGGGGCCGAGGTCGGCGCCGATCGCGATCCGGTGCGAGCCGGTGCCTTCGGGGGAGACCCCGGCGTCCTTGGCGAGGGCGCGGCGCCGGTACAGGGCGAGCTTCACCGGGCCCGGACCGGACTCGAACTCCACGTACATGCCGCCGAAACTCTTCGCCACGGCGAAGCCCTGCTCGCGGTAGAACCGCTTGCTCGCCGCCACGTCGGCGGCGCCCAGCAGGAGCACCATGCCGTCGAAGCGGCGGGAGGCGGGACCGCTGTCCTTCTTCGCCGAGGTCGCCACCTTCCAGATCGCGCCGTCCGGGGCCCGAACGACCCCGCCGTAGCCCCAGATCGACTTCGTCACGGGCTTGAGCTCGGTGGCGCCGGCGTCGAGGGCGGCACCGACGAGGGCGTTGACGTCGGCCGGCTGGGCGACGGTGAGGGACAGCGTGAACCCGCGGAAGCCGGTCGTGGGCGCCTGCGAGGCCCGCAGGCGCAGCTGCGAATCCAGCCCGAAGGCGGTGGTGTAGAAGTCGTGGGCGGCCGCGGTGTCGGCCACGTCGAGGGTGATGCGTTCGATGTCTGCCATGTCCCTCACGCTAGGTGCGGGGCGGCGGCCGGCGCTTCTCGAAAACTGCCCGATGTCCTCCCGGGCCGCCTGCCGGTCGCAGCGGTCGACGGCGGTGGGGCCGGGGCAAAAGAAAAGGGCCAGGAGACCGCTCTCCTCGCCACTCCCAAGGTATAGCGCACTGGGGGGCTTGCGGCAAGGCCCCCGTCACGGCGCAGAATCATCGGCCTGGACCACAACCTGCGGAAAACGGGGGCACGACGCCAGTGATCGGGCAGTACGTTTTGAATTTGCAAGAGATCGACGAGTCACAGGCCGCGCTCGTCGGCGGCAAGGCCGCACACCTGGGCGTGCTGCTGAGGATCGAAGGCATCCGCGTGCCGGGCGGCTTCTGCGTCACGACGGACGCCTTCCGGCGCATCGTGGCGCAGGCCCCGTCGATCGAGGACCAACTGGACCGGCTCTCCCGCTTGGACCCCGACGACCGGCAGGCGATCCGCACGCTCAGCGAGCGCATTCGCCGGACCATCGAAGGAATCACCGTCCCGGACGATCTCGCGGATGCGATCACCGGCGCGCTCACCCGGCTCGGCGAGGACTGCGCCTGCGCCGTCCGCTCCAGCGCGACGGCGGAAGACCTGCCGACGGCTTCCTTCGCCGGTCAGCAGGACACGTACCTGAACGTCGTCGGGCCGACGGCGGTCATCGAGCACGTGAGCCGGTGCTGGGCCTCGCTGTTCACCGAGCGGGCCGTCGCCTACCGCCAACGCAACGGCATCGACCACCGTACGGTCCACATGGCCGTGGTCGTCCAGCAGATGGTCTTCCCGCGGGCGGCCGGCGTCCTGTTCACGGCCGACCCCGTCACCGGCAACCGGAAGGTCGCCACCGTGGACGCCGGCTTCGGTCTCGGCGAGGCCCTGGTCTCCGGTCTCGTGAACCCGGACGTCTTCACGGTGCGCGACGGCGAAATCGTCGCCAAGACGATCGCCGCCAAACAGCGAGCCGTTCACGCCCTGTCAGCCGGCGGTACGCACGAGGTGACGATCGACCCGCGGCGGCAGAAGGAGCCGGCTCTGACGGATGCACAGGCCGTGGAACTGGTGCGGCTGGGCCGGCGGATCGAAGCGCACTTCGGGCGCCCCCAGGACATCGAATGGTGCCTGGCCGATGACGGTTTCCGGATCGTTCAGAGCCGGCCGATCACGACGCTGTTCCCCGTCCCCCAGAGCGGCGACCGGGAGAACCACGTCTACGTCTCCGTCGGGCACCAGCAGATGATGACCGACGCGATGAAGCCCTTGGGCCTGTCCGTGTGGCAGCTGACGGCCATGGTGGCGATGCACGAGGCCGGCGGGCGGCTGTTCGTCGACGTCACCCGGGGCCTGGGCTCGCCCGCGGGCCGCACCGCCCTGCTCGACCTGGTGGGGAGAGGCGATCCGTTGGTCAGGGACGCGCTGGAGAGCGTCCTCGACCGCGACGGTTTCGTCCCGTCGCTGCCCGACGAGGGTCGGGGCGGACCGCGGCCCGGCGCCGCGGCCGCACCGATCGAGACGGATCCGGCCATCGTCGCCGAGCTGGTCGAGCGCAGCCGGAGGTCCCTTGCCGACCTGGACCGCGGCATCCGGACGAAGACCGGACCCGCGCTGTTCGACTTCCTGCTGGAAGCCTTCGAAGAGCACAAGCGGATCGTCGGTTACCCGCTCAGCATCCAGGTGATCATGGCGGGGATGGAAGCCACGTGGTGGCTCAACGACAAGCTGTACGAGTGGCTCGGTGAGAAGAACGCAGCCGACACCCTCACGCTGTCCGCCCCCGGCAACGTCACGTCGGAGATGGGACTCGCGCTGCTCGACGTCGCGGACGTGATCCGCCCGCACAAGGAAGTGGTGGCGTTCTTGCAGGGAGTCGAGGACGAGGGCTTCCTGGACGACCTGGCGAAGCTCCCCGGCGGTGCGCAAGCGCACGACGCCATCGAGGACTACCTCGTCCGGTACGGCATGCGCTGTGCCGGCGAGATCGACATCACGAGGCCCCGTTGGCGCGAGCGCCCCACCACCCTCGTGCCGGCGATCCTCGACAACGTCAGGAACTTCGCACCGGGCGCCGCCGAGCGGCGCTTCGAGGAGGGACGGCAGAAGGCGCAGAAGAAGGAAGCGGACGTGCTGTCGCGCTTGCGGGCCCTGCCGGACGGGGACCGCAAAGCCCGCGAGACCAAGCGGATGATCGACCGGGTCCGGACCTTCATCGGGTACAGGGAGTACCCGAAGTACGACATCGTCAGCCGCTCCTTCGTCTACAAGCGGGCTCTGCTGGAAGAGGCCGAACGCCTCGTGCGCGCCGGCGTGCTGACGGAGAAGGAAGACGTCTTCTACCTCACCTTCCAGGAGTTCCACGACGTCGTACGCTCGCACCGGTTCGACGGCCGGCTCGTCGAGCAGCGCAAAGACGCGTTCCGGACGTACCGGGCCCTCACCCCGCCCCGGGTCCTCACATCGGACGGCGAGGCGGTCACCGGGGCGTACCGACGCGACGACGTGCCGGCCGGCGCGCTGGCCGGCCTGCCGGTCTCCGCGGGGACCGTCGAGGGAAGGGCCCGTGTCGTCCTCGACATGGCGCAAGCCGATCTCGAAGCGGGCGAAATCCTGGTCACGACCTTCACGGACCCCAGCTGGACACCCCTGTTCGTCGCAACCGCGGGACTGGTGACGGAGGTGGGCGGCCTGATGACGCACGGCGCGGTGATCGCCCGGGAGTACGGCTTGCCGGCCGTCGTGGGCGTGGAGGGAGCCACCAGGCTGATCCGCGACGGCCAGCGGATCCGCGTGCACGGAACCGACGGGTACGTCGAGATCCTGTCCTGACCGACCGGCACCTCCCGTGATCCGGCGGGCGTCCCGGAAGAGGAATCCAAAAATTCGCTCTGGTTCCAACACGGTTTGATCACAGGGTGGAGCCACTGTCCCCTCTGTCCGATTGATCGCGATCACGCGACGTGCGAAGGCATTAGCGTCCCCTGGTCAAACCCCTGACCAGAGGAGCCCCCAGCCAGATGAGTGCACGCCCGCCTGCCGCCGCAGGCCGACGCTCCAGGGCCTCGTCGCCATGGATGCGCCGAGCCGCGATCGTGGTCTCCGTCATCAGCACCGTGGCGGTGCTGGACGGACCGGCCGTCGCCGTACCGGCCGTCCGCACCGCCCCCGCCCCCACACCCCGCACCGCCCCCGCCGCCGCGGAGGCCCCCGACGCGGCCTCCGCGTTCCTGATGGCCCGGCTCCAGCACCGCCGCATCGAGATCACCGGTGAACGGACCGACTCGACCACCACCTACGCCCAACCGGGCGGCACCACCTCGGTGGAGAGCTTCACCGGGCCGGTACGCGTGAAGGCCGCCAACGGCGCCTGGCAGCCGATCGACACGCACCTCGTCCAGTCCGGCGGCGCCATCAAGCCCAAGGCCGCCGCGGCGGACGTCGCCCTGTCGGACGGTGGCTCCGGTAAGCCGCTCGTCGCGGTCGAGCGCGGACAGCACTCGCTCGGCATCGGCTGGACGGGCGCTCTGCCCAAGCCGGAGCTGAAGGGCTCCACCGCGACGTACAAGAACGCCGTCGCGGGCGGCGGCGACCTCGTGGTCACCGCCTTGAAGGAAGGTTTCTCCCACTCGGTCGTCCTCCACCAGCGCCCCAAGGGCCCGGTCGAGTACCGCATACCGGTCCAGGCGAGCGGCCTGCGGCTCACCGAGACCGACGACAAGCACCTGCGCTGGGAGGACGACAAGAGCCAGGCGAAGGCCACCGCCCCCGCACCGGTGATGTGGGACTCCTCCTACGACCGGGCCTCGGGCGACGCGGAACACATCGCTCCTGTCGAAGTGGACGTCGAGCAGGCCAAGGACGGCCGCGGCCAGGTCATGGTCCTCAAGCCGAGCCGGGCGTTCCTGGACGACCCCAAGCTCACGTACCCGGTGACGATCGACCCGACCGACTCCCTCATGGGGCCGGTCACCGACACCTGGATCCAGTACGACGACTACCTCACCTCGCAGCGCGGTTCGACCGAACTGAAGTCGGGCACGTACAACGGCGCCGAGAAGGCCCGCTCGTTCCTCAAGTTCAACGTCGACAAGTACAAGGGCAAGCAGATCCTGGACACGGACCTGCGCCTCTACTCCACCTACTCCTCGACCTGCTCGACGGCGAACTCCGGCAACCAGGTCCGACGGATCACCGCCGACTGGGACCCGTCGGCGATCACCTGGTCGAACCAGCCGGCCACCACGGCCACCGGAGCCGTGACCTCCACCGCGGCCAAGGGCTACAACTCCACCTGCCCGGCCGGCCTGGTGTCCTGGGACGTCGACGCGATCGTCCAGGCGTGGGCCGACGGCCAGCCCAACTACGGTGTGCGGATCGCCGCCGTGGACGAGAGCGACCCGCTCACCTGGCGCCGCTACTACTCGGCCAACCAGACGGACGGCGCGCACAACGCCGCCTACGAGCCCTCGCTCACGGTCAACTACAACACCAAGCCGGGTGCGGCGGTGGCGGTCGCGCCGCTGTCGGGTACGTCGACCAACGACACCACCCCGACGCTGACCGGCAAGGCCACCGACGCCGACGGCAACACCGTCCAGCTCTCGTACGAGATCTGGACCGCCGCCGGCACCGCCGCCCTCCAGAGCGGCAAGTCGGCCTTCACGGCCTCCGGTACGAACGCGCCCTGGACGCCGTCCACCGCGCTGGCCCCGGGCAACTACAAGTGGCGCGCCACCGTGTCCGACGGCACCACCGCCAACGGCACGTGGTCCGCCTGGCAGTCCTTCACCGTCGACACCACCAAGCCCGCCGTCACCGCCGTGTCCTCCACGGCCTTTCCGGCCGGCCAGTGGTCGGGGACCCCGGACGCAGCCGGCGACTTCACCGGCTCCTTCACCTTCACACCGCCCACCGGCGACGTGAAGGACATCCAGTACAAGCTCGACTCGGGTGCCTGGATGACCGCCGCCACCACCGGCACGGCCGTCACCAAGCCCCTCACCTTCAAGGCCGGGGCGCACACCGTCACCGCCCACACGCGTGACGCGGCCGGCAACGTCTCCGCAGACACGGCCTACACCTTCAACGCGGGCAAGGGCGCGGCCCTGACCAGCCCCGGCGACGGCGAACGCCCGGCCCGCCGCACCGGCCTGATGGCCCAGGGCGACACCTCCTATACCGGTGTCCGCTACCAGTTCCGCCGCGGTGAGACCGACCAGTGGCAGGACGTGCCGCCCGCCCACGTGCGGGTCAACTCCACCGGCGCGGCGCTCTCCGGCTGGCCGGTCGCGGTCAGCGGCGGCAAGCCCGCCCCACTGACCTGGGAGATCACGACCACCCTTCCGGAGGACGGGCCGGTCGACGTGCGCGCCGTGTTCAGCGGGGCCACCACCACCGAAGCCTCCCCGCAGGTGTCCGTCACGGTCGACCGCGCGGCCGGCGTGGCGCCCTCGCTCCCCGTGGGCCCCGGCTACGTCAACAGCCTGACCGGTGACTTCACCCTCCGGGCCACGGACGCGGACGGCGCGGGCACGGCGGTGACGCGTACCGCCTACTCGCGTGACGGCCACGCCAACGACGACGGCCAGGTGCAGATCTTCGGACCCGAGTGGGTCTCCGGCGTCTACGCCGAGATCACCGACTCCTCCTACACCGGCCTGCGCAAGACCTCCGCGACCTCCGTCGAGGTCCTGATGGAAGAGGGCGCGATCGGCTTCACCGCAACCTCCGGCGGCGGCTGGAAGCCCGAGGACGGCGCCGAACAGCTCACCCTGACCGGCCAGCTGACCGGAACCTTCACCCTGACCGACGACGACGGCGCGACCACGGTCTTCAAGAAGGTCGACCCGGCCGCCGAGACCTGGCAGGTCGAGTCCACGAAGCTGCCCACCGACAACACCACCACCCGCGTGGTCTCCGATATGGTCCCGGTGGGCACGAAGGTGCTCGCCCGGCCCAAGTACCTCATAGCCCCCAGCACCGCCGCGAACTCGGACGCCTGCGCGTCGGCCCCCGCCACCGCGGGCTGCGAGAGCCTGGAGTTCGTGTACGCCACGGCCACCACGGCGACCGGTTACACCACCGCAGCCGACTTCGGCGACTTCACCGGCCGGGTCAAGGAGATCCGCCGGTGGTCCACGGCCCCCGGCGCCACCGCGGCCACCAGCCAGGCCGTCTCGACGTACCGCTACGACAAGGACGGCCGGCTCCGCCAGCAGTGGGACCCGCGCCTGTCCCAGTCCACGCAGGTGCAGTACTCGTACGACTCGGCCCACCGCGTCTACTGGATGATGCCGGGCACCGAACTCCCGTGGACCTTCACCTACGGAAAGGCCGGTACGTCGGCGGCCGCAGGTGACGGCATGCTCCTCAAGGCGTCCC
Source organism: Streptomyces cirratus (assembly GCF_014650775.1). Taxonomy (GTDB): domain Bacteria; phylum Actinomycetota; class Actinomycetes; order Streptomycetales; family Streptomycetaceae; genus Streptomyces; species Streptomyces cirratus. The sequence goes on along the minus strand of NZ_BMVP01000004.1, from coordinate 51,342 downwards.
GCCCGTCCCTCGCGCAGGGCTCGAAGACGGTGACCGACGGCGGTTCCATCGCCAACTCCCTCGTCTACAACGTCCCGCTGACCGGCGCGAACGCTCCCTACAAGCTGGGCGCCGCCGACGTCGCCGCGTGGGGGCAGACCGACGCACCCACCGATGCCACCGCCGTGTTCCCGCCCGACGCCGTGCCCGCCGGGAACGACGGCTCGGCACTGACGGCCGCCGCGTACAGGCGCGCCGCGGTCACCTACGTCAACGCCTCCGGACGCGAGGTCAACACCGCCCAGCCCGGCGGCCGCATCTCCACCACCGGCTACAACGCCGGCGGCGCCGTCGTGTACGCGCTCTCGGCCGCCAACCGGGACCTGGCCCTGGCCACCTCCGGACCGGCCCTCGACCGGCTCGCGGACCTCGGCATCGCCGGCGCCGGCACCGCTGAGCGTGCCGCGCTGCTCGCCGAGACCAAGGAGTACAGCGCGGACGGTCTGCGACTGCTGCATTCCTACGGCCCGCTGCACCAGGTGGAGCTGGAACAGGGCGCCGCCGACCTGCCGGCCGGCAGCGAGGTCCCGGCGCGCCTGCACACCGCCACCGCTTACGACGAGGGCAGGCCCGCCGACGCCCCGGTCAGCGGACAGCCCACGACCGTGACGACCGGAGCCTTCGTGCCCGGCCGCGCGGGCGGTGACCTCGACACCCGCACCAGTACGACGACGTACGACTGGGCCAAGGGCCTGCCCCTCAAGGCGGCCGAGGACCCCGCGGGTCTGAACCTCGTCACCAGCACCGCCTACGACGCCCAGGGCCGCGTGGTCTCCACGACGCTCCCCAGGGGCGGCGCCGCCGCCACCCGCGTGACCTCGTACTACACGGCGACCGGTACCGGTACCTGCGGAGGCCGTCCCGAGTGGGCGGACAAGGTCTGCTCCGAGGGCCCGGCCGATCCGGCGGCCGGCACCACCTCGGTGTACGAGTACGACGCCCAAGGCGAGATCTCCAGGACGACCGAGAAGGCCGGCCCGGAGGTCCGCACCACGCAGGTCACCCGTGACGACGCCGGACGCGTCACCCGGACCGCCGTCACCGGCGGCCTCGGCACCGCGGTGCCCGAGACGGTCCGCACCTACGACCCGGTGAACGGCAAACTGACCAGCGTCGCCGCGGGCGGCAAGACGGCCGTGTACGACTACGACGCCCTCGGCCGCCAGGTCTCCTACGACGACGGCGCCGGCAACGTCACCACCACCGAGTACGACCCGCTGGGACGCGTGGTGAAGGTCGCCGACTCCGCGCCCTCCACGGTCACGTACTCCTACGACACGGCCAAGGAGCCGCGCGGACTGCCCACCTCCCTGACCGACTCGGTGGCCGGCACCTTCGGGGCCACCTACGACGCCTCCGGCGAGGTCGCGAACGAGACCCTGCCCGGCGGTTACACCCTCACCACGGTCACCGACGAAACCGGTTTCACCACCTCCCGGGCCTACACCCGCGACGCGGACGGTGCGGCGCTGCTCACCGACGTGGCCGTACCGACGGTCCACGGCCAGACCGGTTCGGGCGCCCGCAGTGCGGGCGCCAGCACGGGCCAGAGCTTCCGCTACGACCGCACCGGACGGCTCACCGACGTCGACGAGTCGGGCGCGTACGGGCAGCAGCACCGTACGTACGGCTTCGACGCCGACTCCAACCGCACGCGGCTGGTCTCGACCCGGGACCAGGGCGGAGGGCCGGCGTCCACGACGACGGACTACACGTACGACGCCTCCGACCGGCTGACCGGCACGGGCATCTCGTACGACGCCTTCGGCCGCACCCTCACCAAGCCGGACACGGTCTTCGGCTACTACGCCAACGACCTGGTCCGCCAGCAGACGTCGGGCGGCCACCGGCAGACGTGGAACCTCGACGCGCAGGGCCGCCTGGGCTCCTGGACGGCCGAGAGCCTCGACGCCCAGGGCGCCGTCACCGCGTCGGTCAACTCCGTCAACCACTACCGGGACGGGTCGGACAACCCGGCGTGGACCGTGGAGGACGTGGCCGCGAACCTGCGCAGCCGCAACGTCACCAGCCTCTCCGGGGAACTGGCCGCCGTCACCGGAACCGCCGGTGACACCGTGCTCCAGTTCACCGACCTGCACGGCGACGCGGGCGTCGCGCTGCCGCTGGACCCGCAGAAGGCGCTGTCGGTGGCCGACACGGACGAGTACGGCAACGTCCGCGAGGGAACGGCATCGGCGCGCTACAACTGGCTGGCCGCGCAACAGCGGGACTCGGGCACCCCGGCCGGGGTCGTCCTGATGGGAGTACGCCAGTACGACCCCTCCACCGGCCGTTTCCTGTCCGTGGACCCGGTGTACGGCGGCAACGCCAACCCGTACGAATACTGCTCGGGTGACGGTGTCAACTGCACGGACCTCACCGGCCAGTACGGGGCGAACAAGTGGGGCTGCGGCGCCTTCGTGGACTACCCGCACCCCTCGCACACCGTGCACGGACGCATCAACGTGCACGCCGACCTCAAGTGCAAGAAGAAGGTGCCCAGCTTCTCCATCCACATCACGCTCTACCGGTCCCGCTGGTACGGCTGGGAGAAGATGGACACCGGCTACGAGTCCGGCAACAACAAGTACAAGGCCCGCGCGGTGGCCAACTGGGCGCCGCACGGACACTGCTACTACTACGAGGGAGTGGGCGACTTCATGATCGCGAGCGGCCCGCACGGCTCGGGGCACCGGATCTACGGCACCGTCTACAACTACGACAAGCACTACCTGCAGGGCAAGAGCGAGATGTGCGTGTGACGGGCCGTCCGCAGACCGTGTGTCTGCTGCACTGGCACGGTGAGCCCCCCTACGGGCTGACCGTGCTGGGTCTGCCCGCGGACCGCCTGTCCGAGGCGGAGGAAGCGGCGGGGACGGCCCTGGCCGGCCTGGTCCTGCCCACCTCGTGGCAGGACGCGGACCCGGCGCTGCGCCGGAGCGTGGTCGCCGCGTGCCGGCCCGTTGGGGCCGTACGCCTGTGGCACGTGACGGACGAGCGGCCGGACACCGACGCGGCCCGCGCCCGGCGGGACTGCCTGCGGGCGCTCGCCGACGAGTGGCCCCAGGCCGGTCCGGTCGCGGACCAGTCCCGGTTGCCGGGCCTGAACGCCCTGCTGGGGCTGACGGCGCTCGTGTGCCGGATGCCGCCGGAGGTCTGGCTCGACGCCGAGGAGGACCTGCTGGACATCTACGACACGTACACGGTGGGCGGGCTGTGAGACCCGCCGCCTGAATACGAGAGCCGCCCCCGGCCGGAATCCCCGGCCGGGGGCGGCTCTCGTTGCCGCCCGTCCATGTGCACTCCGCGGCCGGCACTCGACGCCCCGCGGCTGCTTGCCACCGCGGGGCGCCCGGCGGTGTCAGGCGTTGGTCGTGGCTCCGGCCTGCTCGCCGACCACGACGAGGAACGCGTCCCGTTCCAGGTCCATCACCACGCGCGCCGCCTCGCCCCGTGCGCACCGCTCGGCCGCGGCCTCCTCGGCGGGCCAGCTGCCTCGCGGACCCCCGGCGGGGAAATGGGCGACCACCCTTGCGCTCGTCATGTTCAGCACCTCCAGCGTCGAAGACCCTGTCGAGCGGGTGCCCCGACGGGGAGCGGACATGCGGCGGCGCATCGCCCGTTCGGACCGGGCGGGAGGTCGGCGCTCCGCACCGCCGCTAGGTTCGGACGGTATGAAGCGCGTACCGAACCACCCCGGGCCCTCGCGGCGTGCCCTGCTCACCGTCGGGACCGGAGCGGTGCTGGCCGCAGGATGCGCTCCTGCCGGCGGACCCGCCGCGCCCGGCCCCGGCTCCAGCGGCTCCGCGTCACCCGGCCGGCCCGCCGGCGGACCCACCCCCGGCGTGATGACGCTCTTCCAGGACCCGGCGTACAACTTCAACGGCCTCTTCGCGCTCGGTGGTGCCGGCGCCGGCAGCAGCGAGGTGGGCGAGGTCCTCACCGCCGTGAACGCGATCAACCGGGCCGGCCTGTCCGCACAGACGTACGTCGACACCTTCCGCAAACTGGGCGACCGGCTCCTCAAGGCGCCCCCCGGAGCGCCGGCCGACGGCCAGACCAGGCGTTTCAGGGCGCTGCGCGCCGCCCAGTACTACGCCCAGGCGCTGTTCTTCGTCCTCGGCTCCGACGCCCCGGGCAGCGAGGAACAGCTCTACAAGTCCGGGCGAAACGCCTGGGACACCTTCTGCGACCTGTGCGAGCCGGCCGCGGTCAAGGCCACCGTCCCCTACGGGAACACGCCGCTGCCGGTGTGGTTCTTCCGGCCCGACGAGGCTGTCACCCCCCGTCCCACCGTCATCCTGACGAACGGCAGCGACGGCCAGAATGTCGACATGTGGACCTATGGCGTGCCGGCGGCGCTCGCACGCGGCTGGAACGCGCTCGTCTACGACGGTCCGGGCCAGGGGCAGTTGCTCTTCGTGGACCGGGTGGTGTTCACGCCCACCTGGGAGAAGGTCGTCAGCCCCCTCGTCGACTGGTTGACGGCCCGCCGGGACGTGGACCCCCGCAAGATCGCCCTGACCGGTCTGAGCATGGCGGGCGATCTCGCCCCTCGCGCGGCGGCCTTCGACGAGCGGATCGCGGCGCTGGTGGCCATGCCGGGCTGCATCGATCCCTGGCTCGGCTTCCCGCCCGGGATCCGCAAGATCCTCACCCCCGGCAAGCAGCAGACGAACGACATCTGGAACAAGGAGGTCGCGCCCGCGCTGCCCCCGGCCGACGCCGCGGTCATGAAGAAGCGTTTCGAGCCCTTCTCCGTGCCGGCCATGCTGGAGGCCCGTCAGGGCAAGCTGTTCACGGACTTCTACACACCCGCCACCCGCATCCGGGCCCTGGCGATCACCGACGTCGTCGGCCGCATCAAGGCACCCACCCTGGTCCTGGACTACGACGACGAGCAGTTCTACCCCGGCCAGCCGCGCCGGCTGTACGACAAGCTCACCGGGCCCAAGGACTACCTGAAGCTGACCGCGGCCGAGGGTGCGCAGCTCCACTGCTCCCCGATGGCCCCGCAACTGCACTGCGAGGTCGTCTTCGACTGGCTGCAGCACACCCTGTCCGGAAGCTGAACCCCCGGGCCGGCGCACCCGGCCGCGGACGAACGCCCTTCAGGCAGACCTGCGGCGCATGGCACGGCGGACCCCGTACAGGACCACGAGCAGCACGATGACGACGACCACGACGATCAGGAGTTTCTTGAAGAGGCCGCCCTTCTTCTTGCTCTTCTTGGTCTTCTTGTTCCCGGTGGTGGCCTTGGCCTGGGACGAGGCCGGCGCGTGGAGACCGGCGGCCACCACTCCGGCGCCGGCAGGCAGAGCGTGCTGCGGCGCCGCTGCGGCGGGGGCCTGGCGGGCGGCGGGCACGGCCGCCGTGGCTGCCGCCGCAGGGCCGAGCAGCAGCCCGGACAGTACGAAGAGCGGTATGAGTGCCGCTGCTACGGGACGCTTCCTCGGCTTGCTGTTCTTCGTCACTGTTTCCCCTGTTCTCCGACGCCCTGACCAGGCCCAGTGGAATCCGGACCGTCGGGCCTTGGAGCATCGTCGACGAAGCACGCGAGCTGCGCAACGCCATCGGGCGGGCGATCCGCTGCGCTGCCCGGCCCCCGGTCCCGTGCCGTCACCTCGGCTCGGCCGTCGGTCAGCTCCGGCGCCACCGGGGCGCCCGGCGGGGGAGTGGCTGCCCCGCGGCTGCAAATTTTGTTGAATCTGGCCCAACTGGCCGGAAATCCTGGTTGATTTGGTGATAACCGCATTGATGTTTCATCATCATGACCGCACGTCAGTTCCGGACGTGCATGCGAGAAGGCGGCCGTCAGGGCCCCGTCCCCACCGGGCGCCACCGCAGGCGGAGCCTGCGCTCCCTGCGCGCCCTGCCGGGACTCCCGTCCCGTTCCCGTGCCCCTCCGCTCCCGTTCCCGTCACCTAGGCAAAGGCCCATGTCCGCCCAGCACCTCCCGGACCTCATACGTTTCGCCCGGCACCACTCGCCCTACTACCGCGACCTGTACGCGTCCCTGCCACCGCACACCGACCGTCTCGCCGACCTGCCGGTGATCGACCAGCAGGACTTCTGGGCGGCCAACACCCTCCAGGACAACCGCGTACTGACCGGCCCGCTCAGTGAGGCCACCGTCTACAAGACCGGCGGCACCACCGGGTCCCCCAAGTTCTCCGTCTACACGCGTGACGAGTGGCGCACCTTCGTCACCTCGTTCGGGCAGGGGCTCGTGGACGCGGGCCTGCGCCCGGGGCACCGCGTGGCCGACCTCTTCTACGCCGGAGAGCTGTACGCCAGCTTCCTCTTCGTCCTCGACTCGCTCGCCCACGCGCCCGTGGACAACGTCCGCCTGCCCATCGGCGGCGGAGCACCCCTGGAATCGACGATCCCCACCCTGCGGGAACTCGCCGCACAGGTCCTGGCCGGCACGCCCACCACCCTGTGCCGGCTGGCCGAGCAGGTCGTCTCCACCGGTGTCCGGCTCGACTCGGTGGAGCTGCTCCTCTTCGGCGGCGAGGCCCTGTTCGAGGACCAGCGGCGCCTGCTGGCCACCGCGTTCCCCGGAGCCGAGGCACGCTCCATCGGATACGCGAGCGTCGACGCCGGGCTGCTCGGCCGTCCCGTACCCGGCTCCGACACCCGGGTGCACGAGCCCTTCTCGCCGTACTCGGTGGTGGAGATCCTGGACGACGTCACCGGCGAGCCCGTCACCGAGCCGGGCCGACCCGGACGGGTCGTCGTCACGAGCCTCTTCCGCCGCCTGATGCCGATCATCCGGTTCCCCGCCGGCGACCGGGCCGAATGGACCGGCACCGGCCCCGGACACTTCCGGATCCTCGGGCGCGCGGAGGAAGGCGTACGCGTCGGACCCGTCTCCCTCTACACGCAGGACGTCCAGGACGCGGTCGCCGCGGCGGACACCGCCGGGCGCGTGGTCGGCCTGCAACTCGTCGTCCGGCGCTGGGACGGCCGCGACGGGCTCGTCCTGCGGCTGGCGACGGCCCCGGGTGACGACGGCGGCGCGAGCGGTGCCCCCGGTGAAGGCGCCGACGGCCCGCGGGCTCTGGCCGAAGCCGTCATCGCCGAGCTGGAGACCGTGAGACCGCTCTACCCCGACAGCGTGCGCGCCGGATTCGTGCACCCGCTGGCCGTGGAGTGGGCACGCCACCGCGACCTCGCCGTCAACCCGCGCACGGGCAAGCTCGTCCGGGTCCTCGACGAGAGGCCGACCGCATGACCGCCGCGCCCGCGCCCCCGCCCGCGGCCGGCAATGCCGATGACGCCACCGGCCGCCGTACCCCGCTGGTCCTGCGCAACCGTGCCTTCGCCGCCGTGTGGCTCGGCCAGGTCCTCACCCAGGCCGCCGTCCGCATGTTCCAGGTCGGCGTGTCCTGGTGGATCGTCGCCTACGCCGTGCACGACGCCCGGGGCCTGGCCTCGGGCCTGTTCATGGCGGCCTGCACGCTGCCCGCCGTAGCCCTGGCGCCCGTCGTGGCCGGAGCCGTCGCCCGCTTCGCCCACCGCTCCGTGCTGCGGACCGCCGCACTCCTCGCCGGGGCCGCCTCGGGCTCCCTCGCGCTGTGGGCGCACGGCGGCGCCCTGCCCCTCACCGCCGTGTACGCCGCCGCCCTCGCCCTGGCCACCTGCCAGGCGTTCTTCGACCCCTGCCTGACCACCTCGGTGCCCGAACTCGTCGACGACGCCGACATCGAGGCGGCCACCGGCTTCGAGCTGTCGACCCAGTCCCTGGCCGGCCTCGGCGGCGCGCTGCTCGGAGCCCTGACCGTCGACCGGGCCGGCGTGGCCGGGCTGGCCGCAGGCTGCGCGGCCGCCTACCTCGGCGCCGCCCTGTTCGTCGCGAGCGCCCGTTTCCGCACCGCCGCACCACAGCCGTCCGCCGCCACAGAAGGCCCGGCAGGAGACCCGGCAACCGTGCCCCGGCGCCGCGGGCTGCTCCACATCCTGCGTGAACTGCCCTACGTGCGGCGGATCCTGGTCTGCTTCACCGCGGCGAACCTCTTCACGACCGCCGTCTTCGTCGTCATCCCCCTCTACACCCGCTCGGTCCTCTCCGGCGGCGGCGCCACCGTGGCCCTGCTGGAGGCCTCCCTCGGCACCGGCGCGCTCATCGGCGCCTTCACCGGCGCCCGGGTTCCGGGGCGGCCCACCGTCGCGGGCGCCTACTGCCTCGTCCTCATGGCACTCGCCCTGGCGCTGCCCGGGCTGGTGGCCCACCGGATGGTCATCGCGGGCTGCCTGGTCGTGGCGGGCTGGTGCGCGGGGGCCGTCAGCGTCCGCTTCGTCGCACTCTTCCAGCGCCTGGTGCCGACGGCGGACAAGCCCGGTTTCTTCGCCGTGATGCAGGCGGTACTGGGCTCCTCGCTGCCTGTGGCGTCCCTGGTCTTCGGTGCCGCCGGTGACTTCCTCTCGCCCCGCACCCTGTGCCTCGTGCAGGGCGCGGGCCTGCTCCCCGCCGCCCTCGCGCTGGCCCTCCTGGGATCCCGTACCCCCGCGCCGTCACCCGGTGCTGCGACCCCCGCGCCGTCACCCGGTGCGGCGGCAGAGCGGGACGCGGAACCCGTCGGAGGTGAGCGGTGAACCCCCTCATCACCCCGGCCACCCGCGAGGACATCGCCGAACTCCGCCAGCTGTACTACGCCGTCTACGGGCCGCACTACCCCGTGGCCCTCGGCACCGACCCGGCCGAGATGGCGCGTCTCATCACCGACCCGCACTCCCTGTGGCTCGTCGGCCGTTGCCCCGACACCCGGGCCCTGACGGCGTCCGCCGTCATCCGCGGCGACGCGGGCAGCCGCATCGGCCGCCTGGAGGGCATCGCCGTCCACCCCGGGCACCGCTCGGGGGGCCTGGCCGCCGCCCTGACCGGCGCTCTGTGCGCCGGCATGCTGGACACCGGGCGGCTGGACTCGGTCTACGCGACCGTGCGCACCGTCAGCGCCGGGCCGCAGCGCGTCGTCGCCCGCAACGGCTTCAGGCCGCTCGGCATCCTGCCCAACGCCGTGGACCTCAGTAGCCGCGAGAGCCTCGCGCTCTACGCGCGTCACTCCGCGGGGGTGCTCGACCGCAGGATCCCCGTCACCGAAGTGCCCGCCCCGCTGCTGCCGTTGCTGCGCACCTGCGAGGACGCGCTCGGCATCTCCTACCCCGGGGTCAGGGCCAGTTCCGGCCCGCTCCCGCAGCCCGCTCCCCACGGGGCCGCGGAACGGCTGGAGATGATCGAGGCCCCGGCCTTCGTACGGCGCCGCTTCCGAGAGCGGTTCCCCGGCGCCGAGGGCTGGTTCTACCCCCTGCACACCCCGAACGTACTGCTCACCCCCGAAGACGGCCGCTTCGAGGTGTACGCCTACCTCAACCGCGCCGGCGGGTACTGCTCGCTGCTGACCGCCCACCCCGGCCCCGCGGCGGCCGCTGCCCACCTCGAACCCGTCACCCGGGCCCTGGCCAGGGCCGGAGCCGGCTACGTGGAGGCCCTGGTCCCCCTCGAACACGGGGAAGCCCTCAGCGCCTTCCTGGCCCAGGGCTTCGTCGCCGGAGCCCTCTACCCGGCGATGCGCGCGGACGGCGACGGCTTCCACGACTACGCCGTCCTGTCCCGCTCCGGCGAGCGGATCGACTTCCGCGGCGTCGCCGTCGAACCCCCCCTCCAGCCGTACCTGGACTGCTACGTGTCGGCCTGGGCGTCGACGCACCTGCCCACACCATCCGAGGTTGCCCCATGAACCCCCATCTCGCGCCGGTCGCCGTACCCGACCCGGCCCTCCTGCCGCACGTGCAACGGCTGTGCGACCTGACCGACCCCTATGCCCACGGGCCCGAGCACGACGCTCTGTTCGCCGCCGCCATGGCCGAGACCAACGCCTGGCACGCCGAACGTTCCCCGTTCTTCCGCTCGTTGTACGAAGCCACCCCCGAGGCGCACCCGTACCGGGCGCCGCTGGTCCACGCGAACTTCTTCAAGCGGCACGAGGTGCTCTCCGTCGCGCGCGAGGAGGTCGAGCTGCACCTGACCTCCTCCGGAACCACCGGCCAGAAGTCGCAGATGTTCTTCGACCACTGGACCATCCGCTCCGCGCAGCGCATGGTCGCCCGGATCTTCGAGCGCAACGGGTGGATCACCCCCGACCAGGAGGTCAACTACCTCCTCTACAGCTACGAACCGGCCCCCTCCCTGAACCTCGGGACGGCCTTCACCGACAACTACCTGTGCGACTTCGCCCCGGCGCGCAGCGTCGAGTACGCCCTGCGCAACACCGGCGGCGACCACGAGTTCGACCCCTTCGGCTGCATCGCCGCGCTGCGCCGCTTCGAGCGGGAGGACGCACCGGTCCGCATCCTCGGCTTCCCCGCCTTCCTCTTCTTCACGCTGGAGCGGATGCGGGCCATGGGACTGCCCCCGTTGCGCCTGCCCGAGGGGTCCCTCGTCGTCCTCGGCGGCGGCTGGAAGGGACACGCCGACCGGCGCATCGGCAAGGAGGAGCTGTACGCGCGCGTCACCGAGCAGCTCGGCATTCCCGGCGAGCGGATCCGCGACACCTTCGGGTCGGTGGAGCACTGCATCCCGTACATCGAGTGCGACCACCACCGGCTGCACGCGCCCGTCTGGTCCCGGGTCGCGATCCTCTCCACGCGCACGCTCGAACCCCTGCCCTACGGGGAACCGGGCTACCTGCACCTCGTATCGCCGTACATCACCTCGGTACCGGCCCAGAGCGTGGTCATGGGCGACCTCGCCTCCCTCCGGCCGGGAGACGCCTGCGGGTGCGAGCTGGAGACCCCCTGGTTCACCGTCCACGGCCGCGCCGGGGTGAGCCGCAACCGCAGCTGCGCGGTGGCCGCAGCAGAACTGATGAAGGGAATGGCGTGAGCGAGATGCAGACCGCGACCGACACCGACACCGTGACTTGTCGCCAGACCGTGGCCGTGTCCCCGGACGGCCGGCACGGCACCGGCGTCGCGCACCACTACTGGCAGGGTTCCTTCATCCGCGACGAGGACGCCGCGCGCCGCCTCGCCGACCTGCCGGCGGCCGTGGAGGCGGCGCTCGCCTCGGTGCTGGAGACCGAGACCGTGCTGGCCGCCTGCGACGCCCTCGCCGCCGCCCTGTGCGACCCGGCCCACCCCGTACACGCCCGGCTCGCCGCACACCTGCCCGACGGGGAGGACCCGGCGGTCCTGGTGGAGCTCGGCGGCGCCCTCGGCCGTCGCGAGCTCACCCGCAAGCTGCGCCGGGAGCTCGGCAGCGCGACCCCCGGCCGGCTGAACCGCGCCGATCCGCGCGAAACGGTCTACGAGGCCTGGGCGCCCGTCGGCCTGGTCGCCCACATCGCCCCGGGCAACAGCGCGACCGTCGCACCACTCAGCATCGTCGAGGGCCTGCTCGCCGGAAACGTCAACATCCTCAAGACCAGCAGCGCCGACACCCTGCTGACGCAGCACCTGATGGCCGAGCTGGCCGCTCTGGACCCCAGCGGCGCCCTGGCCGCGCGGATCGTCGTCCTGCGCTTCCCGTCCTCCCGGCAGGAATGGCTGCGTCTGATGTGCGCACCCGCGGACGCCGTGGCCGTATGGGGCGGCGAAGGCGCCGTCGAAGGGGTGGCGGCGCACGTCCCGCCCGGCTGCCGGCTGGTGGAGTGGGGACACCGCATCTCCTTCGCCTACCTCACCGCCGACGCCTGGTCCGACGCCGGTACCCTCGACGCCCTCGCGGCCGATGTGTGCCTGCACGAGCAGCAGGCGTGCTCCAGCCCCCAGGTCGTCTACCTCGACACCGCGGACGAGGGCGAGGTCTTCGCCTTCGCCGGGCGATTCGCCGCGGTCCTCGCATCCCGGCCGCCCGCCGCGTCCGCGGCCGAGGCGGACGGCCCGGACCCCGCCGAGGAGGCGGAGCTGACCACCACCGAACTGGTGGCCCGGCTGGAGGAACACCTCGGTCTGACGCGTGTGTTCGCCGCCCCGGACGGCTCGTGGCGGGTCATGGCCGACACCCGCTCGCCGCTCGCCGCCTCACCGCTGCACCGCAGCGTGTGGGTCAAACCACTGCCCCGCAAGCAGTTGATCACCACCCTGCGACCGATGCGCCGTTACCTGCAGACGGCCGGCCTCGCGGGCAGCCCCACCGACATCGCCGAGCTCGCCCGTACCGCGCTGGCAGCGGGCGTCACCCGGGTGACGCCGGTCGGCTCCATGCTGGACAGCTACGCGGGTGAACCCCACGACGGCGTGTACGCCCTGCAGCGCTACAGCCGCCGCGTCGCGGTCCAGGCCGACCCGGCCCGCTTCGCCACCACCGCCTGTCTGGACGACCTCGCCCGTCCCGTCGTCCTGCCGCAGCCCGCGGGTCCGCTGGTCGGCAAGGAGGACGCTCAGGAACAGGGCCGCCGGCTGGCACGGGAGGATGCCGAGCTGTACTTCCGCAGCGGCGGGAGCACGGGCGAGCCGGCGCTGTCGCTCTTCAGCTACGACGACTACGACACCCAGATGCACGCCGCCGCCCGCGGCCTGCTCGCCGCGGGCTACGACCCGGTCGGGGACCGCACCGCCAACCTCTTCTACTGCGGCGCCATGTACGGCAGCTTCATCAGCTTCTTCTCCGTGCTGGAACGCCTGGGCGGGGTCCAGCTCCCCCTGTCCGCCGGGCCCGACCACCGGGCGACCGCCCGGGCCATCGTCGACCACGGGGCCGACACGCTGTTCGGAATGCCCTCCTACCTCTGGCAGCTCCTGCACGCGCAGGAGGAAACGCTGCGCGCGTACGGCGGCCTGCGCAAGATCTTCTACGGCGGCGAGCACTTCACGCGGGAGCAGCGCCGCGCCCTGGAGGAGAGGTTCGGCATCGAGGTCGTCCACTCGATCACCTACGGCAGCACCGATCTGGGCCCGCTGGGCTACCAGTGCACCGAGAGCTCGGGCGGCGTCCACCACCTGCACGCCGACCTGCACACGATGGAGATCGTCGACCTCGCCGAGGACCGGCCCGTGGCCCCGGGCGAAACGGGCCGGCTGGTCTTCACCACGCACGCCCGGCGCGGCCAGCAATTGGGCCGGTACCTGATAGGCGACCTCGGACGGGAAGTCCCCGGCCGGTGCGCCTGCGGGCGGCACGCGCCCCGCTTCGAGTTGATGGGGCGCACCGGTGACGTGATGCGGGTGGCGACGTACTTCCTCAACCACCGCCGCATCCTGAGCCTGGCCGAAGAACAGGGCGGCTACCGGGGTGAGTTGCAGATCCGCCTGGAGGCGGCGGACGCGCGCGAGCGGCTCACCGTGCGGGTGGAGCGCGGCGGGACGACGGATCCGGAGCGTCTCCGGGAGGTCTTCCTGACCGGCTATCCGGAACTCCGCGCGGCGGTGACCGAACGACTGCTGGACCTGGTGGTCGAGGCCGTCGACGGCGCCGCACTGGACCGCAGCCCCACGAGCGGCAAACTCCTGGCGGTGGTGGACACCCGCCGCCAGGAGCCTCGATGACGACGGCCGATCACGCTCAGACCAGGGTGGTGATGCAGAAGGGGTGGCCCGCGGGGTCCAGCAGGACCCGCCACCTGTCGGGTTCCGGCTGAACCGTGGGCTCGACGGCCCCCAGGGCGAGCAGCCAGGCCTGCGCGACCTCCAAGTCGTCGACGCCCAGTTCGATGTGCGCCTGCTTCTCCTGGGAAGGGTCCGGCCAGGTGGGACGCCGGTAGTCGGCCAGCCGGCTGAACCCCAGCCCGGCCGAGCCCTCCTGGCCGAGGAGGACGAAGTCGTCAGAGGAGTAGGCGACGGGCAGGCCGAGGGCGTCGCCGTAGAAGCGGGCCAGTTCGGCGGGGTCCGGGCAGTCGAAAGTGACGGCCGCGTAGCGGATCGCGGGTGCGGAGGTGTCTTCTGTGCTCATGGGAAGGACGCTATGACGGGACCAGGACAGTTACGGTCCTGGTCGTGCGGGACACTTCGGAGGTGATCAGCACATCCGCGCGCCTGCTGCGACTCGTCTCGCTCCTGTCCGTACGGCCGTCGTGGACCTGCGGCGAGCTGGCCGACAAGATGGCGGTCACCGAGCGCACGGTGCGGCGAGACGTCGCAAGGCTGCGAGAACTCGGCTACGGAGTCGAGTCCGACCCCGGGCCGTGGGGCGGCTACCGCCTGCGTGCCGGGACCCGGGTGCCGCCGTTGGTCCTCGACGACGAAGAGGCACTGGCCGTGGCCGTCGGGCTGCGCGAGGCCGCGCTCAGCGGCGTCCTCGGCGGCGACCAGGCCGCGCTGTCGGCCCTGCTGAAACTACGTCAGGTGCTGCCCCGCCGGATCGCGGACCGACTGGGCGAGATGGACGCCGCCTTCGTGCACACCGCGAGACCCGACGAACCGCAGATCACGCCCGGCATGCTGCTGGAACTGGCCGCCGCATGCCGCCGGGGCGAGCGCAGCCGACTGTCATACCGTGACCGGGAAGGGAAGGACACGGTCCGGGAGGTCGACCCGTACCGCCTGGTGCACACGGGACGCCGTTGGTACTTCGTCGCCCGGGACGTGACGCGGGACCAATGGCGTACCTTCCGGGCGGACCGGATCGGCCGGATACAGCCGACCGGGCGCCCGGTGGAACTCGGCGACCCACCCGACCCGGCTCTGCTCGTCTCCCAGTCCATCGCGGCCGGCGCCTACCCGCTCTACGTGACGATCCGTCTCCCTCTGCCCCTGGAACAGGCGCTTCGGCTGATCCCGGCGACGGTCGGTACGCACCGCCCGGAAGGCCCCGACGCCACGGTCGTCGACATCGGCGGCCCCGACGCGGACGGGCTCGCCAGGTACCTCCTCAGCCTGGCCACACCACTGAGGGTCCTGTCACCGGACGATGTACGGGAAGCTCTGCTGCGCCGTACCCGGGCACTGTTCGAGGACAACGACGACGAGCGGCAGAGCCGTCCCCTTCGAGCCCGGACGCGCGAACGGTGAGGGGCTGTCACCCCACGGCCGGCTTCGGGGCGGTCATGGCCTGGCCGCCGATGTCCGCCGCGTCCGCGAGCTGGTCCCGCCACCAGGCCTGCGCCGCACGGCCGTCCATCACGGCCCAGGCGGGCGTCCGCTCCACCTGGGCCCGGCCGAGCCTGCGGGCCAGGGCGACGAGTTCCCGGCCCGCGGGCCCCCGCGCCGCCCGGTAGGCGTCCAGCAGCTCGTCCCAGGAGCCCGACCGGCGCCAGGCGGTCTCGAACGCGCTGGCGTCCTGGAGGGCCTTCGCCGCCCCGCTGGTGGTGTGCGGGCGCGCGACGACCGCCGCGTCCCCCGCCAGCAGGAAGCGGCCCGCGGTGGTGTGCGCGCTCGCCAGGTCGTAGATCGGCTGGACGAAGGTGTGCTCGGCGTCGGTGAGCGAGATGACGCGGGCCCAGTACGGCGGGAAGTCGCGTTCCAGCAACTCCGGCAGCGCCGCCGCGAGTTCGGCCGTGAGCCGGCCGGGCGGGAAGCTGGTGGGGTCGTCCAGCCGCAGCCGGCCGCTCTGCGGGGGCATCGCGTACAGGACCCAGTTCACCCTGGAGCCGGCCGGGCCGGGGATGCGGTACACGACGCAGCTGCCGCCCTCGAAGCACACGGTGGTCACGGCGTCGCGCGGCCAGTCCGCCTCGCCGGTCTCCGCCAGCCGCCGGGCGTCGAAGTTCCCGCGCCAGCAGACGTACCCGGCGTACTCGGGGCGCGAGGTACGGCTGACCGCCTCCCGCACCACCGAGCGGTAGCCGTCGGCGCCGACGGCCAGGTCGTACTCCTCGACCGCCCCGTCTCCGAGCCGCACCCGGGCCCGGTCCCCGCCGGCAGCCACCCCCGTCACCGCCGCGCCCTGGCGGTAGACCACCGATTCCGGCGTCGCCTCCCGTAACCCGCTCCACAGCAGTCCCCAATGGTACGAGTGGAAGGGGAACGGCTGCTCCCAGAACGTCCGCCCGGCCGGCCCGGCGGCGGCGTCCCGGACCACCCACCGGCGCCGGGTCAGCCGGTGGGCGGCGATGCCCGGGGGCAGGGCGCCGGTCGCCGCGAGCTCGGCGGACCGATCGTCGTGGATGCACAGCCCGAGTCCGCGGTCGGCGAGCCGGCCGCGGGTACGTTCCAGCACCACCACCTCGTCCGCCCCGGCACGTGCCGCCGCCGAGGCGAACGCACACCCCGCAATGCTCCCGCCGATCACCGCGACCGTACCGCCCTGCATGGCTGCTCCCTCGCTTCGCCGCCGGTCCCCGCGCCCCGACCCCTGCCGGGACCGGCGGGGCCGTTCCTACGGGGACTCTCCGGCACGGACGACGGATCCGGCAAGGGAGCACGCGTCCGCCGACGTCCCCATCAGGCGGGATGTCGCCCGTCGCCGGGCCCGCAAGGGCGGAGTCCCGCGCAGCGAACGCGAGCACGTCGCCCTGGACCGCTCCGGGCGCGTCCGGCTCCCCCGAGGTCCCTGGAGACCCTGAGCCTGCAACACCGCGTGGCAGTCGACCTGGCCCCGGACGGCGTCGAGCTTCCGATGGACCGCTGGTGGCACCCGGCGCGCCGACGGCCACCCTCGGCCGCCCGCTCCCAAATG
Source organism: Streptomyces cirratus (assembly GCF_014650775.1). Classification (GTDB taxonomy): domain Bacteria; phylum Actinomycetota; class Actinomycetes; order Streptomycetales; family Streptomycetaceae; genus Streptomyces; species Streptomyces cirratus. The sequence goes on along the minus strand of NZ_BMVP01000004.1, from coordinate 34,748 downwards.
GCCAACGCGGCGTCATGGCCCTACGAGGACGCCGCATCGGAGACGCGCGATCCGTCCGGTTGGTGACGGTACGGTCACGTGCCGCCACATCCTCGGCGCGGCGTCGTTGGCTTGGACATGGAGCAGAGAACCGTTTCGCCTCCCGAGTGGCCCCAGCTCGTCCGCTCGCTCACGGAGTCGGGGCAGCCATCGGAAGCGCCGATCTACGACGCGGTGGAGCGGCAGTGGCTGGCCCAGGGCCGCACCGTACCCCGCCGCCCGAGCCGGCCCCGGAACAGCACCGTTCCACCGGCGAACGACGAGGACTTGTTCCACCGCGGCTGAGTCCGGCGCCCCCGCGGCCGGCACGGCCGCTCACCCGGGCGGAACCTACGGGCGGCTTCGCCGTCCCTGCCCTGGCGCCACGCCAACGCCCGCCATCCCGATGTCAGCGGCGGGTGGCCATCGGCCGGTGGCCCGAGTCGAGGTCCCCCTACGGTCACAGCGCTAGGGCGTGTTTCGAAAGTAGCGCCGGCCGCCCGAAGGGCGGGCCCCGCGGCGTCCGGTGCGTGCGATCGCAAGGCGGAGGGTCGCCCTCGTACCGGGCCGTACACGGGCGATCCCGACAACGCGGCGAGCGTGCGTGCCGGGCGTCGCGGGGCAGGCGGGACTTTCGAAACGCGCCCTAGCGGCGATGCCTGTGCCGCCGGAGGACATGGATGACACGGATCACCGCAAGAACTCCTGCGATCGAAGCCCCGGAGACCAGGAGCAGCTCGTCGACGGCAGGAGGAAGGCGCCAGGCCGCGGCCGGCCCGGCGATCGTAGAGGCGGGGATGGGGGAAGGCACCTGCCCGGTCACTTCGTACGGACGTGCTGGCTACTGCTCGCTTCATGACCTTGGGTGATCGGACCGACGCATACTGACGACCATGACGTCGACGATCCCGCCCGAGCCGAAGCGCGCAGCCATGATGGTGACCGGCCGTCGCCTGTCGTATCTCGACTTCGGTGGTCCGGGTCGTCCTCTGCTGGCGCTGCACGGGCACTTCGGAGAAGGTCGCACCTTCACGCGCCTGGCTGGGGAACTGGGGCCCTCCTGGCGCGTCATCGCGCCAGACCAGCGTGGACACGGCCGCTCCGATAGTCCTCCCGACTTCTGCCGCACCGGCTACGTCGAGGACGCTGCGGCAGTGCTGGAACACTCCGGGATCGATGGTGCGGTCGTACTCGGCCACTCCTTGGGAGGCGTCAACGCCTACCAGCTCGCGGCACGGGTCCCTGGTCTTGTGGACGCATTGATCGTCGAGGACATCGGCGCCGAGGTCGATGGCGACCTGTCCTTCGGCCTGTCCTGGCCACACCGCGCAGCGACCCGGGCTGAGCTGCTGGAAGGGCTCGGGCCGTCGGCTGGCTACCTCGAAGGCGCCGTGCGCGAGTATCCCGACGGGTGGGGCCTTGCGTCCGACCCAAAGGACATGAACGCCTCCCAGCACCACCTCAACGGGGATCACTGGAAGGATTGGCTCGCCAGTGACTGCCCGGCCTTGCTCATCCGGGGCAGCCGCAGCGTGGTGCTCGGCGCCGAACACGCGCGGGACATGGCCGCACGGCGGCCCCGTACCCGGCTCGTTGAGCTCCCGGCCGGGCACACCGTCCACGAGACGGTCCCGGTCGAGTTCGCTGCGACTGTCAGCAGGTTCCTCGGCTCGCTGTGAGCCGGTGACCCGCGGCAACGGGTCACGGAACCCGAGCCTGTCGTCAAGGCAGCCGACGGCAGGGGAGTGATCCGGCTCACATGCCGTCACAGCCCACAGCCGCGCGGTGTCTTGTGCCCGAAGCCCCTGAAGCGACGGAGAGACACCATGGTTGAGAACACTGATGTGGTCGTGATCGGCGGCGGGTACGCCGGTGTCATGGCCGCGAACCGTCTGACGCAGCGCGGTGACCTGACGGTGACGCTGGTCAACCCGCGTCCGGACTTCGTCCACCGGATCCGCCTGCACCAGCTGGTGGGAGGTTCCGACACGGCGGTCGTCGCCTACCGGGACGTCCTGGCCGAGGGCGTCCGGCTGGTGGTCGACTCCGTGGCGCGGATCGACGCGGGCGACCGCCGCCTGGCGCTGGCGTCGGGCGGCGCCCTCGGCTACGACTACCTGGTCTACGCGGTGGGCAGTGGCAGCGCCGACCCGGGTGTGCCCGGGGCCGCCGAGTCCGCCTACCCGATCGCCACGCTGGAGGACGCGCAGCGACTGCGCCCGGCCCTCGACGCCGCGCCCGCGACGACAGCTGTGACCGTGGTCGGCGCCGGCCCGACCGGCATCGAGACCGCCGCCGAGCTGGCGGAACAGGGCCGCGCGGTCACCCTGGTCTGCGGCGGGACGCTCGGCCCCTACCTCCATGCCCGGGGCCGCCGCTCGGTCGCCGCACGCCTGGCCCGGCTCGGCGTGCGCGTCCTCGACGGACCCGGCGCGAAGGTGACGGCGGTGACCCGTGACGCCGTACGGCTCGCCGACGGCCGCGAGCTGCCGAGCGGGCTGACCATCTGGACCGCCGGTTTCGGCGTGCCGGACCTGGCCGTCCGAAGCGGGCTGAGCACCGATGCCCTGGGCCGCCTGCTGACGGACGAGACGCTGACGAGTGTGGACGACGTACGCATCGTCGCGGCCGGGGACTCGGCGGCACCGTCGGGGCTGCCGCTGCGGATGAGCTGCCAGGCCGCGATCCCGCTGGGCGCGCGAGCTGCCGACACGGTACTCAGCCGGATCGCCGGCGAGCAGCCCTCGACGCTCAACCAGTCGTTCGGCGCCCAGTGCATCAGCCTGGGCCGGCACGCCGGCATCTTCCAGTTCGCCAACCGGTCCGACGTCGCAGTGTGGTTCAACATCGACGGCCGCCTGGGCGCCAAGCTCAAGGAAGTCGTCTGCAAGGGCGTCCCCAACCACCTGGCGCACGAGGCGGGCAGGCCCGGTTCGTACCGCTTGCACCTCATGCCAGGAGGTGCAACGCGCCGCCGGCTGCTCCAGGCCGAGCGCGGCGAGGCGCCGGCCCCGGCCGACCGGGTTGTCTGAATCGTCGATCCGGTCCGATGCGACCGCGACGGATCCGGGCGCTTATCGTGCGGCAACGCCATGTCGTCGGCCCCCCGCACCGGGTCGGACCGAACAGCAGCCACTGAAAGGGACCGTGCCGTGGATGCACGCTCGAAGACCGTCGCGGGTCACCGCCGTCCGCGGACACGAGGGGCAGGGGCGGGGATATGAACGAGCACGCCTCCCACCCGGCGACCGACACGTTCGTCGCCCACCGCAACCTGCTCTTCACCGTCGCGTACGAGATGCTCGGATCGGCGGCCGACGCCGAGGACGTCCTCCAGGAGACCTGGCTGCGGTGGGTCGAGGTCGACTTGGAGCAGGTGCGCGACCAGCGCGCCTACCTCGTCCGGATCACGACCCGCCAGGCCCTCAACCGGCTGCGCACCCTGACGCGCCGCAAGGAGGCCTACGTCGGCCCCTGGCTGCCGGAGCCGATGCTCACCGCGCCGGACGTGGCCGAGGACGTCGAGCTGGCCGAGAGCCTGTCGATGGCGATGATGCTCGTCCTGGAGACGCTGTCGCCGACCGAGCGCGCCGTCTTCGTACTGCGCGAGGCCTTCGGCGTCGACTACGACGAGATCGCGGCCGCCGTCGGCAAGAGTCCTGCGGCGGTCCGTCAGATCGCGCACCGCGCCCGCCGGCACGTCGATGCCCGCCGCCCTCGCCGGGCGGCCTCCGCCAGGGAGACCCGGGCGGCCGTGGAGTCGTTGCGGCGCGCGCTCGAAACCGGGGACCTCCAGGCCCTCCTCGACGTGCTCGCCCCCACGGTCGTCTACATGGGCGACGGCGGCGGCCTCAAGCACGCCGCCCCGCGGCCGGTCATCGGCGCCGACAAGGTGGGCCGACTCGTCATCGGCGGAACGGGCAGGATCAGACACGCGATCGGCTTCGGCCCCGCCGTGGTCAACGGCAACCCGGCCCTCCTCGTTCGTCTGGACGGGGAGATCGACGGCGTCATGGCGATCCGTGTGGAGGACTCCCGCATCACCGGTCTCTACTACGTCCGCAACCCGGAGAAGCTGTCCCACATCGCATCCGAGGTTCCGCTCGCCCTGCGGTGAGCGGCAGCCGGCGACCCGCTCACGCCCCTTTTCTCGATGTGGCGTACAACCATCGGCGGGCCCGACGGGTCTTGTGCCCCGTAACGCATCCGCCTCGACGACTACCGGGTGTTGATCACCAGGCTCCTCAACGGTGCCGGCCCCGGCTTGAAGGAGGGCATCAACCAGCTCTTCCGGAACGACAAGGCGACGCTGGAGCAGCTGCGCCTTCCTCCAGACGGGACGGTACCTCGCGCAGCCTCGGACGACCGGGTCGAACTCGCCCGCATCGACGAAGGCTGGGACGGCCCCGTCCTGAGCGAGGCGATCAGCAAGCTCCTCAGCACTTCGCCGACCTCGGCCGAGCTGCGCCACTTCCTGGAAGTGACCCAGTACGAGCTGCGCGACCAGGACAACCGTGTCGCGATCGCCAAGATCATCGATGGTGGCGGTCCGTAACTGGTCAAGGCCGGCCGCGCCGCGCTGGCGGGCACCCCCGCCGACCGCAGCGAGTTCCTCAAGGCGGGCCAGCACGAGGCGCGCGCCAGGGACAAGAAGGCCCAGCAGGAGAACGACAAGGGCAAGGGCAAGGGCCAGCAGGCCCACGGCAACACCGGCACCGGCGCGGGCGACTCGGTCCTGATCGCGGGCGGTGCGGGCAGCGCACTGGTCGCGGGCGCAGGCCTGCTGCTCGCCGCACGGATGCGCCGGGCCGGCTCCGCACGCTGACCCGGCACGCACCAGCAGTCGGGGGGCCGGCCGCGCTCTGCCGCGGCCGGCTCCCGCCTCCTCGCGCGGCGGAATCATCCCTGGACTCCACCCGCCGTTCGCCAGAAGTTACCTACCAACCAGTAGATATCGCGCGGTCTGTGACTGATTCTTTTCGCGTACATGCCATCCGCGACAGGAGTGAGTGACCCTGTGACCCCCATGCGCAGAGCCCACACCCGCACCACCCGCACCACCCGCACCGTCATGGGCACCGCCGCCGCTGCGGCCGTGCTGGCCCTGGCACCGGCCACCGCCGCCCACGCGGTGACCAAGGCGCCCGCGCAGGCTCCGGCCGCCGTCACCGCCTGGGCGCCCGGTGGCAACGCCGCGATCCTGGGCATCGACTACACGGCCTGGCAGCGCGATGTCGCCGCCGTCGTCGGCGCCGCGCGGCCCTACGTGGAGCAGCGCCTGGATTCCTCCCCCTCCGGGGAGAAGCCCGCCATCGTCCTCGACATCGACAACTCCTCGCTGGAGACCGACTTCCACTGGTTCTGGACGAACCCCACCCCGGCGATCGCCCCCGTCCTGGACCTCACCCGGTACGCGAACGCGCGCGGCGTCGCCGTCTTCTTCGTCACCGCTCGCCCCGGGATCCTCTACTCGCTCACCGAGCGCAACCTGACCTCGGTCGGCTACCCCGTGTCTGGACTCTACGTACGCGACCTGCCCAACCTGTTCAGCCAGGTCAGCGCCTACAAAACGGCCAAGCGCGCCGAGATCGAGAACCGCGGCTACACGATCATCGCCAACATCGGCAACAACGAGAGCGACCTCGTCGGCGGCCACGCGGAGCGCACCTTCAAACTCCCGGACTACGGCGGCAAGCTCTCCTGACGCGTATCAGGTCCGCCCGGCGGCCGGCCGTTCCCCGTCCCGGCGCAGTCGCCCCAGGACGACGCCCACGACGAGCAGCAGCACGCAGGTGCCCACCGCCGCGTGCACGAGGAGCGCGTCGAGGCGGTCCGCCGCCAGGTAGGCGCCGACGGCCAGCGCCACCAGCGCGCACACGCCGCGGTCGATGATGGACTCCACCGACAGCAGGGTCGCCCGGTAAGGGGTCGGCGGGATGGCCGCGTTGATCAGATTGCGCTGCACCGGGTACGCCAGACCGGCCGCCGCGGCGAACACGCACAGCCACAGGATCGTGCCCGGGCCCCCCGACAGCGTGGTGGCCGCGAGCGTGAGTGCCATGACCACGCTGAGGACGGTCACCACGGTGGTGTCGGACAGCCTGCCGCGCAACCAGCCGGTCCTGGCCGACCCGACGGCCTCGGCGACGGTCATCGCCGACAGCACCGCACCGTGGTCGGCGACGGGGAGGTGCTTTTCGAGGAGCAGCGGTTGGAAGAGGTTGACCTGGCAGATGCGGGCGAGCGTGAACACTGCCACGCCCTGCACCATCAACGGCCCGAGGGACCGTGACGTCCGGAGCACCTTCGCGGCCTGGCGGGCCGAGGCCAACAGCCCGACGCGCTCCGGCGGGGGGTGGGCGCCGTCGCGGGGCGCCGCGATCGCGGGGAGGGCCGCGGCGCAGGCCAGCGAACCGAGCGCGCAGAGCGCGGTCAGCACGTAAGGGGCCTCGTGCCGGACGTGCATCAGGACGCCGACCAGCGGCCAGCAAGCGATCTTCGCCCAGAGGCCGAGCGCCCGGGCGGTGCCCTCGGCCTGTACGTAGTGCGCGTCCGCACCGTGTTCGTGCAGGTACTCGTACAGGTAGGCGCTGGAGGCCCCGGACACCAACGAGCGGGCGACGGCGATGGCCAGGAAGTGCGCCATGAAGCCCGCGAAGGACGGCGAGACGACCGGGAGGAGGTTCGCCGCGGTCATCGAGGCAGCCCCGAGCTGCATGCAACGGCGCTGCCCGATCCGGTCGGCGATGAAGCCGGTGGGTATCTCCAGCAGGCAGAACGCCACGTAGTAGACGCTCTGGATCCCGAAGATCTGACTGTCCGACAGGCCTGCCCGCCTCTGGTACTCGTAGAAGACGGGCATCCACCACAGCAGGTTGAACAACAACTGGAACCCGTTGTTCAGTCGGATCACGCGCAGCACCGCGGCGGGCGGCCGGACGCGGCGTGTCGCGCGCGCACGCAGGGAGATGGGCATGGGCGGCCTTCGGCTGGGACGGTACGCGGGGACGGACTACGGACGGGTCAGGCGCTGTACGGCCGGAGCTGGAGGATGTGGAGCGCGTCTCCCGGCCCGAGCAGCCATTCGATGTCGAGCGGCCCCGCGAAGGTGTAGTCCGTGGCGAAATGGGACTGGAGCAGACGCCCCGCCAGCGCCAGCCGGCCCAGGTGGTCCCGGGTCTGCGGCGCCAGGTCCTCGGTGGCCGCGCCCAGCGAGATCGTTCGGCCGCCGCCCTCGACCGTGTTGTACAGGTACTGCAGGGGCAGCGTCCGGCCGTCGACCACATCGGCCGTGGAGCCGTGCGCGCAGTTGAGGTACACGTTGCGGAAGTCGGCCCGATTGGTCGGATTGCAGGTGACCATGACGCCTCCGAGCGGGGAGGGTTCGTAGCGCTGGACGATCACCCCCATGTACGTGTCGTCCAGGGCGATCCCGGCCTGATGGCGCAGCCGCACGCTGCGCGGGGACAGCAACGAGGCCCACACCTGGCGGACGGCGTCCAGCAGCCCCGGCAGGTCCGTGACCTTGGTGTGGGACTCGTAGATACCGGCCGCGGAGAAGCCCGGCAGGTCCTCGGCGTTCGAGGAGGACCGCACGGCGAAGCGGCTCGTGCCCGCCAGGTGCTCGACCACCTGCGCGTCCAGGGCGCGCACCAGGTCCTCGGGCACCGGAAGGGTGCGCACCAGGTGCTGCAACTGGACGCAGACGGTGTCGACGGCGTCCATGGCGTTCAGCTCCAGGGCCATCTTCAGCTTGCCGATGCTCTGTTGCACGGCCGGCGAGGAGTCCAGGAACCGCCGTTGGACGGAGAAGGGGACGGCGATGCCCGCCGGCGCCCGGACGTGGCGGCTCAGGAACTCGCCCGCGTACTGGGCGAGATCACCGTCCTCGGGCATCCCCAGCCGGGCGGCCAGGTGACCGAGCAGGTCGGCCCGCGGCGGGCGCGGCACGGAGTAGTAGCCGGTCAGCCGGGACGAGCCGTGGCGCAGCACGTGGTGCAGTTCCCCGAGGTTGGCCGCCTTGGTGCCGTAGCGGTTCCGGTCCCCGGCCCGTAACGCGGACAGCGGCACGAGCGGTACGTCCGCCACCTGCGGCGCGTCGAGGCGGACCCGCTGGGTGTGCCACGTCGGTTCGGCCAGGTCCGACGGCTCCTCGGCGCGCTCGATGACGAACCCGTGGGCGGTCACCTCGTAACGGACCCAGCAACCGTCCAGCTTCTCGTCGGCGATCGTGTCGAGGACCCCGCGGACGATGGCGTTGGGGATGCCCCAACCGGCTGCCAGCATGTTGGTGTGCGACAGCGGGGTGGTGGGCAGGGCGTTGATCAGACCGGCGAGCCGCGGGATGTCGTCGGGGACGACGGGCATGGCGACGATGTCGTACCAGGTCAGGTCCGCGCGGGCGGCCAGGTACTCCTCGCGCGAGACGAAGGCACGGAGCCGGCCGGTGGCCGAGGCGAGCGTCAACGGGACGAACGGCGCGGCCGCCGAGAGCGCGTGTCCCCGTGCACGGGGCACCACGGTCTCCGGCACCGCCGCGAGGGCGTTCTCCTGGCCGTGGTTGGCCGGTTTCAGGAGCAGCTCCAGCGCGGGATCGAGATGGGCCCGTACGAAGGCGTGGAACTCGATCAACAGGTCCGCGCCCATGGTGTCGGCCTCGGTGGTCTCCAGGACCATGAACGGCTCGCCCTGCTCGGGGCCGCCCCGGGAGTGCAGCGACAAGACGCCGAGCAGGAAGCGTCGCGCGGGGGCCTGGTAGACGTCGTGGTTGAAGCGGTCGAGTTCGGCGTCGAGCTGGTCGAGGGTCAGGCCCTGGATCTCGGTGGCTATGTAGTTGACGTGGAAGGAGTGGACGGCGCTGTCCAGGACGTGCCACACCCCCTGCTCCCGGTCCACGACGACCTTCACGTACGGGTGCCCGCCCAGCACCCCGGCCAGCTGCTCGAACAGGGGGAGTGTGAGCAGGGCGTCCACGGCGGCGCCCCGGGGGGACGGCGCGGGGGTGAGGGCGCCGGCGTTCGTCATGCGGTGCTCCCTGGCGTAGAGGGGTCGGCGGACGTGGCGGAGCGTTCGGGGGACGTGGTGGTGAGGGCCTTCGGCAGGGCGGCGAGGATGCGGCCGCAGTCGGCCAGCAGCTGCGGCCCGGACCCGGCGCTGAGGAAGCACAGCGCAGCCATGGAGTTGGCCCCTCCCGCCTCCTCGTACGGCGGGACCGGGCTGCCCGGCGCGAGACTGTGCTCGCGAACCAGCTCCACGCGGGACCCCGGTGCGATGAGGGCGCCCCAGTCGACCGCCTCGAAGTCCCAGGCCGGGAGCTCGCGCCAGGGACGGCCCTCGGGGTCGACGGCGAGGACGACGAGTGATCCGGCGGCCCCCTCGCCTTCGGTCAGCATCCGCTCCGGGTAGGCGACGTCCCGGCCGAGCAACTGGCGCACCAGCATGCCGATCATGTCGAGGCCGAAGACGGTCTCCACCTGCCGGGTGGTCATCACCCCGCCGAAGCGGGCCGCGGTCTCGATCAGCCACATGGCCCCGCCCGCGCCGAGCTTGATTTCGGTGTGGGTGGCACAGGTGTCGAGCCCGAGCGCGTCGACGGCGGCGCGCGACACCTCCTCGATCCGGCGCTGCGACGCTTCCGGGAGGGCGGCCGGAGCCAGGCTCGCCCGCTCGGTGAAGGGCGCGACGGTCGGTAATCGCCCGGTGATGCACAACGGGTGGTAGCGGCCGTCGGCGACGATCCCCTCCACGCTGACGTAGTCGCCCCAGCCGGCCCCGTCGAACCAGTCGGATGCCTGACCGGTCACGATCTCCTCCAGCAGGAAATCGCTGACGCCCTCGTCCGCGGCGTGGAGTTCCGCGTAACCCTGTGCGGAGGACGCCTCCATGACGGAGCGTCCGGTCTTCCAGGCTTCCTCGGCCTGCTGCTCGTTCCACACGGTGAGATGGGCCGTGGAGCCCGCGCTCCAGGCGGCCTTCAGGAGGAGCGGCCGCCTCAGGGTTTCGAAGGCCCTCGCGATGTCCTCCGGAGCGTGGACCTCCGTGAACCCGGGGACGGGCAGCCCGCAGTCACGCCAGATCCGGCGCATCAGACGCTTGTCCCGCGCCCCCGCGACCCGCTCGCCGGCGCCGCGCAGACCGAGCCGCAGGCTCGCGTGGGCGACGGCCACCACCGCGTACTCCGACAGGGTCAGCACCGCCGCGGCGCCGACGCGGCGGGCGTGGGAACAGATCAGATCGACCAATTCCACCCCCTCGCCCGGCGGGGCCGTGGTGACCGACGCGCACTGGGGCAGCCACACCTGTTCGCTGACACGGGGCAGCGGCGCGAGCGCCAGAACGTGAACGGCGGCATGTGCGGCGATCCTCGGGAGCGCGTACTCCAGAGGAGGGCCGCCCTTGGCATAGACGAAGAGGATCGGGGTCATGGTGCTCCTGGGGTCGAGGAGGACGCCGCGTCGCGCGACGGCGTCGTCGGCGGACGAGCCGTACGTGGTGGCACCACGTACGGACCGGGGTCAGCTAGAGCACGACGGAAACGGGGACGCACAGCTGTACGCCTACTCGGTTGAGCGTTCGTCAAACACCCGGGCCTGCCAACAGGCGCCGGAACGAGGGAGTTTCAGCCACCCGCGCGAGCCCTGGGGATCCCGTCACCCCGCCTCATTGAGACCCGAATCGCCTCAGGGGGTTTCGCCCTGGGCGACCTCGATGCCGTCGTGCAGGTCGTCGGCCGCCTGGAGGGACGCGCCGGCGGACAGGGCCAGGCAGGCCGCGACGGCGAGGGCGGCGAAGGACCGGGCGAGGGGCCGCGCGGTCCTGGGCTCGGTGCTGCTGCCGAGGAGGGCGGCGACTCGCCGGGGTACCGGCCCGGTGGTCGCCGAGAGAGCCAGAGCGGGACGCGTACGGTCGCCGGCGGAGGAGGCGCGGGCCGCCAGAGCGGCCCGGCCGATGGCCCGGGCGGTCAGACGCCGGCTGCCCACGGTGCGGGCGGCGGACTCGTCGGCACTGCGCTCCAGGGCGTAGGCGAGCGGCTCGCGCAGGATCCGGAGCGCGGGATGGCACAGGGCGGCCAGGTCGACCAGGGCGGTGAAGACGTGGTGCCGGTCCCGGAGGTGGGCGCGTTCATGGGCGAGGAGGGCTTCGCGTTCGGGCGCCGAGAGCGCGCGCAGCATGCCGGATGTGACGACGATGCGGCCGGGGCTCCCCGGGAGGGCGTAGGCGTCGGGGTGCTCGTCCGTCAGGACGACGAGCTCGCCGTCCGCCTCGGCGGCCAGTCTCGCGGCGTGCCGCAGCTGGCGCAGGCGCCGCTGCAACCCCCGCACCAGCCGGGTGGTGCACCAGGCCAGCAGGGCGCCCGCTGTGACGGCGATGGCGATGACGGCGTCGGGTGATCCGCCGTAGAGCGGAGTGAGCAGGTCGCCCAGGGCGGCGACGGCGTGCAGGTGGGTGGCGCCGGGGACGATGAGCAGGGCCAGCGCGCAGCTGCTGGCAGCGGCCAGACCGGCCGCGGTCGTCGTGAGCAGCCAGATCGCCTGCCGGGGCGGCAGGGCCGAGGCCAGCCGCCGGCTCGCCGGCGCGGCCAGGAACGGCACGAGCAGGGGAAGCCAGACGCAGTAGATCACCTGCCGTCTCCGTCCCCGTCGAGCAGTGCGCGGAGCAGGCGCTCGTCCTCGTCGCTCAGCTGGGAGACGAAGCGGCTCAGTACGGCCCCGCGGTCTTCGTCCTTGGCCAGTTCGGCGTGCATGCGCCGGGCCGTGAGGCCGGAGGCGTCCTCGGTCGGAACGTAGACGAACCCGCGGCCGGACCGCTTCCGGGTCACGGTGCCCTTCTCGTACAGGCGGGACAGGATCGTCGTCACGGTGGTGCGGGCGAGGGACCCGCCGATTATCTCCTGTACCTGGCCCGGGGTGAGGGGGCCGTCCGCCGCCCAGAGCGCCGTGAGTACGCCTGCCTCCAGCTCGCCGGCGGGGCGTCGCTCGGCGTTCTTGTCGCCCATGGGCGCGCTCCTCCACACATTGATCGTCTACAGTGATGTAGACCGTCTACGGAACTGTAGTCATCGGTCGGCGGGGTATCGTCCCGGACCCCGCCCCTCTCACCTTATGGGAGCTCTTCGACATGGCTTTGGCCGATCTCGCCGCGGCGGCGCACGCGCTCAGCCCACAGGCGGTCAACCTGCTGGACGCCGGTTCCCTCCTGTCGGCCTTCGGAGCCCTCGGCGTCGCGGTCGTCCTCTTCGCGGAGACCGGCCTCCTCGTCGGGTTCTTCCTGCCCGGCGACTCCCTCCTGTTCACCGCCGGTCTGCTCTGCGTACCGGACAACCACGGACCGGTCCACCTCTCGCTCCCGCAGGTGCTGAGCGCGGCCGTGGCCGGAGCCCTGCTCGGGGCCCAGACGGGCTACCTCCTCGGACGGCGCGGCGGACGCGCCCTGCTGGCCCGCAGCCGCAGCCGCAAACTCCACGAGGGCGCCGCGAAGGCCGAGGAACTCCTCGACCGGTACGGACACGCCAAGGCCATCGTCCTGGCCCGCTTCGTACCGATCGTGCGTACAGTCCTGAACCCGATGACGGGCGCCCTGGGCGTCCCGTCCCGCGTCTTCACGCTCTGGCAGGTCGTCGGCGGCCTGGCGTGGACGGTGGGACTGGTCCTGGCCGGATACGCGCTCGGCTCCTCGGTGCCCAACGTCGACCGTTACCTCCTGCCGATCGTCGCCCTCGTCGTCCTCGTCTCCCTCACCCCGCTCGTCGTGGAAGTGATCCGCCGACGGGGCAGCCGCACTTCGAACGGAGGCTCGCATTGAGCCTGCTCGCCCTGGACGGCCCCGCCGTCGACGGAAACCTGTACACGTGGATCACCGGCCTGGCCCAGCGGGCGCCCTCCTGGCTCGACGGCCCGCTCACCGCCTGGTCCACCTACGGCCTGGCCCTCTTCGCCGTACTCATGGTTCTCGCCTGGTGGCGGGCCCGGTCGGCAGCCGATCCGGCGAGGACCGCCATGACGCTGGCGGCGCCCTTCGTCGTGGTCGCCGCGTTCCTCGTGGACACCGGAATCAAGTCGGTCTTCCGGGAGCAGCGGCCGTGCCAGACCCTGCACGCGGTCACGCTGGAGGTGTGCCCGCCGCTCGGCGACTGGTCGTTCCCGAGCAACCACGCCGCGATCGCCGCCGCGGCGGCCGCTGCCCTGTGGGTCACCGACCGCCGGCTCGCGGCCATCGCCGTGCCGGCCGCGCTGCTGATGGCCTTCTCCCGGGTGTGGGTGGGCGCCCACTACCCCCATGACGTCGTCCTCGGCCTGGCCGTCGGAGCGGTGATCGCCTGGCTGCTGACCCGGGCAGCCCGCCGAGCGGCCCCCCTCGTACAGCGGCTGGGCACCACACCGCTGCGGCCCCTTGTCGCCACCCGGTGATGACCGCCGCACCGCGCGCCGCCCGCTGGGCCCTGGTGGCGGCGCTGTGTGCCGTCCTGTTCGCCGTGCTGGCCATTGTGGTCGCGGCGCGCAGCGGTGCCCCGTACCCCCTCGACGAGAGCGTGCACCGCTGGTCGGTGCGGCACCGTCCCGCCGTCGCTGTGGCCTTCGCGCGCGCGGTCACGGCGACCGGCAGCGGGCCCGTCCCCTACCTGTGCGCGCTCACGGCCGGGCTCGTCGCCGGCTGGGGCCGCGACACCCGCGGACGCCTGCTGACGGTCACGGGGGCGATCGGATTCCTCCTGCTCGCCCAGGGCGTGCGCTACGCCGTCATGTACGGCCTGACCCGGCCGCGCCCGCCGGTGGACGACTGGGCGGCGCCCGCCTCCGGCTTCGCCTTCCCCTCCGGCCACGCCACCACTTCGGTGCTCGCGGCCGGTCTGCTGGCCTGGGCGGTGTGGCGCGCCGCCGCCCCGGCCACCGCCCGCCTCTGCTGGTGCCTGCTCGCCTGCTGGGCGATCGCGGTCGGTCTGACCCGCGTTTATCTGGGTGTGCACTGGCCCACCGATGTCCTCGGCGGCTGGCTCTACGCCCTCACCTGGCTCGCCGCGGCCATGGCCGTGTACGGCGTGGGCGGACGGGGTCCGGTGTCCCGCGCGGCCACCGGATGAGGAGCGCTCCCTCGCGAGCCGCCGAGCGGGAGGAGGCCTGCCGCGGCATCGCCGGGTGAGCACACCAACGGTTCGCCGTCGCGCAGGAAGCCCGGAGCCGGCCGACGCATCAGGCGCGGGCGGTGAGCGCCTTGCGGAGCCCGTAGGCGGCGGCACCGGCCGCGATGACCGCGGAGCCGCTCAGTACGGAGGCCACCGGCAGGGCGAAAGCCAGGACCAGACATCCCGCGGCACCTACGACCGGCACGATCCGCGCGGGGCGCCCCTCGGCGGGGGTGAGCGTCCAGGCGGAGGCGTTGGCGACGGCGTAGTAGGCCAGGACGCCGAAGGAGGAGAAGCCGATCGCGCCGCGCACGTCCGTGGTGGCGGCCAGAACGGCGACGACCGCGCCCACCGCGAGCTCGGCGCGGTGCGGCACCTGGAACCGCGGGTGGACGGCGGCCAGCGCGTGGGGAAGGTGCCGGTCGCGGGCCATCGCCAAAGTGGTGCGCGAGACCCCTAGGACCAGTGCCAGCAGCGACCCGGTCGCGGCGACCGCCGCCCCGACGCGTACCACCGGCGCCAGGTCGGGGACACCGGCGGCGCGTACCGCCTCGGCGAGCGGGGCGGCCGTGTGGGCGAGCCGGTCGGGCCCGAGTACGGCGAGCACGGCCACGGCGACGGCCGCATAGACGACCAGCGTGAGGCCGAGCGCGAGGGGGACGGCGCGGGGGATGGTCCGCTTCGGATCGCGTACTTCCTCGCCGAGGGTGGCGATGCGCGCGTACCCGGCGAACGCGAAGAACAGCAGCCCGGCCGCCTGGAGCACGCCGTCGAAGGCGGCGTCCGTCCCGACGTCCAGCCGCGCGGCCCGCGCCGTGCCGGAAGTGAGGCAGGCGGTGACCACCGCGGCGAGCACCGCCAGGACGACCGCCACGATCCCCCGTGTCAGCCAGGCGGACTTCTGCACGCCGACGTAGTTCACCGCGGTCAGAGCCACCACCGCGGCAACCGCCACCGCGTGCGCCTGCCCCGGCCACACGTACGAACCGACGGTCAGGGCCATCGCCGCACAGGAGGCCGTCTTGCCGACCACGAAGCCCCAGCCGGCGAGGTAGCCCCAGAAGTCCCCGAGCCGCTCACGGCCGTAGATGTACGTACCGCCCGACTGCGGATAGCGCGCGGCCAGCCGCGCGGAGGAGGTGGCGTTGCAGTACGCCACCACCGCGGCCAGCAGCAGGCCCACCGGCAGGCCCGACCCCGCCGCGTCCGCCGCCGGCGCGAGCGCGGCGAAGATGCCCGCCCCCACCATCGACCCGAGCCCGATCACCACCGCGTCGAACACGCCCAGGTGCCGCCTCAGCTCCCCCGCATCGGCAGATGCCCCCGCCGTACCCATCGCTCGCTCCTCAACCACGGGCCCACGGCCGTCACGGTCCCCACACCGGCGCACGATATCGGACGGCGATGACGCGACCGCCCGGAGGCCGAGGCCGCTCGGAGGCCGCACCGTGCCACTGCCGGCCGGCCACAGGCGGGAACGATTCCGTGTGCCGCCGCGTCCTGACAGGTGATCAAGGGGATGAACTGCCCGGAGCGAGACGGCTGGTCCGGTCCGGGCGGTCACGGACAGGGAGAAGTGCTCATGGCTCTGCGCTCCAGTCGGCGTCAGGTTCTCGGCGGGGCAGCCGCCACAGCTCTGGCCGCCGTCCACCCCGCGGGGGGACGCGCCTTCGCGAAGGGCTCGGAGGAAGAGGGGATCACCGGCCGGCTGCGTGCGCTTGAGCGGGCGCATTCGGCACGACTGGGGGTCTTCGCGCGTGACGCCGTCACCGGAAGAGCGGTGCTGTACCGCGCGGACGAGCTGTTCCCCCTGTGCTCGGCCTTCAAGACGATCGCCGTGGCCGCGGTGCTGAGGGACCTCGACCGTGATGGCACGTTCCTCGCCCGGCGCATCCGGTACACGCAGAGGGACGTCACGGACTCCGGCTACGCCCCCGTCACGGGCTTGCCCGGGAACCTGGGATGCGGCATGACCGTCGCGGACCTGTGCGCGGCAGCCATCGACCACAGCGACAACACCGCCGGCAACCTCCTGCTGCGCGAGCTCGGCGGTCCGGACGCCGTCACCCGCTTCTGCCGGTCCCTCGGCGACCGGGTGACCCGGCTCGACCGGTGGGAGCCCGCACTGAACTCCGCAGAACCCGGAAGGACGACCGACACCACCAGCCCGCGCGCCATCGGCAGCACCTACGCCCGGCTCGCCGTCGGGGACGCTCTGGACGGGCCCGACCGGGAACGGCTGACCGGGTGGCTGCAGGGCAACACCACCGGCGGCAACCGCCTGCGCGCCGGACTGCCGAAGGGCTGGAAGGTCGCCGAGAAGACCGGCACCGGCAGCCATGGCACCACCAACGACGTAGGCATCGCCTGGCCGCCCGGCCGAGGACCGATCACGATCGCGGTCCTCTCCACCAAGCCCGACCCCACGGCGCCGGCCGATGAGCCCCTGCTCGCCGACACGGCTGCCGTACTGGCGGCAGCGCTGATGTGATCCCCGGACCGTTCGGTTGCCTGCCGTAGCCCGGTAGCCCCGGCCACGTCCTCCAGCAAATCTCCACCGGGGCAAGAGCCGCAAGCGCACATGCTGCAACTCTGATGACCATTCATGTGCGGCCGGCTCACCGGCCCGGAAGGAACACCGCCATGCTCACTTTGACTCCCCGCAACGGCGCGGCCCCGAGGGTCTTCGGGCCGGCCCCGCACGGCCAGGGCTCCCAGATCGCCCCGATCATGCTGCAGGAGGAGCTGTGGGAACGGATGCGCGCGTTGCCCTACGTATACATGTCCCCGACGCTCGTCTCCGTCCCGCACGCCCGTGCCCTGTTCCTGCCCGAGGGTGTCGGCTCCGGTCCGGCCGAGGCCTTCCAGCGCGGTAGGGAGTGGGCCCACATCCACCCCCACCACGACGGCTCGCTCCACCTCACGCTCCCGCCGGAGGCCGAGGAAGACGTCATCGCCGCGGGCTGGGGCGTACACCACCCGGTCCAGGCGGTGACGCTCATCTACGGGCCCAGGACCGCAGCGGAGCTGGAGACGGTCTGGAAGATCGTCCAGCTGTCGTACCGGTACGCGATCGGCGCGGGGTGAAGCGCCACGTCATACGAGAGGGGCCGAGTGCCGTGCAGCCCGGACGGGAAGGGACGAACTGAACTCCCGGCCGCCCGCACGGACCCCGAGCGTGACCCACCCGGCCGAAAGCCTGCGCGGGCCGCGCCGACGGGCCGGTGACCTACGACGAGCCGCCGGCCCCCGCGAGCGACTGCGCCCGAACTCGTCATCCGCGCGCGGGGCCGGCTGACCCGGTCGGCGTCATGCCTTCTTCAGCTCCTCGGCAAGCATCACAAGGATGCCGCTGGGACCGCGGAGGTACGTGAGCTTGTAGACGTCCCCATAGGTCGCCACACCGCGAAGCGGACGGCATCCGTGCTTCGCGGCTGCCTCAAGGGCTTCGTCGAGGTCGTCGACCGAGAAGGCGACGCGATGCATGCCGATCTCGTTGGGACGGGTGGGGTTCGACTCGATCGCTTCGGGGTGGATGTACTCGAAGAGCTCGAGACGGCCGTGACCGTCCGGCGTCCGGAGCATCGCGATCTTGGCGTGATTGCCATCAAGGCCGACGGCGGTGTCGGTCCACTCACCACTGACCGTGTCACGGCCGACGACCGTCAGGCCGAGGTCGGTGAAGAACGAGATCGTTGCTTCGAGGTCGCGAACTGCGATACCGACGTTCTCAAGTTTGATGGGCATGCTCTGCATGCTATCGAGCCGGGCCGATCGGGTGCCGGAGCCGGCATCCGATCGGCCCGGCACCGCCGCGACGCACCGAGCGGCCGCGCGGCGGGATCCGCGCGGCCCACTCGGTCAGGAGCGCGGCGACACCAGCGCGACCGCCTCGATCTCCACCAGCTGATCGGGGAACGCCAGGTCGGTGACACCGAGGATGGTGTCGGTCGTGCGGTGGTTGCCGACGTACTCCTTGTGCAGCTTCGCGGCCGTGTCGAAGTTCTTGCGCAAGTCCTTCGTGTAGATCTTCATGCTGATGATCTGGCTGCGCGGGATCCGGTAGTGGGCGAGCACCTTGTCCATGTTGGCGAACGACTGGCGCACCTGCTTCTCGAAGTCGCCGACGCCCACCAGGTTCCCGGCCTCGTCATGCGACAGCTGCCCCGAGATGTAGACCGTGTCCCCGGCTCTGACGGCCTGCGAGTACCCGTAGGACTCCTCCCACGGCACCCCGAACCCGAAGTGGTCCCAGCCGCGGCGCGCCTGGTCCTGCGCGCTGGCTCCCTGCGGTCCCGCGACGGCGATCATCACGGCCACGAACGCGGCCACCACGGCTGCGATACCGAACCTGCGCCCTGACTTGGTCATTTTCTCTTTCCTTTCGTTCCCCGGTGGAGCCTGGCGCCACGAAGTTGTCACAGCGCACGGGAGAACTCCTCGAACGGGAATCGATTGGTAATCGAATTGCCTGCCGGAATTCCGCGCCACAGCCGTCCGGCTGGTCCTCCCGGACCGTCAGTCGGTGCACCGCGTCTCCCTTCCGATGGGGGCGCGGAAGGCGCGTGGGGGCCGACCGGCCACGCGCTGGACGGTGCGGTGACGCGGTCCTCCGCCCCCTCGGCGATGGCGCGGTCCATCCCGGTCAGCATCGCGGCGGTGGAGATCCGCCGCGCAAGCGGAAAATCGGTGCGGAGACGGGCGGGTACCCCGTGCCCTGCTCGCCGCGACCCGGGCCGACCTCGTGGAGCACCTGGCCGGACAAGTAGGCGCTCCGCGGGAAAGGATGCGTGCGCAATTGGCGGACTTCGTCGGCAGGGTCCTGAGTCCCGGCCCCTTGGAGGGGTCGACGGCCGAGGACTGACGGAGGGACGGACGACCCCCCTGCTGAGCGGCCCCCCTCGCGAGCGGCCCCTGCGACAAGGCCGTAACCCTTGCCGGGCGGCGGGCGGGCGTCAGCCGACGGGGGCCGGGGACCGGCCCACCCGCCGCGGCGGTACCCGAACGGGCGGCCGCCGCGACCTCGCCACTCGGTCACCGGGTCGCGGCCGCTCGGGTCGAGGTCGAAGGTCCGGCTGCGCTTGTCGTGCGTCGGTCCGGCGACGGCCACGGGCAGGGCCTGCTCCAGCCCGGGGAGCCGCCGTACGATCACCGCGCGGTGCGCCCACGGGCAGGCGAGGACGAACACAGGAAAGGAGCATCGTCCTCATCGGAGGGGTGCCCCGACCCGCCGAGCGCCTCAGCCGACGCGGCCTTCGAGGCCCGTGACCTCTTGTGGGTCGCGGATCATGATGGGGAGCGTGCCCTCCTCGGCGAGTTCGGCGCCGCGGTCGATGATCGACTGGTTCGAGGTGTGCAGGTGGAAGCCCTGTTTGCCCCACGCGAAGACGTCCGGCGAATGGACGTGGACCTGGAAGGGGACCGGGACGAGGCCACGGCGCAGGAGATCGCTGTTGAGGGCCTCCTGCCCCTCGTTCGCCGCGAACTGACTCGTGCGGACCCAGCCGATGGGCCGGTCGGCGGGGCCGGGCACCGGTGCCGCAGTGCTCAGGGCGTGCAACTGCGTCCGGATGGAGCGGAAGTGGCGAAGCGTCACGGACTCCGATATCGCCGCGTCGAGACGGGTGCGGAGCTTGTCGAAGTGATCCTCCCCGAAGAGGAACACGACCGACCGGCCCTGCTGTCCGGGTGGCAGCCGCTTCAAGTGGGCGACGAGCTGCGCGATCACGGTGTCGTCACGCTTGGAGTCGGCGGCGGAGAGGCCGGGGGTGGTCTCCACCACCATGTTGGGCGCCGGCTGGACGGGGCTGAGGTCCCGTTCGATGACGAGGGTGACCTTGGGGTGCGAGGACAACCGCCGGATGATCTCGTCGCGCCGGTCGCTGTCGTACCGCGTGTTGTGGTGGGTCTCCGTCACGAAGATTACGAGTCGCTCGCCGACGGGTGCGCCGTGCAGAGCGAGCGCGCTCACGTCCTCGATGTCCACCTTGATGATCCAGTTGGTGGGGTGGTCGATCGTCTGCTGGATGGGCATGCCCCTGCGCTCCTGTTCTCGGATCCGGTGCGCTGTCCGTGACGCACAGGGCCTGGCGCCGCCGCCCCCGTTCGCGCCGCCATCACTGTCCTGCGGCCCGGACGGACCGACAAGTCCGGGCGGGGGAGCGGCGGTTGCGCGGTGGGGGCGCGCGGCCACAGAACGATCGGTCGGCCCATGCCGGAGCCGGGCGGAGGCGGGGCGCACCCGACGCCGACACTGCGGCGGCCGCCCGCCGAGGAGGCTGCCACGCCGCATGTAGGGTCCCAGGGCGAACAGCTCGCAAGACCCAAGCCGACGGGGGAAGAGGCGTGACGAACGCAGGCGGGAGTCCCGACGCGGGCATACGCCTGTCCGCTCTGGACGGAATCCGGTTCGTGGCAGCCCTGATGGTGGTCTTCTACCACTACTTCGCGCTCGCCTCCGCATGGGGCCGCCCAGCGTCGGCGGTCTTCCCGACGGCGCACGCGGCCGCCGAGTACGGCTGGCTCGGGGTCGAAGTGTTCTTCCTGGTCAGCGGTTTCGTGATCTGAATGAGTACCTGGGGCCGCACGGTGGGGGACTTCGTGGTGTCGCGCATCTCCCGGCTCTACCCCGCCTACTGGGCCGCCATAGCGTTCACGGCCGCCGTAGTGAGCCTGTGTCCGGAGATACGCCGCATCGACCGCTGGGGCGACGTACTGGTCAACCTCTCCATGATGCAAGGCGGACTCCACGTCAAGCACCTGGACGACGCCTACTGGACCCTCTTCGTGGAACTCAAGTTCTACGCGCTCTTCGCGCTCGTCGTCCTGCGCGGCGTGTCCTACCGCAGCTGCCTGCTGTTCTGCGGCTTCTGGACCGCTGCCGGCGTCATGGCTCCCACCACCGGCTCCGGGCTGCTCGATTTCTTCGCGATACCCCAGTTCGCCCCGTACTTCGTCGCAGGCATCGCCTTCTACCTGATGCACCGATTTAGGCAGTCGGTCCTGCTGTGGGTGATCGTCGTCCTGCAGTTCCTGCTGGCCCAGAACTACGTCGAAGCACGCATCGACTCGAACGTGGACCATGCCGCCAACGCGTGGCCGGCCCGCCTCATCATCACGCTGGCCTTCGCGGCCATGGCTGCCATCGCCCTCGGTGCCTGCGACCGCCTCCGGTGGCGCTGGCTGCGCACGGCGGGAGGCGTGACGTATCCGCTCTACCTCATCCACATGATCGCGGGGCTCACGGTCATCCACCACTTCCGTGACCGGTTCCCCGCCCTCCCGTTGGCCGGCGGTGTGACCGTCGCCATGATCACGGCCGCGTGGCTCATCCAGCGCTACGTCGAACGCCCCGCCACCCGGCTGCTGCGCTGCGGCCTGCGCCAGGGCTTGGAGGACGTCCGCCGGGCCGGCTTCCCGGAGACACGGGCCCCCGCACCCCATCCATCCGTACCGCGCCAACCGGGGCCGCCCGCCGAGGAACGCGTCAAGAGCTCCCTCTAGGGGGTTTGCGCACATCGTTCGACGTATCTCCCAGGCGGGCGACGTCAGGGCAGCGGTTTGCCGCGTGCGGCGATCCAGAGCGCGTACCACTCCTCGTGGTCCAGCTCCGGTGGCCGCCCGACCGCTTGGCCGCAGGCCCGGATCCGTGCGGGATCGGAAGTGCCGATCACCGGTGCGATGCGGGCCGGGTGTCGCTGGAGCCACCACAGCAGCACCGTCTCGGGGGTGACCTGCTTGCGTTCGGCCAGCACGGCCAGCAGTTCGGCGGCAGCCCGCTCCTGCGGCGTCTCCTGCCGCCCGGTGAACCGGCCCTGTGCCAAAGCGCCCCATGCCTGCACCTGGATGCCGTGGTCGCGGCAGTGTTCGAGAGTTCCGAGGGGGAAGCCGTTGGCTGCCGCGGCGGGAGTGTTCAGGAGTACCCCGGCCTCGACCCAGTCCCGCTTGTGCAGGCTCATTTCCAGCTGGTTGGCGACGATCGGCAGCCCGAGCCGCGCCTGGAGCGCCGCGATCTGCGCCGCGCCCATGTTGGACACACCGAACCGGCGCACCAGGCCCTGGGCGTGCAGGGAGACGAGGGCCCCGGCGAGGTCGTCCGGATCCGCCAGGGGGTCCGGACGGTGCAGCAGCAGGACGTCGATGACATCGGTGCGCAGCCGGGTCAGGCTTTCCTCGACGCGCCGCAGGACGCTCGTTCCGCGGAGGTCGTAGATGCCGGGGCGGTCGCCGTCCGCCAGGCGGATCCCGCACTTCGTCTGGAGGGTGATCCGCCCGCGCAGCGCGGAGTCGCGGGCGAGGAGTTCACCGAAGACCGCTTCGGACTTCCCGTGGCGGTAGATGTCGGCGTGGTCGAAGGTGGTGATCCCGATCTCCAGGGCGGCGGTGACCGCCGCCTCCGCGGCCTCGATCTCCGCGGCACCGTAGGGTTCCGGCCCCCAGGTGCCGCCCAAGCCCATGCACCCGTACAGCGGCCGGCTCGCATTCGTCTCCGTCACGGGCTGACCTTATGGCTTGCTGCATCCGGCCCCAAGCCGACGGCCGGCCGATCCGGCCGGCCGATCGGGCGGGCCCGCAGCGGCTCCTGACGGGCTACGGTCGGGGTTCAACGGCGGGCGCACGTCCAAGCGTCCATACCCTGCATCCGGGCCAGCCTCTTGGCGACGGCGATCTGCTGTGACTTCGTCGCCAGGTCCGCCCTCGCCGCGTATCTGAGGCCACCCGCGGCCTTCCAACTCGACTGGGTGAACTGCAGGCCCCCGTAATGCCCGTTGCCGGTGTTGGCCCGCCAGTTGCCACCGGACTCGCACTGGGCGATCGCATCCCAGTTGGCGCGAGGTTTCTCAGAGACGGCGGCCTCGGCACTGAACAGTATCGACTGCCACAGGAGCACTGCTCCCACAAGGGTGATCAGGGTGGCTCCGGTTCGCCGGTTGTCCTGGGAATGAGACATGCGGGACATTCGAGGCATTGGTCCTCCGTGTCGTCCGGAAGACCGGACCGGAAGCCCGGGCCGGTCTTGCTGCGGCCTTCGCGGCCTTGCACGCAGCACAGCACGCCATCCCGCCATGGCGGCCCATCTCACCGGGGCGAACGGGCGACGCCACCCGTACAGCGGCGGCCTCACCCTGTGCGGGCCGCAGTCCGGTGGTCGTTCCGCCCGACCGAGAAAACCGGATCCGGCGCGGCGATGAGTCCGCGGACACCCGCGGGTCTATCCCTTGACGCAGACGACCGACTCATCGGGAGCAAGCCATGGGCCTCATCCACATCGAACTGTTCGCGACCCTCGACCTCGTCGGGCAGGCCCCCGGCGGCCCCGACGAGGACCCGGCGGGGTTCCCGTTCGGGGGCTGGCAGGCGCCCCTGCTGGACCAGGTCGCCGGGGCGCAGGTCGGTGCCGCGTACGAAGGAACGGACGCCCTGCTGCTCGGCCGGCGGACGTACGACATCTTCGCCGCCTACTGGCCTCACCAGGGCAAGGACGGCCCAGACGACGAGATCGCCACGCTGTTCAACAGCGTCCCGAAGTACGTTGCCTCTCGCGGCCGGCCCGACCTCTCCTGGGCCGGGTCCACCCACTTCGGCCCGGACCTCGCCACCGCGGTGCGCGAGATCCGTGACCGCCACGAGCACGTGAAGGTCGTCGGTAGCCTGAACCTCGTACAGACGCTCCTGCACGAGAAGCTCTTCGACCGACTCGACCTCTGGCTGCACCCCATCGTGCTCGGCGTAGGCAAGAAGGTGTTCGACGGTGGCGCCGTGCCCACCAACATCACGCTCCTCGCACCCCCGGTCGCCAGCCCGAAAGGCACCGTGTACCTGCGCTACGGGCTCGCCGACGGCACTCCCGCGACGGGCGACATGAGCGCACCGGACCGCGGGGTCGCAAACGAAGACGGCTGACGCACCCCTCGCCCGGTGCGTCCGTCAGAGTGCTGTGCCCTCATTGCGCAGATATTCTGGGAAATGTGATCGAGTCTGGACGGCTGCGGCAGCGTAGGCGCCCCGGCCCGGGAAGACTTGTGCGGTTGTCGCCGGTCATCCTGACCGTCGTGATCGCCAGCCTGGCCTACGCCACTCCGCCGGAGCTGGCCTTCAGCCGCCTCCTGCCCTCGGCGCCGGCCCTCGCCGCCGCCATGTGGCCGGTGCTCCCCACCGTCCTGCTCGGCACCGTCTGCCTCCTTCTCATGATCGGCCTCAGCCTCGTCTTCCCGGACCTGGGGACGTGGTGGACGGCCGCGGGGATCATCGCGGTCACCGTCGCCGCCGCGTACGGGAGCCACGTCCGGCTCCAGCGGGAGCGCACGCTCTTCCAGGTACGACTCGTCGCCGACGCGGCGCAGCAGGTGGTGCTGAGCCCCCTGCCACGTCGCATCGGGGGCATCGAGATCGAGTCGCTGTACCTCGCGGCCGCGGCGGAGGCCCGGATCGGCGGGGATTTCTACGAGGTGGTCGACACGCCGTTCGGAGTCAGGCTGCTCATCGGTGACGTGCGGGGCAAGGGCCTGCCGGCAGTGGGGGCGGCCGCAGCGATCGTCAACGCCTTCCGGGAGGCGGCCTTCGGAGAGGCCGACTTGGTGGAGGTCGCACGCAGGCTGGACGCCAGCAGCGCCCGCTACAACGCCGCCTTTCCCCCCGAGGGGCCGATGGAGCGCTTCGCCACCGCCCTTCTCGTCGAGATCCCGCACGGGGGCAGCCACGTCGACATCCTCAACTGCGGACACCCCCCGCCGCTGCTCCTGAACCGGGGGAAGCTCCGCGTCCTCGATCCCGCCACCCCCTCGCCGCTGCTCAGCCTCGCGGAGCTGATCGGCGACCGGTACACCGTCGACAGGTACGCCTTCACCCCCGACGACCTGCTGCTCCTCTACACCGACGGGATCGCCGAGGCCCGCGCCCGCGACGGCGAGTTCTTCCCGCTGACGGCTTGGATGCGTCGACAGCCCCCGACACCGCCCCGCGAACTGCTCACCGCTCTCCACCGCGATCTCCTCCACTACAGCAGAGGACGCCTGGACGACGACATCGCCGCCCTCGCCGTACGCCTGCGCGCGCCCTGAGCCACGCCGGCCGGGGGCTACCCGCGGACCTGGGTCTTCACTGCGGGACGCGACCCATCGCTGTCCGCGCCCGGGCCCGCGAGCAGGCGCAGCCCGTCCTCGGCGGGGCCGCCGGGGGCCGCGGACAGCACCAGCAGCTCCATGCCGGATGCACCGGGCAGCGCGAGGTTCTCCCGGTGCAGTTCCCGGAGTCCGACCAGTGGGTGCCGGTACGCCTTGCGTCCATGAGCACGGGCCCGCACGTCCGCGCGGGCCCACAGCCGACGGAATCGCCCGCTGCCCATCGCCAGCTCGCCGGTCGGCGTGGCCAGGCCTCGGGGTACCTGCCGACGGCCAGGCGCAGGTGGCCCACCACGTAGAGGTGCAGTTCTCCCCGTCCGCGTACAGACCGCGCTCGGCCTCTTCGAGGAAGATGTGCCGACCGGTGTTCCAGGCCAGGCATCGGCCCGCCGAGGAGGAGCCCGGCGAGACGGTTCCCGGCGAGTACGTCCAGGCGGTGGCCCATGATCAGCGCGGGTGCGTCGGCGACCAGGTCGAGGACGCGCAGCAGCTCCGGCCGGACCCGCCCGCCCGGCGCCTTCGCCCGGCGCCGGCGCCTGCGGGCGAGCCGGTCGAGGTGCGAGGTGCTGCCGCCGTTCGTGCTGTACGGCACCGACCGGATGACGGGCGAGGACCACCCGGACGTCGCCGAGGCGTGGGAGCAGCGCCTGCTCACCCTGGAGCCGACCGAGCCGATCGCGTTCCGCCGGCAGAACTCCGGCGACCACGAGATGCCCTCCCTGCACCTGCGGGATGGGCTCGAACCCTCGGGCCGCACGGGTTTCGGGCTGCACGTACGCGGCTGGCCGCCGGCGGCGGACGGGACGAGCGGGTTGCCCCGGGGCCTTTTAGGTGGTGTCGGGGGGGCCTGTCAAGCCCCGACTTTCCGGAACGTGACCGGGGTGTGCCGGTCGGCGCTTACTTGTTGTGCGGGCCTCACCGAAAAGGAAACGAGGCAAGTCGGAAGAAACGAAATACCTCGCAGAGGATTCTTTCTCCCTTCGATTCACCGCATTCGTCCCGGAATACCGGGACGGTACATCACCCCTCAAGACAAGTAGGAGAAAGCCATGAACCGCAAGATTCGCACCAACAACGTCGCCCGTCCCAACCGCCGGGGTTTCCGCCTCGCGACGCTGGTCGCTTCGGCTGCTGTGATCACGGGCGGTATCGCCCTTCCGGCCTCCGCGGCCGTGGCCTCTCCGGTGCCCGCCCACGTGGTGGCAGCCTTCCCGACCGCCGGGGGCGCCGGCGGGGACGGTGGTGACGGCGGGGGCGGCCTCATCGGCGGCGGTGGCGGCTCCGGCGGCTCCGGGGGCGGCAGCGTCCTGGGCACCGGCGGCAACGGCGGCAACGGCGGCAAGGGCGGGGACGGGATCCTCTCCGGCGGCGGCGGTGGCGGCGGCGGTGGCGGCGGCGACGGCGTGATCGGCGGCAACGGCGGCAAGGGCGGCGACGGTGGTGGCGGCCTGTTCGGCGGCAACGCCGGTGGCGGCGGTGGCGGCGGTGACGGCGTCCTGATCGGCGGCAACGGAGGCAAGGGCGGCAAGGGCGGCGACGGCGTCTTCCAGGGCGGCAACGGAGGCAAGGGCGGCAAGGGCGGCCACGGCGTCTTCGGCGGCCTCGGCGGCGGCGGCGGCGCCGGAGGACGCAGCATCTTCTGAGCCGGCCCCCGGTCCTGGGGTGGAGGCACCCGATGCCTCCACCCCCCAACCCCCCATCCCATCGGTCCTGACCGCCGGCCCGGCGACACCCGGCACGCAGCGCCCGCAAGCGAATACCCGTGCGTAGGAAACGGAGATCCCCCATGTTCAGAAGTACCTGGCAGCGTCCGCTCATCCTGGCGGCGGCCTCCCTGGCTCTCTTCACCGGCACGGCCTGCGCCGCGCAAGCGTCCGAGCCCCACGCCCCGGCCGGCGTCAGCATCCCGGCCGCCGCCGACCACCCGAAGCCCTGCGCCGGGATCGGCAAGGGCGGAGAGGGCGGTGAAGGCGGAAAGGGTGGCGAGGGCGGAAAGCCCGGCCAGCCCGGTGAGCCCGGCCAGCCCGGCCGCTCGGGATGCCTCCGGTTCGATGACCTGCCCGACAAGCCGAAGTCGAAGCTGACCTTCGTGGACAAGGTGTACATCGTCATGGTGCTCGTCACCGACGACTCCGACGCGACGAAGGAGAAGATCGCCAAGAAGTACGACGTCTCGCACGACCAGCTCGACACCTGGAAGAAGGACTACCTCGACGGCAACTGGTTCGCCCTGATGGGCGCGGATTTCGCTTCCTGAACCGCACGGCGCGAGGGCGGTACATCGCGAGGGTGGTGAACAGGGGCGGAAAAACCTCGGGGAAGAAACGAGGCCGGCGGACCCAACCGCCGGCCTCCGCGTACAAAAAGGATCTCTACGGCAAGGGTGAATGTCATGCGTGTGCGTTCTTGGAAGTTCCGTCTCGGTCTCGTCATCTCTTCGACCCTGATCGGTGCGGGTGCCATGGCGCCGGCGGCCACGGCAGCGCCGACGTACGAGCCGGCCGCGGCATCCGTCGGCCACTCCCACGGATCGCCGTTCGCCAGCAGTGACGGTCGCCCGGGCGGGGGCCGGTTCACGGCCGGCGGCCCGGTGCTCGGCAACGTGAAACTGGGGAACGGCAGCGTCAAGGTGGGCAACGGCAGCGTCCGCGTCGGTGATCGGATATGCGCGGGCAACTGCACGGGATCGGTGAACGGCACCAAGGGCGGCAGCGGCGGCATCTGCGCCGGGCTGTGCAACGGCAGCGCCAACGGCGGCAGCGGCACGAACGGCGGGCCGGGCGGCAACGGCACGGACGGCGGCACGGGTGGCATCTGCGCCGGGGTCTGCAACGGCAGCGCCAACGGCGGTAACGGCGGCAACGGCGGGGCCGCGCTCCCCGGCGGTGACGGCGGTGACGGCGGCCGCGGCGGCAACGGCGGCATCTGCGTCGGCACCGGTTGCGAGACCAGCGGTCAAGGCGGCCGCGGCGGCAACGGCGGCGCCGGCTGACCAACGTCGGCCGGTGACCGCAGGGGGCCGCGTGTCCTGCGGTGGGGACCGCGGCTCAAGGCCCTCCGCCGCCCGGCACACGTGTGGATCACTGGATAGACTTCGGGTAGGCAACGGACCATCGAGGACGGGGTCGGCATGATCGACACCTTCACCCACGGGCACCGAAGCGGCGCTGGGCCTCCCCGGTCCGGCCGGGGGACGGGGGCGCCCGATGAGTTCGACACCTGACCTGAGCGTCTACACGGATCGGGCCTCCGGTCTGATCGGCAAGCAGATCGCGGACTACCGGGTCGACAGCATGATCGGCCGCGGGGGCATGGCCGTCGTCTACTGCGCGAAGGACCTGCGCCTGGACCGTACGGTCGCGCTCAAACTGATCGCCCCGGAACGCGCCCGCGACGACACCTTCCGGCGCCGCTTCACCCACGAGTCGAGGGTGGCGGCGCAGATCGACCACCCGCACATCGTCCCGATCTACGAGGCCGGTGAAACCGACGGCGTCCTCTACATCGCCATGCGCTACGTGGCCGGTCCGGACCTGCGGGCCCTGCTGGACCGGGACGGTCCACTCCCCGTCGCGACCGCCCTGCGCATCGGCACCCAGGTGGCATCCGCACTCGACGCGGCCCACGAGCACGACCTGGTGCACCGGGACGTCAAGCCCGGCAACATCCTGGTCACCACGGGCACCGACAGTGACCACCCCGAGCACGTCTACCTCACGGACTTCGGGCTGACGAAGAGATCACTGGCGCTCACGGGGTTCACCACCGCGGGCGAGTTCGTCGGCACGGTCGACTACATGGCGCCGGAACAGATCTCCGGCCGGCCGGTGGAAGGCAGGTGCGATCTGTACAGCCTCGCCTGTGTCGTCTACGAATCCCTCGTCGGCGGGCCGCCCTTCGAGCGTGACGACGACGTGCTGGCCCTGCTGTGGGCCCACCAGTACGACCCGCCCCCGTCCCTGACCGAAAGGCGGCCGGGGACCGCGCCCGCCGCCGATGGCGTCATGGCGAAGGCTCTGTCGAAGATCCCCGAGGACCGTTACGGCACTTGTCTGGAATTCATGGCGGCCCTGCGTGCCGCATTCGGAGCCGGCGCCGGCGTGGGGGCGGAAACCTCCCCTCCGGTGGCTTCCCGACATCCCGCGACGGTGAAGAACACGCCGCCGCCGCAGCCCCCCCGCTGGGCGCGGCCGGTCTTCCGCCACCTTCCGGGCACGGCCTAGTACCGCGCTCGCACGAACGTCCCCGTCCCACCGGATGACGGGTGGGACGGGGACGTTCGTGCGAGCGCGGGGTCGTCGGCCGGCGCCCGTTGTTCGGGAGGCCGCGGGGTCACAGACCCAGGGAGATGGCCAGTCGGGTCATTTCCGCCGTGCTGTTGATGCCGAGCTTGGCCCGGATGCGGCGGAGGTAGGCGTCGACCGTGTGCTTGGAGAGTCCCATGTGCCGGGCCGTCTGCAGGTAGGTGCACCCGGCGGCGATGTGCCGCAGCGCCTCCTGCTCTCGCGGGGCCAGCGCGGGTGCAGCGGTACGGGTGTGCGGCGTGGCGAGTGTGAGGCTCATGGGATTTCCTCCGACGGATCGGGTCGGTCATCGCTGCTCGCGCCCTCGGAAGCAGGGGACATATGCGTGAATGTCGCTTTTTGTCCCTGTTGAAAAGCTTGCTCGCGCGACGTCATGATGGTGTCCGCCGACTGTCACAGGCGCGTCACAGGGGGAAGGACCCGTGCGCGATGTCCTCAGAACGCCCCTCAGACCGTCCTCAGACCGTCCTCAGAACCCGACGAGGGACTGCTCGGCCCAGATGGTCTTGCCGACGGGGGCGTGCCGGGTGCCCCAGCGCTGGGCGAGCTGGGCGACCAGCAGCAGGCCCCGCCCTCCCTCGTCGAAGATCCGGGCACGCCTCATGTGGGGGGCAGTACTGCTGGCGTCGGAGACTTCGCAGATCAGGGTGCTGCCCTGATGGATCAGCCGCAGCTGGATCGGCGGCTCGCCGTAGCGAATGGCGTTCGTGACCAGTTCGCTGACCACGAGCTCGGTGACGAAGCCCGCCTCCTCCAGCCCCCAAGCCGTCAGCTGTTCGGTGGTGTACCGGCGGGCCTGGGCGACGACGGAGGGATCGGAGGGCAGGTCCCAGACGACGACCTGGTCGGCATGGAGGGCTCGCGTGCGGGCGACGAGCAGGGCGACGTCGTCCTCGGGAGGGTGGGTCAGCATGGCCGTCAGGACGCGGTCGCACACCGTCTCCAGCGTGGAGGCGGGCCGGACGAGGGCTTCGAACATGTTGTCCAGGGCGTCGTCGATGTCGTGCTCGCGGGCTCGAAGCAGACCGTCGGTGTACAGGGTGAGGACGCTGCCTTCGGGAAGCTCGACCTCGGCGGCCTCGAAGGGGAGGCCCCCCAGCCCCAGCGGGGGGCCCGCGGGCACGTCGAGGAGGTAGACGGAACCCTCCGGGGAGACCACGACGGGCGGGGGATGGCCGGCCCGGGCGACGGTGCAAATCCGGGTGACCGGGTCGTAGACCACGTACAGACAGGTGGTGCCGATGCCCCCCGCGGCTTCCGCGGACGCATCCTGATCGCCCTCGTCGGCCGAAAGGTGGATGATCAGGTCGTCGAGGTAGGTGAGCAGCTCGTCGGGCGGCAGGTCGACGTCGGCCAGGGTCCGTACCGCGGTGCGCAGCCGGCCCATCGTGGCGGTGGCACGGATGCCGTGGCCGACGACATCGCCGACGACCAATGCCACCCGCGCGCCGGACAGCGGGATCACGTCGAACCAGTCGCCGCCCACGCCGGCCCCGGTACTGGCCGGCAGATAGCGCGAGGCGATCTCGAGAGCGGCCTGCGTGGGCAACGTGTGCGGGAGCAGGCTGCGCTGCAGCGTCATCGTGGTGGTGTGCTCCCGGGTGAACCGGCGTGCCTCGTGGATGCCGGCGGCCACTCTGGTCGTCAGCTCCTCGGCCAGCCACAGGTCTTCCGCCTGGAACGGCTCCCGGTGCTGGTGACGGCTGAAGAAGGCCAAACCGAACGTGATGCCGTCGGCACGCAACGGCAGGATCATCATCGAGTGGGTGCCGTCCCCGCTGATCCGGGCGGCACCCGGGTCCTGGGCAACCCAGCGCGCGATGCCCGGGTCGGCCCTCCCGTACACGGCACCCCGGCCCGCGGCCAAACACTCCACGGGCGGTGACAGCGCCGGATAGACGGTCGTCTCTCCCACCCCGGCCTCGGCTTCCGCGTCTCCCGCGAGGATCGAGCGCGCGGCGGTACGGCGCGCGGCGACCGGCCCGGCCGCCGGGCGGGAAGACGGACCGTCCTCCCGCGGGGGTGGCTCCAGCAGGTCGACGACCGCGAAGTCCGCGAGCCGGGGAACGGCGATGTCCGCGAGTTCCTGCGCGGTGCGGGCACTGTCGAGGGTGGTCCCGACGACGGGGTCCGCGTGATCCGGCACGAGCATCTCCCGGTGCTCGGCGTCGGTGGCGGTCCGGTCGTGCGCCGCAAGGTACACGGCGACGACCCGGCCGTCCGGATCCCGCACAGGGGACAGGGAGGTGGCCCAGCCGCGCTTCTCCGTGCCCGCGGCCGGGGACCGGACGAAGGCGTCCACGTCCTGGGGTTGACCCGTCTCCAGCGTCAGCCGCATACCGCGCTCGGTTTCGTCGCTCACCGGATCCGGTGCGATCTCGGGCAGGCGCAACCCGCGCATCTCGGCCTCCGTGAGGGAGAGCGTCCGCTCCATGCCGGCGTTCGCCCGTACCAGCCGCAGCTCCGTATCGAAGATCGCCAGGACGCAGGGGGACTGGGTGAACGCCCATTCGCTCAATGCGTCGTCCAAGGGCGTGTGGGCCCCGTTCGTCACTGCGCACACCACGGACCATTGGGTGGTCCCGGCGGTGGACGTCCAGCGGTGCGCGAGCACTCCCTGCTCCAGCCGTAGGCCGTTGCGGTGCCGCAGCGCCACGGTGCCGCTCCACCGTTCCTGCCCGGGCGGCAGCCGCCACGCCGTATCGGCGGCGCCGTCGGCGAGCAGGCGGGCGGCGGGCAGACCCACGACCTCGGAGGGGACGTAACCGAGCAGACGACGGGCACCCTCACTCCACTCGGTGACGGTGCCCTGATCGTTGATGCCGGCCGTGGCGGAGTACGCCGGCTCCGGGGAGGCGTCCGTCATCTCCGGGTGCTCACCGGGAGAGGTGGGAAGTGGCTCCATCGTGGCTCATCTCGCCCTCGCTCGTTTCCTGCCCGCTGTCCCACGGGAACCTGCACGGGGCTCCACTGACAAGCATCATCCGGCGGGGCGACGAGCACCAACGCAGCGCGGGGACGGTGGCCGCCGGCTGTGGACGCGCCGCGGGCCGGGCTCCTTTCCGAGAGCCCGGCCCGCGGGGCGACGGCGTGCAGTGCCGTCACCTGTCGTGCTTGTCAGTGGTGGTCGTGGTGGTCGTGGTCGTGGTGGTCGTGGTGGTGGTGGTGGTGATGGTGGTGGTGGTGGTGCCAGTTGTAGTAGTCGTAGTAGTCGTAGTAGTCGTAGTAGTCGTCGTGGTCGTCGTGGTGGTCGTGGCGCCAGTCGTGGTCGCTGGCGACGCTCGCCACCGACGTGGCGGGCATGGCCGCAACCGTCGCCGCGGAGGCCGGGAGGACGGCGGCACCGGACAGCAGGGCGCCCGAGACCAGGATCATCGCGAGGCGAGAGCCCCGACGGTTGGAACGGTCGTTGTCATTGATGTGAGCGTTGCTGGTCATGAGTTTCTCCTACCGTTGAGTGTGCCGATATTGGGGTGAGCCGGTGGACCGTCTAGGGGGCGGCGATTCGGCGAGAAGGGGCATTCTCGAAGAGGAATTACCTCTTGCCGTTCTGCCTTTTCGCTTTCCCGGTGAGGCCCGTGCTTCAAGTAGGCCCGCCCGGCCCGGCAAGGTCATGTTCCGAGGACTCGGGACTTGACGCGGTCGAGACGCCGATGTAAACGCGGCGTGAAGTGCCACGGACGAGCGACCGGGCCCCTCTGCGGCGGGCCGGCGTCGACGGCCGTCCCCATCCCTCGCCGCGCCGCTGCCCCGGGCCTCAGCCGCTTGCCGTCCACCCGAGGCCTCTCGGCCGGCGGCAAGCGAAGCGTGTCAAGTCCCGAGAAGTCGCGCCATGACGCGCCCCCGGGCCAACGGCTTACTCAAGACGTGGGCCACCGCAGAGGGTGACCCACCCGCGTCAGCTCGCTAGGGGACGGGGCCGCCGGGCTTGCGTCTTCAACTTTTTTCGCGGGTGCGGAATTTTCATGATTCACGTCCCTGGGATGTGGAGCCATAATGGCCAGAGGAGAAGGCAATGCGGATAACCATCGTTTCCCCGATGTCCCACGACGAGGGGAGAGTGTCGTGACTTCCCTACCTCCTTCGTCCGAGCGCCCCACGGGCCCCCCGTCCGGCCCGTTGTCCGCCCGGCCGACGGACGAGCAGCCATCGCCGCCCGGCCTGCCGCCGCCAGCGGGACCGCCGCCACCATCCGGGCCTCCAGCGCCGCCGACCGGCGGCGGCGAGCCGGGAGGGCCGGGAGGGCCGGCCCACAGGTGGCGGTCACGCAAAACCGTGCTGAGTGCCGGTGCGGCTGTGGGGATCGCGACGGCGGTGGCCCTCGCCTTCACAGCCGTGGGCGGGAACAAGGCGAGCGGCGGCGAGGTCTTCCTCCAAGCCAGCTCGGCGGCCGGTCTCGATCCGTTCACTCCCTCGACTGCCACGGCGTCCGAGGCGACCGAAGTCACGCCCGCCATGGCCAACACGTCGAAGACGGGCGCGAGTGAGACGCACACCCTCGAGGTCAGCGGCGCGCAGCCGGGGCTGTACGGAGGTACGCGGAACGTCACGAGCTGCAACGTCGAGAAGCAGATCCAGTTCCTTGGGCAACACACGGACAAACGGAAAGCGTTCGCCGAACCCCTGAACATCCAGGAGTCCGGCGTCCCCTCCTACCTACGGTCACTGACGCCCGTTCGGCTGAGTTGGGACACCCGGGTGACCAATCACGGGTACAAGAACGGCGCGACCACCAGTTACCAGGCGGTCCTTCAGGCAGGCACGCCCGTCCTGGTGGACAACCACGGCGTACCGCGCGTCCGCTGTGCCTGCGGCAACCCCCTGGCGCCGCCCGTCGCCGTCAAAGGCAAGCAGGCGTACAGCGGAAAGCAATGGTCTTCTTTCCGGTCCTCCGAGCTCGTTGCGGTCAAGCCCGCCGCGAAGCCGGTGAAGGCCGTCACGATGTTCGATCCGAACCACAAGGGTTGGTACGAGCGCCCGAGCGGCGACGCGCAGGGCAGGCATGACCGCGAGATTCCCGTGCCCAGCGGCCAAAAGCCCGACTCGCCGTACCCGGTCCTTCCCCCGCCCCAACAGGAACCAGTGGTGAAGCCTCCCGACACGCACCAGAACAAGGTGCCGGACCAGCCGCAGAACCCGGGCCAGGATCAGGGGAACAAGCCGGATCAGAACAAGGTGCCGGACAAG
>NZ_BMVP01000003.1 GCF_014650775.1 Streptomyces cirratus | reverse complement strand
TTCCAGAACGCCAGCATCCACTGGAACCCCGACCGGGGCACCTGGACCACCACCAACTGACGTACTCACCCACACCCATCGACCAGGAGGTCACCGTGAACGAACACAGCCCCACCCGCAGGAGCATCCTCAAGTCCGTCGGCGGGCTCTCCGCCGCCATGGCCCTCGGCGGTGCGGGCGTCCTCGGGACGGCATCGGCGGCGAGCGCGGCCGACGACGGATTCGGGCTGCACATCGTCGACCACAACGAGGGCGACGCCCGCATGTGGTACTACCGCTTCCAGACCGACGCGATCGGCTGGCAGCCCGCCGTCAACGTCCTGCTCCCCGACGACTACCACACCAGCGGGCGCACCTACCCCGTCCTCTACCTCTTCCACGGCGGCGGCACCGACCAGGACTTCATCACCTTCGACCGCCTCGGCATCCGCGCCTGGACCGCCGGCCGGCCGCTCATCGTCGTGATGCCGGACGGCGGCCACGCGGGCTGGTACTCCAACCCCGTCAGCTCCAACACGGGCCCCCGCAACTGGGAGCACTTCCACATCAACCAGCTCCTGCCCTGGGTCGAGGCGAACTTCCGGACGTTCGCCGAGTACGACGGCCGCGCCGTCGGAGGGTTCTCGATGGGCGGCTTCGGCGCCCTCAAGTACGCGGCCAAGTACTGGGGCCACTTCGCCTCGGTCAGCGCCCACTCCGGGCCCGCCAGCGTGCGCCGTGACGGCGGGGCGGTCGTGCACTGGGCCAACCTGTCCTCCGCGGCCCTCGACCTCGGCGGCGGCACCGTCTACGGCGTGCCCTGGGACCAGGCCCGCGTCACCGCGGACAATCCCGTCGAGCGCATCGAGAGCTACCGCAACAAGCGGGTCTTCCTCGTCGCGGGCACCAGCCCCGACCCGACCAACGCCTTCGACTCGTTCAACGAAACGCAGGTCCTCGCCGGCCAGCGGGAGTTCCGCGGCCTCCTCGACCGGGCCGGGATCCCGCACGAGTGGCACGAGGAGCCCGGTGGCCACTTCGTCCGCGACTACATGATGTGGCGCGACCTCGACGGCATCATCGACCGCCTCCGCAAGGCGTAGGGGCGCCCCCGGACGGCCTCGCGGACGCCACCGACCCACGTGTGGCGTCCGCGGGGTCCCGCCTCACCCGTGCCAGGACCGCCACAGCGCCGCGTAGGCGCCGTCCGCCGCGACGAGTTCCTCGTGCGAACCGAACTCACTGATCCGGCCACCCTCGACCACCGCGATCACATCCGCGTCGTGCGCGGTGTGCAGCCGGTGGGCGATCGCGATGACCGTACGGCCGTCCAGCACCCGGGCCAGCGAACGCTCCAGGTGCCGGGCCGCCCGCGGGTCCAGCAGCGAGGTGGCCTCGTCCAGTACGAGCGTGTGCGGATCGGCCAGCACCAGCCGGGCCAGCGCCACCTGCTGCGCCTGGGCCGGGGTCAGCGCCGCGGCGCCCGAACCGACCTCCGTGTCCAGCCCGGCCTCAAGGGCACGCGCCCAGCCGTCCGCGTCCACCGCCTCCAGCGCCGCCCACAGGTCGGCGTCCCCTGCGCCCGACCTGGCAAGGCGCAGGTTGTCCCGGAGCGAGCCCACGAACACGTGGTGCTCCTGGTTGACCAGCGCCACCTGCTCCCGCACCCGCTCCGCCGGCATCCGCGACAGCCGCGCCCCGCCGAGCGTGACCTCGCCGGCCCGGGGCGCGTAGATGCCCGCCAGCAGCCGGCCCAGCGTCGACTTGCCCGCACCCGACGGCCCGACCAGCGCCATCCGGGTACCCGGCGGCACGGACATCGACACCCGGTGCAGGACGTCCACGCCCTCCCGGTAGCCGAACCGCACCTCCTCGGCCCGCACCTCCCGCCCTTGTGGCGAGACGGCCGCGTCACCCCCGTCGGGTTCGATCTCGTGGATGCCGACCAGCCGGCCCAACGAGACCTGGGCGACCTGTAGTTCGTCGTACCAGCGCAGGATCAGACCGATCGGGTCGACCATCATCTGGGCCAGCAGCGCACCCGTCGTCAGCTGCCCCACCGACATCCAGCCGCGCAGTACGCAGTAGCCGCCGATCATCAGCACCGAGCCGAGGATCGTCACGTAGGTGACGTTGATGACGGGGAAGAGCACCGACCGCAGGAAAAGCGTGTACCGCTCCCACTGGGTCCACTGACGGATGCGCTGTTCCGACAGCGCCACCCGGCGCCGCCCGAGCCGGTGCGCCTCGATCGTGCGCCCCGCGTCCACCGTCTCCGTCAGCACCGCCGAGACCGCCGCGTAGCCGGCCGCCTCCGAGCGGTACGCGGACGGCGCCCGCCGGAAGTACCACCGGCAGCCGATCACCAGCACCGGCAGCGCCACCAGCGCGGCCACCGCCAGCGGCGGCGCGGTCACCGCCAGCGCCCCGAAGAGCAGCCCGGCCCACACCACGCCGACGGACAGCTGCGGCACGGCCTCCCGCATCGCGTTGGCCAGCCGGTCGATGTCGGTGGTGATCCGCGACAGCAGGTCACCGGTCCCGGCCCGCTCCAGCACGCCGGGCGGCAGGCCGACCGACCGCACCAGGAAGTCCTCGCGCAGGTCGGCCAGCATTTCCTCGCCGAGCATCGCCCCGCGCAGCCGGACCGCGCGCACGAAGCAGGTCTGGACGGCGAGCGCCAGCGCGAACAGCAGGCTCACGCGCAGCAGGTGGAGCTCGCGCACCCCCGCCGCGAGGTCGTCCACGACCCGCCCCAGCAGGTACGGGCCCACCATGGAGGCGATCACCGCGACCGCGTTGGCGCTCACCAGCGCCACGAAGGCCCGCCGGTGGCGTCGGAAAAGGCCGCGCACGTAGCCCCGTACGGTCGCCGACGTGCCGACGGGCAGCGTCGTGGCCGACTCCGGGGCGGCCGGGTCATATTGCGGCGGTGCCACGCCGATCATGCGGATCCCTCGATCTCGGTGAGTTCTTCCTCGAGCCGGCCGGTGATGCCTTCGTCCAGCGCGGTCAGGGGCAGCCCGTCGAGGCGCTGTTCCTCATCGGTCTCCCGCGTGACGACCGCCCGGTAGCGGGGCTCTTCCCGCAACAGGTCGCGGTGGCTGCCGGCCGGCAGGGCGACGCCCTCGTGTACGAGGACCACCCGGTCGGCGCGGTCCAGCACCAGTGGCGAAGAGGTCAGGACGACCGTCGTGCGCCCGGCGCGCAGTGCCGCGATGCCGTCCGCGATGCGCGCCTCGGTGTGCGAGTCGACCGCCGAGGTCGGCTCGTCCAGCACCAGCACCTCCGGGTCGGCGACCAGGGAACGGGCCAGTGCGAGCCGTTGGCGCTGGCCGCCGGAGAGCGACCGGCCCCGTTCGGTGATCCGGGCGTCCATCGGATCCTGAACCCCTTCGGGAGCCGCCTGTAGCACGGCCTCCAGTACGTCACCGCACTGGGCGGCGGCCAGCGCGGCCGCGGGGGTCACCGCCCCGGACGCCGGTACGTCGAACAGCTCGCGCAGCGTGCCGGAAAGCAGCACCGGGTCCTTGTCCTGTACGAGGACCAGCGCTCGGGCCGTCTCCAGCGCGAGTTCGTCCAGTGCCACGCCTCCCAGCAGCACCGGGGCGCGGTCCCCGGCGCCTTCACCGTCGCCCGGGGGATGTCCGCCCAGGCGTTCCGCGAGCCGGCCCGCGAGGTCGGGGTCCCCGCACACGACGGCGGTGAACCGGCCCGCGGGGACCAGCAGCCCTGTCCGCGGGTCGTACAGGTCCCCGCCCGGAGCGGGGGCCCGGACGGCGTCCACGGCTCCGGCGGGCTCCGGGGCTTCGTCGCGCGTCAGCCGCAGCACCCGGGCCGCGCGGGTGGCGGAGGGCCGGGAGAACGAGTAGGCCATGGCGATCTCCTCCACGCTGCGCAGCGGGTACAGCAACAGCGACACCGCGCTGAACACCGCAACGAGTTCACCGACTGCGAGCCGCCGGTCCAGGACGAGCGAGGAGCCGTACCAGACCACCGTGATCAGGAGGACCCCCGGCAGGAACACCTGGACGGCCGAGATCAGTGCCCACATGCGCGCACTGCGCACCGCGGCCGTCCGTACTTCCTGCGAGGCCTCCCGGTACCGGCCGAGAAACAGCTCTTCGCCGCCGATGCCGCGCAGGACGCGCAGGCCCGCCACGGTGTCGGAGGCCAGTTCGGTCGCCTTGCCCGCCTTCTCCCGCTGGATGTCGGCCCGTTGGGTGGCGCGGGGGAGCAGCGGCAGGGAGGAGAGCGCCAGCAGCGGCATCCCCACGGCGACGACGACGCCGAGGGAGGGGGCGTACACGACCAGGGCCACGCAGACGACGATGATGGCGACGGCCGCCGCGAGGAAGCGGGAGACCGCCTCGACGAACCAGCCGACCTTCTCCACGTCGCCCGTCGATACGGAGACCACTTCGCCGGCCGCCACCCGGCGGGTCAGGGCTGACCCGAGGTCGGCGGTCTTACGGGCGAGCAGTTGCTGCACGCGGGCGGCGGCGGTGATCCAGTTCGTGACGCTGGTGCGGTGCAGCATGGTGTCGCCCAGGGAGATGGCGACGCCCAGCAGGGCGATCAACGCGCCGACGAGCAGCAGCCGGTGGCCGTCGCCGTCCACGGCCGCCTCCACGCCCAGGCCGACCGCGAACGGCAGTCCGGCGATGGCGCAGTGGTGGACCAGCCCCCAGCACAGGCTCTTGGCCTGTCCGCCCAGTTGGGTGCGGCCCAGCCAGAGCAGGAAACGCGGGCCGGAGCGGGCGTCGGGTACTCCGGGATCCGGATGCGGAAGATCGCTGATCTGCATGACGCCCCATGACGGTCGAGTGGCTCAAACCACACAAGGTTCGTCTTCCGGACCGGGCACGGGCAACCGATTTTATGCCGGCCGCCGGTCTCGGCAGCGAGGTTTGCGGGCAGGTCGGTTGGCGTACGGACTGGTCAACCGGCCTGCGCGGGCGCGGTGGTGCTCAGCAGCCGCGCTCCGCGGGCGCGTCGGCCAGGGTGTCGAGCAGACCGCCGAGCACCCCGCGCTGTGCCGCGGTCAGGGGAGCCAGGATCTCCTCCGCGGCGGCGGTCCGCGCGTTGCGCAGGCGGCGCAGGGTGGCGCGGCCGGTGTCGGTCAGCTCGATCCGGATGACCCGGCGGTTCGCGGGGTCGGGCGCGCGGCGCACGCAGTCGGCCGACTCCAGACCGTCGACCAGCGTGGTCACGGCCCGGGGGACGACTTCGAGGCGGGCGGCGAGCTCCGCCATCCGGGGCGGTTCGCCGCTGTCGTAGTGCGAGACCAGCCGGAGCAGCCTTGACTGGGCTGGAGTGATCCCGAGGGGTTCGAGATGGCGCTTTTGGATGCGGTGGAGCCGACGGGTCAGGCGCAGCAGCTGCTCGGCCAGGACACCGTCGTCGCTGTCGGTCGCGTCGGCGCGGGCCGGGCCGTCGGGGGCCGGGCCGTCGGGCAGGTCAGGGCCGGTCACGGTCGGTTCGGAAGCGGTGCTCATGCTGCGGTCCTCATAATGGGAAGAGTATCAGGACCAGATTCATTGTGAGTATAGGTAACAATGAGCTATGCTCATGAGAATCTCGTCAGAAGGAGGCCCATGCGCCCCAAAGAACCCGAATGGACGCCGTCCAAGGAATCCCTCGATCCCAGCCGCCCGAACCCGGCGGAGCAGCCGCGTCAGCTGCGCCGCATCATGGGCCTCTTCCGGCCCTACCGCGGCCGCCTCGCGGTGGTCGGCGCGCTCGTCGCCGCCTCCTCGCTCGTCGCCGTCGCCTCGCCGTTCCTGCTCAAGGCGATCCTCGACGTGGCGATCCCCCAGGGGCGCACGGGTCTGCTGAGCCTGCTCGCCCTCGGCATGATCCTCACCGCCGTCGTCACCAGCGTGTTCGGCGTGCTCCAGACCCTGATCTCCACCACCGTCGGCCAGCGCGTCATGCATGACCTGCGCACCGCCGTCTACGCCCAGCTCCAGCGCATGCCGCTGGCCTTCTTCACCCGCACCCGTACGGGCGAGGTCCAGTCCCGGATAGCCAACGACATCGGCGGCATGCAGGCCACCGTCACCTCCACCGCGACGTCCCTCGTCTCGAACCTCACGGCGGTGATCGCCTCCGTCGTCGCCATGCTCGCCCTCGACTGGCGGCTGACGCTCGTCTCGCTCCTCCTGCTGCCCGTCTTCGTGTGGATCAGCCGGCGGGTCGGGCGCGAGCGCAAGAAGATCACCACCCAGCGGCAGAAGCAGATGGCGGCCATGGCCGCCACCGTCACCGAGTCCCTTTCGGTCAGCGGCATCCTGCTCGGCCGCACCATGGGGCGAGCGGACTCGCTGACGCGGTCCTTCTCCGAGGAATCCGAGAAGCTGGTCGGCCTGGAAGTGCGGTCCAGCATGGCCGGGCGCTGGCGGATGTCGACCATCGGCATCGTCATGGCCGCCATGCCCGCACTGATCTACTGGGCCGCCGGCATAGCCCTCCAGGCCGGCGCGCCGTCGCTTTCCGTGGGCACCCTCGTCGCCTTCGTCACCCTCCAGCAGGGCCTGTTCCGGCCGACGGTCAGCCTGTTGTCGACCGGTGTCCAGATCCAGACCTCGCTCGCCCTGTTCGCCCGCATCTTCGAATACCTCGACCTGCCGGTGGACATCACCGAACGCGAGGACGCGGTGCGCATCGGCCGGGCGAAGGGTGAGATCCGCTTCGAGGACGTGCACTTCGCCTACGACAGCAAGAACGGCCCCACGCTGGCCGGTATCGACGTCACCGTCCCCGCCGGCGCCTCACTCGCCGTGGTCGGCCCCACCGGATCGGGCAAGAGCACCCTCAGCTACCTGGTGCCCCGGCTCTACGACGTCACCGGCGGCCGGGTCGCCCTCGACGGGATCGATGTCCGCGACCTCGACTTCGACTCCCTGGCCAGGTCCATAGGAGTGGTCTCCCAGGAGACCTACCTCTTCCATGCCTCGGTCGCCGACAACCTGCGCTTCGCCAAGCCGGACGCGACCGACGAGGAGATAGCCGAGGCCGCCCGCGCCGCCCAGATCCACGACCACATCGTGTCCCTGCCCGACGGGTACGACACGCTGGTCGGTGAACGCGGCTACCGGTTCTCCGGCGGGGAGAAGCAGCGCCTGGCCATCGCCCGCACCATCCTGCGCGACCCGCCGGTCCTGATCCTCGACGAGGCGACCAGCGCCCTCGACACCCGTACTGAGCACGCGGTGCAGCAGGCCATCGACAAGCTGTCCGCCGGCCGCACCACCATCACGATCGCGCACCGCCTCTCCACCGTGCGCGACGCCGACCAGATCGTGGTCCTGGACGCCGGGCGAATAGCCGAGCGCGGTACGCACGAGGAACTCCTCGCCGCCGAGGGCCGCTACGCCGCCCTCGTCCGCCGGGACCGGGACGCCGAGTCGGCGCCGCGGCCGGCCGACGGCGAGCCGACCGGTCAGGAAGCGGCGACCCCTGCCAGGGCCGGAGCCCCGGAGGTTTCGCGGGCCGGCAGGCGGCGGATCTCGCGGACGGCCGCGCCGCCCGCGCGGTTGGCCCCGGTGGTGGAAGCCGAAGGGCCGTAGCCGACCAGGTGGATCCGCTCGTCCCGGACCGCCCGGGTGCCTTCGAGCCGGATGCCGCCTCCCGGTTCCCGCAGGCGCAGCGGCGCCAGGTGGTCGACGGCCGCCCGGAACCCGGTGGCCCAGAGGATCACGTCGGCTTCCACGCTCCGCCCGTCGGCCCAGCCGACGCCGGTCGGGATGATGCGGTCGAACATCGGCCTGCGCTCCAGCACCCCCGAATCCAACCCGGCCCGTACGGCGTCGTTCAGCGCCAGCCCGGTCACACTCACCACGCTCTGCGGGGGCAGCCCCCGGCGCACCCGCTCCTCCACCAGGGCCACCGCCGCCCGGCCCTCGGCTTCGCCGAAGCGGGAGTCGCGGAACACCGGCGGGCGGCGTGTCACCCAGGTGGTCGCTGCCGCCACCTCGGAGATCTCCAGCAGGTGCTGCACCGCCGAAGTGCCACCGCCCACGACCACCACGCGGGCCCCGGCGAACGCGGCCGGTCCCGGATAGCCGGCGGTGTGCAGCTGTCGGCCGCGGAAGGTGGACTGGCCCGGATACCGGGGCCAGAACGGCCGGTCCCAGGTGCCCGTGGCGTTGATCAGGGCCCGGGCCGACCAGCGCTCGCCGGACGCGGATTCCACCAGCAGCCGCCCGTCCGAACCGTCCCGCACCGCCGTGACGTCCACGGGGCGGCGCACGCGCAGCCCGAAGCGCTCCTCGTACGCGGCGAAGTACTCCCCGATGACCTCGGACGACGGCCGCAGCGGGTCGGCGCCGGTCAGCTCCATGCCGGGCAGCGCGTGCATGCCGTGCACCTTGCCGTACGTCAGCGAGGGCCAGCGGAACTGCCAGGCCCCGCCCGGGCCGGGCGAATGGTCGAGGACGACGTGGCCGATGCCCGCCCGGGCCAGGTGGTAGGCGCCGGACAGGCCGGCCTGCCCGGCGCCGATGACCACTACGTCCACCTCAGCCGGGTCCCGCTCCGCAAAGTCGTTCACGGTTGTACCAACTGCGCACCGGGCCGCCCTCTTCCCTCGCCCCGGACGTCAGGCCGCCCGGTGCTCGCCGAGCCACTCGTAGGCGGTCTCCGCGTCGAAGGCCGCCGGTCCGCCGCGGAAGAGGAGGCCGGCCGAGGTGAAGGCGGGGTGGGTGGCGCTGCCGGCCGCGGAGGGGATCGCCAGGCATTCCATGCCCGCGGCGAGGGCGGCCTCCGCGCCCGGCGCCGCGTCCTCGACGACCACGCAGTCGGCGGGGTCCGCGCCGAGCCGGCGGGCCGCCTCCAGGAACATGTCGGGTGCGGGCTTCCCGCGCGCCACCTCCTCGGCGGAGACCGCGACGGTCAGCAGGGCGCCCAGGCCGGTCCCGGCCAGCAACGCCTCGATCGCCTCCCGCGAGGAGCCGGACGCCACCGCCATCGGAACCCCGTCCCCGTGCAGCCGCTCTGCGAACCTGCGCATCTCGCTGTCCACGAGGGTGCCGTCGAGATCGAATATGACGGAAAGCATTCGGTTGAGCCCGTCCTGCCGGTCGTGTGGGTGTCACGACCATTTTGTCAGGGTTTGCCCGCTGCTCTTCCCACTGCCTCGACCAGGGGCAGCAGCCGGTGCGGAACCCGCTCCCGCAGAGCCACCTCGGTACGCGTCCGGACGACGCCCGGAAGCCGGATGAGGCGCTGGATGACGTCCTCCAGATGCGTGTTGTCCCGGGCCGCCACCCGGGTCAGCAGGTCCCCGCCGCCGGTGATCGAGAACGCCTCGATGATCTCGGGTACCGCCGCGAGGGCGTCGCCCACCTCGTCCAGGTGCCCCTGGGTGACCTCGATGTGGACGAAGGCCAGCACTGGATGGCCCAGAGCGGCGGGGGAGAGGACCGGGCCGGTCCCGGTGATCACCCCGGTGCGCTCCAGCCGGTCGAGCCGGGCTTGCAGGGTGCCGCGCGCGACGCCC
Organism: Streptomyces cirratus; assembly: GCF_014650775.1. GTDB lineage: Bacteria > Actinomycetota > Actinomycetes > Streptomycetales > Streptomycetaceae > Streptomyces > Streptomyces cirratus. The sequence continues at coordinate 644,073 of NZ_BMVP01000003.1, read as the reverse complement.
AGCAGCCTTGCGTACTCGCGCACGCTGGTGCGCGGCTGCTCGATCAGCAGGCGCAGGATCCGGGTGTCGAGCTCGTCCACCGCCATGCCGCGACTGTACTCACCTCAGCCCCTCCTGCGGATCGTGACGGGGCCGCGGACGTACCGGCAGCCCGCACAGCCACAGTCGTAGGCGGTGGTAGCGGATGCCCGCCGCCACGGCTGCGGTGGGCCAGGGGTGACGCAGTGACGCCCGCAGGAGCCCCCGTAGGCCGGCCGCCCGGCGGTGGCCCCGCACCGTCGCCGTCAGCCGGGCGCCGTCCGCGCCGCCCGAAAGGGTCACGCTCAGGGCCAGGCGCTCGCCCGGTACCGGCAGCCGCATCCGGTAGTCGCCGTCCACCTCCAGGAAGGGCGAGGCGTGGAACTCCTTGGGCACCCGGCCCGTGCCCTGCGCGGCCTGCGGGCCGAGCAGGTAGCAGTGCCGCTCGCCGTACGTGTTGTGGACCTCGGCGACGACCTGCCGCAGCACCCCGTCGGGGCCGTGGCACCAGTACACGGACAGCGGGTTGAAGACGAAACCCAGCACGCGGGCGTGGGCCAGCATCAACACCCGGGACCCCGGCGGGAGTCCGGCGCCGCGCGCGGCGAGGAACCGCTCCAGCCCGGCCCGGATCGTCGGCGGCCGGCCGCCGAAGTGGTCCCGGGCGTCGAACCGGGCGAGGGGACGCAATGGGGCCGGCAAATCCGGGAGTTCGTCGAGGTCCACCAGCCACAGGTACGTCCGGTGGCGCAGGGCGTAGGCCCGTTCCCCGGAACGCACGTGCCGGATGTCGGCCTCGTACACCGCCGCCCTCACCAGGACACCCCGAGCGCGGCGGCCGCCTCCACGCCCGACCGGCAGCCGTCCTCGTGGAACCCCCACCCGTGGTACGCCCCCGCGAAGGCCGTCACCGGACCCGACAGGGCGGGCAGCAGCCGCTGAGCGGCCACCGACTCCGGCGTGTACACGGGGTGTTCGTAGGCCATCTCGGCCAGCACCAGCTCCGGCCGCACCCGGTCGTCCGCGTTGAGGGTCACCACGTACCGCTGCGGTGAGTCGAGCCCCTGCAGGCGGTTCATGTCGTAGCTGACGAGGACCCGTCCGTCGTACGGGTCGCAGCCGGACAACCGGAAGTTCCAGCAGCCCTGCGCCGCCGCCGAGCGCGGCAGCACCGAGGCGTCGGTGTGCAGCACCGTCCGGTTGCGCGAGTAGAGGAAGGCGCCGAGCACCGCCCGCTCGGCGTCCGTCGGGTCGGCCAGCAGGCGTAGCGCCTGATCGGCGTGGACGGCGACGACCGCCGAGTCGTAGGTGACGGCGCCGTCGGCGGTGCTGACGCGGATCCCCTCCGGGGTGCGGGCGAGCGCCCGCACGGGGGTACCCGCCCGGACCGCGTTCGTGCCCAGCCGCTCCCGCAGCCGCTCGACGTAGCGCGCCGAACCGCCCTCGACCGTCCGCCAGCGCGCCGAGCCGTCCGCCCGTCCGCCCACCGCGAGCATTCCGTGGTGGGCCAGGAAGCGGAACAGGTACCGGGCGGGGTAGCGCAGCGCCGTACGCGGCGGACAGGACCACACCGAGGCCACCAGCGGGATCGCGAAGTGGGCCGTGAAGTAGGGCCCGAACCCGCACTCCCGCAGGAAGTCGCCGAGGGTGACCTCCGCCGAGACGGCGGGGGTCGCCAGCAGCAGCCGGGCCTGCCGGTGGAAGAGCGGCACCTGTGCCAGCATCCGCAGGTAGCCGGGCCACGCCGCGGACCTCGGCCGGGCCGCCGGCCCACGCGGTCCCCGCGCGCCCGCGTACTCCAGCCCGCAGCCCTCGCACTGCACGGAAAGGCTCATCGTGGTCGCCCGGGTGGTCACGCCCAGCTCGCCGAACAGTCGCAGCAGGTGGGGGTAGGAGCGGTCGTTGTGGACGACGAACCCGGAATCCACCCCCCGTACGAGGCCGTCCGGGCCGGTCACCTCGTGGGTGTGGGCGTGGCCGCCCAGCCGGTCGTCGGCCTCGTACACGGTCACCTCGTGCGAGCGCGCCAGTACGTAGGCCGCCGTCAGCCCCGAGACCCCCGCGCCGACGACGGCCGTACGCGGCCGTGATCCTCCTCGCTGCGCCATCGTGTACCTCCTTCCGGAGGATGTTTCGGAGCCCGCGGGGCTTCGGATGGCCTTTTGGCGACGGCCCGCGCGCCGGGAGTGCATCCGCGCGCGCCCGGCCGGCGGAATCCCTTACGGAATGCCGAGCGGGAACCCGTGCGGAATCCTGTACGGGGGCACGAGAGCGGAGACAGCCATGAGGGGACACCGATGACGGGCGTGGCGGACGCCCACTGCCTGGTCACCGGGGCCACCGGTTACATCGGCGGCCGGCTGGTGCCGGAGCTCCTCGACGCCGGGCACCGGGTGCGCTGCCTGGCCAGGACGCCGGCAAAACTGCGCGACCACCCCTGGGCGGGCCGCGCCGAGGTCGTGCGCGGCGACGTCACCGACCCCGAATCGGTCGCCGAGGCGATGCGCGGCATCGACGTCGCCTACTACCTCGTCCACGCCCTCGGCTCGGGCTCAGGCTTCGAGGACCGCGACCGCGAGGCCGCCCACGTCTTCGCCGAACAGGCCCGGGCGGCCGGGGTCCGGCGCATCGTGTACCTCGGCGGCCTCACCCCCGAGGGCATCCCGCTCCGGGAACTCTCCCCGCACCTGCGCTCCCGCGCCGAGGTCGGCGAGATCTTCCTGGACTCCGCCGTACCGGCCACCGTCCTGCGCGCCGCCGTCATCATCGGCTCCGGCTCCGCCTCCTTCGAGATGCTGCGCTACCTGACCGAGCGGCTGCCCGTGATGGTCACCCCCAGCTGGGTCGGTACGCGCTGCCAGCCCATCGCCGTCCGCGACGTGCTGCGCTACCTCGTCGCAAGCGCCGGCATGCCGCCCGAGGTCAACCGGGCCTTCGACATCGGCGGCCCGGACGTGGTCACGTACGAGGTGATGATGCGCCGCTACGCGGAGGTGGCGGAGCTCCCCAAACGGCTCATCATGCGGGTCCCGATGCTCACCCCCGGCCTCTCCAGCCACTGGATCGGCCTGGTCACCCCCGTGCCGAGGGCGCTGGCCCGGCCCCTCGCCGAGTCCCTGAGGCACGAGGTGGTCTGCCACGAGCACGACATCGCCGCCTACGTCCCCGACCCGCCCGGGGCGCCGCTCCCCTTCGACCGGGCCCTGGTCCTCGCCCTCCAGCGGGTGCGGGAGGCCAAGGTGACCACCCGCTGGTCCTCCGCCGGTGTCCCCGGCGCCCCCAGCGACCCGCTGCCCACCGACCCCGACTGGGCGGGCGGCAGCCTCTACACCGACCGGCGGGAGCTGCCCGTAGAGGCGTCGCCCGCCGCGCTGTGGCGGGTGGTCGAGGGCATCGGCGGGGACAACGGCTGGTACTCCTTCCCGCTCGCCTGGGCGGTACGGGGCTGGCTCGACCGGCTCGTCGGCGGGGTCGGCATCCGGCGCGGCCGCCGTGACGCGGCCAGGCTCCGCGTGGGCGACAGCCTCGACTTCTGGCGGGTGGAGGAGATCGAGCCGGGCGCGCTGCTGCGACTGCGCGCCGAGATGCGGCTGCCGGGCCTGGCCTGGCTCGAACTGCGCGCCGATCCCGATCCGGCGGACCGCCGCCGCGCCCGCTTCCGCCAGCGCGCCCTGTTCCACCCGCACGGGCTGCTCGGCCACCTGTACTGGTGGAGCGTGTCCCCCTTCCACGCCGTGGTGTTCGGCGGGATGGCGCGCAACATCGCCAAGGCCGCCGAACGGCTGGAACGCGATACCCCGCAGGGCGCATCCGCTGAGGCGCCCGCCGCCGAAGTACCCGGTGCAAGCAGCACCCCACAGCCCTGACCCGGAGCGAGAACCCATGAACGTCGCGGTGGTCCTCTACACCTCCGACCTGCGCGTGCACGACCATTCGCCGCTGCGCGCCGCCCTGTCCTCCTGCGACCAGGTGGTTCCGCTGTTCGTCCGCGACCGGGCCATCGAGGAATCCGGGTTCAGCGCCCCCAACCGGAGGGCCTTCCTCGCCGACTGCCTCGCAGGGCTCGACTGCGCACTGCGCGAGCGCGGCGGCCGCCTGGTGATCCGCTCGGGTGACGCGGTCGGCGAAGTGGTGGCCCTCGTACGGGAGACGGACGCCGACGAGGTGCACATGGCCGCCGGGGTGAGCGGGTACGCCCACGCCCGCGAGGAGGCTCTGCGCACCGCTCTGGAAGCGGAAGGCCGGCGCCTCTACGTGCACGACATGGTGGTGACGGCCGTGGCCCCCGGCGCGCTGCGGCCCGCCGCCTCCGACCACTTCGCCGTCTTCACGCCCTACCTGCGCCGCTGGAGCGAACTGCCGCCGCGCACCGTCACCGCCGCCCCGCGCGTGATCCGGGTCCCCGAGTCCCCGCGCTCGGAACCGCTGCCCGAGCGCTCCGCGGTCACCGGGGTTTCCCCGGGCCTGGCGCGCGGCGGCGAGCGCGAGGGCCGGCGGCTGCTGGGCGCCTGGCTGCGCGAGGGCGTCGACCGCTACCACGAGGTCCACGACGACCTGGCCGGCGACGCCACCTCCCGGCTCTCCCCCCACCTGCACTTCGGCACCCTTTCGGCCGCCGAGGCCGTCCACCGGGCCCGGGCGGCCGGGGGCGCCGGCGCCGAGGCGTTCGTGCGGCAGCTGTGCTGGCGCGACTTCCACTACCAGGTGCTCGCCGCACGCCCCGAATCGGCCACCCGCGACTACCGCACCCGGCGCGACAGCTGGCGCACCGGCCCGGGCGCGCGGGAGGAGATCGAGGCCTGGAAGGAGGGCCGGACGGGTTACCCCGTCGTCGACGCGGCCATGCGCCAGCTGCGCCACGAGGGGTGGATGCACAACAGGGGCCGGCTGCTGGCGGCGAGCTTCCTCGCCAAGACGCTGTACGTGGACTGGCGGATCGGCGCCCGCCACTTCCTGGACCTCCTCGTGGACGGGGACCTGGCCAACAACCAGATGAACTGGCAGTGGGTCGCCGGCACCGGCACCGACACCCGGCCGGGCCGCGTCCTCAACCCGGTCCGCCAAGGCCTGCGCTACGACCCCGAGGGCGCCTACGTGCACCGCTGGGTGCCGGAGCTCGCGGGGCTGCCCGCGCCCCGGGTGCACGAACCGTGGCGGCTGCCGGAGGCGGAGCGCGCCCGGTACGACTATCCCGAGCCGTTGGTGGAACTCGCGGACGGGCTCGCCCGGTTCCGGCAGGGGCGGGGCATCGAGTGACCTGCTCCCGGTGCTCGGGCGTCCTAGGGTGAGCGGGTGGATCCAGTGCCGCCCCACGACCCAGTGCCGCCCGGGGAGCCCGTGCCGCCCCGGGACCCAGTGCCGCCCGTGGAGCCCGCGCCGCTGCCCGCAGCCGCGCTGAGTACCGGCGCCGTCGCCCGCCGCCTCGGGGTCTCGCCGACCACGCTGCGGTCCTGGGAGCGCCGGTACGCCATCGGCCCCGCCCGCCGCGAGGACGGCCGGCACCGCCGCTGGACGCCCGCCGACATCGCCCGCCTGGAGATGATGTGCCGGCTCACGGCGCAGGGCGTGCCCCCGTCGGCGGCGGCCGGGGCCGCGCTCGGCGCAGCCCCCGGCGGCTCCGGGGCGGCCCGGGCGGCTGCCGTGACGCCGGGCGGGTCCACCGCCCTTCCGCTCGGGGAGGTCCGGGCGGAGTGCCGGGGGCTCGCACGGGCCGCCGTACGACTGGACGCGCCGGCGGTGGAGCACCTGCTGGACACCGCGCTGGCGGAGCTCGGCCCGGTCGCGGCGTGGGAGGAGGTCATCGCGCCGACCCTGCACGCCGTCGGTCGCAAGTGGGCCTCGGCGGGCGAGCGTTACGTCGAGGTGGAGCACCTGCTGTCCTGGCACGTCTCCGGCGCCCTGCGCCGGCTGCGGCCCGCGCCCACGCCGTACGGGGCGCCGCCCGTGCTCCTGGCCTGCGCCCCGGACGAGCAGCACAGCCTGCCCATCGAGGCGCTGACCGCCGCCCTCGGGGAGCGGGGCCTGCCCGCCCTGATGTTCGGCCCGGCCCTGCCGGCCGAGGCGCTGCGCGAGGCCGTGCGCCGTACGGGCCCCCGCGCCGCCGTGCTCTGGGCCCAGACGGCCAGGACCGCCGACCGCGCTCTGGCCCGGGCGGTCGCCGGCATCGAATGGGGGCCGCACGGCGCCCGCGGGCACTCGGCGCTCCTGCTGGCGGGGCCCGGCTGGGGTGCGGGCACGCCCGGCCCGCGCACCGAGCGGCTCTTCGGCCTGCGCTCGGGCCTCGCCGTCATCGAGAGGCTGCTGCGCGCGCAGGATCCCCGAGCGAGTGGCGCAGCACCAGCAACGCCCGGCGCATGTGGCTCTTGACGGTGCCCAGCGGCAGCCCGGTGCGCGCCGCGATCTGGGACTGGGTCAGGTCCCCGTAGAACGCCAGCCACATCACACGCCGCTGGGCCGCGGGCAGCCGGGCCAGTTCGCCGAGCACCAGCAGCCGGTCCAGCACCTGTTCGGGCTCCGGCGAGGTGGGGGCGGCGGGGGGCCGGGCGCCTTCGTGGAGCGCGTGCGCGGCGGCCGAGGCGGCCCGGGTCCGCCGGGTCCGGGCCTCCAGCGCATCGGCCACCTTGTGGCGGGTGATGCCGGTGAGCCACGCCCCGAGCCCGCCCGGGCCGGGGCGGTAGTGACGCCGGCCGCGCCAGGCGGCGAGGAACACCTGCTGCGTCACGTCCTCCGCCTCGCGTTCGTCACCCAGGGCGCGGCGGGCGAGCGAATGCACCAGCGGCCGCCAGCGGCGGTAGGCCGCCTCCATGGAGCGTTCGTCGCCCGCCGCGAAACCGGCGGCGACGGCATCGTCGCGGTCCGCCCCGCCGTGCGGACGGACCGCCCGGGCCCGTTCGTGGATCAGGTCGTCCATGGACCGAGCCTGGCGAGCAGGTACGGGCCGGGCCAAGTCGCATCGTTTCCGCATCGAATTACTGGTGGCGTACATGACACGCTGCGCTCACGCCATCGGCGCGGCCGACCGTCTAAGGTCCAAGGATGAGCGACTTGTTGCTGGTGAGACATGGTGAGACGGCCTGGAGCGCCACCGGGCGGCACACCGGCCTGACCGACGTACCGCTGACCGCGACCGGCGTCGAGGAGGCCATCTCCCTCGCCCCGTTCTTCCGCGACCGCCGCCCCGCCCTGGTCCTGACCAGCCCGCTGCGCCGGGCCGTGGCCACCGCGGAACTCGCCGGGCTGATCGACGGCATCACCGATCCCGACCTGCACGAATGGGACTACGGCGGCTACGAGGGCATCACCACGGCCGAGATCCGTCGCACCCGGCCGGACTGGTCCCTGTGGACCGACGGCGTCCCGCCGGGCGACGCGGAGCACCCCGGGGAGGACGCGGAGCAGGTCGGCGCCCGCGCGGACCGCGCGCTGGCCCGGGTCGACAAGGTCCTCCGCGAGGACCGGGGCGACGCCGTCGTGGTGGCCCACGGCCACTTCCTGCGCGTCCTGACGGCACGCTACCTCGGCCTCGCCCCGCAGGAGGGGCGCCTGTTCCTGCTGCGCACCGGCACGCTCGGCGTCCTGTCCACGGAACACGGCCTGCCGGTCGTCGCCGGCTGGAACACCCGCCCCTGACACCCCGCGCGGCGGCACTCCCGGCACTCCCGGCACGCGCCCGGCCGCCTCGCGCCCCGCCGCCGTGTGCCCGAGCATGCGTATATGGCGCAGGACGGGACGGGCGGCGGCCACGAGCAGCGCACCGCGGAGGCCGAGGCGGGGCTGAGGCCCGACGCGATCGGTTTCCTCGAAGCGCTCGTCATCGGCCTGAACTCCACCTCGCCCGCCTACTCACTGGCCGCCGTCATCGGGCCGATCGTCGCGATCGCCGGCATCTACGCCCCCGGCGTGATGCTGGCGTCCTTCGTACCGATGCTGCTGATCGCCGCCGCCTTCTACTACCTCAACAAGGTCGACCAGGACTGCGGGACCACCTTCTCCTGGGTGACGCGGGCCATGGGCCCCTGGGCGGGCTGGCTCGGCGGCTGGGCGATCACGATGACCGGGGTCCTCGTCATCGGCTCGCTCGCCGACGTCGCGGTGCGCTTCGGGCTGCTCGCCGTCGGCCTCGACGGCCTGGCCGCGAACGAGGCGGTCCGCCAGACGCTCGCCGTCGTCGTCATCGTGGCCATGACCGCCGTCTGCGTCATCGGAACCGAGATGTCCGCCCGGGTCCAGGACGTGCTCATCCTGGCGCAGGTGTTCTTCCTCCTGGCCTTCGCGGTGGTCGCCCTCTACCGCGTCTACGCCGGCACCAGCACCCTCGACCCGATCGAGCCGTCCGTCGACTGGCTCAACCCGTTCGGAGCCGGCGGCGCCGCGCTCACCGGCGGACTGCTCCTCGGCGTGTTCATCTACTGGGGCTGGGAGTCCGCCGTCAACCTGACCGAGGAGGTCGAGGACTCCGCCACCGCGCCCGGCAAGGCGGCCATCTGGTCGACCGTCGTGCTGCTGGTGACCTACCTGGCGGTCGGCTTCGCCGTCGTCGGCTACGCCGGGACCACGTTCCTGGCGCGGAACGCGGGCCAGGAAGAAGCGGTCTTCGCCGTGCTCGCCCACGAGGTGATGGGCGGCTGGGACTGGATGGTGCTCCTCGCGGTCTCCACCTCCGCGCTCGCCTCCACCCAGACCACGATCATCCCCGCCTCCCGCACCGCCCTGTCGATGGCCCGCCGGCACGCGCTGCCGTCATCGCTGGCGCGCATCCACCCCCGGTTCCGGACCCCGGACGTGAGCACCTGGTGGGTGGCCGTCATCGCCATCGGCTGGTACCTCGTGGTCAACCAGATCAGCGAGAACGCGCTCCTCGACTCGCTGACCGCGCTCTCGCTGCTCATCGCCTTCTACTACGCGCTCACCGGTCTGGCCTGCGCCGTCTACTACCGGCGTCACCTGCTGGAGAGCCCTCGCAACTTCCTGCTCATCGGGCTGGGCCCGCTCATCGGGGCCGGGCTGCTGACCTGGCTGCTGGTGGAGTCCGTCAAGGACATGTCGAAGCCGGAGAACTCGGCCGGGGGCGTCTCCTGGCTGGGCGTCAGCCCGCCGCTGCTCATCGGGACGGCCATCGCCCTCGTCGGCGTGCTGATCATGTGCTTCTGGAGGATCCGGGACGGGCGGTTCTGGCGGGAGCGGCGCGGGGTGGCCGACCCGGCGCTCGTTCCGGGCCCGCACCGCCGGTCCGCCTGAGTGGTGTGCGCAACGGAGGAGTACGCGATGTCCGTGGTCCTGGGGTACGACGAGTCGCCCGGCGCGGAGCGGGCGCTGGCGGTCGCCCTGGAGGTCGCCGCCGCTTTCGGTGAACCCCTCGTCCTCGTCCACGGGGCCGCCGCGCCCGGCGCCGCGGGGGAGGAGTACCGGGCCCACCGCGAAGCCGTCCGCGAGGCCGGCCGCAAGGCACTGGCCCGGGCCGTCGCGGCCGCGGACGAGGCGGGCGTCCCCTCGACGGTGGAGGTCGCCGACGAGAAGCCCGCCCAGGCACTCCTCGACGCCGCCGAGCGCCACGGGGCGCGGGTCATCATCGTCGGCACCTGGGGCGACAGCCCCATCCGCGGCGCTCTGCTCGGCTCGACACCGCACAAGCTGCTGCACCTGTCGCCGGTACCGGTGCTGTGCGTGCCGACGGGGCGACACGAACAGGGGCCGGCGCACTGAGGTCACGGCGCGGCGGCGGGACGCGTCAGGTCATTCGGCGATCTCCGTGCGCTCCCACCACTCGTAGACGGGAACCCGCCCCTGCGCGGCGTCCTGGAAGCGGGACGTGGCCTTGAAGTGCTCGTATCCGCCGCGGTGCGCCACTTTCACGTCCTCACCCGGCGCGGGGGCCGGAACGAGACGCTCCGGAAGATCGTCCGGGCCGCCCTCGAGGGCCGCCATGGTCGCCATCGTCGTCATGCGACCAGTCTCGCCACCCGCCCGGCCGCCCGCACTTCGGCGGGCCGCTCCCCGGTCCGGCGGGCAGAATTGAAGAGGCCGCCCGGGACCGCCGCGCGGGCGCCGGACAGCCACCGTCGCGCTTGGCGCGCAGAAGCTCGGCGCGCAGAAGGGGGCAGCGATGCCACCGGACCCGCAGGGGGACGGCGACGCCGATCCCGGCCCGATACGGTCGGAACCCGGCTCGCTGCTGGAACACGTGGTGGTCGCGGTCCTCGGCATCGACGAGGAGGACCGGATCTGCTACTGGGGTCCCGGTGCGCGCAGCCTCTTCGGCCACGAGTCCGCGGCGGTGCTGGACCGGCCCGCGTCGACGCTCTTCCCGGACCGCGACCCCGGCGCGGCCGCGCGGCTCGCCGAGCAGGCCCGCACCCTCGGGTACTGGCGCGTGCGCCTGCCCGCACTCCACCGGGACGGCACGGTGTTCGACTGCGGCTTCCGTGTCTTCCCGCTCACCGGCAGCACCGGCCGCTCCGTGGTGATGGGCCTGGCGAGCCAGAGCGTCGAACTGGATCGGGTCAAAACCAACCTGGCCTTCCTCGACGCGCTCTTCGAGACCTACCCGATCGGCCTGGTCATGCTGGACGAGGACCTGCGGTACGTCCACCTCAACCAGGCCCTCGCCGACATGGACGGCATCCCCCTGGCCGGCCACCTCGGCCGCCGCATGACCGACATCATGCTCACCTCCGACGGCGGCGAGTTCCAGCGCCTGCTGCGCGCCGTCGCCCAGGAGGGCCGGACCGTGGTCGACACCCTCGTCGGACTGCGCACCCCCGGCCACCCGGACCGCGACCAGGTGCGGTCGGTGAGCCTGTTCCCGCTGAGCGGGGCGGTGGGCACCCGGCGCGGCGTGGGCGGACTCCTGGTGGACGTCACCGACCGCGAACGGGCCATCATGGAGGCCACCGCGGCCCGGCAGCGGCTCGCGCTCCTGGACCGCGCCGCCGCCCGCATCGGCACCACCCTCGACCTGGACGTGACCGCGCGCGAGCTGGTCGGGTCCGCGGTCCCGGAGTTCAGCGACGCCTCCGTGGTGGAACTGGTGGAGTGGATGCACCAGCCGGAGGTCTTCGACCCCCGGCTGCCGCTCGTCACCCGCAGGATCGCGTGGGGCACGACCCTGCCGCCACCCGCCGGCGAACTGCTCGGCGGCCTGGAACGGATCACGTACCCGCCCGGCTCCGGCATCCACGCCATGCTCGAAACGGGCCGCCCGTGCTGGTTCGAGGTGAACGACGACTTCGTGGCCAGCACCGTCGCCCACAGGGAACGGGCGCGGCTGCTCATGGAAAGCGGCCTCGCGTGCATCCTCATCGCCCCGCTGGTCGCCCGCGGCACCATCCAGGGCATCACCATGTTCGGCCGCGCCGCGTCCCGCCCGGCCTTCGACGAGCCCGACCTCAGCCTCGCGGGCGAGCTGGCCTCGCGCGCCGCCCTGTGCCTGGACAACGCCCGCCTCTACAGCCGCGTCCAGGACATCGCGCTCACCCTCCAGCGCGCCCTGCTGCCCAGCGCCCCCGCCGCCGGCCCCCACGCCGACATCGCGCACCGCTACCTGCCCGGGAGCCGGCTCACCGAGGTCGGCGGCGACTGGTACGACGTCATCCCCCTGCCCGGCGACGAGCTGGCCCTGCTCGTCGGAGACGTGATGGGACACGGCGTCCCGGCCGCCGCCGCCATGGGCCGGCTCCGCATCACGGCCAAGGCCCTCGTGCGGCACACCCGCGACCCCGAGGGCCTGCTGGCGGAACTCGACAGCTGCGCCCAGGAGGCCGGCATCGAGCTCGCGACGTGCCTGTGCATCCTCTACGACCCCCACACCGGCCACGCCCGCGTCGCCAGCGCCGGCCACCCCCCGCCCCTGCTCCGCCACCCCGACGGCACGGTGGAGCGGATCGGCGACGTGCTGGGCGTCCCCCTCGGGGTGGGCGGCGTACCGTTCCGCTCGACGGCGACGCGGATCCCCGAAGGCGCCGTCGTCGCGCTCTACACCGACGGGCTCGTCGAAGCCCGCGGCCAGGACATCGACACCGGCATCGACGCCCTGCGCGACCAGCTGCGCGCCCCCGTGGACTCCCTGGAGGAGGCGGCGGACCGGATCCTTTCCCGCCTGCTGCCCGACACCGCGACCGACGACACCGTCCTCGTCCTCGCCCGGCTCCGCCGCGCCCCTCCCGCGGAGCCACTATGAAAGGGGACGGGACGCTTGCCGCGGGCGACGGAGAGGCGGAACCGATGCCGTACGCAGCCGTCAGCGCACTGAGCCACGCCGGGCTGGTGCGCGAGCACAACGAGGACAGCATGGTCATCGGGCCCTGGACGCTGTGCGCCACCGAGACCCGCAACCCGCAGATGCTGGTGTTCCCCCTCGGCCCGCCGCTCGTCGTCGCGGTGGCCGACGGCATCGGCGGACAGCCGGCCGGGGAGGTGGCCAGCGCGCTCGTCGTACGGCGTCTCGCGGAGCTCGGGCCGTCACTGGACGGAGAGGAGGCCGTCCGCGAGGCACTGGAACTGTGCAACCGCGCGGTGTACGACGCCGCCGAACGCGAACCGGAGCTCGCCGGCATGGGCACCACCGTCGCCGGTGCGGTCGTCCTGCCCGAGGCCGTGCTGACCTTCAACGTCGGTGACAGCAGGGTGTTCGACGCCTCGGACGGGGAGCTGCGCCAGGTGAGCGTCGACGACAGTCCGCCGCTTCCGCCGGGCCGCCGGACGACCTCCCTGATCACCCAGGCACTCGGCGGCGCCCGCGGCTTCCACGCCGTCACACCGCACGTCCGTACGTACCCCCTCGCCGTCGGGGGCCGCTACCTGATCTGCACGGACGGGCTGACCGACCCGGTGCCCGAGGACGTCCTGGACGGCCTGCTGCGGGAGCACGACGACGGCCGGGCCGCCTTCGAGCTGTGGAAGGCCGCCATCGACGCGGGAGGGCCCGACAACATCACCCTGGCCGTGGTGCGCATCGGTGAGGCGTGACGCCCCAGTCCGTTGGCTCCCCATGGCCGAAAAACGGCCTGGATCAGTGGGCCAATGGCACAGCTTTTCCGAGGCCGGTTGAGCCAGTGGGCCTCCGGATGGTTATCTGTGCCGTATCCATGTACTTACGGCGCCACGCAGCGCCGGACGGCAACGAGGCCGCTCCGGACCGTGGCGCCTTCGCCGTGCCCGTACGCCGCCCACCACCCCGGGCGGACACCGGCCCGGCGCGCACCATCGCAAGGGGGGCGGCACACCGCCGTGAAGAGGATGTTCGTGGCTCCGGATCCGGGGCTGATGAGACTCAGGAACTCGCTGCGCGCGGTCGTCGGCGTGGGGCTCGCCGTCGCCGCGGCCCAGGCGGTGGGGCTTTCGCTGACCGCCTCCATCACCGGGGGGCTGGCCGCCCTGCTGGCGCTGTTCACCGTGCTCGACGCGAACGTGCGGGCCCAGCGGGTGACCACCGCGCTGCTGCCCGTCGCCGGATTCCCCGTCCTCTCCGTGGCCACCGCCCTGCACGACCTGCCGCTCGTCCGCGACCTCGCCTTCCTCGCCGTCGTCTTCGCCGGTGTCTACGCGCGGCGCTGGGGCCCGCGCGGCCACGCCCTCGGCATCTTCGCCTTCATGAACTTCTTCATCACGCAGTTCCTGCACGCGGTGCCCGCGCAGCTGCCCGAGCTGTTCGCCGCCGTCGGGCTGGCCCTGCTCGCGGCCGGCGCCGCGCGGTTCGTGCTCTGGCCCATCGAGCGCCGTACGCCGCCCCCCGCCGCGCCGCCCGGCCTGCCCGGCACCGGTCTGGCCCGGCCCACCACCCGGCAGGCCTTCCAGGCGACCGCCGCCTGCGCCTTCGCGCTCGGCATCGGCCAGGCCCTCTCCGAAGACCGCTGGTACTGGGCCGTGGGCACCGCCTGGTGGATCTTCGTCAACACCGCCTCGCGGGGGGAGACCCTGGTCCGGGGCTTCCGCCGGGTCGTGGGAACCGTGACAGGGATCGCCGCCGGGCTGCTGGTCGCCGTACCGCTGCACGGAGCGCCCGCACCGACCGCCGCGCTGGTCGCCGTATGCGTCTTCGGGATCTTCTACACCGCCGCGCCGTCGTACTCCTGGATGATGTTCTTCGTCACCGTGATGGCGGGCCTGCTCTACGGACTCCTCGGCGTGCTGCACCCCGGCCTGCTCCTGCTGCGCTTCCAGGAGACCGCCATCGGCGCGCTGGGCGCCGCCCTCGCCGTGGTGCTGGTGCTCCCCGTCACCACGCACGCCGCCAACGACGCCTGGATCCAGCGGGCCCTGCACTGCGTACGGGCCTCCACGGCGGCGTCCCTCGACCGTCTCGCGGGACACCCCCACGCGGACCCCGCCCCGCACGCCGCGGAACTGGAACTGCTGCTGGGCCGGGTACGGCTGGCGCTCGCGCCCCTGGTGCACCCGCTGAGCCCACTGCGCGCCCGCAAGGCCCGTGCGCGGCAGGTCCTGGAGCTGCTGGACGCGTGCGCGCGCGAGGTGCGGGGCCTGGTGGCCGTGGCCGCCGACCCGCAGGCCTCGCACGACGCCCGGCTCGCCGCGGCGTGCTGGCGGGTCGAGGCGGCGGTGGAGGCGCTGACCGCCCCGCAGGACGGCCTCCTCCCCGCCGCCCCGGAGAGCGCCTCCCGGCCCCCGGCCCCGGCGGAGCCGGTCCTCGCCCACTTGCACGGGTTGGAACACGCCCTCGTGGCGCTGCACGTCCCGCTGCGCACGCACCCGCGCGCCCCGCTCGTCGTCGGCGCCTGATCCCGCTCGCCGAGCGACGGGGAAGGTCACGATCCGGCGCGGATATTACGCCACTTGAAGCCCCTGCTTCCGGCCGATCCGGGGAGACCACCCGGAGGAGTGTTCCGGCCGTCGCTGACCCACGCCGCTGACCTGCCCCGTGTACAACGGGTGATGTTTACTGCACATTCATTCGGCATGTACAGGGTGGATCTGAACGGACAGGGGGTAACGGCCCGGAATGGAAATTCTTCAACAGTGCTCGGGCGCCGCTCAAGAGCGCTCGGGCACGGCTCAAGAACGCGCGGGCACCGCTCATGTGTGGGAGGCCGCCGAGGAGTTCATCCGGCTCTTCCACCGGGAGAACCCGGCCGCCGGCGATCCGGAGGTCCGGCTGGCGGCCGTGCGCGCCGAACTCGCCGGGACCGGCACCTACCGCCACACCCCCGCCGAACTCGTCCACGGTGCGCGCGTGGCCTGGCGGAACAGCAACCGCTGCATAGGCAGGCTCTACTGGAACTCGCTGCGGGTCCGCGACCGCCGTGAGCTCACCGACGCCGACAGCATCGCCGACGAGTGCTTCGCGCACCTTCGGGAAGCCACCAACGGCGGCCGGATACGGCCCACCATCACCGTCTTCGCACCCGACGCCCCCGACCGCCCCGGGCCGCTCATCTGGAGCGAGCAGCTCATCCGCTACGCCGGGTACGGCGACCACCCCTCCATAACCGTGGGCGACGCCCGCAACGCGTCGCTCACCAGAGCGCTGCTCGACCTCGGCTGGCCGGGCGGCCCCGGCACCCCCTTCGACCTCCTGCCACTCGTCGTCCAGGGCGTCGACGACAAGCCCCGCTGGTTCGACACCCCGGCCGACGCCGTGCTGGAGGTGCCGATCCGTCACCCGGACGGGCCCGACCACTGGGACGACTGGGGCCTGCGCTGGCACGCGGTCCCGGCCATCTCCAACATGTGCCTCGAGATCGGCGGCATCCACTACCCGGCCGCGCCCTTCAACGGCTGGTACATGGGCACCGAGATCGGCGCCCGCAACCTCGCCGACACCGACCGGTACAACCTCCTCCCCGCCGTTGCCCGCAGGATGGGGCTCGACACCTCCAGCGACCGCTCGCTCTGGAAGGACCGGGCGCTGGTCGAGCTGAACCGGGCGGTCCTGCACTCCTTCGACGAGGCCGGGGTCAGCATCTCCGACCACCACTCCGAGTCCCGGCGGTTCCTCTCGCACCTGGAGCGCGAGGAGCGCAAGGGGCGCGAGGTGGGCGCCGACTGGTCCTGGATCGTGCCGCCGATCTCCGGGGCGGCGACCCCCGTCTTCCACCGCACGTACGAGGACCGGCCGAGCACCACCACGTACGTGCACCACGCCGCGGCCCACGAACGGGCCAAGGGACGGGACTTGGTCTAGACCTTCTGTTACCGTCGTTGCGACCGGATCCGGGACGGCGGAATCGAGGCACCTGTGGATGGCGCGCGGAGCACGGACCAGGGCGGCGGACACCGGGCCTACATCGGCTCGTTCACCTCGGGGGGCGGCCGCGGCATCACCACCGCGGCCGTGGATCCGGCCACCGGGACGCTGACACCCCTCGCGGTCACCCCGACGGCCGAGAACCCGTCCTGCCTCACCCTCGCCCGGGAGCAGGGCGTGCTCTACGCCGTGAGCGAGGCGGAGCGCGGAGCGGTCGCCGCCTTCCGGACCGGGGCCGAGGGGCTCACCGCCCACGGACCGATCGTCCCCGTCGGCGCCTCGGGCCCCACCCACCTCAGCCTGGCGGGGCAGCGGCTGCTGACCGCCAACTACACCTCGGGCAGCGTCAGCAGCATCCCGCTCGACGCGGACGGGGTCCCCTGCGGACCCCCGGCCGTCCTCGCCCACCAGGGCTCGGGGCCCGACACGGAACGGCAGCAGGGGCCGCACGCCCACCAGGTGCTGCCGGATCCGAGCGGCCGCTGGGTCCTCGGCGTGGACCTCGGAACCGACTCCGTACGGATCTGCTCCCTCGACCCGTCCGACGGCCGGCTGCGCCCGCACGGGGAGACGAGGCTGCGGGCCGGCTCCGGGCCGCGCAACCTGGCCTTCCACCCGGACGGGGAGACGGTCTACGTCCTGCA
Organism: Streptomyces cirratus; assembly: GCF_014650775.1. Lineage (GTDB taxonomy): Bacteria > Actinomycetota > Actinomycetes > Streptomycetales > Streptomycetaceae > Streptomyces > Streptomyces cirratus. Next base: position 627,213 of record NZ_BMVP01000003.1, on the reverse strand, counting down.
CGAGCTGGAGCCACTGCTGACCGTGTGCCGCTGGGACGCGCGGGAAGGGCGACTGGAGGCGACCGCCGAGGCCGCGGTGCTCTCCGGTGACGCCCCGGCGGACACCCGGCCCTACCCGTCGGTCGTCGCCGTCTCGCCCGACGGGCGGTTCGCGTGGGCCGCAGTACGGGGCGTCGACACCATCGCCGCCTTCTCCCTCGCCGACGGCCCCGCCAAGCCCCGGCTCACCGCGAGCGCGGGCTGCGGGGGCAGCTGGCCGCGCGACCTCGTCGTGGACCCCTCGGGGCGCAGGCTGTACGTGGCCAACGAATGGTCCGGCGACGTCACCTGGTTCGAGCCGGACCCGCTGACCGGAGAGCCCCGGGCGGTGGGCTCCATCGAGGTACCGGCCGCCGCCTGTGTGGTCTTCGGGCCCTGAGCCCGGCCGCCTCGGCAACGTGCGAAGGGCCCGCGCTGCTGCGCGGGCCCTTCGTGGTGCTGCGGGAGCCGGGTCAGTGGGCGGAGGCGCCCAGGGTGAGACCGAGGGCGGCGCTGTACTGGGCGACGGCCAGCTTGCCGAGCGCCGGGTAGGCGCCGAGCACCTCGGCGGTGGCGCAGTCGGCCTCCTTGCACGCCGTGTCCAGCAGCCCCTCGGCCGCCTCCGGGCCGATCAGGTACGGCGCCAGGGCCAGCTGCGTCGACCCCTCGGCGCGCAGCTGGTCGGCGATGCCGGCCACCGAGCCCTCCTGGTCCAGCGCTGCGGCCTTCACCGGCACCGCGAGGCGCGCGGCCAGCAGCATGCCGGTGATCCCGGCGGCCTGGACGGCCTCCTCGCCACCGGTGGTGGCCAAGATGATGCCGTCGGCGGCGGTGGTGACGGTGAACAGCCTGGCCCGGTCGGCGCGGGCCAGTCCCGCCTCGGAGAGCCGCACGTGCAGCCCCTCGGCGAGCAGCGGGTGCGGACCGAGTACGTCGGCCAGCTCGGCGGCGGCCGAGGAGTCCATCAGTGCCTGGCGGACGCGCCGCAGCAGGTCGCCGTCGGGACCGACGAGCAGGGGCACGACCACGGCGTCGGGGCCGGTCGCCGCCGGCACCTCGTGGCCGGCGGCACGCGCGAACTCGGCGCGCGCGGCGCGCTCGTCCGCGACGGCGGTCAGCACGCCGGCCAGGGACGGGAACTCGGAGCCTTCGGAGTCGTCACCCTCCAGGTAGCCGATCCGGCCGTCCAGACCGGGCAGCTCGGAGCGGCCGATGCTCAGGATCTCTTCCGCGAGCCCGCGCGAGGCGGCCGAAGGGGCACCGGGCACGGCGAGCACCAGCGCGGGCGCGCCCTCGGGCGCCACCGCGGGCTCGGGGCGGCGGTGCCGTCCGGCAGGGCGGGGTCGCGGCATTCGTACGGGCAGGCCATTTGCGGGCCCAGTGGGGGAGCTCATGGCGCCGCATGCTACTGGTTTATCGGAACCGGTTGTTCGGGCAGGGTCATTTCCGGCGGCTTCTGTCCGCATTTATCCGCTGAATGTCAGACACGGCCGACTGTATGAGCCACCTATCGGCCGGAACTGCTCAACCGGCCGTCGGCAGGCGCCAGTCCACCGGAGCCGCGCCCTGCCGGACGAGGAGGTCGTTCACCTTGCTGAACGGCCTGGACCCGAAGAACCCGCCCGCGGCCGACATGGGGGAGGGGTGTACGGATTCGACCGCCGGCAGCTCGCCGAGCAGCGGCCGCACGTTGCGGGCGTCGCGCCCCCACAGCACCGACACCAGCGGCTTCCCGCGCGCGGCCAGCGCCCGGATCGCCTGCTCGGTGACCGCCTCCCAGCCCTTGCCGCGGTGGCCGCCGGTCTTGCGCGGGGCGGTGGTGAGCGCACGGTTGAGGAGCAGTACGCCCTGGCGGGTCCACGGGGTCAGGTCGCCGTTGGCCGGCCGGGGCACGCCGAGGTCCGCGTTCAGCTCGCGGAAGATGTTGTCCAGGCTCGGCGGCCACGGGCTGACCTCGGGAGCGACGGAGAACGACAGGCCCATCGCGTGCCCCGGGGTGGGGTAGGGGTCCTGCCCGACGATCAGCACCTTGACCTCGTCGAAGGGCTGCTGGAACGCGCGCAGCACGTTCGGCCCGGCCGGCAGGTAGGTTCTGCCCGCCGCGATCTCGGCGCGCAGGAAGTCACCCATCGCGGCGACCTGCGCCGCCACCGGCTCCAGAGCCCGGGCCCAGCCCGGCTCGACGATCTCGTTCAACGGTCGTGCTGCCACGGGCAGTCACTCTACTGGCCCATCCGCCGCCCTACCGACGCAGGACCGCCGCCCGCACGCAGAGCACGTCCGGCAGGTGCTCGGCCAGCAACTGCCAGCTGTCCCCGTCGTCATGGCTGGCGTACAGCTCGCCGTTGCGGTTGCCGAAGTAGATACCCGCCGGATCCGCGTCGTCCGTGCAGAGCGCGTCCCGCAGCACCGTGCCGTAATGGGCCTCGGCCGGCAGGCCCTTCGACAGCGGTTCCCAGCTCGCCCCGGCGTCCTCGGTGCGGAAGACCCGGCAGCGGCGTTCCGCCGGGACCCTGTCGGAGTCGGCGTTGAGCGGGAAGACGTACGCCGTGCCCGGGCGGTGCGGGTGCGCGGCCACCGCGAAGCCGAAGTCGGAGGGCAGCCCGCCTCCGATGTCGCTCCAGGCGTCCCCCGCGTCGTCGCTGCGGTAGACCCCCCAGTGGTTCTGGAGGTACAGCCGGTCCGGGTCGCCGGCGTCCCGGGCGACCTTGTGGACGCACTGCCCGAACTCGGGCTGCGGATCCGGCAGGAACACCGCGGAGACCCCTCGGTTGGACGGGGCCCAGCTCGCGCCGCCGTCCTTCGTCCGGAAGACGCCGGCGGTGGAGACGGCCACCGTGACCGCGTCCGGGTCACCCGGATGGGTGATCACCGTGTGGAGCCCCTCGCCCCCGCCGCCCGGTACCCAGCGCGAGCGGGTGGGATGCTCCCACAGGGCGCGGACCAGCTCGAAGGACTCGCCGCGGTCGGTCGAGCGGAACAGCGCGGCCGGCTCCGTCCCGGCGTACACCACGTCGGGAGCCTCCGGTCCGGCCGGCTGGAGTTGCCAGACCCGCTCCAGCGAGGCGCCGGTGTCCTGCGGGAACTTCACGGCGGCGACGGCCGGCTCGCGCCAGGTGGCGCCCAGGTCGTCGGAGCTGCAGACGGACGGCCCCCAGTGCGAGCTGTCGCCGCCCACCAGCAGGCGCGGCGTGGAACCCCGTACGTCGATGGCGACGGCCGAGACCGCCTGGGCGTTGAAATGGGGACCGTCGAACGCCCAGGGACCGGCTGCCCCGCGCCGGCCGATGAAGAGCCCCTTGCGGGTACCCGCGAGCAGTAGCACATCGGACATGGCCCCTACCTCCGGACGGTCCTTCACGGCAGCGTTTCGGCCAGTGTGCACCCCGCCGCCGACAGCGGCGTGCAGCGGCGGCCCCGGGCGCGGTCGCGGTGGTGGGGAGATTAGTACGAGAAGCCTCGTACTACGAAAGATTTCGTAGTACGGTGAGTCTCGTACTAGCCGCCGGAGTCCCGGCGCCCGCCCCGGTCACCCTGGAGAGCCTGATGAGTGCCGCCCCGGCCGCCTTCGCCGCCCTGTTCCAGCCTTACACCGTGCGATCGGTGACCATCCCGAACCGCGTGTGGATGGCGCCCATGTGCCAGTACAGCGCCGAGCCCACCGGCCCCCGCGCGGGCGTGGCCAACGAGTGGCACGTCGCGCACTACGCGGCCCGCGCCGTCGGCGGCACCGGCCTGATCATCCAGGAGGCCACCGCCGTGTCCCCGGAAGGCCGGATCACGCCCTACGACCTCGGCCTCTGGAACGACGCGCAGACCGAGGCGCTGCGCCCGATCACCGCCTTCATCAAGGCGCAGGGGGCCGTCCCCGGCGTCCAGATCGCGCACGGCGGCCGCAAGAGCTCCACCGAGCGCCCCTGGAAGGGCGGCCGGCCGGTCGGCGCCGAGGCGCACGGCTGGCAGCCCCTCGCCCCGAGCCCGGTGCCGTTCGCCGAAGGCGACCCCGTACCGCACGAGCTGACGGCCGAGGAGATCCGTACGGTGGTCGGCCAGTTCGCCGACACCGCCCGGCGCGCCCTGGCAGCCGGCTACGAACTCCTGGAGATCCACGGCGCCCACGGCTACCTCATCGGCGAGTTCCTCTCCCCGCACAGCAACCGGCGCACCGACGAGTACGGCGGCTCCTTCGAGAACCGCACCCGCTTCGCCCTCGACGTCGTGGACGCCGTACGGGCGGTGTGGCCCGAGGAACTCCCGCTGTTCTTCCGGATCTCCGCGACCGACTGGCTGGAGGGCGACGGCTGGACCGCCGACGACACCGTTCGGCTGGCCGGACTGCTCAAGGAGCACGGCGTGGACCTGCTGGACGTCTCCACCGGCGGACTCGCCCCGCACGTGCGGATCCCCGTCGGCCCCGGCTACCAGGTGCCCTTCGCGGCGCGCGTCAAGCGCGAGGCCGGGCTGCCCGCCGCCGCGGTGGGGCTGATCACCGAGCCCGTCCAGGCGGAGAAGATCCTCGCCAACGGTGAGGCCGATGCGATCCTGCTCGGCCGTGAACTGCTCCGTGACCCCTACTGGGCCCGGCGCGCGGCCGGCGAACTGGGCGTGGAGCCGCGTACGCCCTCCCCGTACCACCGCGCCTGGTGATCCGCGGGCGGGAGTCGAGGCTGCACGCCCGGTTCGGCGCCCGCCCGGCACCGTGCGTGTCCTACGATGGTTCTCGTACCTCGGCGCGGGCGTTCCGTGCGCGCCGAGTCCGCCCAGTGAACGAGCGAGTGGAGGAGCAGATGCCGGAGCCGGCCGCCACCACTCGTCCGCTCGCCCATCCCGGCAGTGCCGAGATCCGGCTGGAGGGCGTCCTGCACGCCCTCTCCGATCCCGTGCGGCTGTCCATCGTCCGGGAACTGGCCGCGGCCGCCGAGGAGCTGGCCTGCTCCCACTTCGTGCTGCCGGTCACCAAGTCCACCACCACCCACCACTTCCGCGTCCTGCGCGAGGCCGGCGTGGTCCGCCAGACCTACCGCGGCACCACCAAGCTGAACGACCTGCGCCGCGCCGACCTGGAATCCCTCTTCCCGGGCCTCCTGGACACCGTCCTCACGGCGGCCGGCGCCGAAGCGGCCCGCCTGAACGTGCCGGCCGCGGGCGTGCGCCCCTAGGGCGCGTTTCGAAAGTCCCGCCTGCCCCGCGACGCCCGGCACGCACGCTCGCCGCGTTGTCGGAATCGCCCGTGTACGGCCCGGTACGAGGGCGACCCTCCGCCTTGCGATCGCACGCACCGGACGCCGCGGGGCCCGCCCTTCGGGCGGCCGGCGCTACTTTCGAACACGCCCTAGGCCCTGCCGTCGGAGCCCCGCCCGGCCCGGCCGCCCGGCGCCGCCCTCCCCCTGGCTGTCGCTGCGAGGCGCCCCCGCCGTTGCCGGGACACCCGAACGCTCCGCTACGAGGGCGCCCCTCCGCCCTGCGGTGCACCGCGACCGGCGACGGGAGCCGGTCCCCGGCAGGGCCCGGCTCCTACGTTCCGGCCGCGCCCAGCAGGCCCGCCCAGTCCGGGATCTTGACCGAGCGGCGCCCCAGCGAGCGGCCCAGGCGCGCTTCCGCCGTCTCGATGGCCAGCCAGCCGGGCCACTGCACTGGCCGCAGCCCCGCCGCGCGCAGGGCGTCCAGCGGGTCCTGCCCCAGTTCGCGGCGGGCCAGCGCCCCCGCGTCCTGGAGCAGGGAGGACGCCGTCTCCTTCGCGCACGGCCGGTTGGTGCCGATCACCCCGGTCGGGCCGCGCTTGATCCACCCCGCGACGTACTCCCCGACCGAGGCCCGTCCCTCGCGGAGCACCCGGCCCGCCGCGTGCGGGACGGTGCCCGTCGCCGGGTCGAAGGGCAGGCCGGGCAGCGGCACGCCCCGGTACCCCACCGAGCGCAGCACCAGCTGCGCCGGGACGTCCTCGTACATGCCCGTGCCGCCCACGCCGCCCCGGCCGTCGGGGACGGTCCGCTCGAACCGCACCGCGGCGGCCCTGCCGTCGGCCCCGGCCAGCACCTCCACCGGCCGCAGGTAGAACCGCAGCGTCAGGTTCCGCTCCGCCTCGTCGGGAGCCGCCGCGGCCCAGGCCCGCAGCACCTCCAGGTTCCGCCGGGCCACCGCGGGCAGGGCGGCCGCCGCGGCCGCATCGTCGTACGCGGGGTCCAGCGCGAGTTCGGCGGGGTCCACCCGCACGCCCACCCCCGGCAGCGTGCCCAGTTCCCGTAGCTCCTTGGTGGTGAACTTGCCCTGCGAAGGCCCCCGCCGGGCCACCATCGACACCGCGCGCACCCCGCTGGCCCCGAGGGCCCCCAGAGCGGCCTGCGGCATGTCGGTCGGCGCCAGCTCGGGCACCCCCCGGGCCAGGATCCGGGTCACGTCGACCGCCACGTTGCCCGCTCCGACCACCACCGCCGAGGCGACACCGGAGAGGTCGAAGGCCGCCTCCGCCGCGTCGGGGTGCCCGCTGTACCAGGACACGAAGGCCGTCGCGGAGTGGACGCCGGGCAACTCCTCGCCCGGGATGCCCAGATGCCGGTCCTGGGCGGCGCCGACGCAGTACACCACCGCGTGGTACAGCTCGCGCAGCCGGGCCGTCGGCAGGACAGGACCGCCCACCTCCACGTTGCCGAGGAAGCGGATCCGTTCGTCCTCCAGCACCGAGCGCAGACTTCCGGTCAGCGACTTGATCTTCTCGTGGTCGGGAGCCACCCCGTACCGCACGAGCCCGTACGGCGCCGGCAGCCGGTCCAGGACGTCCACCAGGACGCCCGGCACCTCACGCTGCTGGACCAGGGTCTGCGCGGCGTAGACCCCGCTGGGGCCCGAACCGACGACGGCGACACGAAGCACGGCGGAGCTCCTCCCGCAGGTGCCTCCCAGCATGACACCGGGTGCCGCAGCCGTCAGCCCATCGCGCGCATCCGGTGGACCTCGGCGCTCTGCGTGGCCACCACCTCGGTCGCCATCTCCTCGACGGCGACGTTGTTGCCCTGGGCCAGCGCCTCACCGGCCATCTTCACGGCGCCCTCGTGGTGGGCGGTCATCAGGGTGAGGAAGAGCCGGTCGAACTCCGGGCCGGTGGCTTTGGTCAGTTCCCCCAACTGCTGCTCCGTCGCCATCCCCGGCATAGCGCCGTGGTCGTGGCCTGCCGCGGCGCCGTCGGCGGGGGAGGGCTCGGGGTAGCGCGCCCGCCACTTCTCCATCGCCCCGATCTCGGGCCCCTGCGCCGCCGCGATCCGCTCGGCGAGGCGCTTGACCCCGTCCGCCGAGGCCCGGCCCGGCGCCAGCGCGCTCATCGTCAGGGCCTGGCGGTGGTGCTCGATCATGCGGCGCACGTACGCGTGGTCGGCGGCGTTGGGCGTGTCGTCGGGCCGCTCCTTCGCGGCCTGTCCGGGCGAGAGCGTCCGGGCCTCCTCGCCCGGTCTGCCAGGGGCGATCACCACCGGCCCGTCGTTCTGCGCCCTGTCCTCCCCCTGGCAGCCGGTGAGGGTGAGCAGGAGCCCGGCGGCCAGCGCCGCCGCCCCCAGGAATCGGCCGAGTAACGCATTTGCCATGTCCATGGAAAGGAACATACTGCCGGGGTCCAGGTTCCGTTCCCCGTACGAACGCCGAAAGCGCGGACCCCCACGGGAGGCACAGTGACCTCGTTGCACACCACCAGAGCGCGGCTCCGGAGTCCGGGGGCGGCCTTCGCGGCCGCCGGACTCCTCACGGCGCTCCTGGCGGGCGCCGGACCGGCCTCCGCCACCCCCGACCCGGGCGACCTGACGCCCGGCTCCTTACCGCGCGCCGCCGTCCCCCAGAGCGCCGCCGCCGCCCCGGACCGCGAACTCGCCCCCGGCGAGATCCCCGGCCAGGACGAGATCGTGCACAGCAAGAACATCACGCCCCTGGCCAACATCCCCAGCAGCTACCCGAGCGGCGTCAACTCCGACCTGGCCTTCCAGGACCGGTACGCCTACGCGGGCAGCTACGACGGCTTCACCATCTACGACATCGGCAACCCCAAGGCGCCCAAGACCGTCGCCACCGTGCTCTGCCCCGGCGGCCAGAACGACGTCTCCGTCTACGGCGACCTGCTCTTCCTCTCCACCGACTCCTCGCGCAGCGACGACTCCTGCCACAGCGTCTCGCAGCCCGCGACGGAGAAGTCCTCCTGGGAGGGCATCAAGATCTTCGACATCAAGGACAAGGAGAATCCCAAGTACATCAAGTCCGTCGAGACCTCATGCGGTTCGCACACCCACACCCTGGTGCCGGGCGGCCGCGACATCTACCTCTACGTCTCCTCGTACTCGCCGAACGAGGCCTTCCCCGACTGCCTGCCGCCGCACGACGGCATCTCGGTCGTCAAGGTCCCGAGGAAGGACCCGACCCGGGCCGCGGTCGTCGCCTTCCCCGTCCTCTTCCCGGACGGCGGCAACCCCGGCGCACCCGCCAACCCCGGCGTCTCCAAGACGACCGGCTGCCACGACATCACCGTGCTGCCGTCCCGGAACCTGGCCGCCGGCGCCTGCATGGGCGACGGCATCCTCTTCGACATCACCGACCCCGAGCAGCCCCGCGTCATCGACCGCGTGCAGGACAACGTCAACTTCTCGTTCTGGCACTCCGCCACCTTCAACGAGCGGGCGGACAAGGTGGTGTTCACCGACGAACTGGGCGGAGGCGGCAGCGCCACCTGCAACGAGGCGACCGGCCCGAACCGGGGGGCCGACGGCATCTACGACATCACCGGCCGCGGCGACCAGCGCAGACTCGTCTTCAAGAGCTACTTCAAGATCCCGCGCATGCAAGCCGACACCGAGAACTGCGTGGCCCACAACGGCTCGTTGATCCCGGTCGGCAGCGGCCGCGACGTCATGGTCCAGGCCTGGTACCAGGGCGGTGTCTGCGTCTGGGACTTCACCGACTCCACCAGCCCCAAGGAGATCGGCTACTTCGAGCGCGGCCCGCTGACCACCGACAGACTCGGACTCGGCGGCTCCTGGTCGGCGTACTACTACCGCGGCCACATCTACTCGAACGACATCGTCAAGGGCCTCGACGTGCTCCGGCTCGACGACCCGCGCACCGACAGCGCCAAGTGGGTGTGGACGGACCGGCTCAACGTGCAGAGCCAGCCCGACTATCACTGACGCGGCAGCGAGGGGGTCCCGGCGGGCGGCCCCCCGGCCGGAGGGACGCCGAGCTGCCACTCCAGCCCGTACCGCTGGAACAGCTCGGCCCGCAGCCGGGCGGCCGGCATCGGCGCCCCCGGCAGCAGCACCGCCACCACCGCGCCCATCAGCAGCGCCCGCAGCAACGGGTAATCGGTGTCCACGTCCGTCGAGCCGTACCGGATGACGGTGTTCCTCAGCAGCTCCGCGAGGCGCTGCTGCTCCGCGCACCGGACGAACCCCTCCGCCTGGAGGATGCCCGCCATGTGGGTGCGCATCAGCCGGGGCCGGTCCACGGCCAGTCCGAGGATCGCGTCGATGGCTCGCGCGAGGCACTCGCGGCCGTCGTCGGGGCGGGGCGGCCGCTCCAGGGCCGCCTCCAAGGTCAGGTGCATCAGCCGGTGGACAGCGGACTGCAGCAGCTGGCGTTTGCCCGGGAAGTAGTACGAGATCAGGCCCCGGGCGGCGCCGGCCCGGTCGGCGATGTCGCCGAGGGTGGTGGCTTCGTAGCCACGCTCGCCGACGAGCTCCACCGTCGCCTGGAGCAGCCGTTCCCGGGAACGCCTGCGCAATTCTTCATTGACCGATGCGCTGCGCGGGACCATGCTTACTCCTGCGTTGACTGGCTTCGAGCCAATATACTCAGCGCGCGGGTCTACTGCTCTGGGTGACGCGGGGGATCACCCAGAGCAGGGCCCCGCATCCGGGGAGCGCGCTCAGTCCTGTCCGCTGCCGGGCAGCTCGAAGTGGGCGCCGGTGCCCTCCGCGTCCACGTGGACGACGTGCCGGCCGACGCGGACGGTCTGCGCTCCGCCCGCGCGCCACGAACCTTCGGGGCCCTCGCCGCCGTCCAGGGGCGTCCACACTTCCAAGAACGTGCTTCCGTCGGTGTTCGTGCCGGTCTCGACCAGGCCGCTGCCGTCCGGCCTCAGGGTTGCGACGTCCTCGCCGGGGGAGCCGACTTCGTGGTGGAAGGTGACCTGCCGCCCGTCGTAGGAGGTGGTCCCGGCGAAGCCGCGGCTGTCGGCGTAGCAGGCGCCGCTCTGCAGCCAGACGACGTGTTCGTCCTCGCGCAGGGGTCCGCCGTCGCGGCTGATTCCGGCGCGCAGCCAGGCGCCTGGGGTGGGTGCGTCCATGGCCCCAGCCTGCCAGGCGGCGGCGCGGGGGCTGCGTGAGCGCGGCCGACGGGCTACGTGAGCGCGGCCGAGGGGCTACGTGAGCGCGCTCAGGCCCGGCACCAAGGCCACCGCCAGCGGCAGCGCGGGCACCAGCGTCGCGAGCGCCGTCAGCCGCAGCCGCCGGGCCGGGGACAGCCGCGGGGTGGCCGACAGCAGACGCCGCACCCGCTGGGGGACGTGCGCCTCGGGGGCGGCGCCCAGGCCGAACACCCCGCGGTCCTCGTTGAGCCCGACGAGGGCCAGCGCGACGGTGAGCCGCCCGAACCGCCGCGAAGCCACGTCGTCGGCGGCGAGTTCGACCAGGCGGTGCATCTCCGCCTCGAACGCCGCGAACACCGGCACCTGGGGGAAGCCCCCGGCCAGCGCCCGCGAGCAGTGCAGCAGCCAGTCGTGGCGGGCCGCCACGTGCCCCTGCTCATGGGCCAGCACGGCGTCCAGCTGGCTGCCCTTCAAGCGGCCCAGCGCGGCGGTCGTGACCACCAGCTGCGGGACCGTACCCGGCTGCCACCACGCCTCGGGCCGCGGCCCCTCCAGCACGACGAGCCGCGCGGCCTGCGGGTCCTCCCCGGGCAACAGCGGGGCGCGTTCCCGCAGTTCGGCTCCGCGGGCCCGCCGCCGGACCCGCGCCCGCAGCACTTCGCGGGTCAGCATCGCGGCCGTCCACAGGCCCCCGCCCGCCAGCGCCAGCGCGGTGGCCGCGGCCCACATGCCGCCCGCCGCCCCGAGCCCGTAGGCGTCGACCACCCCGTGCGGGGCTGCGGCGAAGAGCCTTCCCCGTACCGCCTGCCAGGCCGCCGCGGCGCTCAGCAGCATCGACAGCGCAAGGCACAGCAGCACCGCCCCCACCACGCACTGCCACACCCACAGCGCGACGACCGGCTCACGGTCGGGCCACTCGGCCCGCGCCAGCAGGCGGGGGGCGAGCAGCGCGGTCAGTGCGCCGAGCAGCAGGAGAGCGGCGGGGACCATCATGCCCGCCAGCCTATGAGCGGGGGGCTACCTGCGGGTAGGGCCCGCGCCATTGGTGACGCAGGACACGTTTCGCCGTCCCTCACATGCTGAGCAGCATCGCCAACATCCCGATCCCCATGGTCAGTCGGCAGGCACGGATCAACTCGCCCGGGGCGTCGGGCGCCGGCCCCACCGGGACCGGCGGCGTGCCGCCCGCCGCGGCCAGCCGGGTCCCGCCCAGCAGGACGTACCCCGCGAAGTACACGAGCAGGGCCCCGGTCACCAGGGGCAGCCCCGCCCTCTGCCCGTGCGCGTGCCCGGCGCCCGCCGACAGCCCGAGGTACGCCATGTAGGCCATCGCCAGCGAACCGACCGCGTGGTGCGCGTGGTGACCCCGGCCCACGCCGAGCCCTCCCCGCAGCAGCCACAGCGCGTGCGCGGCCGCCGCGCAGAAGACGCCCAGCAAGATCCCCGGCCCCCACGGCCCGGTGCCCGACGGCGCGGCCATCGCGGCCATCCCGAGCCCCATGAGGGCCTCGCCCACCGCCGCGCCGCGCGCCGCCCCGCCCGCTCTGCGCGCCCGCAGCAGGCAGTACGTACCGCTGGTGGCGCAGAGCGCGACCAGTAGCCAGCCGGAGACGGCTGAGGCGGCGGAGGGCAGCGCGGATCCGTGCACGGCGGAACCTCCCGGTTCGTCGGCGTCAGGGGAAGAGATGCCCCTGTCGGCGGGCCCGCACGCCGCCCCGGGTTAGGCTCTCCGTGCCGTACCCGGCATGTCATATGCCGATCAGATGAACGGAGTCGTCCATGCCGAGCGCCCACCCCGCAGCCCTGAGCTTCCGGCCCGCAGTCGAGACGGACGTACCGGAACTGGTGGTGCTCGTCGAGTCGGCCTACCGCGGTGACGCCAGCCGGGCCGGCTGGACCACGGAAGCGGACTACCTGGACGGCCAGCGCACCGATCCGGAAGGCGTCCGGCAGATCATCGAAGCCCCCGACGGCGTGCTGCTCGTCGTGGAGCGCGCGGGCGAGCTCGTCGCTTGCTGCCAGCTCGAACACCGCGGCGACCACGCCTACTTCGGGATGTTCGCCGTGCGCCCCGGGCTGCAGGGCGGCGGCCTCGGCAAGGAAGTCCTGGCCGAGGCCGAGCGGCGCGCCCGCGAGCGGTGGGGCGCCAAGGAGATGCGGATGACGGTGGTCAACGTACGGGAGGAGCTCATCGCCTACTACGAGCGCCGCGGCTACCGGCGCACCGGCGAGCTGAGCCCCTTCCCGTACGGCGACGAGCGCTTCGGCATCCCGCTCCGCACCGACCTCGCCTTCGAGCTGCTGGTCAAGCCGCTGTAGCGGACGACGGGCCGCCCGCTCAGGCGGTGAAGCGGCCCGTGCTGCGGATCTCGGGGAGGCCGGTGAGCGCGCCGTCCAGTTCGAGCGCGCGCGCCAGCCGCAGCTGGTCCAGGGAGTCGACCGTCCAGCCGGTCACCCGCAGCCCGGCCGTGTGCGCCGCCTCGACCGTCTCCAGGGTGATCCGGCGCAGCCTGAGGGCGATCGTCCGGGCGTGCGCGGCGAGCGCCCGGTCCACCACGTCGGCGCCGTGCGGGTCCGCGTACAGGGTGGTGCGCAGACCCGGCACGCGCCGGGCCGTCCCGGCGAGGACCGAGTCCTGGAACGAGGCCACCTCGATCCGGGCGCTCAGGTCGCGGCGCACGACCAGTTCCGTGAGCACCGTGGCGGCGGCCTCGTCCTGCACCGAGACCTGGAGCGGAGTACGCACCGCCTCCAGCACCTCGTCCAGGACCGGCACGCGTTCGCCGTGACCGGCGTCCAGCTCGCGCAGTTCGGCCAGGGTCAGTTCGGCGACGGCGCCCGCGCCGTCGGTCGTGCGGTCCACTTCGCCGTCGTGCAGGACGACGAGCGCGCCGTCCTTGCTCAGGCGCACGTCCAGCGCGATGACGTCCATGCCGCAACGTTCCGCGCGGACGAAGGACCGCAAGGTGTTCTCCGGTTCCACACCCATGACCCCGCGGTGACCGATGGTGAGGAAAGTCAAGGTTCTCTCGCTTCCGTCGACGGCGGCTCCCGCGCGGTCGCGGTGTCCCGACCGGCCGCGCGCGGTAGAGGACGCATGTTAGTGGGCGACGGGTGCGATGAGACCGGCCGTGCAGCGCCCGGGAAGGCCCGACCGGCCTGTTCCCGCCGGGGCGGGCGGCCCGGTGGCGGCGCTGCGCCGTCACCCGCGGGTGGGCGCGTCCCCCACGCGTTGACGACGGCTGCCCGGCATACCGCGCGGACGCGGCCCGGCTCGAGGTCTTGCTTCTTCTACGTATGACTACTAGTCATATTCCTATTCGAAGCAAGTCCTGGCGCGCGGCGCGTCCGAACGCACCGCCGCGCGCGACTTCTGGAGGCAGCGTGGAATTCTCCGTGATCTTCGAAGCGCAGCTGGCCGATCCGACCGTGGAACGGGAACACCAGGTCATCCGCGACTGCGTCGAACAGGCCGTGCTCGCCGAAGAGGTGGGATTCGACCGGATCTGGGCGGTCGAACACCACGCGCTGAGGTGGTACGCACACATGAGCGCTCCGGAAATCTTCCTCACCTTCGTCGCGGCGCGGACTCGCACCATCCGCATCGGTCACGGCGTCGTCTGCATGCCGTTCCGCTTCAACCATCCGGTGCGGGTCGCCGAGCGGGCCGCGATGCTCGACCTGCTCTCCGGAGGACGGCTCGACCTCGGCGCCGGCCGCGGCGGCACCACGCAGGAGACCTCGCTGTTCGAGGTGGACAAGGAGCGCACCACCGCCGAGGTGGAGGAGGCGCTGCGGATCATCGGCCGGGCCTGGCGGGAGGAGGAGCTGGAGTACCACGGGGAACTGCTGGACATCGGCCCCCATCCGGTGCTGCCCCGGCCGGCCCAGAGGCCCCATCCGCCGCTGTTCCTCGCGTGCAGCCGGACCGAGACCCTGGAGCAGGCCGCCGAGCTGGGTGTGGGGGCGCTGGTGATGGGGTTCGCCGGGCCCGGCCCGATCGCGCAGATGCGCGCCGCGTACGACGCCGCGATCGCCCGGCGGGACGGGGGGCGTCTCGTGTCGAGCGCGGTGAACGACCACTTCTCGGTGCTCTGCCCGACCATCGTGCTCGACGACCCGCGGGAGGCCCGGCGGATCGGCATCCGCGGCCAGCGGTTCTTCGCCCAGTCCATCGGCCACTGGTACGGCGGGGCGGGAGTCCCGGACGAGGCGGTGGTGGCGGGCGCCGACGAGGCCGCGGGGATGCGGGAGGCGGCCGAGCAGGTGGTGGCCCGCCTGCACGAACTGGAGATCCCGGTGCGCCCCACGTCGACGGCCACCTTCAACGCCGACCACGCCTACGGGAGCGCGGAGGAGGCCATCGCGTACGTCGAACGGCTCAGGGCGGCCGGGGCCGACGAGGTGATGTGTCTCATACAGATGGGCACGGTGCCCCAGGAGGCCTGTCTGGAGACCTTGCGGCAGTGGGGGGACAAAGTGATCCCGCACTTCAAGAACGCGTAGGCGCCCAGGGCCGAATGAGGGGCCGGAGCGACTGCTTCCGCCCTCTAGGACGGGAAGAATTCCCGTGGAGTGGGGGGTTTCGCAGGATATTTTCCCGAGCCTCCTCTTGAACAGAAGAGCCTCACGCGCTTACGCTGCCCTGACGTGAGGTTCTCCTGTGGAGGAAGTGACATGACGGAAACTCTTGTGCCGGGCACCGGTGGCGCCGTGATAACCGCCGGGACGCGGGTGGTCGATCACCCGGCGTGGCCCGAGCTCAAGGCCGCCGTGGAGGAGATCCGCCCCTGGCAGGCCTCCAACGGTTCCATCGACTTCGAGGCGGAGGCCGCCCCCACCCGGGCCGAGGCCGCTGCCGCCGTCGAGCGGGTGATCGTGGCCGTGGAGACCCTGTCGCCGCTGCTCCCGCACGCCACCGCCTACCACCGGGCCCTCGTCGCCGACCTGCGCAAGTGGGCCGGGGCCGGCTTCCCGGTGCCGGACTTCCTCGACTCCCTGCTGGCCTTCCAGCCGGCCGCAGAGCGCGCCGACGGGCTCCAGCACCTCGTGATCTTCCCGATGTACACCCAGAACGGGAACCCGGACCGCAACCTCGAAGCCGTGGTCCTCAAGATGGTGTGGCCCGAGTGGCTCTCCGAGCTGGAGCGCACCCGGTACGACAATCCGCTCTTCCTCGGCATCACCTTCGAGGACTTCACCCCGGGCTACGACACCCACTCGGCGGTGCTCTTCCCGGAGACGATCGCCGTGCGCGAGGCCCCCGAGCGGTTCACCTGGGGCGGCATCTTCTGCGACCGCGAGGCCGCCCGCTACCGCAAGGTCACCGCTGCCGCCGTGGACATCCTGGGCATCGAGCTGCCCGAGGACATCGCCCGGATGGTCGAGGACCAGGAGCGCTGCGAGAAGGCCTTCGTCCTGTGGGACATGGTCCACGACCGCACCCACAGCCACGGCGACCTGCCGTTCGACCCCTTCATGATCAAGCAGCGCCAGCCGTTCTGGATGTACGGCCTGGAGGAGCTGCGCTGCGACCTCACCGCCTTCAAGGAGGCCGTGAAGCTGGAGTCCGAGGGCAACGAGCACGGCCGTGACGTGCAGTACGCCGTCCTCTTCGACCGCATGTTCCGCTTCCCCGTCTCCGGCGACCGCAACCGGAACTACGACGGCCTGGGCGGCCAGCTGCTCTTCGCCTACCTCCACAAGCACGACGTCGTGCGCTGGACGGACAACACGCTCAAGATCGACTGGATGCGTGCCCCGCAGGTCACCAACCAGCTGTGCGCCGAGATCGAGGACCTCTACCGGGCCGGCATCGACCGCCCGAAGCTCGTCCACTGGTTCAAGGCGTACGAACTCGTCTCCACCTACCTCGCCCCCCACCCGGGCTCCAAGTGGGCCAAGGGCCCCGACGCCCTCGACCTGACGCTGCCGCCGCGCAAGCTCGTGGACGACGTGCTCGCCGACGAGTTTCCGCTCAGCATGTTCTATGAGGCGCTCGCCAAGAAGCTCAAGGGAGTGATCGCCTCCACCAAGGGCATCACTGCTGTGAACGCTGACGACGCGCAGCGAGTGGCCGCGTGACCACTCGCCCTCAGGAGGCTGCACGGATGAACGGCTCGGGCAAGGACAACGCGGCGCTCCAGGGAGCGGTAGTGGCGGTCGCCGGGGCCGGCGGGCCCGCCGGGCACGCCGCCCTGCTCCGCCTCGCCGAGGCGGGCGCGACCGTCGTCGCGTCGGACGCGGACCCGGCGCGCCTCGCCGAGGCCGTGGACGCGGCCCGGTACGCCCACGGCGGCGCCACCGTCATCGGGGACACCGTCGACCTGCTCGACCTGGCCGCGACGAAGGCCTGGGCCGAGCGGATCGAGAAGGACTTCGGCCGCATCGACGGCCTGGTCCACCTCGTCGGCGGCTGGCGCGGCAGCACCTCCTTCACCGACACGGACCTCGCGGACTGGGACTTCCTGGAGAAGCTGCTGATCCGCACGGTCCAGCACACCTCGATCGCGTTCCACGACGGTCTGCTCCGCAGCGACCGCGGCCGCTACGTCCTGATCAGCCAGTCCGGCGCCCACAAGCCGGTCGCCAACAACGCCGCCTACAACGCCGGCAAGGCGGCCGCCGAGGCCTGGACGCTGGCCATGGCCGACTCCTTCCGCAAGGCAGGGGGCGAGGACGGCCCGCAGGCCGCGGCTGCGATCCTGGTCATCAAGGCATTGGTGCACGACGCCATGCGCGCGGAGCGCCCCAATGCGAAGTTCGCGGGCTTCACGGACGTCAAGGAGCTGGCCGAGGCCATCGCCGGCGTGTGGGACGAGCCCGCCTCCGATGTGAACGGACAGCGTCTGTGGCTCACTCCCAGGCCGTGAGAACCGCGAGCGGGACGACCGACGCGCGCCGCCACCACGACCCGACGGTGCGCGGATTCGCCAGCGACAACTACGCGGGGGTGCATCCGGAGATCCTGGAGGCCGTCGCGCTCGCCAACGGCGGCCACCAGGTCTCCTACGGCGACGACGAGTACACCGAACACCTGCAGAAGGTCTTCCGCAGCCACTTCGGGCCGTACGCGCAAGCCTTCCCCGTCTTCAACGGCACCGGCGCCAACGTCACCGCCCTCCAGGCGATGACCGACCGCTGGGGCGCCGTGGTGTGCGCCGAGTCGGCGCACATCAACGTCGACGAGGGCGGCGCGCCCGAGCGGATGGCCGGACTCAAGCTCCTCACCGTCCCCACGCCCGACGGCAAGCTCACCCCCGAGCTGATCGACCGGCAGGCGTGGGGCTGGGAGGACGAGCACCGCGCCATGCCGCAGGTCGTCTCGATCACCCAGAACACCGAACTCGGCACGGTCTACACCGTCGAGGAGATCCGGGCGATCTGCGACCACGCGCACTCGCTGGGCATGAAGGTGCACCTGGACGGCGCCCGGATAGCCAACGCCGCGGCCTCGCTCGACGTGCCCATGCGCGCCTTCACCAACGCGGTCGGCGTGGACGTGCTCTCCTACGGAGGCACGAAGAACGGCATGATGGCCGGCGAGGCCGTGGTCGTGCTGAACCCCGACGCCGTGCGGCAGATGAAGCACGTCCGCAAGATGTCGATGCAGCTGGCGTCGAAGATGCGCTTCGTTTCGGTGCAGCTGGAAGCGCTGCTCGCGAAGGACCTGTGGCTGCGCAACGCCCGCCACGCCAACGCGATGGCACAGCGGCTCGCGGCGGGTGTCCGCGAGACGGACGGGGTCCGGATCCTCTACCCAGTGCAGGCGAACGCGGTGTTCGCGCGGCTGCCGCACGAGGTGTCCAGGCGCCTCCAGGAGCGCTACCGCTTCTACTTCTGGGACGAGATCGCCGGTGACGTCCGCTGGATGTGCAGCTTCGACACGCAGGAGGAGGACGTCGACGGCTTCCTCCAGGCGTTGAAGGAAGAGCTCGCCCGTTAATCGATAGACATGCGGTTCACTGCATAGGCATGCTCCTGGGTCATGGAACTGATCCAGGAGCATGCCGACGTGCGCGCCTACCTCGCCGCCGACGAAACCATCGACCACCGCCATCCCCTCGTCCGCGAGACCGCCGACGCCCTGTGGACCGCCAGCGGCGGCGACGCGTACGCCTACGCCGAAGCGGCGTACGAGTTCGTGCGCGACACCGTCCCGCACTCCGGCGACTCGGGGGACATGCGCGTCACCTGGCGCGCCTCGGACGTGCTGGCCACGCGCAACGGCATCTGCCACGCCAAGTCCCACGCCCTCGTCGCCCTGTTGCGCACCCGGGGCCTCCCGGCGGCCCTGTGCTACCAGCGCCTCACCGAGGACGACGGATCCCAGCCCCTGCTCCACGGGCTCATCGCCCTCCGGCTGCCCGGCCGCGGCGGCTGGGCCCGCCTGGACCCGCGCGGCAACAAGCCCGGTGTCAACGCCCGGTTCGACCTCGAACGGGAGCAACTCGCCTTCCCCGTACGCCCGGAGCTCGGCGAGGTGGACTACCCGACGCTCTACGCCGCCCCGCACGCGGGCGCCCTCACGGCGCTCCGGGAGTCCGCGGACCGGCCGGAGCTGTGGCGGAAGCTGCCGACGGCCCTGTGACCGCCCCCGCCGCCGCGACGGGTCCACCCCGCACCACCCACACGTGCAGCAGGGCCGCGGCCGCCTGGAGCCCGGCGATCCCGAGCAGCAGCGTCCGGGGCGGCGCCGCGGCTGCCAGCCCCACCAGCGCGGCGCCCGCCGAAGCGGCCGTCAGCTTGAGGCCGGCGCCCAGGGTGAAGACCTGCGTGCGCACCGCGTCGGGGGCGTACTCCGAGCGGATCCGGAGGGTGGCCGTCAGCAGCGGGCCGTCGCACACCCCGGCCGCGGCGAAGGCGGCCGCCGTCCACGCCACCGAGGGCGCGCACGCCGCCGCGGCCAGGGCCACCGCGGTCCCGGCCAGCGCCCCGCAGGCCAGCAAACCCGGCGCGACGGCCGTGACCCGGCCCAGCGTCAGGGAACCGGCGAGCGCGCCCACCGCGAAGGCCGTCATCAGCACCCCGCCCGCGCCCGGGCTGCCCAGGGCCGAAGCCAGCAGCACCGAGGTGGTGGTGAGGGAACCGACTCCGACGAAGGCCAGGGTCGTCGCCGAGGTGATGGCCCGCAACTGACGCACCCGCCACAGCGCGGCGAGCCCGCCGGTCAGGGCCGCCCCGGCCCGCGGCGCCGCCGAGTCCGCGTCCCGGGATTCGTAGCGCAGGCTCGCCGCGAGGGCCGCGGCCAGCGCACCCGAGGCCGCCAGCAGGCCCATCGCCGGTCCCGCCGACCCCAGCGCCGCCACCACGCTGACCGCGGCCGGGGCGGTGACGGCGGCGGCGTTGTAGGTCGACGCGTCCCACCCGTACGCCCGGGCCCGGCCGGGGCCGGGCGGGACCAGCCCCGCCACCAGGCTCGACAGCCCGCCCGTCACCATCGGCCCGCACGTTCCGCCGAGCAGCGCGACCGCCAGCACCACCGCGGTCGGAGCCCGCCCCAGCAGCAGCGACAGCGCCGCCACGGCGGCCGTGAACCCGGCCAGCGCGCCCGCGTAGAACAGCCTCGGCCGGCGCGCCCGGGCGGCGGCGGCCCCGGCGAGCGGGGCGGCCAGTACGTGCGGCGCCAGCCAGGCGGTCAGTACGAACGCCCCGTGCGCGGCGCTGCCCGTCCGCTCCAGCGCCAGCAGCACCACGGCCATGCCCATGCCCTCGGAGGCGAACCGCGCGGCGAGCGCCGCCCCCAGATACCGCCCGAATGCCCGCATCCGGCGAGCCCCCTCCGGGTTCTTCCTCCTATGTGCGAACCGGGCGTTCAGCCCGCTTCTTTCACCTGCGCCGGGGTCGGGGCGGTCCCGCCCAGGTGCGCCGGGAGCCACCAGGAATCCTCGGGGCCCTTCGGTTTGGCCGGATACGCGCGCTGCGCGGCGTCCAGCAGTTCCTGGACCCGCTCGCGCAGACGGCGGGTGATGGCCCCCGCGTACTGGTCCTTCGGCGCCTCCAGCGGCTCGCCCACCCGCATCGTGACCGGGATGTGGCTGCGCTTGAGGTCCTTCGGGCGGCCCTTGGTCCACAGCCGCTGGGTGCCCCAGAGCGCGACGGGAATCAGCGGGACCCCGGCCTCCTGCGCCATCCTGGCCGCACCCGACTTGAAGCTCTTGAGCGTGAAGGACTGGGAGATGGTCGCCTCGGGGAACACCCCGATGATCTCGCCGGAGCGCAGCGAGTCCAGCGCGTGCTGGTAGGCCGATTCCCCCTGCGCGCGGTCCACCGGGATGTGCTTCATCGCGCGCATCAGCGGGCCGGACACCTTGTGCCGGAACACCGACTCCTTCGCCATGAACCGCACCAGCCGCTTCTGCGGCCGCGCGGCCAGACCGGCGAAGATGAAGTCGAGGTAGCCGATGTGGTTGGACACCAGGACCGCCCCGCCCTTGCGCGGGATGTTCTCCGTACCCTTCATGTCGATACGGATGTCCAGCGCGCGGAAGAGCGTGTGCGCAGCGCCGATCACGGGCGGGTAGACGAACTCAGCCATGGTGGGGAGACCCCGCTTTCTGCCTGGGGAGGTGCTCCCGGCCGGAAGTTACGGAAGCGTAGGTACGCGACCATGGGGATGGTGCCCCACATACCGGCCCGTGAGCCAGTCCAGATGCGTATGCCCGGGGAGATTCTCGTCACGCCGGGAATGCGGCGCACGGGCGGGATGCTCGGATCAGAGTACGACCGGAGCGAGGGCAGGGGTACTGATGGCAGCCGGGGAGCACGGGCACGGGGACGGGGCACGGCTGGGCGCCGCCGAACTGGGCGCCGAACCGGGGGAGCGGGCCACCCTCGTCCAGTTCTCCAGCGCGTTCTGCCAGCCCTGCCGGGCGACCCGGCGGATCCTGGCCGACGTCGCCTCCATGGTGGACGGCGTCGCGCACGTCGAAGTGGACGCCGAGCGGAACCTGGAGCTCGTCCGGGCCCTGCGCATCGAGAAGACCCCGACCGTGCTGGTGCTGGACGCAGCGGGGCGGATCGTCCGGCGGGCCGCCGGGATGCCGCGGAAGGCCGACGTGATCGCCGCCCTCGGAGCCGCCGTGTGAGGAGCGGGGCGAGGAGCCGGACGGGCCGGGCCGGGGGATCGCGCGCGCCGGGGCACGCTCCCGCAGCGGGCGTGACGCGCCCGACATCCGGCCGGAGCGGCTTGACTGTGTACACGAGAGATCGCCAGGCTGACCACATGCGGTATGAACTCCTGCTTTACGGACGGGTCCACGTCGACCTCGTCCGCTACGCGAGCGCGCGCTGTTGGGATCGCTGAACGTCCCCGACCCCCGATCCCCGACTGCGCCCGCGCCCCGCGCGGCAGAAGGAAGCCCTCCCATGACGGCCCCGACGGCTCCGTCCCCCCGTTTCACCACCGGCACGCCCGGATCCCCCGATCTCCTGCGCTCGGTCTTCCGCCAGCACGCCGCGGGAGTCGCGGTCGTCACCGCCACCACGAGCGGCGGCGCCCCGGTGGGGTTCACCGCGACCTCCCTCAACTCGGTCTCCGCCGACCCGCCGCTGCTCTCCTTCACGATCGGCACCGGCTCCTCCAGCTGGCCCGCGGTACGCGACTGCGACCACCTCGGCGTGCACATACTCGCCGAGCACCAGCGGGAGCTGGCCGGCCTCTTCGCGCGCAGCGGTGCCGACCGCTTCGGGCCGGCCACCGACTGGGCCGAGGGCCCGCACGGGGTGCCGGTCCTGTCCGGAGTGCTGGCGTGGCTGGTGTGCCGGGTCGTGGCGCGGGTGCCCGCCGGCGCCCACCGGGTGATCATCGCCGAGGTGGTGTCCGGGGACCCGGCGGTTCACGCCGGCGGCGAGGGCCGTCCGCTCCTCTACCACCAAGGGCGCTTCAACGCGTTGCGGGACTGAATCGTCCCTGCTGGGGCGGGTTCGGGCGGCGTTGGCCAGATCACAGTTCAGCAGCCTTGCCACCGGGGAAGACCCACTGTGTACTGACGAGTAACATTCCCTTCGGGGCGCGGGCCGCCCCGATCGGGATCCGCCCGACAAGGCGCCTATGCTGCCTGCACAAGGCGGTACCAGAAAAAGACGATGCGGTAGGAGAGTCGGCGTGAGCCTGAGGATCGTTGTCTGTGTGAAGTACGTACCCGACGCCACCGGCGACCGGCACTTCGCCGATGACCTGACCGTCGACCGCGACGACGTCGACGGTCTGCTGTCGGAACTCGACGAGTACGCCGTCGAGCAGGCGCTCCAGATCGCCGACGAGGCGGACGACGCGGAGATCACCGTCCTGACCGTCGGTCCCGAGGACGCCAAGGACGCGCTGCGCAAGGCGCTCTCCATGGGTGCCGACAAGGCCATCCACGTCGAGGACGACGACCTGCACGGCTCCGACGTCATGGGCACCTCGCTCGTGCTCGCCAAGGCCATCGAGAAGGCCGGCTACGACCTGGTCATCACCGGCATGGCGTCCACCGACGGCACCATGGGCGTGCTCCCGGCGATCCTCGCCGAGCGCCTCGGCGTCCCGCAGGTCACCCTGCTCTCCGAGGTCAAGGTCGAGGACGGCACCGTGACCGGCCGCCGCGACGGCGACACCGCGAGCGAGCAGCTGCAGGCCTCCCTGCCGGCGCTCGTTTCGGTGACCGACCAGTCCGGCGAGGCCCGTTACCCGTCCTTCAAGGGCATCATGGCGGCCAAGAAGAAGCCGGTGGAGTCCTGGGACCTGGAGGAGCTGGAGATCGAGGCCGACGAGGTCGGCCTGGAAGGCTCCTGGACCAAGGTCGACTCCGCCGCGCAGCGCCCGGCCCGTACCGCCGGCACGATCGTCAAGGACGAGGGCGAGGGCGGCAAGCAGCTGGCGGAGTTCCTCGCCGGCCAGAAGTTCATCTGAGAGCTTCGCCGACACCCTCTCGACCGCCCCCTGACTACTTCGCATTCGCAGGAGCACTCCCATGGCTGAAGTCCTCGTCTACGTCGACCACGTGGACGGCGCCGTCCGCAAGCCCACCCTCGAGCTGCTGACCCTGGCCCGCCGCATCGGCGAGCCCGTCGCGGTCGCCCTCGGCGCCGGCGCCGAGAACACCGCCGCCGTGCTCGCCGAGCACGGCGCCGTCAAGGTCCTCACCGCCGACGCCCCCGAGTTCGCCGAGTACCTCGTCGTACCGAAGGTGGACGCCCTCCAGGCCGCGTACGAGGCCGTGTCCCCGGCCGCCGTGCTCGTCCCGTCCTCCGCCGAGGGCAAGGAGGTGGCGGCCCGCCTCGCGGTCCGCATCGGCTCCGGCATCATCACCGACGCCACCGACCTGGAGGCGGGTGACGAGGGTCCGGTCGCGACGCAGTCCGCGTTCGCCGCGTCCTTCACGACCAAGTCCCGCGTCTCCAAGGGCACCCCGGTCATCACCGTCAAGCCGAACTCGGCTCCGGTCGAGGCCGCCCCGGCCGCCGGCACCGTCGAGGCGCTCTCCGTCACCTTCGGCGCCCTGGCCACCGGCACCAAGGTCGTCTCACGCACCCCGCGCGAGTCCACGGGCCGTCCGGAGCTGACCGAGGCCGCGATCGTGGTCTCGGGTGGCCGCGGCGTCAACGGCGCCGAGAACTTCCACCTCATCGAGGACCTCGCGGACTCCCTCGGTGCGGCGGTCGGCGCCTCGCGTGCCGCCGTCGACGCCGGCTGGTACCCGCACACCAACCAGGTCGGCCAGACCGGCAAGTCGGTCTCCCCGCAGCTGTACATCGCCTCCGGCATCTCGGGCGCGATCCAGCACCGGGCCGGCATGCAGACCTCGAAGACCATCGTGGCCATCAACAAGGACGCCGAGGCCCCGATCTTCGACCTGGTCGACTACGGCGTGGTCGGCGACCTCTTCACGGTCGTCCCGCAGCTGACGGACGAGATCAAGGCGCGCAAGGGCTGACCTGCGCTTCTCCCTTCCGTGGGATGACTTCGGGGCCGTGTGGTGCACATCACCGCACGGCCCCGAGTCGTTCGCCCGCAGCGGTGGAGGGACCATTGACTGGGCGGAGCCCCCGTGACTAAATTCTGCTATGCGGATCTAAGCTTCCGTGAAGCGGAAAAGAGGAGAGTGCACGATGGGTCAGCAGGAGAAGGTGGCGACGAGCCTCGCAGGCGCGGTCAGCGAGGGCATCAGCGCCTCCCTCGCCCCGGTGGACGCGCAGCTCGCGCGGCACTACCCGGGCGACCCCGGGACCCGCCAGCCCATCCACACCGTCTACGTCCCCGGTGACGTCTTCGCCGCCGACACCATCCGCTCCTGGGGGGACCAGGCCCTCGCGGCCCTCGACGAGCACGCCCCGGACGCGGCCACCTTCGCCAAGGTGCTCGGCATCCGCGACGAGCTGGCCGTACCCGTCTACGAGCGCGTACGCGCCAAGCTCGCCTCCGAGCCCATCGAGGACCTGCGCGTCGACTTCGAGGACGGCTTCGGCGTCCGCTCCGACGCCGAGGAGGACCAGGCCGCCGCCCGCGCCGCCCGCCTCGTCTCGGAGGCCTTCGCCAACGGCACGAACGCCCCGTACATGGGCATCCGCATGAAGTGCATGGAGTCCAACGTCCGCGACCGCGGCATCCGCACCACGGACGTCTTCCTCTCCGGGCTCCTGGAGCACGGCGACCTGCCCGAGGGCCTCGTGCTCACCCTCCCCAAGGTCACCTACGCCGAGCAGGTCAGCGCCTTCGTCGAGCTGCTGGAGGCCTTCGAGACCGCCCGCGGCCTGCGCCCGGGCCGGATCGGCTTCGAGATCCAGATCGAGACCAGCCAGTCGATCCTCGCCTCCGACGGCACCGCCACCGTGGCCCGCATGATCGAGGCCGCCAAGGGCCGCGCCACCGGGCTGCACTACGGCACCTTCGACTACAGCGCCTGCGTCGGCGTCTCCGCCGCGTACCAGTCCAGCGACCACCCCGCCGCCGACCACGCCAAGGCGATCATGCAGGTCGCGGCCGCGGGAACCGGCGTACGCGTCTCCGACGGCTCGACGAACGTCCTGCCGATCGGTACCACCGAGCACGTCCACGAGGCCTGGAAGCTGCACTACGGGCTCACCCGGCGCGCCCTAGCCCGCGCCTACTACCAGGGCTGGGACATGCACCCCGGGCACCTGCCGACCCGGTACGCGGCCGTCTACACCTTCTACCGCGAGGGTCTCGAAGCCGCAGCCGCCCGCTTGAAGGCGTACGTGGCCAAGATCGAGGGTGACGTCATGGACGAGCCCGCCACCGCCAAGGCCCTGGCCGGCTACCTGGTCCGCGGCCTCGACTGCGGGGCCGTCGGCACCGAGGAGGTCACGGCCCTGACCGGCCTCACCCGCGCCGAGCTGGACGCCTTCGCGATCCCGCGCCGCTCGGCGACGCTGAAGGCGACAGCCTGAGCGATGGCGCACCCGCCCACCGGCGGCCTGGAACCCTCGCGGGTCTCAGGCCGCCGGGGGCAGTTCGCCCGAGCCGCGGGGGACGAGGCGGGTGGGCAGCTCGATGCGGGCCGGGGGGAGATCGGCGCCCGCCAGGCGCTGGAAGAGGCGGTCCGTGGCGACCCGCCCCAACGCGGCGGCGTCCTGGGCCACCACGCTCACGCCGGGACGCAGCAGGTCGGCCAGCTCGAAGTCGTCGAAGCCGACCAGGGCCACCGGGCGCGGCTCGGCGGCCAGGACCCGTACCACCGTGACCGTCACCCGGTTGTTGCCCGCGAACAGGGCGGTGACCGGCTCGGGGCCGCTCAGCATCCGGCGGGCGGCGACAGCGACGGGGGCCGGGGGGGTCGGGCCGAGGGTCACCCAGGACTCGTCCACCGGCAGCCCGGAGGCCGCCATCGCCGCGCGGTATCCCCGCAGCCGTTCCGTCGCTGTGTGGATGCGGGGGTGGTCGCCGATGAAACCGATCCGGCGGTGACCCGCGGCTATCAGGTGCGCCACGCCGTCCCGGGCGCCGCCGAAGTTGTCCGACAGGACCACGTCCGCTTCGATCCGCCCCGCCGGGCGGTCCACGAACACCGTGGCCACGCCCGCCCGGATCTCCGGCTCCAGGTAGCGGTGGTCGTCCCCGGCCGGGATCACGATCAGCCCGTCCACCCGGCGGGCGCACAGTGCGAGGGCCAACTCGCGCTCCCGCTCCGGGTCTTCGGCGCTGGAACCGTTGATGAGCAGCGCTCCGTGGGCGCGGGCGACTTCCTCCACGGCCCGGTTCAGCGGCCCGTAGAAGGGGTCCGCGAGGTCCTCCAGGACCAGGCCCACGGTGGCGGTGCGGCCCTTGCGCAGCACGCGGGCGCTGTCGTTGCGGCGGAACCCCAGGGTTTCGATGGCCTCTTGGACGCGCCGCTCGGTGTCGGGCGTGACGCCCGGCTCGCCGTTGACCACCCGGGAGACCGTCTTGAGGCCTACGCCCGCCCGGGCGGCCACGTCCTTCATGGTCGGCCTGTTCCCGTAACGGGGTACGCGGGGGCGGCGGGTGTGGGGCACGGGACCTCCGGCGAAGCGAGCGGGCGGGACACGGACGAAGACAGGGGCGGGACATGGCGGGGGCATGAGCGGGGACGCGTGACGAGGCTCTGACCTTGAGGATAAGCACTCGGTCCGGGAGTGGGTTTCCGTGGCAGGGTGAGGCGGGCAAGCCACTGGGGGCTTCGAGGCGAGCCATCGGAGAGGGGTAGACGTGATTGTCTGGATCAACGGCACGTTCGGTGCCGGGAAGACCAGCACGGCCCGCGAACTGGCCGGACTCCTGCCGGACAGCACCGTGTTCGACCCGGAGTTCATCGGTGACGCCCTGCGGGTGCTGCTGCCGCGCAAGCGGCTCGCGGAGGTCGACGACTACCAGGACCTGCCGAGCTGGCGGCGGCTCGTCGTGGAGACGGCGGCGGCGGTGCTGGCGGAGCTGGGCGGAGTGCTGGTCGTGCCGATGACGCTGCTGCGCCAGGAGTACCGCGACGAGATCTTCGGCGGGCTCGCGGCGCGGCGGATACCGGTGCGGCACGTGCTGCTCGCTCCCGGGGAAACGATTCTGCGCGAGCGGATCGCCGCGCGGGAGGATCCGGGGGCGCCGCAGGAGGTGGACGTCCGGGTCCGGCAGTGGGCGTACGACCACATCCCCGCGTACCGGCAGGCGCTGGGCTGGCTGACGACCGACGCGCACGTCATCGACAACGGGCGGCTGACGGTGCGGGAGACCGCGGAGCGGATCGCGGAAGCGGTGCGGACGGGGTCGGCGCCGGTGTGCGACATCGTGCAGACGCCCGAGCCGACGCGGGAGACGGTGGCCTCGGGGGTGCTGCTGTTCGACGAGCGGGGGCGGGTGCTCCTCGTGGACCCGACGTACAAGCCGGGGTGGGAGTTCCCCGGCGGCGTCGTGGAGCCCGGCGAGGCTCCGGCGTGCGCGGGGGTGCGGGAGGTCGAGGAGGAGCTGGGCCTGGCGCTGGAGCGGCTGCCGGGGCTGCTGGTGGTGGACTGGGAGCCGCCGGTGTCCCCGGCGTACGGGGGGCTGCGGCTGCTGTTCGACGGGGGACGGCTGGGGGAGCGGGAGATCGCGGAGCTGCGGCTGCCGGGGCCGGAGCTGCGGGAGTGGCGGTTCGTGACGGAGACGGAGGCCGCCGGCATGCTGCCGCCGGTCCGCTTCGAACGCCTGCGGTGGGCCCTGCGGGCCCGTGAACGCGGCCACCCGCTGTACCTGGAGGCGGGCCGCCCGCTCCCGTAGCCCCGCAGGAGTGGCGGGTGGGGCCGGGGATCGCCGTCGGGCGGTGTCCGGGCGGCGGTGGTGTGGGCGGGGCGGTGGTCAGCCCGCCGGGCGGCGCCGCCCCCGGCGGACGGCCACGGCCGCCGCCGACCCCGGCCTTCCGGAGGGTCGCGGACGTGGCGGATCGGGCGGTGCCGGCGGCGGTGGGGCGGCCTTCCGGAGGGTGTCGGTGGTGGCGGGTCGGGCGGAACCCGCGGCGGTGGCGTGGTCACAAGCGCCCGTCAGGCGGTGCCGGCGGCCTTCCGGAGGGTGTCGGCCGTGGCCACGGTCAGGGGGTCGCCGTGGCCGAAGCAGGCCACCGACGGGGCCAGGCCGGCCAGGCGTCGGAAGGAGGCGAGCGCCTGGGCGCCGTCCACGTTGAACACGCCGAGCATCACCCGGCCGACCCCCGCGACGCAGTCCCCGGTGAACAGCACGCCGTGCTCCGGCAGGTGCACCGCGATGCTGCCCGGCGTGTGCCCGGGGGAGTGCACCACCACCGCGCCGCCCCCGAACGGCAACTGCTCGCCGTCCGCCACCTCCTGGTCCACCGGGGTCGGCGGCGCCTGCGGGGCCGTCAGGCCGTGCGCGTACAGGGGGAGTTCCCAGTCCGCCAGCACCGGCTCCGGTACCGGCTCCTCGCCCCGGACCACAGGGGCGTCCAGCGGGTGTGCCACGATCCGCGCACCCCACCGGGCGCGGAGTTCCCCCGCCGCGCCCACGTGGTCGCGGTGGGAGTGGGTCAGTACGATCCGCTCCAGCCGCTCCGGGCGCAGCCCCAGCGAACGGATGGCCCCCTCGATCGCGTCGGCGGCCCCCGCGTGGCCGGCGTCGACCAGCGTCAGGGCCTCGCCGTCACGCCACAGGTACGCCTGGCCGACGGGGAAGCGCAGCATGTGCAGGCGGTGGGGGAGGACCTCCACCAGTTCGAGTTCGATCACGGGTCGAACGTAACCGGGTACCCGCCGCTCCCGGTGAAAGGTTCACCGGGAGCGGAGTTCACCCGTGGCGTAGCTCAAACGCGCTTGGACCGGGCGTAGTTGACCAGGAACAGGGCCTCCGCCACCGCCAGGCGCTCCAGCTCCTCCGGAGAGACGCTCTCGTTCACCGCGTGGATCTGCGCCTCGGGCTCGCTCAGACCGATCAGCAGCATCTCCGCCTCCGGGTACAGCGACGTCAGCGTGTTGCACAGTGGGATCGACCCGCCCATGCCGCTGACCTGCATCTCCTGGCCGGGGTACGCGACCTCCATGGCCGCCGCCATCGACGCGTACGCGGGGCTGCTCGTGTCGGCCTGGAACGGCTGCCCCTGGCCCACGACCTCCAGCTCCAGCCGGGCCTGCCACGGGGTGTGCGCCACCAGGTGGGCCTCCAGCAGCTTGATGGCCTCCGCCGTGTCCACGCCCGGCGGCACCCGCAGGCTGATCAGCGCACCTGCGCTCGCGTGCACCGACGGCGTCGCGCCGACCACCGGCGGGCAGTCGATGCCGAGCACGGTGACGGCCGGGCGGGCCCACAGCCGGTCCGCGATCGTGCCCTGTCCGATGAGGCCGACGCCGTCCAGGACCTTCGCGTCGGCCCGGAACTCCGCCTCCGGGTACTGGAGCCCCTCCCAGACCGCGTCCGAGGCGAGCCCGTCCACCGTCGTCGAACCGTCCTCGGCCCGCAGCGAGTCCAGGAGGCGGATCAGTGCGGCCAGCGCGTCGGGGGCGACACCGCCGAACATCCCGGAGTGCAGGTTCCCGCCGAGGGTGTCGATCTTGACCTTGACGAGGGTCATTCCTCGCAGCGTGGCCGTCACCGTCGGCAGGCCCAGCCGGAAGTTGCCCGCGTCGCCGATGACGATGGTGTCGGCGGCCAGCAGCTCCGGGTGCGCCTCGGCGTACTGCTGGAGGCCCCCGGTGCCCTGCTCCTCCGAGCCCTCCACGATCACCTTCACTGCGACCGGCACCCCGCCGTCGGCCTTGAGGGCCCGCAGAGCCAGCAGGTGCATGATGAAGCCGCCCTTGCAGTCGGCGGCGCCGCGCCCGTACCAGCGGCCGCCCCGCTCCGTCAGCTCGAAGGCGGGGGAGATCCAGGCGGCCTCGTCCAGCGGCGGCTGCACGTCGTAGTGGGCGTAGAGCAGGACGGTCGGCGCGCCTTCGGGGCCGGGCAGGTACCCGTACACCGACTGCGTGCCGTCAGGGGTGTCGAGCAGCGCCACGTCCTGGAAGCCCTCGGCGCGGAGCGAGTCCGCCACCCAGTTCGCGGCGGCCTCGCTCTCGCTCCTGGGGAACTGCGCGAAATCCGCCACCGACCGGAAGGCCACCAGCTCGGCCAGCTCCTGCCGGGCACGGGGCATCAGCGAGGCGATGGTCTCGGCGACCGGAATCGGCGACATGGGCACGCTCCTCTTGGGTGCGACGTTGTGTACGTGTACGCCTCCCGCATCCGCGTGGTGCGCGTAGGACGGGTACGGCGAAAGACAGCATCGATACTCGCACAGCGAGGCGAGACGATCTCTCGCCGTAGGATTTCCCCGGCATCCGAGGAACAGCCTGATCAGGAGCAGCAGCACATCGTGAGCAGCGACGACGACGTACAGGGCGCGAGCGCAGAGCAGAACGCCGCCGGACGGGCCGACGAGGGGAGCGCCGGGGCGACCGGCGAGGTGTGGGACGTGGTCGTGGTCGGGGCCGGACCGGCCGGGGCCTCGGCGGCCCATGCGGCGGCGAGCGCCGGGCGGCGCGTCCTGCTGCTGGAGAAGGCCGAACTGCCCCGGTACAAGACCTGCGGCGGCGGCATCATCGGCCCTTCGCGCGACGCCCTGCCGCCGGGCTTCGTCCTGCCCTTCAAGGACCGGATCAACGCGGTCACCTTCTCGATGAACGGGCGTCTGACCCGGACCCGGCGCTCGCGCGGCATGCTGTTCGGGATGGTCAACCGGGCGGAGTTCGACGCGGCGCTGGTCGCGGAGGCCGAGAAGGCCGGGGCGACCGTCCGTACGGGAACGGCCGTGAGCCGCGTCGAGCAGCACGGGGCGGCGGTGCCCGACCGGCGCACGGTGGCCGTGGTCCTCGCGGACGGCGAGACGGTGCTGGGCCGGGCCGTGGTCGGCGCGGACGGCAGCGCGAGCCGGATCGGCGCCCATGTCGGCGTCGAGATGGACCAGGTCGACCTCGGCCTGGAGGCGGAGATCCCGGTTCCGCAGACCGTCGCCGAGGACTGGAAGGGGCGGGTGCTCATCGACTGGGGCCCCCTGCCCGGTAGTTACGGCTGGGTCTTCCCCAAGGGCGACACCCTCACGGTCGGCGTCATCTCGGCCAAGGGCGAGGGCGCCGCCACGAAGCGCTACCTGGACGACTTCATCGCCCGCCTGGGGCTGGCCGGATTCGAGCCCGCCGTCTCCTCGGGGCACCTCACCCGCTGCCGGAAGCCCGATTCGCCGCTCTCGCGCGGCCGGGTGCTGGTGGCGGGAGACGCGGCCGGGCTGCTGGAGCCGTGGACGCGCGAGGGAATCTCCTTCGCGCTGCGCTCGGGGCGGCTCGCGGGCGAGTGGGCCGTGAAGATCTCCGAGGCGCCGGACGCGGTGGACGCCCGCCGTCAGGCGCTGAACTACGCCTTCGCCGTCAAGGCGGGCCTGGGTGTGGAGATGGGCGTCGGCAAGCGCATGCTGGCGCTGTTCGAGGCGAAGCCCGGGCTGCTGCACGCGGCGATCACCGGCCTGCGCCCGGCCTGGCTGGCCTTCGCCCGGATCACCCGGGGGTCCACGACGCTGGCCGAGCTGGTACGCGCTTACCCGCTCGCCCGAAAGGCCCTGCACGTCATGGACGGGCGCCAGGCGCGCCGACGACAGGGCTGAGGCGGCGAGTGCCGCCCGGCCCCGCGCGGGGTGGGCGGCACCGCGGCCTTCAGCGGGGGTTGCGCAGCGCGTGGATGCGGTGGTCGCCGGCGCCGTGGCGGTCGGTGCCGTGGCCGTCGGTGCCGTGGCCGGAGAGGCGGCCGACCAGGAGGTTCGGGTCGCGCTGGGTCGTGTAGGCGGCGCTCGGCACGTAGACCCGGCCCTCGCGGACCGCCACCGAGGTCGGGTTCGACAGGCCGTTCCGCGCCCCCAGCTCGATGGTGTGGGTGCCGTCGGGCCGTACCAGGGCCAGCTCGCTGCGGGGGTTCAGCGCGGCGAGGACCGCGCCGTCGCGTCCGGCGAAGGCGAAGTCGTCGATGCCGGCCAGCCCGGACGCCCTGACGGAGGCCGTGCCCGCCGAACCGTCCCTGCGGATGGGGATCCGCAGGAGCGTGCCGCGGTCGTAGTTCGACACCCACACCGCGTCGTTGCGCAGCTTGATGCCGTTGGCGCCGATGAACTTGTCCGGGCTGAGCCGGCGACCGGTCGCCCAGCTCCGCACGGCCCGGTCGCGCAGGGAGACCCGCCACACCTTGCCGAGGGCCGAGTCGGCCAGGTAGAGGAACCCGTGGTGTTCGTCGAGGCCGACGCCGTTGGTGAACGTGTTCGCCGGGAGGGCGACGAAGCGGCTGACCGATCCGTCGGGTGTGATCCGCCAGATGCCGGTGAGAGCGGCCGTGCCGGTGTTGTAGCCGACGTAGAGCACCCCGTCGTGGGTGCGGACGATTCCGGTCGTCACCGGGACGCCGACCAGGGGGGTGGCGGGATGCGGCTCGTTCGGCAGGGTGGCGAGGATCCGGGTGCGGCCGCGTGCGTCGACGCGCGCGACCTGGCGCGCGAACGCGAAGGTGACGTCGGCGGAGCCGTCGGGCGCCAGCGCGATGTTCTCCGGGGTCTGGCCCTTGGTGAGGAGGAAGTGGGCCACGCTGTGCGGCTCGGACACCGCCGGGGCCGCCGCGGCCGCCGGCACCGGTAGCGGGGGAGGTGCGGCGACGGCGTGGGGGACGGTCGCGAGCAGGGTCAGGGCGACGGCTGCGGTGCCGACACCGGCTCTCACACCGGGAATACGCGGCATGCGGGGCATTCGGTGCACGGGGCTCTCCTTATCGACCGGTCGGAGGGGGACACCAGTCGGACGAAGGCCCACGAGATCACGACGGGATGTGGTGGCGGCGGCCCGGCGCGGGCCATCAGCCCGTGTGAGTGCCGCGGATCGCCCGCACGGTCGAAGACCGCGCCTCGCTGCCGGGGACGCCCCCTGGCGGAAGCCCACCCCGCCCGGCACGCCGGAGCCGGGCCTGCCCGCGCCCCGCCACCCCGGATTGCCCTCGGGCACGGCGGCTGGGGTCGGTGCCGGTCGGCCGGGGTTACCGGGCCGACGCAGGGGTCTGCCGCCGCCCGGCACACGGGGTGGCCGGCGGCCCGGGGGTGGTTGCCGATGGCGTCGAGGCCTGTCGGGCGGGTCTTCGGTTCGCGTGCGGCGGGTCCGGCGGCGGCTCGTGGACCGGTGGTGGAAACGATTCGTCGCTCTTCTGTTCGTCGTATGAATGCGTGGAGTTCAGCCCTTTCAGCGCCGGTGCGCGTCTACTGTTCCTCGGGTCGCCCCCCCTGCCGCCGTCGGAGGAAACGCCATGGCCCGCGCCCGCGTCGTGAAGGCGCTGTACGCCGTTGCGACCGTCCTCTTACTGGCCGCACCGGCTCCGGCCGGCCCCGTACCGGCCCCGGCTGCCGTCGCCCGGCCCAGCCCCCGCGTCCCCGGCGTCCGGGGGCTGGAAATCGCGGTCCCCGCCTACGTGTGGGCGGATGATCCGATGCTGTCGCGCCTGGCCGACGCCGGACCGGCCGTCTCGGTGGTCGTCCTCAACCCCGGCAACGGCGACGCCCCGTTCAACGCTCCCTGGCAGGCCCGCGCGGACGCCCTGCGCGCCGGCACCACCGCGACCGGCGAGCGGACCAAGGTGCTCGGCTACGTCCACACCGACCACGGCAACCGCGACGTGGCCGCAGTCAGGGCCTCCGTCGACAACTACGTGAAGACGCCCGACGGCCGCCTCCACGTCGACGGCATCTTCTTCGACGTCGCCGGCCGGGACTGCGGTCCCGCGAACGCCACCCGCGACCTGTACGAGCAGCTGCGCCGCTACGTCGAAGACGCCATGGGCGCCGTCGACCCGGCCGTGCCGGACCTCGTCGTGGACAACCCCGGCACCGCCATCGCCGACTGCTACCTGGAACCCGGCCACCGCACTGCCGACGTCTTCGTCACCTTCGAGGACACCTACGCCGCCTACACCTCCGGCGGCTGGCTGGGCGGCAACGTCTTCAACGAGTCCGGCGGCTACCGCGGCGGCAGCGAACTCGATCCCAGCGGAACGGCGTTCTGGCACCTCGTCCACGACGTCCCGGACGCCTCCGCCATGCGCTCCACGCTCCGCACCGCCTTCGACCGCGGCGCGGGCTACGCCTACGCCACCGGCGCCGTCATGCCCAATCCGTGGAACACGCCACCGGCTTGGCCCTACTCCGGCCAGACCGGCTTCGCCGCCACCGTCGGCCGGCGCCGGCGGCGTCCTCGGCGGGGCGGACGGCTCAGGTGATCGGGGACGTCTCCTTCCACAGCTGCGCGAGCGGGTGGTCGGCGTCGTCGGGGCCGGTCAGGGGGAGGCGGTTCCACAGGGCCGCGTACAGCCAGGCCGCCTCGCCCGCCAGATCGAGGTCCGCCGGGACCTCCGTACCGCCCCGCACCGTCCGCGGCGGCTCCTGCGACACGTGCACCGTCCACACCGCACCCGTGTCCGTCGCCCGTATCCGTATGACCTGGGGCTTCTCGCTGCGCACCCCGCTGCGCGAGCGCGCGTGGAAGCCGGTCAGCAGCTCGTCCACCCCGTCCTCGGCGAACTCCGGTGCCACCACCGAGAACGGGATTCCGAGCGCCGCCTGCGCGTCGAACCGGTGCACCGCCGTCTCGTGCGCCTGACGGCGGGCCCAGAACCCCAAGGGTGACGGCGCCGTCGGCAGGAACGTCCAGCACTCCACATCCGCCGGAGCCTCGCGCAGCGTCCGCACCAGCGCCGCGTGCCCTTCCCGGAACCAGGCCAGCAGCTCCGGACCCGCCGCGTCCGGCGCCTGCGGGAACGGGCCCGGCTCCTTCACCGCGCCGCCGACGTATCCGGCCGCCCAGCGGTGGACCGCCCCGGTGTGCCGCAGCAGATCGGCGACCCGCCACTCGGGGCAGGTCGGCACCGGGGCGTCCGTACCCGCCCGTTCGGCCGCCTGCGCCAACAGTTCGCCCTCGCGGGCCAGCGTCTGCACAAAGTCGATGATCTCCATGGAGGGGAGTGTGCCAGCCACCCCTGACAATGGGGGGCATGGAAGGGGAACTCTTCCCGCGCGAGCGGACCGAGATCGCCCCCGGCGCGGTGCACCTGCCCGACTGGCTCGACCGCGGCCGGCAGCGCGAGCTGCTCGCCGCCTGCCGCGAGTGGGCCCGGCCGCCGGCGGGCCTGCGCACCGTGCACACCCCCGGTGGCGGGACGATGACCGCCCGCCAGGTGTGCCTGGGGCTGCACTGGTACCCGTACGGATACGCCCGCACCGCCGTCGACGGCGACGGAGCGCCGGTCAAGCCGATGCCCCCCTGGCTCGCCGAACTCGGGCGGACCGCCGTCACCGACGCCTACGGACGGCCACCGGACGAGGCGTACGACATCGCCCTCGTCAACTTCTACGACGGCGACTCCCGCATGGGCATGCACCGGGACTCCGACGAGAAGTCGGCGGCGCCCGTCGTCTCCCTCAGCCTCGGTGACTCCTGTCTGTTCCGCTTCGGCAACTCCGCCTCGCGCGGCCGCCCGTACCAGGACGTGGAACTGCGCAGCGGCGACCTGTTCGTCTTCGGCGGACCGAGCCGCCTCGCCTACCACGGCGTACCGAAGGTCCTGTCCGGCACCGCGCCGGCCGAGCTGGGCCTGACGGGACGGCTGAACATCACACTGCGGGTCGGCGGCCTCCTGCCGTGAGCGGCGCCCGGCCCTTCGCGCACGTGCGAGGATCGCTGTCATGAACGGCAACGGGGCCCCGCGGCGGGTGGGGAACGCGTCCACGGTGTCCACGGTCCCAACGGCGGCCTCCGCCGCCGACCGGGCAGCGGCGGCTACGAGGACCAGACTGGAGAGGGGCCGTGGAGCGCTGGGCCCCGCCCTGGAACTCGTGCACACCGGCCGGGCCCCGACCCGGGCGGTACTGACCGCCGAGCTGGGCGTCACCCGCGCCACCGCCGGAGCCGTGGCCGCCGAACTGGAGGCGCTCGGCCTGATCCGCGTCGACTCCCGCCCCGGTGGCGCCGGCGGCACCCAGGGCCGGCCCTCGCACCGGCTCGCCGTGGAGGAGAACGGCCCCGTCGCGCTGGCCGCCCAAGTTCACCCGGACGGCTTCCGGGCCGCCCTGGTCGGCCTCGGCGGCCGGATCGTGGCCACGGCCCCCGGCAAGGTCACCGTCTCCGCCGACCCGGCGCAGGTCCTCGGAGCCGTCGTCGACGCGGGGGCCGCGCTGCTGGCGGAGTCCGGGCGGCGCTGCATCGGCGCGGGCCTCGCCGTTCCCTCGGCGGTCGCGGAGCCGGAGGGCACCGCACTGAACCCCCTGCACCTGGCCTGGCCGGCCGGTTCCCCGGTCCGGGCCATCTTCGCCGAACGGGTGAAAGCGGCCGGTATCGACGGCCCCGCCCTCACCGGCAACGACGTCAACCTCGCCGCGCTCGCGGAGCACCGGCACGGCGCGGGCCGCAGCGCGCAGCACCTGCTGTGCGTGGCCACCGGCCACCGGGGGGTGGGCGGGGCGCTGGTCCTCGACGGCCGGCTGCACACCGGCAGCGCCGGCCTGGCCCTGGAGGTCGGCCACCTCACCGTGAACCCGGAGGGACGGGCCTGTCACTGCGGGAGCCGGGGCTGCCTGGACGTGGAGGCGGATCCGCTGGCCTTCCTGACGGCGGCGGGCCGTACGCCCGGCCCCGAGGTGTCGCTGCTCCAGCAGGCGCGGGACCTGCTGCACGCCGAGTTCGCGGATCCGGCCGTACGTGCGGCCGCCGAGGAACTCATCGACCGGCTGGGACTGGGGCTGGCGGGCCTGGTGAACATCCTGAACCCGGACCGGATCATCCTGGGCGGCCTGCATCGGGAGCTGCTCCACGCGGACCCGGAGCGGCTGCGCGCGGTGGTCGCGGACCGCAGCCTTTGGGGGCGCAGCGGCGGGGTGCCGATCCTGCCGTGCACCCTGGACCACAACAGCCTGGTCGGGGCGGCTGAGCTGGCGTGGCAGCCGGTGCTGGACGACCCGCTGGGGGCGCTGGGCACCGCCGCCTGAGGGGGCCGGGGCGGTGGGCCGTGTGGAGGTCCCGGTGGGGTACGGCAGGCCGGGGCTAGCCGGGCCTGGTGCCGGCCCGGGCCGATACCGGCACGGCTGTGACGACGGCCGCGGGTTCCACGGCGAAGAGCGCCGCCGGGGCGGGTTCTCGTACGGCCTTGGAAGAGATCCGCACGGTACGGGCCGGCGCCGTCGAGGCGGGGGCGGCCCGCAGGGAGAACCACACCACCTTGCCGGGCCGGTCCTGCTGGTGCCGGGCACCCCAGGCCTCGCTGATCGCCGCGACGAGCGCGAGGCCGCGTCCGCAGGTCTCCATGGCCGCAGACTCGCGCACCACGGGCAGCCGCGGATCGCTGTCGTGCACCGAGACGGTGAGCCGGCCGAGCCGGAATTCGATCTCCACCCGGCAGACCTTGTCCGGCTGTGCGTGGCGGTGCACGTTGCTGAGCAGCTCCGTCACGCCGAGCGCGGCCCGGTCGATGAGGGGGTCGAGCTGCCAGTGACGCAGTTGTGCAGAAACGATTCTGCGGATCTGTCCGATCCGCGCGGGCAGGGCCTGCAGTTCGACGACGCAGTGCCTGCGGGAATGACTTATCACGGCTGCGACTCCCCGACATGAGTGTTACGGGTGCTGCACCCTCTGTGACGCCTCACCAGGGTCACCCAGGGTGGGCCGGTGTGCAACCGAACGGGCCTGATGATCTGGCCCCGGTGTCCGCAACCCGTCCGAAAGCCGTCGGTCCGCGGTCCGAAAGCCGCCTGCGGGCCCTCGGCGGGCCGCTCCGCAAACCCGGCGGCAGTCGGCTCGTGTGCCGCCCCTAAAGCGATTCGCATGGAGACCCAAAGGAACTGTTTGCGCAGGTGGGGGAGGTACATTGCGAAGGCAGGGGGCCATGGAAGTGATGAAGGAGCAAGGCGCATGAGCACGACCAGCACCACCGCCGGAGTCGACGACGTCGACCGCAGCGACGCGGACTACCGGGCCTGGCTGAACGAAGCCGTGCGCAAGGTCCAGGCCGACGCCAACCGCTCCGCCGACACCCACCTGCTGCGCTTCCCGCTCCCCGAGGAATGGGGCATCGACCTCTATCTGAAGGACGAGTCGACGCACCCGACGGGCTCCCTCAAGCACCGCCTGGCCCGCTCCCTGTTCCTGTACGCGCTGTGCAACGGCTGGATCCGTCCCGGGCGCCCGGTCATCGAGGCCTCCTCCGGATCGACCGCGGTCTCCGAGGCGTACTTCGCCAAGCTGATCGGAGTCCCGTTCGTCGCCGTCATGCCGCGCACGACCAGCCCCGAGAAGTGCCGCCTCATCGAATTCCACGGCGGCACCTGCCACTTCGTCGACGACTCGATGAAGATGTACGAGGAGTCCGCGGAACTGGCGGCGCGGACCGGCGGCCACTACATGGACCAGTTCACGTACGCCGAGCGGGCGACGGACTGGCGGGGCAACAACAACATCGCGGAATCGATCTACCAGCAGCTGCGCCTGGAGCGCTACCCGGAGCCCACCTGGATCGTGGCGACGGCCGGAACCGGCGGCACCTCCGCGACGATCGCGCGCTACGTCCACTACATGCAGCACGACACCCGGATCTGCGTCCCCGATCCGGAGAACTCCTGCTTCTTCGACGGCTGGACCCGGAACGACCCGAACGCGAGCAGCGACTGCGGTTCGCGCATCGAGGGCATCGGCCGCCCCCGGATGGAACCGAGCTTCGTGCCCGGCGCCATCGACCGGATGATGAAGGTGCCGGACGCGGCGAGCGTCGCCGCCTGCCGGGCCCTGGAGCAGGCCATAGGGCGCAAGGCGGGCGGCTCGACCGGCACCGGCCTGTGGAGCGCGCTCAAGATCGTGGCGGAGATGGTGGCGCAGGGCCGCACGGGCAGTGTCGTGACCCTGCTGTGCGACCCGGGCGACCGCTACCTCGACAAGTACTACTCGGACGACTGGCTCGCGGCGCAGAAGCTGGACATCGCCCCGTACGCGAAGACCATCGAGACGCTGCTGACGACGGGTGCTTGGCGGGAGCCCGCCGCCTGACCGGGCCGTGAAGGGCCGCCGTGAAGGGCCGCCGCGAACGGCCGCCGCGGGGCGGCCCTTCACGGCGGTCAGCGGCGGGCGATCAGGCGGGCGTCGAGCGCGCCCACCGCCGAGCGGAACGAGTGCCCGAGCCCGGGACGGGCCGCGGCGAGGGCGAACCGGAGCGGGGCCGGCCCGTCCGCCGCGAACGTCCACCTGATCCGCGTCCCGGAACCGGACGGGCTCAGCCGCCACTCCTCCAGCAGCGCCCGAAGGCCGGGGACGTTGGTCTCGTCGACCCGGTACGCGTAGCACCGCGCCGGCTCCGCCGCCACGACGGTCTCCCGGAACCGGACCCCGCCCATCAGCCCGATCTCGCGGCCCGCACCGCCGTGCGTCGAGCGGGCCAGGGTGACCGCCTTGAACCACGCCGGCCAGTCCGCCACCTGCTCGGCGAGCGCCTCGTAGACCGGTGTCGGCGCCTGCGTCACGTGCGCCGCGAACACGAGCCGGACCGGCGCCTTCTCGGCGAAGTCCAGCTCCACTGCCCGGAGTCGGCGAGCCATCGGATACCCCCTGGGAATGGGCGGAGCGGAACGCCGCACCCTACCCGCCCGCCCCTCAGATGTCTCCAGGCGCCGCCCCGGTACGCGTCTCAGCGGTCGGCCGCCGCCGAGCCGGCCGGGAGTGCCGGCAGGTCCTGCGGGAACAGCAGGGTGAGTTCGTCCGTGCCCGGGTCGCTCAGCTGCGCCACGCGTCCGGCGTGGCGCTCGACCATGGACTCGAAGGTCTGGCGGGCGGTGCGGCCGTTGCCGAACGCCGGCCCCTTGGGCAGCTCCGTGAAGTACGCCAGCAGCGCCTTCGCGGTGCCCTCGCCCAGCCGGTACTCGTGCTCCTCCGCCTGCTGCTCCACGATGCGCAACAGCTCCTGCGGCCCGTAGTCGCCGAAGGTGATGGTCCGGGAGAAGCGGGACGCCACACCCGGGTTGACGGTCAGGAACCGTTCCATCTCCGCCGTGTATCCGGCGACGATCACCACCACCGCGTCCCGGTGGTCCTCCATCAGCTTCACCAGCGTGTCGATGGCCTCGCGCCCGAAGTCGCGGCCCGAGTCCTCCGGGGCCAGGGCGTACGCCTCGTCGATGAACAGCACGCCGCCCCGCGCCCGTTCGAAGGCCTCCTGCGTACGGATCGCCGTGGACCCGATGTGCTCGCCGACGAGGTCCACCCGGGACACCTCCACCAGGTGGCCCCGCTCCAGCACCCCGAGGGAAGCGAGGATCTCCCCGTAGAGCCGGGCCACGGTGGTCTTGCCGGTACCGGGGGAGCCGGTGAACACCAGGTGCCGGCGCACCGACGCCGCCTTGAGGCCCGCCTGCTGCCGCCTGCGCCCCACCTCGATCATGTCGGTGAGGGCGCGCACCTCGCGCTTGA
The DNA here is from genome assembly GCF_014650775.1 of Streptomyces cirratus. Classification (GTDB taxonomy): domain Bacteria; phylum Actinomycetota; class Actinomycetes; order Streptomycetales; family Streptomycetaceae; genus Streptomyces; species Streptomyces cirratus. The sequence goes on along the minus strand of NZ_BMVP01000003.1, from coordinate 586,439 downwards.
CGCTGTCCAGGCCGACCAGCGCGTCGAGCTGGCCCAGCACCTCGCCCGATCCCCGGGCCGGCGCGGCGGCCGGGTCCGGCTCGTCGGCGGGACGCGGCGCCGGTACGTCGGCTGCTGCGGGCACGGAGCTCCGCGCGGACGTCACCGTACGGATCCCGGCGCGTTCGCGGGCCGGGCCTCCGGCCGCCGCCGACTGGGCGGCGAGGCGCGGGCCGGACTCGTCGCTGGTGCAGTCCTCCGCCACGGGGCTGTCCTCCGCGAACTCGTAACCGCCGCGCGCGCAACGCTCGGTGTGGCACTTGGCCAGCGAGGTGCGGCTGCCGTCGATCACGTGGAAACCGAAGCCGGAGCTGCCGCTGACCCGGCAGGCCGTGAACGTGCCGCGGCCGCCCGCCGAGACGTAGAAACCGGCCTCGGAAGGGGAGGTGACCACGCAGCGGTCCAGGACCGGGTCGGCTCCCTTGGTGACGATCACGCCCGTCTGGACGGAGTCGACGGTGCAGTTGGCGAGGGTGCCGCCGCTGCCGTGGTCACGGAACCAGGCGCCGGTCGCGGCCTCCCGGATCCGGCAGTCGTCCAGCTGCGCGGTGGCCCCGTCGCTCACCGAGACGGCCGTGTTCCGCACCTGCGACAGGTCGCTGTCGACCACGTCCACGCGGGAGCCGCGGTCCAGTACGAACAGTGCGTCCGGTACGTCGTGCACCCGGCAGGAGTCCAGGGAGACGGTGGCGCCGTCGCTGATCCACACCGCCGGATAGTCCCCCGTGCTGTCGTGGATCTCGCAGGACCGGGCATCGACCCGGGTCCCCGGGTCCCACACCGACAGGCCGTTGCGGCCGAACCGGCGCACGGTGGTACGGCTCAGCGTGAGCACCGAACGCGAGCGCAGGTCCACCGCGTTCTCCGGGATGTCGTGGATGTCGCAACCCGCGAGCGTGAGGACGGCGTCGGTGTCGAGGGTGACACCGTCGGCCGAAGTACGGTGCACCGCGCAGTCGGTGAGCCGGGCGGCGGCCCGCGCCACGACCTGCAAGCCGGTGCCCTTGATCTCGTACACCTCGCAGCCCAGCGCCTCCAGGCCGGAGCCCTCCCCGGTGACGGCGATGCCGGCCCCCGTGGCGTGGTGGATCCGGCAGCGCTCCAGACGCGGGTGGCCGCCCCGCACCGAGATGCCGCTCTGTCCGGCCGCGACGACCTCGCACTCCTCGAACACGCCGCCGCCGCCGTCGAGTACGGCGATGCCGACGCCGGCGGGGTTCTCCACCGTGCACCGGCGCACCAGCGGCCTGGCCCCCGCGCCGCGGACTTCGATACCGGCCGACGAACGGGTGTTGACCCGCAGGTCGGTGAGTTCGGGCGAGCCGTCCTCGACGAGCAGCGCGGGCGCCGTCCGGTCCTGGCCCTCCAGATACAGGTCCTGCACCACGGCCGAGGCGCTGACCGTCAGGGCGACACCGTCGGGCGGGGCGATGCGCACGGACCCGGCCGCGCCCTCGGGCCCCCGCAGGGTGACGGCGTGGCGCAGCACCAGGTTCTCCCGGTAGGTACCGGGCGCGATCGACAGGACGTCCCCGTCGCCGGCGACGGCGAGCGCGGCGGTCAGTGTCGCGTACTCACCGGAGCGGCGCCGCCAGCGCGAAGCCCCGCCGTGTGTCACCTGGACCGTGCCCTGAGCCATGGTGCTGTCGTGCCCCCACCCTCGTCCTCGCGTGCGGCAGTCACCGCCGGAGTCGCCCGGCGGCCGGCCTGCCCGGTCCACCGTAGCGCGCGCGGGGCCGGTGAGTTGCCAGGTCAGCTGCCCGCGTCCGCCCGGCCCCAATCCGGCCCGACCGCCGCCCACGCCCGGTCCAGGCGTATGTACCGCCGGTGCATGAGCCTCCGTACGACCAGCCGCCGGACCGTCTCCACCAGCGCGGCCGCGCCCAGGGCAGCGGCCAGACCGGCCATCACGGCGTGGAACGAGGCGGCGGACGCCGCGAGCGGCTGCCCCACGAGCCGGCCGCTGGTGTCCGTCCATATCCGGAACCGGTCACCGGCCCGGGGCGGTTCCTCGGCGGCCGGCACCGTCCCCTGGTGGAGGCTGCCGTCCGGCGCGGTCCACGAGGCGAGGATCCTCGTCCGCTGCGGTGTCTGCGGACCCGCCGACTTGTCGGCGGGGACGGCGCCCTCCGTGGCATGGGCCGGCCGGAGCACCACCGCCGGGACGAGGTAGCGCTCCTGCCGCTGCTCGTGCACGGCGCGCTGCAGCGTACCGTCCACCCTCGAACCCGCGAGCCAGCCGACGGCCGGAGCCACCACCAGGACGCACACCGCCGCGGCGAGCGCCAGCCACGCTTCGAAAAGATCAGTCCTACGGCGCAGCGGATTGCGCCGCCAACGCCACACACCCACTGCTGTCCACACGGTCCGGCACCCCCTCGCCTCCGCCTGCCTGCGCGTCCCAGCTTCCCGCATGCCCGGCGGACGCGCATTCCGGAACGCGAGAGACATGCGCACCCGGCCCGGACCCGATCGGCGGCACCTTCCCCCGTGCCCCGTCCGTGGCCCTGCCCACACGTCTCGAATGATCCAACGGCGCCGCGGTGCCCGCTGGTTCCGGCGGACGGGCGGAGCCCCTCGAAGGTGTTATTCCAGAACGCGTACCTCGTCGCCGACGCGCACGGTCCCCAGCGTCACCGGCACCACCTGCCGGCCGAACGCCAGCGATTTCCCGATCCGCCGGTGCTTCGCCAGCGTCTTCAACGGTTCCTTGCCGCGTTCCGCGGTCGACTGGTCGGTCGTCGTGACGATGCACCGCCCGCACTCCCGCACCCCGCGGAAGACGGCGTCACCGACGGCGATGCGCCGCCAGCCGTCCTCGGCCCACGCCTCGGCGCCGGCCACGACCAGGCTCGGGCGGAAACGGTTCATCGGCAGCGGCCCCTCCTGCGGATGGTCGCCCTCGGCTATCAGCGCGTTCAGGGCGTCCAGCGAGGCGAGGGTGGTGACCAGGAGCGGGTAGGCGTCCGCGAGGCTCACCGTCTCGCCCGGCAGCGCGTAGTCCGGGTCCACGGGGCGGCGTACGGCGGGGTCGTCCAAGTACACGAGGCGGGCCGGGACGCCGAGGTAGGCCGAGAGCCAGTCGGCCGCGGCCGTCGACGCGACCAGGGTCTCGATCTTCTTCCCGAACAGGACGACCGGCTCCAGTGGGCCCGGCTCCGGCGCCTCCACGACCAGATCGGCCATGCCCGGCGCGGAAAGCGCCACCCGGCCGCCGTCCAGCGGACGGGCCGAGGCCAACGCCAGTCGGGCCTGCTGGCGTTGCGTGATGACCGTGCCCTCGGTGTCGATCACTGCCCACCGACGGTCACCCGAGAGTCCCCAGGGCTCCACGGTCATCGCGTCGGGAGCGATCCCCGCCATCGACTTGACGGGGTAGACGTGGAGCGACTGGACGTACGAGTTCGACATGAGTGCAGTTTGCCAGTAGCCGCCCCCGCGGCTCCCGGCACCTCTTCCCACAGGGCCGGGCGGGGGTCAGCCGCCGCGGCCGTGCTCCGCCTGCCGCGCCCTAGTAGCCGCGCCCCTGGTAGGGGCGGCCGTACGGGTCCTCGTACGAGGGGACCTGCGCGGGCGCCTGCATCGGGCGCGGGGCGGCCGGGCGCATGGCCTCGTACCCGGCGCCGGTCGGGACCGGGCGGGGCTGCTGCGGCTGGGGGGCGTATCCGGCGCGTGCGCCGACCGGCTGCTGCTGCGGCACGTACGGCGCGGGCGCGTTCTGCAGCGGCACTGGCATCTGCATCTGCATCTGCGGGGCGGGCTGCTGCTGGTACGGGTACCCGTACGCCGGGGCGCTCTGCTGCTGGGGCATCGAGGGCGCGGCGGGGAGTGCGGGCAGGGCGGACGGGAGGGCCGGCAGGTACCCACCGCTCGAGTAACCGGAACCGGGGGTGTCGTAGGCGGCGGGAACGCGGATCGGGGCGATCTGCGGAGTGCCGCGTTCGGCGACGAGGGAATCGTAGATGGGGGTGTCCGGGAAGGAGGGCGCGGAGTAGTAACCGCCGCCATAAGTGGAGCGGGGGGAGGTCATGGGACCTAAGTTAAGCCCACGACTTCACGGGGTCCATAGCGAGGTGCCGCCAACCCCGCCCTGACCTGCATATTCCCAGGTCAGGGCCACAGCTTTCACTTCACGTTCACGTGCACGATTCGCGCCTTCCACCCCACCTTGTTCCTACTCGTACTCACCGGTTGGGGGTTGCACGTACTTGGCCTTGACGCGGCGTCACCATGCGAGGGCCTGGCGCCTGACCTCGTATGACGCCCATTCAGCAGCTCCGCGGCGGGTCAGCCGGTCTCTGCCGGGTCGGCCGGTCTGCGGCGGTCAGGCGTCACTGGGCCGGGCGTAGGTCCGGCCCTTCCAGGCGGCGCCGCGGCCGCGGTAGTGCAGGACGGCCGAGTCGACGGTCATCAGGAGGTAGAGCAGCGCCGTGAAGGGGAGCAGCGGCGCGAGCGCGGCGGGCTGACGGTAGTAGCGCAGCATCGGCAGATAGGTACCCGCCATCAGCAGCCAGGCCAGTCCCCCCGCCCAGGCGACGGAGGGGCGGTCCAGGGCGAGCCCGGCGAACAGGGCGGCCGGCGGCACGAGGTAGACGAGTACGAGCCCGGCCACCGTCCCCGCCAGCAGCAGCGGGTGGTGGCGCAGTTGGGCGTAGGCGCTGCGCGAGACCATCCGCCACAGGTCGCCGAGCGCCGGGTACGGGCGCACGCTGTCCACCCGCTCCGCCAGCCCCAGCCAGATCCGGCCACCGGAGCGCCGGACGGCGCGGGCGAGGGAGACGTCGTCGATCACGGCCTGCCGGATCGAGTCGGGCACCCCCGCGCGGACGGCGGCCTCCGTACGCAGGAGCACGCAGCCGCCGGCGGCCGCGGTGGTCCGCCCGCCGGGGCGGTTGATCCGGCGGAAGGGGTACAGCTGCGCGAAGAAGTAGACGAAGGCCGGTACGACGAGCCGCTCCCAGAACGTGGCCACCCGCAGCCGTGCCATCTGGGAGACCAGGTCGAGGCGGGCGGAGGTCGCGGCGGCGACGAGCTCGCGCAGGCTGTCCGGCTCGTGCGCGATGTCGGCGTCGGTGAGCAGGAGGTACTCGGGTTCGGTGGGGCGGGCGGTGCGGGCGTGCGCGATGCCGTGGCGCAGGGCCCAGAGCTTGCCGGTCCAGCCGGGGTCCGGGGCGCCGGGGGAGACGACGGTGAGGGGCAGCCCCGGGAGTTCCCCGGCCAGGCATCGGGCGAGGTCGGCCGTGCCGTCGGTACTGCCGTCGTCGACCAGGATCACCTCGGCGGCGCCGGGGTAGTCCTGGGCGAGGAGGGAGGGGAGGCTGCGGGGGAGCACCTCCGCCTCGTCCCTGGCCGGGACGACGATCGCGACGGAGGGCCAGCGGGCGGGGGCGGTGCGCGGGGGGAGGCGGACGTCGGTGCGCCAGAACATGCCCTGGGCGAGAGTGAGCCAGAGCCAGGCGGCGAGGGATGCGTAGGCGGCGGCGAGGAGGATGCCCATGGCCGCAGTGTGCCGAAAGGGAGGGGCCGTGTCGCGCACCGTGTCGCGCACCCGCACCGTGGCGCCGGGCCCGCGGTTCGGTTCGCGTGGCGAGCCCTGTGGCCCGCAGGCCCCCCGGGCGCCGGGCGGGCGCGGCCGCCGTTCCGGCCGGGGGTGCGGACCGGCCCGCCGGTCTGCGTCGCCCGGTACGTCGCCGGCGGGCGGGTGGGAGTTCGCCGTGCCGGCGGTGCTGCGGTCCCGGCATGGGTGGGGCGGCTGTCGTCGGCGGGGTGGGCCGCCGGGTTGCATGGGCCGTCGGGCGGGTGGGTTGGTGGCGAGGCCGGGTGCGTCGGCCGGTGAGTGCGGCGGGCGCATCCGGCGGGCCGGTGGGGTGCCGCCGTTCCGGTGGAGCCGGTCCTGGCCCGGCTGGGGCGGTTGTCGCCGGCGGAGTGGGCCGCCGGGCTGCACGGGGCGTGGCCTGGTACGGGGCGCCCGGTGGGGGCGGTGGTCGCCGCGTCGGCGGTGGCGGGGCGCCGGGGTCGGGGGGCGCGTCGATTAAGGTGACCAGGTGAAGATCGCCCTCATGGACTCCGGAATCGGCCTCCTCGCGGCGGCCGCCGCGATGCGACGGCTGCGGCCCGACGCCGATCTGCTGCTGTCGTGTGACCCCGAGGGGATGCCCTGGGGCCCGCGGACTCCCGCCGACCTCACCGGGCGGGCCCTCGGCGTCGCCCGGGCCGCCGCCGAGCACCGCCCGGACGCCTTGGTCGTCGCGTGCAACACCGCATCCGTGCACAGCCTGCCCGCCCTCCGCGCGGCGCTGGAGCCCGCCATTCCCGTCATCGGCACCGTCCCCGCGATCAAGCCTGCCGCTGCTTCGGGCGGCCGGGTCGCGATCTGGGCGACCCCGGCCACCACCGGCAGCCCGTACCAGCGCGGGCTGATCGCGGAGTTCGCCGCCGGAGCCCGGGTCACCGAGGTGCCCTGCCCCGGCCTCGCCGACGCCGTCGAGCGCGGCAACGAGGACGCCGTCGCCCGGGCCGTCGCCGCGGCCGCCGCCCTGACCCCGGCCGACGTCACCGACGTCGTACTCGGCTGCACCCACTACGAGCTGGTCGAGGCGTCGATCCGGACCGCCCTCGCCGAGCGGACCGGCGGCGCCGAGTTCGTCTTCCACGGCTCCGCCGAGGCGGTCGCCGTGCAGGCGCTGCGCCGCATCGGCGCCCGCCCCGAGCCGTACCTGCCCCGGACCGGAGGCCTGACCGTGCTGCTCGGCGGCCGGCAGGGACCCCTGCCCGCCGCCGCCCTCGGATACGCCGAAGGCCGCCTGCTCGCGGAGGGCGCGCCCCTCGCGCACTGACCCGCGTCGCCGATGAGTTCCCCGTCCGTCGGGAGTCGAAAGAGAGACGGGAACTTTCGCAGCGAAGGGCGGCAGACATGGATGTCACACACGTACTCGCGGTGGCCCCGGTGAGTGACTTCGACTCCGCGGTGCTCTGGTACGAGCGCCTCCTGGGCAGGCCGGCCGATACGCGGCCGATGGCCGGCCTCGCCGACTGGCACGTTTCCCCGTCCGCCTGGGTGCAGGTCTTCCGTTCCCCCGAGCACGCCGGGACGACCCTGCTCAACCTCGTGGTGGGCGACCTGGACCAGGCGCTCTCGGAGCTGGCCGGTCGCGGCATCGTGGCGGGGGAGGTCCAGCCGGGCGCCGAGAAGGTCCGGTTCGCAGCCGTCCACGACCCCGACGGCAACCGGGTCACATTGGTCGAGAACCCGGTGGCGTAGCGCGCGGGCCGCGATATACCGAGTCGCCGTCCCGACGGCCCATGGGTAGGGTGGAGGAACTGAGCGAGACGATACGTCTCGTTCAGTTCCTCCACCCCGACCGGACCCACCCGGCACCCGCACCCGCCCCACTAAGGAACCGCCCTTGCGTGCTCACGCCCCACTCGCCTCCACCCAGATCGTCCTGTCCGAGGTCACCAAGGGCTACGACACCCGGGTGGTACTGGACCGCGTCAGCTTCACGGTGCGCCCCGGTGAGCGGGTCGGCGTCGTCGGCGACAACGGCTCCGGAAAGTCCACGCTGCTCCGGCTCCTCGCGGGCCGCGAGCGCCCCGACCACGGACAGGTCACCGTCACCGCACCCGGCGGGACCGGCCACCTCGCCCAGACCATCGACCTGCCCCCGACCGCCCGCGTCGGGGACGCGATCGACCTCGCGCTCGCCGAACTGCGCGAGCTGGAGCGCCGGATCCGCTCGGCCGAAGCCGGGCTCCGGCAGGCAGGTCCGGAGGAACTCTCCGCGTACGCCGACCTCCTCGCCGCCTACGAGACCCGCGGCGGCCCGGACGCCGAACGGCGCGTGGCGACCACCTTGCGCCGGCTCGGCGAGCGCGCCGCGCCCGACCCGGACCGGCCGCTCGGCACCCTCTCCGGCGGGCAGCGCTCACGCCTGGCCCTCGCCGCGACCCTGGCCGCCGAACCGGAACTGCTCCTGCTGGACGAGCCGACCAACGACCTCGACGACGAGGCCGTCGGCTGGCTGGAGGACCACCTGCGCGCCCACCGCGGCACCGTCGTCGCCGTCACCCACGACCGGCTCTTCCTGGACCGGGTCACCACCGCCATCCTGGAGGTCGACCAGGACCGCCGCACCGTACGCCGGTACGGCAACGGCTACGCCGGGTTCCTCACCGGCCGCGCCGCCGAACGCGCCCGCTGGGAGCGGCAGTACGAGCAGTGGCGCGAACAGATCCGGGACGCGGAACGGCTGGCCGACACCAACATCGGCCGGTTCGCCGCGATCCCGCGCAAGCTGCCGCGCGGTTTCAGCGGGGCCGGGGCGTTCCGGGCCCGCTCGCGCACCCACGGCGCGGCCGGCCGGATCCGGACCGCCCGCGAACGCCTGCACCGGCTGACCGAGAACCCGGTGCCGCCGCCCCCGAACCCGCTCCGCTTCACCGGGCGGTTCACGGCGGGCGCGGCGGGCGTGGTGGAGGCCGACGGACTCGCCGTGCCGGGGCGCCTCGCGCCGGTCTCCTTCCTGCTCGAACCCGGTGAGCGGCTCCTGGTCACGGGACCCAACGGGGCGGGCAAGTCCACGCTGCTGCACCTCCTCGCGGGCGAGCTCACCCCCGGGCGCGGCTCCGTACGCACACCCCCGCGCGTCGGCCTGCTGCGCCAGGACGACCCCTGGGGGCGGGAGGCCCGCTCCGTGGTCGAGCTGTCCGGCCCGCAGTACGCGGACCAGGTCGCGGCCCTCGGCCTGCTGGCCCCGGCCGACCTGACCCGCCCCGTCCGGGACCTCTCCGCGGGCCAGCGCCGCAAGCTGGAACTGGCCCGGCTGGTGACGGCCCCGCTGGACGTGCTGCTCCTCGACGAGCCGACCAACCACCTGGCCCCGGCCGTGGTGGAGGAACTGGAGGCGGCGCTGGCCGACTTCACCGGAACCCTGGTCCTGGTCACCCACGACCGGCGGCTCCGCAGCGCGTTCCGGGGCCGCCGCCTGGAGCTGGCCCCCGAACCTCAGCCGACCCCGGCGAGCCGCTGAGCCAGCGCCCGCAGCCCACCGGCGTCCACCACCCGCTCCCCGAACCCGGGCAGCGGTACGTGCAGCGGCCGGATCCACTCGTCCGGAACCGCCGCCTGCCCGTACCTGGCTCCGGCCAGCGCCCCGGTGACCGCCGCCACCGTGTCGGTGTCCCCGCCCAGATTCACGGCGGCCCGCACGGCCTCGGCGAATCCGCCGGTGGTGCGCAGTGCCCACACCGCCGAACCGAGGCAGGGCCACACGGCCCCGTTGAACTCGGTGGCCAGGCCGGGGTGCCAGTCGCGGTCGAGCACGCGTGCGTAGCGCTCACGGTGGGCCGGGTGCACCGCGCCGAGCACCTCGGGCACGGCGGCCGTGGGCTCGCCCCCGTCGAGGGCCACCCGTACGAGTTCGTGGAATACGGCGGTGCCTTCCCAAGCGGCGCGGTCCCCGTGGGTCAGCGCCGCGATCCGGCGGGCGGCGTCCATGGTGGCCGCCCGCCCGCAGGCGGCGAAGTACACCGCCGAGGTGGAGGCGCGCATCAGGGAACCGTTGCCCGCCGCCCGCGCGTTGTTGCGGAAGTGCACGGCGGCGGCCCGGTCCCACGGCTCGCCGTTCGTCAGTACGTCCTCGGTCTGCAGGCCGATGTCCTTGGGCCCTCCCGCCGCCCAGCGTTGGAACCGGTCGAAGATGTCGGGGAGGTCGAGGCCGTCGCGCTCCAGCAGGGACTCGCCGACCAGGATCGCCATCTGGGTGTCGTCGGTCGCCTCGCCCGGGTCCCACCCGCCGCCCGCGGCCATCTCCTTTCCGCACGCGTCGAGTTGCCCGGGCGGACCGAATTCGTACGGTGCGCCGAGCGCGTCCCCGACGGCCGAGCCGAGTACCGCGCCGACGGCGCGGTCCAGGCGGGCCGTCACGAACCGGCCTCGGGGCACAGGGCGGCCAGGACGCCGCGCCTGAAGCCGTCCGGATCGTCCAGGCCGGCGGCGGCCGGGGTCTGTGGCGGGCCGACCAGCAGGTGGGGGATCGCCCCGTGCAGCGCCAGCGTCAGGGCGCGCGCCCGCTCGGGGCCGCCCGGCAGGCCGGCGCGGGACAGGAGGTCCGCGTACACCTCGAAGTCGCACGCGCCGACCGGGTCCGGCAGCTCGGCCGGCCAGGGGCGGCGGGCGGCCTCGGCCCGCAGCTCCAGGTAGGCCAGGACGCGCCCGCGCCCCACCCCGGCGGCGTCGCGCAGCCGGTCCCTTCGGTACTGGTTCACGTGGACAGCCAACCATGGCCGTGGTACCGCAGGTGTGGTGGCCGGCCCAGGGGCGTTTGATGAGCGCTGGTTCCCGGCACGGGCCGGACCGCCTCGTCGTCGGAGCGGACGTCGGCGCACTCGCCGCCGCCAGGGGTGCCGGCCGCCCTCCCGCTGGAACGGATCGAGCGCAGGGCCGGCCGCCCCCACCGCCTCACGGCCCGGCCCCGGGTCGCCTCCGCTTCGCGGCCCCTCCAGCGGACCGTCACTGCCCGCCGCCCCGGGCGGACCGGGGAGGAGGGGCGACGTGTCGGGGGGCAAGGGGGCGGGAGGTGAGTACGCTGCACACATGACGGGTCACCCCCCAGGTCCGCTCTGGACGGGCCGTGCCTCCAACCGCGTGCAGTGGCTGCTCGCCGCGGCCGGCGCCGCGTGCCTGGCGCTCGGCGTCGAACTCGCCGTCGACGCCAGCTGGACCTCCGGCACGGTGCCGTTGCTGATGTCCGTGATCGGCTGCCTCGCGGCCGGGCTGCTCATCCTCTTCGGCACCCTCGCCTTCGTCCACGTCGCCGTCACCGTCGACTCCCAGGCGATGGAAGTCCGCTGCGGTCACATGGGGCTGCCCCGCCGCACCATCCGGCTCGCCGAGGTGACCTCCGCCGAGTTCGTACCCCGGATCACCCCCCAGCACTGGGGCGGGTGGGGATACCGCTGGCGCCCCGAGCGGGGGACGGCCGTCATCGTCCGCCGCGGCGAGGGCGTGGAGCTGCGCCTGGACGACGGGAAGCTGTTCACCGTCACCGTCGACGACGCCGAGAACGCCGTCCGGGTCATCCGCACCCACCTGCGCGCCCTGGCGCACTGAGTCCCTGGGGACTGCGGTGCGCGGGGGACGTACACTCCGCCAAATGAGCACCAGTGTCACCCGAGCGGCCGGGAACGAGCCCGCGCAGTCCACCGCGCCGGAGAGCGGCGCCCGCGCCCTGGACCGGCTGCGGGGCGCCTGGCCGGCGCGGGCGGCGCTCGCCGCGCTCGCCGGGGTCCTGCTCTACCTCAGCTTCCCGCCCCGCCCCTTGTGGTGGCTGGCCCCCTTCGCGCTCGCCCTGCTGGCCGGCTGCCTGCGCGGCCGCCGTGCCCGGGCCGGATTCGGCCTCGGGTTCGTCTTCGGACTGGGCTACCTGCTCCCGCTGCTCGTCTGGACCAGCGAGGGCGTCGGCCCCGTCCCGTGGATCGCCCTCGTCACCCTCGAAGCGCTGATCTTCGGCCTCACCGGCCTCGGCATCACCCTCGTCGGCACCCTCCCCGGCCGGGCCGTGTGGGCCTCCGCCCTGTGGATCGCCGGCGAGGCGCTGCGCGCCCGGGCCCCCTTCGGCGGCTTCCCCTGGGGCAAGCTCGCCTTCGGGCAGGCCGACGGATTCTTCCTGCCGCTCGCCGCGCTGGGCGGCACCCCGCTGCTCTCCTTCGCCGTCGCCCTGTGCGGCTTCGGCCTGTACGAGGCCTGGCGCACCGCCCGCTCACAGCCCCGCCGCACCACCGCCGCGCTCGCCGCCCTCACCGTCGCCCTGCCCGTCGGGGCGGCCCTCGCGGCGCGGCCACTGGTCTCCGACGCCGCCGAGGACGGCACGGCCGTGGCCGCCGTCATCCAGGGCAACGTCCCCCGTGCCGGATTCGACTTCAACGCCCAGCGCCGCGCGGTCCTCGACAACCACGCCAACCGCACCCTCCAGCTCGCCGACGACATCAAGGCCGGGCGCGCCCGTCAGCCCGACTTCGTCGTCTGGCCGGAGAACTCCTCCGACATCGACCCGTTCGCCGAGCAGGACGCCCACGACGTCATCGACCGGGCGGTCAAGCGGATCGGCGTGCCCGTCGCCATCGGCTCCGTACTGGAACCGCCGACCGGCCCGCTGCGCAACACGATGATCCTGTGGGACCCGGTCAAGGGCCCGACCGCGACGTACGACAAGCGCAAGATCCAGCCGTTCGGGGAACGGATGCCGATGCGGTCCTTCGTCCGGATCTTCAGCAAGGACGTGGACCGGGTACGCCGTGACTTCGGGCCCGGCAAGGAACCCGGCGTCTTCGACATGGCGGGCACCCGGGCCGGCATGGTCACCTGCTACGAGGCAGCGTTCGACGACGCCGTCCGCTCCACCGTCCGGGCCGGCGCCCAGGTCATCGCCGTACCGAGCAACAACGCCACCTTCGGCCGGACCCAGATGACCTACCAGCAGCTCGCCATGGACCGCGTCCGGGCCGTCGAGCACAGCCGGACCGTCCTCGTCCCCGTCACCAGCGGGGTCAGCGCCGTCATCCGGCCCGACGGCACCGTCGTCCAGCAGACGAAGATGTTCACCGCCGACGCGCTGGTCGCCGAAATCCCGCTGCGCTCGACGCAGACGCCGGCCACCAGGCTCGGACCGCTGCCCGAGTACGCGCTGCTCCTGGTGGCCGCCGGGGGGCTGGGCCTGGTACTGACCCGCCGGGTTCGCGCCCGCCGGTCCGCATGACGCGGGTGGACGCCGGGCCGTCTCGTAGGGTCGGGCCATGACCACCCCTGACTACATACGCGCGGTCCGCGAAGCCGGCGCCGGGCACCTGCTGCTCCTGCTGCCCGGCGTCACCGCCATCGTCGTGGACGACCGGGACCGGATCCTGCTCGGCCGCCGCGCCGACACCGGCCTGTGGTCGGTGATCGGCGGCATCGCCGAACCGGGCGAACAACCCGCCGACACGGCGGTGCGCGAGGTGTACGAGGAGACGGCCGTACGGTGCGTCCCCGAGCGGGTCGTGCTCGTCGAGATGCTCGAACCGATCACCTACCCCAACGGGGACGTCTGCCAGTTCCAGGACATCACCTTCCGCTGCCGTGCCACGGGCGGCGAGGCCCGGCCGCACGACAACGAGCTGCTGGAAGTCGGCTGGTTCACGGCGGACGCGCTGCCGCCGCTGGAGCCCTTCGCCGTGAGACGCGTCCACCGCGCCCTGCGCGACGAACCGACCTGGTTCCGGCCCGCCGACGGGGCTTAGCCCGCGACTGCCGCCTCGCGGTACAGCTCCAGGGCCTGGTCGTCCATCACCGCGCTGTAGGAGACCTCCGGGACCAGGCCGCCGTCCTCGTGGCCGCCCAGGACCCCGGCCACGGCGCCGTTCGCCAGCCAGGGGCTGCCGCTCGTGCCACCGCTGAGGTCGGGGCAGTCGATGCGGCGCTGCGTCGGCGAGAACAGGCTCGTGGCGTTGGTGCAGCGCAGCGGCGACTCCTCACTGCTCGGGTAGCCGAGGATCGTCACCGTCGCGTCCTGCGGCTGGTCGGGGGCCACCGGGAAGCCGCCCACCACGTCCTCGACCTGCGCCGACCCCGACACCGGGGCGACCGACGCGAAGGCGATGTCCTCGTCCGGGTCCCGCCCCTGCGTCCAGCGCGGGGACAGGTACGCGCCGGTCACCCTCCACAGGCCGTACGGAGCCTTCCCGTCCCGGTAGCCGGGCGCGAACACCGTGCTGTCCGGGTTGTCCAGGCAGTGCGCGGCGGTGGCGATCACGCTCCGGTCGTCGCTGTGCACCACGGCGGCGGTGCAGAAGTGACCCCCGTCCAGCCCGCCCGCGAACAGCGCGCCCACCCGGTCGGCGGCACTGCCGGGCTCGGCCTGCGCGGTGCTGCCGAGCGGCGGGGCGGCCCCCGCGTCCGGCAGATCCACGCTCAGCAGCGTGGCCATCGCCGCCAGCGCGAGCAGGACCCGGGACGCCCGCCGAGCGCGGGAGGAGCCGGCGGGGGCGGCCTGTCTGGGGGGCATGCTGCGGATCATGCACCTGAGCCTGCCCAGAGATCCTGTGGCCGGAGCGCCCGATTCCATAAGAATCCGCTGTGAATCCCGGCCGGCCCATGGCGCAAGTGCCGAAACAGCACGCATGTCCGGCATGCGCCCCGGGCGGGAGGCACGGGCCTTCGCGACGGAAGGGGCGAGTCTATGGACGGCGCGGACGGTTTACGGGGCCGGTGTTGTGCACCGCGGAGCGTGATCGCAGGGCCCGGGCGCCCCTAGCCTCGCCGCAGGAGCACGAACGAGGGGCGGTACCCGGTGAACTGGCTGATCCACGACTACCGCGAGAGTGATCTCGCCGCTGTCGTCCACCTGATCGACACCACGGCGGAACTCGGCCAGGAGTCCGTCTTCTCGCTCGCCGAGTGCATCAGCGCGCTCACCGACCGGCAGCCTTGTGTGGTCGCCGTCCACCAGGGCGTCCCGATCGGCGCGGCCCTCGCCTGCGTCACCGGGGAACGTGCCTGGGTGATGCGCCTCGCCATCGCCGCGGGCTGGCGCGGCCGCGGCCTGGCCAGCGCGCTGCTCGTCGAACTGGAGCGCCGGCTCATCGCCGCCCGCGTCGGCCGGATCGCCTACGTCCTGCCCGAGGAGGACCTGCTCGGCGAGGGCCTGCTCAACGCCGGGTACACGCGCCAGCCCGCCGTCGCCTACTTCGAGAAGACCGAACCGCTGCACGGACCGGCGGCCGGCCTCCTCGACGACCTCGGCGGCCGCTTCCTCCAGGGCGACCTGTGGGCCAAGGTCGCCGGGATGGAGAAGGAGAAGGACCTCATCGAGCGCCGCGTGGTCCTCCCGCTCGCCGAGCCCGAACGGGCCGCCGCGCACGGGGTGCGGCCGCCGCGCGCGATCACCCTCTTCGGGCCGCCCGGCACCGGCAAGACCACCTTCGCCCGCGCCATCGCCTCCCGCCTGGGCTGGCCCTTCGTGGAACTGCTGCCCTCCCGGCTCGCCGACGAGGGCAACCTCGCGGCCGCGCTGCGCGACGCCTTCGCCCGGATCGCCGAGCTGGAGCGGGTCCTCGTCTTCATCGACGAGGTCGAGGAGATCGCGCCCGTACGGACCGAGCCCGCGCAGCCCGGCGGCATCCACGGCGTCACGAACGAGCTGCTCAAGCTGATACCGGGCTTCCGGGAGGGCGACGAACGCCTGCTGGTCTGCGCCACCAACTCCATCCGCTCCCTGGACCCCGCCTTCCTGCGGCCCGGGCGCTTCGACTACCTGATCCCGATCGGCACCCCGGACGCCGGGGCGCGCGCCGCGATCTGGTCGCGCTACACGTCCGGGCGCCCGGACGTCGACGTGGCGGCGCTGGTGGAGGCGACCGAACTGTTCACCCCGGCGGACATCGAGCACGCGGCGCGCATCGCCGCGCAGGTGTCCTTCGAGCGGGACCTGGAGGCGGTGGGCGCGCGGGGCGCGGCGGCCGCGCAGCTGGGCGCCGGCACGGGAGATTACCTGGCGGCGGTCGCGCAGTGCAGGCCGACCGTGACCCCCGCGATGACGGGGGAGTTCGCGGCGGACATCACGGCGCACGCCCGCTGCTGACCTTCCCGGCCGCCCGCCACAGGCGGCCCATCACAGACGTGCCTGCCACGGACAGGCCGGCCAGGTCGGCCCGCGGCCGCTCCACCCCGAGCGGCCGCGGGCCTTCCCGCGCGGGGCCCGCTACGCCGGGCAGTGGTAGGTGAACCCGACCGCGTCGGCGCGCTGCCCGGGTGAGTCGAGGCGGAGTTCGGCCCGCGCGGCGTAGGTGCCGACTCCCCGGAACGTCCACAGCAGGTGGAGCCGGGCCTGCGTACGGCCACTCGGGACGCGCTCCGTGAGCTGCTCGGAGCGGGTGCCGTCGCTGCGCTCCCAGTGGTAGGTGAGCGTGCCCGGGCGCCCGTCGGTCCGTACGACGGCCAGCACGTCGGCGGCCGAATCGCAGCCCGGCCCCTTGGGGTCGGTGGTCACCGCCACGTCCCGGACCGTGAGGGCGGGGCCGAACCGCTGCCAGCCCAGGTAGGCGAGGACCCCGGCCAGGACCACGGCGGCCAGGGCGTAGCGCCGCCACTGCGCCGGGCGGCGGCCCGGAGCCGCGGCGGGCACCGTCACCGGGAACGGCGCGGGCGTCGCCGCCGTGACGCCGGGACCGAACCGCAGCACCGGCCCGTCGACCCGGTCGGGGGCGGCGCCCTGCACGGTGGCCGGGGTGTCGAGCCGCTGCGTCACCTCCGGCCGCCGGGTGGCGCCCTGCGGCTGCGGCGGACCGCTGAACCAGTGACTGCCGAGGACCGTGGCGCTGTAGTCGTCGCCTTCGGGGGCGTGGGGTCCGCTCATCGCGGGGGCTCCGTCGTAGTGCACCTGGGGATGGCCTGCGAGGCGATGACCGGCTGCTTCCCGGACGCGGGCGTCGTCGTGACGCGGACGCTCAGGTAGCAGCCGGCTCGGCGGGTGAAGGTATGGGCCCGGGTCACCGGCGCGGTACCGGCCTGGACAGGCACCGAGTCCGTGCCGTCCGCGTAGCTCAGGTCCGAGAGGCTGTTTCCGAGGAACCACTCCAGTACCACCGTCGCCGGTCCGCCCTGCACGTCGAGGGAGACGGTCACCTGCCCGGTGGTCGGGCTGGTCCGCAGGGTGGCCGTGACCCCGGAGATGGTGACCGGCGGGCTCGGCTTCGCCGTCGGAGCCGGCTCCGTCGGTGTCGGTTTCGGCGTGGGCGATGTGCTCTGGCTCGGCGGCCCGGACGGCGAAGCCGACGCCGACGCCGAGGGGGAGGGGGAGGAGGAGGGGGAGGGGGAGACGGACACCCACGGCGAGGCAGCCACCGGCGCCGAGGGGGTCGGCGACGCGGACCCGGAGGCGCCCGGCCCCGGCCCCGGACCGCCGCCCGGCGGCCCGGGGCTCGACGTGGCGAACGCGCTCAGCGTGGCCGCCCCTCCGGACTCCCCGGCGGCGGCCTCGTACGTGAACAGCAGCAGCGCCCCGATCACCACCACGGCGGCCGCCGCCAGCGCGCCGCGCCGCCCGGGCGCCCAGGCCGCAGGCGCAGGCGGCAGCACGGTTGTGGCGAGCGCGGTGGTGCCGGCCGCCGCGGCCCCCGCCGAGGGGAACAGCAGCGGCAGCAGCGCCGCGAGGGCCGCCAGTTTGCGCTGCCCGCGCTCCTCCCAGTCGGGCCCGTACCCGGCCAGCGCCGCCTCCTCCAGCTCCGCCACGAACGCCTCGGCGTTCTCCGGTCGCTGCTCCGGCGCCTTGGCCAGGCCCCGGCGGATCAGCGGGCGCACCGGCTCCGGCGCCTCGGTCTCCGGCACGGGAGCCTCCACGTGCTGGACCGCCAGCTCCGCGAAGTTCGTCCCCGGGAAGGGTTTGTGTCCCGTCACGCACTCGAAGAACGTCGCCGTCGCCGCGTACACGTCGGCCGCGGGGGAAGCCGGCCGGCCCTGCCACTGCTCGGGCGCCATGTACGCCGGCGTGCCCGCGACCCCGGGAGTGGTACCGCGTCCGGCCGCGATCCCGAAGTCCACCAGTTTCGAGGAGCCGTCCGCCCCGACCAGTACGTTCTCCGGCTTGTAGTCCCGGTGCACCACTCCGGCCCGGTGCGCGGCGGCCAGCCCCAGCAGCGAGCCCTTGAGCAGCACCAGGGCGGCCTCCGGCTCCGTGCCTGCGCCGGACTGTTTCAGCAGGGCGCGCAGGGAGATCCCGTCGACGAGTTCCATCACGATGGCGGCGCCGCCGGGCCCTTGCGTGTACTCGCAGTACTCGTAGAACGTCACCACGTGCGGGGAGCGCAGCCCGCCCAGGAGCCGGGCCTCCGCCCGGAACTCCCGGACGAAGGCGGGGTCCTCGCGCAGCCGTTCGGCGAGGTACTTCACCGCGACCGGTGTGCCCGTGGCCTCGTGGACCGCCAGCACCACCCGGCCGCTGCCGCCCGCACCCAGCTCCCGGACCGGCGTGTACCCGGGAACCGTCCACGCGTCGTTCATCGTTCCCCCTCCATGGCCCCACCGTGTCCCAGCGCCGGTCATTGCGGCCGGCACCCCCTGGGACACGGTTTCCGCCATGGCCGGTTCCCTGCCGGAGGGGGTGTCTCGAAGCAGGCCCGGGCGGGTGGGTCAGACCGTCATGCCACGGCCTGTTCCGCACCGATCATGGCGTGCAGCCGCTCCGCCGCGGCCCGCCCGAAGGACGGATCGTTGATGTGGGTGTCGTAGTCGTGCAGCCGGGCGGCGCTGCCCCGCAAGCCGTCGCGCAGCGCCGTGAACAGGGCCCGGTCCGCGCCGGGGTCATGGTAGGGGCCGCCGGGCGCGCCGAGTGTCGACAGTCCGCGCAGTGGGACGCACACCTCCGTCGGGCCGGTCGCCGCCCTGAGCTTGGCGGCGACCCGGCGGCCGAGTTCCGCGCATTCGGCCGCGGTCGTACGGATGACGGTGATCGAGGGGTTGTGGACGCGGATCCGGCGGTAGCGGACCCGTTCGGGCAGGCTCTCCAGCGGCCCGAACTTCACCATGTCCAGCGCGCCCAGGCTCACCACCTGCGGTATCCCGGCCCGGCCGGCCGCGCTCAGCCGGTCGGGGCCGGCGGTGAGGATGCCCCCGCACAGGTCGTCGGCGAGTTCGCTGAGGGTGAGGTCGAGGACGCCGGCGAAGACGCCCTGGCCGGCCAGTTTCTCCAGGGTGCGGCCGCCGCTGCCGCTGACGTGGAACACCAGGACCTCGTAGCCCAGTTCGGTGAGCCGCTCCCGGGCCGCGTCCACACCGACCGTGGTGACGCCCGCCATGCTCGCGGCGATCAGCGGCCGGGAGCCCGACCCCAGCCGGGCCGGGCGGCGCCGCTCCAGCGCGGCCCGGGCGTACCCCTTGGCCATGCCGGCGATCGCCTCCGCCGCGTTGGCCAGTACCGGGGCGGAGACGCTGTTGATCCCCGCGATGTCCACGATGCTGTACATCATCGTGATGTCCGCCGAGCCGACGTACGGGGCCACGTCGCCGGAGGCCATCGAGGAGACCATCAGCTTCGGTACGCCCAGCGGCAGTGCGCGCATCGCCCGGGTGGCGATGGAGGTCCCGCCGCTGCCCCCGATCGCGAGGACCCCGTGGAGCCGGCCCTCGGCGTGCAGGCGCAGCAGCGTCGCCTCCGCGCCCTCGGCCATGGTGGTGACGGCGGCGCCCCGATCGGCCGCCGCCCGTAGTTGCGTCAGTTCCGTTCCCGCCGCCCGGGCGACCGCTTCGCGCGGTATCTGCGCGGGTATCCGGGGTTCGCCCATGATTCCTGTGTCGACCGTGATCACTTCGACGCCGGCGCGCAGCAGCCTCTCGCGCAGCCAGCCGTACTCGACACCCTTGGTGTCCAGGGTTCCCACCAGCACGACGCTCGTCATATGTGCAATGTCCAGGCAGGTGGGGTTTGTTGGCAAGTCAAGGTCGGGTCAACCCCTCCCGAAGCTCCAACAGCCGCTCCAGGAAAGGCACTTGACCTGCGATCAGCTTGTTTCTGGCCGCGGGGGGAGTGAACCAGGCCACCCGGTCCAGTTCCGGGAACTCCGCCTGCCGGCCCGAGTGCGGGGGCCACTCCATGGTGAAGGTGCCGGGCACCATGAGCGCCGGATCCAGGTCGGCGCGCACCGCCCAGACCGTCACCAGTTTCCCGCCCGCCATCCGGATCTCGCCGAGCGGCAGGTACGGGCCCTCCGGCGGCGGCAGCCCGATCTCCTCGGTGAACTCGCGCCGGGCCGCGTCCAGCGGGGCCTCGTCCGGGCCGTACTCGCCCTTCGGGATGCCCCAGCCCCCCGCGTCCCGCCGCGCCCACAGCGGGCCGCCCATGTGGCCCAGCAGTACCTCGACCCCGGCGTCGGCCTCCCGGAACAGCAACAGGCCCGCGCTGCGCTTTTGCGTCATGCGGGCATGTATGCCCCGCCGCGCCCTCCGTCAGTGATCGTGCGGTCCGGCCCGGTGGACCGGACCGTGCGCGTCCGCGCAGTGCGGGTCGCCGGGCTCCGGGTCCTCGCCGGCCCGGCCGACCGACAGGAGGGCCTCCGGGACGTGGTCCACCTGGAGGGTGGTGTGCGTGACGCCGTACTCCTTGGCCAGGAGCCGTTCCAGGTCCCGGCGTACGGCGTGGCAGTCGCCCGCCGGCTCCACCAGCACGTGCGCGGAGAGCGCCGCCTGGCCGGAGGTGATCGTCCAGATGTGCAGGTCGTGCACCTCCGTCACCGGCGGGTGCCCCGCGAGCCGGTCGCCGACCGCGTCCGGGTCCATGTGCGCCGGGGCCGCCTCCAGGAAGATCCGGCCCGACTCGCGGACCAGCCCGTAGCCCGCCTTGACCATCAGCACCACCACGACCAGCGAGGCGATCGAGTCCGCCTGGCGGAAACCGGTGGTCAGCACGATCAGACCGGCCACCGCCGTCCCGATGAAGGCGAACATGTCGTTCAGGATGTGCTGGTAGGCGCCCTCGACGGCCAGGGAGGTCCGGTTCGCCTTCGAGATGCACCAGGCCGCCGCCACATTGACGACGATGCCCGCGAGCGCCGTCACCAGGACCAGCCCGCCCTCCACCGCCGGCGGGTCCATCAGCCGCCGCACCGCCTCGTACGCCAGCCACACCGCCAGCAGCAGCAGGGTCAGCCCGTTCGCCTGCGCGGAGAGTATCTCCGCCCGCTTGAGGCCGTACGTGAACCCGCCGCGCGCCGGGCGGGCGGCGAGCCGCATCGCGATCAACGCCAGCACGATCGAGACCGCGTCGGTCAGCATGTGCGCGGCATCGGAGATCAGGGCCAGGGACTGGGCGAGGACGCCGATGACCACCTCGACGGCCATGAAGCCGCCGATCAGGCCGAGGGCGATCGCCAGCCAGCGCCGGTCGGCGTCCGCGGCCACACCGTGGCTGTGCCCGGCGTGGCCGCCGGGCCCGGGATCCCCGGCGTGGTCGTGCTCGTGCCCGTGGTCGTGCCCGGTCATGGTGTCCCCCGTTTGTTCGGTTCCGACGCCGCAAGTGAAACGCACCTTCGGTGCATCGGCAAAGGCTGCAACGGGGACCGTTGTCATTACCCATAAGAAGCCGCTGACCTGCTGTTATGCCGCGCCGGTCGGATCGTGGGAAAATCTGTGCATGGCCTCGCGACCCGGTGCGCCGGCCGCACCCGAACTCGTGCTGGAGACCGCCCGGGGCTGCACCTCGATCAGCCCGGGCCGGACGTACCACGTCGGACGCGACCCCCTCTGCGAGATCTGCCTCGACGACGCCCGCGTCTCCTGGCACCACGCGGTCCTGCGCCCCGACGGCGACCACTGGACGGTCGAGGACGAGGGCAGCACCAACGGCACCTGGGCCGACGGCCACCGCGTACGCGAGTGGAGCGTCGGCCCAGGCAGCGAACTGCGCTTCGGCAGCGCCGAGGACGGCCCCCGCGCCGTCCTCCTCGGCGCCGCCCCCGAGCGCACCCCCGCCCGCCCGTCCTCGGTCACCGGCCCCGCCCTGACCGGTTCCTTCCACACGCCCGCCTCCGTACGGCCGCTGCTCGCGCGCACCGTCCGCATCGGCCGGGCCCCCGACAACGACCTCGTCGTCGACGACCTCGTCGTCTCCCGCCGCCACGCCGAACTGCGCCCCCTGCCCGACGGGACGTACGAGATCGCCGACCTCGCCAGCCACAACGGCACGTACCTCAACGGCGTCCCCGTCGACCGGGCCCCCGTCGCCGACGGCGACATCGTCGGCATCGGACACAGCGCCTTCTGCGTCTTCGGCGACCAGCTCCAGGAGTACGTGGACACCGGAGAGGTCTCCCTCGAAGTCCAGGACCTCGCCGTCGCCGTCGACCGCGGCCGCAAGGTCCTGCTCGACCACGTCTCCTTCCCCGTCGGCGCCAAGTGCCTGCTCGCCGTCGTCGGCCCCAGCGGCGCCGGCAAATCGACGCTGCTGGGCGCGCTCACCGGGCTGCGCCCCGCCGACCAGGGCACCGTCCTCTACGACGGACGCGACCTCTACCGCGACTACGCCGAACTGCGCAGCCGCATCGGCCTCGTCCCGCAGGACGACATCCTGCACGCCCAGCTCACCGTGCGCCGCGCCCTGACCTACGCCGCCGAGCTGCGCTTCCCGCAGGACACCGCCACCGCGGAGCGGCGGGCCCGGGTGGACGAGGTGATCCGGGAACTCGGGCTCGGGCAGCGCGCCGACCAGCCCATCCACAGCCTCTCCGGCGGCCAGCGCAAACGGGTCTCCGTCGCGCTGGAACTGCTGACGAAGCCCTCCCTGCTCTTCCTCGACGAGCCGACCTCCGGACTCGACCCCGGAATGGACCGCTCGGTCATGAACATGCTGCGCGGCCTCGCCGACGACGGCCGGACCGTGATCGTCGTCACCCACAGCGTGCTCAGCCTGGAAGTCTGCGACCGGCTGCTGGTCCTCGCCCCCGGCGGACGCGTCGCCTACTTCGGTCCGCCCGGGGAGACCCTCGGCTTCTTCGGCTTCGGAGAGTGGCCGGAGGCCTTCGAAGCCTTCGAGAACCAGCAGGGCCGCGACTGGGCGGGCGAGTACCGCTCCTCCACCCTGTACCGGAAGTACGTCCAGCTCCCGGGCCTCCCGCCGGTCGAGGGCGGCGCCCCCGCCGGACCGGCCGGATTCGCCGCCGCGCCGCCCAAGGCGCAGAGCTGGGGAGCCCAGCTGTCCACCCTGGTGCGGCGCTACGCGGCCGCCCTCGGCGCCGACCGCACCTTCCTCGCCATCATGGTCGCCCTGCCGTTCGTGATGGGCGCGATGGCCCGCGCCCTCGCCGGCCACTCCCTCACCCGGGAGACGGCCGTCAACGCCCTGCTCATCCTGTGCGTGGGCGGCGTGCTCACCGGCGCGGCGAACGCGGTTCGCGAACTGGTCAAGGAGCGGACCATCTACCAGCGCGAGCGCGCCGTGGGGCTGTCCCGCTCCGCCTACCTGATGTCGAAGGTGGTGGTCCTGGGCGCGGTCACCGTCGCGCAGGCGGTGGTGCTGACGCTGGTGGCGCTCCTCGGGGTGCAGACCAACGCGCCCGGCGGCAAGGGGGTCTTCCTGTCGCCACTCGTGGAGATCACCATCGCCGTCGCACTGCTGTCGTTCACCGCGATGATGCTCGGCCTGCTGGTTTCCGCGCTGGTCAGGAAGGAGGAGGTCACCATGCCGCTGCTGGTCCTGCTCGCCATCGTGCAGGTGGTCTTCTGCGGGGCCCTGCTCCAGCTGGACGGCGTACCGGTGATCGAGCAACTGGCCTGGCTGGTTCCCTCCCGCTGGGCGCTCGGCGCCATGGCGGCCACCATCGATCTCGGCGCGATCGTGCCCGGCAAGAGCACCGACGATCCGCTGTTCGCGCACTCCGCCGGGGTGTGGCTGCTCGACGTCGGGATGCTGGTGGCGCTGTCCGTGCTGTTCGGGGTGCTGGTCGCGAGGCTGCTGCGCCGGCACGAGCCCGCCATCATGAGGAAGTAGCCCGGTGACCGCGATGACGAGCCCTGCCGGAGCTGCCGACTTCCGGCCCACGCACGTCGTGCCGCAGGACGGACTGCCCGCCTGGGAGGTGCCGGACGTGTCCCGGCCGACCGCCGCGCTGGACCCGTTCCTGCCCGTACAACTGCTGTCGCGGCAAGGCGAATGGGGCGAGGTCCTGTGCTCCAACGGATGGTCCGCGTGGGTGGACGGCCGGCTGCTGGTGGCCGTGCCGCAGCCCCCGCCGACGGGCGGGCGGCCCCTCGCGCGCTCCGAGGACCCGCGGCCACTGCTGGCCCGCACCGCCGACACGCTGGAGCGCTACCGCCGGGCCACCGACCAGCTCGCGTCCGGACAGGTTGACGCCGAGGCCTTCCGCCGGGGTACGCGGGGATTGCGGGCCGGCGTGGTGATCGACGGGGAATCGGTGTGGATCTACGACGAGGCGAACGGGCGGTGGCTGTACGGCGAAGGCGGCCGGCCTGCGACCTACGCCGTCGTCTCCGGGCCGGGCTCCGCGGCCGGGGCGTCGCCGCCCGGCACCTCCGATCCCGGCGGTGTGGCCGACGTAGAAACACAGGAACCGGGCGACACCGGGCACGAGCCGACTCTGGTCGTGGAGGGCCCCGAGGGCGGCGACCGGTGATGTCCGCCGAACCGGTCGGCGGGCGGCCCTCCGACCTACGGGGCAGACGCATCGCCGGGTACCTGGTGCAGAGCGAGATCGGGCGCGGCGGGATGGCGGTCGTCTACAAGGCCCTGGACCTGCGGCTGGACCGGACGGTGGCACTGAAACTGCTCGCGCCCGAGCTCGCCCGCAACGACACGTTCAGGCAGCGCTTCACCCACGAGTCGAAGGTGGCGGCCGCCATCGACCACCCGCACATCGTGCCCGTCTTCGAGGCGGGCGAGACGGAGGGCCTGCTGTACATCGCCATGCGCTACGTCGCCGGGCAGGACCTGCGCGCCCTGCTGGACCGGACGGGCCCGCTGCCCGTCCGTACGGCGGTGCGCATCGCGGGCCAGGTGGCTTCCGCGCTGGACGCGGCCCACGCCCACGACCTGGTCCACCGGGACGTGAAGCCGGGCAACATCCTGGTGGCGGAGGGCACCGACAGCGACCACCCCGAGCACGTGTACCTGACGGACTTCGGGCTGACGAAGAAGTCGCTGTCGCTGACCGGGTTCACGAGCGTCGGACAGTTCGTGGGGACCCTCGACTACGTCGCGCCCGAACAGATCTCCGGCAAACCGGTCGACGGGCGCTGCGACGTGTACAGCCTGGGGTGCGTCGTCCACGAAATGCTGACCGGCGCCCCGCCCTTCCAGCGTGACGAAGACATGGCCCTGCTCTGGGCCCACCAGTTCGATCCGCCGCCCCCGGTGACCTCACGGCGGCCCGACCTGACGGCGGCGGTGGACGAGGTGCTGGGCAGGGCGCTGGCCAAATCGCCGGACGAACGCTGGCGCGACTGCCTGGAGTTCACCGGTGCGCTGCGAAGGGCGGGCGAGGCGTCGGGTCCCGCCCAGGCGGCGCTTTCCGGCCGGTCGCCGGCGCCGCTCGCGGACGCCCTCGGGGCCGCCGCGGGCCCGGGCCCCGCGCCGCCACCGCCGCGCTGGGCGATGCCGGTGTTCCGGCTGCGGGGCGGCGGTGCGTGACGGGGGCCGCCGCCGGTCAGGAGTCGGAGTCGAGGGCGGAGCGGCACAGCACGTACGCCCTGACGTCGGCGTGCGAGGCGGAGGCGTACCAGCCCTTGCGGCCGTCCGGTCCGACGACGGGGTGACTGGCCAGGACCGGGCCGGTGTTGCCGTTCTCCAGGGAGTAGCCGCCGGACTGGAGGAGCGTCCCGTCGGGGCAGTAGACCGCGCTCGCCGAGACCTCCCGGGGTGTCGCGTCCCGCGCCCCGACCGGACCGGCGAGGTAGCGGGCGCCGGTGGGTGTCGCTCCGGTCGGGAGCGCGGTGGACAGGGTCAGGGCGACTGCGGAGACGGCAAGCAGGCCGCCGGCGTGGAGCGGCCGGAACAGGCCTTTAAACGTGTTCACGGAGGTGAGGTTGGCATGCGGAATCGATTCACCGCCGAACCGATCCGAGCCGGTTCACCCGTATGGATCATCGGTTGCCCATCACGGGCAACCGCTCGGGTCAGAGCCCCGTGGGGTCCTTGCTCGTCACCGGCCCCCGGTGGCGCAGCGGGCGGGCCAGGAGGGTGCCGAGGAACCCGGCCACCGCGCCCCACAGAAGAGCCAGGCCGGTGTTGCGCCACAGCACCGGGGTGAGTTCGACCTCTTCACCGAGGCCGCTCACATCGCCGATCCCCAGCAGGGAAAGCCCGAAACCCGCGTGTGTGCCCGTCAGTAGACAGACCGTCAGCATGGCCAGAGCCAGGGCCACACCCAGGTGCAGGGCCTGCCGCCAGGGCCGCACACCGGCCGGTGAGCGGACCGCCGCCAGCACGCCCGTGCCCAGCAGCAGCAGGACGGCGGCGACCACCACCAGCCACCACGCCCGCGAGTCCCGCTCCGCCAGAGTGGACACGTCGACCGTGGAGCGCTCCGGGCCCCGCAGCACCTGGTCCAGCAGCCGCGGCATCGGCAGTCCGAACGGCCCCTCGACCCTGCCCTCCCATGCCCCGCCCAGCCCCAGCGACAGCGCGAGCCACGCCAGGTTCGGCAGACCCAGCAGCACGACGGCCAGGGTGCGTTCGGCGTGCCCCTGGGTGCACGCCACCACGACGGCGGTGAAGAACCCGAGCACGACGTACGCGAGGAGCAGCACCAGGGTGGCGAAGGCGGCCGGGCGCACCGCCGTGTGGAAGCGGACCACCGAGGCCGGGAGCGGGGCGCGCCGCGACACCAGCAGGGCCACGACCAACAGGCCCACGATCCACAGCAGTCCGCACAGCGCGGTCACGGGCAGGTCGGTCTCGAAACCCACCGTCGGGGCGGAGTCGAGCAGTTCACCGATGGTCCCCAGGGGGGAGTCGCCGGGGAGGAGGCCGAAGGTCTGTCGGGCCGCGAGCCCGGTTCCCATCAGGGCGAGCAGCCACAACACGACCAACGGCACGGCGCGGCCCAGGAGTTCCCGCGGACCGGCGACCGCGCGCCCGCGCAGGGGCCGCAGGAAGGCGCAGCCCACGGTCAGCGCCCCGGCCAGGGAGACCGACAGGGGCATCACGGAGAGCTGCCCCGCGGCGCCGGCCAGGGCACCGGCCCCGCCGGAGGGCTCGACCGAGCCGCCGGCCGCCATCACGGCGACCGCGGCGACCACCCGGGGGAACGCGCCGCCCGGCAGGCTGCCGGCGCCCGCGCAGGCCGCTCCGGCCGCCGCGACCGCGAACATGACCGCGAACCCCGCCACCACGGCGAAGAAGCCGTCGCGCCAGGCCTTCGCGGCCCGGGAGGCCGGCGTCGTAGAGGGACTGCTCACCCGGCAAAGGTGGCACTCCCGGCTTGCGGCCACCACCGGAAGAACGCACACAATGGTCCGCAGGAGTGCGATGTACGCCGATATGAGCGGTTTTGGAGGATGTGCGGGGCTGTGTGCTCGGTTGTGTCCGCGCTCGAGTCCGCAGGGCAGCCGCGGAACGCCGAGGGGCTGGGCCGGGACCCCGGAGCGCCTAAGAATGGGGAAGAGGAGCCCGTGACCACGCAACCCTCAGGCGAGGAGCCGCCGCTGCCACCCCGGCGGCGGCCGCGGGACGCTTCACGGCCGCCGTCCGTCGAACCTCCCGCCGGTCCGCCCGCCGGTCCTCTCTCGGGCGGTGGCCGACAGGGTGGCCCGCCGCCGCCGCCGTCGCCGCCGTCCGGCCCCCCTTCGGGGTCCGGCGCGCAGCCGCCCGGGGGGCCCTGGTGGCGCTCGGTACCCCGGCTGGTCACGGCCGTCGTCGCGGTGGCGGCCGTCGCCGCCCTGGTGGTCGTCCTCACCCGGCCGGGCGGTTCCCCGTCGGGCAAGGCGGGCGGCGAGGTCTTCCTCCAGCCCGCCGCCGCGGCCGGCCCCGACCCCTTCACCGAATCCACGGCCGCCGACCAGGGCACGCCGCCCGCCACACTGCCGCTGCAGAGCCCGTCCCCGCAGACGCCGGGCACCGCCGCGCCGAGCACGGCGGCGACCGGGACCACGGTCACCCGCAGCGTCACCGGGGCGGCGCCCGGGCTCTACGGCGGCACCAAGGACGTGGCCAGCTGCGATGTGGAAAAGCAGATCAAGGAGCTGTCCGCCCAGCCGGCGAAGAACGCCGCCTTCGCCTCGGCACTCTCCGTCGAACCCGCCTCCGTCCCGCGCTACCTGCGCTCCCTGACCCCTCTGCGACTGCGCGTCGACACCCGGGTCACGAACCACGGCTACCGCGACGGGAAGCCCACCGCCTACCAGGCCGTGCTCCAGGCCGGGACGGCCGTGCTGGTCGACGACAGGGGCGTACCGCGGGTGCGCTGCGCCTGCGGAAACCCGCTGACGCCCCCGGTGGCGCTGGGGGGCGAGCCGAAGCGGACCGGACAGCCCTGGCCCTCGTACCGGCCCTCCCGCGTGGTGGTCATCGCGCCTTCGGTGACCGTCGTGAACAAGTTCGTGATCTACGACGGGCACGAGGGGCGCTGGGTCGAGCGCGACCGGCACGACCACGAGGGCAAGCACGACAAGACCGTGCCGCCGCCGGTGGTGAAGAGCCCGCCGCCGCCCCCGTCGCAGCCGCCCACCCTCTCGCCGCCGCAGTCCCCGCCCGAGTCACTGCCCGAGACCCCGCCCGCGTCACTGCCCGAGTCCCCGCCCGCGTCCCTGCCCGAGTCCCCGGCCACGACGTATCCGCTGGTCCCGGCCTCCCCCGAGTCCCCGGCCTCCCCTCCCGAATCCCCGCCCGCCTCCCCTGCGCAGTCCCCGGACACGCCCTACGGACCTTCGTCCGAACCGGTCGCACCCGGTTCCTCGCCCGGTTCCTCGCCGGGTACCTCCAGCCCGCCCGCACCCGGCGACGCCCGATAACACATGAGAGGCTGGCTGCATGGAGCAGCGGGGAGAGACGGCCCCCGGATTCGACTGGCCGGCGCGGCCGGACACCAGCCTCGCGCTCAACCGCATGGGCACCTTCGACTGGGACCTCGACAGCGGGCAGATGCACCTGGACGACACCGCCCTCGAGGTCCTCGACCTCCGCCCCGACGAGTTCAGCGGCACCCCCGACGGACTGCGCGCCCGCCTGGTGTCGGGCGAGGAGGCAAGGATCGACGCGCGCGTCGCGCAGGCCCTCAAGGAGGGACGCAGCCACTACGGGGCCTACTTCCGCAGCAGACGACGCGACGGCAGCGCCGGCTGGAACCACATCCAGGGACACATCCTGCGAGACCCGAACGGCCGCCCGTACCGGATCATCGGGATCCTGCGCGACGCCGCCCACGACCCCGGCGAGCCCGGGGCCGACGGAGCGCACGCCGAAGGACGGCGCCGGATGACCGGGGTCGTCGAGCGGACCACCGCGATCCTCGCGCACGCCCGCACCGTCAACGACGTCACCGACGTCCTCAAGGACCCCGAGGCGCTCGGTCACCTCGGGGCGGTCAGCGTGATGCTCGGCGTCGTCGACGGCGGCCGGATCCATCTGGTGGCGGAGGGCCGGCTGGGCTCCTACGTCCCGGAGATCGAGTACACCCGGATCGACGCGCGGTTCCCGATGAGCGAGGCCGTACGGCGCCTCAGCCCCGTCTTCATCGCCTCGCGGGACGACTTCCGGGAGCGCTACCCGCTGCTGTGGCCGTACATCGAGCCGCTCGACGTACGCAGCGGCGTGTACCTGCCCCTCATCGCCCAGGGCCGGGCCATCGGCGCACTCGGCCTGCTCTACACCCGGCCCGGGGACTTCACCGCCGAGGAACGCAACGTGCTGATGGCGCTCGGCAGCGGCATCGCGCAGAGCCTCCAGCGGGCCATCCTCTTCGAACAGGAACACGATCTCGCCGAAGGCCTCCAGCGGGCCATGCTCCCGCGCCGGATCCCGGACGTCGCCGGCGTGCGGATCGCCGTACGGTACCGGGCGGCCAGGATCGGCCGGGACATCGGCGGCGACTGGTACGACGTCATCCCGCTCGGCGACGGCCGGGTCGGGGTGATGATCGGCGACGTGGAGGGGCACGACACGGACGCGGCGGCCGTCATGGGCCAGCTGCGCATCGCCCTGCGGGCCTACGTCGCCGAGGGCCACACGCCCGGCACCGCGATGGCGAGGGCCTCGGCGTTCCTGCGCGAGCTGGAGACGGAACGCTTCGCCACCTGCACCTACGCCGAAGTGGACCTGAACAGCGGGACGCTGAGCATGGTCCGCGCCGGTCACCTCGACCCGGTGCTGCGGCGCGGTGACGGCAGCGCCCACCGCGTCCAGGTGGCGGGCGGTCTCCCGCTCGGGCTGCGACCGGCCGACGGCCCGGGCGCCTCCCCGGGGAGCGGCACTGGGTACCCCGTGACCGCCCTCGACCTGCATCCCGGCGACACCCTGGTGCTGTGCACGGACGGCCTGACCGAGCGGCCCGGAGGGGACTCCGAGACGGGCATGCGCGAGCTGATGGACGCGGTCCGTGACGGCCCGGCCGACGTCGAGGAACTCGCCGACGTGCTGTGCGACCTCATCGGCGACGCGGGCGGCGGCGACGACATGGCGCTGCTCGTGCTGCGCCGCCGCGGTACGCCCGCCCCGCGCGGCGGGGGCCCGCTGCGCCACCGGCTCGACCCGGGCGACCCGGTGGCCCCGGCGCACGCCCGGCACCTGATCCGCGCGGCGTCGGAGGCCTGGGGTGCGCGCGACAGGTCGGACGAGATCGTGCTGGCCGCGGACGAGTTGATGACCAACGCCCTGGTCCACACCGACGGCGGAGGCGTGGTCGGCATGCGCCGGACGGTGGACGGCCGGATCCGGGTCGAGGTGGAGGATTCCAGCAGCGCCCTCCCGTACCGCCGCGAAGCGGGGGAGTGGGCGATGTCGGGACGCGGCCTGCTGCTGGTGGACGGTCTGGCGGACGCGTGGGGAGTGGAACCCAGAGGCGGCGGCAAATGCGTCTGGGCCGAGTTCGCCCCCAGCCCCCCGACGGGCTGAGGGCTCCTCGGGGGACGGTCCGCCATTCGGTGCGGCGCGCGTGCCGTTGCCGGGCGGGGCCGGGGCGGGGCGGCGGGGGGCTCCTGGTGGGGGAGGGGGTGGGGCGAACGGCTGAATTCGCGGGCGCGGCACGGCGGACGCGCTCCCGGGGGCGGCTCCCGCGGCCGATGCTGCCCCGGTGCCGAACCCGCGTCCGCTGCTCCTCGCCCCGCTCGCCTCCCTGGTCTGCGCCGCGCTCGTCGCGGCGGGTCCGGCCCGGGCCGCCGACGACGACGGGCTCGAGACCGCCCGTACGTCCCGGCAGATCGCTCCCGGAGTCCGCCTGGAGTCCTACGACCGCCTCCAGGCCGACCGGTGGCTGCGGGTCGACGAACTCATGGCCGACCTCGGCGGAGCCGACGGCGTACGGGCCGAGTACCTCGGCGGCCCCGGCCGGGACCCGGCGCACCTCCCCACCCTCGCCGAAGCCGCCGCCCGGCACCCGGCCGGGCCCGGACGGCGGGTCGTCGGCGCCGTCAACGGGGACTTCTTCGACATCCGGGCCACCAAGGCCCCCCTCGGCCCCGGGCTGCGGGCCGGACGGCTCCTGCACTCCGCCTCGCCCGGCCCCGGCGGCGGCCTGGCCGTCGGCTTCGGCCCCGACGGCGCCGGCCGGCTCCTGCGCCTCGGCCTCTCCGGGACCGTCACCCTGCCGGGCGCCGCCGTACGGCCCCTGGCCGGCTACAACGCCGCCCGGCCGCCCGCCGAGGGCTTCGCCCTCTACACCCACGACTGGCCCGGCGTCGCCCTGCCCGCCGCCGCGGCCCGGGCCGTGGAACTCCGCGACGGCCGGGTGACCGGCCCCGCCCGGCAGCCGGTCGGGCGTCCCGTCCCCGGAACCACCCTGCTGGTCGCCGGCGGGCCCGCGGCGGCCGAACTCGCGGCGCTGCGCCCCGGTGACCCGGTGGCCGTGACCGCCCTTCCCCTGCCCCTTCCCGCCTCCGGCGCCCCGGTCCCCGTGACGGCGGTCGGCGGCCGTGAGCCGCTCGTCCTGGCCGGAACCCCGCAGAACCACGACGGAGAACCCAACGACACCGCCGCTCCCCGCACCGCGGTCGGCCTCTCGGACGACGGCCGGCGGCTGCGCCTGGTCACCGTCGACGGCCGCCAGCGCGACAGCGGCGGCCTCACCCTGACCGGGCTCGGCCGGATGATGCGCCGGCTCGGCGCGTCCGAGGCCCTCAACCTGGACGGCGGCGGCTCCTCGACCCTGCTCGCCGGGCGGAGCGGGGCCACCGCCCTGACGGTGGAGAACTCCCCGTCGGACGGCTCGCTCCGCCCGGTCCCCAACGGCCTCGTCCTCACCGTCCCGGCCGGCTCCGGCCGCCTCACCGGGTACCGCGTCGAGCCCGTCGCCGGACCGGCCCGTGCCTTCCCCGGGCTGACCCGCGCCCTCACGGCCACCGGCCACGACTCCGCCCTCGGCCCCGCCCCCGGCGCCGCGCAGTGGTCGGCCCGCGGCAGCGGGAGCGTCGGCCCGGACGGGATCCTGCACGCGCTGCGGCCGGGCCCCGTCACCGTCACGGCCCGGCGCGGACCGGCCGCCGGCGTGCTGCGCCTGGACGTCCTCGGCCCACTGGCCCGGCTCCGGCCCACCAGCGACCGCATCGGCCTCGCCGGCCCCGCCGAGCACGCCGGGTTCGCGCTGACCGGCTACGACGCCCAGGGCGCGGCCGCGCCCGTCGAACCCCGGGACGTGACCCTCCGGTTCGACCGCTCCCGCTGGAGCGTGACCGACGACGGTCGGGGCGCCTTCACCGTGACCGCCCGGGTCCCGCACGCCACCGGACGGCTCGGCATCACCGTCCGGGCGACCGGAGCCACCGCCGAAGTCGCCCTCGGGGCCGGCCTGGACGAGCTGCCGCTCGCCGGCCTGACGGATGACGCCGCCCGCTGGACCGGCCCGGGCGCGACGGCCGCTCCCGGGGCGCTGGCCCTCGCCCCCGCCGGAGCCGGGGCCTCCGCCACCCCGCCGGGCCCGCTCCCCGTGCCGGAGCTCGCCCGTTCGCTGTCCTTGTGGGTGACCGGGGACGGCTCCGGAGCCCGCCCCGCCCTGCACCTGGCCGACGCCGACGGGGCCGCCGTCTCCTTGCGCGGGCCCGCCGTGACCTGGTCCGGCCGGCGCCGCGTCACCCTGCCGCTGCCGGCCCGGGCACAGCCGCCGCTGACCGTGACCCGGCTTTCGGCGGCGCCCGGGACCCGGCCCGGCCGGCTGCTGCTGGACACCCTGACCGCCGCCACCCCGCCGACCGGTCCCGCCCCCGCCGTGCCCGCTGCCGCCGACCCGGTGGTGGGCACCGCCGCCAGCACGGCGGCGCGGCCCTGGCGGTTCGCGGTGGTCCCGCCCGGGCAGAAGCCGCCGCCGGGCGTCGACTTCGTGCTCCGCGCGGACCGGCCCGGGTTCGTGCACCGCGGCGTACGGTTCGTGCCGCTCGACAGCGGCCACCGCACGCTGGAGGGCGGCGCCGGGCTGGTCCGGATGCGGGCGGTGCGCGAGGCTCTGGCGGCTGCCGCCCGGCAGCCGGACACGGGCGCGGTGGCCGTCGTAGAACGTCATGCGCCCCAGGCCGTGGACCGCAAGGAGGCCGCCCTGCTGGAGGGGCTGCTCGCGGAGTTCCGCCGCACGACCGGGAAACGGGCCGTGCTGCTGACCCTCGACGCTCCCCGCTTCGCCGCCGGCCGCTCCGAGGGCGTCCTGTCGGTCGCGGCGGCCCGCGCCGAACGGACCCTGATCGGCGTCGACGCCTTCGCCGCCGGGGACTGGCTCTCCGTACGGCCCGGCGCCTGAGGCCCGGTCAGAGCCGCACGAGCGTCACCTCGGTGGCCTTGACGCTGGTCCACACCTCGGCGCCGTCGACCACGCCGAGCTCGGCCGCTGCCTCCGGGGTGATCTCCGCGACGAGGTCCGGCGCCTCAGCGGACCCCACCAGCACGCGCAGCCGGCTCCCCACCGCCGTGACCTCCCGTACGGTGCCGGGCCACACGTTGCGCGGACTGCCGCCCGGCCGCTCCCGGTACACGGACACCGCCTCCGGGGCGATGATCGCCAGGGCCTGCGACCCCTGCGGCAGCGCCTCCGGCACCACCAGGAGGCCGCCTCCGGCCAGTTCGAGCCCCTTCGGCGTGGCGGTGCCCGGCCATGCGTTGCGGCCCAGCATCCGCGCCACCCACGGGGAGCGCGGATGGCGGGTGACCTCGGCGGGCGGGGCGTCCTGGAGGGTCTGCCCGTCGGCCAGTACGAGGACCCGGTCGGCCAGCGACACCGCCTCGACGGGATCGTGCGTGACCATCAGGCAGACCCCGCCGAAGCCGGCCAGATGGGTGCGCAGGGTGTGCCGCACGCGCGCCCGGGTCGTCTGGTCGAGTGCCGCGAGGGGCTCGTCGAGGAGCAGCAGCCGGGGCCGCGCCGCAAGCGCCCGGGCCAGCGCCACGCGCTGCGCCTGCCCGCCGGACAGCTGCGCGGGCTTGCGCCGGGCGAGGTGGCCGACGCCGAGCCGGTCCAGCCACGCCTGCGCCTCGGCGCGGGCTTCGGCGCGCGGCACCCGGCGGGCGCGCAGCCCGTACGCGGTGTTGGCGAGGGCGCTCAGGTGCGGGAACAGCGCGCCGTCCTGCGGGACCCAGGCCACCTGCCGCCGGTGCGGGGGCAGCGCGGTGACGTCGGTGTCGCCCAGGCGCAAGGTGGCGTGGGCGCGCGGGGTCAGGCCGAGCAGGGCCCGCAGCAGGGTGGTCTTGCCGGCGCCGTTCTCGCCGACGACGGCGATCGTGGTGCCGGGCCCGGCGTCCAGGGTGAGCCGGTTGAAGCCGCTGACCTCGGCGTGCAGCGGCCAGTGCCCGTCGTCGGGGCGTGCGGCGGGCGGCTCGGCCGGGGCGGGGGGCTCGGGAGCCTCCCCGGCCGCGGCGGCGGGCGTCGCGGCGGAGCCACGGGCGACCGGGGTGCCGGTCCAGCGGCCGCGCAGGGCGATCAGCACGCCCATCGCGATCGCCAGCAGCAGCAGGGACACGGAGGTGGCCGCCTCCGGGCGGTCCTGGAGCAGCAGGTACACCTGGAGCGGCAGTGTCTGGGTGGTTCCGGGCAGGTTCCCGGCGAAGGTGATGGTGGCCCCGAACTCGCCGAGCGCCCGGGCCCAGGTGAGCGCGGCGCCGGCGACGAGGCCCGGCGCCACCATGGGCAGGGTCACGGTGAGGAACACCCGTACCGGCGAGGCGCCGAGGGAGGCCGCGGTCTCCTCGTAACTGCGTTTCAGGCCGCCGAGGGCGCCCTCCAGGCTGATGACGAGGAACGGCATCGCGACGAAGGTGGCGGCGACGACGGCGCCCGAGGTGTGGAACGGCAGCGTGATGCCGAAGGTGCCCTCCAGCCACGGCCCGAGCAGCCCCCGGCGGCCGAAGCCCAGCAGCAGTGCGACACCGCCGACGGTGGGCGGCAGCACCATCGGGAGCAGCACGAGGGACCGTACGAACGCCTTGCCCTTGAACTCGACGCGCGCCAGCAGCCAGGCGAGCGGCACCCCGAGGAGCAGTGAGAGGCCGAGGGCCCAGAAGGAGACGAGCAGCGACAGCTCGAGCGCCTGCTCCACCGCCGGGCTGCCCAGATGGGTGCCGAGCTCGCTCCACTGGGTGCGGCTCAGGATGCCGATGAGCGGCAGCAGCAGGAACGCCACGGCGAGGAGCGCGGGCAACGCCAGTGCCGCGGGCGGCCGGACGCGGGTACGGGGTCTGCTCATGGGGCGGTTCCTGGCTGGGTTCTCGGCTGCGGTCGTTCCGGGTGGGAAGGGTAAGCCGGGGACGGGACCGCGAGGACGCGCGGGCCGGCCTCGGCCCGCGTCACGAAGGAACGGGGCTGCCCGTCCGGTGGATCAGGCAGCCCCTTCCGCGTTCGGGCCGCGGGAGCCGTTACGGCTGCTGGAATCCGGCGTCCTGGAGGATCTTCTGCGCCTCCGGGGTGCTCAGCCAGGCCACGAAGGCGGCCGCGGCTTCGCCGTTCCCGGACTGCTTGATCGTGGCGGCCGGGTAGGAGGCGACCGCGTTCTGGTCGTCCGGGATGTCCACGCTGACGACCTTGTCACCCGACTTGGCGGAGTCCGTCTTGTAGACGAGACCGGCGTCGGCCTCGCCCAGCTCGACCTTGCTCAGCACGGCGCGGACGTTGGGCTCCTGGGAGACCGGCTTCACCTCGATCTTCTGCGCGTCGAGGATCTGCTTGCTGTAGCGGCCGACCGGCACCTCGGGCGCGGCGAGCACGACCTTGATCTTGCCGTCCGCGAGGTCCCTCAACTCGTCGATCTTGAACGGGTTCCCCTTGCCGGCGGCGATGACCAGGCGGTTCTTCGCGATGACCGTCGCACCGCCGGTCTCGGCCTTGAGGCCGTCCATGGTCTTGGTGTCGGCGGTCACCAGCGCGTCGGCCGGGGCGCCCTGCTTGACCTGGGCGGCGAGTTCCTGCGAACCGGCGAAGGAGAACGTCACCTTCGTGCCCGGGTGCGACTTCTCGTAGGCGGCGCCCGCCGTCTTGAAGACGTCGGTGAGGGAGGAAGCGGCGAGGACGGTCAGGTTCGCGGCCTTGGCCTGGGCGGAGGCGGAGGCGCCCGGTGAGGCCGCCGCGCCGGACTTCTCGTCGTCGGCGCCACAGGCGGACAGCGCCGGCGCGAGGAGCGCTGCGGTCAGGGCGGCGGCAGCGGCGCGGCGGCGGGTCAGGGTCGGGGACATGGGCGGGTGCTCCTCGGTCGGGTCGGCGGCCGGCTCGCGTGCCGGGACCGCGGTGGTGACCCGCGCCGGGGACGGGCGGAGCGGGTGGGGACGGTTCGGTGCTGCCGGGCGGGACCGCGGTCAGGCGCGGCTGACGTGCACGCTGGTGGACTTCACGCGGGCGGTGGCCCGCATGCCGACTTCCAGGCCGAGCTCCTCGACGGCCTCACGGGTGAGCAGGGACACCAGACGGTGGCGTCCGGCCTGGATCTCGACCTGCGCGGCGACGTCGCCGAGCTTGACCGCCGTGACGATGCCGGGGAACGCGTTGCGCGCCGAGGTGTACGGCTCCTCCTCCTCGGCGTGGGTGCCTTGGCCCACTTCGGCGGAGAAGGCGGCCAGTGCCCGGCCGTCGATCAGCCGGCGCCCGCCCTCGTCGCGATGGGTCGCGACCCGGCCGGCGTCGGCCCAGCGGCGCGCCGTGTCCGGGCTGACGCCCAGCAGACGCGCGGCCTGTCCGATGGTGTAGGACTGCATGTGCGACAAGGTAGGGGCACCTCTGGCGCATTTGCAATTCCCTTAGCCGGTTGTACATGGCAGATGCCAAGGGTGTTGTGGTATCCGCCGAAACCCGTTCCCCTGCCGGCCGCCCGTCTCGATAGGGTCGGGACATGACGGATGACGTATCGGGAACGGTCCGGGTGGACGCGTGGATCTGGTCGGTGCGCCTGACCAAGACCCGCTCGACCGCGGCGACGGCCTGCCGCGCGGGTCATGTGAAGGTCAACGGCGAGCGCGCCAAGCCGGCCCAGGCCGTGCGCGCGGGTGACGAGGTACGGCTCTTCCACGCGGGCCGCGAGCGGATCGTGGTGGTCCGCAGGCCGGTGTCCAAGCGGGTCGGTGCGCCGGTGGCCGCCGAGTGCTACATCGACAAGAGCCCACCGCCGCCCACCCCCGTCGAGGCGGCCGTGGTCGGCATCCGCGACCGCGGCGCGGGCCGGCCGACGAAGCGGGAACGCCGCGAGATCGAGACCCTGCGCGGGCGATAGCGGGAGGCAGGGCGGCGTGGGTTGGTGCGGCCGCCCGACGGGCCCCGGTGCGGCCGGGCCGCCCCGTCAGCCGGCCCCGGTGCGACCGGCCCGCCCCGTCAGCCCTTGCGGTACTTGTACGCCTCCGCGGCAGCGGCCTCCACCGCGTCCAGCCGGGCGCCGGCGGAGGCGGCCACGACGGCTCCCACCGCCCCTTCCAGGAACGGCGCGTCGAGCAGCCGGCTGCCGTCCGGCAGCTCCCCGTCCACCAGCAGTGACTTGACGGTGAGCACCGAGCTGCCCAGGTCGGCCAGGATCGCCACGCCCGCGCCCGTGTCCACCTCCCGTGCGGCGGCCACGATCAGTTCCGCGCTCGTGCCCAGTCCGCCGTCCCCCGTGCCGCCCGCGACGCCGACGCGGACGGACGGCGCGCCCCCGGCCAGGCCCCGGGCGAGATCGGCCACCGACTGCGCGACCCTGGCGCTGTGCGAGACGAGCACGATGCCGACACAGGTCCGAGGCGCACTCACGCCGCGCCCTCCGCGACCTCGGCAAGGGCGTTGAGCAGCAGGGCCGACGAGGTCGCGCCCGGGTCCTGGTGCCCGATGCTCCGCTCACCCAGGTAGCTGGCCCGGCCCTTGCGCGCCTGGAGCGGCACCGTCGCCCGCGCGCCCTCCTCCGCCGCGTCGGCGGCCGCCCGGTAGGAGGTGCCGAGCGCGGCGACCCCGGGCACCAGCGCGTCCAGCATCGTCTTGTCGCCCGGAGCCGCCCCGCCGAGCTGCGCCACCGCGCCCACCCCGGCGTAGAGCGCCTCGCGCAGTGCGTCGTCGGAGACCTCGGCGGCGTCCCCGAGCTCCTTGCCCGTGCGGCGCAGCAGCGTCCCGTACAGGGGTCCGGACGCCCCGCCCACCGTGGAGATCAGGGTCCGGCCGGCGAGCTGGAGCACCTCGCCGGGGGAGGCCACGGCCGGTTCGCCGGCGGCGAGGGCCGCCCGTACGGCCATGAAGCCGCGCAGCAGGTTGCTGCCGTGGTCGGCGTCCCCGATGGGGGAGTCGAGCTCCGTCAGCCGGTCCGCCTCGCGTTCGACGGCCGCCGTGGCGGTGTCCATCCAGCGCCGGAAGAAGTCTGTGTCACGCACCGGATCTCCTCGCCTCACGTCCGCCCGACCGGTCTTCCACCGCCACCATAGGGCGCGCCCGCAGGCGGAAGGGGCTTTGACGACTGGGCTTTGACGACGGGCCGGGCCGGCCGCCCTCGCGGCCGCTCACCGCCCCCACCGCAGGGCGGCGGTCTGGACCGGGGCGTCCCACAGGCGCAGCAGTTCCTCGTCGGCCCGGCACAGCGACACCGAACAGCCCGCCATGTCCAGGGAGGTGACGTAGTTGCCGACGAGGGTCCGGGCGACCGGCACCCCGCGCTCCGACAGCACCCGGGCCACCTCCGCGTGGAAGCCGTACAGCTCCAGCAGTGGGGTCCCGCCCATCCCGTTGACCAGTGCGATCACCGGCCCGTCGGCGGGAGCCACCTGCGCCAGGTCGTCCAGTACGGCGCCCACCGCGACGTCCGCGATCTCCCGCGCCGGCATCATCGCGCGCCGCTCGCGGCCGGGTTCGCCATGGATCCCGATGCCCAGTTCGAGCTCCCCGACGGGGAGGTCGAAGGTGGGGCTGCCCTTCGCGGGCGTGGTGACGGCGCTCAGGGCGACGCCGAAGCTGCGCGAGGACTCGTTGACCCGGCGGGCGAGCGCCGCGACCTGCTCCAGCGGCGCGCCCTCCTCGGCGGCCGCCCCGGCGATCTTCTCCACGAACAGGGTGGCGCCGGTACCGCGCCGTCCCGCCGTGTAGAGGCTGTCGGTGACGGCGACGTCGTCGTTGACCAGCACCTGTTCGACCCGTACGCCGTCCTCGCCCGCGAGGTCGGCGGCCATCTCGAAGTTCAGTACGTCGCCGGTGTAGTTCTTGACGATGAACAGCACGCCCTGACCGGCGTCGACCGCCGCGGCGGCCCGCACCATCTGGTCGGGCACCGGCGAGGTGAACACCTCCCCGGGGCACGCCGCCGACAGCATGCCCGGGCCCACGAACCCGGCGTGCAGCGGCTCGTGGCCGGAACCGCCCCCGGAGACCAGTCCGACCCGTCCGCCGTCCTTCGCGTCCCGCCGTACGACGACCCTTCGCTCGACGTCGACGTCCAGTTCGGGGTGCGCGGCGGCCAGTCCGCGCAGCGCGTCGGCGACGACGGTCTCGGCACTGTTGATCAGCATTTTCACGAGATTCTCCCGGTGCGGCTGGAGTGGTGCGCGTGTGTACCCCTGTCTGCCCTGCGTCTGCCCATGCTGACGGGTGGCGGCCCGGGGCGGGGGACGACACTCCACGCGGCGGGTCGTCGGCAGTCACTTCCAGCGTCCCACCTCGGCGCACGAGGCGCCCCGCAGGCCCGGCCGCCTCCCGCCCGCCCTCCCGCGTACCGGGTTTCGAAGAGGGGCCACTTCACGCGGCGAAGGGCCAATCCGGCTGCCCGGCAGCTCCGAAGAACCGGCGTGAGGATCCCCCGAGCCACCGTCGCCCGCGTCACCACCCGGGCCGCCATCGTCCGTACCGCCCCGGCGGCGCCGAGCGGCCTGCTGTCCGGCTACGCCGCCCCGGCCGCCGCCGAGCTGGTATCGGCCGCGGTGCGCCCCGAGGCGGGCCCGGTGACCGCGGTCGGCGGAGCGGCCGTCGTCACCCGGCCCGACTCCGGCGGCCCCGCCGAGGCCCTGCCGTCCCTGGTGGGAACCCTCGCCGGAGCGGCGCTGCTGTACGCGCGCGGCGTGCGCCCGGCCGACCTTCTGAGCGAGGCGGGCGTACGGCCGCCGTGCGGCGGAAGTGGGCCCGCGGGGCACCCGTCGAGACGCAGGCCCGCATCGACGCCCGCAGGCCCTTCGCC
This sequence comes from Streptomyces cirratus, assembly GCF_014650775.1. Lineage (GTDB taxonomy): Bacteria > Actinomycetota > Actinomycetes > Streptomycetales > Streptomycetaceae > Streptomyces > Streptomyces cirratus. The sequence continues at coordinate 546,142 of NZ_BMVP01000003.1, read as the reverse complement.
CGCCCCGCACCCGGCGCGGTCATGGTCGCCGGAGTCGCCCGGGCGCAGCACCGGGGCATCGACCGGGTCGAGGTGCGCGTCGACGACGGCCCCTGGGAGCCGGCCGACCTCGCGGCCGGGCACACCGCCGACACCTGGCGGCAGTGGTCCTACCGCTGGCAGGCCGTCACCGGCGGACACACCCTCACCGTCCGCGCCACCGACCGGTCCGGGACCACCCAGACCGAGGAACGCACCCCACGATCCCCGACGGGGCGAGCGGCCGGCACCCGGTCGTCGTCAGCGTCGGCTGACCACAGCCCCATCCCGACAGAGGAGAACCACCTTCATGAACAGCCTTCGTCTGCGCCGTACGGCCCTCGCCCTCACCGCCGTGGCCGCCTTGCCCTTCGCCCTGGCCGCCTGCTCCTCCGATTCCGGCGGGGAGCCGGGCTACGGCAGCGCCGCCTCCGGGCCGGCCGATCCGGCCGCCGGCGCCGCCTCGCCCGCCACGGCGTCGCAGGCCCCGTTCGGTCCGGCGTGTGCCACGGTGCCGGAGCAGGGCGCCGGCAGTTTCGACGGGATGGCCAAGGACCCGGTGGCCACCGCCGCCTCGAACAACCCGGCACTGTCCACGCTCGTCACCGCCGTCAAGAAGGCCGGGCTGGTGGACACGCTCAACAACGCGAAGGACATCACGGTGTTCGCGCCGACCAACGACGCCTTCGCGAAGATCCCGAAGGCGGACCTGGACAAGGTCCTCGCCGACAAGGCCACCTTGACGAAGATCCTCACGCACCACGTCGTCGGCCGGACGCTGACGCCGCAGCAGCTGGAGTCCGGTTCCTTCGAGACCCTGGAGAAGGGCACGCTCACCACGTCCGGCTCCGGCGAGTCCTACAAGGTCGGCAACAGCGCCAACGTGGTGTGCGGCAACGTCACGACGGCCAACGCCAAGGTCTACATCATCGACACGGTCCTGATGCCCAAGTAACTGCGGGCGCCGGGGAACAGGGCCCCGGCCCGGCGGCGGCTCAGGCGCCCTGTTCCCTGAGCCGGCGGCCGACCTCGCCCAGGCCGTCCGCCAGCGCGTCGAGCTGTTCGGGGGTCAGCACGTCCACGAGGACCTCGCGGACGGTGGCCACGTGCCCGGGCGCCGCCTCCTCCAGCCGGGCCAGGCCCGCCCCGGTGAGGACGGCGAAGACCCCGCGCACATCGGAGGGGCAGCTGCGGCGGCGGACCAGTCCGGCCTTCTCCATCTGGGTGATCTGGTAGGTCAGCCCGCTCTTGGAGTTGATCAGTCCGTTGGCCAGCTCGGTCATCCGCAGTTCGCGGTCGGGCGCGGCGGCGAGCCGGACGAGTATCTCGTACTGGGGGTGCGAGAGCCCCGCGTCCTCCTTGAGCTGCTGGTCGAGGCGGCGGTTCACCAAGGCGGAGGCGGCGAGGAAGCCGCTCCATGCGCGCATCTCGCGCTCGTCCAGCCATCTCGTCCCAGCCATGACACCAGCCTACATGTGTTGTTCCAATTTGAATCAATGGCTTATGGTCGTGAACTGTCGGTTCGAATTTGAACAACCCGTGCGATCTGCCGCGCCGGACCGGCCCGACCGGAAGGATCCCCCCATGACCAGCGCCTCCGCCACCACGACGAAGGCTCCGGCCGCACCGGCCGCCCCCGCCCCCACGACCGCCGGCACCGGCACCACCGCCCACGATGCCGGGCTGCTGCTCCTGCGCATCGTCCTCGGCCTCACCATGGCCGCCCACGGCACCCAGAAGCTGTTCGGCTGGTTCGGGGGCGGCGGCATCAGCGGCACGGGCCGGTTCTTCACCGCGAGCGGCTACCCGGCGGGCGACGCCATGGCGGCCCTCGCAGGTCTCACCGAGACCCTCGGCGGTCTCGGCCTCGCCGCCGGGCTGCTCACCCCGCTCGCCGGCGCCGCCGTCGTCGGCACCATGATCAACGCGATCGCCGTCCATGGCGCCGGAGCGTTCTTCGCCCCCAAGGGCATCGAGTACGAACTGCTCCTGACCGTCGGCGCCGCGGCCCTCGCCCTCACCGGCCCCGGCCGCTACGCAGTCGACCGCCTGCTGCCCCTCCCGGCGTTGCGGACGCCCCGCCAGGCCCACGGAGCGCTCGCCGTCGCCCTCGGTGTGGTCATCGGTGCCGCACTGCTCCTCGTGAGGAACTGACGCCAGGGTCCGCGCCCCCGCGCCGAGCGGGGCGCGGACCTGATTGGCCCTCGGTTTTCGGGGGAAGATCGCACAAATGACACAACCCATCGAAGACTACGCACTCATCGGCGACCTGATGACCAGCGCACTCGTCGGCCGAGACGGGTCCATCGACTGGCTGTGCCTGCCCCGCTTCGACTCGGCCGCCTGCTTCGCCTCCCTCCTGGGAGACGAGGAGAACGGTCACTGGCGCATCGCCCCGGCGGGCGCCGCCGACGGCGAAGGGTGCACGCGCCGCGCCTACGTCGAAGACTCGCTCATCCTGGAGTCCGTCTGGGAAACCGAGGACGGCACCATCAAGGTCACCGACTTCATGCCGCAGCGCGACGTCATGCCCGACGTCATGCGGATCGTCGAAGGGGTCTCCGGCGAGGTCGCCGTACGCAGCACCCTGCGCCTGCGGTTCGACTACGGCGACATCGTCCCCTGGGTCCGGCGGCGCGACGGCGACCGCGTCGCCATCGCCGGACCCGACTCCGCCTGGTTCCGCAGCCGGCCGCCCGTACCCACCTGGGGCGAGGACAACAGCACCCGTTCCGAGTTCACCGTCGCCGCCGGCGAAAAGGTCGCCTTCGTGCTGACCTGGCACCCCTCGCACGAGCCGCGGCCCGAGCCCCTCGACCCGGAGGAGGCGCTCGAACAGAGCCTCGCCGACTGGCGCGAATGGGCCTCCCGGTGCGCGTACGTGGGCCCCTACCGGGAGGCGGTCGTCCGCTCCCTGATCACCCTCAAGGCCCTGACCTACGCACCGACCGGGGGCATCGTCGCCGCCGCCACGACCTCCCTCCCCGAGGAACTCGGGGGCGTGCGCAACTGGGACTACCGCTATTGCTGGCTCCGCGACGCCACCCTCACCCTGGGCTCCCTGCTCGCCACCGGCTACCACGACGAGGCCCGCGACTGGCGGGCCTGGCTGCTGCGCGCGGTCGCCGGAGACCCCGCCGACCTCCAGATCATGTACGGGATCGCGGGCGAACGCAGGCTCCCCGAAACCGACCTGCCCTGGCTGCGCGGCTACGCCGGCTCCTCCCCGGTGCGCGTCGGCAACGCGGCCGTGGACCAGCTGCAGCTGGACGTGTACGGGGAGGTCATGGACGCCCTCTACCTGGCCCGGGCCAGCGGGCTGCCCACCGAACGGCACGCCTGGAAGATCCAGCTCGCGCTCTTGGACTTCCTGGAGCGCAACTGGCGACGGCCCGACGAAGGGCTCTGGGAAGTCCGCGGTCCGCGCCGCCACTTCACCCACTCCAAGGTGATGGCCTGGGTCGCCGCGGACCGCGCCGTCAGGACGCTGGAGCACGACCCCTCGATGCCGGGCGACGTGGAGCGCTGGCGGGCCATAAGGGACGAGGTCCACGCCGACGTCTGCGCGAACGCCTACGACCCCGAGCGCAACACCTTCACCCAGTACTACGGCTCGCGCGAGCTCGACGCCGCGACGCTGCTCATCCCCAGGGTCGGCTTCCTGCCGCCCGACGACCCGCGGGTGATCGGCACCGTCGACGCGGTGCGCGAGGAACTCGGAGCCAGCGGCTTCGTCCGCCGGTACAGCACCGAAGGCCCCTCCGTCGACGGGCTGCCCGGGGACGAAGGGGTCTTCCTGGCCTGCTCCTTCTGGCTGGCCGACGCGCTGCACCTGACCGACCGCAGCAAGGAGGCGCGCGAGCTGTTCGAGCGGCTGCTGGACGTCTGCAACGACGTGGGCCTGCTCGCCGAGGAGTACGACCCGATCGCAGGACGCCAACTCGGCAACTTCCCACAGGCGTTCAGCCACGTCGGCCTGGTCAGCACCGCGCTCCTGCTCGGCTGGGGCCCGCCGCGGGACTGACCTCGCGGGGGCCCCGGCGGGCCCCGGGCCCTACGAGGCGGCCGCCGGTGCGGCCGCCTCCTCGTCCTCTTCCCCGTCCTGCGGGATGCTGACCAGCCAGCGGCTGTCCTGGCGCGGCCGCAGGTACAGGGCCCAGTACAGCGTGGCCACGGCGGTGATCCCGCCCGTCCACAGCAGGTACTGCGTCTCCTGCTGGGTCAGGATGTACGCGAAGACCGCGATCAGCACCACCGGCACGGCCGGCCACAGCGGCATCCGCCAGGCGGCCTTGTCACGGTGCGCCCCGCGCCGGCAGAACAGCGCGGCCACCGCGACCAGCAGGTACATGCCGGTCACCGAGACGCCGGTGACGCCGTACAGGGTGTCCAGGTTGACGAAGCACATCAGGGCGCCCGGGATGCCGACCAGCAAGGTGGCCACCCACGGCGAGCCGAAACGGCCGAGCTTCGACAGGGCGTTGTTGACGGGCTGCGGCCAGGCCTTGTCGCGGGCGGAGGCGAACAGCACGCGGGAGTTCTGGATGACCATCACGATGCCCGCGTTGACGATGGCGAGGGCGACGCACAGGCTCACGAAGGTGCCGACGGCCGAGTTCGACCAGGCGGTGACCATCCCGCCGAGGTCTCCGGCGCTCAGCGCGTCGAGGTCCGGGGCGCCCACGGTGATCGCGATGACCGGGACCAGGATCACGGCGGTGGAGATGGCGAGCGTCGCGAGAACCGTCCGCGGCACGTTGCGCCGCGGCTTCTCCAGCTCCTCCGACAGGTAGACGGCCGTGGAGAACCCCTGGGTGACGAACAGGGCGATCGCGAGTCCGGACACCACCATCATCGCCGTCACGCTCGAGGTGCCGCCGCCCTCGGCGGCCACCGAGCCGTGCACCAGCGAGTCGGCGCCGCGCTCGCTGTGGGCGAAGCCGAGTACCGCGACGAGCGCGGCCGCCACGACCTCCAGGACCAGGAAGATGCCGGTGATCCACGCGTTGGCCCGCAGGTCCAGCAGACCGGCGAGGGTGGCGAGCAGCATCACCGCGCCACCGGCGACCGGGGCCGGGATGTGCACGACCGGCGCCAGGTAGTCGGCCGTACCCATGGCGATCACGGGCGGCACGATCATCACGACGAGCAGCGAGAGTACGAAGACCAGCCAGCCGGCGAGCCTGCCGGCCATGGTCGACACCATCGCGTACTCACCGCCGGCGCTGGGGATGAGCGTTCCCAGCTCCGAGTAGCAGAAGGCCACGCCGATGCAGAGCAGCGAGCCGATGGCGATGGTGAGGGCGGTCCAGGTTCCCAGACCCGCGAACAGGTCGGGAACGACCACGAAGAGCGTCGAGGCGGGCGTCACGCACGAGAGCGTGAGCAGCGTTCCACCGACCACGCCGATGGAACGCTTGAGCTTTTGGGGGACGGGCGCGGTCGCCGGAGCGAGGGCTTGCGGGGCGCTGATCGTGTCAGTCATCGGTACGGGGGTTCCGATCGGCAGGTGCGGGGAGTGAGCGCGGGAGCGGTATCGCCTCCGGGGCGGTGGTGAGCAAGGTGTTTCGGTGGCTCCCGGGCCGTCATGCAATCTCCGCGAGATCCGCAGGTCAAGAGCTGTTCATGTGCGGATTCCCTTGTCTGCGGACCGGCGGTAACCCGTTTCCGGCGTCAAGACGGCGTAAACACTGCCCGCGCGGGGGTACGGGAACCGCACCTAGATCAGCGCGAATTTTCCTCCGCTTTGCCGAGCGGCCCCCTTAACGTGACCACCGGAGCGCCTCAGCCGGCCGCTCCGGTCCGCCACGCCAGCAGCAGGGCGATGTCGTCCGGGCGGTGCCCGGAGGTGCCGGCCCCGCCCGCCAGCCGGTCGGCGGTCTCGGTCAGTGGGACGGGAGGGGCGGCGGCCAGCGCGGCCCGCAGCCGTTCCACCCCGGCGTCGATGTCCTTGCCCGGCTGCTCCACCAGCCCGTCCGTGTACAGGGCGAGCAGCGCGCCCGGCTCCAGTACGAACTCCGTCACCGGGTACGAGGCACCCGGATCGACGCCGAGCACCACCCCGCCGCGCAGGTCCAGCACCTCCGTCCGGCCGTCGGGATGGCGCAGCAGCGGCTGGGGGTGGCCGGCGCGCACGGCCCGGACCCGGCCCGTGGTCCGGTCGAGCTCGGCGTAGCAGCAGCTGGCGAACTGGCCGGGGTCGAGGTCGATCAACAGCCGGTTGGTGCCCCGCACCACCTGCTCCGGGGCGTTGCCGCCCAGCGCGAAGGCCCGTACGGCGCTGCGCAGCTGGCCCATGGTCGCCGCGGCCGCCACCCCGTGGCCCTGGACGTCACCGATCACCAGGGCCAGCGAGTCGGGCCCCGTCTCCGTGACGTCGTACCAGTCGCCGCCGACGTCCATGCCGACCGTCCCGGGGAGGTACCGGCCCACGGTGACCACGTGCTCGCTCACCGGCAGCCGGTGCGGCAGCAGCGCCGACTGGAGTCCGCGGGCCAGGGCCGCCTCGCTGTCGTAGCGCCGGGCCCGCTCCAGGGCCTGTGCGATCAGCCCGGCCAGCGCGGTGAGGACCGTACGCTCCTCCGCGCTGAAACTGCGGGGAGTGTCGAAGCCGAGGATGCACGAGCCCACCGGGCGGCCCGAGGCGATCAGCGGCAGGAACGCGCGGGCCCCGACGTGGGTGTCCAGGGGGATACCCGGATAGGCCGCGGCCAGGTGCCCCATCGACTCGAAGAACAGGGGCCGGCCCGACGTCAGGGTCTCCACCCCGGGCAGCCGCACGTCCAGGCCCACTCCGTCGAAGCGGTCAAGGAACCCCCGGGGGAAGCCGGTCTCCCACGCCAGGTGCAGATGGCGTTCGTCCAGGAGGTAGATCGCCAGCTGGCGGCCGCCGAACGCCGGCAACAGCTCCTCGGTGACCACCGCCGACACCTGGCGGGCGGTCATCGCCTCGGTCAGCGCGATCGCCAGCGCCACGGGCCGGTACAGGGCCGAGGACCGGTCCGCGGAGGAGGCGGACTCCTGCGGCGACGCGTACGAGACCGACGCGGGGGAGCCCAGCGTCACCGTCACGCCGTCCGGGCCCGGGTGCAGGCCGACCGACAGCCACCTCCCCGACGGGGGGTGGCCCTCCCGCGCCACGAAGTACACCGGCTGGGGCGCCATGAAGACGGCCCGGAAGTGGTCCTCGTACGCGGGATGGCCGAGCCAGGGCAGGGCCTCCCACAGCACCTCGCCGAGCAGCGGCCGCCCCTGCGCGCCGGGCAGCGCCGCGGCCGCGGCGTTCGCGTAGCGGATCCTGCCCTGCCGGTCCGTCGACAGCACGGCCTGCGCGAGGCGGTCCACGGCCGCCTCCGCGCCGCCGAGCGGAACTGCCGGCTCCGGACGGAACGGGTCGCCGTCCCACACCACCGGCACCCCGCTCGCGGTGAACGCCGTCAGCTCGGCTGCCAGCCGCGCCGCGATGCCCCGCATCCGTTCCCGGTCCGCGGGCCGGACCGCGACGCCAGGGGTCGCCGGGCGCAGCACCATCAGCACCCCGAACCGTTCGTCCCCGGCGGCGACGGGCTCGTACAGCGACCCGAACGTGAAGGGCAGCCCGGCCGTCAGCTGGGGGAAGTGCCGCATCGCCGACTCGGCGTCGGGCAGGTGCACGGCCTGCCCCGAGCGGAACGCCTCCGCGACGGGGTACGGCCGGTTCACGTGCATCCGCCACCAGGGCCGGAACAGCCGGCCGGGGAGCCCGTCCAGCGCGGCGAGCCGCAGCAGCCCGTCCGTGCGCGAGCGCAGGTAGACCCCGCCCGCGTAGCCACCGACGGCCTCCTCGGCGGCCATGGCTGCCCGTGCGAGCACCCGGGCCAAGGCGTCGGTGGCCGGGCTGCCGCTGTCGGGTCTCGCGGTCACACAGTCAGGATGCGCCCGGCGCGGCGGCCCCGCACCGTCGCGCGGGGCCCGTACGCCGCGCCGACTGACCCGAACGCCTCCCCCGTGCGGGGGACGGTCCCCGCCGGGCGGCTGTCCGCCGGGCCGACGCCGGGGAGGCATTGCGGCATGCAACAGCAGTACGACACGTCGACGCCGCCGCCCGCCTTCTCGGAGGCCGACGCCCTCACCCTGCGCACCGCCCTGGACGCGCTCGGCGGGGTCCGGGGCCTGGACGCCCTCGACCTCCCGTGCGGGCACGGCGGCACCGCGAGACTGCTGGCGAGCGGCGGGGCCCGGCGCACCGTGGGCGTGGACAGCTGCCCCGACCGCATCCGCCGGGCCCGCGAAACCCACCACGACGCCCGGATCGAGTACGTCGTCGCCGACGCCGCCGGGATGCCCCAGCTGGGCCCCTTCGACCTGGCCACCGCCGTCTACCTGTTCAACCAGGCCCCGGACCGCGAGACCCTGCACGCCCTGTTCAGATCCGTACGGGCCAACCTGAGACCCGGGGGACGGCTGCTGGCCATCGTGCCGAACCCGGGGGCGTACCCGTGCCCGGACTGGTCCCCCTACGGCGTACGGGTCCTCAGGCGCGAACCGCACCCCGAGGCCCCGCTCGTGCGGGCCCAGTTCGTCACCCGCCCCGACGCGCACTTCGAGTTCCGCGCCTGGACGCACGCCGACTACTGCGAAGCAGCCGTCGAAGCCGGGTTCACCACCGCCGGCTGGCAGCCCGTACGCACGCCGCCGCCCGACGCGGAGCGCGACGAGGCGTTCTGGGCGGCCTACCGGGCCCGGCCGGTCAGCTCGCTGATGACCTGCCTGGCCTGAGCGTGGGGCCGGTGGCGCGGTGCCCGGCGGGGGTGCGGCGCGGCCCGTGCGCGGCGCGGCGGGCGCCGGTGGCGCGCGGCCCGTCCGTCAGGCCCGTGGCGCCCCGCCTCACCTCACAGCTCCGCGGCGGCCCTGACCAGGTCCACGATCCGGTCACGGGCCACCCGGCCCTCCGGGACCGGCAGCAACGGGTAGCCGTGCGGCAGCCCCGCCTCCTCGTGGAACTCGACGTCCACGCCGTCCGCCCGGGCCCGCCGCAACAGCTCCCGGCTGTCGGTGGTCAGCACGTCCCTGGTCCCCGTGAACACCGTCAGCGGCGCCAGCCCCTCGAAGGACCCGAGCAGCGGGCTCACCCGGGGGTCGTCGGCGGCGAGGGTGCCCGCGTACAGCCGCCCCGCCTCCGCCAGCCCCGGCCGGGCCAGCAGCGGATCGGCCCGCTCGATGTCCGGCTGCGCGGGATGGCTCATCGTCACGTCCAGCCAGGGCGAGATCAGCACGATCCGGGACGGCTGCGCCCCCGTACGGTCCCGCAGGCGCTGCGCGGCGGCCAGGGCCAGACCGGCCCCCGCGGAGTCCCCGATCAGTACCGTCCCGCCCGCGCCGCCGCTCTCGATGAGCCCGCTCAGCAGGTCGGCGGCGACCGGGACGTTCCGGTCGGCCGTCCCGCGCGGGGCCAGGATGTAGGCCGGTACGACGACCCGGGCACGGGCCCGGGCGACGAGCGTGCGGATCATCGACCAGTGCGGCCGGACCAGCTCGTTGATGTACGCGCCACCGTGCACGTACAGCACCTGCGCCACCGCTTCCGACCCGCGCGGCGAGATGTCGTAGACCGGCCAGGCCCCGACGAAGGCCCGCGAGACCTCGGCGATCCGGCCGAGCGAGCGCGGCGGCAGATGCGACGCCGGCCGCCGGGCCGTCTGCGCCACCCTGGCGCGCACCGCCTCGGCACTCGCGAACCGTCTTCGCCGTCCCGTCGCGATCAGCGCGACCGACAGCGCCCTGCTGCGCAGACTCGGCACGCCCCCCACCTCCCCGTTCCCCTGCTCCCGGCCCGGTCCCGGCCGGCCCTGCCCCGTCACCCGAGGAGCATAGGCGTGAAGCTGCGCTGTCGACCCGCTTAAGAAAGTCTCGATGGACTGATCACCGGGCCGCTCGGCAGATTGGTCCCGTTACCCATCACCGCGCGGGCCCGCACGTCCGACGCGGCACCCTTCACCTGCCTGGAGCCACCCCATGAAGGCACTCGTCAAGCACAAGGCCGAACCCGGGCTGTGGCTCATGGACGTTCCCGAGCCCGAGTACGGCCCCGGCGACGTGCTGATCAGGGTGCTGCGGACCGGGATCTGCGGGACCGACCTGCACATCCGGGCATGGGACGGCTGGGCGCAGGGCGCCGTCAAGACGCCGCTGGTGCTCGGTCACGAGTTCGTGGGCGAGGTCGCCGCGCTGGGCGCCGACGTCCGGGACATCGAGGTCGGCGCGCTGGTCAGCGGCGAGGGCCACCTGGTGTGCGGCAAGTGCCGCAACTGCCTCGCCGGGCGCCGTCACCTGTGCCGCAGCACGGTGGGTCTCGGGGTGGGCCGGGACGGCGCGTTCGCCGAGTACGTGGTGCTGCCCGCGCAGAACGTGTGGGTGCACCGGACCGCCGTGGACCTGGACGTGGCGGCCATCTTCGACCCGTTCGGCAACGCCGTGCACACCGCGCTGTCCTTCCCGCTCGTCGGCGAGGACGTCCTGATCACGGGCGCCGGACCGATCGGCATCATGGCGGCCGCCGTCGCCCGTCACGCCGGTGCGCGCAACGTCGTCATCACCGACGTCAGCCCCGAGCGCCTCGACATCGCCCGCAAGGCCGGCGCCACCCTCGCGGTGAACGTCGCCGAATCCTCCATCGCCGACGCGCAGGCGCAGCTCGGACTGCGCGAGGGCTTCGACATCGGACTGGAGATGTCGGGCCGTGCCGAGGCCATGCGCGACATGATCGACAACATGACGCACGGCGGCCGGATCGCCATGCTGGGCCTGCCCGCCCAGGAGTTCCCCGTCGACTGGGCCAAGGTCGTCACCTCGATGATCACCATCAAGGGCATCTACGGCCGCGAGATGTTCGAGACCTGGTACGCGATGACCGTGCTGCTGGAAGGCGGCCTGGACCTCAGCCCCGTCATCACCGGCCGCTACTCACACACCGACTTCCAGGCCGCCTTCGACGAGGCGTCGACCGCCCGCAGCGGCAAGATCATCCTGGACTGGACGGCCTGACCGCCGCCCGGCAGCCGGGACGCCACCACCGTCCCCGGCTCCCGGACCACCTACTCCGGCCGGCCCCCGCACCCACCCTTCGCGGGGGCCCCGTCCCCCTCCCTCCGCCACCAGGAGAAAGAGAGCACCGCCCCATGTTCGAGACCGTCCGCGCCGACCTGCGCACCACCCTCGACGAGATCCGGTCCGCCGGCCTGCACAAGCCCGAGCGCGTCATCGGCACCCCGCAGAGCGCGTCCGTCGCCGTCACCTCCGGTGGCTCCGCCGGGGAGGTCCTGAACTTCTGCGCCAACAACTACCTCGGGCTCGCCGACCACCCCGAGGTCGTCGCCGCCGCCAAGGACGCGCTGGACCGCTGGGGCTACGGCATGGCCTCGGTCCGCTTCATCTGCGGCACCCAGGAGGTGCACAAGGAACTGGAAGCCCGCCTCTCGGCGTTCCTCGGCCAGGAGGACACGATCCTCTACTCCTCCTGCTTCGACGCCAACGGCGGCGTCTTCGAGACCCTGCTCGGCGCCGAGGACGCGGTGATCTCCGACGCCCTCAACCACGCCTCGATCATCGACGGCATCCGCCTGTCCAAGGCCCGCCGCTACCGCTACGCGAACCGCGACCTCGCGGAGCTGGAGACCCGGCTCAAGGACACCCAGGACGCCCGCCGCCGCCTGATCGTCACTGACGGCGTGTTCTCGATGGACGGCTACGTCGCCCCGCTCGCCGAGATCTGCGACCTGGCGGAGCGCTACGACGCCATGGTCATGGTGGACGACTCGCACGCCGTCGGCTTCGTGGGCCCCGGCGGCCGGGGCACCCCCGAGCTGCACGGCGTCATGGACCGCGTCGACATCATCACCGGCACCCTGGGCAAGGCCCTCGGCGGCGCCTCCGGCGGCTACGTCGCGGCCCGCGCCGAGATCGTCGAACTGCTGCGCCAGCGTTCGCGCCCGTACCTCTTCTCCAACTCCCTCGCCCCGGTCATCGCGGCCGCCTCCCTCAAGGTCCTGGACCTGCTGGAGTCCGCGGGCGACCTGCGGGAGCAGCTCGCCGCCAACACGGAGCTGTTCCGTACGAAGATGACCGCGGCCGGCTTCGAGGTGCTGCCCGGGAACCACGCCATCGCCCCCGTGATGATCGGCGACGCGGCGGAGGCTGCCCGCATGGCGGAACTCCTGCTGGAGCGCGGCGTGTACGTGATCGGCTTCTCCTACCCGGTGGTGCCGATGGGCGCGGCCCGCATCCGCGTCCAGCTGTCGGCCGCCCACTCGACGGCGGACGTGGAGCGCGCGGTGGCCGCCTTCGTCGACGCCCGCGCGGCGCTGGCGACGGCGGGGGTCTGAGGCGGACGGGGCCTGAGGCCTGAGGCGGCCGGGGCCTGAACGGGGGCCCCTCGCGAGGGCCGGGGCCCCACGGCAGCCGCGGGCCCCGGGACTGCCCGGGCGCTCGCGATCGGCGGGGCTCGATGCGCCCCGGACCTGCGACAATGGCGGGGTGATCGACCCCCGCCGGCTGCGTGTCCTGCGGGCCGTGGCGGACCACCGTACGGTGACCGCCGCGGCCGCGGCCCTGTACCTGACCCCCTCCGCCGTCTCGCAGCAGCTCGCGGCGCTGGAGCAGGAGACCGGGCACGCCCTGCTGACCCGCAGCGGCCGCGGCGTGCGGCTCACCGCCGCCGGGGAGATCCTGCTCGGGCACGCCCACGAGGTGCTGGCCCAGCTGGAGCGCGCGGAAGCCGAACTCGCGGCGTACGCGGGCGGCTCGGCCGGTGAGGTCACGGTGGCCGCCTTCGCCACCGGCATCGCCGAGGTCCTGGCGCCGGCGATCGCCCGGTTGGCCGTGGACCATCCGGGCATCCGGCTGCGGGTGCGCGACGCGGAGGGCGACCAGAGCCTGCCGCTGCTGCTGGACGGTGAGGCGGACCTGGCCCTGGCCGTGGAGTACCGGGGCGCCCCCGGCGCCGACGACGGCCGGCTGTCCGTCCTCCCGCTGTACGCCGAGCCCTTCGACGCGGTCCTGCCGGTGGGGCACCGGCTCGCCGGCCTGCCCACGGTGTCCCTCGCGGAGCTGTCGGACTCGGACTGGGTGGGCCAGTACCCGGGCAACCCGTGCCATGACGTGACGCTGCTGGCCTGCGAACTCGCCGGCTTCCAGCCCCGTTTCGCGCACTCCTCCGACGACTTCCGCGCGGTGACGGCCCTGGTGGGTGCGGGTGCGGGAGTCGCCCTGGTGCCGAGGTCGGCGCTGCGCGGCATGGACCTCAAGGAGGTCCAGGTCCGCCCGGTCTCCGGCCCGGCCGCCACCCGCCGCGTCTTCGCGGCCACCCGCCGCGGCGCGGAGACCCACCCCCTGATCGCCCCGGTGCTCTCCGCCCTGACCCGCGAGGCCCAACGCGTCCCGACCCCCTGACCCCACACCGCTCCGCCCTCCCCGCCCCCGGCGCCCGTCGCCTTCGGCGCATCGGGCCGGCCGGTCCGCCGGGGCCCGCTCCCGGCTGTGGGGCGCTGGCCCGGGGCCGCTCCGGCGCCCGTGCCGCCCGTCGCGTGCGGCGCGTCGGCTCGGCGGGGCCGGCCCGCGGCTGTGGGGCCGTGCCCCTCGGCCCCGGCCGGTTCGGTGATCGTGCCGGCCGCCGCGTTCGGCGCAACAGCCCCGGTTCTGGGGCGGTGGCCTCCGGCTCCGGCTGTTCCGGCGCGTGCCGCCCGCTGCGTGCGGCGCATCGGCCCGGCCGGTCCGCCGGGGCCCGCTCCTGGTTGTGGGGCGGGCCTCCGGCCCCGGGCTGTTCCAGCGTTCGTCCCGCCCGCCGCGTTGGGCGCATCGGGCCGGCCGGTCCGGTCCCGCGGCTGTGGGGCCGTGCCCCTCGGCTCCGGCCGGTGCGGTGATCGTGCCGGCCGCCGCGTTCGGCGCAACAGCCCCGGTTCTGGGGCGGTGGCCTCCGGCCCCGGCCGCTCCGGCGCGCGTGCCGCCCGTCGCGTCCGGCGCGACGGGGCGGCACGCAGTCGGGGCGTGGTACGGGTACGGGGGCGTAGGCCGCGCCAGTCCCCGCCGGTCCCGGCGGGTGAGGTACCGGCCGCCGCCCGCGGGGCGATTGCGCCCGGGAAACGACTCGCCGTCGACGCGAAGTCGCGGGAGGAACCGAAGCGCCGCCAACCGGGGCGCCCGCGCCGCCGGGCCCCGGCCGCCGCTCTCGACCGCGTCCGCGACGGTCCGGCCCACGGCCGTCGCCCCACGCGCCGCCGGCAACCGCACCGGACCTGGCCGACGCCCAACCCGCTCCGGCCGCGCGGTCACACCCTCCGCACATCCACCCCCGCCTCGGCGAAGGCTTTCGCGACCGTCTCCGGGAGGCCCGTGTCCGTCACCAAGACGTCCACCGCGTCGGTCGCGCAGATGCGCGCGAACGCACGTACCCCCAGCTTGCTGGAATCCGCCGCGACCACCACCCGGCGGGCCCGCTCGCACAGCAGGCGGTTCATCGCCGCCTCGTCCTCGTGCCGGGTCGCCGCGCCGTCGGCCGGGTCGAAGGCGTCGACACCGACCACCGCCGTGTCCATGCTGAGCTGTCCGAGCACCTGCTGCGCCAGCGGGCCGGTCAGTTCGTACGACTGGGGCCGGGCCACTCCACCCGTCAGCACGATCTTGAACTGCGGCCGGATCACCAGCTCGCCCGCGATGTTGAGGGCGTTGGTGACCACGGTCAGGGCGGGCGAGCCGGTGGCGAGGTCCGGGCGCGCGGCCAGGGCCCGGGCGACCTCGGTCGTCGTCGTCCCGCCCGTCAGGCCGATCACCTCGCCGGGAGCGATGAGCGCGGCCACCGCCTCGCTGATCCGGCCCTTCTCGGCGGCCCGCCGGGACGTGCGGTAGCGCAACGGCAGTTCGTACGAGACCCCGTGCGGCGCGGCCCCCCCGCGGGTACGGACCAGCATCTGCTGCTCGGCCAGCTGGTCGAGGTCGCGCCGGATGGTCGCCGCCGACACGCCGAGCAGTTCGGCGGCCGGTTCCACCTCCAGCCCGCCCCGCTCGACCAGCAGATCCAGCAGTCTCTGCCAGCGTTCCTTGCGGGTCATGGCCCCACTCCCACTTTCCCGGCCCGTCGTTCGGCCCTCGGCTTGAGATTAACCCAGACGATCGCCCGGCAGATGCTTGAAGTTGCGCGAAACAGCCCGATACCGTGCAAGAACACGCATCCGTAGACCCACTGCTCCAGGGAGCCCCTATGAGTCACGTCGCGCACGAGCTGGTCACGCAACCCGCATGCTGGGAGCGGGCCGCCGAACTGGCCCCGGCGCGGCGGACGGTGCTGCCGCAGCCGGGGGAGCGGACCGCGATCGTCGGATGCGGCACCTCGTACTACATGGCCCAGGCGGCCGCCGTCCTGCGCGAGGAGTCCGGGCAGGGCGAGACCGACGCCTTCCCCGCCTCCGAGTTCCCCCGCCACCGGCGTTACGACCGGGTGGTGGCGCTGACCCGGTCCGGGACGACCACCGAGGTGCTCGACCTGCTGGCCGGGCTTCGGGACGCCGGAGTGGCGACCACGGCCGTCATCGGCGACCCGGCCACCCCCGTGATGGCCCTCGCGGACGAACTCGTCGTACTGGACTTCGCAGACGAGCGCTCCGTCGTGCAGACCCGGTTCGCCACCACGGCCCTGACGCTGCTGCGCGCGCACGTCGGCGCGCACGGCCCGGCCGTCGTCGCGGACGCCCGCACCGCGCTCGCCGAACCGCTGCCCGAAGGGCTGGACGGCCGAAGGCAGTTCACCTTCCTCGGCCGCGGCTGGAGCGTCGGGCTGGCGAACGAGGCCGCGCTCAAGATGCGCGAGGCCTCCCTCTCCTGGGCCGAGTCCTACCCCGCCATGGAATACCGGCACGGACCGATCAGCGTCACCGGGCCCGGAACTGTCACGTGGTCCCTCGGCGAGGCCCCGGAGGGGCTCGCCGAGCAGGTCCTGGCGACGGGCGCCGCGTGGGTGCCCGGGCGGCTCGACCCGCTCGCCGAGCTGGTGCGGGTCCAGCGGCTGGCCCTCGCCGTAGCCGCCCACCGCGACCTCGACCCGGACGCACCACGGCACCTGACCCGCTCGGTGATCCTGACGGCGGGCGAGGAGGCGGTCCGATGAGCCTCGTACCGGCGGGAGCGCTCGTCACGCAGGCGGCGGCGGCCGGCCGCGCCGTCGCCGCCTTCAACATCATCACGCTGGAGCACGCCGAGGCCGTCATCGAGGGCGCCGAACGGACCGGCCTGCCGGTCATCCTGCAACTGAGCCAGAACGCGGTGAAGTTCAGGTCCGGCCGGCTGCTCCCCATCGCCCGGGCGGCCTCCGCCTGCGCCGAGGCCGCGGGGGTGCCCGTCGGGCTGCACCTGGACCACGTGCAGAGCTCCGAGCTGCTGCGTCAGGCCGTCGACGCGGGGTTCGGGTCGGTGATGTACGACGCCGCGCGGCTGCCGTACGGCGAGAACCTGGAGGCCACCCGCTCCGCCGCCGACTGGGCCCACGCCAACGGCCTCTGGATCGAGGCGGAGTTGGGGGAGGTCGGCGGCAAGGACGGCGCCGCCCCGCCGGATCCGCACGCGCCGGGCGCCCGTACCGATCCCGACGAGGCGCGGCGGTTCGTCGCCGACTCGGGGGTGGACGCGCTGGCCGTCGCCATCGGCAGCAGCCACGCCATGACCAGCCGGACCGCGTCCCTGGACCACGCGCTCCTGGGCCGCCTGGCCAAGGCGGTGGAGGTCCCGCTGGTCCTCCACGGATCCTCGGGACTCCCGGACTCCGAACTCGCGGCGGCCGTCGCGGGCGGCATCCGCAAGGTCAACATCGGCACCGCGCTGAACGTGGCCATGACCGAAGCCATCCGCACCCACCTCACCCCGGCGGACCCCCGCCCGTACCTCACGGCCGCCCGTAGCGCGATGGCGGCGACGGCCGCGGCGATGATCGCCGCCCTCGGCTGAGCCCCGGCCGCGGTCACCACCCCCACCGGTGACCGCGGCACGCGCCCGGCCCGTCATCACCCTTCCGGATTCTTGAAACAGGTTCTAATCTACGCTCCGCCGACGGACGGACCGCTAGACACCCGGAGGGGCCGTGCACCTCGAATACACGCCTGAGCAGGAGCGGTTGCGCAGCGAGTTGCGCGCCTACTTCGCCGAGCTGGTCCCGCAGGACGTCTACGCCCGCTACGAGGACCCCGCCGCGCAGAAGCGCTTCTACCGCGAGACCATCCGCCGCCTCGGAGCCGACGGCTGGCTCGGCGTCGGCTGGCCGAAGGAGTACGGCGGGCGCGGGATGTCGCCCATGGACCAGTTCATCTTCTTCGACGAGGCCGCGCAGGCCGTCGTACCGCTGCCGCTGATGGCGCTGAACACCGTCGGGCCGACCCTCATGCAGTTCGGTACGGACGAGCAGAAGGCGTACTTCCTGCCCCGCATCCTCTCCGGTGAGATCGACTTCGCCATCGGCTACAGCGAACCCGACGCCGGAACCGACCTCGCCGCGCTCAAGTGCAAGGCGGTACGGGAAGGTGACGAGGAGAGCGGCACCTACGTGGTCAACGGCCAGAAGATCTGGACCACCAACGGCGACACGGCCGACTGGGTCTGGCTGGCGGTCCGCACGGATCCGGGCGCCCCCGCGCACAAGGGCATCAGCATGCTCCTCGTACCGACTTCCGACCCGGGCTACTCCTGCACCCTCATCAACACGCTCGCCTCGCACGACACCACCGCCAGCTACTACGAGAACATTCGGGTCCCCGCGAGCCGGCGCGTCGGTGCGGAGAACAAGGGGTGGCGCCTGATCACCAACCAGCTCAACCACGAGCGCGTGACCCTCGCCGCCCACGGCACCATGGCCATCCGGGCCCTGCACGACGTCCAGCGCTGGGCGGCGGAAACCAAACTGGCCGACGGCCGGCGGGTCATCGACCTCTCCTGGGTCCGGGGCCGCCTCGCCCGCACCCATGCCCGGCTCGACGCGATGAAGCTGCTCAACTGGCAGATGGTGAACGCCGTCCAGTCCGGCACCCTCACCCCCCAGGACGCGTCCGCCGTCAAGGTCTACGGCTCGGAGGCCCGCCGGGACGCCTACGCCTGGCTCATGGAGGTGGTCGGCGCGGCCGGCTCCCTCAAGGACGGCTCCGCGGGCGCGGTCCTGCACGGCGAACTCGAACGCGGCTACCGCAGCGCCGTCATCTTCACCTTCGGCGGCGGCAACAACGAGATCCAGCGCGAGATCATCTCCTGGATCGGCCTCGGCATGCCCCGCGTCCGCCGCTAGGGCTCGTGAGACCGGCTGTTCCCCCCGCCGCCGGTTGTGCTCACGCGGGAGCGCCCCGCGGTGCATGGCTGCGGGGCGCCTTGTGGGGTTCAGTCGACCTGCTCACCGTCCCACGTGCCGCCCTTGCAGTAGTTGCCGTCCGCATTGATGTCGGGCGTTCCGCCGCCTTGCTTGCTCCGACGGCGGACGCACCTGGGGGCCCCGGAGCTGATCAGCCCTAAGGGCGTGCCGGCCTTCTCCCCGTCGATCGCGGTAGACGAGCGGGGAACGGTCGCACTCACCTACTACGACCTGCGCTTCCTCAAGCCGGGCGACACCACCACCTTGCCCACCGCCTACCAGTTCGTCACCCTGCCGCACGGGGACCCCAAGCGCCGGACCGAGCGGCGCATCTCGCGGATCTTCGACTGGTTGCAGGCACCGTTCGCCGGGGGCTACTTCCTCGGCGACTACCAAGGGCTGGTGGCGGACGACAAGGGAGTACGGGCGGTGCTCACCGAGACCCACTCCGGGACACCACAGAACCGTACGGACGTGTACACCGGCACTCTCCGCACCCAATGACCGACGCGAACGCCGTCGGCCGCCGACACCCCGCGCCACACCTGTACGCCCTGACCGACCGGTAGCCCGGCCACCGCCTGCGTGGCGATCACCGGGAGAGGGCGGGAGAATGAGTATGCCGGGGAAGGAGCGCGCGCCCGGCCGAACGACCGACTCCCGGCTCCGCGGTTCCGTCCGCCGGCGACGTAGGGAGGGACACAGGTGATCGCCCATGTGCAGATGGCTCGCGTACTCGGGAACGCCCCTGCTGCTCGACGCCCTGCTGTACAAGCCGGCGCACTCGCTGATCGACCAGAGCCTGCACTCCCCACTGGGGGTGGAGACCACCAACGGTGACGGTTTCGGCGTCGGTTGGTACGGCCGCTGGATGTGGATGCACAACGGCGCCATCGCCGACTTCCACTTGCTGCGCCGCGACCTCTGCATGCTGGTGGATCCGGCCCTGTTCGCACACATCGAGGGCACCACCGACTCCGAAGTGATGTTCTACCTCGCGGTCACCCTCGGCCTGGGCCGGGACCCGCCCGGCGCCGTCGCCCGGATGGTGGGAGTCGTGGAGCGCAGCGGCCGCGAGCGCGGGGTGGAGTTCCCGATGCAGATGACCGTCGCCGTGACCGACGGAGAACGCGTCTGGGCCTTGCGCTACTCAAGTCAGGGCGCCTCCCGGTCGCTGTTCTACAGCAGCCGGGTGGAGGCGCTGCGCAAACTGCATCCGGACGTCGCCTACTTGCAGAACCTGTCCGAGCAGACCCGGCTCATCGTCTCCGAACCCCTGTCGGACCTGCCCGGTGCCTGGAACGAAGTCCCCGAGAGCAGTTACGGCGTCGTCCAGCCCGGGGCGGACGAGATGTTCCGATTCGCCCCGGAGCCCGCGTAGCACCAGGAGCGCAGCCCACTCACGACGAAGGGACCGGCGATGAACCCTCCTCGTCATCCTGCTGCCCTTCCCGGGCGTGTTCGTGTACCTGATCGTCCGCGGGCGCGGAACGGGCGCACGGGGCTCGCAGCGGGCACACCGGTACGAGGAAGAGGTCCGCTCCTTCGTGCGCGAGGCCGCCGGGACCACCGGCGGCACCGGCCACGTCGGGGAACGGTCCGGGCTCGCCGAGCTCAAGCACCGGCGCGACCTCACGCAGGGGGAGTACGAGCAGGCCAAAGCCAAGGTCCTGGTGGGCTGAGGGCCGACCCCGGGGAGCCGGCCACATGACGCGCCCGTACCCGCCCATCGCCGAACACGGCCTGATCGGCGACCTGCAGACCTGCGCGCTCGTCTCCTCCGAGGGCGTGCTCGACTGGTTCTGTTCCCCCCGCTTCGACTCTCCCAGCGTCTTCGCCGCGCTCCTCGACCACGAGCGCGGCGGCCACTTCGCCATCACGGCGCAGACACCCGGGGGAAGCGGCCCGCACGTCGTCACCCGCCAGCTCTACCTCGCCGACACCGCCATCCTGATCACCCGCTTCCTCACCCCCGAAGGAGTCGGTGAGGTGGTCGACTTCATGCCCGTCCGCGAGGAGCGGACCCCCACCGACCGGCACCAGGTGGTGCGCGTCATGCGCGTGGTACGAGGATCGATGCGCTTCGCCCTGGAGTGCAGGCCCCGCTTCGACTACGGCCGCGCACACCACGCCCTGGCCCTGGACGGGGGCGCCGCACGCTTCGACGCGCCGGACACCACCGCCCACCTGCAGACCGTCGGCCCCGTGTCCCTCGAAGCCGACGGGGACGACGTACGCGCGACGGTGGCCCTGGACGCGGACGGCCGCGCGGCCGTCGTGCTGACGGTGTGTGACGCCGGCGGCGCGGCGCCGTCCCCACCGGACGCCGACGACATGGCCCGGGAGTTCGCCGGTCTGAACCGCTACTGGCACCGCTGGACCGGACGCTGCCGCTACCGGGGCCGCTGGCAGCAGATCGTCAACCGCTCCGCCATCACCCTCAAGCTGCTCACGTACGGGCCCACGGGCGCACCGGTCGCCGCCGCGACCATGGGCCTGCCCGAACAGGAGGGAGGGGAGCGCAACTGGGACTACCGCTACACCTGGGTCCGGGACGCCTCCCTGGCCGTCCGGGTCATGCGCGACGTCGGGTTCACCGCGGAGGCGAACGCCTTCCGGGGCTGGCTGGCCCACCGGTTCCGTGGCGTCGGCGCCCCGAACGGCGAGCCTCTGCAGGTCATGTACCGGGTCGACGGCGACCCCCACTTGCCCGAGGAGGTCCTCGGCCACCTGTCGGGGTGGCGGGGATCCGCCCCCGTACGCGTGGGCAACGACGCGGCCGGTCAACTGCAACTCGACATATACGGGGAGGCGGTCTACGCCCTCGCCCAGGCGGGCCGGACCCCCGACGTGGTCGGCTACGACCACTGGCGGCGCTCCGCCGCCCTGCTGGACTGGCTCTGCGGCCACTGGGACCGCCCCGACGACGGCATCTGGGAAACCCGCGGAGGGCGCAAGGACTTCACCTACAGCCGCCTCATGTGCTGGGTCGCGCTGGACCGCGGCATCCGTCAGGCCCTGGCCACCGGCCGCCCCGCGGACCTGACGCGCTGGACCGCCGTCCGTGACGCCGTCATGGAGCAGATCATGACCCGGGGCTGGAGCCGGGAGCGGCAGGCGTTCGTCCAGCACTACGACAGCACGGTCCTGGACGCCTCGCTGCTGATGATGCCGCTGGTCGGCTTCGTACCGCCGACGGATCCGCGCTGGCTGTCGACCCTGGACGCCATGGAGGGCGAACTCGTCTCCGACAGCCTCGTCTACCGCTACGACCCCTTGGCCTCTCCGGACGGTCTCAGGGGCTGCGAGGGAACGTTCTCGTTCTGTTCCTTCCTCTACGTCCACGCCCTGGCCCGGGCCGGACGGGTCGAACAAGCCCGCTACGCCTTCGACAAGATGCTCACCTACGCCAACCACGTCGGCCTGTTCGCCGAGGAGATCGGGCCCACCGGCGAGCAACTGGGCAACTTCCCCCAGGCCTTCACCCACCTCGCGCTGGTCACCGCGGCCCTCGCGCTCGACGCCGAACTGGACGAGGAACCATGACGGAACCCACGGAACCGATGGAACCCGGCCCCCGGCCGGACGCCGCCCGCCCGGACGCCCCGCACCCGGATTCGGCCGCCGGCCCCTCCCAGCCGCGAGAGGCGGACCGGCTGCGAGCCATCCTCCGCTCTCCCGGCTACCTCAAGGCCCTCGCCTTCTCCGCCTTCGTCGGCATTCCGGTGTCCCTGGTCGCGTTCTGGTTCCTGGCCGGGCTGCACGCCCTGGAACACGCCGTGTGGGTCTCGCTCCCGCACGCCATGGGCCGCGACGCGCCCCCGTGGTGGTGGCCCCTGCCGCTGCTCCTGATCGCCGGGGTCATCGTCGCACTGGTCGTCACCCACCTCCCCGGTGCGGGCGGGCACATCCCCGCGGCCGGGCTGTCCGCCGGCGGCAGCCCGCCGGCCGCCCTGCCCGGCGTACTGATCGCAGCGGCGGCGGGCCTGCCCCTCGGCGCGGTCCTGGGCCCGGAAGCACCCCTGATCGCCCTCGGCGGCGGCCTGGCCCTGCTCTTGCGCGACCTCACCAGGGCCCCGACGAGTCCGATGACCACCGCTCTGCTGGGCGCGGCCGGAGCGGGGGCCGCCATCGCGGCGATCTTCGGCAACCCGTTGGTGGCCGCGGTGCTGCTGATCGAGGTAGCGGGGGTGGGCGGCCCAGAGCTGTTCGCGGTCATGCTCCCCGCCCTGCTCTCCAGCGGCATCGGGTCCCTGGTCTTCACCGGCTTCGGGCGGTGGACCGGACTGGGCACCGGCAAACTCGGACTCAAGGTGGCCGGTGCCCCCCCGCGTCTGGACGCCGGGGACGTGCTCTGGGCGGTGGTCATCGCCGTCGGCTGCGCCCTCCTCATGCGGCCGGTCCTGTTCATGGCGCGCCGGGTCTCGGTGTTCGTCTCGCGCAGCACCCTCCCGCGCACGGTCGTCTGCGCGCTCGGCGCCGCCGCCTGCACCGCCCTCTACGCCCTGATCACCGGCCGCTCCTCGGCGGAGGCCGCCCTGTCCGGTCAGGCCACGCTGGCGCAGTTGGCCGCCGACCCGCACGCCTGGGGGATCGGCGCGCTGATCGCCGTCCTGCTGTTCAAGGGAGTCGCGTACGCCCTGTGCCTGGGCAGTCTGCGCGGCGGCCCCATCTTCCCGGCCCTCTTCCTGGGGGCCGCGGCCGGAGTCCTCGTGGCACCGCTGCCGGGTCTGGGCGTCGCACCCGCGATGGCGGCGGGCATGGCCGCCACCGCGGTCTCCGTCATGCGGCTGCCGGTCAGCAGCGTGGTGCTCGTGATCCTGCTGCTGGGCAGCTCCGCGATGATGCCGGTGGCGATCCTCGCGGCCGTCATCGCCTTCGTCATCACCGAGCTGCTGCCCGAACTCCCTCCCCTGCCGACGCCCGCGCCCCGGCCCGGCCCGCCCGCCAACGCCGAAGCGGGCAGGGGGCCGTGACCACCGGGCGGGCAGTTCACGATCCCGCCTCCGCGCCCGGCCCGCCCGCCCTCATCCGCCTCCCGCACCCCACCAGACGCCTGCTGCGCACCATCCCCGCAGGTCCGCGCCGACGGCCGCCGTCAGGTCACATCTTGAAAGCGATGCGTCGCACGGGTCCCGGGAGTCGCCCCTCGGCGTACACACTGCGTACATCAGCGGCCATACTGGACCGTCCGGGGAGGGCGTGGCACAACACACGGGGGCGGCTTCAAGACATGGCGGAGTCCAGACTGATCCAGGGCCGGTACCGGTCGCTCGATCTGATCGGGCGCGGCGGCATGGGCGAGGTATGGCGGGCCCGGGACGAGTCGCTGGGCCGCCAGGTCGCCGTGAAGTGCCTCAAGCCCCTCGGGCCCGAGCAGGACACCCACTTCACCCAGGTGCTGCGCGAACGTTTCCGCCGTGAGGCGCGCGTGGCCGCCTCGCTCCAGCACCGCGGCGTCACCGTGGTGCACGACTTCGGCGACGACAGCGCGGCCGGCGGCCCCCTCTACCTCGTCATGGAACTCCTGGACGGCCGCAACCTCAGCCAGCTCCTCGCCGACAACGAGTCGCGCCCGCTCCCCGTGGACGTCGTCGTCGACATCGCCGAGCAGATGGCCGCGGCGCTCGGCTACACCCACGACCAGGGCGTCGTCCACCGCGACCTCAAGCCCGCCAACATCATGCGGCTCACCGACGGCACCGTGAAGATCTGCGACTTCGGCATCGCCCGCCTCGCCCACGACATCGGCTTCACCGCCAAGCTCACCGGCGGCGGCATGGCCATGGGCACCCCGCACTACATGTCGCCGGAGCAGATCGCGGGCGGCGAGGTCGACCACCGCAGCGACCTCTACTCCCTCGGCTGCGTCCTGTACGAGATCGCCACCGGCGCCCCGCCCTTCGACCTCGGCGACTCCTGGTCCGTCCTGGTCGGTCACCGCGACACCGCGCCGGTACCGCCCCGCGAGCACCGCCCCGAGCTGCCCGAGTACTTCGACCTGCTGGTCCTCGAACTGCTCGCCAAGCAGCCCGAGGACCGACCGGGTGACGCCCGGCACCTGCACCGCAGGCTCGTGGAGTACCGGCTCGGTCCGGGCGGGGCGCCCGGGGCGCAGCCCCCGCTGCCCGAGTGGGCCCGGGGGATGACCGCCGGGCGCAAGGCCGGGACCGACGCCCGCCCCGCCAGCGGGGAATGGGCCGTGCTCACCGGTTCCTGGACCACCGCCCGGCCCGGCGTGACCCGGCCGATCGAGCGGCCCGACGCCGCCGCCGATCCCCGGCTCACCCTCGCCGTCGGGCTGGGCCGCGCCGTGACCCCGGGCGGGCCGGAGCACCCCGAGGCGCTCGACGCCGCCCACTCCCGGGCGTACGCCCTCAGCCGCGCCGGTCGGCCCGAGGAGGCGCTGGCCGTGTACGCAGCCGTGGCCCGGGGGAGGGCCGGGGTGCTGGGGCCCGACCATGTCGACACCCTCGCGGCCCGTCAGGAGGAGGCGTACGAACTGGGCCGTCTCGGACGCCACCGCGAGGCCTGCGAGATCTACCGTTCCGTGCTCGCCGCCCGTACCCGCACCGCGGGCCCGCGCCACCCCGACACCCTGCTCTGCCGCCACAACCTCGCCTGCGCGCTGGGCGCCCTCGGCCGGTACGAGGACGCCCACCGCACCGCCGTCGAGGTCGCGGCGGACCGCGCGGCCGTGCTCGGCGCCGAACACCCCGACACGCTGCTGACCCGGTACGAGGTCGCGTACGCGCTCGGCCGCCTCGGCCGCTGGGACGAGGCGCTGGCCGGCTTCCGGCAGGTGGCCGCCGTCCGCGAACGGATCCTGGGCCGCGACCACCCCGACGCCCTCGCCGCCCGCTACGAGACCGGAGTCGCGCTGGGCCGCACCGGCCGCGCTGCCGAGGCCCTCGACCTGTTCCGCGCCCTGGTGCGCGACCGCACCCGCGCCTACGGCGCCGCCCACCCGGAGACCCTGCGCGCCCGGCACGTCCTCGGCGTGAACCTGGGCCGGCTGGACCGCTGGGAGGAGGCGGTGGCCGAGGCCGGCCAGGTCGCGAAGGCGCGGGCGGAGGTGCTCGGCGCGGAGCATCCGGACACGTTGGTCAGCCGCCGTGAACTCGCCGTAGGGCTGGGACGGCTGGGCCGCTGGCACGAGGCGCTGCCCCTGTACCGGGAACTCTCCGGCATCCGCGAACGGTCCCTCGGCGAAGGGCACCCCGACACGGTGCTCGCCCACGCCGATGAGGCATACTGTCTGGAGCGGCTCGCCCAGGTGTGCTACCAAGAGCCATGACGACGACCTCGGAGCCCTTCCGGCAGGCGGCCTACGACGTGGTGATCGTGGGCGGCGGGCACAACGGCCTGGTGGCCGCCGCGTACCTGGCCCGGGCGGGCAAGTCCGTACTGGTCCTCGAACGGCTCGGCCACACCGGCGGCGCGGCGGTCTCCACCCGGCCCTTCGCGGGCGTGGACGCCAGGCTCTCCCGCTACTCCTACCTGGTCTCCCTCCTCCCCGCGAAGATCGTGCGCGATCTGGGCCTGGACTTCGAGGTACTCCGGCGCACCGTCTCCTCGTACACGCCCGTCGAGCGCGGCGGACGCGCGGGCGGACTGCTCGTCGGCGGCTCCGATGCCCGCACGCGGGAGTCCTTCGCGCGGCTGACCGGCTCCGACCGCGAGTACGAGAACTGGCGCGCCTTCTACGCCACGACGGGCCGGCTCGCCCGGAAGGTGTTCCCGACCCTCACCGAGCCGCTGCCCACCCGCGGGGAGCTACGCGCCCGGATCGACGACGAGGTCGCCTGGCGGATGCTGTTCGAGGAGCCGCTGGGGAAGGCCGTGGAGCGGCACTTCGCCGACGACGTGGTGCGCGGCGTGGTGCTGACGGACGGCCTGATCGGCACCTTCGCCGACGCCCACGACGTCTCCCTCGCGCAGAACCGCTGCTTCCTCTACCACGTCATCGGCGGCGGAACGGGCGACTGGAACGTCCCCGTCGGCGGTATGGGCGCCCTCACCGATGCCCTCGCAGGGGCGGCGCGGGCGGCGGGGGCCGAGATCCTCACGGGTCACGAGGCGCTGCGGATCGACGCGGACGCAACGGCCGCGCCCGCCGAGGTGAGGTTCCGGACGGCGACCGGGGAGGGCGCCGTCGCGGGCCGCACGGTGCTCGTGAACGCCTCGCCGCGGGCCCTGGCGGAACTGCTCGGCGGGGCCCCGGCCGCCCCGGCGGAGGGCGCCCAGCTCAAGGTCAACATGCTGCTGCGGCGGCTGCCCCGGCTGAGGGACACCTCCGTGGACCCGCGCGAGGCGTTCGGCGGCACCTTCCACATCGCCGAGGGGTACGAGCAGCTCGCGCGGGCCTACGCCGAGGCGGCGACCGGTGAACTGCCCTCCGTACCGCCCTCCGAGATCTACTGCCACTCGCTGACGGACCCCTCGATCCTGGGGCCCGAGCTCGTCGCACGCGGCTACCAGACGCTGACCCTGTTCGGCCTGCACACTCCGGCCCGGCTGTTCGAGAAGGACAACCAGGGTGCGCGCGGGGTGCTGCTGGCGGGCACGCTGGCCCAGCTCGACGCGCACCTGGCCGAGCCGCTCACCGAATGCCTGGCACTCGACGCGGACGGGCGGCCCTGCATCGAGGCCAAGACCCCGCTCGACCTGGACCGCGAACTGCGCCTGCCGGGAGGGCACATCTTCCACCGCGACCTGTCGTGGCCCTACGCGGAGGAAGGCGCGGGCGGAGCGGGGGCCGCGGGCCGTTGGGGCGTTCAGACGGCCTACCCGAACGTGTTGCTGTGCGGGGCGGGCGCGGTGCGCGGCGGCGGTGTGAGCGGGGTTCCCGGCCACAACGCCGCCATGGCGGTCCTGGGCCGCTGAGCCGTTACGCGACCTGCCGCGTCGGCTCGATGACCACGATCGGGATCTCACGGTCCGTCTTGGTCTGGTACTCGTCGTACGCGGGCCAGTGCCCGACCATCACGGGCCAGTACGCGGCGCGTTCCTCGGGGGTCGCGGTGCGGGCGGTGCCCTGGACGACCTTCGGGCCGACCTGGACGCGGACCTCGGGGTGGGCTTTCAGGTTCTTGTACCAGAGCGGGTCCTCGGGGTGGCCGCCCTTGGACGCCACGATGAGATACCGGCCGTCGGCCTCCCCGTAGATCAGGGGGGTGCGTACGGGCTTGCCGGAGACCCGGCCGAGGGTGGTGAGGAGCAGGGTCTGCGTCCCGTTCCAGAACTGGCCCTCGGCCCCGTTCGAGCTCACGTACTGCTTGACGTGGTCCAGCGTCCAGCCGGGCTTGGGGTCGATCGGGTGGTCCCAGTCGATGTCGGTCATGTTCCTGGCCTGCCTTCGTGTTGAACGGTCAACGAATCTCGGCAATGAGTCGCAACGCGGGTGGGGACGCGTTCATTCCGCACCCGCGCGTCAGTCGGCCGAACGGGTCCATCCCGTGGCCTCCAGGCGGTCCGCGTCGGCCGGGCGGTCCTCGGCGAAGAGCAGCCGGCCCGGTTCGGCGACGCGGATGACGTCCACGTAGACGCCGCGTCCCACGTAACGGCCGGTCGCGCTGTGCCGCAAGCGCAGGCGCACCTCGCGGTCCGCCCAGGGGGCGAGGGGGGCTTCGAGGCGGTGCCAGATGCGGCCCGACCAGCCGTCGGCGCGGCCCTGGGGCCACGCTTCGGACGTACCGCCGGTGGAGCGCACGGTGGTGAAGGGCAGGGGCTCCCAGCTCTGCCCGTCGGCGGAGGCCTCCAGGTGGAAGGCCCCTTCGCCGGGCACGGTGTCCCACCACAGGGCGCAGCGCAGCCGCGCGGCCGCGGTGGCGGGGGTGAGCGGGGGGAGGGCGAGGGTGCCAGAGCCGCCCGGGGTGATGCCGGAGAACCAGGCGGGGCCGCCGTGCCGGGTGCGGACGGGGACGGCGCGGGCGAAGCGGTTGCCGGTGGCGACGCGGGGCGCGCTGCCGGCCCGCCAGGTCCGTACCGGGTGGACGGAGTTGCCGAGCAGGATGAGGAAGGAGTCGGTGGAGGGGTCCAGGACCATGGAGGTGCCGGTGAAACCGGTGTGGCCCGCGGAGTGCGGGGTGGCCATGGCTCCCATGTACCAGTGCTGGTAGAGCTCGAAGCCCAGGCCGTGGTCGTCGCCGGGGAACGCGGTGTTGAAGTCGGTGAAGAGCAGCTCGACGGAGGCGGGACGCAGGATGCGCTTCCCGGCGTAGACCCCGCCGTCGAGCAGGGCGCGGGCGAGGACGGCCAGGTCCCAGGCGGTGCCGAAGACGCCCGCGTGGCCGGCGACGCCGCCGAGGGCGTACGCGTTCTCGTCGTGGACCTCGCCCCACACCAGACCGCGGTCCAGGCCGGACCAGGGCGGACGCTGCACCTCGGTCGCGGCGATGCCCCGGCGCCAGGAGAGCGGCGGCCGGTACCGGGTGCGGTGCATCCCGAGCGGAGCGGTGATCTCCTCGCGGAGCAGGGTGTCCAGGGTGCGGCCGGTGATCCGTTCCAGGAGCAGCTGGAGCGTGATGAGGTTCAGGTCGGAGTACCGGTACACCGTCCCCGGGGTGTCCTGTGGGCGCACCGACCACAGCAGCCTCATCTGCCCCTCGTGGGTGGACTCCCGGTAGAAGGGGGCCCACGAGCGCATCCCCGAGGTGTGCGTGAGCAGCTGACGAACCGTGATCAGCTCCTTGCCGCCTCCGGTGAACTCCGGCAGGTACCGCTCCACCGGAGCCTCCAGCTCCAGCCGCCCCCGCTCCATCTGCTGCACGGCCAGCAACGAGGTGAACAGCTTCGTGAGCGAGGCCAGGTCGAAGACGGTGTCCTGCGCCATCGCGATCCGTTCGGCCTCGGGGAACTCCCGGACCCGGTCGGTGCGGCCGTCGTAGTCGGCGTACCGGAGCGCGTGGCCCATGGCCCGGTGCAGCGCGACGGTGCGGCCGCGGCCGGCGAGGACGACGGCTCCGGCGTAGTACGGGTGTTCGGGGGAGGGGCCGAGGAAGCGCCGCGCCTCCTCCGCCACCCCTTCGAGGTGTTCTTCCAGCAACCCGGCCTGACGGGCGGAGCCGTAGCGCAGCCTCAGGCCCTGGAGGGCGCGCCGCTCGGCCGGATTGCCCCGGGCGCCGGCGGACCCGGGCAGGGCCGCCTGAAGGACGAGCACCCCGCCGAGCGCGAGCAACCGCGCCCCGAGCCGCCGCCGGCTGACCCCGTCGCCGCCGACACCCGTCCCGCCAGCCACCCCGTCGCCCTGCTCAGGCTGCGCGCCATCGGCCCGGGCGCCCGAGCCGGCCGGTCCGGCTGTCATCCCGGCGGTCGGTCCGGCTGCCGCCGCACCAGCCGCCCCGGGTGCCGCCCCACCGCCCGCGTCGGGCGGTCCGGGCATCGCCGCGGCTGTGGGGCCCGCGGTGGGTGTGGCCACCGGTACGGGCCGAGGCCCCTCGGGCGCCCCCGTGAACTCGTCCATCACCGGTCCTCCTGTCCGCCGTCGCGCCTCTCGCAGTATCTGCCCGCGCGGCAGGCGCGCCCCGCACCGACCGGTCCGCAAAGAATCTGACGCTGCATCAGAAAACCTCTTCCCTCGACCGTCGCGCTGCGGCATCCTCACGCCCATGGAGACGGAGCTGAGCAAGAAACTGGGAGTCGAGCACGCCATCTTCGGCTTCACGCCCTTCCCGGCGGTCGCCGCTGCCATCACCCGCGCGGGCGGATTCGGCGTACTCGGCGCCGTCCGCTACACCGCCCCCGACGACCTCAAACGCGACCTCGACTGGCTGCAGGCACACACCGACGGCAAGCCCTACGGCCTCGACGTCGTCATGCCCGCCAAGAAGGCGGTCGACGGCATCTCCGAAGCCGACATCGAGGCGATGATCCCCGCCGGACACCGCGCCTTCGTCCGCGACACCCTCGCCAAGCACCACGTGCCCGAGCTCGCGGAGGGCGAGGCATCCGGCTGGCGGATCACCGGCTGGATGGAACAGGTCGCGCGGAGCCAGCTCGACGTCGCCTTCGACTACCCCATCAAACTCCTGGCGAACGCGCTCGGTTCCCCGCCCGCCGACGTCATCCGCCGCGCCCACGACCACGGAGTCCTCGTCGCCGCCCTCGCGGGCAGCGCCAAACACGCCCGCCGTCACGCCGAAGCCGGCATCGACGTCGTCGTCGCCCAGGGCTACGAAGCCGGCGGCCACACCGGCGACATCGCCACGATGGTGCTGGTCCCCGAGATCGCCGAGGCCGTCGCCCCGCTGCCGGTCCTCGCCGCGGGCGGCATCGGCAGCGGCGAGCAGATCGCCGCCGGCCTCGCCCTCGGCGCCCAGGGCGTCTGGCTCGGCTCCCTCTGGCTCACCACCACCGAAGCCGACCTGCACTCCCGCGCGCTCACCGCCAAGCTCCTCGCCGCCGGCTCGGGCGACACCGTCCGCTCCCGCGCCCTCACCGGCAAGCCCGCCCGCCAGCTGCGCACCGAGTGGACCGACGCGTGGGACGACCCGGACGGCCCCGGCGCGCTCCCCATGCCGCTCCAGGGCCTGCTGGTCGCCGAAGCGGTGTCGCGGATCCAGAAGTACGAGGTCCAGCCGCTCCTCGGGACCCCCGTCGGCCAGATCGTCGGCCGGATGAACAGCGAACGCGGCGTCCAGGCCGTGTTCGACGAACTGACGAGCGGCTTCGAGAAGGCCATCGACCGAATCAACCGCATAGCCGGCCGCCGGACCACCCGAGAGGCGTGAGCAGCATGACCGACACCAACGGCTTCTGGGCCCAGGCCGCCGCCGAGCCCGACCGCACCGTACTGACCGCCCCCGACGGCGAACAGTGGAGCGCGGGCCGGCTGCACGCCGAGGCCAACCGGCTCGTCCACGGACTGCGCGCGGCCGGAATGCGGACGGGTGACTCCTTCGCCGTCGTACTGCCCAACGGTGTCGAGTTCCTCACCGCCTACCTGGCAGCCTCCCAGGCCGGTTTCTACCTCGTCCCGGTCAACCACCACCTCGTCGGTCCCGAGATCGCCTGGATCGTCGCCGACAGCGGCGCCAAGGTGCTCATCGCGCACGAGCGCTTCTCCGAGGCGGCCACGGCGGCGGCCGGTGAAGCCGGCCTGCCCGTGAGCCACCGCTACGCCGTGGGAACGGTGGCCGGTTTCCGCCCCTACGAAGACCTGCTCGCCCCGCACCCCGCCACGCCGCCCGCCGACCGCACCCTCGGCTGGGTCATGAACTACACCTCGGGCACCACCGGCCGGCCGCGCGGCATCCGCCGCCCGCTGCCCGGCAAGCTCCCCGAGGAGACGTACCTCGGCGGATTCCTCGGCATCTTCGGCATCCGGCCCTTCGACGGCAACGTGCACCTCGTCTGCTCGCCGCTCTACCACACCGCAGTCCTCCAGTTCGCGGGCGCGTCGCTGCACATCGGGCACCCGCTGGTCCTCATGGACAAGTGGACCCCGGCCGAGATGCTGCGCCTGATCGACCAGTACGCCTGCACCCACACCCACATGGTGCCGACGCAGTTCCACCGCCTCCTCGCGCTCCCGCAGGAGACGAAGGACGCCTACGACGTCAGCTCCATGCGGCACGCCATCCACGGCGCAGCGCCCTGCCCCGGCCACGTCAAGCGGGCGATGATCGACTGGTGGGGAGGCTGCGTGGAGGAGTACTACGCCGCAAGCGAGGGCGGGGGCGCCTTCGCCACCGCCGAGGACTGGCTCAAGAAGCCGGGAACCGTAGGAAAGGCCTGGCCGATCAGCGAACTGGCCATCTTCGACGACGACGGCAACCGGCTGGCGCCCGGTGAACTCGGCACCGTCTACATCAAGATGAACACCGGCGGTTTCAGTTACCACAAGGACGAGGGCAAGACCCGCAAGAACCGCATCGGCGACTTCTTCACGGTCGGCGACCTGGGGCTGATGGACGAGGAGGGCTACCTCTTCCTACGGGACCGCAAGATCGACATGATCATCTCCGGCGGGGTCAACATCTACCCGGCCGAGATCGAATCCGCCCTCCTCACCCACCCGGCGGTCGCGGACGCCGCCGCCTTCGGCATCCCGCACAACGACTGGGGCGAGGAGGTCAAGGCCGTCATCGAACCCGCCGAGGGCTTCGAGGCGGGCGACGCGCTGGCCGCCGAGATCCTGCACCACTGCGAGCGGCGGCTGGCCGCCTACAAGCGCCCCAAGACGGTCGACTTCATCGAGACGATGCCCCGCGACCCCAACGGCAAGCTGTACAAGCGACGGCTGCGGGACCCGTACTGGGAAGGGCGCGAGCGCGCCATGTGACGCCCCCGGGGAGGGTTCTGGCAAGTTGGCCGACATGAGTACGGCAACGCACAGAACGCCCCTGACCGACTGGACCGTCGTGGTCCCCGTGGTGGCCCTCGGCGCGCTCGTCCTGAGCTGGGGACGGGACCTGCCCGGCTTCGCGGTCGCGCTGGTCTCCCTCTGCCTGGCGGGCGCGGTCCTGGCGGCCGTCCACCACGCGGAGGTGGTGGCCCACCGGGTCGGCGAACCCTTCGGCTCCCTCGTGCTCGCCGTCGCCGTCACCATCATCGAGGTGGCCCTGATCGTCACCCTGATGGCCGGCGGCGGGGACAAGACCTCCTCGCTGGCCCGGGACACCGTCTTCGCCGCCGTCATGATCACCTGCAACGGCATCGTCGGCGTGTCACTGCTGGTGGGCGCCCTGCGCAACCGGGTCGCCGTCTTCCACGCCGAGGGCTCGGGTGCGGCGCTCGCCACCGTCGCGACCCTCGCCGTCCTCAGCCTCGTGCTGCCCACCTTCACCACCACGAAGCCCGGCCCCGAGTTCTCCAGCGCCCAGCTGACCTTCGCCGCCTGCGCCTCCCTCGCGCTCTACGGCCTGTTCATCGCCGTCCAGACGGTCCGTCACCGGGACTACTTCCTGCCCGTGGACACCGGGGGGAGCGCGGCGGGGCCCGCGGCGGGAGGGGGGACGGACGGCGACGGCGACCACGCCGTGCCGCCCACCTTCCGTGCCGCCCTGATCAGCCTCGGTCTGCTGCTGATCGCGCTCGTGGCGGTGGTCGGCAACGCCAAGGCCGTCTCACCGACCATCGAGCGGGGCGTGGCGGACGCCGGGCTGCCGCACGCCGTCGTCGGTGTGATCATCGCCCTGCTGGTACTGGCCCCCGAGACCCTGGCCGCCGTACGCGCCGCCCGCCGTGACCGGGTGCAGACCAGCCTGAACCTGGCCTACGGCTCCGCCATCGCCAGCATCGGCCTGACCATCCCGTCCATCGCGCTGGCCACGATCTGGCTCTCCGGACCGCTGCTGCTCGGCCTCGGCCCGGTCCACATGGTGCTGCTGGCGCTGACGGTGGTGGTCAGCGCCCTGACGATCGTGCCCGGGCGGGCGACGCTGCTCCAGGGCGGGGTGCACATCGTGCTGCTCGCCGCGTACCTGTTCCTGGCCGTGAGCCCGTGAACCGCCGTGCGGGACGTACGCCCGGACCGGTGGCACCGGCCCGGGCGCACGTCCCGGGTGGGTGGCGGCGTCAGGCGTCGAAGTCCGTGCCGCGGCTGACGGACTCCCAGACGTCGGCCTCGGCGCGCACGGCGTCCGCGTGGGCCCGGATGAACTCGACGGCGTCATTGCCCAGCACCAGGCGCAGCGGGGTCTGCGGGGCGTCCAGGGCGGCGAGGATCGCGGCGACCGCCTTGACGGGGTCCCCGGGCTGGTGGCCGTCGCTCGCCGGGAGCCCGACCCGCACGGGGCCGACGATGTCCTCGTAGGCGGGGAGCGGGGTGGTGGACCGCAGCGCACCGCCGCCCGCGAAGCTCGTCCGGAACGACCCGGGTTCCACGATCAACACCTTGATCCCGAAGGGGGCCACCTCGGCGGCGAGCGCCTCGGTCAGGCCCTCCAGGGCGAACTTCGTCGCGCAGTAGGCCCCGACGCCCGGGAAGGCCAGCCGCCCGCCCATGCTGCTCATCTGCACGACGGCCCCGGACTTGCGTGAGCGCATGTGGGGGAGCGCGGCGCGCAGGAGCGCCGCCGGGCCGAAGAAGTGCAGGTCCATCAGCTCGCGGAGTTCGGTGTCGCTCGCCTCCTCCACGGCGCCGACCAGGCCCCGCCCGGCGTTGTTGACCAGCACGTCGATGCGGCCGAAGCGGTCCACGACCCCGCCGACGGCCTCCTCGGCGCGGGCGGTGTCCGTCACGTCCAGGGCCAGCGGGACGAGCCGGCCGGGGTGCTCGGCCGCCAGGGCGTTGAGGGTGCCGGTGCGGCGGGCGGCCGCGACGACCGTGTCGCCGGCGGCCAGCGCGGCCTCGGCCAGGATCAGGCCGAACCCGGAGGACGCCCCGGTGATCAGCCAGACGCGGCCCTCGGGTGCGCCCGTCGGAAACTGCGTACTCATCAATCCCCCTGCGAGTGACTGGTGTTACTGGATCACGCCGATCCTCGCACCGGTGTGGCCCGCGGCGTCAGTCGGTTCTCGGACCATGCGAATCCGGTCCCTCCTCGGTGGCCATGCCGGACCTGCGCAGCCTGCGCAGGGTGAGCCGTTCGTGGGCCAGGCGGCCGACGAGGGAGCCGCCGTAGACGACGAAGCCGACACCGACCAGCCAGGACTGGACCACCAGGAGGGTGCCGAACGGCCCGTACGTGACGGCGCTGGACGCGATCAGCGGGGAGAAGACCAGCTGGGAGAAGACGCGCAGGCCCAGCAGGCCGATGCTGGTGGCGACCGCGCCCGGGAACAGGGCGCGCCAGCGGACCCGGCCGCCCAGCAGGAGGCGTTGGGAGGTCCAGAAGAAGAGGACCGTGCCGATGAGGTCGCTGACGGTGCCGACGGCGGTGCCGACCACGCTCTTCGAGGGGGCGGGGATCTCGACGAGGACGGCGAGGTAGCAGACGAGCAGGGCGAGCCAGATGACGTGGCGCCACATGGTGTGCCAGCGGGCGGTGGGAAGGTCCCACACCTTCTCGTAGCCGGTCTGGACCGCCGAGCCGAACGTCAGGCCGAACACGGCGAGCGCGGCCAGACCGAAGGCGGTGGTCCGCTCCAGCGCCAGGTCGGCGGCGCTGAACAGCATCTCGACCCGGGCCCGCGAGGACTCCGTCACCCCGAGGGCCTGCCCCAGCCAGCGGCCGAAGCCGGAACCGGAGCCGGGTGCGGCGGCCGCGACGACCACGAGCAGCGGTACGAGGGTCAAGAAGCCCAGGGCCGCGAAGCCCATCGCGCGGTGCATCAGCTCCATCTGGCGCCCCCGGCTCCAGGCCAGCCCGACGAGGGAGGCCCGGAGCCGGTCGTGCGGCGGCCGGGGCTTCGAGGTCACACCCTTCACCTACCCGGCCGCACCCCGATTGCCTCGTAGGCGCCGGTGAAAACGGCCCGAAGGGGTGGATTTCCCACGTCCGCGCGGCTGACCCGCACCGCTCGCCGGCGGCGGTCAGGGGCGTATCGGCGGCTCCCCCCGCAGGTCCCGGATCCGCTTGATCTTGCCGACCGACCGTTCCAGCGTCTCCGGATCGACCACCTCGACCCCGACCGATACCCCGACCCCCTCCTTCACGGCTCTGACCACCGCGGCGGCTGCCGCCTCCCGCTGAGCGGCATCGGCATCGCGACGGGCCTCCACCCGGACGGTCAGCGCGTCCAGCCGGCCCTCCCGGGTCAGCCGGAGCTGGAAGTGCGGGGCCAGGGCCGGGACGCGGAGCAGGATCTCCTCGATCTGGGTGGGGTACAGGTTGACCCCGCGCAGGATGATCATGTCGTCGCTGCGGCCCGTGATCTTCTCCATCCGGCGGAAGGCCGGCCGGGCGGTGCCCGGGAGCAGCCGCGTCAGATCCCGGGTGCGGTAGCGGATGACGGGCATGGCCTCCTTCGTGAGCGAGGTGAAGACGAGCTCCCCCGGCTCGCCGTCCGGCAGTACCGCCCCGGTGAGCGGGTCGACCACCTCCGGATAGAAGTGGTCCTCCCAGATGTGGAGCCCGTCCTTCGTCGAAGCGTGCTCCTGCGCCACCCCGGGGCCCATCACCTCCGACAGGCCGTAGATGTCGACGGCGTCGATGCCGAGCCGGTCCTCGATCTCCCGGCGCATCTCCTCCGTCCACGGCTCCGCGCCGAAGATCCCCGTACGCAGAGAGGTCGAGCGCGGGTCGATCCCCTGGCGCTCCATCTCGTCCAGCAACGTCAGCATGTAGGAGGGGGTCACCATGATGACCCCCGGCCGGAAGTCCTGGATCAGCCGGACCTGCCGGTCCGTCATGCCCCCGGAAGCGGGCACGACCGTACAGCCGAGCCGTTCGGCGCCGTAGTGCGCGCCGAGGCCGCCGGTGAACAGGCCGTACCCGTAGGCGATGTGCACGACCTGCCCCGGCCGGCCGCCCGCCGCGCGGATGGAGCGGGCCACGACGTCCGCCCAGGTGGACAGGTCACCCTCGGTGTACCCCACCACCGTCGGGCGGCCGGTGGTTCCGCTGGAGGCGTGGATGCGCCGGACCTCCGGGCGGGGGACGGCGAACATCCCGAAGGGGTACTGGTCGCGAAGGTCGGCCTTCGTGGTGAAGGGGAAGAGGGAGAGGTCGGCGAGGGAACGGCAGTCGTCGGGGTGCACACCGGCCTTGTCGAAGGCCTGCCGGTAGAAGGGCACGCGTTCGTAGACGCGGTGCAAGGTGGCCCGCAACCGGCTCAGCTGGAGGGCCGCGAGCTCGTCACCGCTCAGCAGCTCGCCCTGATCCCGCTCCTCGCCTGCGAAGTCCGACATGTCCTCACCCCATCGTGAACGAACCGACCGATCATTCGGTAGCCTGCCGGAGACCGTCGGCTGAAGCAATGGCTCGAACGAGTGATCGGTGATCTCGCCGCCGTCAGGTGCGGACGGCCCGCGCCGTCGCCACCACCGGGTCCGTCGGTGGTTCACTGGCCGCATGCCGCTCGCCGACTACGGGGTGCTGTGCGGAACGCTGCACCGCCACTTCCGCGACGAACCCGATACGCAGGGCCGCTGGTTCCACGTCAACCTGGAGGTGGACGCACCCGACGGCCGCTACCGCTGCGCCGTCGACGTCGACAGCAAGCACTCCGCCATCGGCGTGCAGTGGAAGGTCCTCACCCTCGCCGCCTCGGTGCTCGAACCGGCCTCCGCGCTCCTGCCGGGCTACCACGACCTCGCCCGCACCTCGGGATCCGGCGCCATCGACTTCCAGCGCCACCCCGCGCTCGCCGACCGGTCCGGCCGCACGCCCGCCCGGCTGCGCGCGCTCCTCGACCGGCTCAGCCCCCCGCACCCCTGGGTCTCGGGCTCCTGCCTCGAAGCCTCCCGGGCGCTGGAGCCCCTCCTCGTACCCGGCCGCCCCGTCCTCGTCTGGGGGGAGCCGTTCGACCACGGCGGCCCGGGCGTGCACAACGTCCACCAGAACCAGGGCGACCCGTACGACAGCCAGTGGTGGTCCGACAACGGGATCTGGCAGGACGGCGCGACGATGACCAGAAGGGGCGACGGCTGGTACGACGTCTTCCTCTCGAAGTTCTCCACGCAGGCCGACCGGACCGGTCCCGACGGCCACCCCCTGTGACCGGCGCCCACCCCTGCCTCAGCGGGCGGCGTCCGCCTCCGTGGCCACGGCCTTCGCCCAGCGGTAGTCCGCCTTGCCGCTCGGGGAACGCTGGATCGCGGGCGTGACGACGAGCTGGCGTGGGATCTTGTACCCCGCCAGCCTGGTCCGGCAATGGGCCTGGATCTCCTCCAGCGTCGGCTCGGGAGCACCCGCACGCACCTGGACGACCGCCGCCACATGGCTGCCCCACGTCGGGTCCGTGACCCCGGCGACCAGGGCGTCGTACACGTCCGGGTGCGACTTCAGCGCCTGCTCGACCTCCTCCGGGTAGACCTTCTCGCCCCCGGTGTTG
This sequence comes from Streptomyces cirratus, assembly GCF_014650775.1. GTDB lineage: Bacteria > Actinomycetota > Actinomycetes > Streptomycetales > Streptomycetaceae > Streptomyces > Streptomyces cirratus. The sequence goes on along the minus strand of NZ_BMVP01000003.1, from coordinate 507,894 downwards.
ATGCACTGCGAACCGCGCCCCAGTACGGTGACGATCCCGCTCTCGTCCACCGTCGCCATGTCGCCGAGCAGCACCCACCGCTGGCCGTCCTTGCGGAAGAAGGTCTCGGCCGTCTTCACGGGGTCGTTGTAGTAGCCGAGCGGTACGTGCCCGCGCTGCGCCAGGCGCCCCGGCCGGCCCACCGGCACCGGCTCGTGCGTCACCGGGTCCACCACCTGCGTACGGTCGTTGACCTCCAGCCGGAACCCCTTCTCCGGGCCGGAGTCGTTCGCCGCCCGGCCGTTCGAACCGGACTCCGACGAACCGAAGTTGTTCAGCAGCACCACGTGCGGCACCAGCCGCTGGAACTCGGCCCTCACCGTCTCCGACATGATCGCCCCGGACGAGGAGACGCTGAACAGCGAGGACAGGTCGGTCCCCTTGAGCGGGCCGTTCAACGCGTCGATCAGCGGCCTCAGCATCGCGTCACCCACCAGCGACACACTGGAGACCTTCTCCTTCTCGATCGTGCGCAGCACTTCCTCGGGCGCGAACTTGCGGTGGATGACCACCCGCTGGCCGTAGTTGAAGGCGATGAACGAGGTCAGCGTCGACGTGCCGTGCATCAGCGGCGGCGCGGGGAAGAACGTGAGACCGGCGCCGCGCGCGGCGACGCGCTCGGCCAGTTCCTCCGGCCGCTTCACCGGTTCGCCCGACGGCTCGCCGCCGAACAGGCCCGCGAAGAAGAGGTCTTCGGCCCGCCACATGACGCCCTTGGGCATCCCGGTGGTGCCGCCGGTGTAGATGATGAACAGGTCGTCGGGGGAGCGGGGCGGGAAGCCGCGCCCGGGGGAGCCGGCCGCCTCCGCGTCCGTGAACGCCACGGGCGCGATCGCGGGCTCCGGCGCGCCTTCGGGGGCCTCGCCGACCCGGATGAGGTGCCGGAGCCGGGCGGTCTGCGGGAGCGCCGCGGCCACCCGCTCGGTGAACTCGCCCTCGAAGACGAGGGCGGCGAGGTCGGCGTCGTCGTAGAGGTAGACCAGCTCCTCTTCGACGTAGCGGTAGTTGACGTTCACCGGCACCAGGCGCGCCTTGAGGCAGGCCAGGACGGTCTGGAGGTACTCGACCCCGTTGTAGAGGTGCAGCCCCAGGTGTTCGCCGGCCGTCAGTCCGTTGTCGAGGAGGTGGTGTGCTAGGCGGTTCGCCGCGGCGTCCAGTTCCGCGTACGTCAGGCGGCGCTCGGCGCCGGTTCCGGGGTGGTCCACGTAGACGAGGGCTTCCCGGTCGGGGACGACGTCGACGACCGACTCGAACAGGTCGGCAAGGTTGTACTCCACCGTTCCTCCTGACCCGAAAGTGTCCATGGCTGACCCCATGGCTGGGCCGGCTCGGCGGTCATTAGAGCGCCGGGACGGTCAACTGGGAAGGCGCGCAACAAGAAAACTGACTGTGTGTCAGAAAACTATTGAACTGCATCCTCCCCTCCTGCAACCTGTTCTAGGTCTTCAGACGGGAGGACGGCAATGGGTGGGACGGAACACCTGACCGTGGAACGCCACGGCGCCACGCTGGTGCTCACCATGAACAGGCCGGAGGCGAAGAACGCGCTCTCGCTGCCGCTGCTGGTCGGGCTGTACGACGGCTGGCTGGAAGCCGACGCGGACGACGCCATCCGCTCGGTTGTCCTCACGGGCGCCGGCGGGGACTTCTGCGCGGGAATGGACCTCAAGGCCCTGGCCGGGCGGGGGATGGCGGGCGACCATTACCGGAGCCGGCTGGAAGCCGACCCCGACCTGCACTGGAAGGCGATGCTGCGCCACCACCGGCCGCGCAAGCCGGTGATCGCGGCGGTGGAGGGGTACTGCGTGGCCGGCGGCACCGAGATCCTCCAGGGGACCGACATCAGGGTCGCGGGGGAGGGGGCCACGTTCGGGCTCTTCGAGGTCAAACGGGGCCTGTTCCCGATCGGCGGCTCGACGGTACGGCTGCCACGGCAGATCCCGCGCACGCACGCGCTGGAGATGCTGCTGACCGGCCGGCCGTACTCGGCGGCGGAGGCGGCGCGGATCGGCCTGATCGGGCGGGTGGTGCCGGACGGCACCGCGCTGGAGCAGGCGCTGGAGATCGCCGAACGGATCAACGCGTGCGGGCCGCTGGCGGTGGAGGCGGTGAAGGCCTCGGTGTACGAGACGGCCGAGCTGACGGAAACGGAGGGCTTGGCCGCCGAACTCACCCGGGGCCGGCCGATCTTCGAGACGGCGGACGCGAAGGAGGGCGCGCGTGCGTTCGCGGAAAAACGCCCGCCCCAGTACCACCGCGCCTGACGCTCCGCGGGACGGCACGGCGGAGGCACCGGTGCCCGGCCGCCCGGCGCGGCCGGAGCCCCGCTCCCCCCCACCGCCCGGATACCCCGGACCTCGGGCCAGGGGCCGCCGGTACCCGGTGCCGCCGGTACGTCCGTGGCGGGGAGCCGGGAGCCGGGAGCCGGTACGTCCGTGGCCGGACGCCGGACGACCGACGCCGGACGACCGACGAGGGACGGAACCGCCGCCCCGGAGGCGGGTTCCTGGGGCCCGGCCCCGGGCGCAGGGGTCGCCGGTACCCGGTGGCCGGGTGGCGGTCGGCCGGCCGCTCCGGAACCCCGGCGCCCCCGGGTCACCGGGTGGCGGCCGGCCGTGCGGGGCCGGAACCCCGGTACTCCGACGTCCGGACGTCCCGGGGTCCGGGCCCCGGGACGTGCCGGTACCCGAGGGCCTGGATTCGGCACCCCCGGGGTGGCCCGGGCGGCCGACGGCCGGCCAGGCCGGAAGTGCTACCCCAGAGCCGGACTCCCGGGGCCCCGCCCTCGGTCTCCCGGGGCCCGGCCCCCAAGTGGACGGCGGATGGCCGGGCGGGCCGGGGACGGGGCCGGGTACGCCGTGGGCCGGCCTGCGCCCGTGGCCCGTCGGCAGAGGTGCCGGACCGAAGCAGAACCGCCCGCCCCGACCGATCGGCCGAAGGGCCGGGCCGCCAGACCCGGCCGTCAGGCCCGGCCGTCAGACCCGGCCGGCCAAGGGCCGGTCGGGTGTTACTCGTCGTGCCTTCAGACAGGAGCCCGCACATGTCCGCTGCCGCAGAAGCCGCCGCGTCGCCGCCCGGGGTGTTGCGCGCGCCCCTGGTCGTCGAGTTTCCCTTCACCCGGTCCCTCGGGCCCGTGCAGAGCGCGTTCCTCACCGGCCTGCGCGAGCGCGTCGTACTCGGCGTCCGGACCACCGCCGGCCAGGTGATGGTCCCGCCCGTCGAGTACGACCCCGTCACCGCCGAAGAGATCCGCGAGCTGGTCCAGGTCGCCACCACCGGCACCGTCACCACCTGGGCCTGGAACGACCACCCGCGCCCGAACCAGCCCCTCGACAGCCCCTTCGCCTGGGCCCTGGTCAGGCTCGACGGCGCCGACACCGCCCTCCTCCACGCCCTCGACGCCCCCGGCCCCGACGCCGTCCGCACCGGCATGCGCGTGCGCATCCGATGGGCCGCCCAGCGCACCGGAGCGATCACCGACATCGCCTGCTTCGAGCCCCACGAAGGCCCCGCGGACCCCCAAGGCGCCCCGCACGACGGGGCGTTCGCGGAGCCCGTCACCGGCATCGTCGCCGAGGCCCGGCTCGACTACACCTACAGCCCCGGCCGCGCCCAGACCGCGTACATCAACGCCCTATCCGAGCGGCGGACCGTCGGCGAGCGCTGCCCTTCCTGCCACAAGGTGTACGTACCCCCGCGCGGCGCCTGCCCCACCTGTGGCGTAGCCACCACCGACCGGGTCGAGGTCGGCCCGGCCGGCACCGTCACCACGTACTGCGTCGTCAACATCAAGGCCCGCAACCTCGACATCGAAGTCCCCTACGTCTACGCCCACATCGCCCTCGACGGCGCCGACCTCGCCCTCCACGGCCGGATCGGCGGCATCCCCTACGACCAGGTCCGCATGGGCCTGCGCGTCGAACCGGTGTGGACCGAAGGCGGCCGGTACCCCGACCACTACCGCCCCACCGGCGAACCGGACGCGGACTACGACGCATACAAGGAGCTCATCTGATGGCCAGGACTCCCAGGTACGCCCGCGAGGTCGCGGTCGTCGCCTTCGCACAGAGCGACCACCGGCGCCGCACCGACGAACTCAGCGAAGTCGAGATGGTCATGCCGGTCCTCCACCAAGTGCTGGCCCGGACCGGTCTCAAGGCCGGCGAGATCGGCTTCACCTGCTCCGGTTCCAGCGACTACCTGGCAGGCAGGGCCTTCTCCTTCACGATGACCCTCGACGGCGTCGGCGCATGGCCGCCCATCTCCGAGTCCCACGTCGAGATGGACGGCGCCTGGGCCCTCTACGAGGCCTGGGTCAAGATCCAGACCGGAGAGGCCGACACCGCGCTCGTCTACGCGTACGGGAAGTCCTCCCCCGGACCGGTACGCGACGTCCTCACCCGCCAGCTCGACCCCTACTACCTCGCCCCCCTCTGGCCCGACTCCGTCGCCCTGGCCGCCCTCCAGGCCCAGGCGCTGATCGACGCGGGCGAGACCGACGAGCCCGCCCTCGCCGCCATCGGCGCCCGCAGCCGGGCCTCCGCCCGGACCGGCAACCCGCACGCCCAGCTCACCGGCGCCGTCCCGCAAGGCGACTACCAGGTCCGGCCCCTGCGCACCGGCGACTGCCCGCCCATCGGCGACGGCGCCGCCGCAGTCGTCCTGGCGGCGGGAGACACCGCCCGCCGGCTGTGCGAGCGGCCCGCCTGGATCACCGGAATCGACCACCGGATCGAAGCGCACGCCCTGGGACTGCGCGACCTCACCGACTCGCCCTCGACCCGCATCGCCGCCGAACACGCGGGCCTCTTCGAGGCGCCGGTGGACACGGCGGAGCTGCACGCCCCCTTCTCCTCCCAGGAGGTCGTGCTCCGCAAGGCGCTCGGGCTCGACGAGGGCGTGGCCGTCAACCGGTCCGGCGGGGCCCTCGCCGCCAACCCCGTCATGGCCGCAGGCCTGATCCGCATCGGCGAGGCCGCCGCACGCATCCACCGCCGCGAGTCCGACCGGGCCGTCGCGCACGCCACCTCCGGCCCCTGCCTCCAGCAGAACCTGGTCGCCGTCCTGGAAGGGGACCGAGCATGAGCAAGGCCGCGACATCGAAGGAGTGCGTGGCCGTCGTCGGCGTCGGCCAGACCAAGCACGTCGCCGCCCGCCACGACGTGTCCATCGCCGGACTGGTCCGCGAAGCAGCGGTACGCGCCCTCGCCGACGCCGAGCTGACCTGGGCGGACGTCGACGCCGTCGTCATCGGCAAGGCCCCCGACTTCTTCGAGGGGGTGATGATGCCCGAGCTGTACCTGGCGGACGCCCTCGGCGCGGTCGGAAAGCCGATGCTCCGCGTCCACACGGCCGGGTCCGTCGGCGGGTCCACCGCGCTCGTCGCCGCCAACCTGGTGGCGGCCCGCGTACACCGCACCGTCTTGACCCTGGCCTTCGAAAAACAGTCCGAGTCCAACGCCATGTGGGGCCTCTCGCTGCCGGTGCCCTTCCAGCAGCCCCTGCTGGCCGGGGCGGGCGGGTTCTTCGCGCCGCACGTACGCGCGTACATGCGGCGCACCGGCGCGCCCGACACGGTGGGTTCGCTCGTCGCGTACAAGGACCGGCGCAACGCGCTGAAGAACCCGTACGCCCACCTGCACGAGCACGACATCACCCTGGAGAAGGTGCAGGCCTCCCCGATGCTGTGGGACCCGATCCGGTACTCGGAGACCTGCCCCTCCTCCGACGGGGCCTGCGCGATGGTCCTCACCGACCGGGCCGGCGCGGCCCGTTCGCCCCGGCCGCCGGCGTGGGTGCACGGCGGCGCGATGCGCAGCGAGCCGACCCTCTTCGCCGGCAAGGACTTCGTGTCCCCGCAGGCGGGCAAGGACTGCGCGGCCGACGTGTACCGGCAGGCGGGGATCACCGACCCGCGCCGGGAGATCGACGCGGTGGAGATGTACGTACCGTTCTCCTGGTACGAGCCGATGTGGCTGGAGAACCTGGGCTTCGCCGAGGAGGGGGAGGGCTGGAAACTCACCGAGGCCGGGGTCACGGAACTCGATGGCGACCTGCCCGTCAACCCGTCCGGCGGTGTCCTGTCGACCAACCCCATCGGCGCCTCCGGCATGATCCGCTTCGCCGAGGCGGCGCTCCAAGTACGCGGCCGGGCAGGGGAACACCAGATCGCGGACGCCCGCCGCGCCCTCGGGCACGCGTACGGTGGCGGCGCCCAGTTCTTCGCGATGTGGCTGGTGGGGGCCGAACCACCCACGTCCTGAACGCCGGGCGGGCGGGTGTGGCCTGTGCGGCGCCCGCCCGCGTGGTTAATCTGGCCCTCGGACGACGTACCGGGAGGAGCACGCACGTGGCCGAGAGCATGACTTCGCAGGCCCCCGCAGGCTGGGGAAAGCCGGATCTGGATCTCAGCGGGGCGCACTGGCGGTCGAGCAGCCGGGGAGCCGGGGACGTCCAGATCGCCTTCGTGGAGGGGTTCATCGCGATGCGCAACAGCGAGCGTCCGGACAGCCCCCCGCTGATCTTCGCGCCCGACGAGTGGCGCAAGTTCGTCCTGGACGCCCGGGGCGGCGAGTTCGACCTGACCTGACGTCCCGCGCGGTCCGCGGCCACCGGGCGCGAAGCCGCCGCCCGGTGCCCTGCGGCAGCGGCCCCGTTCTGCCATCATGGCCACCATGACGATCAACCACCGAAAGCGCGGTGCCGCGTAACCGTCCCGGCGCCCTGCGCGCCCGACGAGGGCCGTTCGACGGCCGCCGCCCACCCGAGTGGACCCGTGAACTACCACCCCTGGACCGGCTCTCACCGGATGAGAGCGCGCTGATCCACCACCTGCTGCGCGGCCGCGCCCCCGGCCTCGCCGTCCGGCTCGCGCTGTACCGCGCATTCCTGGACCGCCCCGGCGACCGGCTCCGGCCGGCACGCTCGACCTGTCCGGCCTGCCCCGGGTGCGCCCTGGACGACGTCGCCGTGGTCCGCGACCAACTGGCCGACCTGTACCGCGGGCTGCCGCCCGGCGCGCGGTCCGCCCTCGGACGCGTACTGCGCACCCTGGACGCCGAGTTCTGCCGTCGCACCCTTCCCGACCCCGCAGCGGTACCCGTGGGACGCGACCGGTCCGGACGCCCGCTCCCGTGGTGGCACCGGCGACTCTACGAGGGCACGTGACGGCGCCCTGCCGCCGGGGCGCGCCGGAGGCTCTCGCCCGCAGCAAAGGGGGGTCGGAATCCGCGCGGCGAGCGGGCCGCGTGTCCGCATGGGCGAGATCACACGGCTAGCCTGTCGACGCGCCGGCGCGGGCATGCGAGAAGGCCGCCCGCCGGGCGGTCGAGCCCGGTGGCCGGGCGCCCCGGGTGCCCTCCTGCCCCGGTCGGCCGGTTTCCGGCCGCGTAGGGCACCCGGGCGGCGTACACCGCCTCGCGCACGTCCTGCGGCATCGGCTCACCGAGGCGCCCGACCCTCGGACCCGTCCCCCCCCACGGGCTCCCCTGCGACCCGGCGGCCCTGGCCGCGTGGCCGAGGCCGGACCGGACCGGACCCCGACGCTCGATCCGGTCCCCGCACCGCTGATCGACTGGTTCGCCGAGGGCGCCGCGACGCCCGGGTCGCGGCCGACGCCGTTCCCCACCGGCGACCCCGGCCGCCTCGACCACTACTTCACGCTGGTCCCGCCGGTGTAGGAGGCCGCCACCGCCGCCGGCCCCCGGGGCACCGGCGCGGAAGCGGGCCCCCGGCCCGGAAAACGCGCCCGGCCACGTACCATGGCGGCATGTCCTTCCTCCGCCGCCACCGCGCCGCCACACCCGCCGGCCCGGACTTCGACGTCCTGGCCATGGACCCGGGGGACTGGCCGGGCAACCTCGGGGCCGGGTTGCTCCCCGCGCCCGACGGCAGCTGCCAGGGTGTCTTCCTGCGCTACGACCTCTTCGGCGGCCGCGGCCCCGCGATGATCATCGGCAACCTCCCCGAGGGCTCACCGGCCCGGGAGCTCGCCGACAAGCAGGTCCCCTTCGAGGTGGCCCAGCTCCTGGACGCCCTGGAGAACGACGAGGAGGTCGAGGTCACCGGGGTCGAGGACTGCCCCGTCATGCAGGGCGACAACCTCCTCATCGTGCGCAAGGTCAAGCTCTCCGAGGGCCGCATCAGCTGCGTGCAGTTCGACCGCAGCGACAACGTGCTGGTCACCATCGCCAGCTGGGACCGCCCCATCACCGATGACCTGTACGCCCTGCTCAAGCCCCTCCCGGCCGAGCTCTTCCAGCAGGGCTAGGCCCGCTCGGCGCAGGACCGCCGCCTACGCGTCCGCGATGTCGTTCGCCGCCACGTAGCCGAACGTCATCGCCGGGCCGATCGTCGAGCCGGCTCCCGCGTAGCTGTGGCCCATCACCGCCGCACTGGCGTTGCCCGCCGCCCACAGGCCCCGGATCACCGATCCGTCCGCCCGCAGCGCCCGCGCCCGGGCGTCCGTCACGATGCCGCCCTTCGTGCCCAGATCCCCCGGCACGATCTTGAAGGCGTAGAACGGCGGCACCCAGACCGGCGCCAGGCAGGAGTTCGGCTGGACGTTCGGGTCGGTGTAGTAGTGGTCGTACGCCGTGTCACCGCGGTGGAAGTCCGGGTCGGACCCGTTCCACGCCTGCGCGTTGAAGCGGCCCAGCGTCGCCCGCAGCGCCGCGGCCGGCACCCCGATCTGCCCGGCGAGCGCGTCCCAGGTCCACGCCTTCTTCGCGGCCCCCGCCTCGTACCACGCGTCGGGGAAGGCCAGCGTCGGCAGGATGTCCTTGAAGAGGTACCTGTTGCGGTAGTTCTGGTCCACGATCAGCCAGGCCGGAATGTGCGAGCCGCTCGCGCCCCGGTCCTTCTCGTACATCACGTGCACCACGTCGCTGTACGGAGCCGCCTCGTTCACGAACCGGGTGCCGTTCGCGTTCACCATCAGTCCGCCCGGAAGAGTCCGCTCCGCCAGGCAGAAGTAGGGCTCGCCGGGCAGCGGGATCGACGGCCCCCACCAGGCGTCCTCCATCAGCGCGAGCGCGGCCCCCGCCCGCTGGCCCGCCCGGATGCCGTCGCCCGTGTTCTCCTTCGCCCCCACCGACCACTCGGTGCCGATCGGCTGCTGCTGGTACTGCGCCCGCATCGCCGCGTTGTGCTCGAAGCCGCCGGATCCGATGATCACGCCCTTGCGGGCCCGCACGACGCCCCGGGAGCCCTCGTTCTCCACCACCACCCCGGTGACCGCCCCGCCCTCCTGGACCAGATCCACCAGCGGGCTGTTCAGCCACACCGGCACCCCCGCCCGCATCAGGCCCGCCCGCAGCCCGGCGGCCAGCGCCTGCCCCATGGTCAGCGGCTTCTCCCCGCGCAGTGCCGCCTTCGTGCCGCGCGCCAGGCACTCGGTGGACACCGCCAGTCCCTTCGCGGTGACCGCCGCGAGGTTGAGCCACTTGTAGTCCTGGCTGAACACCACCATCCCGGCGGGCACCGGCATGTACGCCGGGTTGAGCCGGCCGAGTTCGGCGCCGAGGACGTTCCCGTCGATCTGGTCGGGCTCGATGGAGCGCCCGTTCGGCAGACCGCCGGGCAGGTTCGGGTAGTAGTCGCTGTAGCCGTCCATGAAGCGGAACCTCAACGGGCTGTTGGCCATGACGAAGTCCAGCATCCGGGGCCCGTTGGCGAGGAACGCCCGCTGCCGCTCGGCCGGTACGTCGGGACCCACCACCGCCGCCAGGTACGCCGCGGCTTTCTCGGGGGTGTCCGGAACCCCGGCCCCGAGGATGACGGAGTTGTTCGGCAGCCAGATCCCGGCGCCGGAGCGGGCCGCCGAGCCGCCGAACGTGGGGGCCTTCTCCACCACCAGCACGCTCAGCCCCCGCTTGGCGGCGGTGAGCGCGGCGGTCATCCCGGACGCCCCAGACCCGACCACGACCACGTCGTACTCGCCGAGCGGGGCCCCGCCCTGGGCCGCGTCGGCCGAGGCCCGCGCGGCTGTGGCGGGCAGTACGGTCGCGGCGAGCACCCCGGCTCCGGTGCCGGCGAGGACCGTCCGGCGGGCGGGGAAGGGAGCGCGTGCGTGATCGGACCGTGCGGACATGGCGGGCTCCGGGGGAGTGAGGGCGGGGCGGCGGCTCCGGCACGTCTGATGCCTAGTCAGAAACCTGTTCGCAGGATCATGTGATGTCAAGGCATCCGACACCGCCGCCCCGGTGCGCGCCGAAGCGAGACCCCGTGGCGGTGGGAGCCACGGGGCCTCGCGTACGGGGGACGGCGTGTCAGCGGGTGCCGACCACCGCGCGGACCGCCCTGCGGGCCATCCCGCAGTCGTCGTGCAGCCGGCGCAGCAGCAGCCGCTGCTCCTCACCCGAGGACAAGGCGCCCGCGGGCAGCGGCTGCATCGGGGCGGTCGCCGTCATCGAGCGCTGCACCGCCGTCTCGGACATCCGGATCTCCCGGGTCAGGATCAGCATCAGGTTCACCAGGAACGCGTCCCTGACCGCGGGCCCCTGCTGCTGCGCCAGTCGGCTGATCTGGCCGCGCGCCGCCGGGGCGTCGCCCAGTACCGTCCACAGCGTGGCCAGGTCGTAGCCGGGCAGGTACCAGCCCGCGTGCTCCCAGTCGAGCAGTACGGGCCCGGCAGGGGAGAGCAGCAGGTTCGACAGCAGGGCGTCACCGTGGTTGAACTGCCACGGGGTCCCGGCCAGCTTGAGCCCGTGCAGCAGTTTCTGGAGGTCGCCGAAATCGCGGTCGGTCAGCATCCCGAGCTGGTGGTCGCGTGCGATCCGCCGGGTGTAGTCCAGCGGGTGCCCGAACAGCTCGGCCGAAGGCCGCCACTGGTTCACCCGGCACACCGCCCCCAGCGCCGCCCGCACGTCGGCGCGCGGCGGAGCTTCCACCGGATGCCGCTGCAGGGCCGCCACCCGGCCCGCCATCCGCTCGACGACCAGGACGCAGTTCTCCGGATCGGCGGCGATCAGCCGGGGCACCCGGACCGGCGGACGGTGCCGGACGAACGCCCGGTACGCAGCTATTTCGTGCCGGTACCGCTCGCGCCACTCGGGCGAGTGGTCCAGTAATACCTTCGCGACGGCGGTCATCCGCCCCGTCGTCCCCACCAGGAGGACCGACCGGCCACTGCGCCGCAGGACCTGTACGGGCGCGAACTCCGGACAGATGCGCTGCACCGAGGCGAGTGCCGTGCGCAGTTGGGCGCCCTGCGGTCCGGACAGGTCGATTCTTCCGCTGGGCGGCTGGGCCCCGGTCCCCGGCATCCGCCGGGCCCGTACGGCGCCCTGCGCCGGGGCGGCCGGCCGGCCGGGGTCGAGGTAGGGGCCGCCGCCCGCCTGGAGCGTGCGGTGCGGCCGAACCGGGGCGGACACGGAGGACGTTGCTGCGTACATGGCGTTTACGGTTCCCTTCGTGCGCCGACGAGTTGCGTACGCCGCCCCGCCGGATCCCGTACTTCACCCTGGGGAGTTCCGCCGGGGGCCGGGTCGGGGAGGCGCATTCCTACATGACACCCCGCCGTGGGTGGCACACCATCTGGCGGACCCTGGCGAACCCTGGCGAATAGTCGCTGGGCACCTGACGGCGGGCTACTGTCAACTCAGCCGAGAACCTGGGGGCTTGACGTGAGCAAAGGTCCAAACACCCGTCTGAACGACCTGTTCGGCCTGGCCGGCTGGTCCAAGGGCGAACTGGCGAGGATGGTGAACCGGCAGGCGGCCGCCATGGGCCACCACCAGCTGGCCACCGACACCTCGCGGGTGCGGCGCTGGATCGACATGGGGGAGACCCCGCGCGAACCGGTGCCCACGGTACTGGCAGCACTGTTCACCGAGCGGCTCGGTCGTGTCGTGACCATCGAGGACCTCGGGTTCGTACGGCAGCGGCGCACCGCGAAGCGGCAGCCGGAGGGGGCGCAGGAGAACCCCGACGGAGTGCCCTGGGCGCCCGAACGCACAGCCGCGGTCCTCACCGAATTCACGGGAATGGACCTCATGCTCAACCGTCGCGGTCTGATGGGCGCGGGAGCCGCGCTCACCGCCGGCTCAGCCCTCAGCAACGCCATGTACGACTGGCTGCACACCGACCCCGCCGCCGCCAAGGACGCGCACCGCTACGGCGGCGGCGCCCATCAGGCCGACCCGGCCGGCTACGACCGCTACGAGGCGGCCCCGATCGGCTCCCAGGAGATCGATGCCCTGGAGCGCTCCGTCGAGGTCTTCCGCGCCTGGGACGCCTCCAGGGGCGGCGGACTCCAGCGCAAGGCCGTCGTGGGCCAGCTCAACGAGGTGGGCGGGATGCTCGCCTACCACCACCCCGACCACCTGCAGCGCCGGCTGTGGGGAGTGGCCGCGAACCTCGCGGTCCTCGCCGGCTGGATGTCCCACGACGTCGGCCTCGAACCCACCGCGCAGAAGTACTTCGTCATCGCCGCACACGCCGCCCGCGAGGGCGGGGACCGGCCGAGGGCCGGCGAGGCGCTGTCCCGGGCGGCCCGCCAGATGGTGCACCTGGGCAAGCCCAACGAGGCCCTGGACCTGATGAAGCTGGCGAAGTCCGGCTCCGGCGAGGAGACCCTGCCGCGCACCCGTGCCATGCTCCAGACCATCGAGGCCTGGGCGCAGGCCGCCATGGGCAAGGGCCAGGCCATGCGCCGCACCCTGGGCGAGGCCGAGGACCTGTTCGTCTCGGACAAGGGCGACGTACCGCCGCCCTCGTGGATGCAGCACTTCGACGAGGCCGACCTGCACGGGATGGAGGCGCTGGCCTTCCGCACGCTGGCCGACCACGACCCGACGGCCGCGCCGATCGCCCAGCGCCACGCCAAGGAGGCGCTGCGGCTGCGTGCCCAGGGGCACCAGCGCTCGCAGATCTTCGACTACATCTCCATGGCCTCGGCGTGCTTCATCGCCGACGACCCGGAACAGGCCGACCGCTACGCCCGTCTCGCCCTGGTGTCGATGAACGAGACCTCCTCGCACCGCACGTGGGACCGGCTGCGCGAGATGTACCGGCTCACCGGCCAGTACTCCGGCTACGCGCGCATCGAGGACCTGCGCGAGGAGATCAAGATGGCCCTCCCCGACATCCCGAAGGCGGCGAGCCACGTGTGACCCGGGGCGTGCCCCCCCGAGACAGAGGGAAGGCCGCGCCCGGCGGCGCGGCCCGTGAATCCCCGTCGACCGTCCTTCGTGGTCAGAGGCCGATGCGGGCCACGAGCACGCAGGCGTCGTCCTCGCGCTCGTTGTCCCCGAACTCCTCGGTCACGATCCGTACGCATTCCTGCGCCGACCGCGCCGTCGAGAACCGCGGTGCCAGCGCGAGCAGCCGCTCGGTACCGTCCGCCCGGCTGAACTCGATGCTGCGCGGGGTCAGCCCGTCCGTGTGCAGGACCACCACGTCGCCCGCTTCCAGCCGTTCCTCGGCCTGGCCGTACACCGCCCCGGAGGTCGCCCCCAGCAGTACGCCCTCCGGCGGCTGGAGCGAGCGGCCCTGGCCGTCACGGAACAGCAGCGGCGCGGGGTGGCCGGCCTGCGCCCAGGACAGCACACGACGGGCGGGATCGTAACGGCAGCAGACGGCCGAGCCGAGGGCCGGCTGGACGGAGCTCTCCAGGAGCTGGTTGAGCCAGCCCATCAGCGGGCCGGGCTCGATGCCGGCCATGGCCATCCCCCGCAGGGCGCCGAGCATCAACGCCATCCCGGAGGTGGCGGTGACGCCGTGGCCGGTCAGGTCACCGACCGTCAGCAGCGAGCACCCGTCGCTCAGTTCGAGCGCGTCGTACCAGTCCCCGCCGATCAGCGCGCTGGTGGCGGAGGGCATGTAGTGCGCGGCCACGTCCAGGGTGCCGGTGCTGTCGTGCGGGAACCGCAGCGAGCCGCGCCACGGGGGGAGCACGGCTTCCTGCAGCTCGACCGCCAGCCGGTGCTCGGTCTGCGCGATCTCCCGGTGGCGCTGGAGAGAGTCCCGGGACTCGCGCACCGCACGCTGGCTGCGGCGCAGTTCGCTCACGTCCCGCATCACGGCCCACATCGATGCCGTACAGCCGTCGGAGTCGAGTACCGGCTCGCCCCTCATGTGCAGCGTCCGCACCCGCCCGTCGGCCCGGACGATGCGGAACTCGCCGTCTATGGGCTTGCCGTCCACCAGGCAGTCGGTGACCATCGCGGTGAGCAGCGGCTGGTCTTCGGAGAAGAGGGTGGAACCCAGTTCGTCCAAGGGCAGCGCACCGGCCTCGGGTGACCGGCCGAAGATCTGGAAGAGTTCCTCGGACCAGGTCACCTCATCGGTCAGCAGGTTCCACTCGGCGCTGCCGACCCGGGTCTGGCGGTCCTCGACGGTGGTCTCCGGGGCCGCCGCCGGAGCCGCAACGGGCTCCTGCGGTGCGGGCGGCAGGCCCTCTTTGAGCTGGCCGAGGTGCTGGCCCAGGTCGTCGAGGTGGTGGACGGCCAGATCGCACAGCGCGCGCTGCCAGCGGCCCTGGGCGTCGCTGTCGTCCACGACGGTGTCGCGGCGCACGGCGTCCACTTCGCCCCGCAGGCGCCGGGTCTGCGAAATCAGTGCGTCCACCGACCCCGGCTGGGGCGGCTGCGCGGGACGGTCCGCGAACAGGTGGGACGGCATGAGAACTCCGATACAGGCGCGACACGGCCATGAAGGAAGGACCGGTTACGACTGTTGCACAGGCCGGGACGGCCTGTAAGGCGTTTGGCAACATCCGTAACGGGGTTGCTCAGGGCATATGCCGCAGGCCTTCGGGGCCTCCTTCGTGTGTGCGAATGTTTCCGGTCAGGGCGGTCGTCGCCCGTCGCGGGCCTACACCATCAGCGGCACGGGGTGGATCTCGCTCGCCGGGTGCCCGGCCCGCTCATGGATGCGCTGCACCGCCTCGGCGGTCGGCGCCTCCGACAGGCAGTACACCGTGCCCGAGTCCGGGTCGGCCCAAGCCTGCTTGAAGTGCACGCCTTCCTCTCCCTCGATCGCCAGGTCCGCTCGGTGGGCCTCCATCAGCGCCTCCGCTGTGATGCCCTCCATGCCGGTGTGGACGTCCATGAACGTGGCCATCGCCCCACACCTCCTCGCTGTTGCAGTCATGTCCGACTTCCGCAACTTCCATCGTCCACCTGCGGCCGGAAAACCGCTGTCCGGCCGCGCGAAGTCGAGCGTACGCACGACGGGTGTGAGCCCCCGGGGTGCTTCCAGTGCCCCCGGGCGCCGGTCATCACCCGGCGGCGGGACCCCTCGAACGAAGGACCCCGCACTGCGCGATCACTTCCCACCCCGCCCCGGGATCGCTACTCTACGCGTCGGTAACGAACAGGTGGGGCCCACTCCGGTGGATCCGCGCGGGGTGGGGACACGACGACATGACCGGACACAGCCCCACCCCGGACCGGAGCCGGCGCTCCTTCCTCACCCACCTCGTCGCGGCGCCGACCCTCGCCCTCGTCACCCGGGCCGCATCCGACGCCCTCGCCCCGCAGCCCGCCGACGCGGCGGTGCCGACGCTGCCGGCCATCGCCGACCTCGTCGACCTCGGAGACCTGTTCATCCTGGCGGGCGCCCCCACCTCCGCGCTGCTCGCCCTCGCCGTCGAAGCGGACGGGACCATCCGCTTCCGCCTGCCGCGCGAGGAGGTCGGCCAGGGCTTGACCACGGCCGTCGCCGTCCTCGTCGCCGAGGAGCTCGACGCCCCGCTGACTGCCGTACGCGTCGAACTGGAGGACGCCCGGCCAGAGTTGCTGTTCAACCAGCTCACCGGCTCCTCCAACTCCATCCGCTCCCTGTACGGGCCGGTCCGGCAGACCGCCGCCACCGCCCGGGCCCGGCTGGTGGCGGCCGCCGCCGCCCGCTGGGGACTCGCCCCCTCCGCCCTGACCACCGCGAACGGCGTCGTCCGAGCGCCCGACGGCCGCACCGCCGACTACGGAAGCCTCGCCGCGGCCGCCGCCGACCCCACGCTCGCGGTCCCCGGAGGCGCCACCCCGAAGCCGCCGGCCCGGCACACCCTCGTCGGCAGGCCCGCCGGGCGGATCGACGCCCGCGCCATGGTCACCGGCGCCCAGCGGTACACCCTCGACCTCGACGTACCCGGCGCCAAGCCCTGCGTCCTGCGCCGCCCGCCCACCCTCGGCGGCAGCGTCCGCGCCGTCGCCAACCGCGCCGCCGTCGAAGCCATGCCCGGAGTCCTGCACGTGGTGACGATCCCGACCGGGGTCGCCGTCGTCGCCGAGACCTTCGGCCAAGCACTCGACGCCAAAGCCGCACTCCAGGTCACCTGGGGCCCCGGCCCGGCCGACCGGCTCTCGGACGCCGAGGTCCGCACGAGGCTGCGCGCCGCCAACCCGCCGCCCCTCCTGCCTCCCCTGCTCACCCCGTACGTGGACGCCGAATTCGACTTCGCCTTCGTCAGCCACGCGCCGATGGAGACCAACTCCGCCGTGGCCGACGTGCGCGAGGACCGCGCCGAGATCTGGTCCGGGCTGAAATCCCCGATCGTGGCCCGCGAGACCATCGCCGCCGACCTCGGACTGCCGCTGGACAAGGTCACCGTGCACGTCGTCCAGGCCGGCGGCTCCTTCGGCCGGCGGCTGTTCTTCGACGCCGCCCTCGAAGCGGCCCGGGTGTCCAAGGCCTGCCGCCGCCCGGTACGGCTGATGTGGACCCGCGTCGACGACACCCGCCACGGACGGATGCGCCCCGCCACCCACCACCGGATCCGCGCCACCTACGCCCTCGGCGAGGTGCTGAGCTTCGAACACCGCGTCGCCGCCGCCGAGACCGACTTCCGCCACGGACTCGGCGAGATCATCACCGCCACCGCGGCCGGCCTGCCCTCGGGCCTGGGCAACGCCACACTCGCCCAGACGCTCTTCCTCACGACCGTCAAGTCCCCGTACCACTTCGGGCTCACCACCCGGACGCTCACCGAGATACCCACCGGGGTCCCCACCGGCTCCTGGCGTTCGGTGTACTCCGCCAACACCCGGGGTGCCGAGGAGATCGTCGTCGACGAACTGGCCGCGCGGACCGGCAAGGACCCCTACCTGTTCCGACGCGCCTTCCTCAAGACCGACGCCCAGCGGGCGGTCCTGGACAAGGCCGCGCAGGAGGGCGAATGGGGGCGCCCGATGCCGGCCGGCTGCGCGCAGGGCATCGCCTTCCACGAGGAGTACAAGTCCCGCACCGCCTGCCTGGTCGAGATCGACACCCGGGACCCGCGGCACGTCCGGGTCACCAAGGCGGTCGTCGTGGCCGACGTCGGCCTGCCCGTGAACCCGCGCGGTGTCGAGGCCCAGATGATCGGCGGCCTCACCGACGCGGTCTCCACCACGTTGCGCGCCGGACTCCACCTGGACAACGGCCTTCCGTTGGAGGGAAGTTACAGCCAGTTCCACTGGGCGCGGCAGCGTGACACCCCACGTGACGTAAGGGTCTTCGTGCTCCCGGCGACCGGTACGGAGCCGGGCGGCGCAGGAGAGCTCGGTGTTCCCGCCGCGGTGGGCGCCATCGCCAACGCGTGGGCCCGCGCCACCGGTTCCAAGCCGCGCTCCTTCCCGCTCTCCTTCGACGTCGACTTCACCCCCTACCCGCGCTAGTCCCGCCGCGCCAGTTCAGGAGACCCGCCGTGCCCTCGCACACCTTCACCGTCAACGGGCGGAGCGTCACCGTCGACGCGCCCGACGATCTGCCCCTGCTGTGGGTGCTCCGCGACATGCTGGGCGTGCGCGGGCCGAAGTACGGCTGCGGCGTGGACGTCTGCAAGGCCTGCACCAGCCACCTCGACGGTACGGACGTCCGCCCGTGCGTCGTGCCCGTCTCCGCCTGCGCCGGGAAGACGGTCACCACCATCGAAGGGCTGGCCGACGGGGACGAGCTCCACCCGGTACAGGAGGCCTGGCTCGAACAGGACGTCTCCCAGTGCGGCTTCTGCCAGCCCGGGCAGATCATGGCGGCGGTGGCCCTGCTCAGGCGTACCGCCACCCCCACGGACGAGGACATCGACGCCATAGCCAACATCTGCCGCTGCGGCACCTACTTCCGCATCCGTGAGGCCATCCGCAGCGCGGCGGCCAAAATGCGCGCGGCATAGCGGCGTCGGCTTACGGCGTACCGGCGCAGACGCGGCCGGCCGGGCCTCGGCGCGTCCCCCGCCCGGCCGAGACCCCGCGCCGCCGGAAGCCGGGACACAACACCGATAGAAGACGGAATGCGCCGAAAATGGCTGATCATGCCTGAATGAGGCGTATCAATGCGAAACGCGTACTGGTCGGTGAGCCACTCGACACCGCGCGACTGGGCGAGACGCTCCTCCCCAAGCGGCTCGCCCTGCCGATCTTCTGCAGCGACCCCCTGTCCTCGGTGGCCTACGCCACCGAGGAGATCCTGCTGACCCTCGCCCTCGGCGGCGTCGCCCTGCTCCACCTCGCCTGGTACGCGGCTGCCGCCATCGTCTTCCTGCTGGTGGTCGTCGTCGCCTCCTACCGCCAGACCTGCCACGCCTACCCCGGCGGCGGAGGCGCGTACGTCGTCAGCGCGGAGAACCTCGGCCAGAGCGCCGCTCTGACGGCCGCCAGCGCGCTGCTGGTCGACTACGTGCTGACCGTCGCCGTGTCCGTCGTCTCCGGCGTCGCCGCCATCACCTCGGCCGTCCCCGCGCTCAACGACCACCAAGTCGCCCTGTCCGTCGCGTTCGTGGTGCTGCTCACGCTGATGAACCTGCGCGGCGTGCGGGAGTCCGGGCGGGTCTTCGCCGTCCCCACGTACGGCTTCGTCCTCGTCATCTACCTCATGTTCGCGGTCGCCGCGGTCCGGATCGGGACCGGCGACACCATCCGGGCCGAGTCGGCCACGCTCCCGATCACCGCGGACGGCACGTACACCGGGATCGCCCTCGTGCTGCTCGCGATGCGCGCCTTCGCCTCCGGATGTACGGCGCTGACCGGCGTCGAGGCCATCAGCAACGGCGTGCCCGCCTTCCGCGAACCCAAGAGCCGCAACGCCGCCACCACGCTCGCCGCGATGGGCGCCCTGGCGGTGACCATGTTCATGGGCATCACCGTCCTCGCCATGGTCTACGAGGTGCACGTCGCCGCCGACCCCACCCAGCTCGGCCTGCCCCGGGGAACGCCGATGTCCACCGCGCTCGCCCAGATCGGCCGCGCCACCTTCGGTGACTTGCACGTCCTCTTCTACCTGCTCCAGGCCGTCACCGCCGGCGTACTGGTCCTCGCCGCGAACACCGCGTTCAACGGTTTCCCGATGCTCGCCTCCATCCTCGCCCGGGACCGGTACGCGCCGCGCCAGCTGTACAACCGGGGTGACCGGCTCGTCTACTCGAACGGCATCGTGCTGCTCGCGCTCGCCGCGATCGCCCTGATCGTCGCCTTCGACGCGCAGCTGACCCGCCTCATCCAGCTCTACATCATCGGCGTCTTCGTCTCGTTCACCCTCTCCCAGGCCGGGATGGTCCGGCACTGGCGGCGCGAACTCGCCTCGCCGGCAACCCCGCGGGAGGAACGGATCCACATCCACCGCCGGCTCGCCATCAACGCGGTCGGCGCCACCCTCACCGCCCTGGTCCTCGTCATCGTCCTCATCACCAAGTTCACCCACGGCGCCTGGCTGGTCTGCATCGCCATGCCCGTCCTGTTCCTGGGCATGAAGGGCGTCCGGCGGCACTACGACACCGTCACGCGGCAAGTCGCCGTGCCCGCCGGAGCCCATCCCCGGAAGCCCGCACGCCACCACGTCCTGGTGCTGGTCTCCTCCGTACACGCCCCGACGCTCAAGGCGCTCGGCTACGCACAGGCCCTGCACCCCGACACGCTGACGGCGGTGTCCGTGGCCGCGGACGAGGACGACATGCGGCGGCTGAGCGAAACCTGGGCGGACCACGCCCCCGGGATCAGCCTCAAGGTGCTGCACTCGCCGTACCGCGAGGTGGTCGGCCCGGTGATGGCCCACATCCAGGAGCTGGCGGCCGCCGACGGCACGGACGTGCTGTCGGTCGTCATCCCCGAATACGTGGTGGGCCACTGGTGGGAGCAGCCCCTGCACAACCAGAACGCGCTGCGGCTCAAGACCAGGCTGCTGTTCACGCCCGGCGTCGCGGTGATCGACGTGCCGTACCTGCTGGAGTCGGCGAAGGCCGGGGAAGGCGACGGCGTCGGGATGCCGGTGCGCTAGTGCGGTGAGCCGTTCCGGTCACAGCACCAGGCCCCGCCGACCGCCGGGCCCGGCTCAGCCGGCGGCGAGCTGGAGCACCGCCGCGTGCGCCAACGCCAGTTCCACCACCTGCGCCGGATCGGAGAGCGACCGGCCGGTGAGCCGCTCCAGCCGGCGCAGCCGGTTCGAGACGGTGTTGCGGTGGCAGTACAGGCGCTGCGCGGCGTACGTGGTCGAGCCGTGGCAGGCCAGCCAGGTCCCCAGGGTCTCCAGCAGCACCCGGCGGTCCTCCGGCGCGAGCTCCAGCACCGGCCCCAGCACCACCCGGCGCAGCCGGCCCGCGAGCTGCGCGTCGGAGGCGACCAGCGCCGCCGGGAGCCGCTCGTCCAGCAGGGCGGCGCCCGGCCCGCCCGCCGTCGGGGCGGTGCGCAGGGCCAGCTCCGCCAGCCTGCGGGCACCGGCCAGTTCGGCGGGGGACCCCACCACCGGGCTCACCCCGGCCCGCGAGCCGGACGGCGCGAGCAGCTCCCGTACGGACCCCAGCGGATGGTGGCCCAGCTCCACCAGCCCGCTCTCGCCATCGGCGCGCACCCGCCACCACACGCGCGGAGCGCCGACGCCGACCGGGGCGGGGGCCCGGCCGGGAGGGGACCCGCCGGGGCCGCACGCGATCACCGCGAACCGGCCGCGCTCCGGCAGCCCCAGCCGGACGGCGGCGTCCGCGGCCTCGGAGGCCGTCCCCCGGCCGTCCAACAGGGCATCGAGGAGTGCCGCCCGGCGCTCCCGGCCGCGGTCGCCGCGCGCGGCGTCGGCATCCCGGTACGCCTGTGAGGCGGCGTCCGACATCCGCTCCAGCACCTCCCACAGCTCGGCCGCCCACGGCAGCAGCCGCGGCAGCGCAGCCCGGTCGTGCGCGGTCACCGCTTCGGTCAACACCTGCCACAACAGCCGCCCGGCCTGCCGGTAGCCGCGCATCAAGGACTCCAACGGCAGACCCCGCTCCGCCGCCTGCGCCCCCTCGGCACCGGCCGCGCAGCCGGCGGCCGGCTCCGGCGGCAGCCCCCGGGAGGCCCGGACCAGCCCGGCCAGGGCCTGCTCCAGCGTGCGGAGGATGCCCTCGCGCAGCTCGGTCCGCCCGAGCAGCGCGGCGTACGCGGGGTCCTCGGCCAGCGTCCGGTCGGTCAGCCGGTCCGCCGCCACGGCGATCCGGCGCCCCAAGTCCTCGCGTATCTCCTCGACGATCCGCTCCATGACGGGCAGCGTGACACGCGCGAGGGCGCACTGGGGAGCCCCGGGAGCAGCCCGCCTCCCCGCGCAGTCCGGCGCACCGCCGCCGCGGCCCGCCCCCGTGGCGATGCGGCGACGCGTCACCGAACTAGCCGACTGCGGCCTCCGGTTGGGGAATGCCCAGACCGGCGAACAGGTCCTGCGCGAGGTGCTCGGTGAAGACCGCCGACTCCGTCAGGGCGCGGCGGACCGCGACCTCGTCGGCGGTCAGTCCCGCTGCCGCCGACCACGCCAGGGCGGCGCACACCGCCGGCAGCACGGGGAACTCGTGCACCGGTATGCCGTAGTCCACGGCCTTGGCGCGATCGAGCAGCGCCCGCCAGCGGTGCCCGTCCGGTGCGGTGGCCTCGACGAAGCCGACGTCACTGTCGAGGAACTCCACCGCCACCACCGGCGCGTCCACGAGCCGGGCCAGCCGCGCCACACCCCGCCGGTCCGCCTCCTCGAACTCCGCCGACCGCCAGCCGGCCACCGCCGGGGCCGACGCCTCGACACCGGTGAAACCCGCGGCTTCCATCAGGCCCGGCAGCCGTCGCGCCGCGGACCGTACGACCAAGGACCCCCCTGAGTTACCCATGCCGACAACGGTACGGCGGCCCACTGACAATCACCCCGAGGTCCGCACCCGCGGCGGGGGAGCCGCCCGCGGCTGCGAGGGAGATTCCGCTTTCCGGGCCCGGGGCGGTGGTTGATCTTATGCTCAGGTTTACGCGAGTCAGCTGGTGTTGTGGCCGGTGAGCGACTTTGATGGGTTTACCAGCCTCGTTTCGGAGCAGGGGGACTCACCATGGGCACCGAGCACACCCACAAGGACAGCGCACCCACCCTGATCGGTTCCGTGCAACGGGCGCTGCGCCTCGTGGAGGCGATGCACGCGGAGGGCGGCGCCACCGCCAAGCGGCTTTCGCGGCTCACCGGGATTCCGCTGCCGACCGTCTACCACCTGTTGCGCACCCTCAGCCATGAGGGGTACGTCCAGCGCGAGGGCGGGGCGTTCCGGCTCGCCGACGACCTGCCGCTCGCGTCCTGAGCAAGCCCCTCCTGATCTCGCCCTCGTGATCAGAAGCCGACACGTTCCGGCCAAGCTGGCACGTGCTACCGCGCATGTTCCAGCGGAAAATGCCAGAACGCCTTTTCGCTCTGCGGAAGTTGAGTAAGTTCCCTCCTGTCGCGCCGTACGACCGTGCACCCAGCACGTCCAGCCGGGAGGGGAGCCCGCGTGCCCGGGATCGACGAATGTCTGCTCGAAGCCATGGCCCTGCCCGGTGCGCGGGGCGCCGCACTGGTGGATTGGAGCAGCGGACTGGCCCTCGGTACCGCGGGGGACTCACCGGTGGGCGACCACGAGACGACCGCCGCCGAGACCGCCGAGCTGGCCCGGGCGGCCGCCGAGTACGAGTCCTTCGCCCCGGGGGAATCAAGAGCGGAAGCCGCCTGTGCGCCCGGCGCGGAACCCGGTCCCGGCGCCGCCGCGGGCCCGCCCGTGGAGGACCTGATCGTCACCACCCGCACCGGCTACCACGTCCTGCGCTTCGTGGAGACCAGCTTCGACAGCAGCGTCTTCCTCCACCTCTGGCTCGACCGCGCCGACGGCAACCTGGCCCTCGCCCGGCACAGACTCCGCACCCTCGCCGAGGGACTGGTACTCAGATGACCGCCGCGACAGCGACCCCCGCCACCGCCGTCTCCCCGCTGCTCACCCGGCTCGCCGCCGAGCGTGCCACCGGCGCCCTCCTGCGCGACCGCGGCACCCTCTTCCTGGAGCACGGCCGGGTCGTGCACGCCGAGAGCCCCTCGACCCCCGGCCTCGGCGTCCTGCTCACCACCGGCGGCGGCCTCGCCCCCGAACGCTGGAACGAGGCCATCGACCAGGCCGGAGCCCGCCGCCAAGTCGCCCGGTTCCTCGTGGACAGCGGCGGCCTGGCGGGCGGCGAGCTGGAGATCTGCCAACTCGCCGCGATCTTCGACGCCGCCTTCTTCGCCCTCTCCCCGGGCAGCGGCCCCTCCAGGTTCCGGCGCGGGGCCACGCACTGGATCGGCTCCGTCCGGTCCGTCCCCGCCGCCGCCGTCGAGCGGGAGACCCGCCGGCGCCGGGAACTCCTGGACGCGGTGTGGCCGTACCCCCGGCTGGACACCGCCCCCGTGGTGCCCCGTCCGGCCGCCCCCGGCCAGACGGTCACCGCCCGCCAGCGCCTCCTGCTGCGGCACGCGGACGGTGTGCGCACCCCCGCCGACCTCGCCTGGGTACTGGGCCGCCCGGCCTTCCACACGCTGCTGGACGTCCGCAGGCTCGCGGCCGCCGGCCTGGTCGAGACCCCGCACGAGCCCGCCCCGGCGCCGGTCGCCGGGGCATCCCTGCCCGACTGGATGACCCAGACCCAAACCCCGGACGTGGCGCTGCTCCGCCGGTTACGCGACGCACTGGAGGCAAGCCTGTGAGGCTCCCGCTGCGACCGGTCCTGCGTGCCGACCGCTCCGAGCGCAGGCAGCCCGAAAGGAAGCCGGCCGAGATGAACACGGTGATGGTGACAGCCGAGACCGAAGCCGGGATACGCGCGGAGCTCCGGCGCCTGCGGGCCCGTGTCCCCCAGCTCACCGGCGCCCTCGCCGCGAGCGCCGACGGCCTGGTCCTCGCCCACGACAGCGCCGCCTGCGAAGCCGAATCCGTCGCGGCACTGACCGCGGCAGCCCTCGGTGTCGCCCAGCGGCTCAGCGACTGCACGGGTCAGGGCGGCTTCCGGGAGCTGCTGGTCCGCGGCGAACACGGCTACGTGGCGACCTACGCCGCCGGGGAGACGGCCGTCCTCACCCTGATCGCCGAACCGCGCGTCAACGTGGGCCGGCTCCATCTGGAGGCCCGCCGCTCCAGCCTCCGTATCACCGAACTCGTCGAGCACGCCCTCGGCCGGCGCGCGGGCCCGGTGGCCCCGCCCATGCCGACCGAGGCGCCGTCGCCCTGAGTTCCGTAAGACCACCGCGACACGACGTCCCGGCACAGCCATTCCCACAGCGACAGCAGGAACGACAGAGAAAGGCAGCACTCATGGCCAACGTGGAGACCGCCCTCAAGGAAGCCACCACCACCATCGAAGGCGCGCTCGGCGCCGCGCTGGTGGACTACGGCAGCGGCATGGCCCTCGGTACCGTCGGCGGAGGCAAGGACCTCGACCTCGGGATCGCCGCGGCCGGCAACACGGACGTGGTACGGGCCAAGGTCCGGACGATGGAGATGCTCGGCCTCAACGACGAGATCGAGGACATCCTGATCACCCTCGGCAGTCAGTACCACCTGATCCGGCTGATGAAGGCCCGCAGCAGCGGCGGCTTCTTCCTCTACCTCGCGCTCGACCGGGGGCGGGCCAACCTCGCGATGGCCCGGCACCAGCTCAAGAAGATCGAAAGCGAGCTGGAGATCTGAGGAGGACCCGCGAGGGTCGCGACGGCGCGGTGGCGGGCGGCTGAATTCTTTGCCGTCCGCCCGGCGACCAGGGGCGGTATGTCCAAAAATGGGCGGAATTTATCATCCTGTTACCGAGTAAGATGCTCTAATCGGTTGATCATCAACAAAGCAAAAAGCTGGAGAACCTGCCACCCATGCCCCCGCGCCTGAGCATCGTCGTACCGGTCTACAACGTCGAGCTCTACCTCGACGAGTGCCTGGAGTCCATCGCCGCCCAGACCTTCGAGGACTTCGAGGTAGTCCTCATCGACGACGGTTCCACCGACGCGAGCGCCGCGATAGGCGAGGCCTTCGCGGCGCGGGACGGCAGGTTCCGACTGGTCCGGCAGAAGAACGCCGGACTCGGCGCCGCCCGCAACGCGGGTGCCCGTCACATATCCGAAGGCAGCGAGTACCTCGCCTTCGTCGACAGTGACGACACCATGCCGACGGACGCCTACCAGAAGCTGATCGAAGCCCTCGACGAGACGGGCTCCGACTTCGCCGGCGGCAACGTCCTGCGCTTCCGCTCCGTCGGAATGCAGCAGTCCTGGGGACACCGCGCCCCCTTCGCCACCACCCGGCTGGGGACCCACATCTCCAAGTTCGCGCCGCTGGTCACCGACCGCACCGCGTGGAACAAGGTCTACCGGCGCAGCTTCTGGGACGAGCACGGCTTCCAGTACCCCGAAGGCATCCTCTACGAGGACGCGCCCGTCAGCATCCCGGCCCACTACTTCGCCAAGAGCGTCGACGTGATCAGCGACGTCGTCTACCACTGGCGGGTACGC
Source organism: Streptomyces cirratus (assembly GCF_014650775.1). Taxonomy (GTDB): domain Bacteria; phylum Actinomycetota; class Actinomycetes; order Streptomycetales; family Streptomycetaceae; genus Streptomyces; species Streptomyces cirratus. Next base: position 482,172 of record NZ_BMVP01000003.1, on the reverse strand, counting down.
GAGACCGGCGAGCGCTCCATCACCCAGCGCTCCACGGACCCCGTGTCCGTCATCGACCGCGTGACGTCCATCCGCCTGGTCCGCGAAGCCCTCAAGGGCAAGCCGGGCGAGAAGTACGCCCGCTACCTGCGCGAGTACGACCACAACGTGCTCAGCGAAGAGCTGCCGCTCATCTACAAGTACGTCGGCGAAGGCGGCCCCGAGTTCCGGGCGGCGTTCGTCAAGGAGGTCGGCGGCCTCATCCGGGAGATCGGCACCGGCCCCTGGTCCGACCTCACCGTCGCCGACCGGCTCAAGGCGTTCCTCGCCCGCGAGGGCCGCGTCGAGGAGTTCATCGCCCTCAACAAGCACCAGAGCGACTACTCCTACAGCGTGCCGGTCAAGGGCCTGGCCCGCCCGCAGGCCGACTACCCCTTCCTCACCGCCCCCGTCCCGCCCAAGCTCCTGACCCTCGGCCCCCGCGAACGCCGCGTCGTCAGCCGCCTGGAGCAGGCCGCCTGGAGCGACGGCAAGCTGCTCCTGCGCGGCTACGCCCTGCCCGGCCACCTGGGCGCGGAGAGCCGCCTGGGCTCCCGCAAGATGCTGGTCTTCCGCGAGCAGGGCAAGCGCCGCCGCAGCGTCGTCACCGCCCGTACGGTCGCCTCCCCGATGGCCACCGTCAACGAGCCGCACCTCGCACTGCGGCACGCGGACTGGGCCGGGTTCACCGCGGTCGTCGACCCCACGGTCTTCCAGACCGGCGGCACCTGGAACGACGGTACGTGGACCACCTCCATCGCCGTCACCGGCGCCGGCGGCCTGCACCGCGCCCGTCTGCGCGGCGGCGACCACGACAGCGGCCACAACCCGCCCTCCTACTGGGCCACCCCCGACGTCCGCATCGTCCCGACCGTCGCCGGCCCCCTGACCATCAAGGTCGAGGTCGTCCGGGCCCGGGCGCTGGACGTGCGCCCGTCCGGCGGGGACGCCGTCGAGGTGTCCGGCGAGCTCGCCACCGAAGTCGGCGCGGGCGCAACCCTGCGCGCGACGCACGTCGGCAGCGGCAACACCCTCACCGCCGCGCTGGACACGGCGGAGGCGGCCGGGAACGGCCGCGTCCCCTTCACCGCCTCCCTGCGCCTGGCCGAGCTGGCCGAGGTGCCGCTGCCCGGACCCGGCGAGTGGGGCCCGCAGGCGTGGAACCTGTCCGTCGTCCGCGCCGACGGCACCGAGCACCTCCTGACGCTGGACGAGCGGGGCGGCTTCACCGGACTGGTCCTGCCGGTGCCCGGCGACGCCACCGGCCGCGCCGTCTTCGCCAAGCGCGGGACGTCGGGCCACCTGGTCCTCTCCGTCCAGGCCTCGCCGCCCCTCGTGGACACCGTCAGCGCCAAGAACGGCACCCTCACCCTCGCAGGGAGCTTCCACGCCCCCGCGGACGCCGCCGACGAGCCGTACGAGCTGGTCCTGCACAACCACCACGGGAGCGAGTTCAGCTACCCCGTGACCCGTGACGGCGACCGCTTCGAGGCCTCCTTCGAACCGGTCCTGCCCGAGGCGTACGCCGGACGCACCACCTTGCCGCACGGCCGCTGGTGGCCCACGCTGCGCCCGGTGAGCCAGGGCGGCACCACCGCCGGCCTGCTCGGCGTCGACCGCGGAGCGCCGCTCCAGCTCCTGCCGCCGGTCCTCTTCGCCGGACCGCACCACATCACCGCCGAGGGCCGCCGCATGCGCGTCGAGGCCCGTCTGTACGACCGGCTGGTGCTGAACTGCGACCCGCTGATCAGCCCGCACGACCGCTCGCGGTACGCGCAGCGCGTGGCCCGCGACATCACGTACCCGGCCCAGTCCGCCCTGCCGGTCAAGGACATGGTCGTGTACGAGACCTTCCAGGGGAACGGCGCCGGCGACTCGCCGCGCGCCATCCACGAGGAACTCGTGCGCCGCGGCGAGAAGCTGGACCACGTCTGGCTGGTCCGCGACGGCCGCGCCGAGGTCCCCTCGACCGCCCGCGCCGTCCAGTACGACAGCCTGGAGGCCTGGGACGTACTGGCCCGCGCCCGCTACTACGTGGTCAACGACAGCGTGCCGGGACACTTCCGGCGCCGCCCCGGGCAGATCGTCGTACAGACGTGGCACGGAACGCCGTTGAAGCAGATCGGCCACGACTACCTGCACGACTACTACACGAGCCCCGAGGCACTGGACGCGCTGCGGCACGACGCCGCCCAGTGGTCGCTGCTCGCCTCCCCGAGCTCGTACGCGACCCCGGTCCTCAAGCGGGCCCTCGGTTACGACGGCGAGATCATCGAGTCCGGCAGCCCGCGCACCGACGCCCTCGTCCGCCCGGACGAGCAGCGCGTCGCCGAGGTCCGCAGGCGGCTCGGCCTGCCCGAGGGCAAGAAGGTCGTCCTCTACCTGCCGACCTGGCGGGAGAACCGCGAGGGCTGGTCGAACGGCTACAAGCTGGACCTGCAGATCGACCTGGACGCCGCCCGGCGCGAGCTCGGCGAGGACCACGTCCTGCTCGTCCGCGGTCACCACAAGGTGAACGAGCAGGTCCGAGAGGGAGCCCGTGACGGCTTCGTGGTCGACGTGTCCCGCTGGCCCGACACCACGGACCTGCTGCTCGTCGCCGACGTCCTGATCTCGGACTACTCGTCCGCGATCTTCGACTTCGCGCTGACCGACCGGCCGATCCTGCTCTTCACGTACGACCTGGAGCACTACCGCGACACGCTGCGCGGCTTCACCTTCGATCTGGAGAAGAAGGCTCCCGGGCCGCTCCTCGCCGACTCCGCGAGCCTGATCGAGGCCGTGCGCAACGCGGACGCGGTCGCCGCCGAACACGCCGAGGCGCGGGCGGCGTTCCGGGCCGAGTTCTGCGACCTGGACGACGGCCACGCGGCCGAGCGCGTCGTCGATCGGATGCTCGCCCTGTAACCCGTACGAGTGCATTCGCGAGGGGACGCAGACCGGTCCCCGGCCCACCGATGAGTTCCGGGCCGGGGACCGGTCTGTATGTGTGAGACGGCACCCGGCACCGGGTCCGTCCCGCACCCGACCTGGAGGCAGTCATGAGCGACAGCACCGGCTTCACCACGTGCCTGTGGTTCGACGGCGACGCGGAGGCAGCCGCCGACTACTACCTGTCCGTCTTCAAGGACGGCAAGCGCGGTCGCACCGTCCGCAGGAACGAGGCGGTGCCCCCGGGCGGTGAAGTGCTGTTCGTCGAGTTCGAGATCAACGGCCAGAAGTTCGTCGGTCTCAACGGCGGCCCGGAGTTCCCCTTCACCGAGGCCGTCTCGTTCATGATCGACTGCGCCGACGAGGCCGAGGCGGACTACTACTACGACGAACTGAGCGGCAACGGCGGCCAGGAGTCGGCCTGCGGCTGGGTCAAGGACCGGTTCGGGGTGTCCTGGCAGGTGATCCCGCCCGGCCTCCACGACCTGATCGCCGACCCCGACCCCGGACGCGCCACGCGCGCGACCGCCGCCATGATGACGATGAAGAAGCTGGACGTGGCACAGATGCGCCGCGCGGCCGACGCCGAGGGCTGACCGGGAACGCCGCCCACAGCCCGGACGGGACCCTGGTCAGCTGCCGATCCGGGCCAGCAGCGCCGGCAGCGCCGTCCCGATCGGCTCGCGGATCACCTCGTCCGCGAGGGAGTCGTACGGGGTCTCCTCCGCGTTCACGATGATCAGACGGGCCCCCGCCTCGGCGGCCATCCCGGCCAGCGAGGCGGCGGGCTGCACCTGGAGGGTCGACCCGACGGCGATGAACACCTGACACCCCTTGGCCACAGCCATGGCATGCCCCAGCACCTGCGGGTCCAGCCGCTCGCCGAACATCACCGTCGCCGCCTTGAGGATCCCGCCGCAGGCCCGGCAGGCGGGATCCGGCTCCCCGGCGGCGACCCGGGCCAGTGCCTCGTCCATCTCCGACCGGGCATGACAGGACGTGCACACCACCGACCGGGCCGTGCCGTGCAGTTCGAACACCTTGCGCGCGGGCATGCCGGCGAGCTGGTGCAGGCCGTCCACGTTCTGGGTGACCACCCGCACCGGCGTACCGCCGCGCTCCAGCTCCGCCACCGCGAGGTGTGCGGCGTTGGGCCGGGCCCCGAGGGCGCCGATCTCGGCCCGCATCAGCCACGAACGCCGCCGGACGTCCGGATCGGCCATGTAGTAGGCGTACGTGACGAGCTTCTCGGCGTCGGGCTCACGCCGCCACAGCCCCTGTGGTCCCCGGTAGTCCGGAATCCCGGAATCGGTGGACATCCCTGCCCCACTGAACACTGCGACGAGCGGCTTCCCCATGAGCCGACCCTACGCAGACCGCCCCCGCCCCGCGAACCCGTTTTCCGCGGGCCCGGTCCGCGCCGGACCCCGGCGGGACGAGGGGGACCGGCCCGAAGGCCCACAGTGGTGAATCCCGCCCCCACTGGGGTGAGGTCCCCGCCGCGTCCCGCCCGGCCGGGCCGCGTGGGCAGCTACAAACCGGACATGAAGCTCACGCCTCACCTCTCCGGCGCCCTGCTGCTCACCCTGACCGCCCTCCTGGTCCCCACGGCCGCCGCCCCCGCCCTGGCCGACGCGCCCCCGTTCGGCGACATCGCCGTCCTCGCCCGCCGGCACACCGCCGCCCAGATCAGCGGCTTTCTGACCGGTTTCTACGGGCACCACGGCCCCTCCGCCCACGACCGCCGGCACCGTGTCTCCCAGCAGCTCAGGGAGAAGCAGAGGAACAACCCGGACAGCGACGTGCTGCTCTGCGCCCAGAGCAAGCCCAACCGCATCACGGTCGGCCCGGCCACCGTCGCCCAGAACGCCGGCGTCGGCTGGGCCACCGTCACCACCCACTGGGACGGCGGTTCCACGGACACCTTCACGGCCTACGTACGGCTCGACAGCCGGCCGATCCGGTTGGACGACGTGATCTGCGCGGGCTGAGCGGAGAGGCTTGACGGGTGTCCAGGGCGGCCGGGCGGGGCTGTGCGGGCCCGGTGGCGTCTGGTAGAACACCGGGCATGACGGGCTTCGAGATCACCGGCGCGAGCGCCTGCGACATGGAACTCATCCGCTCCTGGGCCGAGGAGGAGGGCTGGAACCCGGGCGTCGGCGACCGTCACGCCTTCGCGGTCGCGGACCCCGGGGGGTTCCTGGTCGGCCGGCTCGACGGGGAGCCGGTGGCCTGCATCTCGGCGGTCCGCTACGGCGCCGGCTTCGGGTTCATCGGCTTCTACATCGCCCGGCCCGCCGTGCGCGGCCAGGGGTACGGGATACGGCTGTGGAACGCAGGGATGGAACGGCTCGACGGGCGCCTCGTCGGCTTGGACGGGGTGGTCGAGCAGCAGGGCAACTACCGCAAGTCCGGGTTCCGCCGGGCCTGGAACAACGTCCGCTACGAGGGGGTCCCGGCGGCCGGTGACGACCACGGGGTGCGGGTGGTGGACGCCGCCTCGCTGCCCTTCGCGGCACTCGCCTCCTACGACCGGCTGTTCTTCCCGGAGGCCCGGGACTCCTTCCTCGCGGCGTGGACGGGGCTGCCCGGGCGCACGGCCCTCGCCGCCGTCCGGGACGGACGGGTCGAGGGCCTCGGCGTGGTCCGCCCGGGCAGCGACTCCGCCAGGATCGGCCCGCTGTACGCCGCCGGTCCCCACATCGCCGCGGGCCTGCTGCGGGGGCTCGCGCGGCACGCTCCCGGCGGGCAGGTCGCCGTGGACGTACCGGACGCGAACCCGGCGGCCGCCGGGCTGGTGGCGGGACTGGGGCTGGTGCCCACCTTCGAGACCGCCCGCATGTACACGGGCCCGGCGCCGGAGCTCGACCTGTCCGGCATGTACGGGGTCACCAGCCTCGAACTGGGGTGACGCGGACCGGGCGGCGGTCGCACGGCGCCGCCCGGCAGGATCCGGCGCGCCGTCCTACACGTGGAACAGGACGCCCTCACTGCTGCGCAGCTCGCACGGGTTGGCGAAGGTGTGCGCGTAGTTCAGCCGGCGGCCCTCCCACACGCCGTCGGTCGTCACCGTCACCGGGTTCCACTCCCTCGTACACCGCACGTTCGCTCGGGGGGCGGTCAGCGCGTCCGGTGAGCCCCCGTTCGCCCGCAGCTGGGCACACGCCGTGGCCGGGTCCGGGTGGGTGCCCGTCGGCCGCGGAGCGCACACCAGTGTCACCGCGCGCATCACCGTCGCCTGGGCGGGGTCCTCTCCGCTGGCGACGCTGACCACGAGCGCCGACGGGGCGTAGAGGGTTTGGGCTCCGGCCGGCGCCGCGTCGGCGGCTCCGGACCCGGCCAGCGCGGTGAGAGCGGTGAGCGCCATGGCTCCGGAAGCCAGTCCCAGACTCCTGCTGATGGACCGCATTTCGAACACTCCTCGGGGTCGTTGTGCCGGATAACGGACGGGAGTCTTGCCCATGCGGCGCCAGAACGCTCGTTCGGGCCGCGATTTCACGTCACCGTTCGTGAGCGAATGAGCGCAGTCCGCAGCGGTGACGGTCCGTTGACCTGTGCGAACACGCAGTGGCGAAACGGCCGAAGACGCCTGCTTCCGAGGGGTTCAGCGGGTCGTTGCGAGACGGGGCGCGTACAGATCGAGGAGCCGGGTGCGGGTCTGCTGGAGCCGCATCGCCAGCACGCGCCCCACCCAATGCCCGATGGCGGAACCGTAGGCGGGGTCGGCGTCCATCTGCATCCGCACCGTCGGCGCGTCGAATTCGTACGCCCGTACCAGGGTCATCGCCTCGGCGCTGAGCTGCCAGGTGTACGGGGGGAAGAGCCATGACCAGCCCACCAGTTCACCCGGGCCGAGGCTCTCGATAGGCGCCGCCCGGCGGCCGGGGACGGGAAGCTGCAGGGTGACGGTGCCGGAACGCACGATCCAGAAGGAATCCGCCCGGCCGCCCTCGTCGAAGATCCGGGAGCCCTCACGGAAATTGACCTCTCGGGCCAGGGCCATCAGCCGCCCGCGATGTTCGGTGGACAACACGGCGGCGAGCCGGATGGGGGAAGGTGTGCTCACGACGGCCTCCGATCACGACCCCCCACAACGGTGCTGTCACCTCAGTGTCGCCGACTCCGGCGCAAGGGGTAGTGCGACGCCTCGATTCCCGCCCTGGGCCCGGCCACGGATCAGGCCGACGTCCCGCGCCGGGGCCCGCGCGGGACCTGCCGGTCGCCACCCGTGACCTCGCACATGCGGCCGGTGAGGGGCTCAGTCGTCGGCGCTCGCCTCCAGACAGGCCAGCTCCATCGCGTCGAGCACCGCCTCGTGGCTGCGCCGGCTCAGCTCGGCGACGTTCTCGATCTGCGCCGTCGCCCAGGCGGCGAGGGTCATCACCAGGACGCGGAGCCCGTCCGTGCCGTGTTCGGCGAGGATGGCGTCGGCCACGATCATGGCTTCCTCGGGTACCTGCTCCGGCGGCTCCATCCCGGCCAGACCCCGCAGCATCGCGAGCGTCCGGCGGGAGATCTCCGGCGTCATCCTCGCCAGCCGCATGTCTTCTTCGTCGTCCATCCCGCCCACCTCCGGTGCCGTGCCGAACGCCCTCAGGGCACGGTAGAGCGGCGCGGGCCCCCGCGGGGCGGTTTTCCCCGGGGTGCGCCCGGGTGAACGAACGCGCCGGGCGCGGCCGCGGTGCACCGGAACGCGCCCGGCGCGGGCGCCCCGGGCACGTTTCGCATCCGATGGGTCAAGTGCCGTGCCGGGCGGACCGATTCGCCCTAGGGTGTGCGCCCGTACGTACGACCATCGGCCTGCTCGCCGGGCCGGACGGCCGTACGGCCGTGGCCCGCGCGGCGCACGCGCGGCGGAACGCACACCGAACTGGGGGGTTCATGCGTAGATCCAGAGGGACGGTCACCGCCCTCGCCCTGTCCCTGGCGGGCACCGCCACCGTCATCGGCCTCGGCCTCGCCCCGCAGGCGGCGGCCATCACCCCGCCCGTCGCCTTCACCGCCGACGCGCTGCCCACCTGGCAGCCCAACGGCGTCGTATGGGCCCTCGCCGAGACCGGCGGCACGGTCTTCGTCGGCGGCACCTTCTCCGCCGTACGCCCCCCGGCGGGCGGTGGCGGCAGCGAGCGGCCGGCGGTCAACTTCGTGGCGCTCGACACCGCGACCGGCGCCCCGACCTCCTGCTCCCTGGACTTCACCGTCGCCGGCGGCACCGCTACCGTCCGCGCGCTCACGCTCTCACCCGACAAGAAGACCCTCTACGCGGGGGGCTACTTCGGAGCCGTCAACGGCACACCCGTCTCCAGCATCGCCGCCGTCGACGTGGCGAGCTGCACCGTGAAGACGTCCTTCCGGCCGGCCTTCGCGGCCACCGTCCGGGCCCTTGCCGTCACCGCCGACACCGTCTACGCCGGCGGCGACTTCCTGACCGTCTCCGGCCAGCCCCGCAGGCGCTTCGCCGCGGTCGGCGCGGGCGACGGCGCCCTGAGGCCCTTCACCGCCGACGCGGACGAGCCGGGCCGCGCCGTCGAAGTCACACCCGACGGGAAGAACGTCGTACTCGGCGGCGACTTCTTCACCGTCAACGGTACGAACACCCACGCCCTGGCCGTCGTCAACCCGACGAGCGGCACCCTCACCAAGACCTACCCGGGCTTCATAGAGACCAACTCGGTGGTCAAGGACATCGCCACCGACGCGACCGGCATCTACACCGGCAACGAGGGCACCGGCGGCGGCGTGTTCGACGGCCGTATCGCCCTCGACCTCAGCGACTTCAACCAGCGCTGGCGCGACACCTGCCTCGGCGCCACCCAGGCCGTGCTGCCCTACCAGAACGTGCTCTACAGCGCCTCGCACGCGCACGACTGCTCCAGCGTCGGCGAGTACCCCGACGGCCGGCGCCACCACCTCCTGGCCCAGCCGACCACCAGCGTCGGCAAACTGGGCTGGGCCCCCGACACCAACGACGGCATCGGCGAGGGCATCGGCCCGCGCGTGATGACGGTGGGCTCCAAGGCCGGAGTCCCCTACCTGTGGGTCGGGGGCGAGTTCACCACCGTCAACGGGGCCGACCAGCAGAGCCTGACCCGCTTCGCCTCGACCGGCGACACCGGGGCGCCGACCGTGCCCGTCACCAGCGCCGTCAGCTTCAAGCCCGGCGAAGTCCAGGTGCGCTGGCGCACCAGCCTCGACCTGGACGACAGCGCCCTCACCTACCGGATCTACCGCAACGGATCGGCGACCCCGATCGGCACGGTCACGGCGGACTCACTGTTCTTCAAGCGACCCCAGGCCTCCTGGACGGACACCACCGCCCTCGCCGGACAGTCCTACACCTACCGCGTGACGGCGTCCGACGCGGCCGGCAACACCAGCGCCCCGTCCGGGGCCGCGTCCGTCACCATCCCCACCTCGATCGACGCGTACCCGAACGCGGTCCGCACCGACGGCGCCCAGCAGTACTGGCGATACGACGAGTCGGCCCTGCCGTTCGTCGCCGACTCCTCGACGGCGGGCAACCAGAGCGGCGTCCACCTGAACGGACCGGCGCTGCGCCAGTCGCCCGGCGCGGTCACCGGCGCGAGCACGGCGATCGGCTTCAACGGCACCAACACCCAGGTGTACGGGGACGAACGGCAGACCGTGGGCAGCAGCTACTCCATCGAGACCTGGTTCAAGACCAACACCACCCGGGGCGGCAAGCTCGTCGGCTTCGGCAACAACCAGGACCGGGGCAGCAGTCGGTACGACAAGCACATCTACATGACCAATGACGGGCGGCTCGTCTACGGCGTCTACACCGGAGCGACCCGCACCATCACCACCGCCGGCACCGACCGGTACAACGACGACAAGTGGCACCACGTCGTAGCCACCCAGGGCCCCGGCGGCATGGCCCTCTACGTCGACGGCGCCCGGAAGGGCACCCTGGGCGTCACCACCCACGAGGACTTCACCGGCTACTGGCACGCGGGCGGCGACAACCTGAACGCCTGGCCCGACCGCCCGACCAGCGACTACTGGGCGGGCCTGCTCGACGAGACGGCCGTCTACCCGAACGTGCTGAGCGCGGAGCAGGTCCAGCACCACTACGCCCTCGCCTCCGCACCCGCCGACTCGGTCGTCCAGCTCACTGCGGCCGAGGACACCTACGCCAACGCCGGCGCCCCCGGCACCAACTACGGCGCCTCGGGATCCCTCGCCGTCCGCGGAACCTCGCTGTACGCGAGCTACCTGCGCTTCGACCTGCCCGCCGCGCCGGCGGGCACGGTACTCAAGTCGGCGACGCTCAGCGTGAAGACCAGCACCATGAGCGGCGCGGGCACGACCGACACCGTCTCGGTGGTCCCGGTCACCGGCGCGTGGACCGAGGGCGGAACGACGTACGACAACCGCCCGGGCCTGGGCGCCCCGGCGCTCGGCGGCTTCCCGGGCATCCCGGACGGCTCGGCCGTCCACACCGCAGGCCTGGATGCGGCCAAGGTCGCCTCCGCACTGGGCGGCGCCTACAACCTGGCGCTCACCAGCACCGGGACCGACGCCCTGTGGCTGTGGTCCTCGGAAGCCGCAGCCAACGAAGGCACGCCACGGCTCACGCTGACCTTCGGCACGCCGTGACCTGCCGCTGAGCGGGGGGCGGTACGGTCCGGCCCGGGACCGTACCGCCTCGGGGCGGCCCTCAGCGGGGTGGTTCGACCTCCAGGAAGCGGCGGCGGCGGGGACCGCGGTACAGCAGACATTCCCAGCCGTGCCGCTCCAGCACCCGCCCGCACAGCGACAGCCGCTCCTGCTCCTCCTCCGCCGCGCCACCTCCGGGCGGCCCGAGCCAGGACACCTGGACCCGCCCGGGCTCCGGCGCGGCCGCCACCCGGTACCCGGTGTGCGTACGCCCCCCGTCCGGGTCCACCGCCGACGGCTCGATGCCCGCCGCCTCCAGTACGAGGGCCACCGCGCGCGGCATCCTGCGCATCTCCCACGGGGCGGGAACCGCCGCGCCCCGCGGGCCGTTCACCAGACGCCGGATCTGCATCAGCCCCTCGTACGCCGTCCGGACCTCGGCCGCCCGCCCGGGGCCAGCCGGCGGGGCCGGGCCGTCCCCGGTCGCCGCCTCGAAGCCCTGCCCGCCCGGTTCCTCCGCCACGCACACCACCCCGTCTGAGTACCCCACGTCCAACGGCCTGAGTATCCGGGCCGATTCCCCGCCAGGCTGCCGCTGGTCGAATGGCGCCATGACGTACGAAGCCGCGCCCGGCACGCACCGCCCGCGCATGCAGCAGGTCGCCACCGCCGGTTCGGCGCTGGCCGTGGCACTGGTCCCGCTGGTGGTCGGGGTCCTGATCGCCAAGGGCATGGCCGCCGACCCGCACGCCCCGGTCAACGCCCTGATCGCCGGAGGCGGCCGGCGCGCCGGCCTGCCCCGCGCCGAGTGGCGCCGATACGGGCACACCGCCGTGCGCCGCCTGCGAACCACCCGCGAGCACACGACCCGCTCGGCCCGCCGCTGCGCGGCCGCCTGCGGACGTCGCGCGCGGCGTGCACCGGGCGCGGGCGTCAGGGGGCCAGGGGCTCCTGGAGTTCGGTGACCCACTGCTCCCGGTCCTCCGGGCAGGCCAGGCTCAGCTCGCGCGCGAACCCCGCCGAGCGGTGACCGTGGGCGTCGATCCACCGGGCCAGCGCCTGGGCCGTGGGCAACACGTCGTCCATCGACCCGCGGTGCACCACGGTCGCCGCCCGCTCGACCCCGGGCAGCTCGACGATCCTCACCGCACCACCGAGGTCCTCGGCGTGGACGGCCGCTGCGACGGGGAGTCCGGCGTGCACCAGGACGGATCCGGGCGCGGTGTCCGCAGCCTCCTCGTAGTAGGCCAGACCCGGGCCCGTCGGAACCACCACGGCGGCCTCGACACGGCTGCACAGCTCCTCGTACAAAGGACCGATGACCGGCCCGATCTCCTGCGGAGCGTACCCGGCCGCGACGCCGGTCATCTCCGCGAGCCGGACGGGCGGCAGGTTCTTCACGACGATCTCGTCGGTGGGCATGGTCCCCTCGCTCTCGATGGTCCGGAGCCTCGTCTCGACCTCCGCCAGCCGCGCCGCGGCTGCGGCCAAGGCGCTCTCCAGTTCCGCCTGCCGCAGCCGCAGCATGCCGCGCAGCTCCGCCACGCCCGGCCGCTCGTCGAGGATCGCCCCCACCTCTTCGAGGCTGAAGCCGAGCTCCTTGAGCGCGATGACGCGATTGAGGCGGGCGAGCTGCCCGGCCTCGTAGGAGCGGTAGCCGCTGACGGGGTCGACTCGTGCCGGGCGCAGCAGCCCGAGGGCGTCGTAGTGACGCAGCATGCGGACCGACACCCGGCCGTACTTCGCGAAGTCTCCGATGGTGAACATGATGCCTTCCAGTGCACGGCCTGACACGGTGTGAGGGTCAAGCCCCGAGCGCCAGTCCGGAATCCGGGCCGGTCAGCGGCCGTACTGGCGCACGCACAGGTCGACGACGGACGGGGGGACGACGCCTTGCGCCGCCGCGCACACTTCCTCCCCGCCCGGGCCGTGCGGGAGCGGCTTGCGCGCGGCGGCGGGCGGGCGGACCCGGCGGGGGGCGGCGGGCTTCGCGGCACGCTCGCCGCCCCTGCGGGCGGGACGGGCGCGGGGCTTCTCCTTCGACTGCCGGTCCGCGGCCGGCCCGGGGTCGGGGGCCGAATCCGGTTCGGGAGTGGGCTCGGGCAACGGGCTCAGCGGCAGCGGCCGGGACGAGGGCACGGCGACAGGCGCGTCCGGCGCGCCGACGGGCGGCAGGGCGCGCGCGGGACCCGCGGCGGGCTCACCCGGCCCGACCGACACACAGCCGGCGCTCGCCAAGAGCGCGAGGAGGGAAAGGGGCAGGGCGGCCCGGCGTGACTGCATCCCCCCACCATGCCGCACCCCGGACGGCCCAGCCGCGCCGCTCACGCGTCCGGGTGACACGATTCGCGCCGGAGTCCGGAACCCGCCCCCGACCGGAGGGAACGGGCGGATCGGACACCGGGCTTGACCGGACCCGTCCCGGGCGGCAAGAGTGCGCCCCGATCAAGCACCACGGCGCGACCCGCACTTCGAAAGACGCACCCATGCCCCTGCCCGCCTGCACTGCGGTTCCCCGTACCACCACCCGGAAGCGGGCCCATGCCTGACGACGGCCTGTTGGTGCGCCCCTACGTCGCAGCCCCGGGCCGGCCGTCCTGCGCCACGGACGGCCCGACCTGGCCCGAGGGCACGGCGCGGCCCGTTCCCCCGCCCGCTCCCGCCGCGGCGGGGTCCCCCGTACCGGACCGGCGCGGACGCGGCGCACGGGTGGCAGCCGTCCTCGGCCTGCTCGCGCTCACCGGCGCCGGCGCGCTGGTGTTCCTGCTCAGCGGCCCCGACCCGGAGCCCGCGCGGGCCGAGGCGCCGCCCGGTCTGAGCGTGCCGGTGCTCCCGGCGCGCAGCCCCGACGCCGAAACGGGTTCCTCTCCCGCCGTCCCGGACCGGCCGAAGACCTCCGCCCCGGCGCCGGCCACGGCCACGCCGTCGGGACCCGTCTCCAGCCCGGGCGCCCGCCCCGGGAGCACGCCCCGGGGCGGCCCGCCCGGCACCACCGCGCCGCCCGCCGAGGACTCCGGCACCCTACGCCAAGGGGACAAGGGGCCCGAGGTGCGCGTCCTCCAGCAGCGGCTGTACGCGCAGGGGTTCACGTACGTCGCCGTCACCGGTGTCTACGACGGGCGCACCCGGCGCGGTGTCGCGCAGCTCCAGAGCGACCGCGACATCAAGGGCGACCCGCCCGGTGTCTACGGCCCGGCGACGCGGGCCGCCTTCGGCTGAGGCGCGGCGGTGCCGTGCCGTGACGTTGCCAGTGCCGATGCCGCTGGCGTTCTCGGTGCCCGGCTCAGCGCCCGACCGACACCCGCAGCACGGCCCCCGTCGTGTACGAGGAGCCCGGCGACGGCAGCCACGCGATGGCCCCCGCCACCTCCTGCGGCAGGCCCGGCCGCCCGAGCGGGATCGTCCCGGCGGCCCGGGCGGCCGGGGCGGGGTCGCCCATCGCCGCGTGCATGTCGGTTTCAATGATGCCGGGCGCCTCGGCGTTGACCCGGATCCCGTCCGCGCCTAGCTCCATGGCCAGGCGACGGTCAGCGCGTCGCCGGCCCCCTTGGCCGCCGCGCCGAGTTCGGCACCCGCGAGGTCGAAGAGCCGCTCCACCCCGCACTCCGTGGACGTGTCACCCCGTACCGTCACGCACCGGGCGCCGGTCGCCCGGGCCGGACCGGAGGTGGTCTGGGCGGCCGCGTCGTCGCTGACGTGGCCGAGCGCCACGTCGAGCCCCTCGGCGGCGAGTCTGACGCAGGTCGCCGCGCCTGTGCCCCGGCTGCCTCCGGTGACGCCGGTCACCGGGCGACGTGACATGCGGGCCTCCCGGGTGACGGGGGGAGGCGGGCCGACAAGCGCCGGCGGACACGGGACAGCGGGCCCCCCTCGCCGGCCCGGCGGCGGCGCGGCTTGCCGGGGCGGACCCGGCCGCCCGTGATGGGATGGCGGCACGCAGGCGAGCGCACCAGCCACCAGCTCACCAGCCACCAGCTCACGGAGAGGCCGGGTACATGTCCGAGGAAACGATGCGGGCCATGGCATACGAGACGTACGGCGGTACGGAGGTACTCGCCGAAAGCAGGCTGCCGGTCCCGAAGGTCGCACCCGGCGAGGTGCTCGTCCGCGTCAAGTACGCCTCCGTCAACCCGGTCGACTGGAAGATCATGGCGGGCGGACTCGACGCGCTGATGGACGTCGTGTACCCGGTGGTCCCGGGATGGGACGTCGCCGGCACCGTCGAGCGCGTCGGCATCGACGTCCCCGAGTACGCGGTCGGGGACGAGGTCATCGCGTACGCCCGCAAGGACTACGTACACGGCGGCACCTTCGCCGAGTTCGTCAACGTGCCCGTACGGGCGCTGGCCGCGAAGCCCGCTTCGCTCGACTGGAAGCAGGCGGCGGGGCTGCCGTTGGCCGGCCTCACCGCGTACCAGCTGCTCACCCGCCTCGGCACCGGCAAGGAGGACACCGTCCTCGTGCACGGCGCGTCGGGCGGTGTCGGCTCCCTCGGCGTGCAGATCGCCCGCGCGCTCGGCGCCCGCGTCATCGGCACCGCCTCGCCGCGCAACCACGACCGGCTGCGCGAGCTGGGCTGCGAGCCCGTCGCGTACGGGGAGGGCCTCGCCGACCGGGTCCGCGAGCTGGCCCCCGACGGGGTGAGCGTCGTCGCGGACTTCGTCGGCGGCGTGCTCGACGTGACGCGGGCGGTCCTCGCCGACGGCGGGCGCCACGCGTCGATCGCCGACCACACGGTGCTCGGCGCGGGCGGTCAGTGGATGTGGGTCAGGCCGGTCGCGAGCGACCTCGCCGAACTGGGCCGGCTGGCCGACAGCGGGCTGCTGACGGTGCCGGTCGCCGAGACCTTCCCCCTCGCCGAGCTGGCGGCGGCGTTCGAGCTGAGCCAGGCCGGGCACACGGCCGGGAAGATCGTCATCGAGGTCTGAGCGCCCTCGTCCCGCAGGTCAGGCGAGCGAGGGGACCGCCCCGCACTCCGCCCAGGTGACCTCGACACCCGGCAGACCCGAGGACCACGGGCCGGTGAGAGCAGCCAGCCGGGCCGCGTCCGGCGGGGCGGTCCCGAGGCCGATCGCGTACCGGGCCAGGGTGTCGCCGCGCTCGAACGGGCGGGGCCAGGCGTGGGCGTCGGGCAGACCGGCGTCCGCGAGGGCGTCGAGCAGGGCGCGCAGACGGCCCCGCATCCGGCCCAGGTTCTCCTCGAACTCCCCGGGCGCGGAGCCCCGTACGGTGACCACCGCCCACGCCGCGTGCCGCCGGTGGGGCGGCGTGGGGTCGGCGGGGGAGAGGCGGTCGGGGTCGGCGTCCAGCCACTCCCACGCCGCGTACAGCTCCCGCACCAGCAAGTCCCGCATCCCGGGGCCCACTTGGGCGGTACAACTCCGGACGGGGCGGGAGGGGGTGAGCACGACGACAGCCACGTCGGGCCCGGTCCCGGGCCCCGCACCGGCGTCTGGGCCCGAGCCCGCCTCCGGGTCCGGGCCGGGGCCCGCGTCCGCGTCCGGGCCGGGGTCTGTGGCGGGCCCGGAGCCCGCGTCCGGGCCGGGGTCCGCGTCTGCATCGGCGGTGGGGCCCGCAGCCGGATCGGGGCCGGGGCCCGCAGAGGAGTCGGCGTCCGCGTCGGGGGCCCTCGGTGTGGTCAGGGCGACCGGGGCGCGCCAGTCCCAGGCGGCCCAGGTGGCGAAGAACTCGCGGAGCAGCGCGCCCGGGGCCAGGTCCTCGGCGTCCGCGACCGTGCGCGCCGACAGCACGGCCCAGGCCAGCCCCGGCAGCCCGCCGAACGGTGCGCAGTCCAGGCCCCGGGCCCGGGCCCAGGACTTCACCGCGCGGGCCAGCCCCGCGAACGCCTCGGACTCGGCGCCCACGAAGCCCCGTACCGCCTCGGCGTCGCTCACCGCGCTCAGCGCCACCGCCGCCGCCTCACCCAACCCGGCCCGCCGGGACACCGCTTCCGCCGGGGCCGCCGTCCCCGTGCCGACGGCCACGAGGTCCACGTCGAGCCCGCCCACCCGGAACCGCAGCCCCGGCACCCGCGCCCCCTTGACCAGCCGGAGCCGCCGGGCCTGCGGCAGCGCCCGCGCGACCCGCTCCCGCAGCCGCTCGGGTTCCACCTCGCCCGGCAGGGCCGCCACCAGGTCCAGGTCCGCCTCCGGCAGGGCGCAGCCCATGCGCCGCGAACCCGCCAGGTGCACCACCCCGTCGGGAAGCGCCGCCTCGACCCGGGCGGCGACGGACCCGGCGATGTCCGGCCCCGCGTCGTCCGCGTCCGTAGGCCAGGCACCGCCGGCCCGCGGCGAAGACGCCCTCTCGGGGAGCCAACGCACCGCCCCCGTCCCGAGTTCCACGGTCGCCCGGACCCGCATCGGCTCGTCCCCGCGCCGCGACAGCACCGCGAGCGATCCCACCCGCGCCGTCGAACCCCCGTCCGGGAGCCGGTCCTCGAACTCGCGGACGGCCCGCTGCGGATCGCCGCTGCGCCCCAGCGTCAGGTGCGGGGTGAACCCCCGCGCGTCCGCGCCCCGCCCGCGGCAGCCGGGGAAGCGTCCCGCCAGCGCCCTCCGCAACTCCTGCCACGCCGCGTCGCCGTCGGCGGCCGGATCCAGCCACAGGGTGGCGTCCTCGCGGTGCCCGAAGCTGTGCACCCCGGCCAGCCGGACGGCGAACGGCGCGGTCTTCGCCGCGACTTCCGCCACCAGCTGCAGCGCCTCCTCGAAGGAGGACTCCGGTACGAAGCCGAACAGCAGGTTCACGTGCGGCGGCCACCGGTCCGCACCCGGGTCGTGCTCCCGCCGCAGGGCGTCCACCGCCGGATCGGGCGGCGGCAGCCAGGCCACCGCCGTCCGCGCGGTCGCCGGCACGTCGAGGGAGCCGCCCGCGCCGTCCGTCCCGAACTCGACCGTCGCCTGAACCCCGTAGTGGTCGGAGACGAACAGCCCGTCCGCGGTGGGGGAGTCGCCCCGCAGCGCGGCCTGCCGCACCCGCGCGTCCGCCGACCGCAGCAGGATCCGGTCCAGCCGTGCCGCCCTCCCCGACAGCGAGCCGACCGCGGCCAGCGGATTGGCCACCGGGTCGAAGGTCGGGGTGTCGTCCGCCGGCCCGTGCACGTCGCTCCACGCGTCCCGCAGCCCGAGCGCGGCCGCCGGCCCCTCGGCCCCGGACCGCCAGTCGTTGAAGTCGCCGACCAGCGCCAGCGCGGCTTCGACGCCGCCCAACCCTTCGGCCAGCCGCGCCAGTTCCGCCGCACGCCGGTCCGCCCCGCGCTCGGAGTGGTCACTGCTCAGGTGCGTCGCGGCCACCACCAGCGGGCCGCCCGCCGTGTCGACGGTGACGGCGGTGACCGCCTTGTGGGGGCCCAGCACGCTCAGGGCCGCCTCGCGCACCGGCAGGCGGCTCAGCAGCAACAACCCGCTCTCCGGGACGTCGGGACCACCCGGGTCGGTGCCCAGGGTGTAGCCGGCCCGGACCCACGGCAGCGCCAACAGCGTAGAGAGCAGCGCGGGTTCGACTTCCTGGAGCGCGATCACGTCCGCGTCGGCGGCCTCCAGGTCGGCCAGGAGCAGCGGCCGGCGCCGGGCGGTCGCGATGCGCGGGGCGTCGTAGCGGTCCCACAGCGTGTTCCAGGTGAGCAGCCGTACCCGCGAGGGACCGGGCATCGCCCCGGCGCCGGGCGCCTCCACCGGCCGCCAGCCACCGCCGCCGGCCGGGTCCCAGGCGTGCGGGGCGCGGGCGTTGAAGAACGGCGCCCGCAGCAGCCGGGGGTCGCGCACCCGCCCGGCCCGCGTCACGTCGATCCGGTCCACTCCGGTGGCCCGGTCCCACACGAGTTCCCCGTCCGCCTCCACGAACAGCACCCGGTGCCAGGGGATGTCGCCGCCCGGCACGAAGGACGGCAGCGGAACCCGCTTGGGGGCGGCCCCGCGCTGGAGCAGCCCGAGCGTGAACCGCGCCGGGTCGAAGCGGGGGTCCCAGCGGACCTGGTGGTAGAGCTCCTCGCTGGTACGCATCAGCCGTCCTCGCCCGGTGTCCCGGCAACCGCCGGCCGTCGCGTCGTATCCGCCCGGGTGCCCTCCGCCTGCGCCGGGGCATCCTCGGTGTCCGCCTCGCCGATCGACCCGGCCGTGTCCGCAAGCGTGCCGTCGGCGCCGACGTACCAGGTCAGGTGCGCCTCCCCCGGGTAGGGCGGGCTGAACCGGCGCAGCTGCGAAGCCAGCACCCCCTTCGGTACGGGGTGTGCGCGCGAGGCGTTGCGCTGCACCAGTTCGTCCTCCCCCACCCACACCACGGCGTGCGTGACCAGCGCGTCGCGGCGGCGTGCGACCGCCCCGGCCAGCCCCCGCTGCTGCTTGGTCAGGGACGTGGCGTCCCACACCACCGTCCCGCCGGAGCGCGCGGCCGCCGACAGAGCGGCGTCCAGCCGGTCGAGTGCCTCGCGCAGGACGTCGGCGTTGGCCCGCTGGTCGGAGCGGGAACCCCGGGCGGTGCGCAGATCGTCAAGACTGATGTACGTCTCCACCCCGGCCAGCCGCCCGGCGTAGGTGCTCTTGCCGCTGCCCGAGGGCCCGCACAACTGCACGAGGTGCGGGAAGGCCCCGTCGCGCAGGCGCCAGGTCGCGGCGACCGCCTCCTCGGCGGTGTGCACCCCGCCCTGCCCGAACGCCTCCCGCGCCCGGGCCCAGCACCGGTCGGCCGCGTGCCGTCCGAGCCCGGCGAGCGCCTCCCGCAGCCCGCTGCGCAACGGTCCCAGCGGGTCGGGCCCGAGCAGCCCGGCTTCCTCGGCGTACAGCGCCGACCACTCGGCGCAGTCGCGTCCCGCCCCGTCCGCGGGGTCCCCCAGCGCCCCGGCCAGCGCGTGCAGTACGCCCAGGTCGGCGGCCGCGGCCAGCCGGACCAGACCGGCCCGCCGCTCCGCGTCCGGGAACGGCCGGCGCAGGGCCGGGTACAGCCCGACCAGGTCCGCGACCCGCCGAGCGGACGGCATCCCGAGCGGCCCCGCCGCCAGCCGCGCACCCAGCCGGGCCCGCGGTACGCCGTGCAGCGCGGCGGCGAGCACCCCGGTCAGCCGGCTCTCCCCGGTCCGCCCCAGCCCGTCCAGCCGGGCGGCCACGTCGGCGGCGGCCTCAGCGGCGCCGGGCGCGGGGACGGGGTCCATGCCGAGCGCCCCCAGCAGCCCCGCCGGGTCCGGGTCGGAGCCCGACCGGACCGCCCACAGGGGGGCCGTCGGCCCCAGCCCGTTCGGCACCACCGGCGCGTACATCCAGTGCGTGTCGGTCCGTACGTGACCTCCGCGCACCCACTTGGCCACGCACCGCCCGAAGTCGGCCCGCGCGAAGCCGTCGACGGTCCGTACGACGTACCCCTCCTGGCGCGTGGTGTCGATCCGCAGCTTGCGCAGCGCGCGCTCGTCGTAGACGCCCCGCCACAGCACGCGCGGGGTGGGGACGCCCAGACGCCGCAGGAAGCGCACGGTCCGGTCCCAGTCCAGGCATCGGTCGCCGTCCCACACCGAGAACCCGTAGAACCAGCTGTCCAGTTCCTCGTACGGGAGGGAGTGCCGGGCGTACAGGTTCTCACCGCACACCCGCCGGCCCGCCGGTATCTGCGGGCCGATGCGGCCCTGGAGGCCCTTCACCCAGGCGCGGGAGGGGTGGTGCCCCGAATCCAGGGAGCGGGCGTGCAGCCCGTCGCGGTAGAGGGTGGTGTTCTCCCCGTCGAGCTTCTCGGTGACGACCACCTCCCGTCCGGCCAGCGCGACGGGCCCGGACATCCGCACGTCGTCCGCAGTCGCCCCGGGGGACCATGGCAGGTGCGCCGTACGGGGGTAGTGCGTGCGCATGATCCGCTCCTGCTCGACTCCTGCCGGCGATGCCTTCCACCGTCACTCTATGTAGGTGGCGCGGGCGGATCCACCCGATATCCGACCGGCCGGAGGCTCACGGCCGGCGGCCCGCCCACGCCACGAGCCGGTCGATGGCGGGAGCGTCTTCGTCCACGGCGACGACCGCCCCGTAGGGCACCGGGCCGCCGCGCCGGCCGGCCGGCAGGGACCGGCGCATGACGTCCAGTACCCGCTCGACGAGAGCCGGGTCCCATGCGGGCTGCTGACCGGTCGCCCGCGCCAGATCCCAGGTGTGGACGGTGAGTTCGCTGGTGTAGATCACCGCGCCGACCGCTCCCGGCTTCGGGCCGATCGGCAGCCGCAACTCCCGGCTGAGGACGGAGTCGTCCGACCACACGGCCTCCGCCTCCAGCGCGGCCGGCGCCCAGGCCCCGGCCCAGGCGCCGTCGGGCAGTTCGTCGGCGAAGGACGGAACGCCGAACGGGTCCTCGCCCCGCCCGATCACGGCGATCCGGCGCAGGACGGCGACGAGGTGGCTCGACAGCCGCCGCACGTCGAACTCCTCGCAGGGAGTGGGCAAGTCGTACTGGTCGGGGCGGACGGCGGCGAGGGTGCGGCCGGCGAGCGCGATGGCCGCCGAGAGGCCGGGGCGCGGGTCGAAGACGGGGGCGGGCAGGGGCTGCGGGGCCGCGAGCTGTGCGGTGTTCTCGTTCATGGGTTCATCGTTGCGGCTAAAGTGGCCACCTTCTGGCCGGTTTTCCCGGAGCTCCTCCGGAGGAAGTGGGGTTTGCCGCGTATGAAGGCCGATCGGCTGGTGGCGACCCTGCTGTTCCTCCAGGAGCGCGGCCGCGTCACCGTGTCCGAGGTCGCCGCCGAACTGGAGGTGTCCGAGCGCACCGCCCGCCGTGACCTGGAGGCCCTGGCCGCGTCCGGGATCCCCGTCTACTCGCAACGCGGTCGGGGCGGCGGCTGGTCCCTGGTCGGCGGGGCGCGCACCAACCTCACCGGGCTGACCGCCGCCGAGATCCGGGCGCTGTTCCTGCTCACGGGACCGCTCGCCGCGACCCCCGAACTCCGCACCACATTGCGCAAGTTGGTACGTGCCCTGCCGCCTGCGCTGCGCTCCGATGCCGAGGCCGCCGCCCGCGCGGCAATCACCGATGCCACGGACTGGTTCCGCAATGCGGCCACGGCGGAGGCGGGACACCGCTCACTGCTCCAGGGCGCGGTGGTGGAGGGGCGGCGGGTCCGGCTCGGTTACGCGGGGGTCGCAAAGCCCCCGGGGGTGCGGGTGGTGGACCCCCTCGGGCTCGTCGCCAAGGCGGGGGCCGACTACCTCGTCGCCGGTACGGAGTCGGGACTGCGGACCTTCCGGCTCAGCCGCGTCACGTCCGTCGAGCCTACGGGCGAACCGGTCGAACGGCCTCCGGACTTCGACCTCGCGTCGGTGTGGCGGGAGCGGGCGCAGGTGATCGAGGGCGGTATGTTCGCGGTCACGGCCCGCGCCCGCGTCGCCCCCGAGGCGCTGCCCCGCCTCGAACGGCTGCTCCGCGGCCGGGTCACGGTCGGCGAGCCGTTCGACGACGGCTGGACGGAGGTCCGCATCGACGGACCGGCCCATCGCGCGCTGGCGGCGCAGCTCGCGGGCTTCGGCGCCCTGATCGAAGTCCTGGACCCACCGGAGCTCCGCCGCACACTGGCCCGCATCGGAGCCGAACTCACCGCGCTCTACGAGCCCGACGCCTGACCGGCACCTGCCCCGGCAGCCGCCGCCTTCCTCGCCGGACCCGCCTTGAACCGCCAGACGGCGTGCTCCAGTCCGCCGGGCTCGTGCCCGAGAAGGGCGGCGGCCTCCTCGTACACCGCTTGCAGCTGCTGGTAGCCGAGGCCGCGGACACCGGCGTCCGCGGCGAAGGCCCGCAGGTGCACATCCACCGCGACCTGGGACCGGCCGACGAGATTGCCGATGTAGTCCACCGTCTTCGGCCCCACGCCCTTCACCGTGCGCAGGGCCGCACGGTTGGCCTGGCGGCCGAGCCAGAGGTGGAGATCGTCGCGGGTGTCGACTCCGGCGGCGGCCAGCAGATCGGCGATGCCGTGGGCCGTCGCGACCTTGCCGGGGCTCCGGAAGTCCATGGCGACCGCGAGGTCCTCCGTGACGAGCCGTGCGCGGAAACCGCGGACGGTGGCGGCGTCGGGCCAGGCCGCTTCCAGCCGGAGAAGCCGTGGCCATATGGTCGACCGGTACGTGCGGCGGGCGTGGAACCCGGCGTCACAGATCACGGCGCCCATGTGGGTCCACCCGGGGGCCGGGCGGAACGGCCCGTCCCCGAGGGTGGTCCGTATGTGGAGGGCGAGCCGCTGGGCGGGGCCTGGTGTGGTCATGGCCCCATGATGGTGCGCCGGCCCCACGACCGGAGGGCGTTTCACCAGTCGAGCAGGCGTCGTGTGGGAGGCCTGTGGGTCGGCGCCTCGGGCCCAGCCCGTCACCCGTGCCGTTCACCTCGGGCAGGACGGACGGGCCGTCACCACGGCGCTGAGCGTGGGCGGTTGCCAGACGGGGCAGCTCACGGGCAGCGAATCGGGCACCACGATCACCGTGAGACTGTCGATCCGCACGAGGGAGAAGCCCGGTGCGGTCTGCACCGCGGACATCAGGCTGGAGCCGGTGAGCCTCACGCTGCGCTCGCCCCTGGGCAACCGGAAGGCGATCGATGCCGCAACAGGCCGGACGCTCAGGGTCGGGGTCTGAGCCGGGACCGCCGTTCCGCTCGCCGCCTCTGCCGCCGGCGGTCGTTCCGGCGACGGTGTTCCTCATACCGGCTTCGCCCCCCACGGCCGGTCACGTGGTCGGACGGGCGGTTTTCAGGCCGCCTGTCCGCATCACGGAAGTTAGCAAGATCGACATAATCAGGCAATAAGGAGGTATCGGCGCGGCAAAGCGGCGGAGTGGCTTCCGCATCCGGACACGCGCCGTAACCGCAGGGCGGTCGGCGCTGTTGCACCGCCGACGGGTCACCCCAACGGCGAAACGGAGTCCCCATGCCCCAGCTGACCGACGACGCCGGCCAGGCCACCGGGCAGGCCGCCGCGCAGGCCGGTACCTGGATGACGCCGGCCGAGTACGGGGCCTCGCGCGCCGCGCTCTGGACGGGGGCGGTCGTCCTCGTCACGGACACCGACGGCCGGGTGCTCGTGCAGACGGTCGACTACCGGCCCGACCGCCTGCTGCCCGGCGGCGCCGTCGACGCGGGCGAGGCGCCGGCCGCCGCGGCCGCCCGTGAGATGCGCGAGGAACTCGGGGTCGACGGCCACTACCCGCGCGGGCTCGCCGTCGACTGGATCCCCGCCGGCACCCCCGGGTTCCCGCCCGAGATGCGCTTCCCCGGCGAGATCCTCTACGTCTTCGACGGCGGCACCTGGACCCCCGACCGGATCGCGGCCGTGCGCCTGCCGGCCCAGGAGATCACCGGCATCGATTTCGCCGAGCCCGCCGACCTGGTGGTCCTGATGGACGCCGGCGACGCCCGCCGGGCCCTGTCCGCCCTGCGCGCCCGGATCGCCGGCGCCGGTCCGGCGCTGCTGGAGGACGGCCGGCCGGTCGCCCCCACCGCCCTCGACCGGCTCGGTGTGCTGCGGACCCGCCGCACGCCCGGGCGCGGCGCCTGGCGCCCCTGCCCGGTGCCCGCAGGGCTGCCCGTGCGGGACCGCTCCGGATGGCTGTTCGCCCCCGACGGCCGGGTCCTGCTGCTGATCGCCCGCGCCACGGGCGCCGCTCACCTGCCGCCCCCGAACGCCGAACCCACCACCGGGGCCGCGCCGCTCGGCTACCGGTACGCCGACCAGGGCGCCCACGTCCGCACCGCGGCCCGCCTCACGGCGGTGTCCGCACACCGCGACCCCGCGTACGCGCGGCTGCTGGCCACCCCGGAACAGGTCCGCGAGCTCAGCGACTGGGGCCCGGCCGGCCTTGAGGAGCTGGCGGCCGTCCACGCGGCCCGCCAGCAGCTCTCGCTCCCGGCCCCGCCCCGGATCCCGCCCACCGAGCTGCCCCGCGAGGGCGCCCGCTGGTGACGGCCCCGGCGTCGTCCCGTCCGCAATCCCGGCCCCGCGCACCGCGGTCCCGCAGCATGGGGGCCATGAGCGACAGCGCGATCACGTACACCCTCTACATCCAGGCCGACCCCGACCGCGTCTGGCAGGCCCTGACCGAGCCCGCCCTCACGCGCCGCTACTGGGGCCTGAGCTTCGAGACCGACTGGGCGGTGGGCTCGCGGATGGACTGGGTCGAACGCGGTGCCCGCACCAGCGACCCGGCCCAGGTGGTACTCGACTGCGTACCGAACCGCAGGCTCTCCTACACCTGGCACACCTTCACGCCGCAGTGGGCCGCCTCGGTGGGCATCGGCGAGGAGCTGCGGGCCGAGCTGGCCCGCGAACGGCGCACGAAGGTCACGTACGAGATCGAGCCGGTCGGTGACACGCTCGTCCGACTGACGGTCGTCCACGAGGGGTTCGAGCCCGGCGGCACCCTCATCGGCATGTGCTCGCGGACGTGGCCGTTCCTCGCCTCCAGTCTCAAGACGCTGCTGGAGACCGGCGCCCCGCTGCCCGGGCCCGGCCATGCGGACGAACAAGGCTACGGCGGTCACGAGGACTTCGAGCGCTGACCCGGGCGCCCCCTGCCCTGACCCCGCTCCTCCTCGCGCCCCTGCGTACCCCTGGCGGCGAGCGGCCGAGGGGGTCGTGTGGAATGGGGGCATGGGGAGCAGTGAGCACGAGATACGCCGGGCGCAGGGGAGCGGGCCGGAGCAGCCGCCCGAGCGGTGGCGCTACGCCCGCCACCTCGCGGCGCTCGCGGCGGCCTCCGGCGAAGCGGCCGCGACTGCCGAAGCGGTCGCCTCCTGCGAAGCGGTCGCGTCCGCCGAGGCGGTCGAGGCCGAGGCGGTCACCGTCGTCCTGCGAGACCCGGACCCGGTGATGGCCGAGAGCGCCGTCGTCACGCACCTGGACCGGCGCGCGGTGCGACTTCTGGCCGACGGGCGCTTCCCCGGCTGGGCCCGGGCCATGGAGGCGGTGCTCCACGGGCGGCTCTTCCCGTCCCAGCGGCTGCGCGAGTGGACCCTGCTGAAAGTCATCGCCGCGGGCGAGCCCTGGTCCGCGGCGGAGCTCACCGCCGCCTCCGACTGGTGTCAGCGGACCGCCGCCCAGACGGTGTCCTCGCACGAGGCGCTCGGCGTGCTCGCCGCGGCGGCCCGCACCCACCGGGTCCGCGACGCCGCCGCCCGGCGGCTGCGCAGACGCATGACGGCCTGAGCGGGGGCCGTCCGGGCAGCGGTGGAGCGAACCGGGCGTAACGTGATGAATGGTACGTATCGGCGCTCTGATGGCACGGATTGCGGACGCTCTCTCACCGAAGCCTCGTCACACGTGCGTTCGGGGGCTTAAGGTCGGCTCACCTGGCCGGGTATCAGCGTTGGACCATGCCATTCCGCTGGAGGATGACTCTCCGTGTCGCACCTTTCACAGGCTCCCGTCACCACCCCGGAGGCCGAGCCCACTCCACCCACCCCGCGTGCTTTCAGCGAGGTCAAGGGTTGGTTCTCGGCGTACGACCAGGTGCTCTTCGACTGGTTCCTGACCCGGCAGAACAGTGACGCCGCCTCCTCGGGCGATCTCCTGGAGCTCGGCGCGTTCATGGGGAAGAGCGCGATCTTCCTGGCCGGATACCTCCGGGACGGAGAGGAGTTCACGGTCTGCGACCTCTTCGACTCGCCCCCGCCGGACGACGAGAACCTCAGCGAGGTCCGCGACTCGTACCCCACCCTCACCCGTCGCGGCTTCGAGGTGAACTACCTCGCCTTCCACGAGGCGCTGCCCACCGTCATCCAGGCCCCGACATCCGTGGTGGCCGACCGGGTGCGCGCCAAGAGCTGCCGCTTCATCCACATCGACGCCTCGCACCTCTACGAGCACGTCGTGCAGGACATCGAGTCCTCCCGACTGGTCGCCGCCCCTGACGCGGTCGTCGTCTTCGACGACTACCGCTCCGCCCACTGCCCCGGTGTGGCGGCGGCGGTGTGGGCCGCCGTCGTCACGGGCGGGCTGCGGGTCATCGCCGTCTCGGCCTCGAAGCTCTACGCCACCTGGGGCGACCCGGCGCCCCACCAGGCGGCGCTGCTGAGCTGGCTGGAGGGCCGCAGCGACCTGTGGCACGGCGTCGACGTCGTGGCGGGCCTGCCGCTCGTGCGGATCGGCGACGAAGGCGTGGTCCCGATCGCGCCCCCGGAGCCGCTGCACCCGGCCGAGGAGGCGGAGCCCGTCGCCCCGCAGGCCCCCGCTGCCGTCCGCAAGCCCCCGGCCGCCTGGCGCAAGCTGGCCAAGGACCTGCTCCCGCCGCTGGTCACCCGGGCGATCGTGGCCGCGCGGCGCCGCCGCCGCTGAACCCGGCCGCGCCGCGCGGGTGTCAGTTGGCCTTGCGCACCCGCGCCGCGCGGCGCGCTTCGGCCGCCTGCCGGGCCTCGATGGTCTTGCGGGACTCCTTGCCCTTGCCGGGCCGGCCCGGGCGCGTACCGATACCCCGGAAACCGAGGTCGGATCCGCTCGGCCGGCCCTTGGCGTCGGTCGGCGCCGAGCCGGAGAGGGGAACCCCGGACGGGGCCTTGGCACCGGTGATCCGGCTGAGGGCCGCCTCGCCGGAGCGGACCTGGCTGATGGTGGGCCGGATCTTGGCATCGGCCATCAGCCGGACGATGTCGCGCCGCTGGTTCGGGGTGACGAGCGTGACGACCTTGCCGGACTCGCCGGCCCGGGCGGTACGGCCGCCGCGGTGCAGGTAGTCCTTGCTGTCGGCCGGGGGGTCCACGTTGACGACGAGGTCGAGGTCGTCGATGTGGATGCCACGGGCCGCGACGTTCGTCGCGACCAGCACGTTGACCAGCCCGTCCTTGAACTGCCCCAGGGTCCGCGTGCGCTGGGGCTGCGACTTCCCGCTGTGCAGGCCCTCCGCGCGCACGCCCATCGCCCGCAGGTGCTTCACGAACTGGTCGACGCCGTGCTTGGTGTCCAGGAACATCAGCACCCGGCCCTCGCGCGCGGCGATCTCCGTCGCGGCCGAGATCTTGTCCGCCGCGTGGATGTGCAGCACGTGATGGTCCATGGTCCCCACCGAGGCGGACTGCGGGTCCACCGAGTGCGAGACCGGGTCTTTCAGGTAGCGGCGCACCAGCTGGTCCACGTTGCGGTCCAAGGTCGCGGAGAACAGCATCCGCTGACCGGCGTGGTGCACCTGGTCCAGGATCTCCGTGACCTGCGGCATGAACCCCAGGTCGCACATCTGATCGGCCTCGTCGAGGACCGTGATCCGTACCCGCTCCAGGTGGACGTCACGCCGTCCGACGAGGTCGCTGAGGCGCCCGGGGGTGGCCACCACGACCTCCACGCCGGTGCGCAGGGCGCCGGACTGCCGGCCGATCGACAGCCCGCCGACGACCGTCGCCATCCGCAGGTTCAGGGCCTTCGCGTACGGGTCCAGCGCCTCGGTCACCTGCTGCGCCAGCTCCCGGGTCGGTACGAGGACCAGGGCGAGCGGACGCTTCGGATCCGCCTGCTGCCCTGCCGTACGGGCCAGCACGGCGAGCCCGAAGGCGAGGGTCTTGCCGGAGCCCGTGCGGCCGCGGCCGAGGATGTCCCGGCCGACGAGGGAGTTGGGCAGTGTGGCGGCCTGGATCGGGAACGGCTCGCGCACCCCCTGCTCCGCCATCGTCTCCACCAGCTCGACGGGCAGACCGAGCTCCGAGAACGCCGCCACCGGCGCCAGCGCGGGCGTGACGGTCTTGGGCATGGCGAACTCGCCCTGCGGCCCGAGGGTCCGAGGGGTCTTGCCGGGGCCCTTGGCCCCCGGCTTGCCGCCGGCCTTGGCTCCGGTCTTGACGCCGAAACGCCCGTGAGCTGACGGGTTCTTCATGCAGAACCTTCCGTGAGGAGAGCGAGCGCGGCGCGCCGACGGCCCCGGACGGCGACGAGCCGGGGCCCGTACCCCTCGGTACGGGCCCCGGCTCGTCGTACACGTCCGCACCGGGCGTCAGCGGCCCGCGCATCAAGTTTCCCGCCCATTTTACCAGCCGGGGCCACAGCCCCCGGGCGCGAGCGGCGCCCCGTCACGGGCAGTGCTCACCCCTTCCACGGACAAGGCGGCCAGAAGTTCGAACGACCCCGGTTGGCCGCGCCTGGGGTGTGGCGCGAGGGGCGGTTGGGCACTATCGAGACGGCCGCGTATGTGGCCCGAGAGGCACGTTGAGAAGGATCAGTACCCATGGCAACTGGCACCGTGAAGTGGTTCAACTCGGAGAAGGGGTTCGGGTTCATCCAGCAGGACGACGGCGGCCCCGACGTGTTCGTGCACTTCTCCGCGATCCAGACCACCGGCTTCAAGGAGCTGGCGGAGGGCGCGAAGGTGGAGTACGACGTGACCCAGGGCCCCAAGGGCCCGCAGGCGGAGCAGGTGGTCCCCCTCCGGTGACCCCGCTTCACGAGCCGAGCTGACCGTGGGCCCCGCCGGAAGCCCTCCGGCGGGGCCCACGCCGCTTCACGGGCGGCCCGCTCCGTGCAGGGCGAGCAGCAGTCGCCAGAGCCGGTCCGCCAGCTCCGCCGCGGTGGCCGGGATGCGGGCGTGCAGCCACTCCGCGAGGACGCCGGTGAAGGTGGCGGCGACGGCGGAGGCGACCAGGTCGGGGTGCGGGGCGCCCACCGCCGCACGCTCGGCGCGGGCGCGGGCGCGCAGTTCCCCGTACAGGCGTTCGCCGAGGGGGCCCTGGCCGCCGGGCAGGAGCAGCGTCCGGTACAGCGGCCCCTGCGCCGCCGCACCGGAGAGGAACCCGGCCAGGGCGGCCGGCGGATCGGCCGGAGGGAGCGCCGCCGGGTCGCTCTGCCAGGCGTGCAGGGCGTCGACCGCCGCCCGTACGACATCGGCACAGGCGTCCACGGCCAGCGCGGTGAGGTCCTCGTAGTGCAGGTAGAACGTGGCGCGGCCGACTCCCGCCCGGCGTGCCACGGCCGAGACGCTGACTTCGCCCAGTGGCCGGTCCGCGCACTCGGCGAGCAGGCACTCGCGCAGCCTCGCCTTCGTGCGGGCCGTGCGCGGGTCCTCCCCGCTCATGCCGCGAGCAGCGCCGCACCGAGGGCGGCGGCGCCCGGCAGGGCCTGCGCGAGCAGGATCCGCCGGTTGGCGGTCGCCGCCCCGTACAGCCCCGCGACGATCACGCAGACGAGGAAGAACACCTGCGTGGCGAGCGAGCCGATGACCAGCGCCCAGACCAGACCGGCG
Source organism: Streptomyces cirratus (assembly GCF_014650775.1). GTDB lineage: Bacteria > Actinomycetota > Actinomycetes > Streptomycetales > Streptomycetaceae > Streptomyces > Streptomyces cirratus. The sequence continues at coordinate 452,443 of NZ_BMVP01000003.1, read as the reverse complement.
GCGAGGAAGCCGTTGTAAAGCCCCTGGTTGGCGGCGAGCGGCGCCGTCAGCTTCGCCGTGTCGGCGTCGAACCCGGACAGCGCCCGCCCCGGCGGTCGCTCCCACAGGAACATCTCCAGCACCAGGAAGTACGCGTGCAACGCGGCGACGGCGCCTATCAGGACCTGAGCGACTGTGTGCACGGCTACCTCCGGACGAGTGACGGGACTTCCTGGACAACTGTACAGGAAGTCCCGCAGGCGGCCGGCCCCTCCGGCGCGGCTACGCTGACCGCATGACTGTGCTCTTGTACGAAGAATTCGGTACCGGACGCCACCGCGAGAGCTCCCTGATCCGCCACGCGCTGGGAAACTCCCACGACGAGGCGCTGGTCGCGGGGCTCGCGGGCGGTATCGGCTTCATGTACTTCGTCTTCGAGTACCCCGAGCGCCCGCCGATCGCCACGATCGTCGCCCAGGCCCACCCCGAGCCGTGGGTACAGGTCGCCCTCGGCCGGCTGCACGTCCCCTATGACGCCACGCGCAGCACCAAACCCCGCTGGGGCCGGGTCCGCGCCGCGCTCGACGAGGGGCAGCCCGTGTTCTGCGTCGTCGACCGCTCCTCGCTGCCTTGGCACGAAGCGGCCGTCCCCATGCCGGGCGCCGACGCGTACACCGTCGTCATCGCCGGGTACGAGGGCGACGACCTCTTCATCGAGGACGGGGCCGCGGCGCCCTACCGGATCGACCGCGAGGAGTTCGGAGCCGCCTGGAGCGCCCACCCCACGGGCCGCCACCAGCTGGTCGTACCGACCGGACCGGCCGAGGCCGACCCGGACGTCGACGGGGCCGTCGCCGCCACGGTCGCGCACCTGACCGGGCCGGTGCTCGGCAACCGGTTCGACGTCAACTTCGGCTTCTCCGGCATGGCCGGGCTCTCCGCGGACCTGCGTGACACCGACACCGGCGCGGGCTGGGAGAAGCGGTTCGGCGCCTCGCCCGAGGCCTACCGTGCCGCCACCCGGCGGCTGTACGCCTCCGTGGAGGAGGAGTGGACGGCGCCCGGAGCCACCCGGCCGCTGTACGCCGACTTCCTGGACCTGGTCGGCCGGTCCGAGGCGGCCGGCCTCTTCCGGGAGTCCGGCCGGCACTGGTCGCAACTCGCCGCCCTCGCGCGCGGGGCCGCGCCGGAGGCCGACGCGGGGGAGCGCCGGGCCCTGTTCGACGCGTGCGCGGTACTCGTCGACCGCTGCGCCGAACTCGAACGCGAGGCCGTGGCGGTCCTGGCGTAGGACCGCGCGGGGCCGCACCCGGGAACCATCACCCGGGTGCGGCCCCCGCCGTTTCGTCAGGCGTCTTCCACGGAGATCGCCGCGACCGGGCAGGCCCGGGCGGCCTCGCGCACCAGCGGGCTGCCGTTGCCGTCCTCGCGCCCCGGCAGCAGTTCGCTGAAGCCGTCGTCGTCCTGGGTGAACACGTCGGGCGCGGTCAACGCGCACTGGCCGGCGCCGATGCAGACGCCTTGGTCGATGGAGATCCGCATACCACTCACCATGCCACGGGGAGTTCGATCATGCCCTGGATGGTGTCGCCCGGTTTGAAGGGGATCCGGTCCGGTTCCTCCGCCAGGCGCAGCCCGGGGAGCCGGGCGAACAGGGAGCCGAGGGCGATCTCCATCTCGGCGCGGGCCAGGTTCTGGCCCAGGCACTGGTGGATGCCGAAACCGAACGCCAGATGATGGCGGGTCGGGCGGTGCCAGTCCAGCGAGTCGGGATCCGGGAAGACCGACTCGTCGCGGTTGATGACGGAAGTGGAGAACACGACCCCGTCGTCGGCGCCGATCGTGACACCGCCGATCTCGATGTCCTCGGTCGCCACCCTCAGCATGCCGTCGGCGATCGACAGGAACCGCATCAGCTCCTCCACCGCCTCCGACATCAGCGACGGGTCCGCGCGCAGCTCGGCCAGCTGCTCCGGGTGGCGGAGCAGGGTGAAGGTGCCGAGCGAGATCATGTTCGCCGTGGTCTCGTGCCCCGCGATGAGCAGGATCACGGCCAGGGCGACCAGCTCCTCGACATCGGTCTGGCCGGTTTCGAGGCGCTGCGCGATGAGCTCGTCCAGCAACCCGTCGCCCGGGTCGGTGCGCTTGCGCCCGATCAGATCCCTCAGGTAGCCGTCGAGGCTGTGACGGGCCTCCTCCACGTCGGACAGTTCGGGTCCGCGCAGCAGCTGCCTCGACTTCGCCTCGAAGAACTCGTGGTCCTCGTAGGGGACTCCGAGCAGGGCGCAGATCACCATGGAGGGCACGGGCAGGGCGAAGGCGCTGACCAGTTCCGCCGGGGCACCCTTGGCGGTCATCCCGTCGATCAGCCGGTCCACGGTCTGCTGGATCTGCGGCCGCAGGGCGGCGATGCGCTTGACGGAGAAACTCGGGATCAGCATGCGGCGCTGCGTGTTGTGCTCGGGGTCGTCGACGCCGAGCAGGGCGGTCCGGCGGGCCGTCAGCCCCTTGAAGCGCTTGGTGGTGGCGGGGAAGGCGGCGTTCTGGCGGTCGGAGGAGAGCCGGCCGTCGGAGAGCAGGGCGCGCGCCTCGGCGTGCCCGGTGACCACCCAGACCGAGCGGCCGTCGAAAAGGGTGACGCGGGAGAGCGGCCGGGTCTCCCGCAGCGGCGCATAGGCCGCCGGCGGGTGGTAGGGACAGGTCCGGTCCTGGGGAAAGGCAACGGTTTCTGACATGCAGCACCTCGCGAGCGATGGTCCGTCTTGCCGGCTCCATTACATGCCCCAGGCACCTATCTCACCTATGCCACTTTCGGCCAGACCGGACGCATGTCCCCCAAAGGGCCCAGCGGCCGTGCGGCGGGGTCAGAGGTGGGCTTCGAGGAACGCCCGGAACTCCTCGCGCGTCATCGGTCCGTCCTGGGCCGCCACGGCCTCGCCTTCCTTGACGAGGACCACGGTGGGCGCGCCCGTCACGCCGTAACGCCTGGTCGGGCCCGGGCAGCGGGTCATGTCGGTCCGCACGGCGGTCAGCCGCGTCCCGTACTCCTGTGCCAGCTCGCCGACGAGGACGTCCATGGCCCGGCAGGCCTCGACGGCCTTGGGCCAGGTGCCCGTGAAGTAGGCGAGAACCGGCCCGGGGGACATTCCCAGGATGAAATCGAACTCCTGGTCCTCCAGCGGCTGGTGTACCCGACGTGCCATGTGTGCTGCTCCTCGTGTGTCCCGGCGGGTCCCGTCCGGTCGGCCGTGTGCCGGCCCGCGTACCCCCATCATCCCCGGGCTGCGGCGGCGCGTTGTCAGTGGTGGCTGGCAGCCTGGACGCATGGACGACAGGATGCTGCGGCGCCGGGTCTACGGCGCCGACCACGACGACCCCGACCCCGGCCCGCGCCCCGGCCACGTCTACGGCGAACTCGTGGGCGGGCCGCTCGACGGCCTCCTCCTCGACGTCACCGGCTGGAGCGGGCCACGGCTGACCGAAGAGGCCCGCCTCCCCACGGAGATAGGCCGTTACGGGGCGGGCGGCCGCGCCCACTACCGCCGCCGCGCGGACGACCCGCGGCGCTGGGACTGGTCGGGCGACAGCCCCTGACGCCTGACCGCCCCGGGCCGTGCGGCAGGGGCGGCGCGGCGAGCCCCCGGTCCGCCGACGTGTGACCGGGGGCTCTGTGCGGCACTTCTGCCCGGGCGGCGCGATCGGATGCGCGACCGGACGGGCGATCGGACACGGGGGAAGGTCAGCCGGCAGCCGCGCTCCGGCTGACCTTGCGCGCCCACAGCACCAGCGGCACCTGGAGCGGCAGCCGGGCCAGGGTCGCGGCCCGCACGGCGGGGGCGCCGCGGCGGGCGTCGACCGCCATCTTCACGTTGGCCGGGAAGACGCCGACGAAGAACGCCGCGGTGGCCAGCGCGGCCACCCGACGGGTGCGGGGATGCGCGAGCCCGGCGGCGAGCGCGAGCTCCGCGGCGCCGCTCACGTACGTCCACTGCCGGGCAGTGCCGGGCAGGGAACGCGGGACGATCTTGTCGAACTGCTCGGGCCTGACCGCATGCGCCACTCCCGCGGTCGCCAGCAGGCCGGCGAGCAGCAGAGGTGAGGAGGGTGTGCGCGGCATGGAGGTGTCCTCTCGGAGGGCGGACCGCGGTACGCGGGACGCCCGCGATCCTACTCGCCGGTAGTAAAGGGCCGTTCGGGCGAAGCGCCCGGGAGTCCGGGAAAAGAATCCGAAGAAACTTCCCCGGAGCTGTCGATCCCGGCGCCTCCCGATCGACACAGGAGTGAAAGGCGGGGAAAGCCCCCGCCCACCGACCGAGGAGTCACCATGCCGCGCTTCCTTTCCCTCGTCCGCATCGACGAGCAGAGCCTCCCCGAGGACACCCCCTTCCCGGAGGGCTTCCTGCAGCGGATGGGCGCACTGATGGAGGAGATGACCAAGGCCGGGGTGATGCTGGACACCGCCGGACTGCTCCGCACCCCCGAGGCGACCCGTGTGACCTGGTCCGGGGGCAAGCTGAGCTACACCGACGGCCCCTTCACCGAGACCAAGGAGGTCGTCGGCGGCTACGCCCTCCTCCAGACCAAGGACAAGGCCGAGGCGCTGGAGTGGACCAAGCGCTTCCTGGAGATCCACCCCGAGGAATGGACGGTGGGCATCGAACTCCGGCAGATCGCCGAGGGCTGAGCCCCGCGGCCGGCGCGACAGGGCCGGCGCCTCGCGGGCGAGCCCCGTTTGCCCTGCCTCGTCACGGCTGCTCTGATGGGTGGCCGTGACGGCAGTGACCCCGGCCCAGACGGTCGAAACGGTGTTCAGGATCGAGTCCGCGCGGATCATCGCCGGCGTGGCCCGGATCGTGCGGGACGTCGGCATCGCCGAGGAACTCGCCCAGGACGCCCTGGTCGCCGCGCTCGAACAGTGGCCGCGCTCCGGGATCCCCGACAACCCGGCCGGCTGGCTCATGGCCACCGCCCGGCACCGCGCGGTCGACCTCGTCCGTCGCAAGGAGACCTACGCGCGCAAGCTCGCGGAGGTCGGCCGCACCCTGGAGGACGTACCGCCCCCGCCGGAACCCGCGGCCCCCGACGACATCGACGACGACGTGCTGCGCCTGGTCTTCACCGCCTGCCACCCCCTGCTGAGCGCGGAAGCCCGGATCGCACTCACCCTGCGCCTGGTCGGCGGCCTGACCACGCAGGAGATCGCCCGCGCCTTCCTCACCTCCGAGCCCACCGTCGCCCAGCGCATCGTCCGTGCCAAGCGGGCGCTGGCCAAGGCCGGGGTGCCCTTCGAAGTCCCGTACGGAGCCGACCGCGAGGACCGGCTCGCCTCCGTCCTGGAAGTGATCTACCTCGTCTTCAACGAGGGCTACTCGGCCACCGCCGGGGACGACCTCGTCCGCCCCGCCCTGTGCGAGGACGCCCTCCGGCTCGCCCGCGTGCTGGCTGCGCTGATGCCCGGGGAGGGGGAAGTCCACGGGCTGGTGGCGCTGCTGGAGTTCCAGGGCTCACGGATCGCGGCCCGCACCGGCCCCGACGGCGAGCCGGTCCTGCTCGCCGACCAGAACCGGGCCAAGTGGAACCGCATGCTCATCCGGCGCGGCTTCGACGCCCTGGGCCGCGCGGGCACCGGCCCCTACTCCGTCCAGGCGGCCATCGCCGGCTGCCACGCCCGGGCCGTCCGGTACGAGGACACCGACTGGGGAACCATCGCCGCACTCTACGGACGCCTGGTCCGGCTGGTCCCCTCACCGGTGGTCGAGCTGAACCGGGCGGTCGCCGTCTGCATGGCCGAAGGCCCCGAGGTGGCCCTGCCGCTGGTCGACGCCCTCGCGGCGGAGCCCGCGCTGCGCGCCTACCACCTGCTGCCGAGCGTACGGGGAGACCTGCTGGAGCGGCTCGGCCGCCGGGCGGAAGCCCGCGCCGAGTTCGAACGGGCCGCCTCCCTCACCCGCAACGCGCGCGAACGGGACCTGCTGCTGAACCGGGCGCGTTCGCACGGCACGCCGTGACCGGAGCCGCAGCGGTCAGACCCGGACGGGCGCGTCCAGCGGCCGGCGGGGCGCGGTCAGGGCGATCGGCCGCCGGAAGCCGCCCGAGCGGGCGATGTCCCGTACCGTCTCGCGCAGCGCCTCCTGGAAGTCGCCCATGGTGCGCCGGGCGGCGGGCGTGTCGACGTAGATCGAATTCATGTGCAGTCCGTCCGCGTCGCGCTGGTACCACGAACAGGCCCCGTTCGCGCGCGCCGACCACACGTGGGAGGCGGGCCGCCAGTCCTCGTGCCGCTCGGCACCCCGGCATTTGCGCATGTCGATGTACGAGAAGAAGTTCACCGGGTAGGGCCAGGACCGGGCCGCGAACTCCTGCGGCGCCAACAGCTCCCACGCCCGCACGAACGGCACGTCGATATGGCGGAGCAACTCCCCGAACCCCGCCCGGATCCCGGCCATGACCTGGGCGAAATCCCGCCCGGGCGAGGCGTCGAACTCGATCGGCATGGTGTTCACGAACCAGCCGACCGAATCGGACCAGCCGTCGCGGCCGCGCTCGCTCACCGGCATGAACCCCCGGTAGACGCCCGGGCCGCCGGCCTCGCGCAAGGACAGTGCGACGGCGGCGAGCACGCCCATGAACGGCTTGCCGTCGACGGCCAGACAGGACTTGTCGAAGACCTCCGCCTCCCCGGCGTCCAGCAGGGGCGAGGCCTCGTTGACGATGGGGTACATCCGGTCCGGCTCCACCCCGAGGTCCAGCGGGAACCTGGGGAAGAACTCGCCGTTGCGCGCGATGAACGACTTCCAGTAGCCGAGCCGTTCGTCGCCGGCGTCGATGGAGAGGTAGCGGCGCCGCTGCTCCTCGGCGAAGTCGAGGTAGCTGGGAGCGGTGGCCGGCAGGGCGGAGTGCTCACCCCGGCACAGGGCCTCGTAGGCGGTCAGTACCTCGTTCACCACGATGGGCATCGACATGCCGTCGCAGACGATGTGGTCGAAGGCGAGGTAGACGGTGGCGGAGTCCTCTCGCAGCACCGCGCCCATCGTGAACAGGGGCCAGGACAGGGTGTCGATGCTGCGCCGGAACCGTTCGGCGAGGAAGGCGCGCAGCAGTTCGGTGGTCCGGAAGTCTCCCACCGGTACGGCGTCCAGCGCGAGTTCGTCCGCGGCGAGCGGCTCGCACGCCAGCTCCCCGGCCAGGCGGCGGAACTCGCACCGCAGCACCTCGTGCCGCCGTACCAGCGCCAGCAGGGCCTGGGCGAGGGCCTGTTCGTCGAGGGGCCCCTGCACCTCGAACGTCACCGCGAGCCAGGACGCCACCGGATCGTCGGCCCCCCGGCTCTCCTCGGCCACCGTGAAGTGCTTGTCCTGGTTGAAGGACGCCCTCCTGCCCGCCGCGCCGCCCGGGCCGGTGGCCTGGGCGGCCGTGGACCGCACGCGCCACTCGACCACCCGTCCGGGCGCCAAGGTGTGCATCTCCAGAGGAAACTGCCGCATTCCGTCATCCCTTCGCCCCCCGAGTCAGCCCCGTGCGCCTAACGACACCCGGCCCGCGGAAGTGACGCCCGTACGCGGCGCGCGGGGGGCGGGGGTCCGCCGTAGGCGGGCGGTGATGGCCGACAGTGGTCGGCGTGGACGCTTCTGACGAGGTCGAGCAGGTCATCGACGCCCTGTACGTGTCGCCGCCCGCGGGGTTCACGGCGGCCCGGGACGCGGCGGCGGCCGGGTTCAAGGCGGCGGGGGACAAGGCCGCCGCGAAACGGGTCGCGGGGCTGCGGCGGCCGACGCTGGCCGCCTGGGCGTCGAACACGCTGGTGCGGGCCGATCCGGAGGAAGTGGCGCAGTTCCTCCAGCTCGGCCAGGCGCTGCGGGAGGCGCACCGGGCGCTGGACGGGGAGCAGCTACGCGCCCTCTCGCACCAGCAGCACGTGGTGATCGGGGCGCTGGCGCGCGAGGCCGTACGGCTGGCGCAGGAGGCGGGGACACCGGTCTCGGAGGCGGTGGAGCGGGAGGTGGAGCAGATCCTCCACACCGTCCTCGCCGACCCGGCGGCGGCCGGGGACTGGGCGTCGGGCCGGCTCTCGAAGCCCCCGCCGCCGGTGACGCAGTTCCCGGCTCCGTCCCCGGACGCGGTCACCGCCCGCCGCGGGCGGCCGGAGCGGAGCGCCGACCGGGAGGCCGAGCGGCAGGCCGACCTGGAGGCGGAACGGGCCGTGGCCGCCCGCGAGGAGGAGCTGCGCGCGGCCGAGGAGGCCCGGGAGCGGGCGCTGGAGCGGGTCGCCGAGGCGGACGCGGAGGTGGAGCGGCTGGAGCGGGACGCCGCCAGGGCCCGCGCGGCGCGGGAGCAGGCCCATGCGGGGCTCGCCGCCGCCGAGAAGCAACGCCGCGCCGCCGACCGCGCCGCCCGCCCGGCCCCGGAGTAACGGCCCAGACCGGAGCCCAGCGGGCCACCCGACGGACAGGACCGTCCAGCGGCGCAGGCCGGAGCCCAGCGGGCCCGCGGCGGACTCGTGCCGTGGGCGGGCCTCCACCCTGCGGCGGGCAAGGGCCGCTTGTATGCCGGGGCGGGTCGGGGCCCACCGGCCGCACCGCCGGCGGGTCTCCACCTCGGGGCAGGCCGGGGTCCTCAGCGGACCGGGCCGGTCGGGGTCCGCCGGGTCGGCCGGTCGGCGGAGCTGCACCGTCCGCGCGGTCCCGGTCAGTGCGCGTCACCATCCGGCCGGGGTACCCGGCGGGTTCCGCCGGCCGGTTGCTCCGCCTCGCCCCACGGGGCGAAGCCGCTCCGCCCGGCCGCGCGGGGCGGCAGGCACGGTCACCGTCCGGCGGGACTGTCCGCCTACCGGGCGGTGGCCGGGTGGTCCGGCGGCGGGGGCGGGTCGGAGCCCGTCCGGCTGCGCGGGGCAGAGCCGACGTCCGGCGGGGCCGTTCTCGCACCCGGCGGTGGCCGGCGGCCCGGGTGGCCAGTGTCCGGCGGGCCGGGACGGGGCCGCGCGGTGTGTCGCGACGGGGGCGGGGCGGGTCGGGCCGGTGGACGGTGACGGGGGGTCAGCCCTCGCCGGTGCGGCGGGCCAAGGGGGTGGTTACCGCGGAGTTGCTCACGCTGAACGTGACGCTGCCCGCGCGGTAGCGGTCGTCGGACCACTCGATCGGGCGGCCCGTCCGGTTGGCCGAGACGTGACGTTGGCGCAGCAGCGGGCTACCGCGGCGCAGTCCCAGCAGCCGGGCGTCCTCACTGCCCGCCGGGAGCGCGTCGATGAGGTGCTCGCCGTACTGGGCGACCACCCCCCAGTCCCGCGCCAGCCCGTCCATCACCGAGCGGCAGTCCTCGGCCATCGCCTCGACCGCCGCCGCGACCCACTGCGCGTAGGCCGTCCGCTCCACCATCACCGGCTCCCCGTCGAGCCGCCGCAGCCGCAGCACGGCCAGGACCTCCGCCCCGGGAGCCACCGCCAGCCGCTCCGCCTCCTCCACCGTGGCCGGCCGGCGGACCCGGGACAGGAAACGGCTCGACACCTCGTGGCCCACTCCCTCCGCCCACTGCGCGAAGCTGTTCAGCTCGCTGAAACTGTGCTTGCGCTCCTGCCGCAGCACGATCCGCCGCGCCCCCTGCCGCGACCCGATCAGCCCCTCCGCCGCCAGCGTGGCCACCGCCTGACGGACCGTCCCGCGCGACGCCGCCCAGCGGGCGGCCAGGTCGCTCTCCGACGGCAGCCGCGCCCCGACGGGGTACTCGCCGCCCATGATGGCCGCGCGCAGCGCCTCGGCGATCTCCACATATCTGATGCTGCCCACGCGACTGCCACGCCCCCTCGCCGAACCGACCGGTATGCCACTCATGATCATTGAACCCCGTCTTGTCACGCCCTCTTCCGGTCAATCTCCGTCTTCCTCAAGCCGTGCCTCCCACGACAGTCCCCGTTCACCGTCCGTACAGCGGGCCCGGGCGAACTGGAGTCAACTTGTTCAGACAAGTACACCCCCTGTCAGGTTCTTTCTCTGGGAGAGACCGTGCTCAGTTCCTCCGCCCGTCGCGGTGCGGCCGTCCTGCTCGGCGCCGCCGTCCTCACCACGCTCAGCGCGTGTGGTGCCGCCCCCGACCAGCAGCCCGCCGGTGCCACCGGCGACGCCAAGGGCAAGGTCCAGCCGGGCGCGGCCACCTCGGTCGCCGATTTCGCGGGTCTGGAAGGCCTCGTCGCCGCCGCCGAGAAGGAGGGCCAGCTCAACGTGATCGCGCTGCCCGCCGACTGGGCGAACTACGGCGAGATGCTCAAGGCCTTCCAGGCCAAGTACCCGAAGATCAAGGTCAGCAGCGAGAACCCGGACGCCTCCAGCGCCGACGAGATCGCCGCGGTCAAGTCCCGCAAGGGACAAAAGCGCGCCCCCGACGTCCTGGACCTCGGCATCGCCTTCGCCCGCAGCGGCGCGACCGAGAACCTCTTCGCCCCGTACAAGGTCACCGCCTGGGACAAGATCCCCGGGTCCCAGAAGGACGCCGACGGCCGCTGGTACAACGACTACGGCGGCTACGTCTCGATCGGTTGCGACGCCGCCAAGATCCCCACCTGCCCGCAGACCTTCGCCGACCTGCTCAAGCCCGAGTACAAGGGCAAGGTCGCCCTCAACGGCAACCCGACCAAGTCCGGTTCGGCCTTCGGCGGCGTCTACGCGGCCGCCCTCGCCAACAAGGGCTCCTTCGGCGACATCCAGCCGGGCATCGACTTCTTCGGGCAGCTCCGCAAGAGCGGGAACTTCATCCCGGTCGAGTCCACCCCGGCCACCGTCGAGAAGGGCGAGACGCCCATCTCCATCGACTGGGACTACCTGAACGCCGGCTACGCCGAGCAGTTCAAGGGCAAGGGCGTCGATTGGAAGGTCGCCGTCCCCGCCGACGGCGTCTACGCCCAGTACTACTCCCAGGCCATCAACAAGGACGCCCCGAACCCGGCCGCCGCCCGCCTGTGGATGGAGTTCCTCTACAGCACCGAGGGCCAGAACCTGTGGCTCAAGGGCCACGCCCGCCCGGTGCTCCTGCCGGTCATGACCCAGGACGGCACCGTCGACAAGGACGCCGTCACCAAGCTCCCGCAGGTACAGGGCACCCCGAACTTCCCCGCCTCCACCGAACTCGACAAGGCCAAGGCCACCCTCGCCGAGAAGTGGGACAAGGCCCTCTCCTGATGTCCGCCCCCACCCCCACCCAAGCGATCGGGACCGCCGGCGGCGACCGCCGCCGGCGGCGCGGCCCGCGCACCTGGCTCGCCGCCCTCCCGCTCCTCGCCTTCACCGGGCTCTGCTTCGGCATCCCGCTCGGCGCCATCGCCTTCGGCGCCGTCACCAGCACCGACAGTGCGACCGGGGCCACCCGGCTGACCGGCGAGCACCTGGCGCGCTCCCTCCAGGGGCCCTACCTCGGCTCCCTGATCGGCAGCGTCCAGCTCTCCGCCCTCACCGCACTGACCGGCGGAGTGCTCGGTGTCCTCATCGCCCAGGCCGTGGTCACCTCCCGCTCCGCCGCCCTGCGCGGCGCCACCCTCACCGCCTCGGGCGTGCTCGCCAACTTCGGCGGCGTCCCGCTCGCGTTCGCGTTCATCGCGACCGTCGGCATCTCCGGGGTCGTCACCCAGCTCGCCGACCTGACGGGCCTCGGCTGGAACCTGTACTCCTTCACCGGCCTGACCGTGGTCTACCTGTACTTCCTGACCCCGCTGATGGTGCTCGTCACAGCCCCGGCGCTGGACGGGCTGCGCCCGCAGTGGCGCGAGGCCGCCCAGAACAGCGGGGCGAGCGGGTGGCAGTTCTGGCGCCACGTCGGCCTGCCCGTGCTCACGCCCTCGCTGCTCGGCGGGTTCGTCCTGCTCTTCGGCACCGCGTTCGCCGCGCACGCCACGGCCGCCGCGCTCGTCGGCGGGTCCGTACCGCTGGTCACCTTGAAGATCGCCGACGCCCTGTCGGGCAACGTCCTCACCGGCCAGGAGAACGTGGCGCTCGCCCTCGGCCTCGACATGATCCTGATCGCCGGCCTGGTCATGGCGGTCTACCTGCCCCTCCAGCGACGGAGCGCCCGATGGCTGCGATGACCCCGACCGTGCCGGAGACGGACGTACCCGAGGCCGTCCCGGCGCCCCGGGCCGCCGCGCCCCGCGCCGGCCGCCGCCCGCGCCCCCGCGTCTGGCGCGGAGCCGTACTCGCGCTCGCGGGCGCGTACTTCCTCCTCCCGCTGGTCGCCTCCTTCGTCTTCACCGTGCACGTGCCCGGCCGGGGCATCAGCTTCGAGGCGTACACCGAGCTGCTCGGCGCCGACGGCTTCACCGAGAGCCTGCTGCTCTCCCTGGGGCTGGCCGCCGCCACCATCGCGCTCTCGCTGCTGCTCGCCGTACCCGCCCTGGTCGCCGTGCGGATCGGCTCGCCGAAGCTGCGTCCCGTCGTGGAGGTGATGTGCATGCTGCCGCTGGTGGTGCCGCCCATCGCCCTGGTCACCGGCATCACCACCGTGCTGCGCTGGGGGCCCGAGCACCTTTCGCGGACACCGCTCTACCAGACCTTCATCGCCGTCCAGAACGAGCGGTTCCCCCTCGTCCTGGTCCTCGCGTACACGGTGCTGGCGCTGCCGTTCGTCTACCGCTCCCTCGACGCGGGTCTGCGCGCCATCGACGTCCCCACCCTCGTGGAGGCGGCCCGCAGCTGCGGCGCGAGCTGGCCGTACGTCGTCCTGCGCGTCCTGCTGCCCAACCTGCGGGGCTCGCTCGCCGGAGCCGCCTTCCTCACCCTGGCGCTGGTGCTGGGCGAGTTCACCATCGCCTCCCTCCTGGGCTTCCGTCCCTTCGCGGTGTGGATCGTCTCCATCTCGGGTGCCCAGGCCCGGATGTCGGTGGCCGTCTCCATCCTCAGCCTCCTGATCACCTGGCTGCTGCTGCTCCTCCTCTCACGTGCCGGAACCAGTCCCTCCGCGGCGGCTTCCGCACCCGTCACCACCTCCCGCAAGGAGTCCTGACCCCCATGTCCACCACCCTTCCCGCCTCCCGGAAGCCGGCGGGCACGACGGCCGGGGGCGCCCCCGCGGGCGCGCGCCTCGAATTCCGCGGCCTGCGCCGGACGTTCGGCTCCACCGTCGCCCTCGACGGACTGGACCTGACGATCGAACCCGGCGAACTCGTCGCCCTGCTCGGCCCGTCCGGCTGCGGCAAGACCACCGCGCTGCGCGTCGTCGCCGGATTCGAGCAGCCCGACGCGGGCGAAGTCCTGCTCGACGGTCAGGACATCACCGCGGTACCGGCCAACCGCCGTGACGCCGGGATGGTCTTCCAGTCGTACAGCCTCTTCCCCAACCTCAGCGCCCGCGACAACGTCGCCTTCGGCCTGCGCGTGCGCAAGGTGGGCGCGGCACAGCGCCACGAGCGGGCCGCCGAACTCCTCGACCTCGTCGGCCTGCCCGACCACGGCGACCGCTACCCGCACCAGATGTCGGGCGGCCAACAGCAGCGCGTCGCGCTCGCCCGCGCCCTGGCCCTGCGTCCGCGCGTGCTGCTGCTCGACGAGCCGCTGTCGGCCCTGGACGCCAAGGTACGGGCGAACCTGCGCGAGGAGATCCGCCGCCTGCAGCTGTCGCTCGGCATCACCACCGTGTTCGTCACGCACGACCAGGAGGAGGCCCTGTCGATGGCCGACCGGGTCGCCGTGCTGAACGCCGGGAAGCTGGAGCAGTGCGCCGCCCCCGCCGAGCTGTACGAGCGGCCCGCGACCGCGTTCGTCGCCGAGTTCGTCGGCACCATGAACCGGCTGCCGGGCCGGCTCACCGGCTCCGGGACGGTGGAGGTGCTGGGCGCACGGCTGCCCGTGGACGGCCCCGTGCCCGCCGGAGGGGACGTGGAGGTGCTGGTGCGGCCCGAGAACGTCACCGCGACCGCCGATGCGGACGGCGCGGCCACCGTCGTCTCCGCCTCCTTCTTCGGCGCCGTCACCCGGCTCCACCTCGACCTGCCGGGCGCCGGCCCGGTCAAGGCGGACCTGCCCTCGCGCACCGCCGGGGACCTGGTGCCCGGGGCACGGGCGGCCGTCGGCCTGGCCGAGCGGCCCGTGCTCGTCGTCGCGAGCGCCGCATGAGCGCCCTCGCCGCGGTCCTGTTCGACATGGACGGCACCCTCGTCGACACCGAAGTGCTGTGGTGGGAGACCACCGAGGAGACCGCCGCCGGCCTCGGCCACCGGCTCGGGGACGCCGACGCGCCGGAGGTCGTCGGCCGGGCGGTGGAGGACACCGCCGCGCACCTCGTACGGGTCTGCGGTGCGGGTGACGCCGAAGAGGTGGGCGCCGCGCTCACCGAGGGCTTCCTGCGCCGGGTGCGGGCCGGGGCGCCGCCGCGCCCGGGAGCACGGCGGCTGCTGAGCGCCCTCGAGGCCGGCGGAGTCCCCTTCGCCCTGGTCAGCGCCTCCCCCCGGCTGGTCGTGGACGCGGTGCTCGAAGGCCCCCTGGCCGGGGTACCGTTCGCCCTCACCGTCTCCGCCGACGACACGGCGCTGACGAAGCCGCACCCGGACCCCTACCGGGCGGCCGCCGAACGGCTCGGCGCCGACCCGGCCGGCTGCGTCGCCGTGGAGGACTCCCCGGACGGCGCTGCCTCGGGGGAGGCCGCCGGCTGCGCGGTCCTGGTGGTGCCGTCCCTGCTGCCGGTACCGCGCTCACCGGCGCGCACCTTCGCCCGCACCCTGGAGGACGTCACCGTGGACGTCCTGCGCGAGTGCGTGACCCGGCGTCTTCCGGCCTGAGCGGCCGCCCGGGCGCCGCTACGCGCACAGGTCGAGGATCTCCACGACGCCCTTCGCGTACGCGCCCGTCACCGAGCCGGGAGCCGTCGCGGCCTCGCGGCGCAGCGCGGGCAGGGCGGTGCGGATGAAGGCGGCGCACTGCCCGTACAGGCCGGCCTCGTGGGAGCTGCCGTCGTCCTGCGTACCCAGCAGGGCGAGCAGCGTCCACAGCAGGGCTTCGCGGGTGCTCTCCCGGGGCGGGCCCGCCGCCCATACGGCCATCAGCACACCGCACGCCGCCGGCGCGGGCGGCTGGAGCGCGGTCGGCGTGAAGACGTGCCCCGCCAGGGCGTGGAAGGCGGCCGGATGACCTTCGGCCGCGTCCCACAGCATGTCCTCCAGATGACCGGCGCCGCGCCCGCAGCCGCACGGGATGGACTCCCAGTCGTGCCGTGCGATCTCGGCCTCCACCGCCTCGGGTACCAGCGGGCTGCGCAGCGGCTTGTCCGTCCGTCTCATGGCGCAATTATGAGATCCCGCCACGCGGCCGGACCAGAGGGCGCGGAACCGGATGCGGTGGCGGTTCGTCCCAGACGCCGTGTGGAACGTGAAGACGAGACGAAGAGTCCTGACCTTGCTGTTCGCGCTGCTCGCGACTCAGCTGGGGTCCCTCGTCAGCCCGGCGTACGCGTGCGGCTGCGGAGCGATGGTCCCCGACGGTTTCTCCCGCATCGGCGTGCAGCGGGAGACCTCCGTCGTGCGCTGGGACGGCCGGAACGAACAGATCGTGATGCGGTTCAGGGTCGACGGGGACGCGAAGAAGGCGGCCTGGATCATGCCGGTGCCCGGCCGCGCCACGGTCGAACTGGGCAAGGCGGAGCTGTTCACCGACCTCGGCCGGCTCACCGTGCCCGAGCGCAGGACCCGTGGTTACTTCTGGCCGCGCGACGCGGACTGGCCCTTCTCCTCGGGTTCCGGTGACGGGGTGGGCGCCGCGATGCCCGGCGCGGGCGCCCCGTCCGTGGGAGTCGTCGGCCGCGAACAGCTCGGCGACTTCGATGTCGCCCGGCTGACCGCCACCGACCCCGACGCCTTGAAGCGGTGGCTGGAGACCAACGGCTTCAAGATGCCGGACCGCCTGTCCGCCGAACTGAGGCCCTACGTCGACCAGAAGTGGGAGTACGTCGCCGTCCGCCTCGCGCCCCGGGACCGGACGAAGGCCCTGGGCGGAGACCTCGACCCGCTGCGGATCCGCTTCGACAGTGACCGGCTCGTCTACCCGATGCGGCTCTCCCGCATGGCCAAGACCCCTCAGTCGCTCGGGCTGTACGTCCTCGCAGCGCACCGGATGGAGCCGCTCTCCCCGATCGGCGGAGCCGCGCCGAAGGTGGCCTTCGCCGGGACCGTCACCCCGCAGGGCCCCGTGGCGGAACTCACCGGCTCCGCCGAGCCGGTGTTCCTGACGGCGATCGAGCAGGAGTTCCCGGAGCCGGCCCGCATCGACGGCGACCACGAACTGCGCGCCACGGCCAAGGACACCCCCTACCGGCGGGCCGTCTACCGCGACGAACTCATGACCGTCGGCGGTGTCCCCGCCTGGCTCCTCACGGTGGCGGGAGCGGCGGTCGCGGCCATCGCCCTGGTCCTCGTGCTCCGCGCGGCCAGGCGCCGGAAGGCGAGGAGCGCCCGGCCCCTGTCCGGCGTGGCGTAGCGGAACCCCGCAAGCCCCCGGCGGTGCCCCGGGCGGCCTGATGGCCGGCCGGTGGCCCGGTGCCGGACCGGTGCCCCGGGGGGCGCGGCGGTGGCCCGTGCGTCACCCGGCCCGGCGCAGGGCGAGGGCCGCCAGGGCCTCCGGGGCGCCGGGGCGGCCCCGCAGGCCCGGAAAGGCGTTGACGTCCACGATCAGCGGGGCGCCGTCGCCGGTGTCGATGATGTCGACCCCGTAGACGTCCAGCGCGAACACCTCGCCCACGCGGAGCGTCAGCTCCGTCCAGCGGGCCGGTGGTTCGGTCCAGGGCTGGGCGGGTTCCGGGTCGCCCTGGGCCATCTCCGAGCGACGCAGCCCCGCGAAGACGCGGTCGCCGATCGCGTACAGCTTGTGGTCCCAGCCGTTGTTGGGGGCGAAGGCCTGCACGACCACCGGCTCCTCGCCCCACCCCGCCGACAGCTGCCGCAGCCGCTCCGCGTCGTCGACCCGCGCGACCAGGTCGCCCTTGCGGCTGCGGCGGCTCTTGACCACCACGGGCCAGGGCAGCCCCGGCAGCCCCGGGCCGTCGCCGGCCTGCCCGGCCAGCCGGTCCAGGGAAGCGAAGGCCGTGGTCGCCGCGAACGGCAGCCCGGCCCGGCGGGCCAGCTCCGCCATGCCCCTGCGGTCCTGGCAGCGCTCCGTGGCCGCCGCGGTGTTCACCACCGGTGCGCCCCGGCGCTCCAGTGCCCGCGCCAGTTCCAGCGCCCGGGGGTCCCGGGCCTTGAGGAGGTACACGTCGGCCCGCGCCCGGGCCGCCACCGCCTGCTCGTCCCGCGGATCCAGCACCACCACCTCGTGCGCGGGGGAGAGCGCGGCGGCCGCCCCCGCCAGCAGGGGGTGCCCGGCGTCCGGGGTGATCAGGCCGACCCTCACGCGCCGTCACCCGCCCGGGCCGCGACCTGCGCCGGGATCGACACCTGGAGCGCCGTCGGCCGCGGCGGCGGGCACGGCCCCACGCCGCCGGCACGGGACAGGTCCAGCACGGCCCGGGCCACGCGGGCCGCGGCCTCGGGCACCTGACGGAAGCTCGGGAAGTCGTTCACGTCCACCACCACCGGCCCGTCGGGGCCCAGCAGTACGTCCAGTCCGTACAGGTCCAGCCCGTACACCACGCCGACCTGCGCGGCGATCGCGGCCACCTCGGCCGGGAGCGGCACCCGGCGTTCGCGCACCGAGCGCTCCGGGTGCAGGGGGGAGCAGCGTTCGGTGGCGAACAGTTCCCCGCCGACGCAGTACACCTTGATGTCGGTACCGGAGTTGGGCACGTACGGCTGGGCGATGAGCATGCCCTCGCCGGCCAGCCGGGGCAGCAGCGCGGCGAGCCGGTCGGGGGAGGCCACCAGGTGCACCGCCCGCCCGGAGCTGCCGTCCGCGGGCTTGACGACCAGCGGGTACTCGGACGCCGGGATCTCCGCGAGCAGCTCGGGGCGCGCCACGGCGTACGTCGGCGGCAGCGGGAGGCCCCGGGCGCGCCCGATGGCGGCGGCCAGCGCCTTGTCCCGTACGCCGCGGATCGACCGGGCGTCGTTGACGGTGGTCATCCCGGTCGCGGCGGCCGCTTCGAGCAGGGTCAGCCCGGGGCCGCCGGACACCGTCTTGAGCACCCAGGCGTCGTGTACCCCGGCCCGTACCAGGTCCGTCATGCGCAGCAGCGAGCCGCCCGGCCGCAGCACGTCCACCTGGTGCCCCCACGCGCCCAGTTGCCGGATCACCTCGTTCGGCATGCCGTCGTGGCGGTAGTGCTCCTCCACCAGGAAGCAGAGCCTCATGGACCTTCCCCATATTTTCCGGACGTCCGCCGATCCCGCCCGGCGAGTTGTGACGTCACAGGATGCCATGGCCGCAATGTGATGATCGTCCGGGAGCAGCCGGGGATTCCACAGAAAACGCATGAGAAGTGCCTTAATTGGCCATTACACAGCGTAACTCTTACCAAGAACTTTCCAAACTGATCAACAATTCTCTTATAGTGAGGGCTTGTTGCCACAGGAACCCTCTCTTCCATTTACGCCCCGGTTTGAGGCTTTGATTGATGACGGCGTCGCCCTCCCCCCTTCGCCCCTCCGCGCTCGCCCTGCTCGTCACGGCGGTGGCAGCCGGAGTGCTCTGCACGGCGGCGGTGGCCGCGGCCCCGTCGGACGTCCGCGTCCCCCTCGGCTGGTTCTCGCTCTTCGGTGTCCTGCTGCTCTCGCTCGCCGCCTTCGCCGTCACCTGGCTGACGCGCAGCAGCCGCCTGCTGCGCGGCCGGATCGCCGCCCTGAACGCGGACATCGCCGCCCGGGACGGTCACATCGCCCGGCTCACCGCCGACGCCGCCCGTGACACGGCCGCCCGCACCGCCGAGGCCGCGCGCCTCGCGAAGGAGCACGCGGCGGAACTGGAGCGGCTGAAAACCGCCCACAGGGTCGAGCTCGACCTCGTGACCATGACCGAGCTGGCCGACCGCGAGCGGCTCGGCGACGAACTGCGGCGCGCCGAATCCGGGCGGGCCGCGGCGATGGCCGCCGCCGCCAACGCTGCCGGACGGATGCAGGCCCTGGCCACCGGCATGCTGGCCGACCTGCGCGAGATGGAACACCGGCACGCCGACGAGGACGTCCTCGGCGACCTGCTCCACCTCGACCACCGCACCGCACAGGCGGGCCGCCTCGCCGACTCCATCGCCGTCCTCACCGGAGCCCGCTCGGGCCGCCGCTGGGCGAAGCCGATCGTCATGGAGTCGATCCTGCGCGGCGCCATGGGCCGGATCGGCGGCTACCAGCGGGTCCGCCTGCACTCCACCAGTGACGCCGCCGTCGCGGGACACGGCGCCGAGGGAGTCATGCACGCCCTCGCCGAACTCCTCGACAACGCCGCCAACTTCTCGCCGCCGACCGCCGAAGTCCACGTGTACGTGGAGGAGGTGCCGGCCGGGATCGTCATCACCGTGGAGGACAGCGGCCTGGTGATGAGCGAGGTCCAGCTGCGCCGCGCCGAACAGGCCGTGGCCGGCGAGTCCCTGGACCTGGCCGGGCTCTCCGGAACCCGCCTCGGGCTCGCCGTCGTCGGCCGCCTCGCCCGCAAGCACGGGCTGACGGTCTCGTTCCGGCCCTCCGCGCGCGGCGGTACCGGCGCGCTGATGATGCTGCCGCACGAGCTGATCAGCCGTACCCCGGCCGAAGCCGGGCCCGCGCCCGCGCTGGTGGCCGCCCCGGCCGGAGCCGCCGGGGCGCGGACCGGGGAACCGGGGGCGGACCACGGGCCGGGCCCGCGCGGCGGCGCCGCCGGCTCCGGGGGCGCCGGACGCGCGAAGGACCGTACCCGATCGCCGCAGGACGACGCCCCGGACGCCGCACCCACGGCCTCCGGCGCACG
This sequence comes from Streptomyces cirratus, assembly GCF_014650775.1. Classification (GTDB taxonomy): domain Bacteria; phylum Actinomycetota; class Actinomycetes; order Streptomycetales; family Streptomycetaceae; genus Streptomyces; species Streptomyces cirratus. Next base: position 432,635 of record NZ_BMVP01000003.1, on the reverse strand, counting down.
CCCCGGACCCGCCGACGGGGATCCCCGGACCGGCGACACCGGCCTGCCCCAGCGGCGGCGCGGCCGCACCCTGGCCGCGGCCCACCCCGAAGGACCCGAAGCCGCCGCCCGCGCGGCCCGCACCCAGGGCGCCCCGACCGGTGCCTCGCAGTCCGCCGCCCGCTTCGGCAGCTTCCGCCAAGCCGTGCGCGGCGCGTCGGCGCAGCAGCCCACGAACCCCCCGTACCCGGAAGGCAACACTCGATGACCGGCTCCACGACCGACGAGACGCTCAGCTGGCTCCTGGAAGGACTCCTGGAGCGCACCCCCGGCGCCCGCCACGCGCTCGTGCTCTCCCGGGACGGCCTCAAGCTGTGCCGCACCCCCGAGCTCTCCGTCGACCAGGCCGACCAGCTCGCCGCCATCGCCGCCGGAATCCAGAGCCTGTCGCACGGGGCGTCCATCGAGTTCGGTGACGGCACCGGGGGAGTCCGCTCCGCGATGGCCGAGTTCTACGGCGGCATCCTGTTCATCGTCGAGGCCGGGGAGGGCGCACACCTGGCGCTCGTCGCCGCCGAGGACGCCGACGCGGGCCTGGTCGGCCACAACATGTCCGAACTGGTGGAGCAGCTGAGCGAGCATTTGATCGCGAGGCCCCGGGGTTGAGCCGTACCAGGCCGGGCCGGGACGACTCCCCGGACCGGCTCTACACCCTCACCGGCGGCCGCAGCAGCTCCGGTTCGGACGCCTTCGACCTCGTCACGCTGGTCGTCGCCGAGTGCGATCCGGTCCCCGGAATGCAGTCGGAACACACGGCGATCCTGCGGATGTGCCAGTACCCGACGGCGGTCGTGGAGATCGCCGCCGATCTGGGACTGCCCGTGTCGATCGTCCGGATCCTCCTCGCCGACCTCCTCGGCACCGGCCGGATCAGCGCCCGGCACCCGCGTTCGGCGTACCGCCTTCCCGACCCCGACATCCTGGAGCAGGTGCTCGTTGGACTCCGCAACCTCTGACCGGCGTGAAACCCGGCGGACCCTCAGCAGCACCGCCGACAACGGCTTGAAGATCGTCATCGTGGGCGGCTTCGGAGTGGGCAAGACCACGATGGTCCGCTCGGTCAGTGAGATCCGGCCGCTGAACACCGAAGAGACCATGACCAAGGCGGGCGAGGGCGTCGACGACACCGACGCCGTCGCCGGGAAGAACGCCACCACGGTCGCCTTCGACTTCGGCCGGATCACCCTCGACGCCCACAACGTGCTCTACCTCTTCGGCGCGCCCGGGCAGGAACGTTTCTGGTTCCTGTGGGACCGGCTGTTCTCCGGCACCCTCGGCGCGGTCGTCCTCGTCGACACGCGCCGCCTCGCCGACTCCTGGTACGCCATCGACCGCCTCGAACACCACGGCACTCCCTTCGTGGTGGCCTGCAACGACTTCGGCGGCCCGAGCCACACCGCCGAAGAGGTCCGCGCGGCACTCGACCTGTCGCCCGAGGTGCCGCTCGTCTTCTGCGACGCCCGCTCCCGCGCCTCCAGCAAGGACGTCCTGATCTCCCTCGTCAGCCACCTCCAGACGGCCACCTTGTCCCACACCCCGGAGCCCACCCCGTGACCACCCCCGACGACCGTGAACCGCAGCCCGTCTACCTCGGCGGCCCGCGGTTCCAGACCGACCCCGTCGCGCTGTACCGGGAGATGCGGCGCGAGCACGGTGCCGTCGCCCCGGTCGTCCTCGACGGCGACGTACCGGCCTGGCTGGTCCTCGGCTACCGCGAACTGCACCAGGTCACCAGCGACCCGCAGCTCTTCACCCGCGACTCCGAGCTGTGGAACCAGTGGGACCGCATCCCCGCCGACTGGCCCCTGCTCCCGATGATCGGCCGCAAGCAGCCCTCCATCCTCTACACCGTCGGCGAACGCCACCGCGAGCGCGCGGCGGTGATCTCCGGCGCGCTGGAAGCCGTCGACCCCTTCGAACTCAAGGGCCACGCCGAACGGTTCGCGGACGAACTGATCGACGAGCTGTGCGGCAAGGGCGAGTGCGACATCGTCGGCGAATACGCGATGCTGCTGCCGCTGCGCGTCCTCGCCCGCATCTACGGGTTCTCCGACGAGCAGGGCCCCGGCCTCGTCACCGCCATGAACGACATGATCAACGGCCGTGAGGGCGCCCTCGACGGCCAGCGCCACCTCGCCGAATCGATGTTCGCGCTGATCGCCGACAAGCTGGTGCGCCCGAACCACGACGTCGTCTCCCGGATGCTCGCCGCCCGGGGCGACTTCACCGTCGAGGAGATCGCACAGGACCTGATGGTGATGCTGGCCGCGGGCCACCAGCCCACCGCCGACTGGATCGGCAACACGCTGCGCCTCATGCTCACCGACGACCGGTTCGCCGCCTCCCTCGCGGGCGGTCGGCACAGCGTCGGCGAAGCGATGAACGAGGTCCTGTGGGAGGACACGCCCACCCAGAACGTGGCCGGCCGCTGGACCTCCCGCGACACCCACCTCGGCGGAGCGCGCATCAACCGGGGCGACCTCGTGCTGCTCGGCCTGGCCGCCGCCAACGCAGACCCGCACGTGCGCACCGACGCCGCAGCCCTGACCGGCGGCAACAACGCCTTCTTCTCCTTCGGCCACGGCGAACACCGCTGCCCCTTCCCCGCCCAGGAGGTCGCCGAGGCCATCGCCCGGACCGGCATCGAGGTCCTCCTCGACCGGCTCCCGGACGTGGACCTCGCCGTACCCGCCGCCGACCTCGCCCGGCGGCCGTCGCCCTGGCTGCGCGGCCTGACCGCGCTGCCCGTGACCTTCACCCCGACCCCCGCCCTTGGAGCCTCCCGATGACGTGCCCGATCGACCACACGGGACCCGCCGCCATCACCCTGGACCCCTTCGTCGCCGACCTCGACGCCGAGAGCGCCGCGCTGCGCGCCGCCGGACCGCTGGCCCGGGTCGTCCTGCCCGGCGGCGTCGGGGTGTACGCCGTCACCCGCCACGCCGAGGCGCGGGCGCTGCTGACCGACGCCCGCCTGGTCAAGGACATCGGCGTCTGGGGCGCCTGGCAGCGCGGCGAAATCCCGCAGGACTGGCCCCTGATCGGCCTCGCCAACCCGGGCCGCTCCATGCTCACCGTCGACGGCGACGAGCACCGGCGCCTGCGCACCCTCGTCGCGCAGGCCCTGACCGTGCGCCGGGTGGAGAAGCTGCGCGCCGGCATCGAGGCCCTGACGACCGGGATGCTCGACCGGCTGGCCGAGTTGCCGGCCGGCCAGACCGTGGACCTCAAGGCGGAGTTCGCCTACCCGCTGCCGATGAACGTCATCAGCGAGCTCATGGGTGTCGACACCGCGGAGCACCCCCGCCTCAAGGCGCTCTTCGAGAAGTTCTTCTCGACGCAAACGCCGCCGCACGAGGTGCCGCAGATGATGGCCGACCTGGCCGCACTGTTCTCCCGGATCGTGGAGTCCAAGCGCGAGAACCCGGGCGACGACCTGACCAGCGCTCTGATCGGGGCCTCGGAGAACGGCGACCACCTCACCACCGAGGAGATCACCAACACCCTCCAGCTGATGGTCGCCGCCGGACACGAGACCACCATCAGCCTGATCGTCAACGCCGTCGTCGCCCTGGAGACCCACCCCGAGCAGCGCGCACGCGTCCTCAAGGGCGAAGTGCCGTGGGAGAACGTCGTCGAGGAGACCCTGCGCTGGTCGACCCCGACCTCGCACGTCCTGATCCGCTTCGCCGCCGAGGACATCGAGGTGGGCGACCGGATCCTGCCCGAGGGCGAGGGCCTGATCGTCTCCTTCGGCGCCATCGGCCGCGACGAGGCCCAGCACGGCCCGGACGCGGGCGAGTTCGACGTCACCCGCACCCCCAACCGGCACATCTCCTTCGGCCACGGCCCCCACGTCTGCCCGGGCGCGGCGCTCTCCCGCCTGGAGGCCCTCGTAGCGCTCCCCGCGCTCTACGCCCGCTTCCCGGACCTGACCCTGGCCGTCCCCCGCGAGCAGCTGCGCAACAAGCCGATCCTGACCCAGAACGACCTGTTCGACCTCCCGGTCCGCCTGCGCTGAGCGTGCCTCCTCCGCGCACCACGCTGGAGGTGGCCCAAGCCCCGCAGAGGCGGTCCCTGAATCTCGGATCCTGCTCCGGTCCCGGTGTTCGCCGTCGGACACCGGATCGACCGGGCGCGGACGATCAACGACGGATGGGGGTTCAAGTCCCTCCTGCACCCCTCCTCGTGGCGCGGCAGTCCAAAGGCAGAACACGTCGGTTCGAGACCGATCCGCGACTCTTGGGCGCCGCCGGTGCGCGCGATCGGGTGGCACGCGGGAGCCCGGGAACCGGATGGGTTCCCGGGCTCCGTCGCGTCCGGGGGCCGTCAGGCCCGGACCGGGACCGAGACGAAGGTCTTGCCCGCCTCGTTCTCGACCAGGACCTCCTTGACGTCGGCCGCCGCCACGGCCGCCGAGCCGTCCAGGGAGGCGCCCTTGCCCTCGCCGTTCTCCGCGGTGCCCACGACCCAGCCGCCCGCCGTGCTGCGCGTCCCGTCGCGGGACACCACCACCAGGCGGCAGCGCTCGCCCGGAGGTACACCGGTCACCGCCGCGTGCACCCGCACCCACGCCGCCGCCGGCACCACCTGCACCGTCATCCGCGACCCCGTACCCCGGTCCGTCGCGGACGCCACCCGGGTCCCGGGCACCGCCGAAGGCGCGGGGGACACGGCCGGGGACGGCGGCGGGGCCTGGGCGACGTTCCCGGAGCCGCCCGTGCCCAGCTGCGTACCGGCCCAGAACACGGCGGCCAGCGCGGCGGCCGCTGCCAGCCCCGCCAGCCCGTAGCGCCGGCGCGCCAGCGCCGCCCGCTCGCTGCGCACCTGCCGCAGCGTGCGCCGCAGCAGCAGGTCGCCGCCCTGCGGGGGTCCGTCGAGGAACGCCTCCGCGGGGACCTCACCCAGGGCCCTCTCCATCTCGCGCAACGCGGCCACCTCCTCCCGGCACTGCACGCAGTCGCCGACGTGCTCCTCGACGCGCCGCACGTCCGCCTCGTCGAGGACTCCGAGTACGTACGGGCCGAGCAGTTCCTCCTCGTGCCGCTGCCGGCTCATGCCACCACCTCCCGCAGTCCGCCGGGCTGCTGGGGCGGCCTGCCCGATCGTTTGCTCCTGTTGCCTTCCCTCGCGCCGTCCGCGAAGACCTCCCGCAGGGCCTTGAGCGCATAGTGCGCACGCGATTTGACCGTGCCCGCCGGAATGCCGAGCCGGTCGGCGGCCTCGGCGACGCTGCACTCGCGGTAGTACAACTCGGTCAGCACGTCCCGGTGTTCCGGGGTCAGCCGGTCCAGTGCGCCGAGCACCGTCATGGTGTCGACGACCGAGTCCGCGTGGTCCACCTCCACCGGGGGAGCGGCCGCCGCACCCGAAACCTCCGGAGGCCGTGCGGCCTTCGCGCGGTACCGGTCGGTGATGATGTTGCGGGCGACGGTGAGCAGCCAGCCGCGTACCGAGCCCTTCCCGTTGACGAGGGCCTCGGAGTGGCGCCAGGCCCGCAGGAGGGTCTCCTGGACCACGTCCTCGGCCGCGGCCCGGTCCCCGGTGAGCCGGGTGGCGTACGCGAGCAGGGCATGGCCGTGCTCCTCGTACACCGACGTGATCAGTGCCTCATCGGTCGAGCCCCGCCGAGTGCGGGGCCACAGTGGTCCGGCCATCTCACCCTCTCCGTCTTCCTCGCTTGCGTGGTGCGGTCCGAACACGAACCCCGGGCGGCTCGGGTTCATGTGACCCGCGTCACTCGGCGGGTGCCGGGCTCAGGTGCGGCAGGTGCGGCCCTCGTTGAGGCAGTCGGCCACGCCCTGCATCCGCTCGTCGCTCATCACGTTCACGAACATCGCGTGGTCCGTCTTCGGGCTGTGCATCTGCTCGGGGAAGGAGTCGAGCGCGAAGGGCACGCCGGGCGGCAGGTCGTACGCCAGCGAGATCCGCAGCTGCGGAACCGGGAAGGTGCCCTGGGGGCAGACGCCGCTCGCCGTGGGGAACACCAGATGGGAGCGGTGCCCGGGACCGTCGGTGTCCAGCCCGTTCCAGCAGCTCGGGAAGACAAGGGTCCGGGTGACGCGCTGCCCGGCCGGACAGCGCGGATAGTGTGCGGAGCCCAGCCCCGGGGAGCCGGAACAGCCCCAGCGGGCGCGGACCTGCGCCTCGCCGCCCGCCGTGTACGCGACGGCGTCGCCGGTCACCGCGCGCAGGAACCGGGGCTCCGGCACCACCTTGCCGGCCGGGCTGCCCCGGAACTCCACCGTCACCGCAGCCTCCGGCACGATCTCGCCCGCGTTGCCGTGCCCCGCCGCACTCTCGTGCGGGTCGCGGCCCGGCCGGTCCGTACGGCGCAGGACCGGCCAGTAGTACGTCGACCGGTCGCCGCCCGCGCAACTGGTGGGCGCGCCCGCCAGGGACACGTCCGTGGACAGCGCGTCCGTCGACAGGTTCCCCACGTAGGCGTGGGTGTGGTGGGCGCCCGCCCGCAGCCCCGGCGAGACCACCAGGTTGTCCTGGTTGTAGTGCCCTTCACCGTTGCGCCCGCAATCCTCGGTCACCGTGCCGGTCGATGCGTCGGGCCCGGCGGGGAGCAGTCCCGGCTCCGCGGACATGTCGCGCGGGGCGGCGAAGTCGGCCGCCGGCGAGCCCGCGCGCGGTCCGGCGGCCCGTGACGCGCCGAGCACGGCGGCGCACAGCCCGCCGCCCAGGACCAGGCAGACCAGCAGCGCGAGCAGTCGGTGTTCGTTCCCCATGGGGCTCACGGTTGCCGGTGCCCGCCACCGGAGTCAACCGCGCCCGTGCGGGGCCCGATGGCCGTGCCCTGCGCCGGTCCCCTCAACCGGCCCGCGCCGGCCCCCGGTTGGCCATGTCCCTCCTTGCCGGGGCGGCCGCCGAACGCGCACAGTGGACGCCATGACGCCCGCCGAGCTCCTCCTCGCCCTCGCCCGCACCCGCGCCTCGCTCGACGGCGGCGAGGTGACCTTCTGGTGGACCGGCGACGTCCACTCCTGGGCGCCGGGAGAGCCCTATCGGCACCTGTTCGGCTTCGAAGGCGTCAATGTGGCCCGGCTGGCCGCAGGTGAGGGCGAGGAGGAGGGCACGTACCGGCTCCTCACCCGGGAAGCCGCCTTCTACCTGGACCCGCGCAGCCGCGAGATCCTCGAGACCTGGGAGGACAAGCCGGTCGTCCACGTCTGGAACGACCCGGCGAACCAGACCTGGCGGCCCTTCCCGGTACCCGTGACCGACCTCGGCGACCAGGTGTGTTTCAGCCTGGAGATCCCCCTCTCCTACCCCTCGCCGCTGCCCGTCGCGCAGTATCCGCTGAACTCGGCGGACGACACCTACCGGGCCCTGGAGCTGTTCCAGTTCTTCGCCCCGGCGACCGCCCTGACGACCGAGGCGCCCAGCGTGCCCGCAACGATGTCCTGGACCCGCATGTCCCCGTGGCTGCCCTGGATGGAGCAGGGAGCGCGGCCCGGCGGCCTCACCTTCCACTGTCGCGGTCGCAAACTCGCCTCCTACGAAGAGGCCCCCGAACGCACTCGCGCGTACATCGCCGCCCACCACCCGGAGTTCGCCCACGCCCCCGAGAAGTGGACCGAGCCGAACGAGACCAGCTGGACCTACTTCCGCGCCCTCCACCCGCCCCGGTAGCCCACGGGACAGGGGCAGGGGGGGCCGACAAGGGTTTTCCCCGTATCGAGTTCATCCCCGCGTTGCCTACTGTCTGCCCACCGGCGGTCTTCCCCGCCACGACCGGCCCCCGCACCAACCCCACATGGTGTGAAGCCTTGCGCGGCCGGGCCGGATCGCCGGTACCGCCGTTGCCCCGCCCCGCCGTCGCGGCCGGGCAACGCGGCGCGCGGTGGTGTCCGGAGCGGGCCTGACCAGCCCGCTCCCGGCCCGCCCCGGCCGCCGGTTCACCTCCCACACAGCTCGAACCGGCCGCTCCGGCCTGCCCGGAAACGGCCCGCGAAAGGGAACTCGTGCACGCATCCAGACGCCGGCTCATATCCGTGGTGGCCATGTCCGTCACCCTGCTGGCGGGCTCCGCCACCGCCTCCGTGGCCGTGACCGGCTCCTCGGACCCCGCCACCACCCTCCCGGCCGCCGCGGCGCCCGCCGCGCCCGGCGCGGCTCCCGTGCAGAACCTGATCGTCGGCTACAAGCCCTCCGCCGCCGAAGCCGGCTCCAACAGCGCAGCCGCCGACGACGCCGCCGCCAAGGGGAAGAAGGCGGGCAAGAAGGCGAAGTTCGACCGCCGCCTCGGCACCGGCGCGGCCCTCGTCAGCCTGGGTGGTGCGACCGCCCCGGCCGACGCGGCCGACGTGATGGCCCAGTTCCGCGCCGACCCCGACGTCGCCTACGTGGAGCCGGACTCCCGCGCCTACGCCATGGCCACCCCGGACGACACCGAGTACGCCAAGCAGTGGGACCTCTTCGAGGCCACCGCCGGCATGAACGTGCCCGCCGCCTGGGACAAGTCGACCGGCTCCGGCGTCACCGTCGCCGTCATCGACACCGGCTACGTGACCCACTCCGACGTCGCCCCCAACATCGTCGCCGGGTACGACTTCATCAGCGACTCCACCGCCGCCCGCGACGGCAACGGCCGCGACAACAACCCGGCCGACCAGGGCGACTGGAGCGCGGCCGGCGAGTGCGGCACCGGCTCCACGGCCAGTGGCTCCTCCTGGCACGGCACCCACGTCGCCGGCACCATCGCCGCGGCCACGGGCAACGCCAAGGGCATCGCCGGCATCGCGTACAACGCGAAGATCCAGCCCGTCCGCGTCCTCGGCAAGTGCGGCGGCGCCACCTCGGACATCGTCGACGCCATCACCTGGGCCTCCGGCGGCTCCGTCCCCGGCGTCCCGGCGAACGCCACCCCCGCCAAGGTCATCAACATGAGCCTCGGCGGCTCGGGCACTTGCGGCACCAGCTACCAGAACGCCATCAACGCGGCCGTCGCCCGCGGCACCACCGTCGTGGTCGCCGCCGGCAACAGCAACGCCGACGCGGCAGGCTTCACCCCCGCCAGCTGCAACAACGTGATCACCGTGGCCGCCTCCAACCGGACCGGCGACCGCTCCTTCTACTCCAACTTCGGTACGCGCATCGACATCACCGCCCCCGGCGGTGAGACCCGCCGCGCCACCGACACGCCCGGCACCGTCACCACGCCCGAGAACGGCATCCTCTCCTCGCTGAACGCGGGCGCCACCACCCCGGGCGCGGAGATCTACAAGCCGTACCAGGGCACCAGCATGGCCTCCCCGCACGTCGCGGGCCTCGCCGCGCTCCTGGTGGCCGCAAAGCCGTCCCTCACCCCGGCCCAGGTCAAGGCCGCCATCAAGGCCAACGCCCGCCCGCTCGCCGGAACCTGCACCGGCGGCTGCGGCGCCGGCCTCGCCGACGCGGCCGCCACCGTCAACGCGGTGACGTCCACGCCGGTCACCCCGGTCTTCGAGAACACCACGGACGTCGCGATCCCGGACAACGGCGGCGCCGTCTCCTCCTCGGTCACCGTCTCCGGCATCACCGGCAACGCCCCGGCCGCCCTCAAGGTGAACGTCGACATCAAGCACACCTACCGCGGTGACCTCGTCATCGACCTGGTCGCGCCGAACGGCACCGTCAAGCGGCTCCAGAACTCCTCGGGCGACAGCGCGGACAACGTCCTCACCACCTACACCGTGGACGCCTCCGCCCTGCCCGCCAACGGCACCTGGCAGCTGCGCGTCCAGGACGTCGCCGCCGCCGACACCGGCTACATCGACTCCTGGAGCCTCGGCTTCTGAGCCCACCGCCGCGGCCCTGACGGGCCGATGGTACGGACCAACAGCAGCGTCGATAACAGCCCCCGGACCTGCCGGTACCCCACGTACCGGCAGGTCCGCCGGGCATTGCGGCCGCACAGCTGATTTCTGCGTCACAATGAGGGTCCGCCCGGCAGCCGACCTCGTATTGTCGCGCTCACAGGAAAGGCACAGGGCAGGGGCGCGAAAGGCTGGTGGCTGTGCGTGGCGGCGACGGGGAACGCTGACACAAGCGTCGGACAAGGTGAACTCATCGCGGCGGTCGACCGCGCGCTGACCACCCACGGCCGGGCGATCCTCACCGGACCCGCCGGGGCCGGCAAGACGGAGGTGGTGCGCGCCGTCGCCACCGCCGCCGAAGCGCGCCGCGAAACGGTCCTGCACCTCGCCCCGGAGGCCGCCGACCAGTCGATACCCGAAGCCTCGGCCGCCGCCCTGCTCGCCTCCGTCCCCAGCGCCGCCCTCGAACGGCTCGCGGGACCCCAGCGCACCGCGATCGCCCTCCTGCGCCGGGAGACCGACACCCCCGGCGCCGGCCGCGACCACGTGGCGCTGCGCCTCGCCGTCGTCGAAGTGCTGCGCACCCTCGCCGCCCGCAACCCCGTGCTGCTCGTCATCGACAACGCCCAGTGGCTCGACGCCGAAAGCACCGGCCTCCTCCGCTTCGCCCTGCGCCTGACCCCGCCCCGCGTCCGGGTCCTGGTCGCCGAATGCGTCCAGGGCGGCGCCCCCGTCGCCGGACCGCTCTGCGGCCCCGCCACCCCCGCCGTCCGGGTGCCCCCGCTCGGCGCGGAGGAAATCGCCGAACTGCTCGTGCGCCACGGGCTGCCCGCCCGCCTGGCCGGCCGCATCCACCAGGCCAGCGGCGGCAACCCGCGCCTCGCCCTCGCCCTCGGCCACTCCCTGGCCGAAGCCGCCGCAGCCCGCGACGGCGGCCCCGGCGCCCACCACGCCGACACCCTGCCCGTGTCCGGGCAAGCCCGCGAAGTCGCCCGGCGGCTCCTCGCCGAAGCCCCCGCACGGGCCCGCCGCACCCTGCTCCTGGCCGCCCTCGCCTCCCGCCCCACGACCGCCCTGCTGCGCCGCGCCGGCAGCCCCGACGCCGAAGCGGAACTGGCCGAGGCGGAACGGGCCGCGCTGGTCACCGTGGGGGAGGACGGCGCCGTCCGCTTCACCGCCGGCGCGCTGCCCACGGCACTGGCCGCCGACGCGGGCTGGCCCGAGCGGGCCGCGGGGCACGCCGCACTCGCCGCCGCCGTGGACGACCCCGTCCAGGCCGTACGGCACCGGGCGCTGGCCGTGGACACCGCCGACGCCCGCCTCGCCGCCGAGATCGCCGACGCCGCCGCGGCCTGCCGGCGCCGCGGCCAGCGGGCGCTGGCCGCCGAACTCGGCCTGCTCGCCGCCGAACGCACCCCCAGCGACCGGCCCGAGGAGGAACTGGCCCGGCTCGTCACGGCGGCCGAGGACGCGGGCTGGGCGGGCCGCGCCGACCTCGCCCGCCGCGCCACCCGCGCCGTCCTCGCCCGTGACGCATCGCCCGCCGACCGGGTCCGCGCCCGCCTCGCCGTGATCGACGCCGCCGGGCAGGCACTGGCCGACCTCGACGAAACCTTCGCGTACGCCATCGACGACGCCGCCGGGGATCCGGCGCTGCTGGCCGCCGTCCGGCTGCGGGTCGCCTGGAAGCACAACCTCAGCGACGGCGACCCCGTACGCTCCCGCGACGCCGCGGCCGAGGCCGGGACCCTGGCCGCGCTCGGCGGCGACCAGGTCGCCGAAGCCATGGCCCTGACCGTGCAGGCCCGCATGGGCCGCATCCTCGGCGACCCGGGAGCCGAGGACATCCTCGCCGGGGCACTGGCCCTGCCCGCCCCCGAAGTGCCGCTCGGCATGCGCAACGCGCCGCAGTACCTCGCCGTCCGGCACGCCCTCTTCGACGACCGCCTGGAGGACGCCCACCGCCAACTCCTCGCCCTGCTGCCCGCCGTACAGCGCACAGGCTCCTCCGAGGACGTCTTCGAGGTGCTGCGCAGCCTCACCGAGGTCGAACTGCGCCGCGGCAGGTGCGCGGCCGGGGCCGCGCACGCCCGGCGCGCCCTGGAACTGACCATCGAGGCCGGCCTGTCGCCCGGTCCCGCCTGGTACGTCGCCGCGACGGCCGAAGCCACGAGCGGCAGCTTCGCCCGGGCCGCCGGCTACGCCCGCCGCGGCATCCAGGCCTCCGAGGAGGAACACGACCAGGTCTTCCTCTCGCGGAACCTGTACGCCCTCGGCCTCGTCGAACTGGCCACGGGCGACGCCGCGAAGGCCGTGGCCACGCTGCGCCGGGTCGCCGGCCTGGAAGAGGCCCAGCAGGTGGTCGACCCCTCCATCCTGCGCTGGCACGGGGAACTCGCCGAGGCCCTGGTCGCGGCCGACGCCCCCGGCGAAGCCGCCGAACTGCTGGACTCCGTCCGTACGGTGGCCCGCGCGCTCGGGCGCACCGCAGTCCTGGCGGCCCTCGACCGGGCCCAGGGGCTGTGCCTGTCCGCGCAGGGCGCCGCGGAGGCGGCCGTGGCCCTGCTGGAGGCCACGGCCGCGCGGTTCGAGGAGCTCGGGCTGCCCCTCGAACGGGGCCGAACGCTCCTGGCCCTGGCCCGCGTCGAACGCCGCCGCCGGCGCCGCGCCCCGGCCCGTACCGCGCTGCGGGAGGCGGCCGAGGTGTTCGACCGGGCCGGGGCGAAACCCTGGCTGGACCTGGCCCGGGAGAGCGCTCCCGAAGCCGCCGCCCTGCATCCCGGGGTGGCGGCCCTGACCGAGGCCGAGACCCGTCTCGCGCTGCTCGTCAGCCAGGGCGCGAGCAACCAGGAAGCAGCCGCGAAGCTCTTCCTCAGCGTGAAGACGGTGGAGTCCCGGCTCACCCGCATCTACCAGAAGCTCGACGTCCGTTCGCGGGCCCAGCTGGCAACGGCCCTGCGGACGCGCTGAACGGGGGCGGGCGGACCGGGTCAGCAGGTGAGGTGGTCGCCCGGGGTGACGCCCAGTATCCGGGTGAAGCTCTCGTAGGCGTTCACCCGGCTCTGGACCTGCGCCGGGTTGCCGCCGTTGCACTCGAGGGAGCCGTTGATGGATCGGATCGTCTCGCCGAAGCCGGCGCCGTTCACCATCGCGGCGTGGGCGGTCATGGTGCCGGGGCCGTTCTGCGTGTTCCAGTACCACAGGGCCGTCTTCATCGCGACGGCCGGGTCCTGCTCGACCAGGTAGGGGTTGGCGAGGAGGTTGATGCCGAGCGCGTCGCCCGCGGCCTTGTAGTTGAAGTTCCAGCTCAGCTGGATGGGGCCGCGCCCGTAGTAGGCGGCCTGCCCGGCGGGACACCCGTAGGGCTGGGACGCGTCGCAGTAGTGGGGGTAGTTGGCGGTGTTCTGCTCGACGATGTAGACCAGTCCGCCCGTCTCGTGGGAGACGTTGGCGAGGAAGGCGGCGGCCTCCCGCCGTTTGACGGTGTCGTCCCCGGTGTGTGCGAAGGCCGGGTACGCCGAGAGCGCCGCGACCAGCCCGTTGTAGGTGTAGAAGGAGTTCCGGTTCGGGAACATCTGGTTGAACTGGGCCTCGCTGACGACGAATCCCGACGGGTTCCCGGTGCCGGGGTCCGGGTCCTGGCCACCGCCGCCGCAGGCGCCCTGGTCGGACCAGACCCCCCACTGTCCGGTGGTGCCGGGGGTCTCGCCCTGGGTCCACCACTTGGCCTGCCAGTTGTGTCCGCCGTACGAGGCGCTCATGCCGTTCGTGTAGACGGCGGCGGCGGTCCAGGAACCCGCGCAGGCGGGGGCCGCGGCGGCGGGGGAGGCGGGCAGGGCGACGGCGAGGCCGACGGTCACGGCGACGGCCGCGGCCAGGGAAAGGGCGCGGCGGCGTAGCGCTCGGATCACGGAACTGCTCCTTCGGTGGGGGGAGTTGCCGGGGATGTCGATGGGGGGCAACTGCACCCACTGAAGCGAAAGTGGTCTGAACCTGTCAAGGTCTAGACCAAAGCTGTTGCTTTTGGCAGATTCGGTTTCGGCCGTACACGCGCCGGACCGGTGTGACGGCCTTCGCCGTCACACCGGTCCGGGGATGAGAACTGATCAGCTGCCGGCGGACAGGTTCCCGGACAGGACCGGGATGTTGTCCAGGATGTGCGACAGCGACTCGTCACCCTTGGCCTGGGTGGAGTTCTCGGTGCACTGCTGGTTCTGCGGGTTGGACAGGACGTTGATGTCCTGGACACCGATGTTGAGCAGGGCCACGAGCGACTGCACGTTCGCCTTGGCCGGCAGACCGACGCAGAGCTTGTTCAGCGAGCCCTGGACCAGGCTCAGCTGCGGGCTCATGGCGCCCTCGGTCTTCTGGTTGCCGTAGATCTGCGCGGCGCCGTTGCCGTTGACGGTGTTCACGCCGTTGTCGTTGCCGATCGCCATGGCCGGGGAGGCGGCGATGACGCCGGCGCCGACTACGGAAGCGGCGACCGCGGCGGTGGCCATGAACTTCTTGAGCATGGGAGGAATCCTTCTGTCGCATGAGCTGTCCCCGGCGGGTACGGACAGATCAACTACCGACCTGCCCGGGGGTTATCACCCATCACCCATGCGGCCCAACGATCCGAAGACCGCAAGGCGACAGCGCCCGCTGGGCGGCGCACCCCGCACAGGGGTCCCGGCCGCCCGGCGGAGCGCGTCAGCCGGTCTTGCGGCGCACCTTCTTGTTCTTGCCGCCGGGGCCGCTGCTGGCGCCCTGCACCTTCGCCCGGCTCTGGTGGGACTGCTGTGAATGGGCGTTCGCCGCGTTGCGCTCCAGCGCCTCGCGGAACTTGCGCTTGGCCTCCTCGGCGGGGGATTCGTCCTGCGGGGTATCGGTCTCGTCGGCCATGGGGTCCTCCTGGGAGTGATGGAGCCACCTCAGTCTGTCAGCCCGCAGCCCGGCTGACCAGCGCGTTCCCCTCGGCGGGGAGGGACCGGTCAGGCGCCCGGGCCCGGAGCCCCGGCGCCGCCGCCCGCGCGGACGGCCCGCAGGGCCGCCTGGTGCAGGGCGTACGGGTCGCCGTGGGCGACGGGACTGCCGGAGAGGGTGTACCACTCGTCGGCGTCCACGTACTGGATCTCGAAGCGGACCTTGCCGTCCGGCTGCGCGACGGTGCGCAGGGTGAGGTCGCCGGTGATCACGCCGACCTCATCGGTCATGGCGCCGCCGCGCCCGGCGAGCACGTCGTCCTGCCACTGCTGCGGCGCGGTCATGAGGCGCAGGTGTCGATCATCGTGGTGAGCATGGCCTTCTCCGGTTGGGTGACGGTCAGCCCGTAATAGGACTTGACGGTGGTCCAGGCGCGCCCGTACTGGCACCAGCTCGCCTTGTCCGGCGGCTGCCACAGGTCCGGGCTCTGGTCGCCCTTCGAGCGGTTGGAGGCCGCCGAGACGGCCAGCAGCTGGGGGCGCGTCAGGTCGTTGGCGAACGCCTTGCGCTTGGCGGCGTCCCAGCCGGCCGCGCCGGAGCGCCAGCCTTCGGCGAGCGGGACCATGTGGTCGATGTCCAGCTTCGACGCGTCGCTGATGTCCGCCCCGTCGTACAGGCTCTTCCAGGTGCCGGACACCGCCCGGCACTCCGCGTCCTGCTTGACGTTCTTGCCGCCGCGCCTCAGGACGACCTCACGGGTGTCGCACTTGTCGCCCTGCTCGGCCCAGTGCGTGAACTTGTCGCGGCTGTAGCCGGCCATCGTCCCCGGCTTGGCGACGACCAGCGCGGCCAGCTGCGTCCGGGCCACGGCCGCGCTGACCATGCCCGGCAGCACGTCCCCGGCGGCGGGTTTCGCGTCACCGCCGGCCGGGGGTTTGCCGGTGGCCCCGCCCTGCCTGCCGTCCGTGAGCCCGCCGGACCGGCCGCATCCGGCCAGCCCCAGCAGCAGCGCCACCGCCACCGCCGCGCCCCGCAGCCCCGCCTGACGACCCATGAACCCCACCCCGCCCCGAACTCCGCGCGCTGTCCGGGGAAGCGTACCCAGCCCGGCCCGTTCCACCGCCCGTTCCACCGCCCGACACCCGCGAGGACCGCTCCACCGCAGACGCGGACCGCCCCCGGTCGTCCAGGAGGACCGGGGGCGGTACGGGTACGGGTGGCGGGGGATCAGACGGCGTCGGCCGTCTCGGCCACCTTCGGGGCCGGGGGCGCGCTGGACGCGACGGGCTCCGTCACGCGGGGGCCGTGGCCCTTGCGCAGTCCGAGCCAGCTGATCAGCGCGACCAGGGCGAAGGCCATCGCGCCGATGGAGAACGTCAGGGTGAAGCCGGACTCGGCGGGCAGGGCGGGAACGCCCGGCGGGAGGTGCTCGATCGTCTTGGAGGCCAGGATCGTGGTGACTATGGCGCTGCCGATCGCGCTGCCGGTCGAGCGGGAGATCGAGTTGATGCCGTTGGCGATGCCGCTCTGGTGGTGCGGGACGCTCGCCATGATCACGGCGGGCATGGCCGCGTAACCGAAGCTGACGGCCGCGCCGACGACGACGCCGGCGCCGATCACCGAGAAGGTGTGGCCGTGGTCGAGGGCCAGCCAGCCGAAGGCGACGGCGCCGAGCCCGGCCGCCAGGGCCAGCGCGATCCGCGGGCCGCGGTGGCGGACCAGCTGACCGCCGATGGGCGAGGCGAGCAGCGAGACGATCGCACCAGGGAGCAGGAACTGGACCGAGGCGCGCAGGATGGACGCGTCGAATCCGTACCCGGTCAGCGCCTTCGGCATCTGGACGAGGTAGGAGACGCCCAGGAAGTTCGCGAACATGCCGAAGCCGACGAGGATCCCGGCCAGGTTGGCCATCAGCACCGGGCGGTGGACGAACATCCGCATGTCGACCAGCGGCTCGCGCACCTTGCGCTCGACCATGACCCAGACGGCCGTCATGACGGCGGCGCCGGCGAAGCTGGCGAGCGTACGGCCGGAGGACCAGCCCCACTCGTGGCCCTGCGAGATGGGCAGCAGGAGCAGCAGCAGGGCGATGCCGAGGGTCAGCGCGCCCAGGAAGTCGGTACGGCCGCCGGTCTTGTGGCGGGTGGCCGGGACCAGGAAGAGGACCGCCAGGAGGGCGAGGGTCGCGAAGCCGGTCGCCATCCAGAAGGCGTTGCGGTAGTCGGCGCCGTCGCCGGAGGTCAGCAGGCCGGTGGCGACCAGCGCCAGGCCGCTGCCGAACGCGAGCGTGCCGCTGACCAGTGCCATGGCACCGGGCAGCTTCTGCGGCCGGACCTCTTCGCGCAGGACGGAGAGGGCCAGCGGGAAGATCGCGGTGGCCGCGCCCTGGAGCACCCGGCCCAGGATGAGCAGGGGCAGCGAGGTCGCGAGGGCGGCGACGACGGAACCCGCGACCATGACGGCGAGTACGGCCACCAGGGTCGGCTTCTTGCCGTGCTGGTCGCCGAAGCGGCCCAGCAGCGGGGTGAAGACGGCGGCGGACAGCAGGGTGGCGGTGGTCACCCAGCTGACGTTGGCGGTCGAGGTGCCGAGGTCGTTGCGGATCAGACCGAGGATCGGGACGGGCAGGGTCTGCATCATCGACACGACCATGGCGGCGAGGCTCAGGGCGAAGATGATGACCGTCTCGTTCCCGGGCCGGGCGGCGGCGGTGGCGGGT
Organism: Streptomyces cirratus; assembly: GCF_014650775.1. Taxonomy (GTDB): domain Bacteria; phylum Actinomycetota; class Actinomycetes; order Streptomycetales; family Streptomycetaceae; genus Streptomyces; species Streptomyces cirratus. Next base: position 415,163 of record NZ_BMVP01000003.1, on the reverse strand, counting down.
GCGGCGGTGCTCATGGCTGGCAGGACCTTCTCAATGCTTCAGATCGCAGATGTTTTATCTCATCAAGTACTTGGATGAAGGTAGACCGCAATAGTTAAGGAGGTCAAGTAAACAATTGATAATGTCAACCTTCTTGCGTACGCTCGACCGCATGAGTGCCACCGCCGGACCGGCCGCCCCCCACCGCCCCACCAAGCTGCAGCTCCTGGAACTGCTCGCCGCCATCGGGACCGCCCAATGGCGGGATTTCGCCGCCGCCGCCGCCCACTACGGCCTCACCTCCACGCAGGCCAGGGTCCTCGCCGAGCTGAAGGGGCCGGTGCCGATGCGGGGGCTCGCCACCCTGCTGGTGTGTGACGCGTCCAACGTCACCGGCATCGTCGACCGGCTGGAGGCGCGCGGGCTGGTGCGGCGCGAGCCGTCCCCGGTCGACCGGCGCGTGAAGAACGTCGTCGCCACGGACGAGGGGCGGGATGTCATCCGCCGGGTGCGCGAGGAGATGCAGGCGACGCACGGCGCGCTCGACACCCTCGACGAGGAGGAGGGCGCGACCCTCTACGCCCTGCTGGAGCGGCTCCGCCCCACCATGGAGAAGGACGCCTGATTCCCGGGCCTAGAGCTCCTCGCGGGATCCGCCGCGGGGTTCCTCGCCGGGTTCCTCGTCGAACGAGGCTGCGTCGAGGGCCGCCGTGAGGCGGCTCAGGCGCGTCTGGAGATCGCGGATCTCCTCCAGCTCGAACCCCGTCGCCGCCGCGATGCGGCGGGGCACCTCCACCGCGCGGGCGCGCAGGGCCGTGCCCTCGTCGGTCAGTGCGGCGTGGACCGAGCGCTCGTCCTCGGTGCTGCGCTCGCGCCGGATCAGGCCGGCCGCTTCCAGTCGCTTGAGCAGGGGCGACAGGGTGCCCGAGTCGAGCCGCAGGTGCCGGCCGAGCTGCTTGACGGGCATCGTGCCGTGCTCCCACAGGACCAGCATCACCAGGTACTGCGGGTAGGTGAGGCCCAGATCCTTGAGGACGACCCGGTAGAGACCGTTGAAGGCACGGCTCGCGGCGTTCAGCGCGAAGCAGATCTGCCCGTCCAGGCGCAGGAAGTCCTGGTCGTCGAGCGGGGCGGCGGGCTGCTGCGTCATGTGGGCCAGTGTACCGCGAGGTGACTTGCAAGCCATTGAGTTGTGCACAACTGAATTGTGTGCTCTATTGGTGGAGGCGATCGGTTCACCGGCCGCCGAGGTCCCCCCGGACCGCCCTTCCCCCTCCCGAGAGGAACTCCGATGGACGCGCTGTACACCGCTGTCGCCACCGCCAACGGCCGTGAGGGCCGCGCAGTCAGCTCCGACGGCCAGATCGACCTCGCGCTGGCCATGCCCCCGGCGCTCGGCGGCAACGGGCAGGGCACCAACCCCGAGCAGCTCTTCGCGGCCGGCTACGCCGCCTGCTTCGCCAGCGCGCTCGGCCTGGTCGGCCGGCAGGCCAAGGTCGACACCGGTGACATCTCCGTCACCGCCGAGACCTCCATCGGTCAGGACGGCTCCGGCTTCGGTCTGGCCGTCACCCTGCGCATCGAGCTGCCCGAGTCCCTCCAGGGTGAGACCGGCGCCCTCCTGGTCAAGCAGGCGCACGAGGTCTGCCCGTACTCCAAGGCGACCCGCGGCAACATTCCCGTCGAGCTCGTCATCGAGTAGTCGGCCCGTCGAGCAGCCGGCGCACCAAGTGGCCGGCCGCCGCGACGGCCCCTTCCGGCGCCCCCGACGAGGGGGCGCCGGAGGCGTCTGCGCCGCCGGTCAACTCCTGGACCCCGCACACGCGTTGGGGGAGGGGGAAGTGCGGCGGATCGGCTGCACGCGGCAGTGCGCCGCCACTACCGTTGCGGCATGAGCGCCGATGAACTCGACCCCCGGGACGTGTGGCCGCTGCCGCCGGCCTGGATGTTCGACTGCACCGACTGTTTCCGCCTCTACCGTTCCATGAAGCGCATCGAGCGGGTCACGGAGGAGATGTGGCTCACGGGGCAGCGGGGGGCCGACTGGGACCCCGTGGACAGCGGGCCCGGCTCGCGGATCCGGCTCGCCCGCCACCTGGCCACCAGCCACGAGAGCCTGCTGCCCGACTGGGCGCCCGACTGTGAGCGCTGCGGCGACCACGAACGCAGACTGGCGCGGGCCGAGGACGCGGAGTTCGCTCTCGCCGCAGCCCTGGTGGCCGCCGAACACCGGGCCGCGCACCTCTTCGTCCCGCCGCGCGGGCTCGGCCTCGTCTGACGGGAGGCCCGCGGAGGTACGGCCCTGTGGGGGCCGCCCGGTCGCGCCGCCGGGGGCCACCGCGACGCAGGTCACCGCGAGCGGCACCGGGGGACCGCCCCGGCGGAGTCGGACCGGGCGGGGAAGCCCGCGCCGGCGCGAGGCGCTGACCGGGGCGCCGGCCTCAGGCGGAGGCCCGCCGGACCAGTACGGTCGGCGTGATCACCGCCCGGGGCGCCGGCGGAACTTCCACCGCGCCGGGCGTGCCCAGCGTGCCGAGCAGCAGCCGGGCCATCAGGCGCCCCATCCCCTCGACGTCCTGGCGCACCGTCGTCAGCGGCGGATCCGCCGCCTCGGCCACCCGCTCGGTGTCGTCGAAGCCGACCACCGCCACGTCCCCCGGCACGTCGAGCCCACGCTCCCGGAGCACCGTGAGGGCGCCCGTCGCCATCAGGTCGTTCGCGGCGAACACCGCGTCGAGACCCGGCCGGCGCTCCAGCAGTTCCCGCATCGCGCGGGCCCCGCCGGCCGTCGTGAAGTCGCCCGCCGCGACCAACGCGGGGTCGGAGCCGACCAGTACGTCCCGGTAGCCGTCGAGCCGGTCGACGGCCGAGGTCTGGTCGAGCGGCCCCGCGATGTGCGCCACGCGCCGGCGGCCCCGGGCGAGCAGGTGCCGAACGGCCTCCCGCGCACCGCCCCGGTTGTCGGCGTCGACGTAGGCGGCGCACGGGTCACCGGGGCCGGTCGTCCAGCCCGGCCGCCCGCCGTAGACCGTGGGCATGCCGACCCGGCGGGCGATCTCGGGCAGCGGATCGTCGGTGTGCAGCGAGAAGGCGAGCGCCCCGTCGACGTGGCCGCCCGCCAGGTACCGCTCGATCCGGTCGTAGTCCCCCCGGTCCTCCACCAGCAGCAACACCAACTGGGTATCCTGCGCCGTGAGTTCTCGGCTGATGCCGCGTATCTGGCGTGAGAAGAACGGGTCGGAGAAGATCCGTACCTCCGGTTCGGGGATGATCACGGCCACCGCCCCGGTGCGCCGGGTGACCAGGGTGCGGGCCGCGTGGTTCGGCACGTAACCGAGCTCCCGCACGGCGTCCCGCACCTTGTCGACCAGGTGCGCGCGGACACCGTCACCGCCGTTGACGACGCGGGAGACCGTGGCCCGGGACACCCCGGCCAGTGCCGCCACGGCCTCCAGGGTGGGGCGGTTCCCGGGAACACGAAGCTGTTCGGGCACGGGCGCTCCTCATGCGTGGCCGTCGGCGGTTGACTTGCCGCGCAGCAGGTTAACCCGTACCGCCGGGAGCGCCCGGCGCTGCGGCCCGGTCAGTGGCCGAAGTCGAACCAGTTCACGTTCACGAAGTCGGCCGGCTGGCCGCTGGTGAAGGTGAGGTAGACGTCGTGGGTGCCGGTGACGGCGCTGATGTTCGCGGGGACGGTGCGCCAGCTCTGCCAGCCTCCGGTGCCGGCGACGGAGAAACTGCCGACCGGCGCGCTGCTGCGGCTGTCCAGGCGGACTTCCACGAGGCCGCTGACCCCGCCCGCCGCGCCGCTCGCGACCCGGGCGTAGAACTGCCGGGCCGCGCTCGCGCCGAAGTCGACGCCCCTGTACAGGGCCCAGTCGCCGTTCGCGAGCGAGGCCAGGTCCTGGCCGCCGCCGGTGTCCGAGGTGGTTTCCTTGGCGGTACCGGCCTGGTCGTCGTACGACTCCGCCTGGATCGCGGCGTAGGCGTCCCGCGCCCCCGAGGGCGGGGTGGTGGGGGGCGTGGTGGGCGGTGTCGTAGCGCCGCCCGGCTTCTGGAGCACGGAGACGTAGTCGACCACCATCGGGTGGCCGGGTTCGGTGCCGGCGTCCGGTCCGCCGCCGAAGGCGTCGGGGAAGCCGCCGCCCATGGCGACGTTCAGGATGATGAAGTAGCCGTGGTCGGTGGCGTTGGCCCAGGTGGCGGCGTCGACCTGGTTCGCCTTCACCGTGTGGAAGTTGACGCCGTCGAGGTAGAAGCGCATCTCCTCCACGGCCGTGGACCGGTCCCATTCCACCGCGTAGGTGTGGAAGCCGGCCTGGCAGGTGGTGCCGGTACAGGCGCGCTGGCCGCCGATGCCGGAGGTCTCGTTGCACGGGCCGCCCGGGCTGGTGCCGCAGTGCATGGTGGCCCACTCGTTGTTGAGGCCCTGGACGTTCTCCATGATGTCCAGCTCACCGATGCCGGGCCAGTTCCACCAGTTGCCCCGGTACGGGGCCCCGAGCATCCAGAACGCCGGCCAGTACCCCTTCGCGGCCGCGCCGGTGACGTTCGGCATCTGTATCCGGGCCTCGGTGCGCAGGGTGCCGCCCGCCGGGGGCCGGAAGTCGGACCGCCTGCTCTCCACGCGGGCCGAGGTCCAGTTGCCGGCCGCGTCCCGGCGGGGGGTGATCTTGAGGTTGCCGGCGCCGTCGAGTGAGACGTTGGCCGGGTCCGCCGTCATCGTCTCGATCTCGCCGGTCCCGAAGCCCGTGGGGCCGCCCGGGTAGCCGCGCCCGGTCGTGTACTGCCAGTCGGTGGTGTTCACGCCGGAGCCGGCGGCCCCGTTGAAGTCGTCCAGGAACACCCGCGTCCAGCCGGCCGGGGTGGGGGGAGCGGCGGCGTTCGCGGGCGGGGTGACGGCCACGGCCGCGGCGGCCGCCACCGCGACCGCCATCGCGCCCAGGGCGGCGATGACGGAGCGCCGGGTGTCCGGGCGGCGCCTTCTGCGGGGTGTCTCAGGCATGGGTGGGTGCCCTCTCTGCGTGCGCCCGGGGGCGCGGTGGGGGGGAGGTGCGGGCTGCGGCGCCGTTGTGAGAGCGCTCTCAAAGCGATGCCGCCCGCCACTGTGCTCCCCGCCACCGGGAGCGTCAAGAGATGGAACCGGCAAAGCCGTTTGCAGGGCGGGGAGTTCAGAGGTTGAAGAGAGGGTCGTGTGGGCCCGCGACGGGGGTCAGTCGGCGGTCCGGCGCAGGACCAGGGAGACGAAGCCCCAGGTGTCCCGGTAGACGCGCAGCCACTCGGAGCGCCGGATGCCGGCCGTTTCGAGGGCCTGGGCGCCGTCGGGATCCGCAGGACGGTCGAGGCCCCATGAGGCCAGCGAACCCCAGCAGGCCCATTCGTAGTCGTCCAGTTCGCGGCGCGTGCTGACGTGTCCGCCGATGGGCGTCCACCCGGCGGCGACGACACGGTCCACGGTGGTCGCCAGGTCGGCGAAGTCCCCGAGCATCTCGACGGCCTCCGGCGAGGGTTCGCGGTCCCAGAACCCCTCGCCGATCAGGACGCGACCGCCGGGGGCCAGGTGCTCGCGAGCCGCGGCGAGGGTGGGGAGCAGGCCGCCGAAGGCGTGCGTGGCCCCGACGCTGAGTACGAGGTCGAACGGCTTGGCCGACGTGAAGTCCTCGGCCGACCGGTGGTGGAGTACGAGGCGTTCGCGGACGCCGAGGCGGCCGGCGGCGCGGTCGGCCAGCGCCAAGGCCTCCTCGGACAGGTCGACGCCCTCGGCATGCAGGTGGGGGTGGTTGTCCAGCGCGCGCAGCAGCCATTCCGCGCTGCCACAGCCGAGGTCGAGCACCCGGGCGTCGGCGCGGGGGACGGCGCGTTCCAGCAGCCGGCGTACGGACACGTCGTCGAGCGGGGCCTTCACCGGGTGGTCGGCATGGGCGATCTGGGACATCTCTTCACGGTTCACCGACGCAGCCTGCCAAGGGCCATAGCCCGCGCGCACCTCCTTTTCGGCGCCGGCTTGTCCGCGCTGGGCCGTTCGGACGCGCGTCGCGCTCCGCATAATCGTTTCTTCGGTGAACCGGGCCGTCCATCGGGGTGAGTCCCCGTGTCCGCCCTCGGGCTGCGGCGCCCGCCGGAGGTTTCCATGGCGGCGTGATCAAGCCACTGCGCACCACACTGACCGCAGCCCTCGTGACCGGCTCCCTCCTCACGCTGGCCCCCGGCGCCGGGGCCACCGTCCCCGCGCCCCCGGAGAAGGTGACCGTGGACGTCGCCTCGGTCAACGGCTCGGGCTGCCGGCCCGGCTCCGCGTCCGTCGCCGTAGCCCCCGACAACTCGGCCTTCACCGTCACCTACAGCGAGTACCTGGCCCAGGCGGGCGGGGGAGTCCCCACGACCGAGGGCCGCAAGAACTGCCTCCTGTCCCTGCTCGTCCACGTGCCGCAGGGCTTCACCTACGCGGTGTCGAAGGTCGACTACCGCGGCTACGGCAACCTCCAGCCCGGCGCGGTCGGCACCCAGAAGGCCAGCTACTACTTCCAGGGCATGAGCCAGACCGCCTACCGCACGCACACCTTCCGCGGCGCGTTGGACGACAACTGGCAGACCACGGACACCACGGAAATCGAGGCCCTGGTCTTCGCCCCGTGCGGCGCCCAGCGCAACTTCAACATCAACACCGAGCTGCGGGCCGAGGTCGGCAGCTCGGACAGCACGAAGACCAGCTACATCACGGTCGACTCGACCGACGGCAGCATCAGCACGAAGTACCACTTCTCCTGGAAGCGCTGCACGGCCCGCTGAGCGGGCGTCCTGCTCGGCAAGCGGCCCGGGCCCGCCGTCGGGTCCGGGCGGAGCAGTTGCTTCTGCCCGGACCCGGTCCCGGGGCGCGTCCGCCCGAGGCCGTCCCTTCAACCCGACATGCGATCGGCGCGAGTCGGCGGATCCGGCGCACTGCGGCGCGAAGAACGCGTGGCTGCCGGGCGGCGATTGCGGCAGTGACGACTGGCCGGAAACAGCGCGTCCGGCGAAGCGCGACCGCCGTACTGTGGACTGATGCCTGCAGTAGACATCAGTTCCGATGCCGACAACTTCAACGCCGACCCGTATACCTACTACGCGAAACTGCGGGACAGCGGCCCGGTGCACCAAGTCATGCTGGACTACCGGGTGTCGGGGCCGAGCTGGCTGATCGTGGGGTACGAAGAGGCCCGCCAGGCCCTCAACCACCCCGCTCTGCTCAAGGACTGGCGCGACACCGGCCTGTTCCCCGAGATCGTGGCGACGGCGGCCAACGCGAACATGCTGGAATCCGATCCGCCGCACCACACGCGGCTGCGCCGCTTGGTCGCGCGCGAGTTCACCGCGCGCCGTATGGAGTCCATGCGGGCCCGCGTCCAGCAGATCACCGACGAACTCCTGGACGCCATGGCCGCGCGGCCGCAGCGCACGGCCGATCTGATCAAGTCACTGGCGTTCCCGCTGCCGATGACCGTGATCTGCGAACTGCTCGGCGTGCCCGACCTGGACCGCGAGCGCTTTCGGCACTGGTCCAACGAGGTCGTCGCGCCCACGGAGGGCAGCCCGGCCGGCGCCGCCCACGAGCAGCTCAGCGCCTACCTCGCCGACCTCGTCGAAGCCAAGGCGAAGGCGCCGGGCGAGGACCTGCTCAGCGCGCTGATCCGCACCCGCGACGAGGACGGCGACTCCCTGTCGGGGGAGGAGCTGATCGGGATGGCCTTCCTGCTGCTCGTCGCCGGACACGAGACCACGGTCAACCTCATCTCCAACGGCGTACGGGCCCTGCTCGCCCACCCGGACCAACTCGCCGAGCTGCGTGCCGATTTCGACGGACTCCTGCCCGGCGCGGTCGAGGAGATGCTCCGCTACGACGGCCCTGTGCAGAACGCCACCTTCCGCTACGCCGGCGAGGACGTGGAGATCGGCGGCGTCGTCATCCCGGCCGGGGACACCGTCCTCGTTTCACTCGCCGGCGCCGACCGCGACCCCGGGCGGTTCGGGGAGCCCGACACCTTCGACATCCACCGCGCCCCCCAGGGCCACCTCGCCTTCGGTCACGGGCTGCACTTCTGCCTGGGCGCCCCGCTGGCCCGGATGGAGGGCCGCATTGCGATCCGGAGCCTGCTGGAGCGCTTCCCGGACCTGGCCGAGGACCCGGCCGGCGGGCCCCCGGTCTGGCTGGCGGGAAGCCTGATGAGGGGCGTGAGCCGGCTCCCCGTCCGCTGGTAGCGCGACTTCCCGGCCACAGCACCAGAGGAGCGTCGCGAGGCCCGCGCACCCGCTGACACGGGCGCTCGCGCCGGTACCCGCTGTCGGAGCGGGCGACGCCGTACGCGGACGCCGGCTTCCGGCGGGCCGGCAGGCCGCTTGCGCCGTCGGGTGGGCCGTTCGGGGGACCGGCCGGGTCACGCGCGGACAGTTGTCCAAGTTCTCCTACTATGGGCGCTTCGTCGGCGGTCGCTGCGAGGAGTCCCATGTCCCTTGGTCCTGTCCGGGCGGTCTTCGAGCACCGTCCCGTCCCGCCGCTGCGCCTGCTCGCGACGGCTCTGCTGGCTTCGGCCGTCCTCGCCACCGGCTCGCCCGCCCTCGCCTCGCCCCCCGCGCCCGACGACACCCGCCAAGAGGCCGCCGTACTCGGTGAGGACCACGCCCGCGCCCATGCCGGCCGTCGGCAGGCCGCCGACGCGATGCGCGCGTACCCCCAGTCGAGACGCACCGCCGGCCTCGCCTCGCTGCGCGCCTCACAGCGTCGGCTCAACGCCGGCTTCGCCGCGCCGCGGTTCGGCCGGTTCACGGACTACTTCCCCTCGCCCGACTTCGGCGTGCACGTGGCCCAGCTGCCCACCGGCAAGGTGCTGCTCTTCTCCTTCGAGCGGGTGGAGGTCGACCCCACCAAGGAGACCGGCCCCACCGACCGCATCGGCCGCACCAACGCCGGCCGGGCCTACCTGTGGGACCCCGCCAAGGGCACCGGCGCCCAGGCGTTCAAGAAGGTGCCGCCGCCGACCGTGCTGATGCCGGACGGCACCTACGTTCCGCGCCCCGCCCCCTTCTTCTGCGCGGGCCACTCCTACCTGCCCAACGGCATGGTCGGCGTCTTCGGAGGCAACGGCGGCGGCAAGGGCGGTACGGGGGCCAGGCTCTCCTTCGTCTTCGACCCCTGGACCGAGACCTGGTTCCGCAACCGCGACATGGCGGTGGGCCGCTGGTACCCCTCCGTGGTCACAGGGGCCGACGGCCGGCAGCTCATCATGTCCGGGCAGGACGAGCGCGGCAGCGGGCACCCCACCCCGCTGGTGGAGCGCTTCCCGGCGCGCGGGCACCGGGTGCCCTGGGGCCCGTACGACATCCCGGCGGGCGTTCCGGCGGAGCGTTTCGCGGCGGACGCCCCGTTCCGCAACGACTACCCGCACCTGTTCTCGTTGCGGGACGGCATGATCTACGGTCTCGGCCGCGACGCCGACCAGCAGTGGGTGTTCGACCCCGTCAAGGAGACCCGCACCGATCTGCCCCGGCGGCCGGCCGACTTCCGCGGCTACGGCTCGGCCGTGCCGCTGCCCGCCGGCCTGCGCGGTCCGGACTCCGTGCTGGTGCTCGGCGGCGACCCGCTCGACGCGTCCACCTACCGGCTGGCGGGAGGCGCCTGGAGCGCCGACACCCCCCGGGCCTTCGGCCGCACCCAGGACGACACCCTGATCCTCCCGGACGCCACCCTGCTCACCGTCAACGGGGCGGTCGACACCAGGAACTACGGTTACGGGCCGTTCAACCCGAAGGCCGACCTCAAGTACCGGCGGATCGAACTGCGCGACGCGCTCGGCCGCTGGAGGCTGGGACCGGCCCAGAGGCTGCCCCGGGGCTACCACTCCAACGCCCTCGTCATGCCCGACGGGCGGGTGATGATCACCGGCGACGAACTCCAGCAGATCGCCAACGACCCGGACATCGCGGACGGCATGGACGGCAGCATCGAACTCTACGAGCCGCCCTACCTGCACCGCGGGACCCGGCCCGCCCTCGACCGGGCGCCGCGCGGCGAACTCGCCTACGACGCGGAGTTCCCGGTCCGCACCTCCACCCCGGCGGACGTGGCGCGGGCCGTCCTGCTGGCCCCGACGACCGTGACGCACGCGGTGAACACCAGTCAGCGACACCTGGACCTGCGCGTGACCGCCACCCGGGGCGACACCGTCACCCTGCGCACCCCGCCCACCGCGGCCGACGCCCCGCCCGGGTACTACATGCTGTTCCTGCTCAACGCCGAGGGCGTCCCCAGCACAGCACAGTGGATCAAGCTCGGCCCCAGGCCGGGCGGCGCCGACGGCAGCCGGTGGTGGGCGCCGCCCGGGGCGGGCTACTCGAAGCGGGCCGTGTCGCCCGCGCCGTAGCGGACGATCTCGGCGCCGCCGCCGGAGAAGTCGATGACCGTGGTCGGCTTCGTCCCGCAGTCGCCCGAGTCGACGACGATGTCCACGACGTGGTCGAGCCGCTCCTTGATCTCCCAGCCCTGCGTCAGCGGCTCGGGCTCGTCGGGCAGCAGCAGGCTGCTCGACAGCAGCGGCTCGCCGATCTCCGCGAGCAGGGCCTGGACGACCGTGTGGTCCGGGATGCGGACCCCGACCGTCTTCTTCTTCGGGTGCAGCAACTGGCGCGGCACTTCCTTGGTGGCGGGCAGGATGAAGGTGTAGCTGCCCGGAGTGGCCGCCTTGATCGCACGGAACACGTCGTTGTCGATCTGCACGAACTGCCCCAGCTGCGCGAAGTTCTGGCAGACGAGGGTGAAGTGGTGCCGGTCGTCGAGGTCGCGGATGGAGCGGATCCGGTCGAGACCGTCACGGTTGCCGAGCTGGCAGCCCAGCGCGTACAGGGAATCGGTCGGGTACGCGACGAGCGCGCCGGAGCGGATGCTGTCGGCCACGTTGCCGATCGTGCGCGCTTGGGGGTTCTCGGGGTGCACATCGAAGTACTTCGCCATTCGCCGAGCCTACGGGATGCCCCGGCCCCGCCGTTCCACACACCGGCGCGGCGCCACCGGTCACGGAGGCCGCCGGCCGGCCGCGCTGGTCCGTCCGGACGGCATCGTGGCGTGGCGAACGGGGCAGGGGCCCGGCCCGGGGGCTCCGCTCGCCCACTGTCGAAGCAGACACCCGCCCGCCAGTACGAGTGGAATCCCCGGAGTGCCACCATGTCGACAGAACCCAACGGTCCCGGAACCAGTACCGCCGCCGACGCCCCCGGCGCCGCACCGCGGCCCGATCCACGCCGCTGGTGGATCCTCGCGGTGATCGGCCTCGCCCAGGTGATGGTCGTCCTGGACGCCACCGTCGTGAACATCGCCCTGCCCTCCGCCCAGGCCGACATCGGCTTCTCCGACGGCCGGCGCCAGTGGGTGGTGACCGCGTACGCCATGGCCTTCGGCAGTCTGCTGCTGCTCGGCGGCCGGCTCGCCGACCTGTTCGGGCGCCGGCGGGCCTTCATCATCGGCCAGGCCGGTTTCGCGGTGTCCTCCGCGGTCGGCGGCTCCGCGGCCACCTTCGGCCTGCTGGTCGGCGCCCGCGCCTGCCAGGGCGTGTTCGCGGCCCTGCTGGCGCCCGCGGCCCTCTCCCTGCTCACCACCACGTTCACCGCCCCCGCGGAACGGGGCCGGGCCTTCGGCGTATTCGGGGCCCTGGCCTCCTCCGGCGGGGCGGTGGGACTGCTGCTGGGCGGCGTACTCACCGAGCACTTCAGCTGGCGCTCCACCATGTACGTGAACGTGCTCTTCGCCGTCGCCGCCGTGGTCGGGGCGGTACTGCTGCTCCCGCCGCAGCCCGCCGCCGTACGGCCCCGGCTGGACCTGCCCGGTACCGCACTGGCCTCGACGGGACTGTTCTGCGTCGTCTACGGGCTCGCCGGGGCGGGTTCCCACGGCTGGCTCTCCCCGCGCGCCGGGGGCTTCCTCTGCGCGGGCGCCCTGCTGATCGCCGCGTTCGCCGTGTGGCAGGGCCGCTCCCCGCATCCGCTGCTGCCCCTGCGGATCGTCCTGGACCGGGTCCGGGGCGCGGCCCTGCTGGCCATGTTCATCGCCGGCGTCGCCACCTTCGGGGTGTTCCTGTTCCTGACGTTCTACCTCCAGCACACCCGGGGTTACAGCCCGGCCATGACCGGTCTGGCCTTCCTGCCGATGTCCGGCGCCATCATGTTCAGCGCGATGGGCAGCGGCACGGCCCTGTTGCGCAGGGTCGGCGGGCGCCCGCGCGTCGCCGGCGGCATGCTGCTGGCGGCGGCCGGGATGGCTTGGATGACCCGCCTGACCGTCGACGGGTCCTACCTGGTCGAGGTGCTGCCCGCCCAGATCGCCGCCGGGCTCGGTGTGGGGATGCTGACGGCGGCGGCCATGAACCTCGCCACGGCGGGCATCGCGCCCGGGGATGCCGGCGCCGGCTCCGCCGCCGTCAACTCGATGCGCCAGGTCGGCGGTTCGGTCGGCACGGCCCTGATGAGCACCGTCGCGGCGGCCGCGACCGCCGGCTACCTGGCCACGCACCGGCAGCCCGGGCCGCTCACCGCGGGCCGGGCTGCTGTGGAGGGCTGTCACGCCGCGTTCACGGCTTCGGCCGCCGTCTTCGCCGTCGGAGCCGTCCTGACGTGGTTCATGCTGCCCGAGGGACTCTCGGTGGAGCGGGGCCGCGGCCGGCCCGCGGAGCCGAGGAGGTCAGAGGCAGTTCGCGACTGAGCTGCGGATCCGGTCACCGGTCGAGAAGTGCTTCACCTTGCAGTGGTTGGTGCCGATGCCGCCGTCGACCTGCCCGTAGCCGGGGCCGATGGTCAGGACGCTGTCGTTCTGACCACGGACCCGGTCGTCGCCGGGGCCGCCCAGGATGACGCCCGAGGATTCCGAGCCCACCGACTTGGGCTCGATGACGTCGTCGCCGGCGCCGCCGAGCACCCGGCCGCCGAGGTCGACGCTGTTCGTGCGGATCAGGTCGTTGCCGTCGTTGCCGAAGACCTGGCCGCCGCCGCGCTCGTACTCGCCCTGCGCGCCCATCACGCTGCCGGTGGTGATGGTGTCGTTGCCGTGGTCGCCGTACACGGAGGCTCCGTGGGCCGCCGTGCCGACGACGAGGGCGGTGATGATCGTGTCGTTCCCCAGGCCGCCGCGCACCGTCGAGTTGCCGTTGCGCGGGTACAGGTTGTTGACCTGGAGCGTGTCGTCACCCTCGCCGCCGAGGACCTGGGCGTCGATGAGCATGCCCTTCACCCGGATGTTGTCGTTGCCGCCCTTGCCGTCGATGATGGCGTTCTCGACGTCGTTCTCGCACACGATCGTGTCGGGCCCGTCCGTGCCCTCCACCACCGGTCCGGGCCGGGCCTCCTGGCCGTTGACGTAGCACCAGTGGGACGGCAGGGGTTCGGCGGCGGCCTGGGCGGGTCCCGCGGCGAGCGAGGCGGAGGCGACCACCGTGGCGGCCAGGGCATACGTCGCGGTGCGAAGCGTGCGGCGAGTGCGCAGCATTGAGTCTCCCGAGCGTGGTGATGGGTTGGAGAGGGTGAGCGGTGTTCCGGCCGCAAGGGGCCGGCCGACCGGCCGTCCGCCGGTCAGGACGGGCCGTGGCGCAGTGGTGTCAGCTGCTCGATGTCGTAGCGCGCCCGCAGTTCCCCGATCGCCGAGGCGTCCGGTGAGGGGTTGGCGTCGAGCAGTTCGAGGAGCTCCTCGAAGTACCGTTCGTGGTCGGGCGGGGGAGAGGCCTGGAAGAACATCCGGGCCGGTTCCCCCGTGGGGTTGGCGAAGGCGTGCGGACAGCCGGGCGGTACGACGATGACCGTCCCCGGGGTCGCCCGGACGACCTGGCGGCCGTCGAGCGACTCCCAGCGTCGCCAGTCGTCGCCGCTGCGCACGCGAGGCTCGAACGCCATCACGTCGAGTTCACCCTCCAGGACGTAGAACAGCTCCTCGCTGCGCGTGTGGAGGTGCGCCCCGACGTCGAATCCGGGGGGTACGACGACCTCGAAGCTGGAGGCGACCCGTGAGTGCTCGCCGGTGACCTTGAAGGTCACCTGCTGGGCGGCGGTGTGCAGGGTGCGGCCGTGCCCCGGCGGCACCAGCAGTCCGTGCCGGGCCAGGTGCGCCGTCACGACCAGGTCACCGGCAGGGCCTCGGGTCCGCGGATGAGCGCTCCCGGCCGCCAGCCCAGTTCGTCCACCGGCACCGCGAACCGCGGGTCGGGGAAACGGTCCAGCAGCGCGTTCACGAGCAGCTCTGACTCCAGTCGGGCCAGCATGTTGCCGGGGCAGAAGTGCGGTCCGTAGCCGAAGGAGACGTGGGCGTTGGGCGTGCGGTCCAGCCGGATCTCGTCGGGGTCGGGGAAGACCTCCGGGTCCCGGTTCGCGGCGAGGTAGGAGACGTACACCGCCTCGCCCGCCCGGATGACCTGACCGGCGACCTCGACGTCCTCCAGCGCGATCCGGGACAGACCGACCGAGTTGCGGTGCGGGATGTAGCGCAGGAGCTCGTTGATGGCCGTCGGCCGCAGGTCCGGTGCGGCGCGCAGCTTGTCCATCAGCTCCGGCCGGGTGAGCAGGATGTACACCATGTTGCCGGTGTTGTTGGTGACGGCCTCTCCACCGATCTGCAGGAGCAGGGCCACCCCCACGGCCTCCTCCTCGGTGACCTCGCCGGCCTCGACCGCCCGGGCGAGCATGCCGATGACATCGCCCGCCTCGCCCGCCTCGCCCGCCTCGTCGGCCTCGCCGCCGTCGACGGTGGCGCCGCGGCCGGCCCGCAGCCGTTCGCCCAGGTAGTCGCACATCCGCGTCTTCGCCTGCTCGCTGCGCTCGGCGCCCTGCGCGGAAGACAGGATCAGGGTGGTCCACTCGTGGACCTTCGGGCGGTCCGGCGCCGGAACGCCCATCAGCTCGCAGACCACCGCGAGCGGGAACGGCGCCAGCAGCCGCTCCGTGAGGTCCGCGGGCGGACCGTCGCGCAAGATCGCGTCGACGAGTTCGTCGAGCATCCGCTGCGCCCTGGTCCGCAGGCGCTCCACCCCCGTGGTGGTGAACGCGGCGGCGACGGTGCGGCGCAGCCGTGTGTGGTCGGGCGGGTCCTCCAGACCGACCGCGCCGGGGGCCGGGATGAAGTGGGGGGCCAGACGGGTGACGTCGTGCTCCATGACCAGCTTGCGGCTGAACCGTGGGTCGTTGGCGACCATCCGCACGTCGTCGTACCGGCAGACGAGCCAGGCCCACCCGCTCCCGTTGGGCAGTTTGATGCGGGTGATCGGCCCCGCGCGCATCAGCTCGGCGAGGACGGGGTCGAAGTCGACCCCGTCCAGGTCCCGGGCGGGCCAGTGCGTGACGGGTGGCCTGGAAGTGGCGGGGCCGTCTCTCAGCATCGTTCGGATTCCTCCCTCACGGGGTCGCCGGCTCCGAAACCCAGCTCCCGATGGAGATCTCGGCGGTGATGCCGGGCCCGAACCCGGCGAGCATGCCCTTCGCGGCATCGGCGGTGCCGTTCTCGTCGAAGAGCCGGCGCAGGGCGTCCAGGACCACGGCGCTTGCGATGTTGCCGTATTCCGTCAGTGTGGCCCGACTGAAGCGGAATGCCTCGGCAGGCACACCGAGGTACTTGCTGAGGTCGTCCAGGATCCTGGGGCCGCCTGCGTGGATGATGTAGAAATCCAGTGCGGCGGCGTCCCACCCGTGCACCTGGGCGAGTCGCTTGAGTGACGGGGCGAGCGGTTCCATCGTTCCCGGAACGCGCCGGTCCAGCTTGAAGTGGAACCCGGTGGCCTTGACGTCGTACATGATCCAGTCCTCCGTCTGGGGGATGATGTACGACGCGTTGCGCTGGAGGTCCACGCCCGTGCCGCCCCGGCCGCGGACGACGGCGGCGCCGACGCCGTCACCGAAGAGGCCGTTGGAGAGCAGGTTGCCGACCTCCAGGTCGCTCGGCTGGTAGCAGAGCGAGCAGAACTCGCAGGAGACGATCAGCGCGTTCGCGTCCGGGTAGGCGGTGCAGAAATCGTGCGCCCGGTTCACCGCCGCACCGCCCGCCGCACACCCCAGCTGGGCGATGGGGAGCTGGATCGTATCGGTGCGGAAGCCCATCGAGTTGATCATCCAGGCGGTCAGTGACGGCATCAGGAAGCCGGTGCACGACACGAAGATGATCAGATCGACGTTCTCGGGACGCAGCTGCGCGTCGTCGAGGGCCGCGCGCACCACCGCCGGTATCCGAGCCTTGGCCTCGGCCTCGTAGACGGCGTTGCGCTGTTCGAGGCCGGGGTGCCGCAAGGTCTCCTCGATGGGTCGCACGATGTGCCGTTTCGCGACGCCGGTGTTCCGGATCAGTCGCAGGGCCAGGTCGAGCTGCGGGTGATCGGCGTGCACGGACCGGGCCAGATCCAGGGTCTGCTCCATGGTGATCACGTGCTCCGGCACGTGCACCGTTGGTCTGCAAAGAGTCGCCACAGTCGGCTCTCCTTTCATTTCCCGACAAGCCTCACGGACCCGTGCCGGTTCTGCTCGTCGGAACGTCCCGCCGCCGATGTGGGCCATTGCGGTGACAGTCGCGGCCGCAGGAAGCGGAGCGAGCCGGTGCCGGGAAGGGATCGTCAGCCGCATTCCCGGCACATCTCGCCTACCAGGAGTGACATCAAGGCTTGGGAGAAAACCATGACGTCAGACCCCGACACGGCCCTCGGGACGCGTCCGGACCCGCCCGCGGACGGGCCGGTGCACTGCTGGAACCTGGATGACCTCGAAGCCCTGGAGTTCGACCCGTTCCTGCACGCCCGGCTCCGGGAGGGCAGGGCCACTCGGGTGAAACTGCCGTTCGGCGAGGGCAGCGCCTGGCTGATGGCGCGCTACGCCGACGTCAAGGCGGCCACGACCGACCCGCGCTTCAGCAGGCAGGAACTGGTCGGGCGCACCATCACCAGCTCCTCGCCGCACGCCATCGCCTCGCAGAAGGCCGCCCTGAACTACGCCGACCCCCCGCGCCTGAACGACATGCGCCGCGTGGTGGCGCGGGCCTTCACCGGCAAGAGCATGCAGCGGCTGCGGCCCTCCGTACAGGCCACCGCCGACCGGCTCCTGGACGAGATGGAGACCCACGGCTCACCCGCCGACCTCGTGGAGCACCTGCACGGCCCCTTCCCGCTCGCGGCCGTCGCCGACCTCCTCGGGATGCCGCAGGACATGCGCGAGGGCATGACCTCATGGGCGAACGTGATCATGACGCCCGGTCCGGCCCCCGAGCGCAGCGCCGACGCGATGAAGACCGTCCGCGACACCGTCGTCGCCCTCCTCGCGCTGCGCCGCGCGGAGCCGGCCGACGAGCCGGGCGAGGACCTCGCCGCCGTCCTGGCGTCGGCCGCCGACGCCGGGGAGATCACCGAGGCGGAGGCCGTCTCCCTCGCCACCGCGATCCTGGTGAGCGGCGCCCACGCGGTGCGCAACAACAGCGCCAACATGATCTACGCCCTGCTCACCCATCCGGAGCACCTCGCCCGGCTGCGCGCCGAACCGGAGATGATCCCGCAGGCCGTCGACGAACTGCTGCGCTACATCCCGCACCGCAGCGGCGTCGGCATCCCGAGGGTCGCCACGAGGGACGTCGAGATCGGCGGGGTCCTGGTCCGCGAGGGGGAGGTCGTCTACTCGTCGTACCTCGCGGCCAACCGAGACCCGGCCGTCTTCCCCGACCCCGACAGGCTGGACTTCGACCGCGGCCCCATCGCGCACATGGCCTTCGGCAACGGGCCCCACCACTGCGTCGGCTCGATGCTGGCCCGGATGGAGTCCGAGATCATCGTCACCACCCTGCTCGAGCGGTACCCGAATCTGGCGTTGGCGGTGCCACCGGAGCAGATGCAATGGCAGCCGGGCGCCCTGATCCGCGGGCCCAAGTCCCTTCCGGTGACCTGGTGATAGGCCGGATCAAGGTGGTCCGCGGCAACCCGGACCACATAGAGCTGGCGGCCCTCACGGCCGCGCTGGTCATGCTGGCGCGCAGCGCCCCCGCGGTCCACGAACACCACCACACCCACCCGCACCACCGTCACCGTCGCCGTGCCCACTGGGACCGCCACTGGCCCCTCGTCCACCCTGCGAACTCCTGGCGTGCCCGGCCCCCGCAGCACAGGGCGGCGCACGACGTGACGGGGACCCGCGTCTGAGCGACGGCACACGGGGGCAACGCCACCGCCGCCCCGACCGCGGTCACCGCACGATCAGGGAGTGCGGGGCGCGCGAGGGGGCCGCGGGCAGGCGCAGGGCGCGGCGGCCCGGGGTGATCGAGCCCAGGACGCGCGGGCCGCGGGCCCCCGTGCAGCGGGGCGCGTTGCCCGGCAGCCCGTGCAGGGTGAGGTAACCCAGCACCGCGAAGGCGTAGGCCTCCTTCGCGGCGGCGGGCAGGCCCAGCTCCTGCGAGGTGCGCAGCGCGGCGGGACCCAGCTCCGCGCGCAGCATCGCCGTCAGCGTCGGATTGCGGACGCCCCCGCCCGAGGCGAAGACCTCCGTGGCCCCCAGCGGGCGCAGCGCGGCGGCGATGGTGGTGGCGGTCAGACGCGTCAGCGTGGTGATGAGGTCCTCGGGCGGGAGAGCGGCGTAGGCCGGGCCGGCCGCCATGCCCCGCACGTAGTCGCGGTGGAAGAGCTCCTTGCCGGTCGTCTTGGGCCAGGGCATCCGGTAGTACGGCTCCGCCAACAGCCGCTCCAGCAACGGCAGGTGCACCCGCCCGGCCGCTGCGAGGGCGCCGTCCTCGTCGAACGGCAGCCGCCCGCGCGTCACCTCCCGCACCGCGGCGTCGATCAGCGCGTTGCCCGGGCCGGTGTCGAAGGCCACCGGGTCACCACCCGACGGGACGACGGTCAGGTTCGCGATGCCCCCGATGTTCAGCGCGGCCGGGACACCGGGCCGTCCGCGCAGCAGCATCAGGTCGACCAGGCTCACCAGCGGCGCGCCCTGGCCGCCCGCCGCCACGTCGCGCGGGCGGAATCCGGACACGACGGGGCAGCCGGCGGCCTCCGCGATCCAGGCCGGCTCGCCGAGCTGGAGCGTGCCGTGCACCCGGCCGTCCTGCGCCCAGTGGTACACGGTCTGGCCGTGCGAGGCGACCAAATCCGCCCGGCCGTCGCACAGTTCGCGGTCGGCACGCACCGCCGTCCGGGCGAAGGCCTGCCCGATCAGCGTGTCCAGGCGGCAGACGTCGGCCATCGTGGTCGCCGCGGGCGGCAGCGCGGCCGCCAGGGCCGCCCGTACGTCGTCGGGGTACGGTTCGCCGACCATCCCCAGCGGTGTCAGGTACAGCGTCCCGTCCTCGGTGCTCAGGTCCGCGGCCGCGGCGTCGACGGCGTCGTACGAGGTCCCCGACATCAGCCCGATCACCCTCATCGCAGCGGCCCCCTGTGGCTATCGCCGCGCAGGGTGGCCAGCGCGGGCGCACTGACGGCGCAGGCCGCGGCGGCGTACCAGGCGGGTACCGAAGCGTCCCCCGTGGCCGCGACGAGGGCGGTGATGACGAGCCCGGCGCAGCCCGCGAACACCGCGTTGGCCAGCGAGTAGGCCAGCCCCAACCCGGTGCAGCGCACGCCGCGCGGGAACATCTCGGCGAGCATGGCCGGTCCCGGCCCCGCCATCAGGCCGACGAGCGCGCCCGCCGCCAGGAGCGAGCCGGCCCGCGCCGCGGGGGAGGGCCCGGGGTCCCGCAGCAGGTGCAGGAGCGGGAAGGCCAGCAGTACGACGGCCAGGGCCCCGCCGAGCATGACCGGGCGCCGGCCGATCCGGTCGCTGAGCTGCCCGGCGGGCAGCACGCAGGCCGCGAAGCCGAGGTTCGCGAGGGCGGTGGCGACCAGGGCCTCGCGCGTCGAGGAGCCCGGCACCGACTGGAGGTAGGACGGCAGGACGACCAGGAACGTGTACCCGGCCGCCGACCAGCCCATGACGCGGGCGACGGCGAGCGCCACGGCGCGCACCGGCCCCTCCTCGCGCCGCATTGCCGCACCGGGGGCCGGAGCCGAGCCTGGTGCCGGCTCCTCCAGGGCCGTACGCAGCCACAGCACGACCCCGCCGAGCGGCAGGGCCAGCAGGAACGGGATCCGCCACCCCCAGGCCTGGAGTGCGGCCGGGGACAGGGCGCAGGCCACGGTGGCGGCCGTCGCCGCGCCCGCGAGCAGCCCGAGGGCGACGGTGAAGGACTGCCACGCCCCGTACAGGCCCCGCCGGCCCGGCGGGGCGGATTCCGTCATCAGCGACACGGCGCCGCCGAACTCCCCGCCGGCCGACAGCCCCTGTAGGACACGCAGCAGGGTGAGGAGCCAGGGCGCGGCGGGGCCGATGACGGCCCGGGTGGGCAGCAGCCCGATCAAGGTGGTGGCCAGCGTCATGAGGCCCACCACGACCACCAGGACGGGCCGCCGGCCGAGACGGTCGCCGAGCCGCCCGAACAGCAGCGCTCCCACGGGGCGGAAGAAGAACGCGAGGGCGAACGAGGCGTAGGTGGCGATCAGCGCCGAGGAGCCGCCCGGCGTTTCCGCCGACGGGGTGAAGAAGTGGGCCGCGATCACGGTCGCGAAGCAGCCGTAGACGCCGAACTCGTACCACTCGACGAGGTTGCCCGCCGAGCCGGCCAGCAGCGCACGACGGGCGCCGGGGCGGGTCGCGGTCGCCGTGCGCAGGGCGGGAGGGGTCACGCGTGCTGCGTGCCCACCGGGCGGGGCCGCGACGCCGGGCGGGGGCCCGGTTCAGCAGAAAGCAGCACCCGCGCCAAAGGCGACCTTATGCCTGGCTGTGTTTGGCGGCTCCTGCCTTATGAAGCCCACCGCCGGAATCCGGGTCGCCGGTACGCGGAGACGGTGGGAGGGTTTGGAGGACGGCGCCGGTGGTGTGGGCCGGGCACAGGGTGCGCCACGCAGTGAACGGAAAGGGTTCGGGCCATGAGCACGTCCGACGCGTTCCGGGCCGAGATCCACAGCACGGAGGCGGATCCGGCGGCCACGGGCGGCCTGCTCGACGTATTGAGCCTTGCCGCGGTGGTCCTGGACGACCGAGGGCGCATCGTGTTCTGGAGCCCCCAGGCCGAGGAGCTGTTCGGCTATTCCGCGCAGGAGGCGCTCGGGCAGCCCGCGGCGGCGCTGCTGGTGTCGCAGGAGAACCGCGACCTGGTCATCGAGCTGTTCACCCAGGTCATGAAGAGCGGCCGGCGCTGGGCCGGGAGCTTCCCCATCCTGCACAAGGACGGCAGCAGCCGCCTGGTCGAGTTCCGCAACATGCGGCTCCAGGACGACCTGGGGGACTTCTACGCCCTCGGCATCGCCACCGACCACCCCACGCTGCGGCGCGTCGAGCGCGACCTGGCCCTGTCCCTGCGGCTGGTCTCCCAGTCCCCGATCGGCCTCGGCGTGACCGACACCGACCTGCGGTACGTCCTGGTCAACCCGGCGCTGGAGCACATCAACGGCCTGCCCGCCTCCGAACACCTCGGCCGGACCATCCGCGAGGCCCTGTCCTTCCTGGACGTGGAGGCCATCGAGTCCTCCATGCGGCAGGTGCTCGCCACCGGCGTGCCACTGCTGGACCAGTACGTGACCGGCCGCACCCCGGTCGACCCCGAGGAACGAGCCTGGTCCGTGTCCTACTACCGGCTCGACGACGCGGCCGGGCACGCGCTGGGCGTCGCCGTCTCCGTGGTCGACGTGACCGAGCAGCACCGGGCCGCCGCCGATGCCGCCCGCGCCCGCCGCCGCCTGGCGGTGGTGGCGGACGCCTCCGTACGCATCGGCACCACGTTGGACCTGGAGCAGACGGCACGGGAGCTGGCCGAGGTGTGCGTACCGCAGCTCGCCGACGTCACCACCGTGGACGTGCTCGACAGCGTCCTGCACGGCCGCCGCACCACCGGCGAACCGAGCGGACCGGCCCGGTTCCGGGCCCTCGCGGTGGTCGCCGCCTACCCCACGGGAGCGGCGCAGGCCACCGACCCGGCGGGCGAGCTCGCCCAGTACGACACCGACCGGGTGATCACCCACTGCGTGAACACCGGGCGCCCCGTCCTCATGGCCCGGGTGAGCGGCCCGGACCTGCGCCGCATCGCCCGGGACGACAACGCAGCCGCGCTGCTCGCCGCGGCGGGAGTGCACTCCTACCTGGCGGTCCCGCTGGTGGCGCGCGGCGAGGTGATCGGCGCCATCGGCCTGATGCGGGCCCGCACGCCCGCACCGTTCGACGAGGACGACGTCACCCTGGCGGTCGAACTGGCCGCGCGGGCGGCCGTCTGTGTCGACAACGCCCGACTGTTCCAGAACCAGCGGCACGCCGCCCTCACCCTCCAGCGCAACCTGCTGCCGCACCAGCCGGCCCACCGGCTCGGCCTGGAGATCGCCCACCGCTACCAGCCGTCCGGGGCCACCAGCGAGATCGGCGGCGACTGGTTCGACGTCATCCCGCTGGCCGACGACAAGACCGGCCTCGTCATCGGCGACGTCATGGGCAGCGGCATCGCGGCCGCCGCCACGATGGGCCAGCTGCGCACCGCCACCCGGACCCTGACCCAGCTCGACCTCGACCCCTCACAGGTCCTCCAGTACCTCGACCAGGCCGCCGCCGGCATGGAACACACCATCACCACCTGCGCCTACGCCGTCTACGACCCCCTGCGCTCCGAATGCCACATCTCCCTCGCCGGTCACCTCCCACCGGTCCTGATGCGCCCGGGCCGGCTCCCGGAACTGCTCGACCTGCCCACCGGCGCCCCCCTCGGGGTCGGTGGCGTCCCCTTCCACACCACCCGGATCGCCCTCGCCCCGGACGACCAGCTGGTCCTCTACACCGACGGGCTCGTGGAGACCCGCGACCAGTCCCTCGACGAACGCCTCGACCTGCTGCTCAGCCTCCTCGCAGGCCCCCACCGCCCCCTGGAGGCCACCTGCGACCTGCTCCTGCGCGCCCTCCGCCGCCCCGGGGACCACGACGACGTGGCCCTCTTGATGGCCCGCATCCTCCCCCTGGACCCCGACCAGCGCTGAACGGCGCCCCGGCGGGCACCTTGCGGCGAGGACCGGTCACGGGGCCGTCGTCAGCGGCAGCTCTCGCAGGGCGTGGAAGCGGAACGTGGTGGTCCAGGGCAGCTGTCCGGCAGGGCGGGCGGTGCGGAGCCCGGGGAACCGATCGAGCAGGGTGCGCAGCGCGAGGGTGATCTGGAGGCGGGCGAGCGGTGCGCCGAGGCAGTAGTGCATGCCCTGCCCGAGGGCGAGGTGGGCGGTGTCCGCGCGGTGGATGTCGAAGCGCTCGGGGTCCGGGTACCGGGCGGGGTCCCGGTGGGCCGAGGCCAGACAGAGCAGCACCGTGTCCCCGGCCGGGATCAGGACGCCGCCCAGCTCGACCGGCTCGGTGGCAAAGCGCCGGATCGTCGTCTGGATGGGCTGGGCGTGGCGCAGGAGTTCCTCCACGGCAGCGGGGAACAGCGCGGGCCGCTCGCGCAACTCGGCCAGCTGCTCGGGGTGCGTGAGCAGGGTGAGCAGGCCGTTCGCGATGACGTGCTGGACGTTCTCGCTGCCGGCCAGGAGGATCAGGAAGGCCAGCGAGACGAGTTCGTCCTCGGTGAGCCGGTCCTCCTCGTCGCGCGCCGCGATCAGGTCGGAGAGCAGGTCGTCGCCGGGCGCGGCGCGGCGTGCTGCCACGAGATCGATGAGGAAGCAGTGGATCCGGCCGATCGCGTCGACGAGTTCCTCGCGCCCGCGGGGCGCGAGCATGCCGGTGACCCAGCCGGAGAACCGGTCCTGGTCGGCGTCGGGCACGGCCAGGAGCGAGCCGATCACGCGCAGCGGGAGCGGCTTGGCGAACCCGGCGACGGCGTCCGCTTCGCCGCGGGCGTCCATCTCCTGCGCCAGCGACGTCACCAGGTCGTCCACGATGCCCTGCACGCTGTCGCGCAGTTGCCCGACGCGGCGCGGGGTGAAGCCGTAGGACACCAGGCGGCGCAGGCGCCGGTGATCGTCCGGATCGATGTTCAGCAGGTTCCGGTCGAGCGCGGACGGCAGGCAGAACCCGGTGTAACCCGTGGTGGAGTGGCGCTTGTTGACGGACAGGCGGGGGTCGGCGAGGCCTTCCCGTACGTCCGCCTCGTGGATGACCAGCCATACCGGGGAGCCGTCGGGCAGGGCGACGTGGTGGACGCGGCCCTCCTCCCGCAGCCGCCGGTACACGGCGTGGGGGTCTCGTGTGAACGCCTCGCCGAACGGCTGGGGGAGGGGTGCCCCTTGCGTCTTCGGGCGGCTGTCCGTGCGCTGCGTCATGCGGTCTCCTCGGGTGTGACCGGGCCGACGGGCCGGCCGTCCATGCCGTCGATCTTGACAGGCGCCGTCCGGGCCCGGGCGCGGGCCCGCTGTTCGGCCGGTAAGCGCCCTACTGCGGCGCGGCCGCGGTCCCTACTATCCGAAGCGGTCCGAACCCGCTCCGCCGTGCGGGCCGGACGTCCCCCACATCAGGCAAGGCCACCGACAACCGATCGGAGCATCATGCCCGGTGTCTTATTCGTGAGCGGTGCGACCGCCGCGCTCCTCGCCGGCTCGGCGCTGGTTACCGCCGCTCCCGCCCCTTTCACCCCGCCGCCCGACAAGATCGTCATCGACGTCGCCTCCGTCAACGGCTCCGGCTGCCCGCTCGGCACCGCCGCGGTCGCCCTCGCCCCCGACCACACCGCCTTCACCGTCACCTACAGCCAGTACCTGGCGCAGGTGGGGCTCGGCTCCCAGCCGACCGACTTCCGCAAGAACTGCCAGATCAACCTGATCGTCCACGTCCCGCAGGGCTACTCGTACGCCGTCGCGAGCGCCGACTACCGCGGTTACGCGCATCTGGAGCGCGGCGCGCGAGCCACGCAGAAGGCGTCGTACTACTTCCAGGGCTCGCCCGACACGGCGAGCAGGACCCACGCGTTCAACGGCCCGCTCGACAACGACTGGCAGGTCACCGACTCCACCGACTGGGACCAGCTGGTGTGGGCGCCGTGCGGTGTGCAGCGCAACTTCAACATCAACACCGAACTGCGCGTCAGCGCGGGCGCCTCGGACCCGGCGAAGACCAACAGCTTCGTCGCCATGGACTCCGCCGACGGTGACATCCGGACCGTCTACCACTTCGCCTGGAAGACCTGCCCCCAGCGCTGACCCCCGTCAGCCGCGTGCGGCGGCCGGGCACCCCGGGCTCGCGTGCCCGGCCGTGCCCGGCCGTCCGCTGCCGGCGGGGGTGGCCGAATCCGGCACAGGGAATTCCGGGCGCCTTGCTACGCGGTGGTAACTTCCCCCGAGTCGATCTTGCTCGGCCCTCGTTCACGGCTCTCGCCCAAGGAAGTACATTGCCCCGCCCCTCGCTCCGCCGTCCGTCCTCCCTGCTCACCCGGGCCACCGCCGCGGCCGTCCTGCTGGCCCTGCTGCCCGCCGGCGCGGCGGTGGCCGACCCCGGTTCACCGACCCCGCACCTCGACGCGGTCGAAGGGACGCTCCGTCAGGTGTCCCCCGGACTCGAACACCGGGTCTGGGAGCGCACCGCCGGCAACGCCCTCGACGCCTCCTCCTCGGGCGCCGGCGACTGGCTGCTGCAGACCCCCGGCTGCTGGGGAGACGACACCTGCGCCGCCCGGCCGGGTACCCGGCGCCTGCTGGCCAAGATCACCGAGAATGTCTCCCGGGCCACGGGCACGGTCGACCTCTCCACCCTCGCGCCGTTCCCCGACGGGGCGTTCCAGAACGCCCTCGTCGCGGGCCTCAAGGCATCTGCGGCCCGCGGCAACAAGCTCAAGGTGCGGATCCTCGTGGGGGCGGCGCCCGTCTACCACCTGAACGTGCTGCCGTCGAAGTACCGCGACGACCTCGTCGCCAAGCTCGGCCCCGACGCCCGCGCCATCGACCTCAACGTGGCGTCCATGACGACGTCGAAGACCGCGTTCTCCTGGAACCACTCCAAGATCCTCGTGGTCGACGGCCGGTCGGTGATCAGCGGAGGCATCAACAGCTGGAAGGGCGACTACCTGGAGACCGCCCACCCGGTGGCCGACATCGACCTGGCCCTGACGGGGCCCGCCGCCGCCTCCGCGGGCTCGTACCTTGACGAACTGTGGTCCTGGACCTGCCGGAACAAGGCCAACATCGCCAGCGTCTGGTTCGCATCCTCCAACGGCGCCGCCTGTACGCCCACGCTCGCCGGGAACACGGCCCCCGCGTCGCCGCCCGCGGAGCCGGGCACGGTACCGGTCATCGCCGTCGGCGGACTGGGCGTGGGCATCGAGCTCAACGACCCGGCCTCCGCCTTCCGGCCGGCCCTGCCCGCCGCCGCGGACACCAAGTGCGGGGTGGGCCTCCACGACAACACCAACGCCGACCGCGACTACGAGACGGTCAACCCGCAGGAGAGCGCCCTGCGGACCCTGATCTCCAGTGCCACCCGGCACATCGAGATCTCCCAGCAGGACCTCAACGCGACCTGCCCACCGCTGCCCCGCTACGACATCCGCGTCTACGACGCCCTCGCCGCCAAGATGGCCGCCGGGGTCAAGGTCCGCATCGTGGTGAGCGATCCGGCCAACCGGGGAGCCGTCGGCAGCGGGGGCTACTCGCAGATCAAGTCGCTCTCCGAGGTCAGCGACACGCTCCGCGACCGGCTCGCCCTGCTGACCGGGGACCAGCGCACGGCCGGCGCCGCCATGTGCTCGAACCTCCAGCTGGCCACCTTCCGCGCCGCGCAGAACCCGACGTGGGCGGACGGCCACCCGTACGCCCAGCACCACAAGCTGGTCTCGGTGGACGGCTCCGCCTTCTACCTGGGGTCCAAGAACCTGTACCCGGCCTGGCTCCAGGACTTCGGCTACGTCGTGGAGGACCCCACCGCGGCCCGGCAGCTCGACGCGCAGCTGCTGGCCCCGCAGTGGCAGTACTCCAAGGCGACCGCCACCGTCGACTACGAACGGGGCATCTGCCAGGGGTGATCGGGTCCGACCCGGTCTAACGCCTGCGGGCGCGCCGCAGCCAGAGACCGACGGCGGTACCGGCGAGGGCCGTCACCGCCACCCCGGCCGTCGTCCACCACCAGCCGCTCCCGTCGCCGGTCGCCCCGGCGGCGGCAGGCGCGACCGGAGACGGACCGGCCGGTGACGGCGCGGCACCGGAGGCCGACGGCGCGGCCGGGACCGGTGAGGACGACGGCGCGGCCGGGACCGGCGGGGACGACGGCGCCGGGGCGGAGGGCTGGGGGTCCACCACCGGCACGGCGACTTCCTTCTCGCCGTGCCCCAGGGCCGGGAACCCCACGTCGACGGAGACCTTCCACGTTCCCGGCGGCAGGATCTCGGCCGTGCTCCACCCCGCGCCGCCACCGCCGGCGGGATCGCGCACCAGCCGCCAGGGCCCCGCGGTGCGGGAGCCGTCCGCGCTCGTCGCGTTCACCGTGGCGGCGACCGCCTCGGCCACGGCGTCCCCGTCGTTCTCCCAGGTGACCTCGGTGGTGAGGTGGCCGTCCCGCTGGCCCGTGATCACGACCTTGACGGTGTCGCCGTGCGCGTGGGCGGCGGTGGGCGCCACGAGCGCCCGGGTGAGGGCCAGGACCAGGAAACCGGTGGCGGTCAAGGCCTGGAAGGAGTGTCGTCTGCGTCGCATCGTCGTGGTGCTCCCATTGCGGTGGGGTGGAGAAGGAGGGGCGGAGAAGATGAGGGGAGGCCGTGGGGCGGGGACGGCCGTCCCCGCCCCACGGCCGGTCGTACGGAGGGTCAGCCGGCCTTCTGGACCGTCCACACCTGCGTCGCGCGGCCGTCCGCGCGCTGGAGGTCGAGCAGCCAGTCCCCGTAGTAGGGGCGGTTGCTCACGCTCAGGGCGTAGCCGCCCGAGGCGTCCGTGACGGTCACCGCGCCCGCGCGGGAGGAAACCCGCCAGTTCTGGGCGGAGTCGCTCCCGCACGGCTGCTGCGCGACCCATACGCCGGCGGCCGGGGCGCTGCCCGCCTGGAGGCACTTGCCGGAGGCCGCCGAGCGGATCCGCACGAGCCCGCCGCCCGCGTCGTCGAAGTACCACTGCTGCGGCGCGTAGCCGTTGGCCCGTGCCCCGACGAGAACCGTGCCGTCGGCGGTGCGGCCGCCCCACAGCTCGGCCGACATGCCGGTGCTGCCGTTGCCCAGCGTGTAGCGGCTGCCCGGGGTGGTGGCTCCGCCGCCGGCGCCCGGCGTGCGGAACGAAGCCGCGCTGCCGGGGCCGCTGTCACGGCCGGCGCCGTCACGGACCGACACGGCGACCTTGTAGTCCGTACCGGGCTGGAGGTTGTAGATGCGCAGCACCTGGGACTGCGTCCAGGTCAGGTGCTTGCTGTTGAGCAGCACCTGGTACCAGACCGCGCCCTGCACCTGGGGCCAGCTGACGACGACCGAGTCGGCTTTCAGCTGACCGGCCGTCACGGCGGGCCCGCCGGTCGGATTCTTGGTCGGCTTGGGGCTGGGCGTCGGGGTCGGCGTCGGCTTCGGGTTCGGGTTCGGGTCGGTGCCGCCGCCCGTGCGCATCAGGAACTGGTTGTTCGCGATGTTCCAGTGCGTGGCGAGGTAGCTGCCCGGCTTGGGGTTGGTGTGGAAGTAGTCGTCGTGGTTGCAGTCCAGGATGTTCTCGGCCGCCTGGTTGGAGCACACGTACCGCATCTGCGGGTAGTACGGGGTGTCCGAGTAGCACATGACGTCGTACTCGTCCGTGCAGTGGGCGCCACGGCTGGTGTTGGGGGCGCTGTTGTTCACCGCGCCGAGGTTGTGGCCGAGTTCGTGCGCCGCGGTGTGGCCGCCCCAGCAGCCGGAGTCCGTACGGCCGTAGGAGGGGCCGAAGTTGCTCAGGTTGTCCTGGCCGGCCCGCTCGTCGCCGTTGAACGTGCCGATGCCGCAGTAGACCTGAGTGTCCGCGAAGATCATGTACTTGCGGTCGCGGCGGTCGAGGCCCTTGCCGGCGAGCGCGTTGTTGGTCGCGCTGAACTCCGAGAGCGCGGACGCGGGGAGTTCGATGTTCAGCACCGTCGGGGTGCAGTCGGCGGCCGTCACGTAGCGGATGTGCCGGATGCCGCCGGTCTCCTGGGCGCTCGTCGAGTAGATCAGGTCGGCGTCGGCCGCCCACTTGCGAAACGATGCGACGTACTCGGAGTACCGGTCGCGGTCGGGGCCGTGTACGTAGACCACCTGGACGCGGTTGCCGGTGCTGCCGTCTCCGTCGCACGGGACGGTCTGGCCCGCGGGGCCCGCGGCGACGGCCTTGCCCGCTGAGGAGGGCGCCGGCGCCGGCGCGGCGGAAGCGGCCTTGGCGGTGCGCGCGTCGGCGGCGGGCGCGTCCTGAGGACGCCCGTCGGCTTCGGTGCTCGCGGGGGCGCCGGCCTCGGGGTGGGCC
Source organism: Streptomyces cirratus (assembly GCF_014650775.1). GTDB lineage: Bacteria > Actinomycetota > Actinomycetes > Streptomycetales > Streptomycetaceae > Streptomyces > Streptomyces cirratus. The sequence goes on along the minus strand of NZ_BMVP01000003.1, from coordinate 385,803 downwards.
GGATCGGCCGCGGCCGCCTTCGTCTTGACGGCGGGGGCTATCTCGGCCTTGATGTCGACGCCCTTGGGCGGCGCGTCGGGGCCGTGGGTGCACTGCCCGGCTTCCGTGCGGTAGACGCCGACGCAACGGTCGCCCTGGGGCGCGGCCTTGAGGCCGTCGTAGATCATGCCGCGGGCGTCCTCGTTGGCGGGCGCGCCCATGAGGGGTGCCGGCTCCTGGTCCCGGGCCGGTGCGGCGGCCGGTGCGGGCGTCTGGGAGCCGAGGGCTTCGGCCTGTACGGGCTGGGCCGCCTGGGCGCCGTCACCCAGTCCGGAGTAGGCGACTCCCCCCGCGATCACCGCCGCCGTGGCCATGGCGGCGGTGATGAGTATGAACCGCCGGGGTTTGCGCCGGTGTTCAGGCCTTCTGCGATGTCTAGTCATGCGCACCTCAACTCGTGGTCGGAAGAGTGGGTGCGCGGAAGCCTGCCAGACGGTGCGCGTGAAGAATTCGGACAAACGGGAAAGCGGTCCGGGATATCGGACCGTTACCTACCCGACCGTATTTGATGAACGATCAGATTCCTTGTGCCACAAGGGATTTACGCGCGTGGATCAGGATTGGTCCAGGCCTTTTATGGTCATCTCGTTATGTAATCGAGATATAGGATTAGGCTTGTTGACGGTAATTCAGTCAGCGATTCATCTATTTATCACCAGCCGAATTCCCGCCGTCACAAGCGGTGAGTCCGGCCGGCTCCTCAGGCGAGGGGGCGCAGCCGCGAGGAAGCGTGGACCGCCGGCGGCGGTACGGAAGAGGCTTGCCGGGCGGCCGCGAGGGCACTGCCCTGCTGCCAGGCCGGCCAGTCCAGGTTCCAGTCGCCGTACCCGTTCCCGAACGGCGCCATCTTCTCGCCGCCGCTGTTCACCACCTCCACGACGTCCCCCTCCCGTACCGTCGCGAAGAACCAGGCGGCGTCGGCGGTGCTCATGCCGGTGCAGCCGTGGCTGACGTTCTCCTCGCCCTGGGCCTCGACCGACCACGGCGCGGCGTGCACGTACTCCCCGCTCCACGTCACCCGTGTGGCGTAGCGGACCGGCAGGTCGTAGAACTCGCTCGTGCCGCGGCCGATGCCCACGGAGTCCCCCCGCATCCGGACCTCCAGCTCCTTGCCCAGCACGACCTTGACGCCGGTGCGCGTGCGGAACCCGGCCTTGCCGGTGGTGACCGGGATCGTGCGGATGACCCGCCCGTTGCGGCGTACGGTCATCTCGTGTTCGGCGGCGTCGGTGACCGCCTCGACGCGGTCACCGATGGTGAGGTCGAGGCCGTCGGAGGGACCCCCGTAGGCGTGCTCGCCGACCTCGACGCCGTCCAGGCCGCTGCGCACGTGCACCACGGCGTGGGCCGGCCAGTACGTACGCGGCCGGTAGTGCAGCGTCGAGTCGTCGACCCAGTGCCACCCGCCCTCCACCGCCGGCTCCGAGGTCACCTGGAGCGCCTGCTCCACCCGGGCCCGGACCGTACGGTCGGTGGCCGCGACCGGGCGGCTGAGCGAGGCCGTCACGATCTGGCCCGCGCCGTACGTGCCCTCCTTCGGCCCGAACTCGACCGTGAGACGGCCGTCGTCGGTGGGCGGCGCGGTCCGGAACGCCATCGTCACGCCGACCGGTGTCCCCGCCACGTCCTGCGCGCCCACGCGCACCGTGTACTCCTCGCCGGCCCGCAGCGGTTCGGTGTTGGCCCAGCGCCGGCTGCGGGGGTCCAGCGCGCCGCCCACGTAACGCCCGTGCCGGTCGTGGACGGTGACGTCGGTGAGCCGCCCCGGATCGGCGAGCGCGATCTCCAAGGGCCCGTCGGCGTCGGTGGGCAGGGCGACCGTGGGCGCCGGGCCGGCCGAACCGGCCGCTCGGCCCAGGACCGATCCGGCGCCCCAGGCCGTCGCCAGCACCCGCTGCTGCCGCCAGCCGTCGCACAGTCCGGCCTGGAGGGCCTTCTCCGCCGGGCACCGTACGGTCACGTTGCCGTGGCCCTCGTCGAGGGCCCTGCCGACCAGCAGGGTGACGGCCGCTTCCGCGCCCTCGGCGGCGAGCCGCGAGGCATCGGATCCCACCGGCCGGCCGGGGGCCGCGGCCACCACGAGGGCGGCACCGGCGACCGCGGCGACCGCGCCCCACAACCTGTTTCGTCCTGCCCCGTGTGCCGATGTCATCGCCACGCAGCCTTCCCGGATCGCCCACGGCCCGATGACACCATCAAAACGATTGGACGCCTTGATGATGATCACCCGCTCGGGCGTGCCGCCGAACGCGCACGCAAGACAACCCGCACGGAGCAAGCCCGAAGGGTGCGGCGCGGCCGGTGGTAGCTTCCGGCCATGGAACAGCGCATCAGCCTGATCACCCTGGGCGTCAGTGACCTGGCCCGCTCCCGGGCGTTCTACGAGAGCCTCGGCTGGCGGGGGCAGGAGACCGCGCAGACCGTCTTCTTCCAGGCCGGCGGCCTCGCCCTGGTCCTGTGGAGCCGCGGCGAGCTGGCGGCGGACTCCGGGATCGAGGACCGCGGCCCGACGGGCTTCGGCGGGATCGTGCTCGCGCACAACGTGCGCGGCCGCGAGGAGGTGGACGCACTGATCGAGGCGGCACGCGGCGCCGGGGCCACCGTCACCAGCCCTCCCGCGACCACGTTCTACGGCGGCTACGCGGGCACGTTCACCGACCCCGACGGCCACCCCTGGGAGATCGCCCACAATCCCGGCTTCACCCTCGCCGACGACGGCACCCTCACCCTCCCCGACTTCGGCGCGGCATGACGGCGCGGACCGCGGCTCAGCGGTCCCCGGCGGAGGCGGGGAGCCAGGGGGTGGTCCAGTCGTCCAGGCCGTCGTCCTCGCCGGCGGTGCCGACAACAGTGGCGCCGGTGTCGGTGAGAGCGGCGGCCGCGAGCGCGCGCTCCCAAGTACCGTCGGCGGACCAGATGCGGAACCGTTCGGCCACCGTGTGCCACGGGCCGTAGTGCGCCGGGAGGTCCGTCCAGGGCGCCTGCGTCGAGACCTTCCACAGCATCGCCTCGAAGAGCCGCCGCGGCCCGTGCCCGAAGCGGACGGCCGCAGGGAGCAGCGCCTCGACCGCCGCCCACGCCCGGTCCGTCAGGAGTTGCTGCCGACGGGCTGTCACGGCGCGGCCGCCGGGCATGCGTCCGGCGGCGATGAGCACCTCGCCCGCCCGCAGGGCCTCGTGGGGGGTCCGGTGCCCCATGAGCAGGCACAGGGCGTCGGCGGAGTCCTCCAGCAGGCCGCGCAGGACCGGGTCCGCGGGGGCCTCCAGGGTGCGGCGGCGCAATGCGCTCAGCCGCGCCAGCTGTTCCCGTACGAGACGCGGATCGGGCCCCGGAGCGGCCGGGCGGCGCTGCGCCGGCGGGGCGCTCGTGGTACGCGCGCCACGGATGGCGGCGCGCAGGGCCTGCCGGAGCCCGGCGGGCAGATCGCGCCCGCCGGCCAGCGCGACGACGGCCCGGGCCGTCTGCGGGGGTTCGCTGCCGGTGGCCCGGCCGGTGTCCGCCAGGAGCCGGCGGGCCGTCTCCCCGCCGCAGGGGACCAGCGCCATCAGCACGCCGGTCGCCCGGTCGGCCAAGGTCTGCACCGCGAGCGCCTCGCGGGCGCCGTCCGGCACGTTCCGGGTGCCCGCCGTCGATCCGTCCATCCGCCCCGTTCCTCCGGCCCGCCACACCGGACGGCATGGGCTGCCTGTCTAACACCGTCGGGGCATGGGCCGCCGCGTGGCACGCCGAGCCGGACGGGCCCGGCTCGGCGCCCGCCGCCGCAGGACGGGTCAGTCGCGGCGCTTCGCCACGGCCGTGAGCCCGTAGTCCAGTTCGGCGCCGTCGACGAGCAGGGCCTCCACCGTGCCGCTGGCGGGGTCGATGTCCGCCTCCATGCCGTTCCCCGCGTACCGCGGGTACCCCGAGGCACCCGTCTCGCCGGTCGCCTCCACGACGGCGGAGCGTACGGGGTCGCCGGCCCGGTGTGCTTCGCCCGGCTTCTCGACGTGGGTGGGGACCAGGAGGATCTCGAAGCGCTGCGGTGACGTGTTCATGGGACGACGTTAACCACGTCGGGCGGCTCAGCGGGGGAGCGCCGCCGCCGCGAGGCCCGACGCGGCGAGGGCGCGGTGCATCGCCGGGAGGTCCCGCGCCGGGTCGTCGTCGGCGAGCGCGTCCAACTGCTCGGGGGACAGGCGGTAGGCCTCCGCCGCGTCGAGGAGGTCCGTTGCCGTCGGGCCCTCCACCGGCTCGTCGGCGTCGGCCAGCATGCCGAGCACCTCCTCGCGGTCCAGGAAACGGCTCATGCCGCAGTCCAGGCCGTCGTCGGCGAGGCTCCCGGGGTACGGCGCGCGGGCCCAGGAGCCGTTCTCGTACCAGTAGACGCAGCCGAGTTCCCAGCCTTCGAGCAGGTCGCGCAGCTTCTCGTGGGGGAGCCAGTGCGGCGCACCCGCCAGCATGTCGATGCGGGGCTCGTGCCACTTGACGCCGCTCGACTCGTCCTCGCCGTAGAGCACGTAGCGGTCCTCGCCGATGCGGGACAGCGTCCACCAGGTGCAGCCCGCGTCGTCGAGGTGGAGGCCGGTGCCGGTGATCCAGTGGCCCGTGCGGTGCACCCCGCGGCCCTCGGCCCCGCTGGTCGCCTCCAGGACGGCGAGCAACGCCCAGCGCGACCAGAGCAGTTGCGGCGGGGGCAGGTCACCGGGCTGTCCCGGGCGGTGGACCGTCATGGTGTCGTCGTTCTTCCTTCGGCTGACGGGCGGGCGTACGCGTCAGATCGTATAGCCCGCCCGTGGCACGCCTGTTCGGGCTCAGCGGGCCGTGGGCGCGGCCGCGTGTTCCAGTACCGAGCGGACCTCCGAGGTGATCGCCCTCTCGTTGCGCTCGAACTCCGGTCCGGTCAGCAGCTGCGGATCGGCCGGCAGGCCCGTCAGGACCGGGGTGTGCAGGTGACCGCCGGGCAGCGTCGGGGCGAGTTCGCCGCGCAGCCGGTTGGAACGGTAGGCCACCTCGTTGGAGAGGTAGCCGCCCCCGCCGCCCTCCACCGCCCGGGAGCCGGGGGTGGGGCCGTCGGTCCGGTCCACCGGCGTGGTGCCGCCCTCCGGGATCTCGGTGACCTCCGTGTTGAGGAGGACCGGGTACGGCGCCTGGACGGCGCCGGTCACCGCTTCGGCGGGCAGCGTGGTCCTGATGAACTCGGCGCCCGGGCCGAGACCCGGGGCGTCCACGGGGTGCTCGCGCGTGCCGCCCGAGAGGGCGCCGGTGTTGTCGGGGTAGGGGTCCGCCGACCGGGCCCGGCCCGCCCACGCCTCCAGGGTGAAGATGCCGGGGTAGCCCTGGCTGACGGTGGTGATGACGTCCGCCGGGGCGGGGCCGCCGGCCAGCTTCGGGGCGAAGGCCCGCTCCACGATCCCGGCGTCGAAGTCGGCGTAGCGCACGGGCAGGACGACGGCACGGACCTCGGCGGGACTCCCGTCGGCGAGGGTGATGCGACGGCCGCTCAGCTGGAGGGCGGCGGACCCGGACGGGTTCGCCCGGCGCAGCTCCGCGTCGAGCCCGAACGGGTCGAAGCCGCTGATGAACACGCGCCGCACCCCGGGCGCGGGCCGGAAGGCGTTGCCCGTGAGGCCGCGCGAGGCGTCCTCGAACCGGCTGCGCAGGGCGGCCCCGTCGATCGCGAACCCCGGATCCCAGCGGGCCAGCTGGGCGGTCATCGCGAGCCGGGCCCAGTACAGCGGCCGGTCGTCGCCGGCCGGCAGGTCGCCGGCGGGCCGCTGCCCTTGGGCCCGGCGCACGGCGGACTGCCACAGCGCCTCGCCCCAGCCGTCGAGCAGCCGGCCGGCTTCGGCGGGGCCGCGCACGGTGCACAGTGCGGCGGGGAAGCGGCGGACGAAGTCCCCGAAACCGCCCCGCTCCACGAGCGCGGTGGTGCGTGCGTCCGCTAGCCGCGCCTGCTCGGCGTCCGGAGCGGCGGCGACGGAGGTGCACGCCGCGCCGTCGGCCGCGTGCGCGGGAGCGGCGACGGTGATCGGGAGGAGGACACAGAGAAGGGACGCGGCAGACGCCACGCGCCGTAAGATCATCATGCGATGTGACATTACACAGACCCGGTCACCTCAACCAGAGCCCCTCCGGCCAGCCTTCGCGCCGGCCTGCCGCGTACGCGCGTCGGGCGCCGCGGCGCCTTGCGCCCGGGCGGCGTGGAGCGGCTGGGCGGGCCCGGCCTGATCGGCCGTGGGCTTCGGCCCGACCGGGTCAGCGGGAATCCGTTGCGTCGCCCCCGTCCGGGCCGGGGGCTGCCGTGCTGTCGGCGCCCCGCCGGGCGGCTCGCTCCGCGCGGAGTTCTTCGGCGACCTCGTAGGCCCGGCCCGGGTCGTAGACGGTGACCGAAGTGCCCGGGCTGTACATCGCGCTCGCCCGGGGTGTGTACGGATAGGCCTCGACGCCGCGCCGGGCGGCCATGGCGTCGACCTCGCTGACGGGTACCCGCCACAGCTTGGCGATGTGGGACGGGGTCCACCACTCGTCGGGACGCAGGAAGTCCCGCTTGACCTGCGTCTGATGCTCCACCGCCACCTGGGCCGGGCCGAGTTGCTCGGTCAACCAGCCGGTCAGCGCTTGTGCGTCGACCCGGGAGAGCGGTGCGGACGTCGCCGGTTCGCACTCCACCGTCTCGCTGCGGGTGTGCAGCACCACCTTGATCGACTGTCGCTTCCCCAGGCTGAGTCGCTCGATGACGACGACTCGCTGCAGATCGGCCGTCGCCATGGTCGACGAACGCAGAAAGCGGGCGATCACGACCTGCGCCGGAGTTGCCCGGGGGCGGAGCTCGACCCACCGCACCATCGTGGAGACCGTGACGCACATCATGGCCACGGCGAGCAGGATCACTGCGACGACCGTGAGCGCCAGTAAGAGCCGCAAACCGCCCCAGACGAGTGAGCTTCCCGAGATCACGGCGGCCACCAGAGCGCCCAGCAGAAGTGGGGCGGCGACCACCGCCGGGACCACCGTGCTCGCCCCGAGCGCGAACGCCAGCTGGCGGGCCCGGCTGGGCACGAACAGCAGCCGCCATCCGTCGGTCACCGGTGACACAACTCCCGCCAGCGGTCCGGAACGCCGAGTTCTCATGGCTCAAAGGTAGGACTCCGTAAGGGAGTTCGTAAGGCCACGGCGAGCCGTACCTCCTCGGGGACGGGAGTCGCAGGCGTCAGCGCGTCAGCTGGCCGGGTGGGTGGAGCGGCCGGCCACGGCTTGGGGGGCCCGGGGATGCCTCGCGCAGATCCGTACGAACGCCAACGCGACCAACCCGAGCCCCTCGCCTTCGCTCAGCCCCCGGGCCGGCTGCCTCAGCGCACGGTGGTCCGGCCGCCCTCGCGCTGGTGGGGGAGGACCGGGTGCGCCGGGAGGGCGTCCTCGCGCTGGAGCGCGACCGTCCGCGTCGGGGCGGGTATCGAGATGCCCTCCTCCCGGAACCGCTGGTGCAGGCGCTTGATGAACTCGTGCTTGATCCGGTACTGGTCGCTGAACTCACCGACGCCGAGGATCGCCGTGAAGTTGATCCGGGAGTCCGCGAACGTGTGGAAGCGGACGGCTCCCTCGTGATCGGGGACGGCGCCGTTGATGTCGGCCATCACGGTGTCGACCACCTCCAGCGTCACGCGCTCGACGTGCTCCAGATCGCTTTCGTACCCCACGCCCACCTGCACCAGCAGCGACAACTGCTGTTCCGGCTGGGTGTAGTTGGTCATGTTCGTCTTGGCGAGCCGCCCGTTCGGGATGATGACGAGGTTGTTCGACAGGTTGCGTACCACGGTGTTGCGCCAGTTGATGTCGACCACGTACCCCTCCTCGCCACTGCTGAGGCGGATGTAGTCGCCGGGCTGCACCGTCTTCGAGGCCAGGATGTGCACGCCCGCGAAGAGGTTGGCCAGGGTGTCCTGGAGGGCGAGGGCCACCGCCAGACCGCCCACACCGAGCGCGGTCAGCAGCGGCGCGATGGACACGCCCATGGTTTCGAGCGCGACCAGCACGCCCATGGCGAGCACCACGATGCGCGTGATGTTGACGAAAATGGTCGCCGAACCGGCCACTCCGGTCCGCGACTGCGCCACGGACTGGACCAGGCCCGCGATGACCCGGGCGGCGCTGAACGTGGCGAAGAGGATCAGCAGGGCGGTCAGCGAGGCGTTGACGACCCCCGAGATCCGGGCCGTCAGCGGCAGCGTGCCGGCGGCCACCGCGACGCCCGCGATGACGGCCGCTCCCGGTGCGAGCGTGCGCAGCGCGTCGACGATGATGTCGTCGCCGCTCCACCGGGTCCGCAGGGCGTGCTTGGCCAGCCAGCGCAGCAGCCCGCGCAGCAGGAGTGCGGCCACGCCCCCGGCGGCCAGGGCGATACCGGCCACGAGCCAGTCGTGCAGGACGAGGTCCCGGTTCAACGCGGGCCCTCCGCTCCACGCCGGACCGGGGGAGCGGCGGCGGCCGCCGCAGGCCGTCGTATGGGGTGTGTCGTCACCTTGTCACCTGTCAGTTCGTCGTGCGGAGACCCCCGTTCGGGCTGATGAACGCCTTGGGAACGGGAGTTTCCATCCTGCCCCATGGGGTGGACCGCCCGGGCGGCCGGGGCCGCCCGCCGCCGCGGCCGTCGGCGTGAGCCGTCCGACCCCGGGTAGGCGCCCGTGGCCGCGCCGCGCCGCGCCCGCAACGCCCCGTCCGGCTGAAGGCCAGACGCCTCCCCGGACCGCCTGACGAGCCCCCTCGTCCCCGACGGCAGCGGGCCGGTCCCCTGCGACCGGGACACCGCGGGGGGACGGATCACCGCCGGCTCCGGGGAACTCCTGGACCGGCGCGGCCCGGGCCGGCCGCCGCCGCGAACCCGCTGCACCGGAAGATGCCGGCGCAGGCGGCGCAGGCCCGCCGGAGGATCCTGGCCGGCCTCAGGCGCGCGACCGCCGCGCCTGCCCCGTCATCCGCCCTCGTTGGCCCTGCGTACCCGCTCGTCGTCGGCCTTGGGCTGCGCGCCGGTGCCCGTCCGCGAAGGAGCGCCGGGCGCTCGGCCGTGGTCGTCCACCGTGCCGCCCTCGTGCTGGAGCAGGGGGCGGCGCGGCACCCGCTCCGGGCGCCCCTCGTTCCGCTGCCCCGCGTCTTCCGCCGGCGGGTCCACGGGCCGCAGCCTGCGCGCCGTTCCCTCCGGGTCCGGGATGCTCACCGCGATCCGGCGGAACTCGGCGTCACCGGCCAGTTCCAGGCGGAGCACGGGACCGGAGGCCCGTACCGAGACGAAGTCCTCGCCGTTCCCGCCCTCTGAAGCGTGCCTGATCCCCACACAGCGCCCGGGGTGCCAGCTGCCCCTGCCCGCCACGCCGCGCAGCGCGCGCCACCAGCTGGGTTCCACGGCTGCCTCACGTACCGCCGCGACCGGCACGCGAATGTTGCGTCGGCGGCGCACGGCGAGCCGCTCCCGCGGGGACAGCCGGACGACGATCTCCGTCCCTTCCACCGACACCCGAGCCATGTCGTGCCTCCCTGCGCCTCGCGCACACGGGTCCCCTCCAGTACGCCTACCCGCCTGAGGCGGACGCATGGCCCGGCTGCCCGGTCCCTTCGCCCGCCGGCCCGCCCGGCGCCGCCCGGCACGGCGAACTCCGGCCGGTGGTCAGCCACCGGCCGGAGTCCTGTGCGCGCAGCCGCGGGTTCAGCGCTGGCCGCGGGGCATGTCCATGTCGTCGTCGCGCGGCATGTCGTCGTCGAGCGCGCGGTCGTGCGACACCTCACCCGGCTTGCGCTGGCGGCCACCCGTCCGCATGGACTCCGGGTCCTGGCCGGGGCGCTGCTGCCGCTGGTGCTCCTGCTCCTCGCGGCTCTTGCCCGGCTGCTGGTTCTTGTCCCGCATACCGCCCATGACGGTTCACGCTCCTTGCTCTCGTCGGGAGGGCCTCTTTGCCCTCCGCACCTCCGACGCTGCCACGGTCTGCTACGCACCGCACCTTTTCGGTGACCGAGCGTGTGGTTCAGGGGTGTCTTCGGTCCCCCGAGGAAGGCCCGGCGGCCCGGTAGAGAACGCCGGGGGAGGGCACCCGCGTCCGTATGGAAACGACACACAACCCCGACACCGTCTCCCCGACGACCCCGCTGCGCGCCGTGGCGCTGGTCTGCAGCCTGACTCCCTCGCCGGCTCCCTCCAGCTCCCAGCTGCTGGCCGAGCAGACGATGGCGGCCCTCGGCGAACACGGCGTGACCGGCAAGGTCATCCGGGTCGTGGACCACGACGTCAAACCGGGAGTGCAGAGCGACATGGGCGACGGAGACGCCTGGCCCGAGATCCGCCGGACCATCCTCGGCAGCGACATCCTCGTCATCTCCACACCGATCTGGGTGGGCCATCCCTCCAGCGTCGCCCAGCGGGTCCTGGAGCGCCTGGACGCGGAACTCTCCGAGACCGACGACGAGGGCCGGCTGCTCACCTACGGCAAGGTCGCGGCCGTGTGTGTCGTCGGCAACGAGGACGGTGCCCACAAGGTCAGCGCCGACCTCTTCCAAGGCCTGAACGACGTCGGTTTCAGCCTGGCGCCCGGCGCCGTGACCTATTGGGTCGGCGAGGCGATGCAGGGCACCGACTACCAGGACCTCGACAAGACGCCCGAGGAGACGGCGGGCACCACCGCGACCCTCGCCGCGAACACCGCGCACCTGGCCCGCCGCCTCAAGGCGGCCGCGTACCCGCCGAGCTGACGGAGCCGGACAACGGGGCGGTTCGCGCGCATGGGGAGGGCCGGGCGGGGCAGTCGCCACTTCGGAGGTTGATAACTATGGTTCCCCTGCTTCTCGTCCTTCTGCTCGCTCTCATCCTGTTCGGCGCGGGCTTCGCCGTGAAGGTGCTGTGGTGGGTCGCGATCGCGGTCCTGGTGCTGTGGCTCATCGGCTTCGTCGCCCGTCCCGCGGGCGGTGGCGGCCGCTGGTACCGCTGGTAGCGCACCGCCGCACGCGCACACGAGTGGGGCCCGCTCCCGACCGGGAGTGGGCCCCACCGTACTGACCGGCTCAGCAGTCGTGGCTCAGCACTGGCGCAGGCCGTAAGCCGGGTCGTTGGGCGTGTTGACGTCGACGGCCGGGACGTTGCCCCACGCGCCGTTGTCCAGCTGCGTCCAGTACCAGACGTTGTTGCCGCCCGGGTGCGGGTCCCCCGGGCCCCAGCACACGAACCAGCTGTAGGTGGTGTTGAGCGTGCCGCGCGTCGCCGAGCGGTACGAGCGGTCGGCGTAGCCCTTCGCGCCGGCCCTGTTGCCGCAGTAGAGCCTGCCGTCCGAGTGGACGCCGCAGTCGGCGGCCGGCTTGGCGGGGGCGGCGCTCGCGGTGGGAAGTGAGGTGACGGTGAGGCCGGCCGTCAGGGCGGCCGCGCCGGCCAGCAGGGCGAACTTCTTTGCTGCGTTCACGGTGTACTCCTCGGTTCCTTGTGCGTATCGGTGTGGGTGAAGGTGTGTCAGGGGCAGGTGGGGACGCCGTCCAGCCAGGCGGGACCCTGGATGTAGATGTTGGTGATCCAGGCCTGGTACTCCGGCAGGTAGGACCAGGCATCGTTGTGGTAGCCCTCGGCGTCCACGGGCTGGGCGTGCTTCTGGCAGCTGATCCGCACCCGGGTCGGACCGTCGAACTTGTGGACCCGCCCGCTGGTCGTGGACGGCTCGCTGTGCGTCCACACGTCCGTGCCCCAGGTGGAGAAGGTGCCGCCCTGCCCGGGGTCGGCGGCCCCGATGCGCACGGCGCCGTTGTAGTCGCCGCCGAGCCGGACGTCGCTCACCATCACGTGGGTGCCGGACTGCCGGGCCTCGACCATCTTTCCCGCGCCGAGGTAGACGGCGATGTGGTGGATGGAGTTGTCACCGCCCCAGGCCAGCAGGTCACCGGGCAGCAGCGGCCCGGTGCCCTGGGACGCGCCGAAACGCGCCGTGACCCGGGACGAGTGGTACTGGGCGTTGGAGGTGCCGGCCAGGATGTCCTGACCGGTGGCCTGGGCGTAGGCGTACCGGACGAGCCCCGAGCAGTCGAACCCGCGCCGCTCCGGGTCGTGCTGACTGGCCGGATCGGTAGGGTCCACCTGCCCGTAGGTGGGGCCCGGCTGCGGCCCGTGGCCGCCTCCCCACGTGTACCAGACGCCGATCTGCGAGCAGGCGGCCCGGACCGCGGCCTGTGCGGCGGCGGACGCGCCCGGCGCGAGGACGTCACAGCTCCCCTCGGCGGCCGCCGTGCCCGCCGCCGGACCGGCCCCCTCGGCTCTCCGTGCCGGTGCGGCGCCCGCCGGCTGGACCGCGACCCCCGCCGCGCAGAGCGCCAGGAGAGCGACCGCCGCGACGGACCGCCTCGCTTCGTACAGGATGGTGCGCATGACTGGTTCCCCGTTCTCCCCGTTGTCCTCCGGACGGCGTCGGGCTCCGACGGCCCCGTGACCCACGACGTGGTCTCCCCATGACGTGGCGCGTGGTCGCCGGCTCCCGTGACGATGGCCGGAAAGCCCGCAAGGTCGGCCGGTGACGGCGGCTGCGACCAGAACACCGCCACCGGCTGCGGTGGTTCGAGACTGGGCCGCGGCGGGCGCCCCTGTCGAGACGCCACGCGTCGCCCTTGCCGTTGGGAAACGGGAAACGCCCGGGGAAACGGCCCTTTCCCGCAGTTCAGCGGGCGCCCGCCGGACACACCCTCCGGTACGGGACATCAGGCAGCAGCCCGGCCCAGCGCTCCGGCCCGGTGTCCCCCAGGAGCCGGCACAGCCCGGCCGTGCGCTCGGTGGTGTCGGTGTTCCACAGCCGCACGGTCCCGTCGTTGCTGCTGCTCGCCAGCGTGCCCGGCCGCGCCGGGTCGAAGGTGACGCCCCACACGGCTCCCGTATGGCCGTTCAGCGTGGCGGTCTGCTCGGCGCGCCGCGGATCCCAGAGCTTCACGCTCTGGTCACTGCCGCTGCTCGCCAGCACCTTGCCGTCGGGGCTGAACGCCACCGCCCGCACCGATCCGCTGTGCCCGGCGAGGGTGGCGGCCGGGGCGAGCCGCGCGGTGTCCCACAGGCGGACCGTTCCGTCGTTGCCGCCGCTGGCGAGGATCCGCCCGTCCGGGGAGAACGCGACGCCGCGCACGGAGCCGGTGTGGCCGCGCAGTACGGCACGCGGCGAACGCCCGGCGCCCCGTGGATCCTTCACGTCCCACAGTCGTACCGTCAGATCATCGCTCCCGGAGGCCAGCGTCCGGCCGTCCGGGCTGAACGCTACGGCGTTGACGAAGTCCTGGTGGGCGTCGAGGGTCGCTTCCCGCCGGCCCGTGCCCACGTCCCACAGGACCACCGTGCGGTCCGCGCCGGCCGACGCGAGCGTCCTGCCGTCCGGGGAGAACGCCACCGCGAAGACCGAACCGCCGTGACCCGTCAGCACCGCGACCGGTTTCCCGCCCGCCACCTCCCAGGTCCTGACGGTACGGTCGGCCCCCGCGGCGGCGATCAGACGCCCGTCGGGCGAGAACGCGACGCCGAACACCGAACCCCCGCAGCCGGTCAGGGTGGTCAGCAGCCGGTGCCGGCCGGGTTCCCAGACCCGCACGGTGTGGTCCGCCTGCGCCGACGCCAGCAGCCGGCCGTCGGGGGAGAACGCCGACTGCCACGCCTCGGTGAAGGGCCGGGTGGCCAGAGCGGCCCGGCCGGGATCCCACAGCACCACGGACTGGTCGAACCCGCCGGTGGCGAGCTGCTCCCCGGGTCCGGCGGCGACGGCGAGGACGTAGTCGGTGTGGCCCGACAGCGTGGCGATCACCTTGCGGGTGACGGGGTCCCACGACTTGACCGTGCCGTCACCGCTGGCGCTGACCACCGTGTCCCCCGTACGGCTGAACGCGACCGCGTTCACGTCGTCGCCGTGGCCGGTGAGCACCGCGCCCGCCGCACCCCCCGGCAGGTCCCACAGCCGCACCGTCCGGTCGGCTCCACCGGAGGCCAGGGTCCTGCCGTCGGGGGAGAAGGCGATCCCGAGCACCTGGTCGGTGTGGCCGTAGAGCACCACCGCGCGTCCGGGGTCGGCGGTGTCCCACAGCCGCACGCTGCGGTCCGCCCCGGCGGAGGCGATGCGCGAGCCGTCCGGGCTGAACGCGACGGCCATCACCGCGTCGTCGTGCCCGGTCAGGACTTCCCGCGCGGTGCCGCCCGGCACGTCCCACAGCCGCACGGTGTGATCGAGGCCGCCGGAGACCAGGGTGCGGCCGTCCGGGCTGAACGCCACCGAACGGACGCCGCCACGGTGCCCCGTCAAGGTGGCGGCCGGCCGCCGGGCCCCCACGTCCCACAGGCGCACCGTCCCGTCCGCCCCCGCCGTCGCCAGCCTGCTCCCGTCGGGCGCGAAGGCCACCGACGAGACCGCCCCGGTGTGCCCGGTGAACGTGCCGACGAGGCGGCGCCCCGCCGCGTCCCACAGCCGTAGGGAGGAATCCGAACTCGCCGAGGCCAGCAGCTTCCCGTCCGGGCTGTACGCCACCGAGTTGACCGCCCCGGCATGCCCGCGCAGCCGGCCGGCGAAGTACTGCGACTGGCTGCTCAGCAGCGCCCCCCGGGCCTCCGCGGTGGGCGCCGTGCGGTAGGCGGCGGCCGCGAGCAGCATGGACGCCTCCGGCTGCCCCGCCGCCAGGGCCCGCGACCGTACCGCCATGGCCTGCGACTGCGCCGTGCGCCCCTGGTCCAGCGCCTGCGAACGCTGCTGGAAGGCCAGCGCCCCGGCCGCCAGCGCCACCGCCAGCAGCCCCGCCAAAGTGATCACCAGGGCCCGGCGGATCCTGCTCTGGCGCCGCACCGCCCGGCCGCGGCGCTCCTCCTCCGCCTCGCACGCGGCGATGAACTCCCGCTCCTCGGGCCCCAGCTGGGACGGCTCCTGCCGCTCGACCCACTCCCGCACCCCGGCCAGCCTCGCGCCCCGGAAGAGCAGGCTGGGGTCGCGCCCGCCCCGCACCCACTCCGCCCCGGCGTCCGAGACCCGCTGGCGCACCACCAGGGCGGAGCGGTCCGACTCGATCCACTCGCGCAGGCGGGGCCACGCCCGCAGCAGCGCCTCGTGGGTGATCTCCACCGACGCGCCGTCGGCGGTCACCAGCCGGGCCTCGATGAACGCGTCCAGCACCCGGCCGCCCGCCCCGGGATCCGGCACCTGCCGCAGCAGCCGGTCCCGTTCGACCGGCCTGCGGGTCTGCGCGCCCTCGCCGTCCGCGATGTGCACGAGCCTGGTCAGCAGTTGGCGCGCGATGCGCCGCTCGGCGGGCTCCAGCCGGGCGAACACCGACTCGGCGGTGCGCGCGACCGCCCCGTGGATCCCGCCGGTCATCTCGTAACCGGCCACCGTCAGCGTCCTGCCGGTGCGCTGCTGCCAGGTGCCGAGCAGGGCGTGGGCGAGGAGCGGAAGGGAGCCGGCGTGGGCGGCCGAGCGGTCCCCGAGATCCCGCAGCAGCAACTCGACCAGGCCGACCTCCAGGGCCAGCCCGGCGCGTGCGGCGGGTTCCGAGATGGCTCGGCGCAGCTGCCCGTCGGACATCGGGCCGAGGGCGAACAGGCCGTGCGTGAACACCTCCACCAGCTCCGGATGGTCGAGGCAGTGCCCGCAGAAGTCCGCCCGCAGCCCGATGACGACGGCGGTGGTGGCGCCGGCGGCCAGCGCGTGCAGCACGCGCACGAAGGCCCCGCGCTCCCGGTCGTCCTCGCAGAGCGTGAACACCTCCTCGAACTGGTCGACGAGGAGTACGAGCCCGGGCCGGCCGAGCGAGCCCACCACCGCGTGCGGCAGCAGGTCCGGCCGGTCCGCCAGTTCCTCGGGGGTGATCCCCGCCGCCGCGGCCCCCAGCGCGTCCGCGGCGCAGCGCAGCAGCTCCTTGAGGGGATGCGCCCCCGGCGCGCACACCACCACCGGCCAGTCCCGCGACCCGGCCACCGGCAGCGCCCCCCGGCGCAGCGCGGGCAGCAGCCCGGCGCGCAGCAGCGAGGACTTCCCGGCGCCCGACGGGGCCACCACTGCCACCGCCCCGTGCCCGATCCGCTCGGCGAGCCGGCCGGTCAGTTCGGCGGTGGCGCTGTCACGGCCGAAGAACCACTCCGCATCGCGGGGTCCGTAGGCGGCCAGCCCCCGGTACGGGCAGACCTCGCCGGAACCCGCGGGACCGGGCCCCTCGTCCCCCGCGCGGGCCGGGGGGACGGCCGGTACCGGCGGGACCAGGCGCAGCAGTTCGCCGCCCGCGTCCAGGGCCTCGTCGCACCGCCGGGCGACGTCGGGGGTGGGCGGCTTCCGCCCGTTCTCGATCTTGCTGAGGTAGCCCTTGCTGTAGTGGATCGAGCGGGCCAGGTCCGAGAGCGACACGTTGCGCCGCCGGCGCAGGCGTCGTAGCTCGGCCGCGAATCCATCGAGGGTCTCGTCGTCCGTCGGCACGGGGCCTACCTTCCCTCGCGGGCGGAACGTACGCCTGAGGGGGAACGAGTTCGCCCGCCCGGTGCTGACGGGGGCTCACCGCACACGACGGGGCCCCGCGCGCGCGTAGGCTGCCACCGCCACTTGGCCCCCGCGAACCGAGTTGAGGAGCAACGTGTCCCTGACCATGGACCGTCGCCTGGCCGTCAGCGCAGCCCTGATCGCGGTGGTGAGCGGGCTCGCCCCCGCCGCCACCGCCTACGCCGCCCCCTCCGCGCCGACGACGCGCGGCGGCCCGGCCGCGCCCGATCTGGAAGGTGTGACCCTGGCGTTGCGGAACACGACCGCCGCCGGGGCCCCCGGCGCGATGGTGCGCCTCACCGGCCCCGCGGGGGCGGCCACGAGGACCGTCGGGGTCCAGGACCGGGCCACCGGCGCCGCCATGGACCCCAACTCCCGCTTCCGCATCGGCAGCGTCACCAAGACGTTCTCCGGCGTGGTCCTGCTGCAACTGGCCGACGAGGGCAGGATCGGCCTGGACCGCCCCGTCAACCACTACCTGCCGGGGCTGCTGCCCGACGACCGGATCACGGTGCGGCACCTGCTCACCCACCGCAGCGGGCTCGCCGACTACACCAACGCGATGTTCGACCGGACCGTTCCCGGCTTCGAGGCCGTCCGGAACAAGGTGTTCGGTTACCACGAACTGGTGAACCTCTCACTGCGCGAGCCGCGCACCTCCGAACCCGGTGCGGCGTACGCGTACTCCAACACCAACTTCGTCGTCGTCGGCATGCTCATCGAGAAGGCCACCGGCCACCCGGTCGCCGAGGAGTACGAGCGGCGCATCATCAAGCCGCTGAAACTCAAGAACACCTCCTACGTGCACCCCCGCACCGAGATCAAGGGCCCGCACGCGCACGGCTACCTGTACCCCGACGAGGCCGGGGCCCCACCCGTCGACTCCACCGAACAGACCGTCTCCTGGGCCCAGTCCGCCGGTGCGATGATCTCCAACGCGGCCGATCTGAACACCTTCGTCTCCGCACTGCTGGGCGGCAGGCTGCTGCCCGCCCGCACCCTCGACGCGATGCTCGCGATGACGCCCACCGACGCCACGCACACCCGCTTCTACGGGCTTGGCCTGCGCCGCTACGACCTGTCCTGCGGCACCTCGGTGTACGGCCACACCGGTACGGTCCAGGGCTTCTACACCTACGCCTTCGCCACCCGCGACGGCGGGCGCACCCTCGCCGCCATGGCGAACACCTCCAACCGGGGCCAGGCCAACACGGCGCTCGGCGGCACCCTCGAAGCGGCGTTCTGCGGCAAGCAGCCCGCCACCGCCAAGGGCACCCCCCGCCGCGGCTTCGCCGCCCTCCCCGCCGACGAGGACCTGCCCGAGCGGGGCCAGGCCCGGGCGCGCTGATCAAGCCCCCGGCCCAGCGGCGCGTCATGACGGTGGCGGTACGGCCGGGACGGTACCTCTTGAGGGGGGCCGCCGCCGTGGCGCCCCGGCATCGGCGAGGGACGGAGCGCGGCTGTGCAGGATTCGACGGGTGATGCCCTGGGCGCTCCGTGCTGGGTGAGTCTGGCGACGCGGGACCTGGAGGCCGCCCAGCGCTTCTACGCCGCGGTCCTGGGCTGGACGTTCCGGCCGGGAGGGCTCGGCGAAGGCCTGGCCGTCGCCGAGGTGGAAGGCGCCCCGGTCGCCGAGATCGGGGCACTGGCGGGGGAACTGGAGGTGCCGGCCGCCTGGACGGCCTACTTCGCCGTCGAAAACGCCGACGAGACGGTGGCCCGCATCCGCGAGCGCGGCGGAACGGTCGGCGTCGGGCCCGTCTCCTTCGAGACCGGCGGCCGCGGCGCCCTGGCCACCGACCGCGACGGCGCCGTCTTCGGCATCTGGGAGGGCATCGTCTTCTCCGGCTGGCGCGTGGGCTCCGGGCACGCCCCGGCCTGGCTGGAACTGCTCACCCTGAACGCCTTCGACGCGGCCGTCTTCTACGGGGAGGTGCTCCGGTGGGCCGACGGGCCCGTCGAGATCTCCTACGAGGACGACCAGGTCGTCCTGCGCCACCACGGCGAGCCAGTGGCCCGGCTCAACAGCGGCCCGGTGGAGACCGCCGCGCTCCAGCCGCAGGTCCGGCCGCGCTGGCGGGTCCACTTCCGGGTCCCCGCGCTGGAACCCGCCCTCGAGGCCGCCGAGGCGCTGGGCGGCCGCGTCATGTCTGACATCGAGGAGAACGCCTCCGAACGCTGGGCCGCCCTCCGCGACCCCGACGGAGCCCTGTTCACCGTCACGGCGTCCCTGACGCACGACCAGCCCACGGGCCGCTCCTAGTGCTGTGACCGGCATGGTTCACCGGGTCGCGACGCCCGTCCCGGCACCGGCGGCGGCCAGGCGGCGCCGGAGCTCCTCCTGTGAGACGTCTTCCACGTGGGCGAGAAATACCCATATGTGGCCCGAGGGGTCCTTGAGGATGACGGTGCGGTCACCGTGGAACATGTCCTTCGGCGGCTGGAGGATCTCAGCGCCGGCGGCCTCCGCGCGCCTGGCCAGGCCGTCGACGTCCGCAACGAAGACATGCAGCGTGACGGACGTACCCCCGCCCAGCGAGGCCGGCGCGGCGAAGGAGGCGGTCTCCGCCTCCTCCACGCCGGCGTCACCCAGCATCAGGGCCGACCGTCCGATGGTGATCTCGGCGTGCAGGATCCCGCCGCCCGGAGCGTCGAGCCGGAAGTCCTCACGGGCGCCGAACGCCCGCTCGTAGAAATCGATCGCCGCGGCGGCGTCGTCGACCATGATGTGGGGGATCACGGCATGGCGGTAGCGGTCGGGGATCTCGATGTGGGCTGTGCGCTCGGTCACGGCGAACCTCCATGGAAAGACGCCGCTGGTCGGTACCCGCGGCTCTGGGAGGAACTTAGAAACTCAAGCCCGGTTGAGGTCAAGCGCCGGTGTCAGGACACGACCGTCGTGATGACGGCCAGCGGGGGCGGACGCGTTCCGCCGTCCGGACGGAGGGTCACTCCGCGCGGCGTTTGTCCTCGTCGTTCCACTCGCGGGTGTCGCGCGGTTCGACGTACGGCTCCCGGTCCGGCGGGAAGCCGCCCGCGATCGCCCGCTGCCGGCTCATCTCGGCGTCGAACTCCAGGCCGAGGAGGATGGCCAGGTTGGTGATCCAGAGCCAGATGAGGAAGACGATGACCCCCGCCAGCGTGCCGTACGTCTTGTTGTACGAGCCGAAGTTCGCGACGTACAGCGCGAAGCCCGCCGAGGCGGCCATCCAGATCAGCAGCGCGAGGAGGCTGCCGGGCGTGATCCAGCGGAATCCGCGCCCCTTGGCGTTGGGGGAGGCCCAGTACAGCACCGCGATCATGATCGTGACGAGGAGGACCAGGACGGGCCACTTCGCGATCGACCACACCGTGACGGCCGTCCCCCCGAGGCCCAGCGCGTCCCCCGCCCGCCGCGCGAGACCGCCGGTGAACACGACGATCAGCGCGCTCGCGCCCGCCAGGACCAGCAGCCCCACCGTCAGCGCGAGCCGCAGCGGCAGCACCTTCCACACCGGCCGCCCCTCGGGCACGTCGTAGACGGCGTTGGACGCGCGGATGAACGCCGCGACGTAGCCGGACGCCGACCACACCGCTGCGATCAGGCCGACCACGGCCAGGACCGATCCGAGCCCCGTGCCGCCCTGGAGCTGGCGGACCGCGTCGGAGATGACGTCCCGCGCCGAGCCGGGTGTCAGCTTCTGCAGGTTGTCCAGCACCGCCTGGGTCGTGGACTTCCCCGCCACCCCCAGCAGCGACACCAGCACCAGCAGCGCCGGGAAGAGCGACAGCACGGAGTAGTACGTCAGGGCGGCGGCCCGGTCGGCGAGCTCGTCCCTCTGGAACTCCCGGAGGGTCCGCTTCAGCACGGCCCCCCACGACCGGCCGGAGAGGTCAGTGGGCTCGTCCGGCGCCCTGCGCTCCACTTCGGGGCCGGGGCCGGGGCCGGATACGGGCTCCGTCGGCCGGACCCGGCCGTCGCGGTCGCCCCTGTCGTGCGGAGCTGGGGTGTCTTTCATGCCAGGCGGATGTCCACTCGCGGGCGGGCGAAACCTCGACCGTCGGGAGCCGTCGGGCGCGTCGCCGCCCGGATCGCGGGCATGCGCGGTAACACGACAACGACAGAGCGCTACGCCCCGGCGGAAGGCAGCGGAGATGTGGACGACGACGGCCGGTGAGCACGTTCCGGCAGGCCCGGTATGGATGCACCTGGCGCTGATGGCCGTGGCCCTGCTCATCCTGGTCTACAACCTCAAGCGGAGCAGCCGCTGACCCGGCAGGGGCAGGCTCCCGCTCCCCCACTGACACCCCACCGACAGGAGACAGACATGGAATCGACCGTTCCCGTCCCGTCACCCCTCCTCGACGAAGCCCGCACCGCTCTGCGCGACGTCAGCGACCCGGCCGCCCGCGCCCTGGTCCTGGCAGTGCTCGCCGCGGCGCGGGAACTCCAGGACGTGGCCCACAGCGCCGAGCGCCTCGACGCCCGCCTGGAGTCCCTCAACCAGTACCTCGGAGCGATCGCCAACAAGCCGTAGCCGGCGCATGGCGGCCCCGAGCCGGGGCAGCCGCGCACCATCGGAACAGCGGAAACGAACGGAAGTGGTGCGAGTGCGTCTGCGTAGCGTCGGGGTGGAAGAGGAACTCCTCCTGATCGGAGCGGAGAGCGGTGAGCCCCTCTCCGTGTCGGGCGCGGTCCTGGCCGAGGCGGAGCGGCATGCCGTCGCCGAAGAGCAGGGCACCTTCGAGAAGGAGCTGATGCGCGAGCAGGTGGAATTCTCCACCAAACCGGTGACCGAGATGGGGGAGCTGACCGAGGAGATCGTCAGGTGGCGCTCCGAGGCCGCCCGGCACGCGGCCAAGGCCGGCGCCGAGGTGGCCGCGCTCGCCACCTCGCCGCTGCCGGTCCGGCCCTCGACCAATGCCGGGGAGCGCTACGCGTGGGTCGCCGAGCGGTTCGGCCTCACCGCGCAGGAACAGCTGACCTCCGGCTGCCACGTCCACGTCGGCGTGGACTCCGACGAAGAGGGGGTGGCCGTGATCGACCGGATCCGGCCCTGGCTGCCCGTCCTCACCGCCATCAGCGGGAACTCGCCGTTCTGGCAGGGCCAGGACAGCGGGTACGGCAGCTACCGCAGCCGGGTGTGGAACCGGTGGCCCTCCGCGGGACCGACGGAGATCTTCGGCAGCGCCGACCGGTACCACGAGCAGGTGTCCGCCATGGTCGCCACCGGGGTCCTCCGCGACCAGGGCATGATCTACTTCGATGCCCGGCTCGCGGCGAACTACCCCACCGTGGAGATCCGCGTCGCGGACGTGTGCCTGCACCCCTCCACCACGGTCCTGCTCGCGACGCTCGTACGCGGGCTCGTCGAAACGGCGGCGCGCGGCTACGAGGCCGGCGAGCCCCCGGCGCGCATCGGGGTGAGCCTGCTGCGGCTGGCGTCGTGGCGGGCGGCCCGCTCGGGCATCGACGGACCCCTCATCCACCCGACGACGATGCTGGAGGCACCGGCCCGCGTCGTGGTGGACGCCCTGTTCGAGCACGTCCGCGAAGCCCTTGAGGACCACGGGGACGCCGCCCCTGCCCGCCAGGGCATCGAGGAGCTCTTCGAGCGCGGCAACGGGGCGCGCGTCCAGCGCGAACTGCTGGCCAAGACCGGGGACTTGGGCGACGTCGTACGGGAGTGCGCCCGCATCACCACCTCCGGGTAGCACCGCGGCCCGCACGACCGTTGCCCTGCCCCTCGTCGGAGGGGCAGGGCAACGGTCGTGCGGGCCGGGACAGGGCCTAACGGGTCGCCAGGACCGAATCGTCGAAGGTGCGGGCGCCGGGCAGTCGGTAGCGGGCTGCCGCGAGCGCCGCGTCCACACTGGAGGTGCCCGTCGCGACGCACAGGGTGCGCCCGACGTCGTCCATACGGCCGCGGGTCTGCGGGGTGTCGTCCTGGGCGCACAGGACCGCCAGCGCCCAGTAGCGTTCGACGAGACCGGACAGCACGGCCGGGTGGGCCATCAGCATGGGCGGATCCTTTCGGGAAGCCGGACGATCTTGCCCCTCGGCTGCCCCCGTTGCGCGGCGCTACACCTGCCCAGCGGGCGGGAAGCCGCGGCGGTGATCAGTTCTTGGGCTCGGCAGGTCGGGGCAGCTCACGCGCCCGGAGAACAGCGGAAACAAGCCTCACGGATATCGGATGATCGTTTCTCCTTAGGCCTTTCGGGTGAAGCGATGTGTCCGTGCCGATTGCGGCGGGGAGGTGGCGATCGCGACGAGACGAGGTCGGTGATGGCGATGTCCGTGCCCGAAGAGCAGCAGCCGGTACTGAAGTACTGTGATCCGCTTCGGAGTGAGCCGCCGGACAGCAAGTGGTTCGGGGAACCGGCGTCCACCCTGTGGGCGCGGCCGGCCCGGACCCGGCGGATGCCGGAGACCGGTGAGGCGGCGTACCTCCTGCCCCGCGAGGTCGGCCACGTGCGAATGCTGGTAGCGCTGCCATGACGACGCTGCGGTCTGCCGCCTCCAAGTTCACCCCGGTCGGCAACGCGATGTCGGTGCGGGGACTGGTCGACCATCTAGGACTGCGCGGTGAGGTCTCCGGCCGCGACCTGATGCGCAGGCTGACCCCGCAGTCCTACGACATCCACAGCGGGGACCTGGGACCTTCCACCGTGACAGGAAGGGCCCAACTGGTCCTGTTCTCGGACGGGTTCTGGACCTACCGAGGACAGGTCCACGAATCAGGCCTCGTCGGACACGACTACGCCTTCGGTGTCGTGCTCGACTACACGGACCCGCACGGCCAAATCTACGCCTACGCGGCCGACGGGACCGTTCACGGGACGACGGACCTCGGTTCGCGGGATGACGACTGGCAGCAGGACGGTTGGGACCAGCGCATCTCCGCGAACTGGGACGCGATCGCGGCTTCGTCGTGGCGAGCCGACCTGCACGTCTCGACGAACGCGTTCGCGGTCGTCGAGGCCATCGCCGCCGGTCTGGGCCTCCTCGTGGGGGGTGCCGCTCTCACGGTCTTCGCCGCGGACCCCGATACGCACTGCTCCCCGGGGGGCTATCAAGATTCCTCCGGCGGCGCCGGAGTCGAGATCGTGTGCCGGCGGGAGTACCGGGAGTAGCGGGGCGCCCGGTGGTACGACCCAGAGGTGAAGGCCAGCAGTAATCATGCGAATGTTGGAGGTCTGATGTCGACCGTCGAGAACAAAACCAATGGCGAGACGGCTTTTCACGGCGTGTCCACCGGTGACACGACCGCTGTCTACGGTCAGGGCGGAGCAGTCGGTGTCCGGGGAGACGGCGCCACGTGGCACGGTGTCGTCGGCATCAGTGCGAGCGCGAATGCCGCAGGGGTATCCGGCAGCAACACCGACGGCGGCCCCGGTGTGATCGGTGAAAGCAGCAAGTGGATGGGCGTCTACGGGAAGACCGACAGCACCACCGGCGGCGCCGGTGTGATGGGCGAAGGTGTCGCCGGCGGCCCGGGAGTCATCGGCAAGAGCCAGCACTGGCACGGCGTATACGGTGAAACCAGCTCCCCCGCCGCGACGGGGGCCGCCGGCGTGTGGGGCGACAACAAGGCGGACGGCTCCGGAGTCGTCGGGCAGAGCGTCAACGGCGCGGGCATCTTCGCCACGAGCAAGCACGGTCCCGCGGCCGTGTTCCAGGGGAAGACGGTGGTTCAGGGCGATCTCGAAGTCTCCGGCGACATCCGCCTCCTCGGCGGCGACCTCGCCGAGCTCTTCGAGACGAGGCCGGCCGCAGCCGCCAGCGAACCCGGAACGCTCATGTGCCTCGACGAGGACGGCCGCGTCGCGCCGAGTGACCGCGAGTACGACAAGAAGGCCATCGGGATCGTCGCCGGAGCCGGCGCCTACCGGCCGGGTCTGATCCTCGACGCCGGATGCGGCGAGGACGTCCGCCCCATTGCCATGATCGGCAAGGTCTACTGCCAGGTCGACGCGTCCTTCGCGGCGATCGAGGTGGGAGACCTCCTCACCTCGTCCCCCACCGTCGGACACGCGATGAAGGCCACCGACCCCTCACGGGCTCTGGGCGCCGTGGTCGGCAAGGCACTGGCCCCGATGGCGGACGGGACCGGGCTGCTACCCATCGTCGTCACCCTCCAATAGAGCAGGAACAAGCGCGAACCGCCCACGACCACGGTCTTGCACCGTCGGTGAACGGGACTCACCGGGCTCACGTGTCCGTACGTTCCCCGGCTGGCACCCCATCACCCGCACGAGGGATGCCACCCGAGATCACTGCCGTCTGCGGCTGGTGACACGGTGCTTACCAGCACCCCTACACCTGCCCCGCGGGCGGGGAGCCGCGGCGGTGGCCCCGGGGGATGCTCCCGGCCGTGCGGGGTACCCGCGTCGTCGGCGGGCGAAGCGGCACGACAGGCGGCAGCCGACCCGGCACCCCCCACGGACGAAGGGAAACGGTGAGGATGATGGCCATGAGGGCGGTCGGATGGGCCCGGTCTTTTCCGGTGTCGAACGGGGTCCGAGCGGCCCGGCAGTGGACGGCCCGCCACCTCGAGTCGCTGGACTGGGCCGAAGACGCCCCGGACACCGTCCACTCGATCCTGCTCAGCGTCTCCGAGCTCGTCGCGAACGCCCATGTCCACGCCGCCGCGACCGCCCACCTCGTCCTGACGTGGGACGGCCAGTGCCTGCACGTGAGCGTGGCCGACGCCGATCCGCGACTGCCCAAACCCCGCGAGGCCGACGCGAACGCCACCTCCGGCCGGGGCCTGGGCATCGTGGACGCCCTCGCCGACACGGTGGACGTCCACGCCTGCCACGGCGGCAAGGCCATCAGCGCCTGCTTCCACCCGCCCGGGGTCCCCGCCCCCCACGCCGAGCCCGTCCCCGAGTGATCCCGGACAGGGCCCCGGCCCTGTCCGGCACTAGCGGACCTGGATGCCGATGAGGCAGGTGTCGTCGTCGGTGTCCGACCTGCTGTGCGTCAGCAGCCGGTCGACCCGCCTGTCCAGGGAATCCGCCTCCCGCGCCGCGAGGGACATCAGCTGCGAAAGGGAGTCCGTCACGGAGACGTCCCGCCGCTCGACGAGCCCGTCGGTGTACATCAGCAACGTGTCCTCGGGCTCCAGCCGTACCTCCTCCTCCCCGAAATCGACGTCCGGCAGCGCCCCCAGCAGCAGCCCCTGAGCCATCGGGAAGGTCTGGGCGTCGGTGCCCCGCACCAGGACCGGCGGCAGGTGCCCGGCGCGCGCCCAGCGCAGGACACGCGTCCGCGGATCGTAGATGCCGCACACGGCGGTGGCGGTGACGTTGCTGGTCAGGTGGTGGGCGACCGTGTTGAGCCAGGACAGCAGCTGGGCGGGCCCGGCGCCGGTCACCGCGAGGCCCCGCAGGGCATTGCGCAGGATGACCATGCCGGTGGCCGCCTCGATGCCGTGCCCGGCGACGTCGCCGACGCACAGCAGCACCTTGTCGTTGGGCAGCACGACCGAGTCGTACCAGTCGCCGCCCACCATCGCCTCCGACTCCGCGGGCCGGTAGCGGACCGCGATGCGGATGCCGGGAACCTCCAGGGGAGCGGGCGCGGGGGGCATGATGGCGTGCTGGAGCTGGAGGGCGAGACGGCTGCGTTCGGCCGCCTCCGCCTCGGTGTGCGCCAGTTGGTCCCGGGTGGCGGCGAGCGCCACCTCCGTCCAGTGCTGGGAGGAGATGTCCTGGTAGGCGCCGCGCACCGCGTGGAGGCTGCCCCGGTCGTCGAGGACGGGCTCGGCGACGAGACGGATGTGCCGGGTGATGCCGTCGGGACGCTGTAGCCGGAAGTCCACCGAGGATTCGCGCAGGTGGTGCAGGAGCCTGCGCAGGAAGCGGGTGATGGACACCACGTCGTCGGGGTGGGTGTGGCCGGGCAGTTCCTCCAGGGGCACGGGGGAGGAGGACAGGGGCCGCCCGTAGAGCGTGAACAGCTGCCCGTTCCAGGTGATCTCACCCGTGGTGATGTTCTCCTCGAAGCCGCCGACGCGGCCCAGGCGCTGGGCATGCTGGAGGAGGCTGGCCAGGCGCGCCGTCTCGTCCTCTATCCGCCAGATGAGCAGCAGGGACTCCCCGTGGCGGCTGATGCTGGCGTCCGCGATCGCAGTGAGGGGAACGTCGTCCACGAACGCGGTCAGCGCCATGCGCTGGGTCCGGCACGGCTCGCCCGTCGCGTAGACCCGTTCGAGCTTGCCGAAGAGCCCGTTGTCCTCGGCAGCCGCGGGGTACGCCTCCAGGAACGACGAACCGCACACCGACGAGCGCGGCCGGCCGGCGGGGTCGATGAAGCGGTCGTTGACGTGGTGGACGCGGAAGTCCGCGAGCCGGCCGCCCGGGTCCAGGCAGGGCGTCAGCACCAGCGCCGGGTCGTACAGGTTGTCGGCCAGGTTGACCATCTCGGCGACGGCGGCGCAACCGGCCGTTGGATCCACGGGCGCCGCGGCCGGCGCCATCGCCTGGTCGCCGAGGGTGTGCCCGCACAGCTCGGCCAGCGCCTCCAGTTGCCGCAGCACCTGCGGGGGCAGCGGGTCGAGCGGGTCCGGCCAGCAGATCTCCAGTACGCCGTGGATCCGTCCCCCGGTGCCGGCGGGCACCACGACGCGGCCGCCTCCCGGATGCTGACGCCGGCCGATGGAGGGGATGCCGGAGTCGCTGAGCCTCGGTACGACGGCCAACTCGCGGCTGTCCAGAGCCAGATGGGCGCAGGTCGCGACCTCGGGAGGGACGTAGCGCCACCGGCTCGCCTCCTCCTCCGGGAATCCCGCGTGTCCCACCAGCGTCAGGGAGGAATCCGAGCCCGCGACCCAGATCGCGACCCCGTGCGCCCCCAGCGGGACCAGGGCGTTCTCCAGCAGGGCGGCGGCCACCGCCTGCGAGTCGGCGGCGGCCAGCAGTCCGCTCTCGGCGGTGCGCAGCCGCACGGCGGGCGCGTTCACGCCGACGGCGGGGGCCGCCTGGCCGGTGCTCTCCAGGAACTCCCGCGCGACCTCGCTCACGTGGTCCCGGGCGGCCTGGTTGACGACGTCGACCGCGAGCGCGAGCAGGGTCGTCCCCGACTGCTCGGCCAGCGTGGCGAGTTGCCGCGCCGCTTCGGCCGGACCGCAGCCGAGGCGGCCGACGAGGACGCCCTTGGCCATCTCGACCAGTGCCCGGCCGTCGGCGGCGGCCTGGGCCTCCCGGACCTCCTGCCGCAACCGCTCGACGGTGGCCGCCAGCCGGCCGGTGTCGCCCGCCGCCGCCGCGGACGCGGCGGGGTGGGCCGGCGGGAAGCCGGGGCCGGGGCCTTCGCCGCCCTGCCGGGGGCTCGGCTCCGGCGCGAACCGGATCTCTCCCTGCTCGTCTCCTGCGTACGTGGGGCTGTTCACCGTGAACCGGCTTTCTCGGCTGGGGAGGGGAGTCGGTCGGACGTCAGGCACCGGTGGCACCTTCGTCCCGCCGAGCGGGCTCCTGCGGGAGCAGCCAGCGCCGGACCCGGGCCATGAGGTCGTTCGCGTCGACCGGCTTTGTCACGTAGTCGTTCGCCCCGGAAGCGAAACTCTTCTCCCGGTCACCCGGCATCGCCTTCGCGGTGACCGCGATGATCGGCAGCCCCGCGTAGGCGGGCATCCGCCGGATCTCGGCGGTCGCCGCGTACCCGTCCATCTCCGGCATCATCACGTCCATCAGGATCAGGTCGATGCCCGGGTTCGCGTCCAGGGCCTCGATGCCCTTGCGGCCGTTCTCGGCGTGCAGGACCTCGATCCCGTGGAGCTCCAGGATGCCGGAGATCGCGAACAGGTTGCGGGCGTCGTCGTCGACGACCAGCACGGACCGGCCCGCCAGGCGGTCGTCGACGTGCGCGGGTCCGGAGGACGGCGAGGGAGCGCCGGTCCGCACCAGCGGGGGCACGGCGCCGGGCCGCTCGGCGGACAGGTGCAGCGCTATCCGTTCGCGCAGCTCGTCCAGGCTGGAGAGGACTTCCAGCGGCTGGCGGGCGGCGTGCCGGGAGAGTTCCGTCCGCTGCGCCGCGCTCAGGCGGCGGCCGTCGTGCGCGAGCACCGGCAGGGACGCCAGGGCCGAGTCGCCCGCCATGGCGTCCAGGAAGCGCAGGGCCTCGCCGTCGCTGCCGAGGTCGAGGACGACGCAGTGGAAGGAGGCCTGCGCGAGTACGGCGGCAGCTTCCACGGCGGTGACGGCGGTCGCCACCTCCACCTGTTCCTCGGTACCCGAGGCGGCGCGCCCGGCCGCAAGGTCACGGGCCGCGCTCTCCGCCACGAGGCTCAGCAGGCCGTTGCTGCGCTCCTCGATCACCAGCAGCCGTCTGGGGTGGCGCGTGGACTGGTCCGCGGCGGGCACCGCGGCGTCGGCGGTCGCGCCGGGCTCCTCCGCCTCGTCCGCCGGGGCCGGCTCCTGGGCCGGCCCTTCCAGGGCGCGGTCGTGGAAGTCGTCGTAGGAGACGGGCAGGTACAGCGTGAACTGCGAACCCTCGTCCGGCACGCTGCGGGCCGTGACCACACCGCCGAGGAGCCGGGCGATCTCGCGCGTGATCGACAGACCCAGCCCCGTGCCCCCGTACCGGCGGCTGGTGGTCCCGTCGGCCTGCTGGAACGCGGCGAAGATCGCCTCCAGGTGCTGTTCGGCGATGCCGATGCCCGTGTCGATCACGCGGAAGGCCACCACCGATCCGGCCCGGTCCAGGTGGCCCGGCAGCTCGTCGGCGGTCGCCGGCTCGATCCGCAGCTCCACCCGGCCGTGCTCGGTGAACTTGACCGCGTTCGAGAGGAGGTTGCGCAGGATCTGGCGCAGCCGCGCGTCGTCGGTCAGCAGGTCGACCGGCACGCCGGGCAGGGTCACGATCTCGAAGTCGAGGCTCTTTTGGCTGGTGAGCGGCCGGAAGGTGGCTTCCACGTAGCCCAGGAGCTGCTTGATGGAGACCCGCTCGGGGTTGATGTCCATCTTCCCCGCCTCGACCTTGGACAGGTCGAGGATGTCGTTGATCAGCTGGAGCAGGTCGGAGCCCGCCGAGTGGATGATCCCGGCGTACTCCACCTGCTTGGCCGTGAGGTTGCGGGTGGGGTTCTGCGCCAGGAGCTGGGCGAGGATGAGCAGGCTGTTGAGCGGCGTGCGCAGCTCGTGGCTCATGTTGGCCAGGAACTCCGACTTGTACTTCGACGCCAGCGACAACTGCTGTGCGCGGTCCTCCAGTTCCTGCCGGGCCTGCTCGATCTCCAAGTTCTTCGTCTCGATGTCCCGGTTCTGGGTGGCGAGGAGGGCGGCCTTCTCCTCCAGTTCGGCGTTGGAGCGCTGGAGTTCGTCCTGCTGGACCTGGAGCTGCTCCGACCGTGCCTGGAGTTCGACCGTCAACCGCTGCGACTCGCCCAGCAGTTCGTCGGTGCGGGCGTTGGCGACGATCGTGCTGACGTTGACGCCCACGGTCTCCATCAGCCGGCCCAGGAAGTCCCGGTGCACCGGGGTGAAGGTCTTGAAGGTGGCGAGCTCGATGACGCCGAGCACCTGCTCCTCCACGACGATGGGCAGCACGATCAGCCCCGCCGGGGCGGAGCGGCCCAGCCCCGAGGAGACGACGTAACCGGGCGGCACCTCGTCGGCCACGATGATCCGCCGGCTGCGGGCCGCCTGGCCCACGAGGGTCTCACCGCGGCGCAGACGTACGGAGGCGGGGCTTCCGGCGGGCCGGCCGTAGGAGCCGATGAGGGTGAGCCACGTCTCTCCCTCGGTCTCCTCGGCGAGGTAGAAGGCGCCGTAGCTGGCGTTCACGAGCGGCGTCAGCTCGTCCATGACGAGCTCGGCGACGGCGGACAGGTCCCGGTGGCCCTGCATCAGGCCGGAGATCCGGGCCAGGTTGGACTTGAGCCAGTCCTGCTCCTGGTTGGCACGGGTGGTCTCCCGCAGGGAGCCGACCATCGAGTTGATGTTGTCCTTGAGCTCGGCGACCTCGCCGGAGGCGTCCACGGTGATGGAGCGGGTCAGGTCGCCCTCGGCGACCGCGCTCGCTACCTCGGCGATGGCCCGCACCTGGCGGGTCAGGTTCCCGGCCAGCTCGTTCACGTTCTCCGTCAGCCGCTTCCACGTGCCCTCGACGCCCTCGACCTCCGCCTGGCCGCCGAGGCGGCCCTCGCTGCCGACCTCGCGCGCCACGCGCGTCACCTCGGCGGCGAAGGACGACAGCTGGTCGACCATCGTGTTGATCGTGGTCTTGAGTTCGAGGATCTCGCCCCGGGCGTCGACGTCGATCTTCTTCGAGAGGTCGCCGTTGGCGACGGCGGTGGTCACCAGGGCGATGTTGCGGACCTGACCGGTCAGGTTGTTCGCCATGGAGTTGACGTTGTCGGTGAGGTCCTTCCACGTGCCCGCCACGTTCGGGACGCGGGCCTGGCCGCCGAGGCGCCCCTCGGTACCGACCTCACGGGCGACGCGGGTCACCTCGTCGGCGAACGCGGACAGCGTGTCGACCATCGTGTTGATGACCCCGGCGAGCGCGGCGACCTCGCCCTTCGCCTCCACCGTGATCTTCTGCGAGAGGTCGCCCTTGGCGACGGCCGTCGCGACCTGGGCGATGGAGCGCACCTGCCCGGTCAGGTTCGACGCCATCACGTTGACGTTGTCGGTGAGGTCCTTCCAGGTGCCCGATACCCCGCGCACCGTGGCCTGGCCGCCGAGGTTGCCCTCGGTGCCGACCTCGCGGGCGACGCGGGTGACCTCGTCGGCGAAGGCGGAGAGCTGGTCGACCATCGTGTTGATGGTGTCCTTGAGTTCCAGGATCTCGCCCCGGGCGTCGACCCGGATCTTCTGCGAGAGGTCGCCCTTGGCGACGGCCGTCGCGACCTGGGCGATGGAACGCACCTGGGCCGTGAGGTTTCCGGCCATGAAATTGACCGAATCGGTAAGGTCCCGCCAGGTGCCGGAGACGCCCTTGACGTCGGCCTGGCCGCCGAGGATACCGTCCGTGCCCACCTCGCGGGCCATCCGGGTGACCTCGTCGGCGAACGCGGAGAGCTGGTCGACCATCGTGTTGACGGTGTCCTTGAGCTCCAGGATCTCGCCCCGGGCGTCCACGGCGATCTTCTGCGACAGGTCGCCGCGCGCGACCGCGGTGGCGACCTGGGCGATGTCGCGGACCTGCGTCGTCAGGTTGCCCGCCATCGCGTTGACGGAGTCCGTCAGGTCCGCCCAGCTCCCGGACACGCCCGGCACCTCGGCCTGACCGCCGAGCGTCCCCTCGGTGCCGACCTCGCGGGCCACCCGGGTGACCTCCGAGGTGAACAGGGACAACTGGTCGATCATGCCGTTGAAGACGGTGGCGATCTCGCCGAGGAGCCCGTCCGCCCCGTCGGGCAGCCGGGTGCCGAAGTCGCCGTCACGCACCGCCGTCAGCCCCGCCAGCAGCTGCCGCAGTTCCGGCTCGCCCACGGCGCCCGGTGAGTCCGGCCCCGGGCCCTTCGTGACCGTAGCGTTCGTCATCTCTTCCCCACCATCTTCCGACACTCCGTCACTGCGGGGACGCTGGCCTTCGTCCCGCGCCGGAACGTATCCCACCACATCCCGGGCGCCCGGAAGCCCCCGGTGCACCCGTGGGGCACCGTCTCGGAAGAAACTTCCATCAGCCCCGTGTGAAGAGCGATTCTCGGGGCAAGCGAGCGTCGTCAGCCGTCCGTCGTCGGGAGGAAAGGTCCCCCATGCCTAGCTCCGCCGCAGTTGTAGACCAGGTCCGCAAGACAGACGCGAAGGCCGTACCGGTGCCTGGCCGTACGATCGATGAGCCCGAGGGCCGACTGCCGCGGATCGCCGACGCCCGGGAGGTGGCCCCGTCGGACGCCCGGCAGCTGTCGCGCGTCTTCCTGCTGCGGCTGCGCTCGCTGGAGGAGGGCACCCCGGAGTACCAGTACGCGCGCAACACGCTCATCGAGATGAACGTCTCACTGGTGCACTTCGCCGCCCGCCGCTTCCGCGCCCGTTCCGCGGGCGGCGGTGTCGACATGGACGACATCCTCCAGGTCGGGACGATCGGCCTGATCAAGGCGATCGACCGCTTCGACCCCGAGCGCGAAGTGGAGTTCGCCACGCTGGCGCTCCCCTTCATCACCGGCGAGATCAAGCGGTACTTCCGCGACACCACCTGGGCCGTGCACGTCCCGCGCCGCCTCCAGGAGCTGCGCACGGAACTCGCCAAGAGCCGGGAGGCCCTGACCGACCTCCTCGGGCGTGCCCCGACCGTCAAGGAACTCGCCCAGGACCTCGAACTGAGCGAGGACGAGGTCGTGGAGGGGCTGGTCGCCGCCAACGGCTACACCAGCGACTCCCTCGACGCCTCCGCCGGCTCGGAAGAGGACTCCGCCCCGGGCCGCAGGACCCGGTCGCTGGCCGACACCCTCGGCGAAGCCGATTTCGCCATGGAACTCTTCGAGGAGTTCCACACCCTCGCCCCGCTGCTGGCCGAGCTCGACGAGCGGGACCGCCGCATCCTGCAGATGCGCTTCGGCGACGAGAAGACCCAGGCCGAGATCGGCGCCGAGCTGGGCATCTCCCAGATGCAGGTGTCCCGCCTGCTCTCCCGCACCCTGGCGCGACTGCGCAGCGGCATGCTCGCGTCCTAGTGCTGTGACCGGGAGGGTTCACCGGGTCGCGACGCCTGGCCCGGCACCCCCCCCGCGTTGTCGAAACCGCGCGAGTACGTCCGGTACGGGCCGCGGCCCTCCGCCTTGCGATGCACCGCACCGGACGCCGCGACCCGGCAGACCTTCCCGGCCACAGCACCAGCCCGCACACCCCGCCGAGGTGGCGGGCGGGCCGGTGTCGACGGGGACCGGCGGTAGCCTTGTCGGACGACCCGGCCAACCGCCCGTCCCCGGAGGGAAGAACGTGAGCCCGCCCCCTCGTCAAAGCCGGTACCCGGCCGCCCGTGGTGAGCACTCCTCCTTCGCCTACGACAACGACCTGGCGTGGGCGGACACCGTGGTCCGCTTCGTGAGCAACGGCCTGGAGCGCGGCCAGCGCGTCTGGTACAGCGCCGACAGCACCGAGCCCGACGCCGTCATCGACGCACTGCGGCGCGGCCACATCGACGTCGACGCGGCCCGCCGGGACGCCCGCCTGAGCGTGACCGGAACCGAACGGTCCTACCTTCGCCACGTTCCCTTCGACCCCGACTGGGTCATCTCCATGTTCCGCGCGGCCTGCGCCGAGGCCCTCGCCGACGGCCACACGGGCCTGCGGGTCCTCGGCGAGATGTCCTGGTCCGCGCGTGAGGAGGAGCACGTCGACCGCGTCCTGGAGTCGGAGCTGCGCCTGGACCGCGAGGTCTACGCGGACCTTCCCCTCACGGGGCTCTGCCTCTTCGACCGCCGCCTGATCCCCGGACCGACCGCCGACCTGCTCACCCGGGCCCACACCACCTGCGCCGACGCCCCCCGCCCCCCGGCCGGCGGGCCGAGCACCCTCCCGGCCGCCCTGGCCGCCGTCCCGATGCGGGACCGCTCCGGCATCCGGCTGAGCGGCAGCGGCGACGTCGACACCCGCCCCGTCCTGCGCTCCGCGCTCGCCGCCCTCGCGCGGATGCCCGGCCCCACCGTTCACCTCGACCTGTCCGCGGTGACCTTCCTCGACCCCGGCGCGGTCGCCGTGCTCGTGGAGGTCTCGAACTCACTGACCGGGAAGGGCCGGAGCCTCCTTCTCCACAAGCCCCCGTACTCGCTGCGCAAAGTGGCCGAGTTGTTTCCGGAGGAATGTGCCGCGCTGGAGGTCGCAGCATGATCGTCACCCCTGTTCCGGCGGCCGCGGAGCCCGCGGACTTCGTCCATCCCGCACTCTTCTACCGGGACCTGGAGGAGTACACGGCCGGCGTCGGCGCGTTCGTGCGGGCGGCCCTGGCGGCGCAGGAGCCGGTCTTCCTCGCCGTGCCCGGCCCGCACCTCGACGCCCTGCGCCAGAGCCTGGGCAGCGACGCCGACGGCATCGACTGCGTGGACATGAGGGAGCTGGGCCGCAACCCCGGCCGGATCCTGGCCGCCCTCCAGGGCTTCGCGGACCGCAACCCCGGCCGGGCCCCTCGCATCGTCGGCGAGCCGATCTGGCCGGGCCGCACCGAAGGGGAGATCCTCGAAGCCACCCGCCACGAGGCACTCATCAACACCGCCTTCGCCGGGCGGCCCGCCACGATCCTGTGCCCCTACGACCTCTCCGGCCTGCCGCCGCAGGTGGTGGCCGACGCCCGGCGCACCCACCCCACGGTGATCGAGGACGGCCGGGACACCGTCAGTCCCCTCTATACGGACGCCGCCGTCGTCTGCTCGGACTGTGATC
Source organism: Streptomyces cirratus (assembly GCF_014650775.1). Taxonomy (GTDB): domain Bacteria; phylum Actinomycetota; class Actinomycetes; order Streptomycetales; family Streptomycetaceae; genus Streptomyces; species Streptomyces cirratus. The sequence goes on along the minus strand of NZ_BMVP01000003.1, from coordinate 350,980 downwards.
TCCCCTTTCCCGAGCCCTCCCGCGACCCCCTCCTCCTGGAATACGGCGACGGCGGGCTCGCCCAGGTCCGCGAACAGGCCGAGAACTGGGTCCGCGGGGCGGACCTCGACCCGGCCCGGCGGGGCGACTTCGTACTCGCCGTCAGTGAAGCCGCCGCCAACTCCCTGGCCCACGGCGGTGGCAAGGGCACCCTGCGGCTGTGGAGCCCGGCCACGGGCGTCGTCGTCGCGGAGATCCGGGACAGCGGCCGCCTCTCCAACGCCCTCGCGGGCCGCCGGCGCCCGTCCCTGACGTCCGGCAACGGCGGCCGCGGCCTGTGGATGATCCACCAGCTCTGCGACCTGGTCGAGATCCGGGCCCTGGAATCGGGCCTCACCCTGCGCCTCCACGTCAGCGGCAGCTGACCCCGGAGAGGGGTGGCGGCCGCAGGGCCTCCCCCACCGCCACCGGCGCCTGTAAAGTTGCGTCCGTACGGCACGAGGGGCGACGGAGAGGCTGACGTGGGAACTGGCAACCCGGGAGAGGGCGAAGTGACTCCGCAGGGGGGCATGGCCACAGACGGACCGCAGAGAGCCGGGCTCCGTAAGAGCGGGACGGGCGCCGTGGTGTGCGCGATCACGGGAGACTTGGACCTGGACGGCCTCGGAGCCGTCCGGCCGCTCCTGGAGCAGGCCGTCCGGTCGGGCGCGGACCGGCTGGTGATCGATCTGACGGGCCTGGGCTTCTGTGACTCCTCGGGCCTCAACCTGCTGCTCGCGACGCGTCTGGACGCGGAGAAGGCCGGTCTCGCGGTGCGGCTGGCCGCACCCACCCAGCAGCTCCTGAGGCTCCTGGAGATCACCGGCGCGGACACCGTGTTCACCGTCGACACCACCGTCGACGCCGCACTCACCGCACCTTGAGCCCGCTCGTGCCCGCCGCCCGTCCTGCCCGGGTGAGCCGGCGGCACTGCGCCGATCGGAGTACCCACGTGTCCGGGTGGTCAGACCGGGCATACGCAACACCTGAGGCACCGAGGGCGACTGCGCCCCGGCCCGTGGCCCGGCCGCACCGGGCCTTCGCGATACACGACGATCAGCGTCAAAGACGGGGGTGAGACCACAGTGAAGACCATCGGATCCGACACCAGCGATCCACTGCCCACCGGACCGCCGGTCATGGGCCAGCGCCGTCGGCTCACCCTCAGCGGTACCAGCGGCCAGGTGGCCAAGGGCCGCGAGTTCGCGAAACAGGCGCTGCGCGACTGGGGCTGGGACGGCACCGAGACCGCCGATGACGCCCTGCTCATCGTCTCCGAGCTGGTCACCAACGCCGGAGTCCACGCGGGCGGCTGCCACCAGCTGTTGCTGGTCGCCGGGGAATCCCTGCGCATCGAGGTGTTCGACGGGGACCCCGAGCCTCCCCGTCCCCGCCCGAGGCAACTGCGGGGAACCCCCGGAGGGCAGGGGCTGTACATCGTGCAGCGCCTCTCCGACCGTTGGGGCACCGTCCCGCACGACAGCGGCAAGTCGGTCTTCGCGGAGATCGAAGCGGACCGGCTCCTCACCGGACGGCCCGCGCCCAAGCCGGCGCCGCCGGAGCCTTCCCTCAACTGAGGACGGCCCAGTACGGCCAAGAACGAATGAGGACGCGCCCACCGGGCGCCGCGCACAGCATCGCCGGGGCCGCCCGTCTCCCTCTCGGGAGCGGGCGGCCCCGGCGTGTGCCGAAGGGGTCGGCGGGCGGGATCAGGCCGTCCGGCGAGCGTCCCGCAGCGCCTGGTCGGCGGCCTCGTCCAGGGTGTGGGCACCGGCCGTGCTCAGGCGTCCGCCGCTGCTCTCCAGGTGCGCGCGGACGAACCACTGGAAGAGCTCCAGCTGCGCCAGCTGGCCGATGAGCATGTCCTGCGTGACCGGGTCCAGCTCGTCGGTGGTCTTCATCGCGGCCCGGTGGTCCTCGATGACACCCGCGTAGACCAGGTCCAGCGCACCGAGGTGGGCGACGGCGTCGGCCCGGCCCACGTCGTAGTCGTCCCAGGTCCGCTCGGCGACCAGCGCGCCCGGGGTGCCGGCGGGGACCCCGCCGAGGGTCGAGATGCGTTCCGCGGTGGTGTCGATCATCTCCCGGACCGCGTCGACCTGGGGGTCCAGCATCTCGTGGACGGCGATGAAATGGGGTCCCACCACGTTCCAGTGGACGTGCTTGAGCGTCAGCGCCAGGTCGTTGAGCGAGTGCAGCCGCATGCGCAGCACCTCGACGACACGGGCGGCGTCCTCCTTCGGCATCCCCGGCACGGTGTAGTGCGGGGTGGTGGTGTGCTCAGCCATGACGAAACTCCGAATCTATACTGATGGGCGTTATTCGCCGTCTGCCTAGTTTGCCCCGTTTCATTCATAGGGCATGGGGTCGCCGCGCGGCGACGGCCCCGGTGGTGGCGCAGCGGCGTCCTCGCCGTCGGCTACGCGGCAGCCGCACTCATTTCCTGACGGCCCGTCGGCACTTCGCGTTCGGCCAGCACCTCGGCCGCGGCCAGGGCGTCCTCGATCGTGGTCGTCGCCGTCGTGACGCAGAGGGTGTACGAGACCTGCTCCAGCTCCTGCCGTGCGGCGGCGGAGTCCTGGCCGGCCAAGGAGGCGTACCGGGCGAGCAGGGAGCGGACGACGATCGGGGACGGCATCAACATGGAAGGTCCTTTCGGGCCGGTTCACGGGACTGATCACCGACGTGCCCCCGAAAGTCGAAATGATGCGCGGATGCCGGGCAGGCGTACGGGGCTTCGGTCCGGACCGGACGGCATGCCCGCCCCTTGACCGGGCAGACGGGCCAAGAGGACGCCCCGCTCCCTACGCGGGGCCGGGCGCGGCGAACCCGGGGAGGCGGGGTACGTATGGCGACGCGATCCACGAACCGCAGTGGCGAGGAGATGGTCGGAACCCGCCGTCGAGCCGACATCGAACGGGAGTGCAGAAGTCTGGAGCGGTCGACCCCCTTCGCCCGGGGCGCCGCCAGCGGATACGCGTGGGCCCTCGGCCGGGACCGCGAGGGCCCCGTCACCGGCGTGCACACCGAAGGGCCGCCCGGCGTGGACCTGCTCACGGCCGAGGTCGACGCCGCTGTCGTACGGCTGGAGGAGCAGCCCGGGCGCTCCGTGCCGCACGACCACATCCAGGGCGTGCACGACGCCCTGGCCTGGGTGTGCGGACACACCGAGACCCGCCCGGCCTGAGCCAACAAGGCGCCGGACGGGGCGAGTTCAACGCCGCCGCCGGGGTACAAGGGCCCGCATGACATCGAGGCCCAAGTGGTTGCGGCATATGAGGAAACCCGACGAGAAGACCGCCCCCGGCGGGGCGCGCGGCCGCCCCGAGGCGGCGCCGTTCGGCCGGCCCCCGGCGTCGCCGGTGGTCCGGGCGCTGGCGATGGTCGGCGCCTTCGCGGCGACCGTACTGTTCAGCGTCGTGCTGGCCCGCCTCACGCTGGAGCCGTCGGCCGCCTCGGTGGACCTCGTCCACAGCAACGTGCATCCCGGCCGCTCCATCAGCGCCTACCTGAACGGGGCTTCCGTGCGCGAGGCCGCCCGGCAGCTCGGCGGCAACGTCCTGCTCGGCGTGCCGCTCGGGGTGCTGCTGCCCGTGCTCGTCCCGCCGGCCCGCGGGCTGCTCAGGGTCGCCGTCGTGACGGCGACGCTCATGACGCTGGTGGAGCTGATCCAGGGCGCCCTGGTCAGCGGGCGCGCCTTCGACGTCGACGACGTCATCCTGAACACGGCGGGCGCACTGCTCGGGTACCTGCTGGTGGGGCGGCGCCTCGGGCGCGCCGTACATCCGCGGCGCCGGCACTGGTGGCACCGCGGCCGGCCCGGCCCGGCCGAAGCGGGCGCGGGGGAGTGGGGCGCCGGTCGCGTGCCCCGGGCGTGATCACTGCAGCGGGCGGGCCTCCAGGGCCGTGACGGGATCCTGGTGACCGCCTGACGGCAGCATCCGTACCTCGCCGCGGTCGCTGATCTCCGCCCGCACGATGCCGGTCCGGTCCTCGTACACGGGGTGGCCGCCCGGTCCCTTCAGCTGGGTCCGCGACACCACCACGGTGTCCGGATCCGCCCCCGGCTCGCCGGGAAGCACCAGTTCGTAGCGCTCGGCGCTCACCTGGGGCCTCCTTCCGTCAGGCCTTTCGAGGGTCCCTCCTCCCATCATGGTCGAAGGGGCCGGGCGGCGCGCGAGGGGGCGCCGCCCGGCGCGGGTGAGCGCCGTCAGCCCGCGCGTCCGTACCGCACGTCGGAGGTCCAGATCCGTTCGAGGCGTACCCGGCCGCCCGGGCGGGGGGCGTGCCATATCTTTCCGCCCCCGGCGTAGATGCCGACGTGGGCCATGGTGGCGCCCCGGGGGAAGAAGACGAGGTCGCCGGGAGCGCGCTCGACGGGCGGGATGTGGCGGGTCTGTTCGTACTGCTGTTCCGCGGTGCGCGGCAGTCGTCGCCCGGCTTTGCGGAACGCGTAGAAGGTCAGTCCCGAGCAGTCGAAGCGTTTGGGCCCCGCGGCGCCGTAGGCGTACGGGGCCCCCCGTTTGGAGGCGGCCACCGCGACGGCTCTCACGCCGTGTGACGGGGCCGCATTGGCCGGTGAGGCGCTGCCGGTCACCGTGGAGGCGGCGAGGAACAGGCCGAGGAAGGACAGGGCGAGGACGCGGGGCGAGGAGGCCGGGGGCCTGGGTTCTCCGGGTGAATGGGCGTCTTCCGTTCCGTAGGGGGTCATCGTGATACCTCCGCATCGGGTTGCAGGAACAGCCCGGTCCGGGGGCTGGTCTTGATCGACATGCGCTTGGCTCTCGACGGCCGACCAGTCTTCCCTCCGGGCGGAAGGTTTCCGGTGATTTGGCGTCCCCCGCGGTGTATCGGTTACGTAAAGAGACGAGTCCCCCTCCTCCGGCTACGCGGAGTTACGGTTTCCCGGGTCTTGTGCCGGGTCCTCGGCGGCGATCCTGGTCGTGCCCGTCAACTCGAACAGGCGTCGCACCTGCGGTGAGTGCACTCCCGCCACGCGCAGGGTCCGGCCGTGGGCGCGGGCGTGCCGCTCGGCACGGAGCAGGACGTCCAGTCCGGAGAGGTCGCAGAAGGAGACTCCGCTGAGATCGGCCTCGACCTCCGTCACGCGGTCACGGAGCGCCTCGCGGAGCGCCTGCTCCAGCAGCGGCGCCGTCGCGATGTCGATCTCCCCCGTCACCGCCACGGTGACGTGTCCCTCCGAGCGGCTCGTCGTGACGGCGGCCGCGATCCCCTCCGGCGCCGGAGCGGGCTCGTGTCGACGCGTGGACATCGTTCGCTCCCTTCCACGCCGAGGCCCCCTGGGCCTCGCCCCTCAGGTCTCGCGGCGCTGGGTGTCGCTGTCCTTGCGCAGTCGGTGGGTGTGGCGGGTCATCTCGTCGATGCGGTCGGCGAGTTCGGAGTGCTCGGGGCGCAGATGGCGCCGGGTGTCGGTGAGGGGGCGCACGAGGTGGGCCGCGTCGTCGCGGGCGAGGGCCTGGTTGAGCTCGCCCAACTGCCGGTCGGCGCTGGCCGGGAGGTCGGTCAGGGCGGTGACCTGTCCGGCCAGCCGACGCAGGCCCGCGGCGTTGTCCCGGGCCCATGCGGTGACGGTGCGGTCGGCCGCCCGCCGGTCGCGCACGGCCTGCACCCGCTGTTCACCGGTGACCCCCGCCTCACCGGGACGCTGGCGCAGGTAGCGCCGCTCGGCGGCCTGGCGGCTGGCCACACCGAGGGGCCCTGCCAGGTCCGCCCAGCTGGCGCCGGCCTCCCGGGCGGTTTCGATGAGGCCGGTCTCCCAGCCGGCGAGCTGCTCCCGCACCTGGCGCAGCAACAGCAGGGAGGCGAGGGCGGGGTGGGGTCCGTCCGTGCTCGGGGGCGAGGTGGCTCCGGGCTCCGCGCCGTCGGCGTTCTGGGCCTGACGGACGGCCCGGTCGATCGTCTCGAGGGCCGCCGCCGCGGCGAGGAACGAGGCCGGGCCGGTGTCCGCCGAGGGGGTGGGCTGCGCGGATGCGGTCATGGGGCACTCTCCGTGGATCTCGTCGTTGCGTCATCCTCCAGATGACGTCTCGCTTGTCATCGTCTGGATGACATGCTACAACGGAAGCACGTTGAAGCGCATTGGCAGTTCCTGCCTGAACCGACTGGAGGTGTTTCGCGATGTTGATGCGCACCGACCCGTTCCGCGAGCTCGACCGGCTCACCCAGCAGCTGGTGGGCACGGCCGGCACCTGGTCGAAGCCGTCCGTGATGCCGATGGACGCCTACCGAGAGGGCGACCAGTACGTGATCGCCTTCGACGTCCCGGGCGTCTCCGCGGACGCGATCGACATCGACGTCGAGCGGAACATGCTGACCGTCAGGGCCGAGCGCCGGCCGACGGTCAAGGGCGAGGACGTGCAGATGGAACTCTCCGAGCGGCCGCTCGGTGTGTTCTCCCGGCAGGTCATGCTCGCCGACACCCTGGACACCGAGAACATCAAGGCCGACTACGACGCGGGTGTACTGACCCTGCGCATCCCGATCGCCGAACGCGCGAAGCCGCGCAAGATCACCATCAGTGCCACCGACGGCGGCCGCAAGGAGATCTCCGGCTGACCGGCCCGTCGGCCACCCAGGCGGCGGAGGACGGGCCGCTCCACTCCCCCCGGCAGTCCCGTCCTCCGCGCCCCCGTGACCGCGCCCCCGTGAACGCTCTGCGAGCACCGAGGAGGACAGGTCCCATGGCCTTGCGTTGGGAGGCGTTCCTCGACCAGGTCCAGGAACGCGGCGAATACGACACCCCTGAGGAAGCCGACCGCGCCGCCCGGGTCGTCCTGGCCCTGCTCGGCGCCCACATCGTCGGCACGGAGCGGGCCGAACTGGCGGCCCGTCTGCCCGAGACGTACGCCCTGATCCTCCTCAACCCCCTCCAGGCGGTGGAGCCGCTCGCGCCGGAGCGCTTCGTACGCGCGACGGCGGCGTGGATCGAGGGCGCCTCGCAGGCGACGGCGGCCTGGGACGTCGGCGCCGTGCTCAGCGTCGCCGCCGACGCGGCCGGCCAGGACCTCACCCGTCGGCTCCTGCTCCAGCTGCCCCCCGGCTACGACCTGCTCTTCGGGCGCCCCCAGCCCGTCTGAACCGTTCCCCGGCTCCGCCGCCACCCCCCCCCGACCCATCGATCAGAAAGGCGCACAGCACCCATGTTCCACCGGCCCGAACAGCTCCGGCAGGTGCCGGAGACGACCTACGACCAAATGGTGGAGAGGGTGCGCTACGAAGGCGCGTACCCGACCAGAGAGCGGGCCGAGGAGGCCGTCCGCCGCGTCATGTCCGCGCTCGGCCGCCAGATCACGGGCGACGAGCGGGTGGGCCTGGCCGCCCGCCTGCCCGTGGAAGCCGCACTCACCTTCACCGCTCAGGTCCCGGACTCCCGGCCGCTCACCGGCTGGGCCTTCGTCAAGGACCTCGCGGGCGCGGCCGGCGGTACGCCCGCCACCGCGCGCTGGGAAGCCGGCGCGGTCCTCACCGCCGTCGCCGCCCTGGCCGGGCCCGACCTCCTCGCCCGCATCCTCTCCGGCCTCCCCGACGGCTGGGCCCTGCTCTTCGGCCAGGCCCAGCTGCTCACCCCGCAGCCCGCCCGCAGCGCCGCCTGACGGCCGGCGGACGTCCGAGGAACCCGGGGGTGGCGGCCGTCGCCCCCGTCCGGCGCTCCGCGATGATCGAAGCATGCCCGTCGAGCTCATCTCCGTCATTGCCCTGGTCGTCGTCCTCGTGTGCGCCGTCGTCCGTCCGTTCGGCCGGTCCGAGGCGGTCTTCGCCGTACCGGCCGCCGGGGTGGTCGTCGCGACCGGCGGGATCACCCTGGACCACTTGCGCGCGGAAGCGGAGCGGCTGGGGCCGGTGATCGGCTTCCTCGCCGCCGTCCTCGTCCTCGCCAAACTCTGCGACGACGACGGACTCTTCCACGCCTGCGGCACCTGGATGGGAGGCTGGGCGGCGGGCCGCCCGCGCCGGCTGCTCGGCGCCGTCTTCGTCCTCGCCTCGCTGATCACCGCGGCGCTGAGCCTCGACGCCACCGTGGTGCTGCTGACGCCCGTGGTGTTCGCGACGGCCGCTCGGATGGGGGCGCGCCCCACGCCGCACGTGTACGCCGCCGCCCACCTGTCCAACTCGGCTTCGCTGCTCCTGCCGGTGTCGAACCTGACCAACCTCCTGGCCTACACCGCCAGCGGCCTCACCTTCACGCGCTTCGCGCTGCTGATGGCGCTGCCGTGGCTGGCCGCGATCGGCGTCGAGTACGTGGTCTTCCGCCGCTTCTTCGCCACCGACCTGAACGCACCCGCGGAGCGGCCCGAGGCGGCGGAGCAGGCCGGCTTCCCGCGGTTCGCGCTGGTGACCGTCGCCGCCACCCTCGCCGGTTTCGCCGTGGCCTCGGCCGTCGGCATCGACCCGGCCTGGGCCGCGGCGGCCGGGGCGCTGGTGATGGGCGTCCGGGCACTCGCGCGCCGTCGCACCACGCCCGGCGCCGTTCTGCGCTCCGCGGCCCCTTCCTTCCTGGCCTTCGTGCTCGCCCTCGGCATCGTGGTCCGCGCCGTCGTCGACCACGGGCTCGGCGACGCCCTGGGCCACGTCCTGCCCGGCGGTACGGGGCTGCCCGCCCTGCTCGGCACCGCCGCGCTCGCCGCGGTGCTGGCCAACCTGATCAACAACCTGCCGGCCGTCCTGGCCCTGGTCCCGCTGGCCGCACCCGTCGGCCCGGGCGCGGTGCTGGCCGTACTCCTCGGGGTGAACATCGGCCCCAACCTGACCTACGCCGGGTCGCTCGCCACCCTGCTGTGGCGGCGGATCGCGCACGGGCACGACCACCGGGTCAGCCTGGGGCAGTTCACCCGCCTCGGCCTGCTCACCGTCCCCGCCGCCCTGGTCGCCGCCACCCTCGCGCTGTGGGGCTCCCTGGCGCTCTTCGGAACGTGACGCGCAAGGTCACAACTGCCGCTTTTTGCGCAGGCGTTACCCGGCGCACTCACCCGTTGTGTTTACCGCCGTGATTTTCGGTTACAGGATGTAGTGACAGGAAAGCAGTGAAAGACCGTCAGCATCCGACGGAAGGCGTGAACATGAACCTCGTTGCCGGGCTCATCCTCGTCGCGGTCCTCGCCCTCATCGTCCTCCTGGTCGTGGCCCCTTCGGCTCCCTCGCGGCGCAACCCCTTTCCCGGCCGCCGACGTTCCGGCGCGCACCGGCTGAATACCGTTCCCCAGCAGCGCGGCGCGGGCCGCTTCCACACCCCGCAGTGACCCGCACCGGGGCACCCTACTCCCCCAACCCCCTCGTGGGGGAGGGGGAGTTTTCATAACCGGACGGCGCTCGAAGCGGCTCGTCCAGCTCTCTTGACGCGGTGGAAGCACCCTCACATACTGGCGGCCAAATCGATTTGGCTTGTCATCGCGACCCCCGTCCCGGGCCGTGGGACCAGCCCTATCCGGAACGAGCCGAACGGAGCTCGAACGTGCCCGGTTTCCGCATCGCGAACCGTCGTCCCGCACCACCGCAGCCTCAAACCCAGCCCGACCTGGAAGCCCAGTCCGACCTGATGGCCCAGTCCGACCCGGGAACCCGGCCCGAGGACGAGCTCCACCCCGAGGACCAGCCGCACCCCGTCGACCAGGCCCGCCCGCTGGGCAGGATCCTGCTGTTCGGCATCCAGCACGTGCTGGTGATGGCCGCGACCCCCATCTCGGCGATCTTCCTGATGGCCGCGACGCTGGGGCTCGACTCCCGGCTGACGGTCAAGCTGCTCTCCGCCGCCTTCGTCCTGTCCGGGATCGGCTCGCTGGTCCAGTCCCTCGGCCCCTGGAAGATCGGGCCCCGGCTGCCGTTCGTCATGCTCCCCGGCGGCGCCCCGCTCATCCTGTTCCTCGCCATCGCCCGGCAGCACGGCCTGCGCACCGCCACCGGCGCCGTGATCCTCACGGCCGCCTTCTACTTCGTCGTGCTGCCCGTCTTCTCCCGGCTCCTCGCCTTCTTCCCCTCGCTCGTCATCGGAACGATGATCGTCATCGTCGGGGTGAACCTGGTGAAGGTCGGCGCGGTCCTGGTCACCGGCAGGCCCGGCGAGCCGGGCTTCGCCGACCCCACCCACCTCCTGCTGGGCCTGGCCACCATCGGCTTCACCATCGCCTTCTACCGGCTGTTCACCGGCGTCCTGCGCCAGCTCGCCGTCATGCTCGGCCTGATCGCCGGTACCGTCCTCGCGCTGGCCCTCGGAGCCGCCCACTTCGGCCCGGCCCTCCACGGCCCGCTGCTGGGCGCCCCCGAGCTGCTGCCGTTCGGCTCACCGCAGTTCAACCTGGTCGCCGCGCTCCCGCTGATGCTCTACAGCCTCGCCTCCATGGCGGAAGCCACCGGCCAGACCGTCATCAACGCGGAGGCGGTCGGCAAGACCATCGACCGCCGCACCGACGTACCCAAAACCATCCGCGGCGACGCGGTCGTCTCCCTCCTCGGCGGATTCTTCGGACTGCCGCTGATGGTGACGAGCGGCGAGAACATCGGCATCGTGCGGGTCACCGGCGTCCGCAGCCGCTTCGTCACCGCCGCCGCCGGCGTGGTGCTCATCTGCATCGGGTTCCTCGCTCCCGTGACCCGCGCCATCAGCGTGGTGCCCGCAGCGGTCGTCGGCGGCACCGCCATGGTCGTCTTCGCCGTCATCACGGTGCTCGGCATCCAGATGCTCAGCCGCGCCGAACTCGACCGGCACACCAACACCTTCATCTGCGCCGTGTCCCTCGCCCTCGGACTGCTGCCCATCCTGATCCCGGGCGTGTACGGGAGCCTGCCGCCGGGCCCGCGGATCCTCCTCGAAAGCGGCGTCGCCGTCGGGGCGTTCACCGCAGCCCTCCTCAACGTCCTCTTCCACCACCCGCGACTGCGCCGCGCCCCGGCCGAGGCGGCCTCCGAGCCCGCGCCGCACGCCTGATCCCCCTCACCGGAAAGAGATCCATGAACGACGTGTCCCCCGACCACCTCTGCGGCACCGGCCCCCGGCTGCTCGTGCCCGACGTGGTCCTCACCCCCGACGGGCCGCTCGAATCGCACGCCGTCGTCGTGGCCGACGGATCCTTCGGCGCCATCGGCCCCGCAGCGGAACTGGAGCGCCTGCACCCCCGGTTGACGCCCGTGCGGCTGCCCGGGCACGCGCTGATGCCGGGCTTCGTAGACACCCACCACCACCTCACCCAGAGCTTCGGCGCGGCCCTGGCGTTCGGTGAGCCCTCCGAGATATTCCGCCGGGTGTGGGCGCCCCTGGAGGGCGCGCTGGACGAGGAGTCCGCGTACGTTGCGGCGAAGCTGGCCGCGCTGGAGTCCCTGCGCGGCGGGTTCACCACCGTCGCGGACGCGGGCACCCGGGCCGCCGTCGAGGCCGACGTCGTCGCCGCCGCCGCGCGCGACGCCGGAATCCGCTGCGTACTGGGACTGCTGTGCAACGACGCCCCCGGCGAGGACTCCGCGGACGTCATGGCCCAGGCGCACAAGCACCTGGCCCGCTACGACACCGACGACCTGATCCACCCGTCCCTCGCCGTCTCCATCCCCGAGGCCGCGACCGCCCGCACGCTGCGGGAGAGCGCCTGCCTGGCCGCCGAAGCGGGAGCCGTCGTACAGATCCACGTCAACGAGCACCTCGTCGCCGTCGAACGCTCCCTCGTCCGGCACGGCCTGCGCCCCCTGGAGCACCTGCACCACGTGGGCGCGCTCGGACCCCAGCTGGTGGCCGCACACGCCACCCTCCTCACCCCGGCGGAACTCACCCTGCTCGCCGACAGCGGCGCCGCCGTCAGCTACAACCCGGTCGCCAGCGCCTGGAAGGGCAACGCCGTCGCCCCCGCGGCGCTCATGGCGGAGCGCGGCATCCGCTTCGGGCTCGGCACCGACGGCACCCGCGGTGACGCCTTCCGGCTCGCCGACGCCGCGGAGTCCGCCCAGCGCCTCGCCTACGGACTCGCCTCCGGCGACTCCTCCTGCGGAGCGGGCTGGACCTGGCTGGAGCACGGCGCCCGCGGCGGCGCCGACGCGCTCGGCCTCGGTTCCTTCACCGGAACCGTCACCGAAGGGGCCGCCGCCGACTTCCTGCTCATCGACATATCGACCCCCGAGATGCGGCTGAGCTGGGACCTGCCGTGGGAACTGGTGCGGCGCGGCAACCGCGACCAGATCAGCGCCGTGTTCGTCGGCGGCCGCCTCCGGCTGTGGCGGGGCTGGCCCACCGACTGGGACGGCCCGGCGCTGGTACGGCAGGCGGTGGAACTCTCGCGCTCCGTGCTGGAGCGGGCCGCCGTCACCCGGACCCACCCCACCTCCACCGCCGCCCGCGCCGGCCGCCACCGCGGACGGAGCGTGGCCCGGTGACCTCGCAGACCCTCGCCCTGCTCGCCGTGACGGTGGCGGTGGCCGCGTTCGTGCAGGGGACCAGTGGCCTCGGCTTCGCGCTGATCGTCGCCCCGGTGGCGGGGCTGCTGGACCCGGCGCTGCTGCCCGTCTTCGTCCTCGCGTCGATGATCCCGCTCAACGCCTACGTGGCCTGGCGCGAGCGGGACAGCCTGGACCTGCGCGGCGCCGGCTGGATCACCGGGGCGCGGCTCGCCGCCACCCCCCTCGGCCTCGCCCTCCTGTGGGCCATCCCCGACGGCCGGCTCGGGCTCTTCGTCGGGGCGGCCACGGTCCTGGCGGCGCTGGTCAGCCTGGCCGCGCCCGCCTTCACCCCCGGCCGGGGCGCGTACCTGGGCGCGGGGCTGGTCACGGGGCTCACGGAAACCGCGACGGGCGTGGGCGGCCCGCCGCTCGCGCTGGTCTACCAGCACCGGCCGCCCGCGGAGCTGCGGGCCACGATCGCCGTGTGCTTCCTGGTCGGCGAAGTGGCGTCCCTCGCCCTGCTGTTCGCGACGGGCCAGGGCGAACCGGGGCAACTGGTCCGGGCGTTGCTGCTGCTGCCCGCCCTGGCGGTGGGGGCCGGGCTGAGCCGCCTGGTGCACCACCGCCTGGACGCCCGCCGGATGCGCCTGTTCGTCCTCGGCTTCGCCCTGGTCTCCGGGGTGGTGCTCATGCTCGGCTAAGGCGTGAGGGCGCCCCGCAGGGACGAAGCCCGGGCGATCAGGCGCGGTTCGGGGGCCGTGGCGACGGGCGGGGTGTCCCGCCCGCGCAGCCGGCCGAGCAGCAGCTCCACCGCCTCGGACGCGGCGTGGTCCAGGTGCAGGTCGACCGCGGTGAGCGGGGGCTCGCAGGTCCGGGCCCGCAGGCCGTCGTAGCGGGTGACGACCGCGATGTCCTGCGGGATCCGCCGGCCGCTGTCCACGATCGCCTGGACCGCCCCGACGGCGAAGGTGTCCACCAGGGCGCAGACGGCGTCGATGCCCGGGTGGGCGGCGAGCAGCGACGCGCAGGCGTCGTACCCGGCCTGTTCCCCGCCCTCCTCGGGAGCGGTCGCCACCATCGGCTCCCAGCCGTGCCGCGCCGCCGCCAGCCCGTACACGGCGCGGGCGTCGACACCGGAGTGCCGCGCCCCGTCCCCGACGATCAGCGCGGGCCGGCGCGCGCCTTGCTCCCGCAGGTGCCCGAGCAGCAGTTCCGCGACCGCAGCCCCGCGCAGGTCGACGTACGGAGCGGCCTCGGCGGGGGAGACCGGCCGTCCCAGCGCCACGTACGGCAGCCCGCGCTCGCGCAGCTGCGCCACCGCGACGTCTTCCGTGTCGGGCTCCACGACGATGGCCCCGTCGATGTCGACCGAGTACAAGGGGGACCCCGTACGGACCGGCGGGACCAGGACGAGCGCGTAGCCGTGCACGAGCGCCCGCTCCGCCGCCGCGGCGGCGACCTCCATGTAGAAGCCGAGCCGTGACGGCCCGCCGGCCACGGCGAACGGCATCGACGACGCCAGCGCGATGGCCTTGGCCTCGCCCCGGCGCAGGCGCTGCGCGCGCAGGTTCGGCCGGTAGCCGAGTTCGGCGGCGATCGCCTTGATGCGCTCCCGGGTGCGGGGGTCGACCTTCCCGATCCCGTTCAGGGCGTGGGAGACGGTCGTCGGTGACACCGAGGCGGCCCGGGCCACGTCGGCGATCGTCGGCGGCCGGGCACCGGAACCGGAAGGGGACATCTGGGGTAACGCTCCTCGCGCTGCGCAGGGGTGACCTCCGCATCTTCGCCGACCGGCGGCCCTGCCGGAAGACGGGGCCCGGACAGGGCCTCAGGAGTGGTTCAGGCGCGTGCGAGGACCGCGACGGCGTTGTGGCCGCCGAAACCGAAGGAGTTGCTCACCGCGATCTCGCCGGCGTGTGCGCGCGCCGGGCCCGCGACGACGTCGATCCCCATCCCGGAGTCCGGCTCGCCCAGGCCGGCCGTCGGCGGAACCGTGTCCTTCGCCAGTGCCAGTACGGTCAGCGCCGCCTCGATGGCACCGGCGGCGCCCAGCGTGTGTCCGAGCGCCCCCTTCGCCGAGGTGACCGGCGGACGGTGCGGGAACACGCGCCGCAGGACACCCGCCTCGATGGCGTCGTTCTGCCGTGTCGCGGTGCCGTGGGCGTTGACGTGGCCGACGTCCCCGGGCGCGACGCCGGCGTCGGCGAGCGCGGCCCGGACGGCCCGCTCGGCGCCCCGCCCCTCGGGGTGCGGAGCCACCAGGTGGTGGGCGTCGGTGGAGGCCGCGTACCCGATGAGCCGCGCCAGTGGCCGCGCCGCCCGGGCCGCCGCGTGCTCGGGCCGCTCCAGCACCAGGGCGCCGGCGCCCTCCGCGATGACGAAGCCGTCCCGGGTGGTGTCGAAGGGCCGCGAGCCCGTGCCCGACAGGGCGCCGATCTGGGTGAAGCCCGCCACCATCAGCCGGGTGATGGCCGACTCCGCGCCGCACACGAGGGCGATGTCGCACTGCCCGGTCGCGATCAGGTCCCGGGCGAGGCCGAGGGCGGTGGTGCCCGAGGCGCAGGCCGTGGAGGTGGAGAGGGCGGGACCGGTCGTCCCGAAGCGCAGCGCGATGTTGGCGCAGGCCATGTTGATCAGATAGCCGGTGAGGAAGTAGGGCGAGACGAACTCCGGTCCCCGGTCGGCCAGTCGGGCGAGCGCCTGGTCCTGGGTCAGAAGGCCCCCCATGCCACCGCCCGTGACGACGGCCACCCGGCTGCCGTCCCACTGCTCCGGGTCGAGTCCGGCCTGGTCGAGCGCCTGGGCGACGGCCGCCAGGGCGAGGCGGTCGACCCGGTCGAGGCGGCCCGAGCCGCGCCGCCGCAGAACGGGGTGGTCCAGTTCGGGCACGCGACAGCTGAGGGCGACCGGCAGACCCTCCAGCGCGGGGTCGGGTGCGGCGGTGCGGCGGCCGCCGAGGACCCCCGACCACGTGGATTCCCGGTCACAGCCGGCCGGCGTGACCAGGCCGATCCCGGTGACGGCCGGGGAGCGCCGGCTCAACGGTCCGTGCACCGCGCGCCGACGGCTTCGGCGAACCCGGCGAGCGTCGTGGCGCGCAGTTCTTCCTCCTCGACCTTGACGCCCAGCGTCTCGTGCACGGCGATGGCCATCTCGACCACCATGAGCGAATCGGTCAGCAGTTCGCGCATCGGCGCGTCCGCCCGCACCTCGTCGGCGGGGACCTCGAACTTTTCGATGAGCAGTTCACTGATCGCGTGGAGGACGGATTCCTGCGCGGAAATGGTCACGGCATCTCTCATTTGCGGTTTCGCGGCCCCGTGCAGCATGGTGACGCAAACGGGCGGCGGTCGAAGGCGAACGGAAAATCGATTTCCCCGGCGCAGTGGAGCTGGGGCCTGTTGCCCACATAAGTACCACGGCCGGTGAATTACTCAAAACCTGTCCGTGACCGGCCTTCAAATGACGCCTGATAGGCGAGTGAGGATCATTCATGTCGGAAATCCTGACCGATTCGACCGTTGACCCGGTCGACCAGATCGTCGATCCGGCCGATGTGGCCGACGTCCTCGACGTCGCCGGAACGGAGCTCCGTAACCTCAAGCGGTTGCTGGGCAAGGCGGGGGAAGAGGCGTGGGACCGGCTCCTCGACTGGCTCGTCGACGAATACTTCCGGCTCGAGGTGACCGGGTGGGAGAACATTCCCGCCGAAGGGCCCGCCGTCCTCGTCGCCAACCATTCGGGCGCCTGGGGACTCGACGCATTCGTCCTGCAGAAGGTCCTCGTGCGACGTATCGACCGGCCGCTGCACGTGCCCGCCGCCCCCTTCGTCTTCCGGGTTCCGGTCATCGGCTCATACGCCCGCAAGAAAGGAGCCATTCCGCTCGATCCGACGCTGGGATGGGAACGCCTGGCCGCCGGAGAACTCGTAGGAGTGTTTCCCGAGGGGATCGCGGGACTGGAAAAGCCCTTCGAGGAGCGCTACCGGCTGCGTCCGTTCAGCCCCGGCTTCGCCGTCACCGCCGCGCGGGCCGGCGCGCCCGTCGTCCCGGTGTCCGTCGTCGGCGCCGAGGAGGCCTGCCCCAGGCTCGGCGAAGTACCGGCCCTGGCGCGCCTCCTCGGCCTGCCCTACTTCCCGCTCACGCCGCCCTTCCCGCTGCCCGCGAAGTGGCTGGTCACCATCGGCGAGCCGATCCCCGCGCCCCCGCGGTCCGGATCCCTCGCAGAGCGTTCGGCCGCCGCCCGCCGGCTCTGCGCCGAGGCCCAGGGCGCCGTGCAGGGGCTGGTGGACCGGGAACGGGGCCGGCGGGAGACGCCCTTCTGGTAGGCCGCTCCGCAGGCAGGGGGCGGCTCACCCGTCGTCGGTCACCGCCCGCACGTCGGGCCAGACCAGGGTGGCCGACCCCCAGGCCAGCCCCGCACCGTACGCCGTCAGCGCCACCCGCATCCCCGGCCGCAGCGCTCCGGCGGCGGTCGCCTGGGCCAGCAGGACGGGCACGGAGGCCGTGGCGGTGTTCCCGTACGCCTCGATGTGCGACAGCATCCGCCCGGGGTCCAGCCCCAGTTCGGCGGCGAGGCCGTCCAGGATCCGCTGGTTGGCCTGGTGGGCGACCACCGCGTCCAGCTCACCGAGCGACCACCCGGCCTGCTGTACCGCCCGCGTCACCGAGTCGCACATGCCGACGATCGCCTGCTTGCGCACGGCCGGCCCGTCCATGCGGAAATACGGGGAGAACTCGGCGCCCGGCGCCGCCAGGGTGCGCTTGCGCGCCCTGGCCCCGTCCCCGGGCACTTCCAGCAGATCGGCCTGCGCACCGTCGGTGCCCAGGTCGACCGGCCCGAGGGCCCCCGGCTCGTCGGTGTCGCCGGCCCGCAGGAGCACCGCCCCCGCGCCGTCGCCGAAGATGGCCGCCATCAGCCAGTCGTCCGGATCCACGAAGGCACTGAACACGTCCGAGGCCACCAGCAGCACGCTGTCGAAGGCCCCCGAGACGATCATCGACGAAGCGACGCCCAGCCCGTACAGGAACCCGCTGCAGCCCGACGCCAGATCGAACGCCGGGATCGTCCCGCACCCCAGCCGCGCGGCCACCTCCGGCGCCCCGGCCGGCACCAGCCGGTCCGGCGAGATGGTGGTCAGGACCAGCGCGTCGGCACCGCCGGCCCCGGCGGCCTCCAGCGCGCCCCGGCCGGCCCGGACGGCGAGGTCGACCGTGGCCTCCCCGTCGGCGACGCGGCGGCTCGCCACACCGATGCGGGTGCGGATCCACTCGTCGCCGACGGGCCGGTTCCCGCACAGCTCGGCGTTGGTCAGGGCGCGCGGCGGTACGTAGGAACCCAGTCCCGCCACCACCGCACCCCGGCGGGTTTCCGGCGAGCGGCCCGGCATCAGCCGGCCAGCCGCTTCGCGGCCCGGCGCACGTCGCCCGCGGCCCTGGCGCACCGCTCGGAGTGGCCGAGGAGGGTCATGCGGAACCGCTCGCCCGCCTCGTCCGTGTCCCAGCCGCCGTTCCCGGCGCAGGCGGCGAGGCTCTCCGCGTGGCGCTCCAGCCGGTCCGCGCTGGCGTGGGCCAGCGCCCCGTACGCGGCCGGCGTGAAGCCGTGCACCGTGACCGGCACCGCCGCCGGCATGCCGACCGTCACGCGGCCGTCCGCGATCAGGCCGTCCGCCTCACGGAACGCCACGAGCAGCGTGCTCGGATCCAGCGCGTCCGGCAGCCGGTCCGCGCCGAACGAGGGCGAGATCAGCACCGGGTGCACCGCCGCCGTGACACGGCGCACGACCTCCTGCGCCACGTGCTCCGCGAAGCGCGCCGCCGCGCACCCGGACGGTGCTCCGCACAGCCCGGACGGCCCTTGCCCCGAGCGGTCCTCCTCGGGGGCCCAGGCCGGCGCCCAAAGGATCTCCGTCCCGTATTCGACCGCCAGGTCCTCCCACACGAAGGCACCCCCCACCGGGTACACGGCCGCGCCGACGGCCGGATAGCGCCGCAGCGCCTCGCCGACCGCCTCACCGGGCCCGGCCACCGACCCCACCGCGAGCAGGGCCAGCGCCTGGAGCGCGGTGCCCGCCGCGGCCCCCTCGACCACGGCGAGCGCGTGCGCGACGGCCGGGCCCGCGGCCTGCGGTCCGGCGCCGTCCGCCGGCAGGCACCCGGCGAGCGAAGAGGGGTCGGGATCGGCCAGGTACGGGGCCAGCCGCCGCCCCAGGGCCGCGGTCCGGGCCCCGTAGGAGCGGCTGCCCGACTCCGCCGACGCCCGCGCGGCCACCTCGCTCAGCAGCGTGTCCTCGGCCGCGGCCGCGCCCACCACGACGCGCCGGGCGACCCGGGCCATGCCGCGCCGCCATCCGTCCCAGTCGAGCGTGCCGTCCCCGCGCCGGGCCGCGATCGCCGCGTCCACGTCCTGCGCCAGCAGCGCGGCCCACTGGCCGGGCTCCACCGCAACCTCCCGCCCCAGCGGAACGTGCGGGGAGAGCCCGTACCGCAGGCCGCCCGGCGTCAGGCCGCAGGGCGCACCGAGCACCCCCGCCTCGTCCGCCGCGGCGAGGAGGCCCGCGGCGTCGGCGCCGGACTGCGGTACGAGGAAGGTCCCGAACGCGGTGCGCAGCCGTACCGGCCGCCCGGAGCGGGTACGGCGCAGGTGCGCCAGCAGCCCGCTGCGCACCCCGTCGCGCGTGAGCGCGTCCAGCCCCAGCGCACGGGCCGGGGCGTCCGTCCACGGCAGCCGGTGGGCGAGCATGGCGGCGCTGAACACGGCGTTCTCCAGCGCCCGGGCCGTCGCCGGCCGTCGCGCCGTGGTGGCCGGGCTCTCGGCAGTGGTCATCGGTCGGTCTCCCTCTGGGTCGCTGCGGCAGCTGTGGTCGTGGCGGTCGGTGCGGGCGTCGTGGTCACTTGTCACGGAGCATGTAGGGCTGGTTCCCGATGACTTCACCGTCGTAGGCGGTGATCAGCTTGTTGACCTGGTCCCGGTAGGTGGTCAACTCCCCGCGCAGGGTGTCCGAGTACGCCTGAGGGGCGTGCGACAGGGGGTAGTCGTACGATTCGTCGAGCCAGGACAGTTCGACCCAGCTGTCCGGGATGTCGTTGGGCGAAGCCGGCCCGCGCCCGTCCAGCATGGGGATCACGTCGTGCTTGTTGACGAGGCTGATCACCTGGGTGGTGTGGTCGGCGGGCCGCTTGCCGTCGATCGGGGAGCCCACCGTGATCACGTGCGTGATGCGGTAGGTGGACGCCACGTCCACGTCCATCGCGAGGTTCATCGCGGTCAGTCCGCCCAGACTGTGCCCGACGATCATGAGTTCCGATCCGGCGGGCAGTCCCGAACGCAGCAGCAGCTGCTTCACGGCCCGGGTGTACGTCGTGTCGGTGCGCAGCAGTCCGTCGAACGCGCCGACGAGGTCCTGCGGGGTGCTGTTGCTCAGCAGACCGAAGCTGGTCCCGGGCAGCAGCAGGACGTACCGCTGCTGCCCGTCGGCGCAGGCCACGCGGCGCAGCAGGACCAGCCCGTGGTTGCCCAGGGCGCCGATGTCGTTCACGTAGCTGACGATGTCGTTGCGGGACGTGCCCAGCACCTTCTCCAGGATGGAGTCGGCATCGGCCCGCTCCGCCCGTCCCGGGCCCGGGTTGAGGTAGCCCAGCAGTGAACTCGGCAGCCCCAGGAAGGGGTCGGTGGTGGGCACGCCGCCGGCGAGGGTCACCCACGAGAAGTCGTCGTTGACGGGGTTCTCGTCGAGCAGCCCCGACAAGGCCAGCAGCTCCATGATGACGGGGGACACCGTGGTCAGCGCGCGGGTCACACCGAGCCGTTCGACCAGCGCGTACATCGCCCGCAGCGCCTCCAGCCGGTTCCCGCCGACCATCGCGTCCGTCAGCCGCCGGGCCAAGGGCGAGTCCAGGTTCGGGTGCTCGACCGCGACGGCGCGGATGCGCATCGCGAACGCGTCCACCGCCATGGCCACCTTCGCGGGACGGCGGTACGTCACGCTCCCCGCCATCCGCGCCAGTTCGCCGAGGAGGCCGCCGTTGGCCCCGAAACCGAGTCCCGCCGGGCTGGTGAGCGCCTTCACGCAGGAGACCGCCGTGCCCAGCGCCCAGCCGGGGCGGCGCAGCGCGTCCAGCACGAAGCGCCCGCTGGAGAGGGCTCCGGTCAGCTCCGCGCCGGCCTGCTTCGCGGTGAGCGCCGCGTCCGCCAGCAGGATCGACGCCGCGATGAGCAGTTCCGCGTCGGTCCGTTCCGGGGCCCCCGGCCCTGCGCCCTGCGGCCCCTGCTGTGCGGGGACATGCCCAGTCGTGCCGTCGACCACCTGAGTCACCGCTGTGCTCCCTTACGTCCTTGTGCGACGGCTGCGTCGCCCTGCCCGCTGTTCGCGCAGGCATGGTGGCACCGAAAGTGATCGCCCGGACGCGGTGCTCGCGCCGCTCCGGGACGCCCGCGCCCCGCGCGCGCCGGGCGGACCCGGTTCCCACGCGGCCGGCGCGCCCGCCCCCGGGCGAAGGAAGGCGGCGGAAGTGGGCGGCCCCGGGGGGATGAAGGGGCGGCGGTGGTGTTGACACCGGCCCGGTCGACACCCCGCGGGGCCGGAGGGACGATGGAAAGGGCGGAGCCCGCGGACCACGCGTGGCCGCCTCTCCCCGCTCCCGCATCGTCTCTTTCCGGAAGGGGAGTACCCACCATGCACCGACACACACGGCGCACCGTGATCACCACGCTGCTCGCGTCGTCCTTCGCCCTGTCCGGCGCGGTCGCCCTGGCCCCGTCGGCCGGCGCCGCCGTACCCACCGCGAGCTGTACGGTCACCCCGAACGCGAGCGGTACCTCGGTCACCATCAAGGGCGAGGGGTTCACGGCGCCGCGCAACCTCAACGACGGCGAGAGCACCGTGCCGCTGAGCGTCGACGCGAACGGCAACTTCCAGGTCACGCGCTTCCAGAAGAACGTCGACTACACCGTCCTCGCCGTCAAGGAGGACCAGAACTTCACCTTCGTCAACTGCAAGGTCGTCAAGGCCGGCGACACCTCCGGCAACGCGACCGGCAACAACGCGAAGGACGCCAAGCGGGGTGCCGGCGACGGCTACCGGGCGGGCCGCTCCGCGGCGCAAAAGAGCTGTGACGTCAAGGCCACGCCCAACAAGAACCAGCAGCACTCCGACGCCTACTGGAAGGCGTGGCAGACCGGCGCCGACGCGGCCTTCAACAGGTACTGCTGAGGCACTGCGCCTCCGGCAACTCCGGTTGACCCTCCTCCGGCAGGTCTGACCCGGCCCTCCATCCCGTCTCCGGCGCGCCCCGAGTCGCCGCTGCCATCGTCAGGGCATCAGCGAGCAACGGAGGGCGCCCGATGAAGGCACAGTCGACGCCGGGGGCAGGTCAAGCCTCCGACGGGTCCCTCGCCCTGGTGACCGGGGCGACCAGCGGTATCGGCCTGGCCGTCGCGCGCGACCTGGGCGCCCGGGGCCACCGGGTGTTCATCTGCGCACGTACGGAAACGGACGTCAAGCAGACGGTGGAGGACCTGCGGGCCGAGGGCCTGGAGGTAGAGGGAGCGGCTGCCGACGTACGCAACCGGGCCGCGGTCAAAGGGCTCGTCGCGGCAGCCGTCGCGACCTTCGACAGACCCGTCAGGATCCTGGTCAACAACGCCGGCCGCAGCGGCGGCGGCGCCACCGCCGACCTCACCGACGAACTGTGGGAAGAGGTCATCGACACCAACTTGAACAGCGTCTTCCTGGTCACCCGGGAGACGCTCACCAACGGCGGCCTCGCCGCCGCCGGCCACGGCCGGATCGTCAACATCGCTTCCACGGCGGGCAAGCAGGGGGTGCTGCTCGGCGCCCCCTACTCGGCGTCCAAGCACGCCGTGGTCGGCCTCACCAAGGCCCTCGGCAAGGAGCTGGCACCGCTCGGGATCACCGTCAACGCGGTCTGCCCCGGATATGTGGAGACGCCGATGGCGGCCCGCGTACGGGCCGGCTACGCGCGGGTGTGGGACACGAGCGAGCAGTACGTACAGCAGCAGTTCGAAGCCCAGATACCCTTGGGCCGCTTCTCCACCGCCGAAGAAGTCGCCGGTCTCGTAGGCTACTTGACGACCGACGTGGCGGCGTCCATCACCGCGCAGGCCCTGAACGTCTGCGGCGGCCTGGGCCGCTTCTGACACGCCCTGACACGACCGCGCGTAGACGCACGCATATGGAACTGAGCTTCGCGGCCATGTCCCGTCTCGCGCCGAGGGACTTGACTGTACTCATGACTTCCACCACCCAGAACATCCGGACCACCCTCGTCATCGGCGGCACCGGCAAGACCGGCCGGCGCGTCGCCGAGAAGCTCTCCGCCCAGGGCCTCGCCGTCCGGGTCGGTTCCCGCTCGGGAGAGCCCGCCTTCGACTGGAACGAACCCGACACCTGGGTGCCCGCGCTGGAGGGCGTGGACCGGGTGTACGTCACCTACTACCCCGACCTCGCCTTCCCGGGCGCCGCCGAACAGGTCGGCGCGTTCGCCAAGGTGGCCGTCGAGACCGGTGCCCGCCGACTGGTCCTGCTCTCCGGCCGCGGCGAAGAGGCCGCGGAGATCAGCGAGAACAACCTCAAGGCCTCCGGCGCGGACTGGACGATCGTCCGCTCCAGCTGGTTCAACCAGAACTTCAACGAGAGCTTCTTCCTGGAGCCGGTCCTGGCCGGGGAGATCGCCCTGCCGACCGCCGACGCCGTGGAGGCCTTCGTCGACGCCGACGACATCGCCGACGTGGTGGTGGCCGCCCTGACCGACGACAAGCACATCGGCAAGACCTACGAACTGTCCGGACCGCGCCTGCTCAGCTACAGCGACGTGGCCGCCGAACTGTCGAAGGCCACCGGCCGGCAGATCACGTACGTCTCCGTCACCAACGAGGAGTACCGCGCGGTGCTCCGTCAGAACGGTCTCCCCGAGGAGTTCGCCGACCTGTTCACCATGATCCTGGACGGCCGCAACGCGCACCTCGTGCACGGAGTCGAAGAGGCCCTGGGACGCAAGCCCAAGGACTTCGCCGACTTCGCCCGCGAGGCCGCGGCGACCGGAGTCTGGGACGTCTGACCACGCCGGGCACGCGCCTCGCGCGGCGGCCGCCCCCCAAGGCGGCCGCCCCGCCCGGCGCCCCGCCCGGGCGCGGAGCTCGTACGCACGCCGCACCGACCGGCAGGAGGCCCCGATGCCCACGCACCAGCCGCCCTACTCCAGCGAACACGGACTGGACGCCCTCGCACCGCACTACCACGGATTCGCCCTGATGCACCGGGCGATGCGCCGCGACGCCGCACGACTGCGCGCCGCCGCACCGGCCTGGCGGGGCGGCGGCGCCGAGTGGTGGCTGCGCCTGCGCGAGGTCATCGAGTGGCACCACACCAGTGAGGACGACGTGCTGTGGCCCGGACTGCGGCGCCTCGACGCGGACTTCGACGCCCAGGCCCGTGAACTGCACGACGACCACGAGGAACTGGACGCGGCCATGGCGGCGGTCACCACCGCCGTCACCCACGGCGGCGAGGGGCTCACGGCGGCCGCCCGGGACTTCCAGGAGATCCTGCACGACCACCTGCGCGACGAGGAACGCGTCGTGTTCCCCGTCTTCGACCGGATGGGGGAGCGGGCCTACCTGGCCGAGGAGCGCAAGGTGGTGGCCAGTGCCCCGAGGCGCGTGCTGCTCCACCTCCAGCCCTGGATGTTCGACGGAGCGGGCCGCGACTCCGTCGCGCACGTGTCCGCCACCATCCCACCGCCGGTCCGGCTGCTCGGCGCGACCCTGCTCCGCAGACGGTACGAGAACACGTTGAAGGGACTGCAGAAGTGACACGATCGACGACGGGCACGACGGCCCAGTCCGCGACCCTGGTGGCGGCGACCGTGGGCACCGGCCTGATGGCCGGTCTCTACTTCGCCTTCGACATCTCGGTGATTCCGGGCCTGGGGCGCGGCGACGACGAGACGTACGTGACCGCGATGCGGAACATCAACGACGCCATCGACAACGGCCTGTTCGGGCTGCTCTTCGTGGGCGCGTTCATCGCCACCGGCGTCGCCGCCGCCCAGCAGCAGCGCGGCGGACGCCCCCACACCGCTCGCTGGGCCTGGACCGCCTTCGCGCTGTACACGCTCTCGCTGGTCGTGACGGCCCTGGTGAACCTGCCGCTCAACGCGCAACTGGCCCGGGCCGGAAGCGACTTCGCCGCCGCTCGCGCCGGGTTCGGCACGCGCTGGCGGGCCGGGAACACCGTCCGCACCCTGGCCTGTGCGACGGCCCTGGCCGCCCTGGGCCGCACCCTGGCCCTGCACGGCCGCACCCCGGCCGCGTAGGCGCCGGACCGCCCCGGCGCCCCCGTGAACGGCGCCCGCTCTCACATCCGTCCCCCGCGGGAGAGCGGGCGCTTCACGCGGTCCCGCCCGGCGGGAAACGAGAGAGGATATCCGCATGGACACGCTGACCGGCCTGCTGGAAGGCCCGAAGGCGCGCGGCGCCTTCCTCCTCAAGTCCGTCTTCAACCCGCCCTGGTCGCTCCGCGTGGAGGACCGCGCGCCGCTGTCGGTCATCACCATGGTCCACGGCGACGCCTGGCTGGTGCCGGACCACGGCACCGCGGTACGGATCCGGCCCGGCGACGTGGCCGTGGTGCACGGGCCCGAGCCGTACACGGTCGCCGACTGCCCCGGCACGCCGGTCCAGATCACCGTCGGACCGGAGCAGCGGTGCAGCACCGCGAGCGGCGAGGACGTCACCGAGACCATGGCCCTCGGCGTCCGCACCTGGGGCGACCCGCTCCAGGACGCCGGTTCGGCGGTGATGCTCAGCGGCACCTACCAGGCGCCGAGCGAGATCGGCCGGCGGCTGCTGAGCGTGCTGCCCACGATCCTGGTACGCCCGGCGGAATCCGCGGACCACGCCCTGATCACCTTGCTGACGGCGGAGATCTCCCGTGACGAGCCCGGCCAGGAGATCGTGCTGGACCGGCTCCTGGACCTGCTGCTGATCGGGGTCCTGCGGGCCTGGCTCGCGGCCCCCGGCAGCGGCGCCCCGACCTGGTACCGGGCCCAGAGCGACCCGGTGGTCGGACCGGCGCTGCGCCTGCTGCACGAGAACCCGGCCCACGGCTGGACGGTCGAGGAACTCGCGCGCAAGGTCGGCGTGTCCAGGGCGGCCCTGGCCCGCCGCTTCACGGACATCGTCGGGGAACCCCCCGTCGCCTACCTCACCGGCTGGCGCATCGCTCTGGCCGCCGACTACTTGCGCGAGCCCGAGGCGACGGTGGCCACGGTGGCCCGCCGGGTCGGCTACAGCGGGGCGTTCGCGCTGTCGGCGGCCTTCAAACGGGTGCGCGGAGTCAGCCCGAGGGAGTTCCGCGCGGGCATCACCGCGCCCGGGGCCGGGCAGGGCCCGCGCACGCCCCGTACGGTCGTGCTGGGCGGCCCCGGCCCGCGCTGATCCTCAGCCGGCCCGGGCTGATCCTCAGTCGCGCCGCACGACCACCGTGAGGACCAGCTCCGGTCCCGCCGACCAGCGGCCCCGGTAGAGCGGGTCGACGGGTTCGCTCACCGCGGCCGGGACGTCGAGCGTGCAGGTGAAGGTGCCGTCGGGGGAGAGGGCCACGGTCGCGTCGCGGAAGCCGAGCCAGACGCCCGTCGCCGGGTACCAGGCCTTGTACACCGCCTCCTTGGCGCAGAACAGCAGGCGGTCCCAGAAAACCCCCGGATGGGCCGCGGCGAGCTCCCGCAGATGGTCGCGTTCCGCGGGGGAGGTGACCAGCCCCAGTACGCCCTCCGGGAGCGGACCCGCGGGCTCGGCGTCGATGCCGAGGGCCGACGTACGGTCGGACAGGTCCGCCACGGCCGCGCGGTAGCCGTCGCAGTGCGTGATGCTGCCGACCACGCCCGTCGGCCAGGCCGGAGCGCCTCCCGGGCCGGGCAGCAGGGGCGCGGGGGAGTGGCCGAGTGCGGCCAGGCACCGGCGGGCGCAGGCGCGGGCCGTCGCGAACTGGCGGCGACGGCGGGCGAGGCGGCCCTCCATGAGGGCCGCCTCGGCGGGGAAGAGCGGCGCGGGCGCCTCGTCGTCGAAGACTTCCGACGACGTGACGCCCGGCGGCAGCAGTGCCTCGATCATCGTCCGGGGGTCACCGGGACGCGAGTTCGGACACGGCGGACACGACCAGCAGCGGCCGCTCCAGCGGGAGCATGTGGCCCGCGCCCGGCACCGGTTCGAACCGGGCGCCCGGCAAGGAGTCGGCCAGCGTCCGCGCCAGAGCGGGGTCGATGACCTTGTCCGCCTCACCGTGCAGGACCACCGCCGGCACGCCGACTCCGGCCAGTGCCGGGCGCAGGTCCCAGCCGCGCGTGCAGCGGAAGAAGTCCGCCCGGATCCGCGGGTCCGTCGCCGCGAACAGCTGCCGGTTCACGTCCAGCAGGGCCGTGTCAACGGACTTGGCCATGGTGGACGACAGCAGTCTGCGGCCGAGCGGGGGACGGTGCAGCGCCCACGAGAAGAGGGGGCTGCCCATCATCTTGACCTCGCCGTCGGGCGTGTCCTGGCCGTGCGCCGCCGTGCCCAGCAGCACCAGGCCGCCCAGGTGCCCGGCCGGCGGCCCGCCGGCCGCGTAGGACAGCGCCGCGAACCCGCCGCCCGAGTGGCCCACCACGACGGCCGCCCGGGCGTCCGCCCCGCCCAGCACCGCCGCGAGGTCGTCGCCGAGGCGCTCCACCGAGACGGGGGTGCGGCCGGAGGTGGAGGCGCCGTGGCCCCGCTGGTCGTACAGCACCACGCGGTGTCCGGCCCGGATGAGCCGGTCGGCGATGGTGCCCCAGGCGCGGCGGGAGTGCGCCCACCCGTGCACGAGGACCACGTCAGCGGCGGCCGGCGTGCCCGCCAGCGGGGCCAGAACGGTGACGGCGAGCTCCGCGCCGTCGTCGGTCCGTACGGTCAGCTCCCGGGTGACTTCCGCCGCCGTCGTCATCGCCGGGCCCCCGCGGTGGAGGACGACAGCCGGCGGCCCAGGCACTCGAAGGCCGCCAAGGTGGCCTTCGAGTGTTCCGCCCCGAGGTCGACGGCCTTGGCGAGCACGCCCAGCCAGCCGTGCGGCCTGCCCGCGAAGTGCATGGACAGCCGGGTGCGGCCGTCCGGCAGCGGTTCCAGACGGAACGTCGCCGGCCCGCGGAACGCCCCGTCGACGTACTCCACGTCGAGCCGGCGGCCGCTCTCCACGGCGACCGTACGCGCCGTGAAGCGGAGCTTGAGACCGCCGTTGCCGACGCCCTTGGTGTGGACGGTCACCCCCACCTCGCCGCCGACCTGGTCGGGGGAACCGGAGACGGGGGCGAAGGTGTTGGCCGGGACCCACCACTGGGCGGCGCCGCGGAACTCCGAGAGGAGCGCTTCCCAGACGGCGGTCGCCGGGGCGTCGATCACCGCCTCGTCGATCAGGTCGTACGTTGTCATGTCGAGCCTCCTCAGGTGCACGGTCGTGCGGAGTTGCGCTGTGTTGCCGGGGCGGGGACGGGCCGGGGATCCGCGGTCAGGCGAAGAAGCCCTGGCCCGGGGTGAAGAGATTCGCCGGGTCGAACTTCTTCTTCGCGTTGACGAAACCGGTCCAGCGGTTGCCGAAGTGGGCCCGCCAGTCGGCCTGCGTCATGTTCGGCACCGCGCCGACCAGGTAGCGCTTGGCGCCCATCGACACCGCCAGGTCGTACAGGCGCCGGTTCTGGTCGAGCATCGCCTGGATGTTCGGGTCACCCGGGTTGGGGAAGCGAAGCAGGTCGAACAGGTAGGCCACGGACTCGCCCGGCATCATCGCGAGCGGCCGCTTGACCTGCGAGGTGAGGAACGGGGAGAACAGCAGGAACCCGCCCCCGAGGGAGTCGGCGGTCAGCTCCTGTTCGACCCGCTTCATGAACGTCTTCGTCTTGGAGGCCGGGAGGAACATGCTCAGCCACGGCTTGGGCGAGTACCAGTGGCCGGTCTCCTTGAGGTAGCCCTCGTAGGCGTCGAGCCGGAACATGTACTCCCGGTACGTCACGTCCTCGATCACCGCGTCGGCCCGTACGTCCTGCAAGCCGCTCAGCAGCTTCGCCCGGTCCGGCGGCGTCGTGCTGTAGTTGGCCCCGGCCTCCATCTTGTAACGCCACCCCGAGCCGTCCGGCGTGCGGAGCATCTCGCCGGCCTGGACGTGGAAGCGGCCGTCGGCCAGCACCTTCTCGGCGTCCTGGAGGTAGGTCTCCACGTCCGCGTAGTACAGGGTGAAGATGACCGACCGCTTCGGCGCCGGGACCAGGGCGACTTCGGCGCGGACGATGATGCCGACCTGACCGCCGCCCGACAGCGCCGCGTTGAACAGCTCCGGGCGGTTCGTCGCCGTCGCGGTGACCAGCTTCCCCTCACCGGTGACGATGTCGATGGACCGCACGGTGTCGCACAGCAGCCCGTACTTGGCCACCGTGCCGCCGATCCCGCCGATGCTGATCGTGCCGCCCACCGACAGGTACAGGTAGTCGGGCAGCGCCGGCGGGGTCTTGCCCACCTGGAGGCACGCGTCGGTCAGCTGGGCCCAGGTGACGCCCGCCTCGACCACCGCGCAGTTCCCGCCGATGGAGACGATCTTCGACATGCTGCGGGCGTCGATGGATATCCCGCCGGGCACACGGGCCTGGCCGTACACCGAGTGCGATTCGATGTCCGTACCGGAGCCGCCCTGTCCGTTGACCGCGACCTTGATGCCGTTGGCCCGGGCGTAGTTCACGATCTTGACGATGTCGTCGGCGTTGCCCGGCCGCAGCACGGCCCACGGCTTGCTGCCCGCGCCGTCCCACAGGTGTCCGAAGTCCTTGCCGAAGGCCTCGACCACGGAGGGCGACGTCTCCAGCGTGCCGGTGAGCGCCGGCACGGGAACCACGGCCGCGCCGGAGGCCTCCGCGGCCGTCGCCCAGCTCTGGTCGACGGTGTTCCAGCCCACGACGGCCACGGCGGTCGCCGCGATGCCGCCGAGGACTCTGCGCCGGGAAGGGGCGGCGGCCGTACCCGTGGCCGTTCTCGGGGTGCTGCTCATCTGCGTACGTCTCCCGTTTCTCATGCCTGCCGGAGTCCTACTGGTGCGTCGCCGGGGCGGCGGTGCGCACCTGCGAAGCGAGCTGGTACTCGCTCAGGTCGAAGCGCTTGGTCTGGCGGCGGAAGCGCCAGGTGTACGTCGGCCAGATCGACGGGTTGCGCCCGTTCTCGTCCAGGTACCAGCTCTTGCAGTTGCCCGCGTTCCACACCGAACCGTCGAGCTTCGCATCGAGCGCCTTGTTGTAGGCCCGCTGCGCTTCCCCGCGCACCTCGACGCTGGACAGGCCGCGCTTCTCGGCCTGCTTGAGGGCGTCCACCACGTACTTGATCTGCGCCTCGATCATCACGACCTGCGAGGAGTGCCCCAGCGTGGTGTTCGGACCGAGCAGCATGAACAGGTTCGGGAATCCGGCGATCGTGGTGCCGCGGTGGGCCGACATGCCGTCGCGCTGCCAGGCCTCGCGCAGCTGGACGCCGTCCCGGCCGAAGACCCGGCGCGCCACCGGGCGGTCGGTGGCCTGGAAGCCGGTACCGAGGATGATGGTGTCGACCTCGCGCTCCACCCCGTCGCGGCCCACGATCGACTTGGCGCGGACCTCGGCGATCCCGTCGGTGACCAGGTCCACGTTGGGCTGCTGGATCGCCGGGTACCAGGTGTTGGAGAACAGCAGCCGCTTGCAGGCCATCACGTAGTCGGGGGTCAGCCTGGCGCGCAGCGCCTCGTCCGGGACCGACTTCTTCAAGTGGTCGCTGGCCATCTTCTGCATCTTGGCGGCGACCTTCGGGCGGGCCATCACGAAGGCCAGGATCTCGCGGCCCCACATATTGAAGTTCCGCCGGAAGTTCTGGTATCCGGGCAC
This sequence comes from Streptomyces cirratus, assembly GCF_014650775.1. GTDB lineage: Bacteria > Actinomycetota > Actinomycetes > Streptomycetales > Streptomycetaceae > Streptomyces > Streptomyces cirratus. The sequence goes on along the minus strand of NZ_BMVP01000003.1, from coordinate 320,666 downwards.
CGAGCGCAGCAGCTTGGCCTGCAGCGCCGTGGTGGTCTTGTCGTTCTTCGGGCCGACCCACGGGGGCGTGCGCTGGTAGAGGTCGAGGCGCTCCACGTCGGGCTGGATCTTCGGGACGAACTGGATCGCGGAGGCGCCCGTACCGATGACGGCGACGCGCCGCCCGGTGAGGTCGTGGTCGTGGTCCCACCGCGAGGAGTGGAAGACCTTGCCCTCGAAGCCGTCGAGGCCCTTGATGTCGGGGACGGCCGGCTCGCTCAGGTAGCCGGTGCCGGTGACCAGGAACTGGGCGGTGTAGTCGCCCTGCGAGGTCTCGATCCGCCAGTGCCGCTCGCCCTCGTCCCAGCGGGCGGCGAGCAGTTCGTGCGCGAAGCGGATGTGCGGGCGGACCCCGAAGCGGTCGGCCGTGTCGCGCAGGTACGCGTACAGCTCGTCCCGCTTGCCGAAGGTGGACTTCCAGTTCGGGTTCTGGGCGAAGGAGAAGGAGTAGAGGTGGGACATGACGTCGCACGCACACCCCGGATAGCTGTTGTCGCGCCACGTTCCGCCGACCTCGTCGGCCCGCTCGAACACGAGGAAGTCGTCGATGCCCGACTGCAGCAGCCGGATGGCGGTACCCAGACCCGAGAACCCGGTACCGATGACCGCGACCCTCAGGTGCCGGGTGGGTCCGCGGCCCCCGGCGGAGGCCTGGGCCGTGGGACGGGCTCCGCCGTCCCTGGCCGGTTCGAGAATGCTCGTCACGTCGGCCTCCTAGCGGCGCGTGAGGGTCACGCGGAAGTTGTTGAAGAACTTGTCCTCGAGCGTGTACGCGAAGATGTCCAGGTAGCGCTCGAAACGGGCGACGACCTCCTCGCCCTCCATGGCCACGGCCTCGTCCCGGCGTTCGGCGAGCAGCACCAGCCAGGCGCGGCAGGCCATCGCGAACGACTCGCGCTCGTTGACGATCTCGTCGACCTCGAAGAGGCCCTCGGCGCCGGCGGTCAGTTCGTGCAGGTGCGGGATGTGGCACCCGGCGAACTCGGAGCGCTGGAGGAACTTCAAGTCGTCGAGGAGCGCGCGGTTCATCGGCAGTGCCTCGGCGGTCATGGTGTGCAGGACGAACTTCGCGCCTGGGTTCAGGGCGTTCGCGACCTGCTGGAAGAAGAAGCGGTAGCGCTTGGTGCGCTCCTTGGGCGGCAGGTTCGAGGAGACGAAGTGCTCCAGGGCGTTGATGCAGAACGCCGCGCCGTACTTCTCGCTCTCGTCGGCGACCGCGTAGTCCGCCCAGCTCTTGACCAGTGTGGTGATCCGCGGGTTGCCCAGGCCGTCGATGAAGGCTTCCTGGGTGCGGGACAGGGTCAGGCCGACGGCCTCCTCGGCGCCGTGCACCGTGGTGAGGCGGTTCAGCATGGTGCCCCAGCCGCAGCCGATGTCCAGTACCCGCTTGACGCCGCCGGCGCGGACGTTCGCGAGGTCGGCGAACGTGTCGAGCTTGCGCTCCTGGGCCTCGTCGAGGGCGGCGACGAGGTCCTCGCCCTCGTTCCAGTAACCGCCGGAGTACATCATCGTCGGGCCGAGCAGCAACCGGTAGAAGTCGTTGCTCACCTCGTAGTGGTGCCTGATCGCATCGACCTCTGGGTCCACCGTCCTGGGGGCGACCGTTGTCATCTGATCCTCATTCCTGCGAGCGGGAAGGGCGGCCCTTGCCGTCCGTGCCGAATTACGTCCGAGGAAAACGGATCCCCCGCAAGGCGTACGCAACACGGGCCCGCCGGGTATCCGGTCCGTACCAAAAGGAGGGTGAAAGGGATGGAAAAGGCGGGGAAAAGGCAGGGGGCGTCCGGCGCCCGGGACATCTTGCGTCTTCCTTGCGGCTGCGGGGCTTTCATCGCTCTCGAAAAGAACGACGCGGCTCCCGGGCCGCACCGTCGAGAGAGGACCGACCCCATGTCGCTGCCCACCATCGAAGAGCTCGCGAGCCAGCTGGAGGCCGTTTCCGGCGCTGCGGAGGTCAGCCCCGACGCCCCGCTCCAGCACATCACGGACGTCGACTCGCTGGACCTCATGGAGTGGCTGTACGGCTTCCAGACCAAGTACCCCCACATCCCGGCCGACGAGACGCTGTTCGCCGACCTCGACGACACGACGACGCTGCGCGACGTCTACGCGAAGATCGTCGATCTCGTTCCGGCCCAGGCATAGCGAGGAGTCACGTGACCGGCTTCGACATCACCGGGTGGGGCATGTCCGTACCCGAGCGCATCGTCACCAGCGCGGAACTCGCCGAGCGTTTCGGCGTGGACGAGCACTGGGTCGTCAGCCGCTGCGGCATCCGTGAGCGGCGGGCCGTTGACCCGGGGCAGACCACCGTCTCCCTGGCCGTCGAGGCCGGCCGGCGCGCTCTGGACAAGGCGGGCCTGACCGGCGCCGACATCGCCCACCTGATCGTCGCCACGGCGACACCCGAGCAGCCGTCCCCGGCGACGTCCGCGTTCGTCCACCACGAACTCGGCATCGCCGGCAGCGCCCACGACGTGAACTCCGAATGCGCGGGCTTCGTCTACGGGCTCGTCTCCGCCATGGCGCTCATCGCGATCGACCCCCGGCCGATCCTGCTGATCGGCTCCGACACCCACACCCTGACCGCGAACCCCGCCGACCGCGACCTGTCCATCCTCGTCGGCGACGGCGCGGGGGCCGTCGTCCTCCAGCCCGGCCCGGAGAACCGGGTCAAGGCCTGGAACCTGGGCGCCGACGGCTCCTGCACCGGCTCCTTGAAGGTGCTCGCGGGCGGCAGCCGGATGCCCGCCACGGCGCAGACCGTGGCGGCGGGCCTGCACTACGCGCAGATCAACGGCAACGAGATCTACCTCAACGCCGTCCGCTACACCGTCCGTACGGTGCGCGAGACGCTGGAGAGCGCGAAGGTCGACGCGGCCGACGTGGACCACGTCGTACCGCACCAGGCCAACATCCGCATCATCAACTCGATCATTTCCCACACCGGACTGCGTCCGGAAGCGCTGATCACCAATCTGGAGAAGTACGGCAACACGGCCTCGGGCTCGATCCCGATCGCGCTGACCGAAGCCCTCGACGCGGGACGCATCAAGGCCGGGGACAAGGTCCTGCTGGCCGGGTTCGGCGCCGGCATGACGTGGGGTTCGGTCCTGATGGAATGGGGCGGTACCGCGGCATGAGCAACAAGAGCACGGGCGTACGGCCCGAGGCGCCGGTCGCGCTCGTCACCGGTGCCTCGGGCGGCCTGGGCCAGGCCCTGGCCCTTGAACTGGACGCGCTGGGCTGCCGGGTCGCGGTCCACTACAACAGTTCGCGGGACGCGGCGCGGGCGGTGCAGGAGAAGCTGACCAACCCGTCCGTCCTGGTCACCGGCGACGTCGGCTCCTGGGAGGCGGTCCAGGGCATCTACGCCGACATCTGCGAGGCGCTGGGACCGGTGGACGTCCTCGTCAACAACGGGGCCATCCGCAAGGACAGCCTGATGGCGATGCAGAACCCCGCGGACTGGGCGCAGGTCATCCAGACCAACCTGATCGGGTCCTTCCACACGGCCCGGGCCGCGGTCCCGGCCATGCTGCGCCAGAGGTGGGGCCGGGTCGTCAACATCGTCTCGCCGTCGGGCATCATCGCCACCGCCGGCCAGACGGCGTACTCGGCGTCCAAGGCGGGACTGATCGGCCTCACCCGCACCCTCGCGGCCGAGTGCGGCCGCCGGGGCGTGACCGTCAACGCGCTCTCCCCAGGCTTCATGATCACCGGGATGACGAAGGACCTTCCCGAGCGGGTCATCGAGGGCATGGAGGGCAAGGCGCCCATCCCGCGCTTCGTCACCGTCGAGGAGGTCGCCCGCAGCGCCGGCCTCTTCCTGGACCAGGACTGCATGACCGGCCAGGTCATCAGCATCGACAGCGGAGTCTCGATCACCTGACCTGACCTGACCTGACCTGACCTGACCTGACCTGACCCGGCCTCACGTGGTCCGGCCCGACCGGGCCCGCGTCCGCCGGTCCCGGCCACCAGCCCCGGCCCCCGCCCCTCGGGGGGCCGGGGCCGCTCGGGCTGCCCCGGCACGCCCGTGGGGCACGCCGGAAGGCCGTACCGCGGCCGGGGGCTGCGGTACGGCCTTCCGGCAGGGCCTACGCGGCGGGAGAAGCGGCGGCCGAGGTGGCGGGGGACTGGGCCGCGCCGTGCCCGCGATGGGTGGCACACGCACGCCCGAGGATGCAGGGCCGCGGACCCGAAACGTTCCTGCCGACCTCGAAGACCCCCATCAGGAACGGATCGAGGACCGCGGAAGGACGCTGCGGCGCGCGGGGCTCCGGCGTACGCAGGATCTCCAGGTACGCGGCCTCCGTCTCCGGCGCGGGATCCGTCCCCAGCTCCTCCGCCAGCACCCGGCGCAGCTGGTGGTAACTACGCAGCGCCTCGGCGCGGTTGCCGGCCCTCTTGTGCGCCGTCATCCGGCAGCGGTACGCGCTCTCCCGGAACGGCGCCCGCCGCACCGCCTCCTCCGCGTAGCGCAGGGCGTGGTGCTCGTCACCGAGCGCGGACGACGACAGGCTCGCCACCTCCAGCGCCGTCAGGCGCAGTTCCTCCAGCTGTTCGCGCATCGCGTTGACCCACTCGCCCTCGTGCGAGGGCAGGAACGACCCGCGCAGGTTCGACACCGCGCCCGACGCCAGCTGCTGTGCCACCGCGAAGGCACCCTCCGCGAACGCGGCGTTCGCCTCCGTCACCGCGAGTTCCGCGCACTCCACGTCCACCGCCGCGTCCCCCGGGACGCGCAGCACGTACCGCCCGCCCTGCGCCACCAAAGCGGCGTCACCGGGCTCGTCCTGAGGCATCGTCACGAACGTGCGCACCCGGCTGACGACACTGCGCAGCGCGGAGGCCCAGGTGTCGGGCAACCCCTCCGGCCACACGGTTTCCGCCAGCTGGTCCCGCTCCGTACCACCCGCCCGCTCGATGACCAGCCGAGCGAACGCCACCTGTGCCTGTGCGCCGGAGAGATGCCGCGAGGGCGCTCCCGACGGCTCGATCGTGACAAGTCCTACAAGTCTGATCAGCACTGTGTACCCTCCGAAACTGCCGGGATACCGGCCGTGTCCCCCTGGTCTTGTGCGCTGCGAACATACACGCGCATCTTCTCCGCATGTCAACAACAAATGGGCAACGCACGGTTCGTGATTCGCTTTCGCCCTTTTCGCGTCCCGCTGTTGCGTCGCTCTTGCGCCCCACAGGCGTTAATCGAATTCCACTAGAGCTCGTCCGGAACGACGGCAGGGCGCCGATGGAGTTCCGTGTCCGCCGGGCGATCACGACGAGGAGATGAACGTGAACGCAACCGAAGCCTGGGCCCGTCTGGAGCCGAAGCTGGCCTACTTCCGCGACCGCGTCCGGTCCTTGGAGTACGAGCCCGTCCGCAAGAACAGCTTCGTCGCCTACACCGTCGAGCGGGATTCCGCATATGCCGACCAGGACGGCCAGCGCCTGCTGATGATGTCCGGCTACAGCTACCTCGGCCTCGCCGGGGACGAGCGCGTCGTCGCTGCGGCCAAGGCGGCCCTCGACCTCTACGGCACCGGCAACCACGGGGTGCGCGCCCTGGCCGGCTCGACCCCGCTGCACGAGGACCTGGAAGCCGAGGTCGCCCGGTTCGCCGGCCGCGAGCGCGCCCTGGTCTTCGGGTCCGGCTACGCGGCGAACGTCGGCACCGTGGGCGCTCTCGTGGGACCGGGCGACACCGTCTTCATCGACAAGTACGACCACGCCAGCATCGTCGACGGCTGCAAGCTCTCCGGCGCCACGGTCACCCGGTTCCGCCACAACGACCCCGGCCACCTGGAGCGCCGCCTGGCCGCCGCCCCCGACACCGGGGTGCGCCTGGTCATCGTCGACAGCGTCTACTCCATGGACGGGGACATCGCCCCCCTCGTGGACCTTCGCAAGGTCTGCGACGCCCACAACGCACTGCTGATGGTCGACGAGGCCCACGCCCTCGGAGTCATCGGCGCCACCGGCAAGGGCATCGAGGAGCACTTCGACTACGAGGTGAAGGTCGACGTCAAACTCGGCACCCTCTCCAAGGCCATCCCCTCCATGGGCGGCTGGGTCGCCGGCTCCGCCGACCTGATCCACCACCTCAAGTACGCGGCCCGCCCCTTCCTCTTCTCCGCAGCCCTCGGACCGGCCCAGGCCGCCGCCGCGCTGGAGGCCCTGCGCATCCTCCAGCGGGAGCCGCAGCGCGTCGAGTTCGTCCAGCGCGAAGCCGAACGCTTCCGCGGCCTGCTCCACGCGGCGGGCATGAGCACGGTCGACAGCGAGACCGCCGTCGTCCCGATCATCGCCGGCTCCGACACCGCCGCCTACGACTACGCGACCACCTGCCGCAAGAACGGCGTCATCGGCCTGCCCGTCGTCACCCCGGCCGTCCCCAACGACCTGGCCCGGCTGCGGATCGCCATCACCGCCGCCCACACGACGGCCGACATCGACTTCGCCGCCGACGCGTTCATCACCTCCGCCCGCGAGTGCCGGATCATCTGACCGCCCTCCCGCGAGCCACTTCGACCCACCACCACACTCCAGGGGGAGCACAGATGCCCGGAACGTCCAAGGGCAGTTCGGTACGGCCGCCGGTCGCCATCACCGGCATGGGCGTGGTCACCCCCGGCGGATGCACCCCGGACGACCTGTGGGCCACGCTGCGGGCCGGCCGCTCCACCGCGGCCGAGCTGACACACATCGACCTCAGCCGGCACCGCGTACGGATCGGCTGTCGCGTCCGGGGCCTGGACGACCTCGCGGGCCTGGTCCCCGCCAAGGACGCCCGCCGCATGGACCCCTTCGCCCACTACGGCACCCTCGCCGCGCTCGCCGCCCACCGCGACGCGGGAGCGCCCACCGCCGAGGACGGCCGGACCGCCATCGTCGTCGGCAACGCCGTCGGCGGACGCGCCACCAGCGACCTGGAGTCCGCGCACTTCGAAGAGAGCGGCCCCGCCGGGGTCAACCCGCTGATGCCGCTGATGACGATGCCCAACGCCGCCGCCGCCCAGATCGCCATGCGGCTCGGCTGGACGGGCCCCGCGCTGACCCTGGCCACCACCTGCGCCAGCGGAGCCGACGCCATCGGCCACGCCCTGCTCCTGCTCCAGACCGGCCGCGCCGACCTCGTCATCGCCGGAGGCTGCGAGCACACCCTCACCCCCGTCACCCTGGCCGGCTTCGGCAACCTCAACGCCGTCTCGCTGCGCAACGACCGGCCCGAACTGGCCTCCCGGCCCTTCGACAAGGACCGCGACGGCTTCGTCATGGGGGAGGGTGCGGGCTTCGTCGTCCTGGAGCGGCTCGACGACGCGAAGGCGCGGGGGGCGAAGACGTACGGGCTCGTCGCCGGGTACGCGGCCACCGCCGACGCCCACCACCTCGCGATGCCGCTCCCCGACGGGGCGGGCGCCGCGGCGGCCATGGCCTCGGCGATCGCCGACGCCGGCCTGGACCCCGGCGACATCGTCCACGTCAACGCGCACGGCACCTCCACGCCGCACAACGACCGCTCCGAGGCCGCCGCCCTCACCAAGGTGTTCGGCAGCGCCCAGCCTCCGGTCACCGCCCCCAAGTCCGTCCTCGGCCACCTCATCGGCGCCGCCGGAGCCGTCGAACTCATCGCCACGGTGCAAGCCATGCGGCGCTGTGAGGTGCCGCCCACCGCCAACCACGAAGAGCTGGAGCCTGGAATGGACATCGATGTGGTCCACGGCGCACCGCGCGCCGTGCGGCCGGGACCCGCGCTCACCAACTCGTTCGGGTTCGGCGGCCACAACTCCTCCGTCGTGGTGGTGCCGCAATGACCTCCGCACCCCTCTCGCCGCCCCTGCCCGCGCCCGTCCGCACCCTGACGGCCGCCGAGGCCCGGATCACCGCCTACCGCGGCGCCGCCCGGCTCGGCCTCGCGCCCGCCGAACCCGGCCGGGCCTCGCCCGTCCACGCCTTCGTGCTCGCCCACACCCTCGCGGAGGAGACCGTCACCGCCCTGACGGCCGGCGAAGCGGGCCCGGTCCCCGTGGTCCACCTCGGCCAGGACATCCGCCTGCTGCGGCCGGTCCGCCCCGGCGAGCAGGTCACCGTACGGCTCGACGTGCTGGGCGTGCGCAGGGAGCCGCGCGGCGCCCGCATCGCCCTGCGGACCCGCCTGCACGGGCAGGACGGGCCGGAGCCGTTCGCGGAACTGGTCATCTCCGCCCTGCTCGTGGGCGCCACCGCACTGGAGCCGTTCGGCGACGTCACCGGCGCGGCGGCCGCGCCGACCCCGCTCGGCGCGGGCGAACCGCAGACCGCGACGCACGAACCGACCGCCGACTGGATCCGTGCGTACGCCCACGCCTCCGGCGACCTCAACCCCATCCACCTGGACCCGGCGGCGGCCCGCGAGGCCGGCTTCGACACCGTCATCGCCCACGGCATGAGCGTCGTCGCGCTCGCCGTCGAGGAGGCGGTGGACCGTTTCGCCGGCGGCGATCCGGACCGGGTGCGCGGCCTCGGCTGCCGCTTCTCGGCCCCCGTGCTCCCCGGAGTCCCGCTGGAGATCTTCTTGCAGCCCGACGCGCGGGCCACCGTCGTCCGCTTCACCTGCAGGACGCCGACGGGCGCCGCCGTCAAGGGCGGCTGGATCGAGTTCGCGCAAGGGGTGTCGGATGCCTGACAGACCCCTCGCGCCCGAGGCACTCACCGACGGCTTCCTCCGGCAGGTCCGCGAGCGGCCCGACGCCACCGCCCTGCTCTTCAACGGCGAGGCGACCGGCTACCGCGAGCTGTACGAACTCGCCGGACGGGAACAGGAGCGGCTCGCCGGGCTGCCCCTGGCCCCCGGGGAGCCCGTCGGTGTCCTCGCCGACAAGTCCCCGGCGGCGGTGGCCCTCGTGCTGGCCTGCCTGCTGAGCCGCCGCCCCGTGCTGCTGCCCTCCCCGGCCCTCGCCGACAGCCTGCTCGCGGACCTGTTCGCGCAGGCCGGCTGCGCCCACGTACTCGCCCCGGGCGGCGCCGTCGCCCGCGTCGCCCCCAACCCGCTGACCGGGGCCAGTCCGCTGCCGCCCGAGGAGGCGGCGGAGGTGGCGCTGATGCTGACCACCTCCGGATCCACCAGCCTGCCGAAGACCGTCCCGCTCTGCCGGGATGCACTGGACCGCTTCGGCGCCTGGGCCGGCCCCGCCTTCGGCATCGGCCCCGGCCGGACCGTCCTCAACTACGCGCCCCTCAACTTCGACCTCTGCCTCCTGGACGTGTGGACCACCCTCGCCCGCGGCGGCCGGGTCGTCCTCGTGGACCCCGCCCGTGCCACCCACGGCAGCCACCTGCTCGACCTGATCGTCCGGCACGACGTCCACGTGGTCCAGGCCGTCCCGATGGCACTCGGCCTGCTCCAGGACGCGGCCGCCAAGGAGGGCGCCACCCTTCCCGGCGTCGACCACGTGATGTTCACCGGCGACGCGCTGCCCGACCGCACCTACGCCGCGCTGCCCGCACTCTTCCCCGGGGCGCGCATCCACAACGTCTACGGCTGTACGGAGACCAACGACAGCTTCGTCCACGAGGTCGACCCGGCGGCGCCGCCCCCGGTGCCGATCGGCCGCCCGCTGCCCGGCGTACACGCCCTCCTCGTCGACCCCGACACGAACACCGTCGTCGAAGGGCCCGGCACCGGTGAGCTGTTCGTCCACACCCCCTTCCAGACGCGCGGCTACCTCGACCGGTCCCGGCACGCGGAGAAGTTCACGGGCCACCCGCTCGGCCTGGACGACCGCCGCTGGTTCCGCAGCGGCGACCTCGTACGGCGCGACGCCCACGGCACCCTGCACCTGACCGGGCGCACCGACTTCCAGGTCAAGGTGCGCGGAGTCGCCGTCAACACCGCCGAGGTCGAACGGGTCCTCCAGGAGCACCCCGGCGTACTGGAGGCGGGCGTCGCGGCACGGCCCGACCCGATCGCGGGCAAGAAGCTCGTCGCCGCCGCCCGGCGGGCCCCCGGCTCCACCCTCACCGTCCTCGAACTGCGCGGACACTGCGCCCGCAACCTGCCCAGGGCCGCCGTACCCACCCAGCTCACGCTCACCGACGAGCCGCTGCCCAAAACGGCCACCGGGAAGGTCGACCGCAAGGCGCTCGACCGGATCACCCCGTCCGGCTCGCCGGGCGGCACCGCCCTCACCACCACGTCTCCAGCCGAAGGAACCCGATCATGAGCAACGTCGACACCATCAAGAACTTCGTCATCAGCGAATTCCTCCCCGGTACCGCCCCCGCCGAACTCGCCGTCGACCACGACCTCCTCAACGACGGGGTCATCGACAGCCTCGGCGTCCTCAAGCTCATCGCCTGGGTCGAGGACCGCTTCGAACTCGCCGTCGGGGACGCCGACCTCGACCCCGAGAACTTCCGCAGCGTCGAGGCCATCGACCACTTCGTCACCCACGCCCGCGCCGCGGCCTGACCCGCACCCCCGCAGCCCCACGCGCAAGGAAGGAGGAACCGTGCACGAGGCACTCGCCGGCCTGCTCGAAGGCAAGGCCCCGATCGGCCGCGAGACCTGGCGGTCCTGGTGGGACGAGCTCGGCGCCGGCGGTCTCGACCGCGCGCAGGCCGTCGGTCTGCTGGCTTCGCTGACCAGTCGGCTACCCGGCCACGACACCCTGCGGAACCTGCTCGACTCCCTCGCCGAGCGACGGCCGCCGGCCGCGGCGGGCGGCGCCTGGCAGGACACCGTGAACGTCGTCGGCACCGGCGGCGGGCCCCCGACCTTCAACGTCTCCACCGCCGCGGCGTTCGTCGCCGCGGCGGCCGGGGTGAAGGTGGTCAAGACCGGCTCCCGCGCCTACACCAGCGCGCTCGGCTCCGTCGACCTGCTGGAGCGGCTCGGGGTGCGGCTGACCTCCTCCTACACCCAGACCGAGGACGTCCTCGCGGAGCACGGGATCGCCTTCGCGGGCCCGTTCGTCTACCCGGCGCAACTGACCCGGCTGGCACGGACCGTGGCCCCGCTCGCCATGAAACCCTTCGGCCGGTTCCTGAACGCGCTCGGGCCGTTCCTCGCCGACCTGCCCGTGACCGCCCAGGTCACCGGCGTCAGCGCGGCCGTCCCCCTCGACACGCTGCGCGAACTCGCCGCCACGACCACCACCCGGCGGATCTGGCTCACCGCCAACGACACCGGCGCCGACGAACTGCTGCCCTTCGCCGTCAACACCGTCTACGGGGGCCGGGCGGCCACCCGCGTCATCCGGCCGGGCGAACTCACCCCGGGCGACGGCTCCTTCGAAGACCTGCGCCCCGTCACCGAGGCGGCCGGAGCCGTCCCGCACTTCCTGTCCGTGCTCGACGGCGGCGCGGGTCCGGTGGCCCGCCGTACGGTCGCCCTCGGGGCGGCCGCCCTGATCGTCGCGTCGGGCCCCGGCCGGGACTGGCCCTCGGCGCTGGCCCTCGCCGACGACGCGATCGGCTCCGGCGCCGCCGCGGACCTCGCCCGGCGCCTCGCCGCCGGACGCACCCGGCCGGCGGTGGCCCGTGTCTAGCACCCCCGCCCCCACCGCTGCGCCCTTCTTCCCCGGCCGGCGCGCTCCGGGCGCCACCCCGGGTCTCGCCCTGTTCCTCAACGCGGGAGACCCGCCGCTCCCGGTCCTGCACGACCTCGTCCTGATGCTGGACGAGGAAGGCGTGGACTGCCTCGAACTGGCCGTGCCCTTCCCGGACTCGGTCACCGACGGCCCCGTCATCCGGCGCTCCGCGAGCCGGGCCCTGGGACGGGGCGGGGCCGCCCTGGACGACGTCCTCGCCTTCGTCGCGGACGTACGCCCCCGCCTGACGCACACACGGATCGCCCTGCTCGCCGACTGGAGGTACTCCCTGGGACGCCGTGACCCGACCGCCGCCACCCGTGACATCGCCGCGTCGGGGGCCGACGCACTGCTCGTCCACGCGCTGCCGCCCAGGCTCCGGACGGCCTACCTGGAATCGGCCGCGGCGGCCGCCCTCCCGGTCGTCACCACCTGCTACGCCTCCAGCCCGGACGCCACCCGCGCCCGGGCCGCCCAGGACGCCACCGCGTACCTCTACCTCGTCGCCCACTACGGGCGCAGCGGTACCGCGCCCGCCGCCGGGCACGGCGCGCTCGCCCGGACGGTCGCCGAACTGCGGGAGCACACCGCGGCCCCGATCGCCGTCGGCTTCGGCGTCAGCACCCGCGAGGACGTCGAAGCGGTGGGCGCCAGCGGGGCGGACGCCGCCATCATCGGTTCCGCCGCCGTGGCCGCCGTGGAGCGGGCACAGCAGGACGGGCGTGATCTGCCCGGCGCGTTCCGGGAGTTCGTCCGCTCGGTGCGGCCCGCGTAGCAGCCGATCACCCGCCCGCGCGGTGCTCAGGCACCCGCCGGCGCAGACCAGACCCCTGCCTCATCAGGTTCCTCCGCACACCATTCACAGATCAGGAGACAGCCATGATCGTCCGCGACATCGAGTCCGTGAAGACCGTCGAATGGGGCAACGGCCTGAGCCGCCGCTTCCTCCTCGCCGACGACGGACTCGGCTACACCCTCACCGACACCGTCGTGCTGGCCGGTACCAAGTCGCGCCTGGAGTACGTCAACCACCTGGAGGCGTGCTACTGCATCGCCGGCTCCGGCGAGGTCATCGAGCTGGACGGCACCACCCACGAGATAGTCCCGGGCCGGATGTACGCCCTCGACCAGCACGACGCGCACTACCTCGTCGCCAGCCCCCACGAGGACCTGCGTCTGGTCTGCGTCTTCTCCCCGGCCCTGAACGGCAACGAGGTCCACCAGCTCGACGCCCACAACTCGTCCGCCTACTGAGGCAGCCACCACCACGACGTCCGAGCCGTCCACCGACCCAGAGGGGGGTCCGCCGTGATCCGCTGGAACACCGATCAGACCGATCTGCGCGAGGGCCTGGAGCGCTGGGGAGAGGCGCTGAGCGCCGATCACATCGAACTGGAGGAACAGGGCCGCTTTCCCGAGGACAAATGGAAACTCCTCCGGGACACCGGAATCCTGTCGCTGCCCTTCGAGGAGGAGTACGGCGGCCTCGGACAGTCACTGCTCACCACCATGTACGCGCTGGAGGGACTCGGCGAGTACAACCGGGATTCCGGCCTCAGCTTCTCGGCCACCACGTCGATCTGCTCGACCGGGATCCCGGTACAACACTTCGGCACCGACGACCAGAAACAGCGCTACCTCCCCCTGATCGCATCGGGCGAGGCCATCGGCGCGCACGCCATCACCGAAGCCGAGGGCGGCTCCGACGCGATGGCGATGACCACCCGGGCGACCCGGGACGGCGAGACGTTCGTCCTGAGCGGCAGCAAGGCCTTCGTCAGCAACGGCCCGATCGCGGACGTGATCGTGGTCTACGCCCGGACCCACCCGCGCGGCGGCCCACTCGGTACCACCGCGTTCCTGGTCGACCGCGACACCCCGGGCCTGACCACGGGCGGTTGCGGCAAGAAGATGGGACTGCGCACCTCGCCCCTGTGCGAGCTGTACCTGGACGACGTACGCGTCCCCAGGAGCGCGGTGCTCGGCCGGGTCGGCGGCGGCCTCATGGTCCTGGACCACGTCATGAAGCGGGAGGTCCTCTTCTCCTTCGTCGTCAACGCCGGCGAGATGCGCCACCGGCTGGAGCGGTGCGTCGCCTACGCGAAGACCCGCCAGTCCTTCGGCCGGGCGATCGGCTCGTACCAGTCCATCGCCAACAAGATCGTCGACATGAAGATCCAGCTGGAGAGCGCCCGCAAGTGGCTCTACGACACGGGCGAGAAGCTGGAGGCGGGCGAGGACGTCACGGTGGACCTCGCGATCGCCAAGCTCGTCACGAGCCGGAGCAACCTCGCCACCAGCCTCGCGGCCGTACAGATCTTCGGCGGCCACGGCTACATGTCCGAATACGGGCTCGAACAGGACGTGCGCAACGCCGTGGGCGGCACGGTCTACTCCGGCACCAACGAGATCCAGTACAACCGCATCGCCTCGATGCTGGGCCTCGGGGCGGGCCGGTGAGCGGCCCGCCGCCCCGCCCGCTGCTGAAGGTCTGCGGGGCCACGGGCCGGGACGACATCGAAGCGGCGGCCGCCGCCGGGGCGGACTGCGTCGGGCTCTGGCACGGCGTACCCGGCGGCCCGCGCGAACTGGACGCGGAGACGCTCACCGGCCTCGCGGCGCAGGCCCGTTCGGCCGGCCTGCTGCCGGTCCTGGTCACCTTCCTCGCCGACACCGAAGCACTGACGGAGCTCGCCCGCCGCACGGGGGTCGGCTGGATCCAGCTCCACGCGTACCAGTCGCCGGCGGCCGTCCGGGCCCTGCGCGCGGCCCTCCCGCCGGACGTCGTGATCGTCAAGGTCGTGCACCTGGCGCAGGGCGGTGCGGGCTGCGTCGAGCGCCCGCTCATCGGAGCCTACGAGCGCGCCGGAACCGACCTCTTCCTCATCGACGCGGCCACCGATGACGGCCGGATCGGCAGCACCGGACACGCCCTCGACCCGGGCGACGTACTGGGGCTGGTGCCCCGCATGACCCGGCCGTTCCTGCTGGCCGGAGGCCTCGGGCCGGACAGCCCGCCCCGGTACGCGGACGTGGTGCGGGCCGCGGGCTTCCACGGGATCGACGTCGACACCGCGGCCCGCTCCCCGTTGACCGGCGGCTTCGGCGTCCCCGAGATCACCGCCCTGGCCCGCGCCTGGCGCGGGACCCCCTCCGCCGGCCCCGCCCGGACCCAACCGCCCGCCGACCTGGAGCCGTCGCGATGACCACGCACGACCGGACCGACTTCCCCTTCCTGCGCGCCCTGCTGGCTTCTGCCACCCCCGTCGTGATGGAGGTGAAACAGCGCGACGCCCACGGTCACGACCTGCTCGGCGGCCGCACCCCGGCCGCGGTCGTGAGCGCCTACGAGGACGCGGGCGCTCCGTGCGTCTCCGTGGTGACGGGCCGCTGGTTCGGCGGCTCGAAGGCGCTGCTCCGCGAGGTCGCCACGCTGACCCGACTGCCCCTGCTCCAGAAGGACTTCATCACCCGCGCCGAACAGATCGCGCAGGCGCGGGAACTGGGCGCGTCGGCTGTCCTGCTGACCGCCGCCCTGCTTCCGGTGTCGAGCCTGTCCAAGCTGGTGGACCGGTGCCTGTTGACCGGCCTCACCCCCTTCGTCGAGATCACCACGGAAGCCGAACTGGAAGCCGTCCCGCACGCCTCGGAATGCGTGATCGCGGTCAACAACAAGGACATCAGGACGCGCGAGCGCGACACGGGCGACCTCGGCCGCAGCACCGCACTCCTCCCGGCCCTCCGCGCCACCGGAACCCCCTGCCCGGTGAGCGCGAGCGGCATAGACGGCCCCACGACGGCCGCCCGCCTGCTGGACGCGGGCTTCGGCGGCCTCCTGGTCGCCACCTCCCTGCTGCGCGCCGGCTCCCCGGCGCGGTGGCTGGACGAGGTGCGCGGCGCCCGGAGGGGACTGGCGCTGCGGTGACCGCATCGGCGTACGCGGCCGGCACCGCCCGCCCCCACACCCTCGACGCGGCGGGCACCGCCGTCTCCGGTCTCCTCGCGCTGCCCGGGGGCGGCGGTGCCCCCCGCTCCACGATCCTCGCGATCCACGGCCGGGGCATGCGCGCCCGGTACTGGGACTCCTTCATCCCCCTGGCCACCGCCCTCGGCCACGCCGTCCTCGCCGTGGACCGTCCCGGATACGGAGCCTCCGCGGCCTCGCTGCCCGACGGCCAGTCGCTGCCCGACCAGGCAAGGACCCTGCGGCGGGCCCTCACGGAGCACGCCCGCACCCACCGGCTCGGGGCCGGAGTCTTCCTCCTCGGCCACTCGGACGGCGGCAAGGTGGCCCTGCACACGGCGGCGATCGCCCCCGCCGTACCCCTGCTCGGTCTGGACGCCTCCGGCGTCGGCTACGAGTACCACCCGCAGGCCCTGCACTTCCCCTCGACGCTCGGCGGCGGCGCCACCCGGCTCAACTGGGGCCCCCTGAACCTCTATCCGCCGGGCACCTTCCAGGCGAGCCGCGCCCTCCTCTCGCGCGTTCCGCCCCGCGAGTCGGCGGACACGCCCTGGTGGCCCCGGCAGTACGAGGAACTGGCACCCGGCGTCCGGATCCCGGTCCGGCTGACCTTCGCCGAACACGAGGGGTGGTGGCGGCTCGACGCCCGCACCCTGAGCGCGATGACCGCCCGACTGACGGGCTCTCCGTCGGTGACCGTGGAGCACCTGCCCGGCTCGGGACACAACCTGAGCCTCGGACACACCGCGACGGCCTACCACCTGCGCGTACTGGCCTTCCTGGAGGAGTGCCTCCTCGCCGCGCGCCGGTCCGCGAGCCCGGCCGGCGGGAGGCCGACCGAACAGCATGCGTCACCGGCCCTCGAAGAACGCTCGAGAGACGGTCGCACCCCCATGACCGAGGGGCCCGGGGGATGCCACGATGCGATGTCCGTGCCGATGCGAGCAGCAACCCAAGCACCCAGAAGAGGACGCAGCCAATGACCACACATCCGGCCGGGAACCCCCAGCCCTACCCGCCCCAGCCCGGCGTCCACAACCCCTACGCCCAGCAGCCCCAACCCCAGCCCCAGCCCCCGCAGTCGGGGCCGGTAGCGGGGCCGGCGGAACGCGGCAAGGGCGCGACGGTCCTGCTCCTGGTCTCCACGATCCTGCTCGGTCTGATGGCCGGCCTCTTCTTCGCCTTCGACGTCTCGGTGATGCCGGGCCTCGCCGAGGCCGACGACCGGACCTACGTCACCGCGATGCAGAACTTCAACGCCGCCATCGACGGCAACCCCCTCTTCGGCATGGCCTTCATGATCGCGCTGCTGCTGCCGGTCGTGTCGGCGATCCTCGAATACCGCAAGGGGCGCCGCGACGTGGCGGTCTGGGTTGCCGTGGGCGCGGTCCTCTACTTCATCGTCCTCATGATCACTTTCAGCGTCAACATCCCGCTGAACAACGAACTGGCCGACGCGGGCAACGCGGCCAAGATGACCGACTTCTCGATCGTCGACAAGTTCAAGACCACCTGGGTCACCACCAACATCCTGCGCACGCTCCTGTGCACGGTGGCCCTGACCGCCCTGTCCCGCGCCCTGGTGCTGTACGGCCGGGCCACGCGCTGACGCGTCCGGGCCGCAGAGCGGGCGGCGCGGGATCGTGCCAGGCTGGAAGGCGGGGGAAAGCGCGACGTTCCGGACACACCATGGGAGAACGGCCATGAAACGTGCAGGACGAAAGTGCGCGACCGCCACCGCCTGCTGCTCGCTCGTGCTGGGCGCCGTCCTGTCCGGTGCGGCGCTGACCGGCGCCCAGTCGGCGGCGGCGGCCCCGGCGGCCGCCTGCAAGGGCAGCCAGCTGTCGGCGAGCGCGGCGGGTTCCACCCAGGTCACGGTCACCGTGACCAACGAGGGCCCGAAGCCCTGCGTGCTCAAGGGATTTCCCACCGTCGCCCTCGCCGGCCAGGGCTCCCCGGACAAGAACAAGCCCCTGACCGTCCAACGGCAGGGCGCTGAGCGGACGGTGCAACTCGCCGTCGGCGGGCGGGCCTCGACCCGTCTGACGTTCACTCCGGTGCTCGGGGAGGCGGAGGGGTACTGCGCCTCCGGCGCCCGCCCGACGGTCGCCCCCTCGCTCGTGGTGGGCTTCGCCGGGATCAAGCAGCAGCTCGGCCCGGCCGACGCCGACGGGTTCGCCCTCTGCGGCAACACGGTCCGCGCCACCGCCTTCCGGCCCGCCTGAGTCCGGCGGGCCGGGGTCAGCGGCTCGGCGTCGGGGATGCGGTGGCGCCGGCCGCGGTGCCCTGCGGGGCGGGGGTGACCGGGGGAGTGGCCGAGGCCGACGGGGCCGCCGGGGCCGGGGACGGCTCCGGCAGGCAGGTGACCTCGTCGCGCGGGGTGTAGTGGGTGCGGAACGTCTCGCGCCGCAGCTCCCGGCCGCCCTTGACGAAGACGCGGTCGACGGAGACGTCGAAGCCCTCCAGGGGGGTCTGCTCCTCGCAGGTGGCGCCCGTCGCCGTGCGCTTGGCCGGCGGGGTGATGTTCGTCCGCGGTCCCTTGGTGGCGCGTATCGCGTCGTACTTCTTCGTACCGAGCAAGGTGATGGTCACCGACGTCTCGGTGGAGGCGGCCCTGATGCGGACGGGGTGGCCGGAGTCGTTCTTCCAGCGCAGGTCGAGCGTGCCCCAGGCGACCGTGGCCTCGCGGCCCTCGGGGTAGCGCTCGATGTAGAAGGAGTGGGCGCCGTGCTCCACCGGCTGCAGTCCCGCGAAGAACACGGCGTTGAACATCGTCGTCGCGACCGCCGAGATGCCGCCGCCGGGGGACTTCACGTACCGGCCGTCATTGATCATGATGCCGTCGACGAAGCCGTTCTCCTTCGTGCGCTCGCCGACCGTCCCGTTGAAGCTCCACGTGGCGCCGGGACGGACCACCGAGCCGTTGATCAGCTCCACGGCGCGGGCGATGTTGTGGGTGCGGTACGGGGCGGAGGGGAACGCGACCGTGAAGGAGGACATCTGCTGCTCGGCGGCCTGCGCGGCCCGTGCCGGGACGACCGCCCCCGCGGGCGCGGCCGCTGCGCCGGGCCCGTTCTCGGCGGCCGCCGAGCCCGCGGCGAGACCGCCGAGGCCGAGGGCCGCGACCGCGACGGCCGAGGTCAGGGCCACGCGCTTGCTGGCGGTCCGACGGTCTGTGCGTCGCATGTCACTCCTGGTGGCGGATGTCGCGGTAGGGCCCGGCACCCACGCGGAACGGGGGCGGCAGGCCACGCACCATGCTGAGCCTTATCGGACCAAACGGGGGAAAAATGTGCCCCGTCTCACGCGCGGGCGGCCGGTGGCACTCCCGCGCAGTGGTCCGGCGCGAGGAGTCCGGTGGGGCATGATCGGGGGATGTCTGAACGCATCATTGCCGCCTGCGACGGGGCGGCGAAGGGGAATCCCGGACCTGCCGGATGGGCCTGGGTCATCGGGGACGCGCACGGCCGCCCCGAGCGCTGGGAAGCCGGCGCGCTGGGCCGGGCCACGAACAACGTGGGTGAGCTCACCGCGCTGGCGCAGTTGCTGGAGGCCGTCGCGCCGGGGACGGCGGTCGAAGTCCGGATGGACTCCCAGTACGCGATGAAGGCGGTGACGCAGTGGCTGCCCGGGTGGAAGCGCAACGGCTGGAAGACCGCTGCCGGGAAGCCGGTCGCCAACCGGGAACTCGTCGAACGCATCGACGCGCTGCTCGCCGGGCGCGACGTCGAGTTCCGCTACGTCCCCGCCCACCGGGTGGACGGCGACCACCTGAACGCGATCGCCGACCAGGCCGCCAGTGATGCCGCCACCACCCAGCAGCCCGCCGGGACCGCGCTGGGCGACCACGCCATCCCGGTGCCGGCGCCTGCCCGTACGTCCCCGGCCCGTACGTCCCCCGCACGCCGCAAGCCGGCCGCCGCCGCGGAGCGCGCGTCCGGCGCGGGGTCCCCGGGCGGCGGCGCCCGGACCATCAAGGCGAAGTTCAAGGGCACCTGTCCCTGTGGGACCGCCTATGCGGCCGGCGACAAGATCGCCAAGCACGGTTCGAGCTGGGGTCACCCCGACTGCGCCGCCACGGCTTAGGTGCCGCCTGCGCTCTTCACCCGATCGGCGCGCAGCGGGGGCGCACGGGCTCCGGGGACGTCACAGTGTGGGGTGCGTGCTGGTGCAGCGCGCAGCGGACGCCACGTTCGAGACGCGGGGAGGGTCCGGTGGGGCACGTCGTCGCCCGCCACGGCCAGACGAAAGGGAGCTGAACATGGTGCGCAACACGATCCCGAACGACTCCACCCGGGCGGCCGATCAGCCCGAGGAGCGCGCGAGACCCCGCCGTCAGGCGGCGGAGAGCGTCAGGGGGAGTTCCGAGCCGATCCGGGAACAGGGCACCACGGAGGACCACATCGTCCTCGGCGAGGACTGAACCGCCGCTGCGGACCGAGGTCCCCGGGAGCGTGAGCCGCTCCCGGGGACTCGTCGTGTCACGCCCGGGTGCGGGTCAGCAGCCGCCGCAGTTGTAGTAGGTGACGTCCCAGTGGCTGCCCTCGTCGGCGTAGACGTTCCCGGAGCCGGACTTCCACTGGAGCGCTCCGTCGCCGCGTACGCCGATGTAGGTGAACGTGTTCTTGACGTAGCCGGTCAGACACGTGGACTTGCCGAAGTCGAGCTTGTAGCCGTTCCAGTGCGAGTACGTCCCGGCGGCGTGTCCGGTCTCGGTGCCGCCGGTGATGTTGAGCGCACAGCCGCTGGCGCTCTTGAGGGTCTGGGCGCCCTGGGCGCTGGAGAGATTGAGCTGCTCGAACGATGTGCAGGTGGGGTTGTTGCGGTCCGAGCAGCCACCCGAAGAGGACCAGGTGATCCCCGAGCTGCGGAACATCGAGGTGGCCGTGGCGTGGCTGATCTTGGTGGCCGCGTAGGCCTCGGTGGCCCCGGTCAGCACCCCGATTCCGGGGGCGGCCACGGTCGCGACGGCAAGGGTGAGGGCGGTCAGGATCGGGCGGAGCTTCATCGGCGTGTGCCTCCTGCGGCTGGCGTTTCACGGTGAGTTGACGTTGCAGGTGGTGCTACGGCGCGAGCGGCAAGGTGAGATGGTGCCCGACACCGGCGCGGATCCGCCAGACGGCATCGGCGGGGCGTGCGGGGGAGGGACGAGGGCCGGGCGCGGGGTTGAAGGAGGGGACACTTTTACTCGCGCCTGATGGCATGCTCCGGACAAATCTGCCAGGCTTCCGCCAGTCGTCGCCCTGACCCCCGGGGGCGACGCGGCACGGCATCTCACCCCAGCGATCGCGCAAGCGATGCGCGCAGTCCGCGGCTGCTCTCCGGCCACACCCAGCCGGTCGAGCGGTCACCGAGCAGGCCGGGATCCCGGCCGCCCAAAGGAGTTCCGCGTGAGATCGACCCCCCACAAGGCCTTCGCCACGACCGTGCTCGCGGTCGCCGCGCTGGCCGCCGCCTCGCTCGGCACCACCCCGGCAGCGGCGACGCCGTCCGCTGCTCCCCGCGCCGCCGCCTGTACCCCGGCCCAGGTCGTCGCCAACGGCGGCTTCGAAAGCGGCAGTTCGCCCTGGAGCCAGTCGTCCACCAGCGTGATCACCAGCCGAGCCGGCCAGAGCGCCCACACGGGCACGGCCTTCGCCTGGCTGAACGGCGTCGGCTCCACGCACACCGACACGCTCTCCCAGAGCATCACCATCCCCGCCGGATGCAGCACGGCCAGTCTCACCTTCTGGCTCCACATCGACACCGCCGAGACGACCACGTCCACGAAGTACGACAAGCTGACGGCGAAGATCGGCAGCACGACGCTCGCGACCTACTCGAACCTCGACAAGAACATCGGGTACGTCCAGAAGTCGTTCGACGTGTCGACGTTCGCCGGGCAGAGCGTGACCGTCGCCTTCACCGGCACCGAGGACTCCAGCCTCCAGACAAGCTTCGTCATCGACGACGTCGCCCTCGACACCTCCGGCGGAACCACCCCGCCCGGCGACCCCACCCGTACACCGGCCGCGCCCTCGTACACCGTCAGCCTCAGCAGCAACACGAGCGGCACCGTCTGGACCGGCCACCAGAGCGCGACCTTCACCAACGCCTCGGCCACCGCCCTGAACGAGGTGTACCTGAGGCTCTGGGACAACTACCACGGCACCTGCTCCGCCATGCCCATCGCCGTCACCAACGTCACCGGTGGCACCGCGGGCGCGCTCTCGGTCGGCTGCACGGCCCTCCAGATCACCCTCCCCACACCGCTGGCCCAGGGTCAGAGCGCCACGATCGGCTTCGACCTGGGCATCACCGTCCCCAGCGGCACCGACCGCTTCGGCCACGACGGCGCGTTCAACTTCATCGGCAACGCCCTCCCCGTGCTCGCGGTCAAGGACGCGGCCGGCTGGCACCTGGACCCGTACACCAACAACGGCGAGTCGTTCTACTCCCTCGCCTCCGACTTCCGCGTGACCCTCGACCACCCGGACACCCTCCTGGTGCCCGCCACCGGCGCCTCGGTGGACGCCCCCGGGTCCAGCGGCCGTACGGTCACCACCGCCACCGCCTCGAAGGTCCGTGACTTCGCCTGGGCGGCCGGTCCGTTCACCAAGATCTCGGGCACCTCACCCGGCGGCACCCCGGTCAACGTCTACTCCGTCTCCGGCATCAGCTCCGCCGACTCGCAGTCGATGCTCACCACCGCCAAGTCCGCCGTGGACGCCCATGCCGCGAGGTTCGGCGCCTACCCGTACGGCGAGCTGGACGCGGTGATCGACAACAACTACTGGTTCGGCGGCATGGAATACCCCGGATTCGTCCTCGACCTGGTCAGCACCACGGCGCTCACCCACGAGATCGGCCACCAGTGGTGGTACGGCATCGTCGGCGACGACGAGTACAACAGCCCGTGGCTCGACGAGGCGTTCACCGACTACGCCACCGACCTGGCGCTGAACAAGACGGGCACCAACTGCTGGAGCAGCGTCTCGTGGGCGTCGGCCGCGGAGAAGATCACCAACCCGATGGCCTACTGGGACACCCACTCGTCCCGCTACTCCACCGTCGTCTACGGCTACGGCAAGTGCGCACTGCACGACCTGCGGCGCGTCCTCGGTGACAGCGTCATGGCCAAGCTGCTCAAGGACTACGCCACCTCGCACTGGTACGGGGTCTCGACCACCGCCGAGTTCAAGGCGGCCGCCCAGGCAGCCACGACCACGGACCTGACCTCCTTCTGGACCCAGCACCGCATCGAGGGCTGACCCCGCGCGACCCGCACCGGTCACCCTCCGCCGCGCCCGGTCGCGCCGTGAACGGCGGCGGCCGGGACCCGGTGGCACAGTGGGCGCCGGATGGCGCCCACTGTGCCATGAGGGCGTTCGACCGGCCCGGGTCCCCGCAGGAAGGAAGTCCCATGCAGACCGTCACCCTGAACAACGGCGTCGCGATGCCGATCCTCGGCTTCGGCGTGTACCAGATCCCGCCGGAGCAGACCGAGCAGGCCGTCACCGAGGCGCTCGCCGCCGGATACCGGCTGCTCGACACGGCGGCCGCCTACCAGAACGAGGAGGCCGTCGGCCGGGCGATCAGGAACAGCGGCATCCCGCGCGAGGAGCTGTTCGTCACGACCAAGCTCTGGATCCAGGACGCCGGCGAGGACAACGCCCGCCGCGCGTTCGACACCTCGCTGCGCAAGCTCGGTCTCGACCACCTCGACCTGTACCTGATCCACCAGCCCTTCGGTGACGTCTACGGCTCCTGGCGCGCCATGCAGAAGCTCTACCGAGAGGGCCGGGTGAAGGCGATCGGGGTCTCCAACTTCTACCCCGACCGGCTCGTCGACCTCATCGACCACAACGAGGTCACCCCCGCGGTGAACCAGGTGGAGACCCACCCCTTCTTCCAGCGCACGGCCGAACAGGAGCTCATGCGCGAGCGGGGGGTGCAGATCGAGTCGTGGGGTCCGTTCGCCGAGGGCCGCAACGACCTCTTCACCCACCCCGTCCTCACTGACATCGCCAGGGAACACGGCAAGTCCGTGCCGCAGGTCGTGCTCCGCTGGCTCATCCAGCGGGAGGTCGTCGTGATCCCGAAGTCCGTCCGCGCCGACCGGATGGCCGAGAACCTCGACGTGTTCGACTTCGCGCTCACGGAGGGGGAGATGGCCCGCATCGCAGCCATGGACACCGGGCGCTCGCTCTTCTTCGACCACCGCGACCCCGCCATGGTCGGCCGGCTCGGCACCGCCCGCCTGCACGACTGACCCGGCCGCGCCCCTCGCCCCGGGGACACCGCGTCAGCCCAGGAATGAGAGCCGCACGGTCCGGTGCGGGTTGTCGCGGTTGGTGTCCACCAGGACCACCGACTGCCAGGTGCCCAGTGCCAGCTCGCCGCCGACCACCGGCAGCGTGGCGTGCGGGGGCACGAACGCGGGCAGCACGTGATCGCGGCCGTGTCCGGGCGAGCCGTGCCGGTGCCGCCAGCGGTCGTCGGCGGGCAACAGCGTGCGCAGTGTCTCCAGGAGGTCGTCGTCGCTGCCGGCGCCCGTCTCGATCACGGCCAGACCGGCCGTCGCGTGCGGGGTGAACACGTTGAGCAGCCCGTCGCGTCCCCGTGCGGCCTCCCGCAGGAACCGGGCGCAGGCGTCGGTCAGGTCGTGGACCGTCTCGGTGGAACCCGTCGTGAGTTCCAGGGTGCGCGTGGTGAAGGTGTCTGCCATGCGGCCCATCTTCGCCCGCGGGCGCCGCCGCGTCCGCCCACCACACCTGGCAACGCCGGAGGGCGAGCGATTAACTCATTCAGGTGAACGTCAAAATCTGTGCTGCCTGGAGTAGACATCGGGATCCGGGCCGGGTAGCGTTTCTCGTGTAGAAAAGGTCGAGAGATACGAGTGGACGAGCAGTACCGAACTGGCAGGAAGCGAAGTAGGAAAAGGAGTCACGCGCCATCAGGATCGCCCGGGTGGGTCATCAGCCGCCCGGGTACCGCAAGGCCCCCGATGGGAAGGTGGTCCCCGGTCACGCATCCGCGATCCCCGCAGCCCGGTCGTCCCGGGAGTCCTGCGGACACGAAGAGCCGGCTGCATTAGAGCCCGGCAGATGGTGTTGAATTTCCTTCGGGGCCCTGGTGCCGTACGGCACCAGGGCCCCTCGACGCATTTCCGTATACAGAGGTGAAAGTGACAGCAGAGAACTCACTCGGGCGTCTCGACGACGACGACTACCCCGCCTTCACCATGGGCAGGGCCGCCGAGATGCTCGGTACCACCCCCGGCTTCCTGCGGGCGATCGGCGAAGCCCGGCTGATCACCCCCCTGCGCTCGCAGGGCGGACACCGCCGCTACTCGCGTTACCAGCTGCGGATCGCCGCCCGCGCCCGTGAACTCGTGGACGCCGGGACTCCGATCGAGGCCGCGTGCCGGATCGTGATCCTCGAGGACCAGCTCGCCGAAGCCCAGCGCATCAACGCCGAATTCCGTCGCGAGGAAGGCGGACGCGGCGAGGACGTCGAACGGGACACGCCGACCGGCCGGCCGGTGTAACGCCGTCCGGGGGCTTTCGCCCGCCACCGCATGCGGCGCGGCGGCCGGGGCAGGCGAGCAGCCGACGGACCGTTCGACGAGCAAGGAGTAGTGGTCACATGTGGGCTTTCCGTGAGACGGCCGGTCACCTGGCGGGCACCGACCTGACGGGATACAAGGTCGAGGCGACCGAAGGCGTCATCGGCAAGGTCGACAAGCATTCGCAGGAGGCGGGCTCCGCCTACCTGGTCGTGGACACCGGCGTGTGGATCTTCGGCAAGGAGGTGCTGATCCCGGCGGGCGCCGTCACGCGCATCGACCCGGACGACAAGCGCGTCCTGGTCGACCTCACCAAGGAGCAGATCAAGAACGCGCCGGAGTTCCAGCGGGACAAGCACCTCGACGACGCCGGGTACCACGCGCAGCTCGGCACGTACTACGGCACCGGCGCCCCCTTCGGCGGCCGGCCGGCCTGACGACGCGTCGCCGGGACCGGCCGGCCCCGGGGCGCCGCGAGGCCCGGCACTCCCGTACCCGCCCGCAGGACCCACAGCCGGTCCGCGGGCGGGTCCCGTCGTCCCGAAACGCGTTCAGGCGATGTCGCTGACGTCGGCCCCGCCGCGCCCCCGGCCCAGGCGCTGCACGCCCGTATCGGCGGCCACGGCGTCCCGGAAGGCGGCCAGGCCCTCGAACAGCGCACTCCGCTGCTCGAGGGTCAGGCGCGTCAGCACCGTTTCCAGCTCCGTCGCCCGGGCGGTGCGTACCGAAGCCAGGACGCCCCGGCCGGTGCGGCTCAGCCGCACTTCCACCTCGCGGCGGTTCGCCGTCGCCCTGGAACGCTGGACGAGCCCGGCCGCTTCGAGCCGGTCGCAGAGCCGGCTCACCGAGGGCGGTGTCGAGCCGAGCGCTTCGCCGAGGTCCCGGAGGTTGACGGCCTCCCGCTCGTCGATCACGGTCAGGGCACGCAGCTGCGAGGGGGGCACGGGGGAGGGTACGGCTTCCTGGCCGCGGCCCCACAGGACGTCCAGCATCTCCAGGAGAGCGGATGCTTCGGCAGCCACTTGCCCGGGGTGCAGGGGTGGCAAGGGGAAGCTGTGCGGCATCGCACTACTCTCTCATCCGATAGACCGTTTGTCAGCCCGCCCGCCCTGCGCGGGCAGGCGGTGAACAGCCCTCGTCCCGGTCGCCGCCGGGGCCTTCGCGGTCATCCGCATGGCGAGGGCGAGGGTGTCGTCGGCGTGGAGGACGACGGTGTGCATCTCGGCGGCCACGGCATCGGGGATCTCCGCTATCGCGCGGTGGGCGTGCTGCTCGACGGCCTTCACGAGCCGCGACTCGCCCTCGATCAGGTCCCTGCGGCTCTCGGTGAGACCGTCGGTGTACAGCAGGAGCAGGTCGCCCGGCTCCATGCGCTCCCGCAGCACCGTGTCGCTGCCGGGGGAGGGGAACCCGATGCCCCGGCCGGTCGCTTCGAGGAACCTCGGTGCACTGCCGTCCCGTGCGAGCAGCGGCGGCGGGTGGCTGCCGCTGGCCACCTGGAGTTCCCCTGTGGCGGGGTCGAGCCGGACCAGGAGCACCGTCGCCATCAGGTCCGCGTTGAAGGGCATGAGGAGGTGGTGGGTGCGGGCGAGGATGGAGTGCAGCGGGTGCCCCTCCAGGGCCAGGGTGCGCACCGCGTGGGTGACGGTGACGGCGCCGCGGGTGCTGCGTACGCCGTGGCCCAGCGCGTCGACCACGGTGACGTGCACCGTCCCGTCGGGCAGCGCGAACCAGTCGTAGAGGTCGCCGCCGGTCGGCGCGGCCGGGTCCGCGGGCGCGTAGTGCACGGCCAGTTCCAAGCCGTCGATCTCCGGCGGAAGGGGCCGCAGTGCGTCCTCCAGCTCCCGCAGGACCTGGCCGTGCGCCTTCCGCACCTGCTCGTCGCGCTCGTCGAGTTGCACGTAGAGGGCGAGGACGCCGGCGTTGGTCTCCGCCAGCTCGTGCTTGAGCAGCCGGTGTTGGGCGCTGAGGCGGTCCGCCAGGGCGAGGGCGGCGCGCAGCTCCTCGTCGGCCGCACTCACCTGCGCCGGCAGGGACGCCGGCGACCGCGCCGGCGCCTCCTCGAACGGTCCGGCGTTCCGGTCGGGCAGCGGGATGTGCCAGGTGACCGAGTTCGCCGACGTCTCGGGCGCGGTCAGCGGCAGGCCGGCGCTCCGCGGCGGGCGGGCCGCGCGCGGGGCCGTCAGGGTGAGGTTCAGCTGGGGTACGCCGCGCGTACCGTCGAACACGCTGGTCAGTCTGACGGGGTGCCCGGCCTCGAACTCCGGGGAGGCCAGGTCCGTCACCGACAGCACGAGCCGGCCGCGTACGTCCGCGGGCAGCCGGTAGGAGCGCGCGAGGTCGCGCACCTCCTCGCGGAGCACCGCCACGTCCCAGAAGAGACGGCTCATGACGGCCCGAGGGGAGCTCTGGCCGCCAGCACGGTGGCGTCGTCGCGGGTGCGGTGGTAGGCGTGCGCGACCGTGGCGGCGAGCAGCGGGGCGGGCAGGCGCAGCAGGTGGCCGGGCGGGGTGTGCGCCCACCGCAGGTCGATGCCGTCGGTGTGCAGCGCGGTGGTGGTCGACGGGGTCAGGGGGACGCGGTGGGTGTGCGGGGCGGGCATCCGCCAGCCGACCACGCCCGGCTGGCCGGTGAGCCGGTGGTGCACCTCGTGGGGGGAGAGCGCCACCATGCGGACGTTGCCGATCCCGCAGTACTCGGCTTCCCCGTCGTGCAGCCGAAGGAGCGCGACGGCGGCGCCCCGGGTGTGCCTCAGCGCCCGGTGCATGGCCGTCATGATGTCCGGGAGGGCGCCCTCGGCGGCGCCCCGGAAGGAACGCACCGCCGCCTGGGCGGCCTCCGCCGCCTCCCGGCCGTGCCCGAGACCGTCGACGACGAGCGCGGTGCGCGCCCCGCCGAGGTCCACGACGGCCGCGGCGTCCCCGCATTCCTCCTGGCCCGCGGCAGGCAGGCAGACCAGTCCCACCGGCTGCCGCGCGGCTTCGCGCTGCCGGGGAAGGGCGAGCCGGGCGCTGACCACGGTGCCGGTGTCGGTCCGCGAAGTGATGGCGAGCTCCGTCGCGATGCGCCCGACCGCGCCCAGTCCGGCGCCGAGGGTCCCCGTGGTGGTGTAACCGTCGGCCAGGCAGCGCGCGACCTCCGCTATCCCCGGACCCCGGTCCGCGGCCACGACTTCCAGGCCGCCGCCCAGTGGCAGCGGCTGGATGTAGACCACACCGTTGCGGGCGTGCTTGTCGATGTTGCTGGCCAGCTCCGAGGCGACCACGGCCGCCTGGTCGGGCATCGCGCCGGGCAGCGCGCATTCCTTCGCCACCGCACGCGCGGTCTCGGCCGCGACGTGTACCGCGCTGTAGTGGTCGATGCGCACCTGGCGCGTCGGCGCCACCGGCGCCGGGGTGACCATCAGCGCCGCCATCGCGTGGTGATCACGGTGGTGCCCTCGCCCGGTGTGCTGCGCACCTCGAACTCGTCCATCAGACGGCGGGCGCCGCCCAGCCCGTGGCCCAGACCCACGCCGGTGCTGTAGCCGTCGGCCAGCGCGGCCTCCACGTCGGGGATGCCCGGCCCGCGGTCGCTGATCGTCAGCCGGAGCCCGGTACGGGCGCCCTCGTGGACGGAGCCGACCACGAGGTCCCCGCCCCCGCCGTGGATGTAGGCGTTGCGGGCCAGTTCGCTCGCCGCGGTGATCACTCGTGTCTGGTCGATGATGGAGAACCCGGCCGCCACGGCGGCGAACCGTACGGCGTGCCGGACCGCCAGCAGGTCGTCCTCCGTGGTCAGGGAGAGCCGGACGGGTTCCGCGCCGGGGGTGTCCGCGCGCCCCGTGGCGGGGCCGTGCACGGTCCTGTTGCCGTCAGCCAGCGGCGTCATGCGGCGCCCCTTCCCGGGGCTGGGGTGCCTGTACCCAGCCCAGCGCGGCCATGCCCTGCTCGGCGTGCAGCGCGGTTTCCACGCCGGTCAGTTCCAGCCCGAGTTCCACGAGGGTGATGGCCACCGGAGGGCGCATGCCGGCCACGATGACCCGGGCTCCGAGCAGCCGGGCCATGCCCGTGAGCTCCATCAGGTTCCGCGCCACGAACGAGTCGATGATTTCCAGGCGGGAGATGTCGATGAGGACGCCCCGCGCCCGGTCGGCGGAGATCCGCTCGGTCAGTTCCTGCGCGAAGGCCACGGCGGACTTGTCGTCCAACTCGTTGAGCAGCCCGGTGACCAGTACGTCGCCCAGGCGCAGGATCGGTACGGCGCAGGAGTGCGCGCCGGAAGGGGTACCGGAGTGTGCGCTCATCGGGAAACCGTGGCGCTCGGGGCCGGCGCGGCACCGCCGGTGATCTTCATCGCCTCGGACAGGGCCTCGGCGAGCGTGGCCCGGGTCAGGATGTCGAAGAGGTCGATGCCCAGCTGTGCGATGGTTTGCGCGATGGTGGGCCGGATCCCGCTGATGATGCAGCCCGCGCCCATCAGCCGCACCGCCCGCACGGTCTGCATGAGGTGCTGGGCCACCGCGGTGTCGACGGTCGGTACACCCGTGATGTCGATGATCGCGACTTGGGCGTCCTCGTCCTGGATGGCCTGGAGCAGGTTCTCCATCACGACCTGGGTGCGTGCGGTGTCCAGGGTGCCGATCAACGGCACGGCGACGACCTGGCGCCACAGGCGCACGACGGGCGTCGAGACCTCCAGCAGCTGCCGGCTCTGCCGCCGGATGATCTCCTCGCGGCCTTCGACGTACGTGGCGAAGGACAGGGCGCCGGCCGCGTCGAGCAGTTGGTTGATCAGCAGCGCCGCCGAGAACAGCTGGCCGGTGTCGTCGACCGTCTCCCGGACGATCCCCAGCAGGACTTCCTTGAGGGCCAGCACCGACAGCGAGGTGGCGGTGGGTTCAGCCCCGGCCCGCGCCCTGCGCAGGGACAACTCCCGTACGGCCTCGCGCAGTTCGCGGTGCCGGTTCGCCATCTGGTCGACCGGCAGCGTGGTGTCGAGAGCCGTGACGAGTGCGGAGGCGAGGGTGTCGGCCTCGTAGCGCAGATCGCGCTCGTTGTGGGCGGGGTCCGTGGGGGCGCGCTCCAGCTGGAGCGAAACCCAGCGGTCAGCTATGTCGTCCGCGCGTCCCTTCAACGACTCCACCAGGACGTGACGGACGTCGGCCGCACCGGCCGGACTGCTGACCACGCGGGTCTCCTTTCGCTGTGCCCCGCGTCCGCTTCCCGCATTTAACGCATGGCAATGGTTGTCGGATGGCAAATATACGCACGGTGACCCCGGGACGGAAGTCCCGGGGCCTTGGTGAGGCATCGCCACAGATCCAGAAGGATGTCCCCGATCGCGCGGCTCATTCGTGGGAGGGGCGGTGAGCATGGCCGCACACCGCCGAGACGGTGCTCACCACGCCTATCCAGGCCGTCACCGCCGCCCAGGCCATGGCCGTCGAACCGCTGACGGCGCCCGCGACGAGCAGCACCAGGCACGTGCCCAGGAGTACCGCGGCGAGAGCGCGTTTGACCGGTGGCGCGACGGGCGTGACGGCGGTGCGGTCCGTGTGCCGCTGCCCGTCCGGTAGGTGGGTCCATCCGGCGCTCCCGTGCGTGGACAGTCGCCCCCGTGCCGGCATGTGGGCCTCCTGGTGATCGGAAACGGTGTTCGGAAACGGACGTGCTCAAAACCGGTGGGGGTCACGAACGGCCGCCGGGCGCGGCACGCGGCTTCTCCGCCAGCCGGGCGGGCAGTTGGGAGAGTTCCCGGACGGGCCCGTGCAGCGCGTATGACCGCATCCGCGCGAGTTAAGCCGACGGATTCCGGCCGACCGCCGGCTTCGCGCACCCGGCCGGTTCACCGCGGGTCCGCTGTGACTTCCCGTGGCCACCGCGCTACTTTGTGCACATGATCGGTGCGGCGTCGGCTCCTGCGGTGGATCACCGCACGCGAACCGTCGGCGTCCTCGCGCTGCTCGTGGCGATCGCCCTGCACCTCCTCGGATGCCTCCACGGCCCGGTCGGGGAAGGCCCGCACCTGACGCCGGATGCCGCCGCCCCCCTCTCCGCCGCCCTGTCCCCCGGCCCCCCTGCCGACGCCGTGGTGCCGGCGAACCGTGCCGAGCAGGGCGAGGGCTGCCCCGACGGCCTCGGCCACGCCGCCGACCGCGTACGGGGGGACGCCCACGCCGCGCCGCCGTCGGCCCGTACGCCGCACGCCCCCGCGGAGCCCGCCTCGTCGGCGGGTACGTCGGCGGCCGCAGCCGCCACGGGTCGGGCCGCGGGCGGTCCGGGGGTGCTCGCGGCGACGTGCGTGGCGCGGACCTGACCGGTCCCGCACGGCCGCCACCGCTGCGTCCCGCCCGCCCGCGTCCGTACGCGCCCGGCCCGGCGGAGCGTACGGCCGTGTGTTCCCGCCCTGATCCGCCGATGCCCCGCGCCGCAGCGCGCCCGGGCCGAGGAGCCGTGACACGCCGATGCCGACCGCCTACGTACCCCACACCCCCGCACCTCCCCTTCCGCGGCCCGCGCAAAGGCCCGCCGATCTCGTCGGCCGCACTCCGCTGCTGTGGGTCGGCGAGCCCTTCGCGGACGCCGGCCGCGGATTCTGGGCCAAACTGGAGGGCGCCAACCCCGGCGGCATCAAGGACCGTCCGGCCCTGCACATGGTGGCCCGCGCCCGGGCCCGGGGCGACCTCGCGGACGGGGCGCCGGTCATCGAGTCCTCCAGCGGGACCATGGCACTGGGCCTGGCCCTGGCCGGCATCACGTACCGGCATCCGGTGACCGTGGTCACCGACCCCGGTCTGGAGCCGTCGATCCGGCGCGCCCTGGCCGCGTACGGAGTCCACGTCGACACCGTCGCCGAAGCGCACCCGGCCGGGGGCTGGCAGCAGGCCCGCCGGGACAGGGTCACCGAACTGCTCCGCCGGCACCCCGGCGCGTGGTGCCCGGACCAGTACAACAACCCCGACAACGCCGCCGCCTACACCTCACTCGCCGCCGAACTCGTCGCCCAGCTCGGCCGCGTCGACGTACTGGTCACCTCGGTCGGCACCGGCGGCCACTCCGCCGGGATCTCCACCGCGCTGCGCGAAACCTTCCCCGCACTCGAACTCATCGGCGTGGACTCCACCGGCTCCGCCATTTTCGGGCAGCCCGCGGGGCAGCGCCTGATGCGGGGCCTCGGCTCCAGCATCCACCCCGCGAACGTCGCACACCACGCGTTCACGGAGGTCCACTGGGTCGCCCCCGACGAAGCCGTCACCGCCTGCCGCACCCTGGCCCGCCACCAGTACGCCGGCGGCGGGTGGAGCGTGGGAGCGGTCGCACTCGTCGCGGGCTGGGCGGCGCGCACCCGCCCCGCCGGGACCCGGATCGCCGCCGTCTTCCCCGACGGCCCGCACCGCTACCTGGACACGGTCTACGACGACGGCTGGTGCCACGGCCACGGACTGCTCGGCCGCACCCTCCCCGACGCCCCGCAGGAGATCGGCCATCCGGCGGAACGGGTGGTCACGTCCTGGACCCGCTGCACCGACGTCACCACCCCCTCGCCGCGCACCGCCACCGCGCTCGCGGGTGCGCGATGAGGCGGCTGCGCGCGCAGCTGCGCTCCTTCGACCCCGGTGTGCGGCTGCTGATGGTCAACCAGTTCGGCATCAACCTCGGCTTCTACATGCTGATGCCCTACCTCGCCGACCACCTCGCCCACGGCCTGGGCCTCGCAGCCTGGGCCGTCGGCCTGGTCCTCGGCGTACGGAACCTCTCCCAGCAGGGGATGTTCTGGCTGGGCGGCACCCTCGCCGACCGCATCGGCTACAAGCCCATGATCCTGGCCGGCTGCGCACTTCGAACCGGGGCGTTCGCGCTGCTGGCCGTCGCCGGCACCCTGCCCGCGCTCATCGTCGCCTCGGCGGCCACCGGGTTCGCCGGAGCGCTGTTCAACCCCGCCGTGCGGGCCTACGTCGCCGCCGGGGCCGGCGGCCGCCGGGTGGAGGCCTTCGCCTGCTTCAACGTCTTCTACCAGGCGGGCATACTGCTCGGCCCGCTCGCCGGACTCGCCCTGCTGCTCCTCGACTTCCGGCTCGTCTGCGCGGCGGCAGCGGCGGTCTTCGGCGTGCTGGCCGTCGTACAGGCCCGGTCGCTGCCCGCGCGACGGCCGGATCCGGACCCGCGGCGGGTGGCCGGCTGGCGGGGGATCGCCGCCGACTGGACCGTGATCGTGCGCAACCGGCCCTTCGTCCTCTTCTCCGCGGCGATGGCCGGCTCCTACCTGCTGGCCTTCCAGACCTACCTGGCGCTGCCGCTCCGGGCGCGGTCCCTGTTCGGCGACGGCTCCGGCACCGCCATGGGCGTCGCCTTCGCCGTTTCCGCGCTGGTGGCGGTCGTGGGCCAGCTCCGGCTGACCGACTGGGCCCGCGAACGCCTGGACGCCCCGAAGGCGATCGCCATCGGCCTCGCGGTCATGGGGGCGGCCTTCCTGCCGCTGCTGCTGCCCGGGGGCCGCTGGGCGGGAGCAGCCACCCTGGTCGCGTGCGCGGCGCTGCTGGCCACGGGGTCGGCGCTGCTGTACCCGTTCGAGATGGACACCCTGGTCGGCCTCTCCGGCGAACGGCTGGTCGCCACCCACTACGGGGCCTACAGCACGGCCTCCGGAATCGCCGTCGCGGCGGGGAACCTGGGCGTGGGCGCCCTGTTCGACCTCGCGGCCCGGCTGGACGCCCCGTGGCTGCCGTGGACGGTGCTGGCCGCGGTCGGAGCGGCCTGCGCGGCAGCCCTGACCGCCCTGCGCCGCAGCGCCTGTTTCGCCCCGGCGCAGGCCCCGGCCACGGTCGCGGGCTGATGGCGCGGAGTTCTCGGATGCCGTCCCCGGCCCCGCGTGGTGTCCTGTCCGAAGAGGGCAGAAACCGCCGCAGGGGCGGCCGGGGGCTCTGAACCTCGCCGACGACCGAGGAGGTCCGGCCATGGCGGTCCTTTTGCGCCTCGCGCTGCCGGGTGTCGCCACTGAGAAGTACGAAGCCCTCAACACGAAGCTCCGGCAGACGCCCGGGATCTTGGACGGATGCGTGTTCCACGTCTGCGCGAAGACCGGCGACGGACTGGAGGTCTTCGACGTCTGGGAGAGCGAACAGCAGCTGAAGGCGTTCCAGGAGAAGATGGTGCCGATCGCCGCCGGGCTGGGCTGGCCGCAGACCGGCGAGCCCGAGATCCTCCAGGTGCACAACCTCTGGATCCCCGGCTCCGGTTCCTGACGTCGGAGCCCGCCCGGGCCGCGCTGCCCGCCGGCTCGTTGCACGAATCCATCGGCGACCGGCGACCGGCGACCGGCGCGCGGCGCCGCCGCCTCGGGGCGGCGCCGGTCCGGGCGGCGGCCCCGCGCTACGGGGCCGTGGTTTCCGCTTCGGGGAAGTCCGCGCTTTCGCCCGGCAGGATGACGTCCAGCGCGTCGGGCGTTTCGTAGCGGACGGGCTCGGGTGCCGGGTGGACGGGCGGCGGTTCCTCGGACCGGTAGAGCACGGCCATGCCCGCGAGGGCGGCGCCCAGGCCCGCCATGAGGACCGCGATGCCCGTGGGCCACGGCAGCAGGCCGCCTACGGCGCCGCCCAAGGGGGAGAGTCCCGTCATGGCCGCCAGGGCGTGCACCGCCAGGATGCCGAGGCCGGTCACCGTCGCCGCCGCCCACACCCTCGTACGGTCGCGTACCACCAGGGCGACGGCGAGCGCCGCGCACACCGCCACGATGCCCAGCAGCAGCCAGGTCCCCGCTCCGCCGTCGGCCAGCAGCCGTGACGGGTGCCGGGGCAGGTACAGCAGCGCGGACCCGGTCAGGACCGCCACGGCGGGCCACCGCAGCCCCCGGCCGGGCGCGCCGGCGGCCGGCCCGGTGCGCTTGGCGCGCTTGCGGGAAGCGCGCCGCGCCGGTGGGTCGTCGGCCCGTTCTATTCGGTCGGGCTGCGGCGCCGGCTCCTCTTCGTTGCTCAGGAGCAGCGCGAGCGAGACGACGTCCTCGACGCGGCGGCTGACGGCGGCCGCGCGCAGCGCTTCGTTCGCGGCGTCGGGAACCTGGCCGGATTGCCTCAGCAGCGTCACCAGGTCCGCGACTTCTTCCAGCGGCCTGCACGCAACCGCCGTCTGCAACAGCGTGCGCAGGCCTTCGTCGCCGATGGCGCCGGCCGGGGTGTCACCGGCGCCGATGCCGGCCTTCCCGGACGTGGTCGGTCCGGTCGGCGGGGCCGGTTCCTCGTCCTCGGCCCGGGGTGGGGGGTAGTCACTCATAGAACGCTCCGTCCGGTTGACCGCCGCGTGACGACCGCGCACGGCTGGGGGCCGTGCGGCCCCCACGACGTGAGGAGATGTCCACTCGCGGCCACGATGCAGCACATCGGGGGACCCCACCATGCGGAGCAAGCAAACGAGTGCAGCCCCCCTCCCGGCTTGCGCCGGGCGACGTTGCGTGCATGCGCCGCCGCCCGGGAGGACGGGCTCCCTCAGCCCGCGAACGTGCCGCTGGTGAGCGGCCACTCGCGGTTGAGGGCGCCGAGCGGGATGCGGCGTTCGAGTACCGGGGTGCCGAACAAGGACAGCTGCAGGTGCAGCTGCCCGCTCAGGTCGAAGCCGCCGTAGAGCGCCCACGTACCGCTGACGGCGGTCTTGCCGTCCGTGGACGCCGAGGCTTTGCCGTCGGCCTCACCGCGCAGGTAGGGGGCGAAGTCCGCGGTGACGCCGACGGCCCCGTACAGGCCGACGGAGGCCTCGGCGCCGAGGGCGCTCTTGACCCGGCCGGCGGCGGTGACCTCGGCCTTCACCGGGGAGCTGTGGACGTTCGACGTGCTGACGGGGCTCCAGCCCTTGCCCGTCGCGTAGCTGCCGCCGACACGGAAGTCACCCTTGACGTCCTGTCGCACGTCGAGGGTCACGCGCCCGTCGGCCTCCACCTGTACGTAGCAGGTCAGGTCGAGGTTGACGACGACCGGTACGGGGCCCACCTGGATCACCGGAGCGCTGTGCAGCTTGGCGAAAGGGATCCGCTTGGGCGCGCCGGTGCTCGCGGCGGCGTGGCCCTTGAGGCTCCACTGCGAGGACCAGTCGCCGCTCATGCCGAGGAAGGCGGAGCGCGGCCCGGCGCCCTGCGACCCGTCGTAGGAGAACTCGACCGTGGGGGCGAGCTGGACGAAGCCGGAGACCGAGGCGCCGGCCGAGACGGGGGCGTCCGGGGCGGTGTCGATCGGGGCGTCGAGGTCGAGGCGCAGATTGCCCAGGGGCAGCTTCGCGCCCTGGGGGCCGAACCGTGCGCCCTGGCTCTTCGCCCAGGACAGGGTGACGCCCTTCATCAGGGGCTCGACCTTGACGGAGGCCGGGTCGACGGGGACCTTGCCGTCGGCCTTGTCGTCGTTGAGGGCGGAGGACAGCGTGGTGGGGGCCGTGGTGACCTCGGTGCCCCGGTCGGTCTTCCTGCCGACTTCGGTGACCTTCGCGAGGAGTCCGTCGGGGGCGCCCGGCGCCGGGGCGCTGGCGATGACGTCACCGACGGCGACCGGCTTGTCGGCGGCGGGAGAGCGGTCCGGGGAGCGGTCCGGCGAGCGGTCGGCGGAGGGGGTGGGTATCGGCGAACTACGCTTGGGCTGCGCGGCTATGACGGCCCGCCGGGTCACCGGATCGTAGGAGGCGACCTTGAGGGACGAGTTCACCGGCGTGCCCTTGCCGGCGCCTTCGGCGCGGGTCACCGCGGCCGTCGCGGCGGCGTCCTGCGGGGCCGCGGTGACGTCGAGCCGTTGGGAGCCGTCGGCAATGGGGGCGACGGGGGCGGGAGTTGCGTCCGCCGCCGCGGTGTGTCCGGCCGAGGAGCAGCCGGTGGCGGTGAGTGCCAGGGTGGCGAGGCCGGGGAGCAGGAGGCGTCTGGCGAGCTTGCGCACGTACGTGAAGACCTTCTGGTGAGGGGGAGTTGCGTTACTTACGAGTAACGTGAAGCCCGATCATGCCAGGCCCTCCCACCGCACCGGCGACAACCGGCCACCCCTGCCGACCGCTGCGGCACACACGCGTCAGGGCCGGCCCGTTGCGGGCCGGCCCTGACGTGACGGATCAGACGCGGTGGATCAGACGAGGTCGAACCGGTCCAGGTTCATGACCTTGTCCCAGGCGGCGACGAAGTCCTTGACGAACTTCTCCTTGGCGTCGTCGCTCGCGTAGACCTCGGCGAGCGCCCGCAGCTCCGAGTTCGAACCGAAGACGAGGTCGGCCCGGCTGCCCGTCCACTTGACCTCGCCCGTGGCGGCGTCGCGGCCCTCGAAGGTGTTCGCGTCCCCGGACGTCGACGTCCACGTCGTACCGAGGTCCAGCAGGTTGACGAAGAAGTCGTTCGTCAGGTGCCCGGGCGTCGTGGTGAGCACGCCGAGCGGCGACTGCTGGTGGTTGGCACCCAGCACCCGCAGACCGCCGACCAGTGCCGTCATCTCGGGCGCGCTCAGGTTCAGCAGGTTCGCCCGGTCGATGAGCAGGTACTCGGCCGGAAGCCGGTTGCCCTTGCCGAGGTAGTTGCGGAACCCGTCGGCGGCCGGCTCCAGCGCGGCGAACGACTCGACGTCGGTCTGCTCCTGCGAAGCGTCCACCCGGCCGGGGGTGAAGGGGACCCGCACGTCGAAGCCGGCGTCCTCGGCGGCCTTCTCGACGCCGGCGGCGCCCGCGAGGACGATCAGGTCGGCGAGGGAGATCCGCTTGCCACCGCTCTGCGCGGCGTTGAAGGACTCCTGGATCCCGGTGAGCGTGCGCAGCACCGTCGCCAGCCGGTCGGGCTCGTTGACCTCCCAGCCGCTCTGCGGCTGGAGGCGGATGCGCGCGCCGTTGGCACCGCCGCGCTTGTCGCTGCCGCGGAAGGACGAGGCCGAAGCCCACGCGGTGGACACCAGCTCGGACACCGACAGGCCCGAGGCGAGGACCTGCTCCTTGAGCGAGGCGACGTCCGCCGCGTCGACGACCTCGTGCGTCAGCGCGGGCAGCGGGTCCTGCCACAGCAGCGTCTCGGACGGGACCTCCGGACCGAGGTAGCGCACGGCCGGGCCCATGTCACGGTGGGTCAGCTTGAACCACGCCCGGGCGAACGCGTCCGCGAACTCGGCCGGGTTCTCCAGGAAACGCCGCGAGATCTGCTCGTAGGCCGGGTCGAAGCGGAGCGAGAGGTCGGTCGTCAGCATCGTCGGGGCGTGGCTCTTCGACGCGTCGTGGGCGTCGGGAACCGTACCGGCGCCGGCGCCGTTCTTCGGCCGCCACTGGTGCGCCCCGGCAGGGCTCTTGAAGAGCTCCCACTCGTAGCCGAACAGGATCTCGAAGAAGCTGTTGTCCCAGGTGATCGGGGTGTTGGTCCAGATGCCCTCGAGGCCGCTGGTGATGGCGTCACCGCCCTTGCCGGTACCGAAGCTGTTGCTCCAGCCCAGACCCTGCGCCTCCAGCGGCGCGGCCTCCGGGTCGGCGCCGACGTGGTCCGCCGGTCCGGCACCGTGGGTCTTGCCGAAGGTGTGGCCGCCCGCGATCAGGGCGACCGTCTCCTCGTCGTTCATCGCCATCCGGCGGAACGTCTCGCGGATGTCGCGGGCCGCGGCGAGCGGGTCCGGATTTCCGTTCGGGCCCTCGGGGTTGACGTAGATGAGGCCCATCTGGACCGCGCCGAGCGGGCTTTCCAGGTCCCGGTCGCCGGTGTAGCGCTCGTCGCCCAGCCAGGTGGTCTCCGGACCCCAGTACACGTCCTCGTCGGGCTCCCAGACGTCCGCGCGGCCGCCGCCGAAGCCGAAGGTCTCGAAGCCCATGGACTCCAGCGCGACGTTGCCGGCGAGGATCATGAGGTCGGCCCAGGAAAGGCTCTGGCCGTACTTCTTCTTGACCGGCCACAGCAGGCGGCGGGCCTTGTCGAGGTTGCCGTTGTCCGGCCAGCTGTTGAGCGGGGCGAAGCGCTGCTGCCCGGCGCCGGCGCCGCCGCGGCCGTCACTGATGCGGTAGGTGCCCGCGCTGTGCCACGCCATGCGGACCATGAAGGGGCCGTAGTGGCCGAAGTCGGCGGGCCACCAGTCCTGCGAGGTGGTCAGGACCTCGGCGATGTCCTGCTTCACCGCGGGGAGGTCGAGCGACTTGAAGGCCTCGGCGTAGTCGAACCCGTCGCCGAGCGGGTTGGCCACGGCGGGGTTCTTGGCAAGGATCTTCAAGTTCAGCCGCTCCGGCCACCACTGGCGGTTTCCGCCGCCCTGCGTGGGGTGCGGGGCGCGCTCGTGCGCCACGGGACAGCCGCCTCCGCCCTCGGTCTTGGCGTCTACGACGATTGCATCATGGTTCTCAGACATGGGAATCCTTCCGGACCAGGCGGATCGTGGTGCTCAGGTGCTGCATGGGGTGGATCGGGCGGGGCACACGCCCCCAGTGGAAGGCCCGGTGGATGGCCCGGGCCCCGTCGGCCGCCCCGACGCCGGGGTGGTCACCGTTGCGGACGGTCTCGGGCAGCGTGAGACGGCGCCGCCATCCGTGCGTCGCCGCCGTGCGGTGTCCCGGCGGCGGCCTTTCACGTCTTCGTCTCCTGCCGCTGTGGAATCTTCGTGTCCCTTGGCTGTCAACGAAACCGATCCTACGATGGACGCAATCCAAGTCAAGAAGCAGACCAAGCCCGTATCCAATCGGACTCCGCCCGTCCGCGAGTGGGTTTCGAGGGTCCCGCCGGACCGGAAGACCGGACCAGAAAAGGTGAGCCGACATGAGTGACCTGCTGGAGCGGCTGCGGGGGCGTGGCTGGCGAATGACGTCCCAGCGGCGGGTCGTTGCCGAGGTGCTCGACGGGGAGCACGTGCACCTCACGGCCGACGAGGTGCACGCCCGCGCGGTACGGCTGCTGCCGGAGATCTCCCGGGCCACCGTCTACAACGCCCTGGGCGAACTCGTCTTGCTCGGCGAGGTCGCGGAGGTCTCCACCGACGGCCGCGCCAAGCGCTACGACCCCAACGCCCGCCACCCGCACCAGCACCTGGTCTGCTCCGGCTGCGGCCTCATCCGCGACGTCCACCCGTCCGGTGATCCGCTGTCCCACCTCCCGCCCGGCGAGCGCTTCGGCTTCACCCTCTCCGGCGTCGAGGTCACCTACCGGGGACTGTGCCCCTCCTGCGTTTGAATCCGGCCGCAGCGAGCACCCCCGAAAGGGACCGGACGAGGCAAACGGCCCGCCCGGCGGGTTTCGCCGCCCGGGCGGTGCGGCGCGTAGCGAGCAGGAGTGGACCATGGCTGTGGAACAGGACGTCGTCGCGGTGATCCTCAAGGACCACCGGCGCATGGAGGACCTCTTCCGCCGGATGCGGAGCGTGGAAGCCGACCGGGCGGCGGCGCTGCGGGAGTTCGCCGCGCTGCTCATCGCCCACGGCGAGGCCGAGGAGACGGAGGTCTACGGCGCTCTCAAGCGGTTCAAGGGCGTCGACGACGAGGAGGTCGAGCACGGCTCCGAGGAGCACGCCGAGGGGAACGAGGCCCTGCTGGCGCTGCTCGAAGTCTCCGAGGTCGGCTCCGACGAGTGGGACGAGCGCCTGGAGGAGCTGGCGAAGGCGGTCTCCCACCACATCGACGAGGAGGAGCGGACGATCCTCAACGGCGCCAGGGAGAGCGTGCCCGACGACCGGCGCGCGGAGCTGGGGGCGGCGTTCCTGCGCGAACGCGAGCGGCAACTGGACTCCGACTGCGGCAGCATCGAGAACGTACGCGCCGTGGTACGGGGATGAGCGCGGACGCAGCCGCGCGGACGACC
This sequence comes from Streptomyces cirratus, assembly GCF_014650775.1. Lineage (GTDB taxonomy): Bacteria > Actinomycetota > Actinomycetes > Streptomycetales > Streptomycetaceae > Streptomyces > Streptomyces cirratus. The sequence goes on along the minus strand of NZ_BMVP01000003.1, from coordinate 279,805 downwards.
GGGCCCGGGCACCCGGCGCCGGAGGCAGCCGGCCAGGACGGCGAGACCCGGCTCACCGTGTGGGTGGCCCTCGCGGCGAACCTCGCCATCTGCGTGGCCAAGGCCATCGGCGGGGTCATCGCCGGCTCACCCGCCCTGCTCTCGGAGGCGGCGCACTCCGTGGCCGACTCCATCAACGAGGTGTTCCTGCTGGCGTCCGTCAAACGCAGCAGGCGTCCCGCCGACCGGCGGCACCCGTTCGGCTACGGCAAGGAACGCTTCTTCTGGTCGCTGCTCGCCGCCGTGGGCATCTTCGTCACGGGCGGCTGCTTCTCCGTCTTCCAGGGCGTGGAGGCACTGGGCTCCGGCGGCGACGAATCGCACAGCGGGTACGTGATCGGCCTGATCGTGCTCTTCGTGGCACTCCTCGCCGAAGGCGTCTCGCTCCTGCGGGCCGTCCTCCAGGTACGCCGCGCGGCACGGGAGGCCGGACACGGCCTGGCGGCGGAGGTACGCGCCGGGCGCGATCCCGCCCTGCGCACCGTCCTGGCGGAGGACAGCACGGCCTGCCTCGGCGTCGTCCTCGCCATGGCGGGCATGGCGCTGCACATGGCCACGGGTGAGGTGGCGTACGAGGCGGGCGCCTCCATACTCATCGGTGTCCTGCTCGTCTACGTCGCCTACGTGCTCGGCAAGCAGGCCCGTACGCAGCTGATCGGCGAGGCGGTCGACCCCGGCCTGCAGGACGAGATCCGCGCGGATCTCGAAAACCAGCCGGAGATCGACTCGGTGACCTCGCTGCTGACCATGCGTCTCGGTCCCGATTCGGCGCTGCTCGCCGCGAGCATCGACCTGACGGCCGGGTACGACAGCGAGACCGTCGAGGACGCGATGGTGCGCATACGCACCGGCCTCAAGGAGCGCTGGCCCGAACTGGACCAGGTGTTCCTGGACGTGACGGACGCCGCGGCTGCCCGCCGGGCCGGGGCACGGCCGTCGGCTCAGTAGACGAGCTTGATGGTCACGTCCTTGCCGCCCGGGGCCGGTGCGGTGTCGGTGTAGAGGAGCCGGATGGTGGTGAAGCGCTGGGCGCCGGGGCGCTCGGGCCACGACTGCGGCCTGCTCAGGGTCACCGTCACGGGGTAGGCGTGGAAACGGCCCGCCGCGCAGTAGGGGCGGCAGTCGTTGACCATGTCGGTACCGGTGGCCGTGGCGGTCCGCGGCCCCCAGGTCTCCCAGCGCAGCTTCACGAGGCGGTTGTTGCCGTCGCCGCAGGCGAGCAGGTACTCGTCGGGGCGCACCTGGGCCTCGGAGGAGCAGTCGAGGACCACCAGCGGATCGGGAGCGGCCGTGGCACCGGGAGCCGCTGCGGTGCCGCTCCGGGCCGAGGCCGGGACGGCTGCCGCCACGAGGGCCGCCGCCGCTCCAAGGACACCGGCCGTGCGTACTGCGGCCCGGGGCGCACGGGTGCGCCGGTCGTTTCCTGAAACGTCCACGTGGCCTCCTCGCCCGTCCGTCTCCCGTCCAAGACGCCGTGCTGCCCAGCTTCCCCCATATGAGCGGACCGCGCATCCGAGCCGGGCCGCCCCGCAGGTCAGGGGAGGGCGACGAGCTCGACCTCGAAGCCGTCCTCGTTCTCCAGGTAGGCCGCGTAGTGCCCGGCACCCCCGGCGTGCGGGTGCCGGTCGCCGAACAGCAGCCGCCAGCCGTGCCGCGAGGCCCCGGCGGCCAGCTCCTCCACCGCGGCGGCGTCTTCGACGTGGAACGCCAGGTGGTTCAGCCCGGGGCGGCGGCGCTCGTGGCGGTCGGCGGTGAGGGCGGGCGACTGTTCGAGGACGAGGTAGACCGGGCCGAGCCGCCAGCTCCGCCCGTTGCTCCAGTTCTGGTACGGCGTGTATCCCAGCGCCTCCAGCAGCCAGCCGAACGTGCCCACGGCGCGACCGAGGTCGGGCACCCAGATCTCGACGTGGTGCAGCGCGCCGTGCGTCGGCCGGTCGTCGGGCGGGAGCGGAGGCGTCATACCGGTGATCCTCGCAGCCGGCACCGACAACAGCGGTCCGTCACGGGACGGGGGCGGACCGTTCACATGTGGGTTAACCCGCTCCGATCGCTTCCTTAAGCCCGCCTCAAGGTCTCCGGCCGGAGAGTCAAACCGCACGTTTGTCCGTTTCCCGGTCGCTAGCGTGCTGGTCGATCCCTCATCCCACACGCAGAAGCAGGTCCTCCATGGCTGGCAATTCCCATCGCCGAACCACGAGCCCCAAGGCGAAGGCGGCAGCGGCCCTGGCCGTCGCGGCGGCCGTCGGCGGCGCCGCCGTCGCCCTGACCGGCACCGCCCAAGCGGCCTCCGTGGGCGCGGCGTTCACCAAGTCGAGCAGTTGGAGCACCGGTTACACCGGGCAGTACGTCATCACCAACCGGACCGGCACGGCGCTGAGGGACTGGACCCTCGAGTTCGACCTGCCCGCCGGCACGTCCCTCGCCTCCCTGTGGAACGGCGAACAGACCGTCACCGGGCGGCACGTGAGCGTCAAGCCGCCCCGCTGGGACACCGCGGGGCTCGCCCCCGGCGCCTCCCTGACCGTCGGGTTCGTCACCTCCGCGACCGGCGGCGCCGGCAACCCCACGGGCTGCCTCATCAACAAGGAGAAGTGCTCACCGAGTACCGGCTCCACGCCCTCGCCCAGCGGGCGGCCGACCACCCGCCCCACCTCCGCGCCGACGCCGGCCCCCTCCACCGAGCCCACCGCCGCACCCACCGCCGCACCCACCGCGACGGCCACCTCCAAGCCCGCCCCCACCGGCACCCCGGGCGGCGGGGGCAAGGTCTCCGCCGGTTTCGCGCCGTACGTCGACACCTCGCTCTACCCGGCCCACGACCTCCTCGACACCGCCGCGAAGACCGGCGTCAAGGAGTTCAACCTCGCCTTCGTCACCTCCGGCGGAGGCTGCACCCCCCTCTGGGGCGGGACCACCGCCCTCGATGCCGACCGGGTCGCCTCCCAGATCCCCGCCCTGCGGGCCAAGGGCGGTGACGTACGCGTATCGTTCGGCGGCGCCGCAGGCTCCGAGCTGGCTCTCAAGTGCGACTCCGCCACCGCCCTCGCCGCCGCCTACGGCAAGGTCGTCGACGCGTACGCGTTGACGAAGGTCGACTTCGACATCGAGGGCGGGGCCCTGCCCGACACCGCCGCGAACACCCGCAGGGCGCAGGCCATCGCCCAGCTCCAGAAGAGCCACCCCGGACTCGACGTCTCCTTCACCCTCCCGGTGATGCCGGAGGGCCTCACGCAGGCGGGCCTCGACCTGCTCTCCGACGCCCGGCGCAACGCAGTGGCGATCACCGCCGTCAACATCATGGCGATGGACTACGGGCCCGCGTACGCGGCGGACATGGGCGGGTACGCCATCCAGGCGGCGACCGCGACGCAGGCGCAGATCAAGCAGGTCCTCGGCCTCTCCGACGCCGCGGCCTGGAAGGCGGTGGCCGTGACGCCGATGATCGGGGTCAACGACGTCGCCACCGAGGTCTTCACGGTCGAGGACGCCACGCAGCTGGCGGCCTTCGCCCGCTCCAAGGGCATCGGCCGGCTCGCGATGTGGTCCGGAGCCAGGGACCAGCAGTGCGCCGGCGGCGCCAAGAACTACGCCGACCCGACCTGCTCGTCCGTCGTCCAGGCTCCGCTCGCCTTCACCAAGGCCTTCGCCGCGGGCGGCTGACCTCGGCGGCTCCACCCGTCAGACCCGCTTGGGATCTCCGCGCCCGGGTAGGCGGGGGCTACGACCGCCCGGCGCGGCTGCCGGCCGGTGGAGAGGAAAGGACCCGACGATGACCGACCGCGAACGCAACGAGCCGCCGCGCACCACCCCGTCCCACGCCCCGGGTGAGGCCGGAGACGAGGAAGCCCGCAAGGAAGCCGAACGGGCACAGCGCGGCGCCGGGGGCGAGGCCGCGGAGGGCGAGCCGGGAGAGGCGGCCGACGCGCTCTCCCCGAGCCCCGGCGCCCAGCGCAGCTCACGCAGGCACGCGCAGTCCGGCGACACCGACTCGGCCTGAGCCGCCGGGCGGGCGCGGCCCGCCCCGCCGCCCCCAGGTGAAGCCCACAGGTGAAGCCCTGCCGGTCACAGGTAGCGGCGGATGGGCAGGACCGCGGCTTCGCGTGCGCGCTGCGCGAGGGAGCGGTCCTTCCATCTGCCGGGGCGGATGGGGTCGCTGGCCTTGAGGTCGGCGTCGTAGTGCGCGTCGAGGACGGCGGTGAAACTCCTGTCCATGACGGCGAGCATCACCTCCTCGTCGTGGTCGAGGGAGCGCCGGTTGAAGTTGGTGGAGCCGATCAGCGAGACGACGCCGTCCATGGTGATGACCTTCGCGTGCATCATGGTCGGCTGGTACTCGAAGATCCCCACCCCGCAGGCGGTCAGCGCCTCGTAGTGACGCTGGCCCGCCAGTCGGCACACCCGCTTGTCGGTGTGGGGGCCGGGCAGCAGGATCTGTACCTCCACCCCGCGGCGCGCCGTCGCGCAGAGCAAGTCGACGAAGTACGTGTCGGGCGCGAAGTACGCCGTGGCCAGACGCACCCGTTCCTCGGCCGACTCCAGGACGACGCGGATCAAGGTCTGCATGTCCTGCCAGCCGAAGCTCGCCGAGCCGCGGACGACCTGCACGATCGCGTCGCCCGCCGGTTCGTGGCCGACGAACCGGTCCCGGTCGTCGAAGAGCTCCGTATGGCACTCCGCCCAGTTCTGGGCGAACGCCGCGGCGATCCCGTCGACGGCCGGGCCGCGCACCTCGACGTGGGTGTCACGCCACTCCCCGGGATTGCGGGCGTCGCCGCACCACTCCTGCGCTATGCCGACGCCGCCGGTGAACGCGGTCTGCTCGTCCACCACCAGCACCTTGCGGTGGCAGCGGTGGTTCTGCTTGAGCGGGGAGAGGTAGAGGGGCTTGCGGAACCAGGCCACCTGCACCCCCGCGGCGTCCATCTCCTCCAGGAGTTCGGGCTCGATGAGACGGCTGCCGAACCCGTCCAGGAGGAGCCGGACCCGCAGACCGGCACGGGCCCGGGCGGCCAGGGCCGCGGCGAACCGGCGGGCGATGTCCCCTCGCCAGTAGACGAAGGTCATCATGTCCACCGTGTGACGGGCCCCCTCGATCGAGGACAGCATCGCGGCGAAGATCTCGTCACCGTTGCGCAGCGGACGCAGACTGTTGCCCTCGGTCGCGGCGATGCCGATCAGCCGCTCCAGACGCCTGCGGATCCGGACGATCTTTTCGTCCGCTCCGGGGCCGGCGGGCTCTTCCGCCGGTTCGCAGGTGGCCGATGGCACTCCGCTGGTCATCCAAGTACTCCTCGATCGGTCCCGTGCGACCTCGGACCCTATCGAACGGTTCTGCGGAGGGGGACACCGGTGGTGCGGCTCAGCCGATGACGATCTCCTCCTCGAAGCGGGCCCCCAGTGCCCGCAGCCGCTTCTCGCACTCCTCCCGCGTCGGCGCCGTCAGGACCGCCGCCGCCAGGAAGTCCGAGGACAGCGCGGCTTCGGCGAGTACCTCTCCCGGCTCCGCGAAGACCCCGTAGAACTCCACCCACGGCTCCTCGGGCGTCACCGGGATGCCGCGCACCGTTCCCGGCCGCTTCATCATCAGGACCTGCCCGGCCATCCGGACCGGCTCCAGCCGCCCGCCCGGCGCCAGGCGCTCCAGGGCCGGCAGCCGCAGTCCCGTGTGCGCGCGCGACGCCAGCTCCACCGGGTGCACCCCGAAGACGGCGGTCAGCACCTCCCGGATGCGCGCGCCCGCCGGCCGGGCCGCGACCTCGCAGACCACCAGCCGGTCGTCGGGCGTGTGGAACACCTCCGCGTGGAAGGCGAAGTCGGCCGGGCCGCCCAGCGCCGCGAGCGCCGCCTCCGCCAGCTCCAGCAGCCGTGGCGTCAGCGGGTCCGCCGGGTCCAGGGTGAGGTCCACCCGGGCGCCGCTGTCGGCCTGGAAGGACGACAGCTCGTACTGGTACTGCGAGGGCCACGCCATCACCGTGCGGCCGCCCGCCACCACCCCGTCCACGTGGCACATCCGGCCCGGGACGTACGCCTCCAGCAACAGGTCCTCACGCGGCCCGGCGCCCGGCACGAACGCCTCGGCCAGCTGCCGCTCCAGCTCCTCCCCGGTCCCCACGATCCGCAGGCCCACGGATCCGAAGCCGTCGCGCGCCTTGAACACCAGCGGCAGGCCGTGCTCGGCCGCGAACGCCCGTGCCTCGTCCGCCGTCCCCGGCAGGGCGTGCGGGGCGACGGCGATGCCCGCCTGCGCCAGCTTGCGCTTCATCAGGACCTTGTCCCGGAAGGCCAGCACCCCGGCGGGCAGCTGGCCCGGCAGGCCGAACTTCTCCCGCAGCGCGGCGGCACGGATCAGGTCCGCCTCGTGGTGCGCGATGACGTGCGTCACCCCGTACTCCTGGACCAGGTCGGCGGCGAGCCGGTCGACGAGGTCCTCGTCGTCGAACGTGTCGATGAGCTCTAGGTGGCGGTAGCCACCGGGCCCGTCCGGAACCTGCTCGCGGCCCGCCACGATCTTGTCCCGGGCGGCGATCATCACCACGCCGCCGTCGAGCTCCGCCAGCCACCGGTCGTAGGGGAAGGGCTCCAGCGGGAACCGGTGCAGTACGAGCGCGCTCACGCGGCCACCCCCATACCGTGCGCCGCAGGTACGTGCGCCGGGGCCACGTCGATGCGTATCTCCTCGGTCAGCCGCTCGCAGAGGGCTATCGCGGCGTCGGTGTCGGCCGCCGTCACCGCTGCGAAGCCCAGCCGGTCCCAGTTGTCCCGCAGCGGCCGGACCTCGTCGCCGGGGCGTACGGAGACCTCCACGGCCAGCACGTCCGGGCGCGTCGCGACCTCCTCCACGCCGGAAACGGCCGTGACCGTTCCGGGGTCGCGGAGCACGAAGCGCGTGCAGGCGCCGGCGCGGGCGATCGGGGGTTCCGGCAGCTCCTCCACCAGGCCCAGCGGCCAGGCGACCCCGTACCGCAGGAGGTCGATCCCGTACGCGGCCTCGACCAGCTCGTTGATGTGGCCGCCGCCGACCCGGTTGTGGGACTCGATGACGACGGGCCCGCGCGAGGTCAGGCGCAACTCGGTGTGGCTCGGTCCGTCGGTCACGCCCATGGTGTCGAGGAAGTCCGCGACCGCGGTGGTGACCTGCTCGTACGCCTGCGGTACCAGCCGGGCGGGCAGGGCGTGGCCCAGCTCCGCGAAGTGCGTGTCGTCGACGAGCTTCTCGGTCACCGCGACCACCACGTGGCGGCCGCCGAAGCTGAACCCCTCCACGCTGAACTCGGGGCCGTCGAGGTAGGACTCCATCAGGAACTCGCGCACCGTGAACAGGGTCGAGCCGCGGTCGGTGCGCCGGCCGCGCAGCTCCTCGATCCGCTCCCACGCCGCTTCGAGGTCCGCGGCGCCGCCGACCCGGATCAGGCCGAAACCGGCGGTCGCGTCCGTCGGCTTGACGATGAACGGGAAGCCCGCCTTCAGGGCGAAGGCCTCCAGCGATGCGCGGTCGGTGACGCGGCCCCAGTGGATCGACAACTTGCCCCGCTCATGCAGGTGCTGCCGCATCAGGTACTTGTTGCGCATCCTCCGGCTCACCTCGGGCCGGGTGCCGGGGAAGCCGAAGTGTTCGTTCAGCCGGGCCGCCATGTCGAGACCGCCCTCGGTGAGGGAGACGATCGTGTCGAACCCCCAGACCTCGCGGGCGGCCTCGGCCAGCGGCCGTACGGTGTCCCATGCGGTGTAGTCGACCATCAGCAGCACGTCGGCCAGCCCGGTCTGGAAGGCGTTGATCTTGTCCGGGTGCTGGAGCAGCACCACGCGGACGCCCAGGGCCTTCGCGCGTTCGATGTGCTGGTCGGTCCCGCCGACCAGGAGCAACGTCCGCTCGGTGACCGGTGTGGCCGGTGGGGTGGCTGCGGCCGCGGTTCTCGCACTCATGACAGGGCTTCCTTCTTGCTGGGGATGCTGGGGGTGCCGGAGGTGCTGGAGGTGCTGGGGGTGATCGTGGTACGCAGCGCCGCGAAGGCCGCGTCGATCCGCTGGGCGGCCTCGTCGGGGCTCGGCGCGTCGACGACGGCATAGCCGTGCCGGGTACCGGAGTCGGTGGTGCGCGGCAGGACGTCACCCGGCCCGTACGGGAAGTGCAGGGCGTGTACGTGCTTCTCGGCGCCCAGCTCCGCCAGGCCCTCGACGGACTCCAGGCGTCCGGCGGGCAGCCGGAAGAAGCCGACGGAGGCGTACCGCCGCGGGGCGGGCGTCCTGACGTCCTCGCCGGCCAGGGCCCGGAAGACCGCCGCTTCCATGTCGAGACCGGTGGCCACCTCCACGAGCAACGGGATCCGGTCGCCGCCGAGCCGGGCCTGCGACTCCACGATGCGCGGGCCCGCCGGAGTGAGGATCACCTCGGTGTGCGCCGGCCCGAACGTGTAGCCGGCCAGGTCGAGCAGGGCGGTGACGGTCGAGCGGATGGCCTGCGCGTCGACGGCGGGGAGCGGGGCCGGGTGGACGTGCCCGGTCTCGACGAACCCGGGCGGGCCGCTGGTCTGCTTCGCCGTGATCCCGACGATCTCGTGCCTGCCGCCGACGGTCAGGGTCTCGACGCTGAACTCCGGGCCTTCCAGGAAGTCTTCGACAATGTACGGGCCTTCGATGCCGGCCGACTTGACCCGCTCGGTCCACTCCGCGAGGTCCGCGGCGGTGCGGACGAGCGCGATCCCGCGGCTGCCCGCCGAATTGGCGGGCTTGACCACGGCCGGCAGGCCGAAGTCCGCCAGCAGCGGCTCCACTTCGCCGAGGGCGGCGGCCTCCCGGGCGCGGACCACGGAGACGCCGTTGCGGTTGAGGAGGCGGCGCATCGCGTTCTTGTCGTTGAGCAGCCTGACGGACTCCGCTCTGTTGGGTGACAGGCCGAGCGCCTCGGCTTCGGCGACCACCGGGGCCATGCTGGACTCGCTGCCCAGGTGCAGGACGTGCTGGATGCCGTTCTCCACGGCCATCCGGGCCACCAGCGTGCGCAGCGCGGCCTCGTCCTCGAAGTCGACCAGGGCCAGTGCCTCGGAGTGGGCCGCGACCTTGTCGAGGTAGGCCGCCGGGCGCAGCGCCGGATCCCAGATGGACCAGACGCGGAATCCGGCTTCGACGGCCTTGCGGACGAGCTGTTCGTACGGCATCACCATCAGGAGGCGGCCGGCGGTGGGGGAGTGGTTCATGACGTTGCTCCGTTCGGGGCCGACGCGACGGCCTGCCGGGCCGGCTCCGTGCCGGCGGCCTGCTCCGCCGCGGCCCGGCGCGCGTCGCGCAGCGGCAGCAGGGAGCGGTAGACGAGGATGGCGCCGAGGCCGAAGGCCGCGTACAGCAGGCTCATGCCGACCGGCGAGAGGAAGGCTCCGACGGTCACGCACAGCGAGCCGATGAGCAGGCCGATGCGGGCGTTGAGACCGTAGGCGGCCAGGTACTTGGTGCGGGCGGCCGGATCCACCAGGTCGGCGAGCAGCGCCTGCTTGACCGGCACGTTCGCGATCTCCCCGACCGTCAGCAGCACCGCGGCGGCGATCAGGACCCAGCCGCTGTTGCTGACGGCGAGGACCATGTAGCCGGCGGTGAAGACCGTCAGGCCCGCGTAGAGCCGGACGCGGTCGGGCAGCCGGCGGAACATGCTGCCCGCGAAGAGCGCGAACACGACGATCAGCGCGGTGTTGACGGCCCGCAGGATGCCGAGCATCGCGACGCCGTCCACCGCCGGGAACCAGCGGTCCAGTCCGGCCAGTGCCTGCTCGGGGAAGTCGGCCGCCAGCCGGACGGCGATGTAGTAGCCGATCTGCACCTCGATGGCCCGGCTGAACGTCGCCGCGGCCAGGAGCCGCAGGAACACCCGGTCCCGGGAGACCGCGAGGTAACCGCGGAGCATGGCCGGGACGCCGGCCGCCTGCTCCTTGGCGGATTCCGGGGCGCTTTCGGCGATCCACCACCACGTGACCAGGGCGGTCGCCGCGGACAGCGCGGCCGCGGCGGTCAGCAGCAGGGTGAAGTGCTCACCGTAGAAGAAACCGCCGATCAGGGCGCCTGCGGTGAACGCCAGGTTGATCGACCAGTAGTTGACGGTGTAGACGAAGTTCCTGTTCTCAGGGGTGGAGACGTCGATCATCATGGCCTCGGCGGCCGGGGTGGCCGCGCTCGCGAGACAGGTGTTGAGCAGGAAGAGGACGAAGGTCACCGATCCCGACTGCCACCAGGGCGAGTTGGCGAGGGCCAGCAGCCCGAACGTGAGGGCCGCCCCGACCTCGCCCGCCACCATCAGCGGCTTGCGGCCGTAGACGTCGGCCAGGTGCCCGCCGAGGAAGTTGCTGGCGATGCCCGCGGCCGCCACGACCAGCGTGAGGACGCCGGCCGCGGCCGCGCCGTACAGGGCGGCCAGGTGGATGACCATCAGCGGCATCAGCATGATGCCGAGCAGCCGTTGGACGAATCCGACGCCCAGCCTCAGCTTGATGTTCGGATGCAATGCGCGGAAGTTCATGCTCCGGCTCCCTCTCGGACGGCGCGACGGCGGTGGGCTCGGCTCGGTGGGCTCAGGGCTTGGCGGTCAGCGCGGCGGGCTGCCCGGCGGGCCGGGTGACGGGCTGTTCAACGGTGCGGGCGGCCGGCGCGTCGTCCTCGTTCAGCATGCTGAGGTAGCGCTCGCCCGTGTCGGGGAGGACGGTGACGATCGTGGCGCCGATGTAGTCCGGGTGCCCGGCCAGTTGGGCGCAGGCGTGGGCGACGGCGCCGGAGGAGACCCCCGCCAGGATGCCCTGGCGGCGGGCGAGGTCGCGGGCGGCGAGCATGGCGTCCTCGTCGGAGACCGTCACCACGCTGTCGATCAGATCGACGTCGGTGGTGGGCGCGACGAAGCCGCCGTTGAGACCGGGGATGCGGTGCAGCCCGCCGACGCCCTGCGACAGCACAGGGGAGTTCTCCGGTTCGACCGCGACGACGCGTACCTCCGGGTTCTGCTCCTTCAAGTACTTCGCGATGCCGCTGAGGGTGCCGCCGGTGCCCACGCCGCAGACCAGGACGTCGATCCGCCCGGCGGTGTCGGTCCAGATCTCCGGGCCGGTCGTCTCGTAGTGGGCGCGCACGTTGTCGGGGTTCTCGTGCTGGCACGGGAACCAGGAGCCCGGCGTCGCGGCGTGCAGTTCCCCGGCCTTGGCGATCGCACCGGGGTATCCGAGGTCGCGCGGGGTCTGTACCACCTCCGCACCCAGCGCCTTGAGCAGGGACACCCGCTCGGCGGTGGCGCTGTCGGGCAGCACGATCACGCAGCGGTAGCCGCGGGCGGCGCACAGAGCGGCCAGCGAGATGCCCGTGTTGCCGGACGTCGCCTCGATGACCGTGCCGCTGCCGGGCACGAGGTCGCCCCGGAGTTCCGCGGCGCGCAGCATGTACAGGGCGGCGCGGTCCTTGCTGCTGGACATCGGGTTGGCCGACTCCAGCTTCGCCAGCACCTCGGTGCCGGGGGCGGTGTCGTCGAAGCGCAGGCGGATCAGGGGGGTCGCGCCGACCAAGTCCTCGATGCTGTCGGCGATGTCGCGCTTCTGGCGGCTTTCCACGTCTGGTTCCTCACAAGTCGTTCGGTGGGGCGGTGTGTCGGTCGGTCGTACGGTGCGGCGCACGCCGGTGGAAGTCCTCGCGGGGGGAGTCCGCCGGGGGTCCGGGGCCGCGGGACGGGAGGGGCAGGACTACCAGGAGCCGGCCGAGGCGGTGACGGCGTACAGGTCCTCCATGGGCTGCGGAGCCCGGCCGACGGCCTTGATCACGGCGGTGGCGGCGAGTACCCGGGCGCCGGGCGGCACGTCCTTGTTGACGAGGGCCTGGGCGCCGATGACGGCGTGCTCCCCGATGGTGACGGGGCCCAGGACGGTCGCGTTGGTGCCGAGCACGACGTCGTGGCCGACCACCGGATGGCGGCGTTCGCCCACGGCCCGGTTGTTGTCGCTCCACCAGCCCACCGCTCCCAGCGTGACCTGGTGGTAGATGGTGACGTCGTCGCCGACCACCGCGGTCTCGCCGATCACCACGGCCGCGCCGTGGTCGATGAACACGCGCCGGCCGAGCACCGCGCCGGGGTGGATCTCCACGGCGGTGCCACGGCGGGCGTACCAGGCGATGGCCCGCGCGATGAACCGCAGTCCGCGCAGGTGCAGCCGGTGCGCGACGCGGTGTGCCCACAGGGCGGGCAGCGCCGCGTGCAGCAGGGCTTCGCGGCGGTTTCGCATGGACGGGTCGCGGGCCAGCACCACGTCCAGGTCTTCCTTCATGATCCGCAGCAGGCCGGGCCGGTCGTCCGCCATCAGACGAGCACCTCGGCGCTCTCACCGAGGTGGCTGAGTTCGGCGACGAGGGCGCGGGTCAGGCTCTCCAGCCGGGCCACGATCTCCGGATCCGTGTAGCGGCCGTCAGCGCCGGCCGGGACGCTCACGCCACCGACGGCGACCGGCTCGTGTTCGACGACCAGTGCGCCGCAGCGGCCGAGTACGCCGACCAGGCCGGGCTGGGCGTCGAGCGCGCCGCGCGCCCCGGGGGACGCGCTGGCCACGGCCGTCACCTTGCCGGTCAGCGGGCTCCGGCCGCCCGGCCGGGACAGCCAGTCCAGGGCGTTCTTGAGCGCGCCGGGCATCTCGCCGTTGTAGGAGGGGGTGCTGATGAACAACGCGTCCGCGCCGGCGACCAGTTCCTTGGCCGCGCGCACGGCGGCCGATCCGTCGGCGAGCTCCAGGCCGGCCTCGTAGAACGGCAGGCCGGCGACGGGGAGCAGCACGCTTTCGTGGTCGCCGGGCAGCTCGGCCAGGATGTGGCGCACGGTCGCCAGTACTGCGTTGTTCAGCGAGTCCCGGCGTGTGCTGCCGGATATCAGAACGATCTTCGCCACATCGAACCCCTCTCCTCGGCCCGGAACTCCCGCCTGTGGTTCCCGGACCCCTCTTGTCGCGGCCTCGGCGGTGAGGCCGACGCGCGGACGGGGGAGTTCCGTCGGCCGGGGGGCACCGCAAGTGCCGTCCGGCCGGGGAGGTGGCTCCGGCCCGCGTCGTCTTCGCCACGGTCCCAGCCCAGGCTGTTGCCGGCCTCGACCGGGACTCGCGCCGCGACGGAGGACCTCAGGAGTCCGCCTGTACTCCTGGTCCTGCGGGTCTCCTGCGGGCCCGCGTCAGTCGAGGACGTCCGGGACCGGTTCGGCGCCGCCGCGCCGGAGGGCGGTCCTGGAACCGGCGGCCGGGCCCAGGGCCCAGTCGGAGAGCGCCATCGAGTCCGCGTACCGCTCCTCGTCGTTCAGCAGGACGCCGATGACCGTCTTGCCGCCCCGGGTCACGGAGAAGACGAGGCACTTGCCCGCCGCCGTGCCGGTGCCGGTCTTGACGCCGATCGCACCCGGGTAGCCGTACCCGGTCGGACGCGGCCGCACCAGCAGGTTGGTGCTGGACCACGTCGCGTCGGCCGAGGTACCGCCGGTGCTGATCGAGGTGGTCTTCACCAGGGTCCGGAAAGTGGTGCCGGTCATCGCGTACTTGGTGAGCTTCGCGAGGTCGCGCGGGGTGGTGAGGTTGTTGCCGGTCGGCGAGATGCCGTCGAAGGAGTCGTACCCGGTCCGGGTCAGGCCCAGCGCCCTGGCCTTGGCGTTCATCTGCGCGATGAAGTCCGCCGTGCGGGCCGCCGTGGTCGTGCCCTTTCCGAAGGTGTCGGCGAGCGCGTACGCCGCGTCGCAGCCCGAGGGCAGCATCATCGCGTACAGCAGCTGACGGACCGTCGGCGTGGCGCCCGCCTTGAGGTGGGCCGAGCTCGCGCCCTCGCGGACCACGTAGTCCAGGTACACCTGCTTGACGGTGACGTGCCGTTCGAGGTCGACGCCGGGCTGGGTGGTCACCACCAGAGCCGTCATTATCTTCGTGGTGCTGGCCATCTGACGCCTGGTGTCGGCGGCCTTGGAGGTGAGGGTCGCCCCGGTGGCGGCGTCCATCAAGAACGCGCCGGCCGCGGTGAGGGGCGGCGCGGAGGCGGCCCGGGCCGGCGCCGGGACCGTGAGCAGGGCGCCGGCCGCGACGGCGACGGCGAGCGCGCCACGGGTGCGGCGCATCAGGGTCGAGATCAAGTCAATCCCCCCGGGTCGGCTGGTCGATCCGCTCGAACGCGGGCCGAGTGCCCGCGCCCGGGCGGGAGCCTAGCGCCGGCCTCACGGTGTGCCCAGAGGTCCGGCGGCGCGTGCGCGGGGGACATGGATGCGGCGTGCCGCGGGGCGGATTCCCGCGGCACGCCGTACCAGGAGGTGGTCGCGTCACCCTCGGCGAGGGACGTGACGGACGGTGGACCGGTCAGCCGTGGTGGCGGCTTCCCTGACGGCCGCCCCAGGACTCCGTGTCGATGACGCGGCCGCGGTCGTCCCGCAGGGTCGCGGTGTCGCGCGCGTCCCAGATCTGCTGGCGGCGGTTCTGGTAGACGTCGCTGCGGGTGTTGTGGCCCTGGCCGGTGTGGACCTTCACGCTGTGGCCGCTCGCCAGCCGGAGGCCGCCGAAGCGGTAGCGGTTGCCCTGCCTGTCGGTGAGGGTGTAGCCGCGCAGGTCGACGCCGTGGCGGCCGGTGTTCTTCACCTCGACCCATTCGCGGTTGAGCGCGTGGTTGGAAACGCTGCGGCTGTGGGTCTCGTGCTGGACGGAGCCGATGACGACCGAGGAGTGCGTGGCGCGGTGGTGGTCGCCGGAGGCGGAGGCCGGCAGGGCGGCGGCGCCGACCAGGGCGCCGGCGGCGAGGAACGCCGCGACGGCACGACGGGGGGTGAGAGAAGCAGACAAGGAAATGGCCCCTTCCAACGTTGGCCCGCCCCGGGGTTCGAACTGGCCGGGCGGGCTCCGAGCGGTTCTCGGCAAATGGCCGAGGAGCCACACTTTGGCCCACTTCCGCCGCCCGGCACGGCGGACTCGCCCGGTGTTGCCTAATACAGACATGTCGGTAACTGTCCCTTTACCAAAGAGATGCCACCGAAAGTCAGGCAATAGACGGTTATGTCGGTTTGTCTTATTGTGCGGGCACGTGACGGCTCAGGAGATCCCGTACCACTGGCTGCCCCAGCCGGTGTTGATGGTGCTCGTGGACTGCTCGGCGAGGTTCACGGTGGCGGGCAGCGAGCTCTGACCGGTCAGGACCGTGCTGTACCGGAGCTTCGGCGGCGCCAGACCGGCGTTGACCGAGATGCCGGCCCCCGTGGACTTCAAGGTGAGGGCGTTGGTGGCCCAGTTGCCGTTGAGCAGGAGGGCGATGAAGTACGTCCCGGGGGCGGCGGTGAACGGCTTGCCCAGCGGCAGCGGCTTGGCCACCGCATCGCCCATCAGCTGCGCTGACACGTCCGAGGTGGCCGCGCGCAGGGTGCCGGCGCCGTCGTACACGCCGAGGTAGCAGTTCGAGAGCTGGGCGTTCGGGTCGACACCGGCCAGGCCCAGCCAGATGTCCGACCAGGTGATCTGCTCGCGCAGGACGATCCGTACGAGGGTGACCCGCCCGCCGACCCCGGCGGCGGACTGGGCGGTGACGTGCCCCGCATCGTTGGGATCGCCGGTCCAGGCCAGCAGGTTCTGATCCTGTGGGCGGGGGCCCTGGTACCCCTCGGACGCGGGGCCGCCGCCCTGCGCGGGGCCGGGAGCCGCAGGGGTGGCGGCGCCCCCGTGTCCCCGCTCGCCCGGTGCGGTGCAGCCGGTCAGGAGGAGCAGGGCGGCGAGGACCCCGAGGAGGCCCTTCGCGGAAGTGGCGGTGATGGTCCGGGTGCGCATGGTCCCCCCCATGAGGCGCAGGTGTGCCGACGGGCCATGATCACACGCCGGGGGCGGGCGCCGGATGACGGCCCCGCACACGCGGGGACCGGCCGCCGCGCGCCCGCGACGACCGGTCGTCCGCCGGCCCTGAGGAGGAGACACCCCGCCCGGGCGGGGTCAGCCGGCCTGCGCCCCCTGCGGCGCCCCGGTGGCGATGCCGATGCGCAGCTCGCCCAGCGCGGCGTCCAGCGAGCGCGTCACCGCGGCCGCGTCGGGGCCGGTGGCGATGACGTGCCCGATCCGGTCGTAGGCGTTCTCGACGGGCCGTACCAAGGCACCCGCCGCGGCGGTGACCGCGACCGACGTGACCCCGTCGACGGCGCGCGCGGCGTCGACGCCGTCGACACCGCGCAGCGTCCCCGCACCCTCGGGAAGCAGGAACCTGATGCCGGCGGACGCGGAGTGCGAGGCGGTCAGGTCCAGCGGCATCCCGGTGGCGGCCCGCAGCTGCTGCTCCAGCAGGTCGGTCCCGGTGGCCTGACGGACCGCCTCCGGGATCATGCCGCCCGCCAGACGCGGGTTGACCTCGATCACGGCGGCACCGCGTTCGGTGAGCTTGACCTCCGTGTGGGTCGGGCCGAGTTCCCAGCCGATGGCCTTGAGGGCCCCGCTGACCGTCTCGGCGATGGCGCCCGCGACCGGCCCCGTGAGGGGAGCGGGGAACAGGTGCCCGGTCTCGACGAAGTGCGGGCCGGCCGTGACCTGCTTGGCGGTGATGCCGACACAGGTGGCGACGCCGTCGTGGGAGAACATCTCGACGCTGTACTCGGGCCCGTCGAGGTACTCCTCCAGGAGCACCGTCCGCGCGGTCGGCAGCCCCCTCGCGTTGGTCGTCACCGCCAGGACGCGCTCGGCGTGCGCTGCCACCGCCTCGACGGTGGAGCACAGCAGCACGCCGTTCGAGCCGGAGTCGTCGGCGGGCTTCACCACGCACGGCAGGCCCACGGCGCCCACCGCACCGGCCACGTCCGCCAGGTCCGTCAGGATCGCGAACCGCGGCTGGGTGACCCCCGCGTCCCGCAGGACACCGCGCATCGTCGCCTTGTTGCGGCAGGCGGCCACTGCCTCCGCCGTGTTCCCGGCCAGGCCCAGCCAGTCGGTCAGCCCGGCCACCGCGGGCACGTAGAAGTCACTCGTCGTCGTGATACCGGCCAGCTCCTCGCGGGGGTACCGACCGCTGATGACGGCCCGCAGCTCGGCCGGCGAACCGGTGTCGCAGACGACGACCTCGGCGCCCGTCTCCGCCAGGCCCGCGTAGCGCTCCGGCCCGCCCGTCAGCAGCACCGGGGTCAGCCCCAGCTCCCGCGCCCGGGACAGGGCGATCATGCCGGTGCCCGTGGTGTTGGACTCGACGAACAGCACCCGCTTGGGCAGCTCCCGGGGCCGGCGCACCTCGGCGCGCGACCACTGGCTCACGTGGGTCCCGTAGGCGACCTCGGCCGGCTCGGACGCCAGCGGCAGGTCGGCCACCTTGTGCTGCGCCCAGTACTCGTCGCTGTACACGGTCTCCGTGTAACGGTCGCCGCGGTCCGGGAAGATGCCGACGATCCGGCTGCCCGGCTTCGCCCGGGCGGCCACGTCGGCCAGCACCCGGTAGACCGACCCCGAGGTGTTGCCCGCGAAGATCTGCTGCTCCCCGGCCAGGGCGCGGGCGGCCGCGAACGCCTCGTGGTCGTTGAGCCAGTGCACCTCGTCGATGATCCCGCGGTCGAGGTTGTGCGGCGACAGGCTGTTGCCGAGACCGCTCTGGAGCCGCTTGGGCATGTCCGGCTGCTCGAACAGGGCACTGCCCACGCAGTCCACGCCGACCGACCGCAGCCCCGGCAGGCGCCGGCGCAGCGCGCGGGTGCTGCCGCACAGGGAGCCGCCGCTGCCCACCGCCCCCACCAGTACGTCCACGGTGCCCAGGTCGCGCAGCAGTTCGTCGGCGAGGACCCGGTAGGCGCGCGGGTTGTCCGGGTTGGTGTACTGCCGCGGCCAGAAGGCGCCGGGCATGTCCCGCATCAGCTCGTCCAGGCGCTCCAGACGGGCGCCCTGCCAGCCCTGGTCGTTCATCTTGGGGACCACGTGGACCTGGGCGCCGAGCGAGCGCAGCTTCGCCATGGTCATGGGGTCGATACGGGGATCGGTGACGATGTGCACCGGGTGGCCGAGCGAGCGGCCCACCAGAGCCACCCCGAGGGCCATCGTGCCGGAGGAACTCTCCACGATGGGAGCACCCGGCAGCAGCGCCCCGATACGGCGCGCCTCCTCGATGACGCTCTTGGCCACCCGGTCCTTCATGCCGAAGGGATTGGCGAGTTCCAGCTTCGCGTACACCTCGGTCCCGTCCGGCACATCGAGGTCGAGCCGGACGAGCGGGGTGTGCCCGACCATGTCGTAGACGGTTTGAAAGAGCATGTCTCTTCCTCAGACGCTGGTAGGGGCCGCCACGGGGGCGGAGGCGGCGAGCGGGCGGAGTCCTCCGTAGGACCAGTCGTCGCCATGGCCAAGGGAGCGGTGGAGCATCGTGGTGCCGGGCAGCGAGGCACACGCGGCGAGCGCGATCTCGGCCTTGAGCGACGTCTCGGGATCGTCGTGGGGCAGCAGGATGCCGAGCATCGTGCCGCTGTGGGCGCAGGCGATGCCGAGCCCGTCGATGTCGCGGCAGATGCGCTGGAGGGTGGGCAGGGACGGACGGGGCATGTGGCGGGCGTTCAGCTCGGCGCTGCGGGTGGCGACGCGGCCCAGCGCGCGCAGGTCCGAGGCGCGGATGGCGTCGCGCGCCTGGTCGAGCAGGCCGGCGTACTCGCGCTGCTCCGGCGCGCTGGGCGCCGTGGCCGCGTGGTTGTGGCTGATGGTGTCCACCTGTCCGCCTTCGTCGTAGGCGATGACGGTCATCGACGGTACGGTCCCCAGGCGTTCGCGGAGGCGGACCTCGCGGTGGCTGAACGCCACGATCTCGTCGTACATGACACCGTCCGACGGTTCGATGCCCCGCAGCAGCGCCTCGATGTCCGCCGGGGTGAAGCGGACGCCCAGGGCGTCGGCCACCGCGCGCGCCGTGGCCACGAGGTCCGCCGACGAGCTGGCCATGCCCTTGCCCTCGGGCAGTTCGCTGCCGATGCGCAGCTGGCCGCCGCCGCTGTGGCCCGCGGCGCGAAGGGCCCGCTGCGCGAGCTTCGCCGCCTTGCGTTTGTGGCGGGGCGCCACGTGGATGGACGTCGAGTCGGGTTCGTGCGCGAAGGTCGCCGTGGACCAGGCAGCCACCGGTGACGTCACCATGAAATGCCCGCCGGTGCCGGGCAGTACGCCCTGGAGGAGCTCCCCGAACGTTCCGAAGGCCCTGCCGACGCCGGCGCTGCGCGTGCGCGGCAGTCCGTCCGGTTCGGCCAGCCCGTCGAGTTCAGGCGTGTACGGCTGCACTGTCATGCTCTTCTCCTCCGTGTCCGCTACGGGTGGACCGGGCGCGGGCCGCCCATTCCTCCCCCAGCCGTTCGAATTCCTTGTCCTGCGCTCGCAGTACGGCCGCGACCGCCTCCGGCCGGGCGGAGCCCTCGGAGCGCGGTGCGTTCAGGGCGTGCCGTACGTCGAAGGTTCCGGCCAGCACCGATTCCGGGGCCGTCAGCTCGAAGCCGAGTTCCGCGGCGGTCCGCTTGAGCAGGCCCGCATCGGTCTGCGCGGGCGCGAGGCCGGCCTCCATGGCGGCGACGATGTACCGGCCCGAGATCACCTGGGCCCGCCGCCACGGCACTCCTTCGCGCAGCGTGAGGGCGTTGGCCAGGGCGAAGCCGCCGAGGAACTCCCGCTCGCACGCCTCGTTCATGCGCTTCGTGTCGAACCGCACGTGTTCCAGGACCGCCGTGGACAGCCGCAGCACGCTCTCGAAGGTCTCGAAGGCGAAGGAGAGCTGCGATCCCGCTTCCTTCGACACCTCGACCGAGTTGGAGAACGGCGTGTTGCGCTGCCCGAGGACCGCGTCCATGTGGGCCGAGGACAGGTGCGCGGACTTGCCGCGGATCCGTTCGAGCACCGGGAAGTTCTTCTTCTGCGGCATCGCCGAGGAGATCCCGGAGAGCTCGTCCGGCAGGTCGAGATAGCCGTAGGCGCTGCTGCCCCACGCCATCAGGTCGGTGGTGAAACGGCTCAGGGCCACCCCGAACACGCTGAACTCGGCCGTGATCTCCAGGACCCAGCCGCGGTAGGCGACCGAGGTCAGGGCGACGGGCTGCACCCTTCGGAACCCCAGCAGGGCGGCCAGCCGCCCGCGGTCCCAGGCCAGTTCCTGGCCCGACATGGCGCCGGCGCCCAGGGGACAGGCGTCGATGCCGTCGTAGGTGGCGAGCAGTCGCCGCGCCGTGTGCAGCACCTGCTCGGACAGCGCCGCGAGGTAGAACCCGGGCGAGATGATCTGGGCGGCCTGCAAGTGGGTGTAGCCGGGCATGGGGTCGTCGGCGTACCGAGCGGCCAGCCGCCCCGCCGCCCGCCCGAAGGCCAGCAGCGCCTCGGCGGCCGAGACCAGCCGCACCCGGCCCGACATCAACTGGGCGCAGGCCTGGAGGTCGTTGCGGCTGCGGTCCACGTGCCAGGCCGCGACCGGCTCGGCGAGCCGTGTCTCGACGTGGCGTTCCAGCGAGAAGGCGATGTCCGACATGTTCGCCTCGCGTCCCGCCAGCAGTTCCTCACGGGTCACCGAGTCCAGCAGCCCGTTCAGTTCCGCGGCCTGGCCGGCCGTGACCAGTCCCATGCGCAGGTATTCGGCGACCAGCGCCTTCTCGATCGCGATGTAGTGGGGCAGGAGATGCTCGGCCTCGTAACGGAACTGCGGGTCGAGGACTTCTTCCCGCAGCAGTTCGCTCGGTCCTTTGCCGATGCGTCCGCTCAGCGGCAGCGCGTTGCTCCCACCGGTGTCGTGGTCAGGGTGCACCTGGAATCCGTTTTCTCTCTTGGGGGACGGGGATCGGCAAAGGGCGCCGTTCTTCCGGGAGGGGCGCCGGCCGTCAGGACCGGCGCATCGCTACTGGGTGGCCAGCGCGGGGGCGGGAGCGGGGGCGGGCGGGGCCTGCACCTTCTCGGGGCCCCAGATGCGCGGCGAGTTGCTGATCACGGCGGTCGTCACCAGGCCGACCAGCAGGACGCCGCCGACGAGCGACCACGAGGCGACCGGGCCGAGCGCCTGCACCAGGGGCAGGAAGATCAGCGGTGCGAGCACCACACCGAGGTTGAAGTGGGCCGTGTAGAAGCCCATGTTGCGGACCTTGAGCCGGTCCGGGGTGATGGCGCTGATGTGGTCCGGCATCACCGGGTAGACGATCATCTCGCCGACCGTCCACACCGCGGTGGCCACGAGCAGCAGCCAGGTCTGGTGGGCACCGAAGCCCATGAGGACGAAGCCGACGGTGGCGCACGCGTAACCGATCAACAGGCTGATCCGGCGGCTGAGTTCGAGCATCGCGTGATTGAGGGCCATCTCGCAGGTGAGCACCATGAAGGCGTTCACCGCGAAGATCGCACTGGCCCAGCCGGCCGACTGGCCCAGCGTGTGGATCACGTACACGCTGGCCACGGTGGACGGCAGCGCGTAGGCGAGGTGGATGGGGGTCGTCGCCGCGAGGAAGCTCCAAAAGCGCAGCCCGGGCCGGCCCTGCACGCCGCCGTCCCCCGAGCCGGCCCCCTCGCCCTGCTCCCCGTCGGACGCCGGGCCCACCGCGATCCGCGCCCGCGCCAGGATGAACGCCGAGACGACGTACCCGATCGCGGTGCCCCAGGGCAGCAGCCCCGGGCTGACGTTGAACAGGACCCCGGCGATCACGGGCCCGATGCCCATGCCCAGGTTGATGGCGAGGCGCACCGCCGAGAAGGCGAACCGCCGCTGCGCCTGCGGCATGACCCGGGCCACGAGCGTGTAGGCGATCGGGTTGACCAGCTCGTAGCAGAAGCCCCAGAGCGCGGTGAGGCCCGCGAGCATCCACAGCTGCGTGGTGAACGAGATGACCACCACGATCCCCGCCACACCGGCGAGCCCCATGACCGCGAGCCGCTGTTCGCGCACCCGGGCCGCCAGCGCGCCGCTGGCCACACCCGCGATCAGCGCGCCCAGACCGAACATGCCGACGATCAGGCCGATCACGTCGACCGTCAGGCCCTGCCGCTCGCTGGCCAGGTAGACCCCGTAGAACGGGTAGAGCACGACCGCACTGCGCGACAGGGCCACCGTGGCGAGCAGCGCGGCGATCGGCCGCAGGCCGGCGATGTTCGTGCGCAGTCCGGCCTTCTGCCGGGGGGCGTTCGTCTGCTGCGACATCACACCGCTCCGCAGGCGACCCGGGAGCGGACGGGCCGGACCTCGTAGATCGACTCGCGGACGGACTCGATGAACCGGTAGTCGGCCTCGACCGTGGCCGCGTCGGGAGCGGTCAGGAACACCCGCAGCGGGCTGGTGAGCAGGTCGAGGGTCGGCACGATGACGTCGCCGGGCTTGCGCTTGAGCATGAGGTCCACCACCGACGGCCGGCGGCGGATCTCCTCGACCAGCGCGTGGTTGACGGCCAGCACCTCGCCGGACAGTTCCGTCGGCGCGTTGTAGACGACCGCGGGCTGCTGCCTGCGGTAGACGCCGTCGCCGTATTCGGCGAGGAACCGCTCGGGGTGGGCGTAGGCCAGCGCGGTCAGGTCGGCACTGTTCGTGCCGATGCACCGCTGGTGGAATTCGGGGTGCAGGTGGCCGTTGACCCGGGCGCCGACCTCCACGAGGGCGGGGCCGTCCGGGGTGATGATCACCTCGGTGTGCGCCGGGCCGTTGTGGATGCGCAGCGCGTCCAGCATCGAGCGGGTGTAGTCGATCAGGGCGACGGCCGCCGGGTCGGTGGGCGAGACCAGGATGTCGCGGTTGTAGATCGGCTTGCCGTTCGCCAGCACGCGCTTCTCGTACTGCCACACACCGCAGACGTGGGCGTGCCCGTCGACGCTCACGGTGTCGATGATGTACTCGGTCCCCTCCAGGAAACTCTGAACGAGCACCTGCGTGTTCGCGCCGTTGAACACCGTGGTGCTGCCGAGGATGGACGGGAAGGCGGCGCGCAGCGCGTCGGCGTCGCGGCAGATGAAGACACCGTCCGTGGAGGCGGACGACAGCGGTTTGGCGACGCACGGCCAGCGCCCGGCGACCTGTGCCCACGCGACGGCCTGCTCCACGTCCTCGGTGACCAGCTGGGCGGCGGTGCGCAGCCCGGCGGCGGCCACGGCCCCGATCATCTTGTACTTGTTGCGGCGGGCCTCGGAGAGCTCGGTCCCGTTGGTGCGCAGGCCCAGTGCTTCGCTCAGCTGGTCAGCGAGCCGCACACCCGGCTCCTGGCCGGGGAGGACGAACAGAGGCTGGATCTCCTTGAGGGTGCGCTCGGTGCTCCCGTCCTCGTACACGAGCGCGCCGAGGTAACTCGACCTGTCCCAGGCCTGCATGCGGGCTATCGGCTCGGGGGAGCTCTGCAGGTGGATGACTTCGATCCCCTGGCGGTTGAAGGCGGCCGGCAGGTGGTTGCCGGTGCCGTACGCGTCGACCAGCACGCCGACCGCGCGCCCCTCGGCCTTGCGCACCACGTCCTCGGAGGAGTCCCACAGCTCAGATCGGGCGCCTTCGGACAACTCGCTCATCTGGTCCTCACAATCCCTGTTCGGTCGGCGACACCAGCGACCACGTCAGAAAAAACCAACCGTGTGGTTTTGTCAACGCCTCTCAAGCGCGCTTCGACGGCTCTTCCGGAATGGGGTTCTGTTGGCCAACTGCGGTAAAAACTCAGGGAAATTGGCGAGGCGTGAACGGCAATTTCAACCGCTCAAGAGCAGCCTTGACAAAACAGCTCAGTTGGTTTGTTCTAGCGAGGTAGCGGCACGCTGACGGCTTTGGAAGGACCAAGCATGCTCACACAGGCGCCACTCCACGACGTGGCCACACGACTTGCCGAGGACATCCGCCGCAAGGTCATCGAGATGAGCGCCTCGCCCAACGGCGTGCACATCGGCGGCAGCATGTCGATCGCGGACCTCTTGGCCGTCCTCTACGGCGAGGTGCTGCGCCGGCCGGCCGGTGAAGGACCGTCGGCGGAACGCGACTACCTGATCCTGAGCAAGGGGCAGGCCTCCGCGGGCCTTTACGCGGCGCTCGCCTCAACGGGCGTGATACCGGAGGCGGAGTGCGCGACGTACGCCGAGGAGGGCAGCCGGCTGGGCGGCCACCCGATGAAGCGCCTTCCCGGCGTGGACTTCTCCACGGGCGCGCTCGGGCACGGACTCTCACTGGGCCTGGGCGTCGCCCTCGCCGAACGCCGCTACGGGCACGACGGCCGCGCCTTCGTGATCCTCGGCGACGGGGAACTCCAGGAAGGCTCCAATTGGGAGGCGGCCATGGCGGCGTCCCACCTCGGCGCCGACAACCTGACCGCGATCGTGGACCGCAACAAGTGGCAGATCAGCGGCCGGACCGAGGACACCATGTCCCTCGAACCGCTGGCCGACAAGTGGCTCAGCTTCGGCTGGCGCGTGCTCTCCATCGACGGACACGACCACGACCAGATCAGGCAGGCCCTCCAGGGCCCGGTGGAACCGGGCCGGCCGACGGCCGTCATCGCCCACACCGTCAAGGCGCGCGGGGTGCCGGGCCTGGAGGACACCAAGAAGAGCCACTCGGCGACCCTCGACCAGGACGCACGCCTGCTGGCCCTCGCGGCCTTGGACGGTGAGCGCGCATGAGCACGGACATCGCCACCGAACGCTCCGTCGCGGAGGTCTTCGACCACGTCTGGGAGCACCGCTCCACCATCCAGAGCCGCGACGCCTACGCCATGATGCTGCTCGCCCTCGGACGGGAGAACCCGCTCCTGGCGTGCCTGGCCACCGACATGGACTACGAGGACCACTTCGCGAAGGAACTGCCGCGCCAGTACGTGGACCTCGGCATCGCCGAACAGAACATGGTCGGCGTCGCCGCCGGGATGACCGTGGTCGCCCGGCCCGTGTTCGCCAACGGCATGAGCCCCTTCGCCGTCGCCCGCGCCTACGAACAGATCAAGATCGACGTGGCAGGCGCCAACCTGCCGGTCAAGATCGTGGGAACGCACGCGGGACTCGCCTCGGGCCACTACGGCCCCACCCACCACTCGCTCGAGGACATCGGCGTCACCCGCATGCTGCCGAACATGACGGTGGTCGCCCCGGCCGACGCGTGGGAGACCGTACAGGCCACGGTGGCCCTGGCCGCCGACCCCGGCCCCGCGTACATGCGGCTGGGGCGCCTGGCCACGCCGACCCTGTTCGAGGAGCGCACCGAATTCGTCCTGGGCAAGGCACGCGTGATGCGCGAGCCCGGCCGGGTGCTGTTCATCGCCACCGGCCCCTACCCGAACCTGGTCGCGGCGCGAGCCGCCCGGGAACTCGCCGAGCAGGGCGTGAGTGCCGGGCACCTGAACATGCACACGGTCAAACCCCTGGACCGGGAGGCGATCCTCGACGCCAGTGCCCACGCCGAAGTCATCGTCACCATCGAGGACCACCGCGCCGTGGGCGGCCTCGGCGGAGCCGTCTGCGAGGTCATCGCCGAGATCGCGGGCCCGCCGGTGCGCCGGATCGGCGTGCCCGACATCCACTACGACCTCGTCGGAGGGGAGCAGTACCTGCTGAACCACGCCGGGATCAACGTGACCAACGCCCTCGCCCAGGCACTGGACGTCGTGGCATGACCACCGGAGGTTCCCCCCTCGCGGCCCCACCGCCGGCCGGGCGTCCCGTGCTCGCCGTCCTGGCCGGCGCCGCGTTCATCGCGGCCTCCGCGCCCATGGTCCGGCTCGCCGACACCACCGCGGGCATGGCGGCCTTCTTCCGCTGCGCCGTGGCCGTGCCCGTGCTGTGGGCCCTGATGACCGCCGACCGCAGGCGCGCCCACCGCAGCCCGCTCGCGCGCCGGGCACGTTGGCTGGCCCGTCTCGCGGGTGTGGCCCTCGCATGTGACCTGGTGCTCTGGAGCCACACCATCGACGCCGTCGGCGCGGGACTCGCCACGGTCCTCGGCAACCTGCAGGTGCTGTTCGTCGCACTGTTCGCCTGGACCGTACTGGGGGAGCGGCCGGCCAGGTCCCTGCTGGCAGCCCTCCCGCTCATGCTGGCGGGCGTCGTACTCATCGCCGGGGTGTTCGGGAGCAGCACCTACGGCAGCAGCCCCGGGCTCGGGGTGCTCTTCGGAATCGGTACCTCCGTCTTCTACGCCGGCTACATCCTGATCCTGCGCGCCGCCGGACGGAACACGGCGCCGGGCGGGGACGTGGGCGTCATCGCCCCGCTCTACGAGGCGACGCTCGGCGCCGCCGTCGGCGCGGCGGTGCTGTCCGTGGCCATCGGCGACGTCCGGCTCCCGTCGCCCTGGCCCACCCTGGGCTGGCTGGTCCTGCTCGCCCTGTCCTCGCAAGTGGTCGGCTGGCTGCTGATCTCCCGCTCGCTGACCGCGCTGCCGGCCGCCCTGACCAGCACCCTGCTGCTCGTCCAGCCCGTCGGCGCGGTCGTGCTCGGAGCCGTCGTCTTCGGCGAGGACCCCTCCGTCGAGCAACTCTGCGGAGTCGGCGTCCTGCTCGCCGGAGTCCTCGTCGCCACCGCGGGCAGGGGCGGGGCCGCCACCCGCCGGGCCCGGACGGCGCGGACCACCCGCAGCGCAAGCCCCCCGCTCCAGGCCGCCTCGACCACGACCTCGTAGGGAAGGCACCGACCGCGGTGTGCGTGCCGCGTGCGGGGCCCGGTCGCCGGGGTGCGGCGACCGGGCCCCGCGGTACGCCCGGCTACAGGTAGGGGCGGGTGATCAACTCGATCGCGTGGCCGGCGGGGTCCTTGAAGTACACACCCCGGCCGCCGTGCTCGGTGTTGGTCTCGTGCGGGCGGCGCATCTGGGGATCGGCCCAGTGCTCGATGCCGCGGTCACGGAGCCGCTGGTACGCCCGGTCGAACAGCTCGTCGTCGATCAGGAACGCGTAGTGCTGCATCTGGATCTCAACCGGCGGCTCCGCGAACTGGAGCAGTACGCCGTCGGGGAGCTGGATGTTGGTGAACGGCCCCCAGGACGGTGCTTCCGGCAGTTCCAGCAACTCCCGGAAGAAGCGGGCCGACTCGCCCCGGTCCTTGGCGGCGATGATGGTGTGGTTGAACGTGACTGTCATTCGGGTTCGACCTCGGTGTGTTCGGCACGAATACGGAAAAGGGACGCCTAGTGCACGAGCACTGGGGGGTCCGCGTGCCGAACTGTGGGGGTGCCTTCGTCGCACCCACGGAGGGATCAGCCCTCCACCGGGTAACCAATCCGTGCGTGGCGCATTGCCGGTCCGGTGTTCACATCGGCGATCTTACGTGGACCAACGCGCCCGCGGCAACCGGCTTTTGCCGCTCATGCCGAGCCGACCCCCGCCGTTCGCGGGCAGTTCGTTCTCGAAGTCGCACGCCGCGAGGGCCCGGTATCCGCTGCTCCACAGCGTCCTGAGCACGGTGGCGACGGCCTCGACCACGTCTTCGGCGGTCGTCGCGGAGGGCGCCTCGCAGTCGGTGGTCACCTCCCATCGGAGGAAGGGCGCGACCGGGTCGCCGCCGATGTCCGACGCGTAACCGTTGTGGCCGACGTGCAGCAGCACGGACCCCGCGCGCAGGACGTGCGCGTCGACCGGGCCGTCGGCCAGGTGGGCGAGGGCCTCGATCACCGCCTCCGGGTCGGGCGCGTCGACGTAGATCGAACAGTCCTCGTACGAGGGTCTCCCGGCGGCTTCCACCGACACCGCTGTCACCCGGTCCTGTCCGAGAGGCGTTCGCGGACCGCCGGGCGGTCGACGCCCAGGTGCTCCATCAGCTCCGCCGCGGGGTCCGGCCGCTCGCAGGCGAGGAGTGCGAGCAGCAGGTGCTCCGGCCCGAGGCGCCGGCCGCCGGTCTTCCTCACCTCCACGAGGGCGCGCGGCAGGACCGAGCGGGCGCCGGAGGTGAAGGGCGTGCGTTTGCGCGAGGCGGGGACGGGCGGCCGCTCGATCCCCTGGACGTCGATCCCGATCGCGGCCAGCGCGGAGCGGTCCAGCCCCTCGAGGGCGGCCCGCGCGTCGTCGAGGCCGACGCCGAGGCACCGGACCGCCGGCGAGCCGGGCTCGTGGAGGAGGCCCAGGAGGAGGTGTTCGGTCCCGATGCGGCGGTCGCCGCGCAGCCGGGCTTCTTCCAGTGCGCAGGTGACGGCTGTGCGGGCACCCGTTGCGAACTTCTCGAACACCGTCGTCTCACTTCCCGTGTTTGGCGTGTGCGGACTGCCGGGACACGCCGAGGGCGTCCCCGATCTGTTCCCAGGACCACCCCTGCTGCCTGGCGCGCGCCACCGCCGCGGCCTCGACCTGCTCCGCCAGCCGGTGCAGCGCGCCCACCGCGCGCAGTCCCACGGCGGGGTCGTGCGACCTGAGACGTTCTGACAGATCTCCGGTTTCCATACCTGTCAGTCTGGGCTGACAGGCGCCACGCTGTCAACCCAGGCTGACATCCTCACGGGTGCATGCGCGCGCCCTTGAGCACCTTGTCCACGGCGTTGCGCGGGCCGTAGACGGCCATCCCCACCAGGTCGAGCGTGCCCGTCCCCACGGCCCGGACGGCCGCCCGGTTGTCGCGGTCGTTGCCCGTGCGGAAGAGGTCCGACGTGAACACGGCAGTCGGCAGCGCACGGGAGAGGGCACGGCCGTGCGCGGCGGTCAGGGTCTCCTTCGCCGCCTCGAAGACCATCACAGGCTGGCGGAACATCGGCAGGTAGGCGGTGTCGTCGGCGTCCGCGTACGGCTCGCCGATCACCTCCGGTGAAGCCGTGCCGAGCCCGCTGACCAGGAACGCGGTCACGTTCAGCCGCTGCCAGGTCTCAAGGTCGTCCCGCAGTACCACGGCGATCTTGGTGTCGAAGCGGACGGGGGCCAGCGCATCGTCCGCGCCGTCGGTCTCGTTCTCGGTTCTCATGCTCCGAGACTGGCGGGTGGGCGCCTTCCCGGTCTTGTACGTTCCTTGCATGACCGCTCGGCAGGAGACCTCGGCCTGGCGCCCACCGGTGGCGGGTGTCCTGGAGGTCTTCCACGCCCACTTCACCGCGCACGCCTACCCCATGCACGTCCACGACGCCTGGACCCTGCTGATCGTCGACGACGGCGCGGTCCGCTACGACCTCGACCGCCACCAGCGGGCCACCCCGTCCGACACCGTCAGCCTCCTCCCGCCGCAGGTCCCGCACAACGGCTCACCCGCCACCACCGGCGGCTTCCGCAAACGTGTGCTCTACCTCGACATGACCCACCTCGACGCGAGCTTCATCGGGCCCGCGGTCGACGGCCCGGACCTCGCCGACCCCCTCCTGCGCAGCCGCGTCGGACAACTGCACACCGTCCTCGCCCACCCGGGCGACGAGTTCGAGGCCGAGAGCCGCCTGGCCCTCATCGGTGACCGGCTGCGCGCCCACCTGCGCCCCAGGCTCCCGCGCGGCCCGCGACCGGACCACGGCATCGCCCGGACGCTGCGCGACCTCCTCGACGAACGGCTCCTCCAACCCCTCACCCTGGACGAGGCCGCGCGCCTCCTCCACGCCCACCCCACGCACCTCGTACGCGCGTTCAGCAACGCCTTCGGCATCGCACCGCACCAGTACGTGACGTCCCGCCGCATCGACCTGGCCCGCCGGCTGCTGCTCGACGGGCAACCGCCGGGTGAGGTGGCCACCGACGCCGGGTTCTACGACCAGTCGCACCTCACCCGGCACTTCAAGCGCATCGTGGGCACCACTCCGGGCCGGTACGCCCGGCTCACAGGTCCGCCGTCCGGCGGCCCCGCGGTGCCGGTGTGACGTCGGCCAGGACCCGCAGGGCGTCGGCTGCGGCGGAGCCGACGGGTGCGCTGTAGATCATCAGGGTCATGTCGGGGTCGTCGGGCGCGCGCATGGCCACGTAGTCCAGGGAGAGTTCCCCGACGCGGGGGTGGGCGAACCGCTTGCGGCCCCGGGTCTTGCCGAAGACGGTGTGGTCCTCCCACAGACGGCGGAAGTCGGCGCTCCCGAGCGTCAGTTCACCGACCAGCGCGGCCAGTCGCGGGTCATCGGGGTGACGTCCTGCGTCGAGACGGAGGTTGGAGACGGTGTCACGGGCCTTGGCCTCCCATTCTGGGTAGAGGTCCTTGGCGGCACGGTCGAGGAAGACGAGGCGGGCCATGTTGCGCCCGTCCGGCGGCAGGGCGGGGAAGTCGGCGATCAGGGTGCGGGCCAGGTCGTTCCAGGCGAGCACGTCGAGTCGCCGCCCGATGAGGTAGGCGGGGACGGTGACCAGCGCGTCCAGGGCCTGGCGCAGTTCCGGGCCGATCTGCTGGGCGCGGTCGGGCTGCCGACCCGTTCTGCCGGGCTTGGCGAGGTTGTGGAGGTGGCCGCGCTCGTCGGAGTCCAGGCCGAGCGCGTCGGCGACGGCGTCGAGGACGGCGGGGGAGACGTTGCGGGCCCGGCCCTGTTCCAGACGGGTGTAGTAGTCGACGCTCACGCCCGCCAGCAGGGCGAGTTCCTCACGGCGCAGGCCCGGCACGCGCCGCCGGCCGCCGAAGCCGCCCCGCCCGGCGGCGTCCGGACTGAGGCGGGCACGGCGGGACTTGAGGAACTCGGTGAGCTGGTGTGCACGATCCATGCCCCCAGTGTCCGCCACGGCCCGCCGTGCCTGGTTCCGGCAGACCCAGGCACGGCGGACCCGGGTCGAACGGAGCTATGGATGCGGTCCGCCCGGGCGCACAGGATGGACACCGTCCACCTCCGCGCCAGATGCACTGGAGCCCCTCATGCCGAACACGCTCGTGATCATCGCCCGCTTCACCGCCAAGCCGGGCCGGGAGGGGCGTCTGCGCGACGAGCTGCACGCGATGATCGAACCCTCCCTGGCGGAGGAGGGCTGCCTGGGCTACGAGCCCTACGCCGACCCCCACCGCCCCGACCGCATGGTCATCGTCGAGGAGTGGGCCGACCCCGCCGCCCTCGACCACCACTTCTCCTTGCCGCACTTCCGGCACGTCGCCGAGGTCCTGGACGAGATCCTCGCCGAACCGTTCACCCTGCGCCGTCTGGGCGAGGTCCCGGCCTGACCCTTGTCGCCCGGGGCAGGGGGGTCAGTCCTCCGGGTGGACGTTGCCGTCCTCGTCGAGGGTGAGGTGGATGCGGGCCGGGTCCTGGGTGTTGACGTCCGACGGGCGCGGACCCTCCGGGCCGTCGGGGCCCCAGCGCAGGAGACGGCGGGTACGGACGATCTGGTAGACGGTGTCCCGGAACTCCAGCCGGTTGACGCGCCCGGCCGCCCGGAGGGTGCCGGCGGCCTCGGCGTACTCGGCCAGTTCCGCGGCCACCGCCGAAGTCGCCGTCCCGCCCGCCGCGAAGGTACGGGCGTCGGCGGCCGGGTCGGTGTCCGGAGGGATGAGCCCGTGCATCCGCGGCCACGCCCACGTCAGGGCGAAGTCCAGGGACCGGCGGGCTTCGTGCGCCGTCGCGTACGGGCCGCTGACCGCCTTCCAGCCCTTCGCGGTCCGCTCCACGACCTCGAACGTCGCCGGGAGCAGCACCACGTCCGGGTGGGTCTCCAGCGCCCGCACCGAATCCGCGCGCACGTCCTCGGGGAACCGCTCACCGGCGTAGCACAGGCCGCGCAGCGCGAGCTGCTCCACCGCCTGCGTCGGGGTGACCGGCGCCCGAGGGTCCACGACCAGGCCCTCGTCCACCGCCGGGCCCTTGGCGGTGCGGTCCCAGTCGGGCACGGGCGGCTCCGGATCGGTCGGACGCGGCCCTTCCATGCCGTCCGGGCCCGAACCCCCGTACTCCTCCGCGCGCACGACCCGGTAGCGGGTCCCGGCCACGTCGAGCTCGTCCACCCGCTCGGTCTCCAGCCGGGCGACCGCCGCCAGCAGTGCGCGACGCTCCGCCCGGTCCTCGGCGCCGTCCTTCGCCCGGAACCACAGCTGAGAGTTCAGCGAGTCGCGCGCCAGCTGCGGGCAGCCGGCCGTCACCGCGACCACCACCCGCCACCGCCGGCCGTCCCCGGCCTCCTGCGCCGCCACCCCGAACAGGGGCCCGCGCACCATCACATCGCCCGCGCGCGCCACGGCGTCGACCGCGTCGGCCTCCATCGCCGCCTCGACCGGTTCCACCGGAACCCGCACCACCATCGGCCATGACCCGCCCGGTCCCGCATCACCGTGATCCATGCACCCATCCTGGCGGCCACCGCACGGCGCCACCCCGGATTCGCCGACATCCCCACCCGCACGGGGAGCGGCGAATCCCCGTCACGGCGGGCGGGCCCGGCAGGTGATCCCCCGTCGTGCAACCGGTATCGCAGGCGGCTACGCCTGCGGCAGCGATCCGCCCCGCACGGCCTGGATGTCCAGCTCCACCCGCAGCGTCGCGCCGATGGCGGCGATCCCGGCCTGCACGACCTGGTTGTAGTTCATCGCGAAGTCCTCGCGGCGGAGTTCGGCGGTCGCGCGGAACGCGGCGCGCGTGCCGCCCCAGGGATCGCCGCCCGTGCCCAGGTAGGCCAGGTCCAGGTCGACGGGGCGTACGACACCGCGCAGGGTCAGGTCGCCGTGCACCGTCCAGCGGTCGGAACCGGCCGGGGACAGACCCGTCGAGCGGTACGTGATCTCCGGATGCGCCGCCACGTTCAGGAAGTCGGCCGATTTGAGGTGCCCGTCGCGCATGCCGTTGCCCGTGTCGATGGAGGCCGCCTCGATCACCGCTTCCACCCGGGACGCGGACACCTCCCGCGGGTCGATCTCGATCCGGCCCGCGAACCCGGTGAACCGGCCGTGCACGCTGGAGATCCCCAGGTGCTGGGCGACGGCGGCCACCGACGAGTGCGCCGGGTCGATCGTCCACGGCCCGGGCGTCGGCAGCTCCGAGCCCCCCTGCCGGGCGAGGACCACGCTGCCGACGTCGGCGCGCCCGCTCGCGGTGACGATGGTGCTCGACGCGGCGGGCGCGTAACCGACCGCGGTGACTATGACGGTGTACGCGCCCGGCGCGAGCGCGGTCGCGTCGCGCACGGCGCCCTCGCCGTCCGCCTCGGCGCGGACGACCTGCGCGCCCGTCATGTCCGTCACCGTGACGACCGCGTGCGACACGGCCCATCCGTCGCGCGTGCGGATCCGTGCGGTGAGTCCCATCCCGTTTTCTCCCTGCCGAAGCATCTCAAGTCAGCCGAAAAGAGGACCGGCCCCGGGGCGCCCCGCTTCGGGACGCGCCCCAGGGGCCGGTGCCGGTCTACTCGCCGGGGTGGGCGAGCTCGATGTCGTGACCGTCGACGCCCTGACCGCTCACGGTCAGCGCCGTGGCCACCGGCGGGTAACCCGTCGCGATGACGGTGTACTCACCGCCGTCCAGGTCCGTGAAGGCGTACGCGCCGTCCGCGCCGGTCCGCGCGGTGCCGACCACGTTGCCCGCGGCGTCGACCAGCGTGACCCGGGCGTCACCGAGCGGTCCGCCCGGCGCCCGTACGACGCCCTGGACCTGTGCGCCCGAGCTCAGCTCGACCTCGACCCGGGTGACGCCCGCCCCGCCGACCTCGACGTGCAGGGCCTTCGGGCGGCGCCCGGGGGCGTTCACGGCGATGGTCACCGAGCCGGGTACCAGCTCGGCGAAGCCGAACTCGCCCTGCGCCCCGGTGGTCGCGGTGGCCAGCACGTCGCCGCGCACATCGGTCACGATGACCATGGCGCCGCCGACCGGAGC
The DNA here is from genome assembly GCF_014650775.1 of Streptomyces cirratus. Taxonomy (GTDB): domain Bacteria; phylum Actinomycetota; class Actinomycetes; order Streptomycetales; family Streptomycetaceae; genus Streptomyces; species Streptomyces cirratus. Next base: position 246,196 of record NZ_BMVP01000003.1, on the reverse strand, counting down.
CCCGGTCTCGGCGGACCGTACGACGCCGCTCAGGCCGCTCGTCCCGCTCAGGAGGATGTCGTAGGAGACCGGCTCACCGTTCACGACGACCGTCGACGCCTGCGGCTGGAACCCGTCGGCGGCCGCGATCAGTACGTACGAGCCGCTGCCCGGCGCGTCGACGGCGTACGAGCCGTCGTCCTCGGCGACCGACCGGCCGAGCTGACGGCCCGCGAGCGAGATCAATGTGACCGCAGCCCGCGGCACGGGCGTGCTCTCGGCGCCGCGTACGTACCCGCGCACCGGAACACCGTCCGGCAGTGGAGCGGACCCCGCGTCATCAGCCGGGGCGACGGCCGCCGACTGCCGCGGCACGTACGGGGCGGCGGGCTCGGCAGGGCTCTCGGCGGCGCCTTCCGCGCCGGCCTCCGCGCCCTGTCCGGCGTTCGTGGCCGCGGCGCCCTGTGCGTCCTGGGAGGCCTGTGCCAGACCGCCCGACGTCCGCAGCGGGACCTCCTTGATGAAGATCGTCACGAGGAAGGCGACCAGAGCCAGCGGCGCGGCGATCAGGAACACGTCCGCGATGCCGTGGCCGTACGCGCTCTCCATCACGGTGCGCAGCGGGCCGGGCAGGCTGTTCATGTCCGGGATGCTGCTGCCGGAGCCCGACTGCGCCGCGGCGGCGGCGTACTTCGGGTCGAGGCCGGCGAGGCCGTCCTCGGCGTAGTGGGTGATCCGGTTGGCCATGATCGCGCCGAGCGCGGAGACACCGATCGCACCGCCGAGGGAACGGAAGAACGTCACCGTGGAGCTGGCCGATCCGAGGTCGGACGGCGCCACCTGGTTCTGCGTGCACAGCACCAGGTTCTGCATCATCATGCCGATGCCCAGGCCCAGCAGCGCCATGAAGATCGCGATGTGCCAGTACGCCGTGTCGTAGCGGATCGTGCCGAGCAGTCCGAGGCCGGCCGTCACCAGCACGCCACCGCACAGCAGCCATGCCTTCCAGCGGCCGGTCTTGGTGATGACCTGCCCCGAGACGGTGGAGGAGACGAACAGTCCGGCGATCATCGGGATCGTCATCACGCCCGACATGGTCGGGGACTTGTCGCGGGCCAGCTGGAAGTACTGGCTGAAGAACACGGTGCCGGTGAACATCGCGACGCCGACGAAGAGGGAGGCGATGGACGACAGCGCGATGGTGCGGTTGCGGAACAGCCTCAGCGGGATGATCGGCTCGCTCGCCCTGGACTCGACGAGGACGAACAGCGCGCCGAGGACGATCGAGCCCCCGACCATCGCGTACGTCTGCCAGGACAGCCAGTCGTACTTGTCACCGGCGAACGTGACCCAGAGCAGGAGGAGCGACACCGCGGCGGAGATGAAGAACGCGCCGCCCCAGTCGACCTTGACCTCGCGCTTGACGACGGGGAGGTGGAGGGTCTTCTGGAGCACGATCAGCGCGATGACGGCGAACGGGACTCCGACGTAGAAGCACCAGCGCCAGCCCAGCCAGTCGGTGTCGGTGATGACGCCGCCCAGCAGCGGGCCGCCGACGGTGGCGACTGCAAAGGTGGCGCCGAGGTAACCGCTGTAGCGGCCGCGCTCGCGCGGGGAGATCATCGCCGCCATCACGATCTGGGCGAGGGCGGACAGACCGCCGACGCCGATGCCCTGGACCACCCGGCAGGCGATGAGCATGCCGGCGTTCTGAGACATGCCGGCCACGGCCGAGCCCAGTACGTAGATGACCAGGGCTATCTGGACCAGGGCCTTCTTGCTGTACAGGTCGGACAGCTTGCCCCACAGGGGGGTGGCCGCCGTCATGGACAGCAGGGCGGCCGTGACGACCCAGGTGTAGGCGGACTGGCCGCCGCCGAGGTCGCCGATGATGTGGGGGAGGGCGTTGGAGACGATCGTGGACGACAGGATCGCGACGAACATGCCGAGCAGCAGACCGGAGAGCGCCTCCATGATCTGCCGGTGCGTCATCGGCGCGTCGTCGTGGCCGCCGCCTCCGTGCTTGGCGTGAGAGGCCCGCACACCGGGGGGTGTGGTCGTTGCCATGGGCTTCCTTACGTCTGTGCGGGTGTACGGGTGGTCTAGGGGCATTTCGTTGCTCTAGGCAACCGTAGAAGTAGTTGGTTGCCCCACGCAAATCAGATCGGAGGTATCACCCTAAAGTCTTCGCAAAGGCAAGTGCCGGGGACCGTAAACCCGCAGATGAGCACGGGTGACCGGCCCGTCGCCTTGTCTGCCCGACGACACCATCGCCCCCCGGGTCCTGCGGACGGCGGAGGCGGCTTCGTCCACGGACCAGTAGCGCGCACGGCCGCGGCCCCCGGCTCCCAGCGGCGGCTGGGAACCGGGGGCCGGGAGCCGGTGGGCCCGTCAGCAGTGGCCGACGCTGGTCTGGCCGGCCACCAGGGACGAGTGGACGTAGCCGGTCCCCACGTAGCTGGAGACGCGGAACCACCGGTTCGAGGCGTAGTTCGAGCTCGGCGGGTACACCCACTGGCTGTCGGTCCAGCACAGCATCGTGACGCCCGTCCCGTTGGACAGGTAGCCGAGCGAACCGCACCCGGTGTTGGCGCAGGTGCGCTCGTTCGCCCCGCCGCTGTTGGACGAGATGTAGCTGCCGGCCGCGTCGGCGCCGCCGGCGCCGGCGATCAGACCGGTCAGGGCGACGGCGGCCGCGGCTGCGGCCAGTCCGGCCCGGGACCGCAGGGTGGTGGTCGTCATGCGCATCGTCGTTCTCCTCGGAAGACTCGCGGTGGTGTGCGGCGCCCCGGCGGATCCGGCGGCGCTCCACCAGAGAGCCATCCCGACCGTGCCGGGCGGAAGGAGAGAACCGCAGGTCGACCAGGCCCGTACGGCGGTCCGTACAACTCCGTACAGCACCGCTCCCCATCGCCGGCCGGCCCCCGCACGCCACCGGCCCGTTCACCGGCAGGGCGGCGCGTAGGGCAGGCCGGGGACGAGCTGGGCCCACTCCTGGGCGGTGATGGCCGTCCCCGCACGCTCGCACAGCCTCCGGGCGATCTCCTCCTCGTCGCGCGACCACAGCAGAGCGGCCGGGCCGGCGCCGCCCGCCGCGAGGGAGCGGCCGTCCGGGCTGTAGGCCACCGCGTACGCCTTCCCGCCCAGGCCGCTCAGCACGGTACGGGGCCGTGGCCGCCGCGGATCACCGGTGTCCCACAGCCATACGGTGCCGTCCGTACTGGCGGCGGCGAGCGTGCCGCCCTCCGGGCTGAACGACAGGGCGTACACGTAGCTGCTCGGCCCGGTCAGCGTCGGCCCGGCAGTGCGCGGCCGGTCCCCGCCCACGTCCCACAGCCACACGTCCCGGTCCGCGGTACCGGCCGCCAGGAGTCGGCTGTCGGGGCTGAACGCGACGGACATGACGTAGCTGCCCGGCCCGCGCAGGGTGGACTCCAGCACCGGGCGGCCACCGCCCGGCGGCAGCCGCCACAGCAGCACCTGCTTGTCGACCGTGCCGGCGGCGAGCCGCCGCCCGTCCGGGCTGAACGCCACCGAATAGACGTAGTTCGTCGGCTCCGGCAGTTCGGCCCAGAGCTGCGGGTGCGCCGGGTCCGCCGTGTTCCAGACGCGTACGGTGCGCCCCTCGCTGCCCACGGCCAGAATCCGGCCCGTCCGGTCGAAGGCCGCGGACTGAATGGTTCCGGCGCCCCCGGTCAGAGGCTCTCCGTAGGGCACGGCACGGTCGGGGCGGGAGAGGTCCCACAGCCAGAGCCTGCCTTCCCGGCCGCCCACCGCGAGGGTGCGGCCGTCCGGGGTGAAGGAGACCGTCGCGGAGTACCCCGTGGGATTCGTCAGGGGAGGCCCGACGGGGCGCGGGGTCCAGGGATCGGAGACGTCCCACAGCTGTACGTCACGGCCCGCGACGGCGAGCAGCTTCCCGTCCGGCGCGTATCCGATCGCGTTGACCGTGCCCTGGAAGCCGCGCAGCGGGCGGGGAGGCAACTGCCACAGGCGCACCGTCCCGTCCGCGGCGCCCGACACCAGCTGCCGTCCGCCGGGATGGAACGAGAGCGAGGTCACCGGCCCCGGGTGCGGGAACACCCCGGCGAGGACGCGCGTCCGCGCGTCGTACAAGCGCACCTGGTTGTCCGCGCTGCCGGTCGCCAGCCACTGTCCGTCAGGGCTGTGGGCGACCGCGTTGACGTAGCTGGCGGGGCCGTCGGGAGCGCCCGGGGCCCCGCCGATCACCGCGGGCGGGCCGGCGTCGGCGCCCGGTGCGGGTACCTCCCACACCCGCGTGGACCGGTCCTGGCTCCCGGCGGCGAGGCGCACGCCGTCGGCGGTGAAGGCCAGCCCGAACACCGGACCGGCCGCTCCGGTCAGCGGCTGCCCGTACGCGAGCGGCCGGGCGGGATCGGAGAGGTCCCACAGGCGTACGGAGCCGTCCGCGCCCCCCGCCGCCAGCAGGGCCGGTCCGGGGCCGGGCCGGAACACGACCGTGTGCACCGCCCCGGTGAAGCCGGTGATCCGCAGACCGGCGGCGGACGGGCGGGAATCCGCGGAGGGGCCGGAACCGGCGGACGGGCCGGAACCCGCGGAGGGGCCGGAAGCCGCGTCCGTACGCCCGGCCGTGACCGCCGGGTCCGGCCACAGGTACACGCCGCCGTCGGCGCCCGCCGCGGCCAGCGTCTTGCCGTCCGGCGCGAAAGCCACCCCGTACACCGCCGAATCCGGCCCCTTGAACGACCGGACCCCGGCCGCCGCCGGATCGGCACCCGACGGCTCCCACACCCGTACGGTCCCGTCCCCCGACCCGGCCGCGAGCCGTCGGCCGTCCGGACTGAAGGCGAGCGCGTAGACGGTGTCGGCGAACGTGACCGGCGCCGTGCCCAGCGGCCGCGGCCGCTGCGGATCGCGCAGGTCCCACAGCGCGACCTGGTGGTCCAGGCCACCCGCCGCGAGGGTATGCCCGTCGGGGCTGAGGGCCACCGCCTGCACCACCCCGCGGAACGCGAGGATCCGGGTCACGGCCGGCAGCGCCGAGGCGTCCATCAGAGCCTCCCGGGCCTCGGCCGTGGGAGCCGTACGGTAGGCCACCAGGGCGAGTTGCGCGGACAGCGCGAGGTCGCTGCCCCGCAGCCGTTCGGCGCGCGCCGCCACCAGCCGGGACAGCGCGACGGCCTGCTGTCTCTCCGCGTCCCGGCGCTGGACCACGGCGACACCGGTGAGCAGGCCCGAGAGGACGACCAGCAGCGAGAGCAGGACGAGGAGCCGGCGCAGCCGCCGGGCTCCGCGCCGTTCGCGCCGGACGCGTACCTCCTCCGCCAGCTTGCTCGCGCCGAGGAACTCGCTCTCCCGCGCGTCGAGTTCCGGGGCGTGTCCGCCGTCACGGGCCCAACCGGAAGTCACGGCCAGGCGGGTGCCCCGGTAGAGCAGCGAGGGATCGCGGCCGTGCGCGAGCCAGCGGTCGGCGTCACGGGCCAGGTCCTGCCGGACGATCTGTCCGGCCCGGTCGGTGTCGATCCAGCCGCGCAGCCGCGGCCAAGCGGTGAGCAGCGCCTCGTGGGTGATCCTGGCTCCGTCACCGTCCAGCGTCACCAGGCGGCGGTCTACGAAGCGTTCCAGCACCGCGTACACCTGTCCGGCCCGGTCGGGGTCCCCGGTGGGCGGGGGCAGCGGCAGCAGCCGGCGCGCGTCGGGCACGCCGTCCCCCACCGCGACCATCCGCAGGAACAGCTGTCGCGCCAGTACGCACTCGGCCTCCGACAGTTCCGCGTAGACCTCTTCGGCCGTCTCGGAGACGGCCGCGGACATCCCACCGCCCTCCCGGTAGTCGGCGATGGTCAAGGCGGTGCCGCGCCCGCGCTCCCAGGTCGACAGCAACGCGTGCGACAGCAGGGGCAGGGCCCCGGGGCCGGAGTCCCGCAGGTCGGCGAGGAGGACGTCGATGAACCCTTCGTCCAGGACGAGGCCGGCCTTGGCGGCGGGCCCGCCGACGGCGGCGCGGATCTCGTCCTCGCTGAGCGCCCCCACGACGGTCTGGCCCTTCTGCAGGGCTGCCGCGAGGGGGCGCTCGGCGAGGGCCTGGCTGTAGAAGTCGGCGCGCAGGCACCCCGTCACGCGCACGTCGGTGGAGGGGAGGGCCGCCAGGCACCGCAGGAACCGCTCCCGTTCGGCCGGGTCGGGACACGCGGTGAACACCTCTTCCAGCTGGTCGACCGCCACCAGGACGCGTACGCCGTCCCGCTCGGCCAACGACTTTACGCAGGCCGCCAGTGCGAGTGGTTCGTGCGCGATGTCCCCGCTCTCCCGCCGGGCCTCCCACTCCACGGACACGGCGGATGCCAGCGCCCGCATGGGGTCGCGGCCGGGAACGAGCAGCAGCGGTGTGAACCCGTGCTCGCCCCGCAGGGCGGGCAGCACCCCGGCCCGCAGAAGGGAGGACTTCCCGGACCCGCTGGCCCCGACCAGCAGTTGGGGTACGCCGGCCCCCTCGGAGAGGATCCGGTCCACGACGACCGCCCGCAGCCGCTCCCGGCCGAAGAACCAGTCGGCGTGGCGTTCCTCGAAGCCCGCGAGCCCCCGGTAGGGCGACGCGCCTCCCGCGACGCGCAGGACCCGCGACCGGCGCAGCTCGGCGAGCCGTTCCAGCCAGCGCTCGATTTCGGCCGCGTCGGTCACCCCGCAGACGTGCAGTACCCGGCGGAACAGGGGGAGCGAGCCGATCGACGGCAGGTTCTGTCCGGCGAACCAGCCGCCGATGGTGCTGTGGGCGCCCGGTGCGCCGACGCGTGCGGCGACGGCGCGGACGGTGAGGTCGGCCTTCTCCCGCAGGCGGGTCAGCTCGGCCGCGAACTCCCCTCGGGATAAGGGTGGTTGGGGCTGGAACGGGGTGGGGTCCATGGGGCCTCCGTGGTCCGGTTCCGCTACGGCGGTGATGCGGTGGACCACCCTTCCCCCGGCCATCCGGCCGCGTGGCCGGAACCTCTCGATCCGGTCCCTTTCTACGTCGTCCCAGAGGCCATTTCCGGCCACTCCCCACCGCCTCCACACCCTCACCCGTCCCGTCGCTCCCCGGGCTCCCGGCCGGATCGAGTCCCTGCTCGGGACGCTGACCGCCGCAGTGCCCGAGGCGCCGCGCCGGGCTGCCACCCGCCCCGGCCTGTGCGAGGCTGGAAGAGCCGACCGGCCGGCTGGACCGAACGACTCCGGCAGAGTTTGGACCCCCGCCATGTCCCCATGTCCTTTCCGCTCTTCGCACGGCATGCCGGCGGCGCTCGCCAGTGTGTCCCTCGCCGTCCTGTTGACGGCTGCTCCCGGCGCCCTCGCGCAGCCCGCCCCGCACGCCCCTCCTTCCGCGGCGGTGACCCGCATCCAGGCCGCGACGCTGTCGATACCGGCCATCGGCCTTTCCGGGTTGTCCGTTGTCCCGTACCAGGGGAGCCCCGACGACGCCCCGGGTACGGCGATCCAGGACCAAGGCCTCGCCGCCAGCCCCTACGGTCCCGGCGGCGGCGTCGGCCCCGGCGACGTGGGCAACTACATCGTCACGGGCCACCGCATCGCGGGCGGCGGGCCGCTGAACGCCCTGCCGTCGCTGCCCGAGGGTGCGTCCGTCTTCGTCACCGCGGGCGGCGTGACGTACGAGTACGCCATCGGTACCACCCGGACGACGTCCTTCCGCTCACCGTCCTCCATGGCGGAGCAGCGCGCCGCGGTCCCCGGCTCCAGCGGCGCGGCGCCGAGCCGCGCGATGATCACCGTGTCCACCTGCCTCACGCCGGAGGACGACGCCGCGGGCAACACCTGGCGGGACGCGCACAACAACCCAGAGCACCGCATCGACAAGGTCGGCGTCCTCGTCGGGACCAGCCCCTGACGTCCGTGCCTCCGTCCCGTCACACTCCCGTGCGGCGGTTCGTCAGTGAGGCGATGAATCGGTACGACCCCCGCCGGACCGGCGAGCGTGCGACTCGGCGCTCCGGCACGGCGGCCGGCCGCCCGACGAACGGGCAGGACGACGATCCTCACCGTCGCCGCCGGCAGTGCCCCGAAGGTCATCCTCTGGCCGCGGGCCGCCGCCGCGGGGCAGTCGGCCGGTGCGCCGGCGGCTCCTGCCCTCGCCCCGGTCTTCCTCGAATCGGACGACCTGAGGGCGGACTTCGAGGCCCTCCGGGCCCGTGGTGTGACCTTTGAGCAAGCCGCACCGGAGGACTACCCCTCCGGAGTCCGCATAGAGGCCGGGGACCCGGACGGAAACCGCCTCGCGCTGCGCCGGCGCGGCCGGGCCGGCCGTGCGCGTTTGTTCTAGAACCGGGGGAGGCGCAGTCCCAGGATGAGGGAGTCCCGGCGAGTGCCGGGTGACCCGTTCGAAGGGACCCACTTCATGTTCGTCAAGCGCAGCGCAGCGGTCGCTCTCGCCGCCGCGGCCGTATGCGGATCCTTCCTCCTCGCCGCACCCGCGCAGGCCGCCTCCCCGGCCCCGGACGCCACGGCCCGGTACGCCCGGTTCGAGGGCCGCACCGTGGACCTCTCCGGCGACTGGGGCGACGCCAAGGTCTGCATGGTGTGGCAGACGCGCGGCGCGGTGGAGTGCTTCCGCACGGCCGCCCAGCAGGAGGCGCGCGAGAAGCAGTTACGGGCCACCGCCTCCACGCAGCAGGTCAAGGCCGCCTGTTCCACGCCGCTCGACCTCTACCAGTACACCGGCAAGGGCGGTCGCGACCTCAAGTTCTACGACCGCGGCTACTGGCAGAACCTGTCCGCGTACAGCTTCGACAACTCGACCTCCTCCTACTGGACCGGCGCGTGCACGGCGCACCTCGCCGAGAATGCGAACGGAGGCGGCTACTGGTACCCGGGCAACACCGGCCCCAACCACCAGGAGGACTCCATGCGCAGCGGCTGGGACAACCGGGTCAGCTCCATCAAGATCGACTGATCCGCTCCGCGCCCGTCACCGCCCGGGCAGGACGACGCTGGTCACCTGACCGGTCACGCGGTCGGGCCCCGGGGGACCCGGCAGCGCGGTGCGGCGCTCGGAGAGGAACCGGCGCGGTGAACGCCCGCTCATCGCCCTGAACTCGCGGTTCATGTGCGACTGGTCGCTGAATCCACAGGCGGCCGCGACTTCCGCGAGCGGTCGTCCGCCGCCGTTGACGAGCCGCAGCGCGTGCTGGAAGCGCAGCACGCGTGCGGCCGTCTTGGGGGTGAGGCCCACCTGTTCCCGGAACAGGTACTCCACTCGCCGCACGCTCCAGCCGGTCCGCCGCGCAAGGGCGCCCACGTGCAGGGAGCCCCGGCTGCGCACCAGCTCCCACCAGGCCTCGCGGAGCGCCTGCGACGGGCCGGTGCCCGCCCGTGCGGCCCACCCGAGCAGGGCGGCGTCCAGCAGCCCGAAGCGGTCGGCCCAGCCGGCGCCGGCGTGCAGCGCCTCGGCGAGCAGATCGGCCCGGCGGCCGAGTACGTCGGCCGGTTCGGCCATCGTGTCGGCCAGGTCGCTCATCGGGACACCGAGCAGGCCGAAGGCGGCCCACGGGGCGAGCAGCACCTCCACGCCCTCCACCCGGCCCGCGTGTTCACCGACCGTGGGCCGGCTCTGGAGGCCGGCGAGCAACGCGGTGTAGGGGCGGGCCCTCGCGTCGCTCCGGGTGCCGAGGGTCACCCAGACGGGTCCGGCCAGGTTGAACACCAGCGAGGCGCAGGCGTCCGGCACCTCCAGCCTCCGACGGCCGTGTGCCAGGTCCATCCGGTAACCCCGGTATCCCCGCACCCCCGGCCGGAGCAGGGGATGGGGGAGGGCGCGCAGGACGTCCCAGGTGCCGTGCGGGCAGGAGTCGCGGAGAACGGGCCGGGGCGGGGCGGACAGGTGGGGCGGCATGTCACGCTTCCTTCTGGGCTCGCCACCCGGCGGTCTGCTCCGGGCGGGGGAAAGGTGCGGTACGCGCGCTGCCGCCCACGCTGTCACCCGCCCGCGGCCCAGGGCAAGACGGCGTCCGGCCATCCACCGGCCGCCCCGACGCCGGAGCCCCGGCCGCCGCGCACCGCGGTGGCCGGGGCTCGCGGCTGTCCGAGCCGGGCGGCCGGTTACTTCGGGGTGACCCAGACCTGGCGTTTGTTGGTGTTCGCCGTGTAGAGCTGGACGGCGGTGCCGTTGGCGGTGGACCCGCCGGTCACGTCGAGTACCTTGCCCGAGGCCACGTGGACGATCTGGCCCTTGGCGTTGACGGACCAGCGCTGAGCCGCCGTGCCGTTGCAGTCGTGGAGGCTGATCTTGTCGCCGTTGGCGCCGGCGTTGCGCGCGTCGTCCAGGCACTTGCCCAGCGCGCGCAGCGTTCCGTCCTTGCCCAGGATCCACGACTGCGCCGCGGACCCGTTGCAGGTGTAGAGCTGGATCTGCGTGCCGTTGGCCGCCTTCCCGCCCTTGACGTCCAGGCACTTGGAGCCGATGCCGGTCACCTTGCCCTGCGGCGACAGCACGGCGCCGGCTCCGGAGGCGAGCAGCCGCAGGCCCTGGACGTCGAACTGCTGGACGTAGGTGCCGGCGCGCTTGTCCTGGTACGCGTAGGCCGGCGAGCACATCACCGGGAACTCGCCGGAGTCGCTCCCCTTGGCGCAGTCGCTCTTGTCCGTGCTGCGGTTGGCGTGGGCCAGACCCAGCGTGTGCCCGAGTTCGTGGCTGATGTGGTTGCGCATGTACGTCTCACCCATGGCGGCCGTGGGCTTGCCGGCCGGGGTGAAGAACTCGTCGTCGATGTAGGCGTGGCCGCTGGTGGCCGTGTCGGGCAGGGAGGAACTGGTGAAGCCGCAGCTGAGGTTCGCCATGCCGGAGCCGTCACGGACCACCTTCCAGCCCGTGTTCCCCATGCTGTCGCCGTCCGGGGGCAGGCACGGGCGGTGGGCGACCCCGATGATCACCTCGCCCCGGGGCCGGAGGTAGTCCCAGCCGACCGGCTTGGTGTCGACGGTCACCGGCAGGTTGGTGATGCGGCGCAGGTCCGCGGCGCTCGCCTGCACGTACGGCGCCAGCCAGTCCGCGGACTTCTGGTCGTAGAACTTGATGGTGTAGCCGGTCTGCAGCCACTTGGTCACGCCGCCCAGTTTCCACCCGTCGCCCTGGAGCGGCGCGGGCGCGGCGGCCACGCCCGACTTCGGCGCGGAGCGGGACGCCGGTGCGCCCAGCGACATGACGCCGCCCTTGAAGGCAGTGGCGTCGCTGCCGTACACGGCGGAGTCCTGTGCGTGGGAGTCGACGTCCTCCACCGCCGGCAGGGCCGCCGGGGAGCTCGCGGCCTCCGGCGCGGGGTCCTCGTCGGACTCGGTTCCGAACGCGCTGGAGGTGAGCTGCATGCTTCCCGCGACCGCGGCGGTGGCCGCCACCGCCGCGAGGATGGATATCCGGTGCTTGCCTGTCAATCGCAAGTGTTCGATGCCTCTCGTCAAGAGCCGCCACCCGCCCCTCTGCGACGGCACGGCCGGCCAGGTGGGTGGCGAGAATCGAACAGATGATAGGCCGGCCCGACGCGATCACCTGCCCCGGGGTGCCCCGCCCCGGACCGTCAAAGCAGGGTGTACGCAGGGCAATTGGCGTCTGTGCCGCCGCGCCTGCCGTCAGCGGGCCCGCACCACGACCGGTCCGCCCCCACGGTCGACCAGGGTCGTCCACCCCGGCGGCACGCGCAGCGACCGCGACGGCGACATCCGGCCCGGAAACCGGCCGCGCCACAGCAGCCGCCCGTCCTGCCCGACCGTCACCACCGGTCCCGTCAGGGGTTCCCCCGACCGCAGGAGCAACGGCTGCTCCGCCAGGCCCGTGACCCGGTTCGGCGTCACCCACACCAGCGGCGCCCGTACGACCAACGGCGGTCCGGCATCGGGCCACGCCGCGCCCGACAGGTGGGCCAGCACCGAGGCCGCCGCGGCGGCGCCTTCCGCGGCGGCGGTGGCTGCGCTCTCGACGCCGTGGAGTGCGTTGCCCACCGCGAAGACCCCCGGCGCCGACGTACGGAACGAGGCGTCCACACAAGGGCCCCGGGTGCCCGGGTCCAGGGTGATGCCGCCGCGGCGGGCCAGCTCGTGGTCGGGGATCCAGTCGCCGGTGAACACCACGGTGTCGCAGACGAGTACGCCCGACCGCCCGTCGGCGTGGTGCAGGGCCACGCCCGACAGGCGGCCCCGGCCGCGCAGTGCGCTCACGGTAGTCGCCGTGAGCAGCGGGATCCCCCGCACGGTGGTGCCGCGCGGGCGTTCGGTGACCACCGCCACCACGTCCGCACCGGCGAGGCGCAGCGTGCGTACCGCGTGCCGCCCCACCGGCTCGGCGCCCACCACCACGGCCCGCCGGCCGACCGACTGCCCGTACAGATGGACGGACTGCTGCAACTCCCCGGTGGTCAGCACCCCCGCCGGACGGGAGCCCGGTACCAGCCGGGCGCTGCGCGGGCGCTCCCGGGCACCCGTGGCCAGCACGACGGCCCGCGCCGTGATCCGCTCCAGGCCCGCCGGGCTCGTGGTGTCCAAGGACAGGGGGCCGGCCCAGCCGGTGGCGGTGACGCCCGTACGGACCGAGGCGCCCGCCCCGACGGCGGCCTCCGTGGCCTGCCGTGCGTACGCCGGTCCCCGCAGCCAGGGGCGCGGCGGCCGTCCGAACCCGCCGTGGTGGCAGTGGCGCGGCACGCCTCCCGCGTCCTGCTCGCGCTCCAGGACCTCGACCCGCCCGGCGCCGGCGCCGGCGAGGCGGGCGGCGAGGGCCAGGCCGGCGGGGCCGGCGCCGACGACCAGGACGTCGACCGTGCGGTTCACCGGCGGCCTTCCTCGAACAGGGCGCGGACGGCGGCGCCGCAATGGAAGCCCTGGCACCGGCCGCCCCGCGCGCGCGTGCGGCGCCGCAGGCCGTCGAGCGAGCCGGGCGGGACGGTTCCCGCGAGCGCGTCGCGGATCTCCCCGCGGGTCACCCGCTCGCAGTGGCAGACGATCCGTCCGTACTCCGGGTCCGCCGCGATCATCCGCGCATCGCGGTACGGCCGCGGGAAGGCCTCGCCCAGGTTCGGCATCCGCACCGGCTCCAGCTCCCGCGCACCCGTGACCGGCAGACCGCCGTCGGCGAGCAGCGCCACCACGTGGGCGGCGATCGCCATCGAGGCGGTCAGGCCCGTCGACCGGATCCCGCCGACGCTCACGTACCGCTGCACGGGGTGCGCCCGGATCGCGTAGTCCTCGCTCCCGGTGGCGGCCCGCAGCCCCGCGTACACGGCGGTGACCTCCTCCTCCAGCAGGGCGGGCAGGATCCGCCGGCCCTTCTCCCGCAGCAGCGCCAGCCCTTCGGCGGTCGATCCGGTCGCGGTCTTGTCGTCCAGGTCCTCGGCGGTCGGCCCGAGCATCACGTTCCCGTACACCGTGGGCGTCACCAGCACGCCCTTGCCGAGTGCGCCCGGTACGGGCAGCAGGATGTGCCGCACGAGACCACGGGCGAGTTCGTCGAAGACGATCAGCTGGCCGCGCCGGGGCGTCACGGTGAAGTCGCCGTGACCGAGGAGCCGGTCGATCTCGTCGGCGTACAGGCCCGCGGCGTTGACGAGGTGGCGGGTGCGCAGCGGCCCCCGGCTGGTGCCGAGCAGGTGCGGGTCGCCCGGGGTGACGGACCGGACGCGGCAGTTGAGGTGGAGGTCGGTGCCGGCGCGGACGGCCTGGGTGGCGTAGGCGAGCGTGGTCGTCCAGGGGCAGATGATCGACTCGCCCGGCACGTCGAGCGCCCCCAGCACGCCGGGGCCGAGCTCCGGTTCCCGGGCCCGCACCTCCTCCGCCGGGATGATCCGCGCCGAGCGGTAGCCGTTGCGTACCGCCTTCTCCGCGAGGCCCGCGAGCGCCCCCAGTTGCTCCTCGTCCCAGGCCACGAGGAGCGCCCCGAGCGGCTCCACCGGGATGCCGGCGTCGGCGGCGTACGCGGCGAGGCGACGCTGTCCCTCCCGGACGAGCCGGGACTCCAGGGTGCCGGGCACCGCGTCGAAACCGGTGTGCAAGACGGCGGTGTTGGCCTTGGACGTGCCGTCGCCGACGTCGTCGCAAGCCTCCACCAGGGCGGTCCGCAAGGGGAGCCGGGCCAGTTCGCGGGCGATGGCGGAGCCCACCACGCCGGCGCCGATCACCGTCACGTCGTACGCCCCGCCGGGCAGGGCCCCACCGGTGGTGACGCTCATGCCGGGCCTTCGAGCAGGGCCGATACCGCCGTGCGGAACCCGGCCCGGCGCTCCGCGGCCCGCCCGGCGCCGGCCCCCGGCTCGTACACCGCGGACGGCTTCCACGCCGGGACGGCCTCCTTGACGCCGAGCGCGGGATCGAGCCCCAGCCGGGCGACCGCACCGACGCCCAGCGCGGTGGCGTCGGGCAGCGCCGACACCTCGACGGGGATCCCGAGCAGGTCCGCCTGGGCCTGCATGAGCAGCGCGGACCGGGTCAGGCCCCCGTCGACGCGCAGGGTGGTCAGCGGCCTGCCCAGGTCGGCGGCGACCGCGTCCGCGAGCTCCGCGACCTGCGCGGCGATACCGTCGCACAGGGCGCGCACCAGGTGCCCGGCGGTGGTGTCGAGGCCGAGTCCGGTGACCGAGCCCCGCAGGTCGCCGCGCCACCACGGGGCGGCGAGCCCGGCGAGCGCGGGGACGAAGGTGACGCCGCCCGCGTCCTGGACGCTGCCGCCGACGGTGTCGATGTCCGCGGCGCCGGAGATCACGCCGAGGTCGGTCAGCCAGCGCACGGCGGAGGCGGCCGTGTACACCTGCCCGTCCAGGCAGTAGCTGGTCCGGCCGGCGAGCCGCCAGGCCACGCAGCCGACGAGCCCGGAGGCGCTTCGGCGGGGGAGCGGGCCGGTCTGGGCGAGCAGGAACGCGCCCGTGCCGTAGGTGCACTTGGCCGTGCCCGGCTCGGTGGCGCTCTGGGCGAGCAGCGCCGCCTGCTGGTCCACGAGCAGCCCGGTCAGCGGCAGCGCGGGCCCGAAGGCGGTGGTGGTGCCGACGCGGGTGTCCGCGTCGACGACCTCCGGGAGCCGTTCGCCCGTGAGGCCGAACGCGTCGAGCGCCGCCGGCGACCAGCCCACCGTGTCGAGGTCGAGCAACTGGGTGCGGCCGGCCGTCGCCGCGTCGGTCACGAACGCGCCGGTGAGGCGGTGCACCAGCCATGCGTCGCTGGTCGTGACGACGCCTTCCCGGGTCAGGTGGCGCCGTATCCAGGCCATCTTGGGAGCGGCGAAATAGGGGTCGAGCGGCAGGCCCGTCGTCTGTCGCAACGACGGCGCGTGCGCCGCGAGTTCCTCGCACAGGGGCTCCGCACGCCGGTCCTGCCAGACGATCGCGTCGGTCAGCGGCTCACCGCTCGCCGGGTCCCAGGCGAGAACGGTCTCGCCCTGGTTGGCCAGTCCCACGGCGACGACCGGCTCACCGGCCGCGGCGAGCGCCGCCCGTCCCGCCCCGACGACCGAGTCCAGCAGCTCGCGGGGGTCGACCTCCACCCGGCCGCCCGGCAGGTACCGGGGCCGTACGGGCGCGGAGCCGGAGCCGATGACCCCGCGTTGCGGACATACGACGAGGGCCTTGGTTCCCGACGTGCCCTGGTCGACAGCGAGCACCGGGCCCGTCATCACCACTCCGTCCCTGGTGCAGGCGAATTCGACCTCGGAAGCCTTCACCAGCGGACGCCGTGCGTCAAGATCCTCCGGACGCCCTTCGAGCGGCACTGACGCAAAGTCATATGCCTTTGGTGGCCGGTTATTTCCGTTCGAACAAGAATCTGGATGCGGGAGGGGCCGGTCGCCCTATAGTGATCGCCGATCAACCGATCCGAGGACTGATGACCACGACAACCGCAAGACGCGCCCGTCCCGGCCGCCCGTCGACCGGGACGAGGTGATGGCGGGCAGCGACTACCGGCCCGTCTACCACCCCGCCGGCCACGACAACGAGCTGCGCGTGGCCGTCCAGGACCTGCGCACCGGTCGCTGGGTGTCGATGGCGCGCATGCTCGAACGCACCGAGGGCTGGGGGCTGTGGACCCAGCGCACCCAGGTCCTCGCCGCGGTCGCCGCCGGATCCGACGTGGTCCAGGCGTGGCGCGCCGAGGAACCCCACAGTGCCCCCGCCGCCGTGATGCACACCCGCGTCACCGTCGAACGCGCCGTCCGCGCCCACCGCTCCGGACACCCGCGCACCCGCGAGCTGTGGCAGGAAGCCTGGACGGCCTGCCGCGACACCGCCGCCATCAGACCGGCCGACCCCGTGCCCTGGGTCTGCCTGCTCGCGCTCGCACCCCTCGACGAAGACCGCCGGATGGACGAACACCGGCTCGCACCGCCCGGCCCGATGCTGCCCGCCGGCCCCTGGGGCATCCTGGCCGAGGCCGACGAGCGGGACCCGCACAACCGCGAGGCTTACCACCGGATGCTCCAGTTCGTGTACGCGGGCACGCCCGGACCGCTCACCGAGGCCGCCAACTTCGCGCACTGGGCGGCCGGTTCCGCCCCGCCCGGGTCCGCCGCCCACGTCCTGCCGCTCTACGTACGCGTCGAGCGCTACCGTCGCGAACGCGGCCAGGAGAAGGCGCTGGACCTGCACTGGGTCGCCGAGGAGGCCATTCGCGACGCCGGCCACGCCTTGGACCGCTGGTTCCTCTCCGCCGACCCGCGCCGCGTCTCCCCGCTGGACCTGAACCACCTCGCCCACGCCCTGTGGGGAGCCCACCGGTTCGAGGAGGCGGCCCGCGTCTTCGACGCGATCGGCCCGTACTGGACCCCCTTGCCATGGGCCTACCGGACCCGCGCCCCGGCCGACCAGGCACTGGCCGAGGAGGTGTTCCTGCAGGCCAGGTCCCGCAGCCTGGCAGGCCGGGACTGAGCGGCCACCCGCCCGCTCACCCTCCCGCCCCGCACCGACCCGCTCACCGTCCCCGTGCTCGACCACCCACCCGGAGGTACCACCATGTCCCGAACCGCATGGGCGGCCCGTCAGGGCCGCAACGCCCCACGCCCCCAGGACGAGGAGGAACGGCTCAGAGAACTCGGCTACAAGCCCGTACTCGCCCGCCGGATGGGCGGCTTCGGCAACTTCGCCATCAGCTTCTCCGTCATATCCGTCCTCTCCGGCTGCATGACCCTGTACGGCTTCGGACTCGGCACCGGCGGCCCGTCCGTGATGCTGTGGGGCTGGGTGGGCGTCGGCCTCTTCGTGCTCTGCGTGGGCCTCGCCCTCGCCGAGGTGACCAGCGCCTACCCCACCTCCGGCGCGCTCTACTACATGGCCGACCGGCTCGGCGGACGCCGCTGGGGCTGGTACACGGGCTGGCTGAACCTCCTCGGCCTCCTCGGCGCCATCGCCGGAATCGACTACGGCGCCGCCCTGTTCACCGGCGCCTTCCTCAACCTCCAATTCGGCTTCGTACCCACCGCCGGATCGACGTTCCTGATCTTCCTGGGCATCCTGCTGCTGCACGCCGCGCTCAACCTCTTCGGCGTCCGCCTCGTCAGCGTGCTCAACTCCGTCAGCGTCTGGTGGCACCTGGGCGGTGTCGCCCTGATCGTCGGCGCCCTCGCCATCGTCCCCGACCACC
This sequence comes from Streptomyces cirratus, assembly GCF_014650775.1. Taxonomy (GTDB): domain Bacteria; phylum Actinomycetota; class Actinomycetes; order Streptomycetales; family Streptomycetaceae; genus Streptomyces; species Streptomyces cirratus. The sequence continues at coordinate 228,646 of NZ_BMVP01000003.1, read as the reverse complement.
ACCAGTCGCCCTCGTTCGTCTTCACCCACTTCGTCAACGACACCGGCTGGGCCAACCCGTTCTACGTCGCCGCCGTCGGCCTGCTGCTCGCCCAGTACACCTTCTCCGGGTACGACGCCTCCGCCCACCTCTCGGAGGAGACCTCGAACGCCTCCGTCACCGCCGCCAAGGGCATCGTCCGGTCCATCTGGGTCTCCTGGATCGCCGGCTTCGCCCTGCTCGCGGGGCTCACCTTCGCCATCCAGGACTACGCCGGCGTCCAGGACAGCGCCACCGGCGTCCCGCCCGCCCAGATCTTCCTCGACGCCCTCGGCTCCGGCGGCGCCACCGCCCTGCTCCTCGTCGTCATCGTCGCGCAGCTCTTCTGCGGCAACGCCGAGGTGGCCGCCGCGAGCCGGATGGTCTTCGCGTTCAGCCGGGACAACGCCCTCCCCGGCTCCGCCCTGTGGCGCACGGTCAGCGGCCGCACCCAGACGCCGGTCCCGGCGGTGTGGCTGTCCGTCGTCGTCGCGGGCGTGCTCGCGCTGCCGTCGCTGTACTCCGCCACCGCGTACGGGGCCGTGACCGCCATCAACGTCATCGGCATCACGCCCGCCTACGCCATCCCGATTTACCTGCGGCTGCGCGCCGGCGACCGGTTCGTACCCGGCCCGTGGAGCCTGGGCCGCTGGAGCAAGCCGGTCGGCTGGATCGCCGTGGTCTGGGTGGCGGTCGTCACCGTCCTGTTCTGCCTGCCGCAGAAGTCCCCGGTCACCGTCGACTCGATGAACTACGCGGTGATCGCCCTGGTGGTCGTACTGGTCCTCGCGAGCGTGTGGTGGGTCGTCGCCCGGCGCTCCTACGGGACCCCGTCGGCCTACGGGACCGTCAGCGAGCAGGCGGAGATCGCGGAGGGCATCGTCTGAGCCCCTCCCGGCGCCCGCCCTCCCGGGCGGGCGCCGGCGGCCCGGGACTGCTGACACGTGCCGTTGCGACGTGGACAATCGAGGCAACCGACGTCGGGGGGGCGATGATGGGCCGGGCACTGCGCTGGGCAATAGCGGTACTTCTGGCAGGTCTGGCGCTCTGGTACGCCTCGTACTACACCACGATCGTGGTGTGGGAGCTACGGAAGATCTTCGCCTGGCTGGCCGCCCCGCTGCTGGCCGGCGCCACCGCCGGTGCGCTGTGGCTGGGGGCGAGGCCGCTCCGCAGGAAACGGCGCGGCGCGGGCCACGGGGGGAACGCGGCGGTGGCCCTCGCCTGGCTGGGCGGCCTCCTCGGGCTGGGCCTCGCCGTCTGGTGGCTGGCGTACGGTGCCTACCTCCAGGACCGCGCGTACATGCAGGACGTGCGGATCGTCTCCGAGCCGGTCCCCGAACTGTCGCCCCGCGCGCCCTATCTCGTCGGAAAGGCGCAGGCGGGACCGCACCTGGGCGATGTGACCGGCGAGATCTCCGACGTCACCTACCTGCCGGACGCGGACCGGTTCGCGACCCTGGTCGAGCGGCGCGGCTGGCTGGCCGGATACGAGGTCGGCCTGGTGCAGGAGATCCCGCTCGGCGGCAACAGCCGCAACCAGGAACGCTGCTCATTCGACGTGGAGCGGGCCGACGCACGGATCGACGGCTGGTTCGGCCACAACCTCGGGCGGATGATCTCGGCCCAGAAGCGCTGGGTGCGCTTCGAGGCGTCGGACGCGTACGTGACCTGCTCCGGTGACACCCCGATCGTGGTCGTCCCCCTCAAACGCCAGACCGGCGTCCTCGTGGTCACCGAGCGCCCGGCCGGAGCGGCGCTCTACGACGGACGGACCGGAAAGGTCACCATCACCGATGACACGGCCTCGGTGCCCGGCCCCTCCTACCCGCTGAGCCTCGCGTCCCGGCAGCGGGAGGGGACCGCCGCGGTCGGCAGCTTCACCGACTGGTGGTTCGAGCGCAGCGGCTGGGACGCCTCCGAGGACGGCGCCAACGAGGGCAACGAATCGGAGTTCACCCTGCGGTACCGCGGTGCCAGCGGGAACAGCGCGTACGTCACCCCCCTCACACCGCAGGGTGAGGCCAGCTCGGTCGTGGCCGTATCGACGGTCCCCACCCGCCACCAGGGCGGTGGTCTCGCCCCGATGACCGTCCACCGGCTCACGCCGACGTGGTCGTCTCCGAAGGCACTCGTCGAGCTGGTCAAGGCCGAGTACCGGGACGTCTGCTGCTACAACGAGGACAGGGTGTTCGAGGTGGTCCCCACCGGCGGCAGCACCTGGACCGCCACGATCGGCAGCGAACAGAACGTCCGTTACCGGGTCGAGGGCCGGGGCCAGGTGGCCGGCCGAGAGGCGACCTGCCTCAAAACCGCCGACGGGGCGCTCATCCGGTGCGGGTTCGCGGCACCCGGTTCAGCGGAGGAAGCCGAACTCAAACGCCGCGAGCAGGAGAAACAGAAACCGAAGGACGAGGGCGCCACCGCACCCGGCGCGGTCGACCTCAACGCGTACACCCCGGAGCAACTGGCCGAACTACAGAAGCGGCTGTCCGACGAGGTCGTCCGCCGCCTCAAGAACGGCGGTACCTGACGCCGGGCGACGGCCGCCGTGACCAGGCCTCTACGCTTGTGCCGCCAGACGGGTACATGACGAGCGGGTTGTGGAACGGAGTGTGCGGTGCCGACGGGGGAGACGAACGATGAGCTGGTCGGCAGGATGCTCGGGGGGCGCTACCGGGTGACCTCGATGATCGGCCGCGGCGGAATGGGAGTGGTCGCCCGGGCCGAGGACACCCTGCTCAGCCGTGAGGTCGCCGTCAAGGTCCTACGCGCCTACACCGACGCCGGCGCACCCGAACTCGCCGATCTGCGCGCCCGGATGCAACGGGAGGCGCAAGCCGCCGCCCGGATCCGGCACAACGGCGTGGTCACCGTGCACGACGTGACCGAGGAGCGGGGCCTGCCCGTCATCGTGATGGAGCTCGTCGACGGACCCTCCCTCGACGACGTCCTCACCGAACGCGGCACGCTGGACCCGTACGAGGCGGCGGCGATCGGCGCCAAGCTGGCCGACGCCCTCGATGCCGCGCACCGCGCGGGGGTCCTGCACCGGGACGTGAAGCCCGGGAACGTGCTGCTGGAGCGCGGGGGCCGGGTCGTGCTGACCGACTTCGGGATCGCCACCATGGACGGCCCGGGCGACGAGGCCCTCGCCAAGCTGACCCGCAGCGGCGAACTCGTCGGCTCCCTGGACTACTTGCCGCCCGAGCGGGCCCAGGGGCAGGAGCCCGGGCCGGCCTGCGACATCTGGTCGCTCGGCATGACGCTGTACGCGGCGGTGGAAGGCACTTCACCGTTCCGCCGCACCTCCGTGTACTCCACCCTGTCGGCGATCGTCACCGACCCGCTCCCCGAGCCCCGGCGGGCGGGACCGCTCGGCCCGGTGCTCCGGGCGCTCATGGCGAAGGACCCCGCCCACCGGCCCACGGCCGACCGGGCCCGCGCGATGCTGGCGGAGCCGGCGGCGGGCGGGGCCCCGCCGCCGTCGCCTGCGGCGGCCGTCGCGTTGCCGCCGCGGCCGTCGCCGACTCGGCCGTCCGTCGTGGGACCGGCCCCGGCCCCTGCCGCCTTCGGGCCGGCTCCGATGGCCGGCGCCGGTTCCGTACCGCTCCACCAGCCCTACGCGCACCCCGCCCACCTGCCCCATCCGCCCTCCGTGCCCCCGTGGCAGGCGCCCCCGGCAGGAAGTCCCGGCCGGGGGCGGCGCCGTACCGCCATCGCCGTGTCCGCGGCCCTCGCCGTGTTCGGCGCGGCCGGCGTCACGTACGCCCTCTCCGGCGGGCACGGCGGTGACAAGGGAGGCGGCGGCCGGGTGCCGGCGGCACTGCCCGCGGTCACCGCCCCGGCAAGCGCCGGCGGCCCGGCCGCGACGGCTCCCAGCGCCTCCCGCAAGCCCTCGCCGTCGGGCGCGGCCCGCACCCGCGGAGCGACCCCGAGCCCGCCGCCCGCGACCGCCGCCCAGCCCAGCCCCGTAGCCACGGGCTGTGGCGGCTGGAGCCACAAGGACCCGAAGCCGGGCAGCTACGCCTACATGACCGGCGACTACCACCTGGAGGCCGGGCCCTACCAGAACTGCCCCGCCGTCACGGCGGCCAAGTCCGGCACGAAGCTCTGGTTGCACTGCTACGTCGTCAACGCCCGTGGGAACAAGTGGACCTACGTCCGCGTCGACGGCACGAACACCGCCGGCTGGATGTCCAACGACAACCTCACCCGCCAGAAGGGCCCCTCGACCCCCTGCTGACCGCTTGCGACCCGGACCGGTAGCCGGCCGTACGGCCCTTCACTCGCCGGTGATGCGGCCGCTGATCCATTCCAGCGCGGGCGGGATCTCCCGGCGCCAGGTGGCGAAGTTGTGACCGCCGTGGTCGAGGGTGATCGACGAGACGCGGGCAGGACTCTTGACCTTGGCGATGAACTTCTGCGTGGGCCCGTGGTTCTCCTCGCCCTGCATCGAGGTCGTGACGAGGAAGGACGTCTTGCCCTGCGGCAGGTGGTCCAGGCTCCACAGCAGGTCCGAACGGCGCTCCTCGGCGCTGTTGCCGTGGAAGAGGTCACCGGAGTCGCCGTCCACCTCCGGCTTGTAGTCCGCCGACAGGCCCACGCCGGCCGCGTAGCTCTCCGGGTGCTGCAGCGCGAGCTTCAACGCGCAGTAGCCTCCCGTGGAATCACCCATGACGGCCCAGCCGCGCGCGCCGGTGTGCTGGGCGGCGGTGCGGTAGGTGGCGGACACCGCCTTCGGGAGGTCGGCGGCGAAGAAGGTCTCGCTCTGCGGGCCGCCCGCGACGTCGATGCACTGTGTGTTGCGCGCGGACTCCGTGGTGGGCCGCATCATCACCAGGATCATCGGCCGAGTCTTCTTCTCCTTGACCAGGGCCCACGCCTTCTTCGGGTAGTCCAGACCCTTGATCAGGTTCTCCGCCATGCCGGGGAAGCCGGTGAAGACGACGGCCGTGGGGAACCTCCTGTGCTCGTTCCCCTTCTGGAAGTACTCGGGCGGCAGGTACACGTACGCCGGGACGTCGGCCTTCGAACGCGCGCCGTGCACCGTCACCTTCTCGATCACCCCGGCCACCTGGGGCGGCCCGCCGCCGGGGGTGCCGGTCTCCTGCCTGCCGAGGACGCGTACGGGGGCGTCGTCGGCGGCTCGCCCGAGCGCGGGCGCCGGCTGGGAGTGGCCCGCCAGTTCGGCCCACGACCCGTAGAGCAGGAAGGTGCGGTTCGCGGCGAGCCCGACGGTGGCGAGGAGCAGGACCTGTATGAGGCACAGCAGACCCACCCGCCCGGCGACGTGTCTCCAGCCCTGCCGCGCGAGCCGCGGCCACCACCTGACCACTGCGGCGATGGTGAGGGCGAGGATCAGTACGGCGATGAGCAAGGGGGCGGTACTCGTCAGACTCACGGGTCGGGAAGGCCTCTGCGTCGTGTCGGGCCGGACCGCCGCGGGCGGTCCGGACGCACCCGTCGCGGTGCGCGTCAGGGAAGACGGGCTTACGCGGTGATCCGTTCCCGCCGCGTTAGCATGCCTGCCATGCCGGACCAACCGCCGCAGATCGAGCCGTTCACCCCCTCGACCGCACCCGGGGCGCTCCAGGACCTCCGTACGCGGCTGCGCGCCACGCGCTGGCCGGACGCACCCGAGGACGCCGGATGGTCGCTCGGCGCCGACCCCACCTACCTCCGCGAGCTCGTCGCCTACTGGGCGGACGGCTACGACTGGCCGGCGCAGGAGGCGGCGCTCGCCCGGCTGCCCCACTTCCGTGTCACGCTAGGCGGCCACGGGATCCACTTCGTCCACGTCCGCGCCGCCGCCCCGACGGGGCCCGTCCTGCCCCTGGTCCTCGGCCACGGGTGGCCCGACTCGTTCTGGCGCTACACGAAGGTCATCCCGCTCCTCACCGATCCCGGCGCGCACGGCGCCGACCCCGCCGACGCGTTCGACGTGGTCGTACCCGACATGCCCGGCTACGGGTACTCCGACCGCCCCACCGGTCCGCCGCCCGACTCCATCGCCGTCGCCGCCCTGTGGGCAGAACTCATGGGCGTACTCGGCTACGCGCGGTTCGGCGCGGCGGGCGGCGACATCGGCAGCCACGTCAGCCGCTACCTCGCCCTCGACCATCCCGACCGGGTCGTCGCCGTCCACCGTACGGACGCGGGCGTGCCCGTCTTCACCGGAGATCCGGCGGACCTGGCGCCCGAGGAACGCACCTGGCTCGAAGACGCCGCGGCCTGGGGCGGCAGCGAAGGAGCCTACGCGGCCATGCACCGTACGAAACCCCAGACCGCCGCCGTCGGGCTCACCGACTCGCCGGCCGGGCTCGCCGCATGGATCGTGGAGAAGCTGCGGGCCTGGAGCGACTGCGACGGCGACATCGAGCGCGCCTTCACGAAGGACGAGATCCTCACGAACGTCACCCTCTACTGGCTCACGGGAACGATCGGCTCGTCGATGCGCATGTACCGCGCGAACGCCTCGATCCCTCCCGCGCAGCACGCCCGCCGGGTCGAAGTGCCGTCCGGCTTCTCGCTCTTCGCCGGTGACATCGTCCGCCCGCCGCGCGCGTGGCTGGAGCGCACGGCGAACGTCGTGCGCGTCACCGAACCCGCGCGCGGCGGGCATTTCGCACCGTTCGAGCAGCCCGAGCTGTACGCGCAGGAACTGCGCGCGTTCTTCCGCCCCTACCGTTCGGCGGCGGCCGGCTGACCCGGCCGCACACCGGCCATGGGGATCGCCGGGGCGGGCAACGCCACCGGAGCGAGGGCGCCTTACGGGCGGAGACCGGCGATCAGCGCGGCGGTCACGGTGCGGTCGACGGGGCCCGCGTTCCAGTCGGCGTTCATCGCACTGACGGCGATCCTGTCGGCGCTGACCGCCTCCACGTCACCGCGGCGGCCTCACGGACGCAGGAGCGCTTCGAGCCCCGCGCACACCAGCCGCACGCTGCGGAGGTACTTCTCGTCCTCCCCGAAGGCCGAGGCGGCGGCCACGGTCATCGGGAAGCGCTCGCACAGCGCCGCGCCCTCCTCGGCGCCGACGGCCACGGCGGGCGATTGGCTCTGCTCCTGCAGGACGAACCCGGTGACATGGCTGAGCAGGGCGTCCGCTCCCACACCTCCGTCGGCGGCGGGTACGCCCGCTTCGGCCAGGGTCTCCAGCAGCCGCTCCATCAGGGCCAGCGCCCCGTCGCTCAGTACCTTCGGGCTGTCGGCGAACATGACCGCCCCGCCGGGGTGGCGCCGGATGGTGCCGCGCAGTGCGACGAGCTGGGCTTCGACGCGCTCCTGCCAGCCCGCCCCGGGACCCAGTCCCGCCAGGGCGGCTGTCCCGGCCTCGTAGGCCTGCCGGGCGACCCGGTCCGCCATCAGCCGGACCAGGGCGCTCTTGTTGGGCACGTGGTAGTAGAGGCTCCCGGCGTGGACGTCGAGCCTCTGGGCCACCCTCCGCATGGACAGGCCCTGGTACCCCGACTCGGCGAACACCGCCATGCCAGCATCGATGATCCGCTCCGCTGTCAGCTTCATGGAGGCAGCCTACCCCGCGTTTTCAAACACTGTTTGAATTCGGCTGTCCCTGGGCTACTGTCGTCCTCGCAAGCAAGCGACGGGGACCGAAGGGGGGTGGTGACGATGGACGCGCTGGTGTTCAACGTGACCACGGCGGCACTGATGGTTTTGATGTTCAAGGGTGCACTGGCCCTGCTCGGCGAGGACACCCTGCGAAGGCGTCCCACGCCCTGGGCGGCGATAGGCCTCACCGCCCTCGTCATCGCCGCTCTGGTGATGCAGCTGTGCTGGCCGGGCGCGATGGACACCTTCGACAGCGACCCGTCCAAAGCCGGTTGGTGGCGCCCCGTCACCTCCGCGTTCATGCAGAACGGCGGCCTGTTCGGGGACGCGTGGAACATCGCCACCCTCGCCGTCATCGCCGCCCTCGCCGACTGGTTCTGGGGCGGCCCCCTCATGCTGGGTCTCTTCGCCGCCGGAATCCTCCTGCCCGGCTACATCGACACCCTGTTCGGCGAGAGCGCCCACAGCACCGACCCGCGCAACTTCGCGGGGAGCTCCGGCGCCACCTACTTCCTGGCCGCGACCCTCGCCGCCCCCCTCCTGCTGCGCGCCCTGCGCGCCGGCCGGAGCCGGGCGGGCACCCAGGAGGCGCTGCTCGCCCTCGGCGTGCCCGTCTTCGGCCTCGCCCTGTGGTTCGCCCAGTCCAACGGCCACGGCCTGGTCGCCGTGTACGGCTCCCTCCTCGGCGCCCTGGTCTGCCTCCTGCCCCGCCGCCCGGCCGCCCTCCGCCCCACCGCCCGCCCGGCCGCCCGTCTCAGCGGGCCGTCGGAGAATGGTCCGGCGGAACGGTCTCCGCAGGGCTGAGGGGCCCGGGCGGCGTGCCGTTCCCGAAGGGGCGGCCGCCCAAGGCCGCCCGTTCGTGCGGTTCGAGCCAACCCGACAGCTCGGGGCCGACGGGGACGATCCGGGTCGGGTTGATGTCGCCGTGCACGAGGTAGTAGTGCCTCTTGATGTGGTCGAAGTCGACCGTGTCGCCGAAGCCGGGCGTCTGGAACAGGTCCCGGGCGTAGGCCCAGAGCACCGGCATCTCCGACAGCTTCTGCCGGTTGCACTTGAAGTGGCCGTGGTAGACGGCGTCGAAGCGGACGAGCGTCGTGAACAGCCGCACGTCCGCTTCGGTGATCGTCTCGCCGACGAGGTAGCGGGAACGCTCCAGCCGCTCGCAGAGCCAGTCGAGCCTGGCGAACAGACGCCCGTACGCCTCGGTGTACGCCTCTTGCGTCCCGGCGAAGCCGGCCCGGTAGACGCCGTTGTTCACGTCCTCGTAGACCACCTCGTTCACCGCGTCGATCTCCGGTCGCAGCGCGGCCGGGTAGAGCGCCGGAGCCCCGTCACGGTGGTACGCCGTCCACTCCAGCGACATGTCGACGGTGATCCGGGGGAAGTCGTTGGTCACCACCTGGCCGGTCGGCACGTCCACGATCGCGGGTACGGTGATGCCCCGGTCGTAGCCGGGGTCGCGGGCGAAGTAGGCCTCCTGGAGCCGCTCGATCCCCAGCACCGGGTCGCGGCCCCCCGGATCGAGGTCGAAGGTCCAGCTGCGCTCGTCGTGCGTCGGTCCGGCGACGGCCATGGGCAGGGCCTCCTCCAGCCCGAGGAGGCGCCGTACGATCACCGCGCGGCTGGCCCAGGGGCACGCGCGGCTCACCACGAGACGGTAGCGGCCGGACTCCACCGGAAACCCGTCGCGCCCGTCAGCGGTGATCCGGGTGGTGAGGTACCGGCTGTCGCGTGAGTACTCCTTGCCCGCGTGTACGTAGCTCATCTCGGAGCCCTACCCGGGAACCGCGCCGGTGAACGCCGCGAACCAAACGAATCGGGCCATCGGGTGACCAGGCCGGACAAAGCGGCTCCTCCTGCCGCGGAGGTTCCGCGGCAGGAGGAGCCGAGGGGCACCCGTCAGGTGCGGTACGCGTAGTAGACCGCGTTCGGGTACGACGCGATGATGCTCGCGAGGGACTTCCGGTAGGTGTTGGTGGAGTGGTAGGTGAGGTACGGCATTCCCGCGCTGCTGCGGTACGTCACCATCATGGAGTGGTCCTTGGACCCGTCCTTGTTGAAGTCCACCTGCACGATGTCACCGACGTCCGTCTGGTAGACGTTTGCCAGGTTGGCGGCCCGCTGGTTGGACAGCGTGAACCACGCCCACTCGTTCGCCCCGACCCACGAGTCGGACTGGCGGGTGCCGTCGTACCACCAGTTGCGGTAGTCCGACGTGGAGCCGGGAACGGCCTTCCAGCCACCCGCCTTCAACGCCTGGCTGATGAAGTTGGTGCAGTCGCCCCCGGCGCCGGTGAACTTGCGGTACGCGGGGTTGTAGTTGCTCCAGTACTTCTCCGCGTAACTCGCCATGGCCGCGTAGTCGTAAGTACCGCCGGTCTTCACCTTCGGCTTGGCCGGTGCCGGGTACTTGGTGGACGCGGGCGTGCCGTCGGGGTACTGGTTGCCGTCGTCCTTGACGACGTTCGCCTTGGCCGCGACCGGCTCGTTGATCGCTACGGGGCCGTTCTCCTGGGACTTGATGGAGGTCAGCTCCCAGGCACCACCCTTCTTGCTGGTGAGGGTGAGCTCGTAGCGCGTCCGGAAGTCGGTGGTCGCCGGCTCGTCCCCGCGCACCTTCTTGTAGGTGAGCGTGGTCTGCTCGGTGACCTCGACGGTCGCCTTGCCGCCGGTGACCGTGGCGCGGTCGACGGCCACCCGGGTGTCGGCGCCCGTGTAGGCCTCGCCGAGCTCCGCGAGCCGCGTCTTGCGGGACCGCAGCGACGAGATCGCCGTTTCCTCGTCCTTCTTCAACTGGGCCGACAACCGCGTCTTCGCGGACTTGTGCCCCGAATTGTGGTGACCTGGCTGTTCATCGACCAGGGCCTGGGTGCGCTGCGAGAGCACGTCGTCGGCCACGGCGGCGAAGGTGTCGGCGGTGGCGCGATCGGCCGCCTCGGGACCGGTGCCCGCGTTGGCGGAGTAGGCGAGCATGCTGCCGGACGCCAGGGCCACGGTCAGGGCCGCGATGGCGGCGGGCCTGAACCTCTTAGGTATCACTGTGTTTCCCCTTGTCACCCGGTACGCACGAACCGGGGGAGGGCATCTTCGCACAACTGGGCGACCTGTTCGTCGTGTTCCGCTTCGTCGCCGCTCGCCAGTCCCGCTCGCCCTGGTCACCGGGCTGCCGGACTCCGCTTGCCGGTCCCACAGCAAGTGCATCTAGGGTGTCCGGGAGGGCACGGCACAGGGGGCATTTCGAGTGGACAGGCAGGATTCGGCTGCAAGCGAGCGATCGCGGAACGGGCGGGCGGCTCCGCAGGACACGCGCGGCGCCGCGTCGGGCCGCCGGGGCACGCCCGGCTCGCGGCGCCGCCCGAAGGCGGGGGCCGGGCGGCTCGATGCCCTCGCCCGGGCAGCGGCCGGCCGGCTCGCCGCCCTGGCACCGGCCGCCGCCGTGGCACGTACGCAACTGCGTCGCCTGCGGCCCGACTACCCGAGGCCGGGCCGCAGCGGCTGGCACCGCTGGATACCCTCCTGGCGCCAGTGGCTGGGTGCCTGCCTGTACCTGTTCACCGGCTTGACGGGCTTCGTCGCCCTCGCCTACGCCACCACCCCGATACCCGACGACCTCAACTCCTTCGCCCGACAGCAGGACAACGTCTTCTACTGGGCCGACGGCTCCACGATGGCCCGCACCGGCTGGGTCAGCCGCCAGGAGATGCCGCTGGACAAGGTGCCGCCCAAGGTCCAGGGAGCCGTCCTCGCGGCCGAGAACGCCAGCTTCTACTCGGATCCGGGAGTCTCCCCGTCCGGCGTCCTGCGTGCCCTGCGCGCCGCCGTGACGGGAGGCGAGACCCAGGGCGGGTCCACCATCACGCAGCAGTACGTGAAGAACGCCTATCTCAACCAGGACCGCACGCTGTCCCGGAAGTTCACCGAGATCCTGCTCGCCGTGAAGCTGGACAACCAGACGGACAAGAAGCAGATACTCCAGGACTACCTCAACACCAGCTGGTTCGGGCGCGGCACCTACGGCATCCAGCGCGCCTCCCAGGCCTACTACGGCAAGGACGTCTCGCAGCTCAACCCCAGTGAGGGCGCCTTCCTGGCCTCGCTCCTCAAGGGCGCGGGCCTGTACGACCCCGCGCTCGGCAAGGAGAACCACGCGCGGGCCGTCGAACGCTGGTCCTGGATCCTGGACCGCATGGTCGACACCGGCCAGCTCTCGCGCACCGAGCGGGCCACCTACACGAAGTTCCCCGAACCCACGGGCGCCTCCCTCCCCGGCACCCCCGGCGCGCAGACCGGCTACCTGGTCGATCTCGCGAAGGCGTACGCGGTCAAGAACGGCCACATCCCGGACGCCGAATTCGACCTCGGCGGCTACCAGATCTACACGACCTTCGACAAGGCCCGTATGACGGCGCTGACCGCCGCGGTCCAGGACGCACAGAAGGACTTCGACGCCGAAAAGCGCCCCAACACGGACAAGGACGCCAAGATCGGCGCGGCGAGCGTCGCCCCCGACGGCCGGCTGCTCGCCGTGTACGGCGGCCCCGACTACCTCAAGCAGGGATTCAACGAGTCGAACGCGACGACGATCCCGGCCGGCACGGCGTTCACCCCGTTCGTCTACGCCGCCGCACTGGAGGAAGGGGTGCTGCGCACGCGCGGCAAGCCCCGTACGCCCGTTTCCCCTGCCACCACGTACGACGGCAACGACCAGGTGACCGTGCAGACGCCCGAAGGGCCGTACTGGGACCGCAGCGGCAAAGTGGTCAAGGGCCGCAACGACGGCGGGCGCAACTGGGGCCAGGTGACCTTGCGCCAGGCCGTAGCCGACTCCGTGAACACCCCGATGTTGCAGCTCGGCCTCGATGTCGGGCTCGACCGGGTGGACTCGCTCGCCGAGCGCTCGGGCCTGCTCGGATCGAGCCTCGGACCGCGGATCCCCACGTTCGCGCTCGGCGAGAACTCCACCCCCAGCGCGATCCGCATGGCCGGCGCCTACGAGACCTTCGCCGCCGGCGGCATGCACACCGACCCCTACTCGGTGAGGTCGGTCACCCGCAACGGCGCCGCGCTGCCGCTGGAGGGGCCGAAGCCGACCCGGGCCGTGAAGGCCGAGACGGCCCGCGCGGTGACGGACGCGCTGCGGTCCGCGGTCATCGAGGGCTCGGCGAAGGCGGCGGCCAAGGCGTACCCCGGCACGGCGGGCAAGACCGGAACGACCGCCGCGAACACGGCGGGCTGGTTCGTGGGCAGCACCGAGCACGAATCCACGGCCGTGGTGGTCTACCGGATGGCGCTGACCGACCTGGTGCCGCTGCCGCTGACGGGGCTGGGCGGCGACACCCCGAACACGCCCGGCAGTGACCGGGCGCTGCACCTCTGGGCCGACTACATCAAGGCGGTGAAGTAGGCCGGGCGGCCCCGCCCGCTCCACCGGATACGGCTACTTGATCAGCGCGGTCCAGTCCGGCGCCTGCGCCGGGTCGAGCATCCGCAGCTGGGCCAGCACCTTCGGGTCCTGGGCGTCGAGCCAGTCCGCGAGCTCCTTGAACGAGACGCAGCGCACCTCCTGGCGCGGGCAGACGTCCCTCATCACGTCCTCGACGGCGTTCATGTAGATGCCGCCGTTCCAGTCCTCGAAGTGGTTTCCGATGAACATGGGCGCCCGGCTGCCGTTGTAGACGCGGTTGAAGCCGTTGAGGTACGAGGCGCGGGTCTGCGCCTGCCAGGCCGCGAACTTCGCCGGGTCGCCGTGGGTGCTGTCGCCCGACTGGTTGTAGAGGAAGTTGAAGTCCATCGACAGGACCTGCACCTCCTTGCCCTGGAGCGGTACGAGCTGGAGGGGGAAATTCCAGATGCCGTCCGGCTTGGACGGCCAGAGCTGGAAGTCCCCCGCGGAACTCGCGTCGTAGCGCCAGCCGTACGGCTTGATCGCGGTCATCAGGTTCTTCTGACCTTCAAGGCAGGGCGCGCGGCCGCCGACCACTTCCCGGTCCGGGTCGAAGGGCAGCGGCGCCTCCTTGGTGAACCCGGTGTTGGTCTTCCAGTTCTTGACGAAGGAATACGTCTGGTCTATCTCGCTCTTCCATTCGTCGGGACTCCAGTCCCCACCGCCCTTGGGCCCGCAGAAGTGGCCGTTGAAGTGCGACCCGATCTCGTCGCCGTCGGCCCAGGCGCCGCTCAACTGCGCGAGCGTGGACTTCACGTGCGGGACGGTGGGGTACGAGATGGCGGCCGCGCCCGGATTGTGCTGCGGCGGGTGGTAGAGCGTCTTCTTGTCCTCCGGCAGCAGGTAGATGCCGGTGAGGAAGAAGGTCATGTGTGCCTTGCTCTCCTGGGCCACCTTGCGGAAGTGGGAGAAGAGGTGGTCGTCGCCCTCCAGCGCGCCGTCCCAGGAGAAGACCACGAACTGCGGCGGCTTCTCGCCGGGCTTGAGCCGCTCGGGTTTGAGCTGTCCCGGCTGGGGTCCGGTGTACGAGGTGGAGCCGTCGCCCAGCACCTTGACCTTGCCGTCCCAGGCCTGTTCCGAGCCCTTCGCGGCGGCGGCCCTGTCCGCCGCGGTCCCCGGGGCGCCGAGCTTGGCGTCGCTCCTGGCGGACCCTGAGGGGCCGCCCAGCGTGACGGCGTACGCGGTGGCCGCGGCCCCGCCGAGGGAGATCACGGCCGCGGCTATGCCCAGGCGCCTGCGGTTCTGCGCCTTCCGGCGCACCTTGCGGCTGCTCCGGGATTCCGCCCGGGTGCCTGCGGTGGCGTCGGCGTCAGCCATCGCTATTGTCCCCCCCTGCTCACCGCAGCCGGGCCGCGCGTGGATGGTTCGTACGAATATAGAACTTGTCGGCACTCATCCCGCACCCGAGCCCCCTCCCGTACGTCGCTTCACAGCCAACCCACAGCCCCGGGAAGCGGCGCAAATGCGACGCCCCCTGCCGCACGGCAGGGGGCGTCGGGGTTCGTCACCGTCAGTTGTTCGAGCCGACCGTGTTGTCGTGGCCGGCGTTGAACACGTCGTCGGCCGCGAACTGGAGCCAGTTGCCGAAGACGAACGTGTACGAGGGCTCGGGCTGGTAGTTGACGCTCACGTCGGCGCTGGCGAGCGAGGCGCCACCGAGGACGAGGGTGCCGGCGGCGGCGAGGACGGCTACAAGAGAACGGACAGATCGCATGAATCCACCTTTTTCGATTGGTTAAGGGCATCTCGAAAGGTAGGGAGGGGCCGCCTCGCAGTCCCGCCACATGCCCGCACATCGGCAAAGTGAAGCCGAATGGCCGATTTCCGCGCTCTGTGACGGGTTCGGCCCGCAACTGGCGGTCCGAGGCGCCGGTGTGCTTGCAGCGCGGGTCCGCGCAAGCCGGAGGAGAATGGGGAAGAGCGCATGGAGGGCCATGTTTCCGCTACTGCGATCGGCCTGCCGCCGCTCGTTGACCGCGGTGCTCCTGAGTACGGCGGTCGCGTGGGGCACGCCCGTCGCCACTGAAGCCGCTGTCGCTCCCGCTCCCGTCTCCACGGTGCGGGCGGCGGCCGACACGTACATCACGCTCGATCCGGCCGAGGGCCGGGCCGGGAGCCGGGTCGGCGTCCACGGCTACGGATTCGGCAACTGTCATACCTATCCGTCGCCGAGCACTCTACGGCCCGGCCCCACCCCCGAGCCGACGCCCGCCCGGATCGAAGTGACCTGGGACGGCGACACCGCCCCCAGCATCGTCACGGCCGACGACCAGGGCATGTTCGAGACCGACGTCACCGCTCCTTCCGATGCGGCCCCCGACACCTACGCCGTCAACGCCCGGTGCACGGTCGACTCCAAGGTGAAGGCGACCGCGCGGTTCACGGTGACGGCCGAGCCGGCCCCGGCGCCGGCCCTGGCACTCGACCCGGCGCAGGGCCCCGCCCGGACGGCGGTTACCGTGACCGGCTCCGGGTTCGAGAACTGCGTCGCCGACGGCGGCAGCGCCGGGCAATCGGGCGGTACGGTCACGCTGGCCTGGGACGGCGACCCGCTATCACCCGGTGCGCCCGGCGACTTGACCGTCGCGGACGGCGCCTTCACGGCCGACGTGAGCGTTCCGCCCGATGCTCAGGCGACGCATCACCAGGTCACGGCGGTCTGCGACGGGAACGGGCAGCTCACCGCCCAGGCGGACTTCACGGTCACCGACGCGCCCGAGCCGCCCGTGGGACTCGCGGTGACGCTCCACCCCACCTCGCTCCCGGTCGGAGGCGGCACCGTCACGGTCTCCGGTTCGGGCTTCAACTGTTCACAAGTGGACTTGCTGTGGGACGGAGAGCCGGCCGGGACGGTCGACACCGCGGACGACGGGACCTTCGAAGCCCAGCTCACCGTCCCGTCGGATGTCGCCGAAGACCCGTACACGGTACGGGGCCAGTGCGCGACGCAGCCGGACGTGGCCGCCGAAGCCGTGCTCACCGTAACGGGCACGGCCCCGGTCCCGCCGGCCACCCCGACGCCGCCGACGCCGCCGCCGACGACGCCGCCGACGCCGCCGCCGACGACGCCGCCGCCGCCGACGCCGCCGACGCCCACGCCGCCCACCCCGAATCCGAACCCGAACCCCGAGCACACCGATGGCGGGGTCCCCGCCGGCCTGGTCGTCGGGGCGAGCCTGTTCGGCGTCGCCCTGCTGGCCGCCGTCGGGGCCGCGTTCCTCAGCCGCGGCCACCGGGGCCCGCGGTGGGTCCGCGCCCACATCACGTCCCGCCTGCGACCCGCCCCCGCGGCGACGGAAGTGACCCAGCCACCGGACGACGGGCCGCCGGCCCGCACCGTACGGCTGGAACCCCACCCGGACCCCGGCGACCAGACCGTCGAGGAGGAGGACGACACATGACCACGGCTCCCGCTGTCGAGCCCCTCACCGTCCGGGCCCTGCTGCTCGGCTCCGAGGACTCGGCCCCCGGCGTCCTCGCCGAAAGCCTGCAGGCCCACCGCGCGGCGGCGGGCGTCATCCCGGGCGGGCGCGGTCTGACCCCCGCGGCCGGCCGGGCCGTCGAGAGCGAGCTGGCCACCGTGGTGAACGGCTTCCTCGACCTTGATCTCGTCGCCCTGGTGGCCGCGGGCTGGTCCAGGTACCGGGCCCTGACGGAGGCCGCCCGCCGGACGCGCCAGTACCCCGGCAGTGAGGAGGTCGTCGCCCTGGCCACCCACCGCATCACCTCCGCGCACCATCCGTCGGTGGACCTGCTCGTGGACGGCGCCCCGACCGCCACCGTGGGGGTGGACCTCACCGTGGTCTTCAAGATCACGGGGTTGGTGGCCGTGGTCCGGGACGGGCTGCTGGTCGCGGTGCGCAGCGGGCAGTGCGCGGTCGAGGCGAAGCTCGCCGTACGGGACATCGTGGTCGCCTCGCGGAAGGGACGGCTGGACCTTCCCGCCACGCTGCGCCTGCGCGAACCGATCGACCTGCTCCCGGGCCGCGCTGTGCCACCGCCGCCGCCATTCCCCCCGGCACCGCCACCGGCACCGCCGAACGTCCGCTGGGGCCACCAATAGCCCCCGCGGTGCTGCTACGCCCGCTGGTCCCGCTGCCGGACCAGCTCCTCGACCGCGCTCGGGAGGGTCGTCTCGAAGTCGATCAGCTTCGCCCACGTCGGCGTCACGACGATCCGGACCATGCCGTCGTAGAGCGAGCGCACGTTCGCCTCCCACTCGACCCGTTGCCCGGGCGTCATGGTGTAGGTGCCGTTCGCCCGGAGGTACTCGTCCGGGATGCCGTCGACGACATCCAGTTCGGCCCGGCCACGGATGAGGAGGATCTTGGGCGGGTGCACTTCGGTGTCGATCGTCAGCGCGACCGCCGGATTGTGGCGCAGCGCCGGCAGCTTCGGAGCGTTCTTGGTTGTGCACATGACGACTTCCGAGCCGTTCCAGACGAAGGCGATGGGAACGACCCGGGGCGTGCCGTCCTTGGCGACGTAGGCCAGGCGGGTCAGGTCGCGGGCCAGGAGTTCCCGGCTGAGCGGACGGCTCAGGACCTCGTCGATCTCGTTCGGCTCCACGGCCGGACCACCTTCCGCTCGGTCTTTCAGGGCGCGCCGGACAGGACTTCCACTGTGCCGGTGTCGAGCGAGTAGTAGGCACCGACCACGCCGAGGGCGCCTTTGCCCACGAGCGGGGCGAGGTCCTGGTTGGCACGCAGACCGTTCGCGGTCAACGTGACCTGGGCTCGGGCCATGGCGTCGACCGGGTCGGCGCCGCCCGCCTTGGCCGCCTGCGCGTACGCGGGCCGCAGTGCCTCGACGATCGCTTGCAGGTTCCCGGGCAGTGGTTTGCCCTCACGAAGGGACTTGTACGCCGCCTCGACGGCCCCGCACCTCTGGTGGCCGAGCACCACGACGAGCGGAGTGCCGCTGGTCATGGGCCCGTACTCGACGGAACCGGTGACCACGGGGCCGATGGCCTCCCCACCCGTGCGCATCACGTACAGGTCACCCAGGCCGGTATCGAAGAGGAGCTCGGGCGGCACCCGGGAGTCGATGCAGGCGAGGACCGCCGCGAACGGCTCCTGGGTCTGGGCGACGAGCTCGCGCCGGGTCGGATCCCGGTCGGGATGGTGCAGGTCGCCGCTCACCCAGCGCTGGTTGCCTTCCCTCAGCCTCGCGAACGCCGCGGCGGGCGTGGTGGGCCGCGGCGTCGGCGTCGGCTTCGCAGAGGTGCTCGCCGCCGACGTGGCGGCGCTCGTCGATGTGCAGCCCGGGAGGCCGACGGTGGCGCCCGCGAACAGGCCGGCGAGCAGGGCCCTGCGACGCGGCGGTCCTGCTGTGTCCATCGATCGTTCCCCTCGGTGCCGGTCAGGAACGGCCCTGTGCCTGCGGCCGGGACGATTGTTCAGCGTCGTATGCGTGACCCGGCGGCAGGCGCACGCGGCTGCCGCCGACATTGCCACCGACGGCCCACACCACCGGCCCCGGTGGCGCGACCGCCAGGTCAGGGGGTGACGAAGGCCAGCTGGGTGGCCACCGCGAGGAAATCCCGGGTGAACTCCGCCATCGAGGCGACCGCCTTCATCAGCACCGCGGGCGCGGCCGCCAGCGCGGACAGCCCTGCCTGGCCCGCGGCGGCCAGTCCCGCGATCACCCCCGCCTCGACGGCCACCCAGACGAAGAGGGCCAGCAGCGCCGCCGCACCGAGGCCGGCGAGGAAGAGCTCGCCGTCCTTCGTGAAGAGCCGCCGGTCGGCCTGCATCACCGTGACCAGTTCCGGCACGAGCGTGGGACCCGGCGCCCGCTGCTTGCGCGCCCACTCCCGGACCGCCTGGTTCATCCGCTCCCTGACGCTCTTCGGGATCAGGGAGCTGTCGAACTCCGCCCGGTGTACGTGGTACAGGACCAGCCCGTCATAGCCGGGCCTGCCGGTCTCCGGCCGCGGATACTCCTTGAAGCGGGCGCGATTGGTGGGCCAGAAGCACAGCCAGTCGGACACCACGCCCTTCCCGCTCGTGGAGTCGATGTGCAGGGGCAGGGGCAGCAGCATGAGCGCGGGATGCAGCCGCCAGGTGCTGGCCCGGGGAGTGACCTGGAGGGAACGCTGCATCCGTGCCAGTTCGAGGCGCATGCGGACGGCGCAGGGATCCTCCAGGATGGACTGCTTGCTCAGCAGTTCCTTGTACGTGGCGAGGTCGCCCTGCCGGGTACCGACCTCCACCTGCTCCATGCTGAGCTCTCCTCCGTAGGCCTGGAGCCCGAGCATGTCCGGTTTGAGCAGACCACCCGGTGTGAGCCTGCGCAAGGCTTCGATCAGCACACCCGCCGGAGTCTTGGCAGCGGGGTCGAGAAGCTTCTGGAACTCCAGGACCTTCGCCGGCGAGATGGGGTTGCGGAAGTCCTCACTCAGCACCTGCAAGGCCATCTGCAGCACCGGATCACTGGGTTGGACGGTGAGCCTCTTGTAGGGCGCGGCCTCTCCGCCGGACATCGGGGGACGGCCGCCCCAGCCCTTCTCCTGCCCGGCGATGAGGTCGAAGACCTCCTGCAACCGGTCCAGCTGGTGCGTCACATGAGTGGAGCCCGGCAGCTCCCCCACGTACCGCCCGAAGTGGTACCTGACCCAGACTTCGGCGGCGATCCACTCCCACCCGGTGAGCAGTTTGGGGTCCCGCTCGCCCAGCAGCTCGCAGCGGGTCTCCTCGTCCAGTTCGTCGACGGGCACTGCCCCCCCTACGCGATCGTGCCGAGATTGGAGGTGATGGCGATGTCCGTCCCGGACGACGGGGTGTACTCGTTCCACTCAGCGATGAGCGCCCCCTTGGTTCCCGGCTGGAGGACCGGGATCGCGGAGGGAGAGGGAGAGTGGGGCCGGCTCAGCTTGCCGACGACGATCTGACCGCGGTCCGTGTTGACCGCGACGATGGTCTGGGCCTCCTGGATCCCGCGTTCGTCGGCCACGTCGATGACCACCGTCGACCCGACGAGGAACCCTGCGGCCGACTCCACCTTGATGGTCACGGGACCGTTCGGGTCGGTGGGGTTCGGCGCCAGCGGGGTCGCGCAGGTGGTGTAGACGGCGTCCTCCAGCCGCACGGCGGAACGCCCCGGGTTGGCCGGCGGGATGCCCGGATAGTTCCGGTCGTCGTAGGCCGCAACTTCCTTGGCGATGCTCAGGTAGTACGGGGGCGGCTGGCTCGGCGGTGGGTCCTGGTGGTGGAAGCCGCCCTCCACGAACTTCACCCACTCCTGCTCCCAGCCCTTGCGCACCGTCAGCACGACCCGCGCGCAACCGGCACGCAGGAAGGCCTGCCGGTTGGCGTCGGCGTGCTGGATCTGCCGGACGAAGTCCCAGCTCGGCGGCACGTCCCAGAAGTACGAGTACAGGAACGTGACGACGTTCTCCCACTCGATCGCCTGATTGAGGAAGCGGACGTCGGACTCGTGCTGGCGGAAGACGGCCCAGTCGGCCGCGCTCCAGCCGAGGGAGTTCCCGTCGAATCCGATGCCGTGCTCCAGGTCGACGCCCGCGGCGATGAACAGTTTGACGACCTTCTCGGGCATGAAGTCGAATCCCGGGCCGAGCAGGGCGCGCAGGACGCCCTTCATGACCTCGTCGCTCTCCTCACGGCGGAGCGTGAGGGTGTCGACGTTGTTGATCTTCTCCTCGAGTGCGGAGATCCGCGCGGCCACGTCCTGCTGCTGGGAGTAGTACTGGTTCTGTGCCGCGTCACGCAGGGCGTTCCAGACGGCCGCCTGCCACTTCTCCCTGACACGGGTGTTCACGGGGTCCGCGCCCGGCGCCGGCTCTCCGCCGACGGGGATCTCCTCTACCTGCGCCACCACCTTGAGGGAGGTGTGGCGGTTGTACCCGAGGCGGAAGGAGATGGGCACCTTACCGGTCGCGTGCAGTTGGAAGCTGCCCCATTGCGGCAGGGTCAGCTCGATGGGTCCGTGGCTGCCGTACGCCTCGGTGATCTCGTACGAGGAGCCCACCACCTCCAGGTGGTACTTGTACTCGTCGCCGGTCCGGCTCGCCGAGTTGAACCAGAGGGTCAGGGTCTTGATCCTGTAGCCGTCGGGGATGTCCAACGGCTCCGGCGTGAAGATGCGGGTCTCGTCGGAGTCCGGTGCGTCCACGCTGAACTGCGGTGGTGACGGCGGCAGGGGCGGATCTGGCACGACTGCCCCGTACCGCTCGCCCAGGACCAGGTGGTGGGGCTGCGTCTCGTGCTGCTCGGTGAGGATCTTGTCGGTGATCTCGGAGTGCGGGACGTCGAACTGGAAGGGGCCGATCTGCCGCCTGAGGGCCTCGAGCTCCTTGTACGACTTGCGCAGCGCTGCGCCCGGCTCCGCCACCACGAGGTCGTAGGTCAACCGCAGGCCGTAGCGGTACAGCCGCACGCGCCATTTCCGCATCAGGCTGAAGTAGTCGATCCTCACGGCGTCGGTCTGGCTGGGATTGCGCAGCGTGCGCGTGGAGGACTCGGAGCTGCCGGTGACGGTGGTGGTCGAGATCGTGACCTTGTGTTCCTGCTTGGCCCGCGACGACGCCTTCTTGGTGAGCTCCGTGGCGTGTTTGGTGCTCTCCGTCGCCGACTGGGACGTGGAGTCCTGGGCGGTGAAACTGGAGCTGGCCGAACCGGAGATCACGGGGATGCCGCCCCGTACGGTGCCGGTGACGTTGAACTGGTTGGAGTGCTGCGCCTGGGACGAGGTCGACTGGGCCAGCTCCGTGTTGTCCGTGACGCCGGTCTCGCTGGTGTTCTCCAGCGAGTCGGTCACGATGGAGCTGAACTCCTTGGTCTGCACCGACCATTCCTTGTGCGTGACGGCGGTCTCCTCCAGCGGCGCGAGGGGGATGGTCGCGATGAGTTCGCCCCGCTCCAGGCCGGCGGGCGCCATCTCCATGCGCTCCAGGTTGATCCAGCCGATGTTCGGCGCGACCGAGTTGGCTTCCAGGGACCTGGTCGCCACCACCGCGGCACGCAAGGCCAGTTCGGACTCCGCCGACTGCGACTGCGACTGCGACTGCGACTCCGACTCCGCGCCCGGCGCTGCGGCAGCCGCTCGCCGGACCTCGATGAGGGCGTTTCCGACCGCTGTCAGGGCCGCCATCGGCACCGCCGTGAAGGCGCTCGCCGGGGGAGTGGTGGCGCAATCCGCCGCCGCTGTGCCGTGCGCCGCGAACGTCGGGGCGCCGGCGCCGAGCAGTTCGAAGACCTCATCGGGCACCGGTTCGCCCTGACCGTCACCGCTGCGGGCGCCGTCCCCCTCCGCCTGCCGCAACCGGGCCCGGACCGCTTCCAGTTCCTCGCCGGACATGGCCAGCCGGCGGACGAAGGCGGACTTCAACAGGGCCTGCCCGGTGGACGGCGGCGGGGCTTCCAGCTGAACCAGGGTCGCCTTGAGCATCTCCCTGGTGGAGCTGGTCAGGACGGGCGGCGGAGGGGTGGGCGGAAAAGGAGGGTACGCCGTCACGGCCACGTCCACGGATTCGGTGCCGTCCATCATTCCCCACCCCTTTTCAGAACCCTCTGCCACTCCTCAAGTTACTGCAAAGGAAATGGAAATAACCAGGGTGTTTTTTGCCGCCGTTAAAGGAATGATTGTCCGATCACCGGAATAATTAATTCGATTCGCCGGAGCGAAACCTTCCGCCGCCGCAGCTGACCTGACGTCAGGCGGTCACGGCGGGGAAGTGGCCCCGTGCGTCGGGTAACGGCGCACGGGATGCGGGGACCGGACGGGAAGGGTGCCCGTAGGAGGTGCGCGGTCTGAGGACAGGGCACGTGCTTCGTCTGCCCGGGCGCCCCCCTTGCCCCTCCCCGTCCGGGTGCTTCCCCGCCCCCCATGGGCCGCCGGGTCCCCGCCCGCCGCGACCGGGACGTCAGGCCGTCTCGGACGTCTTCACCGGCGTCGCCGGCTGCGACGAACCAGCAGGAAGACCACCAGAGCCGCACCGGCCGCCAGCAGCGGGGTGCGGTTCGCCCGTGCCATGCCCGCGGCCTGTCGCCCCGTGTCCAGGAGCGGCTCGGGAGCCTTGTCCGCCGCGAGCCGGCCCGCGCGCGCAGCGCCCTCGCGGACCTGCGCCGTAGCCTGGGCCGCCTTGTCCAGGACGGGGGCGGGCGTCTTGTCCCTCACCAGTTGTGCCGCCTGCTCCGCCTTCGCCCGGATCTGCTCGGAGACCACGGCGGCCTTCTCCGCGGCCTGCCCCTTCACTTGCGCTTTGACGTCGGCCTTCGCCGCCAAGGCCTCGACGGTCTGCCCGAGCTCGTCTCGGGTGTGCTCGATCTGCTCACGCAGTTCCTCGGGCGTGGGCGTGCCGATATTCGTGCTGCCGATATTCGTACGGGACTCGTCGGTCATCGGTGTGCCTTCTCCTTGATCTCGGCCACATCGGCCTTGAGGCTGTCGATGGTCTGCTGGGGTGCCGGCGTGCCGGCCTTCGCGATCTGCTTCTTCCCCGACACCGCCATCCATGCGGCGATCACTGCCAGCACCACCGTGACGATGAGCGCTGCGGCCCACACGGGAAGCACCAGCGCGAGGGCGGCGATGCACGTTGCCAGGAGTGCCTGGGCGGCCAGGACTCCGATCAGCCCCGCCGCTCCGAAGAGGCCACCGCCCTTACCGAAGCGTTTCCCCTTCTGGGTCATCTCCGCCCGGGCCAGCTGCATCTCCTCGCGGACCAGCTCCGAGATCTGCTGCGAGGCGCGCGAGACCAACACGCCCACCGAGTCATCGGTGGCGTGCGCCTGCCGCTCTGCCGTGGTCATTGCAAGGTCACCTTGCCTTCCCCATGGTGACGGGTCTGCCTTGTCACGTCGCGGCTACCCGCCAACGGCCCGATCACCCGCCCGGGACCGGGTTCGCCGCACTTTCGGCGCAACCGGGCGCCGGCTGCGTGCCTCGCACACTCGGTGTGACGAACCCGTTGCTGACGGTTGAGGCGACAAAATCTTCACACGGTGAGAGTGGAGTGGACGACTCCCCTTAGGTAGCTAGGCGTTATGCCGGAAATGCCCGACGGATTTTATTGCCTTATGTCCCATTTGTGGCCCGAAGAATGCGCATCGCGCAGATGTGTTACTCGATCTTGTGATGAGCGTGTGGTGATCCGCCGGGTGAATGGAAAAACCTTCCCGCGCACCCCCGGTTCCGCCCGCCCAAGGACGTCAACGCGGTTCGCCCCGTCACCCGTTGGCGTGCTTACATCGGCGCACCGCAGCGGTTTCGGAAGCGGCGTCCACGCCGGCCGAGGCCCTCGCGCAGGTGGTCGGACCGCCTTGTCGCGGTCCGCCCACACCCCCATCAAAAACACCTAAGAAGAACGAAGGGTGCGCCCCTATGCGTAACGACATCGAGACCCGCGAGATCGCCGACGACGAACTGGACGCCGTTTCCGGCGGTATCGCCCTCGGCGGCGGCCTCCTCGGCGGTGTGACCGGCGACGTCCAGCACGTGCTGGGCACCGTGACCTCCCTCCAGACCGTCCACGGCGCGCTGGCCCTCCCCGGCCAGGTCGAGGGCATCGTCGGCGTCCGCGCGGGTGTCGCCGGTCTCTGACCGGTCCGGTCCGGCGTGACCAGTGAACCCCGGAACGCGTCCGTTCCGGGGTTCGCTCCGTGTGACGGAGCGTCACGAAGCCGGCTGTAGTGAGCCGTAGGCAGTCGAGGGAAGAGTCCGAGTCAGTGCAGTTCCGTCAAAAGGCGCTCTCGAAGCTGCAATCGCCCGAAGAGCTCGATCTCCCCGTGCGGTTCGCGCGCCCGCAGGGCCGGCTCGCCCTCGCCGTCACGGTCGTCGTCATGGCGGCCGCCGCCTTCTGGGCCTTCACCGGATCCGTGTCCTCCAAGCTGAGCGCACCCGGCATCCTCACCCGCGCCGAAGGCAGTTACCTGCTGCAGAGCCCTTTCGCCGGACAGGTCACCGCCGTCCACGCCAAGGAGGGCCAGCTGCTGGCGCCCGGCGCACCCCTGCTCCAGGTCAGTACCGAGCAAGGGGAGCGGACCGTGCGCGCGGTAGCGGGGGGACGCGTCACCGCCCTCGTCGCAAGGGTCGGAGCGGTCGTGACGACCGGCGCCGACGTGGCGACCCTGGAACGCGTCAAGAACCCCGACGACCCGCTGGTGGCAGTGCTGTACGTACCCGCAGCGAGCGGCGCGGCCGTCCCCGTCGGCGCCACAGTCGACCTCACCGTCCAGTCGGTGCCGCAGCAGCACTACGGCGTACTGCGCGGACGCGTCAAGGAAGTCGGCCGCACGCCGCAGACCCCGGCCCAGATCGGCGGATTCCTCGGCGACGGCCGGCTCGCCGCACAGTTCACCCGCCAGGGCAACCCCGTCCAGGTCCTCGTGCAGCTCGAACGCGCCCCGCGGACCAGGTCCGGCTACCGGTGGTCCTCCACCGACGGCCCCCCGTACGCCCTCGACTCCACGACACCGGTCACCGGCGCCGTCCACCTCTCCGTGCAGCGCCCCGTCGATTGGCTGTTCCCGTGACCACCCCCACGTCCGCCCCGGCAGGCCACCGCTCCGCCCGCCGCAAACCCGCCCCCGCCCCCCGGGGACGCACCCCCCGCGCCGTGCGCACCCCCACCGTGCTCCAGATGGAGGCCGTGGAGTGCGGGGCCGCCGCCCTCGCCATGGTGCTCGGCCACCACGGCCGCTTCGTCCCCCTGGAGGAACTGCGCATCGCCTGCGGAGTCTCCCGCGACGGCTCCCGGGCCGCCAACCTCCTGCGAGCCGCCCGCGGTTACGGACTCCAGGCCAAAGGCATGCAGATGGACCTCGCCGCGCTCGCCGGGGTGCGGCCCGCGGCCATCCTCTTCTGGGAGTTCAACCACTACGTCGTCTACGACGGCATGGGCCGCCGCTTCGGCCGCCGCGGCGTGTACGTCAACGACCCCGCCAAGGGCCGCCGGTTCGTGCCGATGGAAGAGTTCGACACCAGCTTCACCGGCGTCGTCCTCACCTTCGAACCCGGGACCGGTTTTCGTCGCTCCGGCCGCAAGCCCGGCGTCCTGGGCGCGTTGCCCGCCCGGCTGCGCGGCACGTCCGCGTCCATGCTCGCCGCCGTGCTCTCCAGCCTCCTGCTGGTGGCCGTCGGCGCGACGGTGCCCGCGCTGAGCCGCACGTACATCGACATGTTCCTGATCGGGGAGCAG
This sequence comes from Streptomyces cirratus, assembly GCF_014650775.1. Classification (GTDB taxonomy): domain Bacteria; phylum Actinomycetota; class Actinomycetes; order Streptomycetales; family Streptomycetaceae; genus Streptomyces; species Streptomyces cirratus. The sequence continues at coordinate 202,454 of NZ_BMVP01000003.1, read as the reverse complement.
ACCTCCCTGCTCGGCGTGCTGTTCGCGTCGATGTCCGTGGCCCTGGTCCTCACGGGTGTCCTCACCTCGCTCCAGCAGGCCAACCTGCTGCGCGGGCGCATCATCTCCTCCACCCTCGGCAGCGCCCGCTTCCTGCGGCACCTGCTGAGGCTGCCGGTCACCTTCTTCTCCCAACGCAACCCGGCCGACCTGGTCCAGCGCCTCCAGTCCAACGACGCCGTCGCCGAAACCCTCGCCCGGGACCTGGCCGCCGCCGGGGTCGACGCCGTGGTGGTCGTCCTGTACGCCGTCCTGCTGTGGACGTACGATCCCGGGCTCACCCTCATCGGCGTGCTGATGGCCGTGCTCAACGTCGTGGCGCTGCGGATCGTGATCCGGCTGCGGGCAACCGGCACGCAGAAGCTGCGCGCGGAGAACGCCCGGCTCACCAACACCTCGTACAGCGGCCTCCAGCTCATCGAGACGATGAAGGCAACCGGCGGCGAGAACGGCTTCTTCCGCCGCTGGGCGGGCCAGCACGCCGTCACCCTCGACGTGCAGCAGCGGCTCGGCGTACCGAGCGCGTGGCTGGCGATCGTCGCGCCCACACTCGCCGCGCTCAACAGCGCCCTGATCCTGATGATCGGCGGCCTGCGCGCGGTGGAGGGGCACCTCTCGGTCGGCCTGCTCGTCGCCTTCCAGGCCCTGGTGACCAGCTTCACCGCCCCCATCACCCGCCTGGGCGGCGTCGCCGGGCGGATCCAGGACTTCGCGGCCGACGTGGCCCGCCTCAAGGACGTGGAGAACTTCCCCGTCGACCCGCTGTACTCGCGCCGCGAACCCCCCGCCGCGACCCGCCGCCTCAAGGGCCACGTGGAGCTGGAGCACATCACCTTCGGCTACAACCCGCTGGACGCCCCGCTGCTCAAGGACTTCTCCCTCACGGTCGGCCCCGGACGGCAGGTCGCGCTCGTCGGCGGCTCCGGCAGCGGCAAGTCCACCGTCTCGCGGCTGATGTCGGGCCTGCACGCCCCCTGGGAGGGTGCCATCCGCATCGACGGGATGCGGCTGGAGGACATCCCGCGCGGCGCGCTCGCCGCCTCCGTCTCCTTCGTGGACCAGGACGTCTTCCTCTTCGAGGGAACCGTCCGCGACAACGTCGCCCTCTGGGACCCCTCCATACCGGACGAGGCCGTGATCGCCGCGCTCCGCGACGCCGCCGTGTACGACGTGGTCGCCCGCCGCGCCGGCGGCATCCACAGCCGCGTCGAGCAGGACGGCCGCAACTTCTCCGGCGGCCAGCGCCAGCGCCTGGAGATCGCCCGCGCCCTGGTGCGCCGCCCCAGTGTCCTGGTCCTGGACGAGGTGACCAGCGCCCTGGACGCGGCGACCGAGCGGATCGTCATGGACGGCCTGCGCCGCCGGGGCTGCGCCTGCGTGGTCATCGCCCACCGCCTGAGCACGGTGCGCGACAGCGACGAGATCGTCGTACTGGACCGGGGAACGGTCGTGGAACGCGGGCGGCACGAGGAGCTGCTCGCCCGGCAGGGCGCGTACGCCGCACTGGTCAAGGAGCACTGAGTGACCACCACTTGGCAGACCCGGGCCACGCCCGACCCCGTCGTGGCCGCCCTCGCCGCCGTCGGCACCCCGGTCGACTGCACGGGCCTGCGCAGCCTGCCCCTGGAGGGCCCGCTCGTGCTGTGGCTCGTCGAGGACGGCGCGCTGGACCTGTTCGCCGTCGACGCCGCGCTGGAGGGGCACTGGCACTTCCTGGGCCGGCTGGAGGAGGGAGCCCTGCTGCTGGGCCCCGCCGACGGCTGCGTGCACACACTGGTCGGCAGGCCCGTGCACGGCTGCCGCATCCGCCGCATCGAGCTGCGTGAACTCCTGCGCCCCGAGTACGGGGGCGCGGGGACGCCGCAGGACGGATCCTGGGGCTGGTACGCCGACCAGAGCGGGTACGGGTACGGGCTCCCCGGCGGGGCGCTGAGCCCCCTCGAAGAGGCGTTCGCGCTCGGTGTCGGCCGCGGGCTGCGCGTGCTGTACCAGGCACCGCTGGAGAGCCGGACCACCACCGGCCCCGGCCGCGACGACGACGTCCTGTGGATGCAGATCACCCCGGGCAGCGTGCAGTACGGGGCGGCCTACGAGGGCCACGGCATGGCCGGCGCGCTCCTGCTCGACGGGGCGATGTGGCAGGGCATGGTCGACCAGCAGTACCGGCTGCTGTACGCCCTGGACCGGTGGATCGAGCAGCTGGAGCAAGCCCACGAGGACCGTACGGCCGCCGGCATCGAGGCCGGCGAAGCAGCCCGCACCCAGGCGGACCGGGCCCTGCTCGCCTCCATCGGGCGCACCGGCCGGGGAGCCCGCTCCCACCGGCCCGCGAGCGACGACGCGACCCTCGCCGTGTGCCGCCTGGTCGCCCGCGACGCCGGGATCCCCCTGTCCGAACCGGGCGCGACGGCCCCCGCCTCCGAGGGGACGGACCCCCTCGAACGCATCGCGCTCGCCTCGCGGATCCGCACCCGGCCCGTCAGACTCGCCGGCCGCTGGTGGCGGGAGAACAGCGGGCCCCTGGTCGGCCGCCGCACCAAGGACCAGTCACCGGTCGCGCTGCTGTGGCGGCGCGGCGGATACACGGCCGTCGACCCCGCCACCGGGATGCGTGAACGCATCGGCAAGGCCCACGCCGACGCCTTCGAACCCGGCGCCGTGATGCTGTGCCGCCCGCTGCCCGACGGCAAGCCGAGCCTGCTCGCGCTGGTTCGCTTCAGCGTCCGCGGTACCGGCCGGGACCTGCGCAGCCTCGTCCTCGGCGGTCTGGTCGCGGTGGGTCTGGGGGCGCTCGTCCCCCTGGCCACCGGCCGGATACTCGGCACGTACGTGCCCCAGGGCGAAGGCGGCCTCATCGTGCAGAGCGCCCTCGCCCTCATCGCGACGAGCACCGTGTCGGCCGCGTTCATGCTGCTCCAGAACATCAGCGTGCTGCGCATCGAGGGCCGTATCGAGGCCTCCTTGCAGCCCGCCGTGTGGGACCGGCTGCTGCGACTGCCGGTGACCTTCTTCGCCGGCCGCTCCACCGGCGAACTGGCCGGCGCCGCCCTCGGCATCAGCTCCATCCGCCGGGCGGTGTCCGGAATCGGCGCGGTGTCCGTGCAGGCGTCCGCCGTCGCCGCGATGAACCTCGTCCTGCTGCTCGTCTACAGCGTGCCGCTGGCGTTGACGGCGCTCGCCATGCTGCTCGTCATCGCCGCCGTGTTCATGGGGCTGGGCCTGTGGCAACTGCGCTACCAGCGAAGGCTGGTCAAACTCGGCAACAAGCTGGGCAACCAGGCGTTCCAGACCCTTCGCGGCCTGCCCAAACTGCGCGTGGCCGCCGCCGAGAGCTTCGCCTACGCCGCCTGGGCGCGGGAGTTCGCCCGGACCCGCGAGCTCCAGCAGCGCATCGGCCGGATCAAGAACGCCGTCACCGTCCTCAACGCCGTCTGCCTGCCGGTGTGTTCGCTCGTGATGTTCATGCTGCTGGCCGGACCGGCCCGGGGCAGCATGTCCGCGAGCGGGTTCCTCACCTTCAGCACCGCCGTGACGATGATGCTGTCCGCGGTGACGCAGCTGACCGGCGCACTCCTGTCGGCGGCCGCGGTGCAGCCGATGTTCGAGGAGGTCCAGCCCATCCTGGAGGCGGACCCCGAGGTGCGCGGCTCCGGCATCCGGCCGGGGACGCTCGGCGGCGCCATCGAGGTGAAGAACCTGTCCTACCGGTACGCCGACGACGGGCCGCTCGTCCTCGACGACGTGTCGCTCCAGGTGCGCCCGGGGGAGTTCGTCGCGATCGTCGGGGCCAGCGGCTGCGGCAAGTCGACCCTGCTGCGCCTGCTCATCGGCTTCGACGCGCCCGTCTCCGGCAGCGTGCTCTACGACGGCCAGGACCTGGCGGCGCTCGACCAGGCGGCCGTACGCCGTCAGTGCGGTGTCGTCCTGCAGAACGCCCAGCCCCTGTCCGGCTCCATCCTCGACTGCATCGGCGGCGCCGAGACGTGTTCGCTGGAGGAGGCGTGGGAGGCGGCCGCGCGGGCGGGCCTGGCCGAGGACATCAAGGCCATGCCGATGGGCATGCACACGGTGCTCTCGGACGGCGGCGGCACCGTCTCCGGCGGCCAGCGCCAACGGCTGATGATCGCCCAGGCCCTCATCCGCAAGCCCCGCGTCCTCTTCCTGGACGAGGCCACCAGCGCACTGGACAACGCGGCCCAGAGGGTGGTCATCGAGTCCACCCGCGCCGAGCACTGCACCCGCATCGTGATCGCCCACCGGCTCTCCACGATCATGGACGCCGACCGGGTGATCGTGATGTCCGAGGGGCGGATCGCCCAGCAGGGCGCGCCCGCGGAACTCCTCGCCGACACGGAAGGCCCCTTCCACGACCTGGTGCGCCGCCAGGTCGGCTGACCCGCCCCGGGCCCGCGGTCCGGCGGCTTCGACCGCGTGCACGCCTGGCTGGTACTGGTCCGGTTGCAGTTTGGCCCCCGCACCCCTGACGGCGGCGTGCGGCGCGGACCCCTCGTAGGGGGCACGCTGCCCGGGGTGCCGCGGGGCGGCCGGATCCGGCCGCCGCTGCGATGATTTCCGCTCGGGGGCGCCGCCCGTAACCGGGGGAGGGCCCGTAACCGGGGGCGCCGCCCGTAACCGGGGAGGGGCCCGACCCCTCAGTCCCCGCGCCTGCGCAGGTCCAGCATGTCCAGCAGGCAGGCCAGGTCGTCGGGGCCCGTGGTACGGGACTCGACCGCCTCCTGCGCCCGCTCGCGACGGGCGGCCCCGCCGGGGGAGGCGTCCCCGCGCCGGAGCCGGCCGGCGAAGGCCGGTCCCGGTCCGCCCCGGCCGCCGGGGCGCGCCCGGCGTTCACAGGCGCTCGCGCAGACGGCGACGGTGCCCGCGGTACGGCGGCGCCGCGCACGGCGAGTGACGGCGGCGAGGGCCTGCGCCAACGGACGCGGGCCGAGCGCGGCCGGCCGGGCGGATCGGGGCCCCGTGGTCCCGCGGTCGTCTCCCATGGGGCTCAGCGGGAACCGCGCGCCGCGGTCTTGACCCGGGCGGCCGTACTCGCCGCGGCCACTTCGACGGGGCGGCGGACGGCCCGTACGGGATGCCGGTGGTCGAGCGCGTGCCGGGACCGGTAGGCGAGCGAGGGCTTGCCGTGGGTGTCCGCGGCGGCGATGAGCAGCCCTCCCAGTGCGGAGAGGTCGGTCAGGAAGTGGGCGCGCCGGCGTGCCCGCTCCTCCGGGTCCTCCACCGTCCAGAAGGCGTGCCCGGTGAACGCCGTCGGGACCAGTGTGGCGGCGAGCGCGAGCGCCGCCAGGCGCGGGGCGCGCCCCGTCGCGAACAGCAGCCCCGCTCCGGCTTGGACGGCGCTGTTGGCGCGTACCAGTGTGAGCGGGTCTCCGGCCAGCGCCGGGATGCGTTCGCCGACGGCCCGTACGACGGGTTGGGCGAGTTCCGCCACGGCCTCGGGGCGGCGCAGGGTACGTAGGCCGCCGGCGATGAACGGGGCGGCCAGCAGGGGGCGGGCGAGCTTTCGAAGGACAGCCATGCCCACCCTCGTGCCCCGGCTCGGCCCGTCCATCCGGCCGGATCGCTTCCGCTGCGCGACCCCGCCCCCGCACTCAGTTCAGGGGCTTGTCCAGGACGGCCTTGCGGTGGCTGAACGTGTCCAGGGAGTAGCGGCCGTGGTAGCTGCCCATGCCGCTTTCCCCGACGCCGCCGAAGGGCAGGTCGGAAACCGTCAGGTGGGCCACGGGCAGTCCGAACGTCAGACCGCCCGAGGAGGTCTCCCAGGTCAGGCGCTCGCGTGTGGTGTCGGATTCGGTGAAGACGTACAGCGCGAGGGGCTTGTCCCGGTCCCGGATGAAGGCGATGGCCTCGTCCAGCCCGGCCACCTCGACCACGGGCAGGATGGGGCCGAAGATCTCCTCGCGCATGACGGGGGAGTCGGGCGCCACCTCGGCCAGGACGGTCGGGGCGATGTAGCGGTCGGCGCGGTCGTGGGTGCCGCCGGTGACGGTGCGGCCGGAGTCGAGCAGGCCCGTCAGCCGGTCGAAGTGCCGCTCGTTGACGATCCGGCCGTAGTCCGGGGACGCCGCGGGGTCGTCGCCGTACATCGTCCGCAGGACCTCGGTGAGGGCCTTCTCCAGTTCCCTCGCGGTCTCGGGGTCGGTCAGCACGTAGTCGGGAGCGACGCACGTCTGGCCGGCGTTCATGAACTTGGTGGACGCCAGCCGGGCAGCCACGACGCCCAGGTCCGTGCCGCGGTCGACGAAGGCCGGGGACTTGCCGCCGAGTTCGAGCGTGACCGGCGTGAGGTTCTCGGCGGCCGCCCGCATGACGATGCGGCCGACCCGGCCGTTGCCCGTGTAGAAGATGTGGTCGAACCGCTGCGCGAGCAGGTCGGTGGTCTCGGCCACCGCGCCTTCCACGACGGCCACCGCGTCGCGGTCCAGGTAGCGGGGCAGGAGACCGGCGACGGCGCGCGAGGTGGCGGGCGCCAGTTCACTGGGCTTGGCCACGACGCAGTTGCCGGCGGCCAGCGCGCCGACGACGGGGGCGAGCAGCAACTGGAGGGGGTAGTTCCAGGGGGCGATGACGAGGACCACGCCCAGCGGGTCCTGCACGGTGTGCGCGACGGCGGGACTCAGCCGCTCGGGTACCGGAGCCGGCTGCGGCCGCAGCCAGTCCGCCAGGTGCTCCAGGGTGTGGTCGATCTCCCGCACGGTGAAGTCGATCTCGGTGCGGTAGGCCTCCGCGCGGCTCTTGCCGAGGTCGGCGTGGAGTGCGGCGGCCAGCTCGTCACCCCGCTCGGTCAGCAGCGTCCGCAGGGCTTCGAGCTGGCCGGTGCGCCAGGCCAGGGGCTTCGTGCGGCCGGTGTCGAAGGTGGCGCGCAGCCGTACGACGACGTCCGCGGGCTTTTCCGAGGGCTGGTCCGACATGTGTGTCTCCTGGGGGATAGCGAGTTCCGATGTATACAGCAACTAATTGTCGGCGGGTGTTCCCGGCGGCTGTGAAGGGTGATCGTTGTAGCGGAGCAGGTAGGAGGCGAAGCGGTCGAGGTCGTCGGGGTGCCAGTCCGAGAGCCGCTCGTCGAACATCGCCCGCCGTTCCCTGACCGTCCTGGCCAGGGTCGCGGCGCCCTCGGGGGAGAGTTCCAGTACGTGCACCCGGTGGTCGTCCGGGTCCGTGCGCCGCACCACCAGCCCTGCCCGCTCCAGCGCCGCGATCTGGCGGCTGACGGTCGACTTGTCCAGAGCGTAGTGGGCGGCGAGGTCGCCGGCCCGGCAGCCGTGACGCTCCTCCAGGTGGCTGAGAAGGGTGAACGAGACCAGGGAGAGCTCCGGGTGCATGCGTGCGGCCGCGGACCGGGCCCGCCGGGCGAACGCGGTCATCTCGCGCTGAATCGTTTCGACGGCGGCGCTCCGGCGCTCGTCGTCAGGCCGGGGGCTGTCCGATGTTTCCGTGGTCACGCCGACTCCTTCCGCTGTAGTTGTATAGTACAACTGCAAAGGAAGTTGTGTAAGCCAACTATGTTGGAGCGGCTGTCGGGACCCTGCCCCGCCCCGCGCCGGCACCGGAGGTCTGTCGCATGTCCGGCCGCACGTCCGCCCATCACCACGCCGCGGAGCCCGTGCTCCGCCACGTACTCACCCATCTCCTGACCCCCCTGCTGATGTGCCTCGGCATGGGCCTCGCCTACATGGGCGCCTTCGTCCAGCCGGAACCCCACCACCTGCCGGTCGCCATCGTCGGGGAGGGCCCCCGGGCCACGGCCTTCGCCCAGACGGTCAAGGAGCGAGCGGGCGACGCCCTCGACGTCCGCACGCTCGCCCATCGGGCCGAAGCCGTCGACGAGCTCAAGGGCCGCCGCATCGCGGGCGCCTACGTACCGGGCGGCACGGCGCCCGAGCTGATCGTCGCCACCGCCGCCTCCGACACCAGCGCCACCGTGGCGGAAAAGATCTTCACGCCGGTGGCCGCCCAGCAGGGCATGCCGCTCAAGGTGACCGACGTCGTCACCACCGTCGAGGACGACCCGACCGGCCAGGGCCTGTTCTTCCTGCTCGTCGCCGTCAGCATCGGCTCCTACGCCTCGGTGGCGGTCCTCGGTGGAGCGGGCGCCGCACTGCGCATGCGCGGCCGCGCCCTGCTCGCCGTAGGCGTCTCGGGTGTCGTCAGCGCGATAGGCGCGCTGCTCGCCGGACCGGTCTTCCACCTCGCCCACCACGGCCTGGCCGGAGTCTGGGGCCTCAGCTGGCTCTACTCCGCGGGCATCCTCCTCATCGGAGTCGGACTGCACACGTTCTTGAAGCGCTGGACGACGCTGGCGATGATGGTGCTCTTCGTGATGCTCAACTTCACCAGCTCCGGCGGACTGTTCCGGCCCGAGCTGCAGAACGGCTTCTTCGGCTCACTGCACGCCTTCTGGAACGGCGCCGGGTACGTCGACGGCCTGCGCAGCCTCCTCTACTTCGGCAACGACGGCCTCTCCCGCCAGGTGGGCACCCTCGCCGTCTGGCTGCTCCTCGGCCTGCTCCTCACTGCCGCGGCCGGGTTCGCCGAACGCCGTCGTGCCGCCGGAAGCAGCCCTGCTGCCCAGGAGGAAGCGGAGGAAGAGGAGGAGATGGAGGAAGCGGTCGGAGTCTGAGGCGCGGCCTCCACCGGATCGTCGGCACGCGCCTCCCTGGTCCGCCCTGCTCCCTGATCGTCCCTATCCGTCCTCGTCCCGGCGCGGCCCGTCCGCCGGCGCGGTCCAGAAACCGTCGAGGGCGCCCAGCACGAGCCGGCAGACCGTGTCCGGATCGGCGCCGGCGAGCGGCTCGCGGGCGGCGACCGTCCGCATCAGGCCGATCCCCAGCAGCCACGCCATGGCCAGGTCGGCGCGCAAGGCTCCGTCGTCGGACGCGGAGAGGCCGGCCAGCACCTTCTGGTACGCCCCGCCCAGCTCCCGCAGGGTCGCGCTGGCCTCGTCGCCCCGCCCGACGGACCGCAGGTACACCTCCAGGGAGCGGTCGGTCCCCTCGGCGCTGCGCGTCAGCAGCGAACGCAGCGCCGTCTCGTAGAGGTCCTCCGGCGCCGTCGCGTGCAGTTGCTCCAGGCCGCCGCGGGCGACGACCTCCGTCAGCAGCCCGTGCTTGGACCCGAAGTAGCGGAACAGAAGCGCCTGGTTGGCCCCGGCCCGCTCGGCTATCGCCCGGACCGTGGTGCGTTCGTAGCCCCGTTCGGCGAACAGGTCGCCGGCGGCTTCGAGCAGCCTGAGGCGGGTGGCCGCGGCGTTGCGGGGGCGCTCCGCGGACTGCGGCCGGGGGGATTCGTCCACGCTGATGGTCCTCTCCGAAGGCCCGAGGGCCCGTCAGGATAACGGCCACAAACGGTCGTTGACCCGGCCAGTGGCTCGTCCTACGTTGTAAGCAGCTGCTTACAAGCTGCTCACGACCCGCGTCCGGGAGGCCGAAGTGACGAACACCGGCACCACTGCCGTCGCCTATCCCTTCAACACCGCCGATGGACTCCAGCTCGCCGAGGAGTACGAGCGCGTACGGGACCGGCCCGGCCTGTTACGCGTGCAGATGCCGTACGGCGAACCCGCCTGGCTGGTCACCCGCTACGCGGACGCCCGCCTCGTGCTGGGCGACGCACGCTTCAGCCGCGCGGCGGGCGCCACGCACGACGAGCCCCGGCAGTCCGAGGGCCGCACCGACAGCGGGATCCTGGGCATGGACCCGCCTGACCACACCCGGCTGCGGTCCCTGGTCGCCAAGGCGTTCACCGTCCGGCAGGTCGAGAGGCTCCGGCCCCAGGTAAGGGCGCTGACCGCAGCACTGCTGGACGAGCTGGAGGCGGCCGGGCCCCCGGTCGACCTCGTGGACCGCTACGCGCTGCCCATCCCGGTCGCCGTCATCTGCCGCCTGCTGGGCGTGCCGGTCGCGGACCGGCCGCTCTTTCGCGTGTGGAGCGACGCCGCCCTGTCGACCAGCTCGCTCACGGCCGAGGAGTTCGACGCCAACCGCGAGGAACTGCGCTCGTACATGGCCGAACTCATCCACCTCCACCGCCGGGACCCGCAGGACGACCTGATGTCGGCGCTCATCGAGGCCCGGGACGGCGACGGCGACCGGCTCTCGGAGCTGGAGCTCATCGACCTGTGCGTAGCGGTCCTGGTGGCCGGGCACGAGACGACCGCCTCCCAGATCCCGAACTTCGTCCTCACCCTGCTCGACCACCCCGACCAGCTCACGCTGCTGCGGCAGAACCCCGCCCTGATCGCGCAGGCGGTGGAGGAGCTGCTCCGGTTCGTACCGCTGGGCAGCGGGGCCGGCCAGGCCCGGTACGCCACCGAGGACATCGAGGTCGGCGGCACCCTCGTCAAGGCCGGAGACCCACTGCTGGTCGCGACCGGCGCCGCCAACCGCGACGCGCTGCGCTTCACCGCCCCGGGCGTCCTCGACATCCAACGCCCGTCCAACCAGCACCTCGGTTTCGGCCACGGCGTCCACCACTGCCTGGGGGCCCAGCTGGCCCGTATGGAACTCCAGGAGGCCCTGGGCGCGCTCATCCTGCGCTTCCCCGGCCTCAAGGTCGTCGGCGACGTCACCTGGAAGACGCAGATGCTGGTGCGCGGGCCGCGCGTCATGCCGATCGGGTGGTGAACCCGGGGGCCGTACACCGCCCCCCACGCCGCATCCCCGGCAGCCGAACACCTTCGCGTGCGGTCGCAAACCATGATTTCCAGTCGGGGAGAGGGGAATTGATGGACCGCGACATACGCACGGTGGAAGATGTGCTGAGGCTCTTGGACGGCCTCTTCGCACCGGACGCCGACCGCTGGACGGCTGGTGCGGCGTCCTGGTGGGACGGCTTCTACGCGGATCGCTCCCGGCCGGTACCGTTCTTCGAAGCGAAGCCGGACGAGAACCTCGTCTCCTACGTCGACCGCGGCCTCGTCGCGGGGGGGCCGGGCGCTCGACTTGGGGTGTGGGCCGGGGCGCAACGCGCTCTACCTCGCCTCCTCGGGCTTCCAGGTCGACGCCGTCGACCTGTCGCCGGCGGCCGTCGCCTGGGCGGGAGACCGGGCTCGTGAGGCAGGGGCAGACGTCAGGTTCCGCGCCGGCGACGCCTTCGGCCTCGTCGGAGACGAACTGGGTGGTCCGTACGACCTGATCTACGACTCCGGCTGTTTCCACCACCTGCCGCCGCACCGCCGCATCAGCTACCTCGACGTCCTCGACCGGGCTCTGGCGCCCGGCGGCCACTTCGCCCTCACCTGCTTCGCGGCCGGCTCGACGGGGTCCGAAGCATCCGACGGGGACTTCTACCGGCAGTCCCGTCTCCATGGCGGCCTCGCTTACACCCCGGAGTCACTGCGGTGGATCTTCTCCGATCTGACGGAGATCGAACTGCGCCGGATGCGGGACGAGCGGTCCGAGTCACCCCGCTTCGGGGAACCGTTCCTCTGGACGGCTCTCTTCCGTCGCGACTGAGTCACGTCGGCCTCGTCGGCCACACCGGAAGGAGGCGGTGTCGCCCCGCCCGGCCGTTTCGAGCTTGGTGGGGGCCGTCGGACAATGGCTCCCTCGGGCTGCAACGATCATCGCCACAGGCGGGGCAGCGGCGTCGCCGACGTCGGGCAGCCCGTATCGAGCCGAGAGGTTGAGGGGCCATGACGCTGAAGGAAGGCCGGCGGGTGAGGCTGGCGGTGGACATCGGGCTGACCGACGCGGTTGCCATGACCGGCGGGACCGCGAACGGGCCCGTCGCGGGGTTCCTGGCCCTGGCGGCGGGGACCGAGGGGACCGTCGACCGGGTCGTCGAAGAGCGGGAACCGGGTCACGAAGTCCGGGAGTACGAGCGGCTCAAGTCGCTCCTCGACTCCTTCGGCCATGACATGCCGCCGGAGAGCAGGAGGCAACTGGAGGAGAAGGTCGGCTCCCTGGAGCCCGCGTGGGCCGCCCATCAGGAGCGCGGCGCGGGCGTAACGGTCCGGGTCCGCTTCGACAACGGGTTCATCCTCGATGGCGCAAGCGACGAGCTCTTCACCTCCGCCTGACCGGCATGCGGCGCAACGTTGAAGATCCAGTGGATTTCTGCCGGGCACTGGTGAATGCCCCCCGTTGTCCCACATTTCCTGCCCGCGGCGAGGACGATGGGGGGATCGGCTCGGCGAGGAGGAACAGATGAGGACACGTCACCTGCGCACCCTGCTGGTCTTCGGTGCGGCGGTATTCACGGCACTCGGCACCACGACGCCTGCTCAGGCATTGCCCGCGTGCCCGAGCAACGCGATCTGCTTGTGGAGGTTCCAGGACGGGACCGGTGACGTCTACGTCTGGCGGGGCGGCTATGTGGACCTGCCCGGCAAGTTCGTCGACCACGTCTATTCCTTCCGTGCCAACAGGACCGGCGCGTTCATCGACTGGGCGAAGGGCAAGGAGTGCCACTCCGTCCGCAAGGGCGACTACGGCAGCAACTACGGTTCGCGCTTCGGCTCCAGGATGGACGCGGTCGGCGACAACTGCTGACGCGTCGGGGCGGAGGGGTGCCCCGTGGGGGCGGGTGCGGCATCGCCGCAGTCGATGCAGGTCAGCGACACGATGACCAGTGCTTGAAGGCCCTGTGCCGCCTCGCCCGGAAAGCTCGCCAGGGCCGTCCAGTTGCCCTTCACGAGGGTGAGGGTCCCGCTGCCCATGTCGGGCCCGGTCTGCCAGCCGTGCTCGGAACGGGCCCGCTCGAAGGCCGCCTTCAAGGCGCCGTCCACCGTCTGCGGAGCGTGCAGGCCCGAGAGCCGTTCGGAGTGACTGCCGAGGACGTCCGAGGGCTGCCTCTCCACCGTGATGCCCTCTGCCGCCAGTACCGACGTCATCTCCGATACCACCGTGTCCGCGGCCAGCGGCGGACCCGAGTACCGCGGGGGCAGTGGGCCGAGGTCCCGCAGCGGAAGGGCGCAGGCCGTCGCCGCGGCGGCTATGAGTGCCGCCACGACCAGGGACGCCAGGGCCCTACGCCCCTGTCGCCGTCGCACGATGGTGTCCGCCTCTCTGTTGCTCTGCTCGGCCGGCCAGTCTCCCATCCCCATCGATCTTGGCCGACCACCGGCCACTGACGGGTGGGCCGGCCGCCCGCCGTCCCCTCCGATCCGCTCCGGTCGCGCTGTGGCCGTCGGCTCTCGTCAGGGCTGGGCCTGGGCGGACCGTTCGAACTCTTCGAGTTCGTGCGCCGACGCCGACAGGAGGTGCTCGGCGCCGCCTTCGAGCCTTCGGGCCATGTCGATCGAGCGCGGGAGCATCGACTTCTCGTAGCTGCGTACGGCCTCGCCGAGGGTGGGGGAGTGGACGAGTGCGAGCGCGAGTTCGCTGGCGTCCAGCATGGCGAGGTTGACGCCGACGCCGAGCGGTGGCATCAGGTGTGCGGCGTCACCGAGGAGTGCGACGCTGGGCGAGTGTTCCCAGGTGTGGGGCACGGGCAGGGCGAAGAGCGGGCGGTCGACGAAGGGGCCGTCGTTGTCCGTGATCAACCGGAGCATCTCCGCAGACCAGTGCGCGTACTCGTGCAGCAGGTGCGCGCGGATGCCCTCGGTGTCCTCGGGGCGGAGTCCGTTCGCCGCGATCCAGTCCACCGGGGCGCGCCGCATGACATAGACGCGCATGTGACCGCCGCTGCCGCGCTGCGCGAAGAGGCCGCGCTCGCCGTCGGCGGCGAGGGCGCTCCCCTTCCCGACGAGCCGGGAAAGCTCGGGGTGCGCGCGCTCCATGTCGTCGAACCACCCCTCCAGGAAACTGACTCCGGTATAGCGCGGTGTCGCGGGCGACACGGCGGTGCGGACGCGGGAGTGGGCGCCGTCCGCTCCTATCACGAGGTCCGCTTCGACGGTCGTCCCGTCGGTGAACGTCAGTGTCCGAGGCCCGTCAGTCGGTCCGCTCACCGATCGGAGCGTGCGTCCCCACCGGACCGTCCCCGGAGCGAGTGAGCGCAGCAGGAGATCGCGGAGCTGCCCGCGGTCGATCTCGGGCCTGGACGTTTCGTCCGGGCCCGGCAGGTGGTGGTCGAGCATGCGCCCCGAAGGGTCGATGCGGCGCATTTCCTGGCCCTCGGGCCGGGCGAGCGCGAAGAACTCCTCCAACAGGCCCGCGCTGCGCAGTGCGAGCTGGCCGTCGTCCTCGTGCAAGTCGAGCGAGCCCCCCTGGTTGCGGGAGTCCGCATCCGGATCGCGGTCGTACACCGAGACCGCAATGCCGTTCCGCTGCAGGATGCGTGCGCACGTGAGGCCTCCAGGCCCGGCACCGATGATGCTGATCCGCGCGTTCGCCGGCGTCGGAGATTGCATGGCGGTTCCTTTCGTCGGCAGGTTCCCGGCGACGCGACGGCGCGGCGACGACCGGCGCCGCGACCCTTGCGGACGGCAACCCTGCGGACACCACCAAAGCAGAAACGAGTCCATAAGTGCAACCAGTACAGTTTCGGCTTCGCTCCACTTGTGAGGTACCGTGGGGGCATGCCCGACTCCCCGCCCCCTGGCCGTCGCGAGCGCAAGAAGGCCGCAACGAGGCAGGCCATCGCCGACGCCGCCCTGGAGCTCTTCTTGGAGCACGGTTTCGACCGGGTGAGCGTCCGGGACGTCGCCGAAAAGGCCGACGTATCGACGACGACCCTCTTCGCGCACTTCCCGGGCAAGGAGGCGCTGGTCTTCGACCGCGACGAGGAAGCCGAGGCGGGGCTGATCGCCGCCGTCCGTGAACGGCCCGAAGGCCAGGACGTGGTGGAGGCGCTCCGTGCCCACGCGCTGAGGTCCTGGGTGCCGACCGCCTCGGACCCCCGGCTGCGTCAGTTCACCGCCCTGGTGGACGGGACGCCCGCCCTCCGCGAGTACGCGGAGCGCATGTGGATGCGACACGCCGACGCCCTCGGCGTCGCGATCGCCGACGAGCTCGGCCGGGAGCCGGATGACCTCGCGTGCTCGGCTCTCGCACGCTACGTCCTGCAATTCCCGACCCTGGCCAAGGGCCGACCCGATCCCCGCGCCGTCGTGGAGACCCTGTTCGACCTACTGGTCCACGGCTGGCGGTCCCAACAGGACGCCGCCCGAGCCGCCTCCCGGCCACAGCACTAGCGCCCAGACCGGCACGGTTCACCGGCTCCCCGGGTCATCAGCCGCTCGCGCGGCCTGCGTCCGCGTCGCCCCGGGGTCATGGGCGGAAGGCCTTCTGGGGGAGTTCGCCGAACTGGGTGGGGTGCGTGGTCAGGCCGGTGTGGCCGCCGGGGAAGTGGCGGAGTTCCGTGCCGAGCCGCTCGGCCAGGAGAGCGGCCGGACGGTAGGGCAGCTCGCCGCGCGAGTCCTGACCGCCCGCCGGCACGAGCCGGTCCGACAGGCCGGCGGGCTCGTTGGTCCCGGGCGCGTTGCTGTTGGCCATGGCCTTCTCGGAGGGGTCGAACTCGACCACGGCCGGGAAGTGACGGGGATTCTCACGGTCCTTGAGCGGGATCCGGCTGTTGGGGCCGTTCTCCCGGCTCCGCGCACGGGCCTGCCCCTCGTGCGAGCGCAGGAGCCCGCGCACCTCCTGCTCGTGCTCGGTCCCGAAGCCGACGATCTGGGCGAACTGCACCGTCGGCCTCCTTGTCTGGCGCATCCGGGCCCGTGCAGTTTCGACCTCACCGGGCGGTGGTCATATGCCCGGCCCGTAACAGGGGTCCGGGTGCTGTCGGGGCGTCCACCACTCCAGTAGTCCCCAGACGCCGAGCGCGTACGCGACCACGGCTGCGAGTACCGCGCCCCCGGGCCGGCCGGTCCAGCGCGTGGTCAGCGCCCAGGTGACGAGCGGAATCAGGGCGCCGCCGAGCACGATGAGCGGAAGATCGACGAAGACCACGCTCAGGTCACGGGCATGGCCCTCGAACCCGCCGTCGATGCTGAACGCGGCTCGCGGTGCCCACACGAGCGCCGCGATCGTCGCGCCGAGGCCGGCGAGGAGGCGTGCGGTGCGGCTGGTGGTGGCGTTCGAAGTGGTGCTCATGGCCGGCCCAGTGGATTTCTGTTCATGCCGGCCACAGACGCTTGTGGCGTGGTCCGTGGTTCCACCGGGGCCGTCGCGCGGCCGCACCCGCGGCGGCCCGGGACCGATCGGGCGTCAAGACGATGACTGCCAACGACGCGTGACCGGCGCGAGCCGCATGGACCGCCGGCCCGGCGAAGCGACGCCGGGCCGGCGACCCGCGCAAGCGACCGGACCGTTCAGGAGGTCTGGACCGCGACCCCCGTGTCGGCGTCGGGGTGGGGGATGCGGTGCAGCCCCCTGCGGTCGTAGAGGCGGGTGACGGCGAAGCCGAAGAGCAGGGCGGCGACGAGGGCGACGCCCATCGAGGCCCACGCCCGGGTGAGACCGGCCTCGGCCTGGGCTCCGTAGTAGAGCAGGGAGCGCAGCCCTTCGGTGATCTGGCGCAGCGGCTCGAACTCGGCGAGGGCGCGGAAGAACCCGGGCAGCGCCTGGACGGGCACGGTGGCGCCGGAGGAGGGGACGGCCATCGCGACGAACACGATGGTGGCCAGCAGCATGCCGGGGGTCCCGAAGGCCGCGAACAGGGCCAGGCTGCCGACGCCGACGACCGCGATGGTGGCTACCGAGTAGAGCCACAGCAGGCCGAGGTGGGACGCGTCCATGTCGAGGATGCCGACCGTGGCGACCTCGACCAGCGTACCCATGACCAGTGACAGCCCGAGCATGAGCGCCATGCCGATGGCCAGGGTGCGGACACGGCTGGTGTGCTGGACGGGTTCGCGCTTGCGGAACGGGCCGAAGTCGGTGTGCAGGTAGCCGAGTGCGGTGTCGACCTGGGAGTTGACGACGTTGGCGCCGAGCATGCCGCAGACGACCAGGACCAGCGCGTAGTAGAAGGCGCTCAGGCCCATGGCGCTGCGGGAGCCGAGGGGGTGGCCGTCGGCCACGTTCACGGTCACCGGGTCGGCCAGTTTGAGCTGCGCTGCCGTCGGGAGCTGGGCCTTCTGGGCCGCGGCCTGCTTGAGGAGTTCCTGGCCGAGCTGGGCTGAGGCGGCGTGGGCGGCCTTCTGGGCGGCCTGGGACGACATGGAGGAGCCGATGCTGCCGGCGGCCTGGTTCGTCAGGACGGTCAGGGTCGGCGGGACGGCCTTGTCCTGGGTGGCGGGCTGCGGCGCGCCGAGCGCGGTCACCGTGACGGAGAAGTCCTTGGGTATGACGAGGGCGCCGAAGACCTTGCCCCGGCCCAGCCGCTTGTCGGCCTCCGCGCGGCTGACGACCTGCCAGTCGATGCTCTTGTCGCCCTCGGCGGCCTTCTGGATCCCCGAGACGATCTGCTGGCCCATGTTGACGCGGCGGCCGTTGACGTCGGCGCCGCCGTCGGTGTTGACGAGGGCGACGGGCAGGTCCCGCAGGTTGCCCCTGGGGTTGACGTTGCCGCCCACGTAGAGCAGGGCGAACAACATCGAGACCACTGCGGCGATCAGTCCCGTTCCGATCCACAGCTGTGGGCGGCGGAGCACGGAGGGGGGAGTGGGGTGAGGCATCGATTCTCCGGTGCGAGGCGGTGCGGTGCGTGCGGCTGGATACTTGAAGTATCCAGTTACTGGATACTGGCAGTATCTTGTAGTGGTGTCCAATCGCCGCTCACCGCTACCGGACCGCATGACCAGCAGGGAAGCCGCATGAAGATCTCTGAGCTCAGCCGGCGCACCGGAGTGCCGGTCGCCAGCATCAAGTACTTCCTGCGGCAGGGGCTGTTGCCCGCAGGCCGGGCGACCGCCGCGACGCTGGCCGAGTACGGGGACGAGCACGTGCAGCGGCTGCGGCTCATCAAGGCGCTGACCACGCTCGGCGGCCTGTCCATCGCCGCCACCCGTGACGTGCTCGGTGCCGTCGACCAGGCCGACAGCTCCGAGGGCGCCCTCGGGGCGATCAGCTACGCCCTGCCGGTGCCGGTGGCGGCCCAGGGCGCCGCGGGCCCCGAGGAGGAAGCCGAGGCCGACGAGAGCGCCGCGGCCGAGGTGGCGGAGCTGCTCGCCACCCTGGAGTGGCAGGCGCCCGACACGTCGCCGCACGTCCTGGGTCTCACGGCGGCGCTGAAAGAGCTGCGGCGACTGGACGCCCGGTACGGCCCGGGCGAGCTCGCCGCCTACGCGGCGCTGGCCGAGTCGGTGGCCCGGCTGGACCTGGAGCGGGCGGTCGGTGTCGAGGACCCGGTGGCCTTGGCCGAGCGGGCGGTCATCGTCTTCGCGATCTGCGCCCCCGTGTTCGAGCTGCTACGGCGTCTCGCCCAGGAGAACCAGGTCCGGCGCCGGGTCGCGGGCGCGGACGCCGATTCCACACCTCCCCGGTAGCGCAATCCACCCTCCTGGCGCGGACGAACACCTCCCACCACTGGGGCGGCATCATCGTGCCGCCCGGCTACACCGACCCGATCCAGTTCCAGGCGGGCAACCCCTACGGCGCTTCGCACGTCGCCGGCGACGGGCCGCCCGGGGAGGTGGCCCGCGGACCGCCCGCCACCAGGCCCCGCCGCGTCGCTGAAACCGCGGCCTTCCTCCAGGCCGGCCGCGCCGCCCGAGTCGGCTGGGGCAGGGAAGCCGCCGAGGCCGCGTCCTTTCGGCCGCGCGTTCACACGCCGGCCGGGAGGCCCTTCTCCGCTCCGCGGAAATGGATCACCGCAGCGCGCGGTTGTACGGGACATGCCCCATGATCCCGTGCGGACCGACCTGGTTCACCCGCTGCTGGCCAACCGTTTCAGCCCCTACGCCTTCGATCCGTCCGGCCGCGTCGACGACGACGCCCTCCACACGCTCCTCGAAGCAGCGCGGTGGGCACCCTCCGCCGGGAACTCGCAACCCTGGGGCTTCCTTTCCGCGAGACCCGGCGAACCGGATCACGCACGGGTACTGCCGCACCTCGCACCCAGTTCCTTCCGGTGGGCGAAGGACGCAGGCCTGCTCGTGGTCGCGCTGACCCGCCACTACGTCGGCGACTCGCCGGTCCTCTACTCCGAGTTCGCCGACTACGACCTCGGGCAGGCCGTCGCCCACCTCAGCGTCCAAGCCGAGGCGATGGGCCTGGCCACCCATCAGTTCCGTGCCTTCGACCTCGAAGCCCTCACCAAGGAGCTGCGCCCCAACCCCGGATGGGCGATCGTTTCCATGATCGCCGTGGGAAAGGCCGCCGACGAGCCCCCACGGCTGCGGCAGCGGCGCAGCGCCTACGAGCTGCGGACCGCGCCCTGGTCGACGTCGGCCGAGTGAACCGCGGGCGGCGCGTTCGGCCGTCAGATCCCGATGTTGGCCAGCGCCACACCGATACTGCGCAGAGTCCCGGCGACCTTGGGATGGCCGGCCTCGAAGCGCTCCGCCGCACGTGTCACGCCGCCGGTGAGACCGGCGTGGGGGCCGGCGTCACCGGTCCGGAGCCGGTCTTCGATCCTGTCGATCAGCGCGTGTATGTCATCACGCTCCTGCAGCGAGAGGCCGGGCTGCTCGTCGAGCTGCCGGCGCAGCGACCGGAGTTGGTGACGCAGGTCCTGCACGGACACGGGGTCCTCCCTCATTCGAACGTCCAAGGCTCGGCCCGGCATCGGGATCTTCCGCGACGCGGTTCCGTCAGGGATTCCACTGCCCCGACTCGGGCGGAACGATCAACAGATCGGCACGTTTGAAAGTGCGCCCACGGCGCAGACGATCGTTGACCACAGCCTTATTCATCGAGGTAGGAGACGGATCATGGGCATTCTCGCTTGGATTCTCATAGGGCTGCTCGCGGGCATGATCGCCAAGGCGATCATGCCGGGCAGGGACCCCGGCGGCATCATCATCACCATGCTCATCGGTATCGCGGGCGGCCTGCTCGGCGGCTGGCTCGGCAAGGTCGTCTTCGGCGTCGACTCGATCGACGGCTTCTTCGACCTGTCCACCTGGATCGCCGCCATCGTCGGCTCCGTCATCCTCCTGGCCCTCTACCGGCTGGTCACGGGTAACAGGCGCCACCACAGCCACGCCTGAACCACGCACCCCAGCTCATACGGAAACGGCTCCCCTTCCCCCGAAGGCGGAGCCGTTTCGTCATGCGGGGACCCCCTACCCCCGCCGGCGGCCCTCCCCGCCCTCGTCAACGGGCGCGCCCTGGCCGGTGGCGGAGGCGGAGGCGGCGGCAGCGGCGCCGGCGCCCGCGGCGGCGTGCAGGCTGCGCTCGGCCAGGATCAGGGACCGCTCGCGGACGCAGTCGGCGTGCACGACGACCTCGCCGGGATCGAGGCAGTCGATCGCACCTTGCACAGCTGCCAGAGCGGGCTCGTACTGCCGCAGCCTGCGCAGCGCGCCGGCCTTGCGGAACAGGGCCTCCGGCCCCAGCAGGCCCTCCGCGAAGGAGGCGTTCTCCAGCAGGTCCAGCATCAGCGACGCCTGACGGGGAAGGTTCTCCCCGAGCCACAGCCCGTGCAGCAACGCGTGGACCACCTTGTCCTCGTCGCCCGCCCGGGCCACCACCGCTTCCATCAGCGCCAGCCCCTCCGTCCGCGAGCGCCCGAGCAGGGCGAAGGCGCGCAGCGCGTCGGTGTACGGGTCCGCATGGTCTCGGCCGGCCGGCAGGGCGTCGAAGAACTCCTCGATGGCCACGCAGCGGAAGTCGTACCGCAGCGTCGTCAGGAAGCAGTGCCACAGAGCCCGCCCCCGTGCGGTGTCCGGGTCCAGCGAGGCCACGTACGCCTCGTCCAGGAACAGCAGGGCGCTGAACCCCTCGGCCCGCGCACGCCACGCCAGGTCGCCCGTCACCCGGGCGGACTCGCGCCACGTCGCTCCCGCCCGCGCGAGCCATACCGCGGCCTCCCGCGTCCAGTCCCGCCCCGAGCCGATCTCCTCGGCCACCCGGGCGCGCACCATCACCCAGCCACGCTCCCGCAGCCCCTCCTGCGGCTCCGCCAACGCGTACTCCACCGCGTCGGCCGCCCTCGGCAGCCGCCACAGCCCGCCGGCCGCCCGCTCCGAGGCCGCCGTCCACTTGGGGGGCAGCGCACGGATCGCCGCCTTCGCCGCTTCGAGTCCCGGATGTCCGTCCACGTCCACCAGCTGCCTCCCTGACTTCCCGCCACCCACGGTGATACCGGAGCCGTGGACCGGGACGGGCGACGGCGCGCAGGGCGGCCCTTCGGACGCCGCAGGCGCACCCGTGCCCGTGTGACGTCCGTGGTGGTGGCAGCGTGGTCCATCGCGCTGCGGCACGGGGCCGGAGAAGGTGACTACGCGGCGCCCAGGGTGGATGCTGGTGAAGCACCCTCCGATGAGGAACCGCAGCCATGGAAGCCATCTTCGAGATCACCGTCGAGCGTACGGGCGACACCGTGCTCGTCACCCCGGCGGGTGAGATCGACCTCGCTGTCGAAGCCGAGCTGGCGGCCGTTCTCGACAGCCTGCCGGACCAGGGCGCGGTCATCCTCGACATGAGCGCCGTCACCTTCATGGACCTCACCGGCCTGCGGTTCCTGCTCGACCTGCGGCGGCTGACCGCCCGGCACGGCTCCACGCTGGTCGCCACGGGATGGCACCGCCAGCCGCTGCGCCTGCTGGCCGCCTGCGGCGTCGGAGCCTGTGAGCCGGCCGCGCCGTCCGACGGGGCTGCGGTGCCGGCGGTGGCCCCTGGCACGGAGGTGCGCGGCCCACTGGACGCCCGGGTAGCCGTCGCCCGGTACCTGGGGGCGCCGAGGCCTCCCGAGCCGTTCGCCGGTCCCGAGTGGGAAGTGGGGCGGGGAAACCGGATGATCTGGTAGCCCGGGCCCGTCAGGCGCCGAGCCGCGATATCGCGGCCTGGAGTACCGAGGCGAGTATTTCGGGATCGGCCTTCTGCGGCGGGCTGAGGGCGGACATCGCGTCCAGGTCCTGCGTCGAGGCGACTTCGAGGGCGCCTTCATATGCGGGGTCCCGCAGCCGGGCGGCCGCCACGACCTCCACCCGGCCCTGGATGACGATCAGGACCCGCTCTTCACCCGCCGCGTGCTCCAGCAGGGCCCGGACGTGATCGGGTGTGACCGTGGTGGAAGGCGACCCGGGTGGTGTCCCGGGACCTCCGGCATGCGCTACGCCGTCTCCCATGGCGTCCTCCTGGTACCTCGCCCGGCGCCTGCCCCGGTAACGAGCGGTTACGCCTGCCGCCCGAAGGAGGCGCCCCGAGCGTGCCTCGGCGGCCAGCCCGTGCCTCGGCGCTCCGGCCGTGCCTCGGCGCCCCGGCCGGGTCAGGCCGCGTGCGGGCCGCGTGCGGAGCAGGGGTGTGAGCGCGCGGCCGAGGACGACGGCGGTGACGGTCGCTCCCTGGGTGATGCCCCGGGCCACGGGGCGCGGGACCCTGCGGTCCGTGCCGCCGGTGGCGGCCCTGCGTCCCCGGCCGCCGCCCCGTCGTCAGGCCAGTGGTCCCCTTCCGTCCCGCTGCCGCTCGGCGAACTCCCGCGCGGCGGACAGGTCACCGGCGTTCGGGCGCTGCTTGTTGAGCCCGCCGAGCAGCTTGAACGGCGCCCAGGTGTCGAACGCCCGGCACGAGAAGCTCCCGTCCACGGTGAACCCCTTGCCTTCGAGGAGCCGGACCACGGGTCGGGTGTACGGCGCCGGCGGGATCTCCGGGAGCCCGCTGGTGGCGAACACGAACGCCCTGCGGCCGCGCCCCGGGGGAAGTGCCCCGACGAGGGCGGTCAGCCGGGGGTGCAGCCTGCCGTAGAAGACACCCGAGCCGAACCCTTCTCTCGCTTCCGTAGCGAGGACCGGGAAGCCGCGCCGGATGTGACGCCCCTGTCGTGAGCGCCGCTCGTGCACCGCGCGTCAGGCGTCCACGGCGCGCCAAGCCGGGCCGTCGCCGTCCTGTCGGACGTGTCCGAAGACCACGTCGGCGAAGTGGACGCCGAAGCCGATCGTGCCGGGCTCCGCCAACTCGGCGACGAGCCGGCGGCGGTGGTCGGCGGTCCGGGCGCGGTCGTGGTCGAAGGCCGCCGACCATTCGGGGTGGTCGATCTGGGCCGGTGAGTGCGCGGCGTCACCGAAGGCGATCAGACGCCGCCCGCCCCCGGTGATCACGTACTCGGCGTGCCCGTGGGTGTGGCCCGGGACGATCCGGACACGTACGCCGGGGAAGACCTCCTCCCCGTCCTTGACCGTACGGACGCGCCGGGCGAGGGTGGCGACCTGCTCGGTCATGCCCTGGGCCTCCAGGACGTCGCGCCGCTCCCACTCCGGCTCCGAGATCAGGTGCTCGGCGTGCGCGAACACCAGCCGGTCGGTGCCGGGGGAGGGGAGGCAGGCCCAGCCGATGTGGTCCGGGTGGAGGTGGGTGAAAGCCACGGCTTCGATGTCCTCGGGGCGGCGGCCGAGTTTTGCCAGGCCCTGCGGGAGCGCGCCTCCCCGGATCACGGCAAGGGGACCGTCCGGGGCCTCGAACGTCTGCGGGCCGATGCCGGAGTCGATCAGCAGCGCGCGGTCGCCGTGCTCCACCAGCAGGGCGCCGATGCTCCCCACGAGGTGGCCGGTGGCGTCCGCGTACTGCGGGTGTGCGGCCCACACCTCGTCGGTGGTGTCCTGGAGCAGTGCCCGGGGCCGGAAACGCGCCTCGCCGTCCGGCACGTACGAGACCTTCGTGTCGCCCAGCCGTATCGAGCGGACACCTGCCGGCCGGCGCAGTCGTTCGTCGTGGTCCACCGTCAAGTCACCCATGGAGACGCTCCTGTGATCGGTCATCAGGTCGACGCCGGGCTGGCCCCGGCGACGAGCCCACCATAAACATCAAGCTCGAATCATTCAAGCTGTAAATATGTTGCCTTGATGGAGTTGCTAGAGTGGTGCCATGACGACGCCCCCCGACTCGCAGGCCATCGCCGAGCGTCAGCTGTGCGGTCTGGTGAACGGACTGGCGCAGCGGATCGCCGAGCACGTACGGGAGCGCGCGGCCACCTTGGGCCTGACCGCGCCCCAGGCGACCGCGCTGCGCGAGATGAGCGGGCCGATGACCATGCGCGAGCTCGCCGACCGGATGAGCTGCGAGCCCTCCAACACCACCTTCGTCGTCGACAAGCTGGAGAAGCAGAACCTGGTCGAGCGCCACCCGCACCCCACCGACCGCCGTGCCAAGCGGCTCGCCCTCACCGCCGAAGGCGCCGCACTGCGCCGGCGTCTCCTCGACCTCCTCGCCGTGGACAGTCCCCTGTCCGGCCTCACCCCGCAGGAGCAGCGCGTTCTTCACGGTCTGCTGGAGCAGGCCGTCCGCGCCGCCCCCGCCGGATAGGCCCTCAGCCGCCCGCGTACACGTCCTCCACGTACCGGCCGTCCTCGACCAGCCCCCGGAGCCACTGCGAGGCCGTCGACTCGTCCTTGCCGCTGAACCGGACGTACAGCTGCCGGAAGGCTTCGCGGACGCCCGGGGCCATGCGGGAGCCGTCCCCGCAGACGTGGATGCGGGCGCCCGCGTCGGTCAGCCGCCAGACCTCCTCGCCCTCCGCCTCGATCCGGTGCTGCACGAAGCGGACCTCCCCTTCGGGCGCCAGCGAGAAGGCGGGGCGCATCGACACCGCCCCCTCGCGTTCGGCCTGTTCCAGTTCCGCCCGGTGGAGGTAGTCCACCTCCGGGTGGTCACAGCCGAAGTAGCAGAGTGCGGGCGCCAGTTCGGCTCCCGCCGCGCGCAGTGCACGGCGGTCGGCGATCGCCCCCCGGAAGGGCGCGAGGCCGGTACCCGCGCCGATCATGATGACCGGCGTCGCGTCGTCGTGCGGAATGCGGAAGGCCTCCCGGCACGGCTGTACCCGGGCGAGGACCGTGTCGCCGGGGCGTACCCGGTGCAGGTACGAAGAGCCCACTCCGCGGAACACACCGCCCCGGCCGGAGCGGTGGGGTGCCTCCAGGAGCGAGACCATCAGGTCGGCCTGCGCCGGACCTGCCGAGGGCGAAGAGGAGATGGAGTAGTGGCGGGGCCGCATCGGCTCCAGCAACTCCAGCAGTACGGGCCACGGCAGGCGGCCCCGGAGTGCGGGGTGCTCCTCGACCAGGTCCACGAGGCTGCCCGGGAGGGCTCCGGCCGCCCCGGCCGCGCCCCCGGCCGCGAGCCGTTCCAGCGCGGCCTTCTCCGGCGGGCACGGGTTGTGCGCCGCGAGGACGGCCGCCTGCTCGGCCGTCACCGGGGCCTGGAGCTCGACGTACCGGGTGAGCAGTTCCCTTACGGTGACGGGGCGGTCGAGCGGAAGGGCGGTCCGGGCGGTCCGGCGGCCCCGGACGTTCAGCACCGTGTCCAGGCCGGCCCCCAGGACCCGGGCGGCCCGCTCCACTTGGGCGGGGTCGTTGGCCGGGAGGACGGCGAGGTGGTCGGCGGTACGGTAGCCGACCCCCTCGGGCAGCCTGACGCGCAGGAAACGCTTCGACCTGCCCGCCGGGTGGCCGAGGTCGGCGAGGTCCCCGGTGTGTGTCACCGTCATCGGCCGCAGGTCGTGTCGCCTGGCCAGCGCGTCGAGCGGATCACCCGTGATCTCGACGACGTCGTACAGCGGGCCGGATGACTCCTCCGACGGGGAGGTGGCCACGGACGCCGGGTCGCCGTAGCGCTCCAGCAGCGTACGGCGCAGGGCGGCGGTGAAGCCGCGCACCGCTCCCGCGAGGTCCCCGGAGGCGTCCGCCTCGGCGCGGTCCATCAGCCGCGCCGCCCCCGCCGAGGCGAGGCGGCCGTCGATGAGCGTGGGCACCTGCTGGTAGGTGGCGGCCCAGTTGCGGTCACCGACTCCCAGGACGGCGTACCGCACGCCCTCGGCGGCACCCGGGGCCGCCCGCGTCAACCAGGAGACGAAGCCGGCCGCGTCGTCGGTGGGCTGTCCGTTGTACGACGCGGCGACGACGACCAGCGGCCCGTCCGTGGGCAGTGCGCCGTCACGGTGGTCGTCGAGCGGCGCGACTCGCGTCTCGAAGCCCAGTTCCCCGGCCATCTCGGCCAGGTCTTCCGCGTAGGTGCGGCAGGTGCCGAAGTTGGATCCGTGCAGCAGCGTCAGCGTCGTGCCGGAAACGGCCCGGGTGGGCGACGCCCCCGTGGCCGGAGTGTGCCCGTCCTCCCGGCCGTCGAGCGGGCGAACGGCCCCGAGGACCCCCGCGAGGGCCGCGCGGACCCGGCCGCGGTCGGCCGGGGTGCGTCGGCCCAAAGCCATCGTGAAGCCGTCGGGCTTGAGCGTGAGCGTCTCCTTGATGCGCAGCTCGTAGCGCGCGTGGTCGACGAACCGGTAGCGGTGCACCAGCATGCCCAGCAGCATCGTCGCCTCGTGGAGGGCGAACTGCCGCCCGATGCAGGCGCGTTCCCCCGTCCCGAACGGCTTGTACGCGTGCGGGGACCGGTTCGCCTCCGCCTCGGCGGCGAACCGGTCCGGGTCGAACTCCTCCACGTTGTCGCCCCAGACCGGGTCCCGGTGCAGCATCGGAGTCAGCACCAGCATCCGCTGCCCCGCCTTCACCGGATAGCGGCCGCCGATCACGGTGTCCGCGCGCGCCTCGCGTGCGAACGCGGCGGCGGTCGGCCACAGCCGCAGCGCCTCGCCCAGGACCTGGCGTACGTAGCGCAGCCTGCCGATGTCCTCGAAGGAGGGCTCGGGGTCCGGGTCGTCGCCCCACAGCGCGTCGGTCTCGGCCTGGGCCAGGTGCAGCACCGCAGGGTTCTTGAGGAGGTAGTACAGCGCGAACGACAGCGCACCCGACGTGGTCTCGTGGCCCGCGATCAGGAACGTGATCACCTGGTTCCTGATGTTCGCCCCGTCGAGCACCTCGCCGGACCGGGGGTGCGGGGAGCCCAGCATCAGGCCCAGCAGGTCGTCGGTCGAGGTGTCCCCCGAGGCCCGGCGCTGCTCGATCACCTCGTCCACGACCCGGGCCAGGTAGGCGGCGTCCGCGGCGAACGCCTCGTCCTCGTCGGAGTGGTCCGCGCCGGGCACCCGGCCGAGTTTGGCCTGGCTGTGGGCGAGGGCCCGCACGAGCGCCTGGACGAACGGGTGCGCCTGCTCACGCTCGAAGGACGCGAAGTCGTAGCCGAACCCGGACAGGCCGATCGTGTCCAGGGTCATCCGGGTCATGTCCTCGGCGACGTCGACCGGGGCCGACACACCGGCGCCCGCGGTGAACCGCGCGTCCCAGGAGCCGATGAGCCGCTTCGCGACCCGCAGCATGTGCGGGTGGTAGGTGCGCATCGAGGTGAGGGCGAAAGCCGGGAGCAGGATGTCGTGCGCCTTGGCCCAGTTGGGCTCGTCGTTGTACGCGGTGAACAGCCCGTCGGCGGCGACCTCGCGTACGTTCTCCAGCGCGGGGCCGATGCCCTTGACGAAGCGCTGCTCGTCGGAGAGTTCCTCCACCAGCGCCGCCGCGCTCACGAACACCGTCTCCCGGTCGTGGAAGCGCTGGACGAAGATCGGGCCGAGCCGGCGCGCGTGCCCCATGGCCGTCTGTAGCGGGGTGCTCGTCATCCCCGAGTCGCTCACGTCGACGACCGGCAGGTGCGCGTCGCCGGAGTCGTCGTCAGGGGGTCCGCCGCCGGTGGTGTGCGATTCACTCATGGCCTGTGCCTCTTCTGATCACGTCGTTGCCTGGACCTGTGCACCCGCCCGCAGACCGGGTGCCGTGTCGTGTCCACCGTGACGCGGCCGCCGAGGCCGTCCCGCACGAGAACTACCTATTCTTGTAGTGGTGTTTTCCGTGCAGGGCCTTGATCGGGGGCAGTTGGCCGTGACAGAGGGAGAGTGCGTGACACAGCCGTCACCCGACGTGCTGAGCGAGGCGGCCGCGGCCTGGCGGTCACGTTTCGTCAGCCTCTTCGACAGGGCGCCCGTGGCGCTGGCGATCAGCGACGCCTACGGCCTGATCCTCGGCGCGAACCCCGCGTTCGCCTCCGCGTGGCAGCTCCAGCCGGGAAAGCTGGAGGGCCGCCGGCTCCTCGACATCCTCACCCCGACCAACGACCGGCAGCTGGGCAGACTGGACGAGGCCCTGCGCTCGCGCCGCAGGTCCCGCTACCCGGTCGAGGTGAGCTGGCAGGCCCGGGGGACCGCCCGCCACGGCCGGGTCACCGTCGAACCGGTCTCCGACCCGCAGGACGACATCCCCCGCCTGCTGGTCTCGCTGGCCGAGGAGGCCGGCGCAGGACGGCCCGAGCCGCTGCCGCAGGACGCGGCCAACGGCCTGAGCGCCCAGGAGGCACGCATCCTGCCGCTCGCAGCGGCGGGGGAGTCGGGATCGGCCATCGCCCGCAAGGTGGGCCTCACCGTCGACGGGGTCAACTACCACCTGACCCGGCTGTGCCGACGGCTCGACGTACCCAACCGCCCCGCGCTGATCGCCCGCGCCTACGTCCTGGGCCTCCTGGACCCCACGGCGTGGCCCCCGCGCGCGGCGACGCCGGCGACCCCCGACGGGCCGTCGGTGATCCGTGGGTGATCCGTGGGTGATCTGTCGGTGGCCTCTGCCACCGTGGACGGGAGAGCTGCCCGCGAGGCAGCCGCCGCCGACCGCGAGGGAGCCCCGCCGTGCCGTCCACCCCGTCCATCCCGCCCTGGGACGTCCACCGGCCACCGCCCGGCCACGGCAAGGTCTTCCTGATCACCGGCGGCAACGCCGGCATCGGGTACTTCATCGCGGAACAGCTGTCCGCCGCCGGAGCCACCGTCGTGCTGGGCAGCCGTAACCCCGCGAAGGCGGAAGCGGCCACGGCCTCGATCCGCGCGCGGGTCCCCGGCGCGCAGGTACGGACCGTACGGCTCGACCTCGCCGACCTGCCGTCGCTGCGGACAGCGGTGGAGCCACTGGGTGCCGAACGCCTCGACGGGGTGATCCACAACGCCGGCGTCGCGCTCGACGACCCGCCGCGGGAGGAGACCCGTGAGGGTCACGAGCTCATGTTCGCCACGAACCACCTCGGGCACTTCGCGCTGACCCACTGGCTGATGCCCCTGCTGTCGGCCGCACCCGCGGCCCGCGTCGTGACGGTGGGCAGCTTCGCGGCGAAGACCGAACGACTCGATCCGGACGACCTGCAGTCCCGCAAGGAGTACGTGCCCAAACGCGCCTACGGACGCTCCAAGCTGGCCCAGATGTACTTCGGCCTCGAACTCGACCGCCGCCTGCGCGCCGCCGGGAGCGCCGTGGCGAGCGTCGTCGTCCACCCCGGCGGCGCGCTGGACTCCCTCACCCCGTCGCGGCCGCCCGTCCACGTGCGGACCGCCGGCGCACGCCTGCGCGGGGCGCCGGCCGCCCTCCTCGTCCAGGGCAAGGACGCCGGCGCCTGGCCCGCCGTCCGGGCGGTGCTCGACCCGGACGTGCGCGGAGGAGAGCTGTGGGGACCCCGCGTGTTCGGCCTGCGCGGCCGGCCCCGGCGCGAACGGGTGTGGACCCACCTCACCGACGCCTCGGCCGCGACGAGGCTCTGGGACGCGAGCCGTGACCTGACCGGCGTCGACCCCGGTCGCCTTCCCTGAAATCCGCACGGCGCGCAGGAGCCCCGCGCGCGTGCCACCCTCATGTCCCGGGGGCGCGGCCCTTGGGCTGGCGGGGCTCGGGGGAGTCGGGCGCCGGTGGGATGGAGAGGTCCGTCGGCGCGCCCACGGTGAGCCCGACCGGGGCGCCGTGGTGCATCACGGTGACGGGTCCTCCGGACATGAGCGTGTAACGGGCCGTCGCCTGGCCGATGTCGACGCGGATGAGGCGCTCCCGGACACGGACGTTGAAGGCCAGCCGGGTCAGCGAGGTCGGCAGCCGCGGGGCGAAGCGGACGGGGGCTTCCGGTTCCTCGGCCTGCGGGCCCCCGGACGGCTGGTCCTGTAGGCGCGCGGCGGGGACGGGACGGAAGCGGCGCAGCCCGCCGAGACCTTGGACCAGGGCGATCCAGGTACCGGCGAGCGAGGCCATGTGGAGGCCGTCACGCGTGTTGTGTTCGAGGTCGTCCAGGTCCATCAGTGCCGCCTCGCGGGTGTAGGCCCAGGCGAGGCGCAGATGGCCGGTCTCGGCGGCGAGGACGGCCTGGCAGCAGGCGGAGAGGGAGGAGTCCCTGACCGTCAGCGGCTCGTAGTACGCGAAGTTGCGGACCTTCTCCTCGGCGGTGAACTCGTCCGGACACGTGAACATCGCCAGGACCAGATCCGCCTGCTTGACGACCTGCTTGCGGTACAGGTCGAAGTACGGGAAGTGCAGCAGCAGCGGGTACTGGTCCTCGGAGGTGGCGTCGAAGTCCCACGGTTCCTGGTCGGTGAAGCCGGCGGCCTGCTCGTGCACCTGGAGCCGCTGGTTGTAGGGGATGGCCATCTGCGCGGCGGTGTTGCGCCAGTCCGCGATCTCCTCGGCGCTGACGCCGAGGTCCGGTGCCCGGTCCGGGTGGCGCGAGACGGCGTCGGCCGCGGCGAGCAGGTTCCGCCGGGCCATGGCGTTGGTGTAGAGGTTGTCCCGCGCGATGGCGCTGTACTCGTCGGGGCCGGTGACCCCGTCGATGTGGAAGACGCCGTCGGCGTCGAAGTGGCCGAGCGAGCGCCAGAGCCTGGCGGTGTGCACCAGCAGGTCGAGCCCGGGTCCCCGGTAGAACTCCCGGTCATCGGTCGCGAACACGTACCGCTCGACGGCCGCGGCGATGTCGGCGTTGACGTGGAAGGCGACGGTCCCCGCGGGCCAGTAGCCGGAGCATTCCGCGCCGTTGATCGTGCGCCAGGGGAAGGCGGCCCCGCCCAGCCCGAGTTGACCGGCACGCTCCAGCGCGCTCGCAAGCGTGGAGTGCCGCCAGGCGAGGGCGGAGGCGACGGTGTACGGCGCGGTGTGCGTGAGGACGGGCAGGACGAAGGACTCGGTGTCCCAGAAGGCGTGGCCGTCGTAGCCGGTGCCCGTGAGTCCCTTGGCCGGGATGGCGCGCCGCTCGTTGCGCGCGGCGGCCTGGTAGAGGTGGAAGAGGGCGAACCGGACGGCCTGCTGGACCTCTTCGTCGCCCTCCACCTCGACGTCCGCGCAGGCCCAGAACTCGTCCAGGCAGGCCCGCTGTGCGTCGAGCAGCCCCTGCCAGCCGGTGGTGCGCGCCCCCGCGAGCCCGCCCTCCACCTGGTCCCGCACAGCGGGCAGCGACCGCTGCGCCGACCAGCCGTAGGTCACGAACTTGACGAGTTCGAGCCGTTGCCCGGGTTCGAGGGTGGCGGTCACGGTCAGGCGGGCGACGTCCGGTTCGCTCTCGGCGGCCCACGCGGTGCCGGCGGGGCCTTCCACGATGTGGTCGGCCGCCACCGCGACGCGCTGTCCGCTGGTGGCCGTGCAGTGGACCAGACGCAGCCGGGTGCCGTGTGCGTAGTGCTCCTCGGGCAGCAGCGCGGAGTCGATGGCGGCGGCCATGCGCGGGTCGCCGGAGGCGGCCGGCAGCTGCTCGTTGGCGACGAGTTCGGACTGCACGGCGACGGTGGCCGGCCCGTTGACGGCCTCGACGGTGTACGAGATCGCCGCGACGGCCCGCTGTGCGAGGGAGACGATGCGGTGGGAGGTCAGGCGTACCGTCCGCCCGGAGGGCGTGCTCCACTCCGCGGACCGGCTCAGGACGCCGCTGCGGTAGTCCAGGACCCGTTCGTGCGACAGGAGTTCCCCGTAGCGCAGGTCGAAGGGGTGGTCGTCGACGAGCAGCCGGATGACCTTGCCGTCGGTGACGTTGATGGCCGTCTGCCCGGACTCCGGATACCCGTACCCGGCTTCGGCGTAGGGCAGCGGGTGGGTCTCGTACACGCCGTTGAGGTAGCAGCCGGGCAGGCCGTGCGGCTCGCCCTCGTCGAGGTTGCCGCGCCAGCCGAGGAGGCCGTTCGAAAGGGCGAACACGGATTCACTCTGCGCGAGGACGTCCAGGTCGAGGGCCGTCTCCCGCAACTGCCAGGGCTCGGTCGCGAAGTTCTCGTGAGTGATCATCCGCGGTCCAGCAGCTCGGAGAGGTCGGTGACGACGACATCGGCCCCGTGCGCGCGCAGTTCGGCCGCCTGGCCGGTGCGGTCGACGCCGACGACGAAACCGAAACCGCCCGCCTTGCCGGCTGCCACCCCGGCCAGCGCGTCCTCGAACACCGCCGCATCGCGCGGGTCGGTGCCGAACAGGCGGGCCGCCGCCAGGTAGCTGTCGGGGGCGGGCTTGCCGCGCAGACCCTGCTCGGCGATGGTGATGCCGTCGACCCGGTCCTCGAAGAGGTCCTCGATACCGGCCGCCACCAGCACGTCACGGCAGTTGGCACTGGAGGAGACGACGGCGCGGCGCAGACCCGCGTCGCGCGCCGCGCGCACGTAGGCCACCGAGCCCTCGTAGGGTTCCACCCCCTGCTCGCGGATCGCACGGAGCACCAGGTCGTTCTTGCGGGTGCCCAGGCCGTGGACCGTCTCCTGGTCGGGGCCGTCGCCGCTGGTGCCTTCGGGCAGCGTGATGCCGCGTGAGGCGAGGAACGTGCGTACGCCGTCCTCGCGGGGACGGCCGTCCACGTACTCGTCGTAGTCGTCCACGGCGTCGAAGGGAACGAAGGCCGCACCCTCGCGGTCGGCCCGCTGACGCAGGTAGTCGTCGAACATCTCTTTCCAGGCGGCCGCGTGGACCTTCGCGGTCCGGGTGAGCACGCCGTCGAGGTCGAACAGACAGGCGCTGACGTGGTCGGGGAGTCCCAGCATGCCGTCGAGGCTAGGAGCGGACGGCGGGCTGCGCGCACTGCGGCGCCCGCAGGAGGAGCGCGGTCCCCCGTACGGCTGAGGGGGTGTGGCGTTCGGAGCAGCGCGCCCGTGCCCTCACTGCGCCCCGGCCCGGCGCCGTTCGGGCAGGTGCCACCGGTAGGGGGCGACGAGGGACGCGATGGCCTCGGGTCCCCAGGATCCGGGGGCGTACGGGGCGACGGGCGGCGGCGCGTCCAGCAGCGGCGCGGAGACCTCCCACAGGCGTTCGATGCCGTCGGAGCGGGTGAAGAGGCACTGGTCGCCCAGCATGGCCTGGAGGATGAGGTGCTCGTACGCCTCAAGGGAGTTCTCGGTGGTGAAGGAGGTCTGGTAGCCGAAGACCATGCCGGCTTCCGCGAGCTGCATGGAGGGGCCGGGTTCCTTCGCCAGGAACCGGGCGGTGATGGAACCGGGGTCGGCGAAGTCGATGACGAGTTCGTTGGCGCGGCCGTCCGCCGCCTCCCGGGCGTCCAGGGGGAACATGCGCAGCACGGGCTCGCGCAGGCCGAGGGTGACGACGTGCCTGCCCTCGGCCAGCGCCTTGCCCGAGCGCAGGAAGAAGGGCACGCCGGCCCAGCGCCAGTTGTCGATGTCGACGCGCAGCGCGACGAAGGTCTCGGTGTCCGAGGCCGGATCGACCCCGGGCTCGGCGCGGTAGCCGGTGTACTGGCCGCGTACGACGTGCGCGGGGTCCAGGGGCCGCATGCTGTGGAAGACCTTCACCTGCTCGTCCCGCAGCGACTGTGCTTCCAGGGCGACCGGCGGTTCCATCGCCACGAAGCCCAGCAGCTGGAACAGGTGCGTGACGACCATGTCGCGGAAGGTGCCGGTGCCCTCGAAGAAGTGGGCGCGCCCCTGGATGTCGATCTGCTCGGGCACGTCGATCTGCACGTGGCTGATGTGTTCGCGGTTCCAGAGCGGCTCGAAGAGACCGTTGGCGAACCGCAGGGCGAGGATGTTGTCGACCGCCTCCTTGCCGAGGAAGTGGTCGATGCGGAACACCCGGGACTCGTCGAAGACGGCGTGGACGGCCGCGTTCAGCGCGCGGGCGGACGCGAGATCGGTCCCGAAGGGCTTCTCGACGATGACACGCGCGTCCTGGGCCAGGCCCGTGGCCCCCAGCAGCCCGACGACGGAGGTGAACGCCACGGGCGGGACGGCGAGGTGGAACAGCCGCCGCGGAGTGCCACCGACGGCCCGCTCGGCCTCCTGTACCGCCGTCACCAGCGGTTCGGGGGCGTCGGGGTCGGCCGCGCCGAAGGACAGGGCGGCCTCGAACTCCTGCCATGCGGGGCCCTCGGGGTGCGAGCGGCCGAACTCCGCCACGGCCTGGCGCGCGTGTGCGCGGAACTGCTCGTCGCTCAGGGCCTCGGCCGCCGGGGCCGAACCGACGATGCGGTACCGCTGCGGCAGGAGCCCGGCCTTGGCGAGGTGGAACAGGCCGGGCAGCAGTTTGCGCCTGGCCAGGTCACCCGTCGCGCCGAAGAGCACGACGACGTGGTTCGCGGGGCGCGGCTGGGGCCGGGCAGCGGCGGAGTCGGGGTCCATGACGGGCCTCCTCACGCGTCCGCGCCGGAGCGCTTCTCGGCGTGGCCGCCGAACTCGCTTCGCATGGCGGACAGCACCTTGGCGGTGAACTCGCCGAGCCCCCGGGACTCGTAGCGCTGGTAGAGGGCGGCGCTGATGACGGGGGCCGGCACGCTCTCCTCGATGGCGGCCAGCACCGTCCAGCGCCCTTCCCCGGAGTCGGAGACACGGCCCGTGAAGTCGTCCAGCTGCGGGGAGCGGGCCAGGGCGTCGGCGGTGAGGTCGACGAGCCACGAGCCGACGACCGACCCGCGGCGCCACACCTCGGCGACTTCGGCCACGTCGATCTCGTACCGGTAGGCCTCGGGATCGGACAGGGGAGCGGTCTCGGCGTCGGCCGTACGGGCGCGCAAGCCGGCGTCGGCGTGCTTGATGATGCCGAGCCCCTCCGCGACGGCGGCCATCATCCCGTACTCCACGCCGTTGTGGACCATCTTCACGAAGTGCCCGGCGCCGCTCGGCCCGCAGTGGAGGTAGCCCTGCGGCGCGGTGCCGTCGGTACGGGTACGGCCCGGGGTGGGCGCGGCGCTGCCGGCGCCGGGAGCGATGGTGCGGAAGAGGGGCGCGAGCCGTTCCACGGGACCCGGCTCGCCGCCGATCATGAGGCAGTAGCCGCGCTCCAGGCCCCAGACACCGCCCGAGGTGCCGCAGTCGACGTAGCGGATGCCGTGCTCGGCGAGGGCGCGGGCCCGCGCGATGTCGTCCCGGTAGTAGGAGTTGCCGCCGTCGATGACCGTGTCGTCCGGGTCCAGGAGCCCGACGAGGTGGTCCAGTGTCTCCTGGACCACGCCCGCCGGCACCATGAGCCACACCGTGCGGGGCCGTTCCAACCGCTCGACGAGCTCCTCCAACGAGAAGGCCGGCGTCGCGCCCTCCCCCTCCAGCGCCCGTACGGCATCGGGGCTGACGTCGTTGACGACGCACCGGTGTCCGTCCCGCATGAGCCGGCGCACCAGATTGGCACCCATCCGGCCGAGTCCCACCATGCCGAGCTGCATGGGTGCGTCCGATGCCATCGCCGTTCTCCCGTTCTCCAGTGCCTGGCCGCCGGTCCGCGGGCCCGCGCGCGTACCGCCCTCCGCCCTCCGCCCTCCGCGACCACTGTGCCCGCCCGCTCCGCCCCCGGCACCCGGGACTGCGCCACTCGGCCCCGCCGGCGACTGCCTCACGGAGCGGCCGGGCCGGGTACCACCCTGCGGCGCGCGGATGGCGGGTCACCTGGTGGAATGGAGGGGTGGCGGCGGAACCGGAGGACCCGGAGTACTCGCAGTACCCGGACCGTGAGGCCGCGGCGCTCCGCGCGCGGCTGCGGGCCGTGGAGGGTGCCGCCGAGCGGATCGGGACCACCCTGGACGAGCGGACCACCTGCCGGGAACTGGTCGCGTTCCTGCTCGGCATCCCGTGCGACGCGGCCGCGGTGGACCTGCGGACGGAGCAGCCCGGAGCGGCGCCGTACCGGGCCGCCGAGACCGGACCGGCGACCCTCCTCGACCCGTACGCCCCGGAAGGCGCCGACGCACCGACCCTGCGCGCCATGGACGGCGGCAAGCCCGTCACCGAACTGCCCGGCGGCCTCGCCGAAGCGGTGTCGGTGCCGCTGGTCGCCCGGGGCAGGACCTACGGTGCGCTGCTCGCCGTACGAGCCGGCGGCCCCGGGTTCACCGACCACGAGACGGCGACCATGCTCTTCGCCGCGCGGCTGGCCGCCGTACACCTCGGCCACGCCCGGCGGCTGGCCGCGACCGAGGAGACCGCGCTCAACCTGCAACGGGCGCTGGTCTCCGAGCCCGGCCGGCCGCACCCCAATCTGGAGATCGCCAGCCGCTACCTGCCGGTGGGGACGCGGGCGCTGGTGGGCGGGGACTGGTTCGAGACGGTCCGGCTGCACTTCGGCAGGACCCTGCTGGTGGTCGGCGACGTCATGGGGCACGGCCCGGACGCGGCCGTGGACATGAACGCCTACCGGTCCACGCTGCGCGAGGTGGCCTCGACGGAACTCGCACCGCACCGGGTTCTGCGGCAACTGGACGCCCTGGTCGCCGAGGACGACGCCCGCCGCCCGGCGACCTGCCTGCTGGTGCGGGTGGACCCGTCCCGGCAGGTGGCGATGTTCGCCAGCGCCGGGCACCTGCCGCCGGCGATCTTCTCGGTCGACGGCACGGCCACCCTGGTGGAGGTCCCGGTGGGCCCGCCGCTGGGTACCGGGATCGGCGGCTACGAGGCCGTCACCCGCGCCCTGACCCCGGACGAGACGCTGCTGCTGTTCACCGACGGCTTGGTGGAGCGGCGCGGAGAGGACATCGACACCTCCCTGGCCCGGCTCGTCGGCCTCGGCCTCCCGCCCGGCGCAGCGGTGCGTGACGTCGTGGACGCGGTGGTGGCCGGCCTGGACGCCCGGCATGCCGAGGACGACGTGGCCGTCCTGGCCGCCCGAATCCGCCGCCGCTAGGGCCTGTATCGAAAGTATTTCCTAGAAGATCGTCAAGCTGCCCGGCTACGGTGCGGGCATGGTGAATTTCGTGCTGGTTGCCGGTGCACGGCTCGGGGCGTGGGCGTGGGGCGAGGTGGTGCCGTATCTGCGTGCGGCTGGCCACGGCGTCTATCCGTTGACGCTCTCCGGTCTTGCTGACAAGCGGGGTGTACCGGCAGGGCAAGCGACTCACGTCCAGGACATCGTTGCCGAGGTGGAACACCAGGGTCTGCGTGACGTGGTTCTTGTGGGTCACAGTTACTCGGGCATCCCGGTCGGTCAGGCCGCGGAGCGGATCGGCGACCGACTGGCCCGCGTGGTGTTCCTCGACTCAAGTGTTCCCACTGACGGCAGGTCGTTTGTCTCCGCCTGGCCGGACGGCGGGGCGGCAGTGAAGGCATCGATCGCCGAGAACGGGGGGTTTTGGCCGCCCGCGCCAGTTGCTCACTACGACGGCGAAGGTCTCACCGATGAGCAGATCGCACGCCTCGTGCGTGGCGCGACGCCTCACCCAGGTGCCACGCTGACCGAGCCCGCTGTGCTGGCGGGGCCGCTCGGTGAACTTTCGGCGACGTACATCCTGTGCGTGATGCCGGGGGCCGAGCCCGACGACGCCGAGCCCGACGAAGATGTGGCCGAGCTGCTGACCAGCAAGCACTGGCGTCTGGCCAAGATGGACACCGGCCATTGGCCGATGTTCTCCCAGCCGCGCGAGCTGGCGCAGATCCTCCTCAATGCTGCTGGGGAGTGAGAGCACCTTTATGCCTGCGGGCTGGATTGGACGCGCTTGATGTCCGCTGGTTATAGCCATTCGCCGATGGCCGCTCTGAGGACGGTCGCCTCGTAGCGGACCGCCAGCTTGTCGTATCGGGTGGCGACAGCACGGTTCCTCTTGAGGCGGTTGATCCCACACTCGACCGCGTGGCGCTCGCGGTAGTCGGCCGGGTCGAAGTGCGGGGGCCGGCCGCCGCGGGATCCGAGCTTCTGGCGGTTGCGTGCCTGGTCGGCCTTGTCTGGGATGGTGCAGCGGATTCCGCGGCGGCGCAGGTAGGCGCGGTTTTTGCGGGAGGCGTACGCCTTGTCGGCCCGCACGCGGTCGGGGCGGACGCGTGGCCGGCCCGGTCCGATGCGGGGCACGCGGACTTTCTCCAGCACGGGTTCGAACTGCGGCGAGTCCCCGCGCTGTCCTGCCGTGAGCACGATCGACATGGGTTTCTGGCCCTGTTCGACGGCCAGGTGCAGCTTGGTGGTGAAGCCGCCGCGTGATCTTCCCAGCCCGTGATCATGGGGCTCGTTGAAGATGCCGCCCGGCGGCTCCTTCTGCAGGTCGCCCCGCTTGCGGGCCCCGGCCGCGTGCTGATGGGCGCGGCACACCGTGGAGTCGACGCTCAGGTCCCACACGATCGCGCCCTTCGCGTTGGCCAGGGACTGGAGACGGATGAGGATCCGGTGCCAAGCGCCGTTCCGCTGCCACCGGCGGAACAGGTCGTAGACCCGGCCCCACGGCCCGTACTCGACGGGGACGTCCCGCCACGGAACTCCAGTCCGGACTCTGAACCGTATGCCGTCGATCAACTGCCGCCGGGCCAGACGGGCGGCCGCCCCCGCTTCCTCCCCGTCGGCAACAACGGCGCCAGCACTGCCCACTGCTCGTCCGTGAGATCCCCCCGCGCCATGAACCATGATCGTTCACAGCTCAAGATCTACTTTCGATACCGGCTCGTGTCGATGTCGGGCCACCTCGCCCGGCGCCCCGGGGCGGCGGCCGCAGGGAGCGCCGCCCTCGACGCGTTGCGCGCGGCGGCGAAGGTGCTCGGTGACCGGTCCCGTTCGCACGGCAGCCACGGCCACGAGGCCCAGATGGACTCGCTGGACGACGAGATCCGGGCCGCCGAGACCAGCCTGGTCCTCCGCCCCCCTCCGACACCGCACGCGCGAGTAGCCGCTCTCAGTCGCGCCCGCGCAGGTACGCCTCCAGTTCGGCGGCCCCGGTCAGCATCGCCCTGCCGCGGGCCGACAGCCGGCCGTGCCAGTCGGACAGCGCGGCCTCCAGCGGCCTCAGCCCACCGGCCGCCCGCACTTGGGCGATCAACGGTGCGATCTGGTCCAGCAGGTAACCGCCGCGCCTGAGCTGGTGGGCCAGCCGGGCGTCCCGCACGTCGGCCTCGTCGTAGACGCGGTACCCGGTCAGCGGGTCTCGGCCCGGGCGCACCAGCCCGGCGCGTTCCCATTTGCGCAGCGTCGCGGGCCGGAGGCCGAGCTCCTCCGCCAGCGGCCCGATGAACGTACCGCCGGACCCGGACCCGGACCCGGGCACCACCTCGCCCCGACCGGCCCCCGTGGTCGGTGCCAGATCGCGCAGGGCGCTCTCCACGGCCCGTAGCGTCCGCCGGTCGTCCAGCAACTGGGTGTGGCTCTCGTCGATCAGGCGGAACGCCTCGTCCACCACGCCCTGGTTGACGGCCCGCATGATCGCCGTCGCCGTCCGGTGTCCGTGCCCGGGAACCAGCGCGAGGAACGCCCCGAGGGCCCGCGCGTGCAACGGGGTGTAGGTGCGGTAGCCGTGGGACGTGCGACCGGCGGCCGGGAGGATGCCGGCCTCCTCGTAGTTCCTGACGGCCTGCGTGGAAAGACCGTGCCCGCGTGCCAGGTCAACCGGCCTGAGTTGTCCGCTGCTTTGAAGGTTTTGAGCCACAGCTCCCAGAGTAGCTGGGCAAAGTTTCAACCGTCGGTTCAACGATACCGTTGAGGGCATGGCAACCGACATCAAGGACACCATCCACGCCGTCGAGGCCTCGGCCGTCATGAAGCTGCTTCCGGTCAGGCCGCGGCTCTTCGCCCTGGGCGAGCCCACCCACGGCGAGGACGCCCTGCTCGACCTGCGCAACGAGCTCTTTGGGCAACTCGTCGAGCAGGAGGGCTACCGGACGATCGCGATCGAGAGCGACTGCATGATGGGCCTGGTAGTGGACGACTACGTCACCTCCGGCACGGGCACCCTCGACGACGTCATGGAGCGCGGATTCAGCCACGGGTTCGGGGCTTCCCGGGCCAACCGCGAACTCGTCCGCTGGATGCGCGCCCACAACGACGGCCGGCCCGCGCCCGAGCGGCTCCGCTTCGCCGGTTGTGACGGCCCGCTGGAGATCACCGGGGCCGCGAGCCCACGCCAGGCCCTCACCGCACTCCACGGCTACCTTTCGGCCCAGGTGGACCCGGGCCTGCTGCCCTGCACCGCCGAAGTGCTCGACCGCCTGCTCGGCGCCGACGACCAGTGGACCGAGCCCGCCGCGATGACGGACCCGGCCCGGTCCGCGGGGCGGTCGGCCGGGGCCAGGGAACTCCGCCTGCACGCCGACGATCTGGTGGCTCTGCTCGACGCGCAGACGCCGCACCTGATCGCGGCGACCTCGCGGGACGCATGGGAGCGGGCGCGCCTGTACGGACGTACCGCCACCGGCCTGCTGCGCTACCACTACTGGATGGCCGACACCTCACCGAACCGCATGACGCGGCTGGTCGCGCTGCGGGACCGGATGATGGCCGACAACCTCCTCGCCGTCGCCGAACGGGGCCCGGCCCTGGTCCACGCCCACAACGGTCACCTCCAGCGCAACAAGAGCACGATGCGGATGGGCGGCATGGCGCTGGAGTGGTGGAGCGCCGGCGCGATCGCGAGCGCCCACCTGGGCGACGGGTACGCCTTCCTGGCCACGGCCCTCGGCACGATCCGCCACCGTGGGGTGGACACCCCCGCACCGGACACCGTCGAAGGCCTCCTCCACGCCCTCCCCGAGGACCGCTACCTCGTCGACGCCCCCGCCCTGGCCGCCGCCCTGGCCGACGCACGGCCCGCGCCCCGCGTATCCCCGTGGTTCGGCTACGCCCCACTCGACCCGGCCCACCTGGCGGACACCGACGGCATGGTGTTCATAAGGGACGTAACGCAGAGCTGAGGC
Source organism: Streptomyces cirratus (assembly GCF_014650775.1). Lineage (GTDB taxonomy): Bacteria > Actinomycetota > Actinomycetes > Streptomycetales > Streptomycetaceae > Streptomyces > Streptomyces cirratus. Next base: position 161,732 of record NZ_BMVP01000003.1, on the reverse strand, counting down.
AATGTCCGGCAAGTCAGCCGGGCGGCGGGCCGGCCCCGGTGGGAATCGTCCGGCAGGCCCTCATCCCAGCGGCTCGGATCATGGACGGCCCGGATCCGCCGGGGCAGCGGGTCCCGGCCGGCCAAGACCCCGAAGCCCGTCATGCCGGGCCGGGCGTCCCGTTCGGCTCGGGCCTCGGCCAAGCCGGGTGGTGTGGTGGGTCCGTCGGCATCGGCCCCGTCAAGTCCCCGCGTCTCGCGCTGCGTTCGGTTCTCCATTTTCTGTTATGCCAATTGACACACCGTTAAATGCCGACCTAGGGTCGTGCCCATGGAGGAGCGCAAAGGACGCGGCCGGCCCCGGAAGAATCCGGAGCAGCTCGCGCGATGGACACCGCCCGAAGGCTGGTCCCGGCTGGTCGCATGGATCTCGCCCGCGGAGAAGAAGGCGTTGAAGCGGGTTGCCGTCGAGGCTGAAGTCGCGGTCGCGGACCTGGTCCGCGCGCTGGCGGGCGGCCTGGCGTCTGGTGCCATCAGTCACGAGGAGCTGATCGGCCACGTCAGAAAGGGCATGCAGGTCATGGAGAAGATCCCCACGCTGTTCGAGCGGGACGGCGACTTCCGGGTCATCGACCGTCCGCGGGTGGAGTGTGCATGGGTGTTCGACGGCGAGGGAGCCCCGACGGAGAAGCTCGACGGAACCAACGTCCGTCTCACCGTCCGGGCGGGCCGGCTGGTACGGGTGGAGAAGCGGCGCAACCCGAGCAAGCGGCAGAAGGAACAGGGGATCAAGGACGGCTGGTACGTCGACACCGCCGAGAGTGCCGCGGAGGACCGGTGGGTTCTCGCCGCCGCCCGCAACACTGACGTCACCTCGTGGCCGGACGGCGAGCACTCCTGCGAAGCGCTCGGCCCCCGCATCCAGGGCAACCCCCTGCGGCTGGACGACCATCGGTGCGTGCCGTTCAACCTGGAGGCGCCGGTCTACCAGGGCGTGCCGCGCGACTACGCCGGTCTCCGCGACTTCCTCGCCGAACTGGAGAGCCGCTTCGTCCCCGGCGCCCTGGCCGAGGGCATCGTCTTCCACCACCCGGACGGTCGCCGCGCCAAGATCAAGCGCAAGGACTTCCCCGTCTTCGCCTAGGAGACCCCCGAAGATCCCGCTCCGACTGCCAGGCTCAGCACCGGGATTCACTGGGGAGCGCGGAAGCGAACGGGAGTGGAACGGAGTTGGGGGACGGATGATGCCTGTGACGACCTTCGATTTGTCGCTGCGTGTGGAGAGACCGGAGAGCAGCTGTGAGTGATCGCCGTACCGAGCTTTTCGTATCCCCGGACAAGAGCCGGTTCGGGCGCGTGGCGCTGGCGATCGTACCCGCGGTCATCGTGCCGGGCATGAGCATGGTGCGCATGCTCGCGGGCGGGCGCGGCACCAGCGAGGGGCTCGGGCCGATGGCGGTACCCGCTGCCGTCGCCCTCGTCGCGCTCCCCTTCCTGTGGTACGTGGCCTATGCGGTCCTGCACACCCTGAACACGTACGTGGCACTCGTGGACGGCGCCGTCCTGGTGCGCAACTGGGCGCGCCGGCTGACCGTCATCGAAGGGCCCGGCTTCGTGGCCCGGACCCATGTCAAATCCAGCGGCATAGCCGACGCGGTGCTCGTCGTGGGTGACGACCGCGCCGCCGTCATGCTCAATCCCCGCCAGTGGCGCGAGGACGAACTCGACGAGGTGTGGCGCAAGGCGGCTCTTCCTCAGCAGTTCGGAGGTACGCCGACCCCACGTGAACTCCGCAAGCGTTACCCGACCATCCGGATACCTCTCTACATCCGGCATCCCGGCATCGTCTACACCTTCTGGACCATCCTCGTCATCCTCTACATCGCAGTGGTGGTCAACGTCTTCGCCCGCATCTGAGGGTGTGGCGAATCGGACGGCGACGAGGCGTGTGAAGACCCCGCGGTGGCGGACGTACGACCACGGCACCTGGGCCGGTCGATGGCCTCACCGTCCGCCGCGGAGGTCCCACGCTTCGATGTCCCGGTAGTGGATCGGGCCCGGGCCGCGGCCGATGTTGCTGCCGACCAGGTGCAGGCGCTCGGCCGGCCATCGCCGGCCGGTGAAGGCGGCGAGTTCTCCGGCGGCCTTCACCACGCTGTGGGGGTCGTCGCGGCGGGCTCGGGCCAGGGTCAGATGGGGGCGCAGGGGCCGGTCCTCGAAAGCGATACCGCACTCCCTGACCACTCGGCGCACTTCGGCGGTGAGCCGGTGCAGTCCCTCGAGGTCGCCCTCGACCCCGCTCCACAGCACCCGCTCGTCGAAGTGCCCGCCCCCGCGCAGCGCCAGCTCCACAGGCCGGCTCGCGGCCGCGAGCTCCGCGAGCGGCGGCCGCAGGAGCGGAACAGCCGGGGCGGGTAGCTCACCGAGGAACGCCAGGGTGATGTGCCAGTCCTCGATGCGGTTCCACCGCATCCGCGGATACGCCTCGTAGGCGGGCCGCAGCTCGCGCGCGAGTTCTTCCTTCGCATCGTCGGGCGGGGCGAGCGCTATGAACACGCGCACGGTCGAGGCCGGAATCTGTTCCTTCACGAGGGACTTAGTACACCACCGCCGAGCCCCTTGGTGAGGGCGGGAGGAATACCCACTCCTCGCCACTCTCAACTTATAGCGCACCGGGGGGCTTGCGGCAAGGCCCCCGTCCTGGGACAGAATCGCGGGCCGAGGCCAGAAACGCAAGAAATGGGGGATGTGCCAAGTGCGTACGTTTTCGTCAGGATATGGGTCCATCGAAGGTGCGGTGACCCGAGCCGATGGCATGAAACCCACGACCACGCCCTCGGCCACCAGTGCTTTCGACCTTCCGGCCCGTCTCTCCCTCAAAGCCGACCCGGCCCTGATCGACGGCGACGAGCAGCACTTCGCGGCCATCGCGCAGAGCCTCGAAGAGGCGATCGCCGACCTGTCGGACCGCCTCGCGGCCGCCCGCAGGGCGCCCGGCGGCATCGGCAGGGAGGCCATGGACCGGGACACCGAGATCCACCGCCTGACCGGCCGCCTGCGCACCCTTCGACGCTTCGGCCTCGACCTGTGCCTGGGACGCACGGTCGGTACGGACAGCCCCGAGCCCGTGTACATCGGACGCCTCGGCCTCAGTGACAGCGCGGGCCGCCGGCTGCTGTACGACTGGCGCTCCGCCGCGGCCGAGCCGTTCTTCGCAGCGACCCACGCCCGTCCCATGGGCCTGGCGAGCCGCCGCAGGTACCGCTGGACCCACGGCCGGATCAGCGACTACTGGGACGAGGTGTTCACCGCCGACGGGCTCGACGGGCACGCCGCGCTCGACGACCAGTCCGCGTTCATCGCGAGCCTGGGCGGCACCCGGACGTCCCGGATGCGCGACGTGCTCGCCACCATCCAGGCCGACCAGGACGCCGTCATCCGGGCCGGCTCCCGGGGCGCGCTCGTCGTCGACGGCGGTCCGGGCACCGGCAAGACCGTCGTCGCCCTGCACCGTGCCGCCCACCTGCTCTACTCCGATCCCCGCCTCGGTCACCGCCGAGGCGGCGTACTGTTCGTCGGCCCGCACCAGCCCTACCTCGCCTACGTCGCCGACGTCCTGCCCAGCCTGGGCGAGGAGGGCGTACAGACCTGCACCCTGCGCGACCTCGTCGCCGAAGGAGCCGGAGCAGGCGTCGAGAGCGACCCGCACGTGGCCCGTCTCAAGTCGTCCGCCGAGCTGGTGAAGGCGATCGAACCGGCCGTCGGAATCTACGAGGAACCACCCACCCAGGGCATGACGGTCTCGTCCCACTGGTCCGACCTCTGGCTGAGTCCCGAGGACTGGGCGGCGGCGTTCGAAGCAGTGGAACCAGGCACTCCGCACAACGAGGCACGGGACCAGATCCAGGAGGAGCTGCTCGCGATCCTCATGGACAAGGACGACAGCGACGCCCCGCCCCACCTGCTGCGCAGGTCGCTGCTCCAGGACCGGGAGTTCGTCACGACCCTCAACCGCGCCTGGCCGATGCTCGACGCGAGTGACCTCGTCGCGGATCTGTGGTCGGTACCCGCCTACCTGCGCAAGTGCGCGCCCTGGCTCGGCCCCGACGACGTCCGCAGGCTGCAGCGCGAGGACGCGCACGCCTGGACCCTGTCCGACCTGCCGTTCCTGGACGCGGCACGCGCCCGGCTCGGCGACCCCGAGGCGTCGGAACGCAAGCGCCGGCACGACGCCTGCGTCGCCGCCGAACGCGCGCGCAGGGCCGACGTCATCGACGGCATCCTGGAGGCCGACGACGACGGTGAAGGCGCCGTGACGATGCTGCGCGGGCGGGACCTGCAGGACACGCTGATCGACGAGAGCGCGATGCCCGGCGCCGAACGGGAGCTCCTCGCCGGCCCGTTCGCACACGTCATCGTGGACGAGGCCCAGGAACTGACCGACGCCGAATGGCAGATGCTGCTGCTGCGCTGCCCGTCCCGGAGCTTCACCATCGTCGGGGACCGGGCCCAGGCCCGCCACGGATTCACGCAGTCGTGGCAGGAACGGCTCGAGCGGGCCGGGCTCGACCGGATCACCCTGGCCTCCCTGAGCATCAACTACCGCACCCCGCAGGAGGTCATGGCGGAAGCCGAGACGGTCATCCGCGCCGTGCTCCCGGACGCCAACGTGCCGGCCTCCGTCCGCAGCAGCGGCATCCCCGTCGTGCGCGGATCCGTTGCGGAGCTGGCCACGGTGCTCGACGGCTGGCTCGCCGCGCACGCCGAGGGGACCGCCTGCGTGATCCGCACCGAGGACGCCGGTTTCGACAGCACGTTCCGGGCGACCTCCAGGGTGCGCTCGCTGACACCCGAGCTGTCGAAGGGACTCGAGTTCGACCTGGTCGTCCTCATCGACCCGCACACCTTCGGCGCGGGCATCGAAGGCGCCGTCGACCGCTACGTCGCGATGACCCGCGCGACCCGGCAGCTCGTCATCCTCACGAGCCCCTGACGGCAGCGCGGCCCCTGACGGCAGCGCCGCCCGGGCCCGCGGGGCGGCCGGGCAGTGGCGCCCGCGAACGCGACGCCGGGCAGTTCCGTTTCCCGGCGGTTAGTCTGCCGGGCGTGACCAGCAATGATCTCGGCGACTTCCTGCGCGCGCGGCGCTCCCGCCTGCAACCCGCTGACGTGGGACTCGCCTCCCACGGGGCCCGCAGGGTGCCGGGGCTGCGGCGGGAGGAGGTCGCCGTCCTGGCGGGCATGAACAGCGACTACTACGCCCGCCTGGAACAGGGCCGCGAGCGCAGTCCCTCCCCGCAGATCCTCGACGCGATCGGTGGCGCCCTGCGCATGGAAGACGAGGCGCGCGCACACCTGTACCGGCTCGCGGGCACGGCCCCGGACCGTGACCGGCCGCAGCCCGAGGAAACGGCGAGCACCCCGCTGTGCCGGCTCCTGGACGGCTTCACCACGCCGGCGTTCGTCCTGAACCCGGCCACCGACTTCCTCGCGGCGAACGCGTTGGCCGACGCGCTGTTCGCACCGTTCGAGAAGACGGACAACCTCGCCCGCATGACCTTCCTCGACCCGGCCGCACGCGGCTTCTTCGTTCACTGGGCCAGGGCGGCCGAAGCGGTGGTGGCGGCCCTGCGCCACGCCACGGGCCTGGACCCACGGTACCGGCGCCTGCACGGCCTGGTCCGCTCGCTGGCCGGGGCGAGCGAGGAGTTCGCCGCACTCTGGTCCGCTCATGCCGTCCACGCGAAGACCCGTGACGCAAAGGAGATCTTCCACCGGGACGTGGGGCGCCTGGCCCTCACCTTCCAGACCTTCGACGTCCGCGAGGCGCCGGGCCAGCAGTTGGTCGTCTACCACGCCGAACCGGGGAGCCCCAGCGCCCGATCGCTCGATCTGCTCGGCACTCTCCCCGCTACCCGACGGAGCGTGCCAGGGAGTTGAGTACGTACTCGCGGGACGCGTGGACCTCGTCGCGCAGCGCCGGCAGGTCGACGTCGAGGACCCGGCCGTCCCACTTGCGGGGCCTGCCGTTGACGAGAACGGCGCTGATGTTGCGGGCATCGCAGCCGAGCACGACGGTGCCGACGGCGTCATTGAGCGGCATGTTGTTCAGGTCCTCGGCCCGCATCACCAGCAGGTCGGCCTTCTTGCCCGGGGTGAGCGAGCCCGTCACGTCCCGCAGGCCGTTGGTGCGGGCGCCCTGGAGGGTGGCGAAGTCCAGGACGTCCCGGGTGGTGATGCGTCGCGGCTGCCGGGCGGTGCCGTGGACGGCGTTGACCGCGCGCATCCGCTGGATGGCGTGCAGGGTCCGCATCTGCGTGAACATGTCGCCGGCCAGAGCCACCTCGACGTCGATGCTCAGACCGGGGCGCACCCCGGCGGCCAGCGCCTCGTCGACGGCCGGGATCGCGGTCTCCAGCCCGATCTGCGCGTCCGAGGCGGGGGCCAGTGAGATGGTCGTGCCGCTGTCGCCGATCGCCTTCCACGCTTCGCGAGTGAGACCGGTGGCGTGGATGAGCGTCACGTCCGGGCCGAGGATGCCGTCCCGGGCCCAGCCGAGGACGGCTTCGGAGGAGGGCGCACCGAAGACGGCGTCGATGCTGACACCGACTCCCAGCTCCTTGGCGGTACGGGCGAGGGCGGGGCCGTACGCGAAGTCGGGCCCGGCGATCTCATCGGTCGCCAGGGCCGCCAGCCGCAGCGTCAGCAACTGGCCCTGGCCCGCGAAGTACCGGTCCTTGAGGCGGGTCAGGTCGCCGGGCCACTGCTCGTCCCAGTCACCGAAGTGCGGGCCCATGGAGGCGTGCACGCCCCGGATGCCGCTGTCGGCGAGTGCCTGGACGGCGGCGTCGGAGTGCTCCGCCGTGCGGGAGTTGTGGGAGAAGTCGAGCATGCAGGTGATACCGCTGTCGATCGCGGTCAGTGCGGCGAGCCGCGTCCCGACGTACATGTCCTGCGGTCGGTAGACCGTGGCGTAGCCGGCCAGGGTGGACATCACGTACGCGCCGAGGTCGTCGACGTCCGGCATGATCCGGCGCAGTTGGGTCTGCCAGGCGTGCCGGTGGGTGTCGACGAATCCCGGGGTGAGGACCGCGCCGGCCGCGTCGACGACCACTGCGCCGTCGGCGTTCAGGCCAGGACCGAGCGCGGAGATCGTCTCGCCCTCGACGAGCAGGTCGGCGCCGGTGAGGACACCGAGGGAGGGGTCCATGGTGACGATGGTCGCGCCGGTGAACAGGATGCGCCGGGCCGGGTCGGCGTACCGACGCCGGATCTGTTCGAGCACGGCAGCGCTGGTCGTACCGCAGGAGGTCATGGAGGATCCCGTTCGTCGTGCCGGACCGCTGGGGGTGCGGGCGGGTGGCTTGCCCCTCCAGGGTGGGGGCGCCCGGCGACGACAGCCAGGACGTGCTGTGCCCAGGTGCCGTACACCCGGGACGTGCCGGTCGTCCGGGCCGGCCTGCGGGTGGCCGGCCCGGACGACGGGCTCAGGCGAGGTCGAACCGGTCGAGGTTCATCACCTTGTCCCACGCGGCCACGAAGTCACGTACGAACTTCTCTCCCGCGTCCTGGGACGCGTAGACCTCCGAGAGGGCCCGCAGCTGGGAGTGCGAACCGAAGACGAGGTCGACGGCGGTGGCGCTCCACATCGTCTTGCCCGTGGCGGCATCCCGGCCCTCGAAGACGTTCTCCGTCGAGCCGGACGCCTTCCACTCGGTGCCCATGTCGAGCAGGTTGACGAAGAAGTCGTTGGTCAGCGTCCCGGGCCGGTGGGTGAAGACCCCGTACGGTGACCGGCCGAAGTTGGTGTTCAGGACCCGCATGCCGCCGACCAGGACCGTCATCTCGGGAGCGGTCAGCGTCAGCAGGTTGGCCCGGTCCAGCATGAGCGTCTCCGGCGACAGCTTCTCCCCCTCCCGCAGATAGTTGCGGAACCCGTCCGCCCTCGGTTCGAGGACGCCGAACGCCTCCACGTCGGTCTGCTCCTGCGAGGCGTCCGTGCGCCCCGGCGCGAACGGCACCGTGACCTCGTAACCGGCGTCCTTCGCGGCCTGCTCGACGGCCGCGCAGCCGCCCAGGACGATCAGGTCGGCGAGTGAGACCTTCTTCCCACCGGTCTGTGAACCGTTGAAGTCCTGCCGTACCTGCTCGAGGGTCTGCAACACCTCGGCCACCTCGGGCGAGTCGTTGACCTCCCACTGCCGCTGCGGCGCGAGCCGGATCCGCGCCCCGTTGGCCCCGCCGCGCTTGTCGGTGCCGCGGAAACTCGCCGCCGACGCCCAGGCCGTGGTGACCAGCTGGGGGACGGAGAGCCCCGAGGAGAGGATGCGGTCCTTGAGGGAAGCGACGTCCTCGGCCGAGACCAGCTCGTGGTCGACCTCGGGGACCGGGTCCTGCCACAGCTGCGGCTCGGCGATCCACGGGCCGAGGTAACGCGAGACGGGCCCCATGTCACGGTGCAGCAGCTTGTACCACGCCTTGGCGAACGCCTCCGCGAGCTCGTCCGGGTTCTCGTGGAAGCGCTTCGCGATCGGCCCGTAGACCGGGTCCACCTTCAGCGCGAGGTCCGTCGTCAGCATCATGGGTGCGTGCCTCTTCGACGGATCGTGGGCATCGGGCACCGTGCCCTGCGCCGACGGGTCCTTGGGGGTCCACTGCTTGGCACCGGCCGGGCTCGTCGTCAGCTCCCAGTCGTAGCGGAACAGGTTGTCCAGGTACCCGTTGTCCCACTTCGTGGGTGTGGAGGTCCACGCACCCTCCAGCCCGCTGGTGAGCGCGTCGGCGCCCTTGCCGCTGCCGTAGGTGTTCTTCCAGCCGAGGCCCTGCTGCTCGATGGGGCAGCCCTCGGGCTCCGGACCGATGTACTCGGCGGAGACCGCACCGTGGCACTTGCCGAACGTGTGGCCGCCGATGATGAGCGCGGCCGTCTCCTCGTCGTTCATCGCCATCCGCCCGAACGTCTCGCGGATGTCCCTGGCGGCGGCCATCGGGTCCGGGTTGCCGTTGGGACCCTCGGGATTGACGTAGATCAACCCCATCTGCACGGCACCGAAGGGACCGGCGAGTTCCCGGTCACCGCTGTAGCGCTCGTCCCCGAGCCAGGTGTCCTCCGGCCCCCAGAAGATCTCCTCGGGTTCCCAGACGTCCTCGCGCCCGAAGCCGAACCCGAACGTCTTGAAGCCCATCGACTCCATCGCGCAGTTGCCGGCGAAGACCAGGAGGTCGGCCCAGGAGATCTTCCGGCCGTACTTCTGCTTGACCGGCCACAGCAGACGACGGGCCTTGTCGAGGCTCGCGTTGTCCGGCCAGCTGTTGAGCGGGGCGAAGCGCTGGGCGCCGGCGCCGCCACCGCCCCGGCCGTCGGCGATGCGGTAGGTCCCCGCGGAATGCCAGCTCATCCGGATGAAGAGCGGTCCGTAGTGGCCGTAGTCGGCGGGCCACCAGTCCTGCGATGCCGTCATCACCTCGAAGACGTCCCGCTTGAGCGCGTCGAGGTCGAGCGTCGCGAACTCCGCCGCGTAGTCGAAGTCCTCGCCCATCGGGTTGGACAGGGGCGAGTGCTGGTGGAGCACTTGAAGGTCCAGCTGTTCCGGCCACCAGTCCCGGTTCGACTTGGGTCGGGTCGGCGTGGGGGTCGGGGAGGGGATTACCGGGTTTTCGCTTTCGCTGCCGGACACGTCCGTCCTTCTTCCTGTCTCGGGGTTTCCTTCTGCTGGCTGCTTGCTTGTGACGTCGGGTGCCCGCCGGATGCCGGGCGATGCGACCCGCGCGCCGTGAGCCCCGCCAGCTGGAAACGCCTCACCAGACCCGCGACGGTCAACGCGGGGGCTAGACCGGCCGGCGAGAGACCCATCCTCACGCACCGTCGCCGCCCGCCACCGCCTCGACACGGCCGCGCACCGCCTGTTCCTCGAGCCGGTCCGGCCGTGGACGGGCAGGGGCGCGGGCTCGGCCGGCCGGGCGGACCTACGGCGTGGACACCGCCCGGCCGTGGTCCGGTCCAGGACAGTGGCAGGGGGCCGGCCCCGGCCCCTGAAACCCGGAAGTATCGGAGGAGCCGGTGACGGCCGACAGAATGACCGGTCCGCAGCTCGCGCAGAGCCTGCTCCAGGACACGGACGACGAGAGCATCCGGGCCGCGACCCGCCTCCTGGGCGACCACGACGACGGCTTCTGGCTGCGGCGCCTCATGGAAGACCGGACACTCGAGACCGCCGCCGACAGGCCGCTGGTCAAACGCTCCGGGGCGCACCGGTCGGTCGACTGGGAGGCGCTCGGCCGCCTCATGCTCACCCTCGGGTGGTCCCGCCGGGCCTCCAGGAGCGAGGTCGCCGTGCTGGAGGTCGCGGCCTCCCTCGTCGGCGGGTGTTCCGTCCAGCTCCGGCAGGTCATCGAAGCGCTCGACGAAGCGCAGCTGCGGCTCGTCCTGCGGGCGATGGAGGAGGCGGCCTCCGGCAAGACCCCGTGACCGGCTGCCCACCGGACTTTCACCCGAATGGACGCGCTCCGGTGCCCTCGCCGGTGCACCCGCCGCATGCTGATCGCGGCGCCACATTCCGGCGCACCGCCCGATGAAGGAGCTTCTCGTGGCACAGCCTTCGACCCCGCAATCCTCCGCACGCGCCTCCCGCGGCGGCGATCCCTACAGCGGCCGTGGCGCCTGGGCGGCGGGCGGCACCCTGTTCGCAGGCGTCCTGCTCCTCGTGTACGGCGTCCTGGGCATCATCAAGGGCATCGCCGGCATCGCGAAGGACGACGTCTACGCGCGCCTGGGCCACTACGTCTTCAAGTTCAACCTGACCACCTGGGGCTGGATCCACCTCATCCTGGGCATCATCCTCGTCGTCGTCGGTGCCGGGCTCCTCAAGAAGGTGCTCTGGGCGCGGGTCGCGGGTGTGGTGCTGGCCGGGCTGGCCATCATCCTCGACTTCATGTGGCTGCCGTACACGCCGGTCTGGGGGATCATCTCGATCGCGATCGGCGTCTTCGTGATCTGGGCCCTGTGCAACACCCCGGACGGCCCTCGCTCCACCGCCGTCTGAGCCCGCACGACCACCGGCCGCGCCGGGGACGGCCCGCCACATCGGGCGGTCCCCGACGCGGCTCCCTCACGTCCGGGGCGGCGTGCGCAGCCGGCGCGCCGGCAGCGGCTCGTGGGCCACCACGTACCCCACGGAGATGGCCAGCGTGATGACGATGAAGAAGGCGATGAGCCAGGACAGCAGGACGAAGACCGAGCCGAGGGCGCCGAACTGCTGCATGCTCCGGTCCACCGCGCGGGGCATGTAGACCCGCGACCCCAGGGACAGCAGCTGCCCGCCGGTCCCGGCCAGCACCGCCCCCGGCAGCAGCGGCAGCCACGGCACCCGGCCGCCCAGCAGCAGGTGCTGGGTCCACCACCACAGCAGGGCGCTGCTGACCAGCGCGACGAGGAACCCGACGGCCATGCCCGCCCCGAACGCGTTCTGCACGGGCCCCTGGAAGAGCAGGGCACCGAGCCAGACGACGAGCCAGGCCAGCCACCGCCACGCGGCCAGCCGCGCCTTCGCCTTGGGCAGGTGCCAGGACCGCTCGCACGTCTTCTGCAGGGCGCGGCTGCAAGCGGTCGCCGACAGCAGGGTCACCAGGATCCCCACGGCACTGCTGCCCGCAATGGCCGTCGGGTCCGTGGCCGCGTACACCGCACGCACCTGGTCCAGTGCCGCGTCGGGCAGCCCCAGCGTCTCGCGGAGCGAGGAGATCAGCTCCTCCTTGACCCAGCCGGGTGCGACGGCGGCGACGACGAAGATCGCCGGCAGCGCCCCCAGGAAGGCCTGGGCGGCCAGCCGGGTCGCACAGTCAAGGACCCCGACGGCCGCGAGCTGCTCCAGCAGCCGGCCGAGCAGCGGGGTGTGCCTGCGCATCCAGCCCGGTACGGCGAGCCGGCGCATGCCAGTCTGCGGTTCGGGCACGGAAGGGACTCCTCATGGGCCGGTCTGTGACGGTGGCCGACCCACTCTCCCAGGAACGCTGCGTCCTCCGGTTCAGCCGGCGGCGAGGAGCGTGAGCGTGTCGATCACGCGGTTCGAGAAGCCCCACTCGTTGTCGTACCAGGCGACCACCTTGACGTGGCGGCCGTCGACCCGCGTGAGGGCCGAGTCGAAGATCGACGAGGCGGGGTTGCCCGTGATGTCGGACGACACGAGCGGGTCGTCCGAGTACTCCAGTACGCCCGCCAGCGGTCCCCGCGCCGCGGCGCGGTACGCCTCCAGCACGTCCTCACGCGTCACGTCGCGGGCCACGGTGGTGTTGAGCTCTACGATCGAACCCACCGGGACCGGCACCCGGATCGAGTCGCCCGACAGTTTGCCGTCGAGGTTCGGCAGCACGAGGCCGATCGCCTTGGCCGCGCCCGTCGTCGTCGGCACGATGTTGACGGCGGCGGCGCGGGCGCGGCGGGCGTCGCGGTGCGGACCGTCCTGCAGGTTCTGCTCCTGCGTGTAGGCGTGCACCGTCGTCATGAAGCCGTGCTCGATGCCCGCGAGCTCGTCCAGCACCGCGGCCAGCGGCGCGAGGGCGTTCGTCGTGCACGAGGCGTTCGAGACGATCGTGTGCACGGCCGGGTCGTACGCGTCGTTGTTGACCCCGTACGCGAGCGTGACGTCGGCGCCGTCGGACGGCGCGCTGACCAGGACCTTCTTCGCCCCCGCCTTGAGGTGGCCGCGGGCGGCCTCCGCGGACGTGAAACGGCCGGTCGCCTCGAGCACGATGTCGACGCCCAGCTCGGCCCACGGCAGCTGCTCCGGTTCCCGCTCCGCGAGCACCTTGATGCGGCGGCCGTCCACGACCAGGACGTTCCCGTCGACGGTCACCGGGCGGCCGAGCCGGCCGGACGTGGTGTCGAAGGCGAGCAGCCGCGCGAGGGTGGCGGGCTCGGTGAGGTCGTTGACGGCGACGACGTCGAGGTCGGTGTCCCGTTCGAGCAGTGCGCGCAGCACGTTGCGTCCGATGCGGCCGAAACCGTTGATGGCGATACGAGTCATGAGCGGTGTCCCCTTCTCTGTTCGCCCCCAGGTTCGCCCCCGGTACCAGCCCGGGACAGAGGCGCGATTGCCACGGTTCGAAAGGATCTCGCCAAAATGATCTCGTCAAAGGGGTCTGGCAGAGGATGTCGCCGACGGCTCGCCACGGTGCCCCCACCAGGCAGGACTTCTCCCCGCCCGCCCCTACCCGCCCCGGGTGAAAGTGCGCCGGTACTCGCTCGGCGTGGTGCCGAGGATGCGCTGGAAGTGCAACCGCAGGTTCGCCCCGGTGCCCAGCCCCACATCGGCGGCGATCTGCTCCACACTGCGCTGCGAACGTTCGAGCAGTTCCCGCGCCACGTCGATCCGGGCACGCATCACCCACTGCATCGGCGTGTACCCCGTGTCCTCGGCGAAGCGCCGCGAGAACGTCCGGGGCGACACCGCCGCGTGCCCGGCGAGCGCCTCCAGGGTCAGGGGTTCCCCGAGCTGGTGCAGCGCCCACTCCCGCGTCGCGGCGAACCGCTCGCCCAGCGGCTCGGGCACACTGCGCGGCACGTACTGTGCCTGGCCGCCACTGCGGTACGGGGCCGCGACCAGGCGCCGGGCCGCGTGGTTGGAGGCGGCGACACCGAGGTCACGGCGCAGGATGTGCAGACACAGGTCGATGCCCGAGGCGGCGCCCGCCGAGGTCAGCACGCTGCCTTCGTCGACGAACAGCACGTTCTCGTCGAGCCGGACGAGCGGATGCCTGGCCGCGAGCGCCCGGGCGTAGTGCCAGTGGGTCGTGGCGCGCTTGCCGTCGAGCAGGCCGGTGGCCGCGAGCGCGAACGCGCCCGTCGAGATGGCGGCGAGCCGCGCACCCCGGCCGTGGGCCGCGACCAGCGCGTCGAGCACCGCCCGCGGCGGGTCGTCCCGGTCCGGGAACCGGTAGCCGGGCACGAAGACGATGTCGGCCCACGCGAGGGCGTCGAGCCCGTGGGAGACGGAGTACGACAGGCCGTCCCCGCCGGTCACGGGGCCGGGTGCCGCTCCGCACACCCGCACCTCGTACGGCATGCTCGCCCGGGTGGTGAAGACCTGCGCCGGGATACCGACATCGAGCGGTTTCGCCCCGTCCAGGACGAGGACGGCGACACGGCGGAGGCGGGAGGCTGACACACGCCGAGGGTACGCGCAGCCGCCGTTGCGGTTGCGCCGCGTCCCGCCGTCCGCCGGGCTCGGCTACGGCCGTCAGAAGGCGAAGACGGGATTTCCGTTGAAGGTGGCGGACATCGCGCAGGCGTTGGCGAAGGTGTGCTTCCAGGAGATGCGGCTGCCCTGCCAGACCCCGTCCGCGGTGACGGTGACGGGGTCGTAGTGCATCGGGCAGACGCGGTGCCGGTCCGGGGCGGCCAGGAGCGTGTCGAGGCTGCCGGCGGTGGCGGCGAGCGCGGTACAGGCGGCCTTGGGGTCGGGGTGCGTGCCCTGGGCGGTCGGAGCGCAGCTGAGGGTGGCCGCCCGTACGACGGTGACCCCGTTCTCGCCCTGGCCCACGGCGAGGACCACCGCGGAGGGGGCGTACAGGCTGGCGGGCTTGGCCTCCGCGATGCCGGTGGCGCCGGCCACGGTGAGAAGGGCGGCAGCGGAGACGGCAGCGATGCGGTGACGCACGACGGACTCTCTTTCAATTCGAAGGTCAGATGCAGTACTTGGCTGCGTTCTGTCGACTGGACGCTGCTGAGTCTGTCGGGTGTGAAGGGGGCGCGCACATCGATGACCGATTTACAGACATCTCGTTCGATTATCGGTGACCGAACGGTCGTTCAGGCAGCTCAGGCCCAGGATGTGCCGTACGTGATCACGCTCGAACGGAGGGTGACACGTGGTCCGGCGTCCGTATTGGGGCCGGTTGACCCGCTGTCGGCCGCGCGCGGTTCACCGAACGTCCACCCAGGCTGACCGGATAGTGCCGGTTCACCGCCCGACGGTGTTCATCAGGATGATCGCCGAGAGGTCGGCGAGGATGACGGCCACGACGCAGACGATCACGGCCCAGGCCCTCTGTGACTCGTCCAGACTCACCCGTCACCTCCCGGCCGCGAGGCGCTGCCCGGGCACCCGGGAGCGGCACGCCCGCCTCCCGCCATGATGACCCGGTTCGTCCCGCGGCACATTTCATACGGTCGCGTGGTGATTGCCGTCCGGACGCGGCCGGGCAGGGAACCGGCCGCACTCACCGGGACACGGACGGCGGCGTGTTCCAGCCCGAGACGCGCAGCCGGGGCGCGGCGCCGCGCAGATCGGCGGTGCGGTAGGTCGCCGTCAGGGTGACCGACTCGCCCGGCCAGAGGGTGACCTGGTTGTCGCTCCACCGCACCGGCAGCACCGGCTCGCCCCGCGCCCCGACCAGATGTACGTCGGTCAGCAGTGCCGGCGTCCGGCCGTGGCCGGAGTGCCGCAGGGTCACCGTCGTCGTGGAGGTCCCCGCACCGTCCTGCGTCGTCGTCGCGGACGCGGCGACTGCCGCCCGCTCCATCGAGCTCAGCCCGCGCAGGTCGGCGTAGGAGGTGGCGGGCGTGTGGTACCAGTCGGTGTCCGCGTAGTCGAGCACGTCCTCCTCCGTGGAGAGCCAGTACACGTTCCGGCTCACCTCGTGCCCGGCGTCGTCCGTGAGCAACAGCCGGGCCAGGTACGTCGTGGACAGGCCCGGGACACGCGCGGGGACCGCCAGCGCGGTGGTGGCCGTGCCGCCGCCCGCGACGCGCAGGCCGGTCACCGCCCGGTCGTACCGCCGCACACCGTCGGTGGAGAAGAGCGTCACGCGGGCCGTCAGGCGGGAGGCCGGGGAGGTCCGGTTGTTGACGACCGATACCGAGCGGTCGTCGTACCCGTACTGGACGTGCAGCGGCTCGTTCGCCTTCTTCGCGCCGAAGTAGGCGCCGCCCTGGTCGAGGTAGCGGTCCACCAGCTGCCAGTGCAGGGAGGTCCAACCGCTGTTGAACATCCAGTACACCACTCCCGTCGACGGCGCGGAGGCGTCCTTGGCGTTGCGGGCGTAGGCCTCGAACTGGGCGCGGACGTTCTCGTACTGGGCGAGCTGCGCCTTGCGGACGTAGTCCTCCAGGCCGGTCGGGGCGCCGTAACGGGCCGCCAGGGCGGTGTCGTACAGCTCGAGGGTCGCGAAGACGGCCGAGGGGGAGCGGTGGTACTGGGCGGCGGACGGCTCCTGCCACAGCGACTCCAGCTCGGCCGGGGACATCATGCGGCGCAGCGTGTCGAGGGTCGGGACGTCCGGCCCGGCGCTGGTCTCGGAGTTGAAACCGGTCGCGCCGCCCGCCCGCTTCTCGTACCAGTACCCGGGTGGCACCCAGTCGTACGGGCCGGTCATCCGCATCCCGGAACGCCCGGTGAGCGGCGCGGAGGCGTCGGAGGCCGCGGCCACCACCGGGGCCCTCCAGTCGGCGGCCCGCAGCGCGTCGACGTAGCCCCGTTCGATCTCCGCGTTCGGTGCGGCGTCGCTGCCGATCAGGAAGGAGATCACGCTCGGGTGCCGGCGGAGCCGGGCCGCCTCGGCGGCCATGGAGGCCCGGGCGACCAGGTGATCGGCGGCGTCCCACCCCTCCCCGCTCCCCTCGCCGTTGACCTCGCCCTCCCACTTGTCGCAGCACTCCCAGCCGGGCAGCGTCAGGATCCCGTACCGGTCGGCGAGGTCGAAGAACTCGTCGGGTTCGATGTGCCCCTCCAGGCGCAGGGTGTTCAGGCCCAGGTCGAGGGCGTACCGCAGCCGGTCCTCCGCGTAGGTGCGGTCCCAGCGCAAGAACGCGTCGGGAGACCAGCCGGCCCCCTTGATCAGGAGCGGGCGCCCGTTGATCACGTACTGGCGGGCGCCGTCGGCGTTGAGGGGCGCCCGCACATCGCGGATACCGAAGGAGGTGTGGGCGGTGTCGGAGGCCGCACCTTGCACGGTCGCGGTCAGGTGGAGCCCGTAGAGGGGCTGGTGGCCCATCGCGGCCGGCCACCACACGCGGGGCGAGCGCAGCCGGAGCGCGGGGTGGTCGGCGGGGGAGAAGACGACGGTCTTCGTCTCGTGCGGGGCGAGGGTGACGCGCCGGCTGACGGCGGCCGGACCGGCCGTGCCGGACACCGTGGCGGTGACGGTACGGGCGCTGTCGTTGCGCACCCGGGCCTTGACGGTCAGCTCGGCCGAGGACAGCGAGGGCAGCGCCAGGGCGCTCACCACGTGCGCGTCGCGCAGGGCGACCGGCCCGCTGCGGCGCACGGTGACGTCACGGACGATGCCCATGTTGCGGTCGGGCGGCGGCTGGATCCAGTCGAGCCAGCCCATCGTCAGGTGCTTGCGCGGATCGTTGGGCCGGACCCGGAAGGCGACGGTATTGGTGCCCGCCCGGACCAGCGCGGTGATGTCGAGCTCGTGCCGGGTGTAGGCGCCGGCGACGGTGCGCGCGGTGGCGACCGGGCGGCCGTTGACGAACACGTCGGCGGCGGAGACCACCCCGCTGAAATCGAGGTGGGTACGGGCCGTGGTGTCGGCGACGGCGAAATCGGACCGGTACCACCAGGGCGCCGCGAAGTCCGAGCTCGGGATGAGCCGCTGGCGGGTGGAGTAGAAGGGGTCCGGGTAGGCGCCCGCGGCGAGGAGGGCCGCGAGGACGGTGGAACGCGGGCCCGCCGGATACCACCCGGCCGCCGGATAGCCGGGGCTGGACACCGCTGCCGCGGAGTCTTTGACCTTCGCCGCCGCCTGGACCGCGTACCCGGCCAGGGCCGTCACACTGCCGGGGAGCGGGGCGACGACGGTCACCGGGGAACCCGGCACCGGCCCGGTCCGCGGCACGGGAGCCGCCCCGGACGCCCCGGCGGCGAGCGCGAGCGCCAGGGCCGGACCGGCGAGGACGAGGGCAAGACGGCGAACGGACACGGCACCTCCCGCAAGGGGTATATCCGTCTTCGCCCGGCCACACCCCGCCGCCACGCCCACGCGGGCACCAGCGGCTCACCGCCCCGGGCTCGGCGGCGACAGTGCTCCGAACCACACGTGGGTGACGGCGCTGACGTACCGCGCCCCGCACCGGTCCGACGGAACCACCCGCTGCGCGCCCGCCCCGTCGAGGTCCGCCCCGTCGAGCCGGGCGGCGAGCAGGACCGGGGCACCGCCGAAGTCGGCGTCCAGTTCGGCCCAGGACAGCACGGTGTGGTGCCCGTCCCCGCCGCTGACCGCCAGCAGGAAGCGGCTCCGGTCCTCGCGCCGCCGGGCGGCTCGTACCGCGCACTCGCCGCGACCTCGGGCAACGCCCTGGCCGAGGCACTGGCGCACCTGGACGCAGTCCCGTACGCGGTGGCCGGAACGCTGGCCGTGCTCCACGAGGACCCGGCCGGCGGGGGCGACCAGGCGGCCGGCTCCGCCCGGGGTGGCCGCTGCTCCAGGCATGCGGGGCCCGGGGACGGACCTGCGCCCCGGCACAGGCGCGCGGGCCGCCGGGACCGAGGGCCCGGTTCGCCCTCACGGCGGCGGACGCGGAGGTTGCGGTGCGCGGGGGTCGAGCAGCTGGACACCCTCGCCGAACTGCTGGCGGGCGTACCGGCCGAGGGGATGCTGCGCGAGACCCTGGAGGTCTTCCTGGCCGACAACTGCTCCGGACCGGGATCCGTCCCGCGCCCCGACGGGCCCGCCGTCGGCCTAGAGCCAGCCGTTGCGGCGGAAGGCGCGGTAGAGGAGTCCGGAGGCCAGCGCCATGAGAGCGAGGGCGAGCGGATAGCCGTAGGTCCAGCCGAGCTCGGGCATGTGCTCGAAGTTCATCCCGTAGACACCGGCGACCATGGTCGGGATCGCGAAGATCGCTGCCCAGGCCGAGATGCGGCGCATGTCGTCGTTCTGCCAGGTGCCCACCCGCGCCTGCTGTGCGTCCAGGACCGAGGTCAACAGCTCGTCCAGGGACCGGACCTCGGTGTCCGCGCGGCTCAGATGGTCGGCGACATCGCGGAAGTAGGGCAGCACCTTGGGCGGCGGGCTCTGCCCGTCCTGCACCGGGCCGGCCGGCAGCCCGTGCAGTACGGGGACCAGGGGCTGGACCGCGTCACGGAACTCCCGCACCTCCCGCTTGAGGGAGTAGATCGCCTCGGTGTGGTCGACGCGGGAGGTGGAGAAGACGCAGTCCTCCAGCGCGGTGAGCGCGGCCCGCACCTTGTCGGCGCTGTCGCTGTAGGCGTCCACGACCACATCGAGCACGGCGTGCAGGACGGACAGCGGGCCGAAACGCAGCATGCCCGGGTCCGCGTCGAGCCGGCGCGCGGCTTCGGCGGCCGGGTCGACCGGACCGTGCCGCACGGTGAGCACGTACCGGGGGCCGACGAAGACCATCAGCTGCCCCGTCTCCACCGCCGTGTCCGCATCGACGTACCAGAGCGTCTTGAGCGCGACGGCCAGCACGTCACCGAAGCGCTCACGCTTGGGGCGCTGCCGTGCCTGGACCGCGTCCTCGACCGCGAGGGGGTGCAGGCCCAACTCCTCGGCCAGCTGCACCAGTTCCGCCTCGGCCGGATCGACCAGGCGCACCCAGCCGAACTCGCCCTCACCCAGCCCGCGCAGCCGCTTCAACACCAGCTGGCAGGTCTCGTCCTCCAGTCCGCACTCCACGCTCTCCGACCGGCCGGACCGTTCCTCGTACATCACGCATTCCATCCCACGCACATGCTTCGACGCGCCGATTTCATGCGCTGGGAGCGGACCTGTACGCGCCCGGCCCGGGGTCAGGCGCCGTCGATGAGCCGCTGGAGGCCGGGCGCGTACAGGTCCGCGAGGCGTTCGGCGGTGGCGTGCGAGCCGGCGCCGTCCGGCCGGTGCAGGCTCAAGGTGGCGCCCAGACCCAGCAGCTGTCCGGCGATGAGCTCGGCCCGCAGCTGCGCGTCCGGTCCGGTCAGCGCCGCGGCCAGCCGGTCGGTGACCTGTTCGCGAAACCGCGCGCGGAGCAGGGTGCGCTCGTCCTCGATGCCGAGGGAGAAGACGACCCGCAGCAGCGGGTCCCCCCGAAACCGCTCACGCAGCTCGACCATGGTCAGGACCAGGTGCCGTCCCAGCGCGGACGGCGGAGCGGCGAAGAGCTCGTCGGCGGCCGAGCGGAAATCGACGACGGTGTTGAACAGGGCTTCCTTGCTGCCGAACCGTTTCACGATCAGCGACGGGCTCACCCCGGCGGCGGCGGCGATGCCGCGCATCGTGACCTCGGCGTACGGCCGCAGCGTGAACGCCCGCCGTGCGGCCCGCACGATGGCCTCACGTCCGGTCTCGGCACCCGCCTGCGCATCGGCCGTGGCGGCGACGGACCCGTCGGTGCTGCTCATGCGCCCTCCTGGGCGGCGGTCACGGACGCTGACACCGTGACCGTACCGCCCTCGCAGCCGCGGCCGCGCAGCGCACCGCGCCCGGGCCGGTCCGACGGCAGGAACAGCGTGGCGCCGAGAGCCGCGAGCGCGGCTCCGCCGGCGATCAGGAAGATCAGCAGGTAGGCGTGCAGGGTCGGGGCGGTGCGGCCGCCGGCCACGAACGTCACGTGGGCCAGCACGGCGGCGACCACCGCGCTGCAGCAGGCCTGGCCGACCGAACGCATCAGGGTGTTCAGCCCGTTGGCCGCCGCCGTCTCGCTCACCGGCACGGCCCGCATCACGAGCGCGGGCAGCGCCGAGTACGCGATCGCCGTACCGGAAGCGACGACGGTGGCACCGGCCACGATCAGCCAGAGACTGTGGCTGGTGAAGAAGCGGACCACGTAGCCGACGGCCATGACGACGGCGGCGAGCGCGAGCGCGGTACGGGGCCCGTAGGCGGCGGAGATCCGCGCCGAGACGGGAGAGAGGGCCACCATGGCCAGGCCGCCGGGCAGCAGGCACAGTCCGCTCACCACGATGGAGGCGCCGAGCCCGTACCCCGTGCTGGTGGGCTCCTGCACCATCTGGCCGGTGACCAGGGAGTTGGCGTAGAAGGCGAAACCGATCAGCAGGGCCGCGACGTTCGTGAGCAGCACGGCGGGCCGGGCGGAGACCCGCAGGTCCACCATGGGGGAGGGGGCGCGCAGTTCGAACCGTCCCCAGAGCAGGCCCACGGCCACCGAGGCCCCGAACAGGCCCAGCGTGCGCGCCGAGGTCCAGCCCCAGTCCGCGCCCTGGGTGATCGCGAGCAGCAGCCCGACGAGGAAAGCGCTCAGGCCCACCGTGCCCAGGACGTCGAAGCGCCCGCGGGAGCGCACCGCGGACTCGGGGACGATCCACAGCACGAGGAGCAGATCGAGCAAGCCGAGGGCGGCCGATGCCCAGAACATGGTGTGCCAGTCGAAGTTCTCGATGACCAGCGCGGCCACCGGCAGGCCGATCGCCGCACCGATGCCGAGGGTCGAGCTCATGAGGGCGATCGACGACAGCACCCGGTCGGCGGGGAGTTCGTCGCGGATGATGCTGATGCCGAGGGGGATCACCGCGAGAGCCGCGCCCTGGAGGGCGCGGCCGGTGATCAGCACGCCGATGTGGGAGCTGACCGCGCAGAGCACGGAGCCGACGGTCAGCACCCCCAGCGAGGCGAGCAGTACGCGTCGCTTCCCGTACATGTCACCCACGCGGCCGAGCACCGGGGTGAAGACCGCACCGGTGAGGAGGGTGATGGTCACCAGCCAGCCCGCGGCGCCCGGACTGGCCCCCGTCAGGTCGGGGACGTGCGGCAGCAGCGGGACCACCAGCGTCTGCATGACGGCGACGACCACGCCGCAGAAGGCGAGTACGGGTACGACGGCCCGGGGGCGCGGGCCGGGTACGGATATCGCGGGGGGCATGCTGCTCCAGACCGGGGCGGGAACGGGACACAGCCGGGGTGCACAACTGTTCACCCCAAGGGTAAACGATTGTGCACCCCAGGGACCGTGCACCTCCAGGAGCCGTGCACTCCAATGGATCGTGCCCGCCCCGCGCCGTCCCGTCGGGCCCGCCGGGCTATGCGAACAGCGGGAAGCGGGCCGCGTCCGCGCCCAGGCGGGCCCTGTCGGCGTCCGACAGCGTCGCGCGTCCGGTCGCCACCCGCGCGTAATGCGCGTCGTCCCACGGCAGCGGCACCGGGCGGCCGAGCAGTCCGTCCAGCGTGCGGCGCACTTCGCCGAGCCCTTCGGCCGAAGGCCCGGGTGCGTCGGGGAGGGACAGCACGAGGTCGAGATGGTGGATCGTCGCCTCGACGGCCAGCGTGCGGATCAGATCGCCGGCGAACAGTACGTGGCCTTGAGTGGCGACCGGCCGGCCGGCCGAAGCGCCCGCCGCGGCGTCCACCATGGCGGCCACGGTCTCGGAATACAGCTCACACAGTTGGTCGACCTGCAAGAACATGCTGGCGACGACCCGGTTGAACCTACGGCCGTTGGCCGCACCGACGGGTTCCGGCCGCCAGTCCTCCCAGTAGGTCACCGCGTCACGGTCCGGCGGCCGTTCGACGGGCGTGTGCAGGGCGACCAGGCCGCGTTGCGCGTCACCCACGCAGTGGAAGACGAGGTCGCGGACCGACCAGCCGGCACAGCCGGTCGGCAGCCACGACCGCTCATCCGTGACGGTCTTGACGACTGCGTCGAACGCACCGTAGGCCGCGCGCAACACATCGGCCGACGGCGGTACTTCCTTCTCGTGAGGCATGCACGCGAGGGTAAGGCGCCGCCCCTGCGCGAACAATCACCCCCTCCCACCGAGCGAGACGGTCAAGCACCGTCCGAAGTCGATTCCGCCTTCGTGTGGAGCACGTCGCGGGCCTGCTCCGCGGCGCGGGCGAGGCTCTCGGCGACGAAGTCGAGGAAGCGGGCGACGTTCTCCAGGCGGACGGCGGCCGGGGTGCCGGGACCGAGGATGCCGACGCCCTGCCGTGAGATCTCGACCTGCTCGGTGAGGGCGCGGACGCTGGCCTCCATCGAGTGGTACCAGAGGTTCTCGTCGATGACATAACGCTCCCGGCGGCGTTCGTCGCGCTCCCGGCGGACGAGGGCCTGGCTCTCCAGGAAGGCGATCGACTTGGAGATGGAGGCCGGGCTGACCTGGAGGCGCTGGACCAGTTCGGCGGCGGTCATGCTGCCGGAGTCGGTGGTGAGGAGGCAGACCATCACCCGCGCCATCATCTTGTTGGACAGGCCCGACTGCATCATGACCGTGGTGAACCGCTCCTCGTACTCGGCCACGGCCTCGGGGTCGCGGCCGTGCGGCAGGGCGGCCTCCTCCGCTCCCCGGGACGAGGCGGGCTTTCGCCGGTGGGCGCGGCGTTCGGTGGCGCGGTGGGCCAGGTCGGCGCGGTAGGCCGTGGGGCCGCCGTTGCGCATCACCTCACGCGTGACCGTCGAGGTCGGGCGGTCCAGACGTCGTGCGATCTCGGCGTAGGCCAGGCCGTCGGCCAGCCCCAGCCCGATCTGCTGGCGTTCCTGCTGGGTGAGCCTGCCTCCCGGCATCGCGGTCTCCTTTGTTCGGCTAGGGCTGCCGCCAGCATAGCGTTCAGCTTCATTCATTGCAACGAACTGACACCCGGTGTTGCATTAACGTTGAGATCGGTTGCAACGAAATATAGGCTCCGAGCTGGGGAAACAGTGTTTTCGCGCAACGAACATATTGAAGCTTCTTTGAATGCAACGTAGCTTTTCGTCCATCGGAAACAACGAGTCGCAGGAGACCACGATGCAGAAGTTCGCCACCACCGCCCCCATCTCCGCCGTCCTCGACATCCCCGCCGGGCGAGTCCAGATCATCGCCGCCGACCGTGCCGACACCACCGTCGAGATCCTCCCCGTGAACGCCTCGAAGAGCCGCGACGTGAAGGCAGCGGAGCAGACCACGGTCGAGTACGCCGAGGGAGTCCTGCGGGTCGAGGTACCCGTGCGGAACCAGCACTTCGGCCCCTCCGGATCCATCGAGGTGACCGTCCAGTTGCCCGCCGGTTCCCGCGTCGAGGCGAAGGCCGCCAGCACCGAGTTCCGGGCCGTCGGCCGCCTCGGCGACATCACCTTCGACGGCGCGTACCGCCAGATCAAGATCGACGAGGTCGCGAGCCTTCGCCTCACCGCGACCGACGGCGACGTCGAGGTCGGCCGGCTCGGGGGACCCGCGGAGATCAGCACCGCGAGGGGCGACATCCGGATCGCCGAAGCCGTACGCGGCAAGGTCGTGCTGAGCACCCACCAGGGCGACATCTCGGTCACCGCCGCCCCCGGCGTCTCGGCCTCCCTCGACGCCGGCACCTCCTACGGCCGCATCAGCAACCACCTCAAGAACGACGGGGCCACCGAGCTCGACATCCAGGCGACCACCTCCCAGGGCGACATCACCGCCCGCAGCCTCTGACCCGCAGCCCGGAAAGAAGGAGCACTCCCCATGACCAGCTTGGCCATCGCGGCGAACGGGCTGCGCAAGTCCTATGGCGACAAGACCGTCCTCGACGGCATCGACCTGGCCGTCCCGGAGGGAACGATCTTCTCCCTGCTCGGTCCGAACGGCGCCGGCAAGACCACCGCGGTCAAGATCCTCTCGACCCTCATCACCGCCGGCCCCGCCTCCGGTGAGATCCGCGTCGCCGGCCACGACCTCGCCACCGACCCACAGGCGGTCCGCGCCGCGATCGGCGTCACCGGACAGTTCTCCGCCGTCGACGGCCTGATCACCGGTGAGGAGAACATGCTCCTCATGGCCGACCTCCACCACCTCTCCAAAGCCGAGGGACGGCGCGTCTGCGCCGCACTCCTGGAGCGGTTCGACCTCACCGACGCCGCGAAGAAGCCCGCATCCACCTACTCCGGCGGCATGAAGCGCCGCCTCGACATCGCCATGACCCTGGTCGGCGACCCGCGGATCATCTTCCTCGACGAGCCCACCACCGGCCTCGACCCGCGCAGCCGCCACAACATGTGGCAGATCATCCGCGAGCTCGTCACAAACGGCGTCACCGTCTTCCTCACCACCCAGTACCTGGAGGAGGCCGACCAGCTCGCCGACCGCATCGCCGTGCTGAACGACGGCAAGATCGCCGCTCAGGGCACTGCCGAGGAGCTCAAGCGCCTGATCCCCGGCGGCCACGTCCGGCTCCGCTTCTACGACCCGTCCACGTACCGCAGTGCGGCCCGCGCACTGCGCGAGGCCTCCCGGGACGACGAGGCCCTCGCCCTGCAGATCCCGAGCGACGGCAGCCAGCGCGAGCTGCGTTCCATCCTCGACTGGCTGGACTCGGCCGGCATCGAGGCCGACGAGCTGACCGTGCACACCCCCGACCTCGACGACGTCTTCTTCGCCCTGACCGGCTCCACCGTGCCCGCCCAGAACAACCAGACCGAGGAGAACGTCCGATGAGCTCCCTGCCCCTCGCCGTGCGCGACTCCGCCACCATGCTGCGCCGCAACCTCCTGCACGCGCGCCGCTACCCGTCCCTCACCCTGAACCTGCTGCTCACGCCCGTCATGCTGCTGTTGCTCTTCGTCTACATCTTCGGCGACACGATGAGCGCGGGCATCGGCGGCGGCGCCGACCGCTCCGCGTACATCGCCTACGTCGTCCCGGGCATCCTGCTGATGACCATCGGCAGCACCGTCATCGGCGCCGCGGTGTCCGTCGCCACCGACATGTCCGAGGGCATCATCGCCCGCTTCCGCACGATGGCGATCCACCGAGGCTCCGTACTCATCGGGCACGTCGTCGGCAGCGTCCTGCAGTCGGTCGCCAGCGTCCTCCTCGTCGGCGCCGTCGCCGTGGCCATCGGCTTCCGGTCCACGGACGCCACCGCCCTGGAATGGCTGGCGGCGATCGGGCTGCTCGCACTCTTCGCCCTGGCGCTCACCTGGATCGCGGTCGGAATGGGCATGGCCAGCCCGAACGCCGAGGCGGCCAGCAACAGCGCCATGCCGCTCATCCTGCTGCCGCTCATCTCCAGCGCGTTCACCCCCATCGACGCGATGCCGGGCTGGTTCCAGCCGATCGCCCGGTACCAGCCCTTCACCCCCGCCATCGAAACCCTGCGCGGCCTGCTGCTCGGCAGCGAGATCGGCTACAACGGATGGCTCGCGGTGGCCTGGTCCATCGGCCTGGCCGCACTCGGTTACCGCTGGTCGACGTCGAAGTTCAACGCCGACCCGAAGTAACCGCCATGACAGTGGGAGTCACCTCCCCGGTCCGTCCCGCCCGAGGGCGGCGTCCCCCGACACCACGTCGGCACGCCGCCCCGTCGGCATGAGCGGCCCCCGTCGGCCTTCGAGCCGGCCGGCCGGGTCAGGTCGCGGTCAGGACGAGGACGGCCTGGTCGTCGTCGATGTCGTGGCCGCCCGTGAAGGCCTGCACGGCCCGGGTGAGGACGTCGATGACGTCGTGCGCGGCAGTGCGGTGCGCGCCGCCGGTCAGGGCGGCCGCGAGGCGTTGCTCGCCGAACTGCTCGCCGGAACCGTCGCGGGCCTCGGTGATCCCGTCCGTGTAGAGCAACAGGCTTTCCCGCGGGCTCAGATGGAGGCGGTGGACGGTCACGGCGGGGTCCGCCGTGATGCCGAGGAGCGCACCGGGCGCGTCGACGGTGTGCACCGTCCCGTCGGTGCCGAGGACGAGCGGCAGGGTGTGACCGGCGCGGACCAGGCAGACGTCCAGCCCGTCGGGGGTGGGGGTGAGCTGACCGTAGACGAGGGTGACGAATCCGGTGCCGTGGCTGTCGGGCCGGTTGAGCAGCGCCCGGTTGACGGCTTCGACTACGGCGTCCGGACCGGGCAGGAGGGGCGCGACGGCGCGGGCGGTGTGGCGGACCAGGGCGGTGGTCGTGGCGGCGATGGCTCCCCGTCCGCAGACGTCACCGAGCAGGAACGCCCAGCGGCCGTCGTCGAGGGGGAAGACGTCGTAGAAGTCGCCGCCGACGTCCAGGCCCTCGCCGGCGGGGTGGTAGTAGGTGGCGACGTCGGCGCCGGGCACGGCGGGCAGATCGGGCAGCAGCAGTCCGGCTTGCAGGTCACGGGCGAGGGTGACGCGGTGGGTGTACTGGCGGGCGTGGCGGGCGGCCAGCGCGGCGCGCCGGGCGAGTTCCTCGGCGAGGGCGACGGTGTGGCCGTCGAAGGGGTGCTCGCCGGTGGACAGCAGGGTCAACGTGCCGAAGGCACTGCCCCGGTCCATCAGGGGAATGCACATGTAGCCGGTGACGCCCAGCTCCTGCCAGGGGCCGGACCCGGTGGGCGTGCGGCGCGCGACCTCCCTCATGCCGGAGGCCAGCACGCGGGCGACGGTGTTGTCGGCGGCGTCGTGGACCGGGAGGTGCGAGGCCAGCAGGTCCTGCTGCCCCTTCGTGGGCGCGGCGGTGGCGATGCGGTGCACCCGTCCGCCTTCGACGACGTCGACCGCGCACAGCGGCGCCAGCTGCGGGGTGCAGAACGCGGCCAGGCGCTGGAGGGTCTGGGTGGCGTCCAGGTCGCTGGTCAGGGCGGTACTGGCCTTCAGGAGGAAGGCGAGGTCGGCGCGGGCCGCCGTCTCCCGGGCCTCGGCGGCCTGTCGCGCCTGTTCGGCCTGCTGGCGTTCGACGGCCAGGGCCACGGTGTCGGCGAAGACCCGGGCCAGGGCGAGGTCGGCTTCCTGCGGCGCGCGCGGGGTGCGGTGGTACATGGCGAAGGTGCCCAGCAGTGAGCCGTCGCGGGCGAGTACCGGGGTGGACCAGCAGGCGGCGAGTCCCGCCTTCTCGGCCAGGTCACGGAAGTCGTCCCAGAACGGGTCGGTGGCGATGTCGGTCACGATCACCGGCCGGCGGCGGTGGGCGGCGGTGCCGCAGGAGCCGACGCCTTCCCCGGTGGCGATGCCGTCGATGGCCTCGTTGTAGAAGTCGGGCAGGCTGGGCGCCGCGCCGTGCCGCAGGTGCCGGCCGTCGGCGTCGGCCAGCAGGACGGAGACCAGCACTTCCTCGGGCGCCAGGTCCTCTATGACACGGGCCATGCCCTCGAGGACCTCGGGCAGCGGTGCCTGGCGCGCGATCTGCTCCAGCAGCGCGCGGTGCTCGGCCGTCAGCCGCTGGGCGTGCTTGACCTGGGTGGTCTCCACCCCGATCACCCGCACACCCATGGTGTTGCCGCCGGCGTCCACGCGGGGCTCGTAGGTGAAGTCGAAGAACGCCTCCCGCGCCGCCGCCCCCTCACCCAGCACGACCCGGGCATCCCTGCCGATGTGGGCCTTGCCGGTGCGGTAGACCTGGTCCAGGAGGGCGAGGAAACCCTGGTCGGCGAGTTCGGGCACCAGCTGTCCGAGGGGCACGCCGGTGCGGGTGCGCTCACCCCCGCCGATCGCGGCGAAGAACGCCGGGTTCGCCGCCTCCAGCATGTGCGCCGGTCCGGCGAGGGAGGCGAACACGGCCGTCGACTGCCCGAATAGGGCCCGCAGGTCCTCCTCCGCCCTGCTTTCGCCGTTCGTCCGCGCCCTTCGCGTCCCGGCGGACTGCGCTGCCTTCCGCCCCGGTACGCGCGTCATGTGCCCTGCCCCCCACTCGGCTGTACCGGTTTGTCAGCGCCCGCAGCGCCCGGAGCAACGATCTCACGGCCGCCCGTGCCCGCGACCAGGGCGTCGGACACGTCCGCGTGGACGGAGAAGACCTGGTCAAGTCCGGTCAGCGAGAACAGACGGGCCACCGAATCCGGCACGCACGCCAGCCGCAGCGCCCGGCCCTGAGCGGACAGCTGCTGGAAGAACCGCACCAGGGCGCCGACACCGGACGAGTCACAGAACTCCAGGTCGGAACAGTCGGCCACGACGGGCCCCACCCCCGGGCCCCTGCCCAGCTCCTGCTCCCCGGCCTCGTGCAGCTGCACCACGCTTTCGAAGTCGAGCTCCCCGCGCAGTGCGAACACCACACCCCGCGCGTCCTGCCTGACGACCACCGAGAACACCCTCAGCTTCCTCCGTATGAAACGCGCTCCGCCAAACCCCCTCATGGTAATGACCGCCCCCCACCCGCCGGGCGTACAGGGGTGGCGGGCACGAACGGGGGAGGCGTGACGTTTCTGCGCCGTGGCGGGGCCGTCCCGGATGCGGGCCCCGTGGCCGTCGGCGGGCGTGTGCACGGCGAGGCGGACGGCGGGGCCGCAACCGCGCTCACGTCACACGCTGACGTCCGTGCTGTCGCGCGCCGCCGGAACGGGGTGGTGGCGGGTGATGTTCGCGGCCAACAGCCTGGTGGACTCCGCGACGCCGATCGCCCCGCCGTCCTCGTCGCCGGGCAGGCGCCCGTCGGCCAGGCGGAGTTCGCTGAGCGCGGTGTCCATCGCCCGGTGCGCGGCGAACAGGCAGGGAGTGCTGTAGATCGCGACGTCGACGCCGAGCTCGTCCAGCTCGCTGAGCGAGAGCCGCGGGGACTTGCCGCCGGCGATCTGGTTGAACATCAGCGGCTTGTCGCCGACGACCCCGCGGATCCGCTCGATCCACTCGACACTGCGGACGCCGTCGACCAGGACGACGTCGGCGTCGGTGGCGGCCAGGGCCTGCGCCCGCACGATGATGTCGGCTTCCTCCGTCGCGTCGGTACGGGCGACGACCACGAGGTCCTTGCGCGTGGCGAGGACCATGTCGAGCTTCTCCAGGTACTCCGCCAGCGGCAGCACCTGCTTGCCGTCGGCGTGCCCGCAGCGCCGGGGGCGCTTCTGGTCCTCCAGGATGACGCCGGAGGCACCGATCCGCTCAAGGCCCCCCACGACGTGGCAGGCCACTTCCGCATCGACGTACCCGTCGTCGATGTCGACGAGGAGGTGGTGGCGGGGGAAGGCGCCGCGCAGCCGCTGGACGAAGCCCATCATGTCGGGCCACGCGATGAATCCGATGTCGGGCAGTCCGTAGTAGGAGGCCGCGAAGCCGAACCCGGAGACGAAGATCCCGTCGTAGTGCCCGGCCGCCACCGACGCCGAGTACATGTCGTACACGCCGATCAGAGGTGTGGTGCCGGGCTGGGCGATCTGGTGTCGCAGGGCGTTGCCGTAACTCATGGTCGGATTCCTCCCGGAAGGTGAGGCGTCGAAGGCCCGGGCAGCGACCCGCGGCGCTTTACCCAAAACTGATCATCCCGTGACGATCTCTCGAAGATGGCTCCTACGGTGCTCCGGTCACGCCAACGGCGTAGCCCGTTCACCGCAGACACCTCACGAAGCCAGGCGTCAAGTTGACGTTGTGCAGCAGGCTTGGGCCGTTCGAAGGGAGATGTGGACATGGCAAGATGTGAGGCATGACCATCCGAAAGGCCCGTGCCTCGTAAGCTCCCTGGCCGACTCCGATACGAGTCGTCTCATCACAGCCGACAGTCCCGGTCGCGGGGCGCGGCAGCGTCCTTCCGCGACACCGCGGCCTTCGCGCCAGGGACCGCATTCGGACAGGTGCGCAGTGATGCGCTGACCCCGGCGGAGCCGTATGAAGCCTGGGGTCCACTGGCCTCCTTGCTCTACGAACACCCGCCTGGCCGCCGAGAGCCTTTGTTCTATGTGAACTGCACACGGCTGATGCGGGCGAGCCCGTTCAGCCTCTGGGTGCGGCTTCGAGAGCTGCTTGTAGCAGGCTCATCCCCTCCGCTCCGAAATCGCCGATGCGTTCATTTGGCGTCCCCCAGCAAGGCGCACGTACCTTGACCTCGCCAAGGAGGCTCCTCAGGCCAGCTGATCACCGCCCTACGCAGCCTGCGGCGCCTGCTCCGCGGTGGTTGGAAAGGCCGCCTGTTCGTCGAATGGTTCACGATGCTTTCAGCCCGCGGGTATCGGCGAACCGGTTCCGGTCGTCGCCGAGCTCGGCCGGCACGCGGGCTCCGAGCTGGGTCCCGAGCCACGGGAGGCTCAGGATGATCTCCGCGTCCTCGTGTTGGAGGAAGGCCTCCTCTGCGGCCTGTCGAGGTCGTCCACGGCGGTGCAGGCAGCTTCCGGCTGGGCCAGGAGCGCAAGCATCTGCCGGCCCAGGGCCTTCTCCACCTGCGGCGGATGGTGAGCCCACTCGGCTCGAAGGATCTCCCGGCCGCTCGGTCTCGGCGCCACCTTGAGCAGGGCGAGGGCCGCCGGCCGGCACAGGCCGTTCTTCCAGTGCACGACGGCGGCCAGAGCGGCAGGGTAGTACTCACGGAGCAGGGAGCGGAGCCGGTTGCCGACCTGCCGGCGATTCCACGTGGTGTCCTGCTGGGCTCGGGCGAGGACGGCGACGGCGCGGGCTTGGTCGGAGTCGTCCGGCAGGGGCCGGTGGGCGTGGATGTCGGTGGGCGCGGATCCGGCCGACGGCGCGGCCATGGAGGCGCTGGTCACCGCCGAGGGTGGTCCGGGCAGCCGCTGACCGTGCTCGTTCTCGGGCGGGCTCGGGGAGATGTCGGCCGTGCCGGATCCGCGGAAGCTGCCCGAACAGCGGTTGTCACATCTCGTCGAGCCCGTTCGTCAGTGCTGTGAAGCCGCCGAACGGGCTGCTGCCGATGTGAAGGAGTGCAGTCATGACGAACACCTCGATCTCCCGGATGCCGAACCCGGGCGAGTTCGTGCCGGAGCTGAGCGACATCAGCGCCGCGCTCTTCCGGGCCACGGGCAACCGCTCGGTACCGCGCACCACGATGAGCCTCGTCCACCTGCGCGCCGGGCAGATCGTCCGCAACACCTACCTGACCATTCTGAACACGGCCTTCCTGCGCAAGGCGGGGGAGTCGCAGGAGCGCATCACGGCCGTTTCCTCGTGGCAGGACGCCCCCTACTTCACCGACGCCGAACGGGCCGCCCTGGCCCTGGTGGAGGCAACCCTCCAGCCCGCGCCCCACGGCGAGGAGCGCGTATCCGACGAGCTGTACGCAGAGGTGGCGAAGCACTACGACGAGAAGGCGCTGGCCACCCTGACCATCGCCATCGGGCAGATCAACTTCTTCATCGCCCTGGCCGTCATAGGCAAGCCCCAGCCCGTCACCTCCCTCGCGGACCAGCAGTGGGACTGACCTGACCCTCAAGACGGCCGGGCATTCGCGCGCACGCGCTCCGGATACCACGCGGTGAACTTCACCACCAGCACCAACAGGACGGCGGGGATGACCCAGTTGAACCAGTCCCCGTGTCTCCCCGCCGTCACTGCGACCAGGCCCGCGACCGCGATGAGCAAGAACACCCCACCCCACACGGCCGTCAGCACGCGGTTCGTCCGGCGGAACAGCGGTGAGTCCCAGTGCTCCCTCGGAACGGACTCGCGCGCGTACTGCTCGGTGAAGGGAGTGAACGCCAAGGACCCCAGTGCCACGGCCGCGATCACCGCGCTCGACAGCGTCTGGGCGTACGTCTCCAGCCAGATGAGGTCGTGCCGGTCGAGCACCAGCGCCAGAACCGAGATGACGGCGAAGAAGACGATCCCGGTGATCTCCAGCAGCTTGAGGCGGCCCCGCCGCAGATCGGGCAGGTTCAGCACCAGTGACGCGGCCAGCGCGGTGAGCGCCGCCAGTTTCCACGTACTGGGACCTGCGACCACATCGAAGATGATCCACGGGGCGAATCCCAGGAAGACGCCGCCGCGGCGGGGAGCCCCGCCGTCGCTACGGGGGTCAGCCATCGGGCCTCCATGACTCCGTACGCAGGCACGAACGCCCACGTGCCACGGCCTACGGGGCCGGGCGCCCCCCTCGCTACCATCCTGCGAGCGCCCGCGCCCCGGCGCATCTCCGGCCCACGGCGCGGGCGGCGTCCGGGCCGGCGCCTTGAGCATGCCGTGCCCTCACGCCGGTCGCCGGGGCGGCGTGGCACAGGCCGGTGTGCCGCCCGGCAGGCGCCCACGGTTGACCGCGATGATCCGGTAGGCGGCACGGGCGATCCAGCGCACGGGCGCCAGGGTGAGGACCGCCCCCAGGACCCCCCATGCCCCGCCGGCGCGCAGCAACAGCTTCGCCACCGCCTGGGCGCCGCCGTACACCTCACCGGCGGGAGTCACCCACAGCGCCTCGTACTCGGCCCGCTCCTGCGAGACACCCAGGGACTCCAGGTCCGCGAACTGCCACGCGGTGAACTCGCACGAGGGGTGCAGCAGCCGCTGCGCCGCTCTGGCCGAAGTCGTACAGAAGCCGCAGTCTCCGTCATAGACGAGCACGGGTCGCGTTCTCATGCCCCCATGGTGCCCCGTGTGGCGCAGGCCGGGTGG
The DNA here is from genome assembly GCF_014650775.1 of Streptomyces cirratus. Lineage (GTDB taxonomy): Bacteria > Actinomycetota > Actinomycetes > Streptomycetales > Streptomycetaceae > Streptomyces > Streptomyces cirratus. The sequence goes on along the minus strand of NZ_BMVP01000003.1, from coordinate 128,638 downwards.
GACACCGGGTGGTCAGTGGCCGGTCAGGCTGCCCAGCTCGGACTCGAACAGCAGGGCGGGGTCCAGGCCCATGCCCGTGAAGTGGCCCGCCAACTCCAGTGAGAGCGCGCCGTGCAGGCGGGTCCAGAACGCCAGGGCCAGCCGAAGGTCCGGTGACGGGGCGTCCGGGTGGTCCCCGGCCCACTCCCGGCGACCGGCGAGGTGGTCTTCGAAGGCGCGGGCCTGAGGGGCCGGTTCGGGCCGCGGGCCGGCTGCGGCGCAGGCGTCGAGCAGGACGGACATCATTTCCGAGGCGATCGCGGTGATGTCCTGCGGCGCGTGATAGCCGGGGACCGGGGTGCCGTAGACGAGGAAGTAGCGGTGCGGGTCTTCCAGGGCCCAGCGGCGCAGCGCCCGCGCCAGGGCACCGAGATCAGGACCACCGCCCGCTCCGGCGACGTCGGCGAAGGCGTCGGCGAGGGAGCGGTACGCGTCCCGGATGAGTTCGGTGATCAGCTCGTCGCGGTTGGCGAAGTACCGGTACAGCGCCGGCCCGCTCATGCCCATCTGTTTGGCGATCGCATTCAGGGACAGCGCCGATGCGCCGGAGCCGGCGATCTGCTGCCAGGCCTTCTCCTTGACCTCTTCGCGCACTTGCTGCCGGTACCGCTCGCGAGGGGTCCTCGTGCTTGCGGACGTGCCCATGAGACCTCCCACTGTCCTGCCCGACCTCAGCGAGTTAGAGGTTATCACCATCGGCAAGGTCCCTAGCGATCGAACCATCCCTTCTCTTGACATCCTTGGTTCGCCCCCTCACTCTCGTTATAGCTTCTAACGAACGCGAGAAGAACAAACCAATCGGAGGTCATGATGGACACGGTCGAGCGGGTCGAGATCGTCCTGCCGGGCAAGGTGGAGCCGGAAGGGCTGGAACTGCACCGGGGCCCGGTCCCGAGGCCGGCCGCAGGCCAGGTGGTGGTCGCGATGGAGGCGACGGGAGTGTCCTTCGCCGAGCAGCAGATGCGCCGCGGCCGCTACTACGACCAGCCCCCGTTCCCCTTCGTCCCCGGATACGACCTGGTCGGCACCGTTCTGGCGGCAGGCGCAGGCGTCGACCCCGGCCTGCCGGGCAAGCGGGTGGCCGCCCTGACGAAGACCGGCGGCTGGGCGAGCCACATCGCGCTGGACGCCGCCGACGTGGTGGAGGTACCGCACGGCGTCGGCGCGGTGGAGGCGGAGACCGCGGTCGTCAACGGCATCACCGCCTGGCAGATGCTCCACCGCAAGGCCCGGGTGCGCGCAGGCCAGACCGTCCTGGTCCACGGCGCCAACGGGGGAGTGGGCTCGATTCTGGTCCAGTTGGCGCTCGCCGCGGGCGCCCGGGTGATCGGCACCGCCTCCACCCGCCACCACGACGCGCTGCGCACCCTCGGGGTGGTCCCCGTCGACTACCGCTCCGGCGACGTCGCCGCCCGGGTACGGGCACTCGCGCCCGGCGGCGTGGACGCGGTGTTCGACCACGTCGGCGGCGACGGCATCATCGGCTCCTGGCGGCTCCTGGCCCCCGGCGGCACCCTCGTCTCGTACGGCAGCGCCGCCACCCGTGACGACGAGGGCTCCGGTGCGTGGCCGGTGCTGAGGCTCCTGGGCCGGGTGTGGCTGTGGAACTGGCTGCCCAACGGCCGTCGCGCCTACTTCTTCAACGTGTGGGCCGGTCGCGCCTACGCCAAGAACCGGTTCCGGGCGCGCCTGCGCACCGACCTCACCCAGGTGTTCACGGCCCTGCAGCGCGGGGAGATCACCGCCAAGGTCGCCGCCGAGATCCCGCTGGCCCGAGCCGCCGAAGCCATGCGCCTGGCCGAATCCGGCACGGTCGCCGGGAAGGTCGTCCTCGTCCCCTGACCCGGCTGAAAGGGCGGAGTGCGCGACGCACTCCGCCCTTCACATCTGCTGCGCGGGAGCGCTCAGATCTTGTCGTAGGTGCCGCTGGCCCACAGGGCGCCGCCCTTGTCAGGGCCGCCGTCCGCCTTGTACACGACGAAGTTGCCGTCGTCCTGGAGGAGGGCATAGGCACCGGGGTTGCCGGCGGTGCCGGCGCGCCAGGCCAGGTTCTTCTGGTCGAACCAGTCGCGCAGGGTCATGTCGCCGTCGGCGCCCATGCGAAGTTCGATGGTGTAGTAAGCGACGCCGTTCGTGGCGCTGTTCCAGATGGCCTTGCCGTCGCTCTTGCGGTACATGACGAGGTTGTGGTCGCTCTGGAGGACGATCCACACGCTCTTGCTCTGGGCCCAGTCGCCGTCGAACCAGTAGCGGTACTCGTGCACCGTGTCGTTCGCGCACAGCTTGGTGGTCCGCTCCCGCCTCAGCGGCGTCCAGTGCAACCCCATCTGGCCTTCCTTGCGGCCTATGACCTTGAAGTTGCCGTTCGCCTCCAGTTTCGCCTGGGGCTTCATCTCGGTGTGGTCGCCGTAGGTCGCGGTGTGCCAGATGCCGCCGCCGGTCTGGGCGCTGCCGCCCTGGCGGTAGATGACGAAGTTGCCGTCGTCCTGCATGGTGGCGTACGCACCCGGGTTGCCGTAGGTCCCGCTGTTCCACAGCGGGAGCCTGTATCCGCCGGGGTTGCCGAGGGCGTACAGCACCAGGTTGCCGTCGGGCTGCATCACCAGCTCGGTCACCTGGGTCGGGTTGGTCAGCTTCTCGCCCGGAGCGAGCCGCTGTCCGGCGTTCAGGACGGTTTCGCGGACGTCGTAGGCGCTGTCGCACTCGGCCGGCCCGGAAGGGGCGGCATGTGCCGCGGCCGGGACCAGGCTGGTCAGGGCCGCGGCGGCGAGCAGGGATGTGAACGCGCTGCGGAGCAGGCGGTGACGCATGGGTTGATTCCCCCGTGGTGGTCGGTCGGTCAGATCTTGTTGTACGTACCGGAGTTCCAGAGGGCGCCGCCCTTGCCCGGGCCGCCGTCCTTCTTGTAGACGACGAAGTTGCCGTCGTCCTGGAGGAGGGCGTAGGCGCCGTCGTGGCCGGCCGTGCCGGTGCGCCAGCGGACCGTTCTGCTCTGCCCGTATTCGTGCAAGGTCAGGTCGCCGTTGTCCCCCATCTGCAGGGTCAGGGCGCTCCGGTTGCCGTACGTGCCGCTGCCCCAGATGGCCTTGCCATCGCTCTTGCGGTACATGACGAGGTTGTTGTCCTGCTGGAGGACCAGCCAGACGCCGGCGGACTCGGCCCAGAAGCCCCGGTCCCAGGACATGTCGGTCGAACACACCCTGACGTGCCGCTGGTTGGTGTTGGTCGACCAGTACCAGTCCTCGCTGCGGCCGCTCACGCTGAATTCGCCGTCGTCCCTGATCGAGGCCCTGATGTAGTCGTTGGCCCGGTTTCCGTAGGTCGCGGTGTTCCAGATGCCGCCGCCCGTCTGAGGGCCGCCGTCCTTCTTGTAGATGACGAAGTTGCCGTCGTCCTGCATGAGGGCGTACGCACCCGGGTTGCCGTACGTGCCGCTGTGCCACAGCGGGAGCTTGGTCCCGCCGTTGGCGACCGCGTACACGACGAGGTTCCCGTCGGGCTGCATGACCAGCTCGGGCTTGCCGGGCGTCGGGACCAGGCTCGCGCCCGATTCGAGGCGCTGGCCGGGCCGCAGGTCCTCGGAGCGCCCGCCCGCGCTGGTCATGCACTGGCCGGGATCGGCGGCCGACGCCACCGCCGGGACCAGGGCGGTCACGGCGGAGGCGGCGAGCAGCGATATGAGTGTTCCGCGGAGCACGTGGTGTCGCATGGGTGTTCCCCCCTGGGGTGTGTCAGATCTTGTCGTAGGTGCCGGTGGCCCAGAGGCCTCCGCCCTTGCCGGGGCCGCCGTCCTTCTTGTAGACGACGAAGTTGCCGTCGTCCTGGAGCAGGGCGTAAGCACCGTCGTTGTTCGACGTTCCCGTCCGCCAGCGGACCGTGCTGCGGCCCTCCTCGGCGAGGGTCAGGTCGCCGCGGTCCTTGGGGGCCATCTGCAGGGTCACCCGGTAGTTGCCCCCGTACGTGCCGCTGTACCAGATGGCCTTGCCGTCGCTCTTGCGGTACATGACGAGGTTGTTGTCCTGCTGGAGGACCAGCCAGACCGTGGCGGACTGGGCCCAGTTGCCCGTCCACCAGCCCTCCGCGGCCGTCGCGAACTCCGAGCAGAACCAGGCCTGGCGTTCCGAACTCCGAGTGGACCAGTGCACGTTGCTGCGGCCCTCGACGACGAAGGCGCCCCCGAGCAGGGAGGCTTTGACGGACCCGGTCCCGCTGCCGTAGGTCGCGGTGTGCCAGATGCCGCCGCCGGTCTGGGCGCCGCCGCCCTCGCGGTAGATGACGAAGTTGCCGTCGTCCTGCATGGTGGCGTACGCACCCGGGTTGCCGTAGGTACCGCTGTTCCACAGCGGGAGCCTGTATCCGCCGGGGTTGCCGAGGGCGTACAGCACCAGGTTGCCGTCGGGCTGCATCACCAGCTCGGTCGTGCTGACCTTGTCCGCCAGACGGGCCCCCGGCTCCAGACGCTGGCCGGGGTGTATCAGCGCGAGATCGCCGCTCTGCTGCCCGCGGCACTCGGCCGGGGCGGCGGCGGCCGGAGTGGCGGTAGCCGGGACCAGGGCGGTCATGGCACAGACGGCGAGCGCGGAGACCAACGCTCTGCGGAGCGTGCGGGCGTGCATGATCGGATTCCCCCCGAGGAACGCGTGTGCTTCGTCGACCGGACCGGTCGTACAAGCTCTCTTTTTACACCGCTGCACACCGAAGTGATCAATCGAATACCTGCCGTGGTGGCAGGGGGAGCCGCACGGGGACTTCGCTCGAAGCCGAAGTTCCATGGGCGCATCCGGCACATGAGCGCGCCGATGAGTTTCGCGGCGGCCGGCGGTCTACCTCTTCGCAAGCCCCGAAGCCATGGAGCCATCCCGGGAAGGGTGAGGAACGTGAAGTACATGATCCAGTTGAATGTGCCGGCCGCCGAGTGGGACGCCATCATGTCGTCGTTCTCCAAGGACGACATGGAGGCCATGTTCGCCCACATGAACGCGCTCAACAACGACCTGACGTCCGCCGGCGAGTGGGTGGAGGGGCGTGGCCTCGGCGGTCCCTCGATGGTCAAGACGGTGCGGGCCGCAAGCGACGGACAGCCGCAGGTGACCGACGGGCCGGCCCGGGCGGGACAGATCCTCGCCGGGTACTGGATCGTCGACGTCGACAGCGAGGAGCGGGCCCTGGAGATCGCCGCGAGGGCGTCGGCCTGCCCCGGACCGGGCGGGAAGCCCGGCAGCGACCCCGTCGAAGTGCACCGGATCCCCGAGGACCCGGCGCAGGCCTGAGCCGGCAGGCCGCGGCCGGGACGCGCCCTTCGCTCCCGGCCGCTGCCCACGTCGTGGCGGAGGCGGGGCCGGCCCCGCGAAGGGTCAGTCCGTGCGCAGGACCTCCGCCAAGGCCTGCCGCAGCGCCGCCTCCGGGTCCGCGGGCCGCCCCTCGGCCCGCCAGGCCACGAACCCGTCGGGGCGCACCAGGACCGCACCGTCGGGCGTGGTGCCGTGGACCTGTGCCCAGTCGGCGGGCCCGTCGCCGCCCGAGCCGCCCTGCACACCGTGGCCGTCGTACACCAGGTCGGCCCCGGAGCCGGCACCGATCCGGTAGGCCTCCAGCCGTACCCCGCCGGCGTCCGCGATGCGCCGCGCGGCCGCGTGCCAGCCCGCGCCGTCACCCTCGCCGCAGAGCAGCACCATCGAACGCTCGTAGAGGTCGAGCGTGGACACGCGCAGCTCGCCGCGCCGCAGCCACATGTGCGGGGCCCGGCTGCCCGGCTGCCCCGCCAGCCGCATCCCCTCGGGCACCACGTCCTGTTCCGGGTCGGCGCCGACGACGGCGCCCCGCGGGTAGCGGTAGGCCAGCACGACGTTCAGGATGCCGCCCTGCCGGCCGCCGCCCACCCCCGGCGGCGGGGCGAAGCCCGGGTGGGCGTGCTCCACGGAGCGCGCCGAGGCGCGGGCACTGGTCGCCAGCGCCACCGGCCGACGCTCCGCGTCGTAGGTCTCCAGCAGCCCGGGACCCGCCCAGCCGCCCAGCACGGCGGCCAGCTTCCACGCCAGGTTGTGGGCGTCCTGGATGCCGGTGTTGGAGCCGAACGCCCCGGTCGGCGACATCTCGTGCGCGGAGTCACCGGCGAGGAACACCCGCCCGGCGCCGTACCGGTCGGCGACCCGCTCCGCCGCGTGCCACGACGCCTTGCCGGTCACCTCCACGTCGAGGTCGGCGACACCGACGGCCCGGCGGATGTGCTCCTGGCAGCGTGCCTGGGTGAACTCCTCCAGGGTCTCGCCGTCCTCCGGGTGCCAGGGCGCGTGGAAGACCCAGTTCTCCTTGTTGTCGACGGGCAGGAGCGCGCCGTCGGCGTCCGGGGAGGTCAAGTAGCACACGATGAACCGCCGGTCGCCCACCACGTCGGCGAGCCGGCGCGACCGGAAGGTGATGCTCACGTTGTGGAAGAGGTCGCCGGGGCCGCTCTGCCCGATGCCCAGCCGCTCCCGGACGGGGCTGCGCGGGCCGTCCGCGGCGACGAGGTAATCGGCGCGGACGGTGTGGCGCCGCTCGCTGATCCGGTCACGCACGACGGCGGTGACGCCCTCCGCGTCCTCCTCGAACGACTCCAGCTCGTGCGAATACCACAGGTCCCCGCCCTGCTCCCGGGCGCTGTCGAGCAGCACGGGCTCCAGGTCGTTCTGGCTGCACAGGCACCAGGAGGTCGGGCTGAACTTCGCCAGGCCGCCCCCCGGGTCGATGTCCTTGAACAGCCACTCGCCCGCATCACCCACGAGGGTCGGCGTCTGCAGGATGCCGTGGTTGTCCGCCAGCAGTGACGCCGCGGTCTTGATGTCCGCCTCGATGCCGGCCACCCGGAACAGTTCCATCGTCCGGACGTTGTTACCGCGTCCGCGCGGGTGGATCGAGGTCCCCGCGTGCCGCTCGACCAGGGTGTGCCGTACCCCGTGGCGCCCCAGGAACAGGGACGTCGACAGGCCCACCAGGGAGCCGCCGACGATGAGGACCGGAACCCGGTGGTCGACTTCGTGCTGCATCGATGCCTCCAGAGGCAGGCGTTCGGGATGGGGCGCGGGAGTTCCGCGCTCTTGACAGCGGGTCCGCGGGCACGTCACCCGCGTGGTTCATGCGGGTCGCGCACTTCCCCGGACGGGCACAGGATCGAGACACGCTGACGTCGCGACACCGCGGCCGGCGTTCACCGCTGCTCTCGAAGGAGATGTGCGCAGGATGACCACCACGTCTGAACGTGTTTCAGAACCGCCGAAGCGACAGATGCCGAAACGTGTCTCCCAGTCCGTGTTCGACGGCTCCAGGCTCCGCGTCGTCCTGCTGGTGGATGTGTACGACGGTGCCCAACAGCAGTTCCTGGAGGCGTACGAACAACTCTGCACCCAGGTCTCGTCGGTTCCGGGGCACGTCAGTGACCAGCTGTGCCAGTCGATCGAAAATCCATCCCAATGGCTCATCACCAGCGAATGGGAGAGCGCCCCGCCCTTCCTCGCGTGGGTGAACAGCGAAGAGCACGTACGGATGGTTTCGCCGCTGCACGGCTGCGTCCGGGACACCAGGTCGCTGCGCTTCCACGTCGTACGGGAGACCGGCGGCCCGGCCGCCCAGACCACCGCCGACCAGCGCCGACTGCAGACTTCCCCCCGCATCGGCGACGGCGTCGTCCGCCACGCGCTCACCTTCACCGTCAAGCCGGGCAGCGAGCAGGCCGTCGCCGAGATCCTCGCCGGCTACGCCTCGCCCGAGCCGCAGGTCGACGACACGACCCGGCTGTGCCGCACCTCCCTGTTCATGTACGGCAACCGGGTGGTTCGGGCCGTGGAGGTCAAGGGCGACCTCCTCGCGGCGCTGCGCCACGTCGCCCGGCAGCCCGAGGTACGGGCCGTCGAGGAGGCCATCAACCCCTACCTGGAGCAGGACCGGGACCTGAACGACCCCGAGTCGGCCCGCGTCTTCTTCACCCGCGCGGCCCTGCCCGCCCTGCACCACGTCACCGCCGGGCTCGAACACCCCGAGGTGGAGCGGCACGCCCTGTACTACGAGGCCCGCCCGGACTGCGGCATGCGCCTGGCCGAGCTGCTCGCCCAGCACGACGAAGCGGCGGCCGACGACCCGCGCAGCCCGGTGCTGCGCAGCACGATCTTCCAGCGCGACGAGGTCGTGGTGCGTCTGGTCGACGTACGCGGCGACCTCGACGACGCCGACCCCGCGCAATGCCTGGGCCTGGCCGACCCCGCCGAGGCGGCCCGGTTGACCACCCTCTTCGACGGCGCCGCCGGGGCGGACCCGTCCGCTCTGCGCAGCGACGACTTCGCGCGCCTGCTGGAGCTCGCGCGCATGCAGCTCATCACCGACCGCCGGTCGCCGGAGGCCTGACCGGACCACGCGGCCCGCGGCCACACCCCGCCCGGCACACATCGGAGGAACGTCGTGATCACATCCCAGCCCCGAATCGTCGGACTCGGCGACGTCGAGCCCAACCGCCGGCGCGGCGGTGACCTGCGCGCCCTGCTCACCCCCGCCACCGTCGGCTCGACCAGCGGCTTCATGGGCGTGGCCATCGTGCAGCCCGGCGACCGCATCGCCGAGCACTACCACCCGTACTCCGAGGAGTTCGTGTACGTCGTCTGCGGGCGGCTGGAGGTCGACCTGGACGGTGAGCCGCACCCCCTGCGGCCCGAGCAGGGACTCATGATCCCCGCCCACGTGCGCCACCGGTTCCGCAACGTCGGCGACACCGAGGCCCGCATCGTCTTCCACCTGGGCCCGCTGGCCCCGACCCCGCCCCTCGGCCACGTCGACACCGAGGGCACCGACGCCGTCGCGGACGGCGCCCCTCCGGCCGACCTCTCCCAGGTCCGTTCATGACCCGGCGGGTGGCCGTCACGGGTCTCGGCATAGTCGCGCCCGGAGGCATCGGCGGGCCGGCGTTCTGGGACCTGCTCGCCGCCGGCCGTACCGCGACGCGCGGCATCACCTTCTTCGACCCGTCGGGCCTGCGCTCACGGATCGCCGCCGAGTGCGACTTCGACCCGGCGGCCCACGGGCTGGACCCGGAGCAGGTCGCCCGCGCCGACCGGTACATCCAGTTCGCGCTGGCCGCCGGCGACGAAGCGGTCCGTGACGCCGGCCTCGACCTCGCCGGGGAGGACCCCTGGCGGGTCGGGGTCTCCCTCGGCACCGCCGTCGGCGGCACCACCCGCCTGGAGCACGACTACGTACTGGTCAGCGAGGGCGGCCGGCGCTGGGACGTGGACCCGGGCCAGGCGCAGCCGCACCTGCACCGGGCGTTCTCGCCCAGCACGCTCGCCTCGACGGTCGCGGAGCGCTTCGGCGCCTGCGGCCCGGTCCAGACCGTCTCCACGGGCTGCACCTCCGGGCTCGACGCCGTCGGGTACGCCTTCCACACGGTCCAGGAGGGCCGGGCCGACGTCTGCATAGCAGGCGCGTCCGACTCCCCGATCTCACCCATCACCATGGCCTGCTTCGACGCCATCAAGGCCACGTCGCCCAACAACGACGACCCCGCCCACGCCTCCCGGCCGTTCGACAACGACCGCGACGGGTTCGTGATGGGCGAGGGCGGGGCGGTCCTGGTGCTGGAGGAGCTGGAACACGCCCGGGCCCGTGGCGCGCAGGTGTACTGCGAGGTCGGCGGGTACGCCACCTTCGGGAACGCCTACCACATGACCGGGCTGACGGGTGAGGGCCTGGAGATGGCCCGGGCCATCGAGAGCGCCCTCGACCACGCACGCCTGGACCGCTCGGCGATCGACTACGTCAACGCCCACGGCTCCGGCACCCGGCAGAACGACCGTCACGAGACCGCGGCCGTCAAACGGGCCCTGGGCCACCACGCCTACGCCACGCCCATGAGCTCCATCAAGTCCATGGTCGGGCACTCCCTCGGCGCGATCGGGGCGATCGAGCTGGTGGCCTGCGTCCTGGCCATGCGCCACCAGGTCGTACCGCCGACCGCGAACTACGAGACGCCGGACCCCGAGTGCGACCTGGACTACGTCCCCCGCGTCGCCCGCGAACGGAAGCTGGACGGCGTGCTGTCCGTGGGCAGCGGGTTCGGCGGCTTCCAATCCGCGGTGGTCCTGAACCGGAAGGGCTAGAGGACACGATGAGCGAACCCACCCCACGGCGTGCCGCCGTCACCGGAATCGGCGTGATCGCGCCCAACGGACTGAGCACGGACGCGTTCTGGAAGGCCACCCGGGAAGGCATCAGCGTCCTGGGCCGCATCACCCGCGAGGGCTGTGACCACCTGCCGCTGCGGGTGGCCGGCGAGGTGCGCGCCTTCGAACCGGCCACGGCGGTCGAGGAGCGCTTCCTCGTCCAGACCGACCGGTTCACGCACTTCGCCATGGCGGCGGCCGACTCCGCGCTGGAGGACGCCCGGCTCGGGCAGAGCGCCACCGACGAGGCGCCCTTCTCCGTGGGCGTGGTCACCGCCGCCGGCTCCGGCGGCGGTGAGTTCGGCCAGCGCGAGCTGCAGCAGCTGTGGGGCAAGGGCAGCCGGTTCGTCGGCCCGTACCAGTCCATCGCCTGGTTCTACGCCGCCAGTACCGGCCAGATCTCCATCCGGCGCGGCTTCAAGGGCCCCTGCTCGGTCGTGGCCGCCGACGAGGCGGGCGGCCTGGACGCCCTCGCGCACGCCGCGCGGGCGGTGCGGCGCGGCACCGACGTGATCGTGGCCGGCTCGACCGAGGCGCCCCTGGCCCCCTACTCGATGGTGTGCCAGCTCGGCTACCCGGAGCTGAGCACCGAAGGGGACCCCGACCGGGCCTACCGCCCCTTCACCTCCGCGGCCTGCGGCTTCGTACCCGCCGAGGGCGGCGCGATGCTCGTGGTGGAGGACGAGGACACCGCGCGGGAGCGTGGCGCCGCGGTGCGCGCCGTCGTCGCGGGACACGCCGCGACGTTCACCGGCGCCTCCTGCTGGGAGGCGTCCCGTGAAGGGCTCGCCCGGGCCATCGACGGAGCCCTGGCCGAAGCGGGCTGCGCCCCAGAAGAGGTCGATGTGGTCTTCGCCGACGCCCTCGGCGTCCCCGACGCCGACCGGGCCGAGGCGCTCGCCATCGCCGACGCGCTGGGACGGCACGGCAGGCGCGTGCCCGTCACGGCCCCCAAGACCGGCATCGGCCGCGGCTACTGCGCGGCGCCCGTGCTGGACGCCGCGGCCGCGGTGCTGGCCATGGAGTACGGCGTCATCCCGCCCACTCCCAACATCTTCGACATCTGCCATGACCTCGACCTCGTGACCACCCGCGCCCGCGCCGCCGAGCTGCGCACCGCGCTGGTCCTGAGCCGGGGACTCATGGGGTCGAACTCGGCGCTCGTGCTCCGGCGCGGCGCCACGGGTGCCCCGTAGCGGGGCACCACGGAACACAAGGAGAGGAATCCCATGAGTGACCGCATCACCGTGGAAGAACTGGCCGAACTCATGAAGAAGGCCGCCGGCGTCACGGTAGACCCCGCCGAACTCGAACAGCGCAGCGACTCCGGCTTCGACACCTTCGGCCTCGACTCGCTCGGGCTGCTCGGCATCGTCGGCGAACTGGAGAACCGGCACGGTACGCCGATGCCCACCGATGCCGAGCGCTGCAAGACGCCCCGGCAGTTCCTCGACCTGGTCAACAGCTCTCTCGTGGCAGGAGCGTGACGTGGCGGGCCACACGCAGAACGAGATCACCATCGCCGCGCCCGTCGACCTGGTCTGGGACATGACCAACGACGTGGCGAACTGGCCGCAGCTGTTCAGCGAGTACGCGTCCGCCGAGATCCTCTCTGTCGAGGGGAACAAGACGACGTTCCGGCTGACCATGCACCCGGACGAGAACGGCACCGTGTGGAGCTGGGTGTCCGAGCGCGAGACCGACCGCGACCGGCTCAGCGTCACCGCCCGCCGCGTCGAGACCGGCCCCTTCGCCCACATGAACATCCGGTGGCAATACCACGAGGAGCCCGGTGGCACCCGGATGGTGTGGACGCAGGACTTCGCCATGAAGCCGGAGGCGCCCGTCGACGACGACTGGATGACGGACAACATCAACCGGAACTCCAAGACCCAGATGGCCCTGATCCGAGAGCGCATCGAGCAGGCCGCCGCCGAGCGCCGGCCGGCACCGGTGCTCACCGACTGAGCCGGACGGAGAACCCGATGCACCAGTCCCTCATCGTCGCCCGCATGGCACCCGGGTCGGCCCCCGGCATCGCGGAGGTCTTCGAGTCCTCGGACCGCGGGGAGCTGCCGCACCTCGTGGGGGTCGCCCGGCGCAGCCTCTTCCAGTTCGGTGACGTGTACCTGCACCTCATCGAGTCCGAGCGGGACCCCGGCCCGGCCATCGCCAAGGTGACCGGGCACCCGGAGTTCGTCGACGTCAGCCGGCGGCTGTCCGCGTACGTCACCGCGTACGACCCCGACACCTGGCGCTCGCCGAAGGACGCCATGGCGCACTGCTTCTACCGCTGGGAGCGCGACTCCCGGCCGTGAAGCACGCCACTGCGACGCCGGTCGCCGGGCCCGCACCTTCGCGGACCCGGCGACCGGCGTCGTACGGACGACCGCCCGGGCTCAGCCGGCCACCGTGCAGTCGAAGGCGTGCAGGTACGGGTTGACCGGGCGGATGTCGTTCACGGCCAGCCCCGCCTCGGTGAGCCTGCCGACCATGCTCTCGGTCGTGTGCTTCGCCCCTCCGACGTTGAGCAGCAGCAGCAGGTCCATGCCGGTGCTGAACTGCATGGACGGGGTGTCGTCCACGAGGTTCTCGATCACCACGACCCTCGCCCGGGGGCCGCCGGCCGCGATGACGTTGCGCAGGGTGCGGGCGGTGCTGACGTCGTCCCACTCCAGGATGTTCTTGATGATGTACACGTCGGCCTGCACCGGGATGTCCGCCCGGCAGTCCCCGGGCACGATGCGCACCCGGTCGGCCAGCGACCCTCCCGGCCGCAGGCGCGGATCGGCGTTCTCCACCACGCGCGGCAGGTCGAGCAGGGTGCCCCGCATCGCCGGGTACTTCTCCAGCAGGCTCGCCACCACGTATCCCTGGCCACCGCCGATGTCGGCGACCGACGTGGCCCCCGACAGGTCCAGGAACTCCGCCACGTCCTGCGCCGACTGCCTGCTGGAGGTGGTCATGGCCCGGTTGAAGACGTCGGCCGATTCGGGGGCGTCCTCGTTCAGGTACGTGAAGAACTCCTTGCCGAAGAGCTCCTCGACGACGTTGTGGTTGGTGCGCACCGCCTCGTCCAGCCTCGGCCAGGCGGCCCAGGTCCAGGGCTCGGTGCACCACAGGGCAATGGCGCGCAGGCTGTGCGGGTCGTCCTCGCGCAGCAGCCGGGAGGTGCCGGTGTGCGCGAACGTCCCGTCCGGCTCCTCGGCGAAGACCCCGTAGCAGGACAGGGCCCGCAGCAGCCGCCGCAGCGGCTTGGGCTCGGTCTTCACGGCGGCGGCGAGGTCCGCCACGCTCATCGGGCTGTCTCCGAGCGCGTCGGGCACGCCGAGCCGGACGGCAGCGCGGAGGGCGGCGGTGCACGCCGCCCCGAAGACGAGCTCGCGCAGCCGCATGGACGGCGGGGGCGCCGGCCTCGTGGCCGGGTCGGTGGTGCGTGCGGTCGTCATGCCGCCCTTCCCTTCTCGTTCGTGCCGGACGGGCGGGGGGTCAGCACAGTCCCGTGGGCTTCGAGGCCCCGCAGGTGTTGCTCTTGAAGACGTTGTCCCGGCCGACGTTGGAGTCGACGAGGTCGGCGGGGGCGTTGCCCCGCATGGTGTTGTCGGTGATCTTGTTCCGCTCGTTCTTGGCGCCCACGAAGCTCTTGAAGAGGACGATGCCGCCGGACATCGGGGACGAGCCCTTGTTGTCCGTGACCTCGTTACCGGTCACCTCGGTCTCCTCGACGCCGGTCAGCACGATCCCGGAGCCCTGGAGGAACGGCAGCCTGGCGGTCTTCGGGCAGAACTTGTTGTTCGCCACCACCCGGTTGTCGTGCACGGCCAGGTGGCCGCCGTGCGGGGAGTTCTCGTCGCCCACGACGACGACGCCGACGCAGTTCGCGGTGATGTCGTTGTGTCCGACGCTGAGGTTGCGCAGGCGGCGCACGGTGACGCCATTGCGGTTGTCCCGGAAGCGGTTGTGCTCCACCACCGTCCCCCCGGTGTCGGTGGCCCCTGCCTCGGTGGCGACGGTGTTGGCGAGGAACAGGCCCGCGTCGCCGTTGCCGCGTGCGGTGTTGCCCTTGAACACTCCGCGCGTGGACCGCTCCTGGCCGATGCCCCACTGCCCGTTCTTCTCGGCGGTGACGTTCCGTACGGTCAGGCGGTCGGTCCGGGAGGCCCAGAGCCCGTTCTTGGCGAAGCCGGACAGGGTGAGCGAGGCGATGGTGGTGTGCTCGACGGGCCGGCCGTCCGCGCCCTCGACGCAGATGCCGTTGCCGGCCTGGGCACAGGCGTCGGCGGCTTTCCCGGCGGCCGGAGTGAGGACGGTACGGGGGCCCGCGCCGCGCAAGGTGAGCCCGGAGGTGGTCACCCGTACGCTCTCGTGGTACGTGCCCGCGGCCAGCAGGACGATGTCGCCCGGTCGCGCCGCGTCCACCGCCCGCTGGACCGATTCCCCGGGCCGTACGACGTGGACCATCGGTCCCGCGGCGGCCGGCGTGGCGCCGAGCCCCGTAGCGCAGAGCACCGCGGCGCCCGCGCAGTATAGAATATGACGCTTTTTCATATTCGTACGTTATGACCTGACGTACCGGCCAGGGCCGGGATGGGCCATCCGGTGGCGTGTCATCCGCTGCCGGTGCGCCGCCGTCGCGGCGCAGGACGACCACCGCCGGGCCCCGCGGGCGCCCTGCCGTGCGTTTGCCAGGCACTACGGGCGGCCGGAAACTGGTGGTATCAGCGTGGCACCGCCTCCGGAACGCGGCTCGTCTTCGCCAACGCTTCTCCCACTGCTGCCGCATCCGCCGCACGGCCGCGCATGCTCGACCATCGGTCCTCTCTCCAGGAGGTGTCCTATGAGCAGGACCTCCCGACTCAACTGCATCATCCCCCCGTACCTCCTCAAGAAGCTCCTCAAGAGCGACGACAGCGAGGTGCGCCAGGCCGCCTTGGACACCATGCTGACCACGGCTCGCCTGCGGGGTGAACGAGCGGTCCGGGCGTCCTTCGCCGGCATGGCCGCCCCCGGTAACGGCCGGCGCACCGTCTTCGACTGCCAGCAGGGAAGCTTCCTCCCGTCCGCTGCCCTGGTCAGGACGGAGGACGGACCCGCGTCCGTCGACGAGTCCGTCAACCGGGCGTTCGAGGGATTCGGCCTGACGCGTGACTTCTACCAGGAGGTGTTCCAGCGCAATTCGATCGACGACCGGGGGATGCGCCTGGACGGATACGTCCACTTCGGTATGAAGTTCAACAACGCGTTCTGGGACGGTCAGCAGATGGTCTTCGGCGACGGGGACGGGAAGATGTTCGGCGACCTCACCGGCTCCCGCGACGTGATCGCCCACGAATTGACGCACGGAGTCACCGAGCACACCGCGGCACTCGAGTACCACAACCAGTCAGGGGCCCTGAACGAGTCGATGTCGGACGTGTTCGGGTCGCTGGTCAAGCAGTGGTCGCTCAAGCAGAAGGCCGACGAGGCGGACTGGCTGATCGGGGCCGACGTGTGGACCCCGGGAATAGACGCCGACGCCCTGCGCTCGATGCGGGCTCCCGGGCACGCTTACGACAACGACCTGTTCGGGAAGGACCCCCAGCCCGACCGCATGAGCAAATTCATCCACCTCCCCGACACCGAGGAAGGCGATTCCGGCGGGGTGCACCTCAACTCCGGCATTCCGAACAAGGCGTTCTACCTGACGGCCGTGGGCATCGGCGGATTCGCCTGGGAGGTCGCCGGACGCATCTGGTACGAATCGCTCAAAGTGTCCGGCAAGGAGGCCACGTTCCAGGACTTCGCGGACACCACCTTCCAGAAGGCCGGAGAACTGTTCGGCGCCGGCAGCGCCGAGCAGTCGACCGTGCTGGCGGCGTGGCAGGAAGTGGAGATCCAGATCACCGGCGTCCCGGCCGGGATCGCCCGGGCGCGGAGCCTCGCGGCAGCCAACGGCAGCGCCGGCGCGGGCCGCCAGGACGGCCTGGCAGCCCTGACCACGCAGGTCGCGGAACTGGGCGCCCAGATGACGGCGCTGGCCAGGGAAGTGGCCGCCATGAAGAGAAGCAGGTAAATGAGGGTGAGTCTGGCGACGCACGGCGGGCTGGCGGCGGCGAGCAACCTCCGCCGTCCGCCCGAGGTGCTGGACACGGACACCCTGCCCGAAGACGACGCCGCGGAGCTGGCCCGGCTGGTGGCGGCGGCCGTCGCGACGCCCGAGGTGGAGCGGTCCGGCCGCGCCAGGGATGCGATGAGCTACACGATCACGGTGGAGGACGGGGGCCGTACGACGGTCCTGAGGCAGTCGGACGCCGCCATGACCCCCGCCTTCGCGGCCTTGCTCACTCGCCTTCGCGAACACTTCGAACAGCAGTGACGTGGGGCGGGTGGGCCCGGTGCGGGGAGGCCGCTACGGGGTGGTGCGGGCCGGGAAGGTGAAGGTGTAGCCCCGCGCGGCCAGCCACGGCAGGTACTCCTCCAGCGCCGCGACGGTCTCGCTGCGGTCGCCTCCCCCGTCGTGGAAGAGGACGGTCGGCTGCTGCGGCAGCTTGCCCTCGACGGCGGCGACGATGGCCGGCAGGCCCGGACGGCTCCAATCCTTGGGGTCCACGCTCCAGCCCAGCGGACGCATCCCGCTCGCGGCGGCGATCGCCCGGCTGTCGGGGGTGAAGGCACCGCCCGGCGCCCGGTAGTAGTTGACGGCGACGCCCGGTACGGCCCTCTCGATCATGGCCTTGCCGTCAAGTATCTGGCGGCGCTGGTAGTCCACGGGCTTGTGGTCCATCGTCACGTCGTGGTCGACGGAGTGGTCGCACAGCTGGTGCCCGTCCGCGGCGACCGTGCGCACCAGTGCCGGGTACTTCTGCGCCTGGGTCCCGATCATGCAGAAGGTGGCCTTGACGTGGTTCTCGCGCAGCACCTGGAGCACCTTCGGGGTCCAGCGGGGGTCCGGGCCGTCATCGATGGTGATGGCGATGTCATGGCCCGGGCCCTGGGCCAGCCGGGAGATCTCCAGCGGGATCCGTGAGGCGCCCCGGGCCGGCTCCTCGGGGTGCGCGCCGTGGTGCCGGCCGGCGGAACCGTCCGAGACGGCCACGGCCGGTGGGACCGCCGTCGCCAGGAGACCGAGGACGGCCGCGGCCACCGCCGAACCCGCCCGCCGACGACGACGTACGGAACTGCTGGTGGTGCCCATGGACGCGCCCTTCCTTTGCGCTCGGCCCCCGCCCTGACAACGCTTCCGATCCAGGCTAGGTCATCCCTTCCCGCCCTTTCCCGCCCCTTCCTCCTCCGCCCGGCCTCCGGAGCCGCCCGCCCGGGCCTCGGGCACGGCCCGGGTACGGGCGGACGGCCACGGCGCGCGACCGAAGGTGAGATGCGTCACGACCGGCGGTGAGCCCCCGCCCGGCCCTCTTGCGGCGGCCGACTCCTCAGCGGCTCACCGCGGTCTCCCGCTCATGCGCGTCGGCTTCTCGGGGTCGCGCACGGAGTGGATGCCGGTGATGCCGCCGTCGCCGCGACGCCCCTCGCGTCGATGCTGCGGGACGGGATCACCGCAGGGGTCGGCACCGTCGACAGGATCGGCGACGGCAGCGACCTCGGCTTCGGCTACGCGTTCCTCGCCGTGGGCAGCACGGTCGAGCCGATCCCGGGCGCGGTCGCCGTGGGCACCTGGGAGGGCGCTGAGCAGGCCCGGGTGGCACTGGCCGCGCTCGATCCGGACCGTACCGTCACGGTGATCGGCGGTGGTGCGACGGGCATCGAGACGGCCGCCGAGGTGGCGCGGGCGCGCCCGCGGACCTCCGGGTGTGGATCGTCGGGCCGGCGGTGGTAGACGGCTTCTCCCACCGCGCGTTCGAGCGCGTTCGCCGGGGACCGGAGCGGCTGGGGCCGACATCGTGGACGACGCCGTCACGGGTGTCGTCGGCCGCGCCGTCCGTCTGTGCTCCGGAGCGGGCCGACCAACCGGCCCACCCGTGTGAACGTCACCCGCCTGCGGTGTCCTCGGTCTCCCAGCGCAGCAAGTCGCCCGGCTGGCATTCGAGTACCTCGCAGAGCGCGGCGAGCGTCGCGAAGCGCACCGCCTTGGCGCGGCCGTTCTTGAGTACCGCCAGGTTGGCGGGCGTGATCCCCACGCGGTCCGCGAGGTCGCCCACGGACATCTTCCGCCGGGCCAGCATCACGTCGATGTCGACGACGATCGGCATCAGATCACCTCGTCCAACTCGGCCTGCATCCGGGCCGCTTCGACGTCGCGGGCGACGGCCTGGGCGAGCAGCATGCGCAGCACGAGCACGATGAGCGCGACCCCCAGGATGGCCAGGCCGATCCCGCCCATGATGAGGGTGACGCCCGGGTCCTCCCGCTGACCCGGAGCGTTGAGGGCCGTGACCGTGAACCACAGGAGGGCAACCGCGACGATCGCACCGATCACGCCGTCCACGTACCGGAAGGCGGCGTGCGAGAAGACGGTTCCGCGTCGCACCATCGTCACCAGCCGCCATACGCACACCAGGGCGACCTGGGCCGACGCCATGCCCAGGATCACGATCAAGCGCAGCGGGGTCAGCGGGAGCGTCCCGTCCTCAGGGTCGCCGGCCAACGCCCACACCATCGACGCCTGTACGAACACGGTTCCCGTGATCACCACCGCGAGTACGGCGCGAAGCGCACCCACTGCCGCATTTCCCATGATCCATCCTTCCATCGACTTGCGATGGAAATCTATCGAATATCGATAGGTGAAGCAAGGGCTCGTCTGCCGGATCAAGCCGGGCCGGCGCGAGACCCGTGCCGAAGGCGACACGGTGGGCAGAGCGGGTGATGCTGGACGCATGAACGCCAGCGATGCCGAGGCCCTGCCTGACGAGCAGGCCGATCCGTCGGTGCCGACGGTGGGGGTGGAAGAGGAGTTCTTCGTCGTCGGGGCCGGCTCGCGGACCGTGGAGCCGGCCGCGGGACGGGTCGTGGCACGCGCCGCCACAACGATGGGCGACGACGTCTCCGGTGAGTTCACCGATTTTCAGATCGAGACCAGGACGCCACCCTGCACGTCGGTACCGCGGCTGCACCAGGAGCTGCTGCGCCTGCGCTCCGGCATCGCTCGGGCGGCCGCGGCAGAAGGCCTCGAGGTGTGCCCTTCGGGCACACCGGTGCTGCGCCCGCCCGGGTCGACGCCGCACATCGGCACCCATCCCCGCTACCAAGCCGGCGTCGACTTGTTCAGGTCGATGATGGACGACTACGTCATCAACGCCCTCCACATCCACGCCCACCTGCCCGACCGGGACCTGGCCGTGCAGGTCTCCAACCACCTGCGGCCCTGGCTGCCGCTGCTGGTGGAGATGAGCGCGAACTCGCCCTTCTGCGACGGCCGCGACACCGGCTACGCGAGTTGGCGCTCGGTCATCCGGCTTCGCTTTCCCGCCCTCGGACCCCCGCCTTACGCGAAGTCGTTCGAGGACTACAGCCGACACGCCGCCGCCATGGCGGAGGCCGGCGGAATGTCGTTCGCGGATCTGCCGTTCTGGGACATCCGCCCCCACCCGCACTTGCCCACCCTGGAAGTGCGCTGCATGGACGTCCCCGCGGACCCCGCGGACTCCGCGGCTCTGGCCGCGATCACAAGGGCGCTGGTGGTCACCTCCGCCCACACGGTGAGTCGCGGTGAGGCGGCCCCGCACCCGTCGGCCGAGCTGCTGCGCTGCGCCTACTGGCATGCCACGCGTGACGGCTGGAGCGGCCACGGCCCCGACGCCCTGACCGGGCAGATCCTGCCCGCCCCGGCGCGCGGCGCCCGGCTGCTGGAACACATCCGCCCCGCGCTGGAGGAACACGGCGACACCGGGACGGTCGCGGCGTTTCTGCGGCGGCTCGCGGACCGCGGGTCGGGGGCGCACCGCCAGCGCGCCGCCTCCCGCTCGCCGGGCGGCCTGGCCGCGGTCGTGGACGACCTGACCGTGCCGCACCCGGAGCCCGGGCAAGGAGGGGAGGCCGACCGGGTGGCGAAACCGGATTTCATGTGACCGGCGCGTGTGCGACGGCGCGAGGTCCCCGTCCGTGTCAGCCTGGGATCCCCGCGACATGCCACCACTGGTGTCCGCACAACCGGCCGAGGCCGAGCTGTGCCCCGTGGCCGAGGAGGACCCCGTGAAGCGAGCCCCGACCCTGCACGACCGCCCGCACACCGACGACGCTGTCACCGACGCCCTGCGCCGGCAGGGCTACGCCCGCTACAGCGCCGCGGACCTGGGCCTGGAGGCGGCCGCGCACCGCACGGACCTGGCCGAGATCGAGGACGTCTACGCCGCCCTCCCGCTCGACCCCTACGCCCCGCACTCCAACCGGTTCCGCCGCTACTCCCACGCCGTGTACCTGCCGTGGACCGGGCAGCTGTCCTTCACGCCCGGCGCCCCCGACCCCACCTACGGCACGGTGACCGAGTACTGGCAGGACGAGCACAACCCGGAATTCCCGGACGTGCGGCGCCGTCTGCCCGACCTCCCCACCACGCTGCACGGCAACGCACTCCTGCAGCGTCTGATCCACACCGACCTCACCCACGCCATGTGGCTGGAAGACCTCCAGCGCACCCCCGTCTACGTCGGCGTCCACCTGCTCAAGCTGGCCGTCCACGCCAGCGCCGAAACGGCGGTCTCCTCACCCGACTGCCTCCACCAGGACGGAGGCTCACCGGCCACTTTCACCTTCGCCCACTTCATCGGCTCCACCAACATCCACGGCGGCGAAAACGCCATCGCCACACCCGAGTCGGCCGGCCGCCGGCCCGACGACGTCCCCGACTCCGCGGTGCACGCACGCTTCACCCTCGACGACCCCCTCGACGGGTACGTCGTCCACGACCACAGGGTCAGCCACTACGTCGGCCCCGTAAGCCTGGGCGACGGCACCGGCCCGGGCGAGCGCCGCATCCTCATCATCGGCCTCGCCCCGTACGGCCCCCGCCTCTAGACCACCGCCCCGGCCACCCGGGCCCTGGTAGCGACACCAGGAGGGCCCCGCGTCGCGCCCGGTGGGTGCGGAGGGAACGCCTCTAGAAGGCGGAGTGGGTGAACCAGTGGTCGAGCAGGTCCGGGTCGCCGAGCAGGTGGAAGGCGTCGTCCCGGTGGTTCAGGCGGCCGTAGAGGAGCAGCAGCAGGTCGGCGGCCGTTCCCCGGACCGCGGCGTCCGCCGTGCCGGGGCCGTCGTGTTCGGCCACCAGGGCGAAGCCGTCGGGGCGCAAGCCGACCAGCCAGTCGCCGTCGCCGTCCGCGCAGGTGAAGCGGACCGCCCGGTCCGCGGCGCGGAGTTGGGCGGTCAGCGGCGCGAAGGAAGAAGCGAACGGCAGGTTGGTGAGGAACTCGTCGATGCCGTCGACCGCCGACGCACGGTCGATGTGCGGCGTGATCCCGAGTGCGAGCTGGGCGTCGGCGCGGTGGACCAGGGTCTCGAAGAGCATGCGCCGGACCCAGAACCGGGCGTGCTGGTCGACTCCCCAGGCCCACATCGGTGCGTCCAGGTCGGTGGCGGCGAACACCTCGGCGGCCTCGCTCGCACTCGCGGCCAGCCACGCAGGGAGGTCGTGCGGCTGCTCCGGCAGGCGGAGGTCCACCTCGCGGCTGGTCGGCGGCTGCTGGATGCGGCGGCGAAGCAGCTCGGTGAACCAGCGGTGGACGCTGCCGACGTGCTGCGTGAGGTCACCGAGCGTCCAGCCGGGGCAGGTCGGCACCGGGGTGGAGAGGTCGGCCGCCGTGACCGTGGCGACGAACTCGGCGGTCTCGGCTGCGACGGCCGCTGTGTGCTGCGTGGGGTTCATAGGTGCTGTTCCTCTGGTGCTGCTGCCCCGGTGGGCGTCGATGCTTGATGGTATGGATAGTTTAGGTCATTAAGCAACAGGGCCCTCGGGCGTACGTACCGGGCGGTGACCGGGGTGGCGAAGGCGACTCGCTTGATGGTGGTGTCGGCGGCCCAGGTGCCCGTGGCGACCGCGGTGCCCCAGGTGGCGCCATCAGCGCTGAGGCAGTTCTCGTAGGCCTTGGTGGTGCCGTTCTTGCTGCCGTCCTGGCGGGGGAGGTATTCGAGGCCGGCGCAGGAGAACGTCTGCTTCATGTCCAGCTGGATCTCGTGCGGGGGCGCGGGGTCGGCGCCGGTCCACTGGGTGGGCCAGATCGTGCCGATCACGCCGTCGAGGACGTTGGCGGCGCCGTTCTCGACGGAGGTCTATGGCTGTCCTCGTACGCCGCCGGTGCCGTAGGCCCCGTCGGTGACGGTCACGTTGACCCCGGAGGTGCGCAGGTTCGACGGACGGTGCGGAGATCTTGTCCGCGAATCGGCGGTGGAATCCGTTCGGTCCGTACAGCGAGAGGCATCGACCGCTCCGCCCAGGGGGCCGGCGTCAGGCATCACCGTGGGCCAGGCGCCGGGGGTCGAGAAGTTGAACACCGAGGTCAGGTCGCCGCAGACGGCGCGGCGCCAGGTGCTGATGTTCGTCTCCGTGAACGGCTTGCCGATCGCCGTCGACCAGGTTTCGAGGAAGCGCAGGAGGGAGGTGTGGTCGAAGGTCTGGGAGCAGACGAAGCGCCGGTGCTCCAGGGCGAGACGGCGATCATCGGCACGCGCCGGCCGGGGTAGGTCGGCGCGTTCTGGTGGATCTCACCGGTCACCACGCCGCCCGCGTCCACGTCGACGGTGCTCATGCTGCCGCTTCCGCCGGCGGGTGACGGGGGGACCGGGGGCGTCACGTGGTCGTAGAAGCCGCCGGCCTCGTCGTAGGTGACGGAGTGTCGCCGCAACCGTCTCCCGTGACCTCGCCCGGCGCGTCGGCGGCGACACCCTGCGGCCGGCCTCGCCGGAAGACCGCCGGGTCCGCTGACGGCCCGCGCAGGCTGCCGCATCGCTGCAGCGCACATGGCGTAACGCCGCACGCCGGCCCGGCGGGGGAAGCGAGTCTTTTCGGCCGGACGGCAGCTATATTTCGATCCGAACTTCCGACATGCGGAGATGGCATGGGCAAGATGGCTGAACTCGCCGGGGAAGCGGGGGTGACCACCGCGGTCGCTGCGCCATCCGATGGCGCCTCCGCTCGGGGGCCGATCCCCGGTTGGCTGTACCTGTGGTGCATGGCGATGGCCGGGTTCGGTGTCGTGATCCTGGTCGGCGTCGGGTGGTTGAACGCGGCGGCGGTGCAGGCCTGGCGGACCGTCTGCCTTGCAGTCACGGTGCAGGCACTGCCGTTCCTGCTGCTCGGCACGGCGCTGTCCGGTGCCATCAACGCGTTCGTGCCCGAACGGATGTTCAGTCGGGCACTGCCGAAGCGGCCCGTGCTCGCCGTCCCCGTCGCGGGCCTCGCCGGAATGGTCCTGCCCGGCTGCGAGTGCGCGTCGGTCCCCGTCGCCAACAGCCTGATCGGCCGCGGGGTCACCCCGGCCGCGGCCTTCGCCTTCCTGCTCTCCGCGCCCGCCATCAACCCCGTCGTACTGACCGCCACGGCCATCGCCTTCCCCGGCAGCCCCGCCATGGTCCTGGCCCGGCTGATCGCCTCGCTCGCCACCGCGGCGGTGATGGGCTGGCTCTGGCTATGGCTGGGCCGCGAGGAGTGGCTGCGTCCTGCGGCGCGGTACACGGGGCATCAGACGGGGCGCAGCCGCTGGAGCGAATTCCGGCTCGGGTTCCAGCACGACTTCCTGCACGCCGGGGGCTTCCTGGTCCTCGGAGCCATGGCGGCGGCCACCTTCAACGTGGCCGTCCCGCGCTCGGTCCTGGACGTCTTCTCCGGCTCGCCCTGGCTGTCCGTGCTCTTCCTGGCGGGACTCGCCGTCGTCCTCGCGGTGTGTTCCGAGGCCGACGCCTTCGTGGCGGCCTCCCTCACCGGCTTCTCGCCCCTGGCGCGGCTGGCGTTCATGGTGGTCGGTCCGATGGTCGACCTGAAACTCATCGCCCTGCAGGCGGGCACGTTCGGGCGGTCGTTCGCGGTCCGCTTCTCCACCGCCACGACGGTCGTGGCGGTGCTGTGCAGCGTGCTGATCGGAGGAGTGCTGCTGTGAACCGGCCGGTACAGGCGTTCCTCCTCCTCCTCAGCGGCTCCGGCCTGCTGCACGTCTCGCTGTTCACCGACGTGTGCCTGAGGTACGTCAAGCCGGGCATGCAGCCCGTACTGATCGTCACCGGTGTCCTGCTGCTGGTGCTGGGGGCGGCGGAAGCGTGGTCCTGCCTCAGAGCGAACGCCCGGCACGATCGTGCGGACCGCCGCGCCGACGACGGCGAGACGGACACGCCGGACGGCCTCCCGCACGCGCACGCGCACGGCCACGACCACGGCCACGGCCACGGCCACGACCACTCCAGCGTGCCCCGGGTGGCGTGGCTGCTGTTCGTGCCCGCCCTGAGCCTGCTCGTCTACGCCCCGCCCGCCCTCGGCTCCTACACCGCCTCCCGCGACACCGTGAAGGTCGTCACCGAGCAGCGGCGCTTCGAGGCACTGCCGGCCACCTCACCGCTGCCGATGACCCTCACCCAGTTCACGCGGCGGGTGCAGCAGGACCGGACGCAGGCCATCAAGGGGCGGACGGTCCAGATGAGCGGCCTGGTCACCCTCGACGAGGGGCGTGACAGTTGGTACCTCACCCGGATCGTCATCTCGTGCTGCGCCGCGGACGCGCAGTCCGTGAAGGTCCGCATCCACGGCGCGCCCGCCCTGCCCGCCGACACCTGGGTCTCGGTCACCGGCACCTGGCACCCCGGCGGAACGCTCGGCACCCAGTCCGCCCCGGCCGAGCTGGACGCCGGCACGGTCGAGGAGATCGACCGGCCGGTGAACGGCTACAGCGACAGCCTGCCGCTCGTTCCCTCGCGTTGACAGCTTCCCGGCCGGGGCTCGGGCAGGTCTGTCCGCCGCGCAACGGGTGATGCCGCTGCCGCCTCGGTGCCTCGTGGTAGGTGGGCGTCGAGGAGCCCCGCGGTGAGGCAGTAGCCGATGAAGAGGGGTTCGAACAGCCGGGGCGGGGGACTCGACGTGGAGACTGTGGCCGAGCAGCAACGAGTCCAGCTGGGTGACTTGAGGGTTCGGTTTGACCGCAGAGGAACGGGGGCGGTGCGCAATGCGTGCGCGCCACCCCCGTCAGCGGGTCTTGTCGGTTACGCGGTGGTGCGGCGGCGACGGCCGGTGCCGGCGACGAGGGCCGCGCCCATGGCGAGTGCCACGCCGCCGGCGCCGAGGGCCCAGCTGGTGGCGGCGTCCGTGCCGGTCTCGGCGAGCTGGCCGGCGGTGTTGGTGGTGCCTGTGCCGGTGTTCCCGCCGGTGCCGGTGCCGGTGCCTGTGCCGGTGCCGGGGTTGCCGTGGTCGACGATCGGAGTGGTGCCCCCGTCGGGCTTGGGCTGGTTGCCGCCGCTGCCGGAGCCCTTGGTGATCTTCGACTCGGCCCAGACGGTGTCCGACCAGACGTCCTCGTCCACGTTGCTGCCGCCGACGGCCGCGATGAAGATCTCGCCGGCGGGGGCACCTGCGTGGAACCTGATGCGGACCTGGAGGTCGAGCTTGCCCTGGGGGATGTTGAGGTCGTCGGTCAGCAGGCCGACCACCGCACCCTCGTCGGCGATGATCTCGACATCGTGCCAGCTGCCCGCGAGGCGGACCTGGAGCGTCACGTCGCCGGACCTGAGCTTCGTGTGCTCGTCGCCGACGGCCAGGACGAGGGCGTAGCTCTCCTGGGCCTTGCCGTCGGAGTTGTCGACCGTAACCGTGAAGTCCGTCCAGGCGCCGCCGGCCTTGAAAGAGCTCGGGACCCCGGTCAGGCCGAGCTTCGGGCCGGTGGCGTGGAAGTCGCCCTCGTCGAAACCCCCTTCCCCGTTTCCGGCGGGATCTTCCCCGAGCGGCGGCGTCGGCACCGGGACGTCCGGGAGCGGCGGGACCACGGGGGTCCCGGCGACAGGCTTGCCGGCGGGCTTCTCGACGGCCGACCCGTCGGCCGCCGGTGCGCGGGAAGCCGGCGTCTGCACCGCCGGGGCCTCCTTGGCGGCGTCGTCCTTCGGCGCCGAGTCCGCAACCGTGACGGCAGTGTTCTGGCCCTCGTCCGCCATCGCGGGCGTGGCCATGAGGGCCGTCGGGCCCACCACCGCGGCAGCCGCGACGACGGCCATGTGCTTGAGCTTCACTTTGCTGCTTTCCCCTCCGTGCGCACCGGGCCCACGGCCCGGTCCACCCCCTGCGTCAAGTCGAACGCGCTCAGAGTAATGCGCCGGTAAAGCCGGAAGCGGCTCGCCGACATTACGAATCGACACACATCGATGGTGGGGTTCCGTGCCGTGCCGTGCCGTGCCGTGCCGTGCCGTGCCGTGCCGTGCCGTGGCGGGGCAGGTCGGGTGCCGGGCTACGGGAGCCGTTACCGGTCGGGATCCGCGGGCGCGCACGCGGCGAGCGCCCGCTCGGCCGGCCCGGTCAGCGCTTTGACGGCCAGTACCTGCGGCATCGCCTCGGTGCCGCGCAGCAGCTTCGCCTCGTCCGCGCTGATCCCGTACTCCATTGTCCGCAGCCCCGGCTCGGCGCAGGCGTACGCGATGGGAAGGTGGTAGCCGACCACCGCGTACATGGGCAGGCCCGCGCCCACCTCGTAGTCGAAGCCCGCGTGGAAGCCGTACAGCCGCTCCTCGTGGCGCAGCCACATCGACATGGCGAACAACCGGCCGTCCAACGCCGCGGTGAACACGGATGCGTCCGTGTTCACCGCGATCGCCGTGAACCACTCGGTCAACTGCTCCTGGGAGGAGACTTGTCCGTACTTCTGCTCCAGGCTGTGCGCCAGGGCCGCGATCCGCTCCACGTTGGACCCGTCGAGCGGGGAGTGCGCCGTGACCACCCCGGCCTGCGCGAACTGCCGCAGCTCCTTGCGCAGCCGGACCTTGCGCCGCGAGGGCAGGGTCTCCACGTAGGCGGCGTGTCCGGGATGGTCGCAGTCGAAGACGTGCCGCGCCGGAGCCGGGAACTCCGTGAATCCGGCCGCACGCAGATCGGAGCGCAGCCCCCGGTCGGCCGCGTCCACGTACGGGAGGAAGACGGCCGGGCAGTCCCAGGACCGCGCGGTGCTGATCGCGGCGCTGATCAGGGACCGGCGTGCCGACGGGCGCTCGGGCTCCGGCAGGCCGGGGGCGATCAGCACCCTGGAGTTGAACCATCCGCCGCACATCAGGGACGGCAGCAGTACTGCGGCCAGTTCCCGCGCGCTCGTTGCCGCCCCAGGGACCAGCATCTTGTCGAGCCGGACCGTGTCGTCGTCCACGGACCGGTCGAAGCGCTGCAGGGTGATCCCCGCCAGCAGCCGCTCGTCGTCCGCGGCAGACGGTGAGGCGGACTCGGACGCAGGCGCAGCAACGGCCAGGCATTGGGCGGCCGTCGGCACCCAGGGACCGGCGGCCGCCTGCTCCACGGCCAGCCACCGCGGGGAGCAGAACAGGTCCGCGGAGCCGCACAGGGCGGCCCAGGGGGTGAGTTTGCCGGCCTCGGCGAGCGAGAGCGCGCGGACCTCGGGCTCGCGGGCGTCAGACATCCGAACCGCCGCCTTCCGCGTCGGCGACGGGGGCGGGCTCCATGTCCAGGGCCGCCGAGAACCACTGCCCGACCTCGGCCAGCCGCTCCCGTACCTCCGCCTCGGCGGGCGCCCGTACCAGTGCCTTCGCCACCAGCAGGTGGGAGCCCTCGCGCATGTCCCCGATCCGGTCGCCCTCCTTGGCCCAGAGCTGCGCCTGGACCACCCCCGGTCGGTTCTCGATGGAGGTCTGCGAAGGCAGGACCCGGATCCGGCCCGGTGGCGCGGCCAGATTGACCCAGCCGAAGGAGTCCTTCTGCGGACCGGCACCCGGCGTGCCGCCCCCGTCCGCCGCCGGTGAGGGCAGCCCGAGGGCCGCAGCGGCCCATTCCCGGTAGAGGTCCACTCCGTACTTCCCCCGCACCGCCTCCAGGATCATGCCGCCGCCGATGCGCCCGGCGCACTCGCCGAAGACCAGGGCGCCTTCGTGGTGGAACGCCTCCAGGTGGAACACCCCGTCGGTGTGTCCGATCGCGCACAGCGCACGCTCGGTCAGGGCGGCCAGCGCATCCGGCAGGGCCTTGCCGGAGCCGGCGTCCAGGGTGGCGGAGGCGACGAGCCGGCCCCGGTGCACCTCGACCACGTTGTGCAGGTACCGGCTCACCGACACGACGACGATCCGACCGTCCCGGACGGCTCCGTCGACGTGCAACTCCTCGCCGGGGACGAACGATTCGATCAGCCAGGGCCCGGGGGCGTTCCCCACGTCCCGGGCGAAGGCGTCCAGTTCCGCCGCGTCGCGGACGACGCGGGTATGGACCGAGCCCGCTCCGGCCGGCGGCTTCACCACGACCGGGAGTGCGACCGAACCGGTCTCCACAGCCCCGGCCAGTGCGTCCAGGCCGCAGAAGCGCGCGCTGTCCGCCACCGGCAGCCCGGCGTCCCGTACCCGCTGCTTCTGCAGGCCCTTGTCGCGCAGGGCGAGCGCGACGGCGGGCGTGAGGAAGCCTTGCGCACAGCCGAGCTCCGCGAGAACGGCGGCTGTCACGATCGCGAACTCGTCCTCGGTGCACACGGTCAGGAAGGCGGACGGCGCAAGACGCAGATCGGCCAGGGCGCCGAGCACCTCCTCCACCGAGGTGTGGTCGCGGGCGACCGCGACCGTGCCCGTGAACCCCTCCTCGGATGGCTTGAAGCGGTCAGCGAAAGAGACCACGCATGTCACACCCGCCCCGAGATCACGAAGCGCTTCGACAGCCTCGCGCTGCCATCCGATATAGAGAACGTCGAGATCGGGGCGGTCCGGCGGTACTGGTTCGGGTGCGGTCACAGTGGTCTTCTCCTCGTCCGCTCCGGGGGTGTGAAGACGGCCGGCGCCAGGTCGGCCACAAGTCGACGATAAAGAGATCGTCACCGGGTCGGATTCTCATTCCATCCATGCGCGATTTCCGGCCACTTCCGACTTGTTCACGATTATCGGTGATCTCCGGGAGACTTCCACAGGGCGTCCGCGCATGGCAACATGTCAGGCTGTCCGGGACCTCTTCATTTCACCTTCGCCCTCAGGAGATGAGCAGCAGGTGATCGCGACACCATGACCCCACGACCAAGCGACTTACAGGAAGCAGACATTCCATCAGTCACGTACCGCAAGGTGCTGACGAGCCGCAACGTTCCCCAATTGCTGTTGGCCGCCTGCCTGTCCCGGCTCGCGCACGGCATGCTGCTCTTCGTCGTCGTGCTGTACGCGATCGCCGAGTTCGACTCGGCCGAGGTCGCCGGTCTCAGCGGCGCGTTCCTGACGCTTCCCGGCTTCCTCGTGAGCCCGCTCGCCGGCGCCGTGCTCGACCGCTTCGGGGCCTTGCGGGCCGTGGCCATGGACACCACGGTCAGCGCCGTACTCGTCGGCGCGATAGCCGTCCTCTCCGTCTTCGGCCAGCTCACCCCGGCCGTCCTCTACCTCATGCTGGCTCTGTTCTCGATCACCAGCCCGCTCACCGACGGCGGCATCCGCACCCTGTTCCCGCAGTTCGTCCCCGACGCGGCCTACGACCGCGCCAACGCACTGGATCTGAGCACGTATTCGGTGATCGAAGTCGGCGGGCCGCTCGTGGCGGGTGGCCTCTTCGCGCTGTCCGGGGCCAACCCGGCGCTGCTCACGGTCGCCGCCATGTACGGTCTCGCCGCGCTGAGCCTCTCGCTGCTGCGCGGCGGTACGGCCAAGGCGGACGCCGACCGGGGCGTGGCACAGGATGCGGCTCCGCAGGAGCCCGTGCAGCACCTGCTGCGATCCGCCTGGGAGGGGATCACGTACCTGCTGCGCAATGCGACGCTGCGCGGCCTCGCGGCTTCGTACGCCGTCTTCCAAGTGGCGTACGGGATGCTCGTGATCATCGTCCCGGTCGCGGTGGCCGGCCACGTGGCCGACGAGACGTCCTCCAGCCGCTACGTCGGTCTGATCTGGGCCGTACTGGGTCTGGCGGGCGGTACGGGCGCGCTGCTCGCGGGCAAGTACGTGCGCGCCGGGCTGGAGCGCCGCTTCATGGTCGGCGCCCTCGTCCTGTCGGCCGTCGCCGTCTACCCCGTCAGCGCCCTCGGCTCGCTCGTGGCGCTGGGCACGGGCCTCGCCCTGTTCGGGGTGATGGAGGGCACGGTCAACGTCAGTCTGATGTCGCTGCGGCTGCGGCGCACCGAACCGGAGCGGCTGGGCCGGGTGATGACGGTGTCGATCAGCGTGAACCTGATCGGCTTCCCCGTGGGCACCTCCCTTGGCGGTGTCGTCGTCGACAACGGCTCCCCGGCCCGGGCCCTGGCCGTTGCCGCGGCGCTGGCGCTGGCAGCCGCGGTCTGCGCCCGGCTTCTCGTCCCCAAGGAGGGCTGATGGCTCCCGCACCGCCCGCCGTGGTACCGCTCGCCACGACCTGGCGCGGCAGCGGCCCGCTGGTCGTGTGCCACCCGGGAGGGCCGGGCATGGATCCCCGCTACCTCGAACCGCTGGACGGCCTCGCGGACAGCCGCACGGTGGCGATCGTCCACCCCAGGGGAGCCGGGGCCAGCCCGCGCCCCGCGGACGGGGACTACGCGCTGGAGTCGTACGCCGCCGACCTCGCGGCCTGGATTCGCCGCGAGGCGGGCGGCGGGCCGGTGGACCTGCTCGGGCACTCCCATGGCGGCGCGGTGGCCTCGCTGACGGCCGCCCGGTACCCGGACCTCGTACGCAGACTCGTGCTGCTGGCCACTCCGGCGTACGGGGGCGACCGGGCGGAGGCGCAAGCGGAGGAGTTCGGCCGGGCCCGGCAAGCGGAGACCGCCGTCGCGCCGGCTCTCGCCGCGCTGGAGGCCCAGGGCGATGCCTATCCGGCGGACGACGCGGCCCTCGGCCGGCTCATCGCCGAGGTGATCCCGCTGTGGGTGGGGCCGATGACGGAGCGCGTCGCCGCCTGGCAGGCGAGACTGGCCGGGTGGTCCGCGAATGTGGACGCCCTGCGTTACTTCAACGACATCGTCTTTCCGGTCCTTGACCGGGAGATGGAGCACCTCTCGGCCGTCAGATGCCCGACCCTGGCACTTGCCGGGGACCTGGACGGATGGGCAGGTCCGGAGCACGTCGCCCTGCTGACCGAATCGGTCGTGCTCGGCACCGGCGAAGTCATCGCGGGAGCCGGTCACATGTGCCATGCGGACGCAACGGAACACGTTTTGAAGTCCGTACGTCAATTCCTCTACTGAGCCGAAGAGTCGGATATAGTCATACCGGTGCGTTGGGATTTCTTCCGCCACGCCGGTACGTGCACAGTCGTCGGACGCCGACGATGTGACGATCTTTCATTTTCCATTCACGGTGCGTGCGCTTTCGCGCGCCATTCTGCTGACTTCGCTGTCACGAGATGAACGGGGAAGGAACCGCATGAGCGTGCAAGAGGACTGGGAAGAGACCGATTCGAGTGAGTTCATCGAGCTCGGTGACTACTTCGTTCCCGAGCGCGGCGTCCAGATGGACGTCGTCGCCTCGCTGATCCCCCCGATCGAAGAGCCGGCCGAGATCCTCGACCTGTGCTGCGGCCAAGGGCGGCTGAGCGACACGCTGTTGCGGGCCTTCCCGCTGGCCACCGTCGTCGGTATGGACCTCAGCTCCACGATGCTGGGCGTAGCCGCGAAGGAACTCGCCGGGCACGGAGCCCGCTTCCGCACCGAACAGTTCGATCTCCCGGACCGGTCGTGGCGCCGACGCGCCGTGGCGCCGGCCGCCGTCGTCTCCTCGCTGGCCGTCCACCACCTCGACGGTGGCGGGAAGAGGGAACTCTTCCGCGACGTGCACGCCCTGCTGCGGCCCGGCGGGGCCCTGGTCATCGCCGACCTCGTCCGGCCCACCGGCGACCGGGGCCTCGCACTGGCCCGCCGCATGTGGAACGAGTCCGTACGCGACCAGGCCCTCGCCGGGACGGGCGGCACCGGCCCCTACGAAAAGTTCCACGCCCTCGAATGGAGCTGCTTCGAGTACCCGGACGAACTCGACAAGCCGTCCCCGCTCTCCGAGCAGCTCCAGTGGCTGAGCGCGGCGGGCTTCCAGGAAGTCGACGTGTACTGGATGAAGGCCGGTCACGCCATCTACGGCGGCGTCAAGGCGGGGGAGTGAAGGGCATGGACACCACAGGGACCACCGGCAACACGGGTACCGCCGTGCCGAGCACCGCCTCGCGGCGCGATTACCCCCTGCTCGTCTTCGGCAACTTCGTCAACGAGCTCATGGTCACCGTCCCCGTACACCGGCACGCCGACGCCCTCGTCGCCGTGTCCCCGCGCAAGATCTGGCTCACCCGCCCCGGCGACGTGCTCGTCACCCCGCGCGCGATGTCCGGGCCCTTGTGCGACTACGCCTGCGAACTGCTCGGTTTCGCCCCCTCGGACGTGACCCTGCTCGACGCGCCCAGCGAGGGCCTCGCCACCCTCACCTCCGCCGTCCGCGCCAACGGACTCGTCGACCGGTTGCGCGAGGAGGCGCGGAGCCGGCCCGGCATCCGCTTCCAGGCATTCGCCCAGGACCGCCCGGCCCTCGACCTCGCAGCCGAACTGGGCGTCCCTGTCGAGGGCTACGAGGAGTCCGGCGTCCCGGACGACGCTGTCGGGGCCGTGTACGCCGTCAACACCAAGAGCGGGTTCCGGCGGATCGCCACCGAGCTCGGGATCCGCGTCGCCGAGGGCCACACCTGTGCCGGGCCCCAGGACCTCGCGGCCGCCCTGCGCAAGGTGCTCGACACCAAGGGCGCCGCCGTCGTCAAGCCGGTCCGCGGCTCCAACGGCTACGGGGTCCGCTTCTGGGAAGCCGCCGACCTCCCCCGTCTCGACGCCGACCTCGCCGTCTACCTCGACTCGGTCGCCGAGCAGCCGCCCGGCTGGGTCGTCGAGGAACGCCTCGACTTCGCCCGAGTGGTCACCGTCGAGATGGAGGTGTACGCCGCCGGTCCGCAAGTCCTGCACGTCGGCGAGATGCGCACACCCAACGGCAGCTTCAGCGGCCAGGTCACGCCGCTCGTGGCGAGCTCCGGCGCGACCGACGAGCTGGTGAGGGGCGGCCTCGCCCTCGGCCGTCGTCTCCACGCGGCGGGCTACCGCGGCCCGTTCGACATCGACGGCGGCATCACCGCCGACGACACCCTCTACGCCACTGAGAGCAACGTCCGCAAGACCGGATGCACCTACCTGGACCTGCTCGTGCGCCGGCTGCTCGGCGAGGAGCGGGCAGCCGCCTCGGTGTGGATCGCCGACTCGCGGCCCGGCGGCGTCGAAGCCGACTTCGCAGCCGGGCTGGCCCGGGTGCGGGCCGCCGGACTGGACTTCACCCCCGGAGCCGACGAGGGCGTCGTCCTCACCGCCGACACCCTGGCCTTCGACGGAAAGTGGCGCTACCTCGTCCTCGGCCCAACGCGGGAGCGGACCGAGGACCTGGAGGCCCTGCTCGCCGACACCCTGAAACTGGCGTGATCCCGTGCTGACGAGTGGGATCGACGTCCGCGCCAGCCGCACCCACAACGTGGGGCTGTTCGCCACCCGGCCGATCCCGGCCGGAACGGCGGTGTGGTGCCCCTGCACCACGTGCTCCCGCTGGACCAAGGAACAGGTCGCGGACCTGCCCCCGGACCGTTTCGAACGGCTCGACACCTACGGCCACCTGCTCGCCGACGGCAGTCTGCTGCTGCCCTGCCTCGGCGCGTACCTGATGAACCACTCCTGCGAGGCCAACGTCCTCGATCTCGGACTGGACTTCGGCGTGGCCGTACGGGACATAGCGCCGGGCGAGGAAGTGACCTGCGACTACGCCACCTTCACGGAGGACGGCGACTGGAGCATGGAGTGCCGTTGCGCGTCCCCGGGCTGCCGGGGGACCGTCACCACCGCACAGGGCGCCGACCCCCGGATCCGCGAGCGCTGGCGCACCCGGGTGGAGGCGGCGCTCGCCCGGCTACCGCGCGTGCACCAGCCGCTGGACGACGTGCTGACGGAGCTCAGCGAGCCCTACCGGCGGACCCTGGGCGGCGCGCACACCCTGGAGGAGGCTTCGACCGGATCCACCGTCTGCGCTCCCGACTTCGCCCTCGTCGGACCCGGCGGCGGCAAGGCCTGACCGCGCCGCACGCCCCCCACCCCCACGGCGGTGGCGGCTGCTCGCCGCCACCGCGCCCCAACAGCACAGCGCGTCCTGCCTCCCGCACCGCGCGGGACCGATGGAGAGGACCCCGCCATGCTCGACGGCCTGCCGCAGCCCTACGCCTATGCCCACAGCCCGGCCCTGGAGCCCGACCACCGCCGATTACCCGGCTGGCGGGACGTCACGGAGGAGGAGTGGGGCTCGGCGCAGTGGCAACGGGCCCACTGCGTCAAGAACCTCCGCCAGCTCCGCGAGGTGACGGGACCCGCGCTCGGCGACCGCTTCCTGGCCGACCTCGAGCGCGACCAGCGCGAGCGGGCCACGATGTCCATTCTGGTCACTCCGTACATGATCAACACCATTGCCCCGGGCGTCGCGGCCACCGGCGCCGACAGCCTCACCGACGCCTACTACGCCGACCCGGTACGCCGCTACATGCTCCCGGTGTTCTCCGACCGCCGGACCGACCACCCCTCCCACCCCAAGGCCGAGCGGGACTCCCTGCACGAGCGCGACATGTGGGCCACGGAGGGCCTGACGCACCGCTACCCCACCAAGGTCCTCGCCGAACTGGTCGCCACCTGCCCGCAGTACTGCGGGCACTGCACCCGTATGGACCTCGTCGGCAACTCCACCACCCAGATCACCAAGGCGAGCTTCGCCCTCAAACCCGGCGCCCGGCTCCAGGCCATGATCGACTACCTGCGCAAGACACCGGCCGTCCGTGACGTGGTCGTCTCCGGCGGCGACGTCGCGAACGTCCCCTGGCCCCGCGTCGAATCCTTCGTCGAGTCCCTGCTCGACATCGAGTCGGTCCGGGACGTCCGGCTCGCCAGCAAGGCCCTCGTCGGACTGCCCCAGCACTGGACGGCCGCACCCGTGCTCGACGGCATCGCGCGGCTGACCGCCACCGCGCGCGCCCGCGGAGTGCAGATCGCGCTGCACACCCACGCCAACGCCGCCCAGCAGATCACCACAGGCGTCTCGGAAGCCGCCCGGCTGCTGCTCGACGCCGGACTGCGGGACATCCGCAACCAGGCCGTGCTCCTGCGCACCGTCAACGACACTCCGCCGGCCCTGCTGGACCTGTGCTTCGCGCTGCTCGACCGGGCCGGCATCATGCCCTACTACTTCTACATGTGCGACATGATCCCGTTCAGTGAACACTGGCGGACGTCGGTCGCCGAGGCCCAGGACCTCCAGCACGCGATCATGGGCTACCTGCCCGGCTTCGCCACCCCGCGGATCGTGTGCGACGTACCGTTCGTCGGCAAACGATGGGTGCACCAGCTGTCGGACTACGACCGGGTACGCGGGATCTCGTACTGGGCGAAGAACTACCGCACCACCGCGGACAGCGGGAACGAGGACGACCTCGACCGGCTCCACGAGTACTACGACCCGCTCTACACCCTCCCCGAAGAGGGCCGGGCCTGGTGGCGTGCGCAGGGTACCGGCACGCCGGACACCCCGACCCCCTTCCCGGCCGGACGCTGACCGGCCCCGTACCCCGAGCCCCCCTCACCCCGGCCCCGGTTCCCCGCCCTGGACGCGGCGGCACCGGGCCGCAGCAAGCCGGATCCGTCCCGCCGAGCACGTCAAGGAGGACCCCCCGATGTCCGATGCCCTGCCGGATGCCGCCCGCCCCCTCCCGGCCGACCCCGAGCGCACCGTGCACTGGACCGGTACCGGCCTGTCCGTCGGCCGCAGCGGGCTCGGCCTGCTGTGCGAGCAGGCCGGCCGGGTCCTCGTATGGGGCCGTACGCGGGCCAAGGCCACGGCACTGCTCGACCGGCTCGGGCTGACCGGCCGCGCCGAACCGCACGGCCTGGACGCCGGGGACCTGCCGGACCTGCTGGGGCC
The DNA here is from genome assembly GCF_014650775.1 of Streptomyces cirratus. Lineage (GTDB taxonomy): Bacteria > Actinomycetota > Actinomycetes > Streptomycetales > Streptomycetaceae > Streptomyces > Streptomyces cirratus. The sequence continues at coordinate 92,411 of NZ_BMVP01000003.1, read as the reverse complement.
GGGCCACACCCTGGTGTCGATGCTGCCGGCCACCGAGCACGCGGCACTGCTGCGGCTGGCGATCTCGCGCGGTGCGCACTTCGCCTGCACCAGCTACGCCACCGGCGAACTGCGCAGCCTGGCGGCAGAAGCGGGCCGTGCCGGGCTCGTCGTCCTGACCGAAGCGGGACTCGACCCCGGCATCGACCACCTCCTCGCACACGAACTGGTGTCCGCTGCCCGAAAGGCCGTCGGAGACAGCGCCGGACCCGTCGACCTGACCTCGTACTGCGGTGGGCTCCCGGCCGTGCCCAACGCGTTCCGCTACCGCTTCAGCTGGGCCCCGTACGGTGTCCTGTCGGCCCTCGCCCAGCCCGCCCGCTACATCGAGGAGGGCGCGGTACGCACCAGCGACCGCCCCTGGGAGGCCACGCGCGCGCTGCGGCTCGACGGCGAGGACTTCGAGGCGTACCCGAACCGCGACAGCGTGCCCTTCACCGCCCAGTACGCGATTCCGGACGGCTGGCGGCTGCGCACCTTCATCCGCGGCACGCTGCGCAGCAGCGGCTGGCGGGCGGCCTGGCAGCCGGTCTTCCGCACCGTGGAGACGGGGGACCCCGACCAGGTCCGCGCCCTCGCCCAGGACCTCGCCGAGCGCTACCCGGCCACGGGGGAGGACCGCGACCGGGTCGTCCTCGCCGTCTCCCTGACCCTCGGCACCGAGCACGGCGGGCCCGGCTGGCGGGGCGAGGGCCTGCTCGACATCACGGGCACCGCCCGCGAGAGCGCGATGGCGCTCTGCGTCTCGCTGCCGCTCGCCCACGGCGTGACCCGGGTGCTGGACGGCGAGCTGGCGGCCGGCTTGCAGTGCGCGGCGGAAGGCCCGCAAGCAGCCCGCTGGCTGGACTTCCTGCGGGAGCACGGCATCGCGACCTTCTTGCGGGAGCAGGCCGTGTGATGCGCGCCGAATGCCGCGGTGGTGCGGACGCTGAGCGATCCATGCCCGTGATCGACCGAACGACCTCCTGATACCCACTCACATGCGAAGGAAGGGGCCTGATATGGGGAACGAGAGCCGCGGCCACCCGCCCGTGCACTACCGGTGCGTCGGTGTCGGCGTGGGACCCGCGAACCTCAGCCTTGCGTCACTGCTCCACGATCACGCCGACGTGCCCAACCTCTTCCTCGACCGGAAGGAGGCGTTCGCCTGGCACGACGGCCAGCAGATGCCCGGGAGCACCCTCCAGGTCTCCCTGTTCAAGGACCTCGTGAGCCTCGCCGATCCGACGAATCGCTTCTCCTTCCTCTCGTACCTTCATGAGCAAGGCCGCGTCCACCACTTCCTGAACGCCCAGTTCTCCGCCGTCCCGCGCCAGGAGTTCCGCAACTACCTGGCCTGGGCCGCCGAACGCAACCCGCACGTCGTCTTCGGCGAGGAGGTCCACGAGGTCGCTTTCGACCGGGTCTTCCGGGTCCGCACGAGCCGGCGCACGATCACCGCCGACAACATCGTGGTCGGTGTCGGCAGCAGCCCGTACGTCCCACCGCAGGCCCGCGAACTGCTCGGTCCCACGCAGTTCCACGTCAGCGAGTTCATCATGAAGGCCGTGGATCTGGCCGGCAAACGGGTCACGGTCGTCGGTGGCGGACAGTCGGGCGCAGAGGCGTTCCTCGACCTCATCACCCGCCCCGCGGCGGACCGGCCGCGGCGGATCTCATGGCTCTCCCGGCGCCGCACCTACCTCCCGATCGACGATTCGCCGTTCACCAACGACTTCTACACGCCGTCCTTCTCGGACCATTTCTACCGTCTGCCCGCCGACGCCCGGCGCGCGGTCAACCGGGACACCCTGCTCAGCAGCGACGGGATCTCGGAGGACACGCTCCGCGCCATCTACCAGCAGCTGTACGTCCACCGGTTCGTCGAGGGGCTGCCCGACCTGGTCGGGCTCTACCCGAACCGCGAGGTCACCACCGTCACCCGGGGCGTCCGCGGCAATTGGGAGATCACCGCCCGGCACAACGACGAGCCGCACGCCGCCGAACAGCACGAAGCCGACCTCATCGTCTGGGCCACCGGCTTCCGGCCGGCGCCCGCCACGTTCCTCGCCCCCATCGCGGGGCGCCTGGAGCGCGAGGGCGACGAATTCCGCGTGGACGAGGACTTCGCCGTCCGCTGGGACGGTCCGCCCCAGCACGCCGTCTTCTTGCAGAACGCGGTCCGTGCCCAGCGCGGGCTCGCCGACGTGAACCTAAGCCTCAACGCCTGGCGCAGCCGCCGGATCGCGGACCGGCTGCGCGGGGTGCGCAGCGACGATCCGCTGGCCTCCTTCGTCGAGTGGTCCTCGAAACCCGACTCCAAGCAGACGTGGAACGGCCGGTGAGCGCCCGCGCGGACTCCCCGCCCACCGCCCTCGCCGTGCCCCGGGCCGCCGGGTCCGCCCACGAGAGGAGCACGTACGTCGACGTGGCGGTCGTCGGCGCCGGGGTCGTCGGCTGCATGACCGCCCGGGAGGTCCTGCACCAAAGCCCCGGCACCGGCGTCATGGTCCTCGACCGCGACACCGTCGGCTCCGGCGCGACCCGCCGCTCGGCCGGGCTGCACTTCCCCCGCGGCGCCACCGAGCGGGTCCGGCGGATGACCGCGTACAGCCAGGACTGGTACCAGGAACTGCGCGCGGCCCGGCCCGACGTACCCGTTCACCCACTCGGAATGACGGTGATTGCCGACGCGGACGCCCAGGCCGCGCTGCACACCGCCTACCTGCCCGCCGCCCGGCTGCGCCCCGCCCCGGGCCCGGTCGCCGCACGCCGGGTCACGGTGCCCGACGGCAAGGCGGCCTGGACGGCCGACGGCTGTCAGTACGCCGACGTGAGCGCGTTCACCGCCCAGTTGGCCCGCGCCATGCGCCCGTACGCCGCCTTCCGGGAGGGCGTACGGGTGACCGCGGTCCGACCCGGCCCGGACGGCGTCACGCTCCGCCTCGGCACGGGCGACGAGGTCACCGCCGGCCGGGTGGTGCTCGCCCCCGGGCCCTGGCTCGACGACCCGGCGTGGGCCGAGGCCCTCGCACCGCTCGGGTTGCGCGTGAAGAAGATCGTGGCCCTGCACGTGGACGTGCCGACGTCCGCCGGGGACGGCGCGGTGGTGTTCCACGAAGAGGACGCCTTCCTCCTGCCCCTGCACGACCGCGGGCACTGGCTGTTCAGCTACACCTGCCCGGAATGGGACGTCACTCCGGACGGACTGAGCGGCGGGGTGTCGCCGCAGAACCTGCACGAGGCGAGGGAGCTCCTCGCGGGGTACGCACCCGAGTTCGCCGCACACTGCGCCTCGGGACGGGTCTTCTGCGACGCCTACGAACCCGGCGGCTCCGGCCCCGTCGTCACGGCACTCGATGCCGCGGGGCGCCTGGTCTTCGCCGGCGCGGCCGGTGGCTCCGGCTACCGGCTCGCCCCCGCACTCGCGGCGGATGCCGCCGGCCTCCTGCACCTGCGGGCCTCCGCAGCGGACGAGACGAAGGACATCAAATGATCATCAGCAGGTATGACCCGCAGGTGCTCGGCGAGGCGTTCGGCATCGACATGAGCGCCATAGACGGCCTCGGAGTCGGTGCGGGCTGGGGCCGGGTGGCTCCCGGCGTCCGCTCCACCGGCCACCACCACGACGAGACCGAGTGCTTCGTGATCGTCGCGGGCCGGGGCGAGTTCGACGTCGACGGAGCCCGCCACCCCGCGGAACCCGGCACCGTCATCCTCTTCGAACCCTTCGAGTCGCACGTCCTGGAGAACACCGGCGACTGCGACCTGGTCTTCGTCACCCAGTACTGGCGCGACCCCGGCCGCGCCCTCGCATCGGCGGCCGACATCCGGCGGGCCTCCTTCGGCGACCGCCCGGTCTTCGTCTTCTCCACCCCGCCCACCCCCAACGGGGACCTGCACCTGGGCCACCTCTGCGGCCCCTATCTGGGCGCCGACGCGTACGTCCGCTTCCAGCGGATGACCGGCGGCGAGGCCTACCACCTCACCGGCAGCGACGACTACCAGAGCTACGTGCCCGCCGCCGGCCTCCACGACGGCCGCACCCCCGCCGAGACCGCCGCGCACTACAGCGCGGAGATCGCCGAGACCCTGCGGCTGATGGACATCACCGTCGACCAGTACACGGTCACCAGCACCGATCCCCAGTACGCGGACGGCCTGCGGGAGTTCTTCGCCCGCGTCACCGCCTCCGGTGCCGTCGGCGTGCGCGAAGCCGACGCCCTCGTCGACGCGGAGAGCGGCCGTTACCTGTACGAGGCCGAGGTGAGCGGCGGCTGCCCGCACTGCCCGGCGGTCACCGGCGGCAACATCTGCGAGGAGTGCGGCGAGCCGAACCTGGTGCACGACCTCACCGCCCCCGTCTCGGCGCGGTCCTCCGCCGCGCCCCGCCGGGAGCGGATCAGCCGCTACTCCCTGCCCGTGCACGCGTTCCGCGACACCGTCCGCGAACACCACCGGCTCGGCCGGGTTCCGGCCCGTCTCGCCGATCTCGCCCGGCGCGTCTTCGACCGCCCACGGTTCGACCTGCCCGTCACCCACCCCTCCACCTGGGGCGTCGCCCCGGCCGACGGAGAGGTGCCGGGCCAGGTCATCTGGGTGTGGCCGGAGATGAGTTACGGCTTCCTGCACGGCATCCAGTCACTGGGCTCGCGCCTGGGCCGCGACTGGCGGGCCGCCGACCCCGCCCAGGACTGGAAGATCGTCCACTTCTTCGGCTACGACAACAGCTTCTACCACTCGCTGCTGTACCCGATCCTGTACAAGCTGGCCTTCCCCGGCTGGGAACCCGACATCGACTACCACGTCAACGAGTTCTACCTGCTGGAGGGCAGCAAGTTCTCCACCAGCCGCCGGCACGCCGTCTGGGGCAAGGAGGTCCTGAGCCCCGACACCGTCGACTCCGTCCGCTACTTCCTCGCCGCCACCCGCCCCGAAGGCCGGCGCACCGACTTCCGGCGCGCCGCCTACGAGGCCACCCTCGACGACACCCTCATCGGGACCTGGCAGCAGTGGCTGAACGACCTCGGCGCCCGGGTCGCCAAGCACCACGGCGGCCACGCCCCCGACGCCGGGAACTGGACCCCCGAACACTCCGCCTTCCTCGCCCGGCTCGGCACCCGCCTCGCCGCCGTCACCGGAGCGCTCGGCCCCGGGGGCTTCTCCCTGCGGGACGCCGCGGCCGCCCTCACCGGGCTGGTCGAGGACACCGTTCGCTTCTCCGCCGCGCAGCGGCTGCACGCCGACGACCCGGCCTGGGCGGACGAGACCCGCACGGCCGTCGCACTGGAGCTGGCCGCCGCCCGCCTCCTCGCGCACGGCGCCGCTCCCGTCATGCCCCGCTTCGCTGCGCGCCTTGCCCGGTGCCTGGACCTCCCGGATCCTTCGGTCTGGCCCGACACCGTCGAACTGGTGCGCCCCGGCTGCCGGATCACCCTGGCGTCGGCAGTGTTCTTCCGCCAACCGGCCCCGCCGGCCGCGGACCCGGCCTGACCGGGCCGAGAGCGTGGTGACGCCGGCGGACCGGTGCCGCGGGGCCTCCTCGGACCGGCCGGGCGGCCACCAGCTGCGGCTACCGGCTACCGGCTACCGGCTACCGGCTACCGGCTGAGCGACTTGAGCGCCGCCGGGTCGTACGGCTGCAGCTCGTCGAAGCGGTTGCCGAGGACCTTCGCCGCCCACTGAGGGTCCTGGAGCAGCGCTCGGCCGACGGCGACCATGTCGAACTCGTCGCGTTCCATGCGGTCCAGGAGGTTGTCGATGTCGCCGAGCGCCGCACCCTCGCCGGCGAAGGCACGGATGAAGTCGCCGTCGAGGCCGACCGAGCCGACGGTGATGGTCGGCCGGCCGGTGAGCTTCTTGGTCCAGCCCGCCAGGTTCAGGTCCGAGCCCTCGAACTCAGGGAGCCAGTAACGCCGGGTGGAGGCGTGGAACGCGTCGACGCCCGCCTCCGTCAGCGGGGCCAGGATCGCCTCCAGCTCCTGCGGGGTCTGCGCGAGCCGGGCGTCGTAGGCCTCCTGCTTCCACTGCGAGTAGCGGAAGATCACCGGGAAGTCGGCCTGGACGCGTTCGCGGACCGCCGCCACGATCTCCGCGGCGAACTTCGTACGGGACACCGCGTCGCCGCCGTACTCGTCCGTGCGGCGGTTGGTCCGCTCCCACAGGAACTGGTCGAGCAAGTAGCCGTGGGCGCCGTGCAGTTCGACGCCGTCGAAGCCGATCCGCTCGGCCTCCGCGGCCGCGTCCGCGAATGCGCCGACGACGTCGTCGAGGTCGGCGCGGGTCATCGCCTTGCCGGTCCCCTCGGTGCCGTCCACGCGGATGCCGGAGGGGCCGACGGCGGGCGCGTCGGCGTACGGTGCCTCGCCCTGCTTGCGCACCATGCCTATGTGCCACAGCTGAGGCACGATCGTGCCGCCCGCCTCGTGCACGGCCGCGGCGACCTTCGCCCATCCCGCGAGCTGGTCCTCGCCGTGGAACCGCGGCACGCGGTCACTCTGCCCCGCGGACTCGTGACCGACATAGGTGCCCTCGGTGACGATCAAGCCCACACCCGCCGCGGCCCGGCTGGCGTAGTACGCCTGCACGTCCTCGCCGGGCACGCCGCCCGGGGAGAACATCCGCGTCATCGGAGCCATCGCGATGCGGTTGGGGACGGTCAGGCCGTTCAGCGCGACGGGCCGGGACAGGATCTCGGCCGCGCGGGAGGCGGCGGACGTGGAGATGGTCATGCGGGTCCTCCGGTTTGAGGCTGTGGCTCGTCAGGGGGCAACGGGAAGTGCATAATACACATAGCATGTATCATGCATATCGCGGCTTTCGGTTGGCCGGTCCGCGATAATGGAGCGCCGGAAGGAGCGGGAGGCGCAGTGCTGGAGAAACTGGAGCGGGAGCTGATGCTGCTCTCGCGGCATCAGGTGCTCGCCCTGCGCGAGCGCGACCCCGACCGCCTGGAGCGGTCGGCGTACCTGCTGCTCAGCCGGATCGACACCCAGGGCCCCATGTCCATCGGCCAGCTGGCGGAGGCCTTCGGGCTCGACACCTCGACCGTGAACCGCCAGACGGCCGCACTGCTGCGCTGCGGCCTGGCCGAGCGCGTTGCGGACCCCGACGGCGGCATGGCCCGCAAGCTGCGCATCACCGCCGAAGGCGCGCGCCGGCTCGCCGCGGACCGTGAGGTCAACCGGTCCTGCCTGGCCCGGGTGGTCGCCGACTGGTCCCCCGAGGAGGTGCGGGAGCTGGAGGACGTCCTGGTCCGCCTCAACCGCAGCGCCGAGGCCCTCGAGGGACGGCACTGGCCGCGCGCGGAGGAAGCCGACACCCGCGCCACCTGCCCCCCGCCCACCCGGTAGGACGGACCGCTCTCGGGCGGCCCCCGTCCCCGGCGAGCGGCCGGCCGCGATCGACTGCCGGCCGCTTCTGAGCACCGGTGTTGCCCCTCCGGGCCCGGTATCGCGCTCGGTCACCGTGACTGATTCTGTGTCAGTCTGCTGACGTATCCTTCCCGTCATCGCACACCGACTCGAAGGACCGAGACAGTTGACTGACCTGTCTGCTTTCCCGCTGCCTTTTCACGCTTCCCGTTCCATACCGTTCGCGACACCCCGAACGCTGCGAGAACTTCAGATGATGCAGTGCAGCGCACTCATTCGCGCGAAGCCGGGATGGTTCGACAAGATGAACGATGCCGCCATCGTCGCCAAGTGGACGCAAGAAGCGGTCGCTGAGGGTCTCACTGAGGCGCAGGTCCGTTACGTGCTTTCCGAACTGCGGCACTACGCGGCCGTGCGGGACGCACGAACCGGCATCGAGGTGTCCGCCGTCGACGGGGTGTGGCAGTCGGACACACTGGTCGACGACGAACTCCGATCCCGGCTGCGCGAGGCGGTTCGGGTTCTGGAGCAGGTCCCCGAAGCAGAACAGGACTGGCATCCCGGATCCGACGGCCAGGTACTGGATCTGGTTCATCCCTCACTTTTCTGCCTGGTGAGAGAGGTGAGCGGCGCGCCGGAACGGGCTTGGGAGAACCCGACGGACCGCTACTCGAGGTACGAGTTCTCGGAGAAGTTCCAGTGGCTGCCCACGGACGTCGACGTCAGCGACGACGGCGGTGTCACCTTCCGCTCCTACGTCAACAACGTCCACCCCGAGACCCATCGCGAACTGGCCGCCGTCCTGCCCGACTTGTTCGCGCGCATGCGTCCGCTGCTGGAGAACGTGCTCACGGATCTGCGCCACCCGAGGCCCCTGCGGATCGAAGCCGATCCTTTCGGGTGGTACGACTCGCAGCCGGAGTATCCGAACAGAGCCTCCTACAGTGACGATGCGGCCTACGCGGAAGCCCGCCATGCATGGCACGAGGCCCAGGACGAATGGTGGGAGAACCGCCGCCCCGTGATCCCGGACGCCCCCGTCTTCACCCCGCCCGCGTTGCCCGATGAAACCGCCCGAGTCGACCTGCGCGGTCGGCGCCTGCAAGTCATCGTCAAGCTCGCCACCCTTCACCTCACCCCGGACAAGCCCGAGTACCCGGGCGGTTCCTGGCACGTCGAGGGGATGTTGAACGAGCGGATCGTCTCCACCGGAATCTACTACTGGGACAGCGAGAACATCACCGAAAGCCGGCTGAGTTTCCGGGCGGTACTCGACGACCCGAACTATGAACAGAACGACGACGAGGGTCTGCGTGAGGTCTACGGCCTGGAGGACGAAGACGCACTGAACCAGACGTTGGGAACGGCATCGACGCCGGCCGGCCGCTGCCTGGCGTTCCCGAACATCCTGCAACACCGCGTCGGCTCATTCCGCCTCGCTGACCCCACCCGCCCGGGACATCGGAAGATCCTTGCGTTCTTCCTCGTCGACCCGTCGGAAAGGATCGTCTCCACGTCCGATGTGCCTCCGCAACAACCATGGTCCGAGACGTCGACCATGACGCTTGAACAGGCCAAGGCCTTCCGTGAACAACTCATGCAGGAACGCAAGTTCTTCGTGGACGAACACAACGAGCAGCTCTACGAACGAGAATTCTCCCTCTGCGAGCACTGAACCTCTTCTCCGCTGACTACAACCGGGTCAGCAGGGTGCGGACGGCCGGCTCAGCTCCTGTCCTTCGTGCGCCGCGCAGCCGAAAGCCGTCCGGGCGCCCGGCGCCGACGCGTCCCGGGGCGTGACCGCGAGGCCGCCTCCTATGACGGGGGCCGTGGCCCGCGGCTCTCCGGCGCCGTGTGGGCGCGGGCGTCGCCGGAGGCGACGGTGGTCCACTGCCGAACGGTTGCGGCGTCCAAGCCGGTGTCCGCGGCGATCAGCGCGGCGGGGACACCGGCGCGCTCGGCTGCTCGCGCGGCCCGCTGTAGGTCGGCGATCCGGCTCGCCAGCCCGTGCTCACGCACCGCGTCGGGAGCCGTGGCCAGCATGCAGGCCTCGGCGGCCAGGCGTCGCATCGTGTGCCGCAGCCGTTCGCGGGCCAGCGTAGGGTCGGCGGTGGGCTGGTCTTCCTGCGGCCCGTCGGAGTCCGAAGCGCCGGGTGCCGGGCCCGCGTCAGACGTGCGGTCCGGCGGCGGATCGGTCAGCGGCTGTCGGTCCGCCTCGGCGCTGAACCACACCCCCACCGTCTCCTCCGGCCGACGTTCCTCCATCTTCGCCAACAGGACGAACGCGGCCTTGTCCTGCGCGGTGAACGGGGGCTGGGTCATCGAGCGCGGCCACAACCGGTAGCGCAGGACCACGTTGATCTCCGCCGCGAGCAGCGTCAGCCGGGCCCCGATGTACAGCCAGGACAGCAGCCCGATCACGATCGCGAAGAAGCCGTAGACGTCACTGGCATGGGCTATGACATGGCGGACGTAGAAGGTGCCCGCGGCCTGGAGCGCCTGCCAGAAGACGGTGGCGAGCGCCGCGCCCACCAGGACGTCACGTACGCGCACCGTGGCCGCGGTCAGCAGGGTGAAGGCGGCGAGGAAGACCCCGAAGTTGACCAGGGTGGCCACCGCCCACGTCCACGGGCCGGCCAGCGCCCCGAGCCCGGAACCGAGGCCGGCCAACGTGGTGGACATCAAGATCGCCAGCCCCAGCAGCACCAGGACCGTGAAGCCCCGCAGCTGTCGGCCGGCATACCCCGGCCAAAGCTTGAAGGGGACGTTCCATATGGTGTTCATCGCGTTCAGGGACGCCTGGCCGAGCCCCTGGGTACCGTAGACCGCGCCGAGCACGCCCAGTAGGAGCGCCAGTCCGCTTCCCCGCAATGGGTGTGCGGAACTGCGCAACTGGCTTCCGAGAACCGGAAAGTTGGCCAGCGCCGAGGTCACCAGTCGGTGCTCCAGGGCGGGGTGCCCACCGATCACGAAGCCGAGGATCGTCGAGAACAGCAGCAGCAGAGGGAAGAGCGCGAACATCCCGTACCACGCGATGAGCGTGGCCTTGCCTCCGGCCTGGTCATTGCCGAACTTCTGCATGACCGCGAACGGCAGCCCCACGACGGCGTGGCGCTGTTGGAACTGGTCGACGCGCCGTACGACAACCTCCGCGCGGTTCATGGCGCCACCTCCGGGCAAAACTGCAGACGAGGGCCTCTCCACCATCGTGCGCCTGATCGACCTCGCGCATCCAGGCAGAAGTCGATCACCCGGCACGGGACGCATGCGGGCCGCAGGCACCATGCAGGGGTTCGATGCTTTCGCAAAGATGCTGCGCCTTCGCCCCGCACTGGTCCTTCACCCCGTGCCGCGTCCTGCCCGTAGCCGTGATCCCTCGCCGAGTGCTGAGGCCACCGCATGACTGCCGTCCGGGCCGCTCCCGCCGTCGGCCCCAGAACGAGCGCATGCACCAGGCCCGGCATCGGGATGGCGTTCCACACGGCGGGCCGTGGCCCGCCGGCGGCCTCTTCGAGCAGTTCCCCCGGCAGGCCGCCGAACCGCTCGCTGTTTCCGCACAGGCATTCTGCGACGCCGTGCTCCTTGGAAGGGTTCGGCGGCCCGCAGCCTTCTCGTCCTGCTCCAGCGTCCGCTGCGCTGCCGCTTCGGCATCGTTGCACGTCAAGTGGGTGTGCAGGGCTTCGCGGTAGGCCCGGAACGCGGAACCGTCCGGACGGGCGAAGGCGGGGCCGGTGAGGACGAGCGGGGCGAGGTCCTCGCGTACGCCGGTGATCAGGGCGAGGGCGACGGCCCGCTGCCAGTTCCCGGCGCCGACCTCCTCGCCCGGGCGGGCCGGGTAGCAGAGCGTGCGCCCCTCGACGCTCACCTCGGCGTGGGCGTCCGGCTCCGCGAGGCCGATGCGGAACAGGTCCGCCCCATCTGGGAGGGTCCTGACGCCGGCGAGCTGCCAGACGGCAAGAGGTTCTCCGTCGGCAGGGGCGAGCGCCTTCCGGAGGAAATCGAACCCCGTGACCCGGGGGCCCCGCGTCCCGAAGCCGGTGACCAGCGCGTGCGGCAGGTCCTCGGCGTGGGCAGCGGGCACCCAGCCCAGTCCTGTAAGCGAACGCGGCAAGGGCGCGAGCGGCAGGAGGGACCTCGGAGAGGTCGCCGGACCGTGCGCGGCGCCGTCCGGCCGGTCAAGGAGGGGCTCGCCGCTACCTGGAAGCGACAGTGCGGGTGGTACGCCGCGTAGGAGACGACGCCGGCAGCGGCCTCCGAGGCGTCTTTCAGCGCGGCCCGGGCCTCCGCCGTATCGAGGTCGGGCGTCTCGACGGAGAGCGCCCCCGGGTAGTCGAGGAACTCCGCGCCGATGCGGTGGGCGAAGTCCTGACGCGCCGCTGACACGACGGCTTCGCCCACCTGGTGACGCTCTGTTCGCACGGCACGCACTCCTTGACCGAATCTCCCCGACCGCATGGCAGGGGGTCTGGCAGGCCGACGAAGTGGCCGCAGGAGCCCGAGGGGCGGCCGGTGCCAGGAACACAGCGGCGCGCTGTCAACGCCGAGAGCGTAAGCCGGGATACGGAGCGGAAGGGATGGGGAGGGAGAGGGAAAAGACGACGAAAGGCGGTCGCCGGTGTCCCCTGGACGTTTCGCAAGACGCTGGAGCGCCGTATGGTGCGCCCTCCTGTTGCTCGCCGCCGGGGCCGGACCGGCGTCCGCGGCGGGCGCGCCCCACGAGGACCGGCCCGTGGTGGCCACCGACCGGGGGCCGGTACGCGGCACGGCGCACGGCACGTACCGCACCTTCGAGGGAATCCCGTACGCGGCGCCGCCGACCGGCCCGCTGCGGTGGCGGCTTCCGAAGCCCGCGTCGCGCTGGACAGGCGTACGCGACGCCGGTGCTCCGGGGGCGCGTTGCGTGCAACTGCCAGGTGTGGGGCCGGGCGGGCCGACAGGATCCGAGGACTGCCTGTACCTGAACGTCACCACGCCCGCGTCGGACGGCCGGGGGCGGCCCGTCATGGTCTGGTTCCACGGCGGCGCCTTCGTCAACGGAGCCGCCGACTTCTACCGGCCGGACGGGCTGGCGGTGCAGGGCGGTGCCGTGGTCGTCACCGTCAACTACCGGCTCGGCATCTTCGGCCTCTTCGGGCATCCGGCGCTCGGCGGCGCGCCCGACTTCGCCATCGCCGACCAGCAGGCGGCGCTGCGCTGGGTGCGGTCCAACGCGGCTCGCTTCGGCGGGGACCCGTCCAACGTGACCCTGTTCGGCGAGTCCGCGGGCGGCCTCAGCATCTGCGCGCACCTGACCTCACCGGCCTCGGGCGGCCTGTTCCAGCGGGCGATCCTGCAGAGCGGCTCGTGCTCGACCACCATGCCGCCGCGCTCGCTGGCGCCCACGCTAGGCCGGTACGAGCCGTTCGTGCCCGAGCAGCGCACCGTCGCCGACGGGGTCACGACGGCGGCGGCCCTGGGCTGCGACCGGCCGGAACCCGGTGCCGTACTGGACTGCCTGCGCGGGAAGGACGTGACGGCACTCGCGACGCCTGAGCTGATGCAGCGCTTCTCGTTCGTGTCGTACGGCGACGGCAACCGCGACGGCAACGGCAACCGCGTCCCTCTGCTGCCCGAGGAGCCCCGGCGAGCACTGGAGGGCGGCCGCTTCCACCGGGTGCCGGTGATCGAAGGAGCGAACCGGGACGAGATGCGGATCTTCCTGGCGCAGGGCTTGGCGGCGTTCCCCATCCCCGACGCGGGCGCCTATCGGGCACGGTTGGAGCAGTCGTTCGGTTCGGCGGCCGTCCCGGCCATCGAGGCGCGCTACCCGGTGGCCGCGTACCCGACCCCGGCGCTGGCCTTCGCGACCGTCCTGTCCGACACCTCGTTCGTCTGCCCGGCGCTCAGGGACGGCCAGGCGATGGCACGGTACGCGCCGGTGTACGCGTACCGGTTCAGCGACCGGGACGCACCGAACTTCACCGGCCTTCCGGAGGTGCCGGGATTCCCGTACGGCGCATCGCACGGCTTCGAACTCCCGTACCTGTTCACGATGGGTGTCACCCTGACGGCGCCGCAGCAAGCCCTCTCGGACCGGATGACGGCCGACTGGACCGCCTTCGCCCGCACCGGCTCGCTCCGGGCGTGGCCGAGGCTCGGCCCGACCGGATCGGCGCTGTCCCTGGCACCGGCCCCGGACGGAACCCACCCGGTGAACGCGTCCGCGGAACACCACTGCGCGTACTGGAACGCCTCACCCTGACCGGGAGGCGGCCACTCGCCCGCCAGGGGTAGGGACGGACGTCGTGCCCGGGAGCCGCCGCCGTCCGGGCGCCGCCGTCCGAGGTCACGGACCGACGCCGGGGCCGTCGCACCCGCGAGGGGTCGCGACGGCCCCGGCTCGAAGACGGGGGCACGCGTCAGTCCGGCGGCCGGCGCGTCAGCGCGTCCACTGCTTCCACACCGGCTCGTGGCGCTCCACCCACTTGCGGGCGGCCTGTTCCGGCGGCAGCTTGTCCTCGGCGATCATCAACGCCACCTCGTTCTGGTCCTCGACGGTCCAGTGGAACTTCTTCAGGAACGAGGCCGCCTTCCCGCCGTTCTCCGCGAAGCGCGTGTTCAGGTACTTCTGCAGCGGAGTCCGCGGGTAGGCGCAGTTCACCTTCTCGGGATCGGCGTCGCAGCCCTCCCGGTGCTCGGGCAGTTTCACCTCCGTCATGGGAACCCGCTCGAACAGCCACTGCGGCTCGTACCAGTAGGTCAAGAACGGCTTGTGTTCCTTGGCGAACTGCCTGATCTGGGTGATCTGCGCGGCCTCCGACCCGGCGAAGACGACCTCGAAGTCGAGGCCGAGGTTCTTCACCAGCGCCTTGTCGTTCGTGACGTACGAGGGCGAGCCGTCCATCAGCTGGCCCTTGCCGCGGCTCTCGGCGGTCCGCAGCCGGTCGGCGTACTTGCCGAGGTTCTTCCAGTCGGTGACGTCCGGATGCTCCTGGGCGAAGTACGTCGGGACGAACCAGCCGATGTGGCCGGTCACGCCCAAGTCGCCTCCCCGCGTGATGGTCTTCTTGCCCTCGACGTACCGTTTCTCCTGCTCCGGGTGCCCCCAGTCCTCCAGGATCGCGTCGACCCTGCCCTGGCTGAGCGCGTCCCACGCGGGCACTTCGTCCACCTGGACGGTGTCGACGCGGTAGCCCAGCTCGTGTTCGAGGAGATAGGCGGCGACCGCGGTGTTCGCCTGCGCGCCGACCCACGACTGGACGGAGAGGGTCACGGTCTTCGCGCCCCGCGCGGCGGCGTAGGGGGAGGACTGTCGGGTCATGTCGGCCGCCCCGCAGGCGGTGAGCGCGACGAGGGACGACGCGGCGGCGAGCGCTGCGACCGCGCGCCGGCCGCGGACCGGTCCCCGGCTTCGGTGAGGGAAGATCCGCATGTCAGGCCTCCTTCGCCGGCTGGGTGACGCGGTCGAGCACCAGGCCGAGGCAGACGATCGCGGCGCCGGCCACCAGGCCGGTGGCGAGGTCGCCCTGGGCCAGGCCGAGGACGACGTCGTAACCCAGCGCGCCACCGCCGACCAGGCCGCCGATGATGACGACGGCGAGGACCAGTACCACCGCCTGGTTCACGGCGAGCAGCAACGCCGGCCGCGCCAAAGGGAGTTGCACGTGACGTAGCTGCTGGGTACCCGTCGCGCCGAGCGAGCGGGTCGATTCGAGAGCCGCCGGGTCCACTGCGCGCAGGCCCTCGGTGGTGATGCGTACCACGACGGGCAGCGCGTACACGACGGCGGCGGCAGCGGCAGGCGCGCGTCCGACGCCGAACAGCGCGACCACCGGGATGAGGTAGACGAACTGGGGCATGGTCTGGCACACGTCGAGCACCGGGCGCAGCAGGCGCTGTGCCCGGGCACTGCGGGCCGCGCCGACGGCGACGGCGAAACCGAGTACGAGGGTCACGGCGACCGCGGCCAGCACCTGGGAGAGGGTGTCGAGGGACGGCACCCACACGCCGAGGACGCCGATGGCGGCCAGCGCGAGGACGGCGGTCAGCGCCGTGCGCCAGGTTCCGGCCAGGAGCCCGAGGGCGCCGACCAGGGCCAGGAGCAGCCACCAGGGAGTGGCTTGCAGCCCGGAGCGCAGGGGGTCGAGTACCCAGCCGGTGAAGCGGGCCGCCCAGTCGGCGGTGCCACCGACCACGGGCACTCCGGTGTAGAGGTGGTCGGTCATCCAGGCGACCGCGCGGTTCACGGGCTCCGCGATCGGCAGCGTCCAGGATCCGGGCCACAGGGAGGAGTCCGCCATACGGCCCCCGGCGGCCACGGCGACCGCCGCGAGGACGGTGAGCAGCCACCCGTACCCGCCCGCGAACACGCGTCCCAGGAGACGCCGCTGCGACGGCGGGAGGGGGGCCGCGCCGAGCCGGTCGCCCGCCGCGTCGGCGGTCCGGTCGAGGACCACCGCGAGCAGGACGATGGGGATGCCGGCGGCGAGCGCCGCGCCGACATCGACCGAGGCGAGTGCCTGGTAGACGCGGTCGCCGAGGCCGCCGGCGCCGATCACGGAGGCGATGACGGCCATCGACAGCGCCATCATGACGGCCTGGTTGACGCCCAGCATGAGCTGTCGGCGGGCCAGTGGGATGCGCGCCGTGAGGAGGCGTTGCCGCCCCGTCGCGCCGAGCGAGGCCGCGGCCTCCAGCACCCCGGCGTCGGCCTCGCGCAGGCCGAGCGCGGTCAGCCGCGCCATCGGCGGGGCCGCGTACACCACGGTCGCCAGGACGGCGGCCGGCACACCGATGCCGAAGACCAGCACCATGGGCAGCAGGTACGCGAAGGCGGGGAGCACCTGCATGGTGTCGAGTACGGGGCGCAGTGCGCGGTCGGCCCGGTCCGACATCCCGGCGGCGAGGCCGAGCAGGGCGCCGAGGACGACCGAGGCGGCGACCGCCACGACCATCAGGGCCAGCGTCTGCATCGTGGGCACCCACATGCCGAGCAGCCCGCACGCGGCGAACGCCGCGACGCAGGTCAGGGCCAGGCGGACGCCCGCGAGGCGCAGGGCCACCAGTCCGGCCAGGGCCGTGACGCCCGCCCAGCCGGCGGCGAGCAGTACGACGTACACCGCGCGGACCGAGACCACCACGGCGTTGCTGACGTGCCCGAAGAAGTAGAGGAAGAGCGGATGGTGGTCGCGGTTGTCGATGATCCAGTCACCGGCCCGGCCGAGCGGCCCGGACAGGTCGACGGCCAGGGAGGCGGGCCAAGCGGCGGCTCCGGGGAGGAGGACCGCGACGGGCACGAGGACCACGGCGACGACGGCCAGGGGCAGGACCCTGCGGCCGGCGCGGTGGCGGACCAGCAGGGCCCGCAGCCGGGCGCGGGGCGGCGCGGCGGCGGGGGGCCTGCGGTCCGGCCGTCCGTTCACGCCGGACCCCGTGGACCCGTCGGGCGTGAGGGCCGGGCCGGGCGGACCCTGATCGCGCACGGGCGTGGTGGTCGGGCTCATCCGCACCACCGCCCGTCGTCGGGGGCGGGGGCAGCGCAACGGGCACGGGGTGTCATGCCGCCACCCCCCGGCCGTCGGGCGTCGGGAGACCCGCCACCACGGCGAGCAGCCCGGCGTCGTCGACGACGCCGAGACAGCGGCCGCGGTCGACGACCCGTGCCGGGCCGCCGCAGCGCGCGACGGCCTCGATGGCCTCCACCACGGTGGCGGCCGGGGCGAGCGCGGGCCCGTGCTCGGCCTCGCCGGCCACCGCGGGGCGCATCGCGCTGCGTACGGTGATCACCTGCTCGCGCGGTACGTCGCGGACGAAGTCCCGTACGTAGTCGTCGGCGGGAGAGCCCACGATCTCCTCCGGCGTGCCCAGTTGCACGATCTTGCCGTCGCGCATCAGCGCGATCCGGTCGCCGAGGCGCAGCGCCTCCGTCAGGTCGTGGGTGATGAAGACCATCGTGCGGCCCTCCTCGTGGTGGAGCCTCGCCACCTCGTCCTGCATCTCCCGGCGGATCAGCGGGTCGAGTGCGCTGAACGGCTCGTCGAAGAGCAGGACCTCCGGGTCTGCGGCCAGGGCGCGGGCCAGGCCGACGCGCTGCTGCTGGCCGCCGGACAGCTGACCGGGCCGGCGTTCCTCGAGGCCTTCGAGGCCCACCTTGGCCACCATCTCCGCTGCTTTGGCCCGCCGGTCGATGCGGCTCACGCCCTGGATCTCCAGGCCGTAGGCGACGTTGTCGAGCACGGTGCGGTGCGGCAGCAGGCCGAAGTGCTGGAAGACCATGGCGGCGCGGTGCCGGCGCAGTTCGCGCAGGCGGGCGGCGTCCATGGCGAGGACGTCCTCGCCGTCGATGGACAGCGATCCGGCGGTGGGCTCGATCAGCCGGGTCATGCAGCGCACGAGGGTGGACTTGCCGGAGCCGGACAGGCCCATGACGACGAACACCTCGCCCTTGCGGACGTCGAAGGTGACGTCACGGACGGCGGCGGTACAGCCCGTCTGCTCGCGGAGTTCGGCCGCGGGCAGCGAGGCGTACTCGGATTCCGGGATCCGGACGGCCTTGCGCCGGGGTCCGAAGACCTTCCACAGTCCGTCGACCGCGAAGACGGGGGAGTCGGTGCCGGGCACGGCGGCGGTGCCGGTCGAGGGTGCGTTCACCGGGTCTCACCGCCCCGCAGCAGATCAGCGGCTTTCTCGCCCACCATGAGTACTCCGATCATCGGGTTGACGGCGGGCATCGTCGGGAAGACCGAGGCGTCCGCGATGCGCAGGCCGTCGAGACCGCGTACCTTCAAGTCAGGTTCCACAACGGCCTGTTCGTCGTCGGCGGCGCCCATCTTGCAGGTGCCGGCCGGGTGGTAGACGGTGTGGGCCACGGAGCGGGCGTAGGCGCTGAGGGCCTCGTCGTCGGTGATCTCGGGGCCCGGGCAGACTTCGCGCCGCAGCCAGCCCGCCAGCGGCTCGGTCGCGGCTATCTCGCGGGCGAGCTTGATCCCGTCGACCAGGGTGCGGGCGTCGTAGTCCTCCTCGTCCGTGAAGTAACGGAAGTCCAGGGCCGGTTTGACCTCGGGGTCCGCACTCGTGAGGTAAAGACGGCCACGGCTGCGCGGCTTGGGGATGTTCGGGGTCAACGACACGCCGTGCGCCGGGCGTTCGTAGCCGATCCGCTCCGGGTTGTCGGTGAAGGGGATCTGGTAGAAGTGGAACATCAGGTCGGGACCGGGGGAGTCGGGGTCGCGCCGTACGAACAGACCCGCGTCGCTGTCCATCGCCGAGTTCTCGGGAATGGGGCCTTCGGTCTCCCAGACGATCACCGATTCGGGATGGTCGAGGAGGTTCTCGCCGACGCCCGGCAGGTCGTGGACGACGGGAATGCCGAGCGCCTCCAGGTCACGGCGCGGACCGATGCCGGAGTGCAGCAGCAGCCGGGGGGTGTCGATAGCCCCCGCGCACACCAGCACCTCCCTGCGGGCCGTGATCAACGACCTGCGGCCGTCCTTGGCGCGGACGTGGACGCCGCGCGCCCGGGTGCCGTCCAGCTCCAGACGGTACGCCCAGGTCTCCAGCAGCAGCCGCAGGTTCGGCCGGTCGTCCATGACGGGGTGCAGGTAGGCCACCGACGCCGACGAGCGCTTGTTGTCCTCCGGGTGGTAGGCGAGGTCGAAGAAGCCCACCCCCTCGTGGAACGGCTTGCGGTTGAAGCCCTCGACCCGCGGCACTGCCAGCGCGTCCTGCGCGGCGTCCACGAAGTCGCGGGCGATGGCGTTACGGTCCGCCTCGCCGACCGGCACGATGTTGTTCAGGAGCCGGTCGAAGTACGGGTCCATGGCGTCCGCGTGCCACCCCTCGGCGCCGGCTTCGTCCCACTCGTCCCAGTCGGACGGCAGCGGCTTGAAGGCGATGAGGGTGTTGTGCGAGGAGCAGCCGCCCAGGACCCGCGCCCGGCTGTGCCTGATGTGCGAGTTGCCGCGCGGCTGCTCGGTGGTCGGGTAGTCGTAGTCGAGTTCGCCTCCGAGCAGACCCATCCAACGGCGCAGGGTGAGGACGTCGGGGCGGTCGACATCGCTCGGACCGCCCTCGATGACGGCGACGGTGACGCTCGGGTCCTCGGTCAGCCGGGAGGCGATCACCGAACCGGCGGTGCCGCCGCCGACCACGACGTAGTCGTACTGGTGTTCGTCTTCGTGATCGTGGTGGTCATGGTGGTGCGTGGTGCCGCTCATGTCTCTCCTGCCCCCGTCAGCCCGCGAACCAGCGCACGGGGCGCGGCGCGAGGTTCTGGTACACGTGCTTGGTCTCGCGGTACTCGGCCAGTCCCGACGGGCCGAGCTCGCGCCCGATCCCGGACTTCCCGAATCCGCCCCACTCCGCCTGCGGAAGGTAGGGGTGGAAGTCGTTGATCCACACGGTGCCGTGGCGCAGCCGCCCGGCCACCCGGCGGGCCCGGCCCTGGTCCGACGTCCAGACGCCGCCGGCGAGGCCGTACTCGGTGTCGTTGGCGAGCGTGACGGCCTCGTCCTCGGTACGGAACGTCTCGACGGTCAGCACCGGCCCGAAGACCTCCTCGCGCACGACGCGCATGCGCCGGTTGCAACGGTCGAGGACGGTCGGGCGGTAGAAGTACCCCGGCCCCTCGGGCTGCTCGCCCCCGGCGCGCAGCACCGCCCCCTCGGCGAGCGCGGAGGCGACGTACGACCGGGTCCGCTCGAGCTGCGCCGCCGAGACCAGCGGGCCGCACTCGACCCCCGGGTCCGCGCCCCGGCCGATGCGGATCTTCTCTGCCCGGCGCGCGAGTTCCGCGACGAACCGCTCGCGCAGCGACTCCTCGACGATCAGCCGGGAGCCGGCCGAGCACACCTGGCCGCTGTGCGTGAAAGCGGCGTTGAGCGCCTGGTCGACGGCGGTGTCGAAACCTTCCTCCGTGGCGCAGGCATCGGCGAACACCACATTGGGGTTCTTGCCGCCCAGTTCGAGCGCGACCTTCTTGACGGTGTCGGCGGCCGCCCGCATGACCTTCGTACCGCTGGTGAGGCCACCGGTGAAGGAGATCAGGTCGACGTCGGGGTGGGCCGCGAGGCGGGCGCCCACCGGGTCGCCGGGGCCGGTGACCAGATTGGCGACCCCGGCGGGCAGGCCCGCCTCCACCAGCAGCTCGATCAGGGCCACCGTGGTCAGCGGGGTCAGCTCGCTCGGCTTGACGACGAAGGTGTTGCCCGCCGCCAGGGCCGGAGCGATCTTCCAGCTCGCCTGGAGCAGCGGATAGTTCCACGGCGTGATCAGGGCGCACACCCCGACCGGCTCGTGGACGACCACGCTGTGGATGTCGGGCGATCCGGCGTCGACGACCCGGCCGGCGCCCTCGCCGATCACGAGGTCCGCGAAGTAGCGGAACGCGTCGGTGACGCAGTCCACGTCCACGCGGCCCTCTTCGAGCGTCTTGCCCGCGTCCCGGCTCTCCAGGAGGCCGATCCGCTCACGGTCGCGCTGGAGCAGGTCGGCGGTACGGCGCAGCAGCGCCGCGCGCTCGGCGACCGGGGTGCCGGGCCACTGTCCGCTGTCGAAGGCGGCCCGGGCGGCGCCGACGGCCGCGTCCGTGTCGGCGGCGTCACCCTCGGCGACCACGGCGAGGACGGTGGCGTCCGCCGGGTCCAGGACCTCCCTGGTGGCTCCTGATGCCGCTGACCGCCACGTTCCGGCCGTGTGAATGGTCTGTTGCTCCGACACTGCGCGCTGTACCTCCGGTTCCGGCACCACGGCGGGCCCGCGGTGACCTGGAATAGGCGCGCCTGCCCGGTGCCCCGGATGGCATGTCCCATCCGTCACTCAAGTGACCGGAGTCACGCCGGGCACGGCGACGGGCCGTGTGCGCCGGGCGGACGGCCGGCGTCGGATCGCACCCGTCGACGGCTTCTTCGCCCTCTCGGGGGGGCGTTGCTCCACAACGCTCGCAGATCACGTGTCAACTCGCCGCGCACCGCCCGTGGTTGCGTCCGTCCCGGTCGGTCATCCCGTTCACCCGCACCGACGCGCCCGCCCCTTCGGCCGACCCCGCGTGATCGGGAACCAGGACGTCGCCCTCGGCGCCCTCGTCGACCTCCTCGACCGCCTGTCGGCGAGCGGCGTGGTCCTCGTTCGGGCCCTTGGGGAAGCTCCTGTGGACGACGCCCGTGATCCACTCCGTACGGAGGGTTTGCCGTACGGACTTCCGGTCACACGCTGAACATGACCGAATCGGAAAAGACCACCAACAACCTTTCTCCGTCGAGTAGTTCCCCCAACGGGACCAAGGCCCGCTCGCAGGCCACCGGCGCGACGAGCGAGGGCGCGAAGGCGGCCTCCGACGCGGCGGGCGGCACCACGGGAGCCTTCACCGCCCTCCCCGCCCCGCTGGCGGAGAAGACCGCAGCCGCGGCCCGGGCGCTGCGCGGCACCGTCGGCCGGGCCGGCTGGATCTGGACCGAGGTCCGGGCCCGCAAGGCCACCGTGGCCGCGGCCGCCACCGCCGGAGCGGCCGCCGTGACCACCGCCTACACCCTGGGCCGCCGGTCGGGCCTGCGCGGCCGGGGCCCGCTCACACGGCTCACCGGCGGCCGCATCTGACCGGCGCGGCCGTTCCGGGGCCGGGGCGCGGTCTCCCGCTTTCGACGAGCCGCGCCCCGGCCCGTCCGCCGCGTCCAGGGGTGATCGCCGGGCTGCCGGTCGGGCCGGATGGCCTGCGGCCCCTGGTCCGGGCGGTCCCGGGTCATGCCCAGGTCGCCTGGAGCCGCTCCCCGCAGTGCCGGGGATCAGCCCCCGCCTCCCTCGGGAGCGAGCGCCATCGCCCATCGCCCCCGGCTGCGCAGCCGCCGAAGCCGGAAGCCGGATCGAGGACATGACCCACCAGGCCCGCTGTACGGCCTGTCTCGAAGTCCGGCTGATTCGATCTTGTGGCAAGATCGCGGGATGCTGCGACTGACTGACTTCATTATCGACTGCCCGGACACGATGAAGCTGGCGGCCTTCTACTCCGAGGTGACGGGGCTCCCGGTCAAGGAGGACAGCAACGAGCACTGGGCCGGTATCCGGTTCGGCGAGATCGAACTGGCCTTCATCCAGGTGGAGGACTACCGCGCCCCGCAGTGGCCCGACAGCGAGCACCCCAAGCAGTACCACCTCGACTTCGAAGTCGACGACATCGAAGCCGAACAGCGCCGCGTCCTGGCCATCGGCGCGACCCTGCAGCGGGACTGCGTCGGCCCCGAGGGCTACGGTTTCCGCGTGTACACCGACCCCGTCGGCCACCCCTTCTGCCTCTGCCGCAACAAGGGTGTCATCTGGACCGATCAGGGTCCCAGTTGGCCCGAGCGCGACCAGTAGGTCGACCCGGCGCACCCGTATTCCACCTGGCGGCACTTCGACTGGCGGAGCGGAGGCGTCCCGGTCCTCCACCCGTTCTGGGGCGAGAACAAGACGCCCGCCGACGACACCAGGCCCATCACCGGAGGCGAGTGGGCCCGCGCCGCCGGCGCCCCGGAGTTCTGCGAGCGCGCCGCCGCCACTCCGGCTGACGCCTGACCTCCCCGCAGGAACGCGGCGTTCCTCAGTGCCGCCCCGGCCGGGAAGGCCGGGGCGGTCGCGGTGCTCCGCCACGACCAGCGCAAGGAAGCAGCAGCAGTGCAGCGAACGGAGCTCTACTGAATCGACGTCCCCATGCACACCCCCGACCGGTCGCGGCACGGCCTGCTGTGACTGAGCGTTCCGCTTGCCACCGAGTGTTGCAGTTGGCGGAGTGGTCGCCCTCGCGGTGATCCTTTGCGAGCTGGAGGAGTGCCAGCTTGCATAGAGCGGTGGATGCGCACCCATCAGGGGGACTCTCGTCGCAGATTGGACTGCTGGTCCTTGAAATCAGTAGAGCCAGCCAGTAGAAGTCTCGCATGGCCGTCCGCAACTTGCCTGTATCGCGACAATTGAACCTCGATTGGATTTTGCATCCGGTCATTACGTCAGACTTTCTCGGATCCGATTGGGAAACCCGCCCCCTCCTGGTAGCCAGAGATGACATTGACTACTTCGCAAGTTTGCCGGGATTGAATGAAGTCGAGGAACTGATTGCCGCAACATGCGGTGGTAATTCTCCAACCCGTGCAGATATGCGCATCATTCGCAGCGACCGAGGGGAAAGGCCATCCGAGCTGGATGCCCAGCTACACGGCAATGGCACTCCGGATATTCAGGCGATTTATCGTGCGTATCAAAACGGATACTCTGTCGTCATCAACGGACTTCATCGCACGTCTGCGGCGATCGCCGACCTCAGTCGTAACCTTGAAGGTGTGCTGCATCATCGAGTTGGCGTAAACCTGTATCTCACGCCACGCCGCGGTCAGGGATTCGCCCCGCATGTCGACACTCATGACGTCTTCATTCTGCAACTGCATGGTGTCAAGCACTGGCGTGTAGGAACGCCGTCGAAGGATCTTCCTCTCCCCGGTGCGGAACGACGGCCTGTCGAACTCGTCGACTGCTCGGACTTCACATTGAATCCGGGCGACGTCCTTTATTTGCCGCGCGGATTTCCCCACGAAGCAATCACATCTGATTCTTCGTCTCTTCACCTGACGGTCGGTATCCATGCCTACCGTTGGGTCGACTTCATGATCGAAGCCTTCGGTGTGATGGCTGGCAACGATGTGAGGCTTAGAGGGGCGCTCCCACCCGGCTTCCTCGACGGTCCGTTTGAAACGCAGCGCATCTCGGATATTCTCGAGAGCTTCACGAGTGCTGTTCAGGACGGAGCGCTCGCCGAACAGGTGAAGGCGCGCATCGGCGACAAGCTGTTCAAGGAAGGAAAAGCGGCCGGATCGGGGCATTTTCGGTCACTGGATTCAATTCAAAGCCTGAATTCAGAATCATTGGTATTTCGCACTCCAAGCCTCTTCTGCAAGGTGCGGTCCACTTCCGGCGAGAGCAGGATCGAGTTCGCGACCAATTTTGTTGCCGGGCCGGAGTACTTGGATCCGACGTTCAACTTCATCGCAGAACATCACAAATTTGCAGTGCATGAAATTCCTGGGATGCTCAGCGCTCAGGAGAAGCTCGACCTTGTGATTAGGCTCGTCGGTGAGGGCCTGCTGCAGATCACCCCTGAAACGGAGGAAGTAGCTGATGGGCGTCGGTAATGAGGAAAAGGGATTGTCGGGGTCGAAGTCGGATTCGACCCCTGGTAGTAACGCAGTGGACGAAGATGATGCGTTGGTACTACGAAACTGGTTCGATAGCCTGTCGTGGCAGGACCCTCGGTACGGTAACAAATTGCTGCTCAAGTTGGCCGCCTTGGCGATGGGTAGCGACGAGAAACGACAGCGCCTCCTCAGCGACGCGGACGTCCTGGTCCGAGAAGTCCAGTCAGGTGCCGGTTTCGACCCCCTCGAGGGCGTACATTTGAGGTTCTGGGAGAATACCCCAGATACCCTGCACATCATCTTGCCTCCAAGGGCCGGGGCGGCGAGTGAAATCCCCAAATCCCTGAAAGAAGCACTGCGCTCACGCACCTCACTTCCTAAAGACGGGGTGCATGTTCGAGACGATTCTGCCTGGGATTTTGGCAATTTTTATGACTCTACCGACAGGGGGAATCATGGTGAGGATAGTCCTCCCGATGCTTGACGGATCGTTTCAGAATGAGTTGAGCAGCGGGTCTTGCGCTCGGTGATCTTGGTCGGCGGGGGTGTTCCGGCCGAGGCCGTGGGCTGCTCCGGGGTGACGGCTTGGCGCCGGCCGCGGGACTGGACCAAGGCCGGCGTCTGGCCCGCGTCTGGACTGCGCCGCGCTGACCTCCTGGGCCTGGACGACTGCGCCGTGGGCGGGGGGCATGTCCGGGCCCTGAAAGGGGGAGTATGCCGGTCCCTCGCCCGTTGACCGTGTCCGTCCCGGCTCCAGGCACCATCTGACCGTCGACCGCCAGGGCGCACCGCTCGCTGTCACGCTCACCAGCGGAAACCGGCATGAGGTCACCCGGTTGCTGCCGCTGCTGGGAGCTGTCCCAGCGATTCGGGGCCTGGGAGGACTCCCACACCGCAAGCCCCGGCGTCTGTATGCCGATCGGGGCTACGACTTCGACAAGTACCGCCGTCTGCTGTGGAACTTGCACCAGTTCAAGCGGCTCCGCATCCGCTAGGAACGACGCGCGGATCTTGTCGATTTCCGCCCTTGGGGGCTGAACTCAGGGGAGGTCGAAGGTGATGCTCACCGAACCGTCCCCGTCCGGCGCCTCCGTGAGCGCCCGGCTCCGGTGTGCTCGCGCCGCATCGGCCCTGGCCCGCAACGGGGCCAGGATGCATGTCCAGACCTCACTCCTTCCCCAGGCGGGCGAACCGGCGCCGGTCAGGCCGGCTGCGGTCGACGTAGTCCCTGGAGGAGCAGGTCGATCAGTCGGCGCGGGTCGTAGCGGGGGTCGCCGTCGCGTCCGACGCAGAGGTTGCCGATGCCGCGCAGCAGTTCGTAGGGCTGCACATCGGCTCTGATCTCGCCGGCGTCGGCCGCGGCGTCGAGGAGCTGCTCGCAGACGGGCATCAAACGGTCGACGAAGTAGGTGTGCAGCGCCTCGAAGCCGCTGTTGTCCGACTGGAGGGCGTTGGCGAGTCCGTGCTTGGTGACCAGGAAGTCGACGAAGAGGTCGATCCACTGGCGCAGCGCTGCGAACGGCGAGTCCGCGTCGGCCAGCAGGTGGGGGCCGGCTTCCGCGCACGCCTCGACCTGGTGGCGGTAGACGGCGACGACGAGATCCGCCCTCGTGGGGAAGTGGCGGTAGATCGTCGCCACCCCGACGCCCGCCCGGGCTGCGATCTGACGGATCGGCGCGTCGACGCCCGAGGTGACGAACACCTCGGCGGCCGCCGCGAGGAGCGTCTGCTGGTTGCGCACCGCGTCGGCCCTCTTGCCTCGGGCCGGCGCCCTTCCGGACTGGCCTGCAGAGGTCACCACGTTCTCCTTCCGACGACCCGACGACCCGGCGGCCGCCATTGACCAAACGGAACAGCGTTCCGTATATTAAATGGAACAGCGATCCGCTTCCGAGCTTAGCGGAAGCCGGACGCTTTCCGTACGCCTCCCCCGGCTGCGTCATGCCGGCAGCCGAGGCCCTTCGAGGGGACACACGCGTTCATGAGTGCATCAATCTCCGCAACCACCTCCGCAGGCTCCAGGGCCTCCGCAGCCGACACCTTCGGCCCGCCCGCTCCCGTCCTGTCGTTCAGCCCAGTGGTGCTGACCGTCCCCGGACGCCCCGTGGACCTTCAGCTGCGCGTCTCCGCCCCCGCGAGCGGGACCGACCTCCCCGTCATCCTCCTCTCCCACGGGCACGGCCCCTCGAACAACCTCTCCTCACTCAACGGCTACGCACCGCTCGCGAACTTCTGGGCCGCACACGGGTTCGTCGTCATCCAGCCCACGCACCTCAGCTCCCGGACGCTGCGCCACCTGCACACCGCCAGCCCCGGCTCAGCCCTGTCGTGGCGCTCACGCGCCGAGGACATGAAGCACATCCTCGATCAACTCGGCATCGTGGAGCGCGCCGTGCCGCAGCTCGCCGGCCGCATCGACCACGACAAGGTCGCCGTCGCCGGACACTCCTTCGGCGGCCACACCGCCGGCCTCCTGCTCGGCGCCCGCCTCGTAGACCCGGACGACGGAAAGGAAGTGAACCTCATCGAGCCGCGGATCAAGGCCGGTGTGCTGCTGGCCGCACCCGGACGAGGCGATGTCCTGAACGAGTCGTCGGCCGCGAGCATGCCGTTCTTACTCACCACGGACTTCTCCACCATGACCACGCCCGCCCTCGTTGTCGTCGGCGACAAGGACGACCCCCGGCACTTCACCGACGTGGGCCCGGCCTGGCACGCCGACCCCTACAGCCTCGCCCTTGCCCCCAAGACGCTGCTCACCCTGTTCGGGGCGGAGCACGGGCTCGGCGGGGTGTCCGGATATGACGCCGCCGAAACCACGGACGAAGACCCCGGCCGGGTTGCCGCCCTCCAGCGCCTCACCTGGGCCTACCTCCGCACCGAGCTCTACCCCGGGGACTCCGCCTGGCAGGCGGCCCGTGATGCGCTCGCGGCCGATCCCGACCCGCTCGGACGCGTCGACGCCAAGTAGAACCGCCGGCGCCGCGTCGCTGACGGCCGGACCGGGCGCAGGGCGGAAGATCGCGCGCCGCGCCCGCCGGTGGTGTGGTCCGCCCCTATCGTCTACAGTTCCGTAGTCGGAAGGGCAGCCTTGCCTAACCGAGACTGCCGCAGCTTCGCCGCCACCGAGATCGAGGCCGGCGAGTACGAGTTCGCGTTCGGCCGTCTTCGCCGTCCCGGCGGCCGTCCGCGACAAGGACGACTGGTGGGGCCGGACGCCGTTCACGTGACCGACGGAAGGACCCCACCACCGTGTTCGGCAACTATCTGATCGGTCTGCGCGAAGGGCTGGAGGCCAGCCTCGTCGTCTGCATCCTCATCGCCTACCTCGTGAAGACCGGCCACAAGGACAAGCTCGGGCCGCTCTGGGTGGGCGTGGGCCTGGCC
Source organism: Streptomyces cirratus (assembly GCF_014650775.1). Taxonomy (GTDB): domain Bacteria; phylum Actinomycetota; class Actinomycetes; order Streptomycetales; family Streptomycetaceae; genus Streptomyces; species Streptomyces cirratus. The sequence continues at coordinate 64,501 of NZ_BMVP01000003.1, read as the reverse complement.
GTTGCCCTATCGCTGGGGTTCGGCGCCGCCCTCCAGTTCGGCTCCTCCACCTTGACCTTCGAGGCCCAGGAAGGGCTCGGCGGCACCCTGTCGATCATCTCGGTGGGGCTGGTGACCTGGATGGTCTTCTGGATGAAGCGCACCGCCCGGCACCTGAAGGCCGAGCTCCAAGGCCGGCTCGACGCCGCGCTCGCCGTGGGCACCGGCGCGCTGGTGTTCACCGCGTTCATGGCGGTGGGCCGTGAGGGCCTGGAGACCTCGCTGTTCATCTGGACGGCCGTGCAGGCCACTGGTGACGGAATCCGCCCGCTGGTCGGCGCCTTGCTGGGGCTCCTGTCCTCCGTGGTGCTGGGCTGGCTGTTCTACCGCGGCGCCCTGAGGATCAACCTGGCCAAGTTCTTCACCTGGACCGGCGCCATGCTGGTAGTCGTCGCGGCGGGTGTCCTCGCGTACGGCTTCCACGACCTCCAGGAGGGCGGCTTCCTGCCCGGTCTGCATGCCCTCGCCTTCGACGTCAGTACGACCGTCCCCTCCGACAGCTGGTACGGGACCCTCCTGAAGGGCGTCTTCAACTTCCAGCCCAACCCGACTGTTCTCCAGGGCACCGTTTGGGCCCTCTACCTCGTTCCCGTGATGGCCCTCTTCCTCGCGCCCCCGCGTGGCAACAGGACCACGCCGGCCACCGGCGCGGCCCCGAAGACGACGAAGGTCGCCTGAGCCCGGCCGTCCCCGACAGAACAGAGGCCCGCATGACCCGACACGTCCTGGTCGTCGAGGACGACCACCGGCTGCGCGACGTCCTGCTGCGCGGCCTGCGCGAGGAGGGCTTCGAGACGACTCCCGCGCAGGACGGCGCGGCGGCACTGCGGCTGGCCGTGGACGGCATCGACGCCGTCGTCCTCGACATCGGCCTCCCCGACGCGGACGGCCGCGACGTGTGCCAGGCTCTGCGTGCCAACGGATTCGACCGCCCGGTGATCTTCCTGACTGCCCGTCACCACCTCACGGACCGGCTCAGCGGGTTCTCCGCCGGAGGCGACGACTATCTCGCCAAACCCTTCCACCTCGCCGAACTGGCCGCCCGGCTCCGGGCCGCCGTCAAACGCAGCCCTCCGGTCTCCCCCGTCGGCGGGGGAGAGGTGGTACTGGACGCCGTCCGCCACACTTGCACCGTACGCGACCGGCCCGTGACCCTGAGCCCGACCGAATTCCGGATCATGGCCGCCCTGCTGGCCGCAGCGGGCGACCTGGTCCCCCGACGGGAGCTGGTACGGGCCGGCTGGCCCGAAGGTGCCCAGGTCAGCGACAACACCCTCGATCAGTACCTGACCCGGCTGCGCCGCAAACTGCGGGCGGCCGGCAGCACCCTCACCCTCGCCACCTCCCGCGGCGTCGGGCACCGCCTGTCATGAAGCTGCTCCAGCCCGCAGCGCGGCCGGCCACCCTGCGCGGACGGCTCTCCCTGCTCGCGGTCGCGACCGCCGCCTTCGTGATGGCGGTGTTCACGATCGCCTTCAACGCGTTCGTGCACCAGCACCTGGCCCGCCAGGCGGACGACCAGTTGCGGGCCCGCGCCTCCGCCATCGCCGCCACCGTCGACACCAGCGGCCCCGTACTGCGCGTACTGGAGACCCCGCAAGAGGGCCTCCTCGACGCCAACGCCTGGATCTACCAAGGGACAACCCTGGTCGAGCAGCCCCCCTCCACCGCGGCGGACGGCCCAGCCACCCGGACGGCCGCCCGTCTCGCAGCGCAGGGCGGCGCCCGGTGCGCCACCACGTCGAACGGCGCGGTGGGCGTCCGGCTCTGCGCCCGGCCGGTGCCGCCACCGGCCGGCGGTACCAGGACCGCGACCGTGGTCACCGCGCTCGACCTCACCCCGTACCGTGCGTCGGCCGACACCCTGCTGCTGGCCTCCCTGGCGCTGGACGCCGTCATGCTCGCCTGCACGTACGCGGTGACCCGACTCGCCGTCGGCCGGGCTCTGCGCCCCGTCCGCACGATGACCGAGCAAGCCGCCCGATGGAGTGCCAGCGCCTCCGACGAACGCTTCAGCGGCGCGCCCCGGCCCGCCGAACTCGCCCGGCTGGGCGCCTCGCTCGACGCCTTCCTCGACCGGATCCGGGCAGTCCTGCGCCACGAACAGCAGCTGACCAGCGAGCTGTCCCACGAACTGCGCAACCCGCTGGCCACCATCGTCGCCGAACTCGACTGGTGGCAGGGGCGCCCCCGCAGCGAGGACGAGACGCTCACCGCGCAGCGGGCGATCGGTGACGCGGCCCGGACCATGCAGACCATCTGCGACACGCTCCTCGCCGAAGCCCGCGAGGATGCCCGGCGGGCGCCCGGCACCGCCGCCGTGTTCCCCGTGCTGAGGACCCTCGCCGCCCGCACCGACCCGGCCCTCGTCCCGGTCCGCGTCCTGGCCGTCGGCGAGGAGGGGGACCTGGTCGCCGGGGTGCCCGCCGCCGTCCTGGAGCGGATCGTGAGCCCCTTGTTGGACAACGCCCTGCGCTACGCGGCGACAGCGGTCCACATCCGTGCGTCCGGGGAACCGGGCCACGTCCGCATCGAGGTGGGCGACGACGGCCCCGGCGTTCCCGAGGGCTTCCGCTCCCACCTGTTCCAGCCCGGCCGCCGGGCCGATCCGGGCGACGGCCACGACGGGGCGGGCCTGGGACTGCCGCTCTCCCGGCGGCTGGCCCGCTCCGCGGGCGGGGAGGCGGAACTCGGCGAACCGGGCGGCGGGGGAGCGGTGTTCGTGGTCAGACTGCCGGCCGGCTGAACCCCGCCGGCGGGGTCACGTCCATGCGGGTTGCCGTCAGGTACAGCACCCGCGCGGCGATGACCGGCAGGAACAGTTCGCTGGTGACGGCGGTACCGAGGCCCGGACCCCCGTCGTCGCTGCGGAACCGGCTGACGAAGACGAGGGTCGGCGCCACGGCGAACACCGCGGTGGTGACTTCCAGGGGCACGCCCAGGCGGTCCGTCAGGTTGTCGCTGTTCGGCGTGCCCGCCACACCGGCCGGTACAGACCTCCGACACCTCGTTCCGGCGCAGCCCTCCAGCCACGGGCGGCACCGGGCCGGCTGTGTGTCCCGGATCCCATGGCACCAGACCGTGCCACCGCCAACCTGAACGCATCCTGAGCACGGTGGCGGGACACCCCTGACGGACGCGCCCGGCGGCCGCGCGGGCTCGTACAGTCCCGGCCATGATCCGCCCGCCCGCCCCGCTTCCCGGCCGTGCCCGTCCCCGCCGCGTCACCCCCACCAGTGCCCGGCTGTGCGCCCGGATCGGAGAACAGCTGGGGAATCACATGGGATGGGCCGTCGCGGGCGCCTACCTCGCGGCCGCGGCCTTCCCCTCCCCGGGAATGTGGCTGCGTCACCCCCGGGAAGTGCCCGGCATGGGGGTCGGGTTCAGGCTGGAGGCCGCGCCGCTCCTGCTCGCCCTCGTGCTCTTCGCCGCCGGACTGCAGGTGCCACCGAAGACCTTGCTGCGGGTGGTTCGGCAGCCGGTGACGCTGCTGGTCGGCCTGGCCCTGCACCTCGGCGCTCCCCTGGTGATCATCCCCGCCCTCGCGCTGGCGCTGCACCGGACCCCCGACACCGACGGAGGCTCCGGAATGATCACCGCGATGATCCTCATCGCCGCGATGCCGGTGGCGGCGGGAGCCACGGTGTGGACCGCACGTGGTGGGGGCGACCAGCCGGCCATGGTCGGCCTCGTGTTCCTCTCCACCCTGCTCAGCCCGCTCACCCTGCCCTTCACGCTCGCAGCCCTGTCCCCTCTGCTGAGCCGGGACTACGCCGCGACCCTGGCAGCTGCGGCCCGCATCGCAGGGCATGGCTTCGCCCTCACCGGCGTCGTACTGCCGTGTGCGGCCGGGCTGGTGTGCCACATCGTCATGCCGCGGCGGGCGCTGGCCGCCGTCGCCCGGACCGCTCCGTCCACCGCGTTCGCCGGTTCGCTACTGCTGACGTACCTCAATGCCAGTGGAGCCCTGGGGCCGTTCCTGGCCCATCCGGACATGGTGCTGCCCGCCGCATCCGTGGCCGTCGCCGCCGCGCTGTGCGCACTGTCGTTCCTCCTGGGCCGCGCGGGCGGCCGCCTGCTGGGCCTGCGAGCGCCGGCCCGTACCTGCGTGACGCTGGCCTGCGGAATGAACAACAGCAGCGCGGGCGCCGTGCTGATCGGCACGGCCATGCCCGACCGCCCCCATGTACTGCTACCGGTCCTCGCGTACAGCCTGCTGCAGAAGCTGGCCGCCGGTCATGCCGTGCGGGCACCCCGGCGGCGGCCCCGACGGCCTCTGTCCGTGCGTGATCCGGGCCCCGGTTCTGCCATCGCGCCACGATCGTCTGCAGTCCTGTAGACATTGGTTGAGGAGCCGTCACTTCCCGGGGATTCCGGGTGCCGACGGCTGCCCTGGCCAGCATCGGCTATGCGGCGCGAGCGGCGCCGGGAGGGTGGCACCGACGATGTCGGCAACCGACAACACGACGACGCACCGGCGGACCCCGTCGGCACCGGGCCGGGCAACCTTCCGCAGGGGTGGGGCCGAGGCGGCCCTCTCCAAAGTCCCCGAGGTCACGGCCTGGTTCTGGATCGTGAAGATCCTCACCACCGGCATGGGGGAGACCGCGTCCGACTTCCTGGCGCGGACGCTGGGACCGGTTCCGGCGGGCTGTCTGGGGCTCGCGGGCCTGACGCTGCTGCTGTTCCTGCAGTTCCGGTCGACGCGCTACGAGGCCTGGACGTACTGGTCGGCGATCGTCATGGTCAGCGTCTTCGGCACGATGGCCGCGGACGTCGTGCACGTCGTCGTCGGCATTCCCTACACGGTGTCGGCCGTAGGGTTCACCCTGGCCCTCGCCGCCGTCCTGACCGTCTGGTACGTGTCCGAGCGGACCCTGTCCATCCACAGCATCCGCACCACCCGCCGGGAGTTCTTCTACTGGGCGACGGTGCTCACCACCTTCGCCCTCGGTACCGCGGTGGGCGACCTCACGGCCGGCACCCTCCACCTGGGTTACCTGCCCTCGGGATTCCTCTTCGCCGCCCTGATCGCCCTGCCGGTGCTGTGCCGCCGCTTCCTCGGGCTGAACGCGGTGGCCGCGTTCTGGGCCGCGTACATCCTCACCCGCCCGCTCGGCGCCTCCTTCGCGGACTGGATGGGAGTCCCCGCGGCGCGCGACGGCCTGGGATGGGGAACCGGCCTCGTCACCCTCGCGCTGTTGGTGCCCATCGCCGCGCTCATCGGCTACCTGCAGGTGAGTGGCGCCGACACGCCACCACAGCCCCGCCCTACCGGACAGGCCGGCTGAGCCACCCCGGCCCCGAGGGTCGGCCCCTTCCCCCGGCAGCCGCGGGAAGGGGTCAACCCTCCGGGCCGGGAAGGAGCAGGGTGAAGGTGGTCGGCGCCGCCGCGCGGACGCCCAGCCTTCCGCCGGCGGCCTCCGCGAGTTCCCTCGCCACCGCCAAGCCGATGCCGGTACCGGAGCCCGTGGTGCTGCCGCGCGCGAAGACCGCCCCCGGGTCGAGCGCGAGTCTCCCTTCGTCGGCCACGTCGATCGCGACCGCCCCCGCGGCCTCCCGCACCGTCACGACGGTCGTACCGCGTCCGTGGCGCAGCGCGTTGTCGAGGAGGACGTCGAGGATCTGCCCGGTGGTGCGGCCGGGGACGTGGAAGGACTCGGTTCCGGGCGGCGAGCGGAACTCCAGCCGCCGTCCGGTGGCGGCCAGTACACCGTGCCAGCGCGACTCCGCACGGTCCAGAACGCGGACCAGTCGTTCGCGCGGGACCGGATGCTGTCCGGCGGTGTCCGCTCGCGCCAGCCGCAGGACCTCCTCGACGGTCTCTTCCAGATGACGTGTCCCCTCCAGGGCCTCCCGGACAACGGGACGCAGATCCGCGCCCGCCGGGAGTCCCTGGCCTGCCTCGAGGCCCAGTTGGAGCCCGGTCAGCGCGGTGCGCAGCTGGTGGGAGGCGTTGGCGCTGAAATCGCGCTCCCGTTGCAGGAGTCGGGTGAGCTGCTCGACCATGGCGTTCTGGCTGTAGGCCAGTTGGTCCAGCTCCGCGATCCCGCACGGCCCGGCCCGGGCACCGAGGTCACCGGCGGCGATCTGCGTGGCCGCACGGGAGAGCGCCTCCACCGGAGTACTGAGGGCGCGTGCCTGGCGGCGTGCCACCAGGACCGCCGTGGCCAGCGCGAACAGGGTGACCCCCAGCAGGAGCCCCCATGCCCAAAGCACGCGGAACCAGACCGAACGCGCGGGGACAGAGGCCCGGACCACCCCGATGACCCGTTCGGTGGAGACCACCGGGACCGCGACGACGAGATCCGGGCCGCTGCTCCCGCGCACGACCTTCCCGCCCGCCGCCCGGCGTGCCACCGCGTCACCCGTCTTTCCTCCCGTACCCGCGCGCAGGCGCATCGAAAGGTCGTACACCCCCAGCCGGCCCCCCGGTCGGGGGGCCGGCAGCTCGACGGCGTCACCCGCGGTGAACTCCGGCCCGACCGCTACCGTCGCCGCCAACGCCGTGCGTTCCAGGGCGCCGCGCTCGTCCTCGAAGTAGGACCGTTGGACGACTGCGGCGAGCGGCCCGGCCAGCAGGACGAGCGCAACCAGGACAGCGGCCACCGCGACCCGCACCACACGCTGCCTCATGCGCCCATCATGGCCTCCGCGACAGCGGTTTTGCCGCCGTCTCACCTTCGCCGCCCCGACCCTTTACGCGGCCCCGCCTAGCGTGGGAGGTCCATCCACCGTTCGGAGGGTGCCATGAACGTGCGTCGTACATGCGCTGCTTCCGCCCCTGTCGTGCTCCTCGTCGCCGCCCTCGCCGGATGCGGCGTCTCCGGTTCCGCGGCGGCCGCCGACCCGAAGCCGCCTCCGGCCCCCACCGAGTCCAACCCGCCCGGCGACATCCCCGACAACCAGGCGTACGTGGTGTTCAAGCCGTCCACGGGCGGCTTCACGGTCAGCGTGCCCGAAGGCTGGGCCCGCACCTCCACCGGCCCGGACACGGCGTTCACCGACAAACTGAACCGGATCGAGGTGTCCGAGCACGCGGCCGCGACCGCCCCCACCACCGCCTCGGTGACCGCACGGGACGTACCGGCGCTGGCCAAGGCAGTCCCCGGGTTCTCGCCCGGGAAGGCCTCCGAGGTATCGCGCAAGGCCGGCAAAGCCGTCCTCTACACGTACGAGGGCACCACGGCTCCGGACCCGGTGACGGGCAAGGCCCTGCGCGACGCGTACGAGCGGTACGTGTTCCACCACAACGGCCGGGACGTCGTGCTCACCTTGTCGGGCCCGGTCAAGGCCGACAACGTGGACCCCTGGCGGACCGTAACGGACTCGCTGCGGTGGCAGTGATGGCCGACCCCGGCGCGCCGCCTGCCCTCGACGCACGCGAGCTCTACCGGTTCTACCGCGCGGGGGAGGAGGAAACCCTTGCCCTGCGCGGGGTGTCCGTCACCGTCGCCCCGGGAGAACTCGTGGCCGTCGTGGGCCCCTCCGGGTCGGGGAAGTCCACGCTGCTGGCCTGCCTCGCGGGCCTGGACGAGCCCGAGGGCGGAGTCGTCCGGGTCGCCGGGGAGCGGATCAGCCACCGGCCGGAGGCGGAGCGCGCCCGCGTCCGGGCCCGCAGGATCGGCATCCTGCTCCAGACGCAGAACCTGATCGCCCACCTCGACGTGGCCCAGAACATCCGCCTCGCCCGCACCGCCGCAGGCCGCCGCACCGTCGGCGGCCCGTCCGTCCGAGCCCTCCTGGACCAAGTGGGCCTGCTCGACCGGGCCCGCTCCCTGCCCCGCGAACTGGCCGGCGGAGAACTGGCCAGAGCGGGCCTGGCCGTCGCCCTGGCCAACGACCCCGACGTCCTCCTCGCCGACGAACCGACCGGAGAACTCGACGGGAGCACCGAACAGCGCGTCCTGGACCTGCTGCGCGCCCGCGGACGCGACGGCCGCCGAGGCGTGCTGCTCGTCACCCACAGCACCGCCGTCGTACGCGGCGCCGACCGGGTCCTGACCCTGCGCGACGGCAGGATCGGACCATGACCGGCTCTGTGCTCGTCAGCTGCCGGGACGCCGGACGGACCTACGGGAGCGGCCCCGCCGCCGTGGTCGCCGTACACGACACGAACTGCCACGTGCACGCCCACGACCGGATCGCCGTCATGGGGTCCTCGGGATCGGGCAAGTCCACACTGCTCCACCTGATGGCCGGACTGGAACGGCCGACCAGCGGCGAGGTGGTGTGGCCCTGGTGTGCCGACACCACCGACGCGGCGGGTCCAGGGCCCGGCGCGCGGGCCAGGGCCAAGGGCATCGGGGTCATATTCCAGAGCCCCAGCCTCATCCCCACCCTCGACATCGCCGAGAACACCGGCCTGCCGCTGGTGCTGGCCGGCGAGAACGCCGGGCGTGCCCACGCCCGCGCGCTGGCCGCGCTGGAACGTGTGGGCGTCGCCGATCTCGCGGCCAAACTACCCGACGACATATCGGGCGGACAGGCACAGCGCGTCGCGGCTGCCCGGGTGCTGGCCGCGCGGCCCCGGCTCGTCCTCGCCGACGAGCCGACCGGCCGCCTCGACCGCACCACCGGCGGGCACGTCGTGGACGTCCTGCTGGCGGCGGTCGACGAGATCGGAGCCGCTCTGGTCGTGGCCACCCACGACCCGGCCGTCGCAGAGCGCTTGCGCACCCGCTGGACCATGCGCGACGGCCGGCTCCTCCTCGGTCCGGACGCAGGCGCACCATGAAGGCCGCCCGACTGACCACCCTGATCCGGCACGGCAGCGGCCGACTCACCCTGCCGGTCCTCTTCGTCGTCCTCGCCGTGGTGCTCCTCTGCGCCCCGCCCCGGCCCGCCCCGGTCGACGAACCGGCGGACCGCAGCGACCGCAGCATCGTGGGACGTACCGCCGATGTCCTCGGTGACACGGTCTTCGAGACCGGGGCCGGGGCCGCACGCCCGGCGCCCCGGCACACCCCAGTCGCCGGTGGACCCTCACAGCCCGACCGGACGGCCGACGACGGAAGCCCGGCCGGCACCGCCGACGGAGGCACACCGTGATCACCACCTGGCTGGCCGGCCTGCTGCGGCACCGCGGCGGTCGCATCTTCACAGCCGCGCTGACCCTTGCCCTGGCCGTCGCACTCATCGCAGCGCTCGGAACGTTCCTGACCGCGTCCCGCTCGACGATGACCGCACGGGCCGCCCGGTCCGTCGCCGTCGACTGGCAGGTACAGCTCCAGCCGTCGGCGCAGCCCACCGCCGTACTCGCCGAGATCCGTCACACCCCCGGGATCCGCACCGCGCTGCCCGTCACCTACGCCCACAGCACCGGACTCCAGACCACGGTGGCAGGCTCCGTGCAGAGCACCGGCGACGCCGTGCTGCTCGGCATCCCCGACGGCTACCGCACCGCCTTCCCCGGCGAGATACGGCCGCTCACCGGCGCCCCGGACGGTGTCCTCCTCGCCCAGCAGACCGCCGCCAACCTGCACGCCGCTCCCGGCGACACGGTCCGCATCTCCGTGCCCAAAAACGCCGACGCCACCGTCAAGGTGGCCGGAGTCGTCGACCTGCCGCAGGCCGACTCCCTGTTCCAGAAGGTCGGCGCCCCACCCTCGTCACAACCGGCTGCCCCTCCCGACAACGTGATGCTCCTGCCCACCCCACTCTTCGACTCCCTCACCGCGCCCGCCAAGGCCGTGGACCCCGCCGCCGTCACCACGCAGGTGCACGCCGCCCGCGACGCGCGCCTGCCCGCCGACCCGGCCGCCGCGTTCACCGCCGTCACCGGCGCCGCACGTCACCTCGAAGCCCGCCTCTCCGGTGCCGTTCAGGTCGGCGACAACCTCGGCGCCGCCCTCGACGCGGCACGCCAGGACGCCCTGTACGCCCAACTCCTCTTCCTCTTCCTCGGCGCCCCCGGCGTGGTCCTCGCAGCGCTGCTCACCTCCGCCCTGGTCACTACCGGCGCGGACCGCCGCCGCCGGGAACAGGGCCTGCTGCGCACCCGCGGCCTCGGACGGCGCCGGGTCACCGCACTCGCCGCGGTCGAGGCCGGCGCCATCGCCACGGGCGGCGGCCTGCTCGGCATCGCCCTCGCCGCCCTGGCCGGCCGGATCGCCTTCGGCCGAGCGTCCTTCGGCGCCGCGGGGCTCGTCCCACTGCGCTGGTCCCTCATCGCACTCGCCCTCGGCGCAGCCGTCGCAACCATGACCGTCCTGCTGCCCGCCGTACGGGACCAGCGCACCACCACCGTCACCGCCGCGCGCCGCAGCCTCCCCTCCACCGGCACACCCCTGTGGCAGCGCACCGGAGTCGACTTCATCCTGCTGGCGGTCTCCCTGCTCGTCTTCCGGGCCGCCGCGGGCAACCAGTACGCCCTGGTACTCGCCCCCGAAGGAGTGGCGAGCATCTCGGTGTCCTACTGGGCCTTCCTGGGCCCCGCCCTGCTCTGGCTGGGTTCCGCGCTGCTCCTGTGGAGGCTGACGACGTACGCCTTCGCCCACGGCCGCCGCCCCCTCACACATCTGGTGAGACCGCTGACCGGCACCCTCGCCGCCGCGACGGCCTCCGGAATGACCCGGCAGCGCCGAGTCCTGGCCCGTTCCGTGGTTCTGCTCGCCCTCGCGGTGTCGTTCGCGCTCTCCACCGCGGCCTTCAACAGCACCTACCGCCACCAGGCGGAGGTGGACGCCCAGCTCACCAACGGCGCCGACGTCACCGTCACCCAGCCGCCCGGCGCCGCGACCGGCCCCGACGCCGGACGCGCCCTTGCATCCGTCCCTGGAGTGCGCCACGTGGAACCGCTCCAGCACCGCTTCGCCTATGTCGGGTCCGATCTCCAGGACCTGTACGGCGTCGACCCCGCCACCATCACGTCCGCCACCGCTCTCCAGGACGCCTACTTCGCGGGCGGCAACGCCCGCGGCCTGCTCGCCGAGCTCGCGGCCAGACCCGACTCCGTGCTCGTCAGCGAGGAGACGGTGAAGGACTTCCAGCTCGCCCCGGGTGACCGGCTCAACCTGCGCCTCCAGGACGAACGGACCAGGCAACTGCGTACCGTGGAGTTCCACTACGCGGGCGTCGTCAAGGAGTTCCCGACCGCTCCCAAGGACAGCTTCTTCGTCGCCAACGCCGCGTACGTCGCCGCCCAGAGCGGAAGCGACGCAGTCGGCGCGTTCCTCGTCGACACCGGCGGCACACACCAGCAGGCCGTCGCCGCCCGCCTACGTCAGCGGCTCGGTGCCACGGCGACGGTCACCGATCTCACCCAGACCCGCGCCGGCGTCGGCTCCAGCCTCACCTCGGTGGACCTCGCCGGACTGACCCGGATCGAACTCGGCTTCGCCGTGGCCCTCGCGGCCGGCGCCGGGGGAGCGGTACTCGCCCTGGGCCTGACCGAACGCCGCCGCACCTTCGCCGTGGCCACCGTCCTCGGCGCCACCCGACGGCAGCTACGGGGCATGGTCCTCGCCGAGACGGCCACCGTCGCGTTCGGCGGCCTGGCCGGGGGCGCCCTCATCGGCTGGATCCAGGCCCAGATGCTGGTCAAGGTCCTCAGCGGCGTCTTCGATCCGCCACCGTCCGCCCTTTCCCTCCCCTGGCCGTACCTGGCACTGACCCTCCTCGCCACGCTCGCGGCCCTCACCGCCGCCGCCCTGCACGGCGCCCGCGCTTCGGGCCGTCCCGCCGTCGAAGAACTCCGCGAGCTGTGACCACCCCATACGCTCGACCCATGGACACCAGCACCGCCGGGCGCCCGCCCACCGCCCTGGTCATCGAGGACGACGACATCATCGGGCGCCACCTGGAAAGCGGACTGCGCGGCAACGGCTACACCACCACCTGGTGCCGCACCGGATCCGCCGGTCTGACGGCCGCCCACCACGACCCGCCCGACTTCGTCCTCCTCGACCTGGGTCTTCCCGACCTCGACGGGATCGACCTCGCCCGCCGCCTGCGCCAAGACGTCCCGGACCTCTTGATCGTCATTCTCACCGCCCGCACCGACGAGATCGACGTGATCGCCGGACTGGACGCGGGCGCCGACGACTACCTCGTCAAACCCTTCAGCATGACGGTTCTCCTCGCCCGCCTCCGCGCGCACCTGCGCCGCAGGCCACTGCCCGACGTGCAGGACGTCGAACCCATTCGGCTGGGTGACCTCACCGTGGACACGGCGGCCCGGCGCGCTCTGCTCGCAGGCGAGGACGTCCCCCTGCGAACGAAGGAGTTCGAACTCCTCGCCGAACTGGCCCGCCACCAGGGGAGCGCTGTATCCCGGGAAACCCTGATGGCGCGGGTGTGGGACGAGAACTGGTTCGGCCCCACCAAGACCCTCGACGTCACCATGGCCTCCCTCCGCCGCCGCCTCCACACGGCCGAAGCCGCGACGCCGCGCCCGGTCCGCCTGCCGCACATCACCACACTCCGCGGCCACGGCTACCGCCTGGACCCGGCGCCATCGCCCTGACGGTCTCCGCCCCGCCCTGCCGCACTCCCGGCGATCGAGGGAGCGACCGATCGAGCGAGCCGCGGCTCCGCCTCCCGCGCCGGCGCGGGACGGAGCCGCCCACACCGCCGGCCGGGCGCGCCGCATGCGTCGAGGGCCGTAGTACCTCGGTACCACCTGCACGCCACTGTTCGGGCCCCGGGTACCACCGGATCCGGCGGGTCACGGACCTAGCGTGGTGAAGGAGGCGTCGGGCGTGTGTGGCGCCGGAGCCCGAGAGAGAGAACGTGAATGATCGAGGCACAGCAGCTCACCAAGAGGTACGGGGAGAAGACGGCCGTCGACTGTCTGGACTTCACCGTGAAGCCGGGTACGGTGACCGGCTTCCTGGGACCCAACGGTGCGGGCAAGTCCACGACGATGCGCATGATCGTCGGGCTGGACGCGCCGACCAGCGGCTCCGTCACGGTGAACGGACAGCGCTACGCCCGCCACCGGGCGCCGCTCCAGGAGGTCGGGGCGCTGCTGGAGGCCAAGTCGATCCACCCGGGTCGCTCGGCCTACAACCACCTCCGGGCGCTCGCGCTCACCCACGGCATTCCGCGCCGCCGGGTTGACGAGGTCGTCGAACTCGCCGGTCTCGGCAGCGTCGCGAAGAAGCGGGCCGGTGCCTTCTCCCTCGGTATGGGCCAGCGGCTGGGCATCGCCGCCGCGCTGCTCGGCGACCCGCAGACGGTGATGCTGGACGAGCCCGTCAACGGGCTGGACTCCGAGGGCGTCCTCTGGATCCGGAACCTGCTCACCTCGCTCGCCGGCCAGGGGCGCACGGTCTTCGTCTCCTCGCATCTGATGAGCGAGGTGTCATTGGTGGCCGATCATCTGATCATCGTCGGGCGGGGGCGGCTGCTGGCCGACACGACCGTGCAGGACCTGGTCCGCCAAGCCGGCGGCGACGCCGTGTGCGTCGCGACGGACGACCCCACGCGGCTGCGGGACGTGCTGGCCGGGCCGGGCGTGGAGATCACCGGCCGAGTCGGCTCCGAGGAACTGCAGGTGAGCGGTATGTCCGCCCGGGAGATAGGGCTGACGGCGGCCGAGCACGGCATTCCCCTGTTCGAGCTGACCACCAAGGCGGTCTCGCTGGAGGAGGCATTCATGGACCTGACCCGGGACGCCGTCGAGTACCACGGCACCACCGGCACCGAGACTTCCGGGAGCGCGGCATGAGTACCCTCACGGCAACCGCCGAGACCGCCCGGACCGCTCCCGCCCGACCCGTCTACCGGGTGACCGGACGGCGCGTGCTCTCCTCCGAGTGGGCCAAGCTCTGGTCCCTGCGCTCCACCTGGATCACGCTCGGCCTGGGCCTGCTGTTCCTCGTCGCCTTCGGCGTCATCGCCGCGAGCCACTACAAGTCCAGCCTCGGCTCCGGCCGGCACATGGACCGTGACTTCGCCACCGCCACGGCCGCGAGCCTGTCCCTGTTCGGCACGAATTTCGCCCAGCTCGCCCTCGGTGTGCTCGGCGTGCTGATCACGGCAGGCGAGTACTCCACCGGCATGATCCGCTCCACCCTGGCGGCGGTCCCGCGCCGGCTGCCGGTGCTGTGGTCCAAAGCGGCGGTGTACGGGCTGGTCGCGCTGGTCGTCGCGACCGTCGGCACGTTCGCCGCCTTCCTCGTCGGCAGCCGGATCGTGTCCGGCACGCCCGCCGCCATGGGCCTCGGCCACGCCGGTGTCGTCCGCAGCCTGCTCGGCGCCGGGCTCTACCTCGGCCTGGTCGGAGTGATCGGCACCGCCCTCGGCGCGCTGCTGCGTTCCGTGGCCGGCGGCATCTCGGTCCTGGTCGCCGCCCTCATGCTCGTCCCGGGGCTGGTCTCCCTGCTGCCCAGCTCGTGGCAGGGCGACATCGACCCCTACCTTCCCAGCCACGCGGGAGAGTCGGTCTTCGCCCTGACCCACGACGCCACCAGCCTGTCACCGGGCGCCGGGCTCCTGGTCTTCCTCGGGTGGACGGCTCTGACGCTGGCCGCAGCGGCGTACCGGCTGCTGCGCAGCGACGTCTGAGCGCAGCCACCCGCATCATGGTCCGGTGACAACCATGACCACCGAAGACCTCAGCGGGATGGGACCGCTGGTCGCCCGGCTCGGCCGGGCCGGCCAGCGGCTCCGGCATGCCGACCGGGGCCGTCCGTGGGTGCTGGACACCGCGGTGGTGCTCGTGATCTTCCTGCTGTTCTGCCTGCCGGACCTGCTGCACGCGGTCGGTGCGATCGGCGGGGACGGCGACGGTGACGGTCCGCGCCACTTCCGCCTGGCGTTCACCCGGTTGCCCGTGGCGGGCATGCTGGCCCTGCAAGCCGGGCTGCTGCTGCCGCTGTTGTGGCGACGCCGCGCACCCGCCGCCGCCTTCGGCGCCGTCACGGGCGTGTTCGTCCTCCAGTGGTCCCTCGGCGCCGCACTCCGAGCGGACGTCGCCCTCTTCGTCGCCCTCTACAGCCTGACCCTGCACGGGCGGCTGCGGCAGCTCCCCTGGGCCTCTGCGGTCGCAGCGGGTGCCCTGGGCCTGGTCGCGGCGCGGGTGTCGGTGGCGATGCCGGTCTGGGACGCACTGTTCTTCCTGCTCAGCACGGCGACCGCGGCACTGGCGCTCGGCCTGGTGATCCGTATCCGGCGGGCCCAGCTGGCCGGGCTGCGCGACCGCGCGGCGCGGCTGGAGATCGAACGCGACCAGCGCGGCCGACTCGCCGTCGCCGCCGAACGCGCACGAGTGGCCCGCGAGATGCACGACATCGTCGGCCACAACCTGTCCGTCATCATCACCCTCGCCGACGCGGGAGCCTACGCGGGCACCACCGCTCCGGAACGGGGCAAGGAAGCGCTGCACCTCATCGGGGACACCGGCCGCCAGGCCCTGGGCGAACTGCGCCGGGTGCTCGGCGTACTCCGCGAGGCGGACGGAACAGCGGCGGAGCCCGAGCTGAGCCCACAGCCTGCTCTCGGCGACATCGGCGCGCTCTGCGAGGCAGTGCGCGCCGCGGGCCTGGAGGTCGTCTACCGTACGGCCGGAGACATCGACGCCCTCGACGGCGGGGTGCAGCTGACGGTCTACCGCATCGTGCAGGAAGCCCTGACGAACAGCCTGAAACACGCCGGTGCCGGCGCCCGGGCACATCTGGCGATCGTCTTGGAGGACTCGCGGGTGATCATCACCGTCCAGGACTCCGGGCCGCCCGCCGCGGCCGGCCGTCCCCGTACGGCGAACGAGGAAGGGCACGGCCTGGTGGGCATGCGAGAACGAGCGGCGCTCTACGGAGGGCAGGTCAGCGCGAGCCCCGCGGGCGCGGGCTGGACGGTACGGGCCGACCTCGACCTCACTCCGCAGGACGGTGCCCGGTGACCACCGTGCTCATCGTCGACGACCAGCCGCTCCAGCGGTACGGCTTCCGCATGCTCCTGGACTCCGTGCCCGGGACCGAGGTGGTCGGCGAGGCCGCGCACGGAGCGGAAGCCGTGCGCATGGCCGCCCAAATGCGTCCCGATGTCGTCCTCATGGACGTGCGCATGCCCGGCATGGACGGCATCGAGGCGACCCGCCGGATCGTCGCCGCCGGCGACCGCTCCCGCGTCCTCGTCCTGACCACCTTCGACATCGACGAGTACGTGTACGCCGCCCTGCGCGCCGGAGCCAGTGGCTTCCTCCTCAAGGACGCCCGGCCCGAAGAACTCCTCGCGGGCATCCGCGCGGTGGCCGCCGGGGACGCCGTGATCGCCCCCACCCTCACCCGCCGCCTTCTCCAGGAGTTCGCCCGCCTCGTCCCGCCTGCCGCGGACGGCTCGGCCCAGGACTCGCGCCTGGCCTCCCTCACCGAACGCGAGCGCGAGATCCTCGTCGCCATCGGCAAGGGCTGGAGCAACAGCGAGATCGCCGGTCATTTCGTCCTCGCGGAGTCCACGGTGAAGACCCACGTCGGCCGCGTCCTGTCCAAGATCGAGGCCCGTGACCGCATCCAGGCGGTGATCTTCGCCTACGACCACGGGCTGGCCCGCCCCCACGCGGGCTGAGGGTCCGTATCAACGGCATGGTCTGGGCCGTCATGCCGCCCGGAAGGGCGATGCGGCAATGCGGGAGGCCATCGGTTTCCCCTTTCGGAGCAAGGGCGCGCGGCGTTCCGTTGAGCCGCACATTGCGGCCGACCGGGGTACGCGGAAGCCATCGGAGGCGGGGCGAGGCCGCGCGAGCCGGACACGACTCGCGTAGTACTGGTTCCGAACGCACGAAGGCGGAGCGGAAGGATGCGGCCCGTGGCATTCGCTCTCCGCACCGGCGTGACCGTGTCGTCGTTGACCCTGTGCGCGGCGCTGCTGGCGCCGTACTCTTCCGTCGGCCCCGCCGCGACCGCGACCGAGGGAGGGCCGTCCGGCTGTCGGCGCACCCTCGTGGTGGTGGCGCATCCCGACGACGACCTCTTCTTCGTCAATCCGGACGTCATGTCGACCATCCGGGCGGGATGCTTCGTCTCGGCGGTGTATCTCACGGCGGGCGACGGTGACGAGGAAGTGCCGGCGGAAGCCAGGAACTACATTCTGAACAGGGAGAACGGCGTCCGCACGGCCTATGCGGAGATGGCGGGTGCACATTCTGCCTGGAAACAGGAGGACGTGCGTGCGGACGGCCGCAGCATCAGGTCGTTCCGGCTTGCGAACCAAGGGCGGGGCCGGGACGTGAGACTGACGTTTCTGGGCCTGCACGACGGCCGGCCCCAAGGTAGCGAGCCGGACAGCATCCTGCACTTGTTCGACGGGCGCAGGAAGGCGATCACCGCGCTGCAGGGCGGCGGGAGCTACACCGAGGAACAACTGCTGTCGGTCCTGGTCTCCCTCATCCGGCAGAGCCGGGCGGAGAACGTCCTGACCTTGGACCCCGACGTCGCTTCGTTCGCGAAGGGAACCGACGGCCGTGTGGATCACAGCGACCACGGCATTACCGCGCGCTATGCCCGGGAGGCGGCCTACCGTACGGGAACCCCGGTGGTGCCCTACCTCGGCTACACCGTGGCGCGGCTGCCCAGGAATCTGACACCCGCCGAGACGGTGGAGAAGGAGCGCTTCACCCGCTGGTACATGGCGCAGAGCCAATGTCCGCGTGAACGTGTGTGCCCTGCCATGAAGATCTACGAGGCCAGGCTGTCCAAGACCTACCGGCGCTGGGTCGAGAGGCGATACCAACGCATCCACAGGAGTCCGCGTCCGGGCGAGATCATGGGGGACGTGGGCCGCACGACGCGCTACTCGGGCAGCTCACCCGAGCAGTGTCTGGCTGCGCCGAACGGTTCCCGGGCTACGGGCGAAGCACGTATCGCCAGCTGCGACGGATCCGCGGGGCAGAAATGGGACGCGGGACCCGACGGCAGTCTCAGAAGCCGGCTGGATCCGGCGTATTGCCTCACCATGGCGGGAAGCCTCCTCCGGCTCCAGGCGTGCAGGCTCTTCGAGCCGAAGCAGACGTGGCGGCGGGTGCCCTGGATCAGCGCGACGTGGAAGCGGGCGGCCTGGAAACTGGCCGGGGCCGGGAACCTGTGCCTCTACCAGAACGACCGCTCACTCCCGCCTCGGAACCAGGACGTTGACCGCAGCCCGCGCTTGGAACTCGTGAGTTGTGATGGCCCCGCCCGGCCGGGACTGTACTGGCGGTGGGCGCCGGAGCCGCTTCCCCCGCGAAGGGCTCAGGGCGTTCCGTGGTCGAGACCCGCGTAACCGAAGAGCATGCCGGATCGCGGACGCAGGTGCCGACGGGCTGATCAGCCGAGCTGGTGGCCGGCCACATGGCCGCCCGGGTCGTCGGCGAGCACCACGGCTGCCTTGATCCGCTTGCCTACCGGTTCGCGGCGTACTTCGAAGCTGCGGCAGAGGGCCATGACGATCTCCAAGCCGTGCTGGCCGACCCGCTCGGGGTCCGCGGCCTGAACGGCCGGCATCACCGGATCGCTGTCCCACACCGTCACTTCGACGGCGCCGTCACCGATGTCCAGCGTCAGCAGACACGGACCCGGGGCGTGCTTGCGGGCATTGGTCACCAGCTCGCTCACCACCAGCTCGACGCCGTCCAGCACACGTCCCGACACCGGTAGCCCGTGCACAGCCTGCACGTCGGTCAGGAAGGACCGGGTCAGGGCGCGCGCCTCGGCGATCTTGCTGCTGCCGTCGAAGAGGGCCGATACCGCTGCCAGGTCACCGACCTGGTACTGCCGCCCTTGACCTGCTTCCGCCTGGTCCACGCGATCTCCGCCCTACGCCCTGAGTGCCATCACCCGACCCTCACCTCTTGCCCGGTCGCCCCGACTACAAGCACTACGCGCGCGTGATTCGCGTGTGGCGCGCGTCACCGCGCCTGTCATGTGTGCGTGGCGGGCGGCTGGCGCGGCTACTGCCTGCCTCTGTTGCGTTCGAGCGTGTCTACCTCATCTTCGAACAGGCGAAAATCTATGTCAGGGCCGGCAGATGGTGTGAGCAGTTCCTTCTGGGTCCGGGTGCCGCTATGGCACCCGGACCCCTCCAGTGCGTTACCTCCGCCTCCCCGCACCTGGCCCGGCTGCGGCGCGCTGTCCGCCGGAGCATCGCAGTGGCCCTCCGGTATGGGCCTGGCCGATTCGGTGGCCCGGGAAGCCGAGAGCCCTTTCGCCGATGGCGCGGCCCGAGGTTGCAACGGTGGACTGCCGAGAGACCATGGAACGGTCAGGGCAGTTGATCTGATCAGACGCTTGGTGCAGGAGGTTGAGTCGTCATGCCCATGTCTTCGTCTCGCTCGTCCCCAGTCCTGGAACCCGCCGCCAAGGAGCTGGCGGACGCCACCTCAGCGCACCCGCGCATCTACGAAGTCCCACCGGAGAACGGCCGCGAGATCCTCGATGGTCTGCAGGCGGGGGAAGGCGTGGACAAGCCTGCGGTGGACGAGGAGTGGGTGAGCGTCGACGCAGGAGAGTACGGCCCGGTGCGCGCCCGTGTGGTCCGCCCCCGGGGGGCGACGGGGACCCTCCCCGTCGTGCTGTACATCCACGGCGCCGGATGGGTATTCGGCGATGAGAAGACCCACGACCGATTGGTACGCGAATTGGCGGTCGGCTCCGACGCCGCAGTGGTCTTCCCGGTCTACGACCTCGCCCCCGAGGCGAAGTACCCCACCCAGATCGAGCAGAACTACGCAGTCGGGAAGTGGATCACCCAGAACGCCGAGGACCAGAACCTCGATGCCTCCCGGTTCGCGGTCTGCGGCGATTCGGTGGGCGGCAACATGTCAGCCGTCTTCGCGCTGATGGCCAAGGAACGGGGCGACATCCGCGTGGCGGCCCAGATACTGCTGTACCCCGTCACCGACGCCAATTTCGACACGCCCTCGTACGAGCAGTTCGCCGACGGCTACTACCTCACCCGCGACGGGATGAAGTGGTTCTGGGACGCGTACACCACCGATCCCGAGCAGCGCTCCGAGATCTACGCCTCCCCGCTGCGCGCCGACATCGAGCAGCTGCGTGGCCTTCCTGCCACGCTGGTCATCACCGACGAGGCCGACGTACTCCGTGACGAAGGCGAGGCATACGCGGCCAAGCTCCGCGAGGCCGGCGTCGACGTCACCGCGGTCCGAGTGCTCGGGATGGTCCATGACTTCCTCATGCTCGACAGCCTCCGCGACTCCAAGGCGACCCTTGTCGCGCGCACCCTTGCCATCGAGGCGCTGCGCCGAGCACTGCACGAGTAGCTCGGTCTCAATGACCGTCCCGGGTAGCCGCAGCCACTGACGCCGACGTCCGTGCGCCGACGCCCTGGATCCGACGCGCGCCGCCCACCAGGACCGCAATCGCTGCGTGCGCGATGCGCCACGTCAACGGCGGAACTCCGCCACAAACTCGCCGAGGTCGCGTTCGATCTCCCCCACACGTTGTAGGCCCCGGGCAGTCAGGTAGTCCAGGCGCTCACGGGTTTCGGGCAGGCTGATCAGGCCCTGAAACGTGGCGGCATCGGAGCGGACGTGGGCGGGCTCCGCCAGCGTGAGGTCGTTGATGGCGCGCTTGGCGGCCTGGACCCCCTTGGGCGGGAAGCCGGCCATGCGCTTGGCGAGGCGCTCGACGAAGCCGTCCAGCTCGGAGTCCGGCAGGGCGCGGTTGATCCAGCCGTAGTGTTCGGCAAGGTCGGCGTCGAAATCGTGCGCTCCGGCGATGGCTTCGATGGCGCGGTTGCGGCCGAGCCGCCGGGTCAGGTGCTGGATGCCGCCGGCGCCGGGCAGGGCGCCGGTCCCGGACTCGAACTGGCCGAAGACCGCGTTCTCACGCGAAGCGAAGATCATGTCGCAGGCCAGGGCGAGTTCGTTGCCGCCACCGCGGGCACGGCCACGCACCTTGGCGATGGTGATCACTGGGACGCGTGCCAGCCGGTGCAAGAACATGCCGAGTGAGGCGTCACCGGGACCGCCGGCCTTGGCCGCCTCCGCGGTGTACTGCGGGACCGCGGTGAGATCCACGTGTGCCGAGAAGTAGTCCGGCGAGGCGCTGTCGATGACGACGACGCGCACGTCACCGGGGTCGTCGTACAGCGCATCGACGAGGGAGACCAGGTCACGGACCAGATCGACACCGAGGAGGTTGAGCGGGCCGGCGTCGAGGGTGGCGGACAGAACACCGCCTTCGAGTCGAGTCCGGATCGAGGAGTAGGCGAAGGTCATGACGACTCCGGTGAGTGAGGGGATGCAGGAAGCGGCGGGGTGCCACACGGATTGCGCTGGAACGACTCCAGAGCGGCGGGGGCCGAATCGTCCGCACTCCAGGACAGAGGGGCGTGGGCTCGTAGGCGTGCCATCGCCGGGTGCGGCTGGCCGTGGTGTCATGGAACACGTGACGGCAAGGCTCGTAGTCGTTGTTGAGCCCAGCGTGATCAACGAAGCACGCTCGCTGCCGTCTTGCCACGCGGACGTCCAGCCACGCGCATCATGCGCCGGCCGCAAACCTGGCGGGCTTCGGGCTTCGGCTTCCGAGCGCCGGGCCGACCGAACGGGCCCGGACGGGCGTGGCACCCGGGACCTCTGAGAGGACAAGGAAATGAGTGGGATCAGGCCTCGCTTCCGGACGATCGACGGACTGTCGATCCGGTATGCGGAGAGCGACGTGCCGCTCGACCGTGAGGCCCTGCTGCTCAGCCCATGGCCTGAAAGCCTGTATGCCTACGACGCGACCTGGTCGACGCTGGCCCGGCACGCTCGTCTGATCGCGGTGGACCTGCCCGGGTTCGGGCAGTCCGAGCTTCGCGAGGACCTGCTCTCCCCAACCGCGATGGGCGACTTCATCGTGCGGATCGCCGACGCGTTCGGGCTGGTGAGGCCGCACGTCGTGGGCCCCGACATCGGCACTCCTGCGGCGCTGTTCGCCGCAGCCCGGCACCCGAACCGGTTCCAGACCCTGGTCGTGGGTGCCGGAGGGGCGGCAGTCCCGCTGAAGCTGGGAAGCCCTCTCGAGGATTGGGTGCTCGACGAGGACCTGTCCCCTTATCGGGCCATGAGCGCCAAGGCCGCCGTGACGGCCGCGATCAACAACATCAACGGTTACGAGGTGCCGGACATCGTGCGGGAGGACTACCTCGCGTCCTACGCGGGCCAGCGCTTCGTCGCCCAGTTGCCCTACGTCCGCGCGTACCCCACCGAACTGCCCGTCCTCGGCGAGCTGCTGCCCACGCTTGATACGCCGGTCCAAATCATTGCAGGACGCAACGACGCGGTCGTGCCCCCGGAGAACGCCGAGTACCTGCACAGGCACCTGCCCGACAGCAAGCTGGACATCATCGACGTCGGCCACTTCGCCTGGGAGGAAGGCGCCGAGGCCTACGCTGACGTCATCACCCGCTGGTGGGAGGCCAACTGAGCGGGATCGTCCGTCTGTCACGGTGTCTCGCCGGGTGTCGCGTCAGACCGCGCAACCAGGCGGTGCAGCCCCTTGCGGTCGTAGTAGCGGGTCATGGCGAACCCGAACAGCAGGGCGACGGCAACGCCGATGGCAATCATGATCCACGCACGGGTCAGCCCGGCGTCAGCCCGCGCGTCGAAATAGAGGATGGCCCGCACGCCGTCACTCAGCTGGCGCATCGGTTCGAACAGCGCCAGGAAACGGTAGAAGCCCGGAACGGCATGGAGGGGAATCGTCGCTCCCGAGGACGGCAGGGCCAGGGCGATGAAGACGAACATGGACACCACCTGCCCGATCCCGCCGAAGGCCGCGTTGATGGCCTGCACCCCCAGGCCCACGGCCAAGCTGGCGCAGTAGGAGAAGATCCACAACAGCGGCAGGTGTGTGGCGTCCATGCCCAGAATCCCGATCGCGGCGATCATCAGCAGGCTGGTGGTGAGAACGGTGATTCCCGCGGTCATGAGCATCTTCAGCAGCAGTGTCTGGGTACGGCTGATCGGAACCGTCGGCCGCCGCGTGTGCCAGGGCCCGATCTCGTTGTCGGTGTAACCCAGGCCCGCGTCGACGCCGCTGTTGATGATGTTTCCGCCGATGAACCCGGTGAGCACCAGGAGCAGAGCGAAGTAGAAGGCGGTCAGGCCGAGGCCGCTGTGTTTGCCGATGGGGTGGCCCACCTGGGTGGTGACGGTGATCGGATCGCCCAGGAGGGTACGGGTCGTGGTGGTGGCACCCTCGGCGGTTGCCCGGCTCGCAAGCTGTCGACCGATCTCCAGTGATGCCTGATGAGCCGCACGCTGGGTGATCTGACTGGCCAACGAGGAGCCGAGGCTGCCCAGCCCCGGGTTGGTCAGGACGGTGAGGACGGGCCGCGCCGTGTCCCGGGGGGTCAGCAGCGCTGCCACCGAGCTGGTGAAGTCGGCTGGGATGAGCAAGGCGCCGTACACCTTGCCCGATGCCAGCTGGTCCTGCATCTGAGCCTGGCTGAGCCGGCGCCACTGCACGGTGCCTGCCGGGGTTGCTGCGACGACCGACTGGGCCACCTGCGCGCCCAACGTCTGTTGTTGTCCTGCCGGCGGCGGTCCCTGGTCCGTGTTGACCAGGGCGACCGGCAGACGGCGCAGGTTCCCCTGGGGGTTGAGGATGCCGCCCATGTAAAGCAGCGTCAGCAACAGCGCCACCAACGCGCACAGGACAGTCGGTACCAGCCAGAGCTTTCCACGCCGCGCCACAGCGAAGGCGCGCGCGAGCGTCTCCCGATTTCCGGAACCCGCCGGGGTCATGGGAACTCCAATGGGGTCACGGTCCTGCCTGTCCTGATCCGGGCGCGGGATCAACCGTTGTGCGGGAGCCACACTGTGCAGGCAGGATAGCCGTCTGTCATCAGGCCATCACTCAAAGACACGGCCACGGCTCGGCGGGAAGCCCGGGGCGACCGAGGTGCGCAGGTGCCGGCCAGGAGCCTGCTCGTGCGGACTGCTGGGCGAAGGTGCATTCTGAGAAATGGAGCGTTCAGGTCGATGAGCCTGCCCGGTAGGCCCTTGCGAAGCCGAGGCGCCGCTCCTCAGCGGGGCCGGGTGCGGCAATCAGCGTCGGCGAAGTGAGCGAGGCACCGCGCGAGATGCGTACCGAAGCCGCCGGCAGAAGCGGTCTTCTCGAACCCGGGAGTAGGTCATGCCATCCCTACACTTCCACGTGAACTCCTCCATGAGCCCAGCCGAGGTGATGGGCGTGCTGACGAACTTCAGCCCCTCCCGTGTCGAGGAGTGGCCCTCCATCGACGCCGAGCACTTCCAGGTCCACGAGCGGGGCGACACCTGGGCGGAGGTGACCGAGGGGAATGACAAGTCGTGGGAGCGTGCGCGTTACGAATGGGACCCCGCGACCCAGAGGGTCACCGTCACCACTCGCGAATCGGTGCCCTTCGGCTCGGGCGGCTGGCAGTTTCAGATGACTCCCTCGGACAACGGCACCCGCGTCGACGTCAGACTCGAACGGCACCCCACCTCGCTCGGGGCAAAGGTGAAGTCCGCGATCATTCCCTTCGCCGGACCGGTGTTCCGTAAGTCGTTCAAGGAACCGCTGCACACCACGTAGTCGCGCTGCGCGCCCGCTGTCGTCCGCTGCCTCCCTGACCGTCGCTCCTGGTACCGGAGAAACGCATGAGCATCTATCGAGCTGCGCAGGTTGACACCGCGAACGGGTCCTTCCGGATCGTCGAGCGCGAGGTACCGCGTCCGGGCCCGCGTCACGTGCGGATCGCGGTCGAGGCCTGCGGAATCTGCCACAGCGACGCCCTCTTCGTGGACGGCGGCGTGCCCGGCGTACGGTTCCCTCTCGTTCCGGGCCACGAGGCCGCCGGGCGCATCGAGGAACTCGGAGAGGGCGCCGAGGCCGGCAACTGGAACGTGGGGGACCGGGTCACGGTGGGTTGGTTCGGCGGGAGTTGCGGTCACTGCACTCCCTGCCGTCAGGGTGACTTCATCGTCTGCGACACCCTCAAGATCCCTGGCCCCGCCTACGACGGAGGCTTCGCCGAAACCATGATCGCACCGATCGACGCCCTGGCCCGGATCCCGGAAGCCCTGAAGGCGTCCGAAGCGGGACCGATGGCTTGCGCGGGCGTCACGACGTACAACGGTCTGCGGCACAGCCCCGCCCGGCCCGGCGATCTCGTTGCCGTACTGGGCATCGGTGGGCTCGGCCACCTGGGCGTGCAGTACGCGGTGGCCATGGGTTTTGAGACCGTGGCCATCGCCCGGGGTGCGGAGAAGGCCGAGTTCGCCGAGCAACTGGGTGCGCACCACTACATCGACAGCACGGGGCCGACACCGGTCGCGGAATCCCTCCTCTCCCTGGGCGGTGCCAAGGCCGTACTGGCCACGGCCGGAAGCTCCGACGCCATCGCGGCAACGGTCGACGGCATGACGCACCGAGGCGAACTCGTCGTCATCGGAGTGAGCCCAGACCCGCTGGGGGTCAGCCCGCTCCAGTTGATCCTGCGCGGCAGGACCGTACGCGGGCACCCGTCTGGCAGCGCGCAGGACGTGCAGGACACCATGGCGTTCAGCGTCCTGCACGGCATCCGTCCCATGGTGGAGACCCTGCCGCTGACAGAGGCCGAGGGCGCCTACCGGAAGATGCTTTCGGGCGCGGCACGCTTCCGGATGGTGCTCACCACCGGCTGATCTTCGCCCTGCGCTTCTCCGACGTCCACGGTCTCGGCCGGACGGACACTCGCGAGATGAATGCTGCTCGAACAGGCCTTGAAGGGCGGCGGGTTTGGCAGGTGGCGAAGCCTCGGCAACCCGGAGCGCAACGCCGGACGCGGCCGGCGCATCGGTTCCCCTGTGGCGGTGGCCGCGCCCGACGGGCGGATCCACACACCTCTACGCGGCCGGCCGCGACCGCGTCCACCAGTGGTCGCAGGACCATCCGAGCCTGCCGCTGATCCCTCGGGCCGGCGGCCGCCTGACGGACACCGAGCCGGACGGTCGTCCGTGGCGTCCCCTCGAACACCTCCCCTCCCCGGATACGCCGAGCGTCCCGGGCGGGCCGGATCGCTCGGTGGGTGCCGCAACGGGCTTGCATGGAGCCGGAATGCGGGGGCAGACGGATGCCACCTTCTGGAAGGAGCAGTGATGCTTGGTATCGCAGCCGCGGTCTTGTTCTTCATCAGCTTCCTGATCAACGCGGCGGAGATCTCGACGAACCACGTGTTCTCGTCCGGCAATTTCATGGTCCTCGGCCTGATGCTGCTCGCTCTCCACGTGTCCGGCGTGGGCGGCGCCTGGACCACCCGGAGCCGACGCCGCTGAACCTCGCAGTGGTCCGTCGAAGCGGGATCGGCCGTGCCCTCGGCTGCGGCGGCACGTCCGATCAGCGGTTGCTGTCCGGGCGGTACACGCTGAGGTCGCCGTAGGTGGACAAAACGCCGGTCGGGTCGCCGGGTTCGTGCCGCAAGGTGGTGTTCAGGAAGGCGAGGGTGGTTGCGGCGACGACGCGCGGGCTCTCGGTGCGGCCCAGAGAGCCGACTACCGAGGGAACCGGCGGAAGATACAGGGGGGCGTCCGTGAAAGTGAGGTGCGCGGCGCCCGGGATGGTGAGCCGGTAGCTCTTGGCGGTGCTGAGTTTGAGGACCTCGGTGAGGCGGGGCAGGTAACGCGGGTCGGTTTGCGGGCCGATGGCTTGGGTGAGCGCGAGCGCCGGCTGGTGGAACGGGCGCGGATCGGGGTCTCGGGGGTAGCCGTCCATATTGATGACGGCGGCGAACCGGCCGTCCTGGCGGGCCGCTTGGAGGGCTGCGCCGCCACCCAGGGAGTGGCCGGTCGCCGCGGCACGGCCGGTGTCCAGGCGTCCGGTCAGCGGGTCCGCGATCTCGCCTCGGTCCAGACGGCCCAGCTGGGTGAGGACGAAGCTGAGGTCCGCGGCCCGTATTCCCGTCGTTTCGGCGGCCCGTCTGTCGTCTTCGTCGTCATTGCCGGTGGAGGCGATCTCGGTGTGGATCGTCGTGCCGTCGGTGAGTACGACAGCGGCGGAGTCGTAGGGGTGGTCGAGGGCGGCGACCAAGTAGCCGTTGCCGGCCAGTTCCTCCGCCCACGCGGTGTTCTGCGTGCGCACCCCGCCCAGCCCGGGGGAGAACAGCACGACCGGGAACCGTCCGCCCGCGTCGGCCACCGGGGCGTCGAAGACCGACCGGGTGTGGGCACGAGGGACACCGTCGACCAGGAGGCCGGGCAGACCTGCGTAGCGCGCCAGGGCGTCGGAGACGGTGCGCGCCTCCTGCCGCGTGCGGCCGAGGTACTGGCCCGGCTGCGCGCCTGCGGGGCTCTTGCGTGCGGGGTACCAGAGCTGGACCACGACCGTGCGCCGGTCGCCGTGTTCGGCGGTGGCGGTCTCGGGGCGGTTCGGGTCGGTCCACTGCATCACGCGGGTGCCGACAGCGAAGTTGCCCGTCGGCTCCGGGAACACGGGTACGGGACAGGCCCAGGCGGCCACAGGACCCGTCGCGATCAGGCCGACGCAGACCACCGATCCCGGCAACGCCAGCCACCACCGCGCCCGCCACGCCGGCCGGCCGGGACGGCGGCGCAGCACAGGAAGGACGGCGAACGGCAAAACGAGAGCGGCGCCTGCCAGTACCGGCAACATCTGCCACCGCAGCCCCACCACACTCAGCACGAACACGGACAGCACGAGAACCGATCCGGCCGCGATCGTGACGGATGGGCGGGCGGCGAGCGGAAGCCAGCGCGCCACGACCAACGCGACGGCACCCAGCAACACCAGGACTTCCAGGGGGGACATGTGCAGTCCCGTGATGATTTCGGTCACCCGGCCATCCTTGGCGCGGGGCAACCCCACCACATCGCTCCCGGGTCGCCGTCGCGTGCAACCGAAGTCGCAGTCCGGGGCATGCCCCCTGCGACCAAAGTCGCATCCGGACACCGCCCCGGCCTCGGAAACCGACAGGTCGCCCCCGGCACGGGTGACCCTGGTCGGTGAGCTGCAAATGGCGTGACATACGGTTCCTCCCCTGCACCCTGTACCCCACACCCACCAGGAGCCCTGATGCCGCTCAACGCCGGCCGCCAGAGACAAACCTTCGAAGCCGTGACTCCACTGCTGTCCGAGGGGGAGAGGGTCGAACTCATCACCTGCGCCAACGTCGGCAGCGTCTCGGTGCGCAGGCAGGTCGCGACGGCCGTGGTGGTCGGCCTCGCCTCCGCTGGCACCCTCATGGCGGCCGTCCGGCCGCGCCAGATGTACATCGTCCTCACCGACCGGCGTCTGCTGTTCTTCGACGCCTCCACGAGCACCGGAAAGCCGGGCCGGGTCCTGATGGACTTTTCGCGGGCGTACGCTTCGGCCGGTGTCCCGAGCAAGGGGATGTTCGGACTCACGCTCGTGACGGAATTGGCCCTCGCAGGCCAGGACCGCGGGCTCAAACTGGTCTTTCCGACACCCTGCCGGTCGGAGGGCCGACAGTTGGCGGAATCCCTGGCGGCCCGGACCTGAGGAGCCCGTCTTCGCGGTGGCGGAGACGCGGACAGAGATGACGGGATACGAGACCCGGCACGGTTGATCCGAACAGGCCCGGTCATGGGGTGTCCCGATCGACAGCGGTCGTCGGACGGGAGCGATCGCGAAGCCGGGCGCAGCCGTGCCCCCGGGCGTTCGTGGGGCGGGAGCCGGCGGGGAAGGGCCGTTGACCTCCCCAGGCACTCACGGCCCTTCCCCGATCGGTAGCGGCACGTCTACCCAGGCAGACCGGTCTCATGCCCCTCCCGACGTGACGCGGTTCGCGGCGCGCCGCCCGGGCCCGGGCGCGGTGGTGGCGGAGGGTCAGCCGGGGGCGCGGAAGCCCCAGCGGCGTCGGGGCTTCTCCCTGGTTCGCCTGAACAGGCGGCCGCCCAGCAGCTTCGCGGCCGTCGCGTCGCCCGCCGCTGCGGCTCGCCCGTACCACTGCTCGGCCTCCTCCTTGCGGCCAACGTGGAAGAGCAGGTACCCCATGTTGACCATGGATGTGACGTCACCGGCGTCACCCGCGCGCCGCAGCCACGGCTCGGCTTCGCGCCACCTGCCGAGCTCGCAGAGCAGGCTTCCCAGCGGGCCCATGGCCCCGGCCTCCCCGGCCTCGGCGGCGCGCCGGAGCCACTGTTCGGCTTCCGGGACCCGGCCGGTCCGCTCGAGCAGGAGCCCCAGGTTGACCATCGAGCCCCGGTCTCCCGCGTCGCTCGCGCGCCGCAGCCATGGTTCGGCTTCGCGCAGCTTCCCGGCCTCGCAGAGCCGGATGGCCAGGGCGGCGACGGCGAGCCGGTGTCCGGACTCTGCGGCCCGGCGGTACCACTGCTCGGCCTCGGCGGCCCGCCCGGTGTTCTCCATGAGTACGCCGAGGTCGTACTGGGCGCGGTCGAATCCGGCGTCCACCGCGCGCCGGTAGGCGTCCTCCGCCTCCCGCGTCCGGCCCGCCGTGTAGAGGAGGGTTCCGAGGTTGCTCATCGCGCTCGCGCTACCGGCATCGGCCGCCTGCCGCAGGAACGGTTCGGCTTCCCGAGCTCGGCCGCTGTCGTACAGGAGGATGCCGAGGGTGCCGGCGGCCCGTGGATGGCCCGCCCGCACGGCCCGGCGCAGCCAGGGTTCGGCCTCGTCCGCCCGCCCGGTGGTCTCCAGGAGGACTCCGAGTCCGTAGAGGGCGTTGGTGTCTCCCGCCTGGGCGGCCTTGCGCAGCCACGGTTCGGCCTGGGATCCGCGGCCCGTGCTGGTCAGTCGCTCGCCGAGCAGGCTCATGGCGGTGACGTCACCGGTGCGGGCGGACCGCTCCAGCCAGGGTTCGGCCTCGTCGGCCCGGCCCCGGGTGAGCAGGGCGCCGGCCAAGAGCACGATGGCCGTGGGCTGGCCGGTCTCGGCGGCGCGCCGCAGCCATGGTTCGGCCTCCTCCATCCGGTCCGCCTGCTCCAGCAGACGACCGAGGTGGATCATCGCGGGTATGTGGCCCGCCTCGGCTTCCGCCCGGTAGGCACGTTCGAGGTTGTCCTTTGCGTCGGGTCCGTTGGTTCCGGCGGGTCCGTTGGGTCCGTTGGTTCCGTCGCGTCCGGCGGTGGCCGCCTCCGCGCGCCGCCGGGCGGCCGTCAGGCGCACGTCGGCGGCCTCTTCGCCCCGGCCGACGCGCTCCAGCAGGTCGGCGAGGAGCGTGTATCCGCCCAGGAGGTCGGCGGTGTACGCCTCCGGGTTCCGTTCCGCCAGATCACGAAAGCTCCGGACCGCCCGGGCCGCCGCGACGAGCCCGTCACCCAGGTCGGTGTCCAGGCAGGACCTGACGAACGCGTACAACCACTGGGTGCGCGCCAGCTCCGGGAGATGGGCCCCCGGTCCGGACGCGTCCGCCCCGCGGCCTGATGCCACGCCTGATGTCACGTCCGATGTCACGTCCGACGTCCCGCCCGGTTCATCGGCGGCCGCTTCCTCGGCCGTCTCCCCGCTCAGCTCCTCGGCCAGGCCCAGGGCCCAGCGCGAGTAATCCAGGGCGTCCTCGCGCCGGTCGGCCTGCGCGAGGAACCCGGCATGGTTGCGCAGCGCCCGCACCAGGTCCGTCTGGTGCGCGCCGGGGTTCTGGTCGGCCAGTTTGTCCCAGGCCCTGACCGCCTGCCGGGAGCGCACCAGGGCTTCTTCGCGGAGCCCGAACCTCCACAGGTGTCCGGCGTGCGTGGCCAGGGCGTTCGCCAGGCCCGGCAGGTGGCTTCCCGGATTGATCTCAGCCAGCTCCGTCATGTGCTCGACCGCCACCGCGGAACGGGCCACCGCCTCCACCAGGTCGCCCGCTGCAGCATCCAGGAGCGACTGGTTGAGCGCGAGGCGCGCCTCCACGGGGCGGGTGACGGCGTGATCGCCATCGCCCAGGCTGCGGAACTGCTCCGTGGCACGGCGGTAGTAGTCGCGGGCCTCCTCGTGTCGGCCCTCCTCGTACAACAAGGTGGCGTGGTTCGCGAACGTCATGCTCGTCGCGAGCGACTGGACGCGAGGGAACGGAAGCGAAGCGGGCAGCGCCGATCCGATCAGCTCGACGGATCGGAGGGAACACTCCATGGCCTCGCGCCGCTGTCCGGCGTTCGCCAGCCGGTTGGCGTGATTGCCCAGTGCCTCGGCGAGCAGCAACGCGTGGGCGTCGGGGTCGGTCCGCACCAGGGTCTCGTAGAGGTCCACGGCCTCCCGGGACCGCTCCACGGCCTCCGCGTGCTTCCCCGCGTGCGCCAGGGCGACCGCCAGCGCGGACAATGCCCCGGCCCGGTCGCGTGCCGGGGCGGCGGGGTGACTGTGGAGGTCCACGGTCCGCCGCGCGTACGTGAGGGCCTCCGCCCACCGTCCCGCGTGGCCCAGGCGCAGCACCAGGTGCCGGTACAGCGCGGCCCGTGCGGCGTCGGAGGATCCGGGTTCGACGAGGGCGGCCAAGCGTACGGCGACGGCGGCGAGGCCGGTGTCGAGGTCGACGTGCTGCATGCCGCCCAACCTCCGGTGCGCGGCCCGTTCGATGGCTTGGAGGACCTCCCGGTCGGTCCCGTCGATGGCGCTGACGGCCACCAGAGCGGCGCTGCCCGCGTCGAGCGCGACGTCGGGATGGTCCCGCAGCAAGGGGTGCAGGACCTGTTCGGCCAGGTGGGGCCATCGATCGGCCGCCGAAGCCAGGAGGGTCACGGCGCGCGGGGCGACGGCGGCGGCGCCGGGCCCCGTCAGCAGTGCCTTCGGGACCCCTGCCGCCCAGGCGTCGGCGTGATAGCCGGTGACCGTGTGCCCGGGCACGGTCAGTGCCAGGAAGTCCTCGGCCAGCCGATCGGGATAGAGCGGTTCGAGTACGGTGCGCGGGTCCAGCGGCGGGTACACGCGGGCGTGGTCGCGCAGGAGGGACCGCACGGTCCCGGGGACTTCGGCCACACCCGCCCTTTCCAGGGCCGCCGCGGCCGCCTGCCAGGTGGAGGCGCCGGTCAGGGTGGCGACGAACGCGACGCTCGCCATGTCGTCCGGTGAAGTCCGGAAGTCCAGGCCGGCCGCGCCGTTCTCGTAGAGCCGGCGCCAGTTCTCGTGCTCGCGCTCCAGCAGGTAGGCCGACATGCCGGCCGGGTCCCGGGGGGCCGATCGCCCGTTGACGTGCGCGTCCACGGCGACGAGGGCTGCCATCTGCACGGTGAGGGTGAGTCCGAAGGCGGGGTCCGCCAGCGATACCGCGGAGGGGGCCGACGCCGCGTCGGGTCGCCCGTACAGTTCCGCGAACTCGGTGCGCGCGGTGGTGAACATCCGCTCCCGGTCGCCCGGTTCCACCGCCAGCGGCGCCAGCTCCCGCTCGGAGGCATCCGCCCGTCCACCGATCATGGACTTCACCGCCGGCCACGCGTGCGGCGTACGGGCCAGCAGCAGGACCCGGACCGGAACCCGCTCCCCGTGGTCGCCACCGCGCGGGCCACCGTCGAACATGCTGTTGGCGAACAGCCAGGCCAAATCCCGCAGGGGCCACCGGTCGGCGTAGTCCACCAGGACGAGCAGCCCGCGGAGGTGGCCGGCGCGGGCGTCGTGGCTGCCCGCCGACTCGGGCAGGACCGTACCGCCGTGCCGGACGACGATCGTCTTCCACCCCTGGCGGACGGACCGCGCGGCGAAGTGGTCGGCCAGCCGGGTCTTGCCCCGGCCGCCCGGGCCGTGCAGCCAACGCACGGCCAGGGCGCGGCCGCTGTGCCCGGTGCCGTGGGCGCCGACAGGGCCGTGTCCGCCCGCGCCCGGGCCGCGCCACCGGATCAACTCGCTCACCTCGGCCTCGCGTCCGGTGAACGGCACGACCGCGTTGCCCGCGTTGAGCAGTCGGCTGGGCTGCTCGATCCAGGCCGGGTCGGGGTCGCCGTCCGGCGGTTCGTGCCCGGCCAGTACGTACACGGGCCGGCCGTCCCCGTGGGTGTGGACGTCCGCGTTGATGGCCCCGTACGCGAAGCCGTCGAACGCGTAGACGTTCTGGACGATCCTGGGGCCCGCGGAGTCGCCGCCCAGGAGTCCCTCTGCGCGCTCCTCCCCACCGGGCGACCGGGGCACCGTCATGCCCGGGCGTCCGACGACGGGAGCGTGCCGAGACCGGGAGGGGCGGCGGGGGCGTGGTTGTGGATGCTGCCTCCGATCACGCCCTGCGCCGTCGAGTTCGGGGCGCTCGCCGTGACGTGCTGGGTGGTGGTCGTCGTGACCTGCGGGTGTTCGCGCCGCATCTCGGCCAAGAGGTGCTCCAGTTCGCCGCGGGCCGCCGGATCGGTCAGCAGCAGGTCGCGCAGTCGGGTCTCCCAGACGACCGCCACACGCGTGCCCACATCGGGGTTCTCGGGCTGCGAGTCGGCGAGTTCCCGGGCCGAACGCTCCAGCTCCGCCGCCATCCGCTCCTCGGCGCCCGCACGGCGCCACAGCTGCGGCAGTCTCCGTGCGGCGCCCACCAGCCCGGTGGCCAACGCGGTGACGAGCACGGTGCCACCCTCGTGTGCCAGGCTCTCGATCACTTCCGACATGGTCGGCTTCCCTCCCGCGCTCCGTCGACGGCGGTCTCGAACAACCGCTCCACACCCAGACGCTACGAGCCGACGGCCCGCGACGCAGGAAGATCACCGAACAGGCAGGTCACACGACGAGGCTCCGTCCACGGCCAGGGCGGTGCGTGCCAGCGTGCGCAGCCAGGCGTGGGCGTGGTCGGTGTCGTAGCGCTGATGCCACGACAGGTATATCCGCGCCGACGGAAGTTCGAGGGGGAGGGGGAGTACGACCAGGCCGAGGTCGGCGACCGCGGAGCGCGTGGTGGCTTCGGGGACGCTGATCAGGAGATCGGAGCCGCGCGCGAACTCCAGCGCGGCCGCTTCCGTGGGTGCGGTCGCCACCACGCGGCGGGTGAGGCCGAGCCGCGCGAGGGCGTCGTCGAGGGCATTGCCGAGGTTTCCGCGTCGCGAGACGGTGACGTGCTCGGCGGCGGCGTACCGCTTCGCGGTGACGGTCTTGACCCGGGTGAGGGGGTGCCCCTGCCTGACGACGACGACGAGGCGGGTCTCGCCCACGCTCTCGGTACGGATGTCCGGCGCGCCCGGCGGGTTGGCGTTCGCCTCCAGGTCGACCTCGCCGCGCCGCAACTCGGGTGTGTCGATGCTCGATTCCGCGAGGAAGCGCAATCGCACACCCGGCGCCTGCGCGCGTACGGCCGAGAGCAGTGCGGGGCCGCTCGAAGCGACCAGGGAATCGTGCCAGCGGAGCGTGAAAGTGCGTTCCAGCGTCGCCAGATCGAGTTCACGGCTCGGTGCCAGCACCCCCTGGACCTGGTGCAGCAGCTCGTGCACCCGTTCCCGGACGGCGATCGCATACGGCGTCGGGGTCATCGTGCGGCCGGTGCGCACCAGGATCTGGTCCCCGGTCGTGCGCCGGATCCGGCCCAGGCTCCGGCTCATGGCCGGGGCGGTGACATGCAGGCGCGCGGCCGCCCCGGCCACGCTGCCCTCCTCCAGCAGCGCGTCCAGCGCGGTGAGCAGGTTCAAATCCAATTGCATGTGAGTAATCCTAGCCGTGCTTCACATGCAGTTGCTGTTAATCACAGCGCTGGATACCTTCGAGGAAGAGCGCAGGACGGAACGCACAACGCGACCGCGACCGGCTCCGGCACCCCTCCCCTCCTCAGACAGGAGCACCACCATGTCCGAAACGCTCCAGGCCACCGAACTCGCTGCTCCCGACGCCGACTTGCTGGCCCAGACCGCGGACGCCGTGCGCGCGGCCGGTTCGGCGCTGCGCGAGCGCTTCGGCGAGGTGGTCCGCTACCAGACCCGCGAAGAGCTGATGCGTGCGCTCGCCGCCAACGACGACACGGCCCTCGACATCCTGCGCCCCCGCCTCACGAGCCTGCGCCCGGACGCCGGCTGGGTGGAGGACGAGCTGGACGGCGGGGCGCTGCCGCCCGGCGAGTGGTGGGTCGTGGATCCGGCCGAAGGCAACGTCAACCACCTGCACGGTCTGCCGGAGTGGGCGGTGACCGCCACCCTCGTGCGGGAGAACCAGCCGGTGCTCACCGCGGTCCACCTGCCGCTGACCGGCGAGACCTACACCGCGCTCACCGGCGCGGGCGCCCACCTCGACGGCCGGCCGCTGCACGTCTCCGAGACCGCGGACCTCGGCTTGAGCATCGTGGCCACCAGCCAGGCCCGGCCGGACGAGGACGAGAAGGTCGTGCGGCGCGTCGGCTCCTCGATCACCGCGATGCTCTTCGACGCGCTCGTCGTCCGCGTCGCCGTGCCCGCGACCCTGCACCTGCTGAACGTGGCCGCCGGCCGGATCGACGGCTTCTGGCAGTACGCCGGCGCCCGCGCGGACCTGCTGCCCGGGGCGCTGCTCGTCACCGAGGCCGGCGGTCGGATCTCCGACGCCGAGGGCCGCCCCTGGACCCCGCAGAGCCAGAGCTTCCTGGCCGCCGCGCCCGGCGTCCACGCCGAAGCCGCCGCCACGCTCTCGCGCTGACCTCGCAGCACGACCACGACCACGACCACGACCCGCACGCACGGAAGGACCACATCATCATGACCACGATCGCAGTTCTCGGAAACGGTCGCGTCGGCGGCAACCTGGCCACAGCCCTCACCCGGGCGGGGCACGAGGTGACCGTCGCGGATCGCACGCCGGGCGCGGCCGCCGACGCCGCCCGGACAGCCCGGATCGTCATCAACGCCACGCCGGGCGCCGGCTCGCTGGACCGGCTGGGCGCCCTGCGCGAGGAACTGCACGACAAGATCCTCGTCGACGTCTCCAATGCCACCGTCGACGGACCGGACGGACTGCCTGCCCACCTGATCTACCCCGGCTCAAGCCTCGCCGAGCAACTGCAGGAAGCGCTCCCCGCAACGCGCGTCGTCAAGACGCTCAACACCATGCTCTTCCCGGTGATGACCGCGCCGACCATGCTCGACCAGGTGCCCGACGCCTTCCTCTCCGGCGACGACCCGCAGGCCAAGCAGACCGTCCGTGACCTGCTCGTCGACCTCGGCTGGCGCAAGGAGTGGATCACTGATCTCGGCGGAATCCAGACCGCCCGCGCCACGGAGGCCGCGATCCTGTTCGTGCCGCACGTGATTCGGTCCGGCGGATTCGCGCCCTTCGCGGTGTCGATCGCCCGCTGAACTGGGGGGATTTCAGCCCGGCTCGTGCTCGCCGATGTAGAGGCCGGTCGGTTCGCCGCGCCGGGCGAGGAAACCGCCGGCGCAGCCCAGGCCGGTCGGCTCGCCCCTGCCGGAGGCGGGGACGACCTCGAAGGAACAGCGGGCGGTGCCAACCTCGTGGAACGCATAGGTCCGCATACGCATATCGCCGTTCCGGGGATCGTCAGCGTTTCGACGGCGCGTTCATCGGCCTGGCTGCAGCGCTGTGCCGCTACGAACGGCTCTTCCGCCGCACCACGCAGGACACGTTTCAGGAACCCTCGCTGCCACACCCGCCTACTGGAAGAAGCTCGCTCACATCGGCACTCGGGACACGGTCTTGTCGGCTCATCGCGGTGACGAGGGTGGAGGAGATGTGAGCCAGGGCGGGGTCGGCAGCGATGAAGAACGTTTCGACTCCGGCCAGTTCGTGGTTCATGCGGGCCATCGGCATTTCGTAGTCCAGGTCGGTGACGCCGCGAATTCCGCGGATGACGACGTCTATCCCGGTTCGGCGGCAGTAGTCGACCATCAGGCCGCCGGTGTGGGAGTCGACCGTGACGTTGCCCAAGTCGGTTGCTGCCGCGCGGAGCCGGTCCAGCCGTTCCGGGATGGTGAAGCGTCCGGTCTTGTTCGCATTGAACATCACGCACACGACGACTTCGTCGAAGAGGAGGGCAGCGCGCCGGAGTACGTCCTGGTGCCCTTGGGTGACCGGGTCGAAGGATCCTGGGAAGAGGGCTCGCATGGTCGGAGAGAGTAACAAGCGGCCGCCCACGGCATTGAAGTGCACGGGCGGCCAAACCACCGACAGCAAGCGTGACAATGACAACGTCCCGCGGTGGAGCGGCAGGCGCGGGTCGCTGGTCGCCGCTTGATGCGTCCACACCGCGGAGTCATGGCTGAGCCGTTCGATCAGCGCGGGCGTGGCGGCCGGATCCCGCTCGGCCAGCCGACGGTCG
The DNA here is from genome assembly GCF_014650775.1 of Streptomyces cirratus. Lineage (GTDB taxonomy): Bacteria > Actinomycetota > Actinomycetes > Streptomycetales > Streptomycetaceae > Streptomyces > Streptomyces cirratus. The sequence goes on along the minus strand of NZ_BMVP01000003.1, from coordinate 27,427 downwards.
TTGCTGTCCGGTGGTCCGCGTAGCGCGCGGCGAGACCGTCACGGGGAAAGCGGGGTGTGGCTGCGCCGTCCAGCGCAGAACGTCCCGCCGAGCCGCGCGTAGGGGCGGCGGGGTGGTGTACCCCCACGCTGTCCTCCACCAGGGGGTCTTCGGCGTGTGCGAGCAGGCGCAGGAGGTCGGGCGGCAGGTGGGACTCTGGGCGGCGGTGCGTCGGAGCAGCGGGTGGGCGGAGGTCGCGGCCCGGCGCAGCGCGTCGGGGTCGGCCAGCCCGTCCCGTACCCACTCCACGTTCCCCCCGGCGAAGGCCCCCACCGTGAAGTCGATCGCCATGCGCCGCGTCTCGCCCGGTGCGGGCCTGACGGAGACGGCGAGCCGTACGGTCTCGTCCGGGTCGACGGCGAGTCGCTCGACGAGGTCGGCGGGCAGCGCCGACTGCTGGCCCGGTGCCAGGATCTCCCGTGCCCGCACCGCGCCCCGACGCGCCGCCGGATCGTGGTGCGTGGCCAGCGAGGCCAGAAACGACGGCACGAGGTGGGGCGACCAGCGGCGCGACCGTCGTACGCGGGTCACACCACTCGGGCCCGTACGCGCCAGCAGCCCGCACCTTGGGGGAGGGACCCACCGGCCGAACGAGGCCCCCCGGTCGCCGTCGTGGCGAGCCGCCGGGCTGCGCACCCCGCACGTCTCCCGCCTGCCGGCCGCCGCCGCTGCCGGGTTCGGTGCCGAACGGGGCGCCCGCCACGACTTTGGTTCGCGCGCTGGTCCCGTCCGGCACCGAACCGGCCCTCGTCGGACACCGGACGGGCGCCGTCACGGCCACGGCCCCCGGGCCGGCACCCGCGTCCCCGCGGCCCCCGGGCCCGCCTGGTCCGCCCGCCCGGAGTGGGGGCCGGGTTCAGAGGACGAGCGACAGCAGCATGACGAAGCCGAGACCACACACCGAGATGATGGTCTCCATCACCGACCAGGTCTTGAGGGTCTGGCCGACCGTCATCCCGAAGTACTCCTTCACCAGCCAGAACCCGGCGTCGTTGACGTGGCTGAAGAACAGTGAGCCCGCCCCGACCGACAGCACCAGCAGCGCGGTCTCGGTGGTGGACATGCCCGCGGCGAGAGGGGCCACCAGGCCCGCCGCCGAGATGGTGGCGACCGTGGCCGAACCGGTCGCCAGGCGGATGGCCACCGCGATCAGCCAGCCCAGCAGCAGGGCCGGGATGGACCAGCTCTGCGACAGGTCGAGGATCATCCGGCCCACGCCGGCGTCGATCAGGGTCTGCTTGAAGCCGCCGCCCGCGCCCACGATCAGCAGGATGCCCGCGATCGGGGCGAGGGACTTCTCCACCGTGACCGAGAGCCGCGTCCGGGTGAACCCGGCCGCCCGGCCGAGCGTGACCATGCCCACCAGCACGGCGGCGAGGAGGGCGATCAACGGGGAACCCGCGACGTCGGTGACCTTCTGCACCCCGTTCGCGGGGTCGTCGACAACGATGTCGACCAGGGCCTTGACCAGCATCAGGGCCACCGGCAGCAGCACGGTGAAGAGGGTGGCGCCGAACGAGGGGCGACGCTGCGACTCCGCCGAGGGGCGTTCGGGGATCATGCGGTCCGGAGCCGGGATGTCGACCCAGCGGGCCGCGTACCGGGAGAACAGGGGCCCGGCGATGATCACGGTCGGTATGGCGACGACCACGCCGAGGGCGAGCGTGACCCCCAGGTTCGCGTGCAGGGCGTCGATGGCGACGAGCGGCCCGGGGTGCGGCGGGATCAGCCCGTGCATCACCGACAGGCCGGCCAGCGCCGGGATGCCGATCCGCATCAGGGAGTAGTTGCCGCGCTTGGCGACCAGGAGCACCACGGGGATCAGCAGCACGATGCCGACCTCGAAGAACAGCGGCAACCCGATCACCGAGGCGATCAGCACCATGGCCCACGGCATGGCCCGGCCCTTGGCCCGGGCCAGGATCGTGTCGACGATCTGGTCGGCGCCGCCGGAGTCGGCCAGCAGCCTCCCCAGGATCGCGCCGAGCGCGATGAGGACGCCGACGCCCGCGACCGTGGCACCGAGTCCCGCGGTGAAACTGGCTATGGTCTTGTTCAGCGGGGCGCCCGCGAAGCACCCGAGGGCCAGGGAGCCCACCGTGAGTGCCAGGAAGGCGTGCATCTTGATTCGGGTGATGAGCAGGACGATGACGGCGATGCCCGCGAGGACGGCGAGGCCCAGTCGGACGTCGCCGGCCGAGGTGATGGGTTCGGGGGCGGCCGCGGCCAGGGGCAGGAGAGTCTCGACGCTGAGACCGGTCACGGTGATGCTTCCTTTCGGGCGTGGCGAGCGTGGCGAGCGTGGCGGGGCGTGATCGTCGGTGAGCAGGGCGGGGCAAGGCCGAAGGCGGCCTAAGGGGCGGTGCCGAGGTCGCGCAGGGCGGCCAGGGCCCGTTCGGTGATCTCTTCGGGGGTGCCGGTGACGTCGACGGCGGCGCCGGTCTCGTCCGCCTGGAGCGGTTCGAGCGCCGCGAACTGCGAGTCGAGCAGGGAGGGGGGCATGAAGTGCCCCTTGCGGTCCGCCATCCGCCGCTCGATCAGCGGCCGGTCGCCGGACAGGTGGACGAAGACCGCGTCCGGGGCGGTGGCGCGCAGCCGGTCCCGGTAGGCACGCTTGAGGCAGGAGGCGGCGACCACACCACCGCCTTGACCGGCCCGGTGGCCGATCCACTCGCCGATCGCGTCCAGCCAAGGGAGCCGGTCGCCGTCGTCGAGCGGGACTCCGGCCGACATCTTGGCCACGTTGGCGGCCGGATGGAAGGCGTCGCCCTCCGCGTACGGAAGGCCGAGGGCCTCCGCGAGCAGTCGGCCCACGGTCGTCTTGCCCGTGCCGGCCACGCCCATCACCACAATGACGCGCTGGGAGCTCACGTCGTACCTCGCTGTCCTCGTTGACATCGGCCCGGGAGGGGGAGGCCCGGGTGGGGAACACTGAACCGCATTAAGTAGTACTTATTCAAGAGTCTGTCGATAAACATCACACCATTGGTTCGCCGGCCCGTCACCGTACGCTTACGCCATGACGACCGAAGGCAGTCCGGCAGCAGGACTCCACGCCCAGGTGCTGAACACCCTCGGCCTCGCGATCACGGCGGGGGAGTACCCGCCGGGCAGCGTGCTGCGCACGGACGAGATCGCCGAGCGCTTCGGGGCGTCCCGCACCGTCGTCCGCGAAGTGGTCCGCGTCCTGGAGTCGATGCAGCTCGTCGAGTCCCGCCGCAGGGTGGGCGTCACCGTGCGCCCCGACGAGGAGTGGAACGTCTACGACCCCCGGGTCATCCGCTGGCGGCTCGCCGGCGCCGACCGCCCCCGCCAACTGCGCTCACTGACGGTGCTCCGTTCGGCCGTCGAACCGGTCGCGGCGGGCCTGGCGGCCGCCCGGGCCACTCCCGAGCAGTGCGCGCAGCTCACGGAAGCCGCCCTCGGCATGGTCCGCACCTCGCGGGGCCACCAGCTGGAGGGCTACCTCCACCACGACATCGCCTTCCACCGCACGGTGCTGAACGCCTCCGGGAACGAGATGTTCGCCCGCCTGGGAGACGTCGTCGCCGAGGTGCTCACCGGGCGCACCGAGCACTCCGTGATGTTCCACGACCCCGACCCGGCCGCAGTCACCCTGCACGTACGGGTCGCGGAGGCGGTACGAGAGGGGGACGCGGAACGTGCGGAGGCGCTGACGCGGCAGATCGCCCTCGGGGCCCTGGAGGAGCTGGACGTCCTCGCCCCGGAGCAGCGCGGCCCCACGAGACTGCCGGCCCCGGCCCCGGCCCCCCAGCCCACCTGAGCCGCAACCGGTCCCGCCCCGAAATCCGTGACTGCCGCACTCGGCCTGAACACCGGTCAGGTACCCGACCGCCTGGCCGGTTCGGCGCTTGGAGTCCCTACCACTGACGCGGCCATCCGGCACAGCGGGTGCCGTGCTCGGCAGAGGCCGTAGGCGGACGGGCGTGAACGAACCACGGCCGGGTGGGGATGCCGAGACTCCTGCAAGCGGATGCCGGCCGGACTCCAGGAGGAACCGGGGCAGTTGATCAGGCGAGCTCACCAGTAGAAGCGCCTACGCGCGGGGTGTCCGCCCCTCGGAGAGCGGGTCGGGCTCCGACCCGCTACAGCCATCGGACGCGCCCATGCGCTGCGTGCCGATGACGGACAGCAGACGCAGTGCCTCAGCCGACGGCGAACCGGGGGCGGCGGTGTATATGACGAGCTGCTGGTCCCGGTCGGCGATGTCCAGGACGTCGCAGTTCACACTCACAGGGCCGACAAGAGGGTGCTCGAAGGTCTTGCAGAGAGTAGGGCGCGCGGTCACATCGTGGGTGGCCCACAGGCGGCTGAACTCCGCGCTACCGGAGCGGAGTTCCTCGACGAGTCCGGTCACCTCGGGGTCGTCGGGGTAGCGGGCCGCGGCCGCCCGCAGGTGCTGCGCCGACGTCCGCGCGAACTCGTCGGCGTCCGAGACGCCGTACAGCCGTCGACCGGTCCGGTGCGGGCCGAGGAAGGCGCGTCGGATGAGGTTCCGGTCCCGACGCGACAGGGCGGAGAAGTCCTCCATCAGGGCGGCGGCCAGATCGTTCCAGGCAATGACCTCGTACGTCGCGGACATCACGATCGCCGCGGCCTCCGGGAGCCGTTGCAACAGGTCGACGATGCTCTGCCGTACCTCCCGCGACGGCCCGGGCCGCGGTCCGGGCGGGGCGCCGGCCAGGTGGTGGAGGTGATCGCGCTCGGCGTCCGACAGACGCAGCGCGCGGGCGAGTTGGGCCAGCACATCGCGAGAGGGGCGCGGGGCGCGGGCCTGCTCCAGTCGCGTGTAGTACTCGGTCGAGATGAACGCCAGCTGCGCCACCTCATCGCGGCGAAGCCCCGGGGTGCGGCGGCGCACCCCGGCGGGCAGCCCCACGTCGGCGGGGAGGATGCGCTCGCGCCTGCTGCGCAGGAAGCCACCGAGGTCTCGTCGTATTCGTCGGTCCACCTCCCCAGTGTGCCCGGGCACCGGGGCACCCAGCCAGGTACAAGCGGGGCCTGGCTGAGCACGCCGGCCGGGCGCAGGCTCGTCGGCATGAACAACACACCCACCACCTCCACCCCGACCTCGGGCCTGCTCACCGACAAGGTCGCATTCATCACCGGCGCCGGTCGCGGCATCGGCGCCGCGGCGGCGCGGCTGTTCGCCCGGGAGGGTGCCCGTGTGCTCCTCGCGGCACGCACCGAGGCCCAGCTCAAGGCGGTCACCGAGGACATCCGGACCGCCGGCGGCACCGCGGACTACGTGGTCTGCGACCTGGCCGACCCGGCAGGCGTCCGTGCCGCCGTCAACCGGACAGTCGAGCTGTACGGCCGGCTCGACGTGGCCTTCAACAACGGCGCGACCGGCCAGCCGCCCGGCCCGATGGACCAGCTGTCGGAAGCCGATTTCGACCACGTCTGCGCGGTCAATCTCAAGGGCCCGTGGCTGGCCATGTCCGCCGAGGTCGCAGCCATCCGCGCCACCGCGAAGCGTGGGGCCATCGTCAACACCTCCAGCGTCGGCAGCCTGATGGGCAATCCCCAGCTCCCCGCGTACGGCGCGGCGAAGCGGGCGGTCAACAGCCTGACCGCTTCGGCAGCCGTCACATACGGACCGGAGGGCATCCGCGTCAACGCCATAGCGCCCGGCACCACGCTCACCGAGATGCTGTACGAGTGGGACGAGAAGTCACCGGGCACCATCGAACAACTCAACGCCCAGACCCCGCTGCGCCGCGCCGCCGATCCGGACGAGATCGCCCAGGCCGCCGCCTGGCTCCTCAGCGACCGCTCCTCCTACGTCACCGGCACGGTCCTGCGGGTCGACGGCGGCATGCGCGCCTGAGAGGGCCCCTGTCCCCGTACCCGGTGCTGTGCCTGTTGGTTCAGCTTGGCGACCGCGTAGGTGTGGGTGACGCGGCCCAGGCCCTGGTCGCGGTCCCCAGCCGGATCTGATGCGTGCGGTGCTGGGGCTCAGTGGACGGACAGCCCGCCGTCGACGAAGATCGCTTGCCCGGTGACGTAGCCGGATCCGCGGCCGGCCAGGAACACTGCCGCTCCGGCGAAGTCCTCGGCCAGGCCGTTGCGCCCGACCATCGTGCGCTCGGCCAGCGCCGCCACCTTGTCCGGGTCGGACGACAGCCGCACATTGAGCGGGGTCATGACGAAGCCGGGCACCAGCGTGTTGCAAGTGACGCCGTGGGGCGACCACGCCTCGGCCTGAGAGCGGGCCAGCGACTCCAGCGCCCCCTTCGAGACTCCGTAAGCCCCACTCTGGACGAACGCCCGGTGGGCCTGCTGGGAGGTGATGTGGATGATCCGCCCGAAGCCCCGCTCGGCCATGCCGGGCCCGAACCGCTGGCCCAATACGTAGGGCGCCTCCAGATTCACCGCCATCGTGGCGTCCCATACCTCCTCGCTCAGCTCGCCCATCGGCGGCCTCAGGTTGATCCCGGCGCTGTTGACGAGGATGTCGGGCTCGCCGAACACGGCGGCTGCCTTATCCGCCGCAGCGCGCACCCCGTCGCGGGTGCTCAGGTCGGCGCTCACCCAAGCCGCCCGGCAGCCGTCTGCCGTCAACTCGGCCACTGTGGCGGCCAGTTCCGGCTCCTTGCGCGCCACGATCACCACGCTCGCCCCCGCTCGCGCCAGAGCCCCTGCGATGGCCCGGCCGATGCCGGAACTGCCGCCCGTCACCAAGGCGACCCGGCCATCCAGAGAGAACAGTTCGGAAAGGTAGTTGCGCGAGGTCATTCCCGCACCCTAGACGGCGCGTCCACGGCGACGGCGCCCGGGACGGAACGCATCGGGCGAAGGATTGAGCACGGCAGCCACCGACGGCACCGGACCGGCGCCGTCGGTGGCCAGCAGTGCGAGGTCGCCCCACACCCGTGTTCGTCCCGGAGGAGGAGCCGCAGCTCGGAGTCCGCCCCGTAGGCGGTGGGGATCTCGTCGCGCGGGTCGTACGAACCCTCGCCGGGAGGGTTCACGACGACGGCCGGGGTGACCGACCCCGTAGCGGTGCATGATCAGATCGGTGGCCGGCGAAGGCTCGCGGCCGCGTACAGATCATGCGCCAGCCGTCCCGGGTCAGAGAACGTCACGACCACAAACCCCCATGACGGCAACCATGCGGAAGTTTCGCGCGTGCTCACGATGACGGGCTCCGCCGCGAGGGTCGGCGTAGCCGCCTCGCCGCGCCTGGCTGCGCTGCCCGATCAGGTGGCCTTTGACAGTGAACTCAGTCGCTCCCTCATCCAACCCGGTCGACACCGGCAACGCCGCTGGCGTCGACCCGGCACACCGGCTTGAGCGGGGTTGTCGATGCTGCTTCGCGGCATTTGACGGACCGATGCGCAATTCCACGGCAGGTAGGCAGCGCCACCGCTCCTCTTCCCGCGCGGACTTGTACAAGAGGCCACTTGGACAAGGGAATTGCAACTTCGACATGGCTCGCAGAGGCAGCTACCTTCATCTGGTCTTCGGTGGTCGCCACGGCCGCACAGGGGTTCCTCCAGGCTGGGCCGGCCGCGTCGGGACGAGTCGGTCACGCCCGCGAACCCGCGCCCCCATGCGTAAGCCACCGAACCGGGTCCACGCCAGGCAGCCCCAACCAGGGAGAGACACATGCCCCATCTTGCTCTGTACACATTCGGCGTCCTCAAGTCACCTCTCGCCGATCCCGCACCTCTCACGCGCGAGTTCTACGACATCGGTGAGGCCGTCTACCGGAAGATCAGTCAGCACCCGGGATACCTCGCGCGTGCCGAAGCGGCAGACGGTGACCGGGGCATGCTCTTCGACGCTGACTGGGGTGCATGGGGAGAGTTCACCGTGCCGACCTGGTACGGCAAGGGCCGTACGGTGGAAACCACCGCCCTGGCCGCGACACTCTCACTCTGGACCGACCTGCGCCCCGCCTTCGAGGCCGTCTACACCGGTCTGCACCGTGAGGCGCTGAACAGGCGTTACGACTGGTTCGAGAGGGCAGGACACCCGAATTACGTGTGCTGGTGGGTCTCCGACGGCGTGATACCCACCTGGCGGGATGGGGTTTCAAGGCTGGAACACCTCCACGACCACGGCTCCGCGGCGCACGCCTTCACCTTCCACGACTCTTTCGCCCCGGACGGAACTTCGACCAGGAGCAAAGGCACCGGGACGAAGGTCGACTAGGTCGACTGTCAAACGATCACCCTCGCCGAGTTCACCGGCACCCACCAGGTCGTCGTCTCCAGCGAACACTGGATCGACGTGGTGAACCGGACCGTCAACAAGGGCGCCGCTCTCCGCCGCCTCCAGCGCGGCCTGGCATCACCCCCGCCCAGACGCTGGTGTTCGGCGACCACCTCAACGACCTGGAGATGCCCCGTCCCAGTCGACCGGAGGCCGGCGCAGCAGTGTGGCCGCCACCCTCACCCGACGACGGCCCGCACCGCTGTGCTCACTGCCCGGCGAAGCCGGAACGCCGGACCACTACTCGACTTCGATGCCCTCGTAACGGAGGATGACCTCTTCCATGGCCGTCCCCAATGTTGTCCGCCGTGAAGTCCGGCCCCTGACGTTCGATGCCGACCCCGGCCCCCGCCCCGGCCCGCTCAGCTGAAGACGACCGAGCGGACCTTCAGTCGTTCCGAGCCCCGGCCCGTAACCGGCCGCAGCGAGAACTCGTCGCCCGTGCAATCCGGTTCCGTGAACACCGTGGCCGTCGAGGTGGTCCTGTTGCGCGGCGAGTGGGCCGGCTCGCTGGCGGACGGGTCGGACACCTCGGGCAGGTTGACGCACTCACCGCTCGCCGGGTCGTGCAGGGACGCTTGCTGCGGGGTGCCGTCCAGGCCGACGAACGTGTACTGGAACTCTCCCATGGCGGCCGAGGCCGACGAGGGGACGGCCAGCAGGAGGGTGAAGGCGCCGAAGGCGGCGACGGCGGCACTGCGCAAACGCATCAGAGGATCCCTTCGGAAGAACGAAAAGGCGCGGAAGCCACTTTCCCGGCATGCCGGCCTCGGGACACCCTCCTAGCCCTGCCGAATCGATCTTTCCTCACCCGAACAGGCCCCTGCCCGCCACCGGAGCGCCCGCCGACCAGGTGGCGATACCGCGCCGCTGAGAGACGTACAACGACGCCCGCACCCTCACCGCGGTGGCAGCGTTCGCCCTCCTCACCGTTCTCGCCCTACGACGGACCGCCGCGCAGAGTCGGCACGGAGTGGTGTGAAGGGCCTTGTCGCGAAGACGTACACGGATCAGCGCGTGTGGCGATGGTGTCCGCGCCTGCGCTCGCCGGTCGTCGACAGCAGGAGGGCCAGGCCCAGCGGCAGAAGGAACAGCAGAGTGATGATCATGAGAGCGCACTTGCCCGCCTCGTGGATTCCTACACCGGAGGTCCTCGGCCGCCTCGTACGGATCGGATCCGCCATCGGTGACGGCAGGTCCCGGGGTCTCTCAGGCAGCCTGCTGGTCATCCGCCCCGTCTGAGAGCGCGGCTGCTGCGCCGATCTGCCGGTGGCCGTCCTGGCCCCGGAACCAGATCCACGCCTGACGTCGGACGCGGATGCTCCCCTGAGCGGAGGGGCGTGCGGGTGTTCGGGGAGACGCACGTCAGAGTGGTGGGTGGGGCGGGATGGCGAGTGGTGGCGTTGTAGGGGGTGATGTGGTTTCTCTAGTGAGACGGGGAGTCTCCTGTGTCCTCTGTGGCGTCACCCGAAGTCGAGACCCTGCTGCGGCGGACGCTCGGAGAGCGGCGGATCGGGCTGGTGGCCTGGCGGTTGCTCGTGTTGCAGATCGCACACCCGGTGGTGGCGGCCGGGATGGACCGGTACTCCACCTATCGCGCGCACCCCTGGCGGCGGATCGAGCACACCATGGAGAGCGGGAGCCGGTTGTTCTTCGCCGGGCCCGAGGAGCGGCAGCTGGAAGTGGCGCGGCTGGCCAGGACGCACCGGCGGATCCGGGGGACCGACGCGGCCGGACGGACATTCTCCGCCGAGGATCCCGAGGTGCGCGGCTGGGTGATGGTGACGCTGTACGAGGCCATGACCGCGATGCGCGAGCTGGGCGGCGATCCGCTGTCGGCGCGCGAGCTCGACGTGCTGTACGGCGAGTTCCTGGAAGTGTGCGGGGCGCTCGGGATTCCCCGCGAGGCGGTCCCGGCGAGTGCCGCGGAGGTCCCCGCGTACGTCGATCGGCACGTGCGGGAGGTGCTGGAGTACGGCGACGAGGTCCGCCACCTGCTCTACGAGATGCTGCGCGAGGCGCCCGTACCGCGACGGCTGGCGCGGCTGGGGCCCGCGTGGCCGGCGTTGCGGGCGGTGATCGCGTGGACGCTGACCACCCTGACCGTCAGCGATCTGCCACCGGCCTGGCACGAGCGGTTCGGGACGTCCCGAGGGCGCGCGGGCACCGCCCTGTCGTGGACGCTGCACCACGGGCTGCGTCACGCCATGAACCTTGCACCGGACCGCGTGCGCTACCGCCACCGCTCCGAGGCCGGCGGCGCGCCGCCCGCGCGCGTGCCGCGGCCGAGGAGCGTCGACTCCCGTCCGGCCCGGCTGGAGAGCTTCTTCCGCCAGGTTCTGGACCAGACCGGCAACGGCCGGGTCGACTCCGCCGACCTCCAGGCCATGGTCCACACCATGTGCTGGCGGCTCGAACTGCCCGTGGAGCGGGAGGACGTGCTGTACAGCGCGTTCGAGGGGTGGTGGCAGCAGTTGCGCCAGAGCTCTGACACCGACGGGGACGGCGCCGTGACGTGCGCGGAGTTCGTCGGCGCGATGCTGGCCGGCGTGGACAAGGACCCGGAGTACCTGGAGAAGGGGCTGGTACCCGCGGTGCGGGCTCTGTTCCGGGCTGCCGACACCGACGGGAGCGGGTACCTGGGTCCGGACGAGTACCGGGTGCTCTTCGGCGGGTCCCGAGTGCACCCGGCCGAACTGAACGACGGTTTCCGGGAATTGGACGTCGACGGGGACGGGCGGATCGACGAGGGGGAGTTCGTCACCGCGTTCACCCAGTTCTTCACGGCGCGCAGTGATGCCGTCGCCGGAGCGGCGCTGCTGGGACGAGCCTGAGCGAGGGCGGGCGGCGCGGCCGGCTCCCGGGACCGCCACGCCGTCGCCTCCGGGGGCAAGGGCCGGTCAAGGCGCAGCCGTGGACGTTTAGTTGTCGTTCCCCCCGCCCCGGTGCCACAGCCACAGTTCGTCCGAGCGGACACGGTGCCAGCGAGAGGTCTCGCCCGGGTGGAGAAGGCAGTAGATGCCGGTCGCGAACGGCTGGGACCTCGCAGGTCCTCGGGCACGGCGCGCATCCCGGTCTGCCACGTCCGGCGAAACCAGCCGCCCTCGGGCCGCTCGATCGCAAGGGAAGGGCGTGGGCTGCTCGCCGGGTACGGGTCGGGATTCCTGGTACCCGCTCCCCGCGGCTCGCGCTTTGCGGATGCTTCCGTCGGTGTGCGCCGGCGGCATCCGGCTGTCCACCGAGGCTCCCGGGGGGAGCTTGGAGCGTGCTGTTCGGCGGTACGGGTCCGTGGGAAAAAGGGTTTGAGGCCGGCGGTGCCCCGCTGTTACTTTCGCGGTGGACCGTGAAATCGTCGTATGGAGGTGAGACCCGTGAACACAGTTACCCATGGGTGCTCCCTCAACCCGTCACGGTCTGGCGGCTGACGTTCGGCGTCGCCAGGAGCGCCTGAGATCGAGGCACTCCTGGAGGGAGACTCCGATGAACACGAAGCCTTACACATCTGGCCTGGGCGACAACGCAGTGGTGATCACGCGCGTCGCGGACAGGCAATGGCATGCACTGGATGACGACCTGGTGGTCGGCCGCGGGCACGCGGAACACCGGGCCGACGGGCGCTTGTTCGTCGTCATCGATGCCTGGCACGACGTCATTTTCGACCGATTGGCCGAGGCGATGACGGCAGCACTGTCAGCGCCGCTGTACACGGTGGTCGACGAAGCCGACGTCGAGCTGACGGCCGGCTGGCGGCGGGCCGGTTTCACGATCCGGCGCCGGGAGTGGGAGTACGTCGTGCCGACCGACCCGCAGGTCACAGGGCTTGAAATGGTCGTGCCGCCCTCGGGCGTGACGATCGTGAGCGCCGGTCAGGCGGACGAGAACCTGCTGCGGGCGGTGGACCGCGCGATCCGCGAGGAAGTGGAGGCGACCGTCGGATGGCAGTCGATGGCCGCCGAGGTGATTCCCCGCCCCGAGGGCGACACCATCGTCGACCCGACGAAGTACGCGGTGGCCGCGGCGCCGGACCGCTACCTGGGACTCGTCCGGGTGGTGAGGGTGAAACGGCCGCGCATCGGGCTGGTAGCGGTCCGGGCCGACGAGCAACGCCGCGGCATCGCGCGGGCACTGCTCGCCGACGCGCTGGGCACGCTGCACCGATCCGCGTGCGCCACGGCCTGGGCCGAAGTCGACGAGTCGAACCGAGCAGCCACGGCCCTGTTCGACGGCATCGGCGCCCGGCCGATGAGCAGCAACCTGGAGCTGGTGCGATGACGAAGCACAAGAACGTCATCGAAGTCGAGGGCAGGGTCGTCGAGTGCCTGCGCAGCGCCATGTTCACCGTGGAGCTGGAGAACGGCCATCAGGTGCTCGCCCACATTAGCGGGAAGATCCGCAAGAACTACATCAAGATCATGTTGGAAGACAGGGTGTTGGTGGAGTTGCCGCCGTACGACCTGACACGCGGCCGGATCGTGTTCCGGTACCGGAACTGACGGCGACCGGTACCTCCTGCGGTAGTTGAACCTGCGGTCCCGGTCACGGCCTGTCCGTGACCGGGACCGCAGGCCGCGGTGGCGGCCGCGCCGCTGCGGGCGCCGAGGCCGATCCGGTCCGGGTCGGCCACCCACACCCTCGACAGCGCGATCCATTTCCCGAAGGGCACGACCGGGCCGACCGCGTCGAGGCCGACCCGAGGGTCCCCGATCAGATCGCCAACGCCCTCAGCGCGGGGCGCCGGCAAACCGGCAACGACCTTCCCGTTCCTGTTCCCTGCCACGGCGTCATCGAGCCGCGCGGTGTTCGTCGTGAGGAGGACCGCGTCGATCTGGAATGCGGTGCGCTCCGCGTCCGCGTCCGCGTCCATGTGCGGTGTGGCGCGAACGACCTGACCACGTGCCGGCGGCGGTCATCGGGCGCCCACGACTCGCCGGACCTGCGGGTGGTCGACCCGCAGCAGTTCTTAACGGTGTGCGGTTCGGCCCCCAGTGGGCGGGGGCGCCATTACCTCGTGGGTAATCGCGTGGTCGGGCGGAGCGCGGCAGAGTGGAGCCATCGGGTTCGGGGCCGGCGCACTCCGGCTTCGAACCCGATACGACTCCGTTCATTCGTAAGCCACTTCACGTCACAGGAGCCTGCCATGACGATGTACGTAGCCGCCGTCGCCCGCTACTTCGAGGCGTGGAACGCCGCTGACGCCGACGGGCTCGCCAAGGCGGTCGCCGCGGCCTGGTCCGAGGAAGGGACGTACACCGACCCGCTGGCCGACGTGCGCGGTCACGAGGCGATCGCGGCCGTCATCCGGGCCGTACACGAGCAGTTCCCCGGCCACCGGTTCACGCGGGCCGGTGAGGTGGACGGAAACCATCACATCGCCCGCTTCGGCTGGGAGTTGGTGTCCACCGCCGACGGCTCCGCTCCGGTCGCCGGATCGGATGTGATCACGCTGGCCGAGGACGGCCGGATCACCTCGGTCCTCGGGTTCCTCGACCGGCTCCCCGTGGCCTGACGCTCCGCCCGGAGCCACCGGGGGGTGACGCGGGCGAGCGGGCCATCGCGGAGCGGAGGGGGAGGGGCGCGGGTGCCCGGTGGCGGGCACCTCGACCGAAGTGGTTCAGCCGGCCTGGCTGTTCGCCCGCTCGGGCAGGAGGAACATCAGTGCCCACATCAGGGTCACGATGCCGCCGGCCCACCACAGGACGCCCGCGAACGCATCGCGGTTGACCACGCCGTCAGCCGAGCCGCCCGTCGTGGAGAAGAACACGAGCGCGGTCAGTGCAGAGCCGAAGGCGATGCCCAGATGCATCGCGGTGTTGAACAGGCCCGAGGCACAGCCGGCTTGCTCGTGCGGGACCTCGGCGAGCGACATGTCGGCGAGCGGTCCGCCGACCATGCCGAGGCCGAAGCCGATCAGTATGACCGGGACGGTCATCGCGAGGATGGTCAGGTCAGCCTGCCGGCCGCTCACCTGGAGCCCGTATGCCCCCATCGCGGCGAGTGCGATCAGGGAGCCGGCCTGGGGCAGGCGACGCCCGAAGCGACCGGCGGTCTTCATCGCGACCGTCGCACCGACCAGCTCGCCGAGAGCGAGCAGCACGAAGGCCGCGGCGGCCACCAGCGGGCTCATGGCCAACCCGCGCTGGAGGTACAGAGTCCAGGTCGTGAAGAACAGCCCGCACAGCAGGCCGAGCGTCAGCTGCGCGGACAGGCCGCCGGAGAACTGCTTGCCCCGGAAGAGGGACAGCGCCACGAGCGGGGCGTCGTCCTTCCTGAGCTGCTGTCGGCGCAGGAAGGCGCCGAGCACGAGAAGTCCGGCGGCGAGCGAGGCGAAGCACCACAGTGGCCAGTGGTGGGCGTGGCCCTCGGTGAGCGGCAAGATGATCAGGACCACGGCCGGGGCGGACAACAGCATGCTCGTGAGGTCGAGCCGGTCGGCCGTCCGCGCGGTCGACTCGGGGATGAACCTCGTGCCGACGAGGACCACGGCCAGCCCGACGGGCACGTTGATCAGGAAGATCGGCCGCCACGACAGTCCGAACAGATCCACCTGGGTGAGGAGACCGCCCAGCACCGGCCCCATGACGTTGGCGAGCGACAGGACGGCGCCGTAGAGACCGAAGGCCCGGCTGCGGTTCTCGCCGTCGAGGGTGACGTGGAGGGTTGCCAGGACCTGCGGGATCATCAGGGCGACTCCGGCGCCTTGGAGCACGCGGGCGGCGATCAGCACACCGGGGCCGGTGGCGATGCCGCACAGCAGCGAGGCCACGACGAACACGACGGTGCCGACGAGCAGGACCTTGCGGCGGCCGTGGATGTCGCCGAGTCTTCCACCCGTGATCAAACCGACGGCCACGGTCAGGGAGTAGCCGGCGGTCACCCATTGCACCGCCGCCGGTCCGGCGCCGATCGACTCCTGGATGGCGGGCAGGGCGGTAAGGGCGACCGACTGGTCGAGGATGTCCATGAGCTTGGCGACCAGCAGCACCGCGAGGGCGATCCGGGCAGCCGGGGCGCTGTGCGGCGCCCGGCCCGATGCGGTGCGGGCCGATGGCTCGGGGGTTTGCTGCGGCTGGTTGCCGAGGGCGGGGGAGGGCACGAGGGCTCCTGATGCATGGCGATCGGGGGAGCCCTGCCGACAGCGGCGTCGGGGCCGAAAATCACGAGACCCGGGGCAGACGGCAGAGCTGCACCCGGGAAAGGACGGGGAACCACGGGGGAGGGTGACGCAACTCAGGCCAGTGCGACGTCCGCCCCCGGACACGTTCGAGGAATCAGAACGTGGGGGAACGCGGACCGCTACAGGGCCTGGGGGATAGGAAGTCACCTCAAAGTCGGCAGAGAAGGAATCGGGATTCCCGAACGCCTGCGACAGTCCTCCGGCGCAGGATCGGCTCCACGGTACGACATCCTGTGAATGTCGTGCACACGAAATAGCGCTGCCCCGCCCCTTGGCCTGCACGTGGAGGTCCTCCGGATGAGCGGCGCGGAACGCCCGTCCTCGGAAGACCGCGACCACGACCTCGACGCGCCGACCGGTCGGGAGTGCCGCCGGGCGCGGCGATCAGTGCGGGCGCTGCACCCGGCGCAGGTCTGACAGGGCGGCGCAGCGCACACACGTGGTGGCTGCCGGACGGACCTCCAGGCGCTCTGGTGGAATCGTCCCGCCACAGCCTTCGCACCGTCCGTACCGCCCCTGATCGAGTCGCTCAAGGGCTCCGTCGAGCTCTCTCAGGTGCTCGCGCGCCTGCGCCATCAGGGAGGCCACGTGGGCTCGCTCGAAGGCCGTGCTGCCTCCCTCGGGATCGTGCTCGTCGTCGACCGCGCTCAGGGCGTTGGCCGCGACGATCCCGTCGAAATCACGGCTCAGCACGGCTGCCCGCGCGAGGGTGTCTGCGCGGTCGGCCGTCAGGCGGGCGCGGGCGGTCCCCACGGTGGGCAGGCCGCGGCCTTCATGCCCCTGCGGTGGTACGTCGACCATGCGTGGCATAACGCCGCTTCCCGGGTCCCGATTCCCGCGGCCGCCGGCACCCCGCCGCTCGGACCGCGACGCCGCTGAGGGAGCCAGGCGCTGTACATGATGCGGCTCGAGCGGCTCGCCTCCATGCCGACCGACGAAATTGTGCGCCACCACGTTCCGGTCCTGCGGGCCGCTCTCGCGGTCAAGCAGCACACCTGGGGCCGCGAGCGCCCGGGGCGCCGGCGCGTCCGCTTTTCGGCGCATGGCCGACGGCTACGGGCAGGCCGCAGGGGCGTGGCGGACCGTACGGGGCCTTCGGTGTCTTCGGCATCCGGGCGCCTGCACGGGAGGCCAGCGCCGAGGGAGGTCCGGGGAGGCCGATCGGCCACCTCTGGCAGCTTGCCTAGGAGGACCCGCGTCGCGCGGCGACGAGGCCGAGCGCCGCCCCCACCGCCAGCAGGACGAGTCCGCGTACCCACACCGCACCCTCGACCTGGGTCGCCAGGAGGACGCACGAGAGCGCCCCGAGGACGGGGATCACCGCCGGCACCTTGAAGTGGTCGTCCGCGCCCTCGGCCGAGCGGTTGCCCGAGCCGTCACGGCGCAGGACGAGGACCGCGGTGTTGACGGTGAAGAACACCACCAGGAGGAGCGCCACCAGGGTCGCGGCCAGAGTCTCGATGTCGCCGGTCAGCGCGAGCAGCAGGGACAGCGCCGTGGTGGCCGCGATGGCGGCCCAAGGGGTGCGACGTCGCGGCAGTACCCGGGTGAGGAAGGCGGGCAAGAGCCGTTCGCGGGCCATTCCGAAGGCGAGGCGCGAGCACATGATGCCGGTGAGCAGCGCCCCGTTCGCCACCGCGACCAGCGCGATGGCAGAGAACAGCCACTCGGGTACGGCGCCGGCCGCTCGGACCACTTCGAGGAGCGGCCCGTCGGACCCGGTCAGGATGCTGGTGGGGACCGTCGCCGAGGCCGCCGCGCCCACCGCCGCGTAAACGAATCCTGCCATCGCGAGGGCGCCGAACAGGGCTCGCGGGTAGGCGCGGCGGGGGTTGCGGGTCTCCTCGGCGACATTCACGGACGTCTCGAAGCCGACGAAGGAGTAGTAGGCGAGCACCGCCCCGCTGAGCGCGGCCGATACCGGGCCCTTCTCGGGCGTGCCGAGCTGGGTCAACCTGCCCAGGTCGCCGTCGCCCCGCACGACGAGCCACACGCCCAGGCCGATGATCAGGCACAACCCACTCGCCTCGATGACCGTGGCCACCACGTTGGCGCGGGTGGACTCGCTGATGCCGCGCGCGTTCAGCAGGGCGAGCACGGTGAGGAAGAGAACGGCGACCAGGGCGGCGGGCAAGGTGACGAACGCGGTGAGGTACGTGCCGGCGAAGCCCCGGGCCAGCGCGGCGACGGAGACGATGCCGGCCGCGAGCATGCAGAAGCCGGTGACGAAGCCGGCGAACGGCCCGTAGGCGAGGGTGGCGTAGTACGAGGCTCCGCCGGAGCGGGGGTACTTCGTGGCGAGCTCCGCGTAGGAGGCCGCGGTCAACAGCGCGAGCCCCAGGGCCACGACCAGCGGCACCCATACGGCACCCCCCGACTTCGCCGCGACCTGGCCGATGAGGACGTACACCCCTGCACCCAGGACGTCGCCCAGGATGAAGAAGTACAGCAGGGGTGTGGTCAGTGCGCGCTTGAGCGGGGTCGCGGGCGCGTCGGGCGGTGACTGTTCTGTCTGCATGCTCACGGGAGATCGGACTTTCGGGTCGTCGGGGAGGAGAGAGAGGACGGAACGGGGCGGAACGGAGCGGAGAAGGGCAGTGGCTCGGCTGGGCAGTGCGGTGACCACCGCCTCTCACGTGTGACCACGGCGTCGCCGTCCGAAACCGGGCCGCAGCGCGTCGCGCCGACCTCGCCGGTGTGGCTGTTGCCCGCGCGCCGCCGATGGAAGCGCTCCGGATCGGCACCGTGTGGACGCGCGCCACCACCCGGCTCGGGAAGGACCGCGCTCAATTGCTTCCTCAGCCGGGAAATCGCCCATGGGCGACCCGAACTCGAACGAGACGACACCGCTTCCCCGCACAGCGGCGAGGGCGGCCCGGCATGAACACCTGGCAGGCCCCGACGGCTGTGCTGATCACTGCCTTCGGGCTCGTCGCTGCGGCAGCGGCCCACCCCCGGACGCGGACCTTCGGCCCGGCGTCGACCGTACTGCTCGACGTCCTGACCGCTGCCGGATCGGTCCGGCCGGCCGGCCCCCTGCCGTGGGGCAGCCTCCTCGCGGCCGCCGCCGTGATCGCGCTGTGCGGGATCGTCGGCGCCGGCCTGCACTCCGTGACCGGGCGCGTCGATCACACCACCCCGAATACATAAGTCGACCTTTGCCGGGCAGGAAGCAACCACTTGAGGCGCCCGCGGGCACCGGGGCCACGGCGTGCCGTCAACCGGCACATCGGACGTGGCCGACACGTGGTGGTTGCGGGCAGGGGCTGACGCGGGGAAAGGGCGTGTGGTGACGACTTCGGAAGACGCTGATTTTGCGGTGCCGCCCCCGAGCGGGGCCGACGTGTTCAGCGCCGACGAGGAGATCGGCCGGGACCTGGCCCTCGTCGACTGGGCCGCGACCCCGTTGGGAGAGCCCGCCACCTGGCCCCAGAGCCTTCGAACGGCCGTGAGCATCCTCTTGTCGTCACGCTTTTCCATGTGGATGGCCTGGGGCCCGCAGCTGACGTTCTTCTGCAACGCGGCCTACCGACGCAATACCCTCGGCCACAAGTACCCGTGGGCGCTGGGACGCTCGGCCCGCGAGGTGTGGGCGGAGATCTGGGACGACATCGGCCCGCGGATCGACGCCGTCCTGGCCGCCGGGCAGGCGACCTGGGACGAAGCCCTGCTGCTCTTCTTGGAACGCTACGGCTATACCGAGGAGTCCTACCACACGTTCTCCTACAGCCCGCTGCGCGACGACTCCGGGAACCCGGCCGGCATGCTGTGCGTGGTCAGCGAGGAGACCGAACGGGTCATCGCGGAACGCCGGATGGCGACGTTGCGCGACCTGGGCTCCGATCCCAGCGTCGTGCGCACCGAGCAGGAGATGCTCAGCTTCACCAACGAGCAACTCGGCCGCAACCCGCAGGACCTGCCCTTCGCGTTGACCTACCTCTTCCAGGACGACGGCAGCGCCCGCCTGGTCGCCACCACCGCGATCCCGGCCGGTCATCCGGCCGCTCCCGAAACCCTTCCCGCCGGATCGGCGGCCGAGTGGCCGACGGCTGCTGCCGCGAGTGGACGGTCCGTGGTGGTGTCGCTGGAAGACAGGGGCTGGACGAACCTGCCGACCACGGGCGGGGGCCGCCCGCCCGCCCAGGCCGTCGTGGTCCCGCTCCTGCAACAGGGCGGTGAGCCGTACGGGTTCATGGTGACCGGCCTCAACCGCTACCGTCCCTTCGACGAGGACTACCGCGGCTTCGTCGAACTGGTCGCCGGGCACGTCGCCACCGGCATCGCCAGTGCCCGCAGCTACCAGGCACAACAGCGGCGGGCGGAGGAGCTCGCGGAACTGGACCGGGCCAAGACCACGTTCTTCTCCAACATCAGCCACGAGTTCCGCACCCCCCTCACCTTGATCGCCGGGCCGGTGCAGGAACTGCAGGACCGTCTCGCCGACGCGGACCCGCGCGTACGCGAGGAGCTGGGGGTGATTCACCGCAACACCCTGCGTCTGGGCAAGCTGGTCAACACGTTGTTGGACTTCTCCCGCCTCGAAGCCGGCCGGATGCAGGCGAGGTACGAGCCCGTCGACCTGGCCGTCGTCACCGGTGAGCTGGCCGGCGTGTTCCGCTCCGCCATGGAGAAAGCAGGCTTGGCCCTGCACGTCGACTGCGCCGCGCTGCCCGAGCCCGTGTACATCGACCGGGGCATGTGGGAGAAGGTCGTCCTCAACCTGCTCAGCAACGCCTTGAAGTTCACTTTCACCGGCTCGGTCGGTGTCACGGTGCGGGCCGAGGACGGTCAGGCGGTGGTGGTCATCGAGGACACCGGAACCGGAATCGCGGCCGAGGAACTTCCGCGGCTCTTCGAGCGGTTCCACCGCGTCGAAAACGCCCGGTCCCGCTCGAACGAGGGCAGTGGCATCGGTCTGGCCCTGGTGAAGGAACTGGTCGGCTTGCACGGTGGTGCCATCACCGCCGACTCCACCGAAGGGCAAGGAACACGCTTCACCATCCGCCTGCCGTTCGGACCCGCCCACCTGCCGCCGCATGCCCTCCTCCCTGCGGCCGGGACCCTTCCGGCCGCAGGGCCCATGGCGCCCATCGCCGAAACCTCGGCGCCCGCCATCGGCGAACCCTTCGTACAGGAAGCGCTGCGCTGGCTGCCGGACGAGCATGCTCCGGCAACCGCCGACGTCGACGACGCGGGATCGGACGCCGACCCACTCGCCGGCGGCCCGCAGACCTCGGGACGCCTCCTGGTCGCCGACGACAACGCCGACATGCGCGAGTACCTCACCCGCCTGCTCCGCGACGCCGGGTATCAGGTCCACGCCGTCGACGACGGTCAACAGGCCCTCGCAGCCATCCGCAAGGACGCGCCCGACCTCGTGGTCAGTGACGTGATGATGCCCCGCCTGGACGGCCTGGCGCTGGTCACGGCGCTGCGCGCCGACACGCGGACGGCATCGGTGCCGGTGCTGTTGTTGTCGGCCCGCGCGGGCCAGGAAGCATCCATCGAAGGCCTGCAGGCAGGGGCCGACGACTACCTCGTGAAGCCGTTCACGGCCGCCGAACTCCTCGCCCGCGTCAAGGCCAACGTCGAGCTGGCCCGACTGCGCAACCACCACGCCCGCTGGCGCACCGCTCTGGTCGACTCGCTACAGGAAGCCTTCTTCGTCTGCGACGAGGACGGCGCGGTCATCGAGATCAACACGGCGTTCACCGACATGCTCGGCTACGGCCCCGACGGCCTGCCCTACCTGCCGGTCCACCCCTGGTGGCCGGACGTCGACACCGATCCGGAGTCCCACCAGAAGGTTTCGGACGCCTTCGCCCAACTGCTCGGCAAGCCCAAGGGCAGCTACACCATTCCCGTCACCCACCGTGCGGGACACCGGGTATGGGTCGGGGCCACCTACAACCAGGTCAAAGACCCCTACACCGGGCGCACCGTGATCGTCGGCACCTTCCGCGACGTGACCACGGAGCACTACGCGATCCAGCGCGAGAGTGCGCTCGCGGCCCTCGGCGCGTGCCTGTCCCAGGCCACGAGCCTCCCCGAGGCACTGGGCGGCTCCCTGGACGAGCTCAAGAAGCTGTGGCACGCCGAGTGTGTGGTGGCCGCCGTGTTCGACCGGGGCGACGAACCCACCATGTGGGCCCCTGCCACCGTCCCCTCACCCAGCTGGCAGGACCTCCCGGGCGAACGCCGCGAGATGCTCACCGGACTGCTCGGGCAGTCGGTGCTCACCCCCACCACCGACCACACCGGCGCCGGCATTCTCCTGGAGCACCCCGAAGGCCGCCTCGTCCTGTGGATCGACCTGGGCGAACAGCGCCCCTTCACCAGCGAGGACCAACTGCTGTTGTCCCTGCTGGCCGGCCGCCTCGCCCAAGGCCTCGCCCGTGCCCATCAGATCGACCAGCAGCGGGAGACCGCACTCGCCCTGCAACGCGCGATCCTCGGTCCCGCCCACCTGCCGGACGGCTTCGCCGTCCGCTACGAACCCGCCACCCGACCCCTGGAAGTCGGCGGGGACTGGTACGACACCGTCACCCTTCCCGACGGCCGTATCGCCATCGTCGTCGGTGACTGCGTCGGCCGCGGTCTCCAAGCCGCCAGCGTCATGGGGCAGTTGCGCAGCGCTTGCCGCGCGCTGCTGCTGCAGGACGCCAGCCCCGCCCGGGCCCTCATGGCCCTCGACAAGTTCGCGGCGAGCGTCCCGGGCGCGATGTGCACCACCGTCTTCTGCGGTGTCCTCGATGCCGAAGCCGGGCAGTTGACGTACTCCAGTGCCGGACATCCCCCGGGCATCCTGGTCCATCCCGACGGCACCACCCACCTCCTGGAGGAAGGGCGCTCCCTGCCCCTGGCCGTCCGCCAGGACTGGACCCGTTCCGAAGGCAGCTGCACCATCCCGGCCCGCTCCACCCTCCTGCTGTACACCGACGGGCTCGTCGAACGCCGGCGCCGTCCGCTCAGCGTGGGCATCGACGAGGCCGGCGAAGCACTACAGGACGGCCGGAACACGGCCGTGGACGCCTTGGCCACCGACGTCATGACCCGGCTGGCGCCCGCAGGCGGCTACGACGACGACGTAGCGCTGCTGCTGTATCGCCACCCGGCCCCGTTGGAGATGTCGTTCCCCGCGGAATCGGGACAGCTCGCTCCTGTCCGCAAGGCCTTGCGGAGCTGGCTCGACCGGTGTGAGCTGCCGCCCGGAACCGTCCAGGACATCCTGGTAGCCGCAGGTGAGGCGTGCGCGAACGCCATCGAGCACGGACACCGGAACGCACCGGGGGCGCCGGTACGGTTTCGCGCCGAGGCGTCCGTGGACAACGTGCGGCTGACCATCGCGGACACCGGCTGTTGGAAGAGCCCCGAACCCGAGCTCAACACCCACCGCGGTCGCGGTATCCGCCTGATGCGCGCGCTGATGCAGCACGTCACCGTCACCCCCGGTACGACCGGGACCATTGTCGACATGCACACGAGGATCGCCTGATGACCACCCCTTTGACCCTGACCGCCGGGCGACGGCACGACGGCACGTCGCTGCTGACCGCGGTCGGCGAGATCGACATGAGCAACTGCGAGGCCCTGGCCGACGCCCTCCACGGCACCTCCGGGCCCCTCGTGCTCGACCTCACCGGCGTCGACTACCTCGACAGCGCCGGCCTGTGCGCGATCTTCCCCCATGCCGCCCGCATCGAGCTGATCGCCCACCCCCTCCTGGAACCGGTGCTCACCATCTCCGGACTCACCAACCTCACCACCACCCACCGCCCCGAGCCACCGGTGCCCCGCGACTGACGCCGGACGTACCGTGAGCCGGCGTTCGCCCCCCACCGGGCACGGATCGGGGCTCCTGCCCCGGGGGCCGCGCGCAGGACGGCCGATCGGCTGCGGTACGCGGGCGCGCGGTCCGGGCATACGGCGGCAATGGATACAAAGGTCTGGCTCACGCTGGCCGCGATCGTCGCGGCGGGGCTCGCGTTCTATGCGGCCGTACTCCTCGTACGGGTCTTCAAGGCGCGGCGCCTGCTGCTCGATGCAGGGATCCCGCTGCGCGACAAGGCCCTGTTCTGGGTCGCCGTGCTCTACACGCTCTCGCCGGTGGACCTGATCCCTGATCCGGTGTACCTGGACGACATCGGCGTCCTGCTGCTGGCGCTGCGCTCGCTCCACGCGGCGGCTGCCCGGCTGCCCTCTCCCAAGGACACCTCCCCCTCGTGAGCGGCAGGCTGCTACCGGGCAGCCGCGCCCTCCTCCCACACCGCCCCTAGCCGACCAGGCGGCGGCGCCAGTCCAGGGGGGTGACGGTGATGGCCCGGCCGGGGTCACGGTCCCACTCGGCGTGGAGACCGACCGCTTCGAGTGCGGCCACGACCTCGTTGCCTATGGCCGCAGTGGTCTCGGCCGAGCCGTCGAAGCCGCCGTAGAGGAGCGTCAGTCCGTGGCCCGCCGCGGCGGAGTCCGTGCACTGGGTGTGGAAGTAGACGAAGCCGCGGGCGTCGGGTCCGCCCTCACCACCGATCTCGGACTGGCCGCAGCCACGGCAACAGGTGAAGTTCTCGCGGGCGGTGATGCCGGCATCCTGGAGGGCGGTGAACGCCCGGGTCACTCGCTCGGGGTCCGTCTCGCCCTGCCACTGGGTCTGCTCCGCGACCCGCTCCAGCCACAGCCGGTCGGCCAGTGCCTGCGCCTGCTCGCGCGAGACGGGCCGGCGGTCCTTCGTGACCAGGTAGTCCTGGGCGAGCTCGGCCAGTTCGGCGCGGGTGGCGTAGCCGCCGAGCAGTACCTCACGGACGCGCTTCTCCAACTCCTCGCGCTCGTCTTCGCCGAGGTCGAGCGGCGGCGCCTCGCGGGCGGGGGCCATCTCCAGCTGCGACCACGCCGGACCACCGTCCCAACCGGCCTGCCGGCGGGCCCAGCCGGTCATCGCCGCGACCACGGCCCCGGGCGCGTCGACCTCCGCCCGGAAGTGCCGATCGGCGGCGCCGTCGCGGTGTTCCAGCGTGTAGTCGCCACCGGTCTCGTGCCATACCTGGACGAAGACGTCAGGCAGATCGGGTATCCGCTGGACGACCAGGAACCGGTCACCGTCACCACCGATCCGCCGGACCAGCCCTGCCAACTCCTCGGCGGACACCCGCGTATGCCGCTCCTGGTTCTCCGTCTCCACCACTACCTCAAGCATGCCCAGACTCTGGCACATCCCTCTGACAGCAGCCCTCCCCAGACCCCGGCCGGCCCGATCGACGAGCACCCGGCGACCTCCCCCGGCGCCTGACTCCATCGACCGAGGCAGGCCCGCGACCTGCTTCGTCTCTCATCGCAAGATCACTGTGTCCGCCATCCGGTCATGGTCTTGCCGGAAGGGTCACCTCGGGGAAGTATTCCTATCAATCCGGTGGGAAAAGTGGGGATCACTCCGGTCGGCGCCGGGAACGGTCCCCGCCACGATCGGCTCCCACGCCCACCGGCCTCCGTCCCCTCGCGCGCCTCCCGGCACCCGGTCGGCGCAGCCCGACAACGCCCGGAGCAGTCGACATGACCACCTCGTTCCTCCCGCACAGGGCCGTCCGCCCAACTCCCGCACCGTGCCGCCCGGCCGGCCGGTAACGCCGATGTCGACGACCCCGAGCGCCACGGACAACCACGCCACCGCCGCGCAGCGCCTCGCGCTGCTGCGCACCGCCCGCGACGTGGCGGAGGACCTGGCCGCGGACGCCATAGCCCGTGACCGGGCGGGGCGGCCGCCGATCGACGAGACGGCCCGACTGCGTGAGGCCGGTCTGCCGGCGGCCCTCACCCCGCCCCGGCCGGGCCGTGGAACGGACTGGCGCACCGGATGCGCCGTCATACGGGAGATCGCGGCGGCGGACGGCTCGCTCGGCGAGGTGCTCGCACGCCACTACGCGCACGCCTGGGACGGGCGCTTCTACGCGGCGGACCACCGCGCCACCGCGCTCGAAGAGGAATCGGTACGCGAGCAGTGGCTGTGGACCGGCGCCGTGCACACCCCCGCCCCCGACGACGCCGGTGACCGACCCGACCTCACGCTGGGGCGGCGCACCACGGGCTACGTGCTCAACGGGCGCCGGCGCGTGGACACGGCGGTGGACGCCGCCGACCAGATCGTGGTGGACGCCGCGTGCGCCGTGACGGGCGACGTCCTGATCGTACGGATTCCGTCCGGCGCGCGGGGCGTGAGCGTCCAGCCGGCTCCCGGCCGTCTCGGTCAACGCGTCGCCGGAGCGGGCGAGATCGTCCTCGATCGCGTCACCGTCACACCCGGACAGGTACTGGGCCACCGGCCCCACGACGAGGAGTCGACCGCGCCCTTCACCGCGCTCGCCGGGCCGGCACTGCGCCTCGCCCTCTGTCACGTCGGTCTCGGCATCGCCGAGGGCGCCCTCGGCGAAGCGCGCGATCTCAGCAGGGGCGGCCGCGCGCACCGGCTGCCCGGTGAGGACCCGGACCTCTTCCTGGCCTACGGGGAACTCGCCTCCGCGGCCCAGGCGGCCGGCGCCGTGGTCGACCGGGCAACGGCGGTGATGGCGCGGGCCCTCGACACCGGCGAGCAGCTCGATGCCGAGGAACCCGCGGGCATCGCCGCCCTGGTCGCCACGGCCGAGACCGTGACCTCCAAGGCCGCACTGCACATCACGGCCCGGGTCCTGGAGTTCGCCGACGCTCCCGGTCTGGACCGCTTCTGGCGCAACGCCCGAGTGCTGACTGCCCAGCAGCCGGTCGCACAACGCCTGCGCTCCATCGGCGAGCACTACCTCAACGGCTCCCCGCGTGCGGTGGCCGCCTTCCGCTGACACGGGGGCCGCGCGGGACGCGGGGAGCGGCCGTACGGGATAATGCCCGTATGCGGATTTCAGCCAGGGCGGACTACGCGGTACGTGCCGCACTGCAGCTCGCCGCCTCCCAGGACGACGAGCCGCTGAAGGCCGAGGCCATCGCCGACGCCCAGGACATCCCGCACAAGTTCCTCGAGGGCATCCTGAACGACATGCGCCGGGGCGGTCTCGTCCTCAGCCGGCGTGGTGGCAACGGCGGGTACCGGCTGGCCAGGCCGGCCCGGTCCATCAGCATCGCGGACGTGATCCGCGTCGTGGACGGGCCGCTGGTCTCCGTGCGCGGGGTCCGCCCGCCGGACCTCTCCTACACCGGTGCCGCCCAGGCGCTGCTGCCGCTGTGGGTCGCGCTGCGGGCCAACGTACGGGAGATCCTCGACGGGGTGACGCTCGCGGACGTCGTATCGTCCGACCTCCCCGCCGAGGTCTCCCGCCTCGCGCACGCGCCGGACGCCTGGACCAATCCCTGATTATCGCCCCCACCTGCACTTTCTCAGGTGACGAGACGAGATGGTCCACCATTTGGTCACCCTCTTGGGGCGGGTCCGGCGGTCTGCCAATATGCCTACCAACCAGGTGGGAAAACTAGGAATCAGGGAGGCGGCCATGCGATCACCGCATCGGACGGGCCGGACGCTGCCCCTGACCTCCCGCCGGCACATCGACCTGGGCCGTACGTCCAGCGCCATCTGTCAGCCTGCCTGACGGCGCCTCGGGAGCTCGGCTCCTCGGACGGAGTACGGCCGGCGCCACGCCGTCCCGTACGCCGAGCCGGCCCCACACCGGCCCCGGACCGCGCGACAGCTCGCGGTTCGCCCACCACCCCCGCCTCCGCGTTCCCACCACCGCGTTCCCACCACCGCGCGCCCGGCGCACACGCCGGGCGCGGATGCCGCGCGCGCCGAAGCCGTCGCGACGCCCTTCCACGCACCCCCGAAGCCCATCCCTGAAAGGACACCCCCGTGTCTGCCGCAAGACCGCTCACCGCCCTGCGCGCCATCGCCGCCACCGCGGCGCTCCCCCTGCTGCTCACCGCTTGCGGCTACGGCTCGCAGGCGAAGAAGGACGACGCCAAGCCGGCCGCCGTCCCCGCCGCCGACGCCAAGAAGCTCTC
>NZ_BMVP01000002.1 GCF_014650775.1 Streptomyces cirratus | reverse complement strand
GGCAGCATCGTGATGAGGTAGCGGACCTCGGAGATGCAGGTCTCCTCGTCGTCGTACGCGAAATGCGCCACGCCCGAGGTCTCGGCGTGCACGTCGGCGCCGCCGAGGCCGTTCTGGGTGATCTCCTCGCCGGTCACCGCGCGGACCACGTCCGGGCCGGTGATGAACATCTGCGAGGTCTCGCGGACCATGAAGACGAAGTCCGTCAGGGCCGGGGAGTACGCGGCACCGCCGGCACAGGGGCCCAGCATGACCGAGATCTGCGGGATGACACCGGAGGCCTTGGTGTTGCGCTGGAAGATGCCGCCGTAGCCGGCGAGGGCGGAGACGCCCTCCTGGATACGGGCGCCCGCCCCGTCGTTGAGCGAGACCAGCGGGGCACCGGCCGCGATGGCCATGTCCATGATCTTGTGGATCTTCGTGGCGTGGGCCTCGCCCAGAGCACCGCCGAAGATCCGGAAGTCGTGCGCGTAGACGAAGACCGTACGGCCCTCGACGGTGCCCCAGCCGGTGATGACACCGTCCGTGTAGGGCTTCTTGCCCTCCAGGCCGAAGCCGCTCGCCCGATGCCGGCGCAACTGCTCGACCTCCCGGAACGAGCCCTCATCGAGCAGCAGCGCGATGCGCTCACGCGCGGTCAGCTTGCCCTTGGCGTGCTGCGCCTCGGTCGCCCGGTCACTCGGGCCGCGTCGCGCCTGCTCCCTGAGGGAGTGCAGTTCGGCCACGCGCCCGCGGGCGTCCGTCGGCTCGCTCGGAGTCTGGTCCACAACGGTCATGTACCGACCTTACGAAGTGACGGGCCGAAAACCCTCCGTTGGTTCCACACAGTCTCCGGAGCGTTCCGCTGTCCGGGCCGGACAGAACCGCCGGAAGATGCACGGACTCCACCAGACGGGGGGTCCGGCCGTTGTGGGAATCCTATAAATCACCCGAGTGGAGGCAGAGAGGTTGAAATTTGAACGAAATAGCCTTAGCGTCGTTGTCGTTGAAGCTTAAACAAAGTTTCGACCGCCGACGGGCCGTCGGCGATACGCCCCCACAGGAGTGATCATGAGCATCTTCACCCGCCGCAGCAGCCGGAACGCCACCGCCGCCACCACCGCGCCCGTCGCCACGCTGGACGTGGACCCGGCGCTCGCGGCCCTCACCGGTGACTACACCATCGACCCGGCGCACAGCAGCATCGGCTTCACCGTCCGGCACGCCATGGTCACCAACGTCCGCGGCGCCTTCTCCGACCACGAGGGCCTGCTGCACCTGGACGGCGCCGACCCGGCCCGCTCGACGGCCTCCATCGACGTGAAGACCGCCTCCGTGGACACCGGCATCGCCGACCGCGACGGCCACCTGCGCGGCGACGACTTCTTCGACTCCGAGACCTTCCCCCTGATGAGCTTCCGCTCCACCGGGGCGGCCGCGCTCGGCGGTGACACGTACCGCATCACGGGCGACCTGACGATCAAGGACGTCACCCGTCCGCTCTCGATCGACCTGGAGTTCAACGGCTCCGCCACCGACGTCTACGGCAACCAGCGCGTCGGCTTCGAGGGCTCCGCGCAGATCCTGCGCTCCGACTGGGGCCTGACGTGGAACGCCGCACTGGAGGCCGGCGGCGTGATGGTCAGTGACAAGGTGAAGCTGACCTTCGACATCTCGGCCGTCAAGCAGGCCTGACCGGGGCGTCGGCCTGATCGGTGCACCTCATCGGTGGGCCCGGTGGTCGGGCCTGATCTGCGGACCGCCCGGCCACAGCGCTAGAAGCCGCCACCGCCGTCGAAGCCGCCGCCACCGCCGCCGTCGAACCCTCCGCCCCCGTCGAACCCTCCGCCGAAGTCGCCCGGGTTGAAGTCGGCCCCGGACACGTCGCCGCCGTCGAAGCCGCCCGCTCCGCCGAAGTCGGAGGCGTACGCGGGGCCGGACATCAGCGAACCGAGCACCGTGCCCACGAGCAGCCCGGGCAGGATGCCTCCGCCGAAGTACCCGCCGGCCCACGGGCCGTACGCCGGACCCGCGTCGTAGTAGGGCCGCGGCCCGTAGTCGGTGTCGACCGTGCGCACCGCAGGGTCCAGGCCGTCGCGCAGCCGCACGGCGTCCGCCGTGCAGACGGGTACCGTGCGGGCCGCCCCGCCCGCCGGGGCCCAGGTGGCGTCCTCGGTGCTCGGGCCGTGTCGCGGGTCGAAGAAGCAGGGCGCCCGGCGCTCGGGCACCGGCTTGCCCTGACGGCGCGCGTCGAGGCGGGCCAGGGCGTAGCGGCCGTCCTCCAGCGCCTGCGTGACGCCCTGCACCTCCTCCGGGTACCGGACCTGCGCCATGATCTGCTTGGCCTTCTCGTACGCGTCCAGGGCCTGCCCGTAGTCCGCGCGCATGGCGTCGTCGGCGCCGGGTTCGCCGGGCCGGAAGTCCAGCCGGTCGAGTTCCTCGCCGAAGGCGGTGATGTCCTCGTCCACGACCACGCCGAGGCGGGCGATCGCGTCGCGGCGCGCCTCCTCCTTCTTCTTCCGGTTGCGCCGGACCAGCGCGTAGGCGCCGCCGCCGCCGACCACGGCCAACGCGCCGAGCGCGACCAGGCCGCCGACCGGGGTGCCGTCGTCGACGCCCGTGTCGCCCCAAGAGGCGGGGGCGCGGCCCTTGGTCTGGGTGAGGGCCTGGTCGACGAAGTTGTTCAGCTCGGTGACCGCGTCGACCGGGCCGCCCGCCTTCACGGCGTCGGTGAGGTTGCGTACGGCGACCCGCGGCATGACGGAGGCGTCGGCCCCGGCGTCGAAGGCGTTGCCGAGGCGGATCGCGTACAGCCCCGTGATGCCCGTCTGGGCCCGGACGGCGCTCAGCAGCCCCTGCGGCGGGAACTCGGCGGTGGCCGGGAGGACCGCGACGAAGACCGGCTTCCCGGCCTTCTCGATCTTCTGGGCCAGCGCGTCGGCCTGCGCCTTCGGCAGCTGTGCCTCGGCGCGGGGGTCGACGTAGACCGGGCCCTTCTTGAGGGCCTGCGCGACGGCTGCGGTTCCGGTGGCGGCGGACGCCTGCGGTACGCCCACGAAGGCGACCGCGAACAGTGCCAGCAACAGACCGGACAATACGGAAACAGGCCTGGTCCTCATGGTCACGACGCTACCCGAACCGGGCCCGTCCCGTGTGAACGGAACATAAGGGCCGCAGGGGGCGGGAGGAGTGCGCCCCTCCCGCCCGGCGGCTACTCGGCCGGTTCGACGCCCGCGCGCAGGAGGCCGTAGGTGAAGGCGTCCTCCAGTGCCTGCCAGGAGGCCGCGATCACGTTCGGTGCGACGCCGACCGTGGACCACTCGCGGGCGCCGTCCGTCGTGGAGATCAGCACCCGGGTCGTGGATTCCGTGCCGTGCTTGCCCTCCAGGATGCGGACCTTGTAGTCCACCAGCTCGAACTTGGCCAGCTGCGGGTAGAACCGCTCCAGTGCCACCCTCAGCGCACGGTCGAGCGCGTTGACGGGGCCGTTGCCCTCGGCCGTCGCGACGATCCGCTCGCCCTTGGCCCACAGCTTGACGGTGGCCTCGTTGGCGTGGGTGCCGTCCGGGCGGTCCTCGACGATCGCCCTCCAGGACTCGACACGGAAGTACTTGCGGGCCCGGCCCTCGGCCTCGGCGCGCAATAGCAGCTCGAAGGAGGCGTCGGCGGCCTCGTAGGTGTAGCCCTGGAGCTCGCGCTCCTTGACCCGCTCCACGACCCGGGAGATCAGCGCGCGGTCGCCGCCGAGGTCGACGCCGAGTTCCTTGCCCTTGAGCTCGATGGAGGCGCGGCCGGCCATGTCGGAGACCAGCATCCGCATCGTGTTGCCGACGCGCTCGGGGTCGATGTGCTGGTAGAGGTCCGGGTCGACCTTGATGGCGGAGGCGTGCAGGCCCGCTTTGTGCGCGAAGGCGGAGACGCCCACGTACGGCTGGTGCGTGGAGGGCGTGAGGTTGACGACCTCGGCGATGGCGTGCGAGATCCGGGTCATCTCGGCGAGCGCGCCCTCGGGCAGCACCCGCCGCCCGTACTTGATCTCCAGCGCGGCGACGACGGGGAACAGGTTGGCGTTGCCGACGCGCTCGCCGTAGCCGTTCGCGGTGCACTGCACGTGGGTGGCGCCCGCGTCGACGGCGGCGAGGGTGTTGGCCACCGCGCAGCCGGTGTCGTCCTGGGCGTGGATGCCCAGGCGTGCCCCGGTGTCGGCGAGGACGGTGGCGACGGTGGCGGTGATCTGCGCGGGGAGCATGCCGCCGTTGGTGTCGCAGAGGACGACGACATCGGCGCCGGCCTCGTAGGCGGTCCGTACGACGGACTTCGCGTACTCGGCGTTGGCGCGGTAGCCGTCGAAGAAGTGCTCGCAGTCGACGAACACCCGGCGGCCCTGTGCGACCAGGTGGGAGACGGTGTCGCGGACCATCTCCAGGTTCTCGTCCAAGGTGGTGCGCAACGCGAGTTCGACGTGCCGGTCGTGGGACTTGGCGACCAGGGTGATCACCGGTGCGCCGGACTCCAGCAGGGCGCGGACCTGCGGGTCCGCGGCGGCGGAGCCGCCGGCCCGGCGGGTGGCGCCGAAGGCGACGAGCTTGGCGTGCTTGAAGTCGATCTCGGCGCGGGCGCGGGCGAAGAACTCGGTGTCGCGGGGGTTGGCGCCGGGCCAGCCGCCCTCGATGAAACCCACCCCGAAGTCGTCCAGGTGCCGGGCGATCGTCAGCTTGTCCGCGACCGTGAGGTTGATGCCCTCACGCTGGGCACCGTCGCGCAGGGTGGTGTCGAAGACGTGGAAGCCGTCGTCGAGGGCCTCTGTCGGCGCAGTCGCCTCTGTCGTCGTCATGCTGGTCTGACTCCTGTCGGATGAGTGGTTCCGGAGACCGGGGATCCACTGCCCCCATCATCGCGCGCTGCCGGACCCCGGCAGGAATGGGCCGGGAAACGAAAAGACCCCTCGCGGGTGCGAGAGGTCTGCGCGCGGGTCTGGGGCACGGTGGCCGCGTTCCCGTGGTTGTTCCACGGCTCAGCGGTCACTGGGGACCGGCGCGCTGCTGGCGATAATCATGAGCTGAGCAGGCACGTCCGCAGTGTGTCACAGGGGTCCACGCGCGCGGACCGACGTCTCACTATGCGAGCGGGCCGCCGCCTGGATCAGGCGGACGGGACCGCGAGCGTCTCGTCCACGAATTCGGTCACGTGGTCGAGGATGTCGCCCCGCCCTATACCGGGCAGGCCGACGGCGACCTGGATGCTGAACCCGTCGAGCAGGGCCCGCATCCGGGCGGCGAAGCGGTCGGCGTCCACGGGCCGGAACTCGCCCCGCGAGATGCCCTCGGCGAGGAGGGCCACCAGGTCGCGGTGCCAGGCGCCCTCGATGGCCGCCTGTCGCTCCCGTTCCCGGGGGCCGGCGTCCTGCGAACGGTTCCAGACCTCCAGCCACAGGGTCCAGTGCGGGTCCCGGGCGCCGTCGGGGACGTAGAGGTCCACGTAGGCCGCGAGCCGTTCGCGCGCCGGACTCCGGCGGGAGAGCAGGGCCCTGCGCTCGGTGCCGAGCGCGGCCTCGCTCCACTCCAGCGTCTGGAGCAGCAGCTCGTCCTTGCTGCCGAAGTAGTAGAGGAGGTGGCCGCTGCTCATGCCGACCTGCCGGCCCAGGCCGGCCATGGTGAGGCCGTCCAGGCCGCGTTCGGCGATCGTGGCCATGGCAGCGACGAGTACGTCCTCGCGCGGCGGGGCGTTCTTCCGCGCCGGCCGTACTCCACCCGCCGCCATGGGCCACTCCTCTACATCGGTCGACCGTGGTCGACCGCCCGGGTCAGACCTTCGGCTGCTGCTGGGTGATGCAGTGGATACCGCCACCCCCGGCGAAAATCGTACGTGCGTCGACGAGGGTCACGGTCCGCTCGGGGAACAGACCGCGGAAGATTTCCGCCGCCTCCTCGTCGCGCGGGTCGTCGAAGGAGCACAGGACGACGCCGTCGTTGCACAGGTAGTGGTTGATGTACGAGTAGTCGACCCATTCGCCGTCCTCCTCCAGCACGGTCGGCGCCGGGATCTCCACGACCTCCAGCTGCCGGCCCTGCGCGTCGGTGGAGGCGCGCAGGATGGCGGCGATGGTCTTGCAGCGCTCGTGGTCTGGGTGGGCCGGGTCGGGCTGGGTGTGGACCATGACCACGCCGGGGCGCGCGAAGGCGGCGACGATGTCCACGTGGCCCTGGGTGCCGTAGGTGCCGTAGTCCCCGGCCAGGCCGTACGGCAGCCAGATGGCCTTGGTGGTGCCGAGGTGGGCGTGGATCTCCTCCTCGACCTGCTGGCGGCTCCAGCCGGGGTTGCGGCCCTCGCCGAGCTGCACGGTGTCGGTGAGGAGCACGGTGCCCTCGCCGTCGACGTGGATGGCGCCGCCCTCGTTGACCAGGGAGGTGCTGTACGTCCGGGTGCCGGTCAGGTCCGAGACGTGGCGGGCGATCTTCTCGTCGTGGCCCCAGCGAGCCCAGTCCTGGGCGCCCCAGCCGTTGAAGGTCCAGTCGACGGCGGCCAGCTCGCCGGCGTCGTTGGTGACGAAGGTCGGGCCGATGTCCCGCATCCAGGCGTCGTCGAGCTCCTGCTCGACCAGCTCTACGTCGTCGCCGACTATCGCGCGGGCGCTCTCGGCGTCACCGGGCGAGACCACGAGGGTGACCGGCTCGTACGAGCGGACCGCGCGGGCCACGGCCCCCCAGGCCTCACGGGCCTCGGCGAGTTCCTGCTCGTTGGTGAAGGTGGGGTTGGGGCTGGGCCAGGCCATCCAGGTGCGCTCGTGGGGCGTCCACTCGGCGGGCATCCGGAATCCGTCGGCGGCGGGCTTCGTCATGAGGGGTCCTTTGGGGGCTGGGCTGGTTCGCAAGCTCGGCTGGTGCGCGGGCCGGGCTGGTCTACGGGCCGGGCTGGTGTACGAGCTGTGCTGATCTACAAGAAGTACAGGCGGTTGAGGGAGACCGAATCTGCCGCCTCGGAGCGCAGCGGGTCACCGTCGAGCGTGACCAGGCCGCTGCGCGCGTCCACATCGACCGCGCCCACCCGGGAGTTGAGGAGGAGGTCCGCGGGGCCGATGCCGCGGGTGCCGCGGACGGCCACCCGGCGCCTGCGCGTGGGCATCTGGTCGGAGCCCAGCGCGGCGGCCGCCGCGGAGACGAAGGCGACGGAGATGTCGGCGGCGGTGGCTCCGTAGGCGCCGAACTGCGGCCCGAGCACGAGCGGTTCGCAGGTGTCGGTGGCGGCGTTGGGGTCGCCGGTGACCCCGTACGCCGGGAAGCCGGACTTGAGGACCAGCTGGGGCTTGGCGCCGAAGAACTGGGGGCGCCACAGCACGATGTCGGCGAGCTTGCCGACCTCGATGGAGCCGATCTCGTGGGCCAGGCCGTGGGCGATGGCCGGGTTGATCGTCAGCTTCGCCATGTAGCGCAGCACGCGGGCGTTGTCGTCGCCCTCGCCGTCGCCGGCCATCGGGCCGAGTTCGCCCTTCATCTTGGCGGCCATGGCGAAGGTGCGGCGGATGGTCTCGCCGGCGCGGCCCATGCCCTGGGCGTCGGAGGAGGTGATGCCGATCGCGCCCAGGTCGTGCAGGACGTCCTCGGCTCCCATCGTCCCGGCGCGGATCCGGTCGCGGGCCATGGCCGCGTCGCCCGGGAGGTCCGGCTTGAGGTCGTGGACGGAGACGATCATGCCGTAGTGCTCGGCGACCGCGTCCCGGCCGAAGGGCAGGGTGGGGTTGGTGGAGGAGCCGATGACGTTCGGCACGCCCGCCATCTTGAGGACGTTGGGGACGTGTCCGCCGCCGCACCCCTCGATGTGGAAGGCGTGGATGGTGCGGCCGTCCAGCACGCGCAGGGTGTCCTCGACGGAGAGGCACTCGTTGAGGCCGTCGCTGTGCAGGGCGACCTGTACGTCGTGCTCCTCGGCCACGCGCAGGGCCGTGTCCAGGGCGCGGGTGTGCGCGCCCATGTCCTCGTGGACCTTGAACCCGCTCGCGCCGCCCTCGGCCAGCGCCTCCACCAGCGGCGCGGCGTCGGAGGAGGAGCCGCGGGCGAGGAAGCCGATGTTCACGGGCCAGGCGTCGAAGGCGTTGAAGGCGTGCCCCAGGGCCCACGGGGAATTGACGCCGACGCCCCAGACCGGACCGAACTCCTGGCCGATGACGGTGGTGACGCCGGCGGCGAGCGAGGCCTCCATGATCCGCGGGGAGAGCAGGTGGACGTGGGTGTCCACGGCTCCCGCGGTGGCGATGAGCCCCTCGCCGGAGACGATCGAGGTACCCGTGCCGACGACCACGTCCACGCCGTCGAGGGTGTCGGGGTTGCCGGCCCGGCCGATCGCGTGGATCCGGCCCTCGCGGATGCCGATGGAGACCTTGCGGATGCCGAGGACGGCGTCGATGACCAGCACGTTGCTGATCACGACGTCACAGGTCTCGCGGACGGCGGCGGCCTTGAGGTGCAGGCCGTCGCGGGCGGTCTTGCCGAAACCGGCCAGGAACTCGTCGCCCGGCTTCTGCGCGTCGTGCTCGACCCGGACGGTCAGGCCCGAGTCGCCGAGCCGGACCCGGTCCCCGGCGCGGGGGCCGAAGACGGAGGCGTACTCGTGCGGGTCGATGTGCCGGCTGCCCGGCGCGCAGTGGTCGCTGTGGGGGGTCTGGCGGCTCATGCCGGGTTCCCTTCCGGGCGAGGGCTGTCGGTATCGGTGCCGGACGCTCCGGCGGCTCCGGGCTGCTGGGGCGCGGGCGTCCCGGCGCTGTCCCCGCCCCCGGCGGACTCCCGGGGCGCTTGCGCGCCCAGGTACCCGCAGGCAGCCGCCCTGGCCAGCGCCTGCGCCTTGGCGCCGGGAGCGTCCAGCGGGCCGTCGACAAGCCCGGCGAAGCCGATGGCGATGCGGTCGCCGCCGATCGGGACCAGGCCGACCTCGCCCTCGCCGTGCGGGTCGAAGCGGACGGAGGAGCCCGCCGGTACGCACAGCCGCATGCCGTAGGCCGCGGCGCGGTCGAAGTCCAGGCGCGGGTTCGCCTCGAAGAAGTGGAAGTGCGAGGTGACGCTCACCGGCACGGGGGCCGTGTTGCGCACCCGCAGGTGCACCACCGGCTCCGGCTGGGGCGCGCCCGGGCCGGGCACGACCGCGCCGGGCGCGTCGTCGCCGAGGCCCACCGCACCGCGGATCGGCGAGGAGACCACCGCGAGGCGGGATCCGTCGTCGAAGACGGCCTCGACGTGGACCTCGGTGACCACGTCGGACACGCCGGGCAGCACGTCGTCGGGGCCGAGCACGCTGCGGGCCTCCTCGATGGCCTCGGCCAGCCGCTTGCCGTCGCGGGCCGCCTCGCAGACCGTGTCCGCGATGAGCGCGGTGGCCTCCGGGACGTTGAGCTGCAGGCCGCGGGCCCGGCGGGCCCTGGCCAGTTCCGCGGCGCCGCGCAGCAGCAGCCGGTCACGCTCCGTAGGGGTCAGCCGCACGCCGATCCACCACCTTTTGAGTCGATGGGTTAGAGCATCACTCTAACTCTTCATTTCGCTGCAATGAAGCATTGACCTGAGACCTGCGCCTAGGTCACATTGAATGTCGCTCAAACGAAGCGCACTCACCCCGCCCTGCACAAGGGAGCTCCCCCATGCCCATCGAACAGCGCGGAGTCGACACGATCCCCGAAGAGGAGCGGACGAGCGGTCCCCGCGACCTGGTCTCGATCCTGCTCGGCTCCAATCTCTGCCTCGGCGTGATCGTGTTCGGCTGGCTGCCCCCGTCCTTCGGACTGGGACTGTGGCCCTCGCTGACGGCCATCGTGACCGGCACATTCGTCGGCATCGCCTTCACCGCGCCGCTGGCGCTGGTCTCCCTGCGGACGGCCACCAACCTCTCCACCTCCAGCGGCGCCCAGTTCGGCGTCCGGGGACGGCTCGTCGGCTCCGTCGTGGGCCTGCTCCTCGCACTCGGCTACACCGCCCTGACCCTGTGGATCGGCGGCGACGTGATGGTCGCCACCCTGGCGCGGCTCGTGGGGCTCCCCGACACCGGCGCCACCCACGCGGTCATGTACGGCGTACTGGCCGCCTTCACCGTGGTGGGTGCCGTCTTCGGCTACCGGCTGCTGCTGCGCATGAGCAAGGTCCTCTCCATCGGCATGGTGGTCCTGCTCGCCATCGGCCTCTACGCCTACGCGCCCGACTTCACCACCGCCGCGCCGCCGGGGACGGAGTACCTGCTCGGCTCGTTCTGGCCGACCTGGCTGCTGGCCGCCGTCGCGGCCGGCCTGAGCGGTCCCGTCGCCTTCATCACCCTGCTGGGCGACTACACCCGCTACATCTCCCCGAGCCGGCACAGCTCCCGCAAGGTCTTCTGGGGTACCTGTCTGGGGCTGGCGATCGGCCTCCTGATCCCGCAGCTGTTCGGCACGTACACCGCGCTCGCCGCCAAGGCCGGCGCCGACTACGCCGGACCGCTCGTCGACGCGTCGCCCTTCTGGTACCTGGTGCCGCTGCTCGCGGCGGCCGCGGCCGGATCGGTGGGCAACGCCGGACTGATGCTCTACTCCATGGGCCTCGACCTGGACGCGATCGTCCCCAGGGCCACCCGGACCAAGGCCACCGTGATCGCCGCCGCCGTCGCCACCGCGTTCGTCTTCATCGGCTCGTTCGAGTGGGACGTCCAGTCCGCGATGACCTCGTTCGTGCTGCTGCTGACCGCGATCGGCACCCCGTGGGCCGTCATCACCCTCATCGGCTACGTCCGCTGCCGCGGGCAGTATGACGCCGACGCGCTCCAGGTCTTCAACCGCCGCTCGGTCGGCGGGATCTACTGGTACCGCGCGGGGTGGAACCTCCAGGCCACCGCCGCCTGGGCGATCGGCGCGGGCGTCGGCCTGCTCGCGGTGACCACCCCCTTCTACGAGGGCCCGCTGCTGGCCCTGACCGGCGGGGTGGACTGCTCCTTCGTCCTCTCCGGCCTCGCCGGCGGGCTGGCCTACACGGTCCTGACCGCACTCAGCGGCGACGAGGCGCCGGCTCCCGCCGCCGAGAGCGCCGCCGAGGAGCCCGTCGCGGCGTAACCCCCGGCGCTCCGCATACGAAAGGGCCGCCCCGGCGTTTCGGGGCGGCCCTTCGTGCGTAGGCGGGATCAGCCGAGCGGGTGCATCCAGCCGTGGGTGTCGGCGGTGTGGCCGGTCTGGAGGTCCAGCAGCGCCTTGCGGAGCTTCATGGTGACCTCGCCGGGCTCGCCGGTGCCCTGGGTCCAGTTGGCGCGCTCCGACTTGACCGAGCCGACCGGGGTGATGACGGCGGCGGTGCCGCAGGCGAACACCTCGGTCAGGGTGCCGTTCTCGTTGTCGCGCTTCCAGTCCTCGGTGCTGATCCGGCCCTCCTCGGCGGTGTAGCCGAGGTCGCGGGCGATGGTGAGGAGGGAGTCACGGGTGATGCCCGGGAGGAGCGAACCGGTGAGCTCGGGCGTGACGATGCGGTCGCCGTACACGAAGTACAGGTTCATGCCGCCCATCTCCTCGATCCAGCGGTGCTCGACGGCGTCGAGCCACACGACCTGGTCGCAGCCGTGCGAGGCGGCCTGGGCCTGGGCGACCAGGGAGGCCGCATAGTTGCCGCCGGTCTTGGCCGCGCCGGTACCGCCCTTGACGGCGCGGACGTACTCCTCGGAGAGCCAGACGGAGACGGGCTTGACCCCACCGGGGAAGTACGCGCCGGCCGGCGAGGCGATGACCATGAACAGGAACTCGTTGGCCGGACGGACACCGAGGCCGACCTCGGAGGCGAACATGAACGGCCGCAGGTACAGCGAGGCCTCGCCCGAGTCCGGCACCCAGGCGCGGTCCTGCGCGATGAGGGCGTCGCAGGCGGCGATGAACAGGTCGGCGGGGAGTTCCGGCATCGCCATGCGGCGCGCGGAGGCCTGGAAGCGCTCGGCGTTGGCCTCGGGGCGGAACGTGGCGACGGTGCCATCGGGCTGCTTGTAGGCCTTGAGGCCCTCGAAGATGGTCTGCGCGTAGTGCAGGGTCATGTTCGCCGGGTCGATCGACAGCGGCGCGTACGGGACCAGTTCGGCGTCGTGCCAGCCACGGCCCTCGGTCCACTTGATCGTCACCATGTGATCGGTGAAGTGGCGGCCGAAACCGGGGCTGGCCAAGATCGCCTCGCGCTCCGCGTCGGACAGGGGGTTCGAGGAGGGCTTCAGCTCGATGGTGGGCGTCGTCATGAGTGCTTGTCCTTCACCGTTTGTGTATGGCGGACCGCGCTCACGCGTACTAGGACGTCCGAGCTTCCCCGTATACCGCGGCCTCGCGTTCGATTATCGCGCGCGAGGTGTCCTCGGAGAAACGGGGTGATGCGGCCCAGGGGAGATGGTGGCACCCGGGGCCGCGCAGGAGAAGCCGCCGGGTGCGGTGATCGCGACCCGGCGGCTTCCTGGGTGTGGAGCTCTGCCGGGTCAGCCGGCTACGCGCGTGGCGAGGGCGTCGCCGATGGCGTCGGTGGAGCGGAAGGTTCCGTCCCGCTCGGCCAGGTCGGCGGAGACCGCTTCCTCGATGCGGACGGCCTGGGCCTCGTAGCCCAGGTGGCGCAGCAGGAGGGCGACGGAGAGGATCGTCGCGGTCGGGTCGGCCTTGCCGGTGCCGGCGATGTCCGGGGCCGAGCCGTGGACGGGCTCGAACATGGACGGGAAGGCGCCGGTCGGGTTGATGTTCCCGGAGGCGGCCAGGCCGATTCCGCCGGTCACGGCCGCGGCCAGGTCGGTGAGGATGTCACCGAAGAGGTTGTCCGTGACGATGACGTCGAAGCGCTCGGGCTGGGTGACGAAGAAGATCGTCGCGGCATCGACGTGCAGGTAGTCCGTGGTGACCTCGGGGTACTCCCGGCCGACCTTGTCGAAGATGTTCTTCCACATGTGGCCCGCGTACACGAGGACGTTGTTCTTGTGGACCAGCGTCAGCTTCTTGCGGGGGCGGGCGTTGGCCCGCTCGTAGGCGTCACGGACGACGCGCTCCACGCCGTACGCGGTGTTGATGCTGACCTCGGTGGCCACCTCGGCCGGGGTCCCCGTCCGCAGGCTGCCGCCGTTGCCGGTGTACGGACCTTCGGTGCCCTCGCGGACCACGACGAAGTCGATCTCCGGACGGCCGGCCAGCGGTGTGGCCGTGTTGGGGAACAGCTTCGAGGGCCGCAGGTTGATGTAGTGGTCGAAGGCGAAACGGAGCTTGAGCAGCAGCCCTCGCTCCAGGACCCCCGAGGGGACCGAGGGGTCGCCGATGGCGCCCAGCAGGATCGCGTCGTGGTGCCCCAGGGCTTCGAGCTCCGCGTCCGGGAGGGTCTCACCGGTGCGGTGCCAGCGCTGGGCGCCGAGGTCGTACTCCTTGGTCTCCAGCTTCACATCCTGGGGCAGGACCGCGGTAAGGACCTTGAGGCCCTGAGCCACGACTTCCTGGCCGATGCCATCACCGGGGATCACTGCGAGATTGATGCTGGTCGACATGTCGGAACCGTACTCCCTGTCCCAGCCCTCAGACATCTTCCGTCCACCATGTGGACCTGTGGGCGAGGAGCGTCCGGGTTGCGGCCCGGGCGGCGGGGCCGGGACGGGAGGGGTGACGGCGGGCCGCGGGGACCCGGGGCTCAGTGGCCCGTGGAGCCGCCGTTGTCGCGGCGGTCCAGTGCGCGCTGGAGGGCGGCGGCGGCGTTCTTGCGGTCGACGTCGGCCGTGGAGGAGTGGCGGACGCGGCGGACAGCGGTGGTGGTGGGGGTCATGGTGATCGACTCCTTGAGATCACGGCGTGGCCGGGCCACGGATGAGGGGTTCCTTCAAGGCGCCGGAAGAGGCGGGGAGCGGTGCGCCGCAGGGGTTGCCTGCCAAGGGGCGCGCGCTCTCGACCGCCATTCGCCGGATCGGCGAGACGTTCGGCTCCTACAAAGCTAGGGCAGGCGCCGCTGTCTGTCTCCGCAATTACTCGGGCTTCCTAGTATCTGAGACGAGGCCGGCTCGATCGGAGCGCTCCGGTGGCCGTGTCACGGCTCCGTTTTCAGCCTCTGTCCGAGCGGAGTTCCCTGATCAGAGCCCTGACGGCGAGGGTGGACGCCGATTCCGGTGTGGTGACGTATCCCACCCGTCTCATGGGCCTCCCGGGTCCCAGGTCGGCGATCTCGACGGACTCGCCCGCCTCCCGCAGGGACAGCTCGGGCAGGATCGCCATCCCCAGCCCCCGGCCGACCATGGTCAGCACCATCCCGTCGTCCTCCGCCTTGACGGTGGCCCGCGGGATCCAGTCCTGGGCCGCCCACCAGGAACGGGTGTAGGAGCCGCAGTTCTCGTCCCAGTCCAGCAGGGGCAGCGTCCTGGGATCGGGATGTCCCGCCGGATGGACCAGGGAGTACGCCTCCTCGGCGATCAACCCGCTCAGCAGGCCGGGCGGCAGCTCCGCCGAGCCCCCGAGGGTGGCGATGGCGAGGTCGGCCCGGCCCGCCAGCACCTCCCCGGTGGTGCCGGCACCGAGCTCGCGCACGACCCGGACCTCGGGGCTCAGCCCGGGGTGGCGGGCCGTGAGGCGCTCCAGGGCGGGCGGCAGCAGGTGCAGGGCCGCACTGCGGAACGCCGCGATGCGCAGCGCCCCCTCGACCGCCTCGGCCGGGGGCCGTCCGGCGCCACGGGCTTCCGTGCCGAGCACCTCGTAGAGGCGCAGGATGCGCCGGCCCAGGCTGACGGCCCGCTCGCCCGCCGGGGTCGGCACCGCCCCGGCGCGCCCGCGCTCGAACAGCACGGCGCCGACCTTGGCCTCGCTGCCGCGCACGGAGTGGGAGACGGCCGACTGGCCGATGCCGAGCGCGGCGCCCGCGGCGGAGAAGCCGCCGGTCTCGGCGACGGCGACCAGGATGCGCAGTTCCTGCGGAGCGAGCTCGGCCACGCCTGCTCTCACCTCGTTCTATGAGCGGGATTCATGGATGTGCGGCTTCCATGAGCCCAACCCCCTGCCGGGGCCCGTGATTCCTTCCTACGGTCGCTGCCATGACCACACAGACCGGCTACGCCGTCCACCAGATCGCCCGCCCCTCCGGCTTCCCGCTCGCCACCGACTTCGCCCGCGTGCGCACCCCGGTCCCCTCCCCCGCCCCCGGGACCGCCCTCGTCCACAACCTCCTGCTCTCCGTGGACCCGTACCATCGCGGGCTGATGGACGGCGGTGACGGCGGCTTCGAGCTGAACAGCCCGCTGGAGGGGCGCGCGGTCGGCCGGGTCACCGCCTCCCGGGACCCCGGGCTGGCCGAAGGCGACCTCGTCTTCCACCGGCAGGGCTGGCGCACCCACGCGCTGGTCACCCTGGGCGCGGACGGCAGCCGCAAGCTCCGGGGCCACGAGGGCGTCCCCTTGGAGGCGTACCTGTCCATCCTGGGCGGCACCGGCTTGACCGCGTACGCCGCCCTGACCCGGACGGCGGCCCTGCGCGAGGGCGAGGACCTCTTCGTCTCCGCCGCCGCGGGCGGGGTCGGCACGGCGACCGGGCACATCGCCCGCCTGCTCGGCGCCCGCCGGATCATCGGCAGCGCGGGTTCGGCGGCCAAGGTCGCCCACCTGACCGGCGAACTGGGCTTCGACGCCGCCTTCGACTACCACGACGGCCCGGTCGGCGAGCAGCTCGCCGAGGCCGCACCCGACGGTATCGACGTCTACGTGGACAACGTCGGAGGGGACCACCTGGCAGGGGCGATCGACGTGCTGCGCGAGTTCGGACGGATCGCCTGGGTCGGCGGGATCTCGATGTACAACGGCGACCGCTCCCCCGCCGCGCCTCGCAACCTCTTCGAGGTCGTACACAAGTCACTGCGGCTGGAAGGGGTATTGGTTCGCCATCACACCAATCTGCAGGACGAGCTGGAGGAGTTCCTGGTCCCGCACCTGCGCAGTGGGCGGATCGGTACGGATACCACCGTTGTGCAGGGGTTCGAGCACACGGTGGACGCCTTCCTCGGCCTGCTCCGCGGGGACAATCTGGGCAAGATGCTCGTTCGCGTCGACGGCTGATTCCGGCCACCCGGAAGTTCACCGACTTCTTACCGCACGGATGTAGACCTTTGGTCCGGCGCCCGCCACTCTTTCGGTCAACGTGCCAGCAGGGCACTTGAGTTGGAGGCGAGTAGCCAGTGACACCGATCAGCCGCAGAGGTTTCGTGGGTATCGGCGCCGGGCTGGTGGCGGGGGCCGCCCTGCCCGCGGTCACGCCGACGACGGCAGCCGCGGCCGCCGCGACCGGCACGATCACCGATGTGAAGCACGTGGTCATCCTCATGCAGGAGAACCGCAGCTTCGACCACTACTTCGGCAGGCTGAGGGGTGTCCGCGGCTTCGCCGACCGGGCGGCCGGCAACATCCCGGGCGGCTGGGGCACCTTCAACCAACCCAACTGGGGCGGTCGCCAGTACCCCTGGAAGCTGAGCGCCACCCCCGCGGCCGGAGGCGTGGACGGCGAGACCCTCGCCCAGTGCAACGGCGACCTCCCGCACAGCTGGACCTCGCAGCACGCCGCCTGGAACAAGGGCCGGATGGACAACTGGGTCACCGGCGTCGGCAACACCCGCACCCTCGGCTACCTCGACCGGGGCGACATACCCTTCCACTACGGGCTCGCCGACAACTACACGATCTGTGACGCCTACTTCTGCTCCACCCTCAGCGCGACCGGCCCCAACCGCACGTTCCTGTGGAGCGGCAAGGTCGACGCGGGCAGCAAGGACGGCGGCGACGAGTCCGGCCTGACCTGGGAGACGTACGCCGAGGCCCTCCAGCGGGCCGGGATGAGCTGGAAGGTCTACCAGAACGCCCAGGACAACTACGGGGACAACGGCCTGGCCTACTTCAAGAAGTTCACCGACGCGGCCCCCGGCAACCCGCTGTGGGACCGGGGCATGGCCTCGGTCCCCAAGGTCACCGGCTCCACCCCCGACGACATCGCCGCGGCGATCCGCGCCGACGTGGTCGCCGGCACCCTCCCCCAGGTGTCCTGGGTCGTGGCCAGTGAAGCCTTCTCGGAGCACCCGTACGCGCCTCCCGGCGACGGCGCGCACTTCGTCGACCTGGTCTACCGGGCGCTCGCCGCGAACCCGGAGGTCTTCGACTCCACGGTCCTCTTCCTCAACTACGACGAGAACGACGGTTTCTTCGACCACGTCGCGCCGCCCATCGCCTCGCCCGGCACCCCCGGCGAGTACATCGACGGCACCCCGATCGGCCTCGGCTTCCGCGTGCCGATGATCGTGATGTCCCCTTGGACCCGGGGCGGCTGGGTCAGCTCCGAGGTCTTCGACCACACCTCCGTCCTGCGCTTCATGGAGACGTGGACCTCGGCCCTGGGCACCCCGGCCACCTGTCCCAACATCAGCGCGTGGCGCCGCAAGGTCACGGGCGACCTGACCGGGGTC
Organism: Streptomyces cirratus; assembly: GCF_014650775.1. Classification (GTDB taxonomy): domain Bacteria; phylum Actinomycetota; class Actinomycetes; order Streptomycetales; family Streptomycetaceae; genus Streptomyces; species Streptomyces cirratus. The sequence continues at coordinate 992,721 of NZ_BMVP01000002.1, read as the reverse complement.
TTCGACTTCGCGCACCCCGTCTACGGGGTCCCCTCCGGGCTGCCTTCGACGGCGAAGGTCATCGGCCAGTCGACCTGCGGCCCGCTGCCCAACCCCGCGCCGCAGGACAACGCCCTGCCGGCACAGGAGGCCGGGACCCGGCCCGCGCGCTGCCTTCCGTACCAGGTCAACGGCAACCTCGACCGCTTCGAGTTCGGGGCGGCGGGCAAGATCCTGGCCTGGTTCTCGATGACCAACCAGGGGGCGCAGGCGAAGCAGGCGGCGCACTTCTCGATCCACCCGCACCAGTACCGGGACACGGCGGCCTGGCAGTACACGGTCGACGCCGGCTCCACCGCGACGGACTACTTCAACATCGGGCTCGGCAGCGGCTCCGGCAAGTACGACATCTCGATGTACGGGCCCAACCGCTTCCTGCGGCGTTTCATCGGCGATGCGTCGAAGGCGGGCAAGTCGGTGGAGGTCGCGGCCCGCTACGCGGTGGAGCCGGGCACGGGCAAGACGGCCCTCTACCTCAAGATGACCAATGCCTCAGCCGGGCCCGTCACCTTCACGGTCCGCTCGAACGCCTACCGCACGGACGGCCCGTGGACGTACACCGTCCCGGCGAACTCCTCCCGCGAGGACTACTTCAACGCGGTCGCGTACAGCAACGGCTGGTACGACTTCACGATCCTGGCGGACTGCGACGGCACCTGGTCGCGCCGCTACACGGGCCACATCGAGACGGGCTCGCCGAGCATCTCGGGCTCGTAGGCACCGGCCCCCGGGGCCATTGGCACCCGGCCCGGAACAGGCCCGGCCGGAGTACGCCCCGCCCACAGGCTCCCCGGAGCGCCCCGCCTAGTGCTGTCGCCGGGAAGGTTTGCCGGCCACAGCACTAGAGGACGTCCCCGTCGCGCCAGTCGAAGTCGAGCCGCCCGGCGGGGTCCGGCCGGACCCCGCCGGGCGGCGACCACACGTACGTGGACCCCTCCTCGTCGGGGAGCCGCAACACCCCCTCCGGGGCGAGCACCCCGATCGGCCCCGGCCACGCCGACCAGCCGCGGCCCAGGTAGAGCCCGGCGCCGGCCTGCGACGCCGACAGGGCGCCGAGCACGTAGGCCCGTGCGATCACCGCCTCCAGGCCGGCCATCACGGCGCTCCCGATCCCGCTGCGCCGCCGGTCCGCCCGGACGGCCACGGCCTCGACGTACCCGGTGCGCAGCGCCCTCCCCCGGTGCAGCACCCGGCGCTGGACCACGCTCCCGTGCGCGACGAGTTCGCCGCCCTCGTACACCAGGGTGTGCATCCCGCCGAGCGCGTGCTCGAAGTCCTCGTCGGTGAAGTCCCCGTCGAACGCGGCGTCCAGCAGCGCCCGGACCTCCTCCGGCGTTCCGGGCGCCAGTTGCGAGGTGTGCGCGAGGACTGTCCGTGTATCGGTCATGGACCCAGTGTCTCCCGGCCACGGATCGACCGGCATGTTCCTGGCCTCCCCGCGGCCGCCCGCGCACACTCGCTGCATGTCCTCCGAGACCCAGCAGTGGACCCCCACCCACGGCGATCCGTACCGGCCCGTCCCCTACCGGCCCGAGCGGATGCCGACCACCGAATCCCTGGCGCGCGCCGCGCAGTTGCGGGCGCGGATGGACGAGCGGCGGACCGTACGCCACTTCTCCACCGACCCCGTGCCGGAGCAGGCCGTCCGGGACGCCATCGCCTGCGCCGCGACCGCCCCCTCCGGCGCGCACCAGCAGCCGTGGACGTTCGTCCTGGTCAAGGACCCGGACGTCCGCCGGAAGATCCGAGCCGCGGCGGAGCAGGAGGAGCAGGTCTCCTACGACGGCCGTCTCGGGGAGGAGTGGCTCGCCGCGCTGCGCCCGATCGGCACTGACGCCGTCAAGACCCACCTCACCGACGCCCCGGCCCTGATCGTGGTCTTCCAGCAGCGCTACTGGCTGGGGCCGGACGGCACGAAGCACAAGCACTACTACGTCGACGAGTCGGTCGGCATCGCGGTCGGCATGCTGCTGTCCGCGCTCCACCTGAGCGGGCTCGCGGCGCTGGTCCACACCCCGAGCCCGATGCGCTTCCTCTCCCAGGTCCTGGACCGCCCGGAGAACGAGAAGGCCTTCGCCGTCGTCCCGGTCGGCTACCCCGCGGACGACTGCGAGGTCCCGGACCTGGTGCGCAAGTCCTTGGACCAGGTCCTGGTCGAGGTCTGAGGACTCCGCCCCCGGGCCCTGCCCGGACGGTCTTCCCGCGCCGGACAGGGCCTAGGAGGCGTCGTGGATCCGGCCGAGCAGCGCCAGCAGGGTGTCCCGCTCCGCCGGTTCCAGCGGCGCGAGGAACTCGGCGTTCGCCGCCTGCGCCAGGGCCGTACAGCGGGCCAGCGCGTCCGCGCCGGCCGGGGTGAGGCTGATGGCGTTCTTGCGGCGGTCGGCGGGATCCGGCGTGCGCAGGACGAGGCCCGCGCCCTGGAGGTGGTTCAGCAGGCCGACGAGGTCCTTGGGGTCGATGGCCAGCCGGCGGCCGAGGTCGGCCTGGGCGAGGGGGCCGTACTCGTCCGTCGCCGCGAGTACCGCGTGGTGCGCGAGCCTCAGCCCCTCCGCGGCGAGCGCGTCGGCGACCAGTGCCCGGCCGTGGGCGGCCACCCGGCCGACGAGCCAGGTCGGCAGGGTCTGGATGTGGGCGAGCGCTGAGGTCGTGGGCGCCGGGTTCATGGGCAGAGCCTATCCGAAAACCGTTGGACATCCCCACGACTTTCGATACCGTTGGGCGACCCAACGAAAACCGTGGAGGAGGTTCCGTGCTGCGTGTCCGGTACGAGGTCAACGGCGGCCCCCAGGTGCTGTTCGGCGAGGAAGCCGAAGTCCCCCGCCCGTCGGCCGGTGAGCTGCTGGTCCGTGTGGAGGCGATCGGTGTCACCCTGCCCACCGTGCGCAAGGTGCGCGAGAGCAGCGAGCCGATGCCGCTGGGCGGCGAGGTCGCCGGCACCGTGGAGGCCCTGGGCGCCGACGTGACGGGCTTCGCCGTCGGCGACCGGGTGACCGGGCTCTGCTTCGCGCAGGCCTATGCCGAGTTCGCCGTCCTGCACACCGCCATGGCCTCCCGCATCCCCGAGGGCGCGAGTGCCGTCGAGGCGATCGCGCTCGTGCGCAGCGGCCTGGTGGCGCGCGGGGCGTACGAAGCCGCGCGCCCGGAGCCCGGCGAGTCGGTCCTGGTGACGGCGGCGGCCAGCGCCACCGGCACCCTCGCGCTCCAGTACGCCAGGGCTGGGGGCGCCGGGCGGGTGGTGGCGGCCGTGAGCGACCCCGCCAAGGGGGACTTCGTCCGCTCCCTAGGCGCCGACGAGGTCGTGCTGTACGAGGACGCCGAGTGGGGAGACCCGTACGACTTCGTCCTGGACGGTGTCGGCGGCGACCTGCTCTCCCGCGCCGTACGCTCCCTCGCGCCCGGCGGCCGGCTGGTGGCCTTCGGCTCCGGCGGCGGCACGGTGGAGGCGTACGAGCTACTGGTCCGCGGCGCGTCGGTGATCGGCTTCCAGATGCGGGCGATCGCCCTCGGCAAGCCCGCGCTGTACGCCCGCTGGCTTCGCGAGGTGTGGCAGATGCGGGACGCGGGCACCCTGCGCGCGTCCGTGCACGAGGAGATCCCGCTGGCCGAGGCGGCCCGCGCGCACACGGTGGTCGAGCGGCGCCGCAACCTCGGGAAGGTGGTGCTCGTGCCACCCTTCTTCCCCGGACATGGAAACCGCCCCCGCTCCGGGCTTGGGGGTACCGGAACGGGGGCGGGGTTCAGCGGGGGGGCGGTCAGCCCATGTGGGGGTACGCGTAGTCCGTGGGCGGGACCAGCGTCTCCTTGATGGAGCGGGTCGAGGTCCAGCGCAGCAGGTTCGACGCCGCGCCGGCCTTGTCGTTCGTACCCGAGGCGCGGCCGCCGCCGAAGGGCTGCTGGCCGACGACGGCGCCGGTCGACTTGTCGTTGATGTAGAAGTTGCCCGCCGCGAAGCGGAGCTTGTCCATCGCGTCGGCCACCGCGTAGCGGTCCTGGGCGATGACGGCGCCGGTCAGGGCGTACGCCGAGACCGACTCCATCTGCTCCAGCATCGCGTCGAACCGCTCGTCCTCGTAGACGTGGACGGCCAGGATCGGGCCGAAGTACTCGGTCGTGAAGACCTCGTTCGCCGGGTCCGTGCACTCGATGACGGTCGGGCGGACGAAGTAGCCCTCCGAGTCGTCGTAGCTGCCGCCCGCGACGATGGTGCAGGTCGGGTCGGCCTTGGCGCGGTCGATGGCGGCCTTGTTCTTGGCGAACGAACGCTCGTCGATGACGGCGCCGATGAAGTTCGTCAGGTCGCGGACGTCACCCATGGCGATGCCGTCGACCTCGGCCGCGAAGGCCTCCTTGAAGCCGTCGTTCCAGATCGACGCCGGGATGTAGGCGCGGGAGGACGCCGAGCACTTCTGGCCCTGGAACTCGAAGGAGCCGCGGGTCAGCGCCGTCTTGAGGATGTCGCGGTCCGCGGACGGGTGCGCGACGACGAAGTCCTTGCCGCCGGTCTCGCCGACCAGGCGCGGGTAGGACCGGTACTTCTCGATGTTGTTGCCGACCGTCTTCCACAGGTACTGGAAGGTCTTGGTCGAGCCGGTGAAGTGGATGCCCGCCAGCTCGGGGTGGTTCAGGGCCACCTCGGAGACGGCGATGCCGTCGCCCGTCACCAGGTTGATGACGCCCTTGGGCAGACCGGCCGCCTCCAGGAGCTCCATCAGCAGGACCGCGGAGTGCGTCTGCGTCGGGGACGGCTTCCACACGACCACGTTGCCCATCAGGGCCGGGGCGGTCGGCAGGTTGCCGGCGATGGCCGTGAAGTTGAACGGGGTGATCGCGTAGACGAAGCCTTCGAGCGGGCGGTGGTCGCTGCGGTTCCACACGCCGGCGCTGTTCGCGGCCGGCTGCTCCGCCAGGATCTGGCGGGCGAAGTGGACGTTGAAGCGCCAGAAGTCGACGAGCTCGCAGGGGGTGTCGATCTCGGCCTGCTGGGCGGTCTTCGACTGGCCGAGCATGGTGGACGCGGCCAGCTTCTCGCGCCAGGGGCCGGCCAGCAGGTCGGCGGCGCGCAGGATGATCGCGGCGCGGTCGTCGAAGGACATCGCGCGCCAGGCCGGGGCGGCGGCCAGGGCGGCGTCGACGGCCTCCTGGGCGTCGGCCTCGGTGGCGTTGGCGTAGGTGCCGAGCACCGACTTGTGGTCGTGCGGCTGCACGACGTCGAAACGCTCGCCGCCGCCCATCCGCTTGACGCCGTTGATCGTCATGGGAAGGTCGATCGGGTTCTCGGACAGCTGCTTGAGCTGGATTTCGAGACGTGCGCGCTCCGGGCTGCCGGGTGCGTACGAGTGGACCGGCTCGTTGACCGGCGCGGGGACCTGGGTCACAGCATCCATGGGGCTGGTAACTCCTTGAGCTAGTTCTGGACCTAGTTCTTGGTGATCATCGAGCGGAGGAAGAAGAGGAGGTTGGCCGGCTTCTCCGCCAGGCGGCGCATGAAGTAGCCGTACCAGTCCGTCCCGTAGGCGGTGTAGACACGCATCCGGTGGCCCTCGGCGGCCAGCCGCAGGTGCTCCTCGCCGCGGATGCCGTACAGCATCTGGAACTCGTACTCGTCCAGTTTGCGCCCGGCCGCCCGCGCGAGCTCCTGTGCGATGGCGATCAGACGCGGGTCGTGGGACCCGATCATCGGGTACCCCTCGCCCTCCATCAGGATCTTCATGATCCGGACGTACGCCTTGTCGATCTCGGCCTTGTCCTGGTAGGCGACCTCGGCGGGCTCCTTGTAGGCGCCCTTGACGATGCGCACGCGGCTGCCCGCGGCGGCCAGGCGCCGGGCGTCGGCCTCGGTGCGGAAGAGGTACGCCTGGATCACGCAGCCGGTCTGCGGGAAGTCCCGGCGCAGCTCCTCGTGGATGGCGAACATCGAGTCGAGGGTGGTGTGGTCCTCGGCGTCCAGGGTGACGGTGGTGCCGATGGCGGCGGCGGCCTCGACGACGGGGCGGACGTTGGCGAGCGCCAGCTCGTGGCCGCCCGGGAGCGCCTGGCCGAACATGGAGAGCTTGACGGACATCTCGGCCTTGTCGCCCAGGCCCAGGGCGCCGAGCCGCTCGATCAGCTCCAGGTAGGCGTCTCGCGCGGCGTGGGACTGCTCCACGGTGGTGATGTCCTCGCCGACCACGTCGAGGGTGACCTCGAGGCCCTTGCGCGTGAGGTCCTCGACGATCGGGATGACCTGGTCGACCGTCTCACCGGGGATGAACCGGTTCACCACGGGCTTGGTCACGGGGGCGGCAGAGACGATTCGGCGCATCTTGTCGCTGCGCGACGCGGCGAGGATCGCGGGACCCAGCACGGGGCACCTCCAACGGGTGGCAGAAGCGGACATACGATCCGTCGCCGGATGGGCGGGGGACGTAAGAAAAACGCAAGTAAAACCACCGTGAAACCTAAGGATCTCCACGATCCTCTGCTATCGACAGCTGTCACGCATCCGTGGCGGCTATCTCATACACATGTCTGACGGCCGGTTCCGGGGGTGGGAGAATGTGCGGGTGAAGGGCGATTACCAGGACCTGGTGGACGAGATCTCGGCGCTGGTCGGCGCACCGGCGACGCTGGAGAACCGGGACTTCCGCCTCATCGCCTTCGGCGCGCACGACAGCGATGACGATCTCGCCATGGACCCGGTACGCACCCGTTCGATCCTCACCCGGCAGTCGACGGCGGCCGTCCGCGCCTGGTTCGAGGCGTTCGGCATCGCCCGCGCCACCGGACCGGTACGGATCCCGGCGGCGCCGGACGCGGGGGTGTTCCGGGGCCGGATCTGCCTGCCGGTGCGGTACCGGGGCGTCGTGCAGGGCTACGTGTGGCTGCTGGATCCGGAACCCGGATCGGGCGCGGGACCCGGCCCGGCGGCGCTGGCCTCCGCCATGGAGGTCGCCGAGCGGATCGGGGTGCTGCTCGCGCAGGAGGCCAGGGCGGGCGCGGACCTGTCGCGGGAGTTCCGTACGGCGCTCACCGCCGGCCGGGGCTGGGAGCGGGAGATGGCGGAGTCCGCGCTGCGCTCCGCCCTCGGCCCGGACGGCGACGGCCTGCACGCCGTGGTGTGCCTGACCCCGTGGGCCGGGGAGGCGCCGGGCTCGGTGCCGGGCGTGGCGGCGGTGTGCGTGGCGCCGTCCCCGGGCGCGCCCGGCCTGGCGCTGCTGGTCAGGCTCCGCTCGGCGGACGCCCTGACCCCGGCGGAAACGGTGACGGCCCGGCTGCTGACCCGGGGGGGCGGGGCGAGCGCCGGGATCGCGGAGCCCCGGCGCGGGACCGCGGGGCTCGCCGATGCCTGGTCGCAGGCCTGGGCGGCGGCCCGGGCGGCGGCCGCCCAGCCCCGGCTCGGCCCGGTGGCGCGGTGGTCGGCGATCGGCCCGTACCGGATGCTGGCCACGCTGGCGACGACCCCGCCGGACGACCCGGCGACCCGCCCCCTCCTCGCCCCGGCCCACCGCGAACTGGCCCGCACGGCCGAGGTCTTCCTCGACTGCGCGGGCCAAGCAGGCCGCGCGGCGGCCGCCCTCGGCATCCACCGCCAGACCCTGTACTACCGGCTGGGCCGAGTGGAGCTCCTGACGGGCCTCGACCTGGACGAGGGCGAAGACCGCCTCCTGCTCCACATGGCCCTCAAAACGGCCCGCCTGCTCTGACCGGGGCGGCTACTTCGACGCGAAGGGGCCCCTCTCGCCGAAGGCGTGCTCCGCGAAGCGGTCGCCGATGCGGCGGTGGCCGGCGGCGTCGGGGTGGAGGCCGTCCGGGAGGGGGAGTTCGGCGAGGTCCGGCTCTCCGTAGAGGGCGCGGCCGTCCAGGTAGTGCAGGTTGGGGTCCTCGGCCGCCCGGGCCGCCGTGATCCGGGCCAGCTCGTCCCGGATGACGCCCAGCGTCAGCCGCCCGGCGGCGCGCTCCGCCGGGTCGCCCGTCGCCCGGAACCGCAGCGTCCCGCCCTCGAACTCCGGTGCCAGGGGCCCGGGGGTGTCCTCCTGGACCGGGCACAGGATCGGCGAGACGACGAGCAGCGGCGCGCTCGGGTGCCCCTCGCGGAGGGTGTCGAGGAAGCCGTGGACCGCCGGGCCGAAGGCGCGCAGCCGCATCAGGTCGGTGTTGACCAGGTTGATGCCGATCTTGATGCTGATCAGGTCGGCGGGGGTGTCCCGCATGGCCCGCGCGGTGAAGGGGTCGAGCAGGGCGTTGCCGCCCAGTCCCAGGTTGATCAGCTCCACGCCGCCCGCGCGCGCGGCGACGGCCGGCCACGTCCCGGTCGGACCGGAGTCCCTCGAACCGTGGCTGATCGAACTGCCGTGGTGCAGCCACACCCGGCGGCCGTGATCGGCCGCCTCACTGACGGGCGCGTCCGTCCGCAGGGCCACCAGCTCGGTGATCTCCGCCTGCGGCAGCCAGATCTCGATGTCCTTCTCCCCGGCGGCCAGCCCGGTGAACCGGACGGTGGTGACCGGTCCGGGTTCGGTCACCGCCGATCCGGCCATCATGTCGACGGTGCGCACGTTCCCGCCCGCGGCGATGGCCCGGGCCGTCAGACGCCCGTCGACGACCAGCTCGTACAGGCCGTCCGGTGGCGTCGGGGCGTCCCGGTAGACCACCTTCGTTGGCAGCACGTCCAGTTCGACGGCGGTGGCACGGGTGCGGAACGCGAGCCGCACTCCGGAGGGCTGGGACTCGACCATGGCGAGGTAGGGGTCGGGGCACTGCCGGCGCGCCCGGCCCGGGAGCCGGTGCGGGAGCAACCCCCGGGCGGTGCGTTCCAGTTCGAGCGCACCGCGCAGGATGTGGGGTCCGACAGGGGTGGTGGTCCAGTCCGTCACTTTGGCCTCCTTAGGGGGTGACCAGCGACGATAGCCACACGGCATGACCGGGCGCCGCACGGTTTTCCCCCGGTTCCCCCGACCGCCGCGCCCGCTACGCGTCGTCGTCGCCCTTCGCCCGTGCCCCCGCGGCCCGGAAGATGCCCTCGGCGGCCATGCGCATGCCCTCGGTGAACTCCTCGGCCGTGGCCGCCGATTCGGGGTCGAAGATCCACTGGATCATCAGGCCGTTCAGGAGCGCCTGGTAGAACGCCCCGAGGGTGCGCACCTCCCGGTCCGTCAGCTCCTCCTCCGGCCTGCCCGTCATGAGCGCGATCATTCCCTTGCGCCCCTCGCCCTGCGAGGCTGCGAGGAGTTGGCGCAGCTGCGGCAGCCGCTCGCCGCCCAGTGCGACCTCCATGCTCGCCGCCCACAGCGGACCGCTCTGCTCGTGCCCGGACACGATGCCCTCCCACACCGAGCGGAACCGTTCCAGCGAGCCGTCCTCGCCGACCCTGTCGGCCGTCCAGGTGTCGCCCCACTGCTGGATGAGTTCGATGTAGGCCTGGGTCAGCAGCGCGTCCTTGGAGCCGTAGTGGTAGCCGATGGACGCCAGGTTCGTACCGGAGGCGTTGACGATGTCGCGCGCGGTGGTCCGCACGAAACCCTTCTCCATCAGGCACTTCTTCGCGCCCACGAGCAGATCTTCACGATGTCCCATGGCCGCAGCATAACAAGACAAGCGTCATAGACGAGTGTCTCTGACGAATGTTCCACACAGACGTACTAGACAAGCGTTTATGACGTCTGTACATTGCTTCTCATGACGAACCCCGCTGCTACAGCACGCCTCGCCGGCCGCCGTGAATGGATCGCCTTCACCGTCCTCGTGCTGCCCCTGCTCCTGGTCTCGATGGACGTCTCCGTCCTCTACTTCGCCATCCCCGCCATCACCCGCCAGCTGGACCCGAGTTCGACCCAGCAGCTGTGGATCTTCGACAGTTACGCCTTCGCCCTCTCCGGACTGCTCATCACCATGGGTTCGCTGGGCGACCGGATCGGCCGCCGCAAGCTGCTGCTGATGGGCGCGGCCGCCTTCGGTCTCGCCTCCGTCGGCGCCGCCTACGCCACCAGCCCGGAGATGCTGATCGCGGCCCGCGTACTGCTCGGCATCGGCGGTGCGACCCTGATGCCGTCCACGCTGGCGCTGGTGCGCAACCTCTTCCAGGACGCCAAGCAGCGCGGCCAGGCCATCGCGATCTGGTCCGGCGTCATGACCGGCGGCATCGCGCTCGGCTCCGTGATGAGCGGCCTGCTGCTGAACCACTTCTGGTGGGGTTCGGTCTTCCTCATCAACGTCCCCGCGATGCTGCTCCTGCTGCTCCTGGTCCCCGTGCTGGTCCCGGAGTTCAAGGACCCGGCCCCCGGCCGCTTCGACCTGCTGAGCGTCCCGCTGTCGACGGCCGCCGTCCTGCCGCTGGTCTACGGCCTCAAGGAGATCGCCGCCGAGGGGTTCGAGCCGCTCTACCTCGGCTGCGTCGCGGTCGGCCTGGTCTTCGGCTACGTGTTCCTGCGCCGCCAGCGCACCCGTGAGGACGCCATGATCAGCCGGGCGCTCTTCCGGGGCCGCGGCTTCGGCGCGGGCATCGGTCTCAACACCGTCGCCGCCTTCGCCATGATGGGCTCCGCCTACTTCACCACCCAGTACCTCCAGTCGGTCCTGGGCATGGGCACGCTCGAAGCGGCCCTGTGGAGCCTCGCCCCCTCGCTCGCCATCGGCGCCGCCGCCCCCGTCGGTGCGGCCATCGCGCAGAAGACCGACCGGGCCCACGTCATTGCCGGCGGGTTCGTCCTCGCCGCCGCCGGGTTCGCCCTGATGGGGTTCCTCGACACCGACTCGCTGGTGTTGCTGCTGGTCGCGGCGGGTGTCCTCGCCTCCGGCATCGTGACGGTGATGTCCCTCGTCTCCGACATGGCGCTGGGATCGGCCCCCGCCGAGAAGGCCGGTTCGGCCGCCTCGCTGCTGGAGACGGGCCAGGAGTTCGGCGGGGCCCTCGGGATGGCGCTCCTCGGCAGCCTCGGGACCGCCGTCTACCGCGGTGACCTGGACGGCGCGGACCCCGCCGTACGGGAGACCCTGGGCGGCGCGGTCGCGGTGGCCCAGCGGCTCGGCGGGGACGCGGGCGGGCAGGTCCTGACGCTGGCCCGGGAGGCCTTCGTCCACGGGATGCGGTACGCGGCCTGGGGCGGCACGGCGCTGCTGCTCGCGGCGGCGGTGTTCGCGGTGGTCTCGATGCGGGGTATCGGAGCTCCTGCCCCGGCCGCGGCGGAGCCGGCCGAGGCTCCCGGAGCCCTCGCGCACTGAGCTTCGTAGAAGAAAAAAGCGGAAGGGCCCGGGGGAACACCCGGGCCCTTCCGCTCAGTCGTACGGCGGATCAGGTGAGGCTGACCGTGCGCGCCGAGACGGCGCCGATCTCGGCGGCGATGTCCGCGAGGACGTTGACCGGGACCTCGGCGTCGACCGTGAGCACGCCGAGCGCCTCGCCGCCCTCCTCGGCGCGGGCGACCTGCATGCCCGCGATGTTGAGGCCGGCCTCGCCGAGGATGCGGCCGACGGTGCCGACGACGCCCGGGCGGTCGGCGTAGCGCAGGACGATCATCTGGTCGGCGAGCGCGAGGTCGAGGTCGTACTCGCCGATGCCCACGATCTTCTGGAGGTGCTTGGGGCCCGCGAGCGTGCCGGAGACCGAGACCTCCTGACCGTCCGACAGGGTGCCGCGCACGGTCACCACGTTGCGGTGGTCCGGGGACTCCGAGCTGGTGGTCAGCCGGACCTCGACACCGCGTTCCTGCGCGAACAGCGGCGCGTTGACGTAGGAGACCGTCTCGTCGACGACGTCCTCGAACACGCCCTTGAGGGCGGAGAGTTCCAGCACCTTGACGTCGTGCTGGGTGATCTCGCCGCAGACCTCGACGTCGAGGCGGACCGCGACCTCGCCCGCGAGGGCGGTGAAGATGCGGCCGAGCTTCTCGGCGAGCGGCAGGCCGGGACGCACGTCCTCGGCGATGACGCCGCCCTGGACGTTGACCGCGTCGGGCACGAGCTCACCGGCGAGGGCGAGGCGCACCGACTTGGCGACCGAGACACCGGCCTTCTCCTGGGCCTCGTCCGTGGACGCGCCGAGGTGCGGGGTGCAGACGACCTGGTCGAGCTCGAACAGCGGGGAGTCCGTGCAGGGTTCCTTCGCGTACACGTCCAGGCCGGCGCCGGCGACGCGGCCCTCCTTGATGGCCGAGTACAGCGCGGCCTCGTCCACGATCCCGCCGCGGGCGGCGTTGACGATACGGACGGACGGCTTCACCTTGTGCAGGGCCTCGTCCCCGATGAGACCGAGGGTCTCGGGGGTCTTGGGCAGGTGCACGGTGATGAAGTCCGCGACCTCCAGCAGCTCGTCCAGCGTCAGCATCTTGACGCCCATCTGGGCGGCGCGCGCGGGCTGTACGTAGGGGTCGTACGCGACGACCTTCATGCCGAAGGCCGACATGCGCTGGGCGACCAGGACGCCGATGCGGCCGAGGCCGACGACGCCGAGGGTCTTCTCGCTCAGCTCGACACCGGTGTACTTGTTCCGCTTCCACTCACCGTTCTTGAGGGCGGTGTTGGCCTGCGGGATGTTGCGGGCGGTGGCGACGAGCAGACCGCAGGCCAGTTCGGCGGCGGTCACGATGTTCGAGGTCGGCGCGTTCACGACCATCACGCCGGCCTTGGTGGCGGCGGAGACGTCGACGTTGTCCAGGCCGACACCGGCGCGGGCGACGACCTTGAGCTTCTTCGCGGCGGCGATGGCCTCGGCGTCGACCTTGGTGGCGGAGCGCACCAAGATCGCGTCGACGTCGACGATCGCGGGCAGCAGTTCCGCGCGGTCGGCTCCGTTGACGTGCCGGATCTCGAAGTCGGGGCCGAGCGCGTCCACGGTGGCGGGCGACAGCTCTTCGGCGATGAGTACGACAGGTTTCGAGCTCACGTGGGTCCTCACAGGTCCAGTGCGGACGGCCGTCCCGACGGCCGCAGGCGGTGGAGGGGGTAGCCGCGTGGAAGACGCACGACACTGTGGGCCTGACGCGTTGTGTTGAGCAGTGTAGTGGCGCTTCCGGGCCGGAACTCCGCCTGTACGGAAGGATCACCCGTCCGTGATTGGCCGGGGTGGACAACCGGCGGCTTCTGAGGGTGGCGATCCGGCCGGATGGGCTCCGCGGCGACACCGCGGCGGCCCGGGCGGGTGATGCACCGCGGGGCCGGGACCAGGTCCCGGCCCCGCGGCCTCACGAGATCAGCTCTCGTCGTTGTCGACCCAGCTCATCAGCTTGCGCAGCTTCTTGCCGGTGGTCTCCAGCAGGTGCGCCTCGTCGGCCTTCTTGTACTCGTTGTACTTCGGCAGACCGGCCTTGTACTCGGCCATCCAGGTGTTGGCGAACTCGCCGCTCTGGATCTCCGCGAGGACCTTCTTCATCTCGGCCTTGGTGGCGTCGGTGATGATCCGGGGGCCGGTGATGTAGTCGCCCCACTCGGCGGTCTCGGAGACCGACCAGCGCATCTTCTCCAGGCCGCCCTCGTACATGAGGTCCACGATGAGCTTGAGCTCGTGCAGGCACTCGAAGTACGCGATCTCCGGCTGGTAGCCGGCCTCGGTCAGGGTCTCGAAACCGGCCTTGACCAGGGCGGACGCGCCACCGCAGAGGACGGCCTGCTCACCGAACAGGTCGGTCTCGGTCTCCTCGGTGAAGGTCGTCTTGATGACGCCGGCGCGGGTGCCGCCGATACCGGCCGCGTACGAGAGCGCGAGCGCGAAGGCGTTGCCGGTGTAGTCCTGCTCGACGGCGGCGATGCAGGGCACGCCGCGGCCTTCCTCGTACTGGCGGCGGACCAGGTGGCCCGGGCCCTTCGGCGCGACGAGGGCGACGTCCACGTTGGCCGGGGGCTTGATGAAGCCGTAGCGGACGTTGAAACCGTGACCGAAGAAGAGCGCGTCGCCGTCCTTGAGGTGGTCCTTGACGGACTCCTCGTAGATCTCGGCCTGGAGCGGGTCCGGGGTCAGGATCATGATGACGTCGGCCCACTCGGCCGCCTCGGCCACGGGGAGGACCTTGAGGCCCTGCTCCTCGGCCTTCGCCTTGGACTTAGAGCCTTCCTTCAGACCGACCACGACAGGGACGCCGGAGTCGCGCAGCGACAGCGCGTGGGCGTGGCCCTGGCTGCCGTAGCCGATGACCGCGACCTTGCGGCCCGCGATGATGGACAGGTCGGCGTCGTTCTCGTAGAACAGCTCGGCCACTGGGATATCTCCTTGGTGCGCTGGTGTTGCTCCCACCGTACGGCGGGGAACGGAATGTGAGTTTCTCGGTCTCGCCATGCGGGCGGCTTGCGTGTCGTCGCCGGGTCACCGGCGAGTCACCGCGCGAGGCCGCCGCGCGGGGCGATCGGTCAGGCGCTGCGGTCGAGCGCGCGCAGGCTGCGGTCCGTGATGGACCGGCCGCCACGCCCTATGGCGATCGTGCCGGACTGCACGAGCTCCTTGATGCCGAAGGGTTCCAGCATCTTGAGCATGGCGCCGAGCTTGTCGCTGCCGCCGGTGGCCTCGATGGTGACGGCCTCCGGGGAGACGTCGACCGTCTTGGCGCGGAACAGCTGGACGATCTCGACGATCTGGGAGCGGGTCTCGTTGTCGGCGCGGACCTTCACCAGAACGAGTTCGCGCTCGATGGCGCTGTGCGGTTCCAGCTCGACGATCTTGAGCACGTTGACCAGCTTGTTCAGCTGCTTGGTCACCTGCTCCAGCGGAAGGTCCTCGACGTTCACGACGATGGTGATGCGCGAGATGTCGGGGTGCTCGGTGACGCCGACCGCGAGGGAGTCGATGTTGAACCCGCGGCGGGAGAACAGCGCGGCGATCCGGGCGAGGATGCCGGGCGTGTTCTCGACCAGGACGGAGAGCGTGTGCTTGGACATGTGGGGCGTTCTCTCTCTCGGCTCTCTCGGCTCAGTCGTCTTCGTTGTCGCCGAAGTCGGGACGGACGCCCCGGGCTGCCATGACCTCGTCGTTGGAGGTGCCGGCGGCGACCATCGGCCACACCATGGCGTCCTCGTGGACGATGAAGTCGACGACCACCGTACGGTCGTTGATCGCGTTGGCCTCGGCGATGACGCGGTCCAGGTCCGCCGGGTCCTCACAGCGCAGCGCGACGCAGCCCATGGCCTCGGACAGCTTGACGAAGTCCGGGACGCGGGTGCCCTGGCGGGGGGCGATGGACTCGCCGAGCTGGGAGCCGACGGTGTCGTGGCCGGTCTCGTCCGCGTGCAGGACGGTGTTGGAGTACCGCTGGTTGTAGAACAGGGTCTGCCACTGGCGGACCATGCCCAGCGCGCCGTTGTTGATGATCGCGACCTTGATCGGGATGTTGTTCAGCGCACAGGTGACCAGTTCCTGGTTGGTCATCTGGAAGCAGCCGTCGCCGTCGATCGCCCAGACGGTGCGCTCGGGCATGCCGACCTTGGCGCCCATGGCGGCCGGGACGGCGTAGCCCATGGTTCCGGCGCCGCCGGAGTTCAGCCAGGTGCGGGGCTCCTCGTAGTTGACGAAGTGCGAGGCCCACATCTGGTGCTGGCCGACGCCGGCCGCGTAGATCGTGTGCTCGGGGGCGAGTTCACCGATGCGCTGGATGACCTGCTGCGGGGAGAGCATGCCGTCGGCGGGCAGGTCGTAGCCCAGCGGGTACGTCTCGCGCCAGCGGTTGAGGTCCTTCCACCAGGCGCTGTAGTCGCCGGCGCCGCCCTCGGTGTGCTCGGCCTGGACGGCCTGGATCAGGTCGGCGATGACCTCGCGGGCGTCGCCGACGATCGGGACGTCGACCTCTCGGTTCTTGCCGATCTCCGCGGGGTCGATGTCCGCGTGGATGACCTTCGCGAAGGGGGCGAAGCTGTCCAGCTTGCCGGTGACGCGGTCGTCGAAGCGGGTGCCGAGCGCGATCAGCAGGTCCGACTTCTGCAGCGCGGTGACGCCGGTGACCGAGCCGTGCATGCCGGGCATGCCGACGTGCAGGGGGTGGCTGTCGGGGAAGGAGCCCAGCGCCATCAGGGTCGTACAGACGGGAACGCCCGTCAGCTCGGCGAGCACCTTGAGCTCGGCGGTCGCGCCGGACTTCATGACGCCGCCGCCGACGTACAGGACCGGGCGCTTGGCCTGGCAGATGAGCTTGGCGGCCTCGCGGATCTGCTTGGCGTGCGGCTTGGTGACCGGCCGGTAACCGGGGAGGTCGTGGGTGGGCGGCCAGGAGAAGGTCGTCTTCGCCTGGAGCGCGTCCTTGGCGATGTCGACGAGGACCGGGCCGGGGCGGCCGGTAGAGGCGATGTGGAACGCCTCGGAGATCGTCCGCGGGATGTCCTCGGCCTTGGTGACCAGGAAGTTGTGCTTGGTGATCGGCATGGTGATGCCGACGATGTCCGCTTCCTGGAAGGCGTCGGTGCCGATCGCCTTGGAGGAGACCTGGCCGGTGATCGCGACCAGCGGGACGGAGTCCATGTGGGCGTCGGCGATCGGGGTGACCAGGTTGGTGGCGCCGGGGCCCGAGGTGGCCATGCAGACGCCGACCTTGCCGGTCGCCTGGGCGTAGCCGGTGGCGGCGTGGCCGGCCCCCTGCTCGTGGCGGACCAGGATGTGACGGACCTTCTTGCTGTCCATCATCGGGTCGTAGGCGGGAAGGATGGCGCCGCCCGGGATGCCGAACACGGTGTCGCACCCCACCTCTTCGAGAGAGCGGATGAGGGACTGCGCACCCGTGACGTGCTCAACTGCGGCGGACTGCTGTCCACCCGTACGGGGCCGCGGCTGCGGATGGTGGGCCCCGGTGGCCTGGTCGGTCATCGGCATTCTCTTCTCGAAGCTGAGGGTTTTACGAGGAGCGGGAATCCCCCGGACCGTGGCCGGGGGCGTGTGCCAGTGCAACAAAAAACCCCTCGTGCCGGGAGGCAAGCGAGGGGAGCGCGTCGGGCGTTGTGGAGCGGGGATATACCGACCCCGGCTTCAGCCGACGCGCTTTCCAAGTACGAGAATTCGGGTGCGCATGGCATTGACCCTCCCTCTGGCGGGAGGTCGATGTCAAGTAGGTGGGACGGGCGTCTCATTATGTGAGCCTCTGAGGGTGACCATCGAGCCACTGGACGAGCCGCCGGCCAAGGCGGGCTGGGCCAGCGCGCCCGGTACTGGGAACGTACCGCGCACGAGCGTGCGCCGCAGCCTGTATTCGTCGAGTGGCCCCGAGAAGGCCATTCCCTGGCCGTGGGTGCACCCCATCGAGCGCAGCGCCATGACCTGCTCGGGAAGATCCACCCCGTCGGCCACGGACTGCATGCCGAGGTCGTTTGCGATCCGCAAGAGCCCTGCGGTGATCTTGTGGAGGCGGGGGGACTCGACCACGCCCTCGACCAGGCCGCGGTCCAGCTTGAGCATGTCGACGGGGAGGCGGCGCAGGGCGCTGATGGCCGCGTAGCCGCTGCCGAAGCCGTCGAGCGCGATCAGGACGCCGAGCCTGCGCAAGGCCGCCAGGCGGCGCTCCAGCTCGTCGAAGGGGACTCTGGGGTCATTGTCGGCGAGCTCGATCACCAGCGCCCCGGACGGCAGTCCGTGGCGGTTCAGCAGGGCCTCCACGGAGGCCGCCGGTGCGCCCCGGTCCAGTAGCCGTTCGGCGGTCATCCGGACGGCCACCGGGACGTCGTGCCCGGCCCGGTGCCGCTCCGCGGCCTCCTCCACGGCCTCCTCCAGCAGCCAGCGCCCCAGCTCGCCGGCGCGCACGGACGCGGCCCCGGCGAAGGTGCCCGCGGCGCCCGGGGAGACGGCGCGCGCGCCCTCGCCGGCCTCGGCCACGCGCAGGAATTCGGCCGGGGTGAAGAGGATCCCCTGGGCGGAGCGCCAGCGGGCCTGCGCGGCCACCGCGGTGACCTCCCCGGTGGCCAGCGACACCACGGGCTGGTGCAGCAGGGCGAACTCACCCTCGTGGAGCGCGGTGCGCAGCCGGCCGGCCAGCTCCGCCTTGCGTACTACTTCGGTCTGCATCTGCGGCGCGTACAGCTCGACGCGGTCCTTGCCGCCCGCCTTGGCCCGGTACATCGCCAGATCAGCGTTGCGCATCAGGTCCGAAGGGGTGATGCCGGGTTCCGCGAAGGCCACCCCGATGCTGGCGGCGACGCGGACCTCGCTGCCGGAGATCCGGTACGGCTGGGAGAGCGTGGCGCGCAGCCGGTCGGCGATCTCCCGCACCTGGTATTCGCGGGCGCTGCGGTCACGGCTGCCGTCGCCGAGGATCAGGGCGGCGAACTCGTCCCCGCCGAGACGGGCCGCCGTGTCCCCGGCGCGGACGGAGTCCTGGAGGCGGCGCGCGGCCTCGACGAGCAGTTCGTCACCGGCCTGGTGCCCGATGGTGTCGTTGACCGCCTTGAAGCCGTCGAGGTCGATGAAGAGCACGGCGCTGCTGTGGTCACCGGCCCGGCGGCCGGTGAGGGCCTGGCGGACGCGGCGGGTGAACAGGGCCCGGTTGGGCAGGTCGGTCAGCGCGTCGTGCTCGGCGCTGTGCTGGAGCTGGGCCTGGAGGCGGACCCGCTCGGTGACGTCGCGGCTGTTGAGGATGAGGCCGCCCTGGTGGCGGTTGACGGTGGACTCGACGTTGAGCCATTCGCCGCCGCCCGACCTGAACCGGCACTCGATGCGCGTCGTGGGTTCCTCGGCGGGCGGCGTGGCGAGGAAGCGGCGTACCTCGTGGACCACGCGGCCCAGGTCGTCGGGGTGGATCAAGGTGGCCAGTTCCGTACCGACGAGGTCCTCCGCCTCGCGGCCGTAGACCCCGGCGGCGGCGGGGCTGACGTAGCGCAGTGTGCCCGTGGGCGCGGCGATCATGATGACGTCGCTCGAACCCTGGACCAGGGAGCGGAAGTGGTTCTCCTTCTGGGCCAGTTCCTGGGTGAGCGCGATGTTGTCGAGGAGCATGATGCCCTGGCGGATGACGAGGGCGAGCACGACCGTGCAGCCGGTGAAGACGACCACGCGGTCGACTTTACGGCCGTCCACGACGTTGTACAGGATGCCCAGCGTGCAGACGGCTGCCGCGAGGTACGGGGTGAGGGCGGTCAGCGATCCGGTGATGGGGCGGCTGACCGGGCGGTCGCTCCTCGGGTGCCGGGGGACGACGGGCCCGGGGTGGCTGCGCCCGGCGCCCCAGGGCGCGTACGCGAGCAGCAGCGAGCCGGCGAACCAGCCGGCGTCCAGCAGCTGCCCGGACTTGTACTCGGCGCTGAGCAGCGGTGAGGTGAACAGGGCGTCGCTGAGCACGGTCAGGGCCAGCGCCGCGATGGCGGTGTTGACGGCGGACCGGTTGGTCTCGGAGCGCCGGAAGTGCAGGACCAGGACTATCGAGACGAGCGCGATGTCCAGGATCGGGTAGGCGAGGGTGAGCGCGGCGCTCAGCACGCTGCTGGGGGTCCCGGACTGGGCGGTGCGCGCGGCGTTCGCCAGGGCCAGGCTCCAGGACAGGGTCAGGAGCGAGCCGCCGATGAGCCAGGAGTCGAGCCCGAGGCAGACCCATCCGGCCCGGTTGACGGGGCGTTTTGCGAGGACGAGCAGGCCCACGATCGCGGGGGGCGCGAAGCAGAGGAAGGCGAAGTCGGCGAGCGAGTGCTTGGGCACCTCGGCGCCGAGGACCACCTCGTACCAGCCCCAGACGGCGTTCCCGCAGGCGCCCATGAGGGACGAGAAGGCGAAGAGCAGCCATGCGGGGCGCTCGCGCGGATCGATGGTGCGCGCGTAGCCGTAGCAGGAGACGGCGGCGAGTAACGCGCCCCCGCTGAGCCCGAAGTCGCCCATGAAGTCGGCCACTTGCTTGGAGCCCCAGCCGAGGGCGGATCCGACGGCGTACCCGGCGCAGGCGGCGGCGAGGAGGAGCTGCATCGCCAGGCCCCTGCCGCGGCCTCCGCCGCGGCCGGGCGGGCGGGTCAGGAGCGCCGCCCCCGGGGCGCTCACCGGCCCCCCTCGCAGACTGCTCCCGGGCCGGCCCCGTCCCGGCGCCGTCGCTTCCGGCGGCTGTGCCGCAGCGCGTCCTTCGTCCATTGGCCGTGCATCGCCCGTCGCCCCCCAAATGGTCCGATCACTCCCCAGCGCCAGACGTTCGTGGCGCAGCCCCTTCTTCCGGACGATACACCACTTTCGTCACTCAGCGACATAGAGTCTCTACTCTCCGTGACCAGCGGGAGGGTTGTGGCCACTGCGTGCATCCAGGTGAATGCACATGGTTACCATCCTGCCCTCAGTCGGTGATCAACACCGTGTTCTCCACGGGTTCCCCCGCGGCGAAACGGGTGAGCTGGCGGGCGACCAGGCGCTTCGCCCGTGGCTCGAACGCGCTGCTGCTGCCCCCCACATGAGGCGTGATCAGGAGGTTCGGGGCGTGCCAGAGCGGGTGCCCGGCGGGCAGCGGTTCCGGGTCGGTGACATCCAGCGCCGCGCGCAGCCGCCCCGAGCGCAGCTCCGTCAGCAGTGCCCCGGTGTCCACGACCGGCCCGCGGGCCACGTTCACCAGCAGGGCTCCGTCCTTCATGGCACCGAGGAACCCGGCGCCCGCCAGGCCCCGGCTCTCCTCGGTCAGCGGCATGCACAGGACCACCACGTCCGCGTCCGGCAGCAGCCGGGGCAGCTCGGCGAGCGCGTGCACCGGACCGCGCGGCGCGGAGCGGGCCGAGCGGGCGACGCGCGTGATCCGCCGGCATTCGAACGGCTCCAGCCGGTCCTCGACGGCCGCGCCGATCGAGCCGTAGCCGACGATCAGGACGGACTTGTCGGCGAGCGCCTCGTAGAAACCGGAGTGCCACTCCTCGCGGTCCTGGCCGCGCACCATGCCCGGGATGCCGCGCAGGGAGGCGAGGATCAGGGTGAGGGACAGTTCGGCGGTGCTCGCCTCGTGGACGCCGCGCGCGTTGCACAGCCGTACGCCGGAGGGCAGGGCGTCGACGCCGGGCAGGACGTGGTCGATGCCGGCCGTCAGGGTCTGCACGACGCGGATCGCGGGCATGCCGGCCAGGGGGCGCAGGGTCACCGCCGGGGACTTCATGTAGGGCGTGACGTAGAAGACGCAGGGCCCCGGGTCGGCCGGGAACCGCTCCTCGCCGTCCCAGAGCCGGTAGCGGAAGCAGTCGGGGAGGCCGTCGACCTCTGCGGCGGGGAAGGGGAGCCACACGTCCCCGGTCGTTGCAGTCATGATCACGAGGCTATGCGAAGGCATCGCGATCAAGCCGTTAGTTTGAGGGCCGGACCGGGAGGGGGACGCAGGGGTGGAGCGCAGGTCGATCGGGGCGGGACCGCTGACGGTGGGCGCCATCGGGCTCGGCTGCATGCCGATGAGCTGGGGGTACGCACCTTCGCACCGCCGGGGAGAGGAGTCGCTGCGGACCCTGCACACGGCGCTGGACCTGGGGGCGAACCTGCTGGACACGGCCGATGTGTACGGGCCGTTCACCAACGAGCTCGTGCTCGGGCGCGTGCTGCGCGAGCGGCGCTCCGAGGCGTTCGTCTCCGCCAAGGTGGGGCTGCGGGCGGGCGAGCAGCACGTGGTGGCCGACGGGCGGCCGGGGTACGTGCGGCGGGCCTGCGACGCGTCGCTGCGGCGGCTGCGGACCGACGTCATAGACCTGTACCAGTTGCACCGGGTGGATCCGGACGTCCCGGTGGAGGAGACGTGGGGCGCCATGGCGGAGCTGGTGGCAGCGGGCAAGGTGCGGGCGCTCGGGTTCTGCGCGCTGGGGGCGGCGGCGGGTCCGGGGGCGGGACGGCGCGGGGACCGCGGGTACCGGGCGACCGTGCGGCATCTGGAGCGGGCGCAGCAGGTGTTCCCGGTGAGCGCGGTGCAGGCGGAGCTGTCGGTGTGGTCGCCGGAGGCGGCGTGGCAGCTGCTGCCGTGGTGCGCGGCGCGGGGGGTGGGGCTGCTGGCGGCGATGCCGCTGGGCAGCGGTTTCCTGACGGGGACGCTGCGGCCGGGGGCGGGCTTCGAGTCCGAGGACGTGCGGGCCCGGCACCCCAGGTTCACGGCGGACGCGATGGCCGCGAACCAGGTGCTGGTGGCAGGGCTGCGCAGGGTGGCACGCGGGCACGGGCCGGAGGTGACCGCGGCGCAGGTGGCGCTGGCTTGGGTACTGGCGCAGGGGCCGCACGTGGTGCCGGTGCCGGGCGCGGACCGTGCGCACTGGGCGGCCGAGAACGCGCGGGCGGTGGAGGTGCGGCTGACGGCCGCCGATCTGGCGGAGATAGCGGGGCTGCCGGCGGCGGTGGGGGCCTGGGACTGAGCGGGCCCCGCTCGGGCGGGCGTTGCGGGGGGCGGTTCCCCGGGCCGCCCGGACATCCACTCGATCGAGTGTACGAGCGACGGAACTTCGGGTATGGCCGTGGCTGTTGAGTCAGATGGAAGGGCACGGACACAGGACCGGAGGGGAGCAGGGCGATGCGATACGGACGGGGACCGGCGGGGACGGCGCAGGGCCGGGGGCGTGCGCGATGGTTCGGGGAGGTACCGCAAGCGCACATGCCGTACGAGGGCCCGCGCGCCCGGCCCCGAGGAGCACTGGCGGCTCTCGCCCTGGCGGGGTGCGGGGCTCTGCTGGCGGCTGGATGTTCCCCGCCGGGCGGCACCACCGCCCGGCCGGGCACCTCACCACCGGACGCGGCGGCCACCGGGCGGGCGACGGCTGCCTCGGCCGGCCCGTCCGGCTCCCCGCAGGCTCCGGCGCCGCCCGCGAAGGGGTCGGTGACCGTGACGGGTGAGGTGGCCAAGGACCTGGAGTCGCCGTGGGGCGTGGCGCCGCTGCCGGAGGGCGACGTGCTGGTGGCCTCGCGGGACAAGGGGACCATCAGCAGGGTGCAGGTGGGCACGGGCACGGTGACGCAGATCGGCAAGGTTCCGGGGGTGGCCCCGGGCGGTGAGGGCGGACTGCTGGGGCTGGCCCTGTCCCCCGCCTTCGCTTCGGACCATCTGGTGTACGCGTACTTCACGACCGAGTCGGACAATCGCATCGCCCGGATGCGGTACGACCCCGCTCGCTCACCGGGGCAGCAATTGGGCGCTCCGGACACCATTTTGCGGGGCATTCCCAAGGGCGTCATACACAACGGCGGCCGTATCGCGTTCGGCCCGGACAAGATGCTTTACGCCGGGACCGGGGAGACGGGTGACACGGGGCTCGCGCAGGACAAGAAGTCGCTCGGCGGCAAGATCCTGCGGATGACCCCGGACGGGCAGCCGGTGCACGGCAATCCGGAGCCTGACTCCGTCGTCTACTCCTACGGCCACCGCAATGTGCAGGGGCTGGCCTGGGACAGCGGCAAAAGGCTGTGGGCGTCGGAGTTCGGCCAGCACACCTGGGACGAGCTCAATCTCATCGAACCGGGCGGCAACTACGGCTGGCCGGAGGTTGAGGGGAAGGCGGGCAGACCCGGCCTGCGGGATCCGGTGGCCGTGTGGAAGACGGACGAGGCCTCGCCGAGCGGGATCGCGTGGGCGCAGGGCTCGATCTGGATGGCGGCCTTGAAGGGCGAGCGGCTGTGGCGGATCCCCTTGTCGGGGGCGGCCCCGGTGGCGGAACCGGAAGCCTTCCTCCAGGGCGTGTACGGCCGGCTGCGGACGGTGGTGGCCCTGGGCGGGGACAGATTGCTGCTGGTCACGAGCGAGACCGACGGGCGGGGGTCGCCGTCCGGCGGCGACGACAGGATCCTGACGCTGACGGTGAGGTGAGCGCCCCGGCAGTATCCGGCGGGGCTTTCACCCCCGGCCGGATACGGCCGGGGCGGGCGGGGCCGGGTGGAGGGCCGGGCCGAACAGCCGCAGCCGGTGGGCGACGGCGGCCGCCTCACCCCGGCCGGAGACGCCCAGCTTGGCCAGGATGTTCGAGACGTGCACGCTCGCCGTCTTCGGCGAGATGAACAACTCCTCGGCGATCTGCCGATTGGTGCTGCCCGTCGCGACCAACCGGAGCACGTCGCGCTCACGGCTGGTCAGGCCGAGCGCCTCGGCCGGGTCCGTATCCGGCGCGGCCGGCTGCCCGGCCGGTTCGGCGGCGGTGAGCGGGAGGCGGGCCCGCTGCGCGAGCAGCACCAGGCACTCGCTCAGCCGGCGGGCGCCCAGCAGCTCGGCGGTGGCGTACGCGTCGCGGAGCAGGGGCGCGGCCTGTTCCCGGTCGCAGCCGGCCGCCAGCCGGGCCTCGGCGAGCCGGTGGCGGGCCCGGGCCAGCAGGTAGGGGCGGTCCAGCGGGGAGATCGCCTGCACGACCGAGGTCCAGTCGCGGACGGTGTCCTTGTCCTCGGCCCGGAGCAGCTCGGCCCGGAGGTACTCGGCGTGGGCCTCCCACACCGGCACCGGGGTGGCCAGGTTCCGGGCGGCGTCGCGCAGGACGGCCACGGCGGCGTCGCGGCCCGCGTCCGCGGCGGGCAGGCCCCGGGCGTCGGCTTCCGCGGTGGCGGCGGCCAGGAGCAGCGGCCAGGCGTAGCGGTGGTGGCCGAGCGGGAAGCCGGCGGCGATCGCGTCGGCGACCTCCGCGCGGACGTCGGCGATCCGGCCCTCCCCCGCGGCAAGTCCGACCGCGAGGCGGTACAGCGGTATGCGGTGCTGCGGCTGGGTGTCGTGCGTGCCGAAGTGGGCGTGGGCCGCGGCGAGCTGCGTCGCGGTCTCGCTCAGCTCGCCCCGGGCCAGGGCGAGGTAGGCCAGGCGGGCGGCGCCGGAGCCGCGCGGGGCGGCGCTCTGGCCGACCCGCAGCGTGCGCCTTGCCGCCTCGGCGGCCTCGTCCCAGCGGCCCAGGCTGTACAGGCTCTCCGCCATGTTCCCGAACATCCAGGCCTGGATGTCCAGCAGCCGGGCCTTGCCGACGAGTTCGGCCCCCTGCTGGGCCAGTTCCACGGCCTCCGCGGACCTTCCCAGGCTCTCCAGTTGGGAGCTGAGGTTGATGTGGGCCCGGCCGGCGAGCATGAAGTAGCCGAGTGCGGAGGCCCGCTCCTTCACCTCGGCCATCACCGCGAGGCCCCTGTCGCGTTCCCCGGAATCGGCGAGCAGGGAGCCCATGGTGATGCGGGCGTTGAGCTCGATCTCCTCGGCGCCGACCATGTGCGCGTACTCGACGGCCCGTTCGGCGGCCTCCAGGTTGCCGGGGCCGGGGTTGTGGAGCATGCCCCAGCCGGCGGCCCGGACCAGGACCTGGGCGTGCACGTGCGACGGGGGCAGCCCCTGGACGAGTTCCTGCGCTCTGGCGAGTTCCTCCCACCCGTCGCCCCGGCCGAGGCCGGCGACCAGAGAGGAGCGCTCGTTCCAGAACCAGGCGGCCCGCAAGGGGTCGTGGTCCTCTTCGAGGAGCCGCAGCGCCATCTTGGTGATCTTGAGGGCGCGCTCGCGTTCGCCGCCGAACCGGGCCGCGACGGTCGCCTCCGCGAGCAGGTCGAGCCGGGCGAGCGGGGTGGTGGCCGGGTCGCAGCCGCACGGGGGGTACACGTCGGTGTAGTCCACCGGGCGCAGGGCGTCGCGGACTTCGGCGGGGGCGCTCTCCCACAGGTCCAGGGCGCGCTCCAGCAACCGCAGCTGTTCCGAGTAGGCGTGCCGGCGCCGGGCGGCCACCGAGGCGGCGAGGACCGCGGGAAGCGCCTTCGCCGGATCGTTGGCGTGGTACCAGTAGGTGGCCATCCGGATGACCCGCTCCTCGGCGCGGACCAGCGAGTCGTCGCCTTCCATGGCTTCGGCGTAGCGGCGGTTGACGCGGGCCCGCTCCCCGGGCAGCAGGTCGTCGCTCACGGCCTCGCGCACCAGCGAGTGGCGGAAGCGGTAGCCGTCCCCGTCGGGCGTGGCGAGCAGGATGTTGGCTCCGACGGCGGCCCGCAGGGCCTCGATCAGCTCGTCCTCGGTGAGTCCGGCAACGGCCCGCAGCAGCGGGTACTCGACGGTGGAACCGCCCTCGGCGACGATGCGCACCACACGCTGGGCGGCGTCGGGCAGGACCTCGACCCGCACGAGCAACAGGTCGCGCAGGGATTCGGTGAGCCCGGCGTGGCAGCCGCTCGCCCGGCAGGCGACGAGCTCCTCCACGAAGAAGGCGTTGCCGTCGGATCGCTCGAAGACGGAGTCGACGAAGCCCTCGTCGGGCTGGGCGGCGAGGATCCCGGCGAGCTGGCGGCGTACTTCCGCCCGGTTGAAGCGGGACAGTTCGATCCGCTGGACGGTGCGCAGACGGTCCATCTCGGCGAGGAGCGGGCGCAGCGGGTGGCGGCGGTGGACGTCGTCGGCGCGGTAGGTGGCGACGATGACGAGACGGCCGCTGACCAGGGTGCGGAAGAGGTAGGCGAGGAGGTGCCGGGTGGAGGTGTCGGCCCAGTGCAGGTCCTCCAGGACGAGCACGATGGTGCGGTCCGCGGCGAGCCGCTCCAGCATCCGGGCCATCAGCTCGAACAGCCGGGCGGTGCTCTCCTCGTCGTGCGGGCCCCGGGGCGTGTCGCCGAGTTCGGGCAGGATCCGGGCCAGTTCGTCCTCCTGGCCGGCGGCCGCCGCGGTCAGCTCGTCGGGGAGCCGGCGGTGCAGACTGCGCAGGGCGGTCGAGAAGGGGGCGAAGGGCAGCCCCTCCGCCCCGATCTCCACGCATCCCCCGACGGCCACCACTGCGCCTCGGCGGCCGGCCGCCTCGAGGAACTCCTCGGTGAGCCGGGTCTTGCCGACCCCCGCCTCTCCGCCGATGAGGAGGGCTTGCGGCTCGTGCCCGGCGGCGCGGGTCAAAGCGTCGACGAGTGCGGCCAGTTCGTCGGCTCGGCCGACGAACACCGGGCTGACAGATCTGGTCTCCACGGCATCGAGCATCGCACAGGGGTGCTGCCCTGTGGCAGTCGTTATCGGTGCGCCCGTCATGTCGGGTCAGTGGAGCCGCTGTGCGGGCGGTTCACGCGGCCGGTGTGAAGCGGCTGCGTTGGCTCGTCACCAATGCCCCTCCGGATTCCCGGCTCCGTGAGGAGGCGGCGCGGCGCGCCTTCTTGGCCTCCCGGGCCAGGCGGTAGTCGGCGGCCTCGCGGATGAGGTCGGCGCGGCGGGCGGTGGCGATTTCGTAGGCGAACATCTCGTACTCCCTGGTTGCGTTTCTCGGACACCTCGTTCGGTGTGGTCCAAGAATCGCGTCCCAGGGGGTACCACCGCATCGGGCGCATGCCGCATCTGTACGGGCCGGGGTGCCTTAGGCGGGGGCCGTGGATGCCTGAGGCGGGCCGCGGGAGGGGGGAGGGGGAGCTAAGACGGTGCCTAGCCGGCGGGCTGGGCGGGGGCCGTCGGGACGGGGAGGAGGACGTCGAAGTACATGAGTGCGAAGAGCAGGATCCCGAGGACGGCGAGGGCGACGGCCGCCCAGGCGACGGACCGGACCCAGGTGGGGAGGGTGCGGCCGGGGCTGCCGAACGCCGGGCGGGCCAGGACGAAGACGGCGACGAGGAGCGCGATGGTGGCGAGGACGCCGTTGACGAGGGCGGTCGCGTGCCACGGCGAGCTGTAGAGCGCGGCGATCTTCTCGTTGTTGTCGGCGCCGGCGCTCAGGTCGAGCTGGTTGACGAGGTTCTCGCGCTCGGCGGCGACGCGGGAGATCCAGCTGCCGCTGAGGGCGACGGTGCCGAGCGCGGAGGCGACGATGGCACCGGCGGCTGCCCCGACGCCGCCGTCGCGCTCCTCCACCGAGTCCGTTTCATCGGCTCCGTCAGCCTCGGCCGCCGTCTCGGCCGCCTCGTCGATCTCGGCGGGGTCCTCCTTGACGAGGTCGACGGGCTTGTCGGCCACCGTCACGTCCTCGGGGGTCTCGGCGTCGGCGGGGGCGGGGGTCTTGGTGGTCTCCATGCGGGGCACCGTAGGCGGCGTTTCTGAGAGGTTCCTGAGAAGTCGCCGTGCCGCATCTGCCCAGGTGGGCGGCGAGTTACGGCGCACCAGTGGCGGGCCCGGTCACCGCCCGGCGGGTTCCGGCCATTCGGAGGCCAGTACCGCCCAGATCTCGGTGTCCTGGCGGACGCCGCGGTGCAGGTAGTTCTCCCGCAGCACCGCCTCCCGCTTCATGCCGAGGCGCCCGGCCGTCGCGAGGCTCTTGTGGTTGGCGGAGGAGGCGCGCCACTCCACGCGGTGCATGCCGCGCTCCCGCAAGGCCCAGTCGATGAGGATCCGGCAGGCTGCGGTGACCAGTCCCCGGCCGGCCGCGGCGGGCTCCAGCCAGCAGCCGACCTCGCAGTTCCCGGTCTCCGCCTCGAAGATCCGGAAGAGGACTCCCCCGACGAGCTTCCCGTCCACCCGGATCCCGTAGAGCCGTCCGCCATCGGCAGCCGTCTTCTGCGCGTACGCGGAGAGGAAGGCGCGTGCCGAGTCGAGGTCCGTGACGAAGTCGGGCAGCTGGATGTGCTCGCCGATGTACTCGCGGCCGCGGTCCATGTGCGCGAGGAACTCCTCGGCGTGCCAGATCTCCAGCGGGAACAGCCGGGCGTCGGCGGCGAGGTCTATCGAGAACATGAGGCTCTTCCTTCGGATCGGTCGGATCGGCCGGCCGACATCACCGGGCCGCGGTGGCGGCGTCGGTGGCGGAGGGGGCGCCGGCACCGCCCCCCTGCGCCGGGAGTGTCGCACGGTCGCCGCATTCGGGCGGCTCGATGCTGATGCGCGGCAGCCTGCGGTCCAGCCACGCGGGCAGCCACCAGTTGGCGCCGCCGAGCATGTGCATCAGCGCGGGGACCAGCAGCGTTCGCAGGACGAAGGCGTCGAGCGCGACGGCGGACGCGAGGGCGATGCCGAACATCGCGATCAGCCGGTCACCGCTGAGGACGAACGCCAGGAAGACGGAGATCATGATGACGGCCGCCGAGTTGATGACCCGGCTGGTCTCCGCCAGCCCGACACGGACGGCGCGGCGGTTGTCGCCGGTCTCCAGCCACTCCTCGTACATCCGGCTCACCAGGAAGACCTGGTAGTCCATGGAGAGCCCGAAGAGCACCGACACCATGATCACGGGGAGGAACGGCTCGATCGGGCCCGCGCGGCCCAGGCCTAGCAGCTCGCTGCCCCAGCCCCACTGGAAGACGCCGACGACGACGCCGAAGGAGGAGGCGACGGCCGCGAGGTTCATGACGGCGGCCTTGACCGGGATCCCGATGGACCGGAAGCCCAGCAGCAGGAGGGCGCAGCCCAGGGTGATCACCACCGAGACGAACAGCGGTAGTTTCCCGATGATCACCTCGGCGAAGTCGTCGAAGGAGGCGGTCACACCACCGACGTGGGCCTCCATCGAACTGCCCCGCGCGGCCCGCGGTATGACGTCCCGGCGCAGCCTGTCGACGAGGTCGCTGGTGGCGCGGGACTGGGGCGCGGAGTCCGGTACGACGGTCAGGACGGCGGTGTCGGCGCTCCGGTCGAACACGGGCGGGGCGGCCGAGGCCACGCCCTTCGTGGTGCGCAGCGCCTCGGCCAGCCGGTCGACGGCGATCCGGTCGCCGGCGCCGTCGAGCCGGGCGACGACGGTGAGCGGCCCGTTCGTCCCGGGGCCGAACCCCGGGGCCGGCGACCCGGGCGCCGCATCCCGCGACGGGCTTCCCGCCAGCAGGTCGTAGGCCTTGCGGGTGGTGGAGGCGGCAGGGTCGTTGCCCTGGTCCGAGGTGCCGAGGTGCAAGGAGGCGGTGGGGAGCGCCAGTACCACCATCACGGCGGCGGCGAGGAGTCCGAGCAGCTTGGGGTGGCGTTCGACGAAGGCGGACCACCGGGCGGCGAACCCGGCGGCCGCCTCGGGCCGCGGTCCCTGCGCCGCAAGCCTGCGGCGCTCGCGGCGCGAGAGGGCGCGCGGGCCGATGACCGAGAGGAGGGCGGGGAGCAGGGTGACCGACGCGGCCACGGTGAGCACCACGGTGAGGGAGGCCGCGATCGCGACGCCGTCGAGGAAGTCGAGCCGCAGCACCAGCATGCCGAGCAGCGCGATGCAGACGGTGGCCCCGGCGAAGACCACGGCGCGGCCGGTGGTGGCCACGGCGTGTGCGGCCGCCTCCTCGACGGGCAGGCCGCGGCCGAGGCCCTTGCGGTGCCGGGTGACGATGAACAGCGCGTAGTCGATGCCGACTCCGAGGCCTACGAGCGTGCCCAGCATCGGGGCGAAGTCGGCGACGGGCATGACGTGCCCGAGGAGGGTGGTCCCGGAGTAGGCGGTGCCGACGCTGACCAGGGCGGTGGCGATGGGCAGCAGGCTCGCGGCGAGGGAGCCGAAGGCGAGGAAGAGGACGACGGCCGCGATGACCACGCCGACGGCCTCGGCGTAGTGGGCGCTGGGCGTCTGCGTCAGGGCGATGGCGCGGCCGCCGAGTTCCACCTGGAGCCCGTCGCTCTGCGTGGCCGGGTTCTTGGCCGCTCGGACCACGGCCTCGGCCTGGGCCTTGGGTACGGAGTCGGCCGGCCGGTCGAAGGTGACGACGGCGTAGGCGGTGCGCCCGTCCGGGCTGATCTGCGCGGCCTGACCGGGGTGGGGGCCGTAGGGGCCGGCGACCGATCCGACGCCGGGCAGGCGTGACACCGCTTCCAGTGCCGCCGTCATCCGCTGCCGGACGGCGGGGGTGCGGGCCGTCTGGTGGTCGGGGGTCCGCCAGACGATGGTGTCGGTGTCACCGCCCTGGCCGTGGAAGCCTTCGCGCAGGAGGGTGGTGGCCCGGCCGGACTCGGTTCCGGGGACCTCGTAGTCGTTGGAGAACGCCGGTCCGGCGGCTCCGGCGGCGACTGCCGTCCCGGCGAGGGCGAGCAGCCAGATCAGGACGGTGGCCAGGCGGTGCCGGACGCACCACCGTGCGATTGCTGCCAACGGACGTGCTCCCTGTGGTTCGGATCTTCACGGGAGACGGCCCGTCGCAAAGAACGCCTGAACGTGTGAAGGTCCGGCCGAAGTTCTGAACTTCGCCGGTTCTGGCTCGCGCCTGCGCCGGGGCCTTACAGTCCACCGTCGAGGATCGCAGCGGTTCGTGATCGTTGGTCCCTTTCGTGCGCATCGTCACAGGGGGCCGGAGCCGGAGCCGGGCCGCTCTGCCGGGACACCTCACCCGACGGCGCTTCGGCCCGGTAGCCGGGGATCGAGGGCCAGCGGACCGTGAGGACCACCGTGTCCTCTTCCGCGTACCAGGAGTGGTCGACGCCCGGGCCCCAGACGACGTAGTCGCCCTGTTCGGCGAGGACGACGCTGCGGCCGGGGAACTCCAGCCGGAACCGCCCGCTGATCAGCACCTGGAGGGCGGTGCGCTCTTCTGCGGTGACCCACTGCGCCCGCTCGTCGCCCTTGGGGTGGACGCCCCACTTGATCTCCACGTCCTCGCTGTGGCGGGGGTCGCCGGGCGCCTTGAAGTGCCCGAGGAGCCAGCCACGGTCGGCGGCGGCATCGGGGGCGGCCTTGCCGGTGTAGACGGCGGGGGCGGAAGCGGCGGGCGTCGAGTGGTCGTTCACGGGGCGAGGTTAATGCAGTTGTGCGGGACCGGCGGCGGGTGGTGGGCTGGGCGGATGGCGACTGCGATGGACCGTGACGACCTGTTGAAGGTGCGTGCCCTGTACGACGCTCAGATGCGCCGTGACGCACGGCCCGACTCGGCCCTGGCGCGGGTCGAGCGGGTGGGCTCCGTCGTCCGGCAGACGGTGCCCGGGCTGCTCGGCTGGAACGGCGTGCTCTGGTCGGAGTTGGACGAGGGGAACGCGGACGCCGAGATCGCAGCGCAGATCGCGCACTTCGGGCAGCACGCGCGGACCGGGCAGCCGGCGGGCTTCGAGTGGAAGCTGTACGACTACGACCGCCCGGCCGACCTGGCGGACCGGCTGCGCGCCGCGGGCTTCGTGCCCGAGCCGCCCGAGACCCTGCTGGTGGCCCGGACGGACGCTCTGGCCGGGCTTCCGGTGGAGCCGCCGGAGGGGATCACGCTGCGGGTGGTGGCGGACGAGGCGGGGGTGGACCTGCTGATGGAGGCCCACGCCCGGGCCTTCGGCGTAGAGCGCCCGCGCATCCGCGAGCAGGTCCTCACCCTGCTGCGGGAGCGGCCCGAGACCATCGAGGCCGTGGTCGCGATGGCGGGTGACACACCGGTCAGCGCGGCCCGGATGGAGATGGTCCCGGGCTCCTCCTTCGCGGGCCTGTGGGGCGGCGGCACGGCCCCCGAGTGGCGCGGCCGCGGCATCTACCGCCTCCTGGTCGCCCACCGCGCCCGCCTGGCGGCGCGCCGCGGCATCCCGTACCTCCAGGTGGACGCTTCGGCCGACAGCCGCCCGATCCTGGAGCGGCTCGGCTTCCAGGTTCTGGGGACGACGGTGCCGTACGTGTGGCAGGTCTGAACGTGGCAGGTCTGACGGCCCGCCAGGGGAACCCCGGAGGAAACTGCCTTCCGTCCGCGGTCCCCCGCGCGGCAAGATCCGTACATGGAACGCATCCCACCCTCCCCGATCGCCGATGAGCGCGAGAGTCTGCGCGCCCACCTCGACTTCCACCGAGCCACCCTCGCCATGAAGTGCGAGGGCCTTTCCGACGAGGACCTGCGCCGGCCGGCGTCACCGCCCTCGACCATGTCCCTGCTGGGCCTCGTACGGCACATGGCCGAGGTCGAGCGGCAGTGGTTCCGCCGCACGGCCGGCGGCGCCGACGTACCGCACGTGTGGTCGGACCGGCACGACTTCCAGGCCGCCTACGACGCCTCCTCCTCCACCCGCGCCGAGGCGTTCGGGGCCTGGGAGGCGGAGGTCGAGCACTCGCGCGCCGTGGAGGCCGCCGCCGACTCCATCGACGTGCGCTTCTACGTCCCCAGGTGGGAGGCGGAGGTCACGCTCAGGCACTTGATGCTGCACATGATCCACGAGTACGCCCGCCACAACGGCCACGCCGACTTCCTGCGAGAGGCGATCGACGGCACTGTCGGCGTCTGATCCCCCTACCGCTATAGCCGCTGGGCATTAGGGTAGCCTTACCTAAGCCGCTACCACGGGGGGACCCCAGCATGCGCAGCACGGACGACGCGGAGCTCTACCGCGACAGCTGGGGCATCCCCCACCTCCGCGCCGGCGACCACCTCGGCCTCGCCCGCGCCCAGGGCCGCGTCACCGCCCTGGACCGGGCCTGGCAGATCGAGGTGGAGCGGCACCGCGCCCAGGGGTCGAGCGCCTCCTTCCTCGGCCCCGGGGCCGTCGCCTGGGACCGCTTCGCCCGCCAGGCCCGGCTCGACGACACCGCGCGCCGCTGCCACGACGCCCTCGACCCGCAGACCGCCGCCTGGGTACGCGCCTACGTCGACGGCGTCAACGACGGCCTCGCCGAAGGCGCCGCCCGCGACGAGCGGTTCGCGCGCACCGGGCACGGCCCCGCCCCCTGGGAGCCGTGGGTCCCGCTCTCCATCTGGATCGCCACCCACATCCTCTTCGCCGGTTTCGCCACCAAGCTCTGGCGCGAACGCGTCGCCCGCGCCCTCGGCGACGACGCCGCCACCCTCTTCGCCACCGACGGCCCCGGCACCGCCGGCAGCAACGGCTGGCTGGTCCCCGGGGAACGCACCGCCACCGGAGCGGCGATCATCGCGGGCGACCCCCACCGGTTCATCGAGGACCCGGGCGTCTACCAGCAGATACGTCTCTCCTGCCCCGAGTACGACGTCCTCGGCCTCGCCGTCCCCGGCGTCCCCGGTCTCGCCCACTTCGGCCACACCGGCAGCGCCGCCTGGGCCATCACCAACGCCATGGCCGACTACCAGGACCTGTACGTCGAGCAGTTGCGCCCGGCCGCCGACGGTGACGGCACCGAGGCGCTGGGCCCGGACGGCTCCTGGGAGCCCGTCCACCGGCACACCGAGACCATCACGGTCGCCGGCGCCGACCCGGTCACCGTCGAGGTGCTGGAAACCGCGCGCGGCCCGGTCATCACGCACACCCCCACGGCGCAGCAGACGCTGTCCCTGCGCTACCCGCCCCGCGTCCGCCGCGACCTCGGCTTCGCCGCCCTCCCCGCGCTGCTGCGCGCCCGCACCGTCACCGACATCGACCACGCCCTCGACGGCTGGGCCGAACCCGTCAACGTGGTCCACGCCGCCGACACCGACGGCGGGCTCCTGCACCGGGTCGCCGGAGCCGTCCCGCACCGCGACCCCGCCAACCGGCTGCGCCCGGTGCCCGCCTGGGAGGCGCGGTACGCCTGGCAGGGCTGGGCGCAGCCCCCCGCCGAACCGGTCCAGGGCTTCGCCGTCATGGCGAACGCGCGCGGCATCGCCTCCCCTCTCGGCGTCGAGTTCGCGCCGCCGCACCGCGCGAACCGCATCCGCGAGCTGCTCTCCGGCTCGGCCGACTGGTCCCCGGCCGCGATGGCCGACGTACACCGGGACACCCACCTGGCCTCGGCGGAACCCCTTCTGGCCCTGCTGCCCGGGCTCGAAGGCCTCTCCCCCGACGCGGAGCGGCTGAGGGAACGCCTGCTCGCCTGGGACCGGCACATGGCGGCCGACTCCACCGACGCCACCGTCTTCTCGGCCTTCCGGACCGCGACCGTACGCCGCTTCGCCTCCGACCCCGTCTTCGCCGGCCTGGCCGACGCGCCCGCCGCCCCCGAGGTGTTCCACCCCTGGCTGCACCTGGTCCCGCGCGTCGGCTACGCCCTGGAGGGCCTGCTCACCACCTCCCTCCTGCCCGCACTGGACCGCGCCGCGCACGTCCGCGCCGCCCTGGAGGAGACCGCGGCCGCGCACACCACCGACACACCGTGGTCGGAGGTCCACCGGCTGGCCCCGTGGTCGGCGCTCCCGGACCCGGACGCCGAGTGGCCCGGCCTCGGCGGCGACCACGACTGCGTGAACGCCACCAGTTCCGTCCCCGGCCTCACCGACCTCGCCGCCCGCGCGTCGGCGGCCCGCTACGTGTGGGACCTGGCCCGGCGCGAGGACAGCCTCTGGGCGGTTCCGCTGGGCGCGGACGGCGTCACCGGCTCCCCGCACCACCGCGACCAGCTCCCCCTGTGGGCGCGCTGCGAACTCGTCCCCGTCGTCACCGACTGGGCCCGACTCACCAAGGAATCCGCATGACCGCCTCCTCCGGCGCTCCCGCCACCCGGCAGCCCGTGTTCATCCGCGCCGTCGAGGGCTTCGGCACCGTCACCCTCACCCCCGTCGACCCGGCCGCCGACTCGGCCCTGATCCACAGCTGGGTCATCGAGGAACGGGCCCGGTTCTGGGGCATGGCCGAAGCCGGCCGCGAGCTGGTCCAGGAGATCTACGAGGACGTCGACCGGCGCACCACCCACCACGCGTTCCTCGTCCGCCGCGACGGGGAGCCGGTCGCGCTGTTCCAGACGTACGACTGCGCCGAGGACCGGATCAGCGAGTGCTACGAGGTGCAGCCCGGAGACGTCGGCATCCACCTGCTGCTCGGCCCCGCGCAGGGCGCTCCGGAACACGGGTTCAGCGCGACCCTGGTGAGCGTCCTCACGGCGTACGTGTTCGAAGGCTGCGGCGCCCGCCGCCTGGTCGGTGAACCGGACGCCCGCAACGGCAAGGCCATCGCCTTGCTGGAGCACTCGGGCTTCACCATCGGCCCCGAGATCGAGCTCCCCGAGATCGACCTCCCGGAGGTCTTCCTCCCGGCGAAGAAGGCCCGTCTCGTCTTCCTCACGACCCCGTAGTCCGCCGACGGAGCGATTCTGTACGGGTGTTGTACGGGTTCACGGTGCGTCAGCGCTCCGCCAATCGGGGATGTCTGCGCCATGGCACACACCAACAAGCCCCTGCGCAACGCCTCTTGGGTGGTCATCGGCGCCCTGGCCAAGCACTATCGCAAGCAGACGCCGTTTACCCAGGTGACGCTGGCCGAGCACCTGTTCATCGACCCGGAGACCATCGCCTCGATGGAACAGGGCCGCCGCCTGCTCCAGCCGAAGATGGCGGCGGTCCTGGACAAGCTGTTCAACACCGGCGGCGCGTTGACCGTCGCCCTCGCGGAGGTCCCGAGGCGGGAGCGGTACCCGGCCTTCGCGATCGACTTCATCACGCACGAGCGCGACGCGCAGAGCCTGTTCTCGTATGAGAACTCGGTCATCCCGGGACTGCTGCAGACGCCCGAGTACGCGGCGGCGGTATTCGGCTGCCTGTATCCGCCGCTCACCCCCGAGGAGATCGAGGTGCAGACGGCGACGAGGCTAGGCCGCCAGTCCCTGTTGGACCGCAAGCCGTGGCCGCCGATGATGCACCACATCATCGAACAGTCCGTGCTGGAACGTCCCGTCGGCGGCAAGGAGGTGCTCCGTGCCCAGCTCCGTCACCTGCGCGAACTGGCCGATCTCTCCTACCCTGGGCTCCAGATCATGCCCATGGGGCAGGGCGACCATGCCGGCCTTGACGGGCCCATGGTTCTGTTGGAGACCGACGACCACGACCAGCTCGCCTACATCGAAGGCCAGCGCGTCAGCTTCCTGCTGGACGACCCCGAAGAGGTCCATCCGCTCACCCTCAAGTATGGGATGCTGCGGAACCAGGCGCTGTCCATGGAGGACAGCAAGCGCCTGCTGGATGACCTGCTAGGAGAGTCATGACCCACGCCTTGGCCTGGTTCAAGTCGAGCTACAGCGGCAGCGAAGGTGGCAACTGCCTCGAAGTCGCCTACCACTGGCACAAGTCGAGCTACAGCGGCGACGCGGGGGGGCGACTGCGTCGAGGTCGCCGCGCACCCCGCCGCCGTGCACGTCCGGGACTCCAAAGTGAGCGACGGGCCGGTCCTGACCGTCTCCCCCGCCACCTGGATCGCCTTCGTCTGCGACGCGGCAAACTGACCGTTCCGATTGACCGTGTGATTCAGGCCACGCCAGACTGATCCCCACTCAGACCAGTTCCGCTGGGGGGAAATTGACCAGCCAGAATCTGCACATCGGACCGAATTCCGCAGCCGACCGCTACCGGTTGCTCCGATCCATCGGGCGCGGCGGGGAGGCCGTGCTCTACCTCGCCGAGATCGAACTCGCGGGCGGCCGCGAACCGGTGGTCGTCAAGGTGCTCGACTCCAAGACGACCATCACGCCCGACGTCTTCGACCGGATCAGCCAGAAGTGGAACGAACAGGCCGAGCTGCTCCGCTTCGTCCACCGCCCCGGTGTCGTCGGGGTGCGGGAGCACTTCGAAGGGCCGCCGATCCACCGCCCCGGGGAGTCCGGGACCCTGACCGGCCGGGCCCTCGTCCTCGTCATGAACCACGTCGACGGGCTCGACCTGCGCGACTGGCGGGCCGAGCGGACCCTCACCACCGCCGCCGAGCGCCGCGAGGTCATGCGCACGCTGGAGCAGCTGGCCGACGTCCTGGACTGGCTGCACTCGGGCAAGGCGACCCCCTCCGGGCGCCAGGTCATCCACGGCGACCTCTCCCCCGGCAACGTCATGGTCGACGCCCACGGGCAGGCGACCCTGGTGGACTTCGGCCTGAGCAAGCTCACCGCCGACCACCAGACGGCCGAGGTCTGGTTCACCCCGGGCTACGCGGCCCCCGAGGTCTTCGACGGCAAGCGGACCCCGGGCACCGACCGGTACGCCTTCGGGGCCATCGCTTACTTCCTGCTCAGCGGGGAATCGCCGCCCTCCTCGCCGGAGCAGCTGGCCCGGGCCGTGCAGGCGCTGCCGCAGATCGCGGTGCTGGATGCCGAGCAGCGGAACCGGATCACCTCGATCTACGCCTACGACCCCGCCGAGCGCCCGGTGAGCCTGACCGGGTGGATGAAGGACGTCCGGCACGCGGTGGTGTCCACGACCGGCTCCACCTCCCAGCGGGCCACGGCCGCCCAGGACGCGGTCCCGCCCAGGCCGGCGGTGGCGCCGGTCGTCCCGCCGCAGCCCGCCACACCGCCCGCCGCCACACCGTTCGCCGCCGCACCGCCCGCCGGGTACGCGCCCACGTACCCCCTGCACTCGACGCCACCCCCGGAGCCGGCGCGCAAGAAGAAGCGGACCGGGCTCGTCCTGGGCTCGGTGGCCTCCGTGCTGGTCATCGCCGCGCTGGCGGTGATCGGCGTACAACTGCTCCAGAACAAGGACGGCAACGCGCGGGACCGGACGGCCGCGGACAGCAAGGCCGACAGCACCGCCTCGGACGAGGCCACCGCGCAGGAGTCCGCGACGCCCACCCCGTCGGAGAGCGAGAGCGAGGCGGCCACGGCCGACCCCACCGCGTCGGGTACCAAGCCGGTGGGCGTCGCGGCGGACATCAAGGCCGCCGACCTGACCGTCATGACGCCCGTGGACTCGCTGGGCGACTTCACGGTCGGCGCGGCGAAGATCAACACCAAGCAGTACGGCGCGGCTTTCATCGCGGACCTGGGCTGCAACGGCGACGCGATCGCGGAGTTCGACCTCAACCGGGAGTGGAAGTCGCTGGACTTCACGGCCGGGATCGATGACGGCTCCACCCACGAGAAGGGCCGCGTCAGCATCTCGCTCGACGGCCGGCCGGCCGCCTTCTCCGAGCTGGTCGAGCTCGGCAAACCGATCACCAAGAAGGTGGACGTGAACGGCGCCCTGCGGCTGCGCCTCAAGGTGGACGCGGGGTGCGACATGGGCAAGGTCGTCATCGCCGCCCCGCAGCTGACGCGCTGACGCCCTGACCTTCTGACACGCAAGAAGGCGGCCCCGCACCGGTATTCCGGGGCGGGGCCGCCTTTCACCTGCGGTCGTACGGGGGTCTACTCCGAGACGCCCAGGCGTTCCAGGATGAGCTCCTTGACGCGAGCAGCGTCCGCCTGGCCGCGGGTGGTCTTCATGACCGCGCCGACCAGGGCGCCCACCGCGGCGATCTTGCCGCCGCGGATCTTGTCGGCGATACCGGCGTTGCCCGCGATGGCCTCGTCCACGGCCGCGCCCAGCGCGCCCTCGTCCGAGACGACCTTGAGGCCGCGCTTTTCGACGACCTCGTCCGGGGTGCCCTCGCCGGCGAGGACGCCCTCGATGACCTGTCGGGCCAGCTTGTCGTTGAGCGAGCCCTCGGCTACCAGCGCCGCGACCCGGGCGACCTGCGCCGGGGTGATGGGCAGCTCGTCCACGGAGACGCCCTGCTCGTTGGCGTTGCGGGCCAGCTCGCCCATCCACCACTTGCGCGCGGCGGCCGAGTCGGCGCCCGCCTCGACCGTGGCGACGATGGAGTCCACCGCGCCCGCGTTGAGGATCGACTGCATGTCGTGCTCGCTGACGCCCCACTCCTCGCGGAGCCGGTTGCGGCGCACGCGCGGCATCTCGGGCAGGGTGGCGCGCAGTTCCTCGACCCAGTCGCGGGCCGGGGCGACGGGGACCAGGTCGGGCTCCGGGAAGTACCGGTAGTCCTCGGCGTTGTCCTTGATGCGGCCGGCCGTGGTGGAGCCGTCCTCCTCGTGGAAGTGCCGGGTCTCCTGGATGATCGTGCCGCCGGAGGAGAGGACCGCCGCGTGGCGCTGGATCTCGAAGCGCGCCGCCCGCTCCACGGAGCGCAGCGAGTTGACGTTCTTCGTCTCCGAGCGGGTGCCGAACTTCTCCGTGCCGTTCGGGCGCA
Source organism: Streptomyces cirratus (assembly GCF_014650775.1). Taxonomy (GTDB): domain Bacteria; phylum Actinomycetota; class Actinomycetes; order Streptomycetales; family Streptomycetaceae; genus Streptomyces; species Streptomyces cirratus. The sequence continues at coordinate 953,254 of NZ_BMVP01000002.1, read as the reverse complement.
ACGACAGGTTCACGTCGCAGCGCATCTGGCCCTTGTCCATCCGGGCCTCGGAGACACCGAGGGCCTTGATGACCTCGCGCAGCTCGGCGACGTACGCCTTGGCGACCTCGGGGGCCCGCTCGCCCGCGCCCTCGATGGGCTTGGTGACGATCTCGATGAGCGGGATGCCGGCGCGGTTGTAGTCCAGCAGGGAGTGGGACGCGCCGTGGATACGGCCGGTGGCGCCGCCGACGTGCAGCGACTTGCCGGTGTCCTCCTCCATGTGGGCGCGCTCGATCTCCACGCGGAAGATCTCGCCGTCCTCCAGCTGGACGTCCAGGAAGCCGTTGAAGGCGATGGGCTCGTCGTACTGGGAGGTCTGGAAGTTCTTCGGCATGTCCGGATAGAAGTAGTTCTTCCGGGCGAAGCGGCACCATTCGGCGATCTCGCAGTTCAGCGCGAGGCCGATCTTGATCGCGGATTCGACGCCGATCGCGTTGACGACCGGGAGCGCGCCGGGCATGCCGAGGCAGACCGGACAGGTCTGCGAGTTGGGCTCGGCGCCCAGCTCGGTCGAGCAGCCGCAGAACATCTTGGTCTTGGTGCCGAGCTCGACATGGACCTCGAGGCCCATGACGGGGTCGTACGACGCGAGGGCGTCCTCGTACGACAGCAGTTCGGTGACGGTCACAGTGAAACTTCCCTCTCAGCCCAGCAGGACGTCGTCGTCGCCGAGGCGCTTGAGCTCGCGGTACAAGATCGCGAGCCCGGTGACGATGGCGGCGGCGGACACAACGGCGTCGACCAGCTTCAGCGTGTCGTTCTCGGTGCGGGCCTTCTTGGCCTGCTTGATCACGCTGATGGCACCGAAGGCGGTGGTGCCGATCGACAGGTACGTACCGGACTTGGACTTCTTGAAGCCCTTGGCCTTGGACAGTGCGCTACCACTCACAGCGACGGAGCCTCCTCGAGCAACGGGTGACCCCAGCGCGCGGTGAAGGCGGCCTCGACGGCGGCACCGACCTTGTACAGCCGGTCGTCCTTCATGGCGGGGGCGATGATCTGCAGTCCGACCGGCAGGCCGTCCTCCGGTGCCAGGCCGCAGGGGAGCGACATGGCGGAGTTGCCGGCCAGGTTGGTCGGGATGGTGCACAGGTCGGCGAGGTACATCGCCAGCGGGTCGTCGGTGCGCTCGCCGATCGGGAAGGCGGTGGTCGGGGTCGTCGGGGAGACGATCACGTCGACCTGTTCGAAGGACTTCTCGAAGTCCTTCGAGATCAGCGTGCGGACCTTCTGGGCGGAGCCGTAGTACGCGTCGTAGTAGCCGGAGCTGAGCGCGTACGTGCCGAGGATGATGCGGCGCTTGACCTCGTCGCCGAAGCCGGCTTCGCGGGTCAGGGCGGTGACGTCCTCGGCGGACAGGGTGCCGTCGTCGCCGACGCGCAGGCCGTAGCGCAGACCGTCGAAGCGGGCCAGGTTCGAGGAGGCCTCGGACGGGGCGATCAGGTAGTACGCGGCCATGGCGAGGTCGAAGGAGGGGCAGTCCAGCTCGACGATCTCGGCGCCGAGCTCCTTGAGGAGCTCGACCGACTCGTTGAAGCGCTGGACGACACCGGCCTGGTAGCCCTCGCCCGCGAACTGCTTGACCACGCCGACGCGCATGCCGGCGACGGAGCCGTTGCGGGCCGCTTCGACGACGGGCGGGACGGGGGCGTCGATGGAGGTGGAGTCCATCGGGTCGTGGCCGGCGATGACCTCGTGGAGGAGCGCGGCGTCCAGGACCGTACGGGCGCAGGGGCCGCCCTGGTCGAGGGAGGAGGAGAAGGCGACCATGCCGTAGCGGGACACCGAGCCGTACGTGGGCTTCACGCCGACGGTGGCCGTGACGGCGGCGGGCTGGCGGATGGAGCCGCCGGTGTCCGTGCCGATGGCGAGGGGCGCCTGGAAGGCGGCGAGGGCCGCGGCGGAGCCACCGCCGGATCCGCCGGGGATGCGGGTGAGGTCCCACGGGTTGCCGGTGGGGCCGTACGCGCTGTTCTCGGTGGAGGACCCCATGGCGAACTCGTCCATGTTGGTCTTGCCGAGGATGACGACGTCGGCTTCCTTGAGCCTGCGCGTCAGGGTGGCGTCGTAGGGCGGGATCCACCCTTCGAGCATCTTCGAGCCGACGGTGGTCGGGATCCCGACGGTCGTGAAGATGTCCTTGAGCGCGAGCGGTACGCCGGCCAGCGGGCCGAGCTTCTCGCCGCGCTCGCGCTTGGCGTCGACGGCGCGGGCCTGGGCGAGGGCGCCTTCGCGGTCGACGTGGAGGAAGGCGTGGACCTTCTCGTCGGTCGCCTCGATGCGGGCCAGGTGGGCCTCGGTGACCTCGACGGCCGTGAGCTCGCCGGAGGCGATCTTCTCGGCGGTCTCGGCGGCCGTGAGCTTGATGATGACGGTGTCAGCCATGGTTGTTAGTCCTCCCCCAGGATCTGCGGCACCTTGAAACGCTGCTGCTCCTGGGCGGGAGCGCCGGAAAGCGCCTGCTCGGGGGTGAGCGACGGACGGACCTCGTCCGCGCGCATGACGTTGGTCAGCGGCAGCGGGTGGGAGGTCGGCGGGACGTCTTGGTCGGCGACCTCGGATACGCGGGCGACCGCGCCGATGATGTCGTCGAGCTGTCCGGCGAAGTGGTCGAGCTCTTCGCTCTTCAGTTCCAGACGTGCCAGCCGAGCGAGGTGGGCGACCTCCTCGCGCGTGATGCCAGGCATGCAGCGATCCTCTGGGGGTGGTGAGTGTGTAGGTTTCGCTGCCAATCCTATGGGGCGGGAGGCCGGAGCCACTAAACGGTTTGCCGCCGGGGGCCTCCGGCGGAGGGGGTACGGGCCGGCTGCGGCGCCGCGCCGCGAGCGGCCCCCGGGCTGGGCCCGGGGCTCCCCGGGGCTCCGCCCCGGCCCCCGCGCCTCAAACGCCGGCGGGGCTGAAATGTCCCGGCTGGACCGGGTGGGCCTCGGCGGGGGCCGGGTGAACCTCATGGCGGGACCGGGGGTGGGCCTCCGCCGGACCGGGTGGGCCTCCGGCAGGGCCGGATGCCCGCCGGAGGGGCATGGTGGGCCCCCGGCGGGCCCGGGGGCCTCCGGCGGGGCCGGGGGGTCAGGACGCCTGGGATTCCTTGGCGGCCGCGGCGGCGAGTTCGGCCGTGATGTCCGCCGGGCGGCGCCAGCCGCGTTCGCCGCGGGCCAGGAGCCAGGCCGTGGCCTCCTGCGGCGGCATGGCGGCGGCGACCAGCCAGCCCTGGACGGCGTCGCAGCCCAGGTCCCGCAGGCGCTCCCAGGTCTCGTCGTCCTCGACGCCCTCCGCGACGACCAGCAGGCCCAGCGAGTGCGCGAGGTCCACCGTGCACCGCACGATCTCGGCGTCCTGGGCGTCCACGGCCAGCCGCGCCACGAACGAGCGGTCGATCTTGAGCTCGCTGACCGGCAGCCGCCGCAGATGCACCAGCGAGGAGTAGCCGGTGCCGAAGTCGTCCAGGGACATCTTCACCCCGTGGCCGGTCAGCCCGGCCATGGTGTCCGCCGCCCGCTGCGGGTCCTCCAGCAAGACGTGCTCCGTTATCTCCAGCTGGAGGCCGCTCGCCGGGACGCCGTGCCGGGCGAGTCTGGCGGCCACGGCTCCCGCGAAACCGGGGGTGTGGACGTCGCGCGGTGAGACGTTCACGGCGACCGGCACCTCGAGGCCCTGCGCGCGCCAGCGCGCCACCTGGGCCAGCGCCGTCTCCAGGACGTATTCCGTCAGGTGCGGCATGAGGCCGGAGGTCTCCGCGATGGCGATGAACTCGTCCGGGGAGACCCGCCCCCGCTCGGGGTGGACCCAGCGCACGAGCGCTTCGAGGCCGGCCACCTTTCCGTCGAAGCGGACTTTCGGCTGGTAGTGGAGTTCGACCTCGCCCGCGTCGAGCGCCCTGCGGAGGTCTCCGAGGAGGCCGAGCCGGTCGGGCGTGTTGCTGTCGCGCTTGGACTCGTACACCTCGACGCCGGTGCGGTCCCGCTTGGCCTGGTACATGGCGACGTCGGCGCGGCGCAGCAGGCCCTCCGCGTCCAGGGCGTGGTCGGGGAAGACGGCGAGGCCGGCGCTGGCCTCCAGGACGAGGGTGAGGCCGTCGAGGTCGAGCGGGGAGCTGAGCTCGGAGACCAGGTGCCGGGCGACCCGCTGGGCGCTGGTGGTGGAGTCGGCCAGGGGCAGCAGGACGGCGAACTCGTCACCGCCCAGGCGCGCCGCCTCGGCGTCCGGCGGGAGCGCCTGGCGCAGCCGCTCGGCGATCTGGAGGAGCAGCCGGTCCCCGGCGAGGTGGCCGAGGGTGTCGTTGACGGCGCGGAAGCGGTCGAGGTCGATGAGGACGAGGGCGGAGCGGGTGCCCAAACGTTCAGCCTCGTCCAGCGCCGACCAGGTGCGCTCCAAAAGCCACTGCCGGTTCGGCAGGCCGGTCAGCGGGTCGCGCAGCTGTTCCTCGGCGCGGGCGCGGGCGATCCACAGGGTGGAGTCCAGTGCGATGAGCGGTACGGCGAACAGCGGCAGCAGTACCGGCTGGTTGGAGGCGACGACGCAGATCAGCGGGGCGATGCCGAGCAGGGCGGCGGCGACCAGGGCCTGGCGCAGCAGGGCGGTGCGGGCAACGGTGGGCAGTCCGGCGCCGCGCGGGGCGAGCGCGAACCACAGCACGATCCGGGTCACCAGCAGGTAGGTGAGGGCGACGATGACCACTTCGGGGATCGCCGCCAGGTCCCACGTGCCGGGCAGCCAGGGGGTTTCCACGGTCGGCGTCTCGCCGAAGGCGGCCAGGGCGAGGGCGCCCGCGCCGATGCCGAGGATGTCGGCGGAGCCGTGCAGCAGGCCTTGCCGCCAGCGGTGGCGGCGGGCCGCGCCGACGAGCGAGACGACGGCCAGCGAGACCAGTCCGGCGGGGACCCATCCGTAGAGGAGGAGGACGCCGAGTGTGAGCGCGGCTCCCGAGCCGGTGCCGCCCCACCAGCGGTCGCGGCCGAGCGCCACGAGGTGGCCGACGATGACTCCGGTGAGCAGGGCCAGCGCCCAGCCCACGGGGCCGCCGGGGAACAGGGCGTGACGGTCGGTCAGGGCGGAGACCACGCCTGCGGCCAGTACGGCGACGGCAAGGCCGACGACGGCGAAGGGCAGCACGGTGCGCCCCTGTACGTCATCCGCGGCCGCCCCGGTGTCGAGCGTGCGTGTCCGCGGCGTCCTGGCACGCAGGAGACCGAGCCGGCCCGTCCGCACGGGCGGGGGTTCCCCGCCTGATTCGGGTGACGGGTCGGCGCTTTCGGTGGGTTTCATGCCCGTCCCTCTCACAGCCGGCGATGCCGATGTCACGCGATGGCCCCTGTGTCATGCCATCACGGCTGACAGCGCATCAGGCAGCCGTGCACGACAGGCGCACCCCTCAACAGTAGGACGCCAAAGGCTCCCAGGGGCAGCGGTCGGCGGTGGTTGCCCGAATGCGACCCAGCCATCCTCATCAGTACGGTATCCGCCGAACGGGCGAGTTTGGACCAGGACAACCGGGGTCACCCATCCGATGATCCGACAGCTCATGGGCCTGCCACCAGCCTTGTACCGGCCGTTTACCACTGGGAGCCGCGCCGGGCGTGCGCCCGCCCGTACGGCCGCACGCCACGCATCCGTTCGTCTACACCGCTATCCCGGAAGGACGTTCATCCGGTTGTCACTCCGATTCGGTGGCGCCGTCCACCGGCAGGGCTGCGGCGCGCGCGGCATCGGGCCCCTGCTCCAGCAGCACCTCGAAACCCGCGTCGTCGAGCACCGGGAGCTTCAACTGCACGGCCTTGTCGTACTTCGAGCCCGGGTTCTCGCCGACGACGACGAAGGACGTCTTCTTCGAGACGGAGCCGGTGACCTTGGCTCCCCGGCTCTGCAAGGCCTCCTTCGCGCCGTCCCGGGTGTGGTTCTGCAGCGTGCCGGTGACCACGACGGTCATGCCCTCCAGCGGGCGCGGTCCCTCGGCTTCGCCGGAACCTTCCTCCTCCATCCGGACACCGGCCGCACGCCACTTGCGCAGGATCTCCTGGTGCCACTCGACGGCGAACCACTCCTTGAGGGAGGCGGCGATGATCGCTCCGACCCCGTCGGTGGCGGCGAGTTCCGCCTCGGTGGCCTGCTCGATGCGCTCGATCGAACGGAATTCGCGGGCGAGGGCCTCGGCGGCGACGGGCCCGACGTGGCGGATGGACAGCCCGTTGATGATGCGGGCCAGGGGCCGGTCCTTGGCCGCTTCGATGTTCTGGAGCATCGCCAGGGCGTTCTTCTTCGGCTCGCCCTTCTGGTTGGCGAAGACCGTGACGATCTTCTCCTCGCCCGTCTTCGGGTCGCGCTTGGGCAGTCCGCTGTCCTGGTCGAGGACGTACGCCTTGATGGGCAGCAGGTCCTCGATGGTGAGGGTGAACAGGTCCCCCTCGTCCAGCATCGGCGGGGAGGCCGGCTCCAGCGGCCGGGTCAGCGCGGCCGCGGCGACCTTGCCGAAGTTCTCGATGTCCAGGCACTGGCGGCCGACCAGGTAGAACAGCCGCTCGCGCAGCTGCGCGGGGCAGGTCTGCCCGTTGGGGCAGCGCAGGTCGATGTCGCCTTCCTTCATCGGCCGCAGCGGCGTACCGCACTCGGGGCACTCGGCGGGCATCACGAACTCCCGCTCGGTGCCGTCCCGCAGGTCCACCACCGGGCCGAGGATCTCGGGGATGACGTCGCCCGCCTTGCGCAGCACGACCGTGTCCCCGATGAGCACGCCCTTGGCCTTGACGACCTCCTGGTTGTGCAGCGTCGCGAACTCGACCTCCGAGCCGGCCACGGTCACCGGCTCGACCTGGGCGTAGGGGGTGACGCGCCCGGTGCGGCCGACGCCGACCTTGATGTCGACCAGCTTGGTGTTGACCTCTTCGGGGGCGTACTTCCAGGCGATGGCCCAGCGCGGGGCGCGCGCGGTGGAGCCGAGCCGGCCCTGGAGCGGGATCTCGTCGAGCTTGACGACCACGCCGTCGATCTCGTGCTCCACGGAGTGCCGGTTCTCGCCGAAGTAGGAGATGAACTCGCGTACCTCTTCGAGGGAGGCGACCACCTTGTTGTGCCGGGCGGTCGGCAGGCCCCACTCGCCGAGCAGGCCGTACGCCTGGGACAGCTTGTCGATGTCGAAGCCCTCGCGGGCGCCGATGCCGTGGACGACCATGTGCAGCGGGCGGGTCGCGGTGACCTTGGGGTCCTTCTGGCGCAGCGAACCGGCCGCCGCGTTGCGGGGGTTGGCGAAGGGCTTGTCGCCCGCCTCGACCAGGCGGGCGTTGAGCTCCTCGAACTTCTCCATGGGGAAGAAGACCTCGCCGCGGATCTCCACCAGCTTCGGGATCCGCTCGCCCTTGAGGCGGTCGGGGATCTCGGCGATGGTGCGGACGTTGGGCGTGATGTCCTCACCGGTGCGGCCGTCGCCGCGGGTGGCGGCGCGGGTGAGGCGGCCGTTCTCGTAGGTGAGGTTGACGGCGAGGCCGTCCACCTTGAGCTCGCACAGGTAGTGGTAGTCGCCGGTGTTCACGTCCCGGGCCACCCGCTCGGCCCAGGCCGCCAGTTCCTCGTCCTCGAAGGCGTTGTCGAGCGAGAGCATGCGCTCGCGGTGCCGGACGGAGGCGAAGTCCGTCTCGTACGCCCCGGCCACCTTCTGGGTGGGCGAGTCCGGGGTGCGCAGCTCCGGATACTCCTCCTCCAGTGCCTCCAGCGAGCGCAGCAGCTGGTCGAACTCGGCGTCGCTGACGACCGGCTGGTCGTTCACGTAGTACCGGAAGCGGTGCTCCTCGACCTGCTCGGCGAGCAGGGCGTGCTGTTCGCGCACCGCCGCCGGTACCGTCGTGTCGCTTGCCTGCTTCTGTTCGGCTGCCATGCCGTGTCCTCCCGTGGCCCGTCTCGACCGTCACTCAGGGTTGTCGGCGAGCGACCTCGCCGCTCTGACGCAGTGCGCCTGTGCCGCGCGGGCGTAGGCGGGCGAGGCGCCCGCCAGACCGCACGACGGGGTGACCACGACGGACTCGGCCAGAGTCCCCGGGGCCAGCCCCAGCCTGCGCCAAAGCTTCCTGACACCCATGACGCTACCGCCCGGGTCTGACAACGGGGCGTCGGTGCCCGGCACCACTCCGGCGAAGAGTTTCAGGCCGTCCTCGACCGCTTCCCCGATGGCGTCGTCCTCGCGCTCGGTGAGCAGCGAGAAATCGAACGACACGCCCGTGGCGCCCGCTCGGCGCAGGAGGCCGAAGGGGACCTCGGGGGCGCAGGAGTGGACGATCACCTCGCCGCCCCCGACGGAGTCCGTGACGGCGAACAGCTCGCGGAGCGTGCCCTCGACCACCTGCCGGTCGACCGCCCGGTAGGTGCGGTAGCCGCTCGCGGAGCGGACGCGGCCGAGCAGGACGGCGGTCAGCGAAGGCTCGTCGAACTGGAGCACGATCTCGGCGCCGGGTACCCGCCGCTGTACGTCGGCCAGGTGCTCGCGCAGGCCCTCGGCGAGGGATCCGGCCAGGTCACGGCAGGCACCCGCGTCCTGGAGCATGGCCTCGCCGCCGTGCAGTTCCAGGGCGGCGGCCAGGGTCCACGGGCCGACGGCCTGGATCTTGAGCTTGCCCCGGTACCCCTGGGTGAACTCCTCCAGGGCGTCCAGGTCCTCCCCGAGCCAGGACCGGGAACGCCTGGTGTCGCGGCCGGGGCGGTCGCTGATGCGCCAGCCGCTGGGTTCGACGTGGGCGTACATCTCCACGAGGAGGCCGAGGGTGCGGCCGATCATGTCCGCGCCGGGCCCGCGGGCGGGCAGCTCGGGGAGGTACGGGAACTCCTCGAAGGAGCCGGTGGCGGTCTTGGCGGCCTCGCGGGCGTCGCCGCCGGGCAGCGACCCGACGCCGGTGGCGTTCGCGGTCATCGGCCGGGCCTCACGGACAGGTCGTTGACCTCGGCGTCGCGGGGCAGGTCGACGGCCATGACGATGGTGGTGGCCACCGACTCGGGGTCGATCCAGGCGGCGGGGTCGTACTCCTTGCCCTCCTGCGAGTGCACCTTGGCCTGCATGGGGCTGGCCGTGCGGCCGGGGTAGACGGAGGTGACGCGGATGCCGTGGGGCTTCTCCTCCGCGCGCAGGGAGTCGGCGAGCGCCTTGAGGCCGTGCTTGGAGGCGGCGTACGCGCTCCAGTCGGCGTGGGCGCTCAGTCCGGCGCCGGAGTTCACGAAGACCACGGTGGCGTGCGAGGCGCGCAGGGTCGGCAGCAGCAGCCGGGTGACCTCGGCGGGGGCGATGAGGTTCACGTTGAGCTGCTGGTGCCAGGTCTTGGGGCGCAGCTCGCCGACGGGGCCGAGGTCCACGATGCCGGCGATGTGCAGGAGGGAGTCGATCCGCTCGGGGACGGCCTGCTTGGAGAACGCCCAGGAGAGCCGGTCGGGGTCGGCGAGGTCGCCGACGAGTGCGCGGGCCCCGGGGTAGCGGTCGGTGAGCTGCCTGGCGCGGCCGGCGTCGCGGGCCAGCAGGACGAGGTCGTCGCCGCGGGCGTGCAGGCGGGCGGCGACGGCGGCGCCGATGCCGGATCCGGCACCGGTGATCAGGTGAGTAGCCATACGGTCATGCTCGCACCCCGCCGGACCCCGCCCCGCCCCTCCTCAGAGTCCGGCCGCCTCGCGCAGCCCGGCGGCGGTCTTGCGGGCGTCGTAGCCCGGCGGGACGCCGTCGACCAGGATGATCTCTCCCGGGATGTGGCGGGTGCGGAGCGGGACGAGGGCCTGGTAGGCGGGCGAGGCGTACCAGGCGCGGGCGCGCTCGATGTCCGGGAAGCCGATGACGACGAGCGTGCCGGGGAAGGTGCCTTCCATGACCTCCACTTGTGCTCCGTGGACGAGGAAGCGGCCCTCGAAGGGATCCATGGTGGCCTGGATCTCCTCGATGTAGCGCAGGATCTCCTCGTTCATCGTCCCGGGACGTATGTGGCCGATGGCGTACGCGGTCATGGCTGTCTCCCTTGCCGGCTGTCGCGGGTGGCCCGGGCCCGGGCCGTCGGGTCGATCCTGCCGAACGGCGTCCGGGAGGGCGATTACCCCGGAGGTCATGCCTCCACGAGGGCCGGGCGGAAGGTGCGCCGGTAGGCGATCGGGGAGATGCCCAGGGCGGCGCGCATGTGCTGGCGCAGGGAGTTCGCGGAGCCGAAGCCGGAGCGGTGGGCGACCAGGTCGACGGGCAGGTCGCTCGATTCCAGCAACTGCCGTGCCAGGTCGAGGCGCTGGCCGGTGAGCCACTGGACCGGGGTCATGCCGACCTCGTCGCGGAAGCGCCGGGTGAAGGTGCGCAGGCTCATCCTCGCGTGCGCGGCCAGCTCGGCCAGGGTGAGGGGCTGGGAGAGCCGTTCCAGGGCCCAGGCGCGGGTGGCGGTGGTGGTGGCGACGGTGGGCTCGGGGACCGGCCGGTCGATGTACTGGGCCTGGCCGCCGTCGCGCCACGGCGGTACGACGCACAGCCGGGCGGCGCGGTTGGCGACGGCGGTGCCGTGGTCGGCGCGGATCAGGTAGAGGCAGAGGTCGATGCCGGCGGCGACCCCGGCGGAGGTGAGGAGGTCGCCGTCGTCGACGAAGAGCACGTCCTCGTCGAGCTTGACCCGGGGGAATGCCCGCTGGAACTCCGGCGCGTGCACCCAGTGGGTGGTGGCGGGTCGGCCGTCGAGCAGCCCGGCGGCGGCGAGCACCTCCGAGCCGGTGCAGATGGACACGATGCGGGTGCCGGGGCGGATGGCCGCGAGGGCGTCCGCGAGGGGCTCCGGCAGGGGTTCGCCGCGCAGCAGCCCCGGCATGGCGTGGGTCGGCGGGACGATCACGGTGTCGGCCGCGGCGAGGGCTTCGGGGCCCGCCGAGACGCCGATGGTGAAGCCCGCGTCGCTGGCTACGGGCCGGCCGTCCGCGGTACAGACGGTGACCTCGTAGAGGGCGCTGCGGTCCTCGGCGAGGGCGTTGCCGAAGACGCGCGAGGGCATGCCGAGCTCGAAGGGGGCGACGCCGTCGAGGGCGAGTACGGCTACACGGTGCATGGCCAGATTCTGTCACATGGTGGCCGTCCGGCCATCACCATGAGGGTCGGGGGGCGGCCAAGCTGGTGCCATCGGCCGGTAGAACCGGCGCAGAGCGCAACCAAGGAGACATTCATGCGTGCCGTCGTCGTCAGCCAGTGGGGTGGACCCGAGGTTCTCACCGAGGTCGAGACCGAGCGGCCCGAGCCGGGTCTGAACGAGGTCCTCGTGCGGGTCCACGCGGCCGGCGTGAACCCGGTGGACTTCAAGACCCGGGCCAGTGGCGCCCTCATCGGCTGGGGCGAGGTCCCGATGGTCGGCTGGGACGTCTCCGGCACCGTCGAGGCGGTCGGCCCGGGCGTGACGCTGTACCGCGCGGGCGACGAGGTCTACGGCATGCCGAACTTCCCGCGCCAGGCGGGCGGCTACGCCGAGTACGTGGTCGCCCCGGCCCGGCACTTCGCGCGCAAGCCCGCCTCCCTGGACCACGTGCAGGCTGCGGCCCTGCCGCTGGCCGCGCTGACCGCCTGGCAGGCGCTGGTGGACACGGCCGGGGTCGCCGAGGGTCAGCGGGTGCTGATCCACGCGGCGGCCGGCGGCGTCGGCCACCTGGCGGTGCAGATCGCCAAGGCCCGCGGCGCGTACGTGATCGGCACCGCCAGCGCCGCCAAGCACGAGCTGCTGCGCGAGCTGGGCGCCGACGAGGTGATCGACTACCGGACCACCGACTTCGAGGACGCCGTCCGCGGTGTGGACGTCGTGCTCGACGCGGTCGGCGGGGACCACGGGCAGCGCTCGCTCAAGGTGCTCAAGCAGGGCGGCCACCTGATCACCCTGCCGGGCCCGGACGGCCTGCCGCAGGACCCGCAGGGCGTGCACGCCGCGTGGATGCTCGTGGAGCCGGACCACCGCGGCCTGCTGGAGATCGCCGCGCTGGCCGACGCGGGCAGGCTCCGCGTGGTCGTCGACACCGTCCTGCCGCTGGAGCAGGCGGCGAAGGCCCACGAGATCGGCGAGCAGGGCCGCACCACCGGCAAGATCGTCCTGACGGTGGCCTGAGCCGGCTCGGGCCGGGGCCGGGGCCCGGCCCGGGGCCGGTCAGACGCTCGCGGCGGCGCGGGTGGTGGTGGCGATGGTGGCGGAGCCGACCACGCGCGTGCCGTCGTAGAGCACGATGGCCTGGCCGGGGGCCACGCCGCGCACCGGCTCCGTGAAGGAGACCCGCAGCTCGCCGTCCACGACTTCGGCGTGGACCTCGCTCTCGCCGCCGTGGGCGCGCAGCTGCGCGGTGTAGGTGCCCGGGGCGGCGGGGGTGGAGCCGCACCAGCGGGGACGGATGGCGGTGAGGGCGCTCACGTCGAGGGCCTCGGCGGGGCCGACGGTGACGGTGTTGTTGACCGGCGAGATGTCGAGCACGTAGCGCGGCTTCCCGTCGGGGGCGGGGTGCCCGATGCGCAGGCCCTTGCGCTGGCCGATGGTGAAGCCGAAGGCGCCGTCGTGGCTGCCGACCTTCTCGCCGGTCGCCCCGTCCACGATGTCACCCTCGGCCTTGCCCAGACGGCTCGCGAGGAAGCCCTGGGTGTCGCCGTCGGCGATGAAGCAGATGTCGTGGCTGTCGGGCTTCTTCGCGACGGCCAGGCCCCGGCGCTCGGCCTCGGCGCGGATCTCGTCCTTGGTGGTGAGCGTGTCGCCGAGCGGGAAGAGGGCGTGGGCGAGCTGCTTCTCGTCCAGGACGCCGAGGACGTAGGACTGGTCCTTGGCCATGTCGCTGGCGCGGTGCAGCTCGCGGGAGCCGTCCGGGTTCTCCACGACGGTGGCGTAGTGGCCGGTGCAGACGGCGTCGAAGCCGAGGGCGAGGGCCTTGTCGAGCAGCGCCGCGAACTTGATCTTCTCGTTGCAGCGCAGGCACGGGTTGGGCGTGCGGCCGGCCTCGTACTCGGAGATGAAGTCCTCCACGACGTCCTCGCGGAAGCGTTCGGCGAGGTCCCAGACGTAGAAGGGGATGCCGATGACGTCGGCGGCGCGCCGGGCGTCGCGGGAGTCCTCGATGGTGCAGCAGCCGCGGGCGCCGGTCCGGAAGGACTGCGGGTTCGCGGAGAGGGCGAGGTGGACGCCGGTCACCTCGTGCCCGGCTTCGACCGCGCGGGCCGCGGCGACGGCGGAGTCCACACCGCCGGACATGGCGGCCAGGACGCGAAGGGGGCGGGGGGTGCGCGGCAGGTTCTCAGTCATAGCACCGTCCAGGGTACGGGGGAACCGCCCGGGGTCACAGCGCGTTGTGAGGAGCGGGGGGTGGATCACATGGGGAGCAGGGGCAGGACCCGCAGGGCCGTGCTGTTCGGCGGGCTCGGGATCTTCGCGGTCGCGGCGCTCGCCGGACGGGAGGAGCTCGGGCGCGCGTGGTGGCTGCTGCCGGGGGTGTCCCGGCCGCGCGAGGAGGGGGCGCTGGACCACGCGGGCGCGAGCTGGACGGCGGCCTCGCCGGCGAACTGGCGGATGGCGGACCGGCCGGAGGACTACCGGGTGGACCGGATCGTCATCCATGTCACACAGGGCAGCTTCGACACCTCCGTGGACGCCTTCAAGAACCCGTGGCACAAGGCGTCGGCGCACTACATCGTCCGCCAGGACGGGCATGTGGAGCAGATGGTGCGCGAGCTGGACGTGGCCTTCCACTCCGGGAACCGCTCGATGAACGAGCGCAGTGTCGGCATCGAGCACGAGGGCTTCATAGACCGGCCGCAGGACTTCACGGACGCGATGTACGCGGCGTCGGCCCGGCTCACGGCGGACGTCTGCCGCAGGTACGGCATACCCGTCGACCGAAGACACGTCCTCGGCCACAGCGAGGTCCCGGGCACCGACCACACGGACCCGGGCCCCCTGTGGGACTGGGACCGGTACCTGCGCATGGTCCGCGAGGCGGGCCCGGGCACCGCCTAGTGCTGTGACCGGGAAGGTTCACCGGGTCACAGCACTAGCTGAGGCCGGCGGTGCGGGCGCGGGCCACGGCGGGGCCGATGGCGGCGGCCACGGCGGTGACGTCCTCCTTGGTGGAGGTGTGGCCGAGGGAGAACCGCAGGGTGCCGCGGGCCAGGTCGGGATCGGTGCCGGTGGCGAGCAGGACGTGGCTGGGCTGGGCCACGCCCGCGGTGCAGGCGGAGCCGGTGGAGCATTCGATGCCCTGGGCGTCGAGGAGCAGCAGCAGGGAGTCGCCCTCGCAGCCGGGGAAGCTGAAATGCGCGTTGGCGGGAAGCCGCTCGGCCGGGTCGCCGCCGAGGACGGCGTCGGGCACTTCCCGGAGCACGGCGGTGATCAGCTCGTCGCGCAGGGCGCCGATCCGGGTGGCGAAGTCCTCGCGCCGCTCTGCGGCGAGGACGGCGGCGACCGCGAAGGCGGCGATGGCGGGCACGTCCAGGGTGCCGGAGCGGACGTGCCGTTCCTGGCCGCCGCCGTGCAGGACGGGCACGGGGCTCTGGTCGCGGCCGAGCAGCAGCGCGCCGATGCCGTAGGGGCCGCCGATCTTGTGGCCGCTGACCGTCATGGCGGCGAGGCCGCTGTCGCCGAAGCGGACGTCGAGCTGTCCGAACGCCTGGACGGCGTCGGAGTGCACGGGGATCCCGTACTCGGCTGCGACCGTGGCGAGTTCGCGGACCGGCAGTACGGTGCCGATCTCGTTGTTGGCCCACATGACGGTGGCGAGGGCGATGTCGCCCGGGTCCCGCTCCACCGCTTCCCGGAAAGCCTCGGGGTGTACGCGTCCGTACCGGTCCACCGGCAGGTACTCGACGCGGGCGCCCTCGTGCTCGGCGAGCCAGTGGACGGCGTCGAGGACGGCGTGGTGCTCGACGGGGCTGGCGAGGACGCGGGTGCGGGCGGGGTCCTGGTCGCGCCGGGCCCAGTAGAGGCCCTTGACGGCGAGGTTGTCGGCCTCGGTGCCCCCGGCGGTGAAGACCACCTCGCTCGGGCGCGCGCCGAGGGCTTCGGCGAGAGCCTCGCGCGCCTCCTCGACGGTGCGGCGGGCGCGGCGGCCGGCGGCGTGGAGGGAGGACGCGTTACCCGTGGCGGCGAACTGCGCGGTCATCGCCGCAGCCGCCTCCGGCAGCATCGGCGTGGTTGCGGCGTGATCGAGGTAGGCCATGATCCCCCGATTCTACGAGCCCCCACCGGGCCCTGCGGCCCCGGGACCGGGCCCGGACCGGCCGGGGCCCCGAGCCGGACGGGACCCGGGCCGGGGGCGGGGTGCCGTCAGGTGCGCGGGGCGCGGGCCAGTTGGCGGGACTGGGCCACCAGGCGGTCCGCCGAGTCCCAGACTTCGGCGTCCTCCTCCAGGAAGCCGCCGGCCAGGTTGCGGGTGGTGATGGCGACCCGCAGCGGCCCCGGGGCCGGGCGGTGGCGGATGTGCGTGGTGAGCTCGACGGTCGGGGTCCACCCCATCAGACCGAGGTCGAAGGAGGTCGGCGGCAGCGCGTCCACCGCCAGCAGCAGGGACAGCGGGTCCGCGTCCCGGCCGTCGGCCAGCTCGAACCAGGCCCGCATCTCGCCCTTGCCGGACGGCGCGCCGACGGCCCAGCCGGCCGTCGCGGGGTCCAGCCGCAGCCGCAGCCGGTCGACGATCTCGGAGCTGCCCGGGATGGGCGCCGGGCCGGCTTCCGTGCCGAGGCAGTCCTCGTACGCCGGGATGGCCGGGGGCCGCGCCGTGGTGTGGACGGAGTCGGGGAGCGAGGCGAGATCGCCGTAGGAGGCGAGGACCCGGATGCGCTCGACCTCCGCGCCGTTCTCGTCGTACTGGAAGAGCGAGGCCTGCCCGGTGGAGAGGGTGCGTCCGCTCCGGACGAGCTGCGTGCGGATCACGGCGGGGCCGGGCACGGAGGAGGTCAGGTAGTGGGCGGAGACGGTGAACGGGTCCGGGTGCGGGAGCGCTGCCGCCAGCGCCCGGCCGACCAGGGCCAGCAGGTATCCGCCGTTGACCGCGCTGATGATCGTCCAACCGGCGGAGAGTTCCGCGTCGTACACCCCGGCCTCGCCCGCTCGGGGGGCGATGGCGGTGTCGCGGTCGAACTCGCTGTCTCCGATGGCTGCCTGGGCCGCTGTGTGTGACATGAGGCGAAGGTACACCGGCAAGCTACTAAGCGGTAGCTTTGTTGTGCTACGGCGATGTTACGGCTCTTCGGCCACCGCAGAGCGGCGGTTCCAGGCCAACGGCGCCCGCCAGTGGTACCGGATCGCGAGCAGCCGCAGCACGAAGGCGGTGACGATCGCGACGCCCGTGGTGAAACCGTTCAGCTTGTCGAAGCCGATGAACAGGGCCACCATCGAGGCCCCGACCACCGCCGGGACCGCGTACATCTCGCGGTCGCGCAGCAGGGACGGCACCCCGCCCGCGAGGACGTCGCGCATGACACCGCCGCCGACCGCCGTCGCCACCCCCAGCGCGGCCGACGCGGTGAGCCCCAGCCCGTACTCGTAGGCCTTCGTGGTGCCCGACACGCAGAACAGCCCGAGCCCGGCGGCGTCGAAGACGTTGATGGCGCGGTTGATCCGCTGGACCTCGGGGTGCAGGAAGAAGACGAGCGCTGCGGCGACCAGCGGGGTCAGGAAGAAGCTGAGCTCGCCGAACGCGGCCGGCGGGACGGCGCCGATCACCAGGTCGCGCAGCAGTCCGCCGCCGAGGGCGGTGACGAGCGCGAGCACGCAGATGCCGAAGACGTCGAAGTTCTTGCGGACGGCGAGCAGCGCGCCGGCGGTGGCGAAGACAAAAATGCCCGCGAGGTCCAGGGCGTGCTGGATACCGGGCGGGAAGAGATCGTGGGACACGCCCCCATTGTGCGGGCTGGCGGCGATGGCCCCGACAAAGGCCCCGCCGCGGCGGAACAGCAGCCCGCGCGGGGGTCCCGGGGCGTGGCCGCCCCGGGACCCCCGGCGTGCCGGCCTAGAGGGTCGGCGTCTCCACCGCTTCCGCCGCGCCCGGCAGGGCCTTGTCGCCCGGCGCCTGGTCGGGGGCGTTCTCCGGGTGATGACAGGCGACCTGGTGCCCGGTCTTGAGGGCGACCAGCGGCGGCTCCTGCGTCGTGCACAGCTCCGTCGCCTTCCAGCAGCGGGTGTGGAAACGGCAGCCGCTGGGGGGCGAGATGGGAGAGGGCACGTCGCCCTTGAGCAGGATGCGGCCGCTCTTCGCGCCGCGCCGCCTCGGGTCCGGCACCGGCACGGCCGACATCAGCGCGGTCGTGTACGGGTGCATCGGCGCCTCGTACAGCGACTTGCGGTCCGCCAGCTCCACGATCTTGCCGAGGTACATCACCGCGATCCGGTCGGAGACGTGCCGGATGACCGACAGGTCGTGCGCGATGATCACGTAGGTCAGGCCGAGTTCCTCCTGGAGGTCGTCCAGCAGGTTCACCACCTGGGCCTGGATCGACACGTCCAGCGCCGACACCGGCTCGTCCGCGACGACCAGCTTCGGCTTGAGGGCCAGCGCCCGGGCGATGCCGATGCGCTGGCGCTGGCCGCCGGAGAACTCGTGCGGGTAGCGGTTGTAGTGCTCGGGGTTGAGCCCAACCAGCGAGAGCAGCCGCTGCACCTCCGCCTTGACGCCGCCTTCGGGGGTGACCTTCTGGAGCTTGAACGGCGCTCCGACGATCGTGCCGACCGTGTGGCGGGGGTTCAGCGAGCCGTAGGGGTCCTGGAAGATCATCTGGACGTCGCGGCGCAGCGGCCGCATGCCGGCCACACCCAGGTGGGTGATGTCCTTGCCCTCGAACTCGACCTTTCCGCTGCTCGGTTCGAGCAGTCGCGTGATCAGCCGGCCCATCGTGGACTTGCCGCAGCCGGACTCGCCGACGATGCCGAGGGTCTCACCCCGGCGGACGTCGAAGTCGATGCCGTCCACGGCCTTGACCGCTCCGCTCTGGCGGCGCAGCAGCCCCTTGTTGATGGGGAAGTGCTTGACCAGTCCGGTCACCTTGAGCAGCGGTTCCTCGGCCGCGGACGCCCCTGAGGCCTCGGCGGCCCGCGGCGCGCCCGTCTGCGCGCCCGTCTCGTTCATGTCGCTCACAGCTTCGGCGCAATCTCTTCGGTCCAGATCCGGGTCCGCTCCTCCTGCGACATGTGGCAGGCGGACCAGTGCCGGCTGTCGTCCTGGGTCAGCTCGGGGCGCTGGGTGCGGGTGATGCCGCCCTTGGGTACGTCGGCGTAGGGGCACCGGGGGTTGAAGGCGCAGCCGCTCGGGATGTTGATGAGGCTGGGCGGGGAGCCCTTGACCGGGATCAGCCGCTCGGTCTGGTCGCGGTCGATGCGCGGCATCGAGCCGAGCAGGCCCCAGGTGTAGGGGTGGCGGGGCTCGTAGAAGACCTTCTCGGCGGTGCCGCGCTCGACGCACCGGCCGCCGTACATCACGAGGATGTCGTCTGCCATCTCGGCGACCACGCCGAGGTCGTGCGTGATCATGATGACGGCGGAGCCGAACTCCTTCTGGAGGTCGCGGATCAGGTCCAGGATCTGCGCCTGGACGGTGACGTCCAGCGCGGTCGTGGGCTCGTCGGCG
Source organism: Streptomyces cirratus (assembly GCF_014650775.1). Classification (GTDB taxonomy): domain Bacteria; phylum Actinomycetota; class Actinomycetes; order Streptomycetales; family Streptomycetaceae; genus Streptomyces; species Streptomyces cirratus. The sequence goes on along the minus strand of NZ_BMVP01000002.1, from coordinate 934,660 downwards.
ATGAGCAGTTCGGGGTTGTTGACCAGCGCCATCGCGATCATCGCGCGCTGGCGCATACCGCCGGAGAACTCGTGGGGGTAGGAGTCCACGCGCCGGTGGGGCTCCGGGATGCCGACGCGGTCGAGCATCTCCACGGCCCGGGTGCGGGCCGTCTTCTTGTCGACGTCGTTGTGGGTCCGGTACGCCTCGACGATCTGCTTGCCGACGGAGTAGTACGGGTGCATCGCGGACAGCGGGTCCTGGAAGACCATCGCCATCTTGCGGCCGCGGAGCGTGCGCACGTGGTCGGCGTCGGCCCGGACGAGGTCCTCGCCGTCGAGCACGACCTCGCCGGAGATGTGCGGGCGGCTGCGGGACTGGCCGGTGCGGTGCAGGCCCATGATGGCCAGCGAGGTGACCGACTTGCCGGAGCCGGACTCGCCGACGATGCCGAGCGTCTTGCCGCGTTCGAGGTCGAAGGAGAGCCCGTCGACGGACTTGACCAGGCCGTCGTCGGTCGGGAAGTGGACCTGGAGGTCGCGTACGGACAGGAAGGACGTCGCCGGGACCCGGGACCCGGGACCCGCCTGCTCGGGCACGAACACGGGTCCGCCGGAGGTGGAGGGGTTGTCGGTCACGTCAGCCTCACGCGCGGGTCGATGACGGCGTACAGCAGGTCCACGATCAGGTTGGCCAGGACCACGAACAGCGCGGCGAGCATGGTGACGCCCATGATGACGGGGAGGTCGCCCTGGCTGATGGCGGCGACGGCCGCCGTTCCCAGGCCCTGGAAGTTGAAGGTCGTCTCGGTGAGCACGGCGCCGCCGAGCAGGCCGCCGAGGTCGAGGCCGAACATCGTGACGACCGGGGTGAGCGTGGAGCGCAGGGCGTGCTTGCGGATGACCACGCCCTCCTTGAGGCCCTTGGCGCGGGCCGTGCGGATGTAGTCCTCTCCGAGGACCTCCAGCATGGTGGCGCGGGTGATGCGGGCGTAGGTGGCGGCGAAGAGGAAGGCCAGGGTGACCCACGGGAGGATCAGGCTGTTGAGCCAGGCCAGTGGATCCTCGGTCAGGGGTTTGTAGTTGGACACGTCCAGCCAGCCCAGGCCGTAGACGAAGATCGCGGGCGCCACCATGCCGGTGAAGAAGATCGGCAGGGATACGCCGGCGAGCGCTCCGATCATCACGGTCCGGTCGATGGCGGTCCTGCGTTTGAGCGCGGAGACCACTCCGGTGGCCACACCGGCGATCACCCAGATCACGGCCGCGCCGAGGGCGAGCGAGAGGGTGACCGGCATGCGGTCGAGCATGGTCTCCCAGACGGGGGCCTCGCTCTTGAAGGAGTAGCCGAAACACGGTGCCGCGCAGTGCGTGACCTCGGTGCCGGCGTCGTAGTCGCGGCCGGCGAAGACGCCCTTGAGGAACATCCAGTACTGCTCGGAGATGGGCTTGTCGAAGCCCATCTTCACGCGGATGCCGGCCAGGGCGGTCGGGTTGGTCTCGCGGCCGGCGTACATGAGCGCGGGATCGCTGCCGGTCAGTTTCGGGACCGCGAAGAAGATGCCGAAGGTGACCACGGAGACCACCAGCAGCGTGGCGGCGACGTTGAACAGCCGCCGTATGAGGTAGACGAGCACTGCAGTCGGCCGCCCGGGGCGGGCGGTCGCCGCCCCTCGTGGGGACGGCGACCGCCGCCTGCGGCCTTCACCTGCCCTTCGGACTAGCGCATGTGCGGTGAAGGCACTTACTTACGTACTTGCTGACCTGCTGGTGTCCGGCGGCCGCCTCGCGGGGCCGCCGGACGGTCGGACGACTGGCGCCGACTACTGGCTGCCGTGCCCGCGGGCTACTTGGCGACGCCGACGACCGCGAGGTCGATCTTGCCCATGGAGTCGTTGAAGTAGACGTTCGTCAGGCGCGGGTTGTGGTAGACCAGCGCCTTGTCGAAGTTGATCGGCAGGTAGAGCGCCTTCTCCATGATCTTCTTGTTGATGTCGGTGTAGAACGGCGCTGCGGCGTCCGGCGTGGCGGCCGCGGCGGCCTTGTCGAACAGCCCGTTGACCTCGGGGTCGTCGAGCATCGTGTAGTTGTTGTTGCCGGTCTGCGCGATGAACGAACCGTCGACCAGCGGCTGGAGGAAGCCCGCGCCGGAGTTGTAGTCGGCGCCCCAGCCCATGACGATGATTCCGTAGTTCTTCTTCTTCACGTTGTCGGGCGAACCGATGGTGGAGGAGGAGAGCTTGCCGTCGTACTGGTCGATCGTGGCCTTGATGCCGACCTTGGCGAGCGAGGCCTGGAGGGACTCGGCCGACTTGACCTCGGGGGCCTTGTTGTTGCGGACCGCGATGGTGGTCTCGAAGCCGTCCGGCTTGCCGCACGCCTTGAGGGCGGCCTTCGCCTTGTCCTCCTGCGGCTTGCCGGCGGTCAGGTTCCACGGGTCGTAGGACTTGTCGGCGCCGGGGACACCGGGCGGCAGCATGTTCGCGCCGAGGTCACCGCTGGTCGGGCCGCCGCGGGCGTTCTGCAGCGACTTCGGGTCGGCCGCGTAGATGACCGCCTTGCGGCACTCGACGTTGTCGAACGGCGCGACCGTCTGCGGGAAGGCGAAGTAGCGGATGTAGCCCGTGAAGGGGTTGTCCGCGTTCTTCTTGAGGTTCGCGTCCTTGAGGATCTTGTTCTTCGCGGCCTGCTGGACACCGGTGCCGTCGACGGCGAGGTCGATGTCGCCGGAGAGCAGGCGCTGGTCCATGTCGTCCGGGTTGGTGGTGACCGTGAAGGTGATCTTGTCCGGCAGACCCTTGCGGATCGTGTCGGTCTTCGGGTCCCAGTTCTCGTTGCGGACGAAGGTCGCGCCCTTGCCGGAGGCGAAGCTCTCGACCTTGTACGGCCCCGTGGAGACCGGCTTGTTGGTGTAGGTGGCACCCGTGTCCTTGCCCGCCGGGACGGGCGAGGAGGACGACATGGCCAGCAGGTACTTGAAGTCGGAGTTCGCGCTCGCCAGGTTGAAGACGACCGTGTGGTCGTCCGGCGTCTGGACGGACTTCAGCCCCATCTTGTCCGGGTCGGTGTCCTTGTAGGGACCCTGGTACTTCTGGCCCTGGTCGAGCTGGTCGATCAGGTAGGTCGGGCCGCCGGCCAGCACGTCCTGTGCGAAGACGCGCTCGACGCCGTACTTGAAGTCCTTCGAGGTGATCGGCGTGCCGTCCTCGAACTTCACGCCGTCCTTGATCTTGACGGTGTACGTTTTGCCGTCGTTGCTCAGGACGGGCTCGCCGTCGGCGAGGTCCGGGACCAGCTTGGTGCCCGCGGCGCCCGGCTTGCTGTCGTACGCGTAGAGCTGGCGTATGAACAGGCGCTGCATGTTCCACACGAAGCCGTAGTAGGCACGCGCCGGGTCGAGGAAGTCGACGTCCTGGGGGGACCAGAGCTTGAGCTCACCGCCCTTGGCGTCGGAGGCGTTCACGACGCCGGTGGCGGCACCGCTGTAGCCCTTGTCGCCCTTGTCGCCCCCCGCCTTCTTGGTGTCGTCGCCACCGCACGCGGCGGTCAGCGACAGGGCGGCGATCACGGCGGTGATCGCGAGTGCCTGCTTTCTGCGGATCACGGTTGTCCAACCTCCATAGGTGGGTGAATCGAAAGAGCGGTTCAGCTGCCCTTGGGGTCGAGTGCGTCGCGCAGCCCGTCCCCGAAGAGGTTGAACGCCAGGACGGTGATGAAGATCGTGATACCGGGGACCACCATGTACATGGGGTCGTCCTGGTAGATGGGGATGGCGTCGGACAGCATCTTTCCCCAGGAGGCGGTGGGCGGCTTGACGCCGGCACCGAGGAAGCTGAGGGCCGCTTCCGTCAGGATGTTGGTCGGGATGATCAGCGTCGAGTAGACGAGGATCGGCGCGACCAGGTTCGGCAGCAGCTCCTTGATCAGGATGTACCCGCGGCCCGCGCCGAGGCTGCGTGCCGCCTCCACGTACTCGCGCTCCCGCAGGGACATCGTCTGGCCCCGGACGATACGGCCGATGTAGGGCCAGCCGAAGAAGCCGATGACGAGGATCAGCACCGCCATGCGGACGCTCGAACCCTCCAGCCCCATGAGGCTGTTGGGCACGACGGAGACGAGCGCGATGGTGAACAGCAGCTGCGGGAAGGCCAGCAGCAGGTCCATCAGGCGGCTGATCACGCCGTCGACCCAGCCGCCGAGGAAGCCGGCGAGCGCGCCCAGCAGGCTGCCGATGACGACCGAGACGAAGGCCGCCAGGAAGGCGACGATCAGGGAGATGCGGGCTCCGTAGAGGATCCGGCTGAACACGTCGCGGCCGTTGGTGGGTTCGACACCCAGCAGGAAGTCGGAACTCACGCCGCCGAACGAACCGATCGGCGTGCCGAGGTCGGGATCGATCAAGTCCTCGTGGAACTCGTTGGGCGGGTGGCCCAGCAGGCTCACGATCTGCGGCGCGAAGACCGCCACCAGGATCAGGAAGATCACGACCACGCCGCCGGTCAGCGCGACCTTGTCGCGCTTGAGCCGCATCCAGGCGATGCGGCCGGGCGAGCGGCCTTCGATGGCCTTGGCAGGGACGTCGGCTACGGACACGGGTGCGGGCGTCTCCGCGCTCGTGTCGTGCAGTGGTGCCGTCATCGTGGTGGGGACCCCTCTCGGCCGACGGGTGTGCCGGCCCATGCCCGCCGCTGTGGCGGCGTTGGTGCGGAGTGACGCTCGGAGTGCGTGGGACACGCGGAACGCGTGTGAAGTGCAGGAAGTGCAGGACGTGCGGGAAGTGCTGCGGGAAAAACGCGGCGTGCGAGTGCAGTGCCGATCACGTGCCGAACCGCGTCCTGGAGGACTGACCGGCTCTTGGGTGGGGAGTCTTCATCGGGCGCTCGACCAGCCGCCAGACCCGCAGTTGAATGGATGCGCAACCGTGATCTGACGCCCTGATTCCCGTTATCCGGACTCCACTCACACCTGAGCGGAGCAAGACCGTCCGTTCGGTACGCAATCGGGCATGTCGCCCAACTCGCAAGAGCGATGCGTCTTTTGGGCGTACGACTCGGGTGAAATCCGGACAAGACGAAGGCCGCCGGGAACCGTGGGGTCCGGCGGCCTCGGAATGGCCGGTATTCGATGTCTCAAAACATAAGCACGTTCCGGAAGGAGGGATTCCGGCGCAGGAGCTCGTACGGGCCTCGTACGGGGCCTCGTACGGGAGCCGGCGGGGGCGGCTAGTAGGAGGGGGCCTGGCCCTCGCGGTCGTAGAACGGACGGGTCTGCGAACGCAGCCACATCGCCACCGGGTCGTGCTCGTCGGCGAGCGCGACGGTGCACACCGGAACGCCCTCCGGGACCGCCCCGACCGACTGCCGCATCATCTCCCGTACGGATTCCAGCGCGGGCGCGGAAGCGTCGTACAGGTCCAGCCCCACCGCCAGGTACGCCGACCCCAGCGACGGCTGCACCCAGGCGCGGCGGAGCGAGCGGACGGCGGGCGTACGGTGCGCGTGCTGGGTCAGCAGCCCGTAGAACTGCGGGAGCTCCAGGGCGGGCTCGGACAGCCGCAGCGGGCCGGCCGGCATCCGGTCGAGGCCGGTGGCGATGCGGCGCAGGTCCGCCCAGGGCAGGCCGAGGCCGCCGCCCTGGGCATGGGGGTTGAGCCACAGGCCCCAGCGGTCCGGGTACAGGGCGCGGGCGATGTCCCGGCCGGTGACCACTTCGTAGCCGCGGTTCCATCCGCTGGCGGCCAGCTCCTGCGGGGAGGTCACGCAGGGCGCGTAGCCGAGGCCGTCGACCTCCATGCCGCCGTACTGGGCGTCCGGGGAGCCCGGCCGGCCCTGCCAGAGCAGCATCCACAGGCGGCCCTCCGCCAGGGCGTGCAGGAGCGACTCGTAGCTCTCATAGCGCCCCGGAGTCACCTGGCGCAGCATGTGCTCGACCTGCCCGGCCGCGGCCGTGCCTGACGCACTCACCCGGTACCCCTCTTCGTCCGCCGTCATCCACGCGTATGGGCCACCAGCTTAAGCGGCCCTAGGGGAGGTAGAAGGGGCGTACGCGCTCACGGATGTAGTCGACCACCGGGTCCTGGGCGGCGTCGAGGAGGATCAACTGCACGGGCCAGGGCGGGGGTACGCGCGTCAGGGCCCGGCCGAGGGCCTCCAGCGGGGCGCTGCGCGCCTCGGGATCCCATCCCGCCAGTTGGACACCGATGTACAGCTGCGGCTCCCCGCCTTCGACGCTGGCGAGACAGCGGTGGGCGGCGGTGACCACGCCGAGGGCGCGGAACTCCTCGGTGGCGGCGGCGAGGAAGTCGACCGGGTCGTGCTGCCAGTCGGGCTCGAAGAGCCGGACGCGGCCGCCGGTGGCGGGGCCGTCGAGGGGGGTGCGGCCGGTGCGGCAGAGCTCCGCGACGGCGGGCGGGGGGAGCGGGACGCCGACGGCGCCCTCGGGGTTCAGGGCGATGCCGAGCTGCGGGGGCAGGCCGCGGGCGAACTCGACCGCGGGGGCGACGGCGAAGTCCATGGCGGGGCCGGCGCAGACGCGGAACTGGGCCTCGGAGCTGTAGACGGGGACGTACGCCTGTCCGCCGATCAGCATCGTGGGCAGGTCGAGGCTGGCGTGGTCCGGGCCGCCTCCGCGCGGCAGCGGCACCCACACCTGGCTGCGGCCGAGCACCTCCAGGATCCGGGCCCCGGCGTCCGCCTGCCCCAGGGCCGCGCCGAGCACGTGCTCCAGCTCGTTGTCGGGCCACCCACTGCCGTGCATCCGCCGCCTCCTCGCTCCGCGCTCCTCCGCAGACCCTAATCCTTCCCACCTCCCGCCCTCCCCCGGGGCCCCGCGCCACCCCGGCCCCGCCGGCCCACTCCGGCCCACTCCAGCCCCGCCGGCGTTTGAGGCGCGGGTCCGGGCGGAGCCCGGTGCCCGGCGGACCCGGGTTCCCTGGGGCTCCGCCCCAGACCCCGCGCCTCAAACGCCGGCGAGGCTGACATGGCCCGAACCGGCGCCTCGAACGCCGGCGAGGCTGACATGGCCCGGACCCCGCGCCTCGAACGCCGGCGGGGCTGGAGTGGGCGGCGGCGCGGCCAGGGCGGGGCTACCGGAACGTGATGTGCGTGACCGCGGCAGCGGAAGGGCGGTCCAGGAGGGTGACCGTCGCGCAGCCCGCAGGGGGACGGCCGGCTTCCGCGGCGCGCAGGAGCCGGGTCACCGCCGCGCGGTGGCGGGCGAAGGCGTACGCCGACACCCCCCGCCCCCGCTCCGCCTGCCCGGACAGTGCCTCCTGCGCGGTGGTGTCCAGCAGCAGCAGGTGCAGCGCCCGCCCCCGTCGCCGCGCCACCGCCGCCAGCAGGCCCCGCACCCACGCCTGGCTGCCGCAGTCGTGCACCACCGCCGACGCCCCCGACCGCAGGGTCCGCCACAGCCCCCAGTAGTGGTCGAGGCGGACCAGCGGCCGGTACACCCCGTACGGCAGCGCCCCCGGCATCCGCCGCTCCCACCGCTCCCGGGTGTCCTGCGAGTCGATCGCCCCGACCCCCGCGGCCCGCTTGATCAGCGTGCTCTTGCCACCGCCCGGCAGGCCGGACACCACCACGATGTCCCCCGCGGCGAAGCCGAGCCACCGAGGCCCCCGCGCCCCGGTCCCGCGCAGGTCCCGGACCCGCCCGGCCTGCGCCTCCACCGGAACCGCCGCCGGCACGTCCGCACGCCGCTGCGCCGGAACCCCCCCAAGGGTCCCCGTCAAAGCCGGCACTCCGAACCTCCGCACAGTGATCGCCTCCCCCGCTTCTGTAAAGGGACGGTAATCCGCCCCGCCCGGTTCCGACCCGCCCGGTGCCGCCCCGCCGGGTTCCGCCCCGCTCAAGCCCCGCTCGGACTTTCGGGCCCGCCCGCCCGCACCCGCCGACCTCGTGCAATGATGTGCGCCATCTGGACACCAACTGCATACCGGCCGCTTGAATCCGCGCGGGAGAGTCCCGGCAGGCCGCAAGGCCGTGCCCGGGCGCCGAAGGAGCAAGTTCCTCCCTTGAATCTCTCAGGCCCCGTACCGCGTGGATGAGGCAGATCTGAAAAGCGGGCTGCTCGACAGCTCCACCCAAGGTGCAAGCCGATGACGCGCCCGCCCGGCGCGGGAACTCTCGGCGAACCTCTCAGGTTCCGATGACAGATGGGGAGGATCGTCCTCGTCATGTCATGCCCTGGGACCCGGGAGCCACACCCATGAGCACTGCCCCCCGCCTGACCGCGCTCGACGCGCTGCACCGCTCGCTCGGTGCGACCATGACCGACTTCGCGGGCTGGGACATGCCGCTGCGCTACGCCAGTGAGCGCGACGAGCACAACGCCGTGCGCACGAAGGCCGGTCTCTTCGACCTGTCCCACATGGGCGAGATCACCCTGACCGGCCCCGAGGCCGTCAAGGCGCTGGACCACGCGCTGGTCGGCAACATCTCCACCGTCGGCGTCGGCCGCGCCCGCTACACGCACATCTGCCAGGAGGACGGCGGGATCCTCGACGACCTGATCGTCTACCGCCTGGGCGAGAGCGAGTTCATGGTCGTCGCGAACGCCTCCAACGCCCAGGTCGTCCTGGACGCCCTGACGGAGCGTGCCGCCGGCTTCGACACCGAGGTCCGCGACGACCGTGACGCGTACGCGCTGATCGCCGTCCAGGGCCCCGAGTCCCCCGGCATCCTCGCCTCCCTCACCGACGCCGACCTGGACGGGCTCAAGTACTACGCGGGTCTGCCCGGCACGGTCGCCGGCGTCCCCGCGCTGATCGCGCGTACGGGCTACACCGGCGAGGACGGCTTCGAGCTGTTCGTCGCCCCCGAGCACGCCGTGGAGCTGTGGCAGGCGCTGACCAAGGCCGGCGAGGCCGTCGGCCTGGTCCCGGCCGGCCTGTCCTGCCGGGACACGTTGCGCCTGGAGGCGGGCATGCCGCTGTACGGGCACGAGCTGACCACCTCCCTGACCCCGTTCGACGCGGGTCTGGGCCGGGTCGTGAAGTTCGAGAAGGAGGGCGACTTCGTCGGCCGCGCCGCGCTGGAGGCCGCCGCCGAGCGTGCCGCCTCGAACCCCCCGCGCAAGCTGGTCGGCCTGATCGCCGAGGGCCGCCGGGTCCCGCGCGCCGGTTTCCCGGTGGTCGCCGACGGCAAGGTCATCGGCGAGGTCACCTCCGGCGCCCCGTCCCCGACGCTGGGCAAGCCGATCGCGATGGCCTACGTGGACGCGGCGCACGCCGCGCCCGGCACCTCCGGTGTCGGCGTGGACATTCGCGGTACGCATGAGCCGTACGAGGTCGTCGCCCTGCCGTTCTACAAGCGGCAGAAGTAGCCCCCGTACGCCGTACCGGCCGTCTCAGCCCGTCTCAGCCCGTCTCAGCCCGCAAGACCACTGTTCGTATCCACTCCCCCGCATCCAGGAGAATCAGGTCATGAGCAACCCCCAGCAGCTGCGTTACACCAAGGAGCACGAGTGGCTGTCGGACGCCGTGGACGGCGTCGCGACGGTCGGCATCACGGAGTTCGCGGCCAACGCGCTCGGTGACGTCGTCTACGCCCAGCTGCCCGCGGTCGGCGACACCGTCACCGAGGGCGAGACCTGTGGCGAGCTGGAGTCGACCAAGTCGGTCAGCGACCTGTACTCCCCCGTCTCCGGCGAGGTCGTCGAGGCCAACCAGGACGTCGTGGACGACCCGGCGCTCGTGAACACCGCACCGTTCGAGGGTGGCTGGCTGTTCAAGGTGCGCCTCTCGGAGGAGCCGAAGGACGTGCTCTCCGCCGACGAGTACGCCGCGCTCACCCACTCCGACAACTGACACCCCAGGGGATCCTGATGTCCGTTCTGAACACCCCCCTCCACGAGCTCGACCCGGACGTCGCCGCCGCCGTCGACGCCGAGCTCGTACGCCAGCAGTCGACCCTGGAAATGATCGCGTCGGAGAACTTCGCTCCGGTCGCCGTCATGGAGGCCCAGGGCTCGGTCCTGACCAACAAGTACGCCGAGGGCTACCCCGGCCGCCGCTACTACGGCGGCTGCGAGCACGTCGACGTGGTCGAGCAGATCGCGATCGACCGGATCAAGGCGCTGTTCGGCGCCGAGGCCGCGAACGTCCAGCCCCACTCGGGTGCGCAGGCGAACGCCGCCGCGATGTTCGCGCTGCTCAAGCCGGGCGACACGATCATGGGCCTGAACCTGGCCCACGGCGGTCACCTGACCCACGGCATGAAGATCAACTTCTCTGGCAAGCTCTACAACGTGGTCCCGTACCACGTCGACGAGACCGGCCAGGTCGACATGGCCGAGGTCGAGCGCCTCGCCAAGGAGTCCAAGCCGCAGCTGATCGTCGCCGGCTGGTCCGCGTACCCGCGCCAGCTGGACTTCGCCGCGTTCCGCCGGATCGCGGACGAGGTCGGCGCGTACCTGATGGTCGACATGGCGCACTTCGCCGGCCTGGTCGCCGCGGGTCTGCACCCGAACCCGGTCCCGCACGCCCACGTCGTCACCACCACCACGCACAAGACCCTCGGCGGTCCGCGCGGCGGTGTCATCCTGTCGACGCAGGAGCTGGCGAAGAAGATCAACTCCGCGGTCTTCCCCGGTCAGCAGGGTGGCCCGCTGGAGCACGTGATCGCGGCCAAGGCCGTCTCCTTCAAGGTCGCCGCGTCGCCCGAGTTCAAGGAGCGCCAGGAGCGCACCCTGGAAGGTGCGAAGATCCTCGCCGCCCGCCTGGTCCAGGACGACGTCAAGGCCGTGGGCGTGGACGTCCTCACCGGCGGCACCGACGTGCACCTGGTCCTGGTCGACCTGCGCAACTCGGAGCTGGACGGCCAGCAGGCCGAGGACCGCCTCCACGAGGTCGGCATCACGGTCAACCGCAACGCCATCCCGAACGACCCGCGGCCCCCGATGGTCACCTCGGGCCTGCGGATCGGTACGCCGGCCCTGGCCACCCGCGGTTTCGACGCCGAGGCCTTCACCGAGGTCGCCGAGATCATCGCGCAGGCGCTCAAGCCGGCCTACGACGCCGAGTCCCTCAAGGCGCGCGTCTCCGCGCTCGCCGCGAAGTTCCCGCTGTACCCGACGCTCTGACGCGGCCGGGCGGGGCCCGGTGCCTGTTCCCACAGGCCCGGGCCCCTTTTCACGCCCGCCCGGCCCTCCCCGCCCGCCGGGTGCGGCCGGAATGTGAGCCGACCCACACCCGGGCTTCCCCTTGTGGCCCCGTCCGGCAGCCAGGTCGTTCACCTCGCCGCGTTAAGCTCGACCGTCGGACAAAATCCGAACAAACCTCCCTGATCACCTCCCGCTGATCAAACCCGCTCTCCTGTGCCCCTCTCCCACCCCACGAGCAGACAAGGGAGTCTCGCCACCGTGGCCATCTCCGTCTTCGACCTCTTCTCCATCGGCATCGGCCCCTCCTCCTCCCACACGGTCGGCCCGATGCGGGCGGCTCGCATGTTCGTGACCCGCTTGAAGAAGGAAGGCGTCCTCGCCCAGACGGCTTCCGTACGCGCAGAGCTCTTCGGCTCGCTCGGCGCCACCGGCCACGGCCACGGCACCCCCAAGGCGGTCCTGCTGGGTCTGGAGGGCCACTCCCCCCGCTCGGTGAACGTGGAGACCGCCGACGCCGAGGTCGAGCGGATCCGCCAGAGCGGCCGGCTGCGCCTGCTGGGAGCGGAGATAGGCGAGGCCCACGAGATCGCCTTCGACGAGCCGAGCCAGCTCATCCTGCACCGCCGCCGGTCCCTGCCCTACCACGCGAACGGCATGACGCTCTTCGCGTACGACGCGGCCGGCGCCCCTCTGCTGGAGAAGACGTACTACTCGGTCGGCGGCGGCTTCGTCGTGGACGAGGACGCGGTCGGCGAGGACCGGATCAAGCTCGACGACACCGAGCTCAAGTTCCCGTTCCGCAGCGGCGACGAGATGCTGCGCATGGCCCGGGAAAGCGGCCTGTCGATCTCCGCGATGATGCTGGAGAACGAGAAGGCCTGGCGCACGGAGGAGGAGATCCGCGAGGGCCTCCTGGAGATCTGGCGGGTCATGCAGGCCTGCGTCGCGCGCGGCATGTCCCGCGAGGGCATCCTGCCGGGCGGCCTGAAAGTCCGGCGCCGCGCCGCGAACACCGCGCGCAAGCTGCGCTCCGAGGGCGACCCGCAGGCGCTGTCGATGGAGTGGATCACCCTCTACGCGATGGCCGTGAACGAGGAGAACGCCGCGGGCGGCCGGGTGGTCACCGCCCCGACGAACGGCGCCGCGGGCATCATCCCGGCGGTGCTGCACTACTACATGAACTTCGTGCCCGGCGCCGACGAGGAGGGCGTGGTCCGCTTCCTGCTGTCGGCCGGAGCGATCGGTCTGCTCTTCAAGGAGAACGCCTCGATCTCCGGCGCCGAGGTCGGCTGCCAGGGTGAGGTCGGCTCGGCCTGCTCCATGGCGGCCGGCGCCCTCGCCGAGGTCCTGGGCGGCAGCCCGGAGCAGGTCGAGAACGCCGCCGAGATCGGCATGGAGCACAACCTGGGCCTGACCTGCGACCCGGTCGGCGGCCTGGTCCAGATCCCGTGCATCGAGCGCAACGGCATGGCGGCGGTCAAGGCCGTCACCGCGGCCAGGATGGCGATGCGCGGTGACGGCTCCCACAAGGTCTCCCTGGACAAGGTCATCAAGACCATGAAGGAGACCGGCGCCGACATGAAGGTCAAGTACAAGGAGACCGCCCGCGGCGGCCTCGCGGTCAACGTCATCGAGTGCTGAGCCCCTGAGGGCGGACGTGAGGGCCGGGCGCGCGCGTGCGCCCGGCCCTCACGTCGTCCCCGCGCGCGTGCAACCGTGACGGCGTCCCGCGTGTCTTCAGCGGTGTCACCTTGTCCCCGTCTCTCAGAATCGGGGGGACGTCATGCAGCACGTACGTCGCCGCCAGGTCACCGCCCTGCTCGCGGGCGCCCTGCTCACCGCCGGGATCGCGTTCGCCGCGCCGGCCTCCGCCGCCACCACCACGCTGGTCACCAACGCCCGCTGGGGCGGCCACTGCACCTACGACCGGCTCGTCATCGACCTCCAGGGAGCCGCCCCGCCGGTCACCGTCACGCCCGTCTCCGAGCTGGTCTACGACGGGTCCGGCAAGCCGGTGCCCCTGCCGGGCAAGTATTTCCTGGAGATCAGGCTGCACCCCGCCGCCGCGCACGACTCGGCCGGTCACAACGTCTACGTGGGGCCGGCGCTCCAGCAGATCGCCCTCCCCAAGCTCAAGGGCATGGCCAAGACCGGCGACTTCGAGGGGTACGTCACCTTCGGGGCGGCCTTCGACACCCCGCCCACCTACAACACGAGCGTGCTGCACGCCCCGGAGCGGTTCGTCCTGGACTTCCCGCACCCGGCCACCTGCTGAGCCCGGCCCCCGCTAGCGGTGCTCGGGGTTGGGGAAGTCGAAGCGGCACCCGGCGTCCCACTCCGAGCGCTGGTTGCCGTGTGCCGGGATGCCGCCCGCCCGTTTCAGGAGGGCGGCCAGGTGCATGAGGTTCCAGCTCATGAAGGTCGTGTTCCGGTTGGTGAAGTCGTTCTCGGGGCCGCCCGAGCCGGGGTCCAGGTACGAGGGCCCCGGCCCGGCCTCGCCGATCCACCCGGCGTCGGCCTGCGGCGGGATCGCGTACCCGAGGTGCTGGAGGCTGTAGAGGACGTTCATCGCGCAGTGCTTGACGCCGTCCTCGTTGCCGGTGATCAGCGCCCCGCCCACCCGGCCGTAATAGGCGTACTGGCCGTGCTCGTTCAGCAGCGAGGAGCAGGCGTAGAGCCTCTCGATGACCCGCTTCATCACGGAGCTGTTGTCCCCGAGCCAGATCGGGCCGCAGAGCACCAGGATGTCGGCGTCCATGATCCGGCTGTAGAGGACGGGCCACTCGTCGCTCTCCCAGCCGTGCTCGGTCATGTCGGGCCACACACCGGTGGCGATGTCGTGGTCGACGGCCCGGACGAGCTCGGTCCGGGCGCCGGCGGCCTCCATGACCGCCCGGCTCCTGGAGATCAGGCCCTCGGTGTTGCTGGTCTCGGGGGACCGCTTGAGGGTGCAGTTCACGTAGAGGGCGCTCAGGTCGCCGTAGCGGGGGCTCTGCGCGGATTCCGAATCGTCGGCCACCGCACCACCGTGCGTCCCGCGGGACGCGGCCACCAACCCGGCGCGCCCGGAAGGGGCGGGTTGTGACCCGTCCGGGCGGGCGACTAGGGTCATGGGGCCTTGGTGTTCGGGAAACCGGTGGGAAACCGGTGCGGCCCTCGCCACTGTGATCGGGAAGTCCGGCTCCACTCCCACGCGGGAAGCCACTGGGCCCGCGCGGGTGACCGCACGGCCCCGGGAAGGCGGAGTCAGGGCATCAGTACCCGTGAGCCAGGAGACCGGCCGGGGCGCGTCGTCCATCCACGAGGTGCTGGAGAGGTCTCCAAAGTCATGCATATCGCCGAGGGCTTCCTGCCCCCGTTGCACGCGGTCGCCTGGGGCGTCGCGTCCGCCCCCTTTGTCGTACACGGTGCCCGCGCCCTGACCCGCGAGGTGAAGGCGAACCCGGAGAGCACGCTGCTGCTCGGAGCGTCGGGAGCGTTCACGTTCGTCCTGTCGGCCCTCAAGATCCCGTCCGTCACGGGCAGTTGCTCCCACCCGACCGGGACGGGGCTCGGCGCCATCCTGTTCCGACCGCCGGTCATGACGGTGCTCGGGACCATCACCCTGCTGTTCCAGGCCCTGCTGCTCGCGCACGGCGGGCTGACCACGCTCGGCGCGAACGCCTTCTCGATGGCGATCGCCGGGCCCTGGGCGGGATACGGCGTCTACCGGCTGCTCAAGCAGTTCGACGTGCCGCTGATGGTGACCGTCTTCTTCGGCGCGTTCTTCGCCGACCTCGTCACCTACTGCGTGACCAGCGTCCAGCTGGCGCTGGCCTTCCCGGACCCGTCGAGCGGATTCCCCGGCGCGCTCGCGAAGTTCGGCGGCATCTTCGCGGTCACGCAGATCCCGCTGGCCGTCAGCGAAGGGCTGCTGACCGTCCTCGTCATGCGGCTGCTGATGCAGTCCAGCAAGTCCGACCTGGTCCGCCTCGGCGTCGCCAAGCTGACCGGCGGCGCCGCACGCACGGAGGCCGCCCGATGAGCCGTAACGCTAAGATCAACGCCCTGCTGCTGCTCCTGGTCGCGGCGCTCGCCGTACTGCCCGTCGCGCTGGGCATGGGCGACGGCAAGGAAGAGCCGTTCGCCGGCGCGGACAGCCAGGCCGAGTCGGCGATCACCCAGATCGAGCCGGACTACAAGCCGTGGTTCTCGCCCCTGTACGAACCCCCCTCCGCGGAGGTCGAGTCGGCGCTGTTCGCGCTCCAGGCGGCCCTCGGTGCGGGCGTGCTCGCGTACTACTTCGGCCTGCGCAAGGGCCGCCGCCAGGGCCTCGCCCACAACCGCGGCGAACAGGCCGGCGTCGCCCGGTCGCGCGGCGAACAGCCGTAGCCGGTGCTGCCCATCGACGTGGCGGCGCACGGCAGCCGCTGGCGCCACCGCCATCCGCTGGAGAAGGCACTGCTCGGGCTCGGGCTCACCGTCACGGCCGTCGCCCTGCCGCCCTGGCCGGGCGGGCCGCTGGTCGCGGCGGCGACCCTGGCCGTGCTGCTCGGTCCGGCCGGCGTGGCCGGACGGCAGCTGTGGCGGGCCTTCCGGATCCCGCTGGGCTTCTGCGTCACCGGGGCGCTGCCCCTGCTGTTCGCGGTCGGCGGCCCGGCGGGGCCGGTCTCCCTGGCCCCGGACGGCCCCCGGCACGCGGCGGAGCTGCTGCTGCGCACTTCGGCGGCTTCGCTCGGGGTGCTGCTGTTCGCCTTCACCACCCCCGTGTCGGACGTGCTGCCCCGGCTGGTGCGGGCGGGGGTACCGGCCCCGGTCGTGGACGTGGCCCTGGTCATGTACCGGATCGGGTTCCTGCTGCTCGACTCGGTGGCCCAGGTCCGCCGGGCGCAGGCGGCCCGGCTCGGGCACACCGGCCGGGCCGCGCTGTGGCGTTCGCTGGCCGGGCTCGCCGCGACCTCGTTCGTGCGGGCCTTCGACCGCGCGGCGCGGCTCCAGGAGGGGCTGGCCGGGCGGGGCTACGACGGGGCGCTGCGGGTGCTGGTGCCCGGGGCGACGCTGTCGTGGCGGTTCCTGGCGGCGTCGGCGGCCCTGCTGGGCGCGCTGGTCACCGTGACTCTCACCCTGGAAGGGCTGTACTTGTGAACCCGTTGGTGGAACTGGTGGGCGCGGGTTACGCGTACGAGGACGGCCCGGAGGTGCTGTCCGGAGTGGACTTCGCCATCGCACCGGGCCGGGCGCTGGTCCTCCTGGGCCGCAACGGCAGCGGCAAGACCACGCTGATGCGGCTGCTGAGCGGCGGCCTGCGGCCGGGTGCGGGCGAACTGCGGCTGGACGGCACTGCGGTGGGGTACGACCGGGCGGGGCTGACCCGGCTGCGCAGCCGCGTCCAGCTGGTCGTGCAGGACCCGGACGACCAGCTGTTCGCCGCCTCGGTCGAGCAGGACGTGTCCTTCGGCCCGATGAACATGGGCCTGGCCCTGGCAGAGGTACGGGACCGGGTGGACTCGGCGCTCACCGCGCTGGACATCACCGCCCTGCGGGACCGGCCGACGCACCTGCTCTCGTACGGGCAGCGCAAGCGGGCGGCGATCGCGGGCGCGGTCGCGATGGCGCCGGAGGTGCTGATCCTGGACGAGCCGACGGCCGGACTGGACCCGGACGGGCAGGAGCGGCTGCTGGAGGTGCTGGCGGGCCTGCGCGCGAACGGCACGACGGTGGTGATGGCCACGCACGACGTCGAGCTCGCGGTGCGCTGGGCCGACGACGCGGCGGTCCTCACCCCGTCGGGCATCCGCGTCGGCCCGGCCGCGGCGCTGCTGTCGGACCCGGAGCTGCTGGCTTCGGCGGGGCTGCGCCAGGCGTGGTCCCCGGCGGTGACGGCGCTCCTGCGGGCGCGGGGCCTGCTGGAGCCGGACGCACCGGGGCCGAGGACGCCGGAGGCACTGTCCGCCTGGGCGGGGGCCCCGTCCTGAGCCGGGACACGGCCCGGCGCCGGCGGCCGAACCTAGGATGAGCGCATGTCGCTCCCGCACGCCATCCTCACCGCCCTGCTCGAGAAGCCGTCGTCCGGGCTGGAGCTGACCCGGCGGTTCGACAAGTCGATCGGGTACTTCTGGTCCGCGACGCACCAGCAGATCTACCGCGAGCTCGGCCGGCTGGAGGAGGCCGGGCTGATCCGGGCGCTGCCCAGCGAGGTACCGGTGCGCGGGCAGAAGAAGGAGTACGAGGTGCTGCCGGCCGGAAGCGCGGAGCTGGCCCGGTGGGTCGGCGAGAGCCAGGACCCGAAGGCGATCCGCGATCCGCTGCTGCTGCGGGTGCGGGCGGCCGGCGTCGTCGGCCCGCAGGGGCTGGCCGGGGAGCTGCGGCGGCATCTGGAGCTGCACCGGGGGCAGCTGGCGGAGTACGAGGCGATCGAGGCGAAGGACTTCCCGCCGGGGCGGGACTCCGACGAGGACCGGCTGCGCCGGCTCGTGCTGCGCGGCGGGATCGGCCTGGAGACGTTCTGGCTGCGCTGGCTGGAGGAGGCGCTGGCCGAGGTCGAGGACATGACGGGGCCGCCCGCGTGACGCGGCCCCGCCCCGCGTGCGCTACTTGTTCAGGGCGTTCCAGAACTCGTCGAAGCTCAGCAGGCCGTCGCCGTTCGCGTCCTTGGCGGCGATGACGGCGTCCGCGACGGCGCCGGTGACGTACGCGTCACCCATGGCCTTCATGGCCGCGCTGTACTCGTCGGCCGTGACGAAGCCGTCGCCGTCCGCGTCGAACTTGCCGAACGTCGCCCGCGCGCTCTCGATGTCCGCCACTGGGTCCACCCCTTCTCGGTGCTTGTTGACGGCTCAGGGTAGCGCCCTGCGCGGGCCGTCCTCACCCCGGGTCCCGTTCGGTCGGCAGAAAGAAATTCAATTACCCTTCCGGCAGCCGGAAGCGATAATTCCAGCCAACAAATCCGGCCGCCACTTGTCACGCTCCGGGATCACGGCATAACGTACCGGCATTGCCGCCACACCAGGAGCGCAGGGCTCCCAGGGACAAGCGGCATAAAGGGCGATCACAGGTGACGATCACAACTGACGCATCATTCGAAGTTCTGCCCTTCACCCGCACTTGCCGCCATATCTGGGAAGACGGCGACCATGTGCTCATCGGAGTGAGCCCCGGCAACAGCTACTTCAGCTCCGAGCGCATCAGCAGTCTTGCCCGATGGGCTGCGACCCGCTTCGCGCAGGTCGACTTCGTCTACGCGGACCTCCACGTGGACCGGATGTTCGCCGCCTTCGGCTACACCCCGGAGCACGCGGGCAAGCGGGCCGCGAAGGAGATCAAGGCAGTGCGGCGAAGGATCGTCAAAGGTGTCGAGGATTCAGGGTCCACGCACGCCGAGATACGCGTGAGGGCGCTTTCCGACTTCCAGTCGAACCCGGTGTACCAACTACTGCACCGGCGGGTCCTGCATTTCCTTGAGACGGATGACGGGTTTCGTAAGGGATGCGAGGAAATGGCCCTCCACTTCGTCGGATCGAAGTTGCCGGAAGGTGAATCCATCACAGACGCACAGTTGCAGGTCTGTTTCGATTACATGGCGGCGGAGCTGCCGTTCTTCGTGGACACCCCGAGCATTCTCGACGTGCCGTCCTCCGTGGCGGCCTACCACGTCAAGATGCCGATGACCGATCTCCTCTTCGCGCGCGGCGGGGGCCTGCGCGCGACCCGCAACCAGGCGTACGCCGTCGTGCGCCCGGAGCAGCACGCCACACCCGCGCACCACGCACCGACCGAAGGGACCGTCGATGAGCGTCGAGCAGCTTGAGGGCCCGCAGGCCGGAACGGGCGCGGGGGCCGGTGGGGCGCTCCTCGACTTCCCGCTGTCGCGGCGCGGAGACGTACTCCCCGAGGAGTGCGCCTGGCTGCGCGAGAAGGCACCGGTCGCCGCGGTCCGCACCCTGACAGGGGACCCGGCCTGGCTCGTCAGCAGCTACGCACTGGCCAAGCAGGTGCTGGAGGACGAACGGTTCAGCCTCAAGGACACCGCCAACGCCGGTGTGCCCCGCCAGTACGCGCTGACGATCCCGCCCGAGGTCGTCAACAACATGGGCAACATCAACAGCGCCGGGCTGCGCAACGCGGTGATGAAGGCCCTGAACCCGCGCCAGAAGGGCCTCCAGGACTGGTTGCGCGCCAAGGCCGGGGAGCTCATCGACCGGATCGTGGCAGAGGGCGGTCCGGCGGACCTCCGGGCGGGGTTCGCCGACCCCTTCTCGGCGGCGTTGCACTGTCGGGTACTGGGTGTTCCCTTCGAGGACCACCGCCGGCTGATGTCGGGGCTGGACGTCGCGTTCATGACCGCACGCGAGCCGTTCGCCGACTCCGCACTGAACTGGTACAAGGACGTCGGCTATTTCGTCGAGCAGCTGAACGTCCAGCTCGCGCTGCCGGCCGAGGAGCGTACGGGGCTCCTCGGCAGGTTCGCCGGGCTCAAGGAGGCCGACCCCGAGTCGGCGCACCTGAGTGACGACATGTTCGCGACGGTCGCCGTCTCCCTCTTCGGGGCGGGCGCGGTGTCCACCTCGGCGTTCCTGGTGCTCGCGGTCCTCGCGCTGCTCCAGCGCCCCGAGCTCATCGGGTACCTGCGGGCGCACCCCGAGCGGATGGCCGGCGCGGTGGAGGAACTGCTGCGCTGGAACCTGTCCGTGGGTGACGGCCTGCCGCGCATCGCCATGGCCGACGTACAGGTCGGGGACGTCCTGGTGAAGGAGGGCGAGCTGGTCCTCGTCCTGCTGGAGGGGGCCAACTTCGACCCGGCGGCCTTCGAGAACCCGGACGAACTGGACCTGGAGCGGGAGAGCGCGAACGCCCACCTGGCCTTCGGGGCCGGGCGGCACTTCTGCCCCGCGTCCGCGCTCGGCCGGGTGCACGCGCAGATCGCGCTGGAGGTGCTGGTGGAGCGGCTGCCGGAGCTGCGGCTCGCGGTGCCGGCGGAGAACCTCGTCTGGCGCACCGGCTTCATCAAGCGGCTTCCCGAGCGGCTTCCCGTCGCCTGGTGAGCCACCGCGCGTAGGGACGGGGGTGCCCCGGGAGCCGTGCGGGCTCCCGGGGCACCCCCGCCGCCGCCTACCGGAAGATGCCGGTGTGGCCGAGCGAGTAGCGGCCGGGCTGCGGGTAGACGGCGAGGCCGTGCGGGCCGGAGCCGACCGGGATCTTGGCCAGTTCCTCGCCCGTCTTCGTGTCGATCGCGTACACCTCGGAGTTGTAGCGGCCCGAAAGCCACAGCACCTTGCCGTCGGCGGACACCCCGCCCATGTCGGGGCTGCCGCCGTCCGGGAGCTCCCACTTCTTGGTGAGCTTGTTCGCCTTGAAGTCGAAGACGGAGATGCTGCCCTCGCCCCGGTTGGAGATGTACATCTCCTTCGAGTCGCGGCTGACGTACAGGCCGTGGCAGCCCTTACCGGTGGGCAGCAGCGTCGGCGCCCCGAACTTGTCGCCGCTGAGCACCCACATGCCGTGCGCCATCATGTCCGCGACGTAGAAGGTCTTCCCGTCCGGGGAGACCTTGACGTCCTGTGGCATGGCGCCTTCGAAGGGCAGCTTCTGCTGGCCGACGACCTCCATCTTCTCGGTGTCGACCTTGAGCAGCTCGCCGGAGAACTCGCAGCTGACGATGAAGTACCGGCCGTCCAGCGAGAAGTCCGCGTGGTTGACGCCGTAGCAGGTCACCGGGACCGTCTTCACCCGGTTCATGGTGTGCGGGTCACGGAAGACCAGCTCGCGGTCCATGGAGGCCATCACGACCGCGTACTTGCCGTTGGGCGTGAAGTACAGGTTGTACGGGTCGTGCACCTCCACCGGGTCACCGGCCTCGCCGGTGGCCGGGTTGATGGGGGTGAGCGTGTGACCGCGGTTGTTGTTGACCCACAGGGTCTTCATGTCCCAGGACGGCACCACGTGCTGGGGCTGGATGCCGACCGGGATGGTGTCGATGACCTTGTACGTCTTCGGGTCGATGACGGACACGGTGTTGGAGCCGGTGTTCGGTACGTAGACACGGGAAGGGAAGTTCTTGACGACCGGGGACAGCTGGTTCGGCCGGTCGGCCGCGTAGACGTCGTGGGGGTCGAGCACCGGCGGCATTCCGGCCAGTCCGGGCGGCGCCGCGGGTTCCGCCTTGACCGGCCGGGCGGGCCCCTTGGTGCCGAGCGCCTCCGTCGCGTTCTTTCCCCCGGCTCCGCACCCGGCCAGGGCCGCGAGAACCAGTCCGGCAAGGAGCACGGTGGCCTTCCGTGGAAGGCGATTCGTCGTCATGGGGTCAGCAGCTCCGTGGTGGTCACCGCGCGCAGTTGGCGACGCGCGAGTTCTTCGAGGAGGGGCGGCATCGCGTCGACCGTGTCCGCGTAGCCGAAGTGCAGGCTCACCACCGATCCGGCGTGGATCGTCCCGGTGACGTTGCGGATGACGGCCGCGGCGCCGGGCGAGGTGAAGTCGAGGGAGTCCACGTCGTACGAGAGGACGTGCGGGTAGCCGGCCCTCTGGGCGAGCTCCTGGACGAGGGGGGTCGCGTACTGGGTCTGCGAGGGGCGGAACCAGGTGCCGATCGAGCCGGTGAGGCGCCTGAGGCGTTGGGCGCATCCGGTGATCTCCGCGTAGGCCTCTTCCTCCGGCATGGAGTTGATGGCGAGGTGGCGCTGGGTGTGGTTGCCGAGCTCGTGCCCGCCGTCCAGGACCCGGCGGGCCATGTCGGGGTGCTCGTCGAGCCAGGTGCCGATCGCCAGTACGGTGACACGAGCGCCCGCGCGCTCGGCTTCGGCGAGGACCGCGCGCCCCGTCGCGGGGTCGCCGTTGCCGTGGAAGGTGAGGGCGATGCGGGGGCGGTCCCGGGAGCCGTGCCCGATCTCCACGGGCTGACCGGCGAACCGGCGCGGGCCCGGGGCGGCGGCCGCCGGGGCGGGTCCGGCGGCGGTGGGGGTGGCGGCGGCGGAGGCGGGCGCCTTGGGCGCCGTCGCGGTCCCACAGGCGGCGGTGAGGGCACCGGCGGCGACCGCGGCACCGGCGAGGAGGGCAGATCGACGGTCCGGGTAGCAGTGCACCCGCCCATTTAAGGTCCGTACGCCCCTTTACAGGCTGATTGACCCAGTTCGCCGTCTGCCCCAGGCAGGCCCCGGCGAGCGAGCCGTCCGCTACGTGATCAACGATTCACTCAGAGCGGTCGATACTTATTCATAGATTACGAGGCGAGTAGGTCACCTCACCTAGGATTTAGCTGTGAACTCTTAGGTTATACACACTTATGTCCGAGTTTGCGCTTTTGGCATTTGGTCGCTCGTCTGCCATAGTCGGAATCACGGCTTCCCTTTGACCCGAGCGAAGTCCCACGCCGAGGATCACACCCCCCCAGATCCTCGGCGCACCCCTGAAACCCCCGCGGCGCCCCCATCACACGGCGACAGGGGGTTTCCGGCGTTCCGACGGCTTCCGCGCGCCTCAGCGGTCCGCCACCCGCATCTCGAACCAGGTGATCTTGCCGCGCGGCAACAGGTCGGCGCCCCAGCGGTCGGACAGCTTGTCCACGAGGAAGAGACCCCGGCCCGTGGTGTCCATCTCGTGGACCGGCATCAGACAGGGCAGCCCCCGCGAGGGGTCGCGCACCTCGGCCCGGATCCACCCGCGGCGGCGCACCAGCCGTAAGCCGAACGACCGCGCCCCGGTGTGCCGCACGGCGTTGCCGACGAGTTCGGAGACCAGCAGGACGGTGTGCTCGGCGATCTGCGGCGACAGGCCCCACAGCCGGATCACCACGGACTGGGTCAGCCGGCGCGCCGTACCGGCCGATTCGGGCATGGACGGCAGCGTGACTTCCGCCTCGGCGGGGTTCCCGTACAACTCCAGGGCCCTGAGGCCCTGTTCCTCCTCAAGAGCCGCCGCGATCCGTACCGCCGAAGCGCTGCCGCGCTGCTGCCGCGGCTGTTCCACACCCTCCAGGCCCGCCATGCACCCATCATGGACGGCCGCACCGCCGCTCCGGGCCGTTCCGCGGGAAAACACCCCCCGGGTTCCACCGACTCCCAGGGGGCGTTCCGGCATATGCGGAAGGCAATCAGGGGGCCGCGCCACCGGTCCGACCTGGGGTGACACGGCGCACACCGGTGATCACGTGGAGTGGATCACCGGTTCGCCTTAAGGCCCCCTTAAGGCCCGGCTAATCCACCCCCAAGGAGGAACCGGCCGGGAACCGGTCACAACCGGCCGCGACTCAGAGGAACTTGGCCTTGCCGGGTCCCTCCTCCACGAAGCTGCGCATCCCGCGCTCGCGGTCCTCCGTTGCGAACAGACCGGCGAACCAGTTGCGTTCGATGGTGAGCCCGGTGTCGATGTCCGCCTCCAGCCCGGCGTCCACGCACTCCTTGGCGGCGCGCAGCGCGAGGGCCGGTCCCTGCGCGAGCTTCGCCGCCCAGGCGTGCGCCTGCTCGTACACCTCGGCGGCCGGCACGACCCGGTCAACGAGCCCCAGGGCGAGCGCCTCGTCGGCCTTGACCATGCGGCCGGTGAAGATGAGGTCCTTGGCCTTGGAGGGACCGATCAGCCGGGACAGCCGCTGGGTGCCGCCGGCGCCCGGGATCAGGCCGAGCAGGATCTCGGGCTGGCCGAGCTTGGCGTTGTCGGCCGCGATCCGGTAGTCGGCGCACAGCGCCAGCTCGCAACCGCCGCCGAGGGCGTAGCCGGTGACGGCCGCGACGACCGGCTTGGGGATCCGCGCGACGGCGGTGAAGGCGTCCTGGAGCCCGCGGGACCGGGCGACCATGGCCGCGTGGTCCATCGTCTGCATCTCCTTGATGTCCGCGCCGGCCGCGAACACCTTCTCGCCGCCGTAGAGGATCACCGCGCGGACGTCGGCGCGGTCGGTGGCCTCCGCCGCGAGCTCGCGCAGCCGGTCCTGGGTGGCGATGTCCAGGGCGTTCATGGGAGGGCGGTCCAGACGCAGGGTGCCGACGCCTTCGGAGACTTCGAGAGAGAGGGTCATACGGGGAAGGTTAGTGCCGGTTAACGCCGGGTGGCCCGGTGCTGTGGGTCACAGCACCGGGCCACCGATCACGTACGGGAGCGGACTACTTGATCCACTCCGACCAGTCCATGTTCCAGCCGTTGAGGCCGTTGTCCGGGGCGATCTGCTTGTCCTTGGAGTTCTTCACGACGACCACGTCGCCGATCAAGGACTCGTTGAAGAACCAGGCGGCGGGCTGGTCGTCGTCACCGGCGCCGCGCGCGTCCTTGAGGCCGACGCAGCCGTGGCTGACGTTCTCCGAGCCGAACGTGCTGCTGGAGGCCCAGTAGTTGCCGTGCACGAAGGTGCCGGAGTTCGACAGGCGCATGGCGTGCGGGACGTCGGAGATGTCGTACTCGCCGCCGAAGCCGACGGTGGCGCCGTTCATCCGGGTCACCTTGTACTTCTCGCTGATGACCATCTGCCCGTTGTACGTGGTGGTCGACGGGGCGCCCGCGGTGATCGGCAGGTTCTTGAGCACCTGGCCGTCGCGGACGACCTCCATCGTGTGCGCGCTCGCGTCGACCGTGGAGACCTGGGAGCGGCCGATGGTGAAGTGCACGGTACGGGTCTGCTTGCCGTAGACGCCCGGGCGGCCTTCGACCCCGTCGAGGGCGATCTTCACGGTGACCTTGGTGCCCGCGGCCCAGTACTTCTCGGGGCGGAAGTCGAGGCGGTCGTTGCCGAACCAGTGGCCCTCGACCGGCACGTTCGGCTCCGCCGTGACGGTGATGGCCTTCTCGACGGCCTCGGTGTTGGTGATGCCCCGGGTGAAGTTGATCGACACGGGCATGCCCACGCCGACGGTGTCCCCGTCCTCGGGCGCGTAGTGGCCGACGAAGGTGTTCGTCGGCGTGAGGGTGGTGAAGGTGGTGTCCTTGGCGGACTCCCGGCCCGCCTCGTCCTTGGCGACCACGTGCACCTTGTATTCGGTGGCGGCGGCCAGGTTGCGCGCGGGCTCCCAGCTGGCCCCGTCGGCGCCCATCTTGCCGTCGACCGCGTTGCCCTTGGTGTCGGCGACCGTCACCGTGGTGAGCTTGCCGCCGGTGCTGGATATCTTGAGGACGCCGCTCGTGGCGACCTCCTTGGAGCCGTCGTCGGGCTTGACGTTGACCACGGCCTTGGACGCTTCGGTGCCGGTCTTGCCACCGCCCTTGCCGCCGGCGTTGTCACCGGCGCCGCCCCCGCTGTCTCCGCCGCCGCTGCACGCGCTGGTGAACAGCAGGGCCGCTCCCAGCAGAAGGGCCGGCAGGCCGGTGCGGACGCGGCCGCGAATCGGCTGCAGGTTCACTCTTGTTCTCCCCATGTCCCCCGCGCGGACAGTCGCGCGCTTGTCGACAGGAAATCACATGGGGAGATCACGTGAAGGCACGGTCTTGTCACCGTTCCGTCCCAACTGGAGTGCGGGCCGTGTCCTCCCGCGCCCGTTCCGCACCCCTGCCGTCACCTGGCCCTCAGCCGGTGGCGGAGCCGGCGGTCCAGTCGGCCCAGGAGAGGTTCCAGCCGCCCAGGCCGTTGTCCGGCGCCACCGTCTTGTCCTGCGAGTTGACGACCTCGACCACGTCCCCGACCAGCGAGCGGTCGAAGAACCAGCCCGCCGGGGTGTCGGAGCCGCCGCCCTTGTCGTCGCGCAGGCCCACGCAGCCGTGGCTGGTGTTGAGGGTGCCGAAGGTGTCGGGGCTGGCCCAGTAGTTGCCGTGCAGGAAGGTGCCCGAGGTGGTGAGCCGCATGGCGTGCGGGACGTCGGGGATGTCGTACTCGCCCCCGAAGCCGACGGTCTGACCGTTCATGCGGGTCACGTCGAACATCTCCATCACCACCATCTTCCCGTTGTAGGTGGTGTTCTTGGGTGCGCCCGCGGTGATGGGCAGCGTCTGCAACAGCTGTCCCTCACGGCGGACCTCCATGGTGTGCGCGGCCGCGTCCACGGTGGAGACCTGCGAACGGCCGACCTTGAAGGTGACCGTCTTGTCCTGGATGCCGTACGCGCCGGGCGCGCCCTCGACGTCGCGGAGGTTCATCCGGATGGTGACCTCGGTGCCGGGCTTCCAGTACTCCCTGGGCCGGAAGTCGAGGCGGTCGGCGCCGAACCAGTGGCCGACGACCTTCACGGCGGGTACGGAGGTGACGGTGATGGCCCGTTCCACGGCGGCGCGCTGCTTGATGGAGCGGTTGAACCGGAAGGAGATGATCATGCCGGTGCCCACGGTGGAGCGGTTCTCGGGCCGGAAGTAGCCGATGAACCGCTCCTCGGGCACGTAGGTGGTGAAGGTGGTGTGCCGGGCCTGACGGCGGTCGTGTCCGTCGACGGCCACCACGTCGACGGTGTACTTGGCCGCGAGCGCGAGCCGTCCGGCCGCCGGGTCGGGGCTCCAGCTGAGCCCGTCTTCGGCGATGTCCCCCGGGACCCGCTCCTCCTGGGCGTCCTCGACCTTGGTGACCACCACCCGCTCCAGCCGCCCCTCGGCGACCTTGACGGTCAGCGGGCCGTCGGCGGGCACCCCCTTGGCGTTGTCCTCGGGGGTGATCCGGATGGCCTCGTCCGGCGACCGGGGTTTTCCGGGCAGCTGGATCTCGACCGGTGAGCGGCCGTCCTTGGTACAGCCGCTCAGACCGCCCAGCAGGGCCGCCCACACCGCGACGGCCGCCAAGCCCGCCGCTGCCCGCCTCGTCAGAAGAGTCACGCCCTTCCAACGACCGGCCCCCTCGGGGGGAAACGTGGGCGCGGCCGACGTTCCGGGCCGGGCAGTTCGGGCAGAACAGTGTGAAGGACCAGACGGGGGCGGGCCCGGGCCGGGACGCCGGGGCCGCACTCCCCTGCCCCCGCAGGTACCGAGAGCCGTGGAGGCGGGCAGTGTCGAGCGCAGCCGAGCAAGAGGCGGTGGAAACCGTCGCCGGAGAGGTACGGGTCAACGGGAGCGTGCCCGCGCCGCCCGTCGACGGGCGGCCGGACGGACATCCGCTGGACCGGCCGAACGGGCTGGTCGACGGCGTCGACGGCGCCCCTGGCCTCAACGGTGTCAACGGGCAGGCCGCCGGCCGGCCGGCGGGTCGGACCGCACGGGTGCCGGCGCCCCCGGGGCCGCCGGTGTGGCCGGGCTCCTCGCACCCGCTGGGTGCCCGCTACCGGTCGGGCCCGGAGGGCGTCGCGGGCACCAACTTCGCGCTGTGGGCGCCGGGCGCGGAGGCGGTGGAGCTCTGCCTGTTCGACGGTCAGGGCGCCCAGACGCGCTGTTCCCTGACGGAACTCACCCACGAGATCTGGCACGGCTTCGTCCCCGGCGTGCGGCCCGGGCAGCGTTACGGGTTCCGGGTGCACGGCCGCTGGGACCCCTGGACGGGCGCCCGCCACAATCCGGCGAAGCTGCTCCTGGACCCCTACGCGCGGGCCGTGGACGCACGCCCGGGCAACGACTACGGGGCGCTGCCGCCGGAGGTGTACGGCCACGTGCGGGACTGGCCGCAGCAGTACATCGCCGACACCGTGCGCGACGACCGCGACTCGGCCCCGCACGTCCCCAAGGGCGTCGTGGTCCACGATGACGACGACTGGGCGGACGACGTCCGGCCGAAGACGCCGTGGGCCGATTCGGTGATCTACGAGCTGCACGTGCGCGGGTTCACGATGCGCCACCCGCGTGTTCCCGAGCAGCTGCGCGGCACCTACGCGGGGCTCGCCCATCCCGCGGCGATCGAGCACCTGACCCGCCTCGGGGTGACGGCGGTGGAGCTGCTGCCGGTGCACCAGTTCGCGCACGAGGACCACTTGCTGCGCCGCGGGATGCGCAACTACTGGGGCTACAACTCGATCGGCTACTTCGCCCCGCACGCCGCGTACTCCTCCAGCGGCACGGCCGGTCAGCAGGTCGGCGAGTTCAAGCGGATGGTGCGGGCGCTGCACGCGGCCGGGATCGAGGTCATCCTCGACGTGGTCTACAACCACACGGCGGAGGCGGGCG
The DNA here is from genome assembly GCF_014650775.1 of Streptomyces cirratus. Classification (GTDB taxonomy): domain Bacteria; phylum Actinomycetota; class Actinomycetes; order Streptomycetales; family Streptomycetaceae; genus Streptomyces; species Streptomyces cirratus. The sequence goes on along the minus strand of NZ_BMVP01000002.1, from coordinate 906,611 downwards.
AGCTGGGGCCGACCCTGTCCCTGCGCGGGATCGACAACAGGGGCTACTACCGGCTCCAGAACGACCAGCGCCGGTACGCGGACTACACGGGCTGTGGCAACACCCTGCACGCGGGGCGGCCGAACGTGCTGCGGCTGATCACCGACTCACTGCGCTACTGGGTGACGGAGATGGGGGTCGACGGCTTCCGCTTCGACCTGGCGGCGGCCCTGGCCCGCTCCATGCACGACGTGGACATGCTGTCGCCGTTCCTCGCGGTGATCGCCCAGGACCCGGTGCTGCGGCGGGTCAAGCTGATCGCGGAGCCGTGGGACGTGGGCTCGGGCGGCTACCAGGTGGGCGCGTTCCCGCCCCTGTGGACGGAGTGGAACGACCGCTACCGGGACGCCGTCCGGGACTTCTGGCGCGGCGCTCTGCCCGACGTACGCGATCTGGGGTACCGGCTGTCGGGGTCGAGCGACCTCTACGCGTGGGGCGGCCGGCGCCCGTACGCCTCGGTGAACTTCGTGACCGCGCACGACGGTTTCACGCTGCGGGACCTGGTGTCGTACGAGCGCAAGCACAACGAGGCCAACGGGGAGGACGGCCGGGACGGCACCAACGACAACCGGTCGTGGAACTGCGGGGCGGAGGGCGAGACGGACGACCCCCGGATCGGGGCGCTGCGCCGGCGGCAGCTGCGCAACCTGCTCACCACGCTGCTGCTGTCGACGGGGGTGCCGATGCTGGTCGCGGGCGACGAGTTCGGCCGGACACAGGGCGGCAACAACAACGCGTACTGCCAGGACAACGCGACGAGCTGGCTGGATTGGTCGCTGCTGGAGGACCCGTCCTGGCGCGAGCTGTTCGCGCTGACCACCCGGCTGACGGCGCTGCGCCGGGAGCATCCGGTGCTGCGCAGGCGGGCGTTCTTCTCGGGGCGCGCCCAGGACGCGGACGGCCTGCGCGACCTGGCCTGGTTCACCCCGGCGGGCACGGAGATGACCGAGCGGGACTGGTACGCGCCCGCCGCGGCGCTGGGCCTGTACCTGTCGGGCCGGGACATCCCGGGCCGCGACGAGTGCGGGCGGCAGGTGAGCGACGACAGCTTCCTGGCGTTGCTCCACGCCGGGGACCGGCCGGTGGAGTGGATGCTGCCGGGCGCGCCGTGGGCGGCGGCGTACGAGCTGGTGCTCGACACCTCGCGGGAGGAGCAGGCGGCGCCGCCCGGCACCCGCCACCGGGGCGGCGAGCGGCTGACGGTCCCGGCGCGGGCGGTGCTGCTGCTGCGGGTGGCGGCCTGAGCGCGGGGTCACGCGCCTCTCCTTACCGCCGCTTCAAGACGTAAGGGCGCATCCGGAGCCGAAAGCCCGGTGCGCCCTGCGATGATGTGCCCTTCGTACACACACGCGTCGCACACACGTGCGCACTGCGAAGGGGGCTTGCGTCGATGCCGAGAGTCGGGACCGCGCTGCGGGAGCTGCGCGGGGCGCAGAAGTCGGCGAAGGGGGTGTCGCTCTACTCGCGGTTCGTGAACCGGCCCGCCGGGCGGTACCTGGCCGCCGGTTCGTACGCGCTCGGGCTCACCCCGAACCAGGTGACGCTGATCAGCGCCGCGTTCAGCTTCGCCGCCGTGGCGGCGGTCGCGCTGGCCGCGCCCTCGTGGGGGCTGGGGGTCGCGGTGTGGGCCGCGCTCGCGGTGGGCTTCGCCTTCGACTCGGCGGACGGACAGCTGGCCCGGCTGCGCGGGGGCGGCAGCCCTTCGGGCGAGTGGCTCGACCACGTCGTGGACTGCGCGAAGCTGACCGCGCTCCACACCTGTGTGCTGATCGCCTTCTACCGCTTCCCCGACGCGTACGGGATCGCGGGGGACGGGGCGCCGTCCGGCGGCTGGCTCCTGGTGCCGCTCGGCTTCCAGTTCGCGGCCGTCGTCACCTTCTTCGGCGGGCTGCTCACCGAGAAGCTGGGGCCCCGGCCGGCGCCGGGGAGCCCCGCCGCCGCCCCGTCGACGCTGCGGGCGGTGGCGTTGCTGCCCGTGGATTACGGGGTGTTCTGCCTGGTGTTCCTGCTGCTCGGCGGCGGGCTGTTCCGCTGGGCGTACGCGGCCCTGGGCGCGGTCGCCGCGCTGTTCCTGCTGGCGTTCTCCGCGAAGTGGTTCCGGGAGCTCAGCGCAGTTCAGCGGTGAGGGGCTCCGGGAGCGGCTGCGACAGCGCGTCCAGCGCCCGGCGCAGCTGGGTGCTGGAGGTGTGCACCGTGTAGGGGAAGTAGACGACGTCGACCCCGTGCGCGGCGAAGTCCTTCTCCAGCCGGTCGCCCTTGGGGGTGCCGCGCCAGTCGTCGCCCTTGAAGATGACGTCGAAGCGGACCTGCTTCCAGGTCTCCACCTTGTCCGGGACCGTCTCGACGAAGGCGGCGTCGACGTACTTGACGCTGCGGACGATCTCCAGCCGTTCGACGAGCGGGATCATCGGCCGGCGGCCCTTGGCGAGCTCGGCCATCTCGTCGGAGACCACCCCGGCCACCAGGTAGTCGCACTGACTGCGGGCGTGCCGCAGGATGTTGAGATGCCCGATATGGAACAGATCGTAGGCGCCGGGCGCGTAGCCGACGCGGTACGGCCTGTGCCCGGACGCGCCGAGGTCGGACATGTCCTGCTCCGTCATTTCCTACCCCCCAGAAGCCACACCCCCCGGTGTGGCGGATTAGCAGACAATAGCGTGCACGTTCCGCACCACGCCGGTGAACGAATAGGGTGACGTGCGCATCATCCAGGGGAGAAGGGGACGTTCAGTGTCGAGATCCGGTCACCGGCGACTGCTGCTGGTTTCCACCAATTACGCTCCCGAGCACGCGGGGATTGGGCCGTACGCCACCCAGATCGCGGAGCACTGGGCGGATCTCGGCCACGAGACGCACGTCCTCGCGGGCATGCCGCACTATCCGGCCTGGTCGCTGGAGCCCGAGTACAAGGGGGCGCTCCGGCGCACGGAACAGCGCGCGGGTGTCACTGTGCACCGGCGCGCGCACACCGTGCCGCCCCGCCAGACCGCCGTACGACGGGCCCTGTTCGAAGGATCGATCCTGCTGCACGGCGCCGTGGCCCCGCCCCGGATGCCGAAGCCGGACGCGGTCCTCGCCCAGATGCCCAGCCTGGCCGGCGGGGTGCTCGCCGCACGCCTGGCCGCGAAGTGGAAGGTCCCCTACGTCCCGGTCGTCCAGGACCTGATGGGCGCCGCCGCCGCGCAGAGCGGGATCAGCGGAGGCGACAGGGCGGCCGCGCTGGCCGGGCGCGCCGAGGCGTACGCGCTCAAACGCGCCACCCTGGTCGGCGTCATCCACGAGACCTTCGTGGACCGGGTCGTCGGGATGGGCGTGCCCGAGGAGAAGATCCGCCTGGTGCCCAACTGGTCGCACGTGGCCGTGCCGACCAAGCCGCGCGGCGAGACCCGCCGCCACCTCGGCTGGGCGCCGGGCCAGACGGTGGTCCTGCACTCCGGGAACATGGGCCTCAAGCAGGGGCTCGAAGTCCTCGTCGGCGCGGCCCGGCTCGACCCCGATGTCCGCTTCGTCCTGATGGGGGACGGCAGTCAGCGCGCGGCCCTCGCCGACCTCGCGTCCGGCGTACCGAACCTTGACATCATTCCCCCTGCCGCCGACGGGGAGTTCCCCGATATCCTCGCGGCGGCGGACGTGCTCGCGGTCACGCAGCACGCAGCTGTGCTCGACATGAGCGTGCCCTCCAAGCTGACCTCGTACTTCCAGGCCGGCCGGCCCGTCGTCGCGTCCGTCGCGGCGCAGGGCGGGACCGCCCAGGAGGTGGAACGTTCCGGCGCGGGGGTGCTCGTACCGCCGGAGGACCCGCACGCCCTGCTCAAGGCCGTACGGGCGCTGGCCGAGGACCCGCGGGCCGCGGACGCGCTGGGCGCCGCCGGGCCCGTCCACGTGGCGGCCCACCTGAGCCGCGAAGCGGGGCTGGCCCGCATCGACGCACTGATGGACGAAGCACTTGGGGGTTCCCGGCCGTGATCGAGACGAACCGGCCGGCAGCGGCCCCCGCCGAGGACGAACCCGACCTCCTGCGGGACCAGTTCCGACAGCTCCTGCGCTACCGCCGCCTCCTCGGCGCGGGCGTCGGCATCGGACTGCTGGGCGGCGTCTACCTCGGCATATCGACGGCCGACACCTATGTCGCGACCGCCGACATCGTGCTCCGCGCACCCACCGACGACCCGTTCAACCCGAGCCTGGCGCCCGACAAGGCGATCAACATCGGCTCGGAACGCCAGGTCGCGCTCAGCTCCTCCACCGCCGACGAGGCGGCGAAGAAGCTCGGCGTCCCCGACTCCGGCGTCCCCGCCCTGCGCAGCGGCCTCCAGGTCACCAACCCGCCGCAGACGATGGTGCTCCGCTTCACCTACACCGCGTCCACCCCCGGGGAGGCCGCGAAGCGGGCCAACGCGATGACCGCGGCGTACCTGCTCAAGCGGCAGGAATCCCTGGACGTCACCCGCGACAAGATGGTCAAGGGCTACCAGGACCAGCGCGATCCGGTCGCCAAGCAGCTCGACGAGCTCGTCAAGCAGATCAACTCCATGCCCTCCGGCCCGGGGCGCGACGCGGCCTACTCCTCCAAGACCGACCTCCAGAGCAAGGTCAACACCCTCAACAGCAACATCGCCAAGCTCCAGGCGCTGGACATGGCCCCGGGCCGGGTCACCAGCCCCGCGACCCCGCCCGGCGACTCCGACGGACCGGGACTGCCGATGTCCCTCGCGCTCGGCGCGGCCGTGGGCCTGGCGCTCGGCCTGCTCGCCGCCTGGGTGCGGCTCGTCTTCGACCCGGCGCCGCGCTCCGAGGGCGATGTGGCGCGGGCCCTGCGGGCGCCCGTACTGGGCTCCCTGCCGCGGGACAAGTCCGGCGGCGGTCCGCTGCTCGCGGCCGGTGAGGAAGACCCGCGCCTCGCGGAAGAGTTCCGGTCGGTGGCCTTCCGGCTCGCCTACGACTCCCGCTTCGCCGACCGGCGCCGGCTGCTGGTGGTCGCGCCGCGCGGGAGCAGCGAGACCGCCGCCGCCGTCGCCGTGAACCTGGCCGCCTCCTTCGCGGAGACCGGCAAGGACGTCCTGCTGATCGAGGCGGACCTGCGCACTCCGGTGCTGGCCAGCCAGCTGCCGACCGACGCCGGCGGGCGCCCGCGCTGGAGCCAGATGCCGGGCGGCCCGGGCGCGGGCGGCCGGCCCGGACAGCAGGGCGACTCCGACTGGCCCGACGGGCGTCAGCTCGTCGTGGACGCGGGGGAGTCGGGCGCCTTCGACCTCATCCCCGGTGAGCGGGTCCGCAACGTCGCCCGCGCGCTGACCTCGCCGCGCGCGACCCGGCTGATCTCCGAGGCCGACTCGCCGAACTCCACCGTCGTGGTGCTCGCGCCGCCCGTGCTCTCCTACGCCGACGCGCTCGCGCTGGTCGACCGGGTGGACGGCGTCCTCGTGGTCTGCGACCCGCGGGCCGTGCACCGCAGCGACCTGTCCCGCATCCGGGAGCTCATCAGCGGCGCCGGCGGGACCGTGCTCGGCGCGGTGCTGCACACGCCGCTGCCGGGCGAGAAGCGCGGGCGCGGCAAGGGCAAGGGCAAGGCGGCCCCGGCGGAACCCGCGGGCCCGGCACCGGCTCCGGCTCCGGGCGGCAAGCCGGCTCCGCAGCCGATCCCGTACGAGGTCGCCGAGGCCGAGCAGCACATCCCCGGTGACGGTACCGACACCGTCGCGCTGCGTACGGTCCGCACGGGCCGGCGGTGAGGCGCGGGGGTCTCGCGGCGGTCGCCTCGGTCCTGGACCAGGCCGCTTCCAGCGCCACCAACATCCTGGTGCTGGTGCTGGCCGCCCGGCTGTCGTCGGCGTCCGGCTTCGCCGACTTCTCGATGGTGTACGTGACCTTCACGGTGCTCCTCGGGCTGAACATGGCGTACGTCGGCCAGACGGTGGTGCTGGAGAAGTCCGCGGAACGCCTCGGCGCGGTGTGCCGTTCGGGCCTGGCTTTCACGGCGGCCGCCTCGGCCCTGGCCGGGGTGGTGCTGGCACTGGTGGGCCTGGTGCTGCCGGGGGCCGGGGGGTGGGCGTTCCTCGCGCTGGGGCTCGTACTGCCGCTGGTGCTCGTCCAGGACGGGCTGAGGTACTGCTTCTCGGCGCTGCGCGTGCCGGAACGGGCGCTGGCCGCCGATGTGCTGCGGCTGGGCGGCGTGGTCGGCGCGCTGCTCGCGCAGCCCGAAGGGGCCTCGGCGGGACGGCTGGTACTGGTGTGGGGGGTGTCGGCGCTGCCGGCGCTCGGGCTGGGGCTGTGGCTGCTGCGGCCGTACGTCAGCGGGGCGCGGGTGGAGCTGCGGCCGTACGTGCGGCGGGGGCACCTGGGTCAGCGGTTCGTGGTCGAGTTCGCGGTGGGCAACGGCTCCAGCCAGCTGGCGGTGCTGGGACTCGGGGTGTTCGCGACGCCGCTGGCGGTGGGCGCGCTGCGGGGCGCGACGACGTTGTTCGGGCCGCTGAACGTGCTGTTCAACTCGGCGAACGCGTTCGGGCCGCCGGTGGTCGGGCGGGCGTCGGGCAAGCGGGGCGTGGTCCGGCTGACGCTGCTCATGGGCGGGGTGCTGGCGGCGCTCGGCGCGGGGTGGGGCGCGGTGCTGTACGCGCTGCCGGGGTCGGTGGGGCGGCAACTGCTGGGCGACACGTGGGGGGCGGCGTCCGCCCTGCTGCCCGCTACGGGCGCCCAGTACGCGGTGATGGGACTGGGCACCTGCGCGCTGCTGACGCTGCGGGTGCTGAACCCGAAGGCGACGCTGTCGTTGCAGGTGGTGTTCTCACTGCTGTCGGTGGCGCTGCTGTTGGGCGGGTACGCCGCGTGGGGGGTGGCGGGCGCCGCCTGGGGGCTGGCGGCCGGCTCCGCCGCGAAGGCGGCGGCGGCCTGGACCCGCGTCTCCCGCCTCCGGACCCCGGCCCCGGAACCGGCCACGGCCACGGAACCGGCCTGACGCCCCCTGCGGCCTCGTCGGCCTGACCGGGGTCCGGTGCGCCGCCTCTGCGCAAGCGTTTCCCGGCTGCGCCGGGCTTCGCGGGGCTCCGCCCCGCACCCCGCGCCTCAAACGCCGGCGGGGCTGGATTGGCTGCCCCGGCGTTCGAGACCCCGAGCCGGGGGCGGAGCCCCACACAACCCGGCGGAGCCGAGGGCTTCGGGGCGGAGCCCCACACAACCCGACGCAGCCAAGGGCCTTGGGGCGGAGCCCCACACAACCGGGCGGAGCCAAGGGCTTCGGGGCGGAGCCCCACACAACCCGGCGGAGCCGAGGGCTTTAGGGCGGAGCCCCACACAACCCGGCGGAGGCGAGGGCTTCGGGGCGGAGCCCCACACAACCCGGCGCAGCCAGGGGCTTAGAGGCAGAGCCTCGCAGAACCCGGCGCAGCCGGGGGCGGTTCGCGGGACGGTGCCGAAGCCGGACGGGCTCACGTGGGGGCGTCGCTCGGATGGGGCGTCAGCGGAGGCGGGCTGCCTTGTCGTCGCGGAACGTCGCGACCAGCGCCAGGCAGAGGGCCGCGATGGCGATCCGGCCCGAGGCCTGGAGCAGGGGACCCCGCAGGAGGATGAAGGAGTAGCCCGCCACCAGCGGCACCACCACCGAGATCAGGCTGCCCGGCGGCGACCGCCTCGTGGCGCGCTTCGCGTACCGGCGGTCCACCCGGGCGGCCGCGTAGCCCATCCCCAGTAGCCCCGCGCCCATCCCCAACGAGCCGAAGTCGACCCACAGCTCCGCCCAGACCGGGGACGAGAGGTTGGTGTTGACCGTGCCCATCCACTCCCCGATCATCACGCCCGTGTCCTTCGGCTTCCCCGCCCACACCGACCGCGGCACCGCGAAGAACACCGACCCCGCGAGCTGACGCCCGTACAGATGGCCCGGCCCCGAGTCCGAGTACGTGATCGTGTTCGCGAACATCCCGATCTGGTCGTAGTCCTTGAGGGCCATCGGCTCCAGGAACGAGGTCGTCTCGACCGGCTTGTAGTTCTTCTCGTCGTACCGGAAGCGGTCCGCGAACGGGAAGACGAGCAGCGCGATCACCACGGCCATCGACAGCGCCACCCGGTACATCGCCGCGCTCACCGGGAAGACGGTGAACAGCAGCGCGAACATCACCGTCAGGAACCAGTACCGCGGGTTCGAGATCGGGTTGTTGACCACCAGGTTCAGCAGCGCGAGCCCGCCCCACGTCACGATGACCGAGACCTTGCGGCGGGCGTACTTCGAGGTGATCAGCCAGCGCGTGTACAGCAGCATCGCCAGCAGCGCCGGTACCGTGCCGAAACCGCGCAGCAGGGCCTGGCCCGCCTGGCCGTCGCCGTTGGAGACGCCCGCTTCCTCGATGCCCGCGATGATCTCCTGCCGGCTGGAGAAGAAGACCGCCGGGCCGCCCAGCTTCATGATGAACGCCGCGCTGCACAGGAACGCGAGCGCGGTGAGCAGGTGCAGGCGCCGCCGGTGCGCGAGGACGGGCCGTTTCTCCTTCTGCGAGCCGCCGGCGCGCCCCGTCGGCCGGTGCCGGGCCAGCAGTACGCCGACGTCGAAGGCGGTGCAGCCCAGCAGGACGAGACCGATGGCGGTCGTCAGGTCGTAGCGGGGGCCGACGACGGGTGTCGGGACCCGGCCGAGGACGGCCTGGGCGAGCGGGGCCACCCCCATCGCCATGTAGACGAAGAGCCAGAACGAGCCCTGGAGCAGTTTGCGCCGACTGGTCAGGACCATCGCGGACAGCCGGGCGCCCGCGTACATCGTCAGCAGCAGCTGGAGCCAGAACGCGGCGTCGTGCTGGCCGTCGCCGGGCTGTATGGCGACGAAGAGCGGCAGGAAGACGGTGAACCCGAGGATCAACGGGACGGACAGGGCGCGCGAGAGCAGGGTGCGGGGGGTGGTGACACGGCCCCACTGGGCCTCGTCCTGGGGCGGCGGTACCGGTACTACCGCGACGGCGGGCTTGCGTATGTCCGTTGCCACTGCCGCCCCCACCCCATGTGCCTGGTCCGCGCGCAGTCTAGTCTGAGCGGGCTGCGCCCGGGGAGGCGCGGCGGGGTGGTTGTCGGGGGCGGACGATGAGGGGCAACTGTTGCGTGATCTTCCTTCCTTCACGCTGGCCGGGTACGACAAGGGGCGCGGGCTGCTGACGCAGGCGCTCTGGTTCGCGGTGATGAACACGCTCTTCATGGCGTGGTTCTGTCCGGCCCGGGTGCGGGTGGCGCTGCTGCGCGCGTTCGGTGCGCGGATCGGCGAGGGTGTGCTGATCCGGCACAGGGTGCGGGTGCTGTGGCCGTGGAAGCTGACGGTCGGGGACCACACGTGGATCGGCGAGGGCGCCTGGCTGCTGAACCTGGAGCCGGTGACCATCGGGGCGAACGTGTGCGTCTCGCAGGAGGCGATGCTGTGCACCGGTTCGCACGACCACCGGGCCGCCGACTTCCGCTACCGCAACGCGCCCGTCGTGGTGGAGGACGGGGCGTGGGTGGCCGTACGCGCCACCGTGCTGGCGGGTGTGACGATCGGGCGGTGCGCCGTGGCGGGCGCGGGCGCGGTGGTCCACAAGGATCTGCCCCCACTGACCCTCCAGACCCAGGACGGGCGTCGCCGCCCGGTGGAGGAGCCGAAGTGAGCCCCGCTCTGAGAGTTCTGCACGCCGTCACCCTGCACTCCCCCTCGCACGCCTTCGGCGGGCCGGTCCGGGTCGCCCTGAACCTGGCGAAGGGTCTGCGGGCGCGCGGCCACGAGGCCCGGCTGCTGGCCCTCGGCGAGGGGTTCCCCGATCCGTGGCCCACCTCCGTCGAAGGGGTGCCGGCGAAGCTGTTCCCGGCCCGCAGACTGCTGCCGCTGGGGTTCAGCGGGATGACCTCGCCGACGCTGCTCGCCTCGGCGGGACGGCTGGTGCGGGACGCCGACGTGGTCCACGTCCACCTCGCGCGGGACCTCGTGACGCTGCCGGTGGCGCTGGCCGCGCTGCGGGCCCGCAAGCCGCTGGTCCTCCAGACCCACGGCATGGTGGACCCGAGCGGGAAGCTGCTGGCCAAGGTGCTGGACGCGGTGGCGGTACGCCGGCTGCTGCGCGGCGCGGACGCGGTGCTGTACCTGACCCCGCACGAGCGGCAGGGCCTGGACGCGGTGGTGGGTCCGCCCGCGCTGGCCACGGCGGTACGGCTGGTCAACGGCACTCCGGCGCAGGAGGAGCGCCCGGCACCGGCGGGGGCTCCGCGCATCCTGTACTCGGCGCGCCTACAGGCCCGCAAGCGGCCCGTGGACTTCGTGGACGCGGCCCCGGCCGTGCTGGCCGCGCATCCGGACGCGCAGTTCGTGGTGGCGGGGCCGGACGAGGGTGAACTGGCCGCGGTGCGGGCGCGGATCGCGGGGCTGGGGCTGGGCGCGCGGTTCACGGTCCCCGGACCCCTGTCGGGCGCGGAGGTCCTGGCGGAGCTGCGCCGGGCCCACGTGTACGTGCTGCCGTCGGTGGAGGAACCGTTCCCCATGTCGGTACTGGAGGCGCTGGCGGTGGGCGTGCCTTCGGTGGTGACCCACTCCAACGGTCTGGCCCGGGACATCGCCGCGGCGGGGGCCGGGCGGGCGGTGGATCCGGGCCCGGCGGGGGTCGCCGGTGCGGTCCTCGACCTCCTGGACCCGGACGCGAACCGGTCGGCCTCGGTCGCCGCCCGGAAGCTGGCGGCGCGGTCGTTCTCGATGGACGCCGTGCTGGACACCCTTCTGCCGGTGTACGAGTCCGCCCGCGGCGCGGGGGCGTAGCCGCTCCCCCGCCCGGAGGGGTCAGATGATGTCCCGGCCGCGTTCCTCGACCACCGGGAGCACCCCGGCGGCCCGGCGGCGGCGCAGGACGCTGGAGTACACGGCCAGGCCGATCGCACCCGCCGCCATCATGATCAGGCCGACGAGGGGCAGGTTGACGCCCTCCATCCGCCAGTCGCTGGCGAAGGTGATGATGGCCCCCACCACGATCAGGGCAATGCAGCCGCCGATGCCTCGCATGTCAACTCGCCTCCACGTTCGTGGTCTTGTGACGGCGCGAGTACCCCGGGCCGGGACATGGAAACGCCCCCGCGGGCAGTGGGACTGCCCGCGGGGGCGTTCTCGTCCGGTCGCGGCCGCGCCTACGCGGGGATCCAGGCGTAGCAGGCGGTCGAGCTGAACTCGGCGGTACCCGCCGGGATCGTCGCCGTGATCTTGTCGCCGGCCTTCGGCGGGGCCTCGGGGCCCGAGGCGAGGACCGAGCCGTCCTTGCCCTTCGCCTCCCAGGAGCAGGAGGTGCTCTGGGTCAGCGCCCGGTAGGTGCCCGCGGCGGGCGACTGGTGGCGGCCGTCGCCGAAGCCCTTCTCGGCGGCGGCCAGGATCGGCTTCTGCTCCGGGCACAGGTACGGGATGGCGTCCTTCGCCCCCGGGATCTCACCGGCGACGATGGCACCCGTGGCCGCGTCCTTGTCGTGCTTGGCCGTGCGCTCCACCCGCTGGCAGGACTCCTGGCCGGTCTGGAGGACGGCCGCGGGGTCCATCTTCTCCGGAACCCGGCCGCTCAGGTACTTCTTCTCCGTCTCGGTGAAACTGCCCGTCTTCGGGACGAGCTTGGAGTCGGGCAGGACCGGGCCGGACGGCTTCGCCCCGGGGGAGGCCGACGCGGCCGGGCTGTCGGCGGGGTCCGGCGCCGGGGCGGAGGCCGGCGGCTTCGGCTTGCCGGGCGCCGGGTCGGCCTTCGCGCCGCCGTCCGAACTGCAGGCGGTCAGGGTCAGGGCGGCGGCCAGCAGAACAGCAGCCGCTGCGGAGCGTCGGTACATCAGGGGGCTCCCGTACTTGCCGGTGGTGGACAAAGGAGTACGGGGCCTGCCGCGCGGGCGGGCCCCGTACTCCGTCAGGCGGGTGTTGCCTCGGCCGTTACTTGGGGCCGAAGGTGAGGATCAGCTGCGGAGCGGCGTCCGCGGCGGTCGCCTCCGAGGACCAGATCCACAGCGGGTCGGTGCCCGTGCTCGTCAGGGCCATGCTGTATCCGGTGCCCAGCACCGAGGAGACGGCGGTGGTGTCCAGTTCGACGCTCTGGACCGCCGAGCCGTCCGGCACGCCCGCGATGGATCCGAGCGGGGTGGTGCCGAGGGTCGGCTTGGTGTTGAACGTCGTGCCCGCGGCGCTCCAGGTGCCGGTGACCGGCACCACGGACACGGTGTCGGCCGTACCGGCACCCGTCTGTGTCGTGGTCTTGACCTGGAGCGAAGCCGACTTGAGGACCGTCCCGGCTGGGGCGGCCGGCAGGTTGAAGCGCAGGTACGTCTCGTAGGCCGAGGTGCCGCGCACCGCGAGCGAGGTGGACGTGCCGTAGGCCTGGCTGGGGGCGCCCTGGTTGATGTAGGTGTCCTCGGTCGTGACGACCTTGGAGACCGTGTCGGTGGGGGCCTTGGCGAGGTCGTAGTGGTTCTTGACCTGGGCCTGCGTCAGCGCCGTCGGGTAGACGGCCGTCTCGTCGATCTGTCCGGCGAAGAAGTTGCTCGTCGGACGGTTCGGCCAGCTGCTCAGGTTGTCGCCGCCCACGTGCCAGAAACCGGCGTACTGCTGGAAGTTGGTGACGTTGAGCGTGCCCTTGTTCTGGCCGTCCACGTACAGCGCCATGCCCGAGGGGCCCTGCGTGCCGACGACGTGGTGCCACTTGTTGTCGTTGTACGTCTCGAACAGCCCGGTGGAGACGGTCCGGGTCGAGCCGTTGTACACGCCGAAGACCAGGCGGCCCGTGTTGGTCATGTACAGCTGCTTGTCGTACGAGCCGCTGCTGCGGTCGGTGTTGTTGCCGAAGCCGATCAGCTTGCCGCCGCGCGTGGTGTTCGTCTTGAACCAGGTCTCGATGGTGTAGCTGGCGCCGACCGTCTGGCGGTGGTCGCTGTACACCTGCTGGCTGGTGCCGTTGAAGCCCATCGCGGTGCTGGCACCGGAGACGGCGCCGGGCGTCTGGCGCAGGGCCGGGGCGTTCAGCTGGATGCCGCTGGTGTTGCCGTCCGTGGAGGAGTCGGCGACGTAGGGGCTGACGGTGTCGTCGTAGCGCCAGTACAGGTTGGCGCCGTCGGCGCGGACCTGGTTCGGGTACGACTGGACCGAGACGGGCACCGTCACCGAGGCGGTGGCCGACAGCGCGCTGGTGTTGCCGGCGGCGTCGGTCGCGGTCACGCGGTAGGTGTAGGACTGGCCGGCCTTGACCGTGGTGTCGGTCCAGGAGGCCTGCTGCCGCTCGAACTCCAGGGAGTCGGCGGTCATGGTGTGGGCCGGGGTGGACGAGCCGTTCCGGTAGATCCGGTACGTCAGCTTGCTGTCGTCCTCGTCGTAGCTGGTGCGCCAGCGGACCTGGACCTCGCCGGGCTTGACGCTCGCGGCGCTGGCGACCGGGGTGGTGGGCGCGCCGACGTCGCCGGTGGAGGCGAAGCGGGTCAGGCCCTGCTGCGCGACGCCGTTGACGGTGGTGAACTCGCCACCGACCCACATGTACTTGGTGTCGCCCTTTTCCGCGACCGCCATGACGCGCGGGCCGATGCCCTCGCCGAGGCCGTCGTTGGTGTCGGGGAACCAGCCGAGCTTGCGGGGGCTGGCCACGAAACCGTCCACCGGGGCCGGGGGTGTGCCCTGGTAGTCGGTGGGCTGGGCCAGCAGGTGGTGGCGCCGGCCGTCGGGGTATTCGCCGTTGAGCGTGCAGTCGTGGGCGTGCGAGGAGCTGTAGAGCACTCCGTCGTACGGCAGGACGAACTGGGTCGCGCCGAGGCAGCGGTCCCGCCACTTCTCGCTGAAGTCGCCGAGGTTCAGGCCGATGCGGCCGTCGAAGACACCGCCGCCGGAGCCCTCGTTGCCCGTGTAGAAGCCGGTCGCGTCGGTGGCGATCGACTTGACGACGGAGTTGGAGGGGATGGTGCTGTAGGTCTTGGCGACGGCGCCGGTGGCGGAGTTCACGACCGCCAGCGCGTGCGTGTTCTGGCCGTTGACCGTGAAGAAGTCACCGCCCAGCAGCACGTTCTTGCCGTCGGGGGTGACCGCTACGGCCCGGCCGGGCTCGTCGGCGTTGGCGACGAAGGGCCTGAGCGCACCGGAGGTGGCGTCGACCGCGGCGAACCGCTCGCGGGTCTGGCCCTCGACGGTGGAGAAGTCGCCGGCCGCGTACAGCGTGTCGTCGCTGACCGCGAACGCGCGCACGGTGGCGGGGAAGCTCGGGTGGAACGACGCCTTGGGGGTGCAGGTCTCGATGTCGATCGCGGCGGCGCTGGAGACCGGCGTGCCGTTGACGGCGCCGAAGTAACCGCCCGCGTACAGGGTCTTCTTGTCCTTCGAGACGGCCAGGGTGCGCACGGTCGCGCTGCCGTCGCCGACGGTGAAGGCGAGCTTGCAGGAGGTGGGGGCGCCCGTCGCGGCGTCGAGCGCCACGAAGTTCACCGCTTCCTGCTCGGTTCCGCTGCCGCTGCCGTCCGGCGGGCGGACCGTGGAGAAGGTGCCGCCGGCGAAAACCGTGCCGCCCGCCTGGGCCATCGCCCAGACGATGCCGTTGGGCTGCCAGGTCGGCAGTTCGTCGGCGGTGAATGCCACGGGCGGCGTGATGGCGGACGCCTCGGGCATCAGCACCAGGCCCAGGCCGGTGCCGGCACCGGCCAGTGACAGGACGAGGGCAGCAGTCAGCCCTCTGGATCTACGCATGAGCCCCCCAGGGCAATCGCCCGGTTTGATGGCTGGAATTATCCGAACAGCCATATGTACTGGCGCAGACTAGGGCTCACGCGAGGGCCCGGTCACCTCACTTGACCCATTGCATACCAACTTGGAATCAACAGGATCCGCACAGAGGGCGCACGACGACATACGGCGGGTTTGCCCCGGTCACGAGGGCAGAGATCTGCGCGTCATGACCGGGACACGGCAAAGCGTAGGGGAAATACAGGACCTCTAACGGTCGATGCGGACCGTTACGCCCGCCAGCTGGTCCTCTACCTGACGGATGTCGGCGTCGACCATGATCCGGGCGAGTTCGGCCACCAGGACCGTCGGCTTCCAGCCGAGGATCTCCTGCGCCTTCGAGGCGTCGCCGATGAGGGCGTCGACCTCGCTGGGGCGCTCGTACTTGGGGTCGTAGCGCACGTGCTCGTTCCAGTCCAGGCCCGCGTGGCCGAAGGAGGACTCGACGAACTCGCGGACGGTCGCGGCGACCCCGGTGGCGACCACGTAGTCGGTGGGCTCGTCCTGCTGGAGCATCCGCCACATGGCGTCGACGTACTCGGGCGCGTAGCCCCAGTCGCGGACGGCGTCG
Source organism: Streptomyces cirratus (assembly GCF_014650775.1). Classification (GTDB taxonomy): domain Bacteria; phylum Actinomycetota; class Actinomycetes; order Streptomycetales; family Streptomycetaceae; genus Streptomyces; species Streptomyces cirratus. The sequence continues at coordinate 891,294 of NZ_BMVP01000002.1, read as the reverse complement.
AGGTTGCCGAGGTAGAGGTGGTCCTGGAGACCGGCCTTGATGCGGGCGACCGCGCGGGTGATCTTGCGGGTCACGAAGGTCTCGCCGCGGCGCGGGGACTCGTGGTTGAAGAGGATCCCGTTCACCGCGAACATGTCGTAGGCCTCGCGGTAGTTCACCGTGGTCCAGTACGCGAAGACCTTGGCGGCGCCGTAGGGGCTGCGCGGGTGGAAGGGGGTGTGCTCGTTCTGCGGGGGCGGGGTGGCGCCGAACATCTCGGAGGACGAGGCCTGGTAGATACGGGTGTCCACGCCGCTGGCCCGGATGGCCTCCAGCAGGCGCAGCGCGCCGAGGCCGGTCACGTCGCCGGTGTACAGCGGGGCGTCGAAGGACACCCGGACATGGGACTGCGCACCCAGGTTGTAGACCTCGTCGGGGCGTATGTCGCGCAGCAGGTTCACCAGGGCGACGCCGTCGGACAGGTCCGCGTGGTGCAGCACGAGGGAGCGGTTCTCGGTCTGCGGGTCCTGGTAGATGTGGTCGATCCGCTCCGTGTTGAAGCTGGAGGACCGCCGCACGAGCCCGTGCACCGTGTATCCCTTGGAGAGCAGGAGCTCTGCGAGGTACGAGCCGTCCTGCCCGGTGACGCCGGTGATCAGTGCGGTCTTGCCCATGGGGTCCCCCTGGTTGTCGGTGTGCTCTGCTTCGGTGAGCGGGGCCGGCCCCCACCCGTTGTGCGGGGCTCTGCCCCTCGTTCCCCCGGCGGGCCTGCGGCGGGCGCCCGCGCGGCCCGGCGCCGGATGGGTACCGTACACGCCCCGTCCGCAACCGCCCCCACCGCCAAGCCCCGCCCCGGACCACCCCGCCGCAACGGCGGCCGAGCCGCAGCCGGGCCGCCCGCCGCGGCCCGGCAACAGGCCGCAGCCGGCCAACGGGTCGCAGGCCGCGGGCGGGCGGCAGGGCAACCGGTCGCGCCGGGCAGTCGGCCGCAGCCGGGCCTGACGGGCCGCCCGCCGCTGCGGGGCCGCCGGCACAGCCCGGCCACGAACCGCCGCCGGGCGAACCGCCGCCTGTGGGGCCGGCGGGGGCGGGGCCGGCGTGGGCCTCCCGCGTAACACCGCGGCAGCGGACTGGCATCATCGGCGGTATGACAAGTTCGCTGCCGCTCCTGCCCCCGCACGCCCGCGTCTTCGTCGCCGGCCACCGCGGCCTCGTGGGGTCCGCGGTCGCCCGGCGGCTGACCGCCGACGGCCACGAGGTGCTCACCCGCAGCCGTGCCGAGCTGGACCTGCGCGACGGCGCCGCGACCGAGGCGTACCTGCGGGACGTCCGCCCGGACGCCGTGGTGCTGGCCGCCGCCAAGGTCGGCGGGATCATGGCCAACAGCACGTACCCGGTGCAGTTCCTGGAGGACAACCTCAAGATCCAGCTCAGCGTCATCGCCGGCGCGCACGCCGCCGGGGTGGGCCGGCTGCTGTTCCTGGGCTCCTCCTGCATCTACCCGAAGCTGGCCCCGCAGCCCATCAGCGAGGACGCCCTGCTGACCGGTCCGCTGGAGCCGACCAACGAGGCCTACGCCCTCGCCAAGATCGCCGGGATCGTGCAGGTCCAGTCGTACCGCAAGCAGTACGGCGCCTCGTACATCTCGGCCATGCCCACGAACCTGTACGGCCCGGGGGACAACTTCGACCTGGAGTCCTCGCACGTCCTGCCCGCGCTGATCCGCCGCTTCCACGAGGCCGCGGCCGAGGGGCGCGAGGAGGTGACGCTGTGGGGATCGGGCACCCCACGCCGCGAGTTCCTGCACGTCGACGACCTCGCCGCCGCCTGCGCGGTGCTGCTGGAGCGCTACGACGGCGACGAGCCCGTCAACATCGGCTGCGGCGAGGACCTCACCATCAAGGAACTGGCCGAGACGGTCGCCGAGGTGACCGGCTTCGAGGGCCGGCTCGCCTGGGACACCTCCAAGCCGGACGGGACGCCCCGCAAGCTGCTGGACGTCACCCGCCTGACCTCGCTCGGCTGGAAGCCGGGCATCCCGCTGCGGGACGGCATCGCCGCCACCTACCGGTGGTGGCGGGAGCAGGGCTGATCGCAAGACCGCGGCCCCTCAGTATGCTCCGCGACCGTCGACGACGGCGCGGAGCGTACGGCCCATCACGTCGACGTCACTGGTGAAGGACCAGTTGTCGACGTACTGGAGATCGAGCTGAATCGTTTCGTCCCAGGACAGGTCCGACCGTCCGCTGATCTGCCACAGGCCCGTCATACCGGGCCGCACGCTCAGCCGGCGCAGCTCGGTCTCGTCGTACCGGGCCACCTCCTCCGGCAGCGGCGGGCGCGGGCCGACGAGGGACATGCTGCCGGTCAGCACGTTGAACAGCTGGGGCAGTTCGTCCATAGAGGTGCGGCGCAGCAGCCGCCCCACGCGGGTCACCCGCGGATCGCGGCGCATCTTGAACATGAGGCCGTCGTTCTCGTTGGCGCCCGCCAGCTCGGCCTGCAACCGGTCGGCGTCCACGACCATCGTGCGGAACTTCCACATGACGAACGGGACCCCGTCGCGCCCGATCCGGCGCTGGCTGTAGAAGGCCGGCCCGCGCGAGCCGAGCCGGATCGCCAGGATCAGCGCGAGGAAGAGCGGCGACAGCAGCAGCAGTCCGACGGCGGCTCCCGCCCGGTCCATCGCCGACTTGAGCAGCGTCTGCACGCCCCTGCGCACGGGCGGTGCGATCCGCAGCACGGCGAGCCCGCCGGCGGAGAGGGTCTCCAGCCGCTTGACGGATATCTCCACCAGACCGGGGAAGACGGCCAGTTCCAGCCCGGCGTCGTGCAGCGCCCAGGCGACCCGGCGCAGCCGCTCCCCCGCGATCCGCACGCCCGGGGCGACGAGCACCAGGTCGGCGTGGTGGCTGCGGACGGCGCCCAGCACGGCGGTGGCGTCCGCGTTCGGACCGTGCGGGACCGCGCCCAACCGGGCCGTGACGGGTACGCCGCTGTCCAGCCGGCCCTCGCCGACCGGGACGACGCCGACGACGACGTACGGGTGGTCGGTGCGCGAGGCGAGGTGCGCGATCACACCTTCGGCGGCCTCGGGTTCACCGACGACCAGGACCCGGCTGACCGCCTGCGCCTCCCGGCGGGCGGCGAAGAGGTGACGGTAGGTCAGCTTGTGGCAGGCGACGGTGATGAGCAGGGCGGGCAGCAGCGCCCCCAGCGCCGCCAGCCGCGGGGTGCTCTCGCCGGTCACCACGCGGGCGACGGCGAGGACACCGATCAGAATCAGCCAGTCGTGGACGACGGGCAGCACACCGCGGGACTCACCGAGCGCCCGGGTCGCGTACCGTCGACGCAGCGCCTGGACGGCGGTCCAGGCCAGGGCCGCGCCGACGGCGCAGTAGACGGGCCGCGCCTGCTGCGCCGCGTCGAAGACGAGCCCTACGGGAACGGCCGCGCCGAGGAAGTCGGCCGTGACCGCCGCGGGAAGGTACCACCGCGCCTTGTCGCCGAGCCGACGCGGAGGCGCGGTACTCGACGCGTTCGGATCGACGGCCGTCCCGGCCACTCTTTGCGCAGGAAAATGGACATGCCTCATGGGCCCCCCTGGCACGTGGTCTATGACAGTGGCGTGTGCCCGCGGCTTCCCCAGGCGACGGGCATCTGACGCACCGGGAAACAGTACGACAAACACCCGTACGGTAAATGCCGTTTGCGTTAACGAGGTCCCCTGTTGCTCAAGTGTTAGCAACCGGTATCTACAGTTCCGGCTGTTTCGACCTCCCCTCTCACACAAAAGTGAATGGTTCGGATACCGGATACGTCTCTTCGGACAACGGACTGTTTCCAGCCAACCTTTTGATGTGGCCCTGACATCGGCGCGCGCAAGTGACACTCTTCGACCGTTCATCGCACCAGCCCTGATCTGCCCGGAGGCCCACCCAGCCGTCCGGAACCCCCCTTGCAGAAGGAGTTTGCGTTGAGTCACACCCCCCAGCGGCGGGCCACCGCGGCCGGCGCTCTCGTCGCCGCCGCGGCCCTGCTCGCCGTAGGCATTCAGGCCGGAACCGCCACCGCCGACGCCACCGCGTCGTCGCAGTCCACCAAGGCGGCTCAGCCCAACCCGGGCGCGGCCGCCCGCCTGCTCAGCGCTTCGGAGCGTGCGACGCTCCTCGCCGACGCCAACTCGACCACCGTGCAGGCGGCGAAGGCCCTCGGTCTCGGCGGCCAGGAGCGCCTGGTCGTCCGGGACGTGGTCCAGGACGCCGACGGCACCACCCACACCACCTACGAGCGCACCTACGACGGCATACCCGTGCTCGGGGGTGACCTGACGATCCACGCCAAGGGCGGCGTCACCAAGAGCGTCACCAAGGCCACGCAGCACGAGATCAAGGTGGCGGACACCAGCCCCTCCGTCGCCCCCTCGGCGGCCGAGAGCCAGGCCGTCGCCTCGGCCAACGCCGCGGGCTCCAAGCAGGCCAAGCCCTCCAAGAACGCCCGCAAGGTGATCTGGGCCGCCGAAGGCGCGCCCGTCCTCGCCTTCGAGACCGTGGTCAGCGGCCTCCAGGACGACGGCACCCCGAGCGAGCTGCACGTGGTCACCGACGCCAAGACCGGCGCGAAGATCACCGAGTGGCAGGCCATCGAAAAGGGCACCGGCAACACCATGTACAGCGGTCAGGTCACGCTGGGCACCTCGCAGTCGGGCAGCAACTTCACCCTGACCGACGCCGGCCGGGGCGGCCACAAGACCTACGACCTCAACGGCGGCAGCTCCGGCACCGGCACGCTCTTCACGAACACCACCGACGTCTGGGGCAACGGCGCCGCCTCCAACCGGGCGACCGCCGGAGCCGACGCGCACTACGGCGCCCAGGTCACGTGGGACTTCTACAAGAACGTGATGGGCCGCAACGGTCTGCGCAACGACGGCGTGGCGCCCTACAGCCGGGTCCACTACGGCAACGCGTACGTCAACGCGTTCTGGGACGACGGCTGCTTCTGCATGACCTACGGCGACGGCACCGGCAACACGCACCCGCTGACGTCCATCGACGTGGCCGCGCACGAGATGACCCACGGCCTGACCTCGGTCACCGGCAACATGACCTACAGCGGTGAGCCCGGCGGTCTGAACGAGGCCACCTCCGACATCATGGGCTCGGCGGTCGAGTTCTACGCCAACAACCCGACGGACGTCGGCGACTACCTCATCGGCGAGAAGATCGACATCAACGGTGACGGCAGCCCGCTGCGTTACCAGGACAAGCCCAGCAAGGACGGCAGCTCCGCGGACGCCTGGTACTCGGGCGTCGGCAACCTCGACGTCCACTACTCCTCGGGCCCGGCGAACCACTGGTTCTACCTGGCCTCCGAGGGCTCCGGCGCCAAGGTCATCAACGGTGTCAGCTACAACTCGCCGACCTCGGACAACCTGCCGGTCACCGGAGTCGGCCGGGACGCCGCCTCGAAGATCTGGTTCCGCGCGCTGACGGTGGGCTACTTCAAGTCGAACACCAACTACGCGGCCGCCCGTACGGCGACCCTCCAGGCCGCCGCCGACCTGTACGGCGCGGGCTCGACCACGTACAACAACGTGGCCAACGCCTGGGCCGGCATCAACGTCGGACCGCGCATCACCTCCGGCGTCACGGTCACCCCGATCGCCAACCAGACCACCCAGATCAACACCGCTGTGAGCCTGCAGGTCCAGGCGACCAGCACCAACGCGGGTGCGCTGAGCTACGCGGCGACCGGTCTGCCGGCCGGCCTGTCGATCAACTCCTCGACGGGTCTGATCTCGGGTACCGCCACCACCGCGGGCACGTCCAACGTGACCGTCACGGTGACCGACTCCGCGGGCAAGACGGGTACGGCGTCCTTCACCTGGTCCGTCGGCACCGCCCAGCAGAGCGTGTTCGAGAACACGAACGACTACCAGATCGCGGACAACTCGACGGTCGAGTCCCCGATCACGGTGACCCGCACGGGCAACGCCCCGAGCACCCTCAAGGTGGACGTCAACATCGTCCACACCTACGTCGGTGACCTGAGGGTCGACCTGGTCGCCCCCGACGGCTCCGTCTACAACCTGCGCAACCGCACCGGCGGCAGCGCGGACAACATCGTCCAGAGCTTCACCGTGAACGCCTCCTCCGAGGTCGCCCAGGGTGTCTGGAAGCTGCGGGTGGCGGACCTCGCCGCCGCGGACACCGGCTACATCAACAGCTGGAAGCTCACGTTCTGACCCCGACAGGGGTGACGGGGGCCGAGCCGGATCCCGGCTCGACCGATTGATCACGGGGCCGCCCGGGAGACGACCTCCCCGGGCGGCCCTGTTCCATGACGGTTCCACGACGCGGCAGAGCCCGGCACCACGGGGGTGCCGGGCTCTGCCGCGTCATGCGGTCGACGGGGTCGTGCGGTGGCGGGTCAGCCGATGGCGCCGAAGATGCGGTCGAACATGTCGGGACCCTGCTCGCCGGTGCGGCCCTGCTCCTCTTCGCGCCGGTCCTGCTCCTCGCGGGCCTGCTGCTCCTGGCGGGCCTGCTCGTCACGCCGGGCCTGGTCCTGACGCGCCGTCTCCTCCTGGCGGGCCTGCTCCTCGCGCGCCTGCTGTTCCTCACGCGCGTGCTCGTCACCCGCCTGCTCGTCACGGGCCTGCTCGTCACGGGCCTGCTCGTCGCCGGGCTGCTCGTCGCGGGGCTGCTCGTCGCGGGGCTGCGCGGCCGGCTCGTCCGTGCGCGGCTTCACCATCTCCTGCATGGCCGGCTTGGCGCCGTTCTGCACCGGTGCCCCCGGCATGCCCGGCCTGGCGTCGTGACGGCCGCGGTCCTCGTCGCCGTTGCCGAACCCGTCGTCGTTCCCGTCGTGGCGGCCGTCGTTCCGTCCGTCGTTCCGTCCCTCGTGGCGGCCCTCCTCATCGTCCACCGGCTTGAAGAGCACCGAGCGGACCTGGACGCCGTTCGCCCGCTCCCCCGGCGCCAGCGTCCGCTCCGCCCGCTCGCCACAGTCGCGGTCCCGGAAGAGCACCGCCAGTGACTCCGTCTCGTTGCGCACGGTGGTCGCCGGGTTCTCCCAGGAGGTGCCCGTCAGCCGGTAGCAGGTGTCGTTGTCCGCCGGGCGGATCTGGCGGTGCTCGTCGTCGCCGGCCTCGTCGTCGTCCTCGACGAGGTACTCCAGGCGGCCGAGCGAGCGGCGGCCGTCATCGTCGTCGTGATCGGCCGCCAGCGTGGCGCCCGCGGTGGGCAGGACGATGGCGAGGGCACCGAGGAGTGCGGCGGCGGTGGTACGAGCACGCATGAAGAGTCCGTTCTCTGGTCGGCTGGAACGCCGGGTCCGGTGGCTTCCAGCCGGCAGCGTAGGAGCGGACGATTCAGACGAAACGATTCAGCATGCCCAGCGCGTTCGAAGGTTCACCCTCCTGGATCGGTCCGCGGGCCCATGCGGCAGTCACCCCGCCGACCGGACCCGCGCCCCGCGCTCAGACCCGTTCCGGCACCGCCGCGGCGTCCGCGGGCCTGGCCCCGGCCTGCGGCGCGCCCCCGCTCCGCCCCGTCGAGCGGATCAGCAGGGCGACGGCGAGGGCACCCAGCAGACCCATCACCCCCGAGGCCACGAAGGTCTCCCGCAGCCCGCTCACGAAGGCCGCCTCCACCCAGGCCCTGGCCGCCGGGGCGGCGGCCAGCAATCGCCCGGCCCCGCCCGACGCCAGCGCCTCGGCGGTGCCGCGCGCCTGGCCGGAGCCGCCGAGCCCGTCCGCCAGCCCGGCGTGGAAGAGGGAGCCGAGCACCGCGATGCCGAAGGCCATGCCCAGCTGCCGCGCCGTGTTCAGCGCGCCGCCGGCCATGCCCGCCCGGGCCGGGGCCACCGCCCCCATCACCGTGGCCGCCAGCGACGGGATGGCCGCGCCCACGCCGGCCCCCGTCATCACCAGGCCCGGGACCAGCGCCTGCCAGCCGTCACCCGCGTCCAGCATCCAGGCCTGGAGCAGCGCGCCCGCCCCGATGAGCGCCAGCCCGCCGCCGATGGTCAGCCGCGCCGGGGCCCCGTGCAGGAGCCGGCCGGCCAGCGCCGAGACGAGGAACGAGGCCAGGCTCAGCGGCACCACCACCAGGCCCGCGCCGACCGGGCTCATCCCCTCGACGGACTGGAGCCAGAGGGAGACGTACATCAGGTACGAGAACGCCGCCCCGGACAGCAGCAGCGCGGCGGCCATGACACCGACGAAGGTGCTGCTGCGGAACAGCGACAGGTCCAGCATCGGGCGTGCGGTGCGCAGTTCGACGAGGACGAAGACGGCGAAGGCGGCCACGCCGACGCCGAGGAGGCCGAGGGTGGCGGCGGAGGTCCAGCCGTTCTCGCCGGCCCGGATCAGGGCGTACGTGACCACCCCCGCCCCGGCGGTGAAGGCCGCCATGCCGGGCAGGTCGAGGCCCTTGGCGTGGGGGTCGCGGGAGTCGGCGACGGCTTTGAGGGTGACGTACACGGCCACGGCGCAGACGGGCAGGTTGATGTAGAAGATCCAGCGCCAGCCGAAGTGCTCGGTCAGCAGACCGCCGATGATCGGCCCGGCCGCGGCGGCGGCGCCGTTGACCGCGCCCCACACTCCGAAGGCGATCCCGCGGTCGCGGCCCTGGTAGGCGGAACTGAGCAGGGCCATGGTGGTGGCGAACATCGCCGCGCCGCCGAGGCCCTGTACCGCGCGGAAGGCGATCAGCGCGGCGGGGCCGGTGGCGAGGCCGCAGGCGAGCGAGGCCGCGGCGAAGACCACGAGGCCGCCGAGGTAGACGCGGCGCCGCCCGATCCGGTCGGCGAGGGAGCCCGCGCCGAGCAGCAGGGCGGCCAGCGCCAGGGCGTATATGTCCATCACCCACTGGAGGGCGGCGAACCCGGTGTGCATGTCGGCGGCCATGTCCGGCAGGGCGACGGTCACGATCGTGACGTCGACCAGGAGCATGAAGGCCCCCAGACAGACCGCCGTCAGCGGCAGCCACTTGCGCATGAATCTCTCCTTGTGGGGGTTTCACTTCATCGGTGACCCCACGGTTTCAGGGCCGGCGCCGCGCCCTGCACCCGGCACCCGTTCGCCGGCGGATTTCCGTCATGGAAGGCTCTGGGATGATGGAAAGCATGAACCGGACCGCGCCGAACGAGGAGCTCGACCTCCTCGACCGCTCCCTGATCCAGGCGTTGATGATCGACGGACGTGCCTCGTTCAGCCGGCTCGCCGAGGTGCTGGAGGTCTCCGACCAGACGGTGGTGCGCCGCTACCGGCGGATGCGGTCCGGCGGGCTCATCCGGGTGATCGGCCTCCCCCAGGGCCGCCGCGTCGGGCTGTTCGAGTCGTGGCTGCGCGTGCAGTGCGCGCCCGACGCGGCGCTGGTGGTGGCCGAGGCGCTGGCCCGCCGGCCGGACATCTCCTGGGTGAAGCTGGGCTCGGGCGGGACGGAGATCCACTGTCTGACCAAGGCGCGCACCCGCGCCGACCGCGACGGCCTGCTGCTGGACAAGCTCCCGCGCACCCGCCGGGTGACCGGGGTCAGCGCCCACACGCTGCTGCGGGTCTTCGTCGGCGGCCCGGAGCGGTGGTGCGGGCTGGACGTGCTGCGGCCCGACCAGGTCGCGGCGCTGGAGCGGCCGCCGGTCCCGCCGGGGCGGGAGCGCCACACCCTGGACGAGGCCGAGCTGGCGCTGCTGTCGGTGCTCGGCCGGGACGGGAGGGCCGGTTACCCCGAACTGGCGCGCGCCTCGGGCCTGTCGGAGTCCACCGCGCGCCGGCGCCTGGAGCGGCTGCGGGAGCTCGGGGCGCTGTACCTGGACGTGGAGCTCGTCCCGACCCGGCTGGGCTACGAGGCGGAGGCCACGCTGATGCTGACGGCGGCGCCCGCGCGGCTGGCGGAGGCGGGCGCGGCGGTCGCCCGGCACGAGGAGGTGCCGTTCGCCGCCGCGGTGACCGGGGCGGCGAACCTGTTGGCGGTCGTGGTCTGCCGGGACACGGAGGCGCTGTACACGTACCTGACGGAACGGATCGGCGCCGTGCCCGGCATCGAGCGGGTCGAGGTGATCCCGACCCTGCGGAACATCAAGCGGGCCGGGATGCTGGTGGAGGACGGACGGCTGGTCGACCCCTAGGGCGCGTTTCGAGAGTCCCGCCTGCCCCGCGACGCCCGGCACGCACGCTCGCCGCGTTGCCGGGATCGCCCGCGTACGGCCCGGTACGAGGGCGACCCTCCGCCTTGCGATCGCACGCACCGGACGCCGCGGGGCCCGCCCTTCGGGCGGCCGGCGCTACTTTCGCAACACGCCCTGGGCCCTGACGCCCGGCCCCGGGGTACTCGCCCCGCCGCCCGCCCCCGCGGGTCTCACCTCAGCAGCACCCCGCCCACCGCGTCCGCGTCGGCGCCGGCGTCCTGCGGGCCGGCGACGAGCCCCAGTTCGGCCGGGCTCGCCAGCAGCGGGTGCGCGGGCAGGATCCGTACGGTGTAGCCGAAGGGCCCCGTACGGTCGAGGGCGAGCGGGCCCTCGTAGACCCAGCGGCCCTCCAGGTCGGGCCCGGAGGCCGGTTTCAGCGGGAAGGTCCGGGCGCCCTGGATCACGTCCTGGGCGTCCACCCGGCCCGCGACGGCCTGCACTTCCACGTCCTCCGGCGCGAGCGCGTCCAGCGCCACCCGCACCCGCAGGGTGAGCGTGGCCCCCAGCTCGGCGGTCCCGCCGACGGGCGCGGCGGCGAGCGCCTCCACGTGCTCGACGGTGACCCGGGGCCAGGCCGCGCGGACCCGGCCCTTCCACCAGGCGAGGTCCCGCGCCGCCCCGGGGTCGAGGGCGCGGTGGGCGAGCGCGGCGGGGGCGTAGAGCCGCTCCACGTACTCCCGTACCATCCGCCCCGCGAGCACCTTGGGCCCCAGCGAGACCAGGGTGCGCCGGACCATCTCGATCCACCGCTCGGGCAGCCCGCTGCGCCCGGCCCGGTCGTAGAAGCGGGGCGCGACCCGGCTCTCGATCAGCTCGTAGAGGGCGTTCGCCTCCAGGTCGTCGCGCCGCTCGACGTCCGTCCCGGCCCCGTCGGCGGTGGGGATGGCCCAGCCGAAGTCGGGCTCGAACCACTCGTCCCACCAGCCGTCCAGCACGGAGAGGTTGAGGCAGCCGTTGAGCGCGGCCTTCATCCCGCTCGTGCCGCAGGCCTCCAGCGGGCGCAGCGGGTTGTTCAGCCAGATGTCGCAGCCCGGGTAGAGCTTCTGTGCCATGGCCATGCCGTAGTCGGGCAGGAAGACGATCCGGTGGCGCACCCGCGGGTCGTCCGAGAACCGCACCAGCTCCTGGACGAGGCGCTTGCCGCCGTCGTCGGCGGGGTGCGCCTTGCCGGCGACCACGATCTGCACCGGCCGGTCGGGGTCCAGCAGCAGCCGGCGCAGCCGTTCCGGGTCGCGCAGCATCAGGGTGAGCCGCTTGTAGGAGGGGACGCGGCGGGCGAAGCCGATGGTCAGCACGTCCGGGTCGAGTACGCCGTCCACCCAGCCCAGCTCGGCGTCCGCGGCCCCGCGCTGCTTCCACGAGGCCCGCAGCCGGTCGCGCACCTCCTGGACCAGTTGCTCCCGAAGCACCCGGCGCAGGTCCCAGACCTCCTGGTCGGCGATGCCCGCCACGGCGTCCCAGCGCGGGGAACCGCCGACGGACAGCGCGTCCTCGGTCCGGCCGGCCCCGATCTGGCGCGCGCCGAGCCGGACCACCTCGGGCGCCACCCAGGTCGGCGCGTGCACGCCGTTGGTGATGGAGGTGATCGGCACGTCGACCGGGTCGAAGCCGGGCCACAGCCCCGCGAACATGCCCCGGCTGACGGCGCCGTGCAGGGTGGAGACGCCGTTGGCGCGCTGGGCGAGGCGCAGGCCCATCACGGCCATGTTGAACACCCCGGGGTCGCCGCCGGGGTAGGACTCCGCGCCCAGTTCGAGGATCCGCTCGACGGGTACGCCGGGCAGTTCACCGCCCTCGCCGAAGTGCCGGGCGACCAGGGCCCGGTCGAAGCGGTCGATGCCGGCGGGGACGGGGGTGTGCGTGGTGAACACGGTGCCGGCGCGGACCGCCTCGACGGCGGCGTCGAAGCCGAGCCCCTGTTCACCTTCGAGTTCCCTTATGCGTTCGAGACCGAGGAAGCCGGCGTGTCCCTCGTTGGTGTGGAACACCTCGGGGTCGGCGTGGGCGGTCAGCCGGCAGTACGTCCGCACCGCGCGGACCCCGCCGATGCCGAGCAGCATCTCCTGGAGCAGCCGGTGGTCGCTGCCGCCCCCGTAGAGGCGGTCGGTCACCTCGCGGGCGGCCGTGTCGTTGTCCTCGACGTCGGAGTCGAGCAGCAGCAGCGGGACCCGTCCGACGCGGGCTTGCCAGATGTGCGCGTGCAACGACCGCCCGCCGGGCAGGGTCAGGGTCACCCGGGCGGGCGTGGCGTCGGCCTCGCGGACGAGGGCGAGGGGGAGCTCGTTGGGATCGAGGACGGGGTAGTGCTCCTGCTGCCAGCCGTCGCGGGACAGGGACTGGCGGAAGTAGCCGTGGCGGTAGAGCAGTCCCACGCCGATGAGCGGGACGCCGAGGTCGCTCGCCGCCTTGAGGTGGTCGCCGGCGAGGATCCCCAGCCCGCCGGAGTACTGCGGCAGGGCGGCGGTGATGCCGAACTCGGGCGAGAAGTAGGCGATGGCGGCGGGCAGGTCCCCGCCGCTCTCATGGGTCTGGTACCACCTCCCGCCGTGGACGTAGTCGTCGAGGTCGGCGGCGGCCACGGCCAGCCGCCGCAGGAACCGCCGGTCGCCGGCGAGCTCCTCCAGGCGGCCGGCGGACACGGCGCCGAGCAGTCGCACGGGATCGCCGGCAGCGGCCTGCCAGCCTTCGGGATCGACGGATTGGAAGAGTTCGCGGGTTTCCGCGTGCCAAGACCAGCGCAGGTTGCGCGCGAGGTCGGCGAGTGGCAGCAGCGGCTCGGGGAGGACGGGGCGCACGGTGAATCGACGGATAGCCTTCACGTGTTCCACCTTCGCAGGGGATTGCGGATCGGAGCGGCCGCACCACGCTGTGCACCCGCGCATCCGTCCACTTTGGATCCACTTCCGACAGCCGCGAGGCTAGCCGCGACCGCCCGGTGCGGCCACGGTGCCGACGGGCGGGCGGGCCGCGAAGGCGGTATACCGGTGTAGGTCCCGGAGTTTCCAACCGACTTGACGGAGCCTCGGTGGATGTAGAGCCGGGGCTTGGTTATCGGCGTGCCACTACGTACGAGTAGTTAACCAAGCACGCGGATTGGGCGGGACGAGAGTGGGAAGGGCTCCCCGGGTACACGCACGGCGCACACCGCCCACCACCTCTCCCGCCACCCGAGTGAACGCGGACAGGAGCGGCCATGCCCGCAGCCCAGCCGTCTTCTGAACGGCTAGAAACAGAGCGAACAGAGCGTGCACTGCCGGCTGCCCCTTCGTCAGCCGGACCGCCCACAGCTAGCCCCGCGAACTGCCCCCAGGTGATCCCATCATGATCGGTCGCATTCCCGTGCTGGACGTCCGCCCCGCCGTCGACTGCGGCGCCAGACCCGCCAAGGCGGTCGTGGACGAGGTCTTCCGGATCTCGGCCACCGTGTTCCGCGAGGGCCACGACGCCGTTTCCGCGCACGTCGTACTCCGAGACCCGAGCGGACGGCTGCGGCCGCCCGTGCCGATGTGCGAACTCGCACCCGGAACGGACCGGTGGGGCGCCAGGGTCTGCGCCGACACCGAGGGACGGTGGACGTACACCGTCGAGGCGTGGAGCGACCCCATCGCCACCTGGCGCTCGCACGCCGCCATCAAGATCCCCGCGGGGATCGACACCGGGCTGATGCTGCTCGAAGGCGCGGAGCTGTACGCGCGAGCCGGTGCGAAGATCCCCAAGAAGGACGGGCGCGCGCACGTGCTGGCCGCCGCCGAGGCCATGCGCGACGAGGACCGGGAGGTCTCCGTGCGCTACGCGGCGGCCCTGGCGGCGCCCGTGACCGAGGCCCTCGCCCGGCGCCCGTACCGCGAGCTGGTCAGCGCCGCGAAGCCGCTGCCACTGCTCGTCGAGCGCAAGCGGGCCCTCTTCGGCTCGTGGTACGAGATGTTCCCCCGCTCCGAGGGAGCGGTGGTGGAGCCCGGCTCGGCTCCGGTGAGCGGGACCTTCCGGACGGCCGCCGAGCGGCTGCCGGCCATCGCCGCCATGGGCTTCGACGTGGTGTACCTGCCGCCCATCCACCCCATCGGCAGCACCTACCGCAAGGGGCCCAACAACACCTTGTCGGCCGGTAGTTGGGACCCGGGCGTGCCGTGGGCCATCGGGTCGACCGAAGGCGGCCACGACGCCGTCCACCCGGAGCTGGGCACCATCGAGGACTTCGACGCCTTCGTGGCACGGGCCCGTGAGCTGCGGATGGAGATCGCCCTCGACTTCGCGCTCCAGTGCTCGCCCGACCACCCGTGGGTGGAGAAGCGGCCCGAGTGGTTCCGCCACCGCGCGGACGGGACGATCGCGTACGCCGAGAACCCGCCGAAGAAGTACCAGGACATCTACCCGATCCACTTCGACACCGACATGGCCGGCATCGTCGAGGAGACGGTCCGGATCCTGCGGCACTGGATGGACCACGGCGTCCGGATCTTCCGCGTCGACAATCCGCACACCAAGCCCGTCGTCTTCTGGCAGAAGGTGATCGCGGACATCAACAAGACCGACCCCGACGTGATCTTCCTGGCGGAGGCCTTCACCCGCCCCGCGATGATGCGCGCACTGGCCGCCGTCGGCTTCCAGCAGTCCTACACGTACTTCACCTGGCGCAACACCAAGGCGGAACTGACCGAGTACCTGACCGAGCTCGCCGACGACCGTTCGGCGGCCGTCATGCGGCCGAATTTCTTCGTCAACACGCCGGACATCCTCCACGAGTACCTTCAGCACGGCGGGCGCCCCGCCTTCGAGGTACGGGCCGTGCTCGCCGCCACCCTCTCCCCCACCTGGGGGATCTACGCCGGGTACGAGCTCTGCGAGAACGAACCGGTCAGGCCGGGCAGCGAGGAGTACCTGAACTCCGAGAAGTACGAGTTCCGGCCACGCGACTGGGCCGCCGCCGAACGCGAGGGCCGCTCCATCGCCCCGCTGATCACCACCCTGAACCGGGTCCGCCGCCGCAATCCCGCCCTCCAGCAACTGCGCGACCTGCACTTCCATTCGACCGACAACGAACAGGTGATCGCCTATTCGAAGCACGCCGGAGCCAATTCCGTACTGGTGGTCGTCAACCTCGATCCGCACCACACCCAGGAGGCGACCGTCTCGTTGGACATGCCGGTACTCGGCCTCGACTGGCACGGGTCCCTCGCGGTGCGCGACGAGCTCACCGGCGAGACCTATCACTGGGGCAGGGCGAACTACGTGCGCCTAGAGCCGGGCCGTACGCCCGCGCACGTACTGGCCGCTCTGCGACCGTCCCCGCCCACCGGAGGGTCACCCATCACATGATGATCAACGATCCCGTCCCCGACATGTTCGAGGACACCCCCGCCAAGGACCGCGACCCCGACTGGTTCAAGCGGGCGGTGTTCTACGAGGTCCTCGTCCGCTCGTTCCAGGACAGCAACGGCGACGGCGTCGGCGACCTGCAGGGGCTCACCTCCAAACTCGACTACCTCCAGTGGCTGGGCGTGGACTGCCTCTGGCTTCCGCCGTTCTTCGCCTCACCGCTGCGCGACGGGGGCTACGACGTCTCCGACTACACGTCAGTGCTGCCCGAGTTCGGCGACCTCGCCGACTTCGTGGAGTTCGTGGACGCCGCGCACCAGCGCGGCATGCGGGTGATCATCGACTTCGTCATGAACCACACGAGCGACCAGCACGAGTGGTTCCAGCAGTCGCGCAAGGACCCGGACGGACCGTACGGGGACTACTACATGTGGGCCGACAACGACAAGCAGTACCAGGACGCCCGCATCATCTTCGTCGACACCGAGACCTCGAACTGGACGTACGACCCGCTGCGCAAGCAGTACTACTGGCACCGCTTCTTCTCGCACCAGCCGGACCTGAACTACGAGAACCCGGCGGTGGTCGAGGAAATCATCTCGGCGCTGCGCTTCTGGCTGGACCTCGGCATCGACGGCTTCCGCCTCGACGCGGTGCCCTACCTGTACGCCGAGGAGGGCACCAACTGCGAGAACCTCCCGCGCACCCACGCGCTCCTCAAGCGGGTCCGGGCCGAGATCGACGCGCACTACCCCGACACCGTCCTGCTCGCCGAGGCCAACCAGTGGCCCGAGGACGTGGTCGACTACTTCGGGGACTTCACCAAGGGCGGGGACGAGTGCCACATGGCGTTCCACTTCCCCGTCATGCCGCGCATCTTCATGGCGGTGCGAAGAGAGTCCCGCTACCCCGTCTCCGAAATCCTGGCCAAGACCCCGGCGATCCCGGCGAACTGCCAGTGGGGCATCTTCCTGCGCAACCACGACGAGCTCACCCTCGAAATGGTCACGGACGAAGAGCGCGACTACATGTACTCCGAGTACGCCAAGGACCCGCGGATGCGGGCGAACATCGGCATCAGGCGCCGGCTCGCCCCGCTCCTCGACAACGACCGCAACCAGATGGAGCTGTTCACGGCCCTGCTGTTGTCGCTGCCCGGCTCGCCGGTGCTCTACTACGGCGACGAGATCGGCATGGGCGACAACATCTGGCTCGGCGACCGCGACGGCGTGCGCACGCCCATGCAGTGGACCCCGGACCGCAACGCCGGTTTCTCCTCCTGCGATCCGGGCAGGCTGAACCTGCCGGTCATCATGGACCCCGTCTACGGGTACCAGGTCACCAGCGTCGAGGCGGCGATGGCCTCGCCCTCCTCGCTCCTGCACTGGACGCGCCGGCTGATCGAAATCCGCAAGGCCAACCCCGCCTTCGGGCTGGGGTCGTACACCGAACTGCCGTCGACCAACCCGGCGGTGCTCGCCTTCCTGCGCGAGTACGGGGACGACCTGGTGCTGTGCGTGCACAACTTCTCGCGCTTCGCCCAGCCCACCGAGCTGGACCTGCGCTCGTTCAACGGGCGGGTGCCCGTCGAACTCACGGGCGATGTGCGGTTCCCGCCGATCGGCGAATGGCCGTACCTGCTCACGCTCGCAGGCCATGGCTTTCTGTGGTTCCGCCTGCGCACTGAGTAGTCCGGCACCGAAAAGCGGGTAACGGCGGTACGGGGCGGGCGCGCGAATGGGTCAATCGCCCGCCCCTGTACGGATCATCCTGACCCGACACTCGCACACCGCCGGACAGCAACCATCGCCATCCGGGACACTCTGCGCATTCTGTGACGGCCCGGGGAAAGGACGCGACGCCATGTCGGAGGCTGCATCCGCCCGGAGCCGCCAGGGAAGCCTGGCAGGAGTCCCGCTCGGACCGCTGGAGCCCATGCTGCGAGCCTGGCTGCCGAGACAGCGCTGGTTCGCCGGCAAGGGACGCCCCATCACCCGGCTCCGGCTGGTCTCGGCCGTCGAACTGCTGCCTCCCGGTGCCTCACCGGGACTGCTCCACCTGCTCATCGGGGTGGACGCGGAGGGCAGTTCGGACTGCTACCAGCTGCTGCTCGGGGTACGCCCCAACCTGCCCCCGGGGCTGGCGCCCGCGCTGATCGGGTACGCCGAGCAGGGCCCGTACGCCGGCCAGGCCGTGTACGAGGGACTCGGCGATCCGAGGCTCGCGGCGCTGCTGCTGGAACGATTGCGCTCCCCGGGCGCGCTCGGCCCGCTGCGCTTCGAGCGGGACCCGCACGCCGTGATCCCGGCGGCGCCCGCACCCCGGCCGCTCTCCGGCGAGCAGACCAACTCCTCGATGATCTACGGGGATTCGCACATCCTGAAGGTGTTCCGCCGGGTCGGCCCCGGGATCAACCCGGACCTGGAACTGCCCCGGGCACTCGCCGCCGTCGGCTGCACGCGGGTACCCGCGCCCGTCGCCTGGTACGAGGCGGAACTGCCCGGCTCCGAACCGCTGACCCTGGGCGTGCTCCAGCCGTACCTGCGCGGCTCCGACGACGGATGGCAGCTCGCGCTGCGCCGGCTCGCCGCCGGGGCCGACTTCACCGCCGAGGCGCACGCGCTGGGCCGGGCCACCGCCGAGGTGCACAGCGCGCTCGCGGACGCCCTGCCCGCCGTGGCGCTGGATCCGGAGCAGACCGCCCGGCTCGCCGCCGGGATGACGGCGCGGCTGGCCGCCACCGCCCGGGAGGTGCCCGCGCTGCTGCCCTACGAGGCCGGGCTGCGCGGGGCGTTCGACGCGCTGGCCGCCTCCCGGGGCACCGGGGTCGCCGCCCAGCGGATCCACGGGGACCTGCACCTGGGGCAGACCCTGCGGGCCCCCGACGGCAGCTGGGCGCTGATCGACTTCGAGGGCGAACCGGCCCGGCCGCTGGCCGACCGCCGCCGTCCCGAGCCGGCGGTGCGCGACATCGCCGGGATACTGCGCTCCTTCGACTACGCCGCCCGCTCGCACAGGCCGTTCGCCCCCGCGTGGGCCGACGACTGCCGGGCCGCGTTCTGCGAGGGCTACGCACGCACCACCGGGCGGGACCCGCGCGAGGACCCCGTCCTGCTGCGGGCGTACGAGACCGACAAGGCGGTGTACGAGGCCCGCTACGAGTCCCGGCACCGCCCCGACTGGCTGCACGTCCCGATGGCGGCGATCCGCCGGCTCTCGGAGCCCCAGCGGCCGGCCCACCGGCTGCCGCCCGCCCCGGGCGGCGCCGCCCACCCCCAGCCCCATCCGAAGCCCCCGAGGAGGCCGCTCGCGTGAGCGCCGCACGACAGCCGTCACCGACCGTCCGCGACGAAGCCGCTACCGCCCCCGAGCCCGCGAGGAAGGCTCGTACCCCCCGTGCCCGGCGGCCCGCCGCGCCCCAGGGCGTCTCGCCGGCGCCCGTGCTCGACGCCGGCGAGCGGGCCCGGCTGCTGGAGGGCCGCCACCACGACCCGCACGCCGTGCTGGGCGCCCGCCCCGGGCCCGGCGGGGTGGTGTTCCGCGCACTGCGCCCGTACGCCAAGTCCGTCACCGTCGTGACCGACACGCTCCGGGCCGAGCTCCACGACGACGGCGACGGGCTGTTCTCCGGGCTGCTGCCACTGACCGAGGTGCCCGAGTACCGCCTGCTGGTCGGGTACGACGGCGACGGGATCGAGGTCCACGACCCCTACGGCTTCCTGCCGGCGCTGGGCGAGCTGGACCTGCACCTGATCGGCGAGGGACGGCACGAGGAACTGTGGACGGCCCTGGGGTCCAGGGTCATGGAGCACCAGGGCGTGAGCGGCACCCGCTTCACGGTGTGGGCGCCCAACGCCCAGGGCGTGCGGCTGACGGGCGACTTCTCGTACTGGGACTCGGGCGCGTACCCGATGCGCTCGCTCGGTTCGACGGGGGTGTGGGAACTGTTCGTGCCGGGGATCGGCGAGGGCGCCCTGTACAAGTACGACATCACCCGCCCCGACGGCGGCCACACGCTGCGCGCCGACCCGATGGCGCGGCGCGCGGAGGTCCCGCCGGCGACAGCCTCGATCGTCACCGACTCCCACCACACCTGGCAGGACGCCGAGTGGATGGCCGCGCGCGGCGCCCGGCCGGCCCACCTCGCGCCGATGTCGATCTACGAGGTGCACCTGGCGTCCTGGCGGCCGGGGCTCTCGTACCGCGAGCTGGCCGAGCAGCTGCCGGCGTACGTGCGGGAGCTGGGCTTCACGCACGTGGAGCTGATGCCCGTGGCGGAGCACCCGTTCGGCGGGTCCTGGGGATACCAGGTCACCGGCTACTACGCGCCGACCTCGCGGATGGGCACCCCGGACGACTTCCGGTTCCTGGTGGACTCGCTGCACCGGGCCGGGATCGGCGTGATCGTCGACTGGGTCCCGGCGCACTTCCCGCGCGACGAGTGGGCGCTGGCCGAGTTCGACGGCCGGCCGCTGTACGAGCACCACGACCCGCGGCGGGCCGCGCACCCGGACTGGGGGACGCTGGAGTTCGACTACGGCCGCACGGAGGTGCGCAACTTCCTCGTCGCCAACGCCGTGTACTGGTGCCAGGAGTTCCACATCGACGGGCTGCGGGTGGACGCGGTGGCCTCCATGCTCTACCTCGACTACTCGCGCGAGGAGGGGCAGTGGCTGCCGAACGAGCACGGCGGCCGGGAGAACTGGGACGCGGTGAAGCTGCTCCAGGAGATGAACGCGACCGTGTACCGGCGCTGCCCCGGGGTGGTGACGATCGCGGAGGAGTCCACGGCCTGGGAGGGGGTGACCCGGCCGACGGACTCGGGCGGTCTGGGGTTCGGCCTCAAGTGGAACATGGGCTGGATGCACGACACGCTGCGCTACGTCTCGAAGGAGCCCGTGCACCGCA
Source organism: Streptomyces cirratus (assembly GCF_014650775.1). Lineage (GTDB taxonomy): Bacteria > Actinomycetota > Actinomycetes > Streptomycetales > Streptomycetaceae > Streptomyces > Streptomyces cirratus. The sequence goes on along the minus strand of NZ_BMVP01000002.1, from coordinate 870,897 downwards.
AATACCACCACCACGACATGACCTTCGGGATGATCTACGCGTACAGCGAGAACTACGTGCTGCCGATCTCGCACGACGAGGTGGTGCACGGCAAGGGCGCACTGGTGTCGAAGATGCCCGGCGACTGGTGGCAGCAGCGGGCCTCGCACCGTGCGTACCTGGGCTTCATGTGGGCCCACCCGGGCAAGCAACTGCTGTTCATGGGACAGGAGTTCGCCCAGGGGGCCGAGTGGTCGGAGGAGCACGGGCCGGACTGGTGGCTGGTGGACCCCGGGTACTCGGCTGCCGGTGACCACCGGGGCGTGCGCGACCTCGTGCGGGACCTGAACCACACCTACACGGCGACGCCCGCGCTGTGGGAGCGGGACACCGTGCCGGAAGGTTTCGCGTGGGTGGAGGCGGACGCCTCGGACGACAACGTCTTCGCGTTCCTGCGGTACGCCGAGGACGGCTCCCCGCTGCTGGCGGTGTCGAACTTCTGCCCGGTGGTGCGCCACGGCTACCGGATCGGGGTGCCGGAGCAGGTGGGGCAGTGGCACGAGGTGCTCAACACGGACTCCGAGGCGTACGGCGGCAGCGGGGTGCGCCACCTCCAGCCGCTGCGCCCGGAGCCGGTTGCGGCCCAGGGGCGCCCGGTGAGCCTGCGCCTCACGCTGCCGCCGATGGCGACGGTCTGGTTCAGGCCGTAGCGAGCTCGGGCTCCAGCTCCTGGAGGAGCTTGCGCTTGGCGCGGGCCCCGACCATCTGCCGGACGGGTTCGCCGTCGCGGAAGACGATGAGGGTCGGCAGGGACAGCACCCCGTACCGGGAGACGGTGGCGGGGTTGCTGTCCGCGTCGATCTGGACGACCTTGAGCCGGCCGGCCTCCTCGGCGGCGACCGCGGAGATCACGGGCGCGATCTGCCGGCAGGGGCCGCACCAGCCGGCGGTGAACTCCAGGAGCACGGGCCGGTCCCGTTCGCCCAGCACCTCGGTCTCGAAGTCCGCGTCGGTCACTTCGGCGACGCCTTGAGCCTTCATCTTCTTCCCCATTCCTCTGGTCAGGTCAGTTCGCAGCGGGGTGCGGCGGCCCCTCCGGCCGCCTCCTCGGCTTCGGCGAGCTGGCGCGCGACCGTCTCCCGCACGTCGGCCAGCCGGCCGATGACCGCGTCGAGCTCCGCGAGCTTGCGCCGGTAGACGGCGAGCGAGGCCGGGCAGGAGTCCCCGGCCGGGTGTCCGGCGCGCAGGCACTCCACGAAGGGCCGGGTCTCCTCCAGCTCGAAGCCGAAGTCCTGGAGCACCTTGATCTGGCGCAGCAGGAGCAGGTCGTCCTCGTCGTAGGTGCGGTAGCCGTTGCCGGTACGCCGGGCGGGCAGCAGCCCGCGCGACTCGTAGTACCTCAGGGTCCGCGTGCTGGTCCCGGCCCGCTCCGCCAGTTCACCGATTCGCATGCCGAGACCGTAAGCCTTGACGCCGAGGTCAAGGCAAGGAGGCGTTTCGGGGCCCTCGCCACCCCCGTATGCGAGGGCCCCCGCCATGGATCACGCAGGTGGCGGGTGGCCGGTTCACGGCCGTGACGGGGATCACTCGGCGGTTGTTCCGGTAATCCGGAAATGGGGTGGCGAAATCCGTACGCTGAAATTGGATCTTCGCTCCATCCGATTACCGGACGGTCGCCGGGAAACCCACCCAAAGCGCCGAACTCTATAGGACTTTCCTACGAGTTATGAGCTTGTTTGAACGGTCTGTAGTCGCCACGGCTTGGCAACTCCTACCGTGTGCCCTGTGCATTCCAGCCCCCCTTTCAATGCCCCCGCCGCGCGTCGCCTGCGCGCGGCCCTGGGCATGGCTCCCGGTCATGTCGCTTTTGGCCTGCGCGCCCAGTACGGTCTGACGGTCTCGCCCGAGACCGTGATGGCGTGGGAGCGTGGCGAGATTTCGCCGACTTCCGCCGAACTCACCGCGCTCGCCGGCGTGCTGTGGTGCGCCCCCGGCGAACTGCTCGCCGAGCCGGTGACCCTCCGCGAGCACCGCATGGCCCGGGGCCTGGCCCCCGATGAGCTGGCCCGGCGCATCGGGCTGGAGACGAACGCGTACCAGAAGATGGAGGACTCCGGCCGCTGGAAGGGCAACGAACGGCAGTCGGCCGCCCTCGCCGCGACGCTGGGGCTGAGCCCGGCGCAGTACGTGATCGCGACCGGCAAGGAGCAGGAGCTGGCCGAGTCGCTGCGGAGCGCGGTGACCACGCGCTGGCAGGCGTACGCGAAGCCGCTCGCCAAGCTGCTGCCGGTGCCCCGGGCGGACCTGGACCGGGTGCTGGAGAAGATGCACGGCGAGTACCAGTCGCTGATGCTGGCGACGTTGAGCTGGGGCGGCGGAGGTGCGACGGCGACGGGCGACGCCGGCCGGGAGTACCTCTCGCAGATCGTGGACCGCTTCTGGGCGGTGGCCGCCGGCGCGAGGTAGGACCCGGCGCCGGCGGGGCCGGTTCAGAAGACCGACTCGGCCTCGTACATCCGGTGGTCCGGGACCCGCTTGAGCTCGGTGACCGCGGAGGCGAGGGGAGCCATGACGATGTCGGTGCCGCGCAGGGCGGTCATGTTGCCGAAGTCGCCGCGGTGCACCGCCTCCACGGCGTGCCAGCCGAACCGGGTCGCGAGGACGCGGTCGTACGCGGTGGGCGTGCCGCCGCGCTGGACGTGGCCGAGGATGACCGGGCGGGCCTCCTTGCCCAGGCGGTGTTCCAGCTCCACGGCCAGGCGGTTGCCGATGCCGGCGAAGCGCTCGTGCCCGTACGCGTCGATCTCGCCCTTCTCGTACGGCATGGAGCCCTCGGCCGGGTGCGCGCCCTCGGCCACGCAGATCACCGCGAACTTCTTGCCGCGCGAGAAGCGTTCCTCCACCATCTTCACCAGGGCGTCCACCTCGAACGGGCGCTCCGGCAGGCAGATCCCGTGGGCGCCGCCGGCCATGCCGGACTCCAGGGCGATCCAGCCCGCGTGCCGGCCCATGACCTCGACGACCATGACCCGCTGGTGGGACTCGGCGGTGGTCTTGAGGCGGTCGATGGCCTCGGTGGCGACCATCACGGCGGTGTCGAACCCGAAGGTGCGGTCGGTGGAGGAGATGTCGTTGTCGATGGTCTTCGGCACCCCTACGACCGGCATGCCGGCGTCCGCCAGCATCCGGGCGGCGGTCAGCGTGCCCTCGCCGCCGATCGGGATCAGCGCGTCGATGCCGTACCGCGTCGACAATTCCTGCGCGTGCTCGGCGGCTTCGTGCAGCCGGGCGCGCTCCATGCGCGCCGAGCCGAGGATCGTGCCGCCGCGGGCCAGGATGCCGCTGACGGCGTTGATGTCCAGGGGGCGGTAGTGGCCGTCGAGCAGGCCCTTGAAGCCGTCCTCGAAGCCGATGACTTCGTCTCCGTGTCCGACCAGCGCACGGTGTACGACCGACCGGATGACGGCGTTCAGCCCCGGGCAGTCGCCGCCTGCGGTGAGAACTCCGATACGCATCGTGCTGTGTCTCCTGCTCCTGGTCGTACCTGGCCGTACGCGTGCGGGCGGGCGGCCGTACACATGAAGGGCGTATTACTGGACCCCTGTCCGATTGTTCCACGGGGCCGGGGTGGGGCGCTCTTTCCCGGCAGGTCCCTTAGCTAGGCTCAGAGGTATTGTCAAGAGGTCAAGCCCACCCTAACCGGGACAACCGTCCCGGTGAGATCGATCAACATGGACGGAGAGCACGCGTGACGCGCAGCGTGTACGTGACCGGCATCGAGCGGGGGGACGGCCGGCAGGTCGTCGAGCTGGGGATCATGGAGCTGCTGGCCCGGCAGACCGGCCGGGTGGGCGTCTACCGTCCGCTGCTGCACGACGGCCCCGACCGGCTCTTCGACCTCTTGAAGGCCCGCTACCGGATAGACCAGGACGCGGCGTCCGCGTACGGCATGGAGTACCACGAGGCCTCCGCCGTCCTCGCCGAGAAGGGCACCGACGAGCTGGTCTCCAGGCTGGTCGAGCGCTACCACCGGGTGGCCCGTGACTACGAGGTCGTGCTGGTGCTCGGCACCGACTACGCCGACACCAACCTGCCGGACGAGCTCGCGCTGAACGCCCGCCTCGCCAACGAGCTGGGGGCCGTGGTCGTGCCCGTCGTGGGCGGTACGAAGCACTCCGCCGAGGCCGTGCGCGCGGAGGCCCGCAACGCCTACCGGGCGTACGAGGGCCTGGGCTGTCACGTGGTGGCCATGGCGGTCAACCGGGTGGCCGCCGAGGACCGGGACGTCATAGCCGAGTGGCTGGCCGCCCGCCTCCCCGTGCCCTGCTACGTCCTGCCCGACGACAAGTCCCTCTCCGCCCCGACCGTCGCCGAGATCACCCGGGCGCTGGGCGGCGAAGTGCTGCTGGGGGACGACGCCGGGCTGGCGCGCGACGCCCTCGACTTCGTGTTCGGCGGCGCGATGCTGCCGAACTTCCTGGGCGCGCTGACCCCCGGCTGCCTGGTCGTCACCCCCGGGGACCGCTCCGACCTGGTGATCGGCGCGCTGGCCGCGCACACCTCGGGCACCCCGCCCATCGCCGGGGTCCTGCTGACGCTGAACGAGCGCCCCGGCCGGGACATCCTGACGCTGGCCTCGAAGCTGGCGCCCGGTACGCCCGTGGTGTCGGTGGCCGGGAACAGCTTCCCGACGGCCGCGGAACTCTTCTCGCTCCAGAGCCGTTTGAACTCCGCGACCCCGCGCAAGCTGGAGACCGCGCTCGGCCTGTTCGAGCGGCACGTGGACACCGCCGAGCTGCGGGACCTGCTCTCGGTGGCCCGCTCCGAGCGGGTCACGCCGATGATGTTCGAGAACGAGCTGCTGGAGCGCGCCCGCGCCGAGCGCCGCCGGGTGGTGCTGCCCGAGGGCACCGAGGAGCGGGTGCTGCGCGCCGCGGACGTGCTGCTGCGGCGCGGGGTCTGCGACCTGACCCTGCTCGGCGAGGAGCCGGCGATCCTCAAGAAGGCCGCCGACCTGGGCATCGACATCTCGGGCGCCCAGCTGATCGACCCGGCGACCTCACCCCTGCGTGAGCGTTTCGCCGAGTACTACGCCCGGGCCCGCGCCCACAAGGGCATGACCGTCGAGCTGGCCCACGACGTGGTCACCGACGTCAACTACTTCGGCACCCTGATGGTCCAGGAAGGCCTGGCCGACGGCATGGTCTCCGGCGCCGTGCACTCCACCGCCGCGACCATCCGGCCCGCCTTCGAGATCATCAAGACCAAGCCGGAGGCGTCCATCGTCTCCTCGGTCTTCTTCATGTGCCTGGCCGACCAGGTCCTGGTCTACGGGGACTGCGCGGTCAACCCGGACCCGGGCGCCGAGCAGCTCGCCGACATCGCCGTCCAGTCCGCCGCCACCGCCGCCGCCTTCGGTGTCGAGCCGCGGATCGCGATGCTCTCGTACTCCACCGGCACCTCCGGGACCGGCGCTGACGTGGAGAAGGTCCGCAAGGCCACCGAGACCGTCCGCGCGCAGCGGCCCGACCTGCTCATCGAGGGGCCGATCCAGTACGACGCCGCGGTCGAACCCTCCGTCGCCGCGACCAAGCTGCCCGGGTCCGAGGTGGCCGGGCGGGCGAGCGTGCTGATCTTCCCCGACCTGAACACGGGCAACAACACGTACAAGGCCGTGCAGCGCTCGGCGGGCGCCGTCGCGGTCGGTCCGGTGCTCCAGGGGCTTCGCAAGCCGGTCAACGACCTGTCACGCGGGGCCCTGGTCCAGGACATCGTCACGACGGTGGCGATCACCGCGATCCAGGCCCAGTCGGCCGCCCGGTCGCCTGCCCAGTCGCCCGACCCGTCTGCCGCCCGGCAGCAGCCGTCGGCCGGCTGACCCGTACGTCCCACGCCCGTTTCGGCAACCACCTCACCAGTGAAGGCTCCCGCACCTGTGACCGCATCACGCATCCTCGTCCTCAACTCCGGCTCCTCCTCGCTGAAGTACCAGCTGCTCGACATGGCGGACTCCTCCCGCCTCGCCGGCGGCCTGGTCGAGCGCATCGGCGAGGGCACGTCCCGGCTCGTGCACGAGCCGCTGACCGGACCCGGCGCCGCAGGCGGCAAGCGCGAACGCACCGGGGCGGTCGCCGACCACGAGGCCGCGCTGCGGGTCGTCGCGGCGGAGCTGGCCGCCGACGGGCTGGGGCTGGACTCCCCCGAACTGGCCGCCGTGGGCCACCGGGTGGTGCACGGAGGGACCCGCTTCACCCGGCCGACGGTGGTCGACGACGAGGTGCTGGCGGAGATCCGCAGCCTGATCCCGCTGGCCCCGCTGCACAACCCGGCCAACGTGACCGGCATCGAGGTGGCCCGCTCGCTGCGCGCCGATCTGCCGCAGGTCGCCGTCTTCGACACGGCCTTCCACGCGACGGTGCCGGAGTACGCGGCCCGGTACGCGATCGACGCCGAGACGGCGCAGAAGTACTCCATCCGGCGGTACGGGTTCCACGGCACCTCCCACTCCTACGTGTCGCGGGCGACCGCCGCCCTCCTCGGACGGCCGGTGGAGGACGTCAACGTGATCGTGCTGCACCTGGGCAACGGCGCCTCGGCCTCGGCCGTGCGGGGCGGGGTCTGCGTGGAGACGTCGATGGGCCTGACCCCGCTGGAAGGGCTGGTCATGGGGACCCGGTCGGGTGATCTTGATCCGGCCGTGATCTTCCACCTGTCGCGGGTAGGCGGCCTCTCGGTGGATGAGATCGATTCGCTACTGAACAAGAAGAGCGGTCTGCTGGGCATGTGCGGCGACAACGACATGCGCGAGGTGCTGCGGCGCGCGGGCGAGGGGGACGAGGCGGCGTCGACGGCGTTCGCGGCGTACGTCCACCGGCTGAAGAAGTACATAGGCGCCTACTCGGCCGTGCTCGGGCGGGTGGACGCGGTGACGTTCACGGCCGGGGTCGGCGAGAACGCCCACCAGGTCAGGGAGGCTGCGGTGGACGGGCTGAGCGAGCTGGGCCTCGCGCTCGACCCGGAGGCCAACGCGGTGCGCTCGGCGCAGCCGCGGGTGATCTCGGCGGCGCACGCCCGGGTGGCCGTGGCCGTGGTACCGACGGATGAGGAGCTGGAGATCGCCGCCCAGGTCTACGCGCTGGTTACCCAGTAGTCACTTGGACTTTCCACCAGACGGAATATTCCGCTACGAAACAAACCGATAGGATCCGCTCCATGCGCCGTTCCAAAATCGTCTGCACGCTGGGCCCCGCCGTCGACTCGTATGAGCAGCTGAAAGCGCTCACCGAGGCAGGCATGAACGTGGCCCGATTCAACTTCAGCCACGGATCCCAGGCAGAACACCAGGAGCGGTACGACCGCGTCCGGAAGGTCTCCGAGGACACCGGGCGCGCCATCGGCGTCCTCGCCGACCTCCAGGGCCCGAAGATCCGTCTGGAGACCTTCGCCGAGGGTCCCGTCGAGCTGGTGCGCGGTGACGAGTTCACCATCACCGTCGAGGACGTCCCGGGCGACAAGTCCATCTGCGGCACCACCTACAAGGGCCTGCCGGGCGACGTCGCCAAGGGCGACCCGATCCTGATCAACGACGGCAACGTCGAGCTGCGGGTCACCGAGGTCGACGCCGTCCGCGTCAAGACCATCGTCATCGAGGGCGGTGTCATCTCGGACCACAAGGGCATCAACCTGCCCGGCGCGGCCGTGAACGTCCCGGCCCTGTCGGAGAAGGACATCGACGACCTGCGCTTCGCGCTGCGGATGGGCTGCGACATGGTCGCCCTGTCCTTCGTGCGCGACGCCAACGACGTCAAGGACGTCCACAAGGTGATGGACGAGGTCGGCCGCCGGGTCCCCGTCATCGCCAAGGTGGAGAAGCCGCAGGCCGTCGAGAACATGGCCGCCGTGGTGGACGCCTTCGACGCCGTCATGGTGGCCCGTGGCGACCTGGCCGTCGAGTACCCGCTCGAAAAGGTGCCGATGGTGCAGAAGCGGCTCATCGAGATGTGCCGCCGCAACGCCAAGCCGGTGATCGTCGCGACCCAGATGATGGAATCGATGATCACCAACTCCCGCCCCACCCGCGCGGAGGCGTCCGACGTCGCCAACGCGATCCTGGACGGCGCGGACGCGGTCATGCTGTCGGCGGAGTCCTCGGTCGGCGCCTACCCGATCGAGACCGTCAAGACGATGTCGAAGATCGTCGCGGCGGCGGAGGAGGAGCTCCTGTCCAAGGGCCTCCAGCCGCTGGTCCCGGGCAAGAAGCCCCGTACGCAGGGCGGCTCCGTCGCCCGCGCGGCCTGCGAGATCGCCGACTTCCTCGGCGGCAAGGCGCTGATCGCCTTCACCCAGTCCGGCGACACGGCCCGGCGGCTCTCGCGCTACCGCGTGCAGCAGCCGATCCTGGCCTTCACCACGGACCAGAACACCCGCAACCAGCTCACGCTGAGCTGGGGCGTCGAGTCCTACATCGTCCCGCACGTGGACACCACGGACGCGATGGTCGACCTGGTGGACGGCGAGCTGCTCAAGCTCGGCCGCTACAACACCGGCGACACCATGGTGATCACGGCCGGCTCTCCCCCCGGCGTCCCGGGCACGACCAACATGGTCCGCGTCCACCACCTGGGCGGCGCACTCAGCGCCTGACCCACCCGCTCCTCCTCTGCCGCACAGAGACCGAGGACGGCACGACGAAGCTCCCGGCAGCGCAACGCCGCCGGGAGCTTCGCTTCATTTCTCGGGTTACTCCGGGGGACCGACGTAGTTGTGCAGGCCCGGGACCGTGAGGTTGCCGCCGAACTGGCCGGCCTGGACGACCTTGACGTTGGTGAAGAACGCGAAGGGGACGTTCAGGGGCGGCGGGGAGTTCGGGGTGAACTCGATCGGGATCAGCCCGAACAGGTTCCCCTTGAGGCTCTCGGTGTACATCGTCACCTTGCCGCCGCGGATCGTGGACGTCGAGCCCGGGCGGGACTTGAGGTGGGCGACGTTGCCCGTCTTGCCGACCGTCTGGTAGAGGTCCTTGATGTCCAGGGAGTCCGCGGTGAACTTGAGGACCTTCTTGGTCTTGCCGCCCGCCGTCTTCACCTCGACGATGCCCGCGTAGTCCAGGCCGTAGAGGGTCAGCATCGAACTGTCGAGGTACCACGGCTCGTCCGGCAGCAGCGGGATGCCCTGCTCCAGGGAGGCGTCGGCGAGGGCCTTGGCGTCGTAGGTCGGGCAGGGGAAGGGTTCCTTCCCGTCCGCGTCCTTGGCCGCCGCGGGGGAACCGGACGGGGAGGGCGAGGCCGTCGGCCCGTCGCCGGCCGTCTTGCCCGTCTTGCCCGTCTCGTCCTTCGGGGTCTTGGCGGTGTCCTTGACGTCCTGCGGCAGCTCCTGGACCGAGGCGCCCGCCTTCTTGGCCGCCTCGCGGATCGCGTCCGCGGAGGGGTCCGGGGCGGGCGTGGCGGTCTTGGTGGGCGCGGGAGTCGCCGGGGTGGCCGGCTTCGTCGCGTCCTGGAGGGGCTTGGTGAGCCCTCCGACCAGGCCCGAGAGCGCGTCGCCGACACCCAGCGGGTCCAGCGGGTTCTTCGGCTTCGCCGCCGGCGCGGACGCCGAGGGCGAGGGAGAGGCGGACTGCGGGGCGCTCTGCTTCGGCACCGACTTCGGAGCCTCGGCGGCGGGCTTCGAAGCCGACGGGGTCGGCCCGGGCTTCGGTGCCGCGCTCGCGCCGGGTGACGCGGACGCGCCGGGCGAGGGCGAGGCGGAGGTGGAGGGCGAGCCGGACGGCGTCGGGGACGCCGACTGCGTGGGCTCGTCGGAGCGGGTCACACACGGGCCGGGCGCGAAGGGGATGTCCTTGTCGTCGGCCAGGGCCAGCTTCGGGGCGAGGCCCATCCCGACGAACACGGCCGTCGGCATCGCCGCCAGCGCCATCGTCTTGCCGACGGGTATCTGGATCTTGTTCAGCAGCGACTTCCGGGGCGCCGCGTGCCGCGGACCCCTTCTTTCGCGGGACTGCGCGTCAGGGACCACGCCCTGCTGCGTCTCGTCACCCCGCACTGTTCCTCCCGCCATCGGCGTGGGCAGTCGTCTCGCTCGGGTAGCTCGGGTAGGCCGTCTCCATGCCGCGCTGACCGGGGACGCCGCCCACGGGGGCGTCCGCGTACGCCGGCGCGTGGTCCGTCACCCCTTCGGCCTCGGCCTCGGGTCCGGCCGGCTTGCCCGGTGCCCACGACAGCGCGAGCGCCCCGCCGAGCAGCGAGAACAGGAAGCCGATGAAGAAACCGCCGAGGTTGGACACCGGCAGGGACACCAGGGCGAGGAGGATCGACGCCACACCGGCGAAGACCCGGATGCCCTGCTGGAACCAGAGGGCCACGCCGAGGGTCATCAGCAGGATGCCGATGATCAGCGAACCCGCGCCCGCGGTGGTCGCCATGGCGATGGTGATGTTGCCCAGCCGGAGGTCCGCGTAGGGGAAGTACGCGATGGGAAAACCGCCGATGAGAGTGAACAGGCCCGCCCAGAAGGGCCGGCCGCCCCTCCAGGCGCGGAAGCGGTAGTACACCACGGTGAGCCAAGCGTCGTCTGCGGCGCGAACCGGGGCCTGGGGGTTCATGGACAACAGCTCCCTGGAAACGGTGGTACGGAGAACTCTGTGGTGCTCGGAGGGACGGGCGGCGACGGCCGCCACCGCCCGCCTCTACCGCTCACCTGCCGGGAACGACTACTTCTCGTCCTGGTAGCACGGCTGGTCACCGCTGAGCAGACGCAGCTTGAGGTCGGGCAGCGTGAAGGTGCCCGCCGTCGTCGCCCACGCCTTCTGGCGCACGTTCGTCAGCACGGCCTTCTTGGCGCGCTGCGAGAACAGGGCACCGTTGGCCACCGTGCCGGCCTGCGGCGCGGTGGGGTGGTCCTTGTCGGCCGCCGCGTCCACCGCGACACCGATGTCGAGGTTGGTGAACGTGGCGTCGGTGTCGAGCTCGGCGACGTCCAGGTAGATGTTCTCCGCGACCGCGGGCTTGCCCTTGTTGCCGGTCTGGAGCTTCATCGTGATCGCGCCGAGGCCGGGGATCGGCGTCACCAGCGACTGGCACATGTTGGTGATCTCGGCGTGCCGGAACCCGGAGATGGTGACCGGGTGCGCCGCGTCCTTGCCGTCGAGGCCCTTGCCCTTGGCAACGCTGCCGTACTGCAGCAGGTCGTCACCGTCCAGCTTGTCGGCCGAGACCTTGAAGTCCTGGCCGGAGACGCTGAAGGACGCCGCGAGGGCACCCTGCGCCAGTCCCACACCGACCGCGGCCGTGGCCGCGATGCTCGGCACCATGACGAGCGCGAAGCGCTTCCATCTGGTCCCACCACGAACCTGAGAACTCATCTTGTTCCTCCTTCTCGGACGTACATCTCCGGTCCGGGCCGTGCCCGTCCTGGGATGGGAGAAGTGCTACGTCCTCGGGAAGGAGCGCAGGTGCCCGAGCCGCAGCAGAGCCGCGTCGCGTACACCGGCGTTCACCCCCGAGCGACAACCACTGGGCCACGCGTTCGCGCAACCAGGAGGACAGGCTCCGCCGGTGCGGCGAAGACCCCCCTGTCCTACGGCCGGTGCCACTGCCACCGGCCGGCTCGGTGGGGACCCTCGCCGCGGCTCCGGATGAGCGGCTCTGCGGGAAGGACCGAGCGTCGCCGATCGTGGTCCATTCCCGGCCTGTACACAAGGGGGTTCGTTACTGGCGGGTAACGGCTGGATAACCACGGTGCGGCGCGCCGTCGTCGGGCAGCAACACAGGGTGTTACCCAGGGCCACGACAATGAGGAGGAATACGAACCAACCGGACAGAACACGGGGTTCGATTTACTGGGAGTAACAGCAGCCGCGATTGCCAAGTTTTGGCAAAGCGCGGCCGCTGTTTATCTCCGTGTCAACAAATCGCCGGTGGCGCACCACCCGCGACACGCCGCCTAGAACAGCACCCGGGCCAGCGCAGTCCGGGCCGCCGAGACCCTCGGGTCGTCCGCGCCGATGACCTCGAACAGCTCCAGCAGCCGCAGCCGTACGGCGTCCCGGTCCTCACCGAACGTCACGCGCACCGTGTCCACGAGGCGCCCGAAGGCGTCCTCCACGTGGCCGCCGACCAGATCGAGGTCCGCCGCGGCGATCTGCGCCTGCGGGTCCTTCGGATTCCCGGCCGCCGCCGCGCGCACCGCCTGCGGATCCATGTGCTGGACCCGGGAGAGCAGCTCGGCCTGGGCCAGCCCCAGCTTCGCCTCGGTGTTGCCGGGGTCGTCGACCAGCACGTTCTTGTACGCCTGCACCGCTCCGGCCAGGTCACCGGCGTCCAGCGCCACGACCGCCGCCTCCAGCAGCGCGTCGTACGGACCGGCGGCGGGACCGGCGGCGGAGGCCGCGGCCGGCTCCGGGGCGCCTTCGGCGGCCGGGTCGACCTGGAGCCCGAGCAGGCCGAAGCGTTCTTCGGCGACCTGGACCAGCTGGGCCAGCGTCGCGCGGATCTCCTGCTCCGGGGCCGCGCCCTGGAACAGCGGCAGCACCTGGCCGGCCACCACGGCGAAGACGGCCGGGATGCCCTGGATGCCGAACTGCTGCATCAGCATCTGGTTGGCGTCGACGTCGATCTTGGCCAGTACGAGCCGGCCGTTCGCCTCGACGGTCAGCCGCTCCAGCAGCGGGCCGAGCTGCTTGCACGGCTCGCACCACTCGGCCCAGAAGTCGAGGACGACCGGAACCTGGTCGGAGAGGCGGATGACGGTGCTGTCGAAGGCGGCCTCGTCTACGTCGATGACGAGTGCGGACGGCGGTACGGCGCCGGCGGACGCGCCGCCGCCCTGCCGGGCCGCCTCGGCGCGCGCCTGCTCGGCCTTGGCCTTCGCGTCGGCGGCCGCCTTCACCGCGGCGAGGTCGACGACGCCGCTCATGGACATGTTTCTGGGCTGCATGCGTACATCCTCCCCCGTGTGCGCGCGCCGACGAAAAAGATCGGGCAAGCCGGCCCGGAAATTACCGCGCCGGTGTCCCCCTGTGGCGCCGGGTCCCCACCTGGCGCCTGTAGCTTCGCGTGGTTGTCGCTCTTACGCTACGAGCCGTAGCGTAACTCGCGGGGACCCCGTGCGGGCATCCGGGTGCCGTGATCTGAACCACAGCGAGCGGGGTCCCGGCCGCTGCCCTACTGGCGGGTATGGTCTCGGCCATGCGCAACCCCAGCCCCGGCCCCAGCTCCCCGCCCGGCCGCACCGGCCGTCCCCGCAGCGCGGCGGCGGACGCGGCGATCCTGGCGGCGACGCGGGAGGCGCTGGTGGAGCTGGGCTGGTCGAAGCTGACGATGGGGGACGTATCGGCCCGGGCGGGGGTCGCGAAGACCACCCTCTACCGGCGCTGGGCGGGCAAGAACGAGCTGGTGGTGGACGCGGTCGCGGAGCTCTTCGACGCGCTGGAACTTCCCGACCGGGGCTCGCTCGAAGCCGACATCGAGCACGTGGTGCTCCAGTTCGCGCAGCTGCTGGGGCGCCCGGAGGCCCGTACGGCCCTGATGGCGGTGGTCGCCGAGTCCACCCGGGACCCGGCGCTGCGCGACCGGATCCGGTCGGCGATCGTCGACCGGCAGAAACGTCTCGTCGTACTGGGACGCGAACGTGCGCAGGCCCGCGGGGAACTCCCGTACGAGGAGGACGAGTCGCTCACCGGGCACACCACCGACCTGATCTTCGACGTCATCGCGGGCACGGTGGTCCACCGGGCGCTGGTGAGCTGCGAACCGGTGGACGAACTCTGGGTCGCCGCCTTCACGACGCTCCTCATGCACGGCCTCCGGGGCGCGCCCGGGGCGTGAAGCCCCGCCCTACGGCCGCGAGCGCGGCCCGGCCCGCGTACAGGCCGGCCTCACGGTAGCCCGCGCCGCGGGAGTCCACCTCGTGGAAGCCCCCGTCGGTGAGCAGCGCGCTCGCCGCCACCCCGCCGAGCCCTTCCCGGACGCCCTCCCACAGGGCGGGCAGGAACCCGCCGGGCAGCCGCGACCCCGGCACGGCGTGCAGGAACTCCGCCCCGCCGCCGGGGCCGGGCGGCTCGAAGTCGAGGACGACGTACGCGTACGGTCCGCAGCCGGTCTGCTTCAGCACGCGGACGCTCACCCCGCGCACGGCAATAGGCAGGCCGGGAACAGGGAGCCCCGGCCAGGAAGGGGAAGACCGGTCACGTCCGCCACCGTAGTCGGGACCCGACCGGCCGTTCCACGTCCTTGCGCGCGGGCCCGTGGCCCGGCGGCCTCAGAAGCCCGGCGGCTCGGTGTACGTGCCCCACTCGTCCCGCAGGGCGTTGCAGATCTCGCCCATCGTGGCCTCGGCGCGTACCGCGTCCAGCATCGCCGGGATCATGTTCGAACCGTCCCGCGCGGCGGCCAGCATGGCCTCCAGCGACCGCTCGACCTTCGCCGCGTCGCGCCGCTCCTTGCGCTCCGCGAGCTCGCGCACCTGGACGCGCTCGACCTCGTGGCTGACGCGGAGGATCTCCAGGTCGCCGGTGACGGAGCCGTGGTGGACGTTGACACCGACGACCCGCTTGTCGCCCTTCTCCAGCGCCCGTTGGTACTGGAACGCCGACTCGGCGATCTCGCCGGTGAACCAGCCGTCCTCGATGCCGCGCAGGATGCCGGAGGTGATCGGCCCGATCGGGTGCCGGCCGTCGGGGTGGGCGCGCAGACCGCGCTCCTTGATCTGCTCGAAGATCTTCTCCGCGTCGGCCTCGATGCGGTCGGTGAGCTGCTCGACGTACCAGGAACCGCCCAGCGGGTCCGCCACGTTGGCGACGCCGGTCTCCTCCATCAGCACCTGCTGCGTGCGCAGGGCGATCTCGGCGGCCTGCTCGCTCGGCAGCGCGAGGGTCTCGTCGAGGGCGTTGGTGTGCAGCGAGTTGGTGCCGCCGAGGACCGCCGCGAGGGCTTCGACGGCGGTCCGCACGACGTTGTTGTACGGCTGCTGGGCGGTGAGGGAGACACCGGCGGTCTGGGTGTGGAAGCGCAGCCACATCGTCTTGTCGGACTTCGCGCCGTACACCTCCTTCATCCAGCGGGCCCAGATCCTGCGGGCGGCGCGGAACTTGGCGATCTCCTCGAAGAAGTCGAGGTGTGCGTCGAAGAAGAAGGAGAGCCCGGAGGCGAAGTGGTCGACGTCCAGGCCCCGGGAGAGGCCCAGCTCCACGTATCCGAAGCCGTCGGCGAGGGTGTACGCCAGCTCCTGAGCGGCCGTCGCCCCGGCCTCACGGATGTGGTAGCCGGACACCGACAGCGGCTTGTAGGCCGGGATGCCGTTCGCGCAGTACTCCATGAGGTCGCCGATGAGGCGCAGGTGCGGCTCCGGTTCGAAGAGCCACTCCTTCTGGGCGATGTACTCCTTGAAGATGTCGGTCTGGAGCGTGCCGTTGAGCACGGCGGGGTCGACGCCCTGCCGCTCGGCGGCGACCAGGTACATGCAGAACGCGGGGACGGCGGGCCCGCTGATGGTCATGGAGGTGGTGACGTCGCCCAGCGGGATGTCCTTGAACAGGACCTCCATGTCGGCGGCGGAGTCTATGGCGACCCCGCAGTGGCCGACCTCGCCGAGCGCGCGGGGGTCGTCGGAGTCGCGGCCCATGAGGGTCGGCATGTCGAAGGCGACCGAGAGCCCGCCGCCGCCGGCGGCCAGGATCATCTTGTAGCGCTCGTTGGTCTGCTCGGCGTTCCCGAACCCGGCGAACTGCCGGATGGTCCAGGTCCGGCCGCGGTAGCCGGTGGCGTGCAGGCCGCGGGTGAAGGGGTACTCCCCCGGCCAGCCGATGCGCTCGAATCCCTCGTACGAGTCTCCGGGGCGGGGCCCGTAGACGGGGTCGACGTCATCTCCGGAGAGCGTCGTGAAATCGGCCTCGCGCTTGCGGGCCTTGTCATACCGGGCCTGCCAGCGTCGGCGGCCCTCCTCGATGGCGTCAGCGTCCATACCCATGAATTTACTAGGACGTCCTAGTAAATGTCGATGGCAAACCCCCGGGGAGTCCTCCCGGGGGCAGGTGGATCCAGGCCTGGCGCGAGCCGGACGCGAGGCGCGGGCCGCCGGCGGGCCGGGGCGGGCGCCCGCGCGGGGCCTACGCCCGGGCGGTGGCCAGGCCGTCGGTGACCAGGGGCTCGATCTCCGCGCGGACCTTGCGCTCGACGAAGAACGCGGCGAGCGGGATGGTGCCGCTCGCCAGGACCCAGATCATCTTGCCGAACGGCCACTTCGCCTTGGAGCTCAGGTCGAAGGCGAAGACCAGGTAGATCATGAAGAGCACGCCGTGGATCTGGGAGACCACCAGGGTCAGGTCCGCGCCCTTGTCGAATCCGTACTTGAAGATCATGCAGGTGCACAGCACCAGCAGCATCACGGCGGTGGCGAAGGCCATCACCCGGTACCGGGTCAGCACGCTCTTTTTCATGCCACCGAGACTAGCTGTCCGATATGCGCGATCTTGACGCGGGCCCCGCGGCCGCCCTGTGACGCCGCGCACCCCTGCGCGTCACTTCTCCTCGAAGTCCCCGGCCGCCACCCGCAGCGGGCGCAGCAGCGCGAAGATCTCGCCGCACTCCTCGGAGTCGTACGCGCCCAGCCCGAAGTCGATCTCCATCAGGTCCCGGGTGGCGGCCTCGACGACCTCGCGGCCCTTGTCCGTGATGGAAGCGAGCGTGCCGCGGCCGTCGTTCGGGTTCGGGCGCTTGTCCACCAGCCCCGAGCGCACCAGGCGGTCCACGGTGTTCGTCACCGAGGTCGGGTGGACCATCAGCCGCTCCCCGATCTTCGACATCGGCAGTTCACCGGCCTGCGAGAAGGTGAGGAGCACCAGCGCCTCGTAGCGCGCGAAGGTCAGACCGTACGGCTTCACGACGGCGTCGACCTCGCCGAGCAGGATCTGGTGCGCCCGCATGATCGAGGTGATCGCGGACATCGAGGGCACCGGCCCCCAGCGCTGCTGCCAGAGCTCGTCGGCGCGGGCGATGGGGTCGAAGGGAAGGCTGAGCGGCTTGGACACCCGCCAGACCCTACCGGGCGGTCATTTGACGGTCAGCCCCGTCTCACGCTTCGGCCCCCGCACGGGATCCGCCGCGCCCGAGTGAGGAAGAGGGCGGGGCGGGACCGGGTCGACGGGCGCGTACCGCTCCGCCCGCGGGTCGGACCCGTACGCCCGCTTGATGCCCCGGAAGTGCCAACTGCACCCCGCCGACGGGGCGGTTCCGCGGCGGGCCGCGCGCTCAGGGCCGCGCGCTCAGGGCCGTACGGGTGGACGTGCGCGGCAGTGCGGTGCGGTGCGGCGGCATGCGGACGCCCCCGGCGGGTGGGCCGGGGGCGCGGGCGGGATCAGCGGGCGGCGGTCAGGCCGCGGCCTCGGCGCGCGCCCGGGCCGCCACCACGCTGTCGGCCTCGTCACGCTTGAGCACCCGGTCGCCGTAGAGACCGCCGAAGGGCACCAGGGCCAGCAGGAAGAACAGCGCGACCTTCTTGGCCGGCCACTTGGCCCGGTTCCAGACGTCCAGCAGGAACACCACGTACAGGACGAAGAGGATGCCGTGCAGCGCGCCCAGGGGCATGACCAGGTTGATGTCCGAGATCCGGCTGAGCAGCGAGCCGAAGATCAGCAGGGCCGGGAACGACAGCGCCTCCGGTACGGAGACGAGGCGCAGCCGGTGCAGGGCGGAGGCGGTCTTGATGTCCACGAGGAACCTTCGGGGGGTCGAGGCGATGGTCCGAACCAGTCTCTCAGCCGCCCGCGGAGATCTTGACCGGGCCCCCGTGCGCCGCCGGACAGGCCCTTCGTGGCGGATATCGGGCAGGGGCCACTGTTCGGCCCGGCCCCCTGCCGATACCGTCTCCCCGTGGCTCAGTTCCGACTCCAAGGCAGCAAGGTGCTCGCCGTCGACCTGACCGGGGACGCCGTGAAAGCGAAAAACGGCTCCATGGTCGCGTACGACGGCCAGATGGCCTTCAAGAAGATGACCGGCGGCGGCGAAGGCCTGCGCGGCATGGTGACCCGCCGGCTGACCGGCGAACAGATGACCGTGATGGAGGTGCAGGGGCACGGCACCTGCTTCTTCGCCGACCGCGCGAGCGAGATCAACCTGGTCAACCTGCACGGCGAGAAGCTCCACGTCGAGGCCAGCAACCTGCTGTGCACCGACGCGGGGCTGCGCACCGGCACCACCTTCACCGGCCTGCGCGGCGGGGCGACGGGCAACGGCCTGTTCACCACCACCGTCGAGGGCTCCGGCCAGGCGGCGATCATGTCGGACGGCCCGGCGGTGGTGCTGCGCGTCAGCGCCCAGTACCCGCTGTCCGTGGACCCGGGGGCGTACATCGCGCACACCGGCAACCTCCGGCAGTCGTTCCAGTCCGGGATCAACTTCCGCACGCTGATCGGCGAGGGCTCGGGCGAGTCCTTCCAGATCCGCTTCGAGGGCGAGGGCCTGGTGTACGTGCAGCCCAGCGAGCGCAACACCATCGGGGGCGACCTCTGATGCCGTTCCGCGAGATCAACTCGAAGATGGTCGAGGCCCAGGTCGTGCCCGGGCAGAGGATGTACAGCCAGCGCGGGGCGATGCTCGCCTACCGCGGTGAGGTGTCCTTCACCCCGAGCCTGACCGGTGGCCAGGGCGGGGTCATGGGCATGATCGGGCGCCGGGTGGCGAACGAGCAGACCCCGCTGATGACGGTCGAGGGCAGCGGCACCGTGATGTTCGGCCACGGCGGCCACCACATCCAGGTGATCAACCTGTCCGGCGAGACCCTGTACGTGGAGGCGGACCGGTTGCTCGCCTTCGACGGAACCCTCCAGCAGGGCACGATGTTCATGGGCTCGCAGGGCGGCGTCATGGGCATGGTGCGCGGCCAGGTGACCGGCCAGGGCCTGTTCACCACCACCCTCAAGGGCCACGGCTCGGTCGCCGTGATGGCCCACGGCGGGGTCATCGAGCTGCCCATCACGCCCCAGCGGCCGGTCCACGTCGACCCGCAGGCGTACGTGGCCCACCACGGGGACGTGCGCAACAAGCTCTCCACGGCGCTCGGCTGGCGGGACATGGTCGGACGCGGTTCGGGCGAGGCGTTCCAGCTGGAGCTGTCCGGCCAGGGCGCCGTGTACGTACAGGCCTCGGAGGAGAAGCTGTGACGTATTACTCCGGAACGAACGGTCCCGCGAGCGGCGGCCCCGGCGGCCCGACCGTCTTCGACCCGCACACGCTGCCCAGCGACGACAACGTGAACGCGTACACCTTCTGCGTGGAGCTCAAGGGCGGCCAGTGGTTCCTGCAGAAGGGCAAGATGATCTCGTACTACGGGAGCATCGAGTTCAACGGCGTCGGCAACGGCCGGTTCGACCGGCTGCTGCGCACGAGCTTCCACTCGCCGCTGCACGCGAGCGACTGGGTGGTCGCCGAGGGCCAGGGCAAGATGCTGCTGGCCGACCGGGCCTTCGATGTGAACTCGTACGACCTGGACGAGGGGAACCTGACGATCCGGTCGGGGAACCTGCTGGCCTACCAGCCCACCCTGGCCCTCAAGCAGTCGATCGTCCCCGGCTTCCTGACGCTGATCGGCACCGGGAAGTTCGTGGCGGCGTCCAACGGGCCGGTGGTGTTCATGGAGCCGCCGCTGCGCGTGGACCCCCAGGCGCTGGTGGGGTGGGCGGACTGCCCTTCGCCGTGCCACCACTACGACCACGGGTACATGTCCGGGGTGATCGGCGGCCTGCGCTCGCTGACGGGCCTGGGCGGCTCCTCGGGCGAGGAGCACCAGTTCGAGTTCGTGGGGGCGGGGACGGTGCTGCTGCAGTCGTCGGAGACGCTGATGGCGGAGCAGGCGGTCGGGGCGGTGGGCACCGGCGCCGTCGGCGGACAGAACCAGGGGGTCCCGGGGGCGGGTGAGGGGCCGCTGGGACAGCTCGGCGTACCGCGGATGCCGGGGCAGCTGGGTGATCTGCAACGGCGCTTGGGGCTGTGAGCGCGTACCGTGACCGTCTTCGGCCCCGTCCTATTTTTGTACGCAATTCAACTTCTTAGGTAGACTTTCAGTCATGGAGACCATGGAGACCGAGACGGCCACGCGCTGGCTTACCGACGCGGAGCAGTGCGCCTGGCGCACTCACCTGGACGTCAGCAGACTGCTGATGCACCAGCTGGAAAAGGATCTCCAGCCCTTCGGACTCACCAACAACGACTACGAGATCCTCGTGAACCTCTCGGAGTCGGAGCACCACCGGATGCGGATGAGCGACCTCGCGACCGCCACCCTCCAGTCGAAGAGCCGGCTCTCCCACCAGATCACCCGGATGGAGTCGGCCGGACTGGTCACCCGGGTGAACTGCGAGTCCGACCGCCGCGGCCTGTACGCGGTGCTCACCGACGAGGGCATGGAAACCATGCGCAAGGTCGCTCCGCGCCACGTGGCGTCCGTACGGCAGCACTTCATCGACCTGCTCAGCCCGCAGGACCTGGCGGCGCTGCGCGCCTCCCTGGCGCCGGTGGCCGACCACCTGCGCGACCAGCGCGGCAAGGCCTGACCGCGCGCCGTCCGCCCGGAACGGCGAGTGGGCCTGCGCGGGGGACCCGGCGCGCCTAGACTGGCGGACGCCCGGAGTACCCGATCTTCGAGGGAGCGGCTCATGGCCAAGCGCGGCAACAAGAAGCGAGCACGCAAGAAGAAGAAGGCGAACCACGGCAAGCGTCCCAACGCCTGACCGCGGAAGCCCGCCCCACAGATCCACGAGCGCCGCGCCCCGCGATGACGGGGGCGCGGCGCTCGCGCGTGTCCGGGCCGGATCCGAGTCCGGTGTCCGGGTCCGGATCCGAGTCCGGTGTCCGGATCCGGGTCCGGGTCCGGGTCCGGGTCCGGGTCCGGGTCCGGGTCCTAGGCTTCCGTCAGCGTCGCCAGCAGTGCGTCGGAGGCCGCGTACGGGTCCAGCTCGCCGGTGGCGACCTTGGCTGCGAGGGTCCCCAGGTGCGCGTCGCCGTGCAGGTCCGCCATGCGGGCCCGCAGCGCCGTCACCGCGATGGTCTCCACCTCCCGGGCGGCGCGGGCGGTCCGGCGCTCGGCCAGCACCCCGCGCTCGTCCATCCACGCCCGGTGCTTCTCCAGCGCCTCGACCAGCTCGTCGATGCCCTGGCCGCGGGCGGCGACCGTCTTGACGATCGGCGGCCGCCAGTCCCCCGGCCCGCGGGACTCCCCGAGGCCGAGCATGTGGTTCAGCTCCCGGGCGGTCGCGTCGGCGCCGTCCCGGTCGGCCTTGTTCACCACGTACACGTCGCCGATCTCCAGGATCCCCGCCTTCGCGGCCTGGATCCCGTCGCCCATGCCCGGCGCCAGCAGCACCACCGAGGTGTCGGCCTGCGAGGCGATCTCCACCTCCGACTGCCCGACCCCGACCGTCTCGACGAGGATCACCTCGCAGCCGGCCGCGTCCAGCACCCGGATCGCCTGCGGCGCCGCCCAGGCCAGACCGCCCAGGTGGCCGCGCGTGGCCATGGACCGGATGTAGACGCCCGGGTCGGAGGCGTGGTCGGACATGCGCACCCGGTCGCCGAGCAGGGCGCCCCCGCTGAACGGCGAGGACGGGTCCACCGCGAGCACGCCGACCCGCTTGCCGGCCTTGCGGTAGGCCGACACCAGGGCCGACGTGGACGTGGACTTGCCCACGCCCGGGGAGCCCGTGAGGCCCACCACGTACGCCCCGCCGGTCAGCGGGGCCAGGGCGGCCATCACCTCGCGCAACTGCGGGGACGCCCCCTCGACCAGGGAGATCAGCCGGGCCACGGCCCGCGGGCGGCCCTCTCGGGCCTGGGCCACCAGCGTGGGGACGTCCACCGTCGTCATCCTCGCGGTACCTACGCCTTCGCGCCGTTGCCGGGCACGCGGACGATCAGGGCGTCACCCTGACCGCCGCCGCCGCACAGGGCGGCCGCGCCGACCCCGCCGCCGCGCCGGGCCAGCTCCAGGGCCAGGTGCAGCACCACGCGGGCGCCGGACATGCCGATCGGGTGTCCCAGGGCGATGGCGCCGCCGTTGACGTTCACCTTTTCCGGGGTCACGCCGAGGTCCTTCATTGACTGCACGGCGACCGCCGCGAACGCCTCGTTGATCTCGATCAGGTCGAGGTCCGCGACCTCCAGGCCCTCCTTCTTGAGGGCGTGCTGGATGGCGTTCGAGGGCTGCGACTGGAGCGAGTTGTCCGGTCCGGCCACGTTGCCGTGCGCGCCGATCTCGGCGATCCACTCCAGGCCCAGCTCCTCGGCCTTGGCCTTGCTCATCACGACCACGGCGGCGGCGCCGTCGCTGATCTGCGAGGAGGTTCCGGCGGTGATGGTGCCGTCCTTGGCGAACGCGGGGCGCAGCTTGCCGAGGGATTCGACGGTGGTCTCGGGGCGGATGCCCTCGTCGTGCGCGAAGATCACCGGGTCGCCCTTGCGCTGCGGGATCTCCACCGGGGTGATCTCCGCCTCGAAGACGCCGTTCTTCTGGGCGGCCGCGGCCCGCTGGTGGGAGGCGGCGGCGAACTCGTCCTGCGGGGCGCGCTCGATGCCCAGGCGGGTGTTGTGCTTCTCGGTGGACTCGCCCATGGCGATGTTCTCGAACGCGTCGGTGAGGCCGTCGTAGGCCATCGCGTCGAGCATCTCGATGGCGCCGTACTTGAATCCCTCGCGGGACTTCGGCAGCAGGTGCGGGGCGTTGGTCATCGACTCCTGGCCGCCGGCGACCACGATGTCGAACTCCCCGGCGCGGATCAGCTGGTCCGCGAGGGCGATGGCGTCGAGGCCCGAGAGGCACACCTTGTTGATGGTGAGCGCGGGCACGCTCATGGGGATGCCGGCCTTGACCGCGGCCTGGCGGGCGGGGATCTGGCCCGCGCCCGCCTGGAGCACCTGTCCCATGATCACGTACTGGACCTGGTCGCCGGAGATCCCGGCCCGTTCCAGCGCGGACTTGATGGCGAAGCCGCCGAGGTCGGCGCCCGAGAAGGACTTCAGCGAGCCGAGCAGACGCCCCATGGGCGTGCGGGCCCCGGCGACGATCACGGAAGTGGTGTTGTTCGTTCCGGACATGAGGCACAGCCCCTTGGATGAGAGGAGTGAACGAGGGTTTACCCGAATGTACTGAGCGGTACCCGCCCAGTCATCGGGCTGTCGGTGTGATCGCTGGCACGTTGCGTGACCACCCTCCTCAGCTGTGCACTGTTCCCATGCTGACAAGAATCGACCACATCGGGATCGCCTGCTTCGACCTCGACAAGACCGTCGAGTTCTACCGTGCCACGTACGGCTTCGAGGTGTTCCACACCGAGGTCAACGAGGAGCAGGGAGTTCGCGAGGCCATGCTCAAGATCAACGAAACCTCCGACGGCGGGGCCTCGTACCTCCAGCTCCTGGAACCCACCCGCGAGGACTCCGCGGTCGGCAAGTGGCTGGCCAAGAACGGCGAGGGCGTCCACCACATCGCCTTCGGCACCGCCGACGTCGACGGCGACGCCGAGGCCATCCGCGGCAAGGGCGTCCGCGTCCTCTACGACGAGCCCCGCACCGGCTCGATGGGCTCCCGGATCACCTTCCTGCACCCCAAGGACTGCCACGGCGTACTCACCGAACTGGTCACCTCGAACCCTGACCACTGATAGCCCGATTCCCCGGCCGGTAGAGTGGCCATGGCTCGGCCGGGGTTCGGTGCGGAGACGGGGTCGGGGCCTGTGACCCCTGCCCCGGTATCTGACACCATTCCCCGGGGGCGTCGTTCAGCGGGCGAGCGATGCTCAATTGGGAGTGAGCTTGCGACCAGGGGACGGATGGGACCGCGCTGTGCGGGGCTACGAAAGCCAGGAGAGCCATCAGGCCGAGGCCGACCACCTCTCGCGCTTCGAGGCCGAGATGGAGCGGCTGAAGAAGGAGCGCGGGAAGGCCGTCCAGCACGCCGAAGACCTGGGATACCAGGTCGAGGTGCTGCGCGCCAAGCTCCATGAGGTACGCCGCAATCTCGCGTCCCGCCCCGCCTACGACGGTGCGGACATGGGCTACCAGGCGGAGCAGCTGCTCCGCAATGCCCAGATCCAGGCCGACCAGATGCGCTCGGACGCCGAGCGCGAACTGCGCGACGCCCGGGCGCAGACCCAGCGCATCCTGCAGGAACACGCCGAGCACCAGGCGCGTCTGCAGGCCGAGCTGCACGCCGAGGCCGTCAACCGGCGCCAGCGGCTGGACCAGGAACTCAACGAGCGCCGCCAGACGGTCGAGGCGCACGTCAACGAGAACGTCGCCTGGGCCGAACAGCTGCGCGCGCGCACGGAGTCCCAGGCCCGCCGGCTCATGGACGAGTCCCGCGCCGAGGCCGAACAGACCCTGAACGCGGCGCGCGCCGAGGCCGCCCGGCACGCCGCCGAGGCCACCCGCCGGCTCGCCTCCGAGGCCGAGGCCACCCGAGCCGAGGCCGAGGCGACGCTGCTGCGCGCCCGCAAGGAGGCCGAGCGGCTGCTCGCCGCCGCTTCCGCGCAGGCGCAGGAGGCCACCGAGCACGCGGAGCGGCTGCGCACGAGCACCACCGCCGAGGCCGAGCAGACCCGGCAGCAGACCCTCGACCTGGGCCGGGTCGCCGAGTCCCGGGTCCAGGAGGCCGACAACGCGCTGCGCACCGCGCGCGCCGAGGCCGAGAAGGTGCTCGCGGAGGCCAAGGAGAGCGCGGCCCGCCAGCTCGCCTCGGCGGAGTCGGTCAACGAGCAGCGCACCCGCACCGCCAAGGAGCAGGTCGCCCGGCTGGTCGGCGAGGCGTCCAAGGAGGCCGAGGCCCTCAAGGCCGAGGCCGAGCAGGCGCTGGCCGACGCCCGCGCGGAGGCGGAGCGGCTGCGCACCGAGGCCGGCGCGCAGGCCCGTACGGCCGCCTCCGAGGAGATGGCGGCGCAGCTGGCGAAGGCGGCCCGCACCGCCGAGGACGTACTGAACAAGGCTTCGCAGGACGCCCAGGCCACCACCCGCGCCGCGTCCGAGGAGGCCGAGCGGATCCGCCGCGAGGCCGAGGCCGAGGCCGAGCGGCTGCGTGCCCAGGCCGCGGCCACGGCCGATGAGCTCAAGGGCGCCGCGAAGGACGACACCGAGGAGTACCGGGCCCGTACGGTCGAACTCCAGGAGGAGGCCCGCCGGCTGCGCGGCGAGGCCGAGCAGCTGCGCGCGGAGGCCGTCGCCGAGGGCGAGCGGATCCGCGGCGAGGCACGCCGCGAGGCGGTCCAGCAGATCGAGGAGGCGGCCCGCACCGCGGAGGGGCTGCTGGGCAAGGCCAAGGCCGACGCCGACGAACTGCGCGGCGGGGCCGCCGCCGAGAGCGAGCGGGTCCGCGCGGAGGCCGTGGAGCGGGCCACCACCCTGCGCAGGCAGGCCGAGGAGACCCTGGAGCGGACCCGCGCCGAGGCCGAACGGCTGCGCGCCGAGGCCGAGGAGCAGGCCGAGGCCGTACGCGCCGAGGCGGAGGCCGCGGCCGCCGCCCGGCGCGAGGAGACCGAACAGGCCATCGCCGCCAAGCGGGCGGAGGCCGACGAGGAACTGGTCCGGCTGCACACGGACGCCGAGAGCCGGCTGTCCACGGCCGAGGTGACGCTGCGCGACGCCCGCACGGCGGCGGAGAACATCCGCCGGGAGACCGCCGAGGAGACCGACCGGCTGCGCTCCGAGTCGGCGGAGCGGATCCGCACGCTCCAGACGCAGTCGCAGGCCGAGGCCGAGCAGCTGCGCACGGAGGCGGCGCAGGACGCCGGCCGGGTCCGGGCGGAGGCCGAGCAGGTCGCGGTACGGCTGCGCGGTGACGCCGAGGCCGAGGCGGAGCGGGTGCGTTCCGAGGCGCAGGAGACCGCGGACCGGCTGCGCGCGGAGGCGAAGGCCGCCGCCGAGCGGGTCTCCGCGGAGGCCGCGGAGGCGCTGTCCGCCGCCGCGGAGGAAGCCGCCCGGCGCCGCCGGGAGGCCGAGGAGACCCTCGCTTCGGCCCGTACGGACGCCGACAACGAGCGGGCCCAGGCCCGTGAGCAGAGCGAGGAGCTGCTGGCGCAGGCCCGCAAGCGCTCGGAGGAGGCTCAGGCCGAGGCGGCCCGGCTCACCGACGAGGCGGAGCGGCGCGCGTCGGAGCTGGTGGCGGCGGCGGAGGCCACCGCCCAGCAGGTCCGCGACGCCGTGGCCGGACTGCACGAGCAGGCCGAGGAGGAGATCGCCGGGCTGCGCAGCGCGGCCGAGCACGCGGCGGAGCGCACCAGGACGGAGTCGGAGGCCGAGGCCGGCCGGGTCCGCGCCGACGCGCACGCGGAGCGGGAGCGGGCCGCCGAGGACGCCGCCCGCATCCGCAGCGAAGCCCGGCAGGAGACGGACGCGGCGAAGGCGCTGGCGGAGCGCACGGTCGGCGAAGCCATCGCCGAGGCCGAGCAGTTGCGCGCGGACACCGCCGAGTACGCGCAGCGGGTGCGTACGGAGGCGACGGACGCGCTGGCCGCCTCCGAACGCGACGCGGCCCGTACCCGGGCGGACGCCCGGGAGGACGCGAACCGGATCCGCGGCGAGGCGGCGGAGTCCCTGGAGTCCTCGCGCGCCGAGGGCGCCCGGATCGTCGCGGAGGCGACGGAGGAGGCCGAGCGGCTCACCGAGGAGACCCTCGCGGCCAACGCGGCGACGGTCACGGAAGCCACCGCGGAGGCGGAGCGGCTCCGCGCCGACGCCGAGGCGGCGGCGGAGGCGACCCGCGCCGAGGCGGCGGACACGCTGGACGAGGCCCGGGTGGAGGCCGGCCGGCTGCGTACCGAGGCCGCGGAGCAGGCGGACCGGCTGGTCACGGAGGCGATCTCCGAGGCGGAGCGGCTCACCGAGGAGACGCGCACGGCGAGCGAGGCCACCTTGGCCGCGGCGACGGCGAAGGCCGAGCGGCTCACCGCGCAGGCCGCGGACACCCTGGCCGCGGCCGAACGGGACGCGGCACGCGTCCTGATCGATGCCCGCACCGAGGGCGACCGGCTGGTCGAGGAGACCCGCGCGGCCAACGAGGCGACGGTCGGCGAGGCCGCGGCGGAGGCCGAGCGGCTGCGCACGGAGGCGGCGCGGACGCTGGAGGAGGCGCGCGCGGAGGGCGGCCGGGTCATCGGCGAGGCCACCGCGGAGGCCGAGCGGGTCACGGCCGCGGCGGCGGAGACGCTGGCGAGCGCCGAGCGGGAGTCCGAGCGGATCCTGGACGAGGCCCGCGAGGAGGCGGGCAGGCGCCGCACCGAGGCCGCGGAGCAGGTGGACCGGCTCATCACCGAGGCCGCGGCGGAAGCCGACAAGCTCACCGAGCAGACCCGCAAGGACAACGAGCGTACGGTCGGCGAAGCCCGGAACGAGGCGGAGCGGCTGCGGGCCGAGGCCACGGAGGCGCTGTCCTCGGCGCAGGAGCACGCGGCCCGCACCCGGTCGGAGGCCGAGCGCGTCAAGGCGCAGGCGGCGGCCGAGGCGGAGCGCATGCGCACCGAGGCCCGTGCGGAGTCGGAACGCATGCTCGACGAGGCCCGCGAGGAGGCGGGCAGGCGCCGCACCGAGGCCGCGGAGCAGGTGGACCGGCTCATCACCGAGGCCGCGGCGGAAGCCGACAAGCTCACCGCCGACGCGCGGCAGCAGGCCCTGGCGGCGACCACGGCTGCCGAGGAGCAGGCCGACGCGATGGTCGACGCGGCCCGCAAGGAGGCGGCGCGGATCACTTCGGAGGCGACCGTCGAGGGCAACTCCACCGTGGAGAAGGCCCGTACGGACGCGGACGAGCTGCTCGTCGGGGCGCGTACGGACGCCGCCGCCATAAGGGAGCGGGCGGAGGAACTGCGCGCCCGCGTGGAGTCCGAGGTGGAGGAGCTGCACGAGCGGGCCCGCCGGGAGTCGGCCGAGCAGATGAAGTCGGCGGGCGAGCGCGTGGACAAGCTGGTGCGCGCGGCGACGGAGCAGAGCGTCGAGGCCGAGGCGAAGGCCAAGGAGATGCTGTCCGACGCGAGCAGTGAGGCGAGCAAGGTCCGCATCGCCGCCGTCCGCAAGGCGGAGGCGCTGCTCAAGGAGGCCGAGCAGAAGAAGGCCGACCTGGCGCGTCAGGCGGAGCAGGCGCTCGCGGAGGCGAAGGCCGAGGCGGAGCAGCTGGTCGAGGAGGGCCGCCGTGAGCTGGAGGTCCTCGTGCGCAGGCGGGAGGACATTCAGGCGGAGATCTCCCGTGTCCAGGACGTTCTTGAGGCGTTGGAATCATTCGAGGCGCCTTCGGGCGGCGGAAAGCCGGTGGTCGGCGGTCAGGGCGCGGGGGGCGTGAAGGCCGGAGCGGCAGCGGGTTCCACTCGTTCGGGTGGTAAGTCGTCAGAGGGCTAGTCAGTATGAGGGAATGTGTGCACCTGATGAAGGTTCATCCGAACGAGTGACAAGCATTCTGTCGCCTTGCCACTCAAAAGGGGTGTCATTGTCCGGATCAAACGTGGATTGACTCGATGACACGCCGCTCGGGCGCCTAGGATTCCCCCAACACCTCACGTAGCACCTCATCGGTCTCATTCGACAGGAACCCCATGAGCGACACTTCCTCCCCCTTCGGCTTCGAGCTCGTGCGGCGTGGTTACGACCGCGGTCAGGTGGACGACCGCATCACCAAGCTGGTCTCCGACCGCGACAGCGCACTTGGACGTATCAACTCTCTGGAAAAGCGGATCGAGGAGCTGCACCTCGAAACGCAGAACGCCCAGGCCCAGGTGAGCGACGCCGAGCCGTCGTACGCCGGTCTCGGCGCCCGGGTCGAGAAGATCCTGCGCCTGGCCGAGGAGGAGGCGAAGGACCTGCGCGAGGAGGCCCGTCGCGCGGCCGAGCAGCACCGTGAGCTGGCGGAGTCGGCCGCCCAGCAGGTGCGCAACGACGCCGAGTCGTTCGCCGCCGACCGCAAGACGAAGGCGGAGGACGAGGGCGTCCGCATCGTCGAGAAGGCCAAGGGCGACGCGTCGACCCTGCGCGCCGAGGCCCAGAAGGACGCCGCCTCCAAGCGCGAGGAGGCCGACGCGCTCTTCGAGGAGACGCGCGCCAAGGCCGCCCAGGCCGCCGCCGACTTCGAGACCAACCTCGCCAAGCGCCGGGAGCAGTCCGAGCGGGACCTGGCCTCCCGTCAGGCCAAGGCCGAGAAGCGGCTCGCGGAGATCGAGCACCGCGCGGAGCAGCTGCGCCTGGAGGCCGAGAAGCTCCGTACCGACGCCGAGCGCCGCGCCCGCCAGACCGTGGAGACCGCGCAGCGCCAGGCCGAGGACATCGTGGCCGACGCCAACGCCAAGGCCGACCGGATCCGCAGCGAGTCCGAGCGCGAGCTGGCGGCGCTCACCAACCGCCGCGACTCCATCAACGCCCAGCTGACCAACGTCCGCGAGATGCTGGCGACGCTGACCGGTGCCGCCGTGGCCGCCGCCGGCTCCCCGATCGACGACGAGCCGGTCACCCGCGGCGTCCCGGCGCAGCAGACCCGCTGAGCCCCGTTACGGCGTCCGGCGCGTACACCCCCGATACTCGCCGGTAGGACCGCGGCTCGCAGCACTTGCCCAACGAGGGCCCTGTGTCACCTTTCGAGGTGGCGTAGGGCCCTCGGGCGTTCTAGCGTGGCCGCATGATCGAGCTTGAGGGCCTTACCAAACGATTCGGCGCCAAGACCGCCGTGGACAACCTCAGCTTCCAGGTCAGACCGGGGGTGGTGACGGGCTTCCTCGGCCCCAACGGGGCGGGCAAGTCCACGACCATGCGCATGATGCTCGACCTCGACAACCCGACCAGTGGCACGGTCAGGATCGACGGCAAGCACTACCGGGACCTGCCGGAACCGCTGAAGCACATCGGGGCGCTGCTGGATGCGAAGTCCATGCACGGCGGACGCAGCGCCTACAACAACCTGCTCTGCCTCGCCCAGTCCAACCGGATCCCCGAACGCCGGGTGGCGGAGGTACTGGATCTCGTCGGGCTGACACCGGTGGCGAGGAAGAAGTCGAAAGGATTTTCGCTCGGCATGGGGCAGCGGCTGGGAATCGCCTCCGCCCTGCTCGGCGATCCGGAGATCCTGATGTTCGACGAACCCGTCAATGGTCTGGACCCGGAGGGAATTCACTGGATCCGCAATCTGATGAAGAGGCTGGCGTCGGAAGGAAGGACGATCTTCGTTTCCTCGCACTTGATGAGTGAAATGGCGCTGACGGCAGACCATTTGATCGTGATCGGACAGGGCAGACTCCTCGCCGACTTGCCGATGGCCGATTTCATCCATCAGAACTCGCGCAGCTACGTACGTCTGCGCTCACCGCAGCAGGAGCGGCTCAAGGACGTCCTGCACGAGGCCGGCATCAACGCCGTCAGCGTTCCGGCCACCGGCACGCTGGAAATCGACGGCGTGGGACCGGAGCGGCTCGGCGAACTGGCCGCCCAGCACCAGATCGTGCTCCACGAACTCAGCCCCCAACGGGCTTCACTGGAAGAAGCGTTCATGCGTATGACGGCGGACTCCGTCGAGTACCACGCCCACGCGCCGGGGCTCCCCGGCGCCCCTGCCGCTCCCGCTCCCGCTCCCGCTCCCGGCATGGCCGGCGACAACCCGGCCCGGCCGGCCGACGTCCCCGCGTGGGGCGCCGGTTTCGACGCGACCCGCAAGGGCGGTGAGTGACCGTGGCCCTCCCCGCCGTCCTCAACTCCGAGTGGACGAAGATCCGTACGGTCTCCTCCACGGTGTGGACCCTCGCCATCGCCCTCATCGCCACCGTCGGCTTCGGCGCCGGGTTCTGCGCGCTGATCAGCTCGGCCTTCGACAGCATGCCCGAGATCGAACGGGCCACGTTCGATCCGACCCTGATGAGCTTCAGCGGGATGCAGTTCGGCCAGCTGGCGATGATCGTCTTCGGAGTGCTGGTGGTCAGCACCGAATACAGCACCGGCATGATCCGCGCCTCCCTGGCCGCCGTACCGGGCCGCGGGAGCTTCCTGCTGGGCAAGCTCACCGTCGCCACGGCACTGGCCCTGCTGGTCGGGCTGACGACCAGCTTCGTGGCGTTCTTCGTCGGCCAGGCGATCCTGGGCGAGCACGGCATCGGCATCGGGGAGGAGAACGTCCTGCGGGCGGTGATCGGCGCCGGCGTGTACATGGCGCTCCTCGCCCTGTTCTCGATGGGGGTGGCCACCATGCTGCGCAGCTCGGTCGCCTCGATCAGCATCCTCATCCCGTTCTTCCTGATCGTCTCGAACCTGCTCAGCGGCTTCGAAGTGACCAGGAAGTACGGCCAGTACCTGCCCGACAAGGCGGGATCCAAGATCATGCAGATCGTGCCGGACGCCATGGGCCGCGGCGAGACGCCCTACGGCCCCTGGGGCGGCCTCGCCATCATGCTGCTGTGGGTGGCCGCCGCGGTGCTCGGGGGCTACTTCGTCCTCAAGAACAGGGACGCCTGACCCTCCAGCGCTACGGACGTCCTCCGGGGAAAGCCCGGGTCGGTCTCAGGGGCAGCTCAGGGATCCGGCCCGGGACGGAACCGTAGGCCACTCGATATCCTCTTAACCCTTACAGGGGCGAGAGCCGTCCCGGGCCTGCCGGCCTGTCGAGGGGCACAACCATGATCGAGGCAGTCGGCCTGACCAAGCGCTTCGGCGCCAAGACCGCCGTCGACCAGCTGTCCTTCCAGGTCAGGCCTGGTCACGTCACCGGATTCCTCGGACCCAACGGGTCGGGCAAATCCACCACCATGCGCATGATCCTCGGACTCGACCGGCCCACCGCCGGTCATGTGACGATCAACGGGCACGCCTTCCGGGAGCTGCCGAACGCGCAGCGGCACGTCGGCGCCCTGCTCGACGCCAAAGCCATGCACGGCGGCCGCCGGGCCCGCACCCACCTGCTGTCCATCGCCCAGCTCTCGGGCATCCCGGAGAAGCGGGTGGACGAGGTGCTGGCGGTCGTCGGCCTCCAGGACGCCGCCCGGCAGCGCACGAAGGGCTTCTCCCTCGGCATGGGCCAGCGGCTCGGCATCGCCACCGCCCTCCTCGGCGACCCCCAGGTGCTGCTCTTCGACGAACCCGTCAACGGTCTCGACCCGGAGGGCATCCTCTGGGTCCGCAACCTCATGCGCCGGCTCGCCGCCGAGGGCCGTACCGTCTTCGTCTCCTCGCACCTGATGAGCGAGATGGCCGTGACCGCGGACCACCTGATAGTGATCGGGCGGGGCCGGCTGCTGGCCGACATGAGCACCCAGGAGTTCATCACGCACAACTCGGCCGGATTCGCTCGGGTGCGCGTGGCCGGGACCGGCCCCGATGGCCGGGACGCGTTCGCGGAGATCCTCCGCAAGGACGGCGCCCGCGTCCTCCAGGAGCCGGACGGCGCCCTGCGGGTGACGGGCCTGGAACTGCCCCGGATCTCCGATCTGGCCCACGAGGGCGGCCTGCGGCTGTGGGAGCTGTCCCCGCACCGCGCCTCGCTGGAGGAGGCCTACATGCGGATGACCCGGTCCTCCGTCGAGTACACCTCCACCGACGACCCCCGGGCCCAGCTGTGGGAGACGGATCCGCTGGCCCTGCCGCAGTGGGAGGAGGGTCCGGCGGCCCCCGAAGTCCCGCAGACGGGCTTCTTCGCACCCCCGCCGCCCGCCGCCACGGGCGGTTCGGGATTCCTCATGCCCAGCGAGCCCGGCGAGCTCGCCGCCTCCGCCCAGAACAACCCCGAGGCCTCCCGATGACCGGCGCGCAGACCGACCCTTCGACCCACTCGTCCGCCCCCGCCGCGGCGGCCTACGGCCCGCCGGTGGAGAGCCGGCGCCCGCACCTGGGTCATGCCCTGGCCTCGGAGTGGACCAAGCTCGTCTCGGTCCGCTCCACCCTGTGGACGCTCGGCTCCCTCGTGGTGGTCGTCGTCGGCATCGGCATGATCTTCATCGCCCAGACGTCCTCGGGCGACTACGCGAACATCCCGTTCACCACTCCGGCCCTCTTCGGCATGCTCGTCGGGCAGCTCGCGGTGATGGTGCTCGGCGTGCTCACGATCACCTCCGAGCACGGCACGGGCCTGGTGCGCACCACCTTCACCGCCGCGCCCGACCGGCACCGGGTCCTCACCGCCAAGTACCTCGTGTTCGGCCTCGTCGCGTTCCTCACCAGCGCCGGTTCCGTCTTCGTGGTCGGCACGGCGGCGGCCATCGCCCACAACGGCGCCGGCGCCGGGAGCCACTCGACGGGCGAATGGGCCGGGGCGCTCGAGGGGAGCTTCTACGTCACCCTGCTCGGGTTGCTCGCACTGGCCGTCGGGGCGCTGGTGCGGCACTCGGCAGGGGCGATCGCCGTCATGATCGGCGTGGTGACGCTGCCGCCGGTGGCCGGGGCGATGCTCAGCATCTGGGAGGCCTCGGCGCCGCTGGGGCGGCTGGTGCTCCAGCACAACGCGCCGGTCGCGCTGATGCAGCTGTTCGGGATGCCGTCGGGCACCAGCCCGTCCGGCTCCCCCCAGACGATGCCCGCCGATCTGACGCAGATGGCGCTGATGCTACTGGTGACGGGCGCCGCCATGGCGGCCTCGTACGTGGTGGTCGGCCGCCGGGACGTGTGACGCGGGGGGCCCTGGGAGCCGGCCCCGAAGCCCGGCCCCGAGACCCGGCCCTAGTACTTCGGCGCGTTCCTGGACCGCTGCACCCGTGAGGTGCGGCGGTCCTTCGCGTTCCAGCAGGCCTTGTGCCAGTGCCGGCGGTCGTCCACGCCCCCGTACTCCGGCCAGGCCACCAGGTGCGGGGTGCCGGAGGGGATCTCCTGGTCGCAGCCGGGGCAGCGGTAGCGCTTGCCCGCCGCGCTCGCGCCCGCCACGTGCCGGACCCGCCACTCCTCGCCGAGGTACTCCTCGGTCTGCTCCAGACCGAACCGGTCCATCCCCCCGGCACCGGACCCGGAGCCGGACCCCGTACCCGAACGGTCGGCTGAGTTCCCGCCGCCCCTGGGGCGGTTGTGGCGCGGTGACACGTATACCTCACGGATGGGCGGACGGCAGTGACTTTCCCCCAGACTACGCGCAGCGAGCCCGGGTACCCGCAGTGTGTCCAAGGGCGGGGCTCGTTCACGAGTACTGGCCTGACAATCCCAATAACTTTGCCGCCGGGCCGTGCCTTTGGCACGTGTCGGGCGTTGTTGCCATCAGACGTTGATGTCATGAACGGCGGAGAGCCGGTCCACCTGGGGAGGCCGCGTCAGCCGCGAGGAGGTTGAGCGCGATGCGCGTAGGAGCGTTTGTGGTGGCGGCCCAGTTCCCGGGCCAGGGACCGGGGGAAGCGCTGCACCGGGCGGTGCGGACCGCGGAGGTCGCCGAAGAGGCCGGACTGGACGCGGTCTGGCTCGCGGAGCACCACTTCGTGCCGTACGGGGTCTGCCCCTCCGCGGTGACCCTGGCCGCCCTGCTGCTCGGGCGGACCCGGCGGCTGCGCGTGGGCACCGCGGTGAGCGTGCTGCCGAACTCGCACCCGGTGACCGTGGGCGAACAGGCGGCCCTGCTGCACCTGACCTCGGGCGGACGCTTCGTGCTCGGGGTGGGCCGGGGCGGCCCCTGGGTCGACCTGGAGGTGTTCCGCGGGGGCCTGGATGCGTACGAGAACGGCTTCCCGGAGGCCCTGGACCTGCTGCGACGGTGGCTGACCGAGGCCCGCGTGGGAGCGTCCGGCGAGCGGTACGACTTCCGTGAGGTGGCCGTCGTACCGCGTCCGTCGGAGGCACTGGACGGTGACGGGAAGGGGCCGGAAGTGATCGTCGCCTGCACCTCCCCGGCGTCGGTACGGCTGGCCGCGGAGCGGGGCCTGCCGATGCTGCTGGGCATGCACTGCGGGGACGAGGAGAAGGCGGACATGGTCGCGCTGTGGCGGCGCACCGCCCGGGCGGCCGGGCACCCGCCGGAGGCCGACCACGTGTCGGCCGGGGTCTGCCAGCTCGCCGACCGCACGGCGGGCGCCCGGGAGACGCTGGTGAAGGCGATGCCGGGCTGGCTGCGCCAGGGCCTGGACGCGCACGTGACGGTGGACGGCCGCCGGCGCGCGATGCGGGACCCGGTCGCGTACACGGAGCTGCTGTGCGCGCTGCACCCCGTCGGCACCCCGAAGTTCGCGGCGGACCGGCTCGCCGCCACGTCCGAACGCACCGGGATCACCCGCTTCGCCCTGCTCACCGAAGGCTCCGGTGACCTCGCCGCGACGGAGGAGAACGTACGACGCCTCGGCGCCGAGGTCCTGCCCCGCCTCGGCTGAGACCCGGGCTGCCGCTCCGGTACCGGTCGCACCTCCCGCGAACGGAGCGGCAACGGGAAGGGTCACAAGGCCCAAGGCCCCGGCGGGGCCTAGCAGTCGCGCAGCTCCGGCGACTGGTTGAGCAGCTGGCCGCGGATCGAGGTGAACTTGGCGAGTCGGTCATCCACCGCGGGGTCCAGCGGGAACACCGCCACCCGGTGGCAGTTCTGGAACGCCAGGCGCACCCCGAAGTGCCGCTGCAGGGCACCGCGTATCGCGTCACTCGCGAGCGCGCGCAGCAACTGCCCGCGCGCCTGCTCGTCCGGCGGCGGCGTCTGGTTGTCGGCGAACTCTCCGCCCTCAACCTCCAGCTGGGCCACCAGCGAGCTGACCATCTCCCATGCGTAAGGCAGGGAGGTCCGGACGCAGTCGACGAAAGCGGCTTCGTCGACCTCGCCTCGCTCGGCCTGTTCGAGTAGGGCCGGTGAGACGTCGAGCGACATGGGTTCTCCTCTCGTGACCCCGGCCGTCTGGGTGTCCGGAGTCCTACGGGCAGGGAAGGCGGCAGCGACGCAGCGTGCACGCTCGACAACCACCCGCTCACCACGGTAGGCGCCCCCGGGTTGCCGCACCAGGAGAATGCGCATACAACGCGCCATCGGCGAAGGGGGCTTTCACGGGCGAATCGCGTGGAGGCCCATCGGTCGAGTAGCGTTGCCGACCATGCGTCTCGTCATTGCCCGCTGCTCCGTCGACTACGCGGGCCGGCTCACCGCCCATCTGCCCTCCGCACCCCGTCTGATCCTCGTGAAGGCCGACGGCAGTGTCTCGATCCACGCGGACGACCGGGCGTACAAACCGCTCAACTGGATGTCTCCTCCGTGCACCCTCAAGGAGGGGACCGGCGCCGAGGAAGGCGTCTGGACCGTCGTCAACAAGGCGGGCGAAAAGCTCATCATCACCATGGAGGAAGTGCTGCACGACTCCTCCCACGAGCTGGGCGTCGACCCGGGCCTGATCAAGGACGGCGTGGAAGCACACCTCCAGGAGCTGCTCGCCGACCGCATCGACACGCTGGGCGACGGCTACACGCTGATCCGCCGCGAGTACATGACGGCGATCGGCCCGGTGGACATCCTGTGCCGTGACGCCTCGGGGGCGACCGTGGCCGTGGAGATCAAGCGGCGCGGCGAGATCGACGGCGTGGAACAGCTCACCCGTTACCTCGAACTCCTCAACCGCGACCCGCACCTCGCGCCGGTCCGCGGTGTCTTCGCCGCGCAGGAGATCAAGCCGCAGGCCCGCGTACTGGCGACGGACCGCGGCATGGACTGCGTGGTGCTGGACTACAACGCGATGCGCGGCATCGAGGACGACAAGCTCCGCCTGTTCTGATCCGCGGGCCCCGTCCTCACTGCGTGGACGACGGGGCCGATTCGGAGGCGGACCCGCTCGTGCCCGGCCCGGTCGGGGGATCCGTCGGGGGAGCCGTGGACGGGGTCGTCTGCGGCGAGGAGGAGGTGGCCGGCGGGGGCGCCGACGAGGTGGCCGGTGCCGTGGTGCCCGGAGCCGGCGGTGAGGCCTTGTGCGTCGGGGTCCGGCCCTTCGACGTGGTCCGCGGGCCCGGGGTGGTCCCCGGAAGGGGCTCCGCCGCCGGTTCGCCCGGCCGGGGCGCCGCCGGGTCGGACGGGTCCGCCGTCGGTCCGGCGGTGCCCGGCTCCGGAGCGGCGGCGGGGTCGCCCGTGCCGGTGTCGGTGCTCAGGCCGGTGTCCGGGGTCGAGGACACCGCCGGGTCCGTCGGCGTCGTCCGCGCGTCCGAGCCGGACACCGCGAGGCCCACCACGGTCCCGATCACGGCAACGCTCAGGGCCCCGGCCGCGGCGAGGAACGCCGTCCTGCGCCGGGAGCCGGGCTCCCCGGCGGACGGCCGCACCGGGGCGGGAGCCCCGCCGCGCGCGACCCCCGGCACCGGCACCGTGACCGGCTCGGGCTTCGGTATGGGCGGGAAGGCGTCCTCGAACACCCCCGAGAAGGCCGACGGCGTCGTCGGCGCGGCGGGCCGCCGGATCGCGGGCACCACCTGGGTCACCGCGTCCGGCCCGGCGGGAGGTACGGGCGGAGCCACGGAGCGGGCGAGGGGGTGGATCACGGGGCCGGCCGCCACCGGGGGCGCGGCCGCGGCCACCGGGGCCTCCAGCCGCAGCGGCGGCGACACCTCCACCTCCGCCGCCTCGCGGTCCGTGACCAGGGCCAGCGCCCGCCGGCCCGCGACGGTCCCGCGCTTGTCCGCGAGCGCGCCCCGCAGTCCTATCGAAGCCTCCAGCTCCGCACGCGACCGCTCCAGCCGCCCCTCGCACAGCGCGAGCACGCCCAGTTCGTGGTGGAAGTAGGCCTGTTCCGCGACCTCGCCCGCCTTGCGGGCGGCCTCCGCGCCCGAGCGCAGCGCCCGCTCCCACGCCTCCCAGTGCAAGGACGCCGCCAGGGCCGGGGCCGCCGTCCGGGCCAGCATGACGGCGGCCACCACGTCGGCGCCCGCGAGCGCCGCCAGCACCGCGTCCGCCTCGGCCGCGACCCGCTCGGGCGTCACCGAGGCGTGCCCGGTCCACCAGGCGTAGTGCCGGGCCGCGGTACGGGCCTCCTCGTCGGCGCTGTCCCCGTACCCGGCCTCCTCCAGCTGCCGCGCGACCCCGCAGGACAGCCGGTAGCGCGGGCCCACGGGGGTCAGCAGTCCGCAGTCCAGCAGTTCCGCGACCGCCGCGTCGGCGTGCGTGTCCCCGACCAGCGCCGGCAGGTGCGCGTGGTGCGGCATCTCCCCGCCGAGCGCGCAGGCGATCCGCAGGGCTGCCCGCGCCGACTCGCTCACCCGTGAGGCCAGCAGCTCCGCGGGCGCGGCGCCCTCGGCCAGGGTCGGCAGCGGTACGTGGGCGGCTTCGCGCGGCCGGCCCTCGAAGACGCCGGGCTCGTCCTCGTCGTCCGGCGCGTCGCGGTGGTTCAGCTCGTCCCGGCGGCGCAGCAGCGCGGCCGCCTGTACGAAGCGCAGGGGCAGCCCCTCGGAGGCGAACCGCAGGTCCCCCGCCCAGGCCGTCTCCTCCTCCGTCAGGGGGCGTCCGGTGAGGTCCTCCAGGAGCCGGACGCACTCGGCCCGGCCGAGACCTCCGAGGAAGACCTCCTCCAGGTGCGAGTGCTCTGAAGGGGCGGTGGTGTCGGGGGTGGCGGCCAGCAGGTAGGCGCACTCGGGGGTGGCGCGCAGGAGTTCGTCGAGGGCGGCCCCACCGAGCTCCAGGTCGTCCACGAGGACGATCGCACCGATGTCCCGGACCCGTGCGAGGAGTTCCGTCCGGTCGGGACGTTCACCGGTGGTCTCGTACACGGCCGCGTGGAGCGCGTACAGCAGTTCCTGCGGCTGCTGCCGGCCGTACCCGCTGAGCCGGACGACCCCGTCGGGGGCGAGGCCCGCGCACACGGCGGCAACGGAGTCGAGCAGCGCGGAACGGCCCGATCCGGCCGGTCCGGTCAGCCGTACGGAGCGGCCCCGGCCCAGCAGCCGTTCGAGCCGCTCCCGCTCCTCCTCGCGCTGGAGCAGGGGGCGGGCGGGGGCGGTGGAGCCGGGGAGTGCGGGCGGCCGTCCGGCGGCCTCCCAGGCGGCGCGGGAGGCCGGGCCGCGCTTGGCGGGGCGGGCCGTCCCGGTGCCGGGGCG
The DNA here is from genome assembly GCF_014650775.1 of Streptomyces cirratus. Classification (GTDB taxonomy): domain Bacteria; phylum Actinomycetota; class Actinomycetes; order Streptomycetales; family Streptomycetaceae; genus Streptomyces; species Streptomyces cirratus. Next base: position 831,982 of record NZ_BMVP01000002.1, on the reverse strand, counting down.
CAGGGGTTCTATCTCGCTGCCGTCGACGGGGTTGACGGTGAGGGTGAAGTCCCCCGTGGTCAGTGTGACGACGCGCGTGACACCGCCGGTGGGGGCGGCAACCGCTCCCCCGGGCCCGGTGGAGCCCGATCCCGGTCCGGCGGACCCCGGGCCCGCAGATCCGGTGCCCGAAGACCCCGCGCCCGCTGCCCGAAGTCCCGAGTCCGCGCCGGGCTGCCCCTGCGTACGGTCCATGACCAAGTCCCCCGATCGCGTCGCGTGCCGCGCCGCTGCCGCCGTCGTACCGCCCGGCCTTCGCACGCACTCGCCGCTGTCGCTACTGGTCCGGTTTCCGCCCGGAGCCTAGACCGTGGCCGGGCGCGCGGGGAACCGTCAGAGGGCCTTCACCACCGGAACGTTACGTTTCCGCAGGAAAAAACCGCCCGGCATCACACCCGCGGCAGGGATTCCGCTTCCAGTCCGCCCTCGATGGCGAGGATCCGGTGGAGCCGGGTCGCCACGAGCAGCCGCTGCATCTGGGCGGGCACCCCGCGCAGCACGAGACGGCGCCCGGAACGGCCCGCCCGCCGGTGGGCGCCCATGATGACGCCGAGTCCGGTCGCGTCCCAGGAGTCGAGCCCGGCGAGGTCGAGCACGAGGTCGCCGTGGCCGCGGTCGAGGGCCGTGTGGAGGGCCGTACGGGCGTCCGCCGCGCTGCGCACGTCGAGGCGGCCCCCGACAACGAGTTCGGCGTGGTCGCCCCTGATGTGCATATGTGCTCCCGCAGTCCCGCGTACGTGCCGCGTACGTTTGGTCCGACTGGTCCGTGGTCGGCAACTCTCACTGGAACTGACTGCCCCGGGGGCAGGGAAGTTGCCGACTGTGAGCGAACCGATACTCTCATTCACACCAACGGGTGAAGGCGTTCGAACGATGGCGCTCAGTGCTTGTAGAAGCCCTGCCCGCTCTTGCGACCGAAGTCACCGGCGTCCACCATCCGGCGCATCAGCTCCGGCGGCGCGAACTTCTCGTCCTGCGACTCGGTGTAGATGTTGCTGGTGGCGTGGAGCAGGATGTCGACACCCGTGAGGTCGGCGGTGGCCAGGGGCCCCATCGCGTGCCCGAAGCCGAGCTTGCAGGCGATGTCGATGTCCTCGGCCGTCGCGACGCCCGACTCGTAGAGCTTGGCGGCCTCGACGACCAGTGCGGAGATCAGACGGGTCGTCACGAAGCCGGCCACGTCGCGGTTGACGACGATGCAGGTCTTGCCGACGGACTCGGCGAACGCGCGGGTCGTGGCGAGGGTCTCGTCGCTGGTCTTGTAGCCGCGGACGAGCTCGCACAGCTGCATCATCGGGACGGGCGAGAAGAAGTGCGCGCCGACGACCCGCTCCGGGCGCTCCGTCACCGCGGCGATCTTGGTGATCGGGATGGCGGAGGTGTTGGACGCCAGGATCGCGTCGTCGCGCACCAGCTTGTCGAGGGCGCGGAAGATCTCGTGCTTGACCTCGAGCTTCTCGAAGACGGCCTCGACCACGATGTCCGCGTCCGCGACCGCGTCGAGGTCGGTGGTCGTGGTGATCCGGGCGAGCGCCGCCTCGGCGTCCTCGGCCGTCAGCTTGCCCTTGGAGACGAACTTGTCGTAGGAGGCCTTGATCCCGTCCGTGCCGCGGGTCAGCGCGGCATCGGTGACATCGCGCAAGACGACGTCCCATCCCGCCTGAGCGGAGACCTGAGCGATCCCGGAACCCATGAGTCCGGCACCGATGACGGCGAGCTTCCCAGCCACTGCACACCCCTCGTTCTCGCTACGGCCCAGTCTCGTAGCCTCTCCGGCGGAGACTAGCGTCCGTGAGGGACGGTGTGACCGCGAAGTAACACGCGTCACGTCTCAGATGACGGACATCACACTGGTACGGCCCAGCAGCGCGGCGGGGGGCCGCAGTTGACCCTTGCGCACCTTTGTCCGGGAAAGCGCCTTCCTCCCTCCCCGGGCCGCACCGGGTGCTGTCACTAGGCTGGAGCCATGGTGAACCTCACGCGCATCTACACCCGCACCGGCGACAAGGGCACGACTGCCCTCGGTGACATGAGCCGCACGAACAAGACGGACCTGCGGATCTCCGCGTACGCCGACGCCAATGAGGCCAACGCGGCCATCGGGACGGCGATCGCGCTCGGCGGCCTGTCCGAGGACGTGGTGAAGGTCCTGGTCCGGGTGCAGAACGACCTGTTCGACGTCGGGGCCGACCTGTGCACCCCGGTCGTCGAGGACCCGCAGTACCCTCCGCTGCGCGTCGAGCAGTTCTACATCGACAAGCTGGAGGGGGACTGCGACCGCTTCAACGAGCAACTGGAGAAGCTGCGCAGCTTCATCCTCCCCGGCGGCACCCCGGGCGCGGCCCTCCTGCACCAGGCGTGCACGGTGGTCCGGCGCGCCGAGCGCTCGACGTGGGCGGCGCTGGAGGTCCACGGCGAGGTGATGAACCCGCTGACGGCGACCTACCTCAACCGTCTCTCGGACCTCCTCTTCATCCTGGCCCGCACCGCCAACAAGGACCTCGGCGACGTCCTCTGGGTGCCGGGGGGCGAGCGCTAGGGGGCCTCCCCGGGGGCGGGCGCCGGGGCTTTGCGGGGGAAGAAGGTGTACGTCGCCGCCACCACGGTGTGGACGGCGAAGACCCGCAGCGCCGCGAACTGCCAGCTCCGGAGCCCGCTGACGTCGGCCCCGTCGCCCGCGTACCGGATCACCGCCTGGAGCAGTCCCAGCGCGACGGCGGCGGCGACGAGGGTACGGACCCACAGCCGCCACTCGTGCCGGGCGCGGGCCTTGCCGTACAGCGGACCGGGCGGCTTCGGCCCCCCGCCGAAGCGGTACGCGGCGTGCCGGTCGAGCCACTTCACGGTGTAGTGCCCGTACCCGGCGGCGTAGCCGAGGTAGAGCGCGGCCAGGCCGTGCGTCCAGCCGGGCTCGCCGCCGCCGCGCAGGTCGAGGGCGGTCGCGGCCAGCAGGGCCAGTTCCAGCACGGGCTCGCACAGCAGGACGGCGGCCCCGAGCCGGGGCATCCCGGCCAGGTAGCGCAGGGCCAGTCCGCCGGCCAGCAGCACCCAGAAGCCGATCTCGCAGCCGATGATCAGGGTGACCAGCACGGTCCGTTCCTCTCGTCGTGATCCTTCCCGGCCGCTCACGTCGCACCGGCTGCTTCCAGCCTCGCGTCCGGGGGATCCGCACCGCGTCGTCACCGGTGACGAACCGCGACTGCATCCTTCGGTGTAGCCGGGCGGGAAGCACCTCCGCCCCCGCGGCGAGGTCCGTGGCGCTGCGGGCGTGTTGGATGGGGACCGTGACCGCCACGACCTTCCGTCCCCACCGCCACGACGTGCTACTCGCCGTCGTCAGCGTGCTCGTGGGCCTGCTGCTGTGGCTGCTGGGGATCCACAGCAACGGCGACCGGCCCACACCGGACTGGCTGGCCCTCATCCCCCTGCTGGTCCTGGGCGCGATGGAGCCGCTGCGCCGCTCCAACCCCCGGCTGACGCTGGCCGTCGGTACCGTCGGGGTGATCGCGGACCAGTTCACCGTGGGCAACCTGGGCACGGTCCTGATCTTCACCGACCTGATGTACGCCGCCGTCGTCTACGGCACGCCCGCCTCGGCCCGGCGGCTGCCGATCACCACCGGACTGATCACGATCGCCGTCACGATCGCGTCCGTGGCCTGGCTGCGCACCCCGCAGTCCCTGATGATCGGCGTGCTCACGGGAATCGTGTGCTTCGGACCGGCCCTGACCGGCGCGACCCTGCGCAACCACCGGGACGCCGCCGAGGCGGCCCGGCTGCGCGCCGGACAGACGGCGCTGCTGGCCGAGATGGACCGCAGCCAGGCCGTGACCGCCGAGCGGGCCCGCATGGCCCGGGAGTTGCACGACATGGTGGCCAACCACCTGTCGGCCATCGCCATCCACTCCACCGCCGCGCTCTCCATCGACTCGGCCGACACCAGCCGCCAGGCGCTCGGGGTGATCCGGGAGAACAGCGTCCAGGGGCTCGCCGAGATGCGCCGGCTGATCGGTCTGCTGCGGGACGCGGGCGCGGAGCAGGAGGCCGCCGCCACGCCCTGCCTCGACGGGCTCGACGCCCTTCTGGGCCAGGCCCGGGTCAACGGCGCGGCGAGCGGGCTGGACTTCGTGCTCGTCGACGAGCGGACGCCCGGGGAGCCGCTGCCCGCGCCGGTGGAGCTGGCGGCGTACCGGATCGTGCAGGAGTCGCTGACCAACGCGCTCAAGCACGCCGCCCCGGGCGAGGTCACGGTCCGGGTGGGCCGGGCCGGCCCGGAAGGGCCTCTGACCGTACGGGTGGACTCGCCGTACGGCGACCGGCCGGGCCCCCGCGCCCCCGGCTCGGGGACCGGGCTGACCGGCATGCGGGAGCGCACGCAGTTGCTGGGCGGGGAGTTCGCGGCGGGCCGGGCGGGACCGGTGTGGCGGGTGCGGGCGGCGTTGCCCGCCGGGGAAGGGGCGGTGACCGGATGACCGGGCGGGTCGTGACGGTGCTGGTGGCGGAGGACCAGAGCGCGGTACGGGCCGGGCTGGTGCTGATCCTGCGCAGCACGGGGGACATCGAGGTGGTGGGGGAGGCCGCGGACGGCGAGGAGGCGGTCCGGCTGGCCCGGGAACTGCGGCCGGACCTGGTGCTCATGGACGTGCAGATGCCCCGCCTGGACGGGGTCTCGGCGACCCGCCAGGTGGTCGGCGAGGGGCTCGCGGACGTGCTGGTGCTGACCACCTTCGATCTGGACGAGTACGTCTTCGGGGCGCTGCGCGCGGGCGCGGCGGGGTTCCTGCTGAAGAACGCGGAGGCCTCGGAGCTGATCGGGGCGGTACGGACGGTCGCGCGCGGGGAGGGGCTGATCGCCCCGGCGGTGACGCGGCGGCTGATCGCGGAGTTCGCGGCGCCACGGGCGGTGCGCCCGGCCGTACCGCCGGCGAAGGCGGCGGCGGTGGAGTCGCTGACCCGGCGCGAGCGCGAGGTGCTGGGGTGTCTGGGCGAAGGTCTGTCCAACGCGGAGATCGCCGGGCGGCTGGAGATGGCGGAGGCGACGGTGAAGACGCACGTCAGCAAGGTGCTGGGCAAGCTGGAGCTGCGCAGCCGCCTCCAAGCGGCCGTACTGGCGAGGGAGTTGGACCTACGGGGCCCGACCCCCGGATGAGGTCTGGACCTCTTGACGGTTGGTCCAGACCTTTCTACGCTCACCGGAACTGTGGTGAGCGTGCCATGACAAACAGGCAGGCTCACGGGCGGCGCAGGTCCCACCCCCATGCCGAAGTCGGCCCCGCGACTTCGGCGGACCTACGGAGGACGACCTTGAGCACAGCACCCCCACCCCGCACCCGACTCTTCCGGAGGCTCGCCGCCGCGGTGGCAGCCTTCGCCCTGCCGGCCGCGGGACTCGTGGCCCTGGCCGGCCCCGCCCAGGCCGCCGGCTCCGCGACCGCGACGTACACGAAGGTCTCCGACTGGGGCTCCGGCTTCGAGGGCAAGTGGACGGTGAAGAACACCGGCACCACCACCCTGACCAGCTGGACCGTGGAGTGGGACTACCCCTCCGGCACCACGGTCACCTCCGCCTGGGACGCCACCGTCACCAGCTCCGGCACCCACTGGACCGGCAAGAACGTCGGCTGGAACGGCACCCTCTCCCCCGGCGCGACCATCAGCTTCGGGTTCAACGGCGCCGGCCCCGGCTCCCCCTCCGGCTGCAAGATCAACGGAGCCTCCTGCGACGGCGGTACGACCCCCACCGACTCCCCGCCGTCGGCCCCCGGCACCCCCACCGCCAGCGGCGTCACCGACACCTCCCTGACCCTCGGCTGGAGCGCCGCCACCGACGACAAGGGCGTCAAGAACTACGACGTCTTCCGCGGCGGAGCCAAGGTCGCGACGGTCACCGGCACCAGTTACAGCGACTCCGGCCTCACCAAGGGCACCACCTACAGCTACACCGTCACGGCCCGTGACACCGCCGACCAGACCGGGCCCTCCTCCGGCGCCCTCTCCGTCACCACCACCGGCGGCGGCACCACACCCCCGCCCGCGGGCGGCCCGGTCAAGCTCGGCTACTTCACCGACTGGGGCGTCTACCAGCGCAACTACCACGTGAAGAACCTGGTCACCTCCGGCACCGCCTCGAAGATCACCCACATCAACTACGCCTTCGGCAACGTCACCGGCGGCAAGTGCGCGATCGGCGACGCATACGCCGACTACCAGAAGACGTACGACGCCGCGTCGAGCGTCGACGGCACCGCCGACACCTGGGACCAGCCCGTCGCGGGCAACATCAACCAGCTGCGCGAGCTGAAGAAGAAGTACCCCGGCATCAAGGTGCTGTGGTCCTTCGGCGGCTGGACCTGGTCCGGCGGCTTCGGCCAGGCCGCCGCCAACCCGGCCGCCTTCGCCGACTCCTGCTACAGCCTGGTCGAGGACCCCCGCTGGGCGGACGTCTTCGACGGCATCGACATCGACTGGGAGTACCCGAACGCCTGCGGCCTGTCCTGCGACACCAGCGGGGCCGCCTCCCTCAAGAACCTGCTCTCCGCGCTCCGCGCCAAGTTCGGCGGCAGCAACCTGATCACCGCCGCCATCTCCGCCGACGGCTCCAACGGCGGCAAGCTCGACCTCGCCGACTACGCGGGCGCGGCCCAGTACGTCGACTTCTACAACGTCATGACCTACGACTTCTTCGGCGCCTGGGACGCCAAGGGCCCGACCGCCCCGCACTCCCCGCTCACCTCCTACGCGGGCATCCCGATCGCCGGCTTCAACTCCGAGGCCGCCATCACCAAGCTCAAGGGCAAGGGCATCGCGGGCTCCAAGCTCAACCTGGGCATCGGCTTCTACGGACGCGGCTGGACCGGCGTCACCCAGGACGCCCCGGGCGGCGCCGCCACCGGCCCCGCCCCCGGCACGTACGAGCAGGGCATCGAGGACTACAAGGTGCTCAAGGGCAGCTGCCCGGCCACCGGCACCATCGCCGGCACCGCCTACGCGAAGTGCGGCAGCAACTGGTGGAGCTACGACACCCCCGCCACCATCGCCGGAAAGATGACCTGGACCAAGCAGCAGGGCCTCAGGGGCGCCTTCTTCTGGGAATTCAGCGGCGACACCACGAACGGCGAACTCGCGAACGCGATCCACACCGGTCTCCAGTAACCCCCACCCACAGGACCGGTGAACGAACGAAGCCGGGGAGGAAGGGTCCGCCCCCTTCCTCCCCGGCTTCTCCTTCTTGACGCGCCGCTCGCACGGCTCGGCCCCAGGGGGCCTCACCGGCTTCCCGCCGCTGCGCCGAACTCCGTCCGGCGGGGACGCCCCGGCCCTCAGGCCACGTTCACCCTCTGCCCCGGAGGCGCCGCCTCCAGCCAGGCGAGGAAACCCGTCAGCGCGTCATCGCTCATCGCCAGCTCCAGGCGCGTCCCCCGGTGGGAACAGCCGAGCACGACGGCGTCGGAGAGCAGCGCCAGCTCCTCCTCGCCCTCGGGGGCGCGACGGGACAGCACCTCGATGGAGGAGCGCTCGAGCAGCCGGCGCGGCCGCGGCGAGTAGCTGAACACCCGGAACCACTCGATCCGGTCACCGCTGTAGCGGGCGACCCCGTACACCCAGCCCTTGCCGGAGACGTCGGGCTCATCGGCCACGCCCCAGCGCAGGCTGCAGTCGAAGGTCCCCCCGGACCGCTGGATGAGTCTGCGGCGCAGCCCGAAGACGAATAGCCCGATCACCACCAGGGCTACGACCAGGCCGCTCACAAGCAGAGCGAGGAGCATCTTCACCGACCTCCTCGCTCATCGAATACAGCACACGAAAAACTGATCCGCATCGCCTCAGCCGCGACCCGCTCTGGAAAATTCCAGACCGGGCCGCGGCTGAGGACGCACACTATTCGGTAAGGGGCTCAGTGCCCCGTCACCGCGCGCAGCCGGACATCGGCGCGACGCTCGGCGGCCGCGTCGGCCTCCGCCTTCGCGCGCTCCAGTGCCCGCTCCGCCCGCTGGACGTCAATCTCGTCCGCGAGCTCGGCGATCTCGGCCAGCAAGGACAGCTTGTTGTCCGCGAACGAGATGAATCCGCCGTGCACCGCGACGACGACGGTGTTGCCGTCGCTGGTGCGGATGGTCACCGGGCCCGATTCCAGCACACCGAGAAGCGGCTGGTGACCGGGCATGACGCCGATGTCGCCGGACGTGGTGCGCGCGACAACAAGGGTGGCCTCGCCGGACCAGACATTGCGGTCCGCCGCGACCAGCTCGACGTGCAGCTCAGCAGCCAAGGTGGCTCCTCGGGTCACCACCCGGCGGGTCTGCCGGGTGTTGGGTCAAATTCTAATGGGCGTGGGGAGAGGGGCGGGACGTACCCCGCCCCTCTCCGTAAATCAGCTCTGCTCGCGAGGAGCGGGGCTTCAGGAGACGCCCAGCTCCTTGGCGTTGGCCTTCAGGTCCTCGATGCCACCGCACATGAAGAACGCCTGCTCGGGGAAGTGGTCGTAGTCACCGTCGCAGATCGCGTTGAACGCGGTGATCGACTCGTCGAGCGGAACGTCCGAACCGTCCACGCCGGTGAACTGCTTGGCGACGTGGGTGTTCTGCGACAGGAAGCGCTCGACGCGACGGGCACGGTGGACAACGAGCTTGTCCTCCTCGCCCAGCTCGTCGATACCGAGGATCGCGATGATGTCCTGGAGGTCCTTGTACTTCTGCAGGATCCCCTTGACACGCATGGCGGCCGCGTAGTGGTCCGCCGCGATGTACCGCGGGTCGAGGATGCGGGACGTCGAGTCCAGCGGGTCCACGGCCGGGTAGATGCCCTTCTCGGAGATCGGACGGGAAAGCACCGTCGTCGCGTCGAGGTGGGCGAAGGTGGTGGCCGGCGCCGGGTCGGTCAGGTCGTCCGCGGGGACGTAGATCGCCTGCATGGAGGTGATCGAGTGACCGCGGGTCGAGGTGATGCGCTCCTGCAGCAGACCCATCTCGTCAGCCAGGTTCGGCTGGTAGCCCACCGCGGACGGCATGCGGCCGAGCAGCGTGGAGACCTCGGAACCGGCCTGGGTGTAACGGAAGATGTTGTCGATGAAGAAGAGCACGTCCTGCTTCTGCACATCGCGGAAGTACTCCGCCATGGTCAGACCGGCGAGCGCGACGCGCAGACGGGTGCCCGGGGGCTCGTCCATCTGGCCGAAGACGAGCGCCGTCTTGTCGATGACGCCCGAGTCGCCCATTTCCTCGATGAGGTCGTTGCCCTCACGGGTACGCTCACCGACGCCCGCGAAGACCGACACACCGTCGTGGTTGTTGGCGACGCGGTAGATCATTTCCTGGATCAGAACGGTCTTGCCGACGCCGGCACCACCGAACAGACCGATCTTGCCACCCTTGACGTACGGGGTGAGGAGGTCGATGACCTTGACGCCGGTCTCGAACATCTCGGTCTTCGACTCGAGCTCGTCGAAGCTCGGCGCCTTGCGGTGGATCGGCCAGCGCTCGGTCACCTCGGAGTTGGCCTCCGGGTAGTTGAGCACCTCACCCAGGGTGTTGAAGACCTTGCCCTTGGTGAAGTCACCGACGGGGACGGTGATGCCCTCGCCCGTGTCGGTCACCGCGGCCTGGCGGACCAGACCGTCGGTCGGCTGCATCGAGATGGTACGGACGAGGCCGTCACCCAGGTGCTGCGCGACCTCGAGGGTCAGGGTCTTGAGCTTGCCGTCCTCGGCCGGGTCGGCGACCTGGACCTTGAGGGCGTTGTAGATCTCGGGCATGGCGTCGACGGGGAACTCCACGTCGACGACCGGGCCGATGACCCGGGCGACGCGGCCCGTGGCGGCGGCCGTCTCAACAGTGGTCGTCATTACTTGTCACTCCCCGCGGTCGCGTCAGCCATGGCGCTCGCGCCACCGACGATCTCGCTGATTTCCTGGGTGATTTCGGCCTGGCGGGCCGCGTTGGCAAGCCGGGAGAGGCTCTTGATGAGGTCCCCGGCGTTGTCGGTGGCCGACTTCATCGCGCGGCGGCGGGCGGCGTGCTCGGAAGCGGCCGACTGCAGCAGCGCGTTGTAGATGCGGCTCTCGACGTAGCGCGGCAGCAGGGCGTCGAGGACGTCCTCCGCCGACGGCTCGAACTCGAACAGCGGAAGGATCTCGCCCTTCGCACGGTCCTCGTCCTGAGCCCCAGCGGATGTCTCCGCGAGGCTGAGCGGCAGCATCCGGCCGTCCACGGCGTTCTGCGTCATCATCGACACGAATTCCGTGTAGACGATGTGCAGCTCGTCCACGCCGCCCTCGGCCGTCTCCGTCTGGATGGCCTCGATCAGCGGCGCGGCGACGCGCTTGGCGTCCGCGTAAGCCGGGCTGTCGGTGAAGCCGGTCCACGAGTCCGCGATCTTGCGCTCGCGGAAGCCGTAGTAGGCGACACCCTTGCGGCCGACGATGTAGGCATCGACGTCCTTGCCCTCAGCGCGCAGCCGCTCGGTGAGCCGCTCCGCCTGCTTGATGGCGTTCGAGGAGTAGCCGCCGGCCAGACCGCGGTCGCTCGTGATGAGCAGCACCGCGGCGCGGGTCGGCGCCTCGACCTCGGTGGTCAGGGCGTGCTTGGTGTTCGAACCGGTCGCCACCGCGGTCACCGCACGGGTGAGCTCGGTCGCGTACGGCATCGATGCCGCCACCTTGCGCTGCGCCTTGACGATGCGCGAGGCGGCGATCATCTCCATCGCCTTGGTGATCTTCTTGGTCGCCGTGACGGCACGGATGCGACGCTTGTAGACCCGGAGCTGCGCTCCCATGAGTCAGGTCCCTTCCGTCGTCACTTGGAGACGTTGACGGCCGGAGCGTCCTCGCCCAGGAGCTTGCCGTCAGACGTCTCGAACTGCTGCTTGAAGGCAGCGATGGCGTCCGCGATCGACGTCAGGGTGTCGTCCGACATCTTGCCGCCCTCGGCGATCGAGGTGAGGAGGTCCTTGCGCTCGCGGCGCAGGTGCTCCAGCAGCTCGGACTCGAAGCGACGGATGTCGTTGACCGGGACGTCGTCCATCTTGCCGGTGGTGCCGGCCCAGACGGAGACGACCTGCTCCTCGACGGGCATCGGCTGGTACTGGCCCTGCTTGAGCAGCTCGACCATGCGCTTGCCGCGCTCCAGCGAAGCCTTCGACGCGGCGTCCAGGTCGGAACCGAAGGCGGCGAACGCCTCCAGCTCGCGGTACTGGGCGAGGTCGACGCGCAGTCGGCCGGAAACCTGCTTCATGGCCTTGTGCTGCGCGGAACCACCGACGCGGGAGACCGAGATACCGACGTTCAGCGCCGGGCGCTGGCCCGCGTTGAACAGGTCGGACTCCAGGAAGCACTGGCCGTCGGTGATGGAGATGACGTTGGTCGGGATGAACGCCGACACGTCGTTCGCCTTGGTCTCGACGATCGGCAGACCGGTCATCGAACCGGCACCCATCTCGTCGGAGAGCTTCGCGCAGCGCTCCAGCAGACGCGAGTGCAGGTAGAAGACGTCACCCGGGTAGGCCTCACGGCCCGGCGGGCGGCGCAGCAGCAGCGAGACGGCGCGGTAGGCGTCGGCCTGCTTCGACAGGTCGTCGAAGATGATCAGGACGTGCTTGCCGGCGTACATCCAGTGCTGGCCGATGGCGGAGCCGGTGTAGGGCGCCAGGTACTTGAAGCCGGCCGGGTCGGACGCCGGGGCGGCGACGATCGTCGTGTACTCGAGCGCGCCGGCCTCTTCCAGGGCGCCGCGAACGGACGCGATGGTCGAGCCCTTCTGGCCGATGGCGACGTAGATGCAGCGGACCTGCTTGTTCACGTCGCCCGAGCGCCAGTTGTCGCGCTGGTTGATGATCGTGTCGACGGCAAGAGCGGTCTTGCCGGTCTGACGGTCACCGATGATCAGCTGACGCTGGCCACGGCCGATCGGCACCATCGCGTCGACGGCCTTGTAGCCGGTCTGCATGGGCTCGTGCACCGACTTGCGGACCATGACGCCCGGGGCCTGCAGCTCGAGGGCGCGGCGGCCCTCGGTCGCGATCTCGCCGAGGCCGTCGATCGGGTTGCCGAGCGGGTCGACAACGCGGCCGAGGTAGCCCTCGCCGACACCTACGGAGAGAACCTCACCGGTGCGCTGCACCGGCTGGCCCTCCTCGATACCGCTGAATTCGCCGAGGACGATCGCACCGATCTCGCGCTCCTCGAGGTTGAGGGCGAGACCGAGGGTGCCGTCCTCGAACTTCAGCAGCTCGTTCGCCATGGCGGAGGGCAGACCCTCCACCTTCGCGATGCCGTCGCCGGCAACGCTGACCGTTCCGACCTCCTCGCGCGAGGCCGCGTCCGGCTGGTACGACTGGACAAAGTTCTCCAGTGCGTCCCGGATCTCCTCCGGCCGGATCGTGAGCTCCGCCATCTGGGTTCCCTGCTCTCCTTGTTGGGCCTGAAGCTTCTTAGGGGTCTGGGGGTGACCCCCAGGAATCTTCTGCAAGTTCTGCACGGCCCAACCGGGCCGCTAGGAATGCGTTGTTCTATTGGTGGCTGGTCAGCCGGCCATGCGGCGGGACGCCTCTTCGAGGCGGTCCGCGATGGTGCCGTCGATGACCTCGTCGCCGACCCGCACCGAGATCCCGCCGAGGACCGCGGGGTCCACGTCGAGGTTCAGGTGCATCTGTCGGCCGTACAGCTTGGCCAGCACCGCACCGAGACGCTGCTTCTGCGCGTCGCTGAGCGGCACCGCGCTGGTCACGGTGGCGACCATGCGGTCACGGCGCTCGGCGGCGAGCTTGGAGAGGGACTCCAGTCCCGCTTCCAGGCTACGTCCACGCGGGTGCGTGACGAGACGGATGACCAGACGCTCCGTGACGGCGTTCACCTTGCCGCCGAGCAGGCTGCGCAGCAGCTCGCTCTTGGCGGAGGCGGTCGCCGCACGGTCAGTCAGCGCGGAGCGCAGCTCGGTGCTCGAGGAGACGATCCGGCCGAACCGGAACACCTCGTCCTCGACGTTGTCGAGCGCACCCGCGCGCTGGGCCGCCGTGAGGTCGGCGGTGGCCGCCAGCTCCTCCAGCGAGTCGACCAGGTCACGCGACTGCGACCAGCGGGACCGGGCCATGCCGGACACCAGGTCGAGGGTTTCCCCGCTCACCTGGCCTCCCAGCAGGCGGCCCACCAGCTCGGCCTTGGCCTCGCCGGGCTGCGACGGGTCCGTGAGGACCCGACGCAGCGAGACCTCACGGTCGAGCAGCGCGGTGACGGAGGCCAGCTCGTCGGCGAGCTTCGCCGCGTCGACGGACGTGTTGTCCATCAGCGCGTCGAGACGCTCGCGCGCGGAGGCCAGCGCCTCGCGGCTCGCTCCGTTCATCGGGCGGCCTCGGCCTTCTCCTCGAGCTCGCTGAGGAAACGGTCGATCGTGCGGCTCTGCCGGGCGTGGTCCTCAAGGGACTCGCCGACGAGCTTTCCGGCCAGGTCGGTGGCGAGCTTGCCCACGTCCTGACGGAGCGCCTGCGAAGCGGCCTTGCGGTCGGCCGCGATCTGGGCGTGGCCGGCAGCGATGATCTCCTCACGCTGCCGCTGGCCCTCTGCGCGCAGTTCTTCCTTGAGCGCAGTGCCCTGCTCCAGCGCTTCCTGGCGCAGGCGCGCGGCCTCGTGCCGGGCTTCGGCGAGCTGGGCCTTGTACTGCTCCAGCACGCTCTGGGCCTCGGTCTGAGCGGCCTCAGCCTTCTCGATACCGCCCTCGATCGCCTCACGACGCTCGTCCAGAACCTTGTTGATGTTCGGGAGGAGCTTCTTCGCGAGGAAGCCGAAGACGATGACGAAGGCGATCAGACCGATGACGAGCTCGGGGATCGGCGGGAAGAGCGGGTTTTCCGTCTCTGCCGCGAGAACCAGGAGGTTCACATCAGTGCCTTTCGTCTAATGGGCTGTTCGTCGAGACCGAGGATCAGGAGCTCGGGTAAACGAACGGCATGACCAGACCGATCAGGGCGAGCGCCTCACAGAAGGCGAAGCCGAGGATCTGGTTGGCGCGGATCAGGCCGGCAGCCTCGGGCTGACGGGCGAGGGCCTGGGTGCCGTTGCCGAAGATGATGCCGACGCCGACGCCGGGGCCGATGGCCGCGAGACCGTAACCAACGGAGCTGAGGGAGCCGGTGACGGCGGCAAGGGTCTGGGACATGCCAGTTCTTCCTTCTCTTTCACGGACCGGTGGGGGTTGGCCACCGGACGAAATGGGGGCTGAGCGGGGCGGGCCTGGCTCAGTGGTGCTCGGCGAGCGCGCCCTGGAGGTAGCTGCAGGCCAGGAGGACGAAGACGTACGCCTGGACAGCCTGGATGAAGAGCTCGAAGGCCGTCATCACGAGCACCATCACGAACGAGACGCCGGCGTACGCGATGCCGATCCCGTTCAGCAGGTACCAGCTGGCGATCGTGAAGAGCAGCAGCAGGGTGTGACCGGCGAACATGTTCGCGAACAGTCGGACCGCGTGGGTGAACGGACGCACCAGGACGTTCGAGAAGAACTCGATGACCATGACGAGCGGCAGGACGCCACCGAGGCTCTTGTCGTAGCCCGTCAGGTTCTTGAGACCGCCGACGAAGCCGTGACGCTTGAACGTCACCGACATCCACGTGGCGTAGACGAGAAGGGCCAGGATCGCCGGGTAGGCGATGATCGAGGTCACCGGGAACTGCGCCACCGGAACGATCGACCAGACGTTCAGGATCCAGACGAAGAAGAACAGCGAGACCATGAAGGGGACGTACTTCTCGCCCTCCTTCTTGCCCAGCGTCTCGTAGACGATGCCGCGACGCACGAAGTCGTAACCGGATTCGGCCACCATCTGCAGCTTGCCGGGGACGACCTTCGGCTTGCCGAAGGCGACCCAGAAGAAAGCCACGATGATGATGCTGCCCAGAAGGGCCAGCAGCATCGGCTTGTTGAAGTAGACGCTGGTCAGGCCAGCTTCGCCCCACAGCGGCTCGAAGAGGAACGAGTGCAGGCCCGGGCCGGGGAAGCCACATCCTTCGAAGATGTGACAGTCGGTCTCGAAGGCGAGCACCTGCGTCGGGTCAGGACTCACCGCGGGCTCCTTCAGCGTGGCGCATGGGTACGGCAACCTCGTTGTGTCGGCGCGGCGCGAAGCCGCGGTTCGGCACTGGACTGGTGTAACGGATGTGGGGGCGGCGGTCAGGCATCGAGCCTCGCGATGGAACAGGCGTCAGCTCAGATGCCCGCGCCCGCAGTGCCGCAGTTTGAACCGGACGATAGCAGCATCTCGAACGCACGCTTATCCCGGCCCTACCCCTCACGGCTTCGACCCCGGATTTCCGGGCTTGTCGCCCTTCGTGGACTCGGGTTCGACGTAAAGAATCTTGGCCTTCATGTGGGCTCGCGTCTGTGCGCCGATCCACACGAGGGTGGTGGCCACAAGGGTGATCGCGAACGCCCGGGGGTGGAACAACGTCGTGTTCTTGAACACGGCGAGAAAGACGAAGAGCAACAGGATTTGGGCCGCGTAGAGCATGAGGCCCATCGCCTGGAACAGGTGCGGCAGTGATTTCGCCGTGCGCTGGAGAACCAGGAATCCGAGACCCATGAACACGATCACCACCACCGTCGCGATGACGGCCCCGATCGCGCCCTTGCCACCGACCAGCGCACCGCTGATCCCGGCGGCTACAGCGCCGGCGACAGCCGTGGGTACGGCGGTTTGCAGGAGGGATCGGACGTCATCTGACCGCATGGCGGTTTGCTCCGCGTGGTGGTGGGGGCACGGACTCGTACGGGACTCGTACGGGGACGAGCGTAAGCCCGGTCCGAGGCAGCGCCTCGGGCCGTTGGACCGTCGCACTACGGTCCTTCGGCTCTGTCGCCGGGTTTAGTGAACGGTATCACAAAGTATTTGATGAGAGCTTTACCCAGGGAGTGTGCTGACTGTCACACATGAGGGCTAACGCGCCCGTGTGTGCAAGACAACAGGTCGCCTTGTCTGGTAAAGGGCGTTCATGTCGGACATGCGTTCCGGGCGTCAGCGGGCCGATCCGGCCTTACGCCGGTCGGGGAAGCGCGAACGGGGGCCAATGGCGGTCGCCCCGTTGACGCCGGAGATGCCCGCCGCGATCGGCCTGGCCGGCTCCGGCTCCGTCCCCGACGCGTCCAGCAGCGCCGCTTCCGCCGCCCGGTCCGCGTGCCGGTAGCGCGGCGGGACCAGGCCCTCGGCCCAACGCGGGGCGCGCGGGGTGAAGCGCGGCAGGAGGAGCAGTACCAGCCCCAGGGCGCTCAGCCCCGCGATGCCGAGCACGATCCACATCGAGGTCGAGTGCACCGAGTAGGCAACCGCCCCGAAGGCGATCAGGCCCGACCAGAAGTACATGATCAGTACAGCGCGACTGTGGGAGTGCCCGAGTTCCAGCAGCCGGTGGTGCAGGTGCCCGCGGTCGGCCGCGAAGGGGGACTGGCCGTTCCAGGTGCGCCGGACGATCGCCAGGAACAGGTCCGCCATCGGGATCGCGATGATCGTCAGCGGCAGCACCAGCGGGATGAACACCGGCAGCATCGCGTGCGTCGCGTTGCGCTCACCACCCGCGAAGAGCTTCAGTGTGTCCGGGTCCACCTGCCCGGTGATGGAGATCGCGCCGGCCGCCAGCACCAGGCCGATCAGCATCGACCCCGAGTCCCCCATGAAGATCCGGGCGGGGTGCATGTTGTGCGGCAGGAAGCCCAGGCACATGCCCATCAGGATGGCGGCGAACAGCGTCGCCGGCGCCGCCGACTCGATCCCGTAGCCGTACCAGATGCGGTACGCGTACAGGAAGAACGCCGCGGCGGCGATGCAGACCGTGCCGGCCGCCAGTCCGTCGAGGCCGTCCACGAAGTTCACCGCGTTGATGGTGAGCACCACGAGGGCCACCGTCAGCAGGTTGCCCTGCCAGGGGGTGACCGCGACCGTGCCCATGAAGGGCACCGGGATCCACAGGATGGTCAGACCTTGGATGACCATCACACCGGCGGCGATCATCTGGGCGCCGAGTTTGATCAGGGCGTCGATCTCGAACTTGTCGTCGAGCACGCCGATCAGCCAGATCAGCGCCGCGCCGGACAGCAGCGCCCGGGGCTCGTTCGACCCCGTGAACACACCGTTGAGGTTGCGCAGGTGGTCGGCCACCAGCAGCCCCGCGCACAGACCGCCGAACATCGCGATCCCGCCGAGCCGGGGGGTCGGCTCGCGGTGCACGTCGCGGGCACGGATCTCCGGCATGGCCCCGACCGCGATCGCGAACTTCCGCACGGGCCCGGTGAGCAGGTAGGTCACCGCGACCGTGACGCAAAGCGTCAGCAGATATTCACGCACTGGCAGCCCCAGATGTATCGCCGGCCATCTCAGCCCCACACATTAGCCGCGATGTCACCGCTATCGAGGACGCGAGGGGCCCCTAGCCCGGTTGCGGTACGTCCGGCTCGTCCGCGTTACGCCCCATAAGGAGGAAATCCACTGGCCAGCTCGCCGACCTCCGTACGGGTCTGCGCGGTTTCCCCGCGCAGCGCGGCCGCAAACAGCGCGGCGATGCGGACCATCTCCGTCTCCCCCATGCCCTGGGTGGTCACCGCCGCGGTACCGAAGCGGATCCCGCGCTGGTCCCCGTACGGCAGCGCGCAGGTGTCCAGCACGATCCCGGCGGCCGCGAGCCGGCCCCGGGCGGTGGGGCCGTCGATGCCGAGAGGGGCGGGATCGGCGCAGATCAGGTGCGTGTCGGTGCCTCCGGTCGTCACGGCGAAACCCGCGGCGTCCAGCGCCTCGGCGAGGGTCCGGGCATTGGCGACGACCCGGTGGGCGTACGTGGCGAACGCGGGGGCGGCGGCCTCGCCGAAGGCCACGGCCTTGGCGGCGATCGTGTGCATCTGGGCGCCGCCCTGGGTGAAGGGGAACACGGCCCGGTCGACGCGCTCGGCCAGGTCGGCGGTGCACAGGACCATGCCGCCGCGGGGGCCGCGCAGCACCTTGTGCGTGGTCGCGCAGACGACGTCCGCGTACGGGACGGGGCTGGGGGCCGCGCCACCGGCGACGAGCCCGATCGGGTGCGCGGCGTCGGCGATCAGGTACGCCCCGACCTCGTCGGCGATCTCCCGGAAGACGGAGTACTCGGGGTGGCGGGGGTAGCAGATCGAGCCGCAGACGATGGCCTTGGGGCGGTGCGTGCGGGCGAGCTCCTGGACCTGCTGGTAGTCGATCAGGCCGGTCTCGGCGTCGACCCCGTACCCGACGAAGGAGAACCAGCGGCCGGAGAAGTTGGCGGGAGAGCCGTGGGTGAGGTGTCCTCCGTACGGGAGCCCCATCGCGAGCACCGTGTCGCCTGGGCGCAGCAGCGCGGCGTAGGCGGCGAGCACGGCGGAGGATCCGGAGTGCGGCTGTACGTTGGCGTGCTCGGCGCCGAACAGCGCCATGGCCCGTTCCACCGCGATGCGTTCGGCGAGGTCGGCGTACTCGCAGCCGCCGTGGTGGCGGGCTCCGGGGTAGCCCTCGGCGTACTTGTTGGCGAGCGCCGAGCCGAGCGCGGCCAGTACGGCGGGCGAGCAGAAGTTCTCGGCGGCGATCAGTTGCAGGGAACCGGCCTGCCGCTGGGCCTCGCCCGCGAGCACGTCGGCCATCTTCGGATCCTGCTGCCGCAGCAGGTCCGTGGGCGGGGTGATGACGCTCATGGCGCGGCTCCCAGTGCTGTCCCGGATACGGCCACTGTAGGCCCGCCCCCGCGATCGCGCCCCTCGCACTTTCGACGCGCCGCCCGCACTCTCGGCGCGCCGCACGCATTCTCGTCGCGCCGCTCGCACGGCCCGGCCCGAGGGACCGTTCAGGCTTCGCCCCGCTGCGCCGGCCTCCGGCCGTCGGGCGTACTGGGGCTCTGTCGGGCGCCGTCGGCCGTCAGCGGGAGGCGGTGACGCCCGTCAGGGCCGTGACCACGGGGTCCAGCGCCTGGTTGATCTCGTCGCCGATCGAGCGGAAGAACGTGATCGGCGCCCCGTACGGGTCGTACACCTCGTCCGCGTCGGCGGACGGCGCCAGCAGCCAGCCGCGCAGCGCCGCGGCCGCCCTCACCAGGGCCCGCGCGCGCTGCGCCATGCCGTCGTCCAGCGGCGGCAGCGTGGCCGGATCGATCGCCCGCACCAGCCGAGTGAACTCCTTCAGCGTGAACGTCCGCAGCCCCGCCGAGTGGCCCATGGAGATGACCTGCGCCCGGTGGTCCCGGGTCGCCGTCAGCACCAGGTCGGCCCGGATGACGTGCTCGTCCAGCAGCTCCCGCCCCGTGAAGCCGGACGCGTCGGCGCCGAAGTCCGCGAGCACGGCCGCGGCGTTGGCCTCCATCGGGGCCCCCTCGTGGCCCCACGTGCCGGCGCTCTCCACGACGAGGTCGCCGCTGACCAGACCGCCCAGCCGGTGCGCCAGGGCGTGCCGCGTCAGCCGCTCGGTGATGGGCGAGCGGCACACGTTCCCGGTGCTGACGTGGAGGATGCGGAAGCAGTCTCCCCCAGCCTCCGCCGGAAGACGCCCCGTTGCTATGCCACGCCCCTGAGGGCTCACGGAGCCACCTCGAGGTCGGGTACGACCTCCCGCAGCTGCTCGGCGGTCAGCGCCCCCTCACGCAGCAGCAGGGGCACCTTCCCCGTGACGTCGACGATCGAGGAGGGCTGGATCCCCGGGGTGGGGCCGCCGTCCAGGTACACCGACACCGCGTCGCCCAGCATCGCGCGCGCCGCGTCGCAGTCCTCCGGCGCCGGGTGCCCGGTCAGGTTCGCCGAGGACACGGCCATCGGGCCGACCTCGGTCAGCAGCTCGATCGCCACGGGGTGCAGCGGCATGCGTACGGCGACGGTCCCGCGGGTCTCGCCCAGGTCCCAGGCCAGCGACGGCTGGTGCTTGGCGACGAGCGTCAGCGCGCCCGGCCAGAACGCGTCGACCAGCTCCCACGCCTGCTCGGAGAAGTCCGTGACCAGGCCGTGCAGGGTGTTCGGGGAGCCGATGAGGACGGGGGTGGGCATGTTGCGGCCGCGCCCCTTGGCGGCGAGCAGGTCACCGACCGCCTCCGCGCTGAACGCGTCCGCGCCGATCCCGTACAGGGTGTCGGTGGGCAGCACGACGAGCTCGCCGCGGCGCACTGCGGACGCGGCTTCACGCAGGCCCGTCTTGCGGTCCGTGGCGTCGTTGCAGTCGTATCGCCGGGCCATCAGCGGGCCTCCTCTTGCAGCGGGGTGGTGACGTCGTTCAGGAGCGGGGGCGCGCTGATCACGGCATGGCCTTGCGGGCGGTCGCGAAGCGCGGGCGGTTGTTCAGGTCGGGGTGGTCGGCGGCGTCGGCCCAGCCCCGCTCTTCGGCGAAGATCCACGGGACCTGGCCGCCCTGCGTGTCGGCGTGCTCGATGACGACGATGCCGCCGGGCCGCAGCAGCCGGTGGGCGGTGCGCTCGATGCCCCGGATGGTGTCCAGGCCGTCCTCGCCGGAGAACAACGCCATCTCGGGGTCGTGGTCGCGGGCCTCGGGGGCGACGTACTCCCACTCGGTGAGCGGGATGTACGGCGGGTTGGAGATCACGAGGTCCACCTGGCCGTCCAGCTCGGGCAGCGCTCTGAGCGCGTCTCCCTGGTGGACGGTGACGCGGGAGCCCTCGGCGTTCTTGCGGGTCCACCGCAGGGCTTCCTCGGACAGCTCGACCGCGTGGACGCGCGAGCGCGGCACCTCCTGCGCCATGGCCAGCGCGATGGCGCCGGAGCCCGTGCAGAGGTCCACGATCAGCGGCTCGACGACGTCCATCGCCCGGACGGCGTGTATGGCCCAGTCCACGACCGACTCGGTCTCGGGCCGGGGCACGAAGACCCCGGGTCCTACCTGGAGCTCCAGGTAGCGGAAGAAGGCGCGCCCGGTGATGTGCTGGAGCGGCTCGCGCGCCTCGCGGCGGGCGACGGCCTCCCAGTAGCGGGCGTCGAAGTCCGCGTCCTTGACGTGGTGCAGTTCCCCCCGCTTGACGCCGTGCACGAAGGCCGCGAGTTCCTCCGCGTCGAAGCGCGGTGAGGGCACGCCGGCGGCGGCCAGCCGCTGGGTGGCCTGGGCCACCTCGGCAAGCAGCAAGTTCACGCTGGTCCTCCGGGCTGCTGTCGTACGGGGGTGGAGCGGGGGGTCAGGCGGGCGTCACGGTCACGCGGGTGGTGCGGTTCAGTGCGCGGCGGCGAGCTTGGCGGCGGAGTCCGTGTCCACGCAGGCCTGGATGACCGCGTCGAGGTCCCCGTCGAGCACCTGGTCCAAGTTGTACGCCTTGAAGCCGGTCCGGTGGTCCGAGATCCGGTTTTCCGGGTAGTTGTACGTGCGGATCTTCTCGGAGCGGTCCACGGAGCGCACCTGGCTGCGGCGCACGTCGGAGGCCTCCTGCTCGGCGGCTTCCTGGGCCGCGGCGAGCAGCCTGGAGCGCAGGATACGCATCGCCTGCTCCTTGTTCTGGAGCTGGCTCTTCTCGTTCTGGCAGGAGGCGACCACACCGGTCGGGATGTGCGTGATGCGCACGGCCGAGTCGGTGGTGTTGACGGACTGGCCGCCGGGGCCGGAGGAGCGGTACACGTCGATGCGGAGGTCGTTCATGTTGATCTCGACCTCGACCTCCTCGGCCTCCGGGGTGACGAGCACGCCCGCGGCGGAGGTGTGGATGCGGCCCTGGGACTCGGTGGCCGGAACCCGCTGGACGCGGTGCACGCCGCCCTCGTACTTGAGGCGGGCCCAGACGCCCTGGCCGGGCTCGGTGGCGCCGTTGCCGCCCTTGGTGCGGACGGAGACCTGGACGTCCTTGTAGCCGCCGAGTTCGGACTCGGTGGCGTCGATGATCTCGGTCTTCCAGCCGACGCGCTCGGCGTAGCGCAGGTACATGCGCAGCAGGTCGCCGGCGAACAGGGCGGACTCGTCGCCGCCCGCTCCGGCCTTGACCTCCAGGAGCACGTCCTTGTCGTCGCTGGGGTCGCGCGGGACGAGCAGCAGGCGGAGCTTCTCGGTGAGCTCTTCGCGCTGGACTGCCAGTTCCTTGGCCTCGGCGGCGAAGTCGGGGTCGTCGGCCGCGAACTCCTTGGCCGTCTCGATGTCCTCGGCGGTCTGCTTCCAGGCGCGGAAGGTCGCCACGATCGGGGTCAGCTCCGCGTAGCGCTTGTTGAGCTTGCGCGCGTTGGCCTGATCCGAGTGGACCGAAGGGTCGGCGAGCTTCTTCTCAAGGTCGGCGTGCTCGCCGACCAGTTCCTCGACCGCCTCGAACATCGGGGGCTCCTGTGGTGAAAGTGAAGAAAGGGCTGCGGGACGAGAAAGGCGCCGGCCCGGCTGCCCGCGCGTGACGCGGTGCAGCCGGGGTCCGGCGCCGAAGGCTCGCTACTTCGAGCCGGCAGCCTTGCCGAAGCGGGCCTCGAAGCGGGCCACACGGCCACCGGTGTCGAGGATCTTCTGCTTGCCCGTGTAGAACGGGTGGCACTCGGAGCAGACCTCGGCACGGATGGTGCCCTCGGTCAGGGTGCTACGGGTGGTGAACGACGCGCCGCAGGTGCAGCTGACCTGGGTCTCGACGTACTCGGGGTGAACATCGCGCTTCAAGGTGTCTCCTAGATTCGGGAGGGCGCCGGGTCGCAGGGGCCGAATTGCGCGCTGCGTGAACCGGGGCCGACAGACCAGTCTGCCAGGACCGGGCCGCCTGTCAAAATTCTGAGGACACCCCCCTCAACGGGGAGGGGCGGGCATCTATTCCACCCCGGCGGAAACCCCGCCTGCCGGGCATTCACGGCGTTACGGCCGCGGCGTCACGGCTGCTGGACGATGCCTCCGGCGCTGCCCTTGTCACCCATGGAGTTCGCCGTCGCCTCGGCCGGGACCGGCTGGTCCGCGAGCAGGGCGTCCCAGACCATCTTGGACTCCTTGGCGAGCGGGGCGACGCGGTCGGAGTCGAGGGGGTCCGCGGTCACGGGCATGGTGATCATCTGGAGGTTCTGGGCGTCGATGCCCCGCAGGCTCTCGGCGAAGCCCAGGAGGGACTTCACGTCGCCGAGCTGCTTGTCGGTGGTGAGCGCCTTGGTGCCGGTGTCCGCGAGGTCGAGCAGCCGCTTGGGGTTGTCGAAGATGCCGATGCCCTTGACCTGCTTGATCAGGGCCTTCATGAAGGCCTGCTGGAGCTGTATTCGGCCGAGGTCGCTGCCGTCGCCGACGCTCTTGCGGGTACGGACGAGGCCGAGGGCCTGTTCGCCGTTCAGCTTGTTGGGGCCCGCGGGCAGGTCGAGGTGGCTGGAAGCGTCCTTGATCGGCTTGGTGGTGGTGACCTGGACGCCGCCGAGGTTGTCGATGATCTTCTTGAAGCCCGTGAAGTCGACCTCGATGTAGTGGTCCATGCGGATCCCCGACATCTTCTCGACGGTCTTGACCGCGCAGGCGGCCCCGCCGATGGTGAACGACTCGTTGAACTGCGAGCGCGAGCTGCCGCGGTCCGTCTTCCCGTTCGACGTCTGGCAGGCGGGCCGGTTGACCATGGTGTCGCGCGGTATCGATATGACGCTGGCCTTGTGGTGGCCCTCGTAGAGGTGGACGATCATCGCCGTGTCGGAGCGGGCCGACCCGCCGTCGTCCCGGCCGTACTCGCTGTTCGCCCCGCCGCGGGAGTCCGAGCCGAGGACGAGGATGTCCATCGAGCCGTTGTCCACGTTCTGCGGGCGGTCCTTGCCGAGCGCCGCGTCGATGTCGACCGTCTTCAGGTTGCCGTTGAACTTGAAGTAGAAGTAGCCCACGCCCGCGCCGCCGAGTACCACGACCCCCGCGGCCGTCCACGCGACGACTCTGAGGCCCTTGCGGCGCTTGGGCGCCTTCCGTCGGCGCCCGGCGCCCGCGGCGCGGCGGCCGGCCCTCGTGTCCTCGCTCATGCTCTCCTCGGTCCCCGGCCCGCTCCCGCGACCCGTTCGGCCTGTCTGCGACCTCCGCTGTTCTCTGACACAGACGGAGGAACGTCTTCCAGGGTTCCACGGCCTCGGACGGGCGCCGCACGAAGGCCCCCGGACCGCAGCCCTGGAGACGTACGGGCTGTGACGGCGCGCCTACCAACCGTGCCGGAACCCGGACGAAAGCGACGATGTGCGGAGCCGCCGAGAGGACGCGGCTGTGGCGAAGGTCGCAGCTGCCGCCGCAGTCGAAACCCGAAAGGACAACCGCCCCCGTCGCGGCTGCGACGGGGGCGGTTGCGTGGGACGGTCCGGCTACGGCGACGGTCAGTCGTCGTTCTTGCCCGCCGGGGTCGTCTTCGCGATCTGCATCAGGAACTCGGCGTTCGACTTCGTCTGCTTCATCTTGTCGAGCAGCAGCTCGATCGCCTGCTGCGAGTCGAGCGCGTGCAGCACCCGGCGCAGCTTCCAGACGATGGCGAGCTCCTCCGCGTTGAGGAGGATCTCCTCCTTGCGCGTACCCGACGGGTCGACGTCGACGGCCGGGAAGATGCGCTTGTCGGCGAGCTTGCGGTCGAGCTTGAGCTCCATGTTGCCGGTGCCCTTGAACTCCTCGAAGATCACCTCGTCCATGCGCGAGCCGGTGTCGACCAGCGCGGTGGCCAGGATGGTCAGCGAGCCGCCGTCCTCGATGTTGCGCGCGGCACCGAAGAAGCGCTTCGGCGGGTACAGCGCGGTCGAGTCGACACCACCGGACAGGATGCGGCCGGAGGCGGGGGCGGCGAGGTTGTACGCGCGGCCCAGGCGGGTGATGGAGTCCAGCAGGACGACCACGTCGTGGCCCAGCTCCACGAGACGCTTGGCGCGCTCGATGGCCAGCTCGGCGACGGTGGTGTGGTCCTCGGCCGGACGGTCGAAGGTCGAGGAGATGACCTCGCCCTTGACCGACCGCTGCATGTCGGTGACCTCTTCCGGACGCTCGTCGACCAGGACGACCATCAGGTGGCACTCGGGGTTGTTGGTGGTGATCGCATTGGCGATCGCCTGCATGATCATGGTCTTGCCGGTCTTCGGCGGGGCCACGATCAGACCGCGCTGGCCCTTACCGATCGGCGACACGAGGTCGATGATGCGGGTGGTCAGCACGCCCGGGTCGGTCTCCAGGCGGAGCCGGTCCTGCGGGTACAGCGGGGTCAGCTTCTGGAACTCCGGGCGGCCGCGGCCGGATTCGGGCGCCATGCCGTTCACCGAGTCCAGACGCACGAGGGCGTTGAACTTCTCGCGGCGCTCGCCGTCCTTGGGCTGGCGCACGGCACCGGTGGTGTGGTCGCCCTTGCGCAGCCCCGCCTTGCGGACCTGGGCGAGGGAGACGTACACGTCGTTCGGGCCGGGCAGGTAGCCGGAGGTCCGGATGAACGCGTAGTTGTCGAGGATGTCGAGGATGCCGGCGACGGGGATCAGGACGTCGTCGTCGGCGACCTGCGGCTCGCTCGGCGCGAACTCGTCGCGGCCGCGACGGCCACGGCGGTCGCGGTAGCGGCCGCGACGGCCGCGACGGCCGTCCTCGGAGTCGAAGTCGTCCTGCGGGCCGTTGTCCTGACGGTCCTGCCGGCCCTGCTGGCCCTGGCCGCGGCCGCCCTGCTGCTGACGGTCGCCGCGGTCCTGGCGGTCCTGACGGCTGCCGCCCTGACCACCCTGCGCCTGACCGCCCTGCGCCTGGCCGCCCTGGCCCTGCGCCTGGCCGCCCTGCGCCTGGCCCTGGCCGCCCTGGTCGTCGGTCTTGGCACCGCGGTCGCGGCGGTCGCGCTGGCGCTCGCCGCGCTCGCCCCTGTCGCGGTCGCGGCGGTCCCGGCGGCCGCGGCCCTCGCCGGCCTCCTGGAGCTGCGTCTGCCCCTGGCCCTGGCCCTGGGCGGAGACGGCGGTGGCGGCCTCCACCTTGACGTCGGCCTGTGTCGCCGGGGCGGCGGTCTCGGTCTTCTGCTCGACCTGTACGGCGACGGGCGCCGTGGACTCCGGGCTGCCGGAGGGGGCGGTGGCCCGACGGCGGCGGCGCTCGCCGACCGGGGCGTCGTCGCTGGCCGGCTGGCCGGGGATCTCGATCTGGGCCTGCGTGGCAGGCTTCTCGGCGGGCGCCTCGGCGGCGGCCTCACCCGTACGGGCCTTGCTGGTGGCGCGGCGCTTCGGCTTGGCCTCGGCGGTGTCCGCGACGGAGGCGGCGGCCTTGGGGGCGCCTGCGCCCGCCTGCGCCTCCTTGATGACCTCGATCAGCTGGCTCTTGCGCATCCGCGCGGTGCCCCTGATGCCGAGGCCCGACGCGACCTGCTGGAGCTCGGCCAGGACCATGCCGTCAAGGCCGGTGCCGGAGCGGCGCCGCCGGCCGGCAGTGGCAGCCGCGGCGCCCGCGGCGGGGGCACTGGTGTCGACGTTGGTGTCGGCAGCGCCCATCAGATCGGTGGTGTCGCTCACGAAGGGTCCTTCCCTGGAGCGGACGTCGGCCTGTCTGGCTCGGCGACCGGTTGTGCTGTCCGACGACAGTCCATTTCCTGATGGGTCATGGACCGCAGCCGGGGCGGTGGTCCGCCGGTAGAGATACGGCGGAGAGAAAACGTGCGTGCTTGTTCCGGCGAGAAGCCCCCGAGCTGGAAGCGTGGGAATGTCACGCCGATTCCGGAGCGTGCTCGAAACTGCTGGAAGCGATCAGAGCAGTCGGGGAGGCTCCCGGAAGAAATGTGGTCCCGAATGGGGACACTGAGCACCGAGCCATGGCGGCTTCGGATGCGCACTTGAGATTAACACTACCGGATCCAACAGACATTCCCCCTCTCAATCACCGGCAATCAGCGCTTCCGCGCGGTCGGCCTGCCCAGCCGCCGCACCGGCCCCTGGCCGGCCGGGCCCCGTGGGCCTAGCCGCCCTGGGTGCCCAGCGGAAGAACGCTCGCGCCCGGGACGTCGAGGGCCAGCCGGTTGGCCGCCCACCCCTCGCCCGCGAGCTGCGCGACCTTGTCGGCCGCACCGTTGTCGACCAGCGCGAGGACCGTGGGGCCCGCGCCGGAGATGACCGCGGGGATACCGTCCGCCCGCAGCCGGGCCACGAGAGCCACGCTCTCGGGCATCGCCGGGGACCTGTACTCCTGGTGGAGCCGGTCCTCGGTGGCGGGCAGCAGCAACTCGGGACGCCTGGTCAGGGCTTCGACGAGCAGGGCCGCGCGACCCGCGTTGACGGCCGCGTCCACATGCGGGACGGTACGCGGCAGCAGGCCGCGCGCCGTCTCCGTGAGGACCGGCTTGGAAGGTACGAAGACCACCGGAACGATGGAATCGGCGGGGTCCATCCGGATCGCCTTGGCGCTGCCGCCGTCCATCCAGGCGAGGGTGAACCCGCCGAGCAGGCAGGCGGCGACGTTGTCGGGATGGCCCTCGATCTCGGTGGCGAGTTCCAGCAACGCCGCGTCGTCGAGCCGGGCCTCGGCGCCTATGGTCACGGCGCGGGCGGCGACGATGCCGGCGCAGATCGCCGCGGAGGACGAACCGAGCCCGCGGCCGTGCGGGATGCGGTTGGCACAGACGACCTCCAGACCGCGCGGCTGCCCGCCCAGCAGGTCGAAAGCGGTGCGCATGGAGCGAACGAGGAGGTGGCTCTCGTCGCGCGGGAGGTTGTCGGCGCCCTCACCGGCGATGTCGATGTTCAGGCCGGAGTCGGCGACGCGGACGACCACGTCGTCGTAGAGCCCCAGGGCCAGGCCGAGGGCGTCGAAGCCGGGGCCGAGGTTGGCACTGCTGGCGGGGACGCGCACTCGTACGGCGGCGGCGCGGAACGCTGGACCTGCCATCGGTCGATGACACTCCTTGTGACTGTGCGAGATCTGGTGCTGAGCGGGATCTTCGCTGCGAATGTACTGGAGAACGCACGACACCCGAAGGCCCTTGGGGCAGCACCGCGGTCATGTGCGCGGTGGCGGATGTAAGTACAGCCTATCGAAGGAAGGTTCTCTCGCGACATAGGGCGCACAGGAGGCGCACGATGCGTGTCGCGGTCTTCCGCCGGCTCCGGCCGCCGTGCGGACCGTGTCGCCGGATTCCGGGGGTCCCGGAATCCGGCGGCACGGCGTGGAGCCCGCGTGGGCGGGCTCCGGGTCAGACCAGGCCGAGCCGGACGGCCGCGGCCTCGGCGTCCACCGGTACGGTGACCGGCTGCGGGGCACCGGCGACCGCCCAGTCGGGGTCCTTGAGGCCGTTGCCGGTGACGGTGCACACGATCTTCTGGCCGGGGTCGACCAGTCCGGCCTCGGCGGCCTTGAGCAGACCGGCCACCGACGCGGCGGAGGCGGGTTCCACGAAGACGCCCTCCTGTGCCGCCAACAGGCGGTAGGCGGCCAGGATCTGGCGGTCCGTCACCTCGTCGATGAAGCCGCCGGACTCCTCGCGGGCCGCGAGCGCGTACTCCCAGGAGGCCGGGTTTCCGATGCGGATCGCCGTCGCGATGGTGTGCGGCTCCTTGACGATCTCGCCGCGCACGATCGGCGCGGAACCCGAGGCCTGGAAACCCCACACGCGAGGCGTACGGGAGGCCAGACCGTCGGCCTTGTACTCCTTGAAGCCCTTCCAGTACGCGGTGATGTTGCCCGCGTTGCCGACCGGCAGCACGTGGATGTCGGGGGCGTCGCCCAGCGCGTCGACGATCTCGAACGCGGCCGTCTTCTGGCCCTCGATGCGGACCGGGTTGACGGAATTGACCAGCGCCACCGGGTAGTTGTCCGAGAGCGCGCGGGCCAGGTCCAGGCAGTCGTCGAAGTTGCCGTCGACCTGGAGGATCTTGGCGCCGTGCACGAGGGCCTGGCCCATCTTGCCGAGCGCGATCTTGCCGCGGGGCACGAGGACGGCCGAGACCATCCCGGCACGCACCGCGTACGCGGCGGCGGAGGCCGAGGTGTTGCCCGTGGAGGCGCAGATGACCGCCTTGGCGCCCTCCTCCTTGGCCTTGGTGATCGCCATCGTCATGCCGCGGTCCTTGAAGGACCCGGTCGGGTTCGCGCCCTCGACCTTGAGGTGCACCTCGCAGCCGGTGCGCTCGGAGAGCACCTGGGCCGGTACGAGGGGAGTGCCTCCCTCGCGGAGCGTGACCACGGGCGTCGCGTCCGTCACCGGCAGGCGGTCCCGGTACTCCTCGATGATGCCGCGCCACTGGTGGGTGCGATTGCTGCTCATGGGTCCTTACTCCCCTTCAACACGCATGATGCTGGCGACACCGCGAACGGTGTCCAGCTTCCGCAGCGCCTCGACGGTCCCGGAAAGGGCGGCGTCGGGTGCCCGGTGGGTGACGACGACGAGGGAGGCCCCTTCGCCGACGCTGTCTGGATGCCCTTGCTGGCGGACCGTGTCGATGGACACTCCGTGCTCCGCGAAGGTCGTCGCGACCTGGGCGAGGACGCCCGGCTTGTCGGCCACATCGAGGCTGATGTGGTAGCGCGTGACGACGTCCCCCATGGGGCTGACCGGCAGCTGGGTGTACGCCGACTCGCCGGGCCCCGTTGCCTCGGCGAGCTTGTTGCGGCAGACGGCGACGAGGTCGCCGAGGACCGCGGAGGCAGTCGGCGAGCCGCCCGCTCCCGGGCCGTAGAACATGAGCCGCCCGGCGGCCTCCGCCTCGACGAAGACGGCGTTGTACGCCTCGCGGACCGACGCCAGCGGGTGGCTGAGCGGGATCATCGCCGGGTGCACGCGGGCGGTCACCGACCGGCCGTCGGCGGCGCGCTCCAGGATGGCGAGGAGCTTGATGGTGCAGCCCATGCGCTTGGCGGAGGCGAAGTCCGCGGAGCTGACCTCGGTCATGCCCTCGCGGTAGACGTCGTCGAGCCGGACCCGGGTGTGGAAGGCGATGCCGGCGAGGATCGCGGCCTTGGCGGCGGCGTCGTAGCCCTCGACGTCGGCGGTGGGGTCGGCCTCGGCGTACCCGAGGGCGGTGGCCTCGTCGAGCGCCTCCTGGTAGCCGGCGCCCGTCGAGTCCATCTTGTCGAGGATGAAGTTGGTCGTGCCGTTGACGATGCCCATGACCCGGTTGATCTTGTCGCCCGCGAGGGACTCGCGCATCGGGCGGACCAGCGGGATCGCGCCGGCGACGGCGGCCTCGTAGTACAGGTCGAGCCCGGCCTCGTCGGCCGCGGCGTGCAGCGCGGCGCCGTCCTGGGCGAGCAGCGCCTTGTTCGCGGAGACGACCGAGATGCCGTGCTGGAAAGCGGTGGTGATCAGGCCGCGCGCGGGCTCGATGCCGCCGATGACCTCGATGGCGACGTCGATGTCGCCGCGTTTGAGGAGGGCGGTCGCATCGGTGGTGATCAGGGCCGGGTCGATGCCCTCGCGGACCTTCGAGGGGCGGCGCACGGCGACGCCGGCCAGTTCGACGGGCGCGCCGATCCTGGCCGTCAGGTCTTCGGCGTGCGTCGTCATGATGCGCGCCACCTCTGAGCCGACCACACCACAGCCCAGCAGCGCCACCTTCAGCGGACGCGTACGCATCATTCGACCTACGCCTTTCGATCTTCCATCACCACCCGGCACGCGTTTGCGTACCGGGCCCGACCAGCCTCACACCGACCGGTCTCACGCGACCAGTCTCATGCAATGGACAGTAGTTTCCATCCTCGGTCCATTGAGTGAGACGTCCATTTTGGGCCCCTGGGGGCGTTCCCCAGAAATAGGGGCCTCATCCGAGGTCGAGACGCAGGAGATCTTCCTCCGTCTCGCGCCGGACGATCACCCGGGCCTGTCCGTCGCGCACGGCGACGACGGGCGGCCGGAGCGCGTGGTTGTAGTTGCTGGCCATGGAGCGGCAGTACGCGCCGGTCGCCGGGACGGCGATGAGGTCGCCGGGGGCGAGGTCCGCCGGGAGGAAGGCGTCCTTGACCACGATGTCACCGCTCTCGCAGTGCTTTCCGACGACGCGCACCAGCATCGGCTCGGCGTCGGAGACACGGGAGACGAGGGTGACCGCGTACTCGGCGTCGTAGAGGGCGGTGCGGATGTTGTCCGACATGCCGCCGTCGACGCTGACGTACGTCCGCAGCCCTTCGAGCGGCTTGATGGTGCCGACCTCGTAGAGGGTGAAGGCGGTCGGGCCGACGATCGCCCGGCCCGGCTCGACGGAGATCCGCGGGGCGCGCAGCCCCGCCGCCTCGCACTCCCGCGCGACGATCTCGTGCAGGGCCTTGGCGATCTCGTGCGGCTCGCGGGGGTCGTCGGCGGAGGTGTAGGCGATGCCGAGGCCACCGCCGAGGTCGATCTCGGGCAGCTCCACGCCGTGCTCGTCGCGGACTGCGGCGAGCAGCCGCACGACCCGCTTCGCGGACACCTCGAACCCGGCCATGTCGAAGATCTGCGAGCCGATGTGGGAGTGGACGCCGAGCAGGTCGAGGCTGTCGTGTCCGAGGGCGCGTCGTACGGCCTCGGCGGCGCTGCCGTCGGCGACGGCGATGCCGAACTTCTGGTCCTCGTGCGCGGTGGCGATGAACTCGTGCGTGTGCGCTTCCACGCCGACGGTCACGCGGATCTGGACGGGCTGGCGTACGCCCAGCTCACGGGCGATGTGCGCGACGCGGGCGATCTCCTGGAAGGAGTCGAGCACGATGCGCCCGACGCCGGCCGTGACGGCCCGCCGGATCTCGCCCTGCGACTTGTTGTTCCCGTGGAAGGCGATCCGCTCGGCGGGCATCCCGGCGGCGAGGGCGGTGGCCAGCTCACCGCCGGAGCACACGTCGAGGTTGAGGCCTTCCTCCTCGAGCCACTTCACGACGGCCTTGGAGAGGAACGCCTTGCCCGCGTAGAACACGTCGGCGTCGGCGCCGAAGGCGTGCGCCCAGGCGCGGCAGCGGGCCCGGAAGTCCTCTTCGTCCATGAAGTAGGCGGGCGTCCCGAACTCCTCGGCCAGGCGGGTCACTTCGATGCCGCCGACGGTGACGACGCCGTCGGCGTTGCGGGTGACGGTGCGCGACCAGACCTTCTCGTCGAGGACGTTGAGGTCGGCGGGCGGCGGCGCGTAGTGGCCCTCGGGCAGGACGTCGGCGTGGCGGGGCCCGGCGGGGTGCGCGGAACGGCTCATCGGAATCTCTCTTCGCAGGTCACAGGCGTTCGGGAGCAGCTATGCCGAGCAGGGACAGGCCACCGGCCAGCACCGTCCCGGCGGCTTCGGCGAGTGCCAGCCGGGCACGGTGGGCGGCCGAGGGTTTCTCGTCTCCCTTGGGGAGCACGTCGTACTGGAAGTCGAGCAGCGCGTCGGCCAGCCGGACGAGCTGGCGCACGAGCCGCTCGGGCGCACGGTGGTGGGCGGCGGCTTCGCGGGCGAGGGGGTAGTCGGCGAGGGCGCGCAGCAGCGCGTCGGCGCCGGCGACGTCGCCGACGTCGCCGGGCTCGGGGGGAAACCCGAGCAGGGCGGCGTTGCGCAGCAGGGCCCGGCTGCGCGCGTATCCGTGGCGCACGCGGAAGAACTCGTTGGACTCGTCCTGGACCAGGAGTCGAGCGGAGAACGAGGGGGTCTCATGGGGCGCCGTGGCGAGCATGGCCCAGCGGGCGGCGTCGGCGCCGTAGGCGGCGAAGACGTCCCCTTCCTTCCCGGGCACGGGGGCGACGCGGAGCCCGCCGTTTCCGGGGTCCCCACCGAGACGCGAAACCGAGCCGCGCACCACTGCGTCCCGCGTCTCCCCACTGTCCTGCGGGGGGCAGCCGTAGCGGATGCCGCGCGCCTGCACGTCCCGTACGAGGGCCTCGGCGGACGGCCGCCCCATGACGAAGTTCAGGAACCCGGCGCCGGTGACCTCGACCTTCTCGATCCCGGGCACCTGCGCCAGCCGGCGGGCGAGCAGGCGGGCGACGTCCCCGGGAGCCCGTCCGGCGCTCTTGGCGAGGGGGAAGGCGACGGCGGTGGCGTACTCCCCCACTCCGCCGGGCCGTGTCCGGTCCACGACCACCCGCTGCGGCAGCTCCGCGTCGGCGGGCAGCTCCCCGTCCTCGACGGCGCGGCGCACGGCGTGCGCGACGGTACGGGAGAGGTCGGCGGGGGTCACGGGACCCAGCCTAGGGGAGAACCTTCCGCGTCATGCGAAGGGTTTCGCCATGTGAACAGCGCCTGTGCGCCGCCGGCCTCCCCGTCACCCTCGCCCCGCCTTCACCCTCTGCCGCTCCCGGCCGGAGCCCCTTCCCGCTCCCGCCGGTCGCGCCGCTCGACGAGCCGGCGTACGACCCGGACCAGCTCGGCGGGCTCGAAGGGCTTGGTGAGGAACGCGTCGACCCGGGCGGTGATCCCGGCCTCGACCTCGTGCTGCGTACAGGCGCTGACCATGGCGAGCGGCACGTCCCGGGTCCGCGGATCGGCCCGCAGCCGCGCCGCGGTCCCGAACCCGTCCAAGCGGGGCATGACCACATCGAGGGTGATCACGTCGGGACACACGTGATGCACGACGTCCAGGCACTCGGCACCATCGTTCGCGGTCACTACCTCGAAGCCCTCCAGCTCGAGATTGACCTTGATCAGCTGCCGGATGACCTTGTTGTCGTCGACAACAAGCACCCGGCGCGAGGCGCCTGGCACAACTCGAGAGTAGGTCCGCCTAAGCCCCCGCGTCCGGGTTTTCCCCACTTCCACCCCCTCCGGGCGACCGCCCCCTCCCCACCCCCTCAAACCGTTTCTGATCACCGCCCGCGAGCTGGTAGTGTTCAACCCGTCGCCGCAACGCGAACGACACGCCCCCGTAGCTCAGGGGATAGAGCAACGGCCTCCGGAGCCGTGTGCGCAGGTTCGAATCCTGCCGGGGGCACTCCAGCCGGACCAGCGTGAAACACCCGCTGACCTGCACGAGTGCCAAGCATGAAGGCCCGAACTCAGTCCCACTGAGTCCGGGCCTTTGTCGTTGGTGCGCACTGGTCCCAGGTGGGGGGTGTGCGAGCTTCGGGAGAGGCCGGCCGTCGGCCGCCGAGTGCGGGCAACCAATCCGCCGGATGCTCAGGGCACGGTCTCTCGCCGGTGCTGAGGCTCCGCCAGGTCAGCGAGGAGACGGGACGGCGAGGCCTCGATGACTGCACTGCTGCGCCACTCCGGGACGAAGCGATCCCCCGCCAGGGGGACTGCCTCACGGGTGCCCCAGCGCGTTGAGACTGGAGGTGACCACTGCCAGATGGTGCGAGGTTGCCCATGCCCGCCACTCCGTACCGCCGCCGGCTCTGGGCCTTTGGCGCAGGGCGCATTCGTTCAGACGCGCGTCACCCCATGAAGTCCGCGCCCCTGTCGCAGGCCAGTACGGAGACGCGATCAGGTCGGCACTCAGGGTGAAGAAGTCATCGTTGCCGGAGCGGACTCGCGGATAGACGAAGACCTGCCAGGCATCCGGGGTCGTGTAGCGCATGTTGGGATCCGGGGTCCCCCGAGAGCTCGCCGGCATCCGAGGATGTGTCACACCGAAGTCGCCGAAGTCCGGCGACTTCCCGTCGCATTGGCCCAGCACACGCCGCCACAACTGCGCATCACGCCGGGCGACCGGCGTCGCCCGCCCCCTCGGGAACCCGGTCAGGTTGGCGGGGAACGCTCCGGCGGCAACGCATTCACGCCGCCAGCGCCACGGAGAGAGCGTGGTGAGCGCGGCCAGAGCGCGGTCGGCCAATCGATCCCTCATGCTGCCGGAATCCACCGGCCCGGCATCAATGAGCAGGTCGACCTCGCCCGGATCCAGGCGAAGCACCTTGAGCAGCCCCCGGATCTGACCGTGGTCGGGAAGCCAGTCCCGCATGTCGGCGGCAACGGACACGCGCAAGCAGACACCACGCTGGTGTAGCGCGATCGCCCGCGAGGCCTCTGCCAGAACGTCTCGCGCATCCGTGTACCGGACGACCGGGCACATGGCCACGCCACGGAGGGCGAGGGACTCGCTCAGCCGGGCCATCGGGCCACCCGCGTCGCCCTCGAGTACTCGTGCCGTGGGCAGGGCGCCGCTGTCCACAGTCAGGACAGCGCCGTTCGGCACTGCGTCCATCGCGCGGTCACAGAAGGTCTCCAGGACATCCCGCACGTCCGGATCGGGGACCAGCTCCATGACGGGGCGGATGCATGAGCGAACCGCCGGTGTGACGTGCTCAAGCGCCGAGAACTCCCCCGCCTTGCCCTTGAGTATCGGAACGTAGGCCAACGGCTTCCCCCAGCGCACTCAGCACCAGCCAATGGATATCTGGCTCACTCCAACCAGATTGTGACGAGAAGCCGCCATCTCACATAGAGACGCGAATCAGCCGTAAGGCCGGTTCTCACCCGCCTTGCGGTCCCCGGGGCCGGGTTAGAGGGGGGCCGAGGAGCGGTTGCGGTCGAGGCGGCGCTTTTGCAACTCCGTGCGCGCTTCGGCCAGGAGGCCGAGGGTCGAGTCCGAGATCTGCGGGATCCGCTTGGCCAACTGGCCGTCGGTTTCCCGGATCAAGATCTCCTCGACATCGCCGGAGGCGGACCGCGAGACCCGGTCCAAGCGGTCCAGCTCCTCGCTCATCGACGGGTGCGCCATGACCCGCAGCCGCGCCACCTCGCTCGGTACCAGCTCCAGCACACCACCGCCGAAGCTCCTTCCCTCGATCTCCGCGGACAGCAGGGTCAGCGAGTTGTGGAAGGAAGCGGCGAACGAGCGCGCCGACATCGCCTCCGGCGCCAGCATCTTCCCCTGGTAGATCGTGTCCGTGGTGATGGCCGACACTTCGTTGACCACGACGCGGGGGTAGAGGTGGGACCTCTTCGACAGGAGCAGGTCTCCGGCCGCGACCACCGGGACGCAGTACCAGGGCTCACGGATCCTGCACTTGTAGCGCGTGTGCAGCTCGGCCTGCTCGCCGGCGTGGATGTAGCGCAAGGCGCCGTCGTGCCGGAGCGGGCTGGCTTCACCCCGTGCGAAGTCGATCAGGCCGGCGCGAGCGCCCTCCTCGATGTTCCTCTCATGGTCTTCGGGGGTGAAGACCAGGCCCTCGGCATTCCTGATCCTCGGCAGCAGGGGGAGGATCCAGTCTTCGAGGCCGTACTGTTCGATCGTTTCGCGGTCGACGGAAAAGTAGTCGTTGGCGCCCGTGACGGTCGCGACCCCGAAACGAACCCAGCTTCCGGCACTTCGCACACAGGACAGCGAGGAGACCTCGTCGAGGGCTTCCAGCTGGGCGGGGGAAAGCAGATAACGGGTCCAGGTGGGCGCCTCCGGGGAGGCCGAATGACGCCAGGCACGCCCGGCGGCGCTGTGGTCCCATGCCGTCAGTCGCCCATCGGCGGCCGAAGGGTCCCGACGGCCGCTGAGAACGACCACTTCCTGTAGGACGCCGGGAAAGGAACCCGGGCCGAACAGGTCGACGCGCACGGCCGAGCAATTGCGCAGCAGCCACCGCCGCACAGCCCCGGCCGAGATTCCCGTAAGGCATTCGGCCGGGATGATGAAGGCGAAAGCGCCACCTTCGCGGACTTTGTTCAGAGCGCAGAGGAAGATGGGGATCCACAGATTGGAAACCCCCTTGAGGGTTACTCCCATACCCGTCGCGACCTGATCGGCGTAGCTCCGTTCCGTCTCGCTGACGAATTGGAACCGGACGAAAGGCGGATTTCCCACCGCCGCGTCGAAGCCTTCTTCGGGCACCAGGTCGGGGTCGAGGAAGCTCCCGTGCCTGATTTCCGTCTCGAACGAAGCCCGGTCGCCGGCCTCCTCGCAGCGCTGTGCTTCCGACTCCAGCAGTTCGACGGCCACCAGATCCCGGACGCGCTTGCCCAGGGGGTCCTCGTCGAGACCGCGGATGAAGGCACCGTCGCCGGCGCTGGGTTCCAGGAGACGGAGGGACCCCAGGGAGTCGGGGAGCAGATCGCGCAGCCGGTCGAGGCACACGGCGACCAGGGGCTGAGGCGAGTAGAACCCGCCGCGCAGCTTGTCGGCGGACACCTGTTGCATGGTCTTCACGTGTGCTGTGCCCTCCAGGCATCGGTCGATCGCCAGTCGAGTCTAGTGCTGTGGCCAGACAGAACGGACCAGACGTAATAAGTCGGAATCCCGCTTGCCACCACGGGCCGCTTACGGCACGGTGATCATCCATGCGAATCAGTCTCGTGGGCCAGCCGTATGCAAGCTCGCCGAATCTCTACCAGTTCCTGGCCTCGCACTGCGCAGATGATAGGTACTCGGAACTGCGCATAGCAACAGCATGGGCGAAACAGAGCGGACTCTCCCGAGTGCAGGGCGATTTCCGCGCGTTTCGCGATCGCGGGAACAAGATCACGGCAGTGGTGGGCATCAGCGAGGGCGGCGCGACCCGCCAGGGACTTCATCTGGTGCACAAACTCTGCGACGCGTCGCACGTATTCCATGAGACGGGTCGCACGTTCCATCCCAAAATCTACTTCTTCACCGGCCCCGACGACTGGTCGGTGTTCATCGGGTCGAACAACCTCACCGCCGGTGGCGTCTTTTGGAACTACGAAGCCGCCGTCGAGATCTCCGGGTCTTTCGGATCACCGGACGACGTGGCACTCGCCGGTCAGTTCACCGGCCTCTTCGACGAACTCCTGCGTGACAGCGAGGTGTGCAAGCCCCTTGACGACGCCTTGATCAAGCTGCTGATCGAGTCCCCGGTCTACCGGATCGGTGACGAGATCCGCATGGCCGGACGGAGGCGGTCCGCTGCCGCCCGGACCGGAGCGGGCGAGCCGGTCTTCGGCCGGTCCCGGCATACCAAGACGCCGGATCCTGGGAAGCCCGGAAAGAACAGCACGAAGGTGTCGTCCGGCGCCCCGAAGGACCATGTGGGGCACGTGGACGACGTGAACTATGTGAACTATGTGGACGATCAACCGGCCATGCCGTCGGAACTGCTCAGCCACTCCTGGTTCAAGAAGATGTCGGCCAGCGATGCCCAGCGGCCCCCCAAGGCGGAGAGCAAAACCACCGGGAACCTCAGGCTTTCGCAGGCGCAGCACCCCATCGACCAGAAGACGTACTTTCGCAAGGTCTTCTTCGCGGACGCGCAGTGGGAAGCGAAGGAGAACGCCAGAGGCGTGCAGGAAAAGGCGAAGGTGCCGTTCGAAGTCGTCATCGGCGCGCAGTCCTTGGGTGTGCACGAGATCGTCATCGATCACGCCGATTACCGGATCGCGGGCCAGGGCAACGTCCCGACCTGGCTGCATTGGGGAGAGGCTCTGACGGCGCACCTGAAAGCCCACGACCACACGGGCCACTACGTCACGATCGAGACCTTCGAGGACGGGTCACGGCGCCTCACCATCTCGGCGGATCCGATCGGGGAGATCAACGTGTCCGAGGGCGCTTGACGGGCGCCGGGGGTGCGGGGGGGCATCGCCGGCAGGGCCGTCAGCCGCTCGGTGTCGAGCGCTGCGAGCCGGTGCGGCAGGGCGGTGCGTGCGTCCACACGGTCAGCCCGGGTCTCGTCGGGCGCCCGGGGTCAGGAGGGTGATCACCTGGGCGTCCGACGTCTGGGAGAAGTCGCCGTACCACTGGCCCACGGAGGAGAAGGCCGGCGGGGTGGAGAGGCAGACGAGTTCGTCCGCCGAGTCGCGGAGGCGGGCGGCGGCGTCCGGTGGGGCGACCGGGGTGGCCATGACGACGTGGGTCGCGCCTTGGGCGCGGACGACTTCGCAGGCGGCGGCCGCCGTCGCGCCGGTGGCGATGCCGTCGTCCACCAGGATCGCGGTGCGGCCCGAGACGGGCAGGCGCGGGCGGCCCTCGCGGAAGCGGTGGGCCTGGGCGGCGAGCGAGGCCTGCTCGGCCCGTTCGACTTCCGCCATGTCTTCGGGGCGCAGCCGGCCGCGGCGGACGACGTCCTCGTTGATCACGCGTACGCCGCCTTCGCCGAGGGCGCCGAACGCCAGCTCGCGGTGGCCCGGGACGCCCAGCTTCCGGACGACGATCACATCGAGCGGAGCGTCCAGCGCCCGTGCCACGTGGAACGCCACCGGGACTCCGCCCCGGGGCAGGCCGAGCACCACCGGGTGCCGGGGTCCGTAGGGGCGCAGGGCCTCGGCCAGGCGGCGGCCGGCGTCGTCGCGGTCGGTGAACAGCACCCTTCGAACCAACGCCTCCGGGCGCAGGGGCGCAACTCGGCCGCGCAGCCGGTACGCACGGCTCGGCCGCGCAACTCGTACGAAGGAGGTGGTGCCGGGTCTGTGCTTTCGGGGGATGGGTAGGGCGTGGGCGGGGTGCGTAGGTTTGCGGAAAAGGCCGTCCGGCGCCGCTGACCAGGCGCTCGGCGTGGCGGGCTCTGACGACGAGGATGGGGCGGACACGATGCGTGAGCTGGTGGGTACGGCGCGGCGGTGGGTGGCCGAGGAACGGGTCGGGTACCTGGCGCGGCCCGTCGCCGAAGAGGGGTTCGGGCCGCGGGACCCGGCCGGCGCGGTGCTCGTGGATGCCCGGGGGGACTGCGTCGGGGCCCTGTACCAGGGGGTGTTCGACGCCGAACTCGTCGCGGAGGCGCGTGCGATGGGCGCCGGGGACACGGCGCGGGTGTGTGAGGTCTCCGTCGGCGGCGCTGAGGCGGTGCAGGCGGGGCTGACGTGTGGCGGCCGGGCGGAGGTGCTGCTCCAGCCGCTGGCGCAGATCCCGGCGCAGTGGTGGGAGCTGCTGGGCGCCGGGCACGGGGTGGCGCTGGTGACCCGGCTGAACGAGGCGGCGGACCGGGCGGTGAGCGAGGTCGTACGGGCCGGCGACACCCCGGCCGACGACGCCGCGCGGCGGGCCGGCGAGCTGCTGCGCACCCGGCGGCCCGGGCGGGACGCCCTGTACGGGGGCTCGGGGCTGGTGCTCGTGGAGGCGTACCCGTCCGCGCCGCAGGTGGTGATCGGCGGGACCGGTGAGCTCGCGGAGATCATCGCGCGGCAGGCCGGGCTGCTGGAGTGGGGCGCGGTGGCGGTCGGGTCGGCCGCCGAGGCGGAGAAGGTGCTGAGCGCCCACCGGGACGCCGCCTGCCTGGTGCTGCTCAGCCATGAGCCGGAGTTCGACGTGCCGGCCCTGCGCACGGCGCTCGCGCTGGGCATCCCGTACGTCGGCGCGCTCGGCTCCCGCCGCACCACGGCCCGGCGCCGCGAGGGGCTGCTGGCGGCCGGGGTGACGGAGGCCGAGCTGGCGCGGGTGCACGGCCCGATCGGCCTCGACCTCGGTGCGCGGACCCCGCAGGAGACGGCCCTGGCCATCTGTGCGGAGATCCTCGGGGTGCTCGGCGGGCGGGACGGCGGGGGGCTGCGGGACTCCGAGGGGCCGCTGCGGGCGTAGCGGCCGGCCGGGAGGGCGGGAGGGAGGGCCCGGCGGGCGCCTCCCGTTCCCCGCCTTGGGCGAACAGATCGTGTGATTACGTACCGAATGCGAGAAAATAGGACGTATGAACACGATCGCGTTGGAAGACGCGCACAATGCCGTTTGGTTCGTCTTCGTCGGGCTGATCATCGTCGCGTTCCTCCTCGCCGCCTTCAAGCTGGGCCAGCTGGTGCGCGCGAAGGAGCCGCCGCCGCCCACTCCCGAGAGCCACCCGCACCTGCCCGACGGCGGCGCGGTGTTCGAAGTGCGCGAGGAGCGGGACCCCGTGGAATTCCCCGAGGGTGGCCTGCGCCCGCACGAGATGCAGGGCTTCGGCAACTTCGGGTCCACGACCTCCACCCACCCGGACGAGGTCCGCGCCGCCCGGGAATCCGGGTACCAGCACTCCCACCCGCACGCCGGCCAGCGCCCCTCCCCCGAGGTGACCGAGCCTCCGCCGCCCGCGCCGCCGACCCCGCCGGAGCCGCCGGTGGCGCCGCCGCACGGGGGAACCGACCACTCCTGACGGACCTGCCTGACGGACCTGCCTGACGGACCTGCCTGACGGACCTCTTACAGGTCCGTGCGCAGCCGGAGCACCTCGGGCGGCGGGTGACGCAGCGAGGTGTGCCGGATCTCCGCCGACAGGGGCGGGTCGAGCGGCC
Source organism: Streptomyces cirratus (assembly GCF_014650775.1). Taxonomy (GTDB): domain Bacteria; phylum Actinomycetota; class Actinomycetes; order Streptomycetales; family Streptomycetaceae; genus Streptomyces; species Streptomyces cirratus. The sequence goes on along the minus strand of NZ_BMVP01000002.1, from coordinate 791,087 downwards.
GGTAGGCCACTTCCCCGAGCCCGACCGCCGTGACGGTCGGGCTCGGGGCAGCCCCGGCCGGAGCGTCGCCGGTACGGCCGGCCAGGGTCTCGGACAGCTCCCGGCGCAGGGGCGCCGAAAGCGGGCTCGACACCAGCGGGGCCTCGTCGTCGCCCGGAACGACCAGCACCAGCGCCGCCGGACGGCGCGGCGTGCCCGTGTAGCCGATCACCGCCGCGTCCCGCACGTCGGTGTGCCGCAGCTTCTGCCAGGCCCGCCGGCCCGCCGGGTAGGACTGGTCCAGCCGTTTGACGACCAGGCCCTCGATGCCGCTGGCGGGCAGCGTCTCGTACCAGGTCGCGGCGAGCTCGGGATCGGTCGTCATCGGTACCGGCTGGAGCGGTGGCCCGAGCGGGAGCAGCAGATCCACCAAGAGCGCCCGGCGCCGTTCGTACGGGCGGCCGCGTACGTCGACTCCGGCCAGCTCCAGTACGTCGAACGCCGCGTACGAGGCCGGCAGGCTCTGCGCGAGCATCGGTGCGCGGGCCGCCGTGGCCGCCGCCCGCCGCTGTACGAGGGCGAAGTCGGTACGGCCCTCGTGCCACACCACGACCTCACCGTCGAGGACGGTTCCGGCGGGCAGCCGCTGTGCGGCCCGGGCCAGGTCGGGGAACGCGCCGGTCACGATCCGGCCGGAACGGGCCTGGAGCACCACGGAGTCCGGGGTGCGCAGGATGACCAGTCGGTGGCCGTCGAACTTCGGCTCGTACGCCAGGCCCGGCGCCCGCGGGAGGGTCCGTACGGTGGCGGCGAGCGCGACGCGGACCCGGCTCACGGCAGTGCCCCGGCCTGCTCGGGGTCGGTGAGCGGGGCGAAGAGGTCGCCGTCGCGGGCCAGCCGGGGCGGGATGTCGTCGGCGAGGAACACCAGGTCGGAGGGGTTCGCGCAGGCCTCCACCTCCGCCCAGGACAGGGGTGCGGAGACGGTCGGGCGGGCTCGGGCGCGCAGCGTGTAGGGCGCGGCGGTGGTCTTGGCGGCGGCGTTCTGGCTGTGGTCGACGAAGACCTTGCCGGGCCGCAGTGCCTTGGCCATGCGGTGCACGACGAGTCCAGGGAGTTCCCGTTCGGCTTCCTGGGCGAGCTTCTTCGCGTACGCGGACACCCGCGCGGAGGGGGTCGGCTCCAGGGGCGCGGACAGGTGGAGGCCTTTGGCGCCGGAGGTCTTGGGGTAGGCGTGCAGGCCGTCGGCGGCGAGCCGGTCGCGCAGCCACAGGGCGGCGGCGCAGCACTCCACGATGGTGGCGGGGGCTCCGGGGTCGAGGTCGAGGATCAGCCGGTCGGCGATGGCGGGGCTGTCGGCGGTCCACTGGTGGACGTGGAACTCGACGACGAGGTTGGCGGCCCACATGAGGGTGGGCATGTCGGCGATGAGCACCTGTTCGGCGGAAGGGTCCTCCGAGCGCGGGACGGGGCTGGTCTTCACCCAGTCGGGGGTACCGGGCGGCGGGTTCTTGGTGAAGAAGAGCTGCCCGTCGGGGCCGTCGGGATAGCGCAGGAACGACACCGGCCGGTTGTGGATGTGGGCCAGCAGGGGTTCCGCGACGGTGGCGTAGTAGTGCAGCACCTCGCCCTTGGTGAAACCGGTCTCCGGATAGAGGACCTTGTGCAGGTTGCTGAGAGCGATGCGCCGCCCCTCCACCACGGTGATCGGCGTCATACGATGAGATTGCCATGAAACGGGAGGAACTGTGCGATCCATCTGGAACGGGGCGATTTCCTTCGGCTTGGTCAGCATCCCGATCAAGCTCGTGAACGCCACCGAGAGCCACTCGATCTCGTTCCGCCAGATCCATGTGACCGACGGCGGGCGCGTCCGGTACCGCAAGGTGTGCGAGCTGGACGGCGAGGAGGTCTCGCAGGCCGAGATCGGCAAGGGGTACGAGGAGGCGGACGGCTCGATCATCCCGATCACGGACGAGGACCTGTCGCGGCTGCCGATCGCCACGGCGAAGACGATCGAGATCGTGTCGTTCGTACCGGCCGACGAGATCGATCCGCTCCAGATGGACGCGGCGTACTACCTCGCGGCGAACGGGGCGACGGCGGCGAAGCCGTACACGCTGTTGCGGGAGGCCCTCAAGCGGAGCCGGAAGGTGGCGATCGCCAAGTTCGCGCTGCGGGGGCGGGAGCGGCTGGGGATGCTGCGGGTCGTCGACGACGTCATCGCGATGCACGGACTGCTGTGGCCGGACGAGATCCGACAGCCGGAGGGGGTGGCGCCGGAGACGTCGGTGACGGTGAGGGACGCCGAACTGGACCTGGCGGACGCGCTGATGGCGACGTTGGGGGAGGTGGACATCTCCTCGCTGCACGACGACTACCGGGAGGCCGTGGAGGAGATGATCGCGGCGAAGGCGGGTGGCGCGTACGAGCCGGCGGAGGCCGCGACGGAACCGGCCGGGGGTCAGGTGATCGACCTCATGGCGGCGCTGGAGCGGAGCGTTCAGGCGGCGAAGGCCTCGCGGGGGGAGGGCGGCGGGGCGCCTGCTCCTGCGGAGGCGGAGGAGGAGGCGGCGGACGTGACGCCGATCCGGCGGAAGCCGGCCGCTGCGGCTGCGCCGAAGGCGGTGGGCGGGAAGAAGTCCACGGCGGCATCGGGGTCGGCGGCGAAGAAGACGGCATCGGGCCGGAAGTCCACGTCGGCCTCGGCGAAGAAGACGGGCTCGGCGGCAGCGAAGTCGAACAAGTCCGGCGCCACCAAGTCCACTTCGACGGCCGCGAAGAAGTCGGCCTCGCCGAAGAAGGCCTCCCCACCCCGCAAACGCCGCTCGGCCTGACGGCCGGGGCCGGCGGGCCGCGCCGGATCCACCGGCCGGGACCGGGAACACCCCCGATCCGGCAGGCCCGGCCGCGAAGGAGCCCGCCGGCACGGACGCCGCCCGGCCCGACGGCCGGGGATCGGGTGCTCGGCCCGACGGCCGGGGCCCGGGTGACCGGCAGTGCGCCCGCTTCCCACGACCCGGGCCCGGGTGCCGGGCGAGACAGGGACGGCCGGGCGGCGAGAGGTCCGCGTCGGCACGCGAGTGCGCTCGGGGCTGTTGTTACGGGAGCCAGGTGCGGGTGTCGCGGGCCAGGGAGAAGAGGGCTTCGGTGTCCGGGGGTTTAAGGGTGGCGGTGGCGGTCGTGAAGTAGGGGGCCGCCGTGGCGGGTTGCAGGACTCGGACGTCGCGCAGGGTCGGAGCCACCTCGACGGCGGAGGCCTCGACCACGGCCACCACCGGGGTGACCGGCGCCCGGAGGGCATGCGCGGCGCGGGCCGCCGCCCGGCGGACGCGGCGCACGTCGGGGCGTGGGCCGGCCCGGCCCACCGTGAGCAGCAGGTCGCCCGCCTGGACCCGCTGGCGCCGGCCCGGCACCGTCGCGATGCAGAACACCCCGGCCGGCCCGATCAGCACGTGGTCGATCAGGCCGCCGCCCGGCAGCGGCACGGCGTGCAGGACCCGCCAGTCCAGCGCTTCGAGGGAGTCCAGCTCCGCCCCCATCAGCTCCCGGGCCCCGATCTCCCGGCGCAGCCGGTGCCGGGCCCTGGTGCCCGGCGAGCCGTACACCAGCTCCCCCAGCATCGGCTCGCCCGGGCGGTTCGGGGCCAGGTCCCGGTCGGGAGGAAGGGCCAGCCGGAGCCGTTCGGCGGGCGTGGGCACCGGCGGCGGTCCGACGGCCACCTCCCCGCCCAGGTACGGGCCCAGGGCTGCCAGCACCGCCTCCCGACGATCCGCCTCCAGCAGGCTGACCCGGTTGGCCCGCCGGTCGTACCAGGCAACCGCCCGGCCGTCCGGCAGGTTGACGAACAGCCGCCCCCGGCCGGCCCGGCCGCTCGGCAGCACCGTGAGTCCGCGCATCGCCCTCACCCCCCGGCGTCCATGGGAGCAGGCGGTCCGCCGCCCGGCAATCCCCCGTACGCGGCGTGATGTGTAACGACTCCGAGGGGGCGCCGTCGGGTGACCGTTACAAAGCCATCGCCCTACTGCAACGGCGCGACCCTAGGTTGGGACGCCCCGGGCCGCGCCCGACCCGTAGAAGGAGTTCCGTGACCAGCGTCAGCCGCCGCAGCCTCGTTCGCGCCGCCGCCGTGACCGCGTGCGCCGGCGCCCTGCTGGCCCTGCCCACCGCCGCCGCGCTCGCCGAAGGGGTGCCGGCCGCCTCGGTCGGGGCGCGGACCCTGGTCGGCAGCCTCTCCCTGGCCGACGGCCGGTCCACCGCCCGGGTGTACCGGCTCGCCGGGAACACGTACGAGGCCGACGTGCTGCGCGACGGATCCCGTGTGACGGCGCTGGTCAGCCACCCCGGCTCCCCCGCCGTCGGCGAGGCGCAGGGGCTGCACGTCGCGCTGCAGGCCGACGGCCGGCTCTCGTCCTGGGTCGGCGCCACCGCGCCCGGGCCGCAAGGACACGCGCTGGCCGGCGACGGGCACAAGACCGCGACCCGTAGCCGGCCCCTCCCGGCGGCCGCCGCCCCGCGGGGTGCTGCGGTCGAGGCGCTGCGCTCGTACGCCGTGCCCGACGGGCCGGGCAACGGCGTGCTGCTGCTCGCCGCGGGCGGCGGCATCGCAGCCGTCGGCGCCGCCGGACTGGGCTTCGCGATGCTGCGGCGGGGACGCACCGACGCCTGACCCGCGCGCCCGGCGGCCTGCGCGGCACCGGAGCGTCGCTCCCCCGTCGCCCGGGCGTCGCCCATGTGTGCGGGCGAAAGGGGACCGGGTCGGCCTAAGGTTGGCTGAAACCGACCGTCATCCCGGCACCGTGAAGAGGAGGCCCGCCGCTGTGCGCACCCTTCCCCTCCGCGCGGGCGCCGGGCTGCTCCTGGCGGCCTGCCTGCTGCCGCTGGCGTCGGCGTGCGGCGACCCGGGCGGCCTGGCCGCCGCCGGAGCGGCGCCGACGGCGCGTGGACCCGTACAGCTGTGGCCGTGGCGCAAGGGCGCCGAGGTGCCGCCCGCCCCGCCAGGGGGCGTGCCGCCCGTTTACGTGCAGGGCCTGCCGCCGGTCCACGACCAGAACGTGCACGAGGTGGACGCGGTGGCCCTGGTGCAGGCGGAGCTGCGCGCCCACCGGGGCGCCGTCACCGGCGCGGACGGGATGCCGAAGGAGACCGCCGACGCGATCCGGGCCTGTGGGACGGAGGCCTCGGAGAAGTGCCCCGTACTCACCCCGTACTACCGGGACCTCACGGCGAACGGCAAGGACGAGGTCATCGTCGGCATCGAACTGCCGGACAGCATGATGTCGGTACGCGTCTACACGGCCGACCCCGACGGGCGGCTCAACCGGGTCATGGCGACCACCGAGACCGTCATCCGCGTCGAGCTGGCCGGGCAGAACGTGATCCTGCACGTGCCGAGCGGGCATCCCGGGTACGAGCTGATCACCACCTGGTCGTGGGACGAGAAGCAGCGGAGCATGATGGCGACGCGCGAGCAGATCGTACGGGTGGCGGCGGGCCCGCGGACGCCATGAGGGCCCGGTTGCCCGCGTGGACCGCCACGCTCACCTGGAAGTCGGCGTGCTTCATCGTGGTCATGTGCTGTGCGCTGGCGGCGGCGCTGGGCGCGCTCGTGCACGTCGAGGTCACCCGGCAGACGGTCGACAACGCGCGCGACCGGGCGCTGGAGAAGCTGAGCGACGCCACGCGGGCGTACGAGGCGGGGGAGGCGCTGCCGCCGCGTTCCTCTCTCGACCCGGCGGGCCTGCCGGCGTCGCTGCGGAAGCTGGCCGTGGGGGGACGGCGGGGCACGGTCGTGGCCGAGTACCGGGGACGGCAGGTCATGTGGGCGGCGGCCCCCGCAGACGGCCGGGCCCTGGCCACGGCCGTGGACTACAGCCAGGCGGCGCGCACGATCAGCGGGCTGGACCACGCGATCATCGGCTCCTCGGGGCTGGCGATCGGGGGCACGCTGCTGCTGGGCGCGTTCGCGGTGACGCGGGTGACCAGGCGGCTCCAGCAGACGGCGGCGGTCGCGCGGCGGATCTCGCACGGCGACCTCGACGCGCGGGTGGACGACCCGCGGACGAGGGACTCCTCGCGGCACCAGGACGAGGTGGCGACGGTGGCGGGCGCGCTCGACACGATGGCGGCCACCCTCCAGGGGAAGCTGGAGCGCGAGCAGCGGTTCACGGCGGACGTCGCGCACGAGCTGCGGACGCCGCTGACCGGGTTGCAGGCCGCGTCGGAACTCCTGCCGGAGGGGCGGGCGACGGAGCTGGTGCGGGAGCGGGTCCGGACGATGCGGGGGCTGACGGAGGACCTGCTGGAGATCTCGCGGCTGGACTCGGGGCGCGAGGTGGTGGAGACGGACCTGCACCAGCTGGCGCGGCTCGCGCGGCGGGTGGTGCGGGCGTCGGGGACGGCGACGGAGGTGGTCGTGGTGCGGGACGCGATGGTGGAGACGGACCGGCGGCGGCTGGAGCGGGTGCTGGGGAACCTGGTGGTGAACGCCCATCGGCATGGGCGGGAGCCGGTCGTCCTGACGGTGGACGGGCCGGTGGTGACGGTGCGGGATCACGGGGACGGGTTTCCGGAGTACCTGGTGGAGCGGGGGCCGCAGCGGTTTCGCAGTGGGGCGGGGGCGGGAGCCGGTTCCGGGAAGGGGCACGGGCTGGGCTTGACGATTGCCGTCGGGCAGGCCGGGGTGATCGGGGCGCGGCTTGAGTTCCGGCAGGCCGAGGGGGGTGGGGCGGAGGCGGTGGTGACACTGCCGTAGCCCTGGCCGGGCGGTGGGGCGGGGGGCGCGTGGGTGCGTGCCGGCGTCGGCCGGCGCCGGCCGACGCAGCGGTCCCGGTTGCGACGGGCTCGCCGGGGGTGGGTGGGCCGGGGCCGGGCGGGGGGTGGGGTGTTGTCCGGGGCGGGCATGATTTATGGCGCCTGTCCGGGGTCGGTGAAGTGCGGCCCCTGAGCGGCCACAAATCACGTTTTAGCCCCGGTCAACACCCCACCCCCCACCCGTCCCCGGCCCGGTGGGATGTTCGGCCCCCGCTCGTCGTCGGCTGCGATGCCCCGCCCGTTCCCGGCCCGGTGGGATGTTCGGCCCCCGCTCGTCGTCGGCTGCGATGCCCCGTCCGTCCCCGGGCCGGCGGGATGTTCGGCCCCCGCCCGGCGTGGGCTGGTGTGGGGTGGCCGGTTAGGGCTTGCGCCAGGGCCAGTGGGGGCGGGGGCGGGTTCCGGTTGGGCGGAAGGTGTACTTCCAGCCCTTCTGGAGGCCCAGGCGTTTTGTCTGGCCCGCCGGGACGCGTTCGTACAGGAGGACCGTCGGGGCGGTGCCGTCCGGGTTCGGGACCGGGATTTCGTACCACTTCGGCGGGTGGCCCGTCGGGCCGAGCAGGATCGGCAGGGACCGGCCGTCCATGGGGCCGCCCTCGAACGGGGTGGGTTCGCTTCTCACCCCTCCAGTGTCACAGCAGGTGGGCCGCCTCGGAGACCAGCGGGATCACCCGCCGCGCCAGGGCCCCGACCGGGCCGTCGGCCGGTTCCAGGGCCAGGGCCGCCCGCGCGGCCGCGGCCGTCTGGGGGTCGGTGGCCGCGGTGGCGGTGAGGAGGGCGATGAACTGGTCCACCAGCCACTCCCGGAGCGAGGCCACGTCCGGCTGCTTGCCCTCGTCGATCCAGATCAGCGAGGCCCCTTCCACCGCCGTGATCCAGGTGCGGACCATCATCCTCAGCCGCGGGCCGGGGTCCGCGACGGCCAGGTGGACGAGGATCTGCTGGGCCGCGGCCCGGCGGATGCCGTCCACGGTCGCCGTCGTACGGGAGGTCTCCACGACGCTGCCGCCCTGGAGCAGCGCCGCGAAGCCGGTGTCGTGTTCGTCGACGAAGGCCAGGTAGCGGTCCAGGGCGCGGGACAGCCGATGGGTCAGCGGGCCGGCCTGGGGCTGGGCGAAGCACTGTTCCAGCAGCTCCGCCGCCGAGCGCAGGGCGGCCTCGTAGAGCTGCTGCTTGCCGCCGGGGAAGTAGCGGTAGACCAGCGGGCGCGAGACCCCGGCGGCCTCGGCGACGTCGTCGAGGGAGACCTCCTCCGGCGCCCGGTGCGCGAACAGCGACAGGGCCGCGTCGAGGAGTTGGGCCCGCCGCTCCTCGACGCTCAGCCTGCGGTACGCCCGTACGGTCGTCATGCCCGCAGCGTAACCCCGCGGGGCGGCGGTCAGGCGAGGAGTCCCGAGCTCCGCCACAACCTGCGGCCGACGCCGCGCAGCACGCCTATGTCGTCGAGGAAGTCGGTCAGCCGCTTGGCGCCGGTCTGCATGACCTCCCGCCGGTGGCCGCTCGCCTTGACCTGGGTGACGGCTTCGCGCCGGTCCAGGCCGATGTTCTCGTAGACCTGGGGGTTGACGAAGGCCAGCGAGAAGACGCGGGCGGCCTCGCCGCAGCTGATCCGGGTGAGTTCCTGCTCCCAGCGCGGGGCCGTCAGCATCTGGCGGCGCAGTTCCTCGCGGGCGTAGCGGACGTGCCGGGCCTCCTCTATGACGTGGATGCGGGTCACCCCGCGTACGAGCGGCTGGATGCGCTCGTCGGGGAAGGTCAGGCGCTGCATCCAGTCGAGGATCTCCTCGCCGAGCAGGGTGCAGGCGAAGGAGCCGGGGGTGGTGGAGACCGTCTTGAGGACGCGGGCGAGGTTGTGGTGGGTGCGTGAGACCGGGTAGGCGGGGGTGTCCGCCTTGCGGATCATGCGGGCGAACATCATGGAGTGCCGGCATTCGTCGGCGATCTCGGTGAGGGCGTAGCGGACGTGGTCGCTGACCAGCGACTTGTCGTAGATGTGCCGGACGAGCAGCTGCATCAGGATGATCTCGAACCAGATGCCGAGGGAGCCGAGCGCGGCCGCCTCGTGGCGGGAGAGGTCGATGCGCTGCTCCTCGCCCATCTTCTTCCAGAGCGGGGTGTCGTAGAGCGAGAGCAGTTCGGGCGGCCAGTAGTACTTGCCGTCGATCGGCGGGGCGTCCCAGTCGAGTTCCCTGTCGGGGTCGAAGGAGTGTTTGGCCGATGCTTCGAGCAGTCGCGCGGCGGTCTCTTCGCGGTCCTTGAGGAGGCCGAGTGCGTCCCTCGGCGCTGCTCGATCGGTCACGGTCGTCATGGCTTCGGACACCTCGCTCGTGGAGTTACCGGCGGTCACCGCTTATGAGACTGCTTGTCAGCAAGACCGTCAATCCCCCCGGCGCGACTTGTTGACCCCGCGTCTACCAACGTGTGACGCTGCGGACGGTGGCCAACTGGCCGGTCCGGTACGCGAGTACACGAGGCAAGGGGGCGTCAGTGTCGACGCACGAGCTCTACACCAAGGACCCGGGCGAGGGCGTCTGGCCGGTCCCGGCCTCCGGCGCCGCCCGCTTCAGCTGGGAGTACGACGGGGGCCGGGAGCGGCTGCTCGCCCTGTACCAGAAGGGCAAGGACAAGCAGTGGGACGGCGCGAAGCGCATAGCGTGGGACCTGGAAGTGGACCCGAACGACCCGCTCGGCACCCCCGACGAGGCGCTGACTCTCTACGGCACCCGGTACTGGGGCAAACTCACCGACAAGGACAAGGGCGAGCTGCGCCGCCACTACGCGGCATGGAATTTCAGCCAGTTCCTGCACGGCGAGCAGGGGGCGATGGTGTGCGCGGCGCGCATCGTGGAGTCCGTGCCCGACCTGGACGCGAAGTTCTACTCGGCCACCCAGACCATGGACGAGGCCCGGCACGCGGAGGTCTTCGGGCGTTTCCTGCACGAGAAGGTCGGGATGCTCTACCCGATCAACGACAGCCTCCAGGGGCTGCTCGGCGACACTCTGCGCGACTCCCGCTGGGACATGCCGTACCTGGGCATGCAGGTGCTGATCGAGGGGCTGGCGCTGGCGGCCTTCGGGATGATCCGCGACACGACGGACAAGCCGCTGCCCAAGCAGATCCTCGCGTACGTGATGCAGGACGAGGCCCGGCACGTGGCGTTCGGGCGGATGGCGCTACGGGACTACTACAAGCAGTTGACGGACGCCGAGTTGCGCGAGCGCGAGGAGTTCGTGATCGAGGGCTGCTACCTGATGCGGGACCGGCTGCGCGGGGTGGAGGTGCTGGAGAACTTCGGCATCCCGAGGAAGGAGGCGGAGGAGTTCAGCGAGCAGTCGGAGTTCCTGCACCTGTTCCGCAGGCTGCTGTTCAGCCGGATCGTGCCGTGCGTGAAGGACATCGGGCTGTGGGGTGACCGGCTGCAGCGGGCGTACGTGGAGATGGGCGTCTTCGAGATGGGCAACTCCAACCTCGACCTGCTGATGAGCGAGGACGAGGAGATCGCCGAGGCCCTGGACCGCGAGCGGTTCGCGGCCGAGGAACGCGACCGGGTGGAGGAGGTCCGGGCCACCATCGCCGAAGGCGCGCGCAGCGGTGACCCGGCCGCCTGAGGACCGGCGCGGCGGGGGCGACAGCCACCGCCCGAGGACCGGCGCGGCGCGAGGGGTCCGGCCGCCTGAGGACCGGCGCGGCGGGGGCGGCGCCGGGCGCCTGGGCGGCGCGCCCGTCACGGCGCGGGCTTCGCCGCCAGCGCCGCGGCCATCACGGCGCGGGCGATCGGCGCCGCCGCGCTGTTGCCGCTGATGCCGCCGCGGTCCGCCGCCGCGTCCTCGACGACCACCGCCACCGCGACCGCCGGCAGCGGCGCGCCCTGCGCCCTGGCCCAGGCGATGAACCAGGCGTAGGGCGTGCCCGCGTTGCCGACGCCGTGCTGGGCGGTGCCGGTCTTGCCCCCGACCACCGCACCCGGGACGGCGGCGTTGCGTCCCGTTCCGTTCTCCACCACCTTGACCATCAGCTCCTGCACGCGCAGCGCCGTCGCCGGGCTCATGGCCCGGCCCAGGGCGTGCTGTTCGCCGCGGCGCACCTGGCTGCCGTCGTCCTGGGTCGTGCGCTCCACCAGGTACGGGCGTTTCAGCTCCCCGCCGTTCGCGACCGCCGACGCCACCATCGCCATCTGCAGCGGGGTCGCCTTGGTGTTGAACTGCCCGATCGAGGACAGCGCCAGTTGGTCCGGGCTCATGTCGGTGTCGAAGGCCGACGGCGACACCCAGGACGGCACCCGCAGCCCGTCGTCGTTGAAGCCGAAGCGCCGCGCCGCTTCGACCATGCCGGCCAGGCCCACCTGTACGCCGATCTTGGCCATCACCGTGTTGCAGGACCACTGCACCGCCTCCGCCATCGAGGCGTCTTCGCAGCCGGTGGCCTCGTTCGGCAGCAGGGTGCTCGTCCCGGGAAGCGGGTACGGGTCGGGGGTCTGCGTCGGGGCGTCCACGTCCGTGACCACCCCGGCATCCAGCGCGGCCGCCGCCGTCACGATCTTGAAGGTGGAGCCGGGCGGGTACGTCTCGCGCAGCGCCCGGTTGAGCATCGGCCTGGCGGGGTCCGCGTTGAGCCGTGTCCACGCCTCCTTGACCCGCGCCCCCGTGCCCGAGAGCGCCGCCGGGTCGTAGGAGGGGCTGCTGACCAGGGTCAGGATCCTGCCGGTCGCCGGCTCCAGGGCCACCACCGCGCCCCGCCGGCCCGCCAGACCCGTGTACGCGGCCCGCTGCATCGAGGCCCGGATCGTCGTCACCGCGTTCCCGCCGGGCGGGTGGCCGCGCGCGAGGTCGTACCAGAACGGGAAGGCGGACAGGCCCGGGTCGGTGCCCGCGAGGACGGGGTCCTCGGCGCGCTCGACGAAGCTCGTCCCGTACGTCTGGGAGGAGAACCCGGTGACGGGCGCGTAGAGCGGGCCGTTGGCGTAGGTGCGCTCGTAGCGCAGCAGTTGGCCGCTGTCGCGGGAGCCGGTCACGGGCCGGCCGTCGACCAGGATGTCCCCGCGCGGCTTGGCGTACCGCTCGACGGCGGTGCGTTTGTTGGCCGGGTTCGCGCCGTAGGCGGAGGCCTCCCAGACCTGCACCCGGCCCATGTTGATGAGCAGGGCGGCGAGCAGCGCCGCGCAGAAGTAGGCGCACCAGCGGATGTAGCGGATCACGCGCGGCCCGCCTCTCCGGTCGGCAAGGGCGACGACGGGGGCGCGGGGAACGGCGCCGGGAAGGGCGCCGGCACCGGCCTGCGGGCGCTGTCCCCGAGCCGGATCAACAGGGCGACGATGATCCAGTTGGTGACGACGGACGAGCCGCCCTGCGCCAGGAACGGCATGGCCATACCGGTGAGCGGGATCAGTCCGGTGACGCCGCCTGCGATGACGAACACCTGGAGGGCGAGGATCGAGGCGAGCCCGGTGGCGAGGAGCCGCCCGAAGGGGTCGCGCAGCGCGAGTCCGGCGCGAAATCCCCGGTCCACGAGGAGCCCGTAGAGCAGCATGATCGCGCTGAGGCCGACCAGGCCGAGTTCCTCGCCGGCGGTGGCCAGGATGAAGTCGGACTTGGCGGCGAACCCGATGAGGAAGGACTGGCCGTGGCCCAGGCCGGCGCCGAGGAGGCCGCCGGCGCCGAAGGCGAAGAGGGACTGGGCGAGCTGGCCCGGTCCGTCGCCCCGCGCGATGGAGGCGAAAGGATTCAGCCAGTCCTCCACGCGGCTGTGCACGTGTGGCTCGAACGTCCCCACGGCGTACGCCCCGACGGCCGCGAGCAGCAGCCCGATCGCGATCCAGCCGATCCGCCCGGTGGCGGTGAACAGCATGATCACGAACAGGCCGAAGAAGAGCAGGGACGTGCCGAGGTCCCGTTCCAGCACCAGCACGCCGACGCTGAGCAGCCAGATCGTGAGGATCGGGCCGAGTACGCGGCCGGGCAGCAGGCGCAGTTTCCACAGCAGTCGGCGCCCGGTCAGGGCGAGGGCGGTGCGGTTCGCGGCGAGGTAGGCGGCGAAGAAGACGGCGAGCAGGATCTTGGCGAACTCCCCCGGCTGGAAGGAGTACCCGGCGAACCGGATCCAGATGTGGGCGCCGTTGACGGCCGGGAAGAAGACGGGGACGAGCATCAGCGCGAGCGCGGCGGTGACGGAGAGGTACGCGTACCGCTGGAGGACGCGGTGGTCCCGCAGCACCGCGACGACCAGCACGAACAGGGCCAGCCCGATGCCGGACCAGCGCAGTTGCTCGTCGGCGGTGTGGTGGCCGGCGGCGGTGAGGTCGAGCCGCTCGATGAGGACCAGGCCCAGTCCGTTGAGCAGGACGGCGATGGGCAGCACGAGCGGGTCGGCGTACGGGGCGCGCAGCCGTACGGCCAGGTGTGCGATCAGCGCGGCGGCGGCGAACCCGACGGTGTGGCGGGTGACGGCTTCGGGGAAGCGGCCGGTGGCGGCGAAGCCGACGTAGAGGTGACCGAGTACGGAGATCAGGACCGCCCCGGCGAGCAGGGTCAGCTCCACGCCGCGGCCCTGCGGGGCCCGGGCGTCGGGAGGCGGGGGCGGGGCGGGCTCCGTCACCTTCGCCGTCAGAGCGGTCATAGGGGGAACGTAGCAAGCACAGGAACGCTATGTCCGCTTATGTCACAGTGCGCCGAAGAGTCGCCACAAACGGTCGGAACCCGGGGCGATCGCGAACCGCGCCGGTGCCCGCGTTCCCCCGCCGCGTCCCTCCGAACAGGTGACGTGACCTCACCCCGCCGCCTCCGCTGGGCGATTCGTCATACCGGGCATGGCAGCATCGGCCGCCCCGGAGGTGATTACATGACAAACCGACCACGTCTTGTCCGCACCGTCTGCATCGCCGCCGCCGTCCTCCTCACGGCCGGCGGCGCGCCCGCCACCGCCCGCGCCGAACCCCTCCCCGCGACGGAACCCGCCGGAGCGCCCGGCCCCGTTTCGGCGCACCCCGCCGCGGCGCCCCGCCCGGCCGCGGTGCCCCGCCCGGTTTCGGCTCCCCGTCCGGTTTCGGCTCCCCGTCCCGCCGCGGGGCCCCTTCCCGCCACCGAGCCCGTGGGGGTGCTGCTCACCCGCCTCCAGGACCTGTACCAGAAGGCGGAGCAGGCCTCCGAGGCGTACAACGCCACCGAAGTCGCCCTCAAGGCCCGCCAGGACGAGGAGCGCCGGCTCACCGCCGAGCTCGGCAAGGCCCGTACCGCCCTCACCGCCGAGCGGGCCCTCGCCGGCCGGCTGGCCCGGGAGCAGTACCAGCACGCCCGCGGCGGCCTCTCGCCCTACCTGCGGATGCTCCTCTCCGGAGACCTCCGCCACGCCTCCGACCAGCGCCGCCTCACCGCCCTCCAGGGCGCCCGCACCGCCGGGGTCCTCGCCCGCCTCGAACACGGCGAGCGGCACGCCGGGACCCTCGCCGGCGCCGCCCGCAAGGCCCTGGACGCGCAACGGAACCTGACCGCCGAGCAGAAACGGCACAAGGACGATGTCACCGGCCGGCTCAAGGAGGTCGAGCGGCTCCTGGCCTCCCTGACCGCCGAGCAACTCGCCCAGCTCGACGCCCGCGAGAGCGCGGTCACCGCCGAGGCGCAACGGGAGCTGGTCGGCTCCGGTCGCCTGGGCCGGGCGGGCGCCCCCTCCGCCGGCGCACCGGCCTCCACCCCCACCGCCGCGGGCGGCGCGGCCCTCGCCTACGCGGCGGCCCAGATCGGCAAGCCGTACGTCTGGGGCGCCGAGGGCCCGGCCTCGTTCGACTGCTCCGGGCTGACCTCCCGGGCCTGGGAACACGCCGGGCGGTCCATCCCCCGGACGAGCCAGGAGCAGTGGGCGCAGTTGCCGAAGGTGCCGCTGGACCGGCTGCGTCCCGGGGACCTGGTGGTGTACTTCCCCACCGCCACGCACGTCGCCCTGTACATCGGCGGCGGCAAGGTCATCCAGGCGCCCCGTCCGGGAACCCGCGTCAAGGTGTCACCGATCGCCGCGAACCCGGTCCTGGGCGCCGTACGCCCGGACCCCGGCGGGACCCCGCTCGCCTCGTTCACCCTCCCCCCGCTGCCCGAATCGGCCACGGAGGGGGACGACACCGGCTACTCGGGGGCCGGGCCCGACGCCGACACCGAAGCCGAGACCTCGGCGAGGTAGTCCGCGGTGTCCTCCGGGTCGTAGAAGTACGCGTCGAAGTCGGCCGGGTTGTCGAAGCCGTTGGCGAATCGATCCGCCACCGGTGGCAGCTGCCCGGCCGCCCCGATCAGGTTCAGCACGTGCTCCGGCGGCACGCCCAGCATCGCGTTGGTCCACTGCGTCACCGGCTTGCCGGTCGTGAACCAGTACTTGTCGAAGGTCGCCTTCATCCACGCCTCGTCGAACGGCTTGTCGCCGTGCATGAGGATCGAGGAGAGGTACGAGGCCGCGCACTTCGCGGCGGAGTTCGAGCCCTGCCCCGTGATCGGGTCGTTCGCCACGACCACGTCGGCGACGCCCAGCACCAGGCCGCCGCCCGGCAGCCGGCCGATCGGGTTGCGCACGACCGGCGCGTAACGCCCGGCGAGGGTGCCGCCCGCGTCCGTCAGGTCCACCTTGGTGGCGCGCGCGTATTCCCAGGGCGTGAACTTCTCCATCAGCTCCAGCGTCAGCGCCAAGTGCTCCGCCGGGTCCTTGATGCCCTTGAAGGCGTCCACCGGACCGCCCGGGAGGCCCTCCCAGAACAGGATGTCCGCCCGCCCCGAGGTGGTCAGCGTCGGCATGACGAACAGCTCGCCGACGCCCGGCACCAGGTTGCAGCGCACCGCCTCGGTGTCCGGGTGCTCCGGGCGCGGCCCGAGCCCGTGCACGTAGGAGACCGCCAGCGCGCGCTGCGGCGCGTCGTACGGGGACCGCGCCGCGTCCCGTCCGAACATCGACACCAGTTCGCCCTTGCCGGCGGCGACGAGCACCAGGTCGTACGTCCGGGAGAAGAAGTCCAGGTCGGCGACGGACGCGCCGTGGATGACCAGCTGCCCGCCCCACTGCACGAACGTGTCGATCCAGCCCGCCATCTTCACGCGCTGGTCGACGGACTGCGCGAAGCCCTTCAAGCGGCCGAGCCAGTCGACGGCGCGCCCGCCGTCCGGGGCGGCGACCGAGACCCCGACGCCCTCGATCCTCGGGGCCTGCCGCTCCCAGAAGGCCAGCTGGAGGTCCCGCTCGTGCTGGAGCGCGGTGTCGAACATGCACTGGGTGGACATGACGCGCCCGGTGCGGATCTCGTCCGCCGTCCGGTTGGACATGAGGGTGACCTCATACCCCTTCGACTGGAGTCCGAGGGCGAGCTGGAGACCGGACTGGCCGGCCCCGACGACGAGTATCTTGCGCATCTCAGGTTCTCGATTCGGGGGCTGCGGTTCTACGGGCCTGCGGTTCTGGGGGCTGCGGTGCTGGGGGCCCGCGGTTCTGGGGGACTGCGGTGCCGGGAGCCCGCGGTGCTACGCGCTGCGGTTCCGCGCCGGGCGCTACTCGGGCGTGGCGTCGAGGGCGTGCGAGACGAGGGCCAGCAGGGACTCGACGACCGTGGCCCGGCGTCGGGCGTCCATGATCACGACGGGTACGGCCGCCGCGATGCCGAGCGCCTCCCGCACGTCCCGCTCCTCGTACTCCCGCGAGCCCTCGAAGTGGTTGACGGCGACCGCGTACGGCAGCCCGCAGCTCTCGAAGTAGTCGAGGGCCGGGAAGCAGTCGCGCAGACGGCGCGTGTCGGCCAGCACGAGCCCGCCGATCGCGCCCCGCACCAGGTCGTCCCACATGAACCAGAAGCGCTCCTGGCCCGGCGTCCCGTACACGTACAGGACGAGGTCGTCGGCGAGCGTGACCCGGCCGAAGTCCATCGCGACGGTGGTGGAGTTCTTCTCCGGGGTCGCGGACAGGTCGTCGGTGGCCAGGCTCGCCCGGGTCATCACCGCCTCGGTGCGCAGCGGGGTGATCTCGGAGACGGACGACACGAAGGTGGTCTTGCCGACGCCGAAGCCGCCCGCCACCAGGACCTTGACGGCGACGGGCGCGCGCGAACGGTCGTACTGCCACGGCTGGGCGGGATCGTCGTCCGCCAGGGCCCGGTCAGAGACGGCGAAGGCCATCGAGCACCCTTTCCAGCAGCGCGCGGTCGGGGCGGCCGGTGCCGTGACCCGTGCCGTAGACGCGGAGGCGGCCCTGGTCGGCGAGGTCGCTGACCAGGACGCGGACCACGCCGAGCGGCAGTTTCAGCAGCGCGGCTATTTCGGCGATCGTGCGCATGCGGCGGCAGACCTCGACTATGGCCGGCATCTCCGGCATCCGGTCCGCCGTTTCGGCCGGACCGGTGTCGAGGGCGGCGACGAAGGTCTCCACCAGCAGGATCTGCGCGAAGCGGGTCCGGCCGCCCGTGAGGGAGTACGGGCGGACACGGGCGGGGCGGCGGTCGGCGCCGCGTATGGGCAGCCGGTCGGCGGCCGGACTCCTCACGGGGTGTTCTCCATCGACTGGCGCAGCTCGCTGCGGACTTCGGGGGTCAGGACGTGCCCGGCCCGCCCCACGAACAGGGCCATGTGGTAGGCGACGACGCTCATGTCGCAGTCGGGGGTGGCGTGCACGCCCAGCAGCGAGCCGTCACTGATGACCATGACGAAGACGGAGCCGTGCTCCATGGCCACCATGGTCTGCTTCACGGAGCCGAACTCCATGAGGTCGGCGGCGCCGCTGGTGAGGCTGCCGAGACCGGAGACGATGGTGGCGAGGTCGGCGGAGGCTCCCCGGGGGCCCTTGGGCCGGTCGGTCTCCGCGGGGGGCGCCGGCTCGGAGGAGAGCAGCAGGAGCCCGTCCGAGGAGACGACGGCGACGGAGTTGACTCCGGGTACCTCCTCGACCAGGTCGGTCAGCAGCCATTGCAGGTTGCGGGCCTGGGTGCTCAGTCCGTACGTACTGGGCGCGGTCATGTGCGTGCCTCCTGTGCGGTGTCCCCCCGGTCGGTCTGCCCTTGCTGCCGGCCCTGGTCGGGGCCCGGGTCCTGGGCCAGTTCGGCTGCGGCGACGCGCCGCCCGTCCTGGGACCCCTGGTAGAAGCCGCCGAGTCTGCGGCGCAGCTCTTCGGCGTCCACCCGGCGCGGTTCGGGCCGTACGTCGGCGGGGCGCCCGGCCGTCGCGGCCTTGGCCGCGGGGCGTGGGGTCCGCTTCGGCAGGCCCGTGCCGGTGACGGCCTCCTCGGGATGGGCGTGGTTGCCCTGGCGCGGGAGCCAGTTGTCCTCGGCGGCGGCCCGGCCGTGGGGGTCGGGCTCCGCCGGGGCGGTGCCGGGCCGCGCGGGCGCAGCCGGCGTTTCCTGCTGTACGACGGCCCCGGGTGCGGTCTCCGGCAGCGGCTCGGCGCCCGCCGGGCCGGGGTCGGGCACCGCGAAGGCCGCCGGGTCCGGCTCGGGCACGACCCTCGCGAGGAGCTCCTCCCCGGGCCCCGCCGCGCCCGGCTCCGCGCCGCCGGGCGCGCCGACCGTGAACACCTGCGCCCCGGGGGGCGTCTGCCCCGCGGAGCCCCCGAAGGCGACGCCCCCGGGCGACGGCTCCTCAAGGGGGGCCGCCTGCCCGTCCGGGTCCTCGCCCGGGCCGAAGCGGCCCGCTGCGGCGGAGCCGGCGTCGTCGGCCGGGGTCCCGCTCACTGCGGCGGGGCCGGAGGCGGCCCCGGGGGCCCCGTCCGGGCCGGCGCCCGCGGTGGACCGGTCCGCTGCGGGGCCCCCGAGGCCCCCGTCCGGGCCGGCGCCCGTGGCGGCGTCGGCGGTCGCCGCGTCCGTGTCGGGCTCCGGGTCCGCATCCGGGTGCGCACCCGCGCCGGCAGCAGCCCCGGGCTCCGTACCCGGCTCGGCGGAGGACTTCCCCTCGGCCCCCTGAACCGCCGGAGGAACCCGCGGGGGCAGCGTGTTCTCGTTGGCCTCCGCGATCACCCCGGGCAGCCGGAACTCCGGCAGTCCCGGCGTGGTCAGCGTGTGCACGGGCGAGGTCGGCGGCGCGACCGGCAGCAGCGCGGCCGGGACGACCACCAGGGCCTCCGTCCCGCCGTGCCGCCCGGCCCGGAGCTCCGCGGTCACCCCGTGGCGCGCCGCGAGGCGGCCGGCCACGTACAGGCCGAGGCCCAGCCCGTGTTCCGCTTCCGGTTCCTCGTCGTACGCCTCCGGCGTGGCGAGGCGGGCGTTCAGCGTCTCCAACCGGTCGGCGGTGACCCCGATGCCCTCGTCCACCACGGACAGCAGCACCTCACCGGAGTCCAGCAGCCGTCCGGACACCTTCACCTTGGCGTCCGGCGGCGAGAACGTCGTCGCGTTCTCCAGGAGTTCCGCGAGCACGTGCGAGATGTCGTCGGCGGCGTGCCCGGCGACCTGCGTGTACGACGGCATCGCCGCCAGGTCGACCCGCTCGTAGCGTTCGATCTCGCTGACCGCCGCCCGCATCACGTCGACCAGCGGCACCGGCAGCGCCTGCCCGTGGCCGTGTTCCTGTCCGGCCAGCACCAGCAGGTTCTCGTTGTGGCGGCGCATCACCGTCGCCAGGTGGTCCAGCTTGAACAGGGTCGAGAGCCGTTCCGGGTCCTGTTCCTTGGACTCCAGCTCCTCGATGACCGCCAGCTGCCGCTCGACCAGGCCCAAGGTCCGCAGCGAGAGCGAGACGGAGGTCGTCGACATGATGCGCCGGTGCTCGTCCAGCCCTGCCCGCAGCTCCGCAAGCTCCGCTTCCAGCCGGGCGCGGACCTCCGCCAGTTCCGTTTCCAGCGCGCCCCGGCCCGAGGACAGCGCCTCGTTGCGGCCGATGAGCCGGCGCCGGTCCGCGTCGAGCCCGGCGACCTTGGTGTGCAGGGCGACGGTCTGGTCCCGTACCGCGTTGAGGTGGCGTACGACCTCGGCGAACTCGTCGTTGCGACCGGTGAACCGGACCGGCTCCACCGAGCCCTCGGGCGTCGCCAGCCGCTCCGCGCCCCGGCGCAGCACGGACAGCGGCCGGGTCAGCGAGCGGGCGACGGCCGTGGAGACGCCGACGACGAACAGGAACAGCACGCCGAGGAAGGCGACGAGCAGCTCCAGCCGCTGGACGTCGTCGTCGCGCAGGGTGGCGAGGGCCGTGGAGCGCTGGCCGGCCAGCGTGGACTCCACCGAGCGCATCCGGTCGATGCGGGCGGTGAGGGCCGAGCCGACGGCGCCCGCGTCGGTCTTGCGGTCGGCGGCGGACAGCGTCGGCCGCTCCGTGAGGCGCTTGAGGTAGTCGTCGGCCGACTTGACCTCGGGACCGGTGACGGTGACGGTCAGCGTCTGCCGTACGTCGGGCCGCGCGGCCCGCGCGAAGTCGTCGAGGGCCGCCTGTTCCCGGACGCGGGTGCGCTGGGCGGCGGCGGTGAGTTCGTCCGCGGCAAAGGCTCCGGAGGTGGTGGAGCCGCCGGAGGGCTGCTCCCCGCGGGGGGCGGGGACGGCGAGGGCGGCGAGCAGCAGTCCCCGGGTCGCCGAGGCCTGCTCGACGGCCTGGCCGAGCGGGGCGAGCGGGCGGGTGGTGGCCAGTGCGGCCTCCGCGCGCGGCGGGGTCAGTTCCGCGAGCCGGTCGCCCGGAGCGAGGAGTTCCGCGATGACGGCGCTGTAGGCCTGGTACGCGGCGAGGGGGCTGCCCTTGCCGTCGACGGCCTCGGTGCGTACGGCCGGGATCCGGCCGAGTACGCCGGCGAGTTGCTCCTCCGCGTCGGCCCGGACCTCGGACAGCTGCCGGTCGGTGCCGGCGACTCGTTCCTGTACGGCCGTCTTGGCGCCCGCCGGGCGGCCCTTGGCGGCGTACTCGACGACGGCATCGCGCTCGTCGCCCAGGAGGTGCGCCAGGGTCAGGCTCGCCTGCGCTTGTTCGGCGAGGGTCACCAGCCGCTGGGAGTCGTTCAGTTCTCTGGTTGCGGAGACGACGGCGGGAGCGCCTGCCGCGAGGACGGTGAGGCCCGCGACGGCCACGCCGACCACCAGCCTGCTGCGCACGCGGACGCGACGTCCTGCGATGGCGGGTCCGTCTGCGCTGGCGGTGCCGTTCTTCCGAGACCGCTTCTTCTGCACCGGTGCTCGCAATCCTGTACGTGTGCTCGTGCTCGTCTACTCGTGTGGCCGAGGTAACGGCCGGTCAACAAGTAAACGCCCCCTGCCCCCTCGTACCGCCTCAGACCTTCGCAGTGCGATGGGAACAGAGCCGCACATCGCCCACCCCGCCACTCGAAGGAGTGAACATCACGGAGGAGTGGCCGACCAACTCGGGCCGGGTGTGCCAGGCGCCGTCCGTGGACGGGTGGTTGAAAGAACGCGGCGCGCTTTGGCAAGATGCCCCGCCCTTCCCGCCCCGCGGGGCCCGCGCGGGCGTCCCACCGCTCCCGATTTGGTATGGACCTGACCTCGACGCCGGGTCCGTCCGCGACTGCCGGGCGGGGCAGAATGTCCGCATGCGGATCGACTTGGCCTCGGTGGCCGGCAGCCCGGAACGCCCCAACGAGGACTGGGTCTCAGCTGCGATACCCGCATTGGGCGGCGGAGTTGTGGTGCTTCTCGACGGAGTGACGCCGCCGCGCGGCGACGACGGCTGCGTACACGGGGTGCCGTGGTTCACGGCCCGGCTCGGCGGCCGGCTGGCCGAACTGTCGGGCTCGCGGCGGGACATGCCGCTGGACCGGATCCTGGCGGAGGCCATCAGGGCGACCGCCGCGGCTCACGGCGACGGCTGTGACCTTTCTCACGTGCGCACCCCGCAGGCGACGGTGGTGATGGCGCGTTGGGACGAGACGCAGGTGGAGCATCTGGTGCTGTCGGACTCCGTACTGCTGTTGCAGGCGCCCGGGGGCGGGGTCGCGGCGGTGGTGGACGACCGGCTGGACCGGGTGCCGCGTGCGGCGTTGCGGTCGGAGGCCACGGCGGACGCGCTGCGCAACGCGGAGGGCGGCTTCTTCACGGCGGCCGCGGATCCGGCGGTGGCTGCCCGGGCGGTGACGGGGCGTACCCCGCGGGGGGACGTGCGGGCGGTGGCCGCGCTCACGGACGGGGCCAGCCGGTGGACGGACACGTTCCGGGAGGGCGACTGGGCGGACTGCATGGCGGTGCTGCGCAAGGAGGGCGCCGAGGGCCTGATCGGCCGGGTCCGGGCGGCGGAGTCCGACCCGGCTCGCCCGCCGGCCCGCCACAAGCGCCACGACGACGCGTCGGCGGTCTACGCGGAGCTGTGACCCACGCGGGGTCCAGTCGGCCCGCTCGGCCTACTCGCCGCCCTGGTTGAGCTGGTGGAGCAGCCGGGCCAGCTCGGCGACCTCACCACGGTCCCAGTCGGCCAGCTTGCGCATGTACTGCTCGCGCCGGGCACCCCGCACCCGCAGGAACCGGGCCCGGCCCTCGTCGGTGAGTCCGACGAGGAAGGCACGGCCGTCGGCGGGGTCCGGCTCGCGGGCCACCAGGCCGAGTACCTCCAGGGCGCGCAGCTGGCGGCTCATGGTGGCCTTGCCGACCCCGAAGTAGGCGGCGAGCTCGGTGGCCCGCTGCCGCCCCGCGGCCTCCAGCCGGACGAGGAGCCCGTACGCGGCCGGCTCCAGTTCGGGGTGGAGAGCCCGGGCCATCTCGCCGGAGGAGGCGCGAGCACGTCGGAGGAAGACGGACAGCTCCCGCTCCAGGGCAAGGAACTCCTGGTCTTCTCTCCCGTGCACGTCCGGCTCCCGTCGATGGTGTGATCACGCTGCGTCCACCCAGTATTTCGCAGCGCACCCCCCGCACGGCACGACGCCCCCGCCAAACCGGCAGATCCAGCCCCTCCCCGACGATCAGGGCACGGGGCCGAACCCAGCCCCGCCGGCCACTGAGGCGCGCGGCCGAACCCGGCCCCGCCGGCGTTTGAGGCGCGGGGTCTGGGGCGGAGCCCCAGACCACCCGGCGCGGCCGGGGCCGCGTCAGGCCGCCGTGACCGCCGCCGCCACCTCCGCCTCGGCCAGCGCCAGCTCCAGCACCTGCCGCACGTCCGTGACCGGATGCACCTCCAGCCCCTCCAGAACCTCCGCCGGCACGTCGTCCAGATCGGCTTCGTTCCGCTTCGGGATGATCACCGTCGTCAGCCCCGCCCGATGCGCTGCCAGCAGCTTCTGCTTGACCCCGCCGATCGGCAGCACCCGCCCGGTCAGCGAGACCTCCCCGGTCATCGCCACGTCCGTCCGCACCTGCCGCCCCGACAGCAGCGACGCCAGCGCTGTCGTCATCGTGATGCCCGCGCTCGGACCGTCCTTCGGTACCGCCCCCGCCGGGAAGTGGATGTGCACGCCCCGGTCCTTCAGGTCGGCGACCGGAAGCTCCAGCTCCGCTCCGTGCGAGCGCAGGAAGCTGAGGGCGATCTGCGCCGACTCCTTCATCACGTCACCCAGCTGCCCCGTCAGGGTCAGCCCGGCCGCCCCGGTCTCCGGATCGGCCAGAGAGGCCTCCACGAAGAGCACGTCGCCGCCCGCTCCCGTCACGGCGAGGCCGGTGGCCACACCCGGCACGGCGGTGCGCCGCTCGGCCGGGTCCTGCGCGGACTCCGGCACGTGGTGCGGCCGCCCGATGAGCGCCCGCAGGTCGTCCGCGCCGATGCTGAACGGCAGGTCCCGCTCCCCCAGCTCGTGCTGCGAGGCGACCTTGCGCAGCAGCCGCGCCAGGGACCGCTCCAGGGTGCGCACGCCCGCCTCCCGGGTGTACTCCCCGGCCAGCTTGCGCAGCGCGTCCTCCTCCAGGACCACCTCGTCGGCGGCGAGCCCGGCCCGCTCCAGCTGGCGCGGCAGCAGGTGGTCACGGGCGATGACGATCTTCTCGTCCTCGGTGTAGCCGTCGAGCCTGACGAGTTCCATGCGGTCCGCGAGCGCTTCGGGGATGGCTTCGAGCACGTTCGCGGTGGCCAGGAACACCACGTCGCTCAGGTCCAGCTCCACTTCCAGGTAGTGGTCGCGGAACGTGTGGTTCTGCGCGGGGTCCAGCACTTCCAGCAGTGCGGCCGCCGGGTCGCCGCGGAAGTCGGACCCGACCTTGTCGATCTCGTCCAGGAGCACGACCGGGTTCATGGACCCGGCCTCCTTGATGGCCCGCACGATGCGGCCGGGCAGCGCGCCGACGTACGTCCGCCGGTGGCCGCGGATCTCGGCCTCGTCCCGGACGCCGCCGAGGGCGACCCGGACGAACTTTCGACCCATGGCGTGCGCGACCGATTCGCCGAGGGAGGTCTTGCCGACGCCGGGCGGTCCCACCAGGGCCAGTACGGCGCCGCCGCGGCGGCCGCCGATGACACCCATGCCGCGCTCGGAGCGCCGCTTTCGGACGGCGAGGTACTCGGTGATGCGGTCCTTCACGTCGCTCAGTCCGGCGTGCTCGGCGTCGAGCACCGCGCGGGCGCCGCGGATGTCGTACTCGTCCTCGGTGCGCTCGTTCCAGGGCAGCTCCAGGACGGTGTCCAGCCAGGTCCGGATCCAGGAGCCCTCAGGCGACTGGTCGCTGGCCCGCTCCAGCTTCTCGACTTCCTTGAGCGCGGCCTCCCGTACCTTCTCGGGCAGGTCGGCGGCCTCGACGCGGGCCCGGTAGTCGTCGGACTCCTCGCCGTCCTTCTCGCCGTTGAGCTCGCGCAGTTCCTTGCGGACGGCCTCCAGCTGGCGGCGGAGCAGGAACTCGCGCTGCTGCTTGTCGACGCCGTCCTGGACGTCCTTGGCGATGGATTCGGCGACGTCCTGTTCGGCGAGGTGCTCGCTGAGCGCCTTGATGGCGAGCTTGAGCCGGGCGACGGGGTCGGCCGTCTCCAGCAGCTCGACCTTCTGGGCCACGGTCAGGAACGGCGAGTACCCGGAGTTGTCGGCGAGCGCCGAGACCCCTTCGATCTGCTGGACCCGGTCCACGACCTGCCAGGCGCCGCGCTTCTTGAGCCAGGTGGTGGCGAGGGCCTTGTACTCCTTGACGAGCTCGGCGACGGACCCGGGCAGCGGGTCGGGCACCTGTTCGTCGACGGTCTCCCCCTCCACCCACAGCGCGGCCCCGGGGCCGGTGGTCCCGGCGCCGATGCGGACGCGGCCTCGGCCGCGGATCAGCGCCCCGGGGTCACCGTCGGAGAGCCGTCCCACCTGCTCGACGGTCCCGAGCACCCCCGTCCCGGCGTACTTGCCGTCGACCCGCGGTACGAGCAGCACCCGCGGCTTCCCGCTGCCCGCGGCGGCCTGGGCGGCCTCCACGGCTCCGCGCACCTCGGCGTCGGACAGGTCCAGCGGTACCACCATTCCGGGCAGCACGACCTCGTCATCGAGCGGCAGCACGGGCAGGGTGAGCGTTACGGACGTCGAAGCCATGATCTTCCCTCCGGCAGTGAAGTTGAGCTATGCCGACTCAATGTCCCGGAGCCCGGCATTGTTCCCCAACCTCAGTTCGCCGGGGGCGAACATGTGGCGCGGGTCAGTCGGCCGAGAGGTGCAGATCGCCCGAGGTGGTCTTCACCGAGAGGCTCGCCGAGGCCGCCGGATCGGCGGGGAGGGCGATGTCACGGGAGCCGGAGGCGGTGGCGGCGTCGATCCGGTAGGGCGCGCGGGGCACCCGGAGCGTCAGGTCACCCGAGCCGGTGTCGGTGGTGACCGCGGCCGGGGGCGTGACGAAGGCCAGGCGGGCGTCGCCCGAGTCCGAGTGGACGTCGGCCCGCGGGCCGGACAGTCCGGCGGCCCTGATGTCGCCCGACGAGGTACGGATCTTGAGTTGGCCGGCGATGCGTTCGGCCCTGACGTCACCCGAGGAGGAGGTGAGGTCGGCGGCGGCGACGCCGGTGACGCTGAGGCGACCGCTGTCGGTCCGCAGCCTCACCGTCGCCGAGGCGGGTACCTCCAGCCGGTAGTCGACGTAGCAGGTGCCGGCGCAGCCGCCTGCGAAGGTGAGCACACCCCCCGTGACCTGCTGGACCGGCCGGGGCCGGGTGTCACCGCGGTAGTGGACCGTGCGGTGGACGGTGACGCCGGGGCCGCTGCCCGGGGTGACCTCGACGGAGCCGTGCCGCCCGTCCGTCACCTCGACGGCGTTGACGGCCTCGGTCACGGTGGCGTCGTCGGTCGCCGTCTTCTGCCCGCCCTCGACAAGACGGCCGAAGGAACAGCCGGTGAGGAGCAGTGCGGCCGTGGCGGCGAGGGCGGGTAACGCGAGGGCCGGTCGGGCGGGGAGGGCGCGGGAGCGGAAGGTCATGACCGCAAGTCTGACGGACCGCGCCCCCTGCCACGATGGGGCCGCTACCCGGGACGGACCGGGGGTTAACCCCCCGTCACCACCGGGCGGTGCAGGGACGGGCCGGGGTGCAGGGACCGGCCGGGAAGCTCGGGGAGGCCCCATTCGCTCCAGGAGCCGTCGTAGACGGCCGTTTCCCGGTAGCCGGCCAGCTCGGCGCCGAGCGCGAGGACGCAGGCCGTCACCCCCGAGCCGCAGCTGAGGTAGAGGCGCTCGCGCTCACCCGCCGCCGTGCGGAACGCCTCCCGCAGTTCCAGCGCGGGCCGCATCAGGCCGCCGGGGCCCTGGAGTTCCGCGAAGGGGAGGCTGACCGCCCCCGGCATGTGGCCGCCGCGCAGCCCCGGCCGGGGTTCCGGCGCGGTGCCCGCGAACCGCTCCCGGGTGCGGGCGTCGAGCACTGCGGCGCCCGGATCCGCCAGGGCCTCGGCCACGGTGGCGGCGTCCACCAGCAGCCCGGGCCGCGGCCGGGCGGTGAAGGAGCCGCGCGGGCCCTCGTACGCCGGGCCGGTGTCCTCCACCGGCAGTCCGGCGGCGCTCCACGCGGGCAGCCCACCGTCCAGGACGGCGGCACGGTCGAAGCCCATCGCGCGCAGCATCCACCAGGCCCGGGCGCTGGAGTAGATCCCGGCGCCGTCGTACACGACCACCGTGTCGCAGTCGCCGAGCCCGAGGCCCCGCATCGCCTCCTCGAACACCGTGGCCGCGGGCATCGTGTGCGGCGCGGGCGCGTCGTGGTCGGACAGCGCCCCGTCGAGGTCGAAGGGGCGGGCCCCCGGGATCCGCCGGTCCGCGCCGCGCAGCGCGCCGACGGAGGCGTCGAACAGCACCAGCCCCGGCTCCCCGAGGCGGGCGGCGAGCTGCCGGACGCCGATCAGCGGTCCGGAAAGGCGAGCGGGCTCGGTCATACGGTTCCTCCAGCACAGTAGGGCCGCCCATCCAACCACCGCTCCCCCGCGGTGTTTTCAGCCGCAGTCGGCTGCCGTGCGCCCGTACACCGCGACCCTCGCCCCCCGCACCTGTGTGAGCGAGCACAGCCGGAACCCGGCCGCCAGCGCCTCCCGTTTCGCGGCCTCGGCCGGATACGGGTCCAGCGGCTGCCCCTGCGGGTCGAGCAGGGCCACCACCCTCGGTGTCCCGGCCAGCCGGGCCCGTACCTCCCCGGCGGGCAGCTCGGTCCCCCACAGGCTGTGCGAGGCCGCCGGGGTCCGGGCCAGGGCCAGGTCGCGCAGCGGCGCGTACGTCCCGGGGGAGGACAGCAGCCACTCGCGCCGCCGCGACGGCATGAACAGCACGGCGTCCCCCGGCCGGGCCCGCTCCCGGACGGCGGCGGCCACCGCCAGCACGTCGTCCTTGCGGCTCTCGGGGGTCCGCAGCCACCCCGACCACCATCCCCACGGCACCAGCAGCGCCCCGGCCAGCACCCAGGGCCACACCGCGCGTGCCGGCACGCCGCCGGCCCGGCCGAGCCGCAGCCCGATCAGCAGCGCCGGCCCGGCCAGTGCGTAGAGCACGTACCGGTCGACGTACCAGGGGTGCACCAGGGAGACCGCCATCAGCAGCCCCGGCGGCAGCAGCGCGAGCGGCACCGCGACCCGCAGCGCCCGCCGCTCGTCCCGGACGCCCCGCGCCAGGAGCACCACCGTGAGCGCGAGCACCCCGTAGGCCGTCCAGTCCTGCCAGCTCGGCCGCCCGAGCCAGCCGAGCTGCTGCTGCGCCTGCCGGGCACTGACGACGGCCAGCGGCAGCAGTGCGGCGACGACGGCCGCGGCGCTCCACCGCCAGCCGCGCGAACGCCAGGCGGCGCAGCCGTGCGCGAGGAGGGCGAGTACCGCGAACTCGTGCAGCCAGCAGCCGAGCAGCAGCACCACCGCGTACGCCACCCACCGCTCGGCCAGCATCAGGTACGTGGCCCACACCACGGCGCAGGCGACGAGGGCGTACGAGCGCCCCTCCTGGGCGTACATCTGCACGGGCGGCAGCAGGGCGTAGGCGGTGCCGGCGATCACCGCGGCCCTCGGCCCCGCCAGCCGGTGCGCCACCGCGGCCACCCCGGCGGCGGCCAGGGCGGTGGCGGCGACGGAGGGCAGGCGCAGCGCCCACAGGCCGCCGTCCCACAGGGCGAAGACCCCGTGCATCAGCAGGTAGTACAGCCCGTGGACGGCGTCGACCCGCCCGAGGAGCTCCCCGAGGGCGGCCGGCGGGCGGTGCGCGACTTGGACGGTGACGGATTCGTCGCGCCACATGCTGCCGCCGCCGGGGCCGCGTTCCAGGCCCCAGAGGCCGAGAACGACGGCGAGGAGCGGCGGCAGCCCGCGCCACAGGGCTGTGCGGCTGATGTCGGCCTCCGGGTGCTTCCGTGCGGGTGGTGCGCACTCCATACTCGGGGTTCGGGTCGGCCCCCGTTCCAGCGGAGGTGGGTTGTGCGAGCGTTCCGGGCGATGGCGGCGGCACTGCTGGGCGCGGTGGTCCTGGGCGGATGCGGTCTGGCCCGGCCCGACCACTCCCTGGTCACTTTCAGCACGGAGGCGTCGGCCGCCGGGAGTCTGCCCTCGCCCGGCCCCGGCGCGCCCTCCCCCGAGTCGGGTGCGCCCTCGCCGCCGCCCGCCGCCACCGAGAGACTGGTCACAGTCACCCGCAGCGGCGGCTTCGCCGGCCGGACGCACACCCTGACCGTCACCTCCGACGGCGCCTGGACCCGGCAGGGCGCGCGCGCCGAGCCGGAGGGCGCCGGCCGGCTCTCGGGGGCCCAGCTCACCAGGCTGCGCACGGCGGTCCAGGAGGCCGACTTCGCCCACCCGCCCCGGCCCGCCAAGAGCGGCGGGACGGTCTTCGACGGGTTCACGTACACCTTCGTGCGCGGCACGCTCAGGCTGGTCACCGACGACGGCTCGGTCCCGCCCGCGCTGACGAAGGTGCTGGACGCGCTGCCGCCCTTCGAAGGCTGACGTCGGGCGCGGCGGGTTCCGGACGCCCGCGGCGGTCCGTAGGAACCCCACATGGCCGCGGAACGGTGCCTCCTCTACGCTGCACCCCATCACGCGGGATCTTCAGGGGCGGGACATGGAACAGACACACACCACCCACAGCGGCGCCGCGGCCACCCCCGGTGCCCAGCGGCGCGTGCTCGTGGTCGAGGACGACCGCACCATCGCCGACGCCATCGCGGCCCGGCTGCGGGCCGAGGGATTCCAGGTGCAGACGGCGTACGACGGGCCGGCCGCCGTCGCGGCGGCCGAGAGCTGGCTGCCCGAGCTGCTGGTGCTGGACGTCATGCTGCCCGGCTTCGACGGGCTGGAGGTCTGCCGCCGCGTCCAGGCGCAGCGGCCGGTGCCGGTGCTGATGCTCACCGCCCGGGACGACGAGACCGACATGCTGGTCGGGCTGGGCGTCGGCGCGGACGACTACATGACGAAGCCGTTCTCGATGCGGGAGCTGGCCGCGCGGGTCCACGTGCTGCTGCGGCGGGTGGAGCGGGCCACGCAGGCGGCGACCGCCCCCCGCGGGGCGACGCTGCGCCTGGGCGACCTGGAGATCGACCACGCGCAGCGCCGGGTGCGGGTGCAGGCCGAGGACGTGCACTTGACGCCGACCGAGTTCGACCTGCTGGTGTGCCTGGCCGGGACGCCGCGCGCGGTGCTGTCCCGGGAGCAGCTGCTGGCCGAGGTGTGGGACTGGGCGGACGCGTCGGGCACGCGTACGGTCGACAGCCACATCAAGGCGCTGCGCCGGAAGATCGGTGCCGAGCGGATCCGTACGGTCCACGGCGTCGGGTACGCCCTGGAGACCCCGGCCCAGGCGTGAGCGGCGCCCGCCCCGGTCGGGGACGCGGCACCGGCGGAGCGGGGGAGCGCCCCGGGCACCGGCCCGGACACCGCCCCGGTGACCGCGCCGGAGGGCTGCGGCCGTTCTCGCCGTTCTCGATCAAGACGAAGCTGGGCTCGCTCGTCGTGGTGTCCGTGTTCATCACGACGGGGCTGCTGATGGTGGCCCTGCGCACCGACACGGAGCTGCGGTTCATCACCGTGTTCTCGGTGATCGCCTCGATGCTGATCACACAGTTCGTCGCGCACAGCCTGACGGCGCCGCTGGACGACATGACGACGGTCGCCGGTGCGATCTCCCGCGGTGACTACACGCGCCGGGTGCGCGGGGCCGGGCGCCGCGACGAGCTGGGCGACCTCGCCTCGACGATCAACCTGATGGCGGACGACCTGGAGGCGGTGGACCGCCACCGCAAGGAACTCGTCGCCAACGTCTCGCACGAGCTGCGCACGCCGATCTCGGCGCTGCGCGCGGTGCTGGAGAACGTGGTCGACGGGGTCTCGCAGGCCGATCCGGAGACCATGCGGACGGCGCTCAAGCAGACCGAGCGGCTGGGCCGGCTCGTGGAGACCCTGCTGGACCTGTCCCGGGTGGACAACGGGGTGGTGCCGCTGCGGGCGCGCCGCTTCGAGGTGTGGCCGTACCTGTCCGGGGTCCTCAAGGAGTCGGGGCTCGCGGCGGCCGGGCGGCCGGGGCTGGCCACGGGTTCGGGCGGCCACACCCGCAACGACGTCCACCTCCACCTGGACGTGCACCCCTCGGGTCTGACCGCGTACGCGGACACGGAGCGGCTGCACCAGGTGGTGGCGAACCTGATCGACAACGCGGTCAAGCACAGCCCCCCGCACGGGCGGGTCACGGTCCGCGCCCGGCCCGGCGACGCGCCCGGGAGCCTGGTGGTCGAGGTCCGGGACGAGGGCCCTGGAATCCCGGAAGAGGAACGCCACAGGGTCTTCGAGCGGTTCAACCGGGGCAGCGCGGGCGGCGGCGACGGCGGTACCGGGCTGGGTCTGGCGATCGCCCGCTGGGCCGTCGGCCTGCACGGAGGGGACATCCGCGTGGCCGAATCGTCACGGGGCTGCCGCATCCTCGTCACGCTTCCGGGCAGCTCCCGGGCGTCGCGTTGACGTAGGGTTCGAGTGGGAGAAGACATGATCTCGGCCACACCAGGCAGGGGTCGTAAGGGGTGCGAAGCCAAGGGGGCCGCAACCTCGGTGCCCCCTACCCGAACCACGCTTGTTTCCCGCCATTCCCGGCCGTGAAACCCGCCGTTCGATGTGACCTGCGCGACGTAAGTCCCGCCCGGCCTGCATCACCCCGTCCGGGAGGCGTAGCCTTTATTCCCGCTGTCCATACCTTGTGAAGCGGAAGAGGGCGGTTGCCGCCGTGTCGCCACAGTCCCCCAGTAACCCGAGCACCACGACCGAAGCAGCAGAGGGCGGGAAGACCCCTGCCTCAGGCTTCGGTGCCAACGAGTGGCTCGTCGACGAGATCTATCAGCAGTACCTCCAGGACCCCAACTCGGTCGACCGGGCCTGGTGGGACTTCTTCGCCGACTACAAGCCGGGGGGCGCTGCCGCTCCCGTGAAGGCGGATGGTCCCGAGAAGTCCACGACGACGGACGGCGCCTCCGCACAGGCCGCCGCCACCGTCCCCGCCGAGGTCCCGCGGGCCGACGTCGCAGCCGCCACGGGGGCGGCGAGCGCCGCACCCCCCGTGGCGAACACCGGCTCCACCGGAGCCCCTGCCGCCGCCGCGCCCGTGTCAGCTCCTGCCCCTGCTCCTGCCACCCCCTCTGGTGCCCCTGCTGTGACTGTCACCTCCCAGGCCCCGGCCGCCGCACCGGCCGCGAAGCCCGCCCCTCAGGCCGCCGCTCCGGTCGCCGCGCAGAAGTCCGCGCCCACCGCCGAGGCCCCCGCGGGGCCCGAGCTGGTGACGCTCCGCGGTCCGGCTGCGGCCGTCGCCAAGAACATGAATGCCTCCCTCGACGTCCCGACGGCCACGTCCGTCCGCGCCGTCCCGGTGAAGCTGCTGTTCGACAACCGCATCGTCATCAACAACCACCTCAAGCGCGCCCGGGGCGGGAAGATCTCCTTCACCCACCTCATCGGCTACGCGATGGTGCAGGCCATCAAGGCCATGCCGTCCATGAACTACTCCTTCGCGGAGAAGGACGGCAAGCCGACCCTGGTCAAGCCGGAGCACGTGAACTTCGGCCTCGCGATCGACCTGGTGAAGGCCAACGGCGACCGGCAGCTCGTCGTCGCCGGCATCAAGAAGGCCGAGACCCTCAACTTCTTCGAGTTCTGGCAGGCGTACGAGGACATCGTCCGCCGCGCCCGCGTCGGCAAGCTGACGATGGACGACTTCACCGGCGTCACCGTCTCGCTGACCAACCCCGGCGGACTGGGCACCGTCCACTCCGTGCCGCGCCTGATGCCCGGTCAGTCGGTCATCATGGGCGTCGGCTCGATGGACTACCCCGCCGAGTTCCAGGGCACCTCGCAGGACACCCTGAACAAGCTGGGCATCTCCAAGGTCATGACCCTGACCTCGACCTACGACCACCGGGTCATCCAGGGCGCGGCCTCCGGCGAGTTCCTGCGCATCGTCGCGAACCTGCTGCTCGGCGAGAACGGCTTCTACGACGACGTCTTCGAGGCGCTGCGCATCCCCTACGAGCCGGTCCGCTGGCTGCGGGACATCGACGCCTCCCACGACGACGACGTCACCAAGGCCGCCCGCGTCTTCGAGCTGATCCACTCCTACCGGGTCCGCGGCCACGTCATGGCCGACACCGACCCGCTGGAGTACAAGCAGCGCAAGCACCCCGACCTCGACATCACCGAGCACGGCCTCACCCTGTGGGACCTGGAGCGCGAGTTCGCGGTCGGCGGCTTCTCCGGCAAGTCGATGATGAAGCTGCGCGACATCCTCGGCGTGCTGCGCGACTCGTACTGCCGCACCACCGGCGTCGAGTTCATGCACATCCAGGACCCCAAGCAGCGCAAGTGGATCCAGGACCGCATCGAGCGCCCGCACTCCAAGCCGGAGCGCGAGGAGCAGCTGCGCATCCTGCGCCGCCTGAACGCGGCGGAGGCTTTCGAGACGTTCCTGCAGACGAAGTACGTCGGCCAGAAGCGCTTCTCCCTGGAGGGCGGCGAGTCCGTCATCCCGCTGCTGGACGCCGTCATCGACTCGGCCGCCGAGGCCCGCCTCGAAGAGGTCGTCATCGGCATGGCCCACCGCGGCCGTCTGAACGTCCTCGCGAACATCGTCGGCAAGTCCTACGCGCAGATCTTCCGCGAGTTCGAGGGCAACCTCGACCCGAAGTCGATGCACGGCTCCGGTGACGTCAAGTACCACCTGGGCGCCGAGGGCACCTTCACGGGCCTGGACGGTGAGCAGATCAAGGTCTCGCTCGTCGCGAACCCCTCGCACCTGGAGGCCGTCGACCCGGTCCTGGAGGGTGTCGCCCGCGCCAAGCAGGACGTGATCAACAAGGGCGGCACGGACTTCACCGTCCTGCCCCTGGCGCTGCACGGCGACGCGGCCTTCGCCGGCCAGGGCGTCGTCGCCGAGACGCTGAACATGTCGCAGCTGCGCGGCTACCGCACCGGCGGCACGGTCCACGTCGTCATCAACAACCAGGTCGGCTTCACCGCCGCCCCGGAGTCCTCGCGTTCGTCCATGTACGCCACCGACGTGGCCCGCATGATCGAGGCGCCGATCTTCCACGTGAACGGTGACGACCCGGAGGCCGTGGTCCGCGTCGCGCGGCTCGCCTTCGAGTTCCGTCAGGCGTTCAACAAGGACGTGGTCATCGACCTCATCTGCTACCGCCGTCGCGGCCACAACGAGTCCGACAACCCGGCGTTCACGCAGCCGCTGATGTACGACCTGATCGACAAGAAGCGTTCGGTGCGCAAGCTGTACACCGAGTCCCTCATCGGTCGCGGCGACATCACGCTGGAAGAGGCCGAGCAGGCGCTCCAGGACTTCCAGGGCCAGCTGGAGAAGGTCTTCGCGGAGGTCCGCGAGGCCGCCACGCAGCCCGCGATCGGCACGCCGGCCCCGGTCGCGCAGCAGCAGTTCCCGGTTCCGGTGAACACCGCGGTCTCCCAGGAGGTCGTCAAGCGGATCGCCGAGGCGCAGGTCAACATCCCGGAGAACGTCACCGTCCACCCGCGTCTGCTGCCGCAGCTCCAGCGCCGCGCGGCGATGATCGACGAGGGCACCATCGACTGGGGCATGGGCGAGACCCTCGCCTTCGGTTCGCTGCTGATGGAGGGCACCCCGGTCCGCCTGTCGGGCCAGGACTCCCGCCGCGGCACGTTCGGCCAGCGCCACGCGGTCCTCATCGACCGGGAGACGGGCGAGGACTACACCCCGCTGCAGTACCTGTCGGAGGACCAGGCCCGCTACAACGTCTACGACTCGCTGCTCTCCGAGTACGCGGCCATGGGCTTCGAGTACGGCTACTCGCTGGCCCGTCCGGACGCGCTCGTCCTGTGGGAGGCGCAGTTCGGTGACTTCGTCAACGGCGCGCAGACCGTCGTCGACGAGTTCATCTCCTCGGCCGAGCAGAAGTGGGGCCAGACCTCCGGCGTCACGCTCCTGCTCCCGCACGGCTACGAGGGCCAGGGCCCGGACCACTCGTCCGCCCGCCCGGAGCGCTTCCTGCAGATGTGCGCGCAGGACAACATGACGGTCGCGATGCCGACCCTGCCGTCGAACTACTTCCACCTGCTGCGCTGGCAGGTCCACAACCCGCACCACAAGCCGCTGATCGTCTTCACGCCGAAGTCGATGCTGCGTCTCAAGGCGGCGGCGTCGAAGGCGGAGGAGTTCACGAGCGGTTCGTTCCGTCCGGTCATCGGCGACAGCACGGTGGACCCGAACGCGGTCCGCAAGGTCGTCTTCTGCGCGGGCAAGGTCTACTACGACCTGGAGGCCGAGCGGGAGAAGCGCGGCATCACGGACACGGCGATCATCCGCATCGAGCGGCTGTACCCGCTGCCGGGTGCGGAGCTCCAGGCGGAGATCGCGAAGTTCCCGAACGCGGCGAAGTACATCTGGGCGCAGGAGGAGCCGGCGAACCAGGGTGCGTGGCCGTTCATCGCGCTGAACCTGATCGACCACCTCGACCTGGCGGTCGGCGCGGACATCCCGGCGGGCGAACGCCTGCGGCGCATCTCGCGCCCGCACGGCTCGTCCCCGGCGGTGGGCTCCGCGAAGCGCCACCAGGCGGAGCAGCAGCTCCTGCTGAACGAGGTCTTCGAGGCGTAACCGCCCCGACCGGCCCCAAGGCCGAAGGCCCGGCCCCCCACCCGGGGGGGCCGGGCCTTCGGCCCTTTCCGGCTCCGCCGACCACGTCCGGCCCCGCCGACGGGGCTGGGACGGCCCGCGGGGCCGGGGCGGCCCGGCCAGGGTTACGGCTGGGGTTCGAAGTCCCAGTACGGGCGGGTTTGCTGGCGGGCCGAGACCGTGTGGACGTGTTGGGCGCCCAGGGTGCGGGTGAGGGCCTTGAGGCCCGCTTCCTCGTGCTTCGCCGCCTCCGCGTCCTCGCGTACCGCCCTCAGGTCCGCCGCCAGGGCGATCTGCGCGCTCAGCGTCATGGGGTGGTCCGGGCCCAGCACCTGTTCCGCCCCCCGCAGGGTCTCCCGGCTGAGGTCCACCGCGTCCTCCAGCCGCCCGGTGATGTTCCGGTGGCCGGTGGCGTTGAGCGCGCAGCCCAGCGTCCAGGGGTGCCGGTCGCCCAGCGCGCCCCGCATCCCGACCAGCGCCTGCTCCGCCAGGCTCAGCGCCTCCGCCCGCTCGCCCTGCGCCCTCAGGACGAGCCCGAGGTTGCCGACGGTGCCGATGCTGTACGGGTGGGCCAGGCCCAGCTGCGACTGGTAGCCCCGTACGACGTCCTCCGAGATCCGGCGGGCCTCGTCGACGTCGCCGTACTCGCGCAGGTAGGTGGCGTAGTCGGAGGCGACCATCAGGGTCCAGGGGAATTCCGCGCCGAACACCCGCGTCGAGCGTTCCAGCACGCTGCGCAGCCGGGCCCCGGCGCCCGGGATGTCGCCAGAGCGGCGCAGGCACATGCCCAGGTTGTGTTCGGCGCGCAGGGTCTGCGGGTGGTTGGTGCCCAGGACCTGGGCGTTGACCTTGAGGCCTTGCTCCTGGCGGGCCAGTGCCTCCCGGTAGCGGCCCATCAGGCGCAGGCCCATCGCGCAGCCGATCCCGGACGACAGGGTGGCGATGTGCCGTACGCGCAGGACCCGTTCGCGGCGCCGCAGGGTGTCGAGGTCGGTGTCGTAGGCCTCCTGGTAGCGCCCGAGGAGGCGCAGGGCGACGGCGACGTTGTTCTGTGCGGCGAGGGTGGTGGCGTCGTCCTCGCCGAGCAGTTCGCGGTAGCTGGTGAAGGCGTGTTCCAGCAGGTCGCGGGCCTGCTCGAACTTGGCGGTGTTGAGCAGGACGCCGGCGTACGAGCTGGTGGCGCGCAGCGATTCGAGGTCGCGGGGGCCGCGTTCGGCGACGAGTCGCTCCGCCCGGGCCCTGGCGAGGGTCTCCGCCTGGCGGAAGTGGCCGAGCATGCGCAGGGCGCTGCCGTAGTGGTAGCTGAGCTCGCGGACCTGGTCGTGGTCCTCGCCGAGCATGGTCCGCCAGATCCCGTCGGTCTCCTCGGCGAGCCGCAGGCAGGTGCGGTACTCCCCGGCGCGCAGCAGGTAGCGCATGCAGTGCAGCAGGAAGTTCTGGATGCGCGGGTTGGAGCTGCGCAGGACCCCGGCGGGTTCCAGGTGGGGGATGAGTTCGGCGTAGCGGGGCCACAGGCGGGAGTCGGAGGGACGGCCCGGGTCGGCGGCGGCGAGGACCTGGCGTACGACGCGGGACAGTTCCTCGGCTTCGTCGTCGCCGAGGTCCCCGCGGACGATGTTGTGGACCATGCGGTGCAGTTGCACGGTCTCCAGGCCGCCGCCCTCCTCGACGGCCAGGTCGGAGTACTCCAGCCGGACGACGGAGAACTGCACGAGTTTGTTGAGGGCGGCGTTCCACCGGATCTGGTCGTTGATCAGCCCGGCGAGCTGCTCGGGTACGTCGTCCGCGGGGAACTCGCTCAGCAGCCGCAGCGGGACCCGGCCGGGGGCGAAGAACACGAACAGCCTCAGCAGGGCGAGTGCGTCGGGGAAGTTCTCCCGTACGTTGTTCAGGAGTATGGCCAGGGCGGTGGGGAAGGGCAGCGGGTAGTCGTCGGAGAGGGTGACGGCCTCGTGGGAGTCGAGCCGGCTCTGCAACAGGTGCAGGTACTCGCCGACGCCGATCGGTGAGTCGGCGAGCCAGCCGGCGGTCTGGTCGAGGGCGAGCGGGTAGTCCTCCAGCGCCTCGGCGAGCTGGTCGGCCTCGGCCGCGGTGAGGCGTCCGGCCCGGCGCCGGATGAAGGTCACCGACTCGGGGCGCGCGTACAGCGGGACTTCGACGAGGCTGGTGTGGCGGGCCGCCCATTCGCGGTTGCGGGAGGTGATGATCACGTCTCCGGCCCCGGAGGGAAGCAGGTCGGTGAGGTCGTCGGGGTTGTCGCAGCCGTCGAAGACCAGCAGCCAGCGGTAGTACGGGTTCCCGCGCCGCAGCGCTTCCAGCACCGCCCGGATCTGCTCGCCGTAGCTGCCGGCGCCCCGGGGCAGGCCGAGCGCGGGCGCCAGGTCGGCGAGCCGCTCGCGCAGGGTCGGCCGGTCCTCGGCCGGGACCCACCACACCACGTCGTACTCGGAGGCGAACCGGTAGGCGTACTCGGTGGCCACCTGCGTCTTGCCCACCCCGGACAGGCCGAGCAGGGTGACGGTCGACGCCCCGGGCGGGGCTTCGGTGAGGGCGGCGCGCAGGCGGCCGATGACGTCGTTGCGGCCGGTGAAGCGCGGGTTGCGGCGCGGCACCCGGCCCCAGATCTCGGGCGGGTCGTTGGGGAAGCGGGGCCCACGGCGGCCGCTCTCGATGCCGATCCGGTCGGTGGGCAGCTCCAGCCGGCGCAGCACCCGGTACTCGGCCTCGTAGGCGTCCAGCCCCCACAGGTCGGTCTTCTCCAGGGCGGCCACGGCGCTCGGCAGCGGGGCGTCGGTGAGGCAGACGGCGGCGAACCGGTCGGGGTGGTGCTCGGTGACGGTGCGCAGGGCCGCGTTCCACTCCTCCTCGGTGTGGGTGCCGGCGGAGAAGTAGCGTTCGCTGAGGACGACGAGGACCTTGCCCCCGGCCCGGGCCAGGTCGTCGAGGGCTTCGGTGACCCCCGGGCTGGTCTGCGGGTCCCAGCGCTGGAGGGCCACGCGGTGGCCGTGCTCCTCCAGGCGGTGCGCGATCCACACGGCCCAGGGGCGGTTGAATCCCGCGAAGCTGATGACGAAGCGCTGCGGCGGCTGTGCCGCTCCGTCTCGGTCCTGCCGAATACCGGTGGTCATGCGGCCGTCTCCCTGGAACCGGGCGGTGGACGGGGTTGAAAAGGTACCGCAACGGACGGGCCGTGAGGGCCCCTCAGCAACCGGTGAACTCGGCGAGTTCGGGATGCTTCTCGCACCAGGCGCGGCGTTCCCGCTCCAGGGTCCGGCGGGCGGTGGCGTGCTGGTCGCCGGGCGGTGGCAGTTCGTCCATGGCCCGCTCCGCCTCGGCCATCGCATCGGCGAACTCCCGCCCCGTAGCGGTCAGTTGGGGGTGGGCCCGGATGGCGGGCAGGACGGCCGCCACTTGGGCGCGCAGCCGTGCGTGCCGGGCCCAGGCGCCGCGGGCCCCGTAGAGGGCGGCGCGCTGCCAGTAGCCGGCGAGGGCCAGGTGGGCGTACGCGCCGTGCACCAGCCCGTCGAGCGGCCGGGGGTCGCTGCGCCAGGGGGCCCAGTGGCGGGGCGCGCGGTCGGCGGTGTGCAGGGTAAGGACGTCGGCGAGGGCGGCGAGTTTCCCGTGCTGGACCTCGTGGACGAGGGTGGCGGCCAGGGCGGGCGGGGCCTGCGCCCGGGCCATGACGGACCCGGCGGCGGCGGGCAGGGTCGCGCCGCTGGAGCGGGAACCGCCGGCCAGGGGGACGACGGAGCGCAGCAGGCGGCCGATCTCGTCCGCGCGGGTGGAGTCGTAGCGCCGCAGCAGGGTGAGGGCGCCGGACCACTGGGTGTCCCAGCGCTTGTGCCCCTTGGGGGTGAGCCGCCGGGCGGGGCGCACGTGGGCGGAATCCTCGCGGGCGGGGGCGCGGTAGGGGTCGAGGTCGTCGAGGGCGGTACGGCCGTCGGGCAGGGCGTGCAGCGGCAGGGGGTCGGGGGCCGTGGCCCAGGACCGCTCGGTGACGGCGAGCAGGCCGGGCCGGTCGGGTCGCAGCAGCCCGAGGGTCGGCAGCACGAGCCGGCCGCCCGCGGGGCGCAGGGTGACCTTGAAGGTGATCCCGGCGCGCAGCGCGGCGGCGGCCGCGAGCGCGCCGAGGTGCCCGAGGTCGGCGGGGGGCCCGTCCGGCGCGTGCAGGCGGCGCAGGGTCTCCTCGGCCCACACCCCGGTGGCGGGGTAGTGCAGCACGTCCCGCACCGCGCCGGGGTCGTGCCGTTCGGCTTCCTCCAGCAGCGCCCAGTGCTCGGCGGCCTCGGCGCCGGGGGCCCGGTCGAGTACGGCGCGCAGCAGGAGCAGCCGCTTGGAGCGGCGTACGTCGCGCACGAGCCGGGTGCCTTCGGGCGAGGGTTCCGTGGAGGCGAGGGCGCGCAGGGTCGGGGCGCTGACGGCGAACGGGGCGAGGGTGGTCTGGGCTTCGCTCATGAGGCGGACCGCCCGGTGACGGCGGCCGGCTGCGGGGGCCGGTCGGCGAGGGCGGCCGTGTGCAGGGCGCGCGCGACGTGCCGGATGAGGGCCTGGAGGTCGGCGCAGTACACGGAGGGCCGGCGGAACCCCTCACCGGCGCGGTAGCGGTGCGGGTAGTGTCCGCCGCCGCACACTTCGACGAGTTCGCAGGCGCGGCAGTCGGCGGCGAGGGCGTCCCGCCCGAGCTGGCGGGCGGCGAACCCGGGGTGGTCCAGGAGCCGGTCGAAGCCGTCGGTGTCGATGTGGAGGCCGGTCGCGGCGGCGCCTTCGTAGGCGGATTTCAGCGAATCGGCCTGTTCGATGCTGCCGTCCGTCTCGATGACGGCGGTGGTGGCGGGGGCCAGGCCGAGGGTTTCGGTGGCGGTGGGCAGTCCGAGCAGCAGGGCGATGATCTCCTCGAAGATCCGTATCCGGGTGCGGTGCACCCCGTCGTGCCACCAGCGTTCGAAGACGGCGAGCAGCCAGTCGGCGTACGGGGTCGCGTGCGGGGAGTGGGCGGGCGGCGGGTCGCTCCAGTTGGCCAGGGGCAGGAGCAGGCCGATGGCGGGCGGGGCGAAGTCGAGGAGCGACTCGTACACCTCGACGGGGTCCTGGGCGAGGTCGACGACGCAGAGCACGCCCGCGTAGCCGTCGGGGCTCTGGGCGAGCAGCCGCAGCCCGCGCGCCGCGGCCGCGAACCCGGGGCGTCCGGCGTGGTCGGCGCGGCGGGCGTTGTGCGCGGGCAGGCCGCCGTCGAGGCTGACGCCGACGCGGATGCCGGCGGCGGTGAGCGCGGCGAGCCGGCCTCGGGTGAGGAGGGTGGCGTTGGTCTGGACGGTGGCGGTGACCCGGGTGCCGGGGGCGACGGCGGCCCGTACCGCCTCGACGGGCGCGGCGAGCGCGGCGGGCCCGCTCAGCAGCGGCTCACCGCCGTGCAGGACGAGGTCGACGCGGGTGAGCCGGTGGGCGGCGGCGTGCTCGGCGATCCGCTCGGCGGCGCGGCGGACGGTGGCGGCGGACATCACGGCGGGGCGCTCGCGCCAGGACTGGTCGGCCATTTCGTAGACGTAGCAGTAGGTGCAGGCGAGGTTGCAGCGGCTGTGCGTCTTGAGCACGAACTGCCGCACGGGGAAACCGAACTGCCCGGCGGCGCGCAGGGCGCCCACATCGAGCCGCGCGTACGGCCAGGGCGCGTTCCGCACGTGCGGGTCCTCCGGCTCCGCGCCCGGCGCCGGCGCCCAGGCCGCATGCCGCGGCTGCGGGCTGCCGGAACCCGCTCCTGCCGACGGCGTCCGCTGCGCGCGGTCGCCCAGACTCGGGTCCGCTGCCGCAGGGGGCAGCCGGTGCGCATGGTCACGCAGGTCCGCTCCCGGCGGGGGCGGCCGGTGCGCGTCGTGCGGATGCGGGTCGCCCGCGGCCGCCCTCGGCGGGGGTGGGCGGTGAGTGGGGTCGCTCGGGGTCGGCCTTGGTGGGGGTGTGCGGTGGGTAGGCAGCACGGGGTCGTTGGTGGTCGCTCGCGTCATCGGCCTGTGCCTCCCTCCCCCGCCGCCGTCCCGGAGGTACCCCGGCGGACGGTCCATCCCTGCCCTGCGGACGAGCCGGACTAACGGCGGAAAGTGGTCAACTCCCCTCGCTCACACCACCCCCGAGTCGAAGGCGTTGAGGATCTCGGCGGGGTGCGTGACCCGCTCCACCAGGCCTTCGATCACCTCGGCGAGCACCGGGTGCCCGATCCCGCGCAGCCCGGCCAGATCCAGTCCGGACAGGTCCGGCAGCCCCCCGCCGCACTCCCGCCGACGCGTCGTCACTTCCTGATCCTGGGTCACCATGAGCTGCCCGTCCCCCTCTTGGCCGTATGGTCCACTGCCCTTTCCCTTCCCGTGGCCGCCGGAAACGGCACTGCCGTCCCGGGTCACGGCCCCGCCTCCAGGGCGCGGATGCGTTCGCCCACCCAGGCCACGCGGGCTTCGGGGGCGCCCGCCCGCAGCCACAGCTCCAGCGCCGCCCGGTAGGCCTCCAGCGCGCCCCTCGGCCGCTCCAGCCGTTCCAGCACCTCGCCGCGCAGCTCCTGCACGCGCGCGGCCAGTTCCACCGCCACCCGCTCCAGGTCGTCGCCCCCCGCGGCCAGGGCGGCGCGCCACGCCCTGCGGTAGGAGTCGGCGGCCCGGTCCAGCCGGTCCACGCCCCGCGTGTGGGTGTGGATCTCCTGCTGGACGTCCCCGTGTTCCCGCCAGGCCCACGCCTGTTCCAGTGGGCTGCGGCTCTGCCGGGCGGCCAGCTCCAGCAGGTGTTCGGCCTCCCGCAGGTCCACCAGGTCGCCCTCGTAGGAGTGCCGCAGCCGCAGCCCCGCCGCCAGCCGCAGCAACCGCCGCGCCGAGCGGGGGTCCGACTGCGGGACTGCGGCCCGGCTCTCGCGCAGCACCCGTACGGCGGTGGACGTGTACCGCCGCCCGTCGGCGCCGGCGGCCGCGGCCCGGTCCAGGAGTACGTCGCCCCACTCGGGCAGCAGCTCCCCGTAGGCGTCCCCGTCGCGGGAGGTCAGCCTGCGGGCCCGCTCGTAGGCGGCGGCCGCGTCGTCCAGGGCCGCCGGGTCCCCGTCCCGCGCGTACCGCGCCCGGTGCACCCGCGCGAGGCACACCAGCGCCGCCAGCCGCAGCTGCGGCTCCCCGGCCGTCTCCCCTGCCCCCTCGGGCCCGGCGTCTTCCCCCGCCTCTCCCGCCTCGTCGGCCTCGTCGGCCTCCTCGGCCTCCTGCAAGGCCCGGGCCAGCTGCCCGGCCGCCTCCTCCAGCCGCGCGGGCAGGTACCGCAGCGCCGTGGCCTGCTCCACCCGGGCCCGGGCCCGTTCCTGCGGCCGGGCGTCCGGGTCCACGAGCAGGCGCCCCGCGGCCAGTTCCGCCAGGGCGGCGCGTTCCGCCGGATCCGCGGTGTGGGGCAGCAGGGCGAGCAGGACCCGCCCGAGCGCCGGGCCGACCCCGGGCTCCGCCTCCCCGGCGGCCTCCAGCGCGGCCCGTGCCTCCCGCAGCGGCCCCGGGTCCCCGCGCAGCTCGCCGAGACGGACCAGGGCCCGGGTCCGCCGTACGACGCAGTCGAGCCGGAACTCCCGGTCGGCGCCCGGCGCGGCCGCGACCGCCGCGAACTCCCGCTCGGCCGCCGCCAGGAGCTCCGCGTCCGGTACGTCCCCGGCCAGGGCCCGCTCGTACAGCACGCGGCCCCGCGCCGCCCGGGCCTGCGGGCCGCCCAGCCCGGCCAGGGTGCGCTCGGCCTCCGCGAGCAGCTCGGGGTCCCGTTGCAGCGCCCACAGCCGCAGCAGAGCGCCCGCGAGTTCCAGTTCGGCCTCCTCCACCGGATCGGCGGGGCCGGGCGGCGCCGACACGGCCCGGCGCAGCAGGGTGACGGCCTCGTACAGGCCGCGCCGCCCGCCGTCGGCGATCCGGGCCCGGGCGGTCCGTACGGCCCACTCCCGGGCGGGCGCGGCGGCGGGCGGTTCCGCGTCCGGCCCGTCGGGCGGCGGCCCGGGCAGGTAGCGGCGTACGACCTTCGCCGAGACCTGCGCGAAGGCCTGCGGGAGCCGCCCGGCGGGCACCCGTTCTCCGTCGGGCTCAAGGGGGGCACCGGTCAGCTGCGAGACGGCGAGCGCGGGGAAGTTCCGTACGCCCCGCCCGAAGTGGGACCGTACGTATTCGGAGCAGTGCTTGAGCACCAGCGCCGCCTCGTCCCGGCCGAGCGGCCCCAGCAGCACGTCCTGCACCCCGGGGGCGAACTCGTACCACCCGGCGTCCGGCGCCCGCCGCAGCAGCCCGCTCAGCAACACCTCCGCGAGGTCGGACGGTTCCGAGTCGGGCAGCATCGTGCGCTGCACGAGCCGCATCACGGGCAGGGTGAGGGGGGCCGCCGCGAGGTACAGGGCGAGTCGCACCGCACCGGGCGCGGCCGACGAGCGGAAGCGGCGCACGAGCTCCCGCGGCGGCCGCGCGGCCCGGGGCGGGGGTTCGGCCCCGGCGGGGTGGCGCGGCAGTACCCGCCCGACCTCGGCCGGTACGGGCCCGGTCCCCAGGCCCGCGACGAGGCGGGCCCAGGCGCCGAGCGCGCCGGCGTTCGGCGGGAGCACGGGGACGGTCAGCCCTCCGGTGGGCCGCCCGGGCCGGGGCGGCCGGTCCGGGCGGAACTCCAGCCTGCGCGGGCCGCCTTCCCTGCGGGACAGCACCCCGCGCTCGGTCGGCAGCCAACTGCGGTTCCACAGGCGCTGCGGCAGCGGCTGCACCACCGCGCAGGGGGTGCAGCCGGCCCACCGGTACAGCAGCCGCTGCGCCCGGCCCTCGCGCCACACGGGCCCGGCACAGTCGGAGACGACCATGGTCAGCGCCCGGCCGGTGGGGTCGCGCACCTGGTCGCCGGAGCGGAGCCCGGCGGTGGGGTGCGGGCCGCGGCCGACGGCGGCGGTGCCGTCCGCCAGCCGGTGCAGGTAGTAGACCTGGACGTCGCGGAAGGCCCCGAGCCGTTCGCACACGGACCGCAGTTCCTCGAACATGTCGTGCCACACGGCCAT
This sequence comes from Streptomyces cirratus, assembly GCF_014650775.1. GTDB lineage: Bacteria > Actinomycetota > Actinomycetes > Streptomycetales > Streptomycetaceae > Streptomyces > Streptomyces cirratus. The sequence goes on along the minus strand of NZ_BMVP01000002.1, from coordinate 746,886 downwards.
CGACGGTGAGGCGTCCATGACGAGGCGGACGGTCGCCTCGCGCCGGCTCTCGGGCCGGAACACGGGGATGACCAGCCCGAGGGCCCGGGCGCTGGCCTCGGCGGTGGCGGCCTCGTCGAGGACGGTCCGGGTGGGCGGCCCGGGCGGGCGGTGCCGCTGGAGGGCGCGCAGGGCCCGCTGGATCTCCAGGATCCGGGGCAGCGCCGCCGCACCGGGCACCCGTACGGGCACCCCGCCGCCGGCCGGGAGGTCCGTGTCGGCGTCCGCCGCCCCGCCGCCCCGCGTGGCGTACAGCCGGACCGCGTCCCGCGGTTCGGGCTCTTCCCGTACTGGTTCCTCCGCGCGCGGGGCCTCCTCCTGCGGACCCTCCTGCGGCCCGGGCCGCGGTGCCGGCTCCCGGGCCGGGCCGTCCGTCCCGCCGGGCTCGCCGGCCGGCCCTGCGGTCCGCCCGGCGAGCCACAGCGCGTCGGCGAGCTCCTCGGCGGACGGGTCGAGCCCCGCGCCCCGCAGCAGCGCGGCGAGGTCGCGTATGGGCTCGGCGGGCGGCACGGGCCTCACCTCGGCCGGTCGAGGCGCTGGATGAGCAGGTCGGCTAGGTCCTCCCGGGTGGGCGGGGCGGCGTAGTGGGTGAGGTAGATGGCGTTGAGCAGCTGGTCGGCGGCGACCAGCTCGGACTGCGAGCGGCTGAGGAACTCCCGGATCAGCTCGGCGCCCAGCTGGGCGGCCTCCTCCCCCAGGTGTGCCCGCACCATGGTGGCGAGGCGTTTCTCGCCGGGCTGTGCGAGCTTGAGCTGGATGCACCGCCTGAGCAGCGCGGCGGGGAAGTCCCGCTCGCCGTTGCTGGTCAGGATGATGAAGGGGAAGGCCCGGCAGCGGATCCGGCCGTCCCGGACGGTCACTTTGGTGCCGTCGTCGGTGAGGACCCGCACCTCGGGTTCGGAGTCCGCCACCCGTTCCAGCTCGGGGAGGGTGAACTCCCCTTCCTCCAGCACGTTGAGGAGGTCGTTGGGGAGGTCTATGTCGCTCTTGTCGAGTTCGTCGATGAGCAGTACCCGGGGGCGCTCGGTGGGCAGCAGCGCCGTTCCCAGCGGGCCGAGGCGGATGTACTTGCCGATCCCGGGCGCTGTGTCGGAGGCCGCTGCGCCGCCGGCGGCGATCTGTACGTCCTGGAGGCGCGCTATGGCGTCGTAGCGGTAGAGCCCCTCCTGGAGCACGGTGCGCGATACGACGGGCCAGCGCAGGACGCGGCCCAGTTTCAGTTCGTGGGCGACGGCGTGCGCGAGGGTGGACTTCCCGGTGCCGGGATAGCCGGTCACGAGCAGCGGCCTGCGCAGGTAGAGCGCGGCGTTGATGGCCTCCAGTTCCTCCGGTTCGGGGCGGTGCATCTCGGCGGCCTGCCGGTGCGCGCCCAGGCGGCGGGCCACGTTCCCGTCGGGCGTGCCCCCGGCTCCCGGGCCGTCCTCGACGGGGCCGCCGTCGAAGTCCCGCCAGGGCGGCGGGTCGGGCAGGGCGTCGATCCCGTCGTGGGGCTCCCCGACGCCCCGGTAGATGAGCCACTCCTCGGTCATGTGCCCGCCCCTCACGTCATCGGTCCGGCGGTGTCCGGCGGTGTCCCGCCGGACACGCCCCTCACAGGTCCCCTTGCAGCGGTTCGTCCTCCGGGAGCGGCCGCTGCGGGTCCTGCCACACCAGTGCCGTCCCCACCGCCCAGTACGCGTCCGGGTCCGCCCCGTACGCCCGCCCCCGCAGCGTCTGGAGCCGGGCCGGCAGGACCACCGCCCGTCCGGCGTCGGCCAGTTCCTCGCGCAGGCCGCGGTGGAACGGCTCGCAGGACGCCCTGGGGTCGGCCGGGGGCCTGCGGCACACCGCCACCCCGTACCCGGCGTCCCGCGCGTCGTGCAGCATCGCGAGCGTCGGGTCCTCCCCCGGGGCCCGGCACAGCACCGGCACCGTGTGGTCCACCAGCGCGGCCAGCCATCCGGGCGGCGGGCGCCACTTGCGGCCCCGCGAGCAGTCGGCCCGCCGGCCCAGCAGCGGGCCCGCCTGTACCCGTGCCCACCGCTCGGCGGCCTCCGGGGACGGTTCGCCGCCCGGGGGGCGCAGCACGACCGGCCGCTGCACTCCGACCGGGACCCCGCCCGACACCGTCCACTCGTCCACCGGCAGCCCGAACAGATCCTCCGCCACCACCACCTCCAGCAGCGCGGCCGCCTCGTGGGTGTCGCACCGCCGGAACCCTTCGGCGAGCGGCGCCCGCACCGCCTCGGGCAGGGCCGCCAGGGTGACCCGGGTTCCGGATGCCACCGGGGTCGCCTCCCCCGGCCGGTCCGGGCCGGCCAGGACGGAGACCCGCCAGTCGTAGACGTCCTCCCACACCTGGGCCCAGGCCTCCAGCAGGACCGACGGCCCCGGGGGCGGTACTCCGACGGCCGGCCGGAAGGGGCCGTGCACCATCTGCCCGGCGGAGGCGCGCCGGCGCCGTTCGCGTTCCGCGAGGCCGCGCTCGTGGCGCTCGCCCAGTTCGCGGCGCAGTGGCCGCCACAGCCGCGCCGCTGTCGCGCGCACCCAGTCCCACAGTTCCTCGTCGGCGCCGGGCGCGGGCGGTTCGCGGTGGTCGGCGACGCTGACGTCGGTGGCGTAGCGGAGCATCGCGGCGGCCTCGCCTCCCGTGCCCGGCGGGTCGTGGAGCAGCCCCAGCCCGTCGCGCCAGGTCAGCGGAGCCGGTAGGCCCGTGTCGGGTTCCTCTCCCCGGGCGGCTTCGGCGAGGGCCCGAACGGCCTCGGAGGAACCGGGCGGCGGCAGTTCGGCGAGCAGCCCGCACAGGGTGGTGCGTTCGCCCGGGGTGAGCCGGGTGAGGCGGCTCAGACGGGTGGGGCGCTCCGGTCCGCCGGTGGTGTCGTCGTCGTCCGAGGGCAGCTCGTCGTGGACGTCCGTCCAGGTCCGGCGGCTGTCCAGGTCGCTGACGTGCTGGTCGTAGTGGTACAGGTCGTGTCCCTGCATCACCCGCCGGTACAGGCCGACCTGCCCGGTCGCCCCCGTCGGCAGGGTCCGCAGCTGCGCGACCGATACCGCGATGCCTCCGCCGCCGGCCTGGCGGCGGGCCTTGACGATCCCGATGACCTCGCCGCGCGCCAGGTCGACCAGCGGGCCGCCGGACATGCCGGGTTCGATCTCGTCGTCGTCGCCGAGGCGGATGGCCGCCCCGTTCGCGGCGGTGCCGCGCAGCCGGGTGGTGCGGCCGGTGATCTCCCGTACCCCGAGGTCCTCGGTGACGCCGAAGTACGCGGCTTCGTCGAGGCGGGGCCCGGGCCGGTCGGTGAGCCAGACGCAGGCGTGCGAGATGGGCGCGAGTACCCGTACCAGGGCCAGGTCGGGCAGGTCCCACAGGGCGCGCGGGGCGGGCCGGCGTTCCTCCAGCCGCTCGGGCAGTACGCATTCGACCCGGCCGGCGACCGTCCCGGTGGCCCCCGCCGCCGCGGGGGACCCGGCGACGGAGAAGGTGATGCCGACCTCCCGGCCCGCCAGACGCACCGCAGCACCCCCTTCGCCGATCACGTGCGCGCACGTGAGGACCCACCCGGGGGCGATGAAGAAGCCGCTGCCCCAGGTCGGACCGGTCCCAGGGGTTCCATACCCGTCCGCGGGCGCGTGGACGCGTACGGTGGCCGCCTTGACGAGGGGTTCCAGAAGCTCGAAGGCGCGCGCGGAGCCGCCCGTGCGCCCGTCCGGCATCCCCTGTCCCCCTCAGGTCGAGTCTGTCAAGGCTAGCGCCGGGGCAGGGAGGAACGGGAGGTGTGCGTGGTACGCGGATTATCCTGGCGGGAAACACCCCATCACGTCTTACGGAGCCGGACTTGTACTTCACCGATCGCGGCATCGAGGAGCTGGAGAAGCGGCGCGGCGAGGAGGAGGTCACCTTCGAGTGGCTCGCCGAGCAGCTCCGCACCTTCGTCGACCTCAACCCGGACTTCGAGGTCCCGGTGGAACGCCTGGCAACCTGGCTGGCCCGCCTCGACGACGCCGAGGACGACGAGTAGTCCCTCCGCGAGCGCCGGTTCAGCCCCTGCCGTCGTCACACCAGCCGTGCGCACTGCCCCGGCTGGTGGCGTACGGACGGCCCCTCCGCGAGGGTGCCGCGGACGGCCTCCGCGAGGGTGCCGGCTCCCGGCCGCGGGGGGCGCGGAGCCTCCCGCCACAGGTCCAGGGCCGCCGTGCGGGCTGCCGGGGCGTGGGCCACGGACGTGCTCTTCGAAAATGCCCAACGGCCCGGCCGCTCGAAGCGGTCGGGCCGTTGTCATGTGCGCTCTGACCAGCAGCGCAGGGGGATCCCCCGGGCGCCCAAGATCAGGCGGCCTTGGTCTCCCAGAAGATGCGGTCGATCTCGGCGATGAGTTCGAGGGCCTTCTGGCCCGTCGCCGGGTCGTTGGACGCCTTCGCTGCCGAGAGGGCCTTGAGGGTGTCGTTGACCAGGGTGTGCAGCTGCGGGTACTTCTCGAAGTGCGGCGGCTTGAAGTAGTCGCTCCACAGCACCGAGACGTGGTGCTTGGCGAGCTCGGCGCGCTGCTCCTTGATGGTGATCGCGCGCGCGCGGAAGTCGGCGTCCTCGTTGGCCTGGTACTTCTCCTGAACGGCCTTGACCGACTCGGCCTCGATGCGGGCCTGGGCCGGGTCGTACACGCCGCACGGCAGGTCACAGTGGGCGGAGACCTTCGCCTTGGGGGCGAAGAGGCGGGTAAGCATGGAGTTTGTCCTCCTCGTGATCGTCTTCTCAAGGGCGAGATTACTCGCTCGGCATGCGGAATTCGCGGGCGGCCCCGTGGGCTTCGGACAAAAGTCCAGCGCCGTACCGGCGGCGGTGAGCGAACGTACGGCGGCGTGCGGCAGCATGCGGGAGGGACGAGGAGGTCGTACATGGTGGACAGGGCGCGCCCGGGCGGGCAGTTCGGGCTGGCCGAGGTGTCGGGGCCCTCGATGGTCCCGACCCTGCTGCACGGGGACCGGCTGGTGGTCCGCTACGGGGCGCCCGTGCGCCCGGGGGCGGTGGTGGTGCTGCGGCACCCCTTCCAGCAGGACCTGCTGGTGGTCAAGCGGGCGGTGGAGCGGCGGCCGGGCGGCTGGTGGGTGCTGGGCGACAACCCGTACAACGCGACCGGCGACAGCACCGACTACGGGACGGTGCCCGAGGAGCTGGTGCTGGCGACGGCCGTGCTGCGGCTGCGGCCGCTCCCCGCCGGTCAGCGGTCGCTGAGGGCGCGGCTTTCCTGGGCGGTTTCGGCGCTGAGACCGCTGCGGGCGGACCCCTCGGCCTCCAGGCGCTTGCGGGCCCGGTAGGCCGCCACGTTCGCCCGGGTGGCGCAGCGGTCGGAGCAGTAGCGCCGGGACCGGTTGGTGGAGGTGTCGAGGTAGGCGTTGCGGCAGGGCGGCGCCTGGCACAGGCCGAGGCGGTCGGCGCCGTGCTCGGTCAGGTGGAAGGCCAGCCCGAAGGAGGCGAGGGCGGCGTAGCCCGCGGAGGCGTTCGAGGGGTGATCGGCGAGGTGGATGTGCCAGTGGGGGCGGCCGTCCTCGCCGAGCGAGTCGTGGCCGGTCACCTGGGGGCTGACCGGGAACTCCATGAGCAGGGAGTTCAGCAGGTCGACGGCGAGCACGTGGTCCCCGCCGTCGGCGGCCTCGAAGACGGAGCGCAGCCGGCCCCGGACGTTGCGGAAGCGGGTGACGTCGGCGTCCGTGACGCGGCGTGCGGCCTGCACCCCGGTACCAAAGAGGGCGCGTACGGCGTCCACCGAGGTGAGGGAGTCCTTGTTGCGGGCCGGCTCCTCGGTGTTGACCAGGCGCACGGCGTAGTCCGAGTAATGGGCCAGTTCCACGTCGAGTCCTTACGGCTGCGGATGGGGTCCCTGTAACGGCTGAGATTGCTACAAGGGTATTACGACCGCAGGGGTGCACCGGGCAGCGCGAAGGGGCGGTACGGGAATCCGTACCGCCCCTCTCAAAGCGCTCGACGAGCAGCGCTCGAACGCAACTACAGCACCTTGGACAGGAACGCCTTCGTCCGGTCGTGCTGCGGGTTGCCCAGGACCTCGCGCGGGTGGCCGGATTCGACCACCACACCGCCGTCCATGAAGACGAGGTTGTCGCCGACCTCGCGGGCGAAGCCCATCTCGTGGGTCACGACGATCATCGTCATGCCCGATTCGGCCAGGTCCCGCATGACGTCCAGGACGTCACCGACGAGCTCCGGGTCGAGCGCCGAGGTGGGCTCGTCGAAGAGCATCAGCTTGGGTTCCATGGCCAGCGCGCGGGCGATCGCCACGCGCTGCTGCTGACCGCCGGACAGCTGCGTGGGGTAGTTCCCGCCCTTGTCGCCGAGGCCGACGCGGTCGAGCAGCTTGACGGCGCGCTCGCGCGCCACCGCCTTGCTCTCGCCCTTGACCTGGACGGGCGCCTCCATGACGTTCTCGATCGCCGTCATGTGCGGGAACAGGTTGAAGCGCTGGAAGACCATGCCGATCTCGCGGCGCTGCGCGGCGACCTCGCTGTCCTTGAGCTCGTAGAGCTTGTCGCCCTTCTGGCGGTAGCCCACCAGCTGCCCGTCCACCGACAGCCGCCCGGAGTTGATGCGCTCCAGGTGGTTGATGCACCGCAGGAAGGTCGACTTGCCGGAGCCGGACGGACCGACCAGACAGAAGACCTCGCGCGGGGCGACTTCGAGGTCGATGCCCCGGAGGATGTGGGCGGCGCCGTACGACTTGTGGACGCCTTCTGCCTTGACCATCGGCTGGGCGGTCATCGCGCGACCTCCGTACGGCGGAACATGTTGAGGTTGGCACGCAGGCGCTGGAACGGCGTCGGCGGCAGGCTCCGCGTGGAACCTCGGGCGAAGCGGCGCTCCAGGTAGTACTGGCCGACGCTGAACACACTGGTCAGGGCCAGGTACCAGACGGATGCCACGAACAGCATCTCCATGATGGCACCGGCCGTGTTGCCGATGTTCGACGAGGCCCGCAGGAGTTCCGTGTACTGCACCGCCGAAACCAGTGAGGACGTTTTCAGCATGTTGATGAACTCGTTGCCGGTCGGCGGGATGATCACGCGCATCGCCTGCGGCAGCACGACACGGCGCATCGTCTTCGTCTGGGGCATGCCGAGCGCGTGCGCGGCCTCGGTCTGGCCCTCGTCGACGGACTGGATGCCGGCCCGGACGATCTCCGCCATGTAGGCGCCCTCGTTCAGGCCCAGACCCAGCAGGGCGACCATGAACGGGGTCATGACGGCGACCGTGTAGTTCTTGTAGATCGGCCCGAGGTTGATGTACTCGAAGATCAGCGACAGGTTGAACCACACCAGCAGCTGGACGTACACCGGGGTGCCGCGGAAGAACCAGATGTAGAGCCAGGAGACGGCGCTGGTCACCGGGTTCTTCGACAGGCGCATCACCGCGAACACGATGCCGAGCACGAGGCCCAGCGCCATGGCGGCGACGCTGATGAGGACGGTGTTCCAGAGGCCGCCGAGGACGGCCGGGTCGAAGAGCTTGTCGCCGACCGTCCCCCAGATGACGTTGCCCTGGGAGAAGGCGTAGACGAGCCACGCCAGCAGCGCGACGACGACGACACCGCTGATCCAGCGGCCGTAGTGCCGCACGGGGATTGCCTTGATCGCCTCGTACGGGGTTCCCGAGGCGCCGGGTCCGGCCGGCGGGGTTGCGGCCGGACCCTTGTCGATCTTGTCAGTCACAATGACTGCCCTTCAGTGGAGCGTGGAGCGCGGGACTTACTGACCGGCGTTGACCGTCGCGGACTTGACGGCACTGTCCTGCACGTTCCACTTCTCGAGGGCCTTGCCGTACGAGCCGTCCTTGATGGCGGCGTCGAGGGCCTGCTTGAGGGCGTCGCGCAGCTGCGTGTTGTCCTTGCTGACGCCGATGCCGAAGAGGCCGACGCCGGTCTGCTGGCCGGCGATCTCGAAGTCGTTGCCACCGCCGGAGGTCTTCACGGTGTACGCGGCGACCGGGTAGTCGTTCAGGTCGGCGACGGCGCCGCCGGCCTTGACGCGGGTCTGCGCCTCGGCGTCGGTGTCGAAGGCCTGGATGGTGAGCTTCTTGTCACCGCACTTCTCGGCCTGCTTCTTGAACTCGTCCTCGTACGTCGTCCCGCGCTGGACCGCGACGGTCTTGCCGCACAGGTCGTCCAGGGTCTTGATGCCCTCGGGGTTGCCCTTCTTGACCAGGAGCGAGAGACCGGAGGAGAAGTAGTCGACGAAGTCGATGCCCTTGCCGATCTTCTGACCCTTGTCGTCCAGGCCCTCCTGGCGCTGCTTGTTGTCCGTGATGGAGGACATGATCGCGTCCTCGCGGCCGGTGTAGATCGAGGTGATCAGGCCGTCGAAGGTGCCCGCGGTGAACTGGACCTTCACGCCGAGCTGCTTGGCGAGCGCGTCCGCGATATCGGGGTCGACACCGACGATCTTGCCGTTCTCGACGAATTCCATCGGGGCGTACGCGGAGTCCGTGCCGATCTTGATGACACCGGCGTCCTGGATCTTCTTCGGCAGGGCCGAGAAGAGCGGGGCGCTGCTGGACTTGGTGCCCGAGGAGTTCCCGGAGCCGCTCTTGGTCTGGTCGCCACAGCCGGTGAGGATCAGGGCGCCGGCGACCGCGATCGCGCCGACCGCGGCGATCCGGGACCGTGCGGCGGTCGAACGACGGGTGGTGCTTGCGGTCATGAGCTGGTTCCTCCGGCAGTGGGGAAAAAAGCATCCGAGAACGGTCGGGGCACGCACCATCGAGTGCAGCGACCTGTGTGATTACGGCATCTTGCCATTCGGACTGCGACATTCAGGGTGGTCGTCAGGTCAAAATCGGATAACGGGCCACACGGAGTTCCCAACAGGCCTGCGGCGACGGGGCCGCGGGGCCGCACTATGCACCGCCGACAGGGCGTTTGGCCGCAGTTTTTACTGTCGGTCTCGCCCACCGGACAGTAACGTCCGGACTTATGGGGGAAACCGGGGCAAGAGACCTGCGAACGTGAGGCAATCGACTCGTCCGGACGGGCGTTTTTCAGGTAGAACAGATCCTTACACCCCTCATCCGGGGCCCAGGGCGCGTGTGCGGCGCGCCCGCGCGTACGAAACCTCCCCTTCGCGGAGGCGGGACGAACCCGTCGATGCGGAGACGGACGCGGTGCCCGCCCACCCCTTAACCAGGAGTGGCCACCCTCAACGATTAAAGACTTAAGGGGTCAAACAAGTGGCAGCGGAGATCGTCAATCCTCGCAGCGACAGCGTGACGGACAACAACCCCGACGCGGTGTTCGCACTGCACCGGGGCGGCAAGATGGCCGTGCAGGCCACCGTGCCCGTCCGCGACAAGGACGACTTGTCCCTCGCCTACACGCCTGGCGTGGCGAAGGTCTGCAGCGCCATCGCGGAGAACCCGGAACTCGTCAACGAGTACACGTGGAAGTCCAACGTGGTCGCCGTCGTCACCGACGGCACGGCCGTGCTCGGCCTCGGGGACATCGGTCCCGAGGCCTCCCTCCCGGTGATGGAGGGCAAGGCCATCCTGTTCAAGCAGTTCGGTGGAGTGGACGCGGTCCCGATCGCGCTCGCCACCAAAGACACGGACGAGATCATCGAGACGGTCATCCGTCTCGCGCCGTCCTTCGGCGGGGTGAACCTGGAGGACATCTCCGCCCCCCGCTGCTTCGAGATCGAGCGCCGGCTCCAGGAAGCCCTGGACATCCCGATCTTCCACGACGACCAGCACGGCACGGCCATCGTGACGCTGGCCGCCCTGCGCAACGCGGCGAAGCTCACCGGCCGCACCCTCGGCGACCTGCGCGCCGTGATCTCGGGCGCGGGCGCGGCGGGCATCGCCATCGCCAAGATCCTCGTGGACGCGGGCATCGGCGACGTGTGCGTCACCGACCGCAAGGGCGTCGTCTCGGCGGACCGCTCCGACCTGACGGACGTCAAGGCCGAGATCGCGGGCCTGACCAACAGGACCGGTCAGTCCGGCCCCCTGGAAGCGGCCCTGTCCGGCGCGGACGTCTTCATCGGCGTCTCGGGCGGCACGGTTCCCGAGGAGGCGGTGGCGACCATGGCGAAGGACTGCTTCGTCTTCGCCATGGCCAACCCGAACCCGGAGGTCCACCCCGACGTCGCGCACAAGTACGCGGCGGTCGTGGCCACCGGCCGGTCGGACTTCCCGAACCAGATCAACAACGTGCTGGCCTTCCCGGGCATCTTCGCGGGCGCCCTCAAGGTGCGCGCGACCCGGATCACGGAGGGCATGAAGATCGCCGCCGCCGACGCCATCGCGGGCGTCGTGGGTGACGAGCTCGCCGCCGACTACGTGATCCCGTCGCCCTTCGACGAGCGCGTCGCCGAGGCCGTCGCGGCCGCGGTCGCCGCCGCGGCGAAGGCGGACGGCGTGGCCCGCCTGGTCTGATCGCCGCTCCGGCGAGACGCGTGACCGTACGGGCAAGGGCCCGGCCTGATGGATCCCATCCGGCCGGGCCCTTCCCGTTGCTCGCCACCTGGTCGCGGACGCACCCTCCTGGCCCCCGAACCGGGAGGGGTCGCCGCGCCTGTCGTGTGTCCGGGCGCACGGCGAAGCGGCGTACGGCCACACGAAGAGGACCGCGGCGCAGATGACAGGGCTGCCGATGACAGGCTCATGGCGAGCGCGCCGCATGGCCAGAATGTTACCCCTGCCGACGGGCTTGAATGACATTCCGGTTTACCACCGGGAAAGCCCAAACCGACTGGTACGAGTGGAAGTTGAGGGATGGACTATTCCTTCCGCCTGGATGCGGCGGATGGCCCGTTATAGACGCCGAGAACCCCCTGTCCGGTTCCCGCTATCGGCAGTGTTCGTCCGAGGGCACTGCGACGAAGGCCTCACCCGCCGCGCCCCGACAGGGGTGGCCCCTCGCGCTACCGGGCGGTAGCGTCGCGGCATGTTCGCTGCCTACGCCGCCAGAATCGACCGCGACCAGCCGCTGAACGGCCTTGAACTGGGCGAGCGCCCGGCTCCCGGGGCCCGCCCCGGCTGGGTGACCGTCAACGTCAAGGCCGCCTCGCTCAACCACCACGACCTGTGGTCGCTGCGCGGGGTGGGTCTCGGCGAGGACAAGCTCCCCATGATCCTCGGCTGTGACGCCGCCGGGACCGACCAGGACGGCAACGAGGTCGTCCTGCACTCCGTCATCGGCCAGAGCGGCCACGGGGTCGGTCCGGACGAGCCGCGGTCGATCCTGACCGAGCGTTACCAGGGAACGTTCGCGGAGCAGGTGACGGTGCCCGCCTGGAACGTGCTCCGCAAGCCCGCCGAGCTGTCCTTCGAGGAGGCCGCCTGCCTGCCGACGGCGTGGCTGACGGCATACCGGATGCTGTTCACCAACGCCGGGGTGCGGCCGGGGGACTCGGTCCTCGTCCAGGGCGCGGGCGGAGGCGTCGCCACCGCCGCGATCGTCCTGGGCAAGGCGGCCGGCCTGCGGGTCTTCGCCACGAGCCGGGACGAGGCGAAGCGCAAGCGCGCGGTGGAGCTGGGCGCGGTGGAGGCGTACGAGCCGGGCGCGCGGCTGCCGCAGCGGGTGGACGCCGTCATCGAGACGGTGGGCGCGGCCACGTGGTCGCACTCGGTGAAGTCCCTGCGGCCGGGCGGCACGCTGGTCATCTCGGGTGCGACGAGCGGCGACCGGCCGGCGCACGCCGAGCTGACGCGGATCTTCTTCCTGGAGCTGAAGGTGGTCGGCTCCACGATGGGTTCGAAGGACGAGCTGGAGGACCTGCTCGCGTTCTGCGCGGCCACCGGCGTACGGCCGGTCATCGACGAGGTCCTCCCCCTGGACCGCGCCCGCGAAGGCTTCGAAAAACTCGCCTCGGGCGACCTCTTCGGCAAAATCGTCCTCACGGTCTGACGCGGCAGCCCGCGGGCCCCACCGAACCCCAGCCCCGCCGGCCGTCAAGGCGCGGGGGCCGGGGCGGAGCCCCGGGAAGCCGCGAGCGCAGCGAGGGGGCCCGCCACCGGGCCGGGCCCTACGCCCGGTCCGGGCGGAGCGCCGCCGTCACGCGGGCGGCTGCCGCCGCCAGGTGGGCCCGGGCCTCGGCCAGCTGCGCCGGGGAGACCCCGTGGTCCCTCGCGGCATCACGGACGTCGTCGCGGAAGCGGTCCAGCAACCGGTCCAGGTCCCGCACCGGGTCGGCCGTCGGGCCCAGGTCCTCGGCCCAGCCCGCCTCCGCCGTCGGCGCGCCGGGCCGCCCGGCCTGCGCACCGGTACCTCCGTGGCCGCCGGCGCCACCCAGCCACGCCCCCGCCAGACTCCCCAGCACGCCGCCCGACTTCGAGAACTGCTCCTGCAGCTGGCTCGCGATCCGCTGGACCTCCTCGCGCGCCCGCTCCTGCGCCTCCTTCGCCTGGCGACGCGCCTGCTGCGCCTCCTCGCGCGCCCGGCGGCTCTCGTCCTTCGCCCGCCGCGCCTGCTCCTTCCACTCCGCCTTCGCCTTGCGGAGCTCCTCCTTGGCCGCCTTCCAGCCCTCGTCCTCACCGTGCGTGGCCGTCGCCGAGGCGGCCGCGGCCCGCATCTCGCGCCGCAGGTCCCCCGCCGCGCCCCGGACGTCGTCCCGGATCTCCGCGGCCAGTTCGGAGACCGAGTCGCGGATCTCCAGTTCCAGGACGGCGAGTTCACCGCCCCGGTCGGCCAGTTCGGCGCGGCCCGCCTCGGTGATGGAGTACACCTTGCGGCCGCCCTCGGTGGCGTGCGTGACCAGTCCCTCCGCCTCCAGCTTGGCGAGCCGCGGGTACACCGTGCCCGCGGAGGGCGCGTACAGCCCCTGGAACCGCTCCTCCAGCAGGCGGATCACCTCGTACCCGTGGCGCGGGGCCTCGTCCAGCAGTTTCAGGAGGTACAGGCGCAGGCGTCCGTGGGCGAAGACGGGCGGCATGTCAGAGCACCTTCTTGTCGAGCGCGAGCGGAGCGGCGGCGTCGGGGCCGTCGGCCGCCGGGCGGCGCAGCAGGGCGATGGCGCCGGAGACGGTGGTGGCCCGCAGCGTCCCGGTGCCGGCGCCGAGCGTTCCGGTGATCCGCTTGGCGGCCCACTGGCCGCTGACCCGCAGGTCCTCGAACGCGTTGGAGACGCCGCCGGTGGCGGTGTTGGCCTCCACGCGGGCGTCGGCGGGGTGCGGGAGGCGGATCGCGACCTGTCCGGACACGGAGTTCAGGGTGATGTCGACGGGGCGCGCGTCGGCCGGGTCGAGTACGAGGTCGATGAGCATGTCACCGCTGACCGAGTCGGCCCGTACGCTGCCGCCCGCGCCGTCGACGACCGTCAGTCCGCCGGAGACGGAGTGGAAGCCGAGTTCGCCGGTCACGGACTGCGCCTCGACGTTGCCGGACACGGTGTGGGCCTTGACCTTGCCGGAGAGCCCGACCAGGGTCGCGTCGCCGCTGACGCCGTTGACGTCGGTGGCGCCGCTGATGCCGGAGACGAAGGCGGCCGCGCTGACGGTGGCCAGCTGGACGGCGGTGGCGGCGGGGACGGTGAGGGTGACGGTGGCGCTGCGTTCCCAGGCCTTGCGGCCGTCGGCGGAGCCGGACCAGGCCTTCCAGGGCTTGCCCTCGAACCACTTCTTGAAGCCCTGGGAACCGTTCCAGGGCAGGTCTTCGTAGGAGACGGTGAGGATGCCACCCTCCTGCACGACGTGCAGGGGCGGCCCGTTGACCTCGGCCACTTCGAGGCGGGCGGGGCCGTCGTCCGCGGCGACGACGTTGACCGTGCCGCCGACGACGCGGACGCGGAGTTCGGTCACCTGCTGCTCGAAGGTGAGCTTCTGCGGTTCGGCGACGGACCACGTCATCTGCTCTGCCATGGTTCTGATCCTCCTCGTGGGCGCACGAACGGTGCTCGACGCTCGCAACATATCGCGTCTTCTGGGAACACGATATATCGCGGATCGGGGAAGTCAAGCGGCCGACACGCCGGTACGCCGACACGCGCGCGGGCAGCCCGGGGACCGGACGGTGTCCGGGGACGCGGGAAGGAACGGGCCTACGCGGCCAGCAGCGGGCTCGCGTGGTGGTGCAGCCACGCCCGGTACGGCGCGGTGCGCAGGGCCGCCTCTCGATAGGCGGCGCGAAGGTCCTCGTACACCTCCGCGTGCGCGCCCGGCCGGCTCGCCAGCAGCAGGCGTACGGCGAGCGGGTCGCCCGAGAGCGGCCGGATCGCCATGTCGTCACGGGGGCCGGAGGTCGGCTGGCAGGGGGCGACGGCCTCGCCGGAGACGATCAGCGAGGTCGCGGTGTGGTAATCGGCGTGCAACACCGGCGGGTCCACCCCGGCGCCGGCGAAGACCCGCCGCAAGCCGTCCCACTCGCCGTCCACCGACGGGTCGACCGTCCAGCGATCGGCGGCGAGTTCCCGTAACTCCACCACCGGCCGCCGCGCCGCGGGGTGGTTCCGGGACATGGACACGAACTGCGGCTCCCGCTCCATCAGCACGCGCAGTTCCAGCCCGGGCGGCACCCGCAGCGGGCATCCCTCGACCTCGTGCACGAACGCCACGTCCAACTGCCCCGCGTCCACCATCCGCAGCAGGGCGTTGGCCGATACGTCGACCACCAGCGAGGTCTCCGTCTCCGGCGAGCGGCGGTGCAGTCTGCGCAGCCACCCGGGCAGGGCCCGGCTGGCCGTGGAGCCGATCCGCAGGCGGGGTCCGCGGGCCACCGCGCGGGCGTCCGCCACCAGGGCGGCCATCTCGGCCAGCAGCGGGCGCGCCCGCCCCAGTACCGTGCGCCCGAACGGCGTGGGCCGGCAGCCGGTCCGTTCGCGGAGGAACAGCTCGCCCTCCAGGGCCCGTTCGATCCGGCGGAGCTGGGTGGTCAGGGAGGGCTGGCTCACGCCGAGCTGCCGCGCCGCCTTGTGCAGGCTGCCGGCGTCGGCGATGGCGCACAGTGCGCGCAGATGCCTGACCTCAAGCTCCATGACCAGAGGGTAGGACGGCCCAGGTCGGCCGCACCAGCCACCGGTATCCCCTCGAATCCGGCCAATTTCCCGGAAGTTGGCCTGCGCAAAACCAGCCGATAGCCCGGTGTTATCGGTGGCTGACATCATCCGCCGAGCGGTGACGCTCCCGCAGACTCCGGTACCGAACGACCCACCCCCCACACCGGATGAGTAGGAGCTCCCCCACATGCGCCACTCCCGCACGGCCGTTCCGGCCGCCGCCACCGTAGGTCTCGTTCTCGCCGCCGCCCTGGCCGGCATCGCCCCCACCGCCAACGCCGCCCCCGCCCCGTCCGGCAACGCCGCGAGCTACGCCGCGTACGAGCGCTCGCCGGAGAACCAGGCCGCCAACCGGGCCTTCTTCGAGGCCGTGCAGCGCTCGGTGGCCGAGCAGCGCGCCGCGAACCCCGGCCTGATGGCCGTGACCGTCACCTACAACACCCGCAACGCGCCGAGCTTCCGCACCGTGATAGCCCGCTCCACGCAGATCTGGAACGGCTCGGTGTCCAACGTCAAGCTCCAGGAGGTGTCCTCGGGCGGCAACTTCTCGTACTACGAGGGCAACGACTCACGGGGTTCCTACGCGAGCACCGACGGCCACGGCCGCGGCTACATCTTCCTCGACTACGCGCAGAACCAGCAGTACAACTCCACCCGGGTCACGGCGCACGAGACCGGGCACGTGCTGGGTCTGCCGGACCACTACTCCGGCCCGTGCAGCGAGCTGATGTCGGGCGGTGGGCCGGGCACCTCGTGCACCAACCCGAACCCGAACGCCGCCGAGCGCTCCCGCGTGAACCAGCTCTGGGCGAACGGCCTCGTCGCCTCGGGCCTGGGCACCAAGAGCTGACCCCGCTGAGCTAACCCGCCGATCCCTGGTAGCGGGGGCAGTCGGGGGCCGGGCACGGCCCCGGGCCCCAGTCCGGTACGAAGATCCCCAGGGACTTGCGCCGCCCGACGATCACCCGCTCCACGGGGCGCCCGCAGTCCGGGCACGACTCCTGCTCGTGCCCGGACTGCGCGGCGTCCGCCGCACCCGCACGCTGTCGCTCATCACCGGCCATACCTCCACGGTAGGCCGGTTCGGCGCATCCGGCGGGGCGGGAGCGGGGGCCGGGAGCCGGGGCGGGAGCCTCACGGCTGCGGCTTGCGCCACATCGGCCACATCAGCGGTCCGTCCGGCAGCCGCACCGCGGTGCCGGTGAACTGCCACCCGAGCCGCTCGTACAGCGCCTTGCTGCGCTCGCTGCTGGCCTCCAGGTACGCCGGAACCGCCTCGCGGTCGCACCGCTCCAGCACCGGGCGCATCAGTTCGGTACCCAGCCCCTCGCCCTGCCGCCCCGGAGCCACCGCGATCATCAGGAGGTACTCGTGCTCCTCGGCGGTGGGGTGCACCTCGCCCGTCAGACGGCCGACCAGCTCGCAGCGCTCGTTGTCCGGGTCGGCCACCGCACGCATCTTCGCCGGGACGTCGTCCCCGGCGGCCTCCCCCTCGTGGTTCCCGGCGGGGACCCGCAGCCACAGCGCGGCCGCCGAGCCGTCGGCCGCGTAGTCGATGCGGCCCTCCGCCAGCGCCACGTCCACGAACACGCCGAGGAACTTGCCGTGCACCGCCGCCCGGTGCTCGGGGTCCGGGAAGACCCAGCTGCTCACCGGGTCGTCGCGGAACGCCTCGTCCAGCAGCCGGGTTACCGCGTCCCGGTCCGACTGATCCGCCCTACGTATCTCCAGCACCACGGAACCCACCCCTCACTCACGTTGCAACAACCGTGAGCGATCCTAGAGTTGGGCTCCGGACGCGGACAGGCCTGTTCCGGCACCATGCGGTGCCGGAACAGGCCTCCTCCCCGCGGGTCCTGCGAAGACACCTGGTGCGGCGACGTCACCTGGTGCGGCGCGTGACGAACTCCGCCAGCGCCAGCAGGCCGCCCGCCGCCCCGAGGTCCGGCACCGCCCGCGACAGCTGCTGCACCGCCCGGCCCATCCGGTCGGCCGCGTGGGCCTGCGCCCAGTCGCGGGCTCCGGCCCGGTCCACCGCGTCGGCGGCCCTTCGTACGTCGTCCCCGGTCATGGGGCCGGCGTACAGCTCGGCCAGCTCCGCCCCGGCCTTCGTGCCCGAGGTGAGGGCGGCCACGACCGGGAGGGACTTCTTGCGGGCGATCAGGTCGGCTCCGGCGGGCTTGCCGGTGTGCCCCGGGTCGCCCCAGATGCCGATCAGGTCGTCGATCAGCTGGAAGGCGAGCCCCGCCTCCCGGCCGAAGCCGTCCATCGCGTCGGCCTCGTCCGGTCCGGCCCCCGCGTACAGGGCGCCCAGCGCGCAGGCGCAGCCCAACAGGGCCCCGGTCTTGGCGGTGGCCATCGTCAGGCACTCGTCGAGGGAGACGTCCGGCCGCTGTTCGAAGGCGCAGTCCGCCTGCTGCCCGGCGCACAGCTCGATGACGCAGGCCGCGAGCCGGGCGGCGGCAGCCGCCGAGGCCGGGTGCGGGTCCTCCGCCAGCTGTTTCAGCGCGAGCGCCATCATGGCGTCACCCGTGATGAGTGCGTCCGGTGTGCCGAAGACGGTCCAGGCCGTGGCGCGGCCGCGCCGCCTGACGTCCTTGTCGATGATGTCGTCGTGCAGGAGCGTGAAGTTGTGCGCGAGCTCCACGGCCACGGCCGCGCGTACGGCGTCCGCCTCATCGCCGCCCGGCCCGCTCAGCGCCCGCATCGCCGCCAGGACCAGGGCCGGGCGGATGGCCTTGCCCGGGTTGCCCGCGGCGGGGGTGCCGTCGGCGTGCTCCCAGCCGAAGTGGTACATCGCCACGCGCCGCATGGAACCGGGCAGGAGCTCGACCACCCGGCGCAGTCGCGGGTTGACCGTTTCCCTCGTCCGTTCCAGCAGGGCCGCCGCTTCCTGACCCTCGCCCGTGGTGACCGCACCGGTGGCCGCCATCGCGTGTCCCGCCGTGCCCCGAGCCGGCCGGCTCAGCGCCAGCGGCCGATCTCGACGTTCTCCAGGATGCCGAGCGCGTCCGGCACCAGGACCGCGGCGGAGAAGTACGCGGTCACGAGGTAGGAGATGATCGCCTGCTCGCTGATCCCCATGAACCGCACCGACATGCTCGGCTCGATCTCGTCCGGGATGCCCGGCTGGTGGAGGCCGATCACGCCGGACGCCTCCTCGCCCGTACGCATGCACAGGATCGAGGTCGTACGGGCGTCGCTGATCGGGATCTTGCTGCACGGGAAGATCGGGACTCCGCGCCAGGACGGCATCCGGTGGCCGCCGATGTCGACCGCCTCCGGGTAGAGGCCGCGCTTGTTGCACTCGCGTCCGAAGGCCGCGATGGCCTTGGGGTGGGCGAGGAAGAGGTTGGAGTCGCGCCGCATGCTGAGCAGCTGGTCCATGTCGTCCGGGCTGGGCGCGCCGTCGTGCGGCTGGATGCGCTGGTCGTAGTCGGCGTTGTGGAGCAGGCCGAAGTCCGGGTTGTTGACCATCTCGTGCTCCTGGCGCTCGCGCAGCGCCTCGACCGTGAGCCGCAACTGCTGCTCGGTCTGGTTCATCGGCTGGTTGTACAGGTCGGCGACGCGCGTGTGGACCCGGAGAACCGTTTGTGCGATGGAGAGTTCGTACTCGCGCGGGCGCGCCTCGTAGTCCACGAAGGTGCCGGGGAGGACGGCTTCGCCCTGGTGGCCGGAGGAGAGCTCGATCGCGGCTTCGCCGTACTTGTTGGTGCGCTGGGGCGGCAGCGAGCGCTGGGTGTCGACGTGCGCGCGCAGCGAGTCGACGCGGTCGGCGAGGAGCTGGAAGTCCTGGCGGGTCAGGACGAGCGCGGTTCCGGAGGTGACCGCCCGTGCGGTGTACTCCCAGATCGCCTCCTCGTCGACGAGGGCGTCCTCGCCGAAGAAGGCGCCGTCGGCGACGGTGCGCAGGACCGCGTCCTCGCCGTAGGGGCCGGGGCCGACCTGTTCGATGCGGCCGTGGGCGAGGAGGAAGACCTTGTCGGAGGGGCTGCCGAAGGAGGTCAGCTCCTCGCCGGGCGCGAAGTCGACCTGCTGGCAGCGGGCGGCGAGTTCGGTGAGGACGTCGAGGTCCTCGTAGTCGCGCAGCAGCGGGAGTTCGCCGAGCTCGGCCGGGATCACCTGGACCTGGGTGCCGGTCTTGATGAACTCCACGATGCCGTTGCCGACGGAGTAGCTCAGCCGGCGGTTGACGCGGTACGTGCCGCCCTGCACCGACACCCAGGGGAGCGTCTTGAGCAGCCACCGTGAGGTGATCTCCTGCATCTGCGGCGCGGACTTGGTCGTGGTTGCCAAGTTCCGCGCGGCCGAGGTGCCGAGGCTCCGCTGGGGGCTCTGCGCCTGGGCCTCGGACTCGGAACCTGCCTGGACCGACATGTGTTTCCCTTTCGATCACTCCATGGATCTGCGGGTCCAGCTTTCAGCACGGGCCGTAGTGGGACCATTACACAAAAGGGTGGGACTACTCCGTCGGTGGGGTGGGCACTGTCATGGGCCGCCGGGTCAGGGGCGGCGGCCGGGGCAGCGGCCGGGGCGGGGCTGGCCGGATCCGCTCGCTCGCCGTACGAACCCACTAGCCCGGAAGGGGCGCTTCCATTACACCGGTACGTGACGGGGCGAGCACGCAAGGTGACCGCCACGCGCGTACTGCGAAGGAGGCGGCCATGTCCGCACCCATGTCCGCGGACCGGTTCATCGAAGCGCTGCGGGACGAGGGCCTGACCGTCGTGGAGGTCGGGGCCTGGCGCACCCACAACCGCAACCACAAGGGGCCCTGGGGTCCGGTGCACGGGGTGATGATCCACCACACCGTCACGCACGGCACCGCGTACACCGTCTCGCTCTGCCGCGACGGTGACGAAGAGCTGCCGGGCCCCCTCTGCCACGGGGTGATCACCAAGGACGGCCGCGTCCACCTGGTCGGCTACGGCCGCGCCAACCATGCGGGCGCGGGCGACTCCGACGTCCTGGCGGCGGTGATCGCGGAGAAGCGCCTGCCGCCCGACCACCGCGCCGACACCGACGGCAACCGCTGCTTCTACGGCTTCGAGTGCGAGAACCTCGGCTCCGGCGACGACCCGTGGCCGCAGGTCCAGCTGGACGCGATGGTCAAGGCGGCGGCCGCGGTGTGCCGGGTCCACGGCTGGTGCGAACGCTCGGTGATCGGCCACCTCGAATGGCAGCCCGGCAAGATCGACCCGAAGGGCTTCACGATGGACTGGTTCCGCGACCGCGTGTCGGACCGGCTCAAGTAGGCGGTCCGGCGAGCCGGCCCCGGCCCCGCCCATACGCCCCGGCGGGCGTGGGCGGGGCCCTGACGTGCGACGGCAGCGGCAGGAGCGGCGCCACAATGGACGGGTGAACCGTCCCGCGAACCCCGACGTGCTCTTGCAGCCGCGCCCGCCGTCCCCGTTGCAGGAGATCCGCGACGAGCGGTTCGAGCGGCACGGTGTTCGGGTGGTGGTCAAGCGGGACGACCTCGTGCATCCCGAGCTGCCCGGGAACAAGTGGCGCAAGCTCGCGCCCAATCTGCGGGCCGCCGTGGAGCGGGGTCGTGCCGGGCTGGTGACCTTCGGTGGGGCGTACTCCAACCATCTGCGGGCCACCGCCGCCGCCGGGCGGTTGCTCGGGATGGCCACCGTCGGGGTGGTGCGCGGGGACGAGCTGGCCGGGCGGCCGCTGAACGCCTCGCTGGCCCGCTGCGCCGCCGACGGGATGCGGCTGCACTTCGTGTCCCGCTCGGAGTACCGCCGCAAGGCCGAGCCGGAGGTGCTGGCCGGGTTGCTCGCCGCGGTCGGCGCTGCCGACGCGTACGTGATCCCGGAAGGCGGCAGCAACGCCCTCGCCCTGCACGGCTGCGCCGAACTGGGCCGCGAGCTGCGCGGGGCGGCCGACGTCGTCGCCGTCGCCTGCGGGACGGGCGGCACCCTGGCCGGCCTGGCGGCGGGGCTCGGGCCCGGTCAGCGGGCCGTCGGCGTCCCGGTGCTGGCGGGCGGCTTCCTGGAAGCGGAGATACGTTCCCTCCAGCGGCAGGCCTTCGGCGGCCCGGCGGGCGACTGGACGCTGGCCGAGGGGTTCCACCACGGCGGCTACGCCCGGATCCCGGCCGAGCTGGAGGCCTTCGCCGCCGGGTTCGAGGCGCGGCACGGCATCCCCGTCGAGCGGGTCTACGTGGCGAAGCTGCTCTGGGCCCTGGCCGCGCTGACCGGGTCCGGCGCCTTCCGCCGCGGCACCACCCTCGCCGCGGTCGTCACCGGCGCCCCCGATCCCTGCGAGGGCGCCGGCCGGCCTCAGGCCGACTCCTCCCGGTAGGCCGCGGCCTCCTCCAGGTCCAGCCGGCGCAGCAGCGCCCGCAGCATCTCGTCATCGATCTGCCGCCGGTCCCGCAGCGCCACGAACACCTCCCGCTCGGCCTCGATCATTTCCCCGGCCAGCCGCCGGTAGATGTCGTCCGCGGACTCCCCCGTGACGGGGTTGACCTCGCCGAGCCGCTCCCACACCGCGTTGCGCCGTCGCTCCATCACCGTCCGCAGCCGGTCCGCCAGCGGCCCCGGCAGGGCGTTGCGCGGCTCGGCCAGCAGTTCGTCCAGCCGGTCCTCCGCCGCCCGCGAGGCCTCGCTCTGCGCCTGGGCCTCCGCCAGCGTCTCCGCCTGGACGTCGCGCGGCGGCAGCCGCAGCAGCCGGATCAGCGGCGGCAGGGTCAGGCCCTGCACCACCAGCGTCGCGATGACGGTGGTGAAGGTCAGGAACAGGATCAGGTTCCGGTGCGGCACGTTCATCGGCACGGAGAACGCGATGGCCAGCGAGACCACCCCGCGCATCCCGGCCCAGCCCACGATGACCGGCGCCTTCCAGTTCGTCTCCGGTTCCCGCCTGCGGATCCGCTCGGACAGCACCCTCGGCAGGAACGTCGCCGGGAACACCCAGACGAACCGCGACACCACCACGGCCAGGAAGACCGCCAGCGCGTACCAGGCCGCGCGCGGGCCCTCGTACTCGGCCAGTCCCTTGAGGACCACCGGCAGCTGGAGGCCGATCAGCGCGAAGACGACCGACTCCAGCACGAAGGAGACCACCTTCCACACCGCGGCTTCCTGGAGCCGGGTCGCGAAGTCGACCTGCCAGTTGCGGTGCCCGAGGTACAGCGCGACCACGACGACCGCGAGCACGCCCGAGGCGTGCACCCGCTCGGCCGTCGCGTACGCGACGAACGGGATCAGCAGGGACAGGGTGTTCTGCAGCAGCGGCTCCCGCAGCCGCCTGCGCAGCAGGTGGATCGGCACCATCAGCACCAGCCCGACCCCGACGCCGCCCACCGACGCGAGCAGGAACTCCGCGATTCCGCCCGCCCAGCCCGCGCCGGTGCCGACGACGGCGGCCAGCGCCACCTTGTAGGCGGTGATCGCGGTGGCGTCGTTGACCAGGGACTCGCCCTGCAGGATGGTCGTGATCCGGTTCGGCAGTCCCAGCTTCCGGGCGATCGCCGTCGCCGCCACCGCGTCCGGCGGTGCGACCACGGCGCCCAGCACCAGCGCGACGGGCGGCGTCAGGCCGGGCACCAGCACGTAGGCCGCGTACCCCACGGCGAGCGTCGCGAAGATCACGTACCCCACGGACAGCAGCGCGATCGGCCGTACGTTGGCCCGCAGGTCCAGGTACGAGCTCTCCATGGAGGCCGTGTACAGCAGGGGCGGCAGCAGCAGGGGCAGCACGATGTGCGGGTCGAGGGTGTACGACGGCACGCCCGGGACGTACGAGGCGATCAGGCCGGCGGCGACGAGCAGCAGCGGCGCGGGCACCGGTGTGCGGCGGGCCACCCCGGCGACGACCGCGCTGCCCGCCACCAGGGCCACCAGCTGCAATACCTCCATCGAAGATCGATCCTCCTCGGTATCAACCGTCCCGTGCGCCCGCACGTCAGTACGCTGGCCATCATGAGCGAGTGCACCCACGTTGCCGAACTGCCGCGCCCCGAGCCCGTCCCGCTTGCCCCGACCTGCCCGGAATGTCTGGCGATCGGCAGCCATCCCGTGCAACTCCGGATGTGCCTGGGGTGCGGACACGTGGCGTGCTGCGATTCCTCCCCCTACCGGCACGCCACGGCGCACCACCACGAGACGGGCCATCCGGTGATGCGCAGCTTCGAACCGGGCGAGACGTGGCGGTGGTGTTTTGTCGACGGTTCGATCGTCTGAGGCGGGGTAGGTCAACCCTCCGCCGGTTCCCCCGAATTGGGCCCGCAGCCCTCTAGCCACTGTGTGTACCCATGGGCTTACCATCGGTCACCGGCCGCAGGAACGGCGGGTGTCCCGGGCACTCCCAGCGGGTGCCGTGAGGGGTGCCGCGACACGATCACCCGGATCGCGATAGCGTCACCGGCGAACAGAGCTCGTACCACCTTGGAGGTGAGGGTGTCCCAGATCGCAGGCGAGCCCGCGACCCAGGACTTCGTCGAAGTCCGGCTGCCGGCCGCGGGTGCCTACCTTTCGGTGCTGCGCACGGCGACAGCCGGTCTCGCGGCACGGTTGGACTTCACCCTCGACGAGATCGAGGACCTCCGCATCGCGGTCGACGAGGCCTGCGCGATCCTGCTGCAGCAGGCCGTGCCCGGCTCCGTCCTCAGCTGTGTGTTCCGGCTGATCGACGATTCGCTGGAAGTCACCGTCTCGGCACCGACCACGGACGGCCGCGCACCCGAGCGCGACACCTTCGCGTGGACGGTCCTGTCGGCCCTGGCCGGCAAGGTCGAGGCTACGGTCGAGGAGGACCGCACGGTGTGCATCAGCCTTTACAAACAGCGCGGCGCGGGGCCAGGCCCGGCGTGAGCGGCGGGGAGATCCCGGTGCGGGGCGGGGATCGGCCCCGGGTACGGCATGAGGTCGACGGCGGCATCCCGGAGCAGCAGCACGCCCGGCCGCACCCGGCTGACGCGGATGCGGAAGACGGCTTTTTGGACTCGGCGGAGCGACGGGCGGGCCCTATGAGCGAGAACCAGCACGACGAACCACAATCCTCACAGCCACCCGCGGCCGTGGCTCAGGCGGCTCCGGCGCTGCCGGACCCCCGCGACCGCAGTGGCGCGCGGGCCCTGTTCTTCGAGCTGCGGGAGCTGCCCGACGGTTCGCCGGAGCGGGCGGAACTGCGCAACCGCCTGGTCAGGATGCACCTGCCGCTGGTGGAACACCTGGCGCGGCGGTTCCGCAACCGCGGCGAGCCGCTCGACGACCTGACCCAGGTGGCGACGATCGGCCTGATCAAGTCGGTGGACCGGTTCGACCCGGACCGGGGGGTCGAGTTCTCCACGTACGCCACGCCCACCGTCGTCGGCGAGATCAAGCGGCACTTCCGCGACAAGGGCTGGGCGGTGCGGGTGCCCCGGCGCCTCCAGGAGCTGCGGCTCTCGCTGACCACGGCCACGGCGGAACTCTCCCAGCAGCACGGCCGTTCCCCCACGGTCCACGAGCTGGCGGAGCGGCTCGGGATCTCCGAGGAGGAGGTGCTGGAGGGGCTGGAATCGGCCAATGCCTACAGCACGCTCTCGCTGGACGTCCCGGACACGGACGACGAGTCGCCGGCGGTCGCGGACACGCTGGGCTCGGAGGACGAGGCGCTGGAGGGGGTCGAGTACCGCGAATCCCTCAAACCGCTGCTGGAGGGACTGCCGCCGCGAGAGAAGCGGATCCTCCTGCTCCGGTTTTTCGGCAACATGACGCAGTCGCAGATCGCCCAGGAGGTCGGCATCTCCCAGATGCACGTCTCCCGCCTGCTGGCCCGCACCCTGGCCCAGCTGCGCGACAAGCTCCTCGTGGAGGAGTGAGCGCGGGAATCCGACGGCCCTAGGCCGGTCCGATACCGAGGGCCTCGGTCGCCGTCGGGTTCACCAGCAGGACCACGACCGCCAGCGCGGCCGCCGCCAGGGCCACCGCGGCGGCGGTCAGCGCACCGCCGGCGGTCCACAGCGTCCACGCCACCGGCAGGGCCATCAGCTGGGTGATCAGCGCCGGGCCCCGGCTCCAGCGTCGGCCCAGGCGCAGCCCGCGCGCCGCGATCAGCGGGAGCGCGGCGAGCGCGAGCAGGGTCAGGCCGCCGGTCTCGGACTGCTGGGCGGAGTCGACGTGCCCGGCGACTCCGACGAACAGCAGGTAGCCGCCGAGGCCGGCCAGGGCCAGGCCCTGGAGGGCG
The DNA here is from genome assembly GCF_014650775.1 of Streptomyces cirratus. GTDB lineage: Bacteria > Actinomycetota > Actinomycetes > Streptomycetales > Streptomycetaceae > Streptomyces > Streptomyces cirratus. The sequence continues at coordinate 721,698 of NZ_BMVP01000002.1, read as the reverse complement.
CAGAGCACGGCGGCGGCGGTCAGCCGGCCGGGCAGCGCGGCGGGCGCCGCGGCGCAGGGCGCATCGGAGGTCATGGCATTCGGGGTCGGCTTCTCACTCACTCCAGCAGGGTAGCCGCGCGCCGCCCGCGCCGGAGGGGACGGTGCCCGGGGGCGGGCAGTACGGGCCGCCTCCGGACGGGTGGGTAGGCTGGCGTTCATGCGTGCACTTCTCGTGGCCAATCCAGCAGCGACGACCACCAGTGCGCGTACGCGTGACGTCCTGACCCACGCCCTGGCCAGCGAGATGAAGCTGGAGGCGGTGACCACCGAATACCGGGGTCACGCCCGTGACCTGGGACGCAAGGCGGCCCACGAGGGTCTGGACCTCGTGGTGGCCCTGGGCGGCGACGGCACGGTCAACGAGGTGGTCAACGGCCTGCTGCACGACGGCCCCGACCCCGAGCGGCTGCCGAGGCTCGCGGTGGTCCCGGGCGGGTCGACGAACGTGTTCGCCCGCGCGCTCGGGCTGCCCAACGACGCGGTCGAGGCGACCGGCGCCCTGCTGGACGCGCTGCGGGAGCAGCGCGAGCGCACGGTGGGCCTGGGCCTGGCGGCCGGCACCCCCGGCACGGAGGACGAGTCGGTCCCGTCGCGCTGGTTCACGTTCTGCGCGGGCTTCGGTTTCGACGCGGGGGTGGTGGGCCGGGTCGAGCAGCAGCGCGAGCGCGGCAAGCGTTCGACGCATGCCCTGTACGTACGACAGCTCGTGCGCCAGTTCCTCGACGAACCGAACCGCCGGCACGGAACGGTCACCTTGGAGCGGCCCGGCGTGGAACCCGTGAGGGACCTCGTGCTGTCGATAGTCTGCAACACCTCGCCCTGGACCTACCTGGGAAACCGCCCTCTGTACGCCTCTCCGGACGCGTCGTTCGATACCGCACTTGACGTATTGGCACTGGACCGTTTGTCAACTCCGGCGGTCGCCAAGTACGCCACACAGCTCCTGACCTCGACTCCTGAGCGCGGTCCGCAGGGCAAGCACGCGGTGACTCTGCACGATCTGACCGACTTCACCTTGCATTCGAAGGTTCCGCTGCCCTTCCAGATGGACGGCGACCACCTCGGATTGCGGACCAGCGTTCAGTTCACAGGCGTTCGCCGTGCACTGCGTGTGATTGTGTGAGTAGAAGAGCCAAAAATCCTTTCACTCGAACGTTTACACGCCGGTACACCCCCAGGAACTAGGGCTGTGACCTAGTCGACACCGACGAATCCAAAAAAACTTTCCGGAAGGGGTTGTATCCCCGTCCGAGGTTTGCGAATCTCTACATGGCGATCGGGACAGCCCGCACAACCCGGCACCCGCACAGATCGCCAGAACCCCACCACGAATCTTCGGACCCCCCAGTCGTCTTCTGGGGGCCAGCCCTTCCCTCACGGGGGGATTCGTGAAAGCGTTCACATTCACAAGCAACCTGTTCGCAATACAAGGAGATGGAGCAGCCATGGACTGGCGTCACAACGCCGTTTGCCGCGAGGAAGACCCGGAGCTCTTCTTCCCCATCGGCAACACCGGTCCTGCGCTGCTGCAGATCGAGGAAGCCAAGGCCGTCTGCCGCCGCTGCCCCGTCATGGAGCAGTGCCTGCAGTGGGCGCTCGAGTCCGGTCAGGACTCCGGCGTCTGGGGCGGTCTCAGCGAGGACGAGCGCCGCGCCATGAAGCGCCGCGCCGCTCGCAACCGGGCGCGCAACGCCAGCGCCTGACATCGACTTTCGAGCCTCGAGCCGCAGCGCGTAGAACCCTGAGAAGCGCTCAGCAACGTGCTCTTGAGCCCCGGACCGGGAACCATCGGTCCGGGGCTCAGTGCTGTGCCGGGCAGGATCCGTAACACTGCGTGAGGTGCCGGTCGCTGCGCTGCGTCACCGCCGGCCGCCCTACTTCTGCGGGCTGGCCGGGATGTCGAGGACGACCCGGGTGCCGTGCGGCTCGGCCTGGACCATGTCGAACGTACCGCCGAGCTCTCCCTCGACCAGGGTGCGGACGATCTGGAGCCCGAGGTTGCCGGCCCGCTGCGGGTCGAAGCCCTCGGGCAGGCCGCATCCGTCGTCCAGCACCTTGATCAACAGCCGCGCGTCGGCACGGCCGGTGCCCGAGCGGGTGGCGGACACCTCGACCGTGCCGCCCTCCCCCTGGGTGAAGGCGTGTTCCAGGGCGTTCTGCAGGACCTCGGTCAGCACCATCGACAGCGGAGTGGCGACCTCCGCGTCCAGGATCCCGAACCGGCCGGTGCGCCGGCAGGCGACCTTGCCGGGCGAGATCTCGGCGACCATCGCGATGACCCGGTCGGCGATCTCGTCGAACTCCACGCGCTCGTCGAGGTTCTGAGAGAGCGTCTCGTGCACGATCGCGATCGAACCGACGCGCCGCACGGCCTCGTTCAGCGCCTCGCGCCCCTGCGGGGAATCCATCCGGCGGGCCTGGAGGCGCAGGAGCGCCGCCACCGTCTGGAGGTTGTTCTTCACCCGGTGGTGGATCTCCCGGATGGTCGCGTCCTTGGTGATCAGTTCACGTTCGCGACGGCGCAGTTCGGTGACGTCGCGGCACAGCACCAGGGAACCGATCCGGGTGCCCTTGGGCTTGAGCGGGATGGCCCGCAGCTGGATGACCCCACCGTTGCCCTCGATCTCCGTCTCGCGGGGGGCCCAGCCGCTGGCCAGCTTCACCAGCGCCTCGTCCACCGGGCCGCGCGAGGGGGCCAGTTCGGCGGTGGTGGTGCCGAGGTGCTGGCCGACCAGGTCGGAGGCGAGCCCGAGGCGGTGGTAGGCGGAGAGCGCGTTCGGGGAGGCGTACGTCACCACGCCCTCGGCGTCGAGCCGGATCAGTCCGTCCCCGACGCGCGGGGAGGCGTCCATGTCGACCTGCTGGCCGGGAAAGGGGAAGGAGCCCGCCGCGATCATCTGGGCCAGGTCGGAGGCGGACTGGAGGTAGGTCAGCTCCAGCCGGCTCGGTGTACGCACGGTGAGCAGGTTGGTGTTGCGCGCGATCACTCCGAGTACCCGGCCCTCGCGCCGGACGGGGATCGACTCGACGCGCACCGGGACCTCCTCGCGCCACTCCGGGTCTCCCTCGCGGACGATCCGGCCCTCGTCGAGCGCGGCGTCCAGCAGCGGGCGGCGGCCGCGCGGGACCAGGTGGCCGACCATGTCGTCCTGGTACGAGGTGGGGCCGGTGTTCGGGCGCATCTGCGCGACCGAGACGTACCGGGTGCCGTCGAGGGTGGGAACCCAGAGCACGAGGTCCGCGAAGGACAGGTCGGAGAGCAGCTGCCACTCCGAGACCAGCAGGTGCAGCCACTCCAGGTCGGTTTCACTGAGAGCGGTGTGCTGGCGTACGAGGTCGTTCATGGAGGGCACGGGCCGAGCGTACCCCGGGTACGGCCATGACTTTCCCCACGGCGAATACCAGGGAGTATCCAGGAGGCCCCTGCGCCGCGTACTGTTGGAGGAAGTGACGGGATTACAACCCCTGTCCTTGGATGGACAGGACAGATTGGTCTAGTCCACAATGGTTTAAGCTTCCGCCCTCCCCGCACAGGAGGACGGATCGAGGTAAGCCGCGCGCTCTGCCCTGACCGCGCAGGCCCCTCCCACCGGCCGCCGGGAACCGCACACCCGCCGGCCGTAAGTACTCCGGGCTACGGTGCCGGGCGGGCTGAGGGTCCCGTCCTGCACCGTGGCCCAGAGGAAATGACTCGGAGGAAACGGCCCGGAGGAATCCGGCCGGAAGGCGCGGGGCCTACGGGACGCGTACGGGTTGCCTATCGCGGCCAGGCCGCCATCGCCGCCTCCGCGAGCGCTTCCATCTCTTTTCGGCCCGCGCCGTCCCGTGACTGCTGGGACATCCCCTGGAGCACCGCTGCGACGTAGCGCGCGAGCCCGCACGCGTCCGTACCGGCCGGCAGCGCACCGGCGGCGACGTCGGCCCTGATCCGGCTCTCGAACAGGGCGAGGCCGGCCTCGCGCCGCTGCCGCAGGGCCTCGGCCACCTCGTCGGAGGCGGTGTTGACGGCCGCGCTGAGGACCATGCAGCCCTTGGGGTGGGCGGGATCGGTGTAGATGGCGGCGGCCTCGCGCAGGATCCGCCGCACGGCCGCGCCGGCGCTGGGCTCCTCGGTGAGCGCCACGGCCGCGAAGTCCGCGTACCGGGCGCCGTAGGCCGCCACGACCTCGTCGAAGAGGGTGCGCTTGTCCCCGAAGGCCGCGTAGAGGCTGGGGGCGCCGATGCCCAGTTCCCGCGTGAGGTCGGCGATCGAGGTGGCCTCGTACCCGCGCTCCCAGAAGAGGCGCATGGCCGCGTCCAGGGCGGCGTCACGGTCGAAGGAACGGGGCCTGCCGCGCTGTCCGGTCACCATGCCCTCATTCTATAGCGGCCGCTAGGGAATCTGGTACGTTCATTCTGTAGCGACCACTATTGATTACGAAGGGGGGCGCGTCATGGGCGTGCTCAAGGGGAAGACGGCGTTGGTCACGGGCGGCAGCCGGGGCATCGGCCGGGCCGTTTCACAGCGACTGGCGCGGGACGGGGCGCTGGTGGCGGTGCACTACGGGCACGACGCGGCGGCGGCGCGGGAGACGGTGGCGGCGATCGGGGCGGAAGGCGGACGGGCCTTCGCGATCGGGGCGGAACTCGGGGTCCCGGGGGACGCGCAGGCGCTCTGGGCCGCGTACGCCGCCCACCCGGAGGCTGACCCGGGGGTGGACATCCTGGTCAACAACGCGGGGGCGGCCACCTTCGCGGGCATCGAGGAGACGGACGAGGAGACCTACGAACGGGCGCACGCGCTGAACGCGAAGGCGCCGTTCTTCGTGATCAAGCACGGGCTGACCCGCCTGCGGGACGGGGGCCGGATCGTGAACGTGACGGGCACGCCCGACATCGCGCTGCCGGCGATCCTGGCGACGATCACGGCGAAGGGGGCGGTGAACGCCCTGACGGTGTCACTGGCCGCCGCGCTCGCGCCGCGCGGCATCACGGTGAACTCGGTGGGGCCGGGCGTCATCGAGACCGGCCTCAACGCGGGCTGGCTGGCCGACCCGGCGGCCCGGGCGCACGTATCGGCCCGCTCGGTCTTCGGCCGCACCGGAACGGCGGAGGAGGTCGCGGACATCGTCGCCTTCCTGGCCTCCCCGGACTCGCGCTGGATGACGGGCAGGCACCTGGACGCGTCGGGCGGCCTCCAGCTCGCGCTGCTGTAGGCCCCCGAACCCTCGCCGAGAGGCCGGCGCGCGACATTCGGATCACGATGGAAGAGGGGCGCAAGGCCCGCCGCGGACGGGCCCGGTTCTGCTAGATTGGTCTATACCACACCAACCTCTCCAGATCGGCAGGCCCCGCGTGGAAGTTGTCATCGTCCCGAACGCCAAGGCAGGCGGCGAGCTCATCGCGGAGGCCATGGCCGCCCTGGTCCGCCGCAAGGCCGACGCCCTGCTCGGTGTGGCGACCGGCTCTACCCCGCTGCCCGTCTACGAGGCGCTCGCCGCCAAGGTCAAGGCCGGCGAGGCCGACGTCTCCAAGGTCCGGATCTGCCAGCTCGACGAGTACGTCGGCCTGCCGGCCGGGCACCCGGAGTCCTACCGCGCCGTCGTGCTGCGCGAGGTCGTCCGGCCGCTGGGGCTGTCCGAGGCGTCCTTCATGGGGCCCGACGGCTCGGCGGACGACATCGTGGCCGCCTGCGACGCCTACGACCGCGCCCTCGCCGAGGCCGGGGGCGTCGACCTCCAGCTGCTGGGCATCGGCACGGACGGGCACATCGGGTTCAACGAGCCCTGCTCCTCGCTGGCCTCGCGGACCCGGATCAAGACGCTGACCCACCAGACGCGCGTCGACAACGCCCGCTTCTTCGACGACGACATAGACCAGGTCCCGCACCACGTCATCACCCAGGGCATCGGCACGATCCTCGACGCCCGCCACCTGGTGCTGCTCGCCACCGGTGAAGGCAAGGCCGAGGCCGTCGCACAAACCGTCGAGGGGCCGCTGTCCGCCCTCGTCCCCGCCTCTGCGCTCCAGTTGCACCGGCACGCGACGGTGGTCGTGGACGAGGCCGCGGCGTCGAAGCTGAAGCTGGCCGACTACTTCCGGCAGACCTACGCCGACAAGCCCGCGTGGCAGGGGCTTTAGGCGGCACCTCCCCCACGCGCCCGAAGGGCCGGCCCCGTTTCGGGTGCCGGCCCTTCGGTGTCGGCCGCGTGCATGCCGCTGCGCGGAGCTCCCTGCCCGCCCTCCGGTCGCTTCCTCGGGCTCCGCCCCGGACCTACGCGCCCGCGATGACTTCCGCGGCCGCGCGGCCGGATACCCGGGACGCACCGTGCGTCGCGATGTGGAGGGCGCCGCGGGGCTCGGCCCGGGGCAGGCCCATCTCGACCACCACGGTGTCCGGCCGGGCCGCGACCAGCGCGTCCAGCGCCCGCGTCATCCAGCCGTGCCGGTGCGCGTCCCGGACCACGGCGACGACCGTACGGTCCCCCGCCGCGGCCAGGATCTCTCCCGCGCCGGCCCCCTCCCGGTAGACGCCCGCGGCGGTCCCGGGAACCAGCGCCGCGAGCTCGGCGGCGACCCCCCACGGGGTCTCGTCGCCGACCGCGATGTTCGCGACGGGCGCGAGCGTGGCCACGTACGGGGCCTCGACCGCGCCGACCCGGCCGGTCAGGACCAGGGCCCGGCGGGCCGCCGTCAGGCCGATGCCGGGCGCGCTCCCCTCCGGCGCGCCCGGCACCGCGGCGGCCCGCTGCGCGCGGGTCCATCCGGCGAGGTCGCGGACCCGGGCGGCGGCGTCGGCGAGCCGCTCCTCGGCCAGCGCACCCTCGCGTACGGCCGCGACCAGCGCGTCCCGCAGCCGCAGGACGGTGGCCTCGTCGGCCAGTCCCCCGCCCACGCAGATCGCGTCGGCGCCGGCGGCGATGGCGAGGACGGAGCCGCGCTCGATGCCGTACGTCCCCGCGATGGCGTTCATCTCCATGCCGTCGGTGACGATCAGGCCCTCGTAGCCGAGTTCCTTGCGCAGCAGGCCCGTCAGAATCTGCGGGCTGAGCGTGGCGGGGCGGGTCGCGTCGAGGGCGGGGACCAGGATGTGCGCGCTCATCACGGCCCTCGTCCCGGCTTCGACGGCGGCCTTGAACGGTACGAGCTCCCGCGCCGCGAGGGTGTCCGGGTCGGCGTCGATGCGCGGCAGGGCGAGGTGCGAGTCGACGTTGGTGTCGCCGTGGCCGGGGAAGTGCTTGGTGCAGGCAGCGACCCCGGCGGCCTGCAGGCCCTGGACGTAGGCGGCGGTGTGCCGCGCGGCGAGGTGGGTGTCGGCGCCGAAGGACCGTACGCCGATGACCGGGTTGTCGGGGTTGGAGTTGACGTCCGCGGAGGGCGCCCAATTGAGGTTGACGCCGCAGGCGGCGAGGCGGCGGCCCAGCTCGCGGGCGACGGCCCGGGTCAGGCCGGTGTCGTCGACGGTGCCCAGGGCCAGGTTGCCGGGGAAGGAGGAGCCGTGGCGGGCCTCCAGGCGGGTGACGTCGCCGCCCTCCTCGTCGATGGCGACCAGGACGTCGTCCCGCTCGGCGCGCAGCTGGGCGGTGAGCCGGGCCAGCTGCGCCGGGGAGGTGATGTTGCGGCCGAACAGGCCGACGGAGTGCAGTCCTTCGCCGAGCCTGCGCAGCAGCCAGGCGGGGGCGGTGGAGCCCTCGAAGCCGGGCTGGAGGACCGCGAGGGCGTCGCGGGTGAGGGTGTCCGTCCGGTGCGCGAGGACAGTCATGGGCCGTTATCCCTTCACGGCGCCGGCGGTGAGGCCCGCGGCCATCTTGCGCTGGACGATGAGGAAGAGGATGACGATGGGCAGCGCCATCATGGTGGAGCCGGCCATCATCGGGGCGAACTCGGTGCCGTTCTTGGTGGTGAAGTTGCCGAGCCAGACGGTGGCCGTCTGGTTCTGCTGGCTCATCAGCATCAGGGCGTAGAGGTACTCGTTCCACGCCTGGATGAATCCGTAGACGGACGTGGCCACCATGCCCGGGGCGAGCAGCGGAAAGACGACGCGCAGGAAGGCGCCGGTGGGCGTGCAGCCGTCGACCATGGCCGCTTCTTCCAGCTCCTTGGGGATGTTGACGATGAAGCCGCGGAGCGTCCAGACCGTGAAGGGCAGGATGAAGGTCAGGTAGGTGATGATCAGGCCGCTGAGCTTGTCGTACTGGCCGAGGTCGTTGAGGAGCAGGAAGACCGGGATGATCATCGCGACGAGCGGGATCATCTGGACGGCGAGGATGCCGACGATCACGATCTTGCGGCCGCGGAAGGCGAACCGGGAGATGGCCAGGGCGGCCAGCATGCCGACGGCGATGCCGATGACGACCACGGTGAGCGAGACGATCATGCTGCGCCCGACCGGTCCCCAGAAGTCGGAGATCTCCAGCGCCCGACGGAAGTTGTCCAGCGTGAAGGTGGTCGGGAAGAAGTGCGGGTTCGGGTCGATCGCGTCCTTGGCCGGTTTGAGGGCCGTGTTCAGCATCCAGTAGACCGGGAACCCGGCGGTGACGAAGACCAGCAGGCCGAGGAGGTTCCAGCCGAGCCTGGACTTCTTCTTCTTCTTCTGCTTGTAGCGGGGGGCGCCGGGGGACGCGGTGGCCGGGGCGGCCGCGGTGGTCGAGGTCACTCCACCTCTCCGATCTTGAGCATCTGGCGCATGTAGACGGCGACCACCCCGAGCAGCAGCAGGACGGTGACGAGGGCGATCGCGGAGCCGCCCGAGTAGTCGTTGACCACGAAGGCCTGCTTGTACGAGTAGGTGGTCAGCAGCTGGAACTCGGCCTCGGGGTTGCCGCCCCGCATCACGAACACCTGCGGGAAGACACCCATGTCCCAGATGACCGAGAGGGTCGTCAGCATGACGATGATCGGCTTGAGGATGGGGAGGGTGACGTGGCGGAACACGCCCCAGGCTCCCGCGCCGTCGAGGCGTGCCGCCTCTTCCAGCTCCTTGGGCACCTGGGTGAGGCCGGCGCTGAGGGTGATGACGACGAAGGGCACCGCGCCCCAGACGACGAGCAGCGTGATCACCGCGAGGCCCTGGGGGCCGCTGGCGAACCAGTTGTGGCCGATCATGTCGACGCCGGGGAGCCTGCTCAGCAGGTAGTTGAGGACGCCGTAGTCGGTGTCGAAGATCCACTTGAAGATGGCGGTGGCGACGATGATGGGCATGCCCCAGCTCGCCACCAGGGCGATGCTGATGAGCGCCTTGACCCAGCCGGCGACCTTCTGGAGCAGCAGGGCGACGAGCATCCCGATGACCATGGTGAGGATGACCGCGCCGGCCGCGAAGACGATGGTGCGCAGTACGACGGACCAGAACACGCCGTCGCCGAGGACCTTGGTGAAGTTGTCGAAGCCGACGAACCGCGCGTCCTTGAAGCCCCAGAGCTCGGACTTGCCGAAACTCTGGAAGGAGAGGGACACCAGCCTGAACAGCGGGTATCCCATGACGAGGACGATGATCAGCAGGCAGGGGGCCAGCAGCAGCCAGGGGGTCGCGCCGGGGCCCTTGCGGCCGCGCGGCCCCGGCGCGGAGGTCTTGCCCGTCCCGGGTCCGGTGGAAGTCCGCTGCCGTGCCGGCGGCAGATCGGCGGTGGTTGTCTGTGCGGCACTCATCGCGTGCTCCTCGGGGGTCCCTCTCTTGACGGGCAGCGGGGCCCCGCCGGTCCGGCGGGGCCCCTCACTCAGGTCACTTGGTGTTGATGACCTTGTCGATCTCGGCGTCGGCGGCCTTGGCCGCGTCCTCGACCGACTTCTTGCCGGTGCCGATGTCCTGGAGCATGGTCTGCAGGACCTTGCCCTTCTCGACCTGGCCCCAGCCGGGCGCGGTCGGGACGAACCAGGAGGACTCCGCGGCGGTGGCCGGGACCTGGGTCTTGGGGTCGGCCTTGAGCGGGCCGAGGTCCGTCTTGTTGTTGGGCAGGTTGCCCTTGGCGATCAGGCCCTTCTGGCCCTGGGCGCCGGTGAAGGCGTTGATCCACTCGGCGGCGATGTCCTTGGCCTTGGACTTGGAGGGGACCGCGAGGTCCGAACCGCCGAGGAAGACCGGGAGGTTCTTGCCGTTCGGGCCGGGCATCACGAAGTTCTCGAGCTTGTCCTTGAGCCCGCCGACCTTGTCGCTCTTCGGGTCGGCCGCGGTGGAGCCTTCCCAGGCGGCGGCGAAGATGGCGGCGGAGTTGCCCTGGCCGAAGACGACCGGGCGGTCGGCCTCGTCCTTGGTCTTGTCCGCGTGCATGTACTTGTCGAGGAGTTCCTTGTACTGCTGCAGCCCCTTGACCGACTCGGGGGAGGACAGGGAGCCCTTCCACGAGCCGCCGTCCTTCTTGGCGATGGCGCCGCCGTTGTCGTAGACGAAGGACATCGCGCCGTACCAGTCCGGCGAGGGCTGGTACAGGGCGCTGAACTTGTCGCCCTTCGCGGCCTGGATCTTGTCCAGGGCTGAGGTCAGCTCGGCCCAGCTCTTGGGGGCGGCGGTGACGCCGACCTCGGCGGCCAGGTCCTTGCGCCAGGTGCCGACGCGGCCACCGGCGTAGTAGGGGACGCCGTAGGTCTTGCCGTCGTAGGTGACGGACTGCTTCAAGGCGTCGAGCCAGGCGGCGGAGTTGTCGAACTTCGACGGGTCGACCTCGGAGAAGGCTCCGGTCGACATGTAGCCGATCATCTCGGAGTTGCCCATCTCGACGACGTCCGGGGCCTTGTCCGTGGCGAGGACGGCGTCGAGCTTGGCGTTCTTGTCCGGCCAGCCGTAGTACTCGTGCTTGACCGTCAGACCCGGGTGCTTGGCGACTATCGCGTCGTCGGCCGCCTTGACCAGCTCCGGCCAGTTGTTCTGGGCGTCGACCGTCAGCCAGACGGTGAGCTCCTTGGCGCCGGACGCCTTGTCGGCCGTGTCGCCGCCCTTGCTGTCCGAACCGCCGCACGCCGCCAGGCCGATCACCATGCCCGCGACTCCAACCGCCGCGATGAGCTTGCGCTTCACGCCACCCTCCTCAGGGATGCCTTCCTGCACTTCCCTTGCCCGCCGCGGTGACATACGCGAAGTACTGAGCGTGGGGCCGGGATCCGATCCATATTGGTGTAGACCAGTAACCGGAGCTTGGCCTAGACCTTTAGGGGTGTCAAGGGTCTAATGAGCGGGTGATCGGTCCGTTACCGGACCGACACCTGTGGGAGGGAGGAGGCCTGTCCTCCCACCCGTGTCACGATGTGACCGCACATATCGGAGGAGCCGGTGACGGCAGCGAAACTGGAGTCGGGAAGGCGGGCGGCGATGGCCACCGAAGGGGCGACCACGGAGCCGGAAGGCGGGCCGGCCACTCGCACGGCGCGGGTTCCCAAGTACTACCGACTCAAGCGGCACTTGCTCGACATGACCGAGACCATGCCGCCCGGCACGCCGGTGCCGCCGGAGCGCACGCTCGCGGCCGAGTTCGACACCTCGCGGACCACCGTCCGCCAGGCCCTGCAAGAACTCGTCGTGGAGGGCCGGCTCGAACGCATCCAGGGCAAGGGGACCTTCGTCGCCAAGCCCAAGGTCTCCCAGCCGCTGCAACTGTCCTCCTACACGGAGGACATGCGCGCCCAGGGTCTGGAACCGACCTCCCAGCTCCTGGACATCGGCTACGTGACGGCCGACGACACCCTCGCCGGACTCCTCAAGATCGCCGCCGGCGGGCGCGTCCTGCGCATCGAACGGCTCCGCCTGGCCAGCGGCGAGCCGATGGCCATCGAGACCACCCACCTGTCGGCCAAGCGCTTCCCCGCGCTGCGCCGTTCGCTGGCCAAGTACACCTCCCTCTACACGGCCCTCGCCGAGGTGTACAACGTGCGGCTGGCCGAAGCCGAGGAGACCATCGAGACCTCGCTGGCCACCCCGCGCGAGGCCGGACTGCTCGGCACGGACGTCGGCCTGCCGATGCTGATGCTCTCCCGGCACTCGCTGGACGCCGACGGTGAGCCGGTCGAATGGGTACGTTCGGTGTATCGCGGCGACCGTTACAAGTTCGTTGCCCGCCTCAAGCGGCCCGCCCCCTGATACCTCATTGACTCCTGATCGGCCCTCGGTGGACGCTCGTACCGCTATACGGACGGGGGCTTACGTCCACCGGTCGGGCCCCCGTAGATTCCCTGCGCTCAGCAGTGATCAACGAGGGGACGAGGATCATGCCGGAACCGGAAGCAACAGGCACGACACGGGACACGGCGGGAGCCTCGTCAGGGGGGCTCTCGCCCAAGTCGATCGCCGTGTGGGTGCTCGTCGCCCTCATCGGGGCCATCGGCTGGGGCGTGCTCGCGCTCTCGCGGGGTGAGGAGATCTCCGCGGCGTGGCTGCTCGCCGCCGCGCTGGGCTCGTACGCCATCGGCTACCGCTTCTACTCGCGCTTCATCGCCGACCGCGTCCTCAGGGTCGACAAGACCCGGGCCACCCCGGCCGAACGCCTGGACAACGGTGTCGACTTCCATCCCACCGACCGCCGCGTGCTCTTCGGCCACCACTTCGCCGCCGTCGCCGGCGCGGGCCCGCTGGTCGGTCCCGTGCTCGCCTCGCAGATGGGCTACCTGCCGGGAACCATCTGGATCGTGGCGGGTGTGATCTTCGCGGGCGCCGTCCAGGACATGGTGACGCTGTTCTTCTCCACCCGCCGCAACGGCCGTTCGCTCGGCCAGATGGCCCGTGACGAGATCGGCCCGGTCGGCGGAGCGGCCGCACTGGTCGCCGTGTTCGTCATCATGATCATCCTGCTGGCGGTCCTCGCCCTGGTCATCGTCAACGCGCTGGCAGACTCCCCCTGGGGCGTCTTCTCCATCGGCATGACCATCCCGATCGCCCTCTTCATGGGCTTCTACCTGCGCGTCCTGCGCCCGGGCCGGATCACCGAGGTCTCCCTGATCGGTGTCGCCCTGCTGCTGCTCGCCATCATCGCGGGCGGCTGGGTCGCCGACTCCTCCTTCGCCGGCGTCTTCACCCTGGACAAGCAGACCCTGGTCATCTGGATGGTCGCCTACGGCTTCTTGGCCTCCGTGCTGCCGGTGTGGATGCTGCTCGCCCCGCGCGACTACCTCTCCACCTTCATGAAGGTCGGCACCATCGCCCTGCTGGCGGTCGGCGTCGTCATCGCGATGCCCGTGCTCAAGATGCCCTCCGTCACCGACTTCGCCTCGCGCGGCGACGGCCCCGTCTTCTCCGGCTCGATGTTCCCGTTCGTCTTCATCACCATCGCGTGCGGCGCGCTGTCCGGGTTCCACGCACTGGTCTCCTCGGGGACCACCCCGAAGATGATCCAGAAGGAGACCCAGGTCCGGGTCATCGGCTACGGCGCGATGCTCACCGAGTCCTTCGTCGCCGTCATGGCCGTGATCGCCGCATGCATCATCGAGCCGGGCCTGTTCTTCGCGGTGAACTCCCCCGCCGGGGTCGTCGGCGCCACCGTCGAGAGCGCCTCGCAGGCGGTCACGCACTTCGGGTTCGCCATCTCCCCCGAGGCCCTCGCCCAGGCCGCGAAGGACGTCGAGGAGACCACCCTGCTGTCCCGCACGGGCGGCGCGCCGACCTTCGCACTCGGAATGTCGCAGATCTTCTCCTCCGTCATCGGCGGCGCCGGGATGAAGGCCTTCTGGTACCACTTCGCCATCATGTTCGAGGCCCTGTTCATCCTCACCACCGTCGACGCGGGCACCCGCGTCGGCCGCTTCATGCTCCAGGACACCCTCGGGAACGTGCACAAGTCCTTCAAGGACGTCAGCTGGAAGCCGGGCGTGTGGATCGCGAGCGCGGTCGTGGTCGGCGGCTGGGGCTACTTCCTGTGGGTGGGCGTGGAGGACCCGCTGGGCGGCATCAACCAGCTGTTCCCCCTGTTCGGGATCGCGAACCAGCTGCTGGCGGCGGTCGCCCTGGCGGTCTGCACCACACTGCTCGTCAAGTCCGGCCGCCTCAAGTGGGCCTGGGTGACGGGCCTCCCGCTGGCCTGGGACGTGGCGGTGACCCTCACCGCCAGCTACCAGAAGGTCTTCTCCGAAAACCCGAAGATCGGCTTCTTCGCGCAGCGCGACCTGTACCAGGACGGCATCGACGCCGGGAAGGTCATCAAGCCGGCGAAGAACCTCGACCAGATGCACACCGTGGTCACCAACGCCACGGTGGACGGCGTGCTGTCCGTGCTGTTCGCCCTGCTGATCGTCGTCGTGCTGGTGGACGCCGCCCGCGTCTGCGTCAAGGCGGTCCGCGCGCCGCAGGACGTCGCGCTCACCGAAGTCCCCTGGAGCGAGTCGAGGATCGTCGCCCCGGCGGGTCTGATCGCGACCCCCGAGGAGCGCAGGGAGCTCGCCGCGGCCGGCCTCGACTCCGGCGGCGGCAAGACCAAGGAGCCGGTGGCGTGAGCGGCGTCCGGGAGGCGCTGGCCAAAGCCAGGTACTACGTACGGGAGTTCTCCGGCGAGGCCGCCTACGACCGCTACGTGGCCCACGCCCGCTCCCACGACCCGGACGCCGAGGTCCTCACCAGACGCGCCTTCGAGCGCGCCCGCACCGACGCCCGCGAGGCCGACCCGCGCGAGGGCTTCCGCTGCTGCTGAACCGGCCGAGGGCCGCCGCGTCTCCCCCCGGGAAACGCGGCGGCCCTTTCCGCAACACCGGGGCACACTCGGTGCCATGGACATCACCATCAGAGCCGCCCTGCCCGCGGAGTACGAGACGCTGGGTGACATCACCGCCCGGGCCTACCTCGGGGACGGGCTGCTCACGTACGGGGAGGGCGACCCGTACCTCGCCAGGCTCCGGGACGTGGCCGGGCGCGCCGCGGCGGCCGAGGTACTCGTCGCCGTGCTCGGTGACGGGCGCGTCGTCGGCGGTGTGACCTTCGCCGCGCCGGGCAGCGCGCTGTGTGACATCGCCCGCGCGGACGAGGCCGAGTTCAGGATGCTGGCGGTCGCCCGCGAGGGCCGCGGCCGCGGCGCCGGCGAGGCGCTCGTACGGGCCTGCATCGACCGCGCCCGGGCCGTGGAGGGCGTACGGCGGCTGGTCCTGTCGACCACCCCGGACATGCCGGCCGCGCACCGGATCTACGAGCGCCTGGGCTTCGTACGGTCGCCGGAACGGGACTGGGAACCCGTCCCCGAACTCGTTTTGCTCACGTACGGTCTCGCGCTGTAGTCGGCGCGCGACACAACATCTAGGGGGTCCCCCAGGAGGGGGCCCCCACATGTATGCTCGTGCTCGCTGTCGCCGCAGGGGAATCCGGTGCGAATCCGGAACTGTCCCGCAACGGTATGAAAGGCACCCATAGGTGCGTCCGAAGTCCGAGGACCTGCCGACAGCACGCCCGGCTCGACCGAACCGGGTACAGCCACGTCCGGGCCTCGCGGTTGGGCCGGTGGACGCCGCGCGGCGCAAGCGTGCCCTGATGGGGGCCGGCCCGTGCGCGCCCGCTCGCGCCCCGCACCGAAGGTGCCCCGGAGCCGAGTGAGGGAGAGCTCCCCCCGTGACCATCGCGCCCGCCGCACCGCGCGCCGAGTCCGACCCGTCCGACAGCGGAACCACCGGCGGGGGCCATGGGGCCACGCTGCTGCGTACCCTCACCGAGCTGACGGCCGACCTCCCCGACACCGACCCCGGCCGGGTCGCCGCCGCCGCCCTGCGCGGCCGCAGCGCCACCGCGGACGAGGCCGAACTGCGCTCGCTGGCCACCGAGGCCGCCGCCGGACTGATCTCCGAGGACCCGGCGTACTCCCGGCTGGCCGCACGCCTGCTCACGCTCGCCGTGCGCGACGAAGCCGCGGGCCAGGGCGCCACCTCCTTCGCCGCGTCCGTCGCGGTCGGCCACCGCGAAGGCCTGATCGCCGAC
Source organism: Streptomyces cirratus (assembly GCF_014650775.1). Classification (GTDB taxonomy): domain Bacteria; phylum Actinomycetota; class Actinomycetes; order Streptomycetales; family Streptomycetaceae; genus Streptomyces; species Streptomyces cirratus. The sequence continues at coordinate 705,807 of NZ_BMVP01000002.1, read as the reverse complement.
CGTACGGCCGAGTTCGTGGCCGCCCACGCGAACCGCCTCGACGCGCTGGTCGAGCACGCGCTCGCCGAGGGCGCCGACGACCGCTTCGGCTTCTTCGGCCTGCGCACCCTGCACAGCCGCTACCTGCTGCGCCACCCCATCACCCGTCAGGTGATCGAGACCCCGCAGTACTTCATGCTGCGCGTGGCCTGCGGACTCGCGGCGGACGAGAGCGTGACGGCCGTCGAGGAAGTGGCCTCGCTGTACCGGCTGATGAGCCGCCTGGACTACCTGCCGTCCTCCCCCACCCTCTTCAACTCCGGCACCCGGCACCCGCAGATGTCCTCCTGCTACCTGCTGGACTCCCCGCTGGACGAGCTCGACTCGATCTACGACCGCTACCACCAGGTCGCCCGCCTGTCCAAGCACGCCGGCGGCATCGGCCTGTCGTACTCCCGCATCCGCGCCCGCGGTTCGCTGATCCGCGGCACCAACGGCCACTCCAACGGCATCGTCCCGTTCCTCAAGACCCTCGACGCCTCCGTCGCCGCCGTCAATCAGGGCGGCCGCCGCAAGGGCGCCGCAGCCGTCTACCTGGAGACCTGGCACGCGGACATCGAGGAGTTCCTGGAGCTGCGCGACAACACCGGTGAGGACCAGCGCCGTACGCACAACCTGAACCTCGCGCACTGGGTGCCGGACGAGTTCATGCGCCGGGTGAACGCCGACGCCGACTGGTCGCTGTTCTCCCCGGCCGACGTCCCCGAGCTGGTCGACCTGTGGGGCGACGAGTTCGACGCCGCCTACCGCAAGGCCGAGGCGGCGGGCCTCGCCCGCAAGACCATGCCCGCCCGCGACCTGTACGGCCGGATGATGCGCACCCTCGCGCAGACCGGCCAGGGCTGGATGACCTTCAAGGACGCCTCCAACCGGACGGCGAACCAGACCGCCGAGCCCGGCACGGTCGTCCACTCCTCGAACCTCTGCACCGAGATCATCGAGGTCACCAACGACGGCGAGACGGCCGTCTGCAACCTCGGCTCGGTCAACCTGGGCGCCTTCGTCCTCCCCGAGAGCGGCGACATCGACTGGGAGCGGCTGGACGAGACCGTCCGCACCGCCGTCACCTTCCTCGACCGCGTCGTGGACATCAACTTCTACCCGACCGAGCAGGCCGGCCGCTCCAACGCCCGCTGGCGTCCGGTCGGTCTGGGCGCGATGGGCGTCCAGGACGTCTTCTTCCAGCTGAAGCTGCCCTTCGACTCCCCCGAGGCGAAGGCCCTGTCCACGAAGCTCTCCGAGCGGATCATGCTGGCCGCGTACGAGGCCTCCTGCGACCTCGCCGAGCGCAGCGGCCCGCTCCCCGCCTGGGAGCAGACCCGTACCGCCCGCGGCGTCCTGCACCCCGACCACTACGACGTCGAGCTGAACTGGCCGGAGCGCTGGGCGGCGCTGCGCGCCCGCGTCGCCGAGACCGGCATGCGCAACTCGCTGCTGCTCGCCATCGCCCCGACGGCGACGATCGCCTCGATCGCGGGCGTGTACGAGTGCATCGAGCCGCAGGTGTCGAACCTCTTCAAGCGCGAGACGCTGAGCGGTGAGTTCCTCCAGGTCAACGCCTACCTGGTGGCCGAGCTCAAGAAGCTCGGCGTGTGGGACGCACAGACCCGCGAGGCGCTGCGCGAGGCCAGCGGCTCCGTGCAGGGCTTCGGCTGGATCCCCGCCGAGGTGCGCGAGCTGTACCGCACGGCGTGGGAGATCCCGCAGCGCGGCCTGATCGACATGGCGGCGGCCCGTACGCCGTTCCTGGACCAGTCGCAGTCGCTGAACCTGTTCCTGGAGACGCCGACCATCGGGAAGCTGTCCTCGATGTACGCGTACGCCTGGAAGCAGGGCCTCAAGACCACGTACTACCTGCGCTCGCGCCCCGCCACGAAGATCGCCCGCGCGGCCCAGGCGGCCGCCGCCCCCGCCGCCGCGCTTCCGCAGGCCGTCGACGCCGACGCGCTGGCCTGCTCCCTTGAGAACCCCGAGTCCTGCGAGGCCTGCCAGTAATGAGCTCCACCGACACCGATGCCGCAAAGAGCAAGAACCTGCTCGACCCGGGCTTCGAGCTGACCCTGCGTCCCATGCGCTACCCGGACTTCTACGAGCGCTACCGGGACGCGATCAAGAACACCTGGACCGTCGAGGAGGTCGACCTCCACTCGGACGTCGCCGACCTCGCGAAGCTGACGCCGGGCGAGCAGCACATGATCGGCCGTCTGGTCGCGTTCTTCGCGACGGGCGACTCGATCGTCTCGAACAACCTCGTGCTCACCCTGTACAAGCACATCAACTCCCCGGAGGCGCGCCTGTACCTGTCGCGCCAGCTGTTCGAGGAGGCCGTGCACGTCCAGTTCTACCTGACGCTGCTCGACACCTACCTGCCCGACCCGGACGACCGGGCGGCCGCCTTCGACGCGGTCGAGGAGATCCCGTCGATCCGCGAGAAGGCGCAGTTCTGCTTCAAGTGGATGGATTCGGTCGAGAAGATCGAGCGGCTGGAGACGCAGGCCGACCGCCGCCGCTTCCTGCTGAACCTGATCTGTTTCGCCGCGTGCATCGAGGGCCTGTTCTTCTACGGCGCGTTCGCGTACGTGTACTGGTTCCGCTCGCGGGGCCTGCTGCACGGCCTGGCGACGGGCACCAACTGGGTGTTCCGGGACGAGACCATGCACATGAACTTCGCCTTCGAGGTCGTGGACACGGTCCGCAAGGAGGAGCCGGAGCTCTTCGACGACGCCCTCCAGCAGCAGGTCACCGACATGCTCAAGGAGGCCGTGGAGGCGGAGCTGCAGTTCGGCCGCGACCTGTGCGGTGACGGCCTGCCGGGCATGAACACCGAGTCGATGCGCGAGTACCTGGAGTGCGTCGCGGACCAGCGTCTGGTCCGTCTCGGCTTCCCGCCGGTGTACGGCTCGCAGAACCCGTTCTCGTTCATGGAGCTCCAGGGCGTCCAGGAGCTGACCAACTTCTTCGAGCGCCGCCCGTCGGCCTACCAGGTCGCGGTCGAGGGCACGGTCGACCTGGACGAGGACTTCTGAGTCCCTGCTCCGACGGCTTGATAGCGTCCCCGCCCATGGGGAGAACGACGACTCGGGTGACCTGGGTCCTGGGCGGGGGCGCTTCGTCGTGTCCGGGCCCCTCGGCATGACCGCCTCCGGGTGGGCCGGGCGGGCCCGGTTGCGGCCCGGGGGCCTGCTGTACGGGGGCGCCGTCGGGTCCGCGACCGCGCACGCGCACCACTCCGTGCAGGTGATCGCCGCGCTGGGCGGCGACGACCTGCTGATGGCCGGGCCGGACGGGGAGCCCTTCGGGTGCCGCGCGTACGTGGTCCCGGCCGGGGTGCGCCATTCCGTGCTGGGCGGCACCGCGCGCGGGGTGGTGCTGCACTACGACCCGCTCTCCTCGGCCGGCCGCGGGCTCGCGGCCCTGGCGGGGGACGCGGGTGGCCTCGTACCGGCCGCCGCGGACCTGCCCGCCGATCCCTTCGAGGCGGCGTGCGCGCTGGACGCCGTACTCCCCGGCGGTCCGGCGGCAGAGGCTGCCGCGCATCCGGGGCTGGCGCGGGTGCTGGCGTGGCTGCCCGGGCGGGACGGCGTAGGGCTGTCCCGGGCGGCCGAGGTGGCCTGCCTGTCGCAGAGCCGCCTCGCGCACCTGTTCCGGGCGGAGCTGGGGCTGCCGTTCCGCCCGTACGTCCTGTGGCTGCGGCTCATGCGGGCCGCCGAACTGGCCTCCCGGGGCCACTCCCTGACGGACGCGGCGCACGGCGCGGGCTTCGCCGACGGGGCTCACCTCAGCCGTGTGTGGCGGCGGATGTTCGGGATCCCGCCGTCGGACTTCACCCGCACCGTCCAGTGGATGTAGCAGGTTCGTTCAAGCGCCGACGGGCCCCGTGGCCGCACCGTTGACGCATGACGAACTTGCTGAAGACCTGCATCACCGCCTGCACGCCGAAGGCCATGCCGGCCGCCGTGCGCGCGGCCTTCGAGGCGGAGCTGCGCCGCGCCCGCGACGCCGCGCCCGACACCGCCACCATGTGGGACGCCCTGGAGCGGGCGCACATCATCTCCCAGGCCTGGGCCCGGCCCCACACCCGTGCCCACTGGCACATGTTCCGGCTCGCGGTGCGCTGCCGGGACCGGGCGGAGACGGTGGGGCAGGTGGTCCGGATCCTGGTGGCCGGAGCCGGGTCGGTGTCCGGGCGCGTGCCGTACGGCAACACGGGGCGTACGGCGGCGGGCCTGCTCACGCCGATGCCCCTCCCGGAGGATCTGCGGGTGCTGCTGGGCCGCGCCCGGGAACGGCCCGAGACGGCTCAGGCGTTGGGGACGGTCTCGTAGCGGGGGGTGCCCTCTTCCATCTGGCGCAGGGCGTCCTTGCGGTCGCGCTTGGAGAGGCGGTCGATGTACAGGTACCCGTAGAGGTGGTCCGTCTCGTGCTGGAGGCAGCGGGCGAAGTAGCCGGTGCCGCGCACCTTGATCGGGTTGCCCCGGGCGTCCTGGCCCGTGACCTCCGCGTAGTCCGGGCGGGCCAGTGAGGCGTAGGCGGTCGGGACCGACAGGCAGCCCTCGTTCGAGTCGTCCAGCACGCGCGCGGAGGCGGGCAGTTCGACCAGCTTCGGGTTGACCACGACACCGGTGTGGCGCTTGCCGTCGTCGTCCGGGCAGTCGTAGACGAAGACCTTGGCGTCCACGCCGATCTGGTTCGCGGCCAGGCCGACGCCTTCGGCGGTCTTCTGGCTGGCGAACATGTCGTCGATCAGCTGCGCCAGTTCGTCGCCGAACTCGGTGACGTCCTTGCACTCCCGGTGCAGGACCGGGTTGCCGACCACCGTGATCGGGCGGGAGGTGCCGCGCTCGCGGTGGGCGAGCTCGCGCGCCTCACAGTCCTCCGTGTCCACGACGTAGCCTTCGTCGTCGACCGGGACAACCTGGTTCTCCTGCTGCGCCATGTCCGCCGTACGCCTTCCGTAAGTCTGCGAGTCACCGATGTGACCGGTACAGCCTACGGCCCCCGCTCAGCAGACTTCTTCGAGATCGCGCCACTCGCGGCTGTCCGGGCTGTCCGCGACCCACCCGTCCAGGAGTCCGCGCACCAGTCCGGCCGGTGCGGCGATGCCGCATTCCCGCTCGGGCACCCACAGGGACCCCGAGCCGGCCGTACGGTGCCCCAGCGGGCCGGGGTGGCCGGGTTCGCTGTGGTCGTGGGGGTCCAGGTGCTCGCCGTCGCCCTCGTCGCTGGGCATCGCGCTCTCCGAGCAGGTCCGGCACAGCAGCCGCACCGACGACGACCAGTCCTCGGCGGCGAAGCCCGCGTCCGAGGCCAGCTGCTCCAACGCGTCCCGGTCGCTCTCGGTGGCCGCCTCCAGCAGGACCACCCAGGTCGGGACCGGCGAGGGCGCCCACAGCTCGATCTCGTCGAAGACCGGGTACGAGGGCCCGGCGGCGGTGATCCGCTCACCGTGCGGGACGCCGTCGTGCAGGACGACCTCGCCCCAGCGCCGCCCCGAGGACGGCAGCGGGATCGAGAGGACCTCTATCCGGGCCGGATCGAGCCTGCGGCCCCACACCACTTCGGCCTCGCCCTCCGGCGAGAGCCGTACGGCGGCGCTGCCCAGCTCCATGCCGACCGGCTCGGCGCCCGCGGCGGCTCCGTGCGGGTCACCGGGGACCTTGAGCCCGTAGGCCTGCCAGGCCCGCCGGGCCAGCGGCCAGTCCTGGAGCGCGGTCGCGGCGATCCCCACGTTCCACCAGTCCGGGGCGCCGGTCTCGCGGTCCAGCAGGGCCACGGCGCGCAGCCCGGCGGCCCGCGCCTGCTCCCAGTCGTGGCGGAACTTGTGCAGCAGGGCCAGGTTGAACCAGGACTCGGACAGCCAGGGTTCCAGGTCCGCCGCTCTGGTCAGGAGCGCGCCCGCGTCCTCGTACCGCCCGTCGCCGATCAGCGTGAACGCGCGGTCGGTGGCCTGCCGCCACGAGGCGGAGGGCCGATGCCGTACCTTCCCGAAGATCCTCACAATTCCCGCCTGCCTGGGGGCACCTCCCAGCGGTGGCTGGGGGACTACGGTGCAGCCTTGCGGACACCCTCATGGACACTCTTACTCGCATCCAACCATGCCCACTCGGACGGCCGCTCATTACCCATGGGTTACCCAGGTGGGAGCGGGCCGACTCCGGCCCGTCCGTCCCTGGCCAGAACCCTTGCCAGGCACTCCACGACCTCCGGCTGGAAGTCGCGTCCGGTCCCCAGGCGCAGCCGTTCCAGGGCGGCCAGTGAGCCGCCCGGGTGACCCTGGCCGCCGCACAGGTCCTCGTACGCGTTCACCGCGCGCACGATCCGTGCGGCGACGGGCTGCTCCCGGTAGGGGTCCGCCTGGCGCTCCACCACGACGGCGACCTCCGCCGGCACCCCCGTCTGGCGGGCCACCTCCCCGCCGAGCCCGGCGATCCGGCGGGCCTCGGCGGCGGGCAGCGGAGCCGTTGCCCCGGCCGGGACGGGGTCGACGAGCGAGAGCTGGCCGATGTCGTGCATCAGGGCGGCGTACTCCAGCACCGTGAGCTCCCGCTCCGACAGCCCCAGCTCCCGTCCGACGGCGCAGCTCAGGGCGGCCACCCGGCGGGCGTGCCCCGGGCGGGTGCAGCCGGCGATCTCGGTGGCGCGGGCGAGGGAGGTGATGGTCTGGCGGTAGGTGGTGCGAACGGCGGTGATCCGGTGGAAGGACATCTGGGTCAGCAGCAGCGGCACACTGAACACGGGCAGCGCCCACAGCCCGGCCACGGCCGTTCCCAGCGCCATGACCAGGCCGGTCGCGCAGATGGCGGTGCCGATCCCGGCCGGCGCGCGCAGCTCGTCGTGGAGCAGGCTGCCGTAGGGCCGGCCGGTGCGGGCCCCGGCCAGCGCGGCGCCGAGGACGGCGTCGCACAGGGCGGTGAGGCCGAGCAGCAGCACCAGGAACAGCACGAGGTACGGGCCCTGCCCCAGCCGTGCCTCCAGCCGGCCGGAGTTGTGGAGCGGCTGGAAGCAGACGGCGGCGAAGGCCACGGCCAGTACCCGCCGGGCCACGTGGTCGAAGGCGGGCCCGTGGCCACGGGCGATGTGCGGCACGATCCCGACGAGGGCCGCGGCGACGACGACCGCGACGACCTGGAGCACCCCGTGGTGGGTGGGGTGCCCGGCGGCCCCGCCCAGCAGTGCGTAGGCGAGGGCGCCCGCGGAGCCCAGCGGCGCGGGCCGGCGGTCCTGCGGGCGGTCCTGCCCGCGGTCCTCGGCCGCGGCGGGGGCGGCCGCGTCACGGTGGTCGCTGCGGGCGAGCTCGCCGATGCCGATGAGGATGCCGAACGCGAGGGCGGTGGCGCCCTCCGCGACGCCATTCCACAGGGTGTGGCCGAGGGCGGCGAGGGTGAGCAGCGCGGCGGCCGCCCGCACGGCGCCGGCGGCAAGGGCCCTCACGCCCCGCTCCCGGCGCCCCGGGCGGGGGCGGGGGCACTGCTGCGCGGGGCCGCCACCTGCACGTCGTCGTCGGAGGTCACCACCGGGTGCCAGCCGTGCCGCCCGATGGCGTCGACCAGGGCCCGCACCATGGCCGGGTCGAACTGGGCGCCCGCGCAGCGCTCCAGCTCGGCCAGGGCGACGGGGACCGGGCGGGCGCGGCTGTAGGAGCGGGTCGAGGTCATCGCGTCGAAGGAGTCGGCCACCGCCACGACCCTGGCCAGGACCGGGATCTGCTCCCCGGCCAGCCCGTACGGGTATCCGGAGCCGTCGACCCGCTCGTGGTGGTGCAGGATCGCGGACCGGGCCTCCCCCAGGAACCCGATGCCGCGCACCATCTCGTGCCCGTACTCGGGGTGCAGTTCGATGACCTTGCGCTCCTCGGGGGTCAGCGGCCCGTCCTTGCGCAGCAGCCGGGTGGGGACGCCGAGCTTGCCGACGTCGTGCAGGATCCCGGCGATCCGGACGACCTCCATCCGGTCGTCGGCCATGCCCAGCTCGCGGGCGATCATCGCGGAGGCCTGCCCGACGCGCTCACTGTGACCGCGCGTGTAGCGGTCCTTGATGTCGACGGCCTGCACCAGCGCGCGGATCGTGGCCTGGTGTGCGGTGCGCTCGCGGGTGTACTGGGCGAAGACCCAGGAGGAGATGTACATCGGCAGCAGCGCCGGCAGCGCGGCCGGTACCCCGTAGGGGCTGCGCCACATCACGGCCGTCATCAGCCCGGCGAGGCCGTGGACGCAGTACGGGGACAGGGACCGGGCCGGCAGTCCCCGCCAGGCGGTGACCGCGGGACGGTGTTCCGCGGTGGCCAGGACGGCCCCGTCGAGGGCGGTGATCACCAGGCAGAAGGCGACGGCCGCGGCCCCTGCGGGGACCACGGCGTACGGGAAGTCCGCGACCCGGCCGGGGTATCCGGCGGCGCCGGACCCGGCGCCGCCGAGCGTGGCCGGTCCGTCCAGCAGCCGGTAGGCCTGCCCGGCCGCCCAGGCGGCGCACGCCTGCTGGGCGGCGTGCCAGGTCCGGCGCACCCATACGGGCCGCTGCGCCACGCCCGCCGCCAGCCCGCCGGGCAGCGCCGCGAGCGCGGCGGCAGACGGGGGCAGGAGGAACACGGCGGCCAGTACGACGGGGAAGAAGGCGCCCGTGCCCCCGGGGACCCGGCCGCCGAGCAGCCGGCAGTCCGCCAGGAGTTCGCAGCCGAGGCACAGGGCGCAGAGCAGGGCGACGGCCGGCCACGGCGTACCCGGATCCGTCAGGGCGGGAGCGGCGCACGCGCAGGCGGCGAGGACGGCGCACAGGATGAGGGCGCGCGCCCCCGGCGGAAGTACCCGCATGGCACCCTCCTCCCCTGCACGGGCCGGGCCGGCACCGAAACCGACCGGTACCGGAAGGGGAGAATAGGTGCGGCCCGCGTCACAGCGGGCCGCATTCGCGCATCGGGGCATACGGACGCCCCCGGATTAGCACCTTCGAGTGAACGAAAGGGGCTTCCGGGGGCGGTTGTCGCCGTTCGAGTCGTCGGCGTTCGAGTCGTCGCCGTTTGGCTCGTCGCCGTTCGAGTTGTCGCCGCTCAACCGGAGGACGGGTCCGCGGTGACGTCGTGGTCCGGGACGGCCTGTCCCGAACGGATCAGTTCGATCCGTCCCATCACCTTGGAGCGCAGGTCGCTCGGCACGTCGTCCGACCCGCAGCACCGCTTGACCAGCTTCTTGACGGCCTGCTCCAGACCGTACTTCTCAAGACAGGGATTGCACTCGCCGAAGTGGGTCTCGAACTTCGTGCAGTCGCTGTCGGGCATCTCGTGGTCCAGGAACTCGTAAAGGTGATCCAGGACCTCGGCGCACTCCGTCTCGTGCGGCTCTCCGCAGCTCATGAGCCCGAGCCTTTCGCGTCGTTCGACTCTCCGGCACCGGCCGGGACGAGCCCGCGCTCGCGGGCGTAATCCTCCAGCATTCCGCGGAGTTGCCGGCGGCCACGGTGCAGCCGGGACATGACCGTACCGATGGGTGTACCCATGATGTCCGCGATCTCCTTGTACGCAAAGCCCTCTACGTCGGCCAGGTAGACCGCGATGCGGAATTCCTCCGGGATGGCCTGGAGCGCTTCCTTCACGTCCGAATCGGGCAGGTGGTCGAGCGCCTGCGATTCGGCGGAGCGCAGCCCGGTCGACATGTGCGACTCGGCGCGCGCCAGCTGCCAGTCCTCGATCTCCTCCGCCGCACTGCGCTGGGGCTCGCGCTGCTTCTTGCGGTAGGAGTTGATGAAGGTGTTGGTCAGGATGCGGTACAGCCACGCCTTGAGGTTGGTGCCCTCGCGGAACTGGTGGAAGGACGCGTACGCCTTCGCGTACGTCTCCTGGACCAGGTCCTCGGCGTCGGCCGGGTTGCGCGTCATGCGCAGCGCGGCGGAGTACATCTGGTCGAGGTAGCCGAGGGCGTCCCGCTCGAAGCGCGCGTTGCGCTCCGGGGTCGTCTCCTCCGCGTGGCCTTCGTCGGTCCCAGCGACAGGACCCACCTCCTCCGACAGCGTGGCGGCTCCGAAAGCGGATCCGCTCGAATCGGAGAATAGTCGACCTTCCCGATCCTCCGCCGCCCGAAGCGTTCCGCGCCTGGGCGCGGGCAGCACCGTCCATTCCAGGTCAGCGGCCTGTAGACGGTTCTGGCTGATGACCTGGGTCATGCGCTCCCTCTCATCCGACGAAGTTCCCGTACGTACCGACATCCGTTCAACGACAGGTCCGGGCGCCGCATTCCCGGGCGGGACAAGGGTTTCCGGGCCCGAGGGCGGGGCCGGTCGGCCGGTGGGCGGGGGGTGGGCGGCGAGTGAGCGGGATCACGCGGGAATCCGTCAGATCGGTCCCGGCCGGCCTCGGACGGGGAGCCGGCCGAGCCATCCGGCGACCGCCGCGGTGATCACCGTCAGCGTCTCGGCCTCGGTCACGCCGGCCCGTTTGGGCACCGCGAAGCCGTGGTCGCCGTGCGGGACGGCGACCAGTTCGTACGGGGTCTGCGGGGCCGGCGGCGGGAACTCCCCGGGGTGTCCGAAAGGGTCCCGGTCGCCTTGGACCACCAGGGTGGGCCGCCCGGCGCCCAGCAGTTCCTCGGCCCGGGACTTCTCGGGCCGCCCCGGCGGGTGCAGCGGGAACGCCAGGGCCAGCACCCCGGCCGCGTCCAGCTCGGCGGCGGTCCGGCACGCCACCCGGGCTCCGGCGCTGCGCCCGCCCGCGACGACGGGCAGGCCCGGCGCCAGCAGGGCGGGCCACACGGCGCGCCAGCCCTCGTCCAGGACCTTGGGCGCGGCGGCGACCTTCTTCCCGGCGACCCGCCAGGGCTGTTCGACCAGTGCGACGGTGACCCCCTGGCCGGGCAGGGCGGCGGCCAGGGCCCGGAGGTCGCGGGCCTCGATCCCGCCCCCCGCGCCGTGGCTGACGGCGAGTACGAGCCGGGCCTCCCCGCCGGTGGCGCGGTGCCAGGTGACCCGGGCCTCGCCGGCCGGGGTGTCGACGCTTTCGGTACGCGTGGTCATGGGCCGATCATGCCGTCGCCGGGACGGGGCTCAGAACAGGGTCGCCTCCTCCGGCGCGGCGAGCTCGGTCAGCAGCTCCGGCCCGTTGTTGCGCACGTTGCTCACGGCGGTCGGGACCGGGTAGGCCCGCATCAGCCCGCCGGGCGGCGGCGCCAGCAGCGCCTGGAGTTCGTCCACGTCGCTGCGGGCCGGGTCGAGCCAGGGGTCCCACTTGTCGGGGGTCAGCATCAGCGGCATCCGGGGGTGGATGTCGGCGAGCGAGCGCGGGCCCTCGTCGGGCGCCACGGCCAGCGGCCCGGTCTCGGCCTCGGTGGTGATGACCGAGCAGGTGGCCCACCAGGCGTTCGGGTGCTCGTCGGGCAGGGTCCGGTCGCGCCAGAACTCGTATATGCCGGCCATGGCGAAGGCGGTGCCGTCGGCGGGGAGCACGAAGTACGGCTGCTTGCGCGCCCGCTTCTTCTTCCCTTCGACCTCAAGCTGCCGCTCGTCGTGGGCGGTGACCCACTCGAAGTAGCCGTCGGCGGGGATGATGCAGCGGCGCTGCGCGAAGGGGCGGCGGAAGGACGGCTTCTCCGCGACCGTCTCGGCCCTGGCGTTGATCATCCGGGCCGCGCCCTCGGGGCCGCTCGCCCAGGAGGGGACGAGCCCCCACCGCAGTACCCGGAGCTGGCGAACCGGACGCCGGCTCGGCGCGTCCTTCACTGGACGGTCGAGGACGACGTGGACCTCCTTCGTCGGTGCCACGTTGTAGTCCGGGGCCAGGGCCTCCTCGGGCTCCCAGCGCTCGATGCCGAAGATCCGCGCCAGTTCCTCGGGCGCCCGGCTCGCTGCATACCTTCCGCACATGGCTGACACACTGCCATGGCCCTCTCCCCCTACCGCAAGGAGTCCGCCACTCCATGGACAGCATGACGACGGCCGGCCTGTGGGACCGGCTGAGCGGTATACAGACCGAGCCCGCGTGGTGGCTGGTGGTCGTGACGGGGCTCGCCGCGCTCGCCGTCGTGACGCCCCGTCCCCTGTGGCGGCTGTCCCGGAACGCGATCACCATCGCCCACGAGGGCGGACACGGGCTGCTGGCACTGCTCACCGGGCGCCGGCTCGACGGGATCCGGCTGCACTCCGACACCAGCGGCGTCACCGTCAGCCGGGGCAAGCCCAGCGGGCTCGGCATGGTGCTGACCGCCGCCGCCGGGTACACGGCGCCCTCGCTGCTCGGCCTCGGCGGGGCCGCCCTGCTCTCGGCCCACCGCATCACGCTGCTGCTGTGGGCGGCGACCGCACTGCTGCTCGCGATGCTGGTGATGATCCGCAACGCGTACGGGCTGCTGACGGTGGTGCTGACCGGCGCGGTCTTCGTCCTGGTCTCCTGGCTGGCCCCGGCCGAGGTGCAGGCGGTGTTCGCGTACGGGGTGGTGTGGTTCCTCCTGCTGGGCGGGGTCCGGCCGGTGTTCGAGCTCCAGGCCAAGCGCCGCCACGGCGGTGCCCCCGACTCGGACGCGGACCAGCTCGGCCGTCTCACCCACGTCCACCCGGTGGCGTGGCTGCTCTTCTTCCACGCCGTCGCGCTGTGCGCGCTGACCGGCGGGGCGCGCTGGCTTCTCGGTCTCTGAGACGGCGCCGGCGGCGCTCCCGCGGCAGGTCCCCGAACGGGCCCCGGCCACGATCCGGGCTTGGGCGAAGCCACTAAAGTGGAGGCCATGACCGAGACCCCAGCGCCCCACGCCCTCTGGCCCGCCCCGCTCGCGGACGGCGCCGTCCACGCCACCGTCACCGTGCCGGGATCCAAGTCGGTCACCAACCGGGCCCTCGTGCTCGCCGCGCTTGCCTCCGAGCCGGGCTGGGTGCGCCGCCCGCTGCGCTCGCGCGACTCCCAGCTGATGTCGGACGCGCTGCGCGCCATGGGCGTCGGCATCGAGGAGACCGTCTCCTCCAGCTCCGCCGGCGGGGGCGCCGGCGGGGAGGCCTGGCGGGTCATCCCGGCGGCCCTGCACGGCCCGGCCACCGTCGACGTCGGCAACGCGGGCACGGTCATGCGCTTCCTGCCGCCCGTCGCCACCCTCGCCTCCGGCGACATCCGCTTCGACGGCGACCCGCGCTCCTACGAGCGCCCGCTGGGCGAGGTCATCAACGCCCTGCGCGTCCTCGGTGCCCGGATCGACGACGACGGCCGGGGCGCGCTGCCCCTGACCGTCCAGGGCGGCGGAGCCCTGGAGGGCGGCACGGTCGAGATCGACGCCTCCAACTCCTCGCAGTTCGTCTCGGCGCTGCTGCTGTCCGCGCCGCGTTTCAACCAGGGCGTGGAGGTCCGCCACACTGGTGACACCCTGCCCTCCATGCCGCACATCCGGATGACCGTGGAGATGCTGCGCGCGGCGGGCGCCCAGGTCGACACCCCCGAGGCGGGCGGCGAGAAGAACGTGTGGCGGGTCACCCCCGGCGCGCTCCTGGGCCGCGACCTGGTCGTGGAGCCGGACCTCTCCAACGCGCAGCCCTTCATGGCGGCGGCCCTGATCACCGGCGGCACGGTGACCATCCCGGACTGGCCGCGACGCACCACGCAGCCCGGCGACGCGCTGCGCCGGATCTTCACCGAGATGGGCGGCTCCTGCGAGCTGACCGACGCGGGCCTGGTCTTCACCGGCAGCGGCAAGATCCACGGCATCGACGTGGACCTGGGTGAGGTCGGCGAGCTGACGCCGGGCATCGCGGCGGTCGCGGCGCTGGCGGACTCGGAGTCCGTGCTGCGGGGCGTGCGCCACCTGCGGCTGCACGAGACGGACCGGCTGGCGGCGCTCACCGCCGAGATCAACGGCCTGGGCGGCGATGTCACCGAGACCGCCGACGGGCTGCGCATCCGCCCGCGCCCCCTGCACGGCGGTGTGTTCCACACCTACGACGACCACCGCATGGCGACCGCCGGCGCGGTGATCGGCCTGGCGGTGGAGGGCGTACTGATCGAGAACGTGGCGACGACAGCGAAGACCCTGCCGGACTTCCCCTCGATGTGGGCCGGGATGCTCGGCCTCCCCTCGCGGGGCGCGGGAGCGTAGGGCCCGTCATGCGCAGGTACGGCAAGCACACCGACGAAGACGACATCCGCTCGCGCCCCAACCCCAAGGGCAACCGGCCGCGTACGAACATCCGCCCCAAGCACGAGGACGCCGCCGAGGGCTTCGTCCTGACCGTCGACCGGGGCCGGCTGACCTGCCTGGTCGGCAGCCGCACGGTGCACGCGATGAAGGCCCGCGAACTGGGCCGCAAGGCGGCGGTGGTGGGCGACCGGGTCTGGATCGTCGGCGACCTGACCGGCAAGAAGGACACCCTCGCCCGGATCGTGCGGATCGAGGAGCGCAAGTCCGTCCTGCGGCGCACCGCGGACGACGACGACCCGTACGAGCGGGTGGTCGTCGCCAACGCCGACCAGCTGGCCATCGTCACGGCGCTGGCCGACCCTGAGCCGCGGCCCCGGATGATCGACCGCTGCCTGGTGGCCGCGTACGACGCCGGTCTGGAACCGCTGCTGGTGCTCACCAAGTCGGACCTGACCTCCGCGGACAAGATCCTCGAGATCTATTCGACGCTCGGCGTCAACTACGTCGTCACCAACCGCGAGGAGCTGGCGACGGGCGACGCGGCCGACCGGGTGCGCGAGCGGCTGAACGGCCGGATCACCGCCTTCGTCGGCCACTCGGGCGTCGGCAAGACCACCCTGGTCAACTCGCTGGTGGCCGAGGGCCGCCAGCGCGCCACCGGCCACGTCAACGCCGTCACCGGCCGGGGCCGGCACACCACCACCTCCGCCCTCGCGCTGCCGCTGCCCGGCGGTGACGGCTGGGTCATCGACACCCCCGGCGTGCGCTCGTTCGGCCTGCACCACGTCGACCCGTCGCGGGTGATCCTGGCGTTCCCGGACCTGGTCGGCGGCACGGAGGAGTGCCCGCGCGCCTGCAGTCACGACGAGCCGGACTGTGCGCTGGACCAGTGGGTGCAGGACGGTCACGCGGATCCGGCGCGGCTGTACTCGCTGCGGCGGCTGCTGGAGACGCGGGAGCGCCGCGAGGGCGACTGACGGCGTGGAGGGGGGCCGACCGGGCCGGGCAGCCGGGTTTGCCGAAGATCGCGTCGGGATAAATGCATAATCGCACCAAGTGACGCGACGTCACGTGACGCGGGAGGCGGGGAGGCATACGCCATGGCGTGGCTGCTGGTGGTGGTCGCCGGAATCCTGGAGACCGGTTTCGCGGTGTGCCTCAAGCTCTCCCACGGGTTCACCCGGCTGTGGCCGACGATCGCCTTCGCGTCCTTCGCGCTCGGCAGCTTCGGCCTGCTGACCCTGGCCCTCAAGAAGCTCGACGTGGGCCCCGCCTACGCCGTGTGGACCGGCATCGGGGCGGCCGGCACCGCCATCTACGGCATGGTCTTCCTCGGCGACCTCGTCTCCACCTTGAAACTCGTCTCGATCTCGCTGGTCATCCTCGGCGTCATCGGGCTCCAGCTGTCCGGTTCGGCGCACTGACCAGCCCGAGCAGCCCGCCGGCCGCCGCCTCCTCCCCGGGCCCGGTCGGGGCGACCACGTAGGACAGCGCCAGCCGTACGACCAGCTCGCACCGCTGCGCGGGCTCCGCCGGGAGCGCGGCGGCCGCCCGGTCCCGGACGGCGCGCACCAGCTCCCCCGGCCCCAGCGCGGGCGAGCCCGGCCGGACGCCCCGCCCGGGCGGGGCGGGCAGGCCGGCGTTCCACGACCCCGTCAGCAGGGCCCGTACGAGGGGACGCGCGCGGGCCGCCCGTACGGTCCACTCGGCGACCCCCGCCAGCCGCTCGGCGGTGTCCGGCGACGCCTCCAGGGCGCGGTCCACACCCGTGAGGTACCAGTCGGCCTCCCGGCGCACCAGGGCGCGCCCCAGACCCGCCTTCCCGCCGAACTCGTTGTACAGGGTCTGCCGGGACACCCCGGCGGCCGCCGCCACCTCGACCATCCGCACGGCGGGCCAGGCGCGCGCCGCCAGCGCCGCTCCCGCCGCTTCCAGCAAGGACTCCCGCGCCGCCGCCATCGTCGCCTCCCCCGCTCCCCTCCCCCGATCGTCTTCCCGTCAGAGTTGACGGGGCGCCAGGTCCTGTCAAGGGCGCCCGTCGGCCGTACCGTGGACGGCGTTCGCCGGTCGGCCGCGGTCTCGATACTGTTCGGCCATGCCCGAGTATGACGATGACCTCCGCCTCGCCCTCGAACTCGCCGACGCGGCGGACGCCGCCACCACGCAGCGTTTCCGTGCACTGGACCTCCAGGTGGAGACGAAGCCGGACATGACCCCGGTGAGCGAGGCCGACAAGGCGGCCGAGGAGATCATCCGGGCCGGGATCCTGGCCGCACGGCCCGACGACGCCATCCTGGGCGAGGAGTACGGGCTCAAGGGCGAGGGCCCGCGCCGCTGGGTCGTGGACCCGATCGACGGTACGAAGAACTACGTCAGGGGCGTTCCCGTGTGGGCGACGCTGATCTCTCTGATGGCCGAGGGCCCCGACGGGGAGTTCCGCCCGGTGGTCGGGGTGGTCTCCGCGCCCGCGCTGGGCCGCCGCTGGTGGGCGGCGAAGGGCAGCGGCGCCTGGGCGGGCGGCGCGCTCGGCGAGCCCACGGCGATCGGCGTCTCGAAGGTCGCCACCCTGGGAGACGCGTCCTTCGCGTACTCCTCGTTGACGGGCTGGGAGGAGCAGGGCCGGCTGCCCGGCTTCCTGGACCTGACCCGCGCGTGCTGGCGCACCCGGGGCTACGGCGACTTCTGGCCGTACATGATGGTCGCCGAGGGCTCGCTCGACCTGTGCGCCGAGCCGGAGCTGAACCTGTGGGACATGGCCGCGATCGCGGTCGTCGTCGAAGAGGCGGGCGGACGTTTCACCAGCCTCGACGGGGTCGACGGCGTCCACGGCGGCAACGCGGCCGCCTCCAACGGCCTGCTGCACGAGGAGATGCTGACGCGCCTGCGTCCGCGCCCCTGAGGCGCGCTGACGCGCCGTCGGTGCGCTCGGCCGGGCGGGTGTTGCCGGGCGCGCCCCTCTTGATGACCCTGCGTACGCGTGGGAATCTGGGACTCCCCCGCTTGTGCGCTTGTGAAGCCCTTCTCTTGAGGCGGGTTCTCTTGAGCCGGGTCCCTCACCCGGCGCACCCACCCAGGCGGGGTCTCACCCAGGAGGTGGCTCTCTTCATGCTCGTCCGCGACGCCATGAGCACCGTGATCCTCACCCTCGGACCCGCGCACACCCTCCGGCAGGCGGCCTGCCTGATGTCCGGCCGGCGCGTCGGCGCGGCCGTCGTCCTCGATCCCGACCACAGCGGCATCGGCATCCTGACCGAGCGCGACATCCTCAACTCCCTCGGCGCCGGCCACGACCCCGACCGGGAGTCGGTGGGCGCGCACACCACCAACAACGTCGTCTTCTGCACCCCCGACGCGACGGTCCAGGAAGCCGCCGAGGCCATGGCACACGGCGGCTTCCGCCATCTGATCGTGCTGGAGGACGGCGGCCCGGTGGGCATCGTCTCGGTGCGCGACGTCATCCGCTGCTGGGCGCCGGCCCGGCGCAGCGCCGTACTGGCCTAGGGCGCGTGACGGGTACGGCGACGGGCCGGCGCTCCGAGGAGCACCGGCCCGTCATCTCGCTGCGACAAGCGTCCGTCAGCCGCGGAGGGCCTGGACCGCGACGTCCAGCCGCTTGCCGAAGTCACCGTCCGCCTGGCGGAAGTTGTTGATCGCGCGGTCGACGATGTCGTCGCGGGAGACCTTCGCGATGAAGCCGGACAGGTTCTCGATCAGACGGGTCTTCTCGTCCTGCGACATCAGGCGGTAGAGGTTGCCCGCCTGGACGAAGTCGTTGTCCTCGCGGTGGACCGAAGTGGCGTGGTTGCCCGTGCCACCGGTCAGCGGGACGGGCTGCCACAGCGGACGGTCCGTCTGGAACGGTCCGCCGAAGCTGTTCGGCTCGTAGTTCTTCGCACCCTTGTGGCGGCCGTCGTACAGGGCGCCGTCACGGGAGTTGGTGCGGGCCTGCGTGGCGTGCGGGCGGTTCACCGGCAGGTGGTCGGCGTTGATGCCGACGCGGTAGCGGTGGGCGTCGCCGTACGCGAAGAGGCGGCCCTGGAGCATCTTGTCCGGGGACGGTCCGATGCCGGGGACGAAGTGGGCCGGGCTGAAGATGCTCTGCTCGACCTCGGCGAAGATGTTCTCCGGGTTGCGGTTGAGCTCCAGCTTGCCGATCTCGATCGGCGGGTAGTCCTCGTGCGGCCACACCTTGGTGAGGTCGAACGGGTTGAAGCGGTACTCGGCCGCCTCGGCCGCCGGCATGATCTGGACCTGCACGGTCCAGCTGGGGAAGTCACCGCGCTCGATCGACTCGCGCAGGTCCCGCTGGTGGGAGTCGGGGTCCTCGCCTGCGAGCAGGTTGGCCTCGGCCTGGGTGAGGTTCTTGATCCCCTGGTCGGTCTTGAAGTGGTACTTGACCCAGAAGACCTCGCCGGCCTCGTTGTTCCACTGGAACGTGTGGGAGCCGTAGCCGTTCATGTGGCGGTAGGACGCCGGGATGCCGCGGTCGCCGAAGAGCCAGGTCACCTGGTGCGTCGACTCGGGGCTCAAGCCCCAGAAGTCCCACACGTTGTCGGCTTCCTGCGAGCCGGTGTACGGGTCGCGCTTCTGCGTGTGGATGAAGTCCGGGAACTTGATCGCGTCGCGGATGAAGAAGACCGGGGTGTTGTTGCCGACGAGGTCGTAGTTGCCCTCTTCGGTGTAGAACTTGAGCGCCCAGCCGCGCGGGTCACGGCGGGCATCGGCGCCGCCGAGACTGTCCGCGACGGTCGAGAAGCGCAGGAAGGTCTCGGTCTGCTTGCCGACCTCCGACAGGAACTTCGCGCGGGTCCACTGCGAGACGTCGCGGGTGACCGTGAAGGTGCCGTACGCGCCGGCGCCGCGGGCGTGCACGACGCGCTCCGGGATGCGCTCGCGGTTGAAGTGGGCGAGCTTCTCCAGCAGGAGCTGGTCCTGGACGAGTACGGGCCCACCGACGCCGGCGGTCTCACTGTTCTGGTTGTCGGCGACCGGTGCTCCGGCCTCCGTGGTGAGCGGTCCCTGCGTCACGTGCGCCTCCTGCGTCATTGCCTGCGTGTCCTGTCCTCGTGGCCAGCCGCAATCGATCCTACAATGGACATTGTCTAAGTCAAGCCGCCATCCAACTCCATACGCTTTCGGGAGTTACACCGAATCAGCGGCACTGTTAGGCTGGGACGCATGAGTGACCTGCTGGAACGACTTCGCGGACGCGGATGGCGCATGACCGCACAGCGGCGCGTCGTGGCCGAGGTGCTCGACGGTGACCACGTTCACCTGACGGCCGACGAGGTACACGCGCGCGCGGTGGCCAAACTGCCGGAGATCTCCCGGGCGACGGTGTACAACACCCTGGGCGAGCTGGTCAGCCTCGGCGAGGTGCTGGAGGTGTCCACGGACCGCCGCGCAAAGCGGTACGACCCGAACGCCCACCGCGCGCACCAGCACCTGGTGTGCGCCCAGTGCGGCGCGATCCGCGACGTCCACCCGTCGGGCGACCCGCTGGCCGACCTGCCGGACGCCGAGCGGTTCGGCTTCGTGGTCTCGACGGTCGAGGTGACGTACCGGGGCGTGTGCCCGAACTGCGCGGGCGCGTAGGCGTACGCATGGGAAGGGGCCCGGAACCAGTCGGTTCCGGGCCCCTTCCGCATTGCGAATGACCGAAGGCCCGGATCCAGGGGATCCGGGCCTTCGGTTTTCAGTAGCGGGGACAGGATTTGAACCTGCGACCTCTGGGTTATGAGCCCAGCGAGCTACCGAGCTGCTCCACCCCGCGTCGGTAAACACGACTTTACGTGACGCCCCCCGGCAGATGCAAATCGCTTAACGATTCCGCCCCCGCAGGCCCGGATCGGCCCCGCGGGGGCACGGCGCCGCGGACGCCCCCGTGCCACCCCGCCGAGACCCCGGCCGGGGCTACGCCGAGAGTTCCTCCGCCAACGCGTCCCGCAACCGCCCCGCCCGCTCCGAGACCTCCGCCGGCCCCAGCTCCATGGCCCGCACGCACCACTTCTGCCCCTCGTTCAGATCCCCCTGCCGCGCCGCCAGCAGCCCGAGCCGCAGCGCCGCCCGCCCGTGGCCGGCCACCGCCGCCCGCGTCCACCACAGCGCCGCCTCCGGTTCGTTCCCTTCCCGGGCCAGCAGCAGCCCCAGGTTGAACGCCCCGTTCCGCGAGCCGGCCTCCGCCGCCTCCCGGTACCACCGCGCGGCCGCCGCCAGGTCACCCCGCGCCGCCGCCAGCATCCCGACCCGTACCTGGGCCCGCCGGTGCCCCTGCTCGGCGGCACGCTCGTACCACTCCTCGCTCTCCGTGCGCGCGGCTCCGCCGGCCGGCTCGCCCAGCGCCACCGGCTCCGGCGGCGGGGCCAGCGACTCCAGCAGCGCGGCCAGCCGGAACGCCGCCTCCGCGCTGCCGCCGCCCGCCGCGCAGCGCAGGTGCCGCTCCGCCGCCCGCTCCTCGCCGTCCCGCACCAGTGCGATGCCGACCTGGAGCGCAGCGTCGGTATGGCCGGCCGACGCGGCCCGCTCGTACCACTTGAGCGCCGTGCGGTCCTCGTCCCGGCTGGCGAACAGGATCCCGAGGTTGAAGGCGGCGTCCACGCTGCCCGCTTCGGCCGCCTTGGAGAACCACGGCTCGGCGCCTTCCGCGTCCCCGCCCTGGAGCAGCAGGATCGCCAGCGCGTTGGCCGCCTCGCGGTGGCCCGCGTAGGCCGCACGGCGGTACCACTGCTCGGCCTGCGCCGTCCGCTCCTGCGCGGCGCACAGCAGGGCGAGGTTGTACGCCCCGTTGTGATCGCCCGCGTCCATGGCGACCCGGTACCACTTCTCGGCCGTCTGGGTCTCGCCGCGGGCCGCGTGCAGGGCGCCCAGGGCATTGGCCGCGTTGCCGTCGCCGTCCTCGGCGGCCCGGCGCCACCACGCGGCCGCGCTCTCCTCGTCCCCGGCGTCGCGCAGCAGGAAGCCGAGGGCGCACGCGGCACGCGCCTCGCCCTGCTTCGCCGAGGTCAGGTACCAGCGCCCCGCCTCCTTGAGCTCCCCGCGGGCCTCCAGCAGCGCGCCCAGGTGCAGCGCGGCCCGGCGGTGCCCGCGCGCGGCGGCCTGCCGGTACCACTGCTCGGCCTCGACGGGGTCGCCCTTCCTCAGGTGCCGGGCCAGCCGGTACGCGGCTTCACGGTGCCCCTGTTCCGCCGCGGCGCGGAACCACCGCTCGACGCCCTTGTCCCCGCGGTGTTCCAGCAGGTCTGCCAGCCCGTAGGCGCCCAGGGCGTGGCCGGATTCCGCCGCCTGCCGCATCCAGTACTCCGCGGCGGGCTCGTCGCCGCGCTCGCGGTAGTGGCGGCCCAGGGCGTGCGCGGCCGGGGCGGAGCCCGCGACGGCGGCGACCCGCCACCAGCCCGCGGCCTCGTCGGGGTAGCCGCGCTGGTGCAGCAGCACCCCGAGGTTGTTGGCGGCGGCCCGGTCCCCCTCCGCGGTGGCTCCCCGCAGGTACGGTTCGGCCCCGGCCAGGTCGCCGCGGCGCAGCAGCAGCGCCCCGAGCACGCTCATGGCGCCCGGGTCCCCCTTGTCGGCGGCCACGCGGTGCCGGGCCTCCAGCTCCGCGTCACTGGCCACGTCGGCTTCGACGAACGCTTCGTCCGCGAAATCCGCATCGGTCAATGCGGTCTGCGCGTTAACGGTCTGAGCCCCCTTCTCGGCTTCCCTGCCCGACTCGACCCCCGACCTCACAAACCGCCCTGTCTCCAGCAGAGTTGACCTGTCCCCCATAAATCCCATCGTCGCATCACCTGCTACCCGCGTACACCTGGTATGTCGCAGTCAGTGAGGTCACTACAGCGTTTTGTCGACATGCCCACAGAGAGACAAGTCAAACACGCTCCCATCCCAACTCACCCGCCCCAGCGACCCCGTGTGCTGCCGGGACGGTCACCCCGGACATGACGAAGGCCCGGATCCCATGGATCCGGGCCTTCGTTTTCAGTAGCGGGGACAGGATTTGAACCTGCGACCTCTGGGTTATGAGCCCAGCGAGCTACCGAGCTGCTCCACCCCGCGTCGGTGAAACCACAGTATCACGACGCGGGGCCGGGCCATTACCCAATGATCATCAGCCGGCCGGCTTGGGGGCCGTCAGCTTCGCCTCGGCGTCTACCGCCCGCTGCAGCGCCGCCTTGATGTCGTCCTGCGCCTTGCCGAAGGCCGTCCAGTCGCCCGCCTGGCGGGCCTTCTCCGCCGCCTCGATGGCCTTCTGCGCATCGGACAGGGCCGCCTTGACCGTCGGGTCCTGCGTTCCCGGCGGCGTGGTGGTGCCCTCCCCCGGCGGGGTGGTGGGAGTGGTCGGCGTCGTCGGCGCGCTCGGCGCCTCCGCCCCGAACACCACGTTCAGCGCCTTCTCCAGCGTGTCCTCGAAGGCCGTCTGGCCGCCGTAGGTCACCAGCACCTTGCGCAGCGTCGGGTACTTGAGGCCGCCGCCCTTGACGTACACCGGCTCGACGTTCAGCAGGCCGTCGTCCAGCGGCACCGTCAGCAGGTTTCCGTACTCCACCTGGGAGTCGCCCCGGCTCAGGATGTTGATCTCCTGGGCGATCTCCGGCTTGGAGTTGAACTTGCTCTGCACCTGCTTGGGTCCGTCGACCGGGGTGCTGGTCGGCAGTTTCAGGATGCGGATCTTGCCGTAGTCCGGGGTGCCCGGATCGGCGTTGACCGCCATGAAGGCGCTCAGGTTGTCGCGGCCGTTCGGGGTGAACGTCGTCGTCAGCGAGAACGCCTGCTCCTTCTGGCCCGGCATCTTCATCGACAGGTAGTACGGCGGCACCGCACTGCCCGTCTTGGTGGTCGGGTCGTCCGGAACGGCCCAGACCTCCGAACCGCTGAGGAACGTCTGGGCGTCGGTGACGTGGTAGCGGGTCAGCAGCTCGCGCTGCACCTTGTAGAGGTCCTGCGGGTAGCGCATGTGGTCGATGAGCGCCTTGGGGATCTCGCTCTTCGCCTTGACGGTGCCGGGGAACGCCTTCATCCAGGTCTTGAGGACCGGGTCCTGGGTGTCCCACTGGTACAGCTTGATCGTGCCGTCATAGGCGTCGACGGTGGCCTTCACCGAGTTCCGGATGTAGTTGACCCGGTTCTCCTGCGCCACGACCGCGCGCTGGCTGTTGGTGAGCGAGTCGGCCGTGGAGTCGCCGAGCGTGGTGCGCGAGGCGTACGGGTAGCCGTTCGTCGTCGTGTAGGCGTCCACGATCCACTGGATGCGGCCGTCCACCACGGCCGGGTAGGCCGCGCCGTCGATGGTCAGCCAGGGGGCCACGGCCTCGACGCGCTCCTTGGGCGTGCGGTTGTACAGGATCCGCGAACCGTCGCCGATGGCGCCGGAGTACAGGATCTGCGGCTCGCTGAACGAGAGGGCGTAGGCGGCCCGGTTGATCGGGTTGTCGAGGCTGACACCGCTCTTGCCGGTGTAGCTTGTCTCCTTCTCGCCCTTGTCGTCGGAGTAGTCGAGCTCCTTCTGCGGGCCGCCGACGATCGAGTACTGCTTCGTCTGCTCGCCGTAGTAGATCTGCTGCTTGAAGGCGTTCCCGGTGCCGAACTCGCCCTTGGAGGGGAGGTCGGACTGGATGAAGACGGGGTCGCCGTTCTTCGTGACCTCGGTGCCCTTGGCGGCGACCACGCCGTAGCCGTGCGTGTAGCGGAAGTGGTCGTTGATCCAGTTGTTCTTGGGGATGCCCGCGAGGTTCAGCTCGCGCAGGCCGATGACGGTGTCCTGGCCCTTGTAGCGGTCCACGGCGAGCGTCGCCGGGAAGCCGTAGTAGCCCTTGACCTGCTGGAGCTGCTGGAAGGCCGGCGAGACGATGTTCGGGTCGAGCAGGCGGATGCTCGCCGTGGTGTCGGCGTCGGCCCGCAGCTTGGCGTGGTCCGTGTTGGACCCGGTCCCCGGGTAGTCCTTCACCTCGGCGTTGGCGATGCCGTAGGCGTTCCGCGTCGCCTCGATGTTCTTCTCGACGTACGGGGACTCCTTGGCCTGCTCGTTCGGCTGGACCTGGAACTTCTGCACGATCGCCGGGTACAGCCCGCCGATGAGGATCGCCGAGAGCACCATCAGGCCGAAGCCGATGACCGGCAGCTGCCAGGTCCGGCGCCACAGCGTGGCGAAGAACAGCAGGGCGCAGATCGCGGCGATGGCGACGAGGATCGTCTTCGCCGGCAGGTAGGCGTTGGCGTCGACGTACCGCAGGCCGGTCCAGTTGTCGGCGGCCTTGAAGTCACTGGACTTCACCGCGAGGCCGTACCGGTCGAGCCAGTACGCGACCGCCTTGAAGGTCACGAACAGGCCGAGCAGCACCGACAGGTGGCCGGTGGCGGCGGCGGTGGCGCGGGCGCCGGGGCTGGTCACGCGCAGCCCGCCGTACAGGTAGTGCACGACGACGGCGGCGATCACCGACAGCACGACCGCCGCGAACCCGAAGCCCAGCAGGAAGCGGTACCAGGGAAGGTCGAAGGTGTAGAAGGACACGTCCAGACCGAACTGGGGGTCCTTCTGCCCGAAGGGCACCCCGTTCACATACATCAGCCAGGTCTTCCACTGGCCGGCCGCCGACGCTCCCGCGATCAGGCCGACGATCGCGGCGATGCCGAGGAGCAGCCACTTCTTGTACGGCGCGACGCTCATCCGGTAGCGGTCGAGGCTCTGCTGTTCCACCGACATCGCGCTGAGCGGCGGCCTCAGCCGGTGCGCCAGCCAGATGTTGAACCCGACGGCTCCCGCCATCAGCAGCCCGAACACCGCGAAAAGGCCGATCTTGGTCCACAGAGTGGTGGTGAACACACTGGAAAAGGCGACGGAGCGGAACCAGAGCCAGTCGGTCCAGAAACCCGCGAACATGATGAACGCCATGGCCAGCACGGCCAGCACGCCCAGAGTCATCAGAAGAGTGCGGGCACGCCGGGAGGGGCGGCCGACTCTCATCCGTGGCCCGGAGGGGCCTGCGCCGCGGTCCGGCATCTGGAAAGCCAAGGTGCGCACCTCTGAAAGTCGCTGGGGCTGGTCATCAACGGGCCCCGATCGTAGAGCCCACTCATGCAACTTACTGAGGCTTTAGTCAGTTCCCGCTATCCGGTCCGAAGGAGGCAGGATGTTGTCCATGTCCAACCTTTCGCCTTCCGGCACTCCCATGGCGGCCAGCCCGCTGACCCGCGCCTGCCTCGAGATCGACGAATACGCGGCCGGCCTCGGCTGGGACCGGCCGGCCCGGCTGTTCGCCCTCGTCGACACCGCCCGCCTGCGGCGGCAGGAGCCCCGGCTGGCCGGCCAGCTCGGCCTCGACCAGGACGACGCGGGCAAGTCCTCCCTGACCCCGATCGAGCAGGAGGAGGTGCCCGCCAACACCCCGCTCGACAAGTTCCTGGGCACCATCGCCTGGCCCGACGCGGTCGTGGGCTGCGCGCTGACCGTGGAGCGGCTGATGCTGCCGCCGTCCGCGGAGGCCTCCGTACCGGAGGGGCTGAGCGACAAGCAGCTGGCGAAGTGGGTCGCCTCCCACCCCGAGCGGCAGGAGGTCCGCCTGACCGTGGCGGTGCTGCGCGACGGGTCCCGGGAGTCCGCGGTCAGGCTGCGGGAGAAGGACTCGTCGAGCGAGGTCCTCACCGGCGAGGGGCTGGTGCCCGGGCTGGCGGAGGCGCTGGCGGCGACCTTCGCGTAGCGGCACGGGCGGGGGGCCGGTCAGGACGTGGTGCAGCTCGGCAGTCCGGCCGTGTCCCCCTTGCCGATCTTCTCCAGCGCCTGTTCGGCGTCGCCGATGGTGGAGACCTTGACGAGGGTCAGGCCGTCGGGGACGTGCGCGGCGGCGGAGGCGCAGTTCTCGGCGGGGGTGAGGAAGTACTGGGCGCCCGCATTGCGGGCCCCGATGGTCTTCATCTGGATGCCGCCGATCGGGCCGACCTTGCCCGCGTCGTCGATGGTGCCGGTGCCCGCGATGAACTTCCCGCCGGTCAGGTCCGCAGGGGTGAGCTTGTCGACGATGCCGAGCGCGAACATCAGGCCGGCGCTGGGGCCGCCGACGTCGGCGAGCTTGATGTCGATGGGGAACGGGAAGGTGTGGTCGACGCCCGCGCGGATGCCGACGATGGCGTGACCGTCGTCCTCGGCCTTCCCGGCGACGATCGTGACCTTGGCCGTGGTGCTGGGCTCGCGGCCCGCCTTCTCGGCCTCGGCCGCGTCGGCCGCGGGCACGATGGTGAATTCGACGGGCTCTCCGGGCTTGTGCTTGGTGACGAGCTTGGCCACGTCGCCCGGTTCCGTCACCGGGGTCCCGTCCACGGACTTGATCACGTCACCGGCGTGCAGCTTGCCCTCGGAGGGGCTGCCCTTGACCACGGTGGAGACGACGACGCGGACGGGGACCTCGATGCCCAGCTGCTTGAGGGCGGCCACCTTCGCGCTCTCCTGCGACTGGCTGAACTCCTCGGCGTTCTCCTGCGTGGACTGCTTGTCCGTCTTGCCGTCCGGATAGAGGTTCTCGTGCGGCACCACGATGTTGTCCCCGGCCAGCCAGCCGTAGACCGCTTCCAGCAGGTTCATGTCGTAGTCCGCCCCGGTGACGCGGACCGTCGTCATGTTGAGGTGCCCGGTGGTGGGGTAGGTCTTGTGCCCGGAGATGTTCAGGACGGGCTCGCCGTGCGATTCGCCGAGGGTGTTCACCGTGGGGCCGGGGCTCATCTCGGAGTACGGGACCTTGAGGAAAACCCCTGCGCAGAGCAGTGCGAACAGCATGAGGGTGGAAGCGAGCATCGTCGCAGTGCGGCGTGGCATGGACCGACAGTACGGGACGCCTCTGGCGGGCGGCCCGTGGGGCCGGTCCGTACGGGGTTCGTCCGCGGAACTCTCAGGGGATTTTCAGGCGGACCTCGCGGGACGCGTCAGACGGCGTCGGAACCGGAGTGCGCCTTCTCCCTCGTTTCGGTGCCGCTCGTCTCGGGGCGGGTCGTCTTGCTGCGGGCCGGTTCGGCCTGGTCCATGGCCTCACGGAAGCGGGCGTAGCCGGTGAGCTCGGATATGTCGCCGGACGTGCGGTCGCGCGCCGCCCAGCTGCCCCATATCGCCGCTCCGATGGCGGCGAACAGCGGAATCAGCAACCACGCCAGTGACGCCATGGACGTGCCTCCCTGCCCCGAAAGTACGTGTCGTCGGTGACTCCAACGCTCGTGCCCGGAAGGGGGTTACGCAAATCGAGGGCGTGTTGCGCGGCCGAACGGGTGTGAGGCTACCCCCTTGCGGGGGGCGTGCCGGGGCCGGGGGTTCAGCAGGCCCCGACCCACTCCTGCGTGCCGTCGGCGAAGGTCTGGTGCTTCCAGATCGGGACCTCGTGCTTGAGGTCGTCGATCAGCATCCGGCAGGCCTCGAAGGCCTCCCCGCGGTGCGGGCAGGACACGGCCACGACCACCGCGAGGTCACCCACCGACAGGTCGCCGATGCGGTGCACGGCGGCGAGGGCGCGTACCGGGTACTTCGCCACGACGCGTTCGGCGATCCGGCGCATCTCGGCCTCGGCCGTGGGGTGGCAGGAGTAGCCGAGGGAGTCGACGTCGGCCCCGCCGTCGTGGTCGCGCACCGTTCCGACGAAGAGGGTCGTACCGCCCGCCGAGTCGTCGCCGACCGCCTGGAAGACCTCGTCGATCGAGAGCGGGGTCTCGCGGATGTCGAGCAGCCGGATCGGGTCCTGGGCGGCCTGCTCGCCGGGGTGGTCGAAGTGCGGTGCCATACCGCCCATCGTGCCCTAGCGGGGGCCGCGGCGAAATAGCCGATTCACCCGGGCCCGCGCGGCCGCCTTGGGAGCCTCCTACAGGAAGCCGCCGGTGGCGGCCGCCGGCGAGGTGACCGTCCAGGAGGTGCTCGCCGACGAGGTGACCGTCGGGGAGCGAGGCGCCGAGGGGTGGGGCGTCAGGGGTGGGGCGCCCAGGGGGGGCCGGGGGTGGGGCCCGGGGGCGGTCCGCTCAGATCCCGCGGCGCTTGCGGGCCCGGCGCACCGCGGCGGCGGCGCCCAGCAGGGCGACCGTCGCACCCGCCGCGCCGGCGGCCGTGGCGGCGTCCTTGCGGCCCAGGCGGCGGCCGGCGACCGTGTGGCGGCCCGCGACCTCCTGGAGCAGCTCGGCGAGCACCTCCTCGTTGGTCCAGCGCGGCCGCCACCCCGCGGCGTGCAGCGCGCTCACGCTGACCACCCACGGGTGCATCGTGTACGCGAGGTCCCCCGCCGGGGACGGGGTCAGGCCGATCCGGTGCAGCCGGGCCGCGGCCCCCAGGGCGACGGCGGAGGGGAGCTCCATGCGGCGGATGCCGCTCAGCTCCTCGACCTGCTCCTGCTCCAGCCAGCCCTCGCAGCCGACGGCCAGCTCCCCGTCGACCTTCTCCAGGGCGGCGTACTCCAGGGCGCTGACCAGGTCCTCCACGTGACAGAACTGCCAGGTGGGCCGGGATCCCGCGACGACCAGGAGCCGGGGCGACTCGAAGTACCGGGTCAGGGCGGTGTCGGTGCCGCCGACCAGCACTGCGGGGCGCACGATGGTGACGTTGAGCCCGGGGTGCGCGCGGGGGGCGCGCCGGCCCAGGCGCTCGATCTCCAGCAGGTCGCCGACGCCGGTGGCCTCGGCGGTGGCCCGCAGCTCGGAGTCCTCCGCCAGCGGGATGTCGTTGTCGGGCAGCGCCCCGTAGACCATCGCGGAGGTGCAGAGCACGACGCGGTGCACCCCGGCGGCCGCCGCGGCGGTCAGTACGGTCTGCGTTCCGCGCACGTTGTAGGCGGTGCGGGCCGCCGGGTCCGTCTCCAGGTCCAGGTCCAGCGCGAGGTGGACGACCACGTCGGCGCCCCGCAGCTTCTCGGCGATCGCGGGGTCCCGTACGTCCAGGACGTGCCAGGTCGCCGACGCGCACTCGCCGCGCCGCTCGTCGATGGCGACGACCTGCTTGACCTCGTCCGATGCGGCGAGGCGGCTCACCAGTGCCGCGCCGACCCCCGACGCGGCGCCGGTCACCGCGATCACCGGCCCCCGTACCGCCGGGTTTCGCGGCGGGCGAACGCCGCTCTCGCCGGGCTCGGGGTGCTGTTCGGCGTGCGGCACGGGATCGGGCTCGTGCGGGCCGTCTTTGTCCAAAGCGTACGGATCTGGGGAACTCACCGGGCGTCTCCAGCGGTTGTCTTCAGTGGGGACGCGTCGTGACGCGTACCCACCAGGTGATGTCCATCCTGCCGCAGCCCAGGACCCGGCGGAGCACCGAGCCCCGAAGCGGGCGGGGTGTCTACGCTGGGTGGTGTTGCAGGACCATTGCCCGTCGGCACCCGCCGGCGGCCCTACGAGCCGAGGAAACCCGTGAGCGACACCCCATTCGGATTCGGCCTTCCGCCGGAGGAGCCGGAGAACGGCGACGAAGGCAAGAAGAAGGGCAACCAGGGCGGCCAGGGCGGCCCGAATCCGTTCGGGTTCCCCGGCATGGGGCTGCCGGGCGGCGCCGGTACCCCGGGCGGCGCGGACAATCCGTTCGCCGCGATGTTCGGTGCGATGAACCCGAACGACCTCGGTGCGGCCTTCCAGCAGCTGGGCCAGATGCTGAGCTACGAGGGCGGTCCCGTGAACTGGGACATGGCCAAGGACATCGCCCGCCAGACCGTCGCCCAGGGCACGGCGGACGGCGTCAAGGACGCCAGCGTCGGCGTCGCCGAGAAGTCCGCGGTGCAGGAGGCCCTGCGCCTCGCCGACCACTGGCTGGACGGCGTCACCTCGCTGCCCTCGGGCGCGACGACGGCCGTGGCGTGGAGCCGGGCCGAGTGGGTCGAGGCCACCCTGCCCGTGTGGAAGGAGCTCGTCGACCCGGTCGCCGAGCGCGTCGGCGTGGCCATGGGCAGCGTGCTGCCCGAGGAGATGCAGGCCATGGCGGGCCCGCTGCTCGGCATGATGCGCTCCATGGGCGGGGCCATGTTCGGCCAGCAGATCGGCCAGGCCGTGGGCGTGCTCGCGGGTGAGGTCGTCGGCTCGACCGACATCGGGCTGCCGCTGGGTCCGGCCGGCAAGGCCGCGCTGCTGCCGCTGAACATCGCGAGCTTCGGCAAGGACCTGGGCGTCCCGTCCGAGGAGGTGCGGCTGTACCTGGCGCTGCGGGAGGCGGCCCACGCCCGCCTGTTCGCGCACGTGCCGTGGCTGCGTTCGCACCTGTTCGGCGCGGTCGAGGGGTACGCGCGCGGCATCAAGGTCGACACCTCGAAGCTGGAGGACGTGGTCGGCCAGATCGACCCGTCGAACCCGGAGCAGCTCCAGGAGGCCCTCCAGGGCGGCATGTTCCAGCCGCAGGACACCCCCGAGCAGAAGGCGGCGCTGGCCCGGCTGGAGACGGCGCTCGCGCTGGTCGAGGGCTGGGTCGACGCCGTCGTACACGAGGCGGCCAAGCCCCGCCTGACCTCGGCGGACGCCATGCGCGAGACGATGCGCCGACGCCGCGCCTCGGGCGGCCCGGCGGAGCAGACCTTCGCGACGCTGATCGGGCTGGAGCTGCGTCCGCGCCGGCTGCGGGACGCCTCGCGGCTGTGGGCCTCGCTCTCCGACGCCCGCGGGATGGACGGCCGTGACGGGCTCTGGGAGCACCCGGACATGCTGCCCACGGCCTCCGACCTGGACGACCCGGACGGGTTCGTGCACCGGGAGCAGCTGGACTTCTCCGAGATCGACAAGATGCTCGGCGAGGCCGCTGAGAAGCGCGAGCAGGGCGACGGCTCCGACGGCGAGGGCGAAGAGAAGAAGTGAGCCTGTACGACGACGCGGTCCTCGTCCTCAAGGGGTACGAGGGCCAGCCCGAGCTGCGCGACCTGTACCTCGAGCACCTCGCGGCGCATCCCGACGGGGTCTACAAGCCGTGCCGGGCCGGGCACATCACCGGCAGCGCCCTGGTGGTCGACCCGGCGCGCGGGCGGGTGCTGCTGACCCTGCACAAGAAGCTGGGCATGTGGCTGCAGATGGGCGGCCACTGCGAGCCGGGCGACGCGACCCTCGCGGACGCGGCGCTGCGCGAGGCGCGCGAGGAGTCGGGGATCCCCGAGGGGCTGACCCTGCTGGCGGGCGGCCCCGTACGGCTGGACCGGCATCCGATCCCGGCGCCGTGCAACTGGCACCTGGACGTGCAGTACGCGGCGCTGGCGCCGACCGACGCCGTGGCGGAGATCAGCGAGGAGTCGCTGGACCTGCGCTGGTTCCCGTACGAGGAGGTGGCGGCGGTGGCCGACGCCTCGGTGGTGCGGCTGGTGGAGGCCACGCGGGCGCGCCTGTGACCGGGTGACACACGTGCCGGAGGGGGCGGTCCCGCGGGGCCGCCCCCTCCGGCACGCCGTGGCGGGACCGGTTCAGTTCCAGGCGTTGTTCTGGTTCTGGGCGTGGGCGCCGTGCTGGCCCATGCCGTACTGGGCCGCGAGGCCCTGCCCCGGCTGCGCGTTCTGCGGCGGCAGCAGCTCGCTGGGCTGCACCAGTGCGAAGCCGGTGCCGAGGAAGCTGAGCTCCCAGCCCTCGCCGGTGTTGCCGCGGCGCCGCCAGACGCCGGTGGAGTGCGTCTGGGCCTGCATCTGCACGCGCAGCGAGGTGGACCAGGCGACGATGGCGTCCGCGTCGGCGTTGACGTACTTGTCGGGCGTGACCTGCATCATCAGCGGCTGCCCGGAGGTCATGAGGGCGACCTTGCCGCGGCCGGTGATGTTGAGCTGGTACTTGCCCGAGCCCGAGATCCCGTACTGGCTGTCCACCGCGACGGCTTCGGTGTGCAGGGTCGAGTCCAGGGCCAGCACGTAGCTGCTGTCGACCGTCAGGCCGTCCTGGTCCACGTCCACGACGTGCACGTACTGCGCGAGGTTGGCCAGGTAGACCGTGCCCTGCCCCGAGCAGCGCATGAGGTCCAGGCCCTCGCCGGTGCGTGCGCGGGCGGTGCGCTGGGTGGTGCTCTGGTACTCGCCGTCGAAGTCGATGATCCCCTGGTAGGCGACCATCGCTCCCTTGCGGGCGAGCACGTCGTCGGAGCCGCTCAGGGAGACCCGCAGCAGTTGCGGGTTCTGGACGGTGTACCGGTCCTGGGACTGCGCTTCGGCGTGTGCGAAAAGTGCGCTCTGCATGGTGTGTCCGCTCCCCCTCAGCCCCGGGCCCGGAGCCGGTCGGTGCTGTCCTCGCTGGGCTGTACGACGACGATTCCCTGCCCGGAGAAGGCCATCTGGTAGGCCTCCCCGCTGCCCCGGCCGATCATCGACGAGGCCTTGAAGCTGCGCTTGCCCTTGACCTTGAGGTTGGGGGACCAGGCGACGAGCGCGTCTGGGTCGACGTACGTCTCGTCCTCGCCGCGGCCGCAGTCGACCACGATGGGGGTGCCGCGCGAGGTGATGGCGACCCAGCCGGTGCCCGAGATCTGTACGTTGAACAGGCCCTGGCCGGCGAATTTGGCCATGCCCTTGACCCGCTCGACGCCCCACTGGAGCTGGGCGTCGAAGGCCAGCAGGTTGGTGCCGTTGACGGAGAGGGCGTCGTTGTTGAGGTTGATGACGACGACGTCCGCGCCGTAGTCGGCGAGGTAGAGCAGGCCGTCGCCGGTGCACTTCATCAGCGGGGCGCCTTCGCCGGTGAGCCACTGCGAGGCCATCTGGCGCACGGCGGGCGGGTTCGGCTCGTACTGGACGAAGCCCTCGTAGGCGACCATCGAGCCGGTACGCGCGAAGAGGTCGTAGCCGCTCTGCATGGCGACCTTGAGCATGGCCGGGCCGTGGTTCTCCATGCGGGCCGTGACGGGGGTGGGGGCGTAGCCCGCGAGTTGCTGGTTCATTGCGTTCATGGCATTCATGTGGGGCTCCCTCAGACCTCGTACGGCTGGACGACGATGAAGTTGCCGGGGGCGCCGCGGAACTGGAGGTTCACGGTCTCCCCGCTGTGGCCGGGGTAGGCGTTGCGGCGCAGCCGGACCTGGCTGGAAATGATCACTTGCGAGGCGGCGGACCAGGCCACGATGGCGTTGCTGTCGGCGAAGGTGGTCGGGGTGACGGGCAGGACGACGGGGGTGCCGTGCGTCTTGACGACAACGGTGCCGGTGCCCTGGAACAGCATGGTGAACAGGGCGCCGCCCGGGATGCCGTGGCCCTCGATCCGGCGGACCTCGTGCTGGAGGGACTCGTCGAAGGCGAGGACGGACTCGGCGGAGACGCAGATGCCGTCCCCCTGGAGCTCGATGGCGTGCAGGTGGGCGCCGTTCTCCGCGAGGAAGACCTGGCCGCGGCCGGTGCAGCGCATGAGCTGCATCTCCTGGCCGGTGGCGTTGCCGACGATGCGGCCGGCGAAACCGGCGCCCTTGTAGCTGAAGTCGACCTTGCCCTGGTAGAGGACCATGCTGCCCTGGCGGGCGAGGACGGGCTGGCCGCCGCCGGAGGCGAGGTCGACCCGCATCAGCTGGTGGTTCTGCGGCGTCCAGCGGGCGCCGGTGGGGGCTTCCTTGTACCGGCTGAGCGCGGCGGTGAGCCCCGGGGCGGCTGCGGCGCCGGCCGGCTGGGGGTAGCCGGGCTGCTGGCCGTACGGAGGCTGTTGGCCGTAGGGCGGTTGCTGGCCGTACGGGGCCGGCTGGCCGTGCGGCGCGGGGACCGGGCCGGGCGGGGGCACCTGTCCGCCGTACGAGGGCTGCTGGTTCGGGACTTGGCCGTACGAGGGCGGTCCCGGCGGCTGCGGCGCGTGCGGAGGCCGGCCGTACGGGGCCGCCGGGGGCGCGGGCACCAGGGGGCCGACCATGGTGGGTGCCGAGTGCACCGGCTGGTGGGGGGCGGGTGCGGGAACGGATGCGCCGAAGGAGGGCTGCGGGGGCGCGGGCGGGGCCGGAGGCTGCGGCGCGTACGGGGCCTGGGGCGCGGGCGGGGCCTGGGGCGCGGGCGCGCCGAACGCGGGCGCCGGGGCCGTGGCCTGCGGGGGCGGGGCGAAGCCGGGTGCCGCGGCCGCGGACTGCGGGTGCGCCGTGGGCTGGGCCTCGGGCTGGGGCTCCTCTTCGGCGACCTCGCCGCCGAAGTTCTCGAGCAGGGCGGCGAGCCCGCCGTCGAAACCCTGACCGACGGCGGCGAAGCGCCACACGTCCTTGAGGTAGAAGTCCCCGATCATCAGCGCACGCTCGGTGCTGAACTCCGCGCCGGTGAACGAGTACCGGACGACTTCCTCGCCGCCCGCCACGACCCGGATGTAACCGGGGCCGATCTGCGACATCTGTCCGGCGCCGTCGATGGAGGCGGCGAAGGTCAGCTTGTGGATGTGCGCGGGCACGCGGTCGAGGGTCACCCGGAAGGACTCGGTGTCGCCGGCCTGGGCACCGAGCTGCTGGATGGACTCCTCGGGCGACTTGGGCTGGTTGTAGAAGACGAAGTACCGGTCGTCCGAAAGCTGCTCGCTGGCGTCGAGGCCGAAGCAGCTGATGTCGATGGAGAGGCCCGCACCGGCGATCTGCACGCCCACGTACAGATCGGTACCCGCCGTCAGATCACTGATCTTGGCCTTGTGGCCGCGTTGGAATTCCCTGGCCATGCGTACGACCGTCCCCCGTCCCGACTGTGAATGCGTGCACCCGCTCCGAATGCGTGCCGCTCAGGCTAACGGCTGACGCGGACATCCGGCCAAGTCGGTACCGAGCCGGTACAGATCGCTTCCGCGGGTGCTCGACGGGGCGTGGCCGGACCGGCCGACGGGCTCATTCGTCGCGGGCGGCGGGGACGGATGAGGGAATGGCGGGGGCGGGGGCTGTGGGGGCGGGGAGGCGTTCCGCCGCGACGACCCCTTCCAGATATCCGCGGGCGCGTTCGGTCTTCGGGTACGCCTCCAACAACTGCCAGAAACGGGCGCCGTGTCCGGGTACCAGGAGGTGCGCCAGCTCGTGCAGCAGTACGTAGTCGACGACGTACTCGGGCATGCCCTGGAGGCGGTGCGAGAGCCGGATGCTG
This sequence comes from Streptomyces cirratus, assembly GCF_014650775.1. GTDB lineage: Bacteria > Actinomycetota > Actinomycetes > Streptomycetales > Streptomycetaceae > Streptomyces > Streptomyces cirratus. The sequence goes on along the minus strand of NZ_BMVP01000002.1, from coordinate 670,715 downwards.
CCCTCGGCCGGGGTGCAGGAGCCCCAGCGGGTGTTCTGGTTGGTGACCCAGCGCACCGAGCGGGGGCGGGCGCGGGAGCCGAAGTACTGCTCGGACAAACGCTCGGCGCGTTCGGTGAGTTCCGCGTCGCCGAGGGTGCGCTTGGTCTCCTGGGCGGCGAGCTTGTCGAGCATCACCCCCACCCAGCGCTTCTCCTCCGCCTCGGACATGCGTGCGGGGATGAGGACGACCGTCCGCTCGCCTTCGCGGTAGGCGGATACGGTCCTGCGGCGGCGCGCGCTCCGGCGTACTTCGACGGCGCGCGGGGAGGGGTCGGCTGACACGCATCGACGGTACCCGGTCGTCGGGGCGGCCGTACCGTCCGTCCGGGGTTCGAACATGATCGGTTCGACGGCGCCCCGGTGACACCCCTTCTCTTCATCTCATATGCCTAATACCCCTTGCCTGTGGACAAATCTCCGCACGCATTTCGGAAGGCGGGCACTGTGGCGGAAGACGCGAAGGGATCGGGATCGCGGAGGAAGAACCGGACGGGAAAGCGGGGGGACTGTCATGTATCCGAAGGTGAAGCCGGCGCTGGCGCGGGCCTGGCGGGATCTGATCACCGTGCAGTGCGGGGTGACGCCCGCCCACGCGGTGGCGCTGGGCCCGGTGGACACGGCGACCGCATCGCTGATCGACCGGATCGACGGGACGCGGGGCATGGAGTTGCTGAGGGAGGAGGCCGGGAGGATCGGGCTGCCCCGTGGCCAGGCGGACGAACTGGTCCGGCGCCTGGCGGGAGCCGGGCTGCTCGATGACGCCACCGCGGGCGGCCCCCGGGCGCAGGCGGTGCGCAAGCGGCCGCAGATGCTGGAGCGGCTGGGGCCGGATCTGGCGTCGCTGTCCCTGGTCCACCGCGAGCCCGGCGGCGAGTTACGGGCGGTCACCGCCCGGCGGGCGATACGGGTACAGGTGCGCGGGAGCGGCCGGGTGGGCGGGGTGATCGCCGCCGTCCTGGCAGGAGCCGGGGTGGGGCGGGTCGAGGTGCTCGACGGGGGGCGGGTGCAGCCGGGCGATGTGGCACCGGGCGGGCTGGGTCCGGCCAGCGTGGGGCGGCTGCGGGCCGAAGCCGCGGCGGCGGTGGTCCGGGAGGCGGCGCCCGGGCGGGCACCACGGGCCGGGGAGAGCGGCGGCCCCGAACCGGGGCTGGCCATGGTGGTGGTCGCGCCCCGGGACGGGCTCCAGGCGTGGGCCCCCGATCCGGAAGCGGCCGCCGACTGGGTGGCGGCCGGCATCCCGCACCTTTACGCCGGGGTGTTGGAGGGCACGGGGGTGGTCGGACCGCTGGTGCTGCCGGGAACTGCGGCCTGCGCGGGGTGCATGGAGCGGGAGCGCATCGAGCGGGATCCGGCCTGGCCCCGGATGCTGGTGCAGTGGCGGTCGGCGCACCGTCGCAGAGCCGTCGCCGCCTGCGATCTGGGCCTGGCCACGGCGGTGGCCGGTCTCGCCGCCGCGCATGCCCTGTCGTTCCTCGACGGCCGGCTGCCGGCTTCGACGGCGGCCCGCTGGGAGGTCACCCTGCCGGGCCTGCATTGGGAGCGCTCCGAGGTCCTCCCCCATCCGGACTGCCCTTGTGCGGCCGGTGCGCGGGGCCGCGGCGGCACCGGGAGTGGTCCAGCGGTACTGGACGGACGGGAGGCAGGATCGGGCTGACTCGCATGCAGAGGGCCATGACAGGATGCGTTGACCTAGGGCCAGAGGGGACACCCCCCGAACCGCCGCTGGCGGCACAGCTGTCTGGGAACTGGAGGGGCGCATGTCAGATCTTCCCCGGAAGGCGGTCACCCGCACCGTCAAGCTGGCCGCGCTGCCACTGGGCATGGCCGGCCGGGCCACATGGGGCCTGGGCAAGCTGATCGGCGGCAAGTCCGCGGAGATCGTCGCCCGCGAACTGCAACAGCGCACCGCCGACCAGCTGTTCCGCACCCTCGGCGAGCTGAAAGGCGGCGCCATGAAGTTCGGGCAGGCGCTGTCGGTCTTCGAGTCGGCTCTGCCCGAGGAGGTCGCGGGGCCCTACCGGGCGGCGCTGACCAAACTCCAGGAGGCGGCCCCGCCGCTGCCCTCGGCAACCGTCCACCAGGTGCTGGCGGAGCGGCTGGGCGAGGACTGGCGGGAGCTGTTCGAGGAGTTCGAGGACAAGCCGGCCGCGGCGGCCTCGATCGGGCAGGTGCACCGGGCGGTGTGGCACGACGGCCGTCAGGTGGCGGTGAAGGTCCAGTACCCGGGGGCGGGGGAGGCGCTGCTCTCCGACCTCAAGCAGCTGGGCCGGTTCGCCGGGTTGCTGGGGCCGCTGATCCCGGGCATGGACATCAAGCCGCTGATCACCGAACTGCGCGACAGGGTGGCGGAGGAGTTGGACTACGAACTGGAGGCCGAGGCACAGCGGACGCACGCCGACGCGTTCGCGGACGATGAGGACGTGGTGGTGCCGGCTGTCGTGCACCAGGGCGACCAGGTGCTGGTGAGCGAGTGGATGGAAGGGACCCCGCTGTCGGAGGTGATAGCCGACGGCACCCAGGAGGAGCGCGACCGTGCGGGGCAGTTGCTGGCCCGGTTCCTCTTCTCCGGGCCCGCGCGCACCGGGCTGCTGCACGCCGATCCGCATCCGGGGAACTTCCGGCTGATCCGGGCCGCCGACGGCACGGCCCGGCTGGGGGTGCTGGACTTCGGCACGGTCGACCGGCTGCCGGGCGGCTGGCCCGAGCCCATCGGCCGGTCGCTGCGGATGACGCTGGACGGTGACGCCGAGGGGGTCTACGGGCACCTGTGCGCGGAGGGCTTCGTCAAGAAGTCGATCGAGCTCGACCCGGATGCGGTGCTGGACTACCTCAAGCCGATCATCGAGCCGGCCGAGGCGGAGGAGTTCACCTTCACCCGCCCGTGGCTGCGCGGTCAGGCGGCCCGGATCGCCGATCCGCGCTCCCCCGCCCACCAGTTGGGACGGCAGATCAACCTCCCGCCCTCGTACCTGCTGATCCACCGGGTGACGCTGAGCACCATCGGCGTCCTGTGCCAGCTCGGCGCGACGGTGCGCCTGCGCGACGAACTGGAGTCCTGGCTCCCCGGATTCCTCCCCGAGGGCCCGGGCGAGGGCGATGGCAAGAGCCAGACCGCCTCGTTTGGATGACCGACGCGTAGTGGGGGGATCGAACCACGCCGCATCCGGCCGGGCCCCTACCGTAGGCATCTCCTCCGGTCCGCCCATTGCTACACCGACCCCGTCGGTCGGCTCCACGCAGCCGGGGCGACGAGCCGCCCCTCCCTGTGATCCGAACGGAACGGCCTAGCCGGGGCGGCGGCGGGTGGGCGGGTTCACCACCAGGAGGAGTCGAGGCGGCCCTCGATCGCCCTGAGGTTGGCGCGCGCGCAGGCGACGCAGAAGTACTGGCGGGTCCCGTTCTCCACCGAGCAGGTCCAGGTGGGCGGGGCACCGTCGGGGGACTGGGTGCCGCAGCGCGCGCAGACAGTCGCAGGACGGGGCTGGGTCTTGGGCCCCGGCTCGGTGGGGCGGGGGGTCGGCTGGTCCACCTGCCGACGATATCCCCGTACGGCGCTCGGGGCGCGTCCGCAACGCCCCGGGGGGACCGGTCCGTGCGGACCGGTCCCCCCGGGGGTGCATGTGGGGCTGTCAGTGCATGACGGCCATGGCCAGCGCGCGCCGGGCGCGCATGGAGACGCGCTCGGCTCGACGCTGCATGCGCCGGGCGGAGACCAGGCGCAGGGCGTGACGCTCGGCGTCGGCCTCACGCATGCGGTCGTCCATATGGGCACGAGCCATGGCTTCTGGGATGAGTTGCATTTCGCGGGTCCTGTTCTGACGCGAGGTGATCGCGCCTGCGGTGATGAAGTCTGCGGTGGCGGAGCCGTGCGGCTGCTCGCTCGTGGTGGAGAAGGGGGACATGGGGGCCTGCTTCAAGGGGTCGTGCGTCAGGGGGCGGTCGATGGTTCCGTTGGCGGTCATGCCGCGACAACCGGGTTCTTGCGCGGACGGCCACGGGGCCGCTTCCGGGCGACGACCACACCCTGGACGAAGAGCTCTCCGCCCCAGACACCCCAGGGCTCGCGGCGCTCCTTCGCCCCGGCGAGGCAGGCCTCGACCAGCGGGCAGGTGCCACAGAGGGACTTGGCGTACTCGACGTCGGCCGGGGACTCGGCGAAGAAGACCTCGGGGTCGAAGGTGCGGCAGGGGACGGGCACGCCGAGGTTCTCGATGGCGTCGTCGAGCGCGGTCAGCGCGGTGAGGGGAGTCAAGGTGGAGTCCTCCGGGACTGCGGGCGGGGAGATCGTTTGGGTCTGCGGTACGGACGGGGCGTGCGCTTCGAGTTGCACGGTGTTTTCTTCCTCGTCTTTGTTGACTAGTCGTTCCGGCCGGGTTCGGCCGGGGTCGGCTGGTACCTGTTCTTGCCAGTCCCGAGGCCCCTTCGCTCCGTCGTCCCCGTTCGGGGACAAACAGAAGGGCCGCGGATCCCGGGTGGGGTTCCGCGGCCCTGAAGGCGCCGGCCTGATCTTGAGATCAGACTGGATCACTCCAGGGTTCGAGCCCACGGAAGGCCCACATCAGGTGGTGCTGCTGCTTCGTCTGCTTCGTCTGGGATCCGGCACCGGCTGCGGCCGCGAAGCCATAGGCGCCATGCGCCTGGGCTTCGGAAGCCAGTACTGCCACCGGTGCCTGGGTCGGTCGCTCATTCCGGTCGCTGACGGGCAGCGCGCAGGGCGCGGCCGTCAGGACAGGGCTGTCCGCGGAAATCCGGGACAGACCGGTCGCCAGGATCGGGAGGAGCGAGGAGGAGCCGAGCGTGCAGGAAGCGGCGACCGAGCGATCGGTCATTTTGGTGAAGGTCATGAAGCTGGTCACTGGTCTCGCCTCCTCTCGGCGTCTCGGGGACCCGGCCCGAGGGCCTGTCCCATGCGTATTCGGATAAGTACAGCCAAGTACAGCACGGATCAGGGGCTTCGGAGAAGCCACCGTTTCCGTTGCTAAGAACCTATGGGGATCCGCTGGGCATGTGCAAACTATTTTTCCGACGAGTTTCTACGCGTCGTCAGAATCCTCGCCCTCGGGGTCCTGGCCTGCGCAGATGGCCAGGACGTCGGCCCCGTACCGCTCGAGCTTGCGGCCGCCGACTCCGGAGATCATCGAGAGCTCGCCCTCCTCGGACGGGCCGGCCTCCGCGATCGCCATCAGCGTCTTGTCGGTGAAGACGCAGTAGGCCGGCAGGCCCTGCTCCTTCGCCTGGGCCGCGCGCCACTCCCGCAGCCTCTCGTAGAGGCCCTCGTCCATGTCGGACGGGCAGTCCTCGCAGCGCATCAGCTTGAGCTCGCCCGCCTCGGTGAGGGTCTTGCCGCAGACGCGGCACAGCACCGGTCCGCGGCGGCCGCGTTTGCGGGCCGCCCGCTCGCCCGCGGCGCCCGCCTTGGCTCCGGGGGCGAGCGAGCCGGGCCGCAGGCCGTTCAGGAACCGGCTGGGGCGCCGGGAGGCCCGGCCCCCCGGGGCGCGGGACAGGCCCCAGGAGAGCGTCAGGTGCAGCCGCGCCCGGGTGACGCCGACGTACAGCAGCCGGCGTTCCTCCTCGACCTGCTCGTCCGTCTTGGCGTAGGTGATCGGCATCATGCCGTCGGTGAGGCCCACGAGGAACACCGCGTCCCACTCCAGGCCCTTCGCGGCGTGCAGCGAGGCGAGGGTGACGCCCTGCACGGTCGGCGCGTGCTGGGCGGCCTTGCGTTCCTCCAGCTCGACGGTGAGCTCGGCGAGGGTGGCGCCGGGCCGGCTGCGGGCGAAGTCCTCGGCGAGGCGGACCAGCGCGGCCACCGATTCCCACTGGTCGCGGACGGCTCCGGAGCCGGCGGGCGGCTCGCTGGTCCAGCCGGTGGAGCTGAGCACGGCCCGGACCTGGGAGCCCAGCTCCACGACGTCGTCGAGCAGCGGGTCGTTGCCGCCGGAGCGGGCGGCGCCGCGCAGCGCGAGGATCGCCTTCTGCACCTCGGCGCGCTCGAAGAAGCGTTCGGCGCCGCGGAGCTGGTAGGGCACCCCGGCGTCGGCGAGGGCCTGCTCGTAGACCTCGGACTGGGCGTTGATGCGGTAGAGGACGGCGATCTCGCCGGCCGGGACCCCGGCGGCGATCAGGTCACGGATGCGGGCGGCGACGCCCTCGGCCTCGGCGGGCTCGTCGGGGTACTCGGCGTAGACGGGGTCGGGGCCGGGCTCGCGCTGGGAGACCAGCTCCAGCCGGTGTTCGGCGGCCCGCCCCTTGGCCTGGTTCAGCAGGCCGTTGGCGAGGTGGACCACCTGGGGGGTGGAGCGGTAGTCGCGGATCAGCTTGACCAGGGTGGCCTGCGGGTACTTGGTGCGGAAGTTCAGCAGGTGGTCGGGGGTGGCGCCGGTGAAGGAGTAGATGGTCTGGCTGGCGTCACCGACGACGCAGAGGCTGTCGCGCTCGCCGAGCCACAGGTCCAGCAGGCGCTGCTGGAGCGGGCTGACGTCCTGGTACTCGTCGACCACGAAGTGCTGGTACTGGGCGCGGATCTGTGCGGCGATGTCCTGGCGGTCCTGGAGGATGCCGACGGTGAGGAGCAGCACGTCCTCGAAGTCGATCATGTTCCGGTCGCGCTTGAGCTGCTCGTAGGTGCCGTAGATCTGGGCGATCTCCGCCATGTCCCGGGGCGCCTCGCGGCCGGCCTTGAGGGCGGCCGCCGGGTAGTCGGCGGGGACGGTCTGGGTGACCTTGGCCCACTCGATCTCGCCGGTGACGTCGCGCAGCTCGCCCCGGTCGAGGCGGATGCGGCAGCGCGATCCCGCCTCGGCCACGAACTGGATCTTGCGTTCCAGCAGCCGGGGCACCTCTCCGCCGATGGCGCGGGGCCAGAAGTACTGGAGCTGGCGCAGCGCGGCGGCATGGAAGGTCCGGGCCTGCACCCCGCCCGCTCCCAGGGCGCGCAGCCGGCCGCGCATCTCGCCGGCCGCACGGTTGGTGAAGGTGACGGCCAGCACGCTGGCGGGCATGAGCTGCCCCGAGGCGACGCCGTAGGCGATGCGGTGGGTGATGGCGCGGGTCTTGCCCGTACCGGCTCCGGCGAGGACGCACACCGGCCCGCGCAGGGTCGTCGCGACCTCGCGCTGCTCCGGGTCAAGGCCCTGGAGCACCGCGTCGGCCGAGTCGGCGCCGGACGGGAAGGATGAGGAGTGCGTTGCTGATGTCACCCCGCCATGCTGCCAGGTCCGGTGTGCCGGGCGGGAACGTCGTCCACAGGCAGCCGGTATCCGTCGTACTTAGTACTCATGGGAATGGCGCGGCGGTCGCGTACGTTCGAGTACTCGGACCACCGAGCCTCACGAAGGAGAGCGCAGCATGCAGGACACCGGTTCCGTCACGATGTACAGCACGACCTGGTGCGGCTACTGCCGCCGGCTGAAGACCCAGCTGGACCGGGAAGGCATCGCGTACGACGAGATCAACATCGAGCTCGACCCGGCGTCCGCGGCGTTCGTGGAGCAGGCGAACGGTGGCAACCAGACGGTTCCGACCGTGCTCGTGAAGTCCGCCGCGGGCAACGAGTCCGTCATGACGAACCCGAGCCTGGCCCAGGTCAAGCAGGCCCTCGCCGTCTGACCCCGCTCCCCCGCGCACACAGCAGGAGGCCCCCGCCGCGGCGGGGGCCTCCTGCTGTGACGAACGTTACGGCCGGGCTGCGGGCCGGGGCAACGGCTTGCCGTACCAGAGCTCGACCAGCCGGGCCGCGATGGAGATCCCCGAGGGCGGGAGCACCTCTCCCGACTCGATGGCCTCGCGCAGGTCCTCGCGGGAGAACCAGCGGGCCTCCTGGATCTCCTCGCCGTCTACCGTGATCTCCGAGGTGACGGCGCGGGCCGTGAACCCGAGCATCAGGCTGTATGGGAACGGCCAGGGCTGGCTGGCGACGTACTCGACCTCGCCGACCTTGACGCCCGCCTCCTCCCACACCTCGCGTATCACGGACTGCTCGATGGACTCGCCCGGCTCCACGAACCCGGCCAGCGTCGAGAAGCGGCCCTCGGGCCAGTGCACCTGGCGGCCGAGCAGCGCGCGGTCCTGCTCGTCGGTGACCAGCATGATCACGGCCGGGTCGGTGCGCGGGTAGTGCTCGGCGCCGCAGCCCGGGCAGCGCCGGATGTGACCGGCCGCCGCGACGACGGTGCGCTCGCCGCAGCGGGAGCAGAAACGGTGCATCCGCTGCCAGTTCTCCAGCGCCACCGCGTGCACCATCAGCCCGGCGTCGCGCGGTGACAGCAGCATCCCCGCCTCCCGCAGCCCGGCGGCGCGCGCCGACTGGTCCATGCGGCCCGGCAGGGAGTCCTTCTGGAGCGCGAAGTACCGTACGCCGTCCTCGTCGGTGCCCAGGAAGTACCGGTGGGTCTGGGTGACGGGGGCCTCGAAGGCGGGGGTCATCACGATGCCCGTGCCCCCGTCGGGGGTGTCGTCGATCAGGACCTGGCCGCCGGAGACGACGAAGACGCGGGTCGTCGGGTGACTCCAGGCGGCCGCGAGCCAGGCCTCGTCGAGGCGGTGGTGCGCGGCGCGGTCGATGCCGCTGGGCGCGGCGAGCGAGAGCGGACGCTCGGTACGGGTACTCACAGGTACTTCCAACTCCCCCGGTGGTGGACAGGCGGGCTATGCGGGCGGCGCGGGCGTGGGCGGGGTGGATCCGTGCGGTCCGGTCCCTCAGGCGGGCTTCCAGTGGGCGGCGAGGTCTCCCCACAGGTAGGCGGCCGTCTCCACGCCCTTGAGGAGCAGGTCCAGCTCGACCTTCTCGTTCGGCGCGTGCCAGCCGTCCGACGGGACGGAGATGCCGAGGAAGAGGACCGGGGCGCCCAGCACGTCCTGGAGGTCGGCGGCGGGACCGGAGCCGCCCTCGCGCGTGAAGCGGACCGGCTGCCCGAAGGCGCGGCCCATGGCCCGCACGACGGATTGCAGGGCGGGGTGGTCCAGCGGGGTCAGGCACGGCCGGGTCGGGGCGCCGAAGACGATGGAGTGCCGGATCCCGTCGGGGACGCGGGCCGCGACCCAGTCGCGTACGGCTGCCTCGACCTCGTACGGGTCCTGCCCGGACACCAGGCGGAACGACAGCTTCACGTGTGCGGAGGCGGGCACGATGGTCTTGCCGCCGGGGCCCTGGTAGCCGCCGCCGATGCCGTTGACCTCGGCGGTCGGGCGGGCCCAGACGCGCTCCAGCGTCGAGTAGCCCTTCTCGCCGGCGGCCGCGTGCGACTTGGCCGTACGCAGCCACTCGGCCTCGTCGAAGGGCAGCTCGGCGATCAGCCGGCGTTCGGCGTCGCTGAGCTCGGCGATGCCGTCGTAGAAGCCGGGGATCGTGACCCGGCCGTCGGCGTCGTGCAGCGCGGCGACGAGGCGGGCCGCGGCGGTGGCCGGGTTGGGCACGGCGCCCCCGAAGGCGCCGGAGTGGATGTCCTGGTCGGGGCCGTGGAAGTCGATCTCGCAGTCGGCGACGCCGCGCATGCCGGTGCAGACGGTGGGAGTGGTCTCGGACCACATGCCGGTGTCGGAGACGACCACGACGTCGGCGGCGAGGCGGTCGGCCTCGCGTTCGACGAGGGCCCGGAAGTTGATGGAGCCGGACTCCTCCTCGCCCTCGATGAGCAGCTTGAGGTGCACGGCGGGGGCGTCGGCGCCGGTGGCGGCGAGGTGTGCGCGCACGCCGAGGGTGTGGAAGAACACCTGGCCCTTGTCGTCGGCCGCGCCGCGCCCGTACATCCGGCCGTCCTTGACGACCGGCTCGAACGGTTCGGTGTGCCAGCCGTCCTCGCGGGCGGCGGGCTGCACGTCGTGGTGCCCGTAGACGAGGACGGTGGGGGCGGCCGGGTCGGCGCTCGGCCACTCGGCGAAGACCGCGGGGGCGCCGGGGGTCTCCAGGACCTCGGCGACCGGGAAGCCGGTCTCCTTGAGCTTGGCGGCGAGCCATTCGGCGCTGCGCCGTACATCGCCCGCGTGCTCGGGCTGGGCCGAGACGGACGGGATGCGCAGCCACTCGGCGAGGTCGTCGAGGAAGGCGGCGCGGTGGGTGTCGATGTACGTGCGGACGACGCTGTCCGCCGGGGTTTCGCTCATGCCTACGAGCCTAACCGTCCGCCTGGTGGGCGCTGTCCGTGCCCGATTTGCCTTGGAGGATCCGCTCAAGACGGGCCCGGTCGGGCAGGTCGCGGGGGCGGATGACGCGACCGCTGCGGACGTGCAGGAACGCGGCGGAGACCCGGTCGAGGGGGGTCTGGGTGGCTTCGGCCCAGGCCAGGCGGTAGACGGCGAGCTGGAGGGGGTCGGCCTCGGTCGTACGGCCGGTCTTCCAGTCGACGATCTCGTACGAGCCGTCGGGGTTCTTGTAGACGGCGTCGATCCGGCCGCGGACGACGCGGCCGGCGAGGGTGAGCTGGACCGGGGCCTCCATCCGGTGCGGGGTGCGGTCGGCGAACTCGCTGCGCTCGAAGGCGGCCTTGAGGGAGGCGAGGTCGGCCTCGTCGGCGATGTCCTGGTCGGAGGCGGCGCCGGGGAGTTCGGTGGCGGGATCGAGGACGTCGAGGAGGGGGAGCGGGAGCTCGTCGAAGCGGGACTCGACCCAGGCGTGGAAGCGGGTGCCTTGGCGCGCGGCGGGCTGGGGCGGCTTCGGCATGGGCCGGGCGAGCTCGCGGGCGAAGCCCTCCTCGTCGGCGGCGAGGCGCAGCAGCTGGCTGGCGGAGAGGGAAGCCGGCAGCTCGACGTCCCGCACCGCCGTACGGGCACGGCGGAGCTCGCCTTCGAGCGCGTCGAGGTCCCGGTCCCAGGAGGCCACGATCCGCGCCTCTTCGAGCCCCGGCGCGCCACCGCCACGGCCGGCCTGCTGCCCCGGGCTCTCGCCGGGCGCGGGCACGGCGACCCAGCCGTCGGCCTCGGGCCAGAGGTCCTCGGCGGGCGCGTCGGTGCGGACCCGCGCCCCGGGGGCGGCCGCGGGTACGGCGGAGCCGGGCCGGGGCGCTTCGCCGTGGGCGGTACGGGCCGACGGGACCGCCGGACCGGACTGCGGGCGGTGGCCCCCGGCGGGCGCAGGTGCGTCGCCCCGGACGTCGGACTCCGGTGCGGAAGCCCAGGCGCCGGGCTCGGGTGCGGAAGCCCAGGCGTCGGGCTCCGGTGCGGAAACCCAGGCGTCGGACTCCGGTGCGGAAACCCAGGCGTCGGACTCCGGTGCGGAAACCCAGGCGTCGGGCTCCGGTGCGGGAGCCCACGCGTCGGGCTCCGGTGCGGGAGCCCACGCGTCGGGCTCCGGTGCGGGAGCCCACGCGTCGGGCTCCGGTGCGGGAGCCCACGCGTCGGGCTCCGGCCAGAGGTCGTCGTCGGGCTCCGGTGCGGGCGTCCGGGCGTCGGACTCCGCCCAGAGGTCCTCGGGTGGGGCGGGGCGGGGGGACGGGAGCTCGGGGGCGTCCGGGGCCGGCCAGGAGTGCGGGAGCCGGAGGTGGGACTCCACCAGGGCTGCCGCGCGGCGGCGGAGGGCGAGGGAGGCCGGGTCCAGGGGGAGCGGCCAGGCGTGGTCCGCCGTCGCAGCCGCGGTCAGGGCCGGGTTCTCGGCGTCGGGCTCCGGCTCGTCCGCCCAGGCCTCGATCTCGCCGTGCCCCCGGGCGCAGTGCTCGTACAGGGCCTCCAGGAACGCCGAGGGCCCCCGCCGCTTCTTCTGCGCCGGCCCCCACCAGTGGCCGGAGGCCAGCAGCAGGGAGCGCGGCCGCGTGAACGTCACGTACCCCAGCCGGAGTTCCTCCACGGCCTTGTGCTCTTTCAGCCCGGCCTTGAACGACTTGAGCCCCGCCGAGGTCCACGCCGGACCTCCCGGCAGGGTCGCGGCGTCGCCGCGCAGCGCGTACGGCAGGACCTTCGCGTACGACGTCCAGGCCTCCGGCGGCTTCTCCTTCGGGAAGGACCCCGCGCACAGGCCGGGTACGACGACCACATCCCACTCCAGCCCCTTGGACTTGTGGGCCGTCAGCACCTTGACCGTGTTCTCCCCGCCGGGCAGGGCGTGGTCCAGGCCCTTCTCGTACTGGGCGGCCGTCCGCAGGAAGCCGAGGAACGCCAGCAGCGACGCCTCCCCGTCCAGCGAGGCGAACCCGGCCGCGACGTCCAGGAACCCGGACAGCGTCTCGCGCCGCCGGGTGGCCAGGGCGTGCGGGGAGGCCGACAGCTCCACCTCCAGCCCGGTCAGCGTCAGCACCCGGTGCAGTACGTCCATCAGTGGATCGGCGAGCGATCGCCGCAGGTCACGCAGCTCCTGGGCGAGGTGGGCGAAGCGGACCCGGGCCTCCGCCGAGAACGGCAGGTCCTCCCCCGGGACGGCCCCGGCGGAGTCCAGGAACGTCTCCAGCGCGTCCGCCAGCGAGACGACCTCGACCGGGTCCACACCCTCGACGGCCGCCGCGAGGCGCTCGTCCGGATCCACCTCACCGGGCGCGCGGCCGATCAGCTGCCGCGCCCGCCGCCCCAGCAGCGCCAGGTCGCGGGCGCCGATCCGCCAGCGCGGGCCGGTCAGCAGGCGCACCAGCGAGGCGTTGGCCCCCGGGTCCTGGAGCACCTCGCACACCGCGACCAGGTCGGCGACCTCGGGCAGGTGCAGCAGCCCGGACAGCCCGACCACCTCCACCGGCACCTCGCGGGCCACCAGTACCTCCTGGATCCGCGCGAAGTCCCCGGCGGAGCGGCACAGCACCGCGATCTCCCCCGGCGGCGTCCCCGTACGGACCAGGTGCGCGACGGAGTCGGCGAGCCACTCCAGTTCCTCGGCGTGCGTGGGCAGCAGGGCGCAGCGGACGGAGCCGGCCTGCTCCTCCCCCGGCGCGGGCCGCAGCGCCTCGACGCCCTCGTGCATGGCGCGCAGGGGCGCGGCGAGGCCGTTGGCCAGGTCCAGCAGCCTGCCGCCGCTGCGCCGGTTCTCGCTGAGGGAGTACCGGGTGGCGGGGCTGCCGTCGGCGTTCGGGAAGTGCTCGGGGAAGTCGTCGAGGTTGGCGACGGAGGCGCCACGCCAGCCGTAGATCGCCTGGCAGGGGTCGCCGACGGCGGTCACGGCGTGGCCCGTGCCCGCGCCGAACAGGCCGGACAGCAGCAGCCGCTGGGCCACGGAGGTGTCCTGGTACTCGTCGAGCAGGACGACCCGGAACTCCTCGCGCAGCAGCGCCCCCACTTCGGGCCGGGTGGTGGCGAGCCGCGCGGAGAGGGCTATCTGGTCGCTGAAGTCGAGCAGGTCGCGGGAGCGCTTGGCCTCGCGGTAGCGCTCGGTCAGCTCCAGCAGTTCGAGTCGGCCGCGTACCGCCTCGGGGACCTTGCGCAGGTCGTCGTTGGTGAGTCTCGTTCCGGCGAGTTCGTCGAGGAGCCGGGTGTCGTACGTACGCAGTTCCTCGGGGGCGACCAGGTGCTCGGACAGCTCGGCGTCGAGCGCGAGCAGGTCGCTGACCAGGTCGGGGAGGGACTTCGTCAGCGACGGGTACGGGCCGGGGGCCTCGCGCAGCACGCGGGCGGCGAGCTGGAAGCGGGTGGCGTCGGCGAGCAGCCGGGAGCTGGGTTCCAGGCCGATGCGCAGGCCGTGGTCCTTGAGGAGCTGCCCGGCGAAGGCGTGGTAGGTGGAGATGCGGGGCTCGCCGACGGCCGCCCCGCCCCCGGCCGGGGCGGGGCCGGGGAAGGACCCGGGGACGGGGAAGGAGCCGGGGACGGGCCCGGGGGAAGGATCCGGGTCGCTGATGCCGGCGCGGGCGAGGGCCCTGCGCACGCGCTCGGCGAGCTCGCCGGCGGCCTTGTTGGTGAAGGTCAGACCGAGGACCTGGTCGGGGGCGACGGCACCGGTGCCGACCAGCCACACCACGCGCGCGGCCATGACGGTGGTCTTGCCGGAGCCGGCTCCGGCGACGATGACCTGGGGGGCTGCCGGGGCGGTCGCACAGGCCAGCTGTTCCGGCGTGAAGGGGATCCCGAGGAGCTCCTTGAGCTGCTCGGGATCGGTGAGGGCCGGTGGGCCGGCCGGACGCGCGGACACCCCAAAAGGCTAGCCGCCCGCACCGACAGCCCCGGCCGCACCGGCTCTCATTCCACGGTGTGACGGCCCTCGGGACGGGCGCTGCACGCGCTGCGGAAGGAGCAGTGGTCGCAGTGCTGCCCGGTGGTGGGGGTGAAGCGCTCGTCCAGGACCCGGCCGGCGGCGGTGGCGAGCAGGTCGGCGGCCCACTCGCCGTCCGGCGGCTGCTGCGCCTGGACCTTGGGCACGTCGTCGCCGCCGTCGCGTTTGGCGGCGCCCTGACGCAGCTGCACGAGTTCGGCGCCGCCGGGTTCGGGGCGCCGGCCGTCGAAGACCTCGTCGACGGCGCCTTCGCGGACCGCGAGCTGGTACACGGCGAGCTGGGGGTGCCGCGCGACCTCGTCCTTGGTGGGCGCGGCCTTGCCCGTCTTGAAGTCGACGACGTACGCACGCCCCTGAGGGTCGGATTCGACCCGGTCCATGGAGCCCCGGATGCGAACGGCGAAGTCGCCCGCTTCGAGCGTGACGTCGAATTCGTGCTCCGTGGCCACGGCCGCCCTGCCCCCGCGGTCGGTGGCGTGCCAGCGCAGGAAGCGTTCGAGGGCGGCGCGGGCGTTGTCCTTCTCCTGGCGGGACTTCCAGGGGGCGTCGAAGGCGAGGGCGTCCCAGACGGAGTCGAGGCGTTCCATCAGGACGGCGAGGTCGGCGGGGGTCCGGCCGGAGGCGACTTCGTCGGCGAGGACGTGCACGACGTTGCCGAAGCCCTGTGCGGCGGTGGAGGGGGCGTCGGCCTTGACCTCGCGGCCGAGGAACCACTGGAGGGAGCAGGTGTTGGCGAGCTGGTCCAGGGCGCTGCCGGACAGGGCGACGGGCCGGTCGCGGTCGCGCAGCGGGACGCTGCTGCGGGTGGGTTCGTACAGGCCCCACCAGCGCTGCGGGTGCGCGGCGGGCACCAGGGGGCGGTCCTCGTCGTCGGTGAGCGCGGCGAGGCGGGCCAGGCGCCGGGCGGCGGCGTCGCGCATCGCCTCGGAGGCCTCGGGGTCGACGGTGGTGGCGCGGAGTTCCGCGACGAGCGCCGGGACGGAGAGGGGGCGGCGGGGGCGGCCGGAGACGTCCTTGACCGGCACGCCGAGTTCGGTGAGGAAACGGGAGGGCTGGTCGCCGTCCTCGGCGGGGGCCTTGACGGCGGTGACGACGAGGCGGTGGCGGGCGCGGGTGGTGGCGACGTAGAAGAGCCGGCGCTCCTCGGCGAGGAGCGCGCCGGGGGTGAGGGGATCGGCGAGGCCGTCGCGGCCGATGCGGTCGGCTTCCAGGAGGGAGCCGCGGCGGCGCAGGTCGGGCCAGAGCCCCTCCTGGACGCCGGCGACGACGACGAGGCCCCATTCGAGGCCCTTGGAGCGGTGGGCGGTCATCAGCCGGACGGCGTCGGAGCGGTGGGCCTTGCGGGTGAGGGTGTCGGCGGCGATGTCCTCGGCTTCGAGCTGTTCGAGGAAGTTGAGGGCGCCGCGGCCGCCGGTGCGTTCCTCCGCGCGGGCGGCGGTGTCGAAGAGGGCGCAGACGGCGTCGAGGTCGCGGTCGGCGTTGCGGCCGGCGGCGCCGCCGCGGCGGGCGTTGCGCTCCAGGCGCTGGGGCCAGGGGGTGCCGTCCCACAGGAGCCAGAGGGCCTCTTCGGCGGTGCCGCCGCCTTCGAGGAGTTCGCGGGCCTTGCGCAGGAGCAGGCCGAGGCGTTGCGCTCCGCGGGCGTAGGCGGGGTCGTGGGCGACGAGCCGCTCGGGCTCGGCGAGGGCGCGGGCGAGCAGCACGTCGGAGGGCGCGGGCACGGTGACGCCGGCGGCCCGCTCCTCGTCCCGGAGCGCCCGCCCGAGCCGCCGCAGATCGGCGGCGTCCATCCCCCCGAGCGGTGACCCGAGCAACGCCACGGCCGCCTCGACCCCGACCCACCCCTCCCCGCCGGGGCCCTCGGCGGAGCCGGCAAGCGTGGCCGGGGCGGGGGCGTCGGCGTCGGCTTCGGTGGAGCCGGGAAAGCGGGCGTCGGCGTCCGCGCCGGCAGGGCCTGGAAGCGGCGCGTCGGTGGAGCCGGGAATCCGGGCTCCCGCTACGGCAGGGCCGGGGAGCGGGGTGGTGGCGGGCGAAGGGATCGTCCCCGCGCCGAGGGTGGGCAGGGCACCGGTGGCTTCGGTTCCGGGTGCGTCGGTGCCGGCGGCGGCCGTGGCGGTGAGGCGGAGGGCGGTCAGGAGGGGGGCGACGGCCGGTTCGTGGCGGAGGGGAGTGTCCGTGCCGTCCGTCTCCGCCGGGACCCCCGCCGAGATCAGCGCGCGCCGCATCGCCGGAAGCGTGCGGCCGCCCGCGCGGACCAGGACGGCCATGTCCCGCCACGGCACGCCGTCCTCCAGGTGGGCCCGCCGCAGGATGTCGGCGATGTTGTCGAGCTCGGCGCCGGCCGTCGGGTACGTGTACACCTCCACCCGGCCCCCCTCCCGTACGGGCTCCAGCGCCCGGTGCGCCCGGACGGCGGCCGACGGCAGCCGCGGCACCGGCATGCGGGTGGTGAGCAGGCGGGTGGCGGTCAGCAGGGCTGCGTCCGCGCGCCGCCCCACCGTCAGGGCCCGGACCTGCGCCCCCGGGAAGGAGCCCTCGAAGTCGAGGACGTTGTTGATGTCGGCGCCCCGGAACGCGTAGATCGACTGGTCCGGGTCACCGAAGGCGACCAGCGTCCCGCCCGGCCCGTTGAGCGCGCGCAGCAGCCGCAGCTGCGAGGCGTCCGTGTCCTGGTACTCGTCCACGTAGATCACGTCGTACGCGGAGGCCAGCGACGGCGTGCGCTCCGCCAGGAGCACCGCGCGGTGCAGGAGCTCCGCGTAGTCCACGGCGCCCTGGAGGTCCAGGACGTCGAGGTACTCGGAGAGGAACGCGGCCGCCGCCTTCCAGTCGGGGCGGCCGATGCGCTCGGCGAAGTCGGACAGGGCGTCCGGGCCCAGGCCGAGTTCGCGGGCGCGGGCCAGGACGGCCCGGACCTCGTCCGCGAACCCGCGGGTGGTCAGCGCGGCCCGCAGGTCGTCCGGCCAGCGGATCGAGCGGATCCGGCGCTGCCCCTCCAGCAGGGTGCGGACCATCACGTCCTGCTCCGGCCCGGACAGCAGCCGCAGCGGGTCGGCGAAGAGGTCGGTGTCCTGGTGGGCGCGGACCAGGCCGTAGCAGAAGGAGTGGAAGGTGGTGGCCTGGGGGGCGCGGGCGCCGCCGAGCCGCAGGGCGGCCCGGTCGCGCAGCTCGACGGCGGCCTTGCGGCTGAACGTCAGGATCAGGATGCGGGCCGGGTCGGCCCCCGCCTCGACCCGGGCCGCCGCCGCCTCGATCAGCGTGGTGGTCTTGCCGGTACCCGGCCCGGCCAGTACCAGCAAAGGTCCGCGGGTGTGCTCAACCACCGCCCGTTGCGCTGCGTCCAGGACAGGGGGAGCCACCCGTTCCGGCCCGGTGCGCACCAGGCGGTACGCGTCGGAGGTACGCGTACGCCGCTCTGAGCGGTCGGAGGGGGATGTGATCACGTGGGGTGCCGGTCCTGGTGGGTCTGCGGGTGGTACGGGTGGTGCGGATGCGTCGGGCGCGTCGGGCGGTGCGCCCGGGCCGTCTCTCGCGGCCGCCCCGGGCGGGACGGCCGAAGAGGCAACGCTACGTCACCGGCGCCCTCCGCCGCAGTCGTCCCGCAGGCACCGGCGCGGTACGGACGTCGCCCCGCGGACCCCTCGTGTCGTCCCCTGTACGAGCCTTCGACCTCCCGCCCGGCCCACGAATGGCCGAAGCTGTCAGATGTGAGCCTCGTCGCCTCCGTCACGTCCGTCCCGGCCGTCCCAGCGCGCCCGCCGCATCACCAGCCGCGGCTCGCCGCCGGCGCTGTCGCGCAGCGGTGTGCCCTCGGCCCGGTAGTGCTCCAGGGCCCGGTGCTCGCTGCCCGGCAGCGGCCGGCCGTCCGCGCGCACCACGCGCCACCATGGCACGGCGGCCCCGTACAGGGCCATGACGCGGCCGACTTGGCGCGGTCCGCCCACGCCGAGCCACTCCGCAACGTCCCCGTACGTCATCACCCGGCCGGGCGGAATCCGCTCGGCCACCTCCAGCACCCGCTCCGCGTACTCGGGCAGTTCTGCGCTCATCCGGACCATGGTGCCGCACCACACCGACAGGGCCGTGGAAGGTTTCGTTCCGCACCGGCGCGCACCCTGCTGCCCCGCACGCACGCCGGTCCGTGCCACCATCTTCCGGGCGGTGACTGGTGATACGTGATCAAGAAGAGACGGAAGTGACGGCGAAGGAGCAGGGTGTGAGCCCTCCGGACGGCGCGACGCCGGACGACGGCGCACGCCCAGACGCGCCCCGCGACGACCGCCGGGACCCGAGCCCGGAGCCCGGCGACGAGGGCGGCGGCACCGGCGGCGCCGCCAAGGACGACGCCGCCAAGGACGACGACGGCCACGACGGCCTCGACAGTCCCGAGCGCCCGCACGGCCACACTCCGACCGACGCCGACCGCGTAGAGGTCGACGAGCCTCTCCTCGCCGCCCGCGTCCACCGGCCCTCCGACCTCGTCCGGCTGCTGGTCGGCATCCTCGGCATCGCCATCGTCCTCGGCATCTCCGCCTTCGCCCACGGCACCACCGCCGGCCTCGAACAGGACATCTCCAACGGCACCGGCCAGGCGCCCGACGTGCTGATCAAGGTCGCCGGGCTGGTGTCGAGCATCGCCGTCCTGCTCGTGCCCGTCGCCTTCGCCATCGAGCGGCTGATCAAGCGCGACGGTCTGCGCATCGCCGACGGCGTGCTCGCCGCGGTCCTCGCGCACGGGGTCACCCTCGCCACCGACCTCTGGGTCTCCCAGGCCGCCCCCGAGACGATCCAGGACGCCCTCACCCGCGCCACCGGCGTCGGCGGCGCCCTCACGGACCCGGTGCACGGCTACCTCGCGCCCGTCATCGCGTACATGACCGCGGTCGGCATGACCCGCCGGCCGCGCTGGCGGGTCGCGCTGTGGGTGGTCCTGCTGCTCGACGCCTTCGCGATGCTGGTCAGCGGCTACACGACGCCCTTCTCGATCGTCCTGACCGTGCTGATCGGCTGGAGCGTGGCGTACGGGACGCTGTACGCGGTCGGCTCCCCGAACGTCCGCCCCACCGGGCAGCACCTGCTCGCGGGGCTCCGCCGGGTCGGCTTCCAGCCGGTCAGCGCGATGCGCGCGGAGGCGCCGGACAGCGCCGAGGCCTCCGAGGTGAGCGACCGGGGCCGCCGGTACCACGTGACGCTGGAGGACGGCCCGCCCCTCGACGTCACCGTCGTCGACCGGGAACAGCAGGCGCAGGGCTTCTTCTACCGGGTCTGGCGCCGGCTCACCCTGCGCGGCATCACGACCGGGCGCAGCCTGCAGTCGCTGCGCCAGGCGCTGGAGCAGGAGGCCCTCCTCGCGTACGCCGCCATCGCGGCCGGCGCCAACGCGCCGAAGCTGATCGCGACCTCCGAACTCGGGCCGGACGCCGTGATGCTCGTGTACGAGCACTTGGGCGGGCGGACGCTGGACTCCCTCGCCGACGAGGAGATCACCGACGAGCTGACGCGCAACGCGTGGGAGCAGGTGCGGGCGCTGCAGTCGCGGCGGATCGCGCACCGGCGGCTCACCGGGGACGCCCTGGTGGTGGATCGTTCCGGCAATGTGATCCTCACCGACCTGCGGGGCGGCGAGATCGCGGCCGGGGACCTGGTCCTGCGGATGGACATCGCGCAGCTGCTGACCACGCTCGGCCTGCGGGTCGGCGCGGAGCGGTCGGTGGCATCGGCGGTTTCGGTGCTCGGCCCCGACGCGGTCGCGGACTGTCTGCCGCTGCTCCAGCCGATCGCGCTGAGCCGCTCGACCCGTGCGACGCTGCGCAGGCTGGCGCGGGAGCGGGCCGACCGGGAGCGCGAAGCGGTACTGGAGTCCTCGCGGGCGGCGAAGGCGGCGCGCGAGGCGGACTCCGCCGCGAGCCCGGCCGCCGACCGGAAGGCGGAGAAGCGGGCGCTGGACGACGCGCTCGACGGGGCCCGCGAGGAGGACCTGCTGAGCCAGATCCGTCGGCAGGTGCTGCTGATCCGGCCGCAGGCGCCGGTGGAGCCGGCCCGGCTGGAGCGGATCCGGCCGCGCACCCTGGTCTCGTTCATCGCGGGGGCGTTCGGGGCGTACTTCCTGCTCACGCAGCTGGCGCACGTGGACTTCGCGACCATCGTCGGACAGGCCCAGTGGGGCTGGGTGGGTGCGGCGCTGGCCTTCTCGGCGCTGAGCTACTTCGCGGCGGCGATGAGCCTGCTGGGGTTCGTACCGGAGCGGGTGTCGTTCCTGCGGACGGTGGTGGCGCAGGTGGCCGGGTCGTTCGTGAAGCTGGTGGCACCGGCGGCGGTGGGCGGGGTCGCGCTGAACACCCGCTTCCTCCAGCGGGCCGGGGTGCGGCCGGGGCTGGCGGTGGCGAGCGTGGGTGCTTCGCAGCTCTTCGGGCTGGCCAGCCACATCCTGCTGCTGCTGTCCTTCGGCTACCTGACGGGGACGGAGAAGACGCCGGAGATGACCCCGTCGAGGACGGTCATCGCGGGTCTGCTGACGGTGGCGGTACTGGTGCTGGTGGTGACGGCGGTCCCGTTCCTGCGGAAGTTCGTCGCGACGCGGGTACGGGCGTTGTTCGCGGGCGTGGTGCCGCGGATGCTGGACGTGCTCCAGCGACCGCAGAAACTGATGACGGGCATCGGCGGGATGCTGCTGCTGACGGCGTGCTTCGTGATGTGCCTGGACGCGTCGATCCGCGCGTTCGGGGGCGGCCAGGCCATCAGTTACGCGAGCATCGCGGTGGTCTTCCTGGCGGGCAACGCACTGGGTTCGGCCGCGCCGACGCCGGGCGGCATCGGCGCGGTGGAGACGACCCTGACGCTGGGGCTGATCGCGGCGGGGCTGGAAAAGGAGGTCGCCATCTCGGCGGTGCTGCTGTTCCGCCTGATGACGTTCTGGCTCCCGGTCCTCCCGGGCTGGCTGTCGTTCAACTTCCTGACGCGCAAGGAAGCCATCTAGCGCTGTTGCGGGGAAGGTTTTGCCGGGTCGCCGCGTCCGGTGCGGTGCATCGCAAGGCGGAGGGCCGTGGCTCAGGTGGCCAGCGCCGCGAGCTCCGCGTCGGCGCGCTCGCGGACCAGGGCGAGGACGCGGCCGGCGGCGGCAAGGTCCTCGGCGGGTATGCCGCCCCAGATGCGGTCGGAGATGGGGACGGTCTCCGCGCCGACGGCCGCGAGCAGCTCGCGCCCCGCGTCCGTGGCGTGAAGGTGCGCGCCGTCCGCGGCGAGCAGCTGCTTGGCCAGCAGCTCGCCGAGCGTGCGGTGTACGTCGGCCGGATCGGCCTTGAGGGAGTTCCTGACCTGGGTGACGAGGTCGTCCGGCGTCCGGGGGGCGTCGGCGGTGACGGCGGCGCGCAGGGCGATCTGCTGCTGGAACGTGATGCCGTGCCGGGACAGGACGTGCTCCAGGACGCCGCGGGCGGCGTAGTGGGCCAGGCCGAGGGCGCGGGCGTCGGCGGCGGGTGCGGTGGTGGTCATGGTGTCGTCCCCTGAGTTGTCCGGTCGTTCGGTACGGGTGGAGCGAGGGGTGCGTCGAGCAAGGTCGTCAGCGTGTCGGTGAACGCGCCCGTCCGCGGGGCGTCGAGGCCGCCGAGGGGTTCCAGCAACTGCTGGTGCAGTTCCTGGACCACCGCGATGGCCTGCCGCGTGGCGGCCTGACCCGGCTCGGTGAGGGTGAGCTGCATGGCGCGCGGGTCGCGGGGGTCGCGGGTGCGCTCGATCAGGCCGGCCGACTCCAGGGTCCGCGCCAGCTTCGAGACGTACAGCGCCTCCAGGCCGGTGTGGTCGGCGAGTCGGCGCTGACTGGGCCGCTCGCCGGCGCGCTGCATGCCGTACAGCGACGCGACCAGGGAGTACTGCGCGTGGGTGAGGCCCAGCGGGGCCACCGCGCGATCGACCGCGACGCGCCATTTGTTGGCGAGCCGCCACACCAGGAAGCCGGGCGTGGAGCCCGTTGAATCCTTGCTCATGACGAACAACGTACATGGCGACTATGTACATGGCTACTATTTTGCCCGACGCGACGGTTTACCCCGACGAACCGGTGCGGCGGCACGGCCCACAGGAGAGCGCCCGCGAAAGGACGGCCGGCCGTCAGTCGGGGTTCGGGTGGGGGGTGAGGAGGTGGGCCAGGCGGGACAGGGCCGGGGACATGGCGGGTGGGAGGGGGAGGACGGCCGGCGGCGGGGCGGTGGGGGTGGGCGGGGTGTCGATGAAGTCCGCTTCCGGGAAGTCCGCCGCACGTTCCGCCGCCTCCAGGGCCAGCAGGTGCACCGAGAAGTCGTGGGCCAGCGCGACCACCCGCGGGTCGTCCGGCGGGAACTGTGGGTCGGAGAGCACCTCGATCTCCAGCTCCAGCCGCCGCTGCTCCGCCTGCAGTCGCGGGTGCAGGGAGATCATGGGATGCCCCTTCGCCGGAGACGGAGACGGAGACGGGGCCGGGGCCGGGGCCGGGGCCGAAGACGTGAACGGCGACGAAGCCACCCGCAGGTCACCGGCCGCCGCATGGAGGCGGCGCACCGCCGACAGCAGCTCCCCGGCCTGCTCGCGGTGCCGCTCCAGCGACGCCTCCAGCTCCGCCAGCAGGTCGCCCCGCCCGGCCGCCGCCGCCTCCATGCCCGACCGGACCTCCGCCGCCGGCGTCCCCAGTTCGGTCATCCCCCGCACCCACAGGATCCGGACGACGTCCTCGTACCCGTACCGCCGCCGCTCCCCCGGCCCTCGCCCGGGCTCCGGCAGCAGCCCGCTCCGGTGCATGTGCCGGATGGCGTTCGGCGTCGTACCGGTCAGGGCGGCGGCTTCGCCGATCCCGACCCACTGGGCGTGTTCCATGGATCCAGGTGACCACGTCCGGCCCCGCCCCGCACACCCCCGAACGGCCCATCACCCGCGCGCCGCGCCCCGTCCGACCACAGGATGGGGTACATGCCGACAAACGCACTGCGGGCCACCGCCGCCGCAGCCGTCGCCGCCGCGCTGCTCACCGCCAGCGCCTGTTCCTCCGGCGACGGCAAGGAGAAGGACAAGTCGACCTCAGGCAGCAACGCCCCCAAGGCCCTGCAATGGGGGGCGTGCGACGCCCCCACCGCCGCCGAGGGCGGCGGACAGGCCCCCGGCAAGGACTGGCAGTGCGCCACCATCGATGTGCCCCTCGACTACGCGAAACCCGAAGGAGAAACGATTCAGCTGGCCCTGATCCGCGCCAAGGCGCGCGACAAGGACAAGCGCATCGGTTCCCTCGTCTTCAACTTCGGCGGCCCCGGCGGCTCGGGCATCACCACCCTTCCGGGCGCCGCCAAGGAGTACGAGGCCCTCCGCTCCCGCTACGACCTCGTCAGCTTCGACCCCCGCGGCGTGGGCCGCAGCGCACCCGTCCGCTGCGAGGACGACCGGCAGCTGGACGCGTACTACGCCGCGGACTCCACGCCCGCGACGCCGCAGCAGGAGAAGGCGTTCGTCGACAACATCCAGCGGTACCGACAGGCTTGCGAGCGCAACTCCGGCAAGGTCCTCCCCTACGTCGGCACCGAGAACGCCGCCCGGGACATGGACCGGATCCGCCAGGCGCTCGGCGACGAGAAGCTGAACTACTTCGGCATCTCCTACGGAACCGAACTCGGCGGCGTCTACGCCCACCTCTTCCCGAAGAACGTCGGCCGGGCGGTCTTCGACGCCGTCGTGGACCCGAGCCAGACCTCGGAGCAGGGGTCGCTCGGCCAGGCCAAGGGCTTCCAGCTGGCGCTCGGCAACTTCGCCCAGGACTGCGTGAACCGGGGTGACGCCTGCCGCCTCCAGGGCAGCACCGCGAAGGAGGTCGAGGAGAACGTCATCCGGCTCCAGAAGCAGCTGGCGGCCAAGCCGATCCCCGGTCTCGGCGGGCGGCAGCTCACCGACTCGGCCGCCACCAACGGCATCGCCCAAGCGCTCTACTCCAAGGAGCTGTGGCCCCTGCTGGAACAGGGGCTGGACGAGGCCGAGGGCGGCCAGGGGCAGTTGCTGATGGCGCTGTCGGACGCGCTCAACGGCCGTGACCAGCAGGGCCACTACAGCAACATCGGGGCGGCGAACACGGCGATCAACTGCGCCGACTCCAAGCAGCGCTTCACTCTGGCGCAGACCAAGTCGAAGCTGCCGCAGTTCCGTTCGGCGTCGCCCGTCTTCGGCGACTTCCTCGGCTGGGCGCTGATGAGCTGCACGGACTGGCCGGTCCCGGGCGCCTGGGAGACCCCGGACGTCTCCGCCCGCGGATCCGCCCCGATCCTGGTGATCGGCAACACCGGCGACCCGGCGACCCCGTACGAGGGCGCGCGCAAGATGGTGGAGCGGCTCGGCCCCGGCGTCGGCGTGGAGCTGACGTACAAGGGCCAGGGGCACGGCGCGTACAACAGCGGCGACCCGTGCGTACAGCAGGCGACGAACGCCTACCTGCTGGACGGGAAGGTGCCGGGCGCGGGCAAGGTCTGCACCCCGAGCCAGAACCCGTCGGCCCAGCCCTCGCTGCCCGACCAGCCGGGCGGCGCCGGCGACGCCTGAGCAGCAGCCGTACAGCGGCCGGCGGAACAGCCGGCCGGCCCGGCAGCCGCACGCGCCGAGGGGCCGTACCGCAGCGTGCGCGGTACGGCCCCTCGGCGAGGCTACGGACGGGTCAGTAGACCGGCTTCTCCGGCTCGATCTGGTGGACCCAGCCGATGACTCCGCCGCCCACGTGGACCGCGTCGGAGAAGCCCGCCGACTTCAAGACGGCGAGGACTTCCGCACTGCGGACACCCGTCTTGCAATGCAAGACGATCCGCTTGTCCTGCGGCAGGTCCTGGAGCGCGGTCCCCATCAGGAACTCGCCCTTGGGGATCAGCCGCGCGCCCGGGATCGAGACGATCTCGTACTCGTTCTTCTCGCGGACGTCGATGATCTCGATCGGCTCGTCGCTGTCGATCCACTCCTTGAGCTGCTTGGGAGTGATCGTCGAACCGGCCGCCGCCTCCTGGGCCTCTTCCGACACGACGCCGCAGAAGGCCTCGTAGTCGATGAGCTCGGTGACGGTCGCGTTCGGCCCGCAGACGGCGCAGTCGGGGTCCTTGCGGACCTTGACCTGGCGGTACTGCATCTCCAGGGCGTCGTAGATCATCAGACGGCCGACCAGCGGCTCGCCGACGCCCGTGAGGACCTTGATGGCCTCGGTGACCTGGATGGAACCGATGGACGCGCAGAGCACGCCCAGCACGCCGCCCTCGGCGCAGCTCGGGACCATGCCCGGCGGCGGGGGCTCCGGGTACAGGCAGCGGTAGCACGGCCCGTGCTCGGACCAGAAGACCGAGGCCTGGCCGTCGAAGCGGTAGATGGAGCCCCACACGTACGGCTTGTTCAGCAGCACGCAGGCGTCGTTCACGAGGTAGCGGGTGGCGAAGTTGTCCGTGCCGTCGACGATGAGGTCGTACTGGCTGAAGATCTCCATCACGTTCTCGGCTTCGAGCCGCTCTTCGTGAAGGACCACGTTCACGTACGGGTTGATGCCCAGCACGCTGTCACGGGCCGACTCGGCCTTCGAACGGCCGATGTCCGCCTGGCTGTGGATGATCTGGCGCTGGAGGTTCGACTCGTCGACCTCGTCGAACTCCACGATGCCCAGCGTGCCGACGCCGGCCGCGGCCAGGTACATCAGAGCGGGCGAGCCGAGGCCGCCCGCGCCCACGGCCAGCACCTTGGCGTTCTTGAGGCGCTTTTGGCCGTCCATCCCGACATCCGGGATGATCAGGTGGCGGGAGTACCGACGGACCTCGTCAACGGTGAGCTCAGCAGCTGGCTCGACCAGGGGTGGCAGCGACACGGGGACTCCGTAGATGGGTATGTCTGAACGGTGGTTCTCCCCGTAACACTGCCACGCCCTTCTTCATTCCGAGACACCCGGTCCGATACGCGAGACGATTTCGTCCCAGTACCCGGGCATCGACGCCCAGGGGTCGCGGTCCGCCGTCCCGCGCCGGTCGGTGAACCAGATCGTCCCGGCGCCCTGCCAGCGGGCGATCCGCAGCGCCTCTTCCAGGTGGGTGCGCGGCACCCCGTGCACCAGGTGGCAGAAGAGCTCCGGCGGGTAGTCGGCCGTCCACTCCGCCACCAGCGACCAGCGGTAGTCCGCCCAGGCGCCGGAGAAGGTGACCAGCTGGTCGGCGGTCTCCGCGTAGCCCTCGTAGGGGTGCGTGCCGTGCCCCAGCACGATACGGAGGCCGTCGCCGAGGCCGCGCAGGGCGTCCACCACGCGGCGCACCGCGGGCAGGTCCGCCCGGTCGGCCGGGGTGTCGGCCAGGTAGAAGCCGCCGACCCCGTACCAGTCGCGGAAGCGGTGGGCGTCACCGATCAGCTCCCCGAACGACCGCGCGCCGTCCCGCATGGCGAGATGGCCGAGGAGACGTGGGCCGGTGCGGCCCGGGTCGCCGACGTCGCGCAGCCGCCCGGCCGCTTCCGCGCAGTGCGCGTCGGGCCGGCCGCCCGGGCCGTCCGTCACGTTGAGCACCGCCCAGTGCAGCGGGGTCCCGGGCCGGGTCAGCTCGGCCCACTCCACCGGCGCGAGCAGCGGGTGCGCGTAGCCGGGCGTGCCCAGGCCCAGGCGCCCCGCCTCGGTCGCGGCGGCCGCGGGCGGCGTCGTCAGATGCGGCACGCCGCCTCCATCCAGATGTCGGCCAGGGACTCCTCCAGGTTGATCCGGGGCCGCCAGCCGAGCCGGTCGCGGGCGGTGCGGACGTCGGCCTGCTGCCAGGTGCCGCAGCCGTCCGGGTACGGGGCCTGCGGGGCGGCGGCGAGCTGGTCGGCCGTGGCCTCGCCGCGCGGGGAGCCGATGGCGGGCAGGCCCTGCGGCCGTCCCGGGTGCCCGTGCGACACCGGGTGCTGGCCGCCGCCGTGCGGCACGTCCAGTTCGTGCAGGGAGCCGCCGTAACCCGCGACCCGGGCCAGTACGGCCGCCGCGTCGCGCAGCCGGACCGCGCGGCCGGTGCCGATGTTGACGACGCCCTGGGCTGCGGAGAGGGAGGCCGCGTGCACGGCCCGGGCGACGTCGCGCACGTCGACGAAGTCGCGCTGCACCCCGAGTCCGCTGAGCTTCAGTTCACCGTCGCCGGACTGCATGGCGCGCCGCATGGCTTCGGCGAGCCGGCCGAGGGGGGATCCGGCGGGGGTGCCGGGCCCGACGGGCGAGAAGATCCGCAGTACGACCGCGTCCAGCCCGGAGCCGAGGACCAGCTCGGTCGCGGCCAGCTTGCTGACGCCGTACGGTCCGCCCGGTCTCGGGACTGCGTCCTCGGCCGTGGAGGACCCGGGCTGGCTGGGCCCGTACTCGGCGGCGCAGCCCAGCTGGACGAGCCGGGCCCCGCAGCCGCTGCGGCGCAGGGACTCGCAGATGGTGGCGACGGCCACGGTGTTGTGGCGGGTCAGCTCCCGGGCGCCGCCACGGGTGGCGCCCGCGCAGTTGATGACGACGCCCGGGTGGACGGCGTCGAGGAACCGGGTGAGGGCCCCCGGGCTGCCGGTTGCAAGGTCGAAGCGGACGTCGGCGTCGTCGCCCCGGCCGAGCGCGGTGAGCTGCACGGCGGGGTCGGCGAGCAGCCGGTCTGCGACGTAGCGGCCGAGGTATCCGTTGGCTCCGATCAGCAGCACCCTCATCGCGCGGCCCCTTGGTTGGTTGGCTGGCCGGTCATCCTGTTTCTCCTTGGTCTGGGTGGGGTGGTAGGGGTACGGCGCTCCGGCGTCGGTTTCCGAAGGCTCAGGGACGCGCGTGTGCGGAGGCACGGGACAGCGCGAAGACGGCGTGTACGAGGAGTCCCGCGGCTGCGGCGAGCGGAGCCGCCGGGACCGGTACGAGGGCCACGGCCAGGGCGGCCGCGACGGGCGCCCGGTGTGCGCCGTGGGCGAGCAGCAGCCGGGTCACGAAGAGCAGCGCCGCGAGCGGGACGGCGGGCGCGAGCGGCGCGGCGGCGAGCGTGGCGGCCCCCGCGGCGGCGGCGGTGAACCCGGCGGCGGTGAGGAGGAGCAGCGGCCGCACTCCGGCGGCGAAGTCCTCCAGGACCCGGCTCCCGGCGAGGCCGCGCCGGGCCCGGGCCGCGAAGGCGGCGGCGGCCAGGTGTGCGGGGGCGACGGCCAGGGCGAGGGCGACGCCGAGGGCGGGGCCGTGCCGGTGGACGGCCCAGCCGACGGCGGCCGCCGCGAGCAGGTGGAGCAGGCCGGGGAACCGCCCCCCGGCGGTCCGCCCGGGCCACACGAGCGCGGCGACGGTGACGGCCACCGCGACGGCGCCGGCCCACGGCACCCGGGCGGCGACGGCCCCGAGCGCGACGGCCCCGGGCAGCAGGGCGAGGCCGAAGCCGCGCAGGGCGGCGGGGGTGACGGCGCCGGCCGGGGTCGGCACGGCCCGGGTCTCGCCGCGCGGGGTGCGGGCGTAGAGCTCCTCGGCGAGGGAGAAGACGTCCCGGTGGCGGAAGCGCGCGGCGGTGCGGTCGGTGATGCCGTGGGCTTCGAGCCCGGCGGCGATCTCCAGCGGGTCTACGGCGCGCTCGCACAGGTCGCGGTGGCGGTGCAGCAAGGCCTTGACGGGGTCCCCCGCGGCCCGCCGGCGCGGCGCGGCGGCGGGCTCGGGGCGCAGCCCGGTGTCTTCGAGGGTCATGCCGCCGCCTCCGCAGCCGAAGCGGACCCCGCGGTGCCCGGCCCCGGCCCGGGCCCGGGCTCCGGCGAGGGCTCCCGGTACAGCGCGAGCGCGGGATCCGACGACGCCGCCCCGGGCCCCGGCACAGCACCCCGCCCGGACCCGGACACGACACCCCCCGACGACGCCGACACGGCATCCCGAGCGGGCGCGGACACCGGCAAGGGTCCGGGCTCGGGCCCGGAAGCCGGCGCCGGCACGGCACCCCCACCGTGCGCCGGACCCGCCGAGGGGTCCGCAGGGGTCGCGGGCGTCGTCGCCCAGGTCGGCGTCGTCCAGTGGCCCGGTACCCGCGCTTCCGGGGGTTGCGCGAACGGGATCCCCCCTTCGGGCCGGGCCGGCCCCTGCGCGAGCAGGAGCAGGTAGGTGTCGCCGAACGCGGCCACGTTCTGCTCGACGGTGAACAGTTCGAGGGCCCGCGCCCGGGCGGCCGCCCCGAGCCGCTGCGCCCGCTCGGGATCGCGCAGCAGCGACAGGCAGGCCTCGGCCAGGGCCTTCGGGTTGCGCGGCGGCACGACGAGCCCGGTCCCGCCGATGACTTCGCACACCGCGCCCACGTCGGTGGAGACGGTGGCCCGGCCGCAGAACATCGCTTCGGCGAGCGTGAGCGGGAACCCCTCGATCACCGAGGACAGCAGCACCACCCGCCCCGCCCCGTACGCGTCGGCCGCCGACGGCGCCTCGGGTCCGCCGATCCCCTCGAAGGTGACCGGGTTCTCCCCCATCGTGATCGCGTCGGCGGCCTCGTCCGGGAAGAGCTGCGCGGCCAGGGAGCGGCAGTCGGCGAGGTAGCCGGGCTCGGCGGCAGTGGCGAAGATCCGCAGCCGCGTCTGCGGTGCGGCCCTGCGCACCTCGGCGAAGGCGTGCAGCAGGGCGACGAGGTCCTTGGCCGGCTCTATCCGGCCGACCCACACGAGCGTGTCCGGGTCGCCGCAGCCCGGGTCCTCCCCGACGGTGGCGAATCGGTCCGCCTCCATCCCCGGGTAGACGGTGCGCACCCGCTCCCGCGCGGCCCCGCACCGCTCCTGCCAGCGGCGGGCGTGGGCGTTGCCGGGGGTGAGCAGGTCGGCCCGGGCGTAGATCTCGGCGGCCAGGCGGATGTGGAAGGCCGCCAGCAGGGCGCGTACGGCGGGCCGCTCGTCCGGCGAGTGCTCCAGGTAGTGGGCCCGTAGCCGCACCCCGTACTCGGTGACCAGCAGCGGGACCCCGAAGAAGCGTTTGGCCAGCAGGCCGGGGAGGGCCGCGGTCCCGCCGGCGGCGGCGTGGCAGACGTCGACCCGGCCGAGGTCCCCGTACCAGTCGAGGGACAACGGCCGCAGCAGGCGCTCCAGTTCGTCCACGAACTCCAGCAGGTCCGGTACCCGGGCCGCCTGTAAGGCGCGGCCGGCGCCCGGTGCGCGGCAGGCCGCCTCCACCGCCCGCACGGCGGTCTCCGAGCGCAGGGCCGCGTACAGCCCGCCCTGGTCGCGGCCGAGTTCGGCGAGTCCGTACAGTCCGGCGGCGAAGGGGCCGGCCTCTGCGGCGCAGATGCCGCGCACCAGGTCCCCGAAGCAGTCGGCGAACCGGCGGCGCTCACGCCGGGAGTAGCTGCGCCCGTCGTCGGCGGGGGCCCACAGCGAGGCGGTCCGCAGGGTGGCGTTGCCGGGCAGCGGCACGCGGCCGCGCTCTTCCTGTTCGGCGCTGCGGCTCAGCGCGTAAAGCTCGAACGCGTGCTGCGGCAGCCCGCGAACGAGCCGGTCGCACCACGCCCCGGCCTCTCCCGTCGCATACGGATAACCACCTTCCGTGAGCAGTCCGATCCGCACGAGTGGCACCCCCGATCTCCCGTTACAGGCGGTCTCCGTCGGTCCGTCGACCGCCGCGGGAGAACTCAAGCCGATATGCCGAAGGCGCGACGGACGGTTGTCCATCGCGCCACCGGAAGGGGTGAAGAGTCGTAACTTTCCCCTGCGGCTCGCGTTCGAGCGCGCTAAAAAGGGCCCGGCCGCGCCCGGGCGGCCGATTTGCGGGGTCAATTTCCGGGGTATACCCAGGGGTTGGGCTTGCAGGGGACGTCGTCGATGTCGAGGGACTTCGTCTGCTGCTGCATGATCGGGGCGAGTGCCCCCGGCGTCCGGCAGTTGACGTGACCGTGTCCGAGCCGGTGCCCGACCTCGTGGTTGATGAGCATCTGGCGGTAGGCGAACATCTGGTCCGCGCCGTAGGTCGGGGAACCCTGGGCCCAGCGGAACGCGTTGATCATCACGCGTTCGGTGGCCGCGGAGTCGCAGGAGACGTTGTCGACGGTCGTGTCCAGCCCCGACTTGGCGCACCAGGTACCGGTGGTGCCGGGGCTGGCGAGGGTGATCACGAAGTCGGCTTCGCCGCCGGGGACCCGCTCGAAGGTCATCTCCCCGTTGTGCGCCCAGCTGCGGGGGTCGTTGAGGGTGCGCTGCACGGCCTCCGCGAACATCTGCGGGTCCAGGCCCAGCCCCTGCTCCACGTCGACCCGGTAGCGCAGCAGTTTCCCCTTGCCCGGCGCCTTGGCGACGCCCGGGACCGTGTCGAAGAGGCCCGGGCCGGTGAGCTTCGCGTCGATCGGCAGCTGCTGCGCCATCTTCTGCTCGTACGTCAGCTCCGCCACGGCGACCTCGGGCGTCGCCCGGCCCTCGGAGCGGGACGCCGGCGACTGCCCGACGACCGGCCGGCCCTTGGCGCTGTCCGCGGCGGCCCGGGTGGGGCCGGCGTCGCTGTCGCCCTGGCCGGCCACCTGTGCGGCCACGACGACGGCGAGCACGGTGGTCACGGCCGCGGCGGCCATGCCGGTGTAGGTACGGATCTTCGTGCCGCGGCCGGATCCCGACGCGGGCTGCGTCCCGGGCTCGGCCTGTGCCTCGGGCTCCGGCGCGTGCTCCGGCGCGGCGAGCGGCGTACGGGGCCCCGGGAAGCCGACCACGGGTGTGCCGAACGCCGGGGTGTCGGTGTCCCGCGCGGGCGGCGGTACGGCCACGCGCGCCCGCGGCACCCCGCGCCAGTCGCCGTAGACGGCGCCGGTACCGGTCGGCGGCCCGGCGCCCCAGGCGCCACCGGGCTCCCGCTGCTGCGGATGCCCGGACGGCCGCTCCTCGCGGGGCGGCGCGCCGGAGCCGAACGCGTCGAAGGCGGCGGCGTGCGCCGGACTCGGGAGGGGCTCACCGCGCCGCTCGTCCGGCGCGGACTCCACCGGCGGCGCGGGCCTGGTGGGGGCGGAGCCCTTGCGACTATGTCGTCCCACGCGTCTCAGCCTCTGCCGTCTTCGGTGTCCGCCGTGTCTTCGCTCTGCTGGTTCTGCTGGTCCTGCCGGTTCTGCTGCTTCTCTTCGTCCTGCTGGTCCTGCTGGTCCTGTTCGCCCGGCCCGGTCCGCCCGGGGCGTTCCGTCTCGTCGGCCGTCCGCTCTCCGGCAGCAGTCTGGCGCCCGCGTTCGGTGTCCCGCAGCAGTTCCCGGAAGGCGGCGGCCACCACCTCCGGGTACTCCATCATCGCCACGTGCCCCGCCTCCGGCAGACTCAGCAGCCGCGAACCGCGGAACGCCGCGGCGGCCTTGTGCGCCTTGCGGAACGAGACCAATTGGTCGCGGCCGCCGTAGATCAGCAGGGTCGGCGCGAGCACGCGCTGCGCCTGCCGCCACAGTCCGTGCTGGCCACCGAGGGTGTAGGCGTCGACGATGCCGCGCGAGGAGCGGGTCATCGCGTCCCAGAAGTACGGCAGGGCCATCCGCCGCTCCATCTCCTCGACGGCGGCCTCGAAGCCCTCCAGCGTCACCCGTGAGGGGTCTCCGTAACAGAGGGCCGTCACCCCCCTGGTGCGCTGTTCGGCGTTCATTCCCCGGGTGAGCCGCCCGAACAGGGCGGCGACACCGGGCAGCGCCAGCAGGGCGGTGGGCACCGCCGACCTCTGCACGCGCAGCTCCGGCAGCGCGGGCGAAACCAGCGTCAGGGTGCGTACGAGGTCGGGCCGGACGGCGGCGACCCGGGTGGAGACGGCGCCGCCGAGGGAGTTCCCGAACAGGTGCACCGGCCCGCGTCCGGCGGCGTCGAGGTACCGGATGACCACACGGGCCAGGCCGGTGACGGAGTAGTCCCGGTCGGCCGGCGGCGGCGACCAGCCGAACCCGGGCAGGTCGACGGCTTCGCAGTCCACGTCGTCGGCCAATTGCTCCATGAGCGCCGACCAGTTCTGCGAGGATCCGCCGAGCCCGTGGACGAACAGGGCGGGCGGCAGCCCTTCCCGTACCGGTGGCCGGAAACGTACGTTCAGCTCCAGGCCGGACAGCGGGGCCGTGCGCAGCCGCTCGCCTTCGGCCACCCGGGCGCCCCCCACCTGGGAGGTCAGCTCGGCGGCGGCCTTTACACCCGGCAGCTCCGTCGAAGACATGGGGCCAATGTTACGAGACGATCACACCGGGCCCCTTGTGTCGGCGGTCACAGGACCACCTGGCGGGCTAACCGCGATCCTCCTAGGCTCATAGGGAGACGAGAGAAGGCGAGGGGAGCGGTATGACGGTCGATCCTGCCGAACCGGACAGTTTCCAGGAGGAGCTCCGGGAGTTTCCCGACCCGGAGACGCCCGAGGCGGACGCCGCGGAGCAGCACACCGACGTCCAGCCGCACGACGACGACCGGCCCACGGGCGTGGACCGGGGCGAGGCCACCGACGGCGACGCCTTCGAGCAGGCACGGGTGGTACCCCTGGACGAGGACGACTACCGCTGACCAGCGTGTCCGGCCGGTCGGCAGTGGTCCGTACAGCGAGAAAACTCGGCCTGAACCCACCAGATTCGGTTACCGAAAAGTACGATGGCGGCGCGGCGCAGAGCGCAGTGTGTTCTTAGAGAAAGTGGGAGGCGGCGTGACAGCCATCGAGCAGACGGACGCAGCGCGTCCCCGGGGCACGCGACTGCCGCGCCGCGCCCGACGCAACCAGCTCCTGGGCGCGGCCCAGGAGGTTTTCGTCGCGCAGGGGTACCACGCGGCGGCGATGGACGACATCGCCGAGCGCGCGGGTGTCAGCAAGCCGGTGCTCTACCAGCACTTCCCCGGCAAGCTCGACCTCTACCTTGCGCTGCTGGACCAGCACTGCGAGGCGCTGCTGCTGGCGGTGCGCACGGCGCTGGAGTCGACGACCGACAACAAGCAGCGCGTCGAGGCGACCATGGACGCCTACTTCGCGTACGTAGAGGACGAGGGCGGCGCGTTCCGGCTGGTCTTCGAATCGGACCTGACGAACGAGCCGGCGGTGCGCGAGCGCGTCGACCGGGTCTCGCTGCAGTGCGCGGAGGCGATTTCGGACGTCATCGCGGAGGACACCGGCCTGTCGAAGGACGAGTCGATGCTGCTGGCGGTGGGTCTGGGCGGCGTCTCGCAGGTGGTGGCCCGGTACTGGCTGTCGAGCGAGAGCCCGGTCGCCCGGGACACGGCGGTGGGTCTGCTGACGTCGCTCGCCTGGCGCGGCATCGCCGGTTTCCCGCTGCACGGCACCGAGGGCTGAGGCCGGGCCGCGGACCTGCCGCGGCGGGGCCGTTGTTCGCTGCGAGCGTGTCCGCCGCGAGCCGATCGTGTCCCCTCTCCGGGCTAATGTGGACCGGGTACGGCGCGGCTGATCGCGCGAACCGGATCGTCGGAGGGACAAAGCCGTGGAGGTCAAGATCGGCGTGCAGCACGCACCCCGGGAGATCGTGCTGGAGAGCGACCTGAGCGCCGAGGAGCTGGAGAGCATCGTCACGGCGGCGCTGTCCGGCACGGTGCCGCTGCTGAGCCTGACCGACGCCAAGGGCCGCAAGGTCCTGGTGCCGTCCGACCGCCTGTCGTACGTCGACCTGGGCGAGCCGAGCGGGCGCAAGGTGGGCTTCGGCGCGCTCTGAGGCGAGCGGACGGGGCCGTGACTTGAGTCCCGGCAGACCGAGAGTGACGGCCCGGCGGATGGTTCCGCCGGGCCGTTTCCGTTTCTTCCGCTTCGGGTAGGAGCGCACTGCTGCACCCCGGAAACGCCCGCTGACGTAGGGAAGGGACCTCATGCTGCTGATGGAAGCGTTCGGCTCCGGTCTGCTGGGACTCGCCCTTGCCGGGGCGGCTGTGCGCGCGCTCGGGGAGCGGCTGCCCTCTTCCAGAATGGTGCTGGTCAGCGGAGTGGCGGGGGCGCTGTTCGGGGCGTACCTCACACACATGTCGCTGGGTCCCGGGCACAACAGCCTGGCCGCGACGCTGCTGGGCTCCGTGATGGTGTCCGCGGTGGTGCTGTCGTTGCTGCTGCGGCCCGCGGGCGACTCCGGCCGGCCCCGCAGGCGGCCTCCGTTTTCGCTTCCGACGCGGGGCTGACCGCTAGCACTTCTCCGGACGAGCACGCCCGGCCCCGGGCGGGGATCCCGCTCCGGGGCCGGGCGTGTCGTCAGGCGGGCTCAGGCGGCGAGGCCGAGGGCCGCCATCCGCTTGGTGTGGGCCTTGGTGATCCGGGTGAACATCTCGCCGACCGCCGCGAGGTCGAAGCCGGCGGCCATCCCGTCGACACCGCCGACCAGCATGGTCGACAGCGCGTCGCGTTCGGCGACCACGCGCTGGGCCTGCGAGAGGGCCTCGCCCATCAGCCGGCGGGCCCACAGCGCGAGCCGGCCGCCGACGCGCGGGTCGGCCTCGATCGCGGCGCGCACCTTCTCGACGGCGAAGCCCCCGTGGCCCGTGTCGTCGAGCACGCCGACCACGAGGGCGCGGGTGTCGGTGTCCAGGTGGCTGGCGACCTCGCGGTAGAAGTCGCTGGCGATGGAGTCGCCGACGTACGCCTTGACCAGGCCTTCCAGCCAGTCCGAAGGAGCGGTCTGGCGGTGGAAGTCGTCGACGCCCTTGGCGAAGGGCTCCATTGCGGCGGTGGGCTCGGCGTCGATCGCCGACAGCCGGTCGCGGAGCCGCTCGAAGTGGTGGAACTCGGCGGAGGCCATCTTCGCGAGTTCGGCCTTGTCGGAAAGCGTGGGCGCGAGCTTCGCGTCCTCGGCCAGGCGCTCGAACGCCGCGAGTTCTCCGTACGCGAGCGCGCCGAGCAGGTCCACGACGGCTGCCCGGTACTGCGGTGAGGCCGAGGCGGTCGCCCAGTCCTGGGCGGCGATTCCGGCCGCCTCCGCGGGGGTGCCGTCGTCGGCGGGCGATGCGTTTTCTACGGTCGACATGCACCGCACAATAGCCCGCCGAATCCCGCCGCGATCCACCTGCTCGGTCCACCTAAACGCGACTACCAGGTGAATTCACCCGACACAGCTGCGCGATTCCGAGGTACAGTGGTAATGCGCCTGCCGGAAACTCGGCGGGCCATCCGAATGAGGATGCCCGGTCGGTGGCCCGATCGGCTCCACCCGACCGCCCTCTGTGTGGTGCGTACGTTCATGCGTACCGCCTGCACGAGGGGCCCCCTCAGCGGCAGAAGCGCTTGAGCGAAGGCTAGTGGTCCCGCGCAGCTTTGTACGGCCCGCCCGAACGTGGGTGGGCGTAGTACTGCAAGCCCGGCACGGTACGACCCCCCTCGCCGCCTCGCGCCGCGTCTCACAGAAGAGGCAGCACCCTGACTACGTTCCGTGAACTCGGGATCCTCCCCGAGACCGCCGAAGCCCTTGAAGCCGTCGGCATCGTGACCCCCTTCCCGATCCAGGAGATGACCCTCCCCGTAGCCCTTTCCGGCTCGGACGTCATCGGCCAGGCCAAGACCGGAACCGGCAAGACGCTCGGTTTCGGCCTTCCGCTGCTGGAGCGCGTCACCGTCCCCGCCGACGTCGAGGCCGGCCGGGCCCGGCCCGACCAGCTGACCGACGCCCCGCAGGCGCTCGTGGTGGTTCCCACCCGCGAGCTCTGCACCCAGGTGACCAACGACCTGCTGACCGCGGGCAAGGTCCGCAACGTCCGCGTCCTCGCCATATACGGCGGCCGCGCGTACGAGCCGCAGGTCGAGGCCCTCAAGAAGGGCGTCGACATCATCGTCGGCACCCCGGGCCGTCTCCTCGACCTGGCCGGCCAGCGCAAGCTGGACCTGTCCCACGTCAAGGCCCTCGTCCTGGACGAGGCCGACGAGATGCTCGACCTGGGCTTCCTGCCCGATGTCGAGAAGATCATCAACTACCTGCCGCCGAAGCGCCAGACCATGCTGTTCTCGGCGACCATGCCGGGCGCGGTCATCGGCCTGGCCCGCCGGTACATGTCGCAGCCGACGCACATCCGCGCCACCTCTCCCGAGGGCGAGGGCGTGACGGTCGCCAACATCAAGCAGCACGTCTTCCGTGCGCACAACATGGACAAGCCGGAGCTCGTCTCCCGCATCCTCCAGGCCGAAGGTCGTGGCCTGGCCATGATCTTCTGCCGTACGAAGCGCACGGCGGCCGACATCGCCGAGCAGCTGGAGAAGCGCGGCTTCGCCTCCGGCGCCGTCCACGGCGACCTGGGCCAGGGCGCGCGCGAGCAGGCGCTGCGGGCGTTCCGCAACGGCAAGGTCGACGTCCTGGTGTGCACCGACGTGGCCGCGCGCGGCATCGACGTCGAGGGTGTGACCCACGTCATCAACTACCAGGCGCCCGAGGACGAGAAGACCTTCCTGCACCGCGTGGGCCGTACCGGCCGCGCGGGCAACAAGGGCATCGCCGTCACCCTGGTCGACTGGGACGACATCCCGCGCTGGCAGCTGATCAACAAGGCGCTGGAGCTGGACTTCCACGAGCCGGTCGAGACGTACTCCACGTCGCCGCACCTGTTCGAGGAGCTGAACATCCCCGCCGGGACCAAGGGCGTCCTGCCGCGTGCCGAGCGCACCCGGGAAGGCCTCAAGGCCGAGCAGCTGGAGGACCTGGGCGAGACCGGCGGCCGCGGTGGCCGTGGCGGTCGCGGCCCGGCCGCGGCCGCGCCGGCCGAGGAGCGTCCGGCCCGCACGCGGACCCCGCGTCAGCGCCGCCGTACGCGCGGTGGCGCCGAGACGGGTGCCGAGACGGTGGCCGCGGCCGCCGCGGTGACCCCCGTCGCCGAGGCACCGGCTGCCGAGGCGCCGGCCGCTGCGGCCCCCGCCGCCCTGGCCCCGGTCGGCGACGAGACGCGCAGGCCGCGTCGGCGCCGGACCCGCGCGTCCGCGCCTTCGGCCCATGCCGCCGCGGTGACTCCGGTCGCCGAGGCGCCGGCCGCCGCCCCGGAGCCGGACTTCCAGATGGCCCCGGCCGTCGAGCCCGTCCGGCCCGCGCGCCGCCCGGTCCGCCGGGCCGTGGCGCCGTCCGCCTCGGAGCCCGACTTCCAGATGGCCCCGCCGGTGGAGCCCGCCCCGGCCCGCCGCACCCGGACCCGCAAGGCCGTGGCTCCTGTGGCCGAGGCCGTCGCCGAAGCCGCCGTGGTCACCGCCCCGGCCGCGGTCGCCGAGGAGGCTCCGGCCAAGCCGAAGCGCACGCGGACCCGCAAGGTCGCGGAAGCCGCCCCGGTGGTGACCGAGGCCGCCCCGGTGGCCGAGGAGGCCCCGGCGAAGCCGAAGCGCACGCGGACCCGCAAGGTCGCGGAGGCCGCCCCGGTGGCCGCCGAGGCTGCGCCCGTCGCCGAGGAAGCCGCCAAGCCGAAGCGCACCCGCACCCGCAAGGCCGCCGCCCCGGCCGTGGAGGCGCCCGCCGCCGCGGAGGAGGCTCCCGCCAAGCCGAAGCGCACGCGGACCCGCAAGGCCGTCGAGCCGACGCCGGAGGCGTAACCCCGCCCGCCCGGACGGCCCCGGCCCCCTCTTCGGAGGGGCCGGGGCCGTCCGCGTGCCAGGGGGTGTACCGCCCGCTACGGGCCGGTAACCTCGGGCCCATGAGCAAGCCGCCCCGCCTGACCCTGCCGTCCGTCGCCCGCGCGTACCGTCTCGGGACCGCGCGCGGGGAGTTCGCCGTGCACGAGGCGGGTGAGCCGCTGCACGGCACGGCCCTGCTGGTCCCCGGCTTCACCGGCAGCAAAGAGGACTTCATCGGCCTGCTGGAGCCGCTGGCCTCCGCCGGATACCGGGTGGTCGCGGTCGACGGGCGGGGCCAGTACGAGAGCCCCGGCCCGCGCGACGAGTCCGCGTACGGCTGCGAGGAGCTGGCCCGGGACCTGCTCGCGCAGGCCGAGGCGCTGGACGCCGGGCCGGTGCACCTCGTCGGCCATTCCCTGGGCGGCCTGATCTCCCGCGCGGCCGTGCTGCGCGACGCCGCGCCCTTCGCTTCCCTCACCTTGATGAGCAGCGGCCCGGCCGCGATCTCGGAGCATCAGCAGGCCCGTACGAAGCTGCTGATCGCGGCGCTGGAGACGCTGCGGGACGACATGCCGGCGGTGTGGGAGGCGATGCGCGCCCAGGACCCGCCGAACGCGGTGCCCGACTCCCCCGCGCTGGCGGGCTTCCTGCGCGAGCGGTGGCTGGCGACGGTGCCGGAGCAGCTGATCGGCACGGGGCGGGTGCTGATCTCCGAGCCCGACCGGGTGGCGGAGCTGGCGGAGGTGCCGCTGCGCAAGCTGGTCCTGTCCGGGGTGGTGGACTATGCCTGGCCGGTACCGCTGATGGACGAGATGGCACGGCGCTTGAGTGCGGCGCGAGTCGTGGTCGATGACGCCGAACACTCCCCGAATGCCGAGAACCCGCAGGTCACAGCTGGTGCGTTGGCCGCCTTCTGGGGCGCGGGCACGGTGGCGGCGCCTAGGTTCGTTAGCGAGTGAAAAAATTTCCTTAGCGTAGGGAATGTTTGCGGCTTACACTTCGTTATGCCAGTGCAAGTGAAACACTGACGAAGGGAGAAGCCCGTGCGCTTCGAGATTCTGCGCCTGGACGATGTCAACGGAAGCGCCGTGGACAGCACCGTCGTGGACGCGGCCTCCGTCAACCGGATCGTGCAGCACGCCGCCTCTGTGGGCCAGCGCATTCTGATCCGACCGGCCGAGACCGCGTCCAACTGACCCGCTCACCCGATTGCCCGCTGTTACGCGATGGACGACGGAATGCCCCGCACCGGACCGGTGCGGGGCATTCGCATGTGCGGCGGCGGGCGCCGGCATCTCAGGCGTGCACGACCTGGAGCACACCGTTGATGATCTGCTGGACGGCGATCGCCGACAGCATCATGCCGGCGAGGCGCGTCACCAGGACCACGCCGCCGTCCTTGATCACCCGGATGATCACCAGCGAGTAGCGCATGGTGATCCACAACACGACGTGCATGGCGATGATCGCCGACCACACCGAGAGCTGGCCGCCGAAGCCGTCGGCCTTCTGCACGGCCAGGATGAC
Source organism: Streptomyces cirratus (assembly GCF_014650775.1). Classification (GTDB taxonomy): domain Bacteria; phylum Actinomycetota; class Actinomycetes; order Streptomycetales; family Streptomycetaceae; genus Streptomyces; species Streptomyces cirratus. The sequence continues at coordinate 630,616 of NZ_BMVP01000002.1, read as the reverse complement.
GGACACGATCGCACCCGGGCCCGCCAGCAGCGGCATGCCCAGCGGCACGAGGGCGACGTTCACGTCCTTGGTCTGCTTGGGCTCGTCCGTCTTGCCGGTGAGCAGGTCCAGCGCGATCAGCAGGAGGAGCAGGCCGCCCGCGATCATCAGCGCCGGCACGGAGACGTGCAGGTAGTCGAGGATCTGCTGACCGCAGATGCCGAAGACGGCGATGACACCGAAGGCCACGCAGACGGCCTGCCAGGCCATGCGGCGCTGGACCTTGGAGGCGCGGCCGGAGGTCAGGGCGAGGAAGATCGGCGTGATCCCCGGGGGGTCCATAATCACAAAAAGCGTGAGAAATAGGGATCCGAAGACGGCGAAATCAAACACAGTGATGCCTTGCAGGAGAGAGGGGTGTAGCAAAAAGGAGCGGGGACGGACGAGGGCTCAGCCCTCGTGGCGCCGTCCACCGGCGCCGGGGACGGGGAAGGCCCCGGTGGCGCGGCGCGTGATCTCGCCGTAGATCTCGGGGTCGGTCGTGTACTCCCCGAGACGGCAGGTCTTGCGGCTGCCGTGGTAGTCGCTGGACCCGGTCGTCAGCAGGCCCAGTTCGTCCGCGAGGCCCCGCAGCCGGGCGCGCGTCGCGGCGTCGTGGTCCATGTGGTCGACCTCGATGCCGTCCAGTCCGGCCGCCGCCAGTTCGGCGATGGCGCTCTCGGGCACGCACACGCCGCGCTTGAAGGCGGCGGGGTGGGCGAAGACGGTGACCCCGCCGGCCGCCTTGACCAGACGTATCGCGTCGAAGGGGTCGAGCTCGTGCTTCTCGGCGTAGGCGCGGCCGCCGTCGGCGAGCCAGTCGGGCGTGAACGCGTCGGAGACGGTGGGCACGACGCCGAGTTCGACGAGGGCGGTGGCGATGTGCGGCCGGCCCACGGATCCCGCACCGGCGATCCGGGCGACCTGCTCCCAGGTGATGTCCACGCCGAGCGCCTGGAGCTTGCCGATCATGGCCTGCGCGCGGGGGGTCCGGTCGTCGCGGACCAGCTCCCGCTCGGCGTGCAGCTCGGGCTCTTCGGGGTCGAAGAGGTAGGCGAGCATGTGCATCCCGATGCCGTCGAGGCGGCAGCTGAGCTCGGCGCCGGTGACGAGGGTGAGGCCCTGCGGGAGGGCCGCGATGGCCTCGGCGTACCCGCCGACGGTGTCGTGGTCGGTGAGCGCCACGACGTCCAGCCCGGCGGCGGCCGCGTTCCGGACCAGCTCGGCGGGGGTGTCGGTGCCGTCGGAAGCCGTGGAGTGGGCGTGCAGGTCGATGCGCACAGCCATGCTCCAGGGTTCGGGACGTACGGGGACACTCAAGGGTACCCCCGCCCTGGCCGGGCCTTGACGTGCCGAACCGGGCGCGGGGGCCCGGCTGCCGGGGCCGCGCGTGAGCCGCTGCGCGGGGGGGGGCGGGCCGCTGCGCGGGGCGGGATGCCCGGCTGCGGGGTGGCTACGGGCGGGCCGCTGCGCGGGGCGGTTCCCCTACCCGCCCTTCCTCCGTTCCCCGGGGCTCCGCCCCGGACCCCGCACGCCGCTCGTACGGCTCGGCCCTGGCGGGCCTCCCCGGCCCGATCGAGCTTCGCGTGGGGGTACCCCCGGCGGAGTCCGGAAGAGCGGGCGTCCATGGCGCGGGTACCCCGAGCGCCGGCCCGGGGCCCGAGGGCCCGGGCCGGACGGTGCGCCCGAGGCGGAGGGACCGGCCCCGCCCCGGTGCCCGACGGACGGAGTCCGGCGCAGCGGCGCGAAGCCGGTAAGGCCCGCCAGGGCCGAACCGCGCAAGGGCCGCGTCGAAAGGGGCAAGCCCGGCGCAGCGGCGCGAAGCCGATAAGGCCCGCCAGGGCCGAGCCGCGCGAGCGGCGCGTCGAAAGGGGCAAGCGCGGCGCGTTAAGAGGAAGCCAAGATGCGGGGGCTCAGGGCGCCGCAGGGGACCAGTTCGACTTCGGCGCCCGCCTCGCGGAGGTCGGTCAGGACGAGCTCGTCGTACATGAGCAGCCCCGTCTGCTCCGGCCAGACCACGGCCCACAGCCACAGCCCGCGCGCCTCGCCGGCGAACACGGCCCGGTCGTCGGGGGCTCCCTTGACGTGCCACAGCGGGGTCGGCCGGCCGGCCGCGACGACCTTGGCGTGCGGCGGGGCGGAGACGTCCATGTAGGGGCCGGGGTCCGGGGCGTCGATCCCCGCGTACCGCGCGCCGAGGCCGACGCCGAGTTCCTCCGCGACGAGCACCAGTTCCCCCATCCCGCCGAGCGGCCCCGGACCCGAGCAGGCGACGGCGGTGGCGCGGCCCCCGCTGCGGTCGTCCCCCGCGGCGGCGACGCCGGTGAACAGCCACCCCACCGGCAGGGGCCACGGCATCCACACCGGTACGTGCGCCCGGTGCACTATGACGCCCAGGCCCTCGACGCTGGGCGGGATCACGGGCTGTAGGGGATGGACGGCGCCGTGCACCGCGCACTGCCAGGAGTCGGCGAAAAGACCGGGCGCTCGGACCCGGCCACCGCACTTCGGGCAACTCGGTTCGCCCCTCATAAGAAGCACGCTCCTCCCCGCCCGGCGCCCCGTCAAGGCACGCTCACCCGTCCGGAGGCCATCCGTACCCCGGGCGACGGGAGCTCAGTCCAGTGCGACGGCCGTACGCAGAGGATCCCGCAGATCCGTCCCGCGCGCGAGCCAGCGTTCCTGGAGGGCGGCCGCGCCGTGCACCCGCTTCCAGGCGGCCTCGTTCGCGGTCATCGGGAGCAGCGGGAGGAACCGCACCGGCTCCAGCGGCTCGTCCAGCACGAGGTCCTCCACCAGCCCGCCCGGTTCGGCGACCAGGACGGAGCTGAACGGCGCACCCTCCCACAGGGGTTCGCCCACGTCCAGGGAGGCCCCGGGTGCCACGACCAGCCCTTCGACCATCGGGGACGCGGCCAGCACGGCGAGCGGGCGGAGCAGCTTGTCGGTGGGCGCCAGCCCCGCCCGCACGGTCAGCACCAGCTCGGCGCGCGGGCCGCGCAGCGGGTCGGCGACCACTGCGGTCGGGTCGGTCATCGGGTGCGCGGACATGCCGAGGGTCGCGTACCGCACGAGGTCGCCCTCGGCGAAACGGAGTACCTCGATGCGGTCGGTGCCGAGGAAGGTGACGGCGGCGCGGGCGTCGGGTTCGCCGAACGCGGTGCGCAGCCGGGCCTCCACAAGGGCGAGAATTTCTGCCATGGAGCGAGCATAGAACTCGTATCCGGCGGGTAAAGGCGCGGTCCTGACCATCCGTCGGCTGATAGTGTTGACAGCTGGTCGGGACCGCACGCAGACGCGTTGTTTCCAGGGTCCGGGCGACAGGACGTCCCTTACGGGGGACCGGCCGGAGGAGGTGGGGCTGCGATGGATCGAAGTCGATCGTGCAGTACCAATCGCTCTTCCACTTCTATGCCGGGCGTTTCGCGCCCCCTGTGATCTTCCCCCGGTCGGCCTTGCCGCCGCCGGAAGGTCAGTAGAAGAGCGACGGCAGAACGTTTGTCCTCTCCGTCCTGTTTCCCTCCGTCTGCCCGGGGCTGACTGCCCGTGCGCAGCCGCGGAGGGCCTCCCACCCGTACGGTCCACAGCCGTGCGCGCGAAGGAGCCTGCCATGTCGATGCTGCCCTACCTCCGTGCCGCCGTCCGTCCGGCCCTGCGCCGCTCGACCCCCGCGCAGCCCGGCTACGACGCCACCCGCGACCCGTCCGCGAGCAGCGCGGTGGTCGACTGCGCCGTGTACCGCGACGGCCGGCGCGAACCGCGCGAGCCCGGCACGGCGTGTCTGACGCCCCGTGAGGCGATCCGCCGGGTCCGCGAGGACGGCGGTTTCGCCTGGATCGGCCTGCACGAGCCCACCGAGGCGGAGTTCGCCGGGATCGCCGCCACCTTCGGGCTGCACCCGCTCGCCGTGGAGGACGCGGTGCACGCGCACCAGCGGCCCAAGCTGGAGCGCTACGACGACACCTTGTTCACCGTCTTCAAGACGATCCACTACGTCGAGCACACCGAACTGACCGCGACCAGCGAGGTCGTGGAGACCGGTGAGGTGATGTGCTTCACCGGCCCGGACTTCGTCATCACCGTCCGGCACGGCGGACAGGGCTCCCTCAAGGGGCTGCGCCACCGCCTCCAGGACGACTCCGAGCTGCTGGCGCGGGGGCCTTCGGCGGTGCTCCACTCCCTCGCCGACCACGTCGTGGACGGCTACATCGCGGTCGCGGCGGCCGTGCAGGACGACATCGACGAGGTGGAGAGCGCGGTCTTCGCCGCGCCCGCCAAGGGCAGCGGCCGCGGCGGCGACGCGGGCCGGATCTACCAGCTCAAGCGCGAGGTGCTGGAGTTCAAGCGGGCCGTGTCCCCGCTGCTGCGGCCGATGGAGCTGCTCAGCGAGCGCCCGATGCGGCTGGTGGACCCCGACATCCAGAAGTACTTCCGCGATGTCGCCGACCACCTGGCGCGGGTGCACGAGCAGGTCGTCGGCTTCGACGAGCTGCTGAACTCGATCCTCCAGGCCAGCCTCGCGCAGGCGTCGGTCGCGCAGAACGAGGACATGCGCAAGATCACCTCCTGGGCGGCCATCATCGCGGTGCCGACGATGATCTGCGGCGTGTACGGGATGAACTTCGAGCACATGCCGGAGCTGCACTGGCGCTACGGCTATCCGATGGTGATGACCGCCATCGCCGGGGCCTGTCTCACCATCCACCGGGCCCTGCGCCGCAACGGCTGGCTGTAGCGGCTCCGGGGGCCTGGCTACCCTGTCCGCATGACTCTCAGCGCGCTCGACCTGGCCCTCGTCGAGGAGGCCACCAAGAAGTCCGGGCTCATCTGGGTCCGCGGCTCCGGGGCCGACCGGGCCCTGTGGCACGCCTGGGTGGACGGCGCCGCCCACGTGGTGGGCGACGGGCCCGGGGAGCAGCCGTTCCCGGGGCTCGTGGACGGCGGCCCCGCCGAGGTGACGGTGCGCAGCAAGGACAAGGGCGGCCGGCTGGTCGCCTGGACCGCCACGGTCCGCGAGCTCGCCCCGGGCGGCGAGGCGTGGCAGGCCGCGGTCGCGGAGCTCAAGGGCAAGCGGCTGAACGCGCCCGATGCCGAGCGGATGACGGAGCGGTGGGCGCGGGAGTGCCGGCTGCTGCGGCTGGAGCCGGCGGCGGTACGGGACTCCCTTCCGGGCGGGTCGCTGGCCGCGGCCCCGCTGCCGTCCCCGGCGATCACGCGCCGGGAGGTCCCGGCCGGGCTGCCGAAGCTGCTGCTCAAGCGAAAGAAGGCGGCCCGCTAGAGCCGCGCACCGCCCCGGCCCGGCGCGGGCCGCCGGGCCGGGTGCGGGGCCCTTCCGGGCCGGGGTGAGGCGCCGTTCCGGGCCGGCGGGGCCCTTGCGGGCCGGGCGGAGGCTGCCGGGTGCGGGGCGGACGGCCCGGGCTCGGCGGGGTCAGCCGTCGGTGGGGTCGGAGCCCTGGCCGGAGCTCTTGGCCGGGCCGGGCGTCGCGCCGCTCGCGTCCTTGGTGGTGGGCAGCTGGGAACCGTAATCCACCGTCTGGTCCTGCGCGGGCGCGGACAGCTGGAAGCTCTGGCCCCATTCGGCGAGTTCCACCCGCCCCGCGCCGCCCGCGCGTTCCATGAGGAGCGGGTATGGGGTCCCCTCCAGGGACACCGAGAGCCGGCCGCCCTTGCCGCCCGCCGCGAGGACCGGCACCACCCGGCCGTGACCGACCTTGCCGTAGGGCGCCTTGGTGAGCTTGCCGTCGAGGCCGAGGAGCCCGTCGAGCAGCACGTGCATGTCGGTGAAGCCGCGGAACTGCTTGTACGTGGGGTCGCTCTGGGGCACCTTCACGAACTTGTCGCCGAGTTTGCCGGCCGAGTCGGACTTCCCCCAGAAGGCGGCGTTCGCCTTCAAGTACAGCTGCTCGCCGATGCGCAGCACCTGGAAGGTGTCCTGCTGGGACTTGACCTCGCCGGAACCGCCGTCGCCCTTGAGGCGCATGTCGAGGGTGAAGGTCTTGCCGCCGGTGACCACCGAACCGGACAGGTGTACCGAGCTCGCCGCGGTGGCCGCCGCCTTCGCCTTCGCCTCGATCTGGTCGGCGGGCAGCTTGCCGACGCCGTTGGTGCCCTTGTCCGGGTCCTCGCCGCCGCCGCCGCAGCCCGTGACGGTGACGGTGAGGCCCGCGCACAGCGCGCCGATGAAGGCGGCCCGGCGCAGGCGCGCGGCGGGGAAGTAGGCGGTCACGTGCGGGTGCCTCCCGGTCGGTCGTCTGGGGCAGCAGGCAGCGTACCCGCCCGTCCCGCGCGGCCCGCGCCCGGTGTGGGAGCCGCCCGTCCGGCCCCGTACGGACGCCGTCCGACGGCCCCACCAGGACGCCTTCCGGGCCCACGGGCTAGCCTGAGGCTCGGCAGGACTGTTGATCGACGGTCGGTTCACGTTCTAGGAGGCGCTCGGATGGCTGCTGGCGCCCCGCGGATCTTCGTTTCGCATCTGTCGGGTGTGCCCGTCTTCGACCCCAACGGCGACCAGGTGGGCCGGGTGCGCGACCTCGTCGCCATGCTGCGCGTCGGCGGGCGGCCCCCGCGGCTGCTGGGGCTGGTCGTCGAGGTGGTCAGCCGGAGGCGGATCTTCCTGCCCATGACGCGGGTGACGGGCGTGGAGTCCGGGCAGGTCATCACCACGGGCGTCGTCAACATGCGGCGATTCGAACAGCGGCCCACCGAGCGGCTGATCCTGGGCGAGCTGCTGGACCGCCGCGTGAAGCTGGTGTCGACCGGCGAGGAGGTCACCGTCCTCGACGTGGCCATCCAGCAGCTGCCGGCCCGCCGGGACTGGGAGATCGACCGCATCTTCGTCCGCAAGGGCAAGAGCGGTGCGCTGCGCCGGCGCGGCGAGACCCTGACCGTGGAGTGGTCGGCGGTGACCGGCTTCTCCCTGGAGGAGGAGGGCCAGGGAGCCGAGAACCTGGTGGCCACCTTCGAGCAGATGCGCCCGGCGGACGTGGCGAACGTACTGCACCACCTGACGCCGAAGCGGCGCGCCGAGGTGGCCAGCGCCCTCGACGACGACCGGCTCGCCGACGTCATGGAGGAGCTGCCCGAGGACGAGCAAGTGGAGATCCTCGGCAAGCTCAAGGAGGAGCGGGCGGCCGACGTCCTGGAGGCGATGGACCCCGACGACGCGGCCGACCTGCTGTCGGAGCTGCCGGAGGACGACAAGGAGCGGCTGCTGACGCTCATGAAGCCGGACGACGCCGCGGACGTGCGGCGTCTGCTGTCGTACGAGGAGCGCACGGCGGGCGGTCTGATGACCACCGAGCCGATCGTGCTGCGCCCGGACGCGACGGTCGCGGACGCGCTGGCCCGGGTCCGCCAGTCGGACCTCTCCCCCGCGCTGGCCGCCCAGGTCTACGTGTGCCGCCCGCCGGACGAGACGCCCACCGGCAAGTACCTGGGGACGGTGCACTTCCAGCGGCTGCTGCGCGATCCGCCGTTCACCCTGATCAGCTCGATCGTGGACACGGACCTGCCGCCGCTGCGGCCGGACGCCTCGCTGCCGGTGGTCACCAGCTACCTGGCCGCGTACAACATGGTCGCGGTGCCCGTGGTCGACGAGAGCGGCTCGCTGCTGGGCGCGGTGACCGTGGACGACGTGCTCGACCACCTGCTGCCGGACGACTGGCGGGAGACGGACTTCCACTCCGAGGAGGCCGTACGTGGGCACTGAGCGGCGGCGTGACCCGGCGCGCGACCGGCGCCGCGAGCAGACGCGCGTGCGGCGCGAGCTGGCGCGCGAGCACGCCCGCGAGTACGCGCGCGAACAGGGCCTGACGGGGCGGGAGGAAGAGATCACCGAGCGGCTGCGGGCCAAGACGGCCGCTTCCGCGACCGGGGCGAGCGCGCTGACCCGCTCGCCGCGGGCCCGGCTGGACCAGCCGCGCAGCGACCGGAGGCGGCTGCTCCCGGTGTACGACCCGGAGGCGTTCGGGCGGCTCTCGGAGCGGGTGGCGCGGTTCCTGGGCACGGGCCGCTTCATCGTCTGGATGACGATCGTCATCATCGCCTGGGTGCTGTGGAACGTCTTCGCGCCGGACCACCTGCGCTTCGACAAGTACCCCTTCATCTTCCTGACGCTGATGCTCTCGCTCCAGGCCTCGTACGCGGCCCCGCTGATCCTGCTGGCGCAGAACCGCCAGGACGACCGGGACCGGGTCAACCTGGAGCAGGACCGCAAGCAGAACGAGCGCTCCATCGCCGACACGGAGTACCTGACGCGTGAGATCGCCTCGCTGCGGATGGGCCTAGGCGAGGTCGCGACGCGCGACTGGATCCGCTCGGAGTTCCAGGACCTGATCAAGGAGATGGACGAGCGGCGGCTGCTCCCGCCCGAACGTGACGAAGGCGACCGCTGACGGGCTTACCGGCGCCGTGCTACCGAGCCGTACCATCGGGGCATGGCTACCGACACAAGCTCCGCCGCTGCGCCTGGGCAGGACGCGATCCTGGACGCGCTGGCGACGGTGAACGACCCCGAGATCCACAAGCCGATCACCGACCTCGGCATGGTCAAATCGGTGGAGATCGGCGACGGCGGCGCGGTCGCGGTCACGGTGTACCTGACGGTGTCGGGCTGTCCCATGCGCGAGACCATCACCAAGAACGTCACCGAGGCCGTGGAACGTGTCGCGGGCGTCACCTCCGTCGCCGTCACCCTCGACGTGATGAGCGACGAGCAGCGCAAGGACCTCGCGGCCACCCTGCGCGGCGGCACCGCCGAGCGTGAGGTGCCCTTCGCCAAGCCGGGTTCGCTGACCCGCGTCTACGCGGTCGCCTCCGGCAAGGGCGGCGTGGGCAAGTCGTCCGTGACCGTCAACCTGGCGGCGGCGATGGCGGCGGACGGGCTCAAGGTCGGCGTCGTGGACGCGGACATCTACGGGCACAGCGTGCCGCGCATGCTCGGCGTGGACGGCCGGCCCACCCAGGTCGAGAACATGATCATGCCTCCGTCGGCGCACGGCGTGAAGGTCATCTCCATCGGCATGTTCACCCCGGGCAACGCGCCGGTCGTCTGGCGCGGTCCGATGCTGCACCGGGCGCTCCAGCAGTTCCTCGCGGACGTCTTCTGGGGCGACCTGGACGTACTGCTGCTGGACCTGCCGCCGGGCACCGGTGACATCGCGATCTCCGTGGCGCAGCTGGTGCCGAACGCCGAGATCCTGGTCGTGACCACCCCGCAGCAGGCCGCGGCCGAGGTGGCCGAGCGGGCCGGTTCGATCGCCGTGCAGACCCACCAGAAGATCGTCGGTGTCGTCGAGAACATGTCGGGCCTGCCCTGCCCGCACTGTGACGAGATGGTCGACGTCTTCGGCTCGGGCGGCGGCCAGAAGGTGGCCGACGGCCTGACGAAGACGGTCGGCGCCAGCGTGCCGGTGCTGGGCAGCATCCCGATCGACGTGCGGTTGCGCGAGGGCGGCGACGACGGCAAGCCGGTCGTGCTGTCGGACCCCGACTCCCCGGCGGGTGCGGCGCTGCGTGCGATCGCCGGGAAGCTGGGCGGGCGTGCCCGCGGGCTGTCGGGCATGTCGCTGGGAATCACGCCGCGCAACAAGTTCTGACCGTAGGGGTCCGAGCGCGGGGGCCTGATCGTGAAGGCACGGGCGTGAGGCCCTGAGGGCGTGGGCCAGGCACCGCGGACCCCCGGTCCGCGGTGCCTGGCGTTTCCGCGCGGCTACTCGTACGTGCCGAGGTCGGAGATGGCCGAGAAGCCGAGGCCGTACGCGCTCATGCCGCGCCCGTACGCGCCCAGGTGGACGCCCGCCCGGGTGGAGCCGGCGAGCACCCAGCCGAATTCGGACTCGCGGTAGTGGAAGGTGGTCGGCTCGCCGTCGACCGGCAGCGACAGCGTCGACCAGTCGGAGCCGTCGAGGTCGTCCGCGAGTTCCCAGGCCGCCTCGGTCTGCTGGTCGAGCCAGTCGTTGCGCAGGGTGTGGTCCATCTGGCCGGGCCAGCTGTACGCGAGCAGCCCCGAGCCGGCCAGCCAGGCGGCGGAGGAGACCGAGGTGGCCTCCAGGACGCCGGTGCCGTCGCCGCTGCGGCGCAGGGGGTTGCTGGCCACGGTGATCACCACCGCGAAGCGTTCCTTCTCGCCGGTGGCGATCTCGCCGCGGGCGGAGGGCTCGTCCCCGTGTCCGGTGGAGCCGTGCTCGACGGTGCCGTCCGCGGCGGTCCCCACCTGCATGAGCCAGCGGGGGCCGGTGAAGGCCCCGTCCAGCCCGTACCAGGGGAAGTCGGCCCTCAGGTAGCCGTCGACCGCCCGGCGGGCCGTCGCCGCGGGCGAGGCGGGCTCCTGGGTCTGCTGTGGGGCGGGGGGCCGCTCGGGCTCCGGGGTCGGCTGTGGTGCGGCGGCGGGGGCCTCGGCGGTGGCTTCCGCGGGCTGTACCCCTACGCGGCTGCTGGTCGTCTCCATCTGGGCGCCTCTCGTTCCGTGGGGTCCGGAACGGCCCTCCCCTCGCTTCGCGGGGGGATCCCATCCTCGGGTGCCCTGCGTCCGGACAGATGGAGAGAATAGCCATCCGGTCCCGGATCGCCGGGCAGGCAGTGGCCCGGACACGGGCTAGGTGGCGTCGGCGTCGAAAGGTGTGCGCTGTTCGGCGGCGGGGGAGGCGGGCTTCTTGAGCAGGTCCGGACCCGTGCCGGCGGCGGGCGTGGCGGCGGCTGCGGCGGCCGGCCCGGGCTGCGCTTCCCTGCCGTTGACGGCGTCCGTGACCTCGCTCAGCTCCTTGCGGAGGTCGAAGCTGCCGCGGATCTCCTTGAGGTCCTCGTTCTCCGCCAGGTGCTTGCGGATGAAGGTCTTGGGGTTGAGGTCCTCGAACTCGAAGTCCTTGAACTCCGGGCCCAGTTCGGAGCGGATGTCCTGCTTGGCGCTGTCCGAGAACGACCGGATCTTGCGGATGACCCCGCTGACGTCCTGGATCACCTTCGGCAGCTTGTCCGGGCCGAAGACGAGGATGGCGAGCACCACGATCGTGACCACTTCGAGTGCGCCTATGTCGTTGAACACCTTGCCGCTCCTCGGCTCTTTCCACGTCCGGCCCCACAACGGTACCCGGCCCCGGCTCGATGCCCCTACGCCAGGAGGCCCCGGATCGCCTCAGGACGCCCGGGATCCTTCTTCCGGCCCCGCGCGTCTCCCGCTTGCCGCGCCGCGCGTCTCCTGCTTCCGGGCCCGCGCGTCTCCCGCACGGACGCCCGCGGCCGTCACGATCCGGTGGCCGAGCCGAGGACCACTTCCAGCGCGAGTTCCCTGCCTTCGCGCAGCACCGTCAGGCGCAGCGCGTCGCCGGGGCGGTGGGCGCGGATCTTGATGATCAGCTCGTCGCCGCCGTGCACGCGCTGTCCGTCCACCTTCGTGATCACGTCGCCCGCCTTGATCCCGGCTCGGGCGCCGGGGCCGTCCGCGACGACCGAGGGCTTGCCGTCCTCGCCCTTGGCGCCGACCCGTGCTCCGTCGCCGGTGTACTGCATGTCGAGGGTGACGCCGATGACCGGGTGCGTGGCGTGGCCGGTGCGGATCAGCTCCTCGGCGACCCGCTTGCCCTGGTTGACGGGGATGGCGAAGCCGAGGCCGATGCTGCCGCTCTGGCGGGCGCCCTCGTCCCCCTGCTGCCCCTTGTCCGCGCCCCGGATGGCGCTGTTGATGCCGATCACGTGGGCCTGGGAGTCCAGGAGCGGGCCGCCGGAGTTGCCGGGGTTGATGGGGGCGTCGGTCTGGAGGGCGTCGACGTAGCTGATGTCGCTGCCGTCGCCCTTGTCGCCGCCGGCGGTGATGGGGCGCCCGGTGGCGCTGATGATGCCGGCGGTGACGGTGTTGGAGAGGTCGAACGGCGCGCCGATGGCCACGACGGGGTCGCCGACCCGGACGTTCTCGGAGTTCCCGAGGGCGAGCGGGCGCAGCCCCCGTACTCCGCTGACCTTGACCACGGCCAGGTCGTAGCCGCCGTCGCGGCCCACCACTTCGGCGGGAACGCTGTCACCCGTACTGAAAGTGACCGTTATGTCCTTGGCGTCGGCGACGACGTGGTTGTTGGTGAGGATGTGGCCGTCGCCGTCGAGCACGAAGCCGGTACCGGTACTGCCGCCGCTGCCGCTGCTGACGTGCAGGGTGACCACGCCGGGCAGGGCGGTGGCGGCGATCCCGGCCACGCTCTCCGGGGCGCGGTCCTTGTGGTCGACTGCGGCCTGCGGGAGTTCGAGGCGGGTGTTGCCGCGGCGTTCGGTGAGGACGCCGACGTAGCCGCCGACGCCCCCGGCGAGGAGGGCGGTGACGACTGCGAGGGCCACGAGCTGCCACATCCGCGGCCCTGGACGGGGCGCCCGGCCCAGGTCTGCGACCTGCAACGGCGCGTCGGCCCACGGGTCGTAGCGGGGCCCGGCGGCCGACGGGGGCGCCTGCCCCGGCTCGGGTACCGGCTCCGGCTCGGGTCCCTGCCCCGGCTCGGCCGCGCGCGCCGCCGGCACGTCCACCGGGCCCTCGGGGCGGCTCCACCAGCGGGGCGCCGCCGGGGCCGGATCGGTGTGCTGGCTGTCGGACATGGGCGCTCCCCCGCGCTGGCGGACTTCCACAAGCTGTCGCACCGCCGGACGGCGCGACTGCCGCCGATTCAACCAGGTCCGCCCCCGGCCCGAGGCCTGCGGCCCGCTTCCCCTGTCCGTACGCCCGGGGCCGCGGGAGCCGGCCGGCTCCCGCCGTCAGTGCGCCAGGGAGACGGCCGGTCGGGCCGGGGCCGGCGCGGAGGGGCTCAGTACCCCCCTGGGCGCGAAGGTGGGCAGCACGCCGGGGCTGGGGAGCCGGTCGCGGACCACCGCATCGGTCAGCGGCACGTACGGCTCGGGCCGCGCGGCGGGAGCCTCGCCCCGAGAGCCGCCCGGCTCGGCGGAGTCCAGCGGCAGGGCGCCGCCCAGGGCGAGTGCGGCCAGCGAGACCGCGCCGGCCGCGACGAACGCGAACCGGCGCCTGGGGCGGCCCGGCTCGTGGACGCGGCCGCCCTCATGGATGCGGAGCGCTTCGCGCGGCGCGGCCGGAGCCACGTACCCGAAGGTCGCCGCGGGGGCTCCGCCGCCCGGCGAGCCGGAGGAGGGGCTCCCGGGATCACCGCCCGGCAGGCCTTGCAGACGGGCCAGCAGCCCGGCGGACAGCGGCGGTGGCGCGCTCTCCACGAACATGGTCTTGAGCCGGCGCTGGGCGTCGGCTTCGGCCTTGCACTTGGGGCAGGTCGCCAGGTGCGCGAGCACCCGCTCGCGGGCGTCGTGGCTCAGCTCTCCGTCGACCAGGGCGGCGAGACGGTCGCCCAGGTGTTGTTCGGCGGGGGAAGGTCGGGCTCCACTCACTCGCTTCCGCCCTCTCCCCCGGCGCCGGGGGCGCCCACCGCCACCCCGGCCAGCGCGCGCTGTTCCGCGCGGGCCTCGGGGGACCGGTGCTTGAGCGCCTTGCGCAGGTGCGAGCGGCCCCGGTGGATACGGCTGCGCACGGTGCCGAGCTTCACGCCGAGCGTGGCGGCGATCTCCTCGTACGACAGGCCCTCGATGTCACACAGCACGACGGCCGCGCGGAACTCGGGCGCGAGGGTGTCCAGCGCCTGCTGCACATCGGCATCGAAGTGGGTGTCGTGGAGCACCTGCTGGGGGGACGGCTCACGGCTGGGCAGCCGCTCGGCGGCGTCGTCGGCGAGCGCGTCGAACCGGATCCGCTGCTTGCGGCGGACCATGTCCAGGAAGAGGTTGGTGGTGATGCGGTGCAGCCAGCCCTCGAACGTGCCGGGCGTGTACGTGGACAGCGAGCGGAAGACGCGGACGAAGACTTCCTGCGTCAGGTCCTCGGCGTCGTGCTGGTTGCCCGTCAGGCGGTAGGAAAGGCGGTAGACCCGCGCGCTGTGCGTGCTGACGATCTCCTCCCAGGAGGGAGGCGTCCACGCCTGCGGTCCCGCTTCGGTGGCAAAGGTCGCGGTGGTTGCGGTGTCGGCGGTGTGGAAGCGGTCAGCGGTCTCGGTCACGGATTTCGGCTCACCTGCCGACCAGAAGAGACGTCTGAATACGCCTCCACGATCCGTAGGCGCAGCCGCACCTCCCCTATCGGCTCTGGTGGTGTCCAGTGGAGCCCCTACCATAGCCACCCCTCCCGTCAGCTCCGGATAAGCATTTTTGCAGTAACTTTGCACGAGTCTTATGGGTCCGCGGGGCCGCCGATTGCCGATCTGCCCTCTGCCGTCCCCTCTATCCCGCATCCGTCCCGCGCCTACTCCTCCCAACGCCCGGTCCCATCTGCGGGTTCCCGACGTCAACGGATACAGTCACCGTTGCGCCAACTATGGGGACAGGAGAGGGTCATTAGCGGCAACCGGCAGACGAGCTGGGCGTTCGCCGACGCGTTTGTCGCCGAGGACGACGCTCTGCGATGGGCCCGCGACCGGTCCAGGGAAGCGGGGCTGCGCTCCGTCTCCCCGGGCACCGGGGCCGCACTGCGCCTGCTGGCCGCGACCGCCGACGCCAAGGCGGTGGCCGAGATCGGCACCGGGACCGGAGTCTCCGGCATCCACCTCCTGTACGGGATGCGCCCTGACGGGGTGCTGACCACCGTCGACCCGGAGCCGGACCGGCAGGCGTTCGCCCGCCAGGCCTTCCGCGCCGCAGGCTTCGCGGGGAACCGGGCCCGCTTCATCCCCGGCCGCGCCCTGGACGTGCTGCCGCGGCTCGCCGACGGCGGCTACGACCTCGTCTTCTGCGACGGTGACCCCACCGAGTCCCTCGACTACCTCGCCGAAGCGTTGCGGCTGCTGCGGCCGGGCGGTCTGGTGTGCTTCGAAGGCGTCTTCTCCGACGGCCGTACCGTCGACTCCGCCGCCCAGCCGGTGGAGGTGCTCCGGGTCCGCGAGCTGCTGCGCAGCGTGCGCGAGAGCCCGGCTCTTGAGGCCGCGCTGCTCCCGGTGGGTGACGGGCTGCTGTGCGCGGTCCGCCGCTGACCCGGCGGCTCCGCGGTGGTACGACACCGCCCCGGTCGCGCGAGGCGGCCGGGGCGGTGCGGAGTTTCGTAGGCGAAGTGCCTGTCAGCGTCCTCGGGGGATCAGCCGACGACCTTCTTCAGGGCGTCACCCAGGGCGTCCGCCTCGTCCGGAGTCAGCTCGACGACGAGCCGACCGCCGCCCTCGAGCGGTACGCGCATGACGATGCCTCGCCCCTCCTTGGTGACCTCGAGCGGGCCGTCGCCCGTCCGCGGCTTCATGGCCGCCATGCTCGTTCCCCTTCCTGAAACCAGCTCATCGTCGCCGACGGCCCCATTCAGGCGCCTAGTACCCGGCATCGAACACATTGCTTCCCAGCCATTATCCCGCATGTCAGGACCCGATGACCAACATCGGCGGGGAACGCTTGTGCAACGCGCTCGACCAAAACCACTCATTTCGGGGATCCGCCTGCGATACTTCGCCGCTGCGCCCGGCGGGCGGCCTCTTCTTTCTTTGACGCACATCACATGTCCGGCGCGTGCGCGGTCCGCCATGCTGGCCCTTGCACCGGCCGGTACCGGCCGGTAGCCAAGCCCGCGACGAAGGGGGACCCCGCCATGGCCGACAGCGTGCTCTACGAAGTGACCGACGGACTCGCCACCATCACGATCAACCGGCCCGACGCGATGAACGCCATGAACACGGAGGCCAAGGTCGCCCTGCGCGACGCCGTGCAGGCCGCCGCGGCCGACGAGCGGGTACGGGCGGTCCTGCTCACGGCGGCCGGGAGCCGGGCCTTCTGCGTCGGCCAGGACCTCAAGGAGCACATCGGCAACCTCGCGGCCGACCGCGACAGCGGCTCCTCTCTGACGATGAGCACGGTCGCCGAGCACTACAACCCGATCGTGCGGGCGCTGACGGAAATGCCGAAGCCGGTGGTGGCGGGCGTGAACGGGGTCGCGGCGGGAGCCGGCTTCGGTTTCGCGCTCGCGGCGGACTTCCGGGTCGTCGCCGACACGGCCTCCTTCAACACCTCGTTCGCCGGGGTGGCGCTGACCGCAGACTCGGGCGTCTCCTGGACCCTGCCGCGGCTGATCGGCGCCTCACGGGCCTCGGACCTCCTGCTCTTCCCTCGTTCGGTGAAGGCGCAGGAGGCGTACGAGCTCGGCATCGCGAACCGCGTCGTCCCGGCGGACGCGCTGGCCGCGGAGGCCGAGTCGGTGGCCCGGGCCCTCGCCTGCGGCCCGACCGTCGCCTATGCGGCCCTCAAGGAGTCCCTCGCGTACGGGGCGTCCCACTCGCTGCCGGAGGCCCTGGCCCACGAGGACGTCCTGCAGACCCGTGCGGGCGCCTCCGCGGACCACGGCATCGCGGTCGAGGCGTTCCTTGCGAAGCAGCCCCCGAAGTACCTGGGCCGCTGACGAGAGCGTCCGGGCGGGCGGCGGCAGCCGCCGGCCGCCCGGACGGACAGGCGGACGGTCAGGCCCGGTGCCGGAAGCCGCAGGCCGCGAGGTGGTCGTTGACCAGGCCGCAGGCCTGCATCAGGGCGTAGGCCGTCGTCGGCCCGACGAAGCGGATGCCCGCCTTCTTGAGCGCCTTGGCCAGCGCCGTGGACTGCGCGGTCACCGCCGGGACGTCCGCGAGGGTCTCGGGCACCTTGCCCGGCTCGGGGGCGTGCGACCAGATCAGCGTCTCCAGCTCGCCCGGCGCCCACTGCGCGAGCACCTTGGCGTTCGCCAGCGTCGCCTCGATCTTCATCCGGTTGCGGATGATGCCCGGGTCCAGCATCAACCGTTCCGCGTCGCTGCCGTCGAACCGCGCGACCTCCGCGATCCGGAAGTCCGCGAAGGCCTTGCGGAAGCCCTCGCGCCGCCGCAGGATCGTGATCCAGGACAGTCCCGACTGGAACGCCTCCAGGCACAGCCGCTCGTACAGCGCGTCGTCCCCGTGGACCGGGCGGCCCCACTCGGTGTCGTGGTAGGCGACGTACTCCTGCGCCGACAGCGCCCACGGGCAGCGCAGGATCCCGTCCGTCCCGGCCACCGCCGGGGCGCCGCTCACTGGTCCTCCTTGGTGAGGTCGACGCGGCCGTGGGCGCGGACGGCGGCGGTCAGTTCCGCGATGCGCGCGTCCCGCTCGGCCAGCTCGGCCGCCAACCGGTCCAGTACGTCGTCCACCTCGGCCATCCGGTAGCCGCGCGGCGCGACCGGCAGCCGCAGGGCGTCGATGTCCGCCCGTAGCACCGGGCGGGTTTCCGGCAGGGCATCGGCCACCCGGTCCGGCTCCGCCTCGGGCAGCACGGCGTCCGAACCTCCGCCGACCACCGCGAGGGTGACCGCGGCCACGACCACGACCAGCGCGATCAGCAAGAACCAGAACACGATCAACTCCCCTGAGAGACTCCGGCCACCAGGTTAAGGTCGCAGGCGAGGCGCGAGGGCCGCCGAAGGAGGAAAGACCAGGATGCTGCGACTGGGCAGGCGCGAGTTCGACACCCACGAGCCGGTGATCATGGCCATCGTGAACCGGACCCCGGACTCCTTCTACGACCAGGGCGCGACGTTCCACGACGAGCCCGCGCTGGAGCGGGTCGGGCAGGCGGTGGCCGAGGGCGCCGCGATCATCGACATCGGCGGGGTCAAGGCGGGCCCCGGCGAGCACGTCGACGCGGCCGAGGAGGCCCGCCGAACGGTCGGCTTCGTGGCCGAGGTGCGGCGCCGCCACCCCGACGTGGTGATCAGTGTGGACACCTGGCGGCACGAGGTCGGCGAAGCGGTGTGCGAGGCCGGCGCCGACGTCCTGAACGACGCGTGGGGCGGGGTCGACCCCAAGCTGGCGGAGGTCGCGGCCCGTTACGGCGCCGGGCTGGTCTGCACCCACGCGGGCGGGGTCGAGCCGCGTACCCGGCCGCACCGGACCGCGTACGAGGACGTGATGGCGGACGTCCTGCGGGTCACCGTCGGCCTGGCCGAGCGGGCCGTGGCCCTAGGGGTGCGCCGCGACGCCATCATGATCGACCCGGGACACGACTTCGGGAAGAACACCCGCCACTCCCTGGAGGCCACCAGGCGGCTCGGCGAGATGACCGGGACGGGCTGGCCGGTGCTGGTGTCGCTGTCCAACAAGGACTTCGTCGGCGAGACCCTCGACAAGCCGGTGAAGGAACGTCTGCTCGGCACCCTGGCCACCACTGCCGTCTCGGCCTGGCTCGGCGCGCAGGTCTACCGCGTGCACGAGGTCGCCGAGACCCGGCAGGTCCTCGACATGGTGGCGTCCATCCAGGGCCACCGGCCCCCGGCGGTCGCCCGCCGGGGACTCGCCTGATCCTGCGGCCTAGTCGCCCGCCTCCCGGGCGGCCTCTTCGGTGGCGGCGCGGGCGGCGCGTTCGTTCGTGCCCTCGCCGACCTCCTTGCTGACCAGTGTCACGGCCTCTTCCACGTCGTCCGTCACGTGGAAGAGGCACAGGTCGTACTCGGAGGCCTTGCCCTGCGCGACGACGGTGTTCCGGAGCCAGTCGATCAGTCCTCCCCAGTACTCCGTGCCGAACAGCACGATCGGGAAGCGGGTGATCTTCCGGGTCTGGACCAGGGTCAGCGCCTCGAACATCTCGTCCAGCGTGCCGAGCCCGCCGGGCAGCACCACGAAGCCCTGGCTGTACTTCACGAACATCGTCTTGCGGACGAAGAAGTACCGGAAGTTCAGCCCCAGGTCCACGTGCTGGTTCAGGCCCTGCTCGAAGGGCAGCTCGATGCCCAGCCCCACGGAGATGCCGCCCGCCTCGCGGGCGCCCTTGTTGGCCGCCTCCATCGCGCCCGGGCCGCCGCCCGTGATGACGGCGAACCCGGCGTCGACGAGGGCGTGCCCGATCCGTACGCCCGCCTCGTACTCCGGCGAGCCCTCCGGGGTACGGGCCGATCCGAACACGCTGATCGCCGGCGGCAGCTCCGCCAGCGTGCCGAACCCCTCGATGAACTCCGACTGGATGCGCAGGACCCGCCAGGGATCGGTGTGCACCCACTCGGAGGGCCCGGCGGAGTCCAGCAGCCGCTGGTCCGTCGTACTTCCCGCCTGCACCTGGCTCCGCCTGCGCAGCACCGGCCCGAGCTGCTGCTCCTCGGGCCGACGAGCGGAACGTTCGGGGTTGCCCATGATGTGCTCCCTCCAGCTGATCGTTCGATCAGGTTAGGCGCACGAAGGTGACGGCAAGCGGAATTCAGGAGGTCAGCCAGGCGCGGAGTCGCTCCTCGCAGTGCAGGATCGCCTTCGTCTCGACCCGTTCGTCGACCTTGTGCGCCAGCAGCGCGTCGCCCGGGCCGTAGTTGACCGCCGGGATGCCCAGCGCGCTGAACCGGGCCACGTCCGTCCAGCCGAACTTGGGCATGGCACGTCCGCCGACCGCCTCCATGAAGGCCGCGGCCGCCGGGTGGGACAGGCCCGGGAGGGCGCCGCCGGAGAAGTCGTCGACCACGAACTCGGCGATGTCGCAGCCTTCGAAGACCTCCTTCACGTGCGCCAGCGCCTCTTCCTTGCTCCGGTCGGGGGCATAGCGGAAGTTGACCGTCACCGTGCAGGAGTCGGGGATGACGTTGTTGGCGACGCCGCCCTCGATACGGACCGCGTTGAGGCCCTCGTGGTACTCCAGCCCGTCGATGACCGGCTTGCGGGCCTCGTACGCCGCGAGCCGCGCGAGGACCGGGGCGGCGCCGTGGATGGCGTTGGAGCCCATCCAGCTGCGCGCGGAGTGGGCGCGCTCACCGGCAGTGCGCAGCAGCACGCGCAGGGTGCCCTGGCAGCCGCCCTCGACCTCGGCGTTCGACGGTTCCAGCAGGACCGCGAAGTCCCCCTCCAACCAGTCGGGGTGGGCCTTGGCGACCTTGCCCAGGCCGTTGAGGTCGGCGGCGACCTCCTCCTGGTCGTAGAAGACGAAGGTGAGGTCCCGGTTGGGTGCGGGCACGGTCGCCGCGATCCGCAGCTGCACGGCGACCCCGGACTTCATGTCCGTGGTGCCGCAGCCCCACAGGACGTCGTTCTCGTCCAGGCGGGAGGGCACGTTGTCGGCGATCGGGACCGTGTCGAGGTGGCCGGCGAGCACGACGCGCTCGGCGCGGCCGAGGTTCGTGCGGGCCACGACGTTGTTCCCGAAGCGGTCGACCGTCAGGTGCGGCAGGCCGCGCAGCGCGTGCTCCACGAGGTCGGCGAGGACCTTCTCGTCGCCGCTCACGGAAGGGATGTCGACGAGCCGGGCGGTCAGCTCGGCAGCGTCCAGGGTGAGGTCCAGCTCGGATTCGGACATGAGCCGACCCTAACGCCCGGGCGGTGGAGCGGCCCGGCCGGTCCGGCGGGTGGACGGGTCCCGGTGAGGGTCCGGCGGACACGTCACGCGGCTCAAGTACGGTGGGCCGCGTGTCCCCCACCGATCACTCCAGCCCGCGCCGCCGCCGACCGCTGCTCAAGATCGCCGGTCTGCTCGTTCTGCTCGCGCTCGGCGGTTACCTCGTCGTGCAGTACGAGTCCAACGGCGGGGGTGGCGCCCCGCACTGCACGGCCGGCGCGCCCGGTGAGCAGAGCGGCGCCGGTACGTACGAGATGTCGCCGGAGCAGGCCGGGAACGCGGCGACGATAGCCGCCGTCGGCGTCGCCAAGGGCGTCCCGGACCGGGCGGTCACCATCGCGCTGGCCACCGCCATGCAGGAGTCGGGGCTGCGCAACCTCGACCACGGCGACCGGGACTCGCTCGGGCTGTTCCAGCAGCGTCCCTCGCAGGGCTGGGGCACGCCGCAGGAGATCCGTGACCCGGTGTACGCGGCGGGGATCTTCTACGACCGGCTGCTGGAGGTCAGGGGCTGGGCGCGGCTGCCGCTGACGGAGGCCGCGCAGGAGGTGCAGCTCAGCGGCTTCCCGCAGGCGTACGCGAAGCACGAGCCGAACGCGACCGTCCTGACGGCGGCCTTCGCGGGCGGCGGTTCCGTCGTCTGCGGCGGGCCGGCGCCCACCGGGCCCGGCCGGCCGGAGCAGGTGCGGGCGGAACTGGAGCGGATCTTCGGCAAGCAGGTGCGGGTGGAGGCCGCTGCCGCGCCCTCCCCCGCGAAGCAGGGCGCGGGCGCCCCGGAGGCGGAGATCACCGTCGGGCAGCCGCAGGGTTCCGCCGACGCGGCGTTCCGGCGCGCGCGGGTGGTGGCGTACTGGGCGGTGGCGCACTCCGGCGACATGGGCATCGCCCGGGTCTCGTACGCCTCGCGGGGCTGGACGGCGGGCGAGGCGCAGGGCAAGTGGCAGCAGGAGCGCGCCGGGTCCTCGCGGTCCGGTGCGCCGGGGACGCACACCGCGCAGGCGGACGAGGTACGGATCTTCGTGCACCGCTGATCCCCGCTGTGAACCGCCCCCCGGCCCGGATACCGCTCGGGTGTGCGACACGTCCCTCGCCCGGGGGTGACCGGCGCGGGGGCGCCCGGGGGCGCGAAAGGGGTGGAACACCTGGTCGGCGCCCGTCCGGTGCGGTTGTCGCGGAACCCGATTATGCGATGCGTTACCGATCCTTTACCCGTCGGGTCCGCAACTTACCCCGCCCCGGGAGCGGTTGTACCGGCGTACTCAGCCGCTACCGCTTAGGAGCATCATGTCCCTCCCCCTGACCCGTCGGATCGCCCGTGCCGCGCTGCTTCTCGCAGCCGGGACAGCTCCCGTGGTCGGTGCGGCCGGCGCGGCCAGCGCCGCGGGCCTGGAGTCCGTGCCGCAGCTGGGCGCGCTCACCTCTCCGGACGCCGCCACCAGCACCGTGGGCGCCGCCGCCGGTGACGCCACCGCCACTGCCACGGACACCGCGGCGAAGGCCGCCCCCGCCCAGCTGACCGAGGCGGCCGGCCCGCTGCTGGCCGGCCTGCCGACCTCGGGTCTGCCCACGTCGGCCCTGCCGGCGGCGCCCACGTCGGTGCTGCCCGCCGCGCCGGAGCTGCCGCTGGGCGGCCTCGGCCACTGACCCGCCGCCGCGGGAACGCCGAGGGGCCGGGAGTGCGAACTCCCGGCCCCTCGGGCGGTTCCGGATCCGGGCCGGAGCGCGCCCCGACCGCGCCCGGCGCCCCCTACGCGCCGAGCCGCTTGACGGCGGCCGCGACCCGCTCGTCGGTGGCGGTGAAGGCGACGCGGACGAAGTTCGCCCCCGCCTCGCCGTAGAAGTCACCCGGCGCTACCAGGATGCCCAGCTCGGCGAGGTACTCCACCGTCTGCCAGCAGGGCTCGTCGCGGGTCACCCACAGGTACAGGCTGGCCTCGCTGTGCTCGACGCGGAAGCCGTGGGCCTCCAGGGCCCCGCGCAGCGCCTCGCGGCGGGCCGCGTAACGGCCGCGCTGCTCCTCCACGTGCGCGTCGTCCCCCAGGGCGGCGACGACGGCGGCCTGGACCGGCGCGGGGGTCATCATGCCGCCGTGCTTGCGGATCTCCAGCAGCTCGCCGAGTACGTCCGCGTCACCGGCGATGAACGCCGCCCGGTAGCCCGCCAGGTTGGACCGCTTGGACAGCGAGTGGACGGCGACGATGCCCTCGTAGGAGCCGCCGCACACCTCGTCGTGCAGGACGGAGACGGGCTCGGCCTCCCAGCCCAGCTCCAGGTAGCACTCGTCGCTGAACACGAGGATCCCGTGCTCGCGCGCCCAGGCCACGATCCGGGTCAGCTCTTCCTTCGGAAGGACCCGGCCGGTGGGGTTGGAGGGGGAGTTGAGCCACAAAAGCTTCACGCCCGCCGGGTCGAGCTCGGTCGGGTCGTCGTAGACGACCGGCTCGGCCCCGCACAGCCGGGCGCCGACCTCGTACGTCGGGTAGGCGAGGCGGGGGTAGGCGACCTTGTCGCCGGCGCCCAGGCCCAGCTGGGTCGGCAGCCAGGCCACCAGCTCCTTCGAGCCGACCACCGGCAGGACGTTGCGGTGCCCGGCGGCGCTCGCGCCGAGGCGCCCGCGCAGCCAGCCGGTGATCGCGTCGCGCAGCGCGACCGTCCCCCACACCGTCGGGTAGCCCGGGGAGTCGGCGGCGGCGACGAGGGCGCTGCGGATCAGCTCGGGCACCGGGTCGACGGGAGTGCCGACCGACAGGTCGACGATGCCGTCCGCGTGGGCGGCCGCCGTCGCCTTGTAGGGCTCCAGCTTGTCCCAGGGGAAGGCGGGGAGGCGGGCGGATACTGCGGCCACGGTGCTCTCTGCTCTCTGTTCGCTGCTTGTCCTGCTACGTGCTGCCCGTCGGTACGGACCGCTGTGCGCAAACGGCTCGGTCCCGCGCGGCACGGGGCCGTACGGGACCGAAGCTCACTGCGCCGGGGCGACGGCCGTCAGTGGCCCTCGCCCATCGGCGGCAGCGCTGCGATGAAGGGGTGGTCCCGCTCGATCAGGCCGAGCTTCGAGGCGCCACCGGGCGAACCGAGCTCGTCGAAGAACTCCACGTTCGCCTTGTAGTAGTCCTTCCACTCCTCCGGGGTGTCGTCCTCGTAGAAGATGGCCTCGACCGGGCAGACCGGCTCACACGCACCACAGTCGACGCATTCGTCCGGGTGGATGTACAAGGACCGCTGGCCCTCGTAGATGCAGTCGACGGGGCACTCTTCGATGCATGCCTTGTCCTTGACGTCGACACAAGGCTCCGCGATGACGTAGGTCACGCTCTCGTTCCTCCTCGGTAGGGCTTTCCATATCGCGCGGGAGCGCGGCGTCGTCGATGCCCACGCCTAGTATCTCCGTTCCCGGGCACGATCCGAACAGGAGGGGCTGACAGAGCTGTGGAAATCACTGCCGGTGGACTGCTGGAGATCCGTATTACCCCGGCTGACGTGGGTAAACGGGTTTCTGTGCGACGGGTGGAGGCGGACCGGAGCGGGCCCCCCTCGTTCACGGACACGGTCGGGGTTCTCACATCCTGGACCGGGGGTGTGCTCACGATCACACGCAAGGACGGGCGGTCCGTCCACATCGCGGAATCGACGCTGGTAGCAGGCAAGATCGTCCCTCCGGCGCCCGCCCGGCGCAAGGGGCCTGGAGCGTCTTTCGAGGAGCTCGCCAGGGTCACCGCCAGGGCCTGGCAGCCGCTGGAGAGCGAGCCGCTGGGCGAGTGGACCTTGCGTGCGGCGGGCGGGTTCACCCGGCGGGCCAACTCGGTGCTGGCGCTGGGGGACCCGGGGACACCGCTGGACGAAGCACTCGCGCGAGTGACCTCCTGGTACGCGCGACGTCGCCTTCCGGCGTACGTACAGGCCGCGACCGGCGCCGTCGGCACGCAGGAGCCGCTGTGCGCGGAGCTGGAGCGGCGGGGCTGGGTGAACGAGGTCTCGGCGGAGGTCCGCATCGCGGCGCTGGCCCCGGTCGGGGACGTGGACGCCGCCGCGGCGTCCCGGGTACGGCTGACCCGCGCGCCCGACGAGGAGTGGCTCGGGCGGTACGGGCGCGTCGAGGACCCCGAAGTGGCCCGGAAGGTGCTGGTCGCGGGGCCTTCGGTGTGGTTCGCGACGCTGCCCGGACAGGCGATCGGGCGCATGGTGGTCGACGGCCGCTGGGCCGGGTTCGCGGCGGTCGAGGTCGATCCCGCTCAGCGGCGCGGGGGCCTCGCGACGGCGGTGATGACGGCACTGGCGCGGCGGGCGCTGGAGGAGGGCGCCTCGGCGGCGTGGCTCCAGGTGGAGGCCGCCAACGCGGGGGCGCGGGCCCTGTACGAGGGGATGGGATTCGCGACGCACCACGCCTACCACCACTTCCGGGCGGCGGCGTGAGCGCCGGGGCACGGGCCCGGTTCGCGGCGGAGGCCCGCTCGGAGCGGCCGGACCTGGCACTGCTGTGCCTGCTGCTGGCGGCCGAGGCGGACCCGGAGCTCGACGAGCGGGGCATGGACCGGGCCCAGATCGAGCTGGACCGGCTCGCGGGGATGCTGCCGTACGGGCTGCGCGGCGGGGCGGCCTGGGCCTCGGCGGTGACGGAGCTGCTGGGCGGGCGGCTCGGCTTCCACGGGACTCCGGCGGACTACGACCGGCTCTCGTCCTCGCTGCTGCACGAGGTGCTGCTGCGCCGCAGGGGCCTGCCGATCCTGCTGTCCGTCGTATGGCTGGAGGTGGCCCGGCGCGCGGGGGCTCCGGTGTACGGGCTGGGGCTGCCGGGCCACTTCGTGGTGGGTTTCGGGGATCCGGAGGAGGGGGTCGTGGTGGATCCCTTCGCGGGCGGCGCGTCGCTCGGGGCGGGTCCGGCGGAGTCGGCGAGCGGGCCGCGGACGCCGGCCCGGACGCTGGACATCGTGCTGCGGATCCTGAACAACATCCGGGCGTGGGCCGCCACCCGGCCCGAGCAGTCGGCGGTCGCGCTGTGGGCGCTGGACCTGTCGCTGCTGCTTCCCTCGCACCCGGCGTCGCTGCGGTACGAGCGGGCGCGGGTGCTGGTCGAGCGGGGGCAGTTCGTGGCAGGGGCGGCGGAGCTGGACGCGTACGCGGAGGTGGTCGGCGCCGTGGACGCGGCGGCGGCGGCCCGCGTCCGCGCGGAAGCCCTCTCGGCCCGCGCGCTGCTGAACTGACCCGCGCAGCCGGCATCCCGCGCCCGCGGCGCTGCTACAGCCAGCCCTTCTCGCGGGCCACGCGGACGGCTTCGGCGCGGTTGCGGGCGGCCAGCTTCTGGATCGCCATCGAGAGGTAGTTGCGGACCGTGCCCTGGGACAGGTGCAGCCGGGCCGCGAGTTCCGCGTTGGTCGCGCCGAACTCCGCCTCGCGCAGCACCTCCCGTTCCCGGTCGGTCAGCGGGTTCGCCCCCTCGGCCAGGGCCGCCGCCGCGAGCGTCGGGTCGATGACGCGCTCGCCCGTGAGGACCTTGCGCACCGCCTCCGCCAACTGCGCGGCCGGGGCGTCCTTCACGAGGAACGCCGACGCTCCCGCCTCCATCGCCCCGCGGAGGTAGCCGGGGCGGCCGAAGGTGGTCAGGATGACGATGCGCAGCGCCGGCAGGGCGTCCCGCAACGCCGCGGCCGCTTCGATGCCCGTCATGCCCGGCATCTCGATGTCGAGCAGCGCCACGTTCACGTCGTGTGCGCGGGCCGCCGCCAACACCTCGTCCCCGCGGGCGACTTGGGCCAGTACCTCGATGTCCGGTTCGAGGCCGAGCAGCGCGGCGAGGGCTTCCCGGACCATGGACTGGTCCTCGGCGAGGAGGATCCGGATGGGCCGTGGCGTCATGAGGCTGATCCTAGGGGGACGCGGGCCAGCAGCCGGAAGCCGGTCCTGCCCACCGGGCCCGCCTCCAGGGTGCCGCCCACCGCTTGCAGGCGCTCCGTCAGGCCGGTCAGGCCGTTGCCGTGGGCTGCCGCGCCGCCCGCGCCGTCGTCGAAGACGGTCAGTTCGACCACCTTGCCGGCGAGGGTCTGGCGGATGGCCAGGGTGACCGTGCAGCGTTTGGCGCCGCTGTGCCGTACCGCGTTCGTCACCGCTTCGCGCAGTGACCACGCCAGCGCCGATTCGACTTCCTGCGGGAGGTCCTCCGGGGGCTCCGGCGGAAGGTCGGCGAGGACGCCCGCCGCGGTCAGGGCGGTGCGTGCGCCGGCCAGTTCGCCCGGCAGGGTCGGCCGCCGGTAGCCGCTCACCGCTTCCCGTACGTCGACCAGCGCCTGTCGGCTGACCTGCTCGATGTCCGCCACCTGCTGGGCGGCGAGCTCCGGGCGGTCCGGGAGCATCCGGCCCGCCAGTTCGCTCTTGAGCGTGATCAGCGACAGCGAGTGCCCGAGCAGGTCGTGCAGGTCCCGGGCCATCCGCAGGCGTTCCTCGTTGGCCGCGAGCTGCGCCACGGTCGCCCGGGCCTCGCGCAGCTCGATGGTGGTACGGATCATCGCGCGGATGCCGACCATCGCGTAGCCGCCCATCACGGCCGGGATCAGCAGGCCCGCCAGGTACGCGTCGCCGCCCGGCACCGCGAGGGCCGTCGCCGTCAGCAGCGCGGTCGCGGCCGGCACCGTCCAGCGCGAGATTCCCCCCGGCAGCGCGGCGCCGGAGGAGATGGAGACGTAGACGAAGAGGACGAGCCATTCGCGGCCCAGGCTCAGCGAGAGCACGGTCGCCTGGGCGGAGAGGGCGCCGACGGAGATCAGCAGCCAGCGCAGCTCGCTTTCCCGGGCGGTGCGGAACACCAGGACCAGGTACCAGGAGACGAAGGCCGCGAGGCCCAGGCCGCCCAGCAGCCGGGCCTCCAGGCTGTGTCCGCCGCGGACCAGGTCGATGACGGGGGCGCTGAGGTAGAACAGCCACAGGCTGATCCACATCGACTTCACGATCTTGTGGCGCCGGGTCTCGGGCCGTACGCCCACCCTCGGGCCGCCGCCGGATCCCTCCATCAGGCTGTCGTTCATGAACCTGGTCGCTTCGGTCACTTGCGTCGTCACGCCTTCAACGAGTCCTTCCGGTACAGCCAGGCGGCAGCACCAGTGAACAGTACGAAGTAGACCGCGAGGATCGCGACGTCCTTCATGTGGGGCGCGCCACCCAGTTCTATCGCCTGGCCGAGGCCCGCGTAGGCGTGGGTGGGCAGCCACTCGCAGATGTCGCGCAGCCACTGCGGGAAGGCCGCGGTGGGCATCCACAGGCCGCCGAGGATGGAGAGGCCGAAGTAGAAGAGCATGGTGATGGGGCGGACGGTGTCCCCGCTGGCCAGGTAGCCGAGGGCCACGCCGAGGGCGGCGAAGACGAGGCTGCCGGCCCAGATGGAGCCCGTCAGGGCGAGCCACTGCCAGACCTCGAACCGTACGCCCTTGACCAGGGCGGCCACCGCGAAGACGACGAGGATCGCGGGCAGGGACAGCACTCCGGCGCTGGCGGTCTTGGCCAGGACGTAGCCGCGGCCCGGCAGGGAGGTCAGGCGCAGCTGGCGGACCCAGCCGGCCTCACGCTCCTTGGCTATTCGCTCGCTGTTGCCCATGAGGACGGCGGTCAGGGCGCCGAAGGAGGCCATGGCGACCATGTAGAAGGCGGGCATGGCCAGGTCCGTGCCCATGACCTTGGTCGTGCCGTTCAGGGTGCCGCCGAGCATCAGGAACAGCGCGGCCGGATAGAGGACGGTGAAGAACAGGTACTTCTTGTTGCGCAGGGCGCGGGTGACTTCCAGCTTGACGAGCTTGAGCGTTCCGGTGGTCATGATGCGTTGGCCTCCTCGGCCTCGGTGAGGGCGATGAAGGCCTGTTCCAGGCCGAGCCCGGCGACTTCCAGGTTCCTGGGGTAGAGCCCCAGGGCGTAGACGGCGTGTACGGTCGCGTCGGCGTCGCGCGACTGGAGCTTCACGGTTTCGCCGTGGCGCTCGTAGGAGGTCAGGTGCGGCAGGGCGCGCAGCGCCCGCTCGTCGACCTGGCCGTCCGCGAGGTCGAAGGCGATCCGGCGGGCGCCGGCCTTGGCCTTGATCTCGGCGGCGGTGCCGTCGGCGAGGAGCCGGCCCTTGCTGAGGACCAGGACGCGGTCGGCTATCGCGTCCGCCTCCTCCAGGTAGTGCGTGGCGAACAGGACCGTACGGCCCCGGGCGGCCTGCTCCCGCATGGTGGCCCAGAAGGCCTGCCGGGAGGTGACGTCCATGCCGGTCGTCGGCTCGTCCAGCACGATCAGCTCGTTGTCTCCGGCGGTGGCGAGCGCGAAGCGGACGCGCTGCTCCTGTCCACCGGAGAGCTTGTTGACGAGCCGGCCCGCTATGTCGGAGATCCCGGCACGGCTGAGCACCTCTTCGACCGGGTACGGGCGGGGGTGCAGCGCGCAGGTGAGGGCGACGATCTCACGGACGGTCACTTCCTCCATCAGCCCGCCGGTCTGGAGCATGGCCCCGACCCGCCCGGCGGCTATGGCTTCGCGGGGCGTGGTCCCGAAGAGCCGGACGGACCCGGAGTCGGCGGGGCGCAGTCCGAGCAGGAGGTCGAGGGTGGAGGACTTGCCGGCGCCGTTGGGGCCGAGGAGCGCGACGGTCTCTCCCGGGTGCAGATCGAGGGAGAGGCCGTCGACCGCACGGACGGCGCCGTAGCTCTTGGTCACGTTCTGGAAGCTCACCACGGAACCGGTGGTGGCTCCGGGGCCCGGGGCGGCGGCTGTGTGCGTCGCGGTCGTCGTCTTCATGGCTCAAGATTCGCCCGCGGCGAGGGGTCCGCGTCAGTGTCTCGCGTCGTGACTGCCGCATGACAGTTGTCATGCGGTGGATGTGACGGTGTGCCGGGGCCAGGCCAGAGCCCCTGCCGGCCCTCTCGTACGAAAGGGCCGGCAGGGGCTCTGGCATGCGGTTTCAGCAGTCGCCGATCAGTTGGCGTCCGTGTCGATGACCGCGGTCCGCTCCGCGGGCGTCTTGCCGCGCAGGGCCTTGCCGAGGGCGCCCGCGACGTCCTGCGGCGTGACGGCGGTCTTCGCGCCGGTGCCCCGGGCGATCTGGACCCCGTCGAAGGTGTCGCTGTAGGCGGCCTTCAACGCTTCGAGGTCGTACTTCTCGACGAGGTGCCCCTGGACGGGCGTCATGCTGAGGATCTTGGGCAGCGTCTTGGCGCCGAACGCGATGGACTTGCTGCCCGCCTTGACCGTGGCGATGCCGGACATCGCGGGTTCTGCGAACTCCTTCATGGCACGGTTCAGTTCGGCCTGGTCGATGGACGGTTCCCGGGTGGCGGTGGGCAGTTCGACGGGGGTGGACTTGCCGGTGGCGATGGTGTTCCGGAAGGCCTTGATCACCGGGTCGACGGAGCCGTCGACGTCGAGGCTGGTGCCGGCCTGGCCGGGAACGGCGACGGCCTTGCCGGTGTCGAACTTGATCGTGCCCTCGGTGGCCGTGCCCGCGCTGCCCGCGAGTTGCTGGAGCGCGACCCGCAGCTTCTCCTCGTCCACGGGCATGACCGCTTCGGCGGTGCGCGACTGCCCGAGGAGGGAGCCGATGACGGTGACCGGGTTGTAGTCGCTGCCGGTGGCGTTGCGGACGGTGGTCTGGGTGTCGAGGGTCAGTCCGGCCTTGTCGGGCTTCAACTCGACCTGCTTGCCGCCGACCGTGAACTGGAGCGGGGCGGAGGCCCGGGTGCCGAAGACGGCCTGGAGCCGGGTGACGGCCTCGTCGCGGCTGCCGCTGATGTCGACGCCGAGGACGGTGGTGCCCTTGGGGACGTCGGAGTGGTTCAGGAGCAGCCCGGCGCCGTAGGCCACGCCGAGCAGGACGATCAGGCCGCCGCCGGCCATGACGAGCTTGGAGCGCTTCTTGGCGGGCTTCGCGGGCGCCTTGGGGGCCGGCCGGGTCTGCTTCGGCGGCTGCGGGGCCGCCGTCGGCACGACCGGCCCGGGCCCCGGGCCACCCGCGAGCGGACCACCGGGCAGCGGACCGGGCCCGCCGGGCACCGGGCCACCGGGGAACGTGTCCCCGGGCACCGGGCCACCGGGGAACGCGTCCCCGGGCACCGGGCCACCGGGGAAGGGGTCCCCGGCGAACGGGTCCCCGGGCACCGGGCCGTCCGCGCGCGGGCCGCCCGGGAACGGGCCACCCGCCGGCGGGGCCTCCGGCCCGGGCCAGCGCGGCGCGTCGTCGGCGCGCACGGGGGCGGTACCGAACGCGGGGCCAGTGGTCGGCCCGGCCGGGCCGGCCTGCCGCGCGGGCTCCTCGTACGCGGGGAACGCCTCGGTGGACGGCCCGTTGTCGAACTCCGGGTACCCCTGGGGCGATCCCGGCGCCGGCGGCCCGGGCGGGAACCCCCGGTCCGAGCCGTAACCGGACGCGGGACCCTGCGGCCTCGGCACGCCGCCGCCGGTACGGGCTGCGTCGGGCGCGGGCGACCCCGCAGGCCCGGACCCCACCGGCCCGCCCTGCCCCGCCGGTGCGCCGCCCGCGGTCGGTCCGTAGCCCGCGCCCCCCTGCGCCGGACCGGGCTCGGTCCGCACACCCGCGGGCGGGGTCGGGGACGACTTGCGCGGCGCGAACCAGTTGCTGGACGTCTCGTCCGAGCCGCCCTGGGCCTGCGCCCGCCCGGCCTGGGAGGCCGCGGGGTTCCGCGTGGGCAGCGGCGCGGGCGACGCCTGCGCCCCGGCCCCCGGACCGGCGGACGGTGCCGGCGCCGGGACGGCGGCCTGACCGGCCTCGCCCTCGGACACCTCGGGTCGCGACTGCGCGGCCCCCTCGGCGTCCTTCACCGGCTTGCGCACGACGACGGGCGGGATCGGCCGTGAACCGGGGATGTTGATCCGGATCCGGGTCGTCAGGGTGGTCTCGGTCTTCGGCCCGTCGGAGTCGGGCGTGGACGGCTTCGAAGTCACAGGGTTCTCCTCCGTGGCGGTCGCCGCGCCAGGCCCGGGTGGCTCAGTCGTGGACGGATTCCGGCCGGTTCCATACGGCGGCGTGCCCGAGGGGTAGGCGGCTCCACCGTGCCCTTGGGGCCCGGGGGACGAACTGTCAGTTTCACGACTCAAGGCAGGTTCTCCCGGTTGGCTCCGCCGCCCGTCAACCTTGCGCGGGCAGCTCGGCGGCCCGTCCACCATACTGGCCGCCGCGCACGCGCAACTGTCCGTCGGGAATCCGGGATTCCTCTTGGGCTTCCGCAGGGTCACCCTTACACGGACCGTCAAACCGCCTCAAGCCGTCCCCGATCAGAGCCCGGCCGAGTCCGACAGCACGTCAGCGCCGGGGCCGGGTGGCCGGAACCGGCCGGTCCGGCGCGCTTTTCATTGTGGCGCAGATCACAGCGATGGCGGCCCCGCCCAAAAGGTAGGCGTACAGCCCGATTCCGGACGAACCGAGCAGGAAGTCCCCTTCGGGGCGCGGCAGGCTGAGCACCACGTACGCCAGGAACCAGCCGACCGCCGCCGCGCCCACCCCGAGCCCGCTCCCGGTCGTGAGCCGGCCTGCGAGGAAGACCCCGAAGAGGGCGAGCAGTGCCAGCAGCAGCCCGCCGGGGAACCAGAGGCCGATCACGAGCCATCCGGCCGCGCCCGTCAGCGCCCCGGCGACGAGCAGGCCCAGGAGGGCGGCGATCCTCGCGGGCGTCAGCGTCCCGGTCATGCCGGCACCCCCGCGAACAGGTCGCGCTCCCGCTCGCCCTCCGCGGCTCCCGGCTCCCCGGCGACGAGTTCGTAGTACTCGCGGGCGAAGAGCGGCTGGGCCAGGTCGTTCGACAGGGCGAAGAAGGGACCGTCCACGGCGATCTGCGTCGCGTGCGCCCGCATCGCGGCGGCCTTGGCGCGTACGAAGTCGTCCCGGCCGTCCTCGTCGCCGATCTCGGCGGTGATCCGCTCGTCCGCGACGACGCCCGGCACGTCCTGCGGGGACGCGACACCCGGGAAGGGCACTGCCGCACCGGCCGCGCGGAGCCGCTCGAAGCCCTCCTCGACCGCCGAGCGCGGCACCCGGTTCCAGTAGACCTTGCGGATCTCGTGCGGATCGCCGAGGTCGCGCCGGTACGTGGTCTCCGCCGCGAGTTCGGCGGCGCGCGTGGCGACGCGGTGGGCCTGGATGTGGTCGGGGTGGCCGTAGCCGCCGTCGGGGTCGTAGGTGACCAGCACCTGCGGACGCAGCTCGCGGATGATCTCCACGAGGTACGCGGCGGCCTCGTCCACCTCTGCGGACCAGAAGGCGCCCGGCCGGTGGTTCTGCTCGGCGCCCATCATCCCGGAGTCCCGGAAGCGGCCGGGGCCGCCGAGGAACCGGTGGTCGGTGACGCCCAGTTCCTTCATGGCGGCGGCGAGCTCGCCGACCCGGTGCGCGCCGAGGGTGTCGTCGCGGTCGGGCGCCAGGTGGGCGAGGGCGGGCGGGATGACCTCACCCTCCTCGCCGAGGGTGCAGGTCACCAACGCGACGTGGGCGCCCTCGGCCGCGTACTTGGCCATGGTGACGCCGTTGTTGATCGACTCGTCGTCCGGGTGCGCGTGCACGAGGAGCAGACGACGGGCGGGAAGACCGTTCATGGGGTCAGCCTACGAGCTGGCCCTACAGCTTGAGGCCACTGATCATGCTCGCCACGTTGGACGTCAGCTGGCTGAGGGTGGGCGCGATGGTCGAACTCGCCAGGTAGAAGCCGAGGAGCACACAGACGAAGGCGTGTCCCGCCTTCAGCCCCGATTTCCGCACCAGCAGGAAGACGACGATCGCCAGCAGCACCACGGCCGAGATCGAGAGTGCCACGGCGTTTCACCTCCACGTCGAGCGGACATCGGTACGCGTACTCGTGCACGGCGGACTCATACCCACCGTGCGCTACGGATCATAACTTTCCGTACCAGCGCATCGATCGAATTCCGGCAGCACGAAGGGCGCACGCCGCGCACGGGCGGGGGCACGGGGAGGCCGGCCGGGGAGGCCGTACGCCCGCCCGGCCGGCTGTGGGCACCCGCACGGCCGCACGCGCACCAGGCTGCCGGGCCGATATCTCGGGGCAGATACGGTCAAGTTGCCTCGACGTAAACGGAGTTGTGGCAACCGCAGAGATATTCGGACGTACGCTCGGGGGTGGCCTGAAATCATCGGTCCCCCGGAGGCCGCTCCTCCCCCGGGAGGCCCGTCGGCGGCGCGGCCGGCGGCGGCGCGGCCGGCGGCGGACTCGGCGGCGGGGCCGTCACCGGCACCACCCTTTTCTCCGCCGCGAAGTGACAGGCCGACGGATGCGCCCTGGGCCCGGACGGGAACCATTGGGGCACCGCGAGCGGCGGCACCTCCACGGCGCACCGCTCCTGGGCCTTCCAGCAGCGCGTGCGGAAGCGGCACCCCGACGGAGGGTTGGCCGGGGACGGGACGTCACCGCTCAGGATGATCCGCTCGCGGATCGCCCGGGCGCGGGGGTCGGGCACGGGCACGGCCGACAGCAGCGCCTGGGTGTAGGGGTGGGTGGGGTGCTCGTAGATCTCGGTGTCGGTGCCGGTCTCGACGATGCGGCCCAGGTACATCACGCCGACCCGGTCGGAGATGTGCCGCACGATCGAGAGGTCGTGCGCGATGAACACGTAGGACAGGCTGAACTCGTCCTGGAGGCGCTCCAGCAGGTTGACGACCTGCGCCTGGACCGAGACGTCCAGCGCGGAGACCGGCTCGTCCGCGACGATGACCTCCGGCCGCAGGGCCAGCCCCCGGGCGATGCCGATGCGCTGGCGCTGGCCGCCGGAGAACTGGTGCGGGTACCGGTTGATGTACTCGGGGTTCAGCCCGACCACGTCGAGGAGTTCCTGCACCTTGCGGCGCCGGTCGCCCTTGGGGGCCACCTCGGGGTGGATCTCGTACGGCTCGCCGATGATGTCGCCGACCGTCATGCGCGGGTTCAGCGAGGTGTACGGGTCCTGGAAGACCATCTGGATGTTGCGGCGCACCGCCTTGAGGGCCCGGGCCGGGAGCCGGGTGATGTCCTCGCCCTTGTACGAGATCGTCCCGGACGTCGGCCGCTCCAGGTTGACCAGCATCTTGGCGACGGTGGACTTGCCACAGCCCGACTCGCCGACGATGCCGAGGGTCTCGCCCTGGTGCAGGCCGAAGGAGACCCCGTCGACCGCCCTGACCGCGCCGATCTGCCGCTTGAAGAGGATGCCCTGGGTCAGCGGGTAGTGCTTGACCAGCTCCTTCACCTCCAGGATCGGCTCAGGCATGCAGGCATTCCTTCCAGAAGTGGCAGGCGGTGGTGCGCGGCACCGGCGACTCGGTCACCTCGTACAGCGGCGGGACGTCGGTGCGGCAGACGGGCTGCGCCATGGGGCAGCGCGGGTTGAACGCGCAGCCCGGCGGGATGTGCAGCAGGTTGGGCGGCAGCCCCTTGATGGCGTACAGCTCCTGGCCCTTCTGGTCCAGGCGCGGGATCGAGTCCAGCAGCCCCCGGGTGTACGGGTGCGCGGGGGCGGCGTAGATCTCGTGCACGGGAGCGGACTCGACGATCCGGCCGGCGTACATGACGGCGATCTTGTCGGCGACGTCGGCGACGACTCCGAGGTCGTGGGTGATCAGGATGAGCCCCATGTTCAGTTCGCGCTGGAGCTCCGCGAGCAGGTCCATGACCTGGGCCTGGACCGTGACGTCCAGGGCGGTGGTGGGCTCGTCGGCGATGATCAGCGAGGGTTCCAGCGCCAGCGCCATGGCGATCATGATGCGCTGGCGCATACCGCCGGAGAACTGGTGCGGGTAGTCCCCCACGCGCTGCCTGGCCGCCGGGATCTTCACCCGGTCCATCAGCTCGACCGCCTTGGCCCTGGCGACCTTGCGGGACAGGCCCCGGTGCACCTCGTACATCTCGCCCAGCTGGGCGCCGACGCTCAGTACGGGGTTCAGGGAGGAGAGGGCGTCCTGGAAGATCATGGCCATTTCGGCCCCGCGGATCCTGCGGCGCTCCTCCTCCCGCATCGTGAGCAGGTCCTTGCCCTTGAACAGGATCTCGCCGCCCGCGATCCGGCCCGGCGGCATGTCGAGGATCCCCATCACGGCCTGCGCGGTCACCGATTTGCCGGAGCCGGACTCGCCGAGCACGGCGAGGGTCTCGCCCGCGTCCACCGAGTAGTCGACGCCGTTGACGGCCTTGGCGACCCCGTCGCGGGTCGTGAACTCCACGTGCAGGTCGCGCACTTCGAGCAGCATGGGCGGGGCTCCTCAGCGCAGCTTGGGGTCGAGGGCGTCGCGCACCGCGTCGCCGAGCATGATGAAGGCCAGCACGGTCAGGCTCAGCGCTCCCGCCGGGTAGAGCAGCATGTGCGGGGCGTTGCGGATCTGCGAGGCGGCGTTGGAGATGTCGATGCCCCAGGAGACGGTCGGCGGGCGCAGGCCCACCCCGAGGAACGACAGGGTGGCCTCCAGGGCGATGTAGGTGCCCAGGGCGATGGTGGCGACGACGATGACGGGGGCGACGGCGTTGGGCGCGACGTGCCGCAGCAGCAGCCGCGTGTTGCCGGCGCCGAGGGCCCGGGCGGCCTGGACGTAGTCGTTCTGCTTGGCCGTGATCACCGATCCGCGGGCGATGCGGGCGAGCTGTGGCCAGCCGAGCAGCACGATGAATCCGACGACGGGCCACACGGTGGTGCTGGTGACGACGGACAGGAAGACCAGGCCGCCGAGGACGACGGGGATGCCGAAGAAGATGTCGGCGATCCGGGAGAGCAGCGCGTCGCCCCAGTGGCCGAAGAACCCGGCCAGCCCGCCGAGCGCGGAGCCGAGCAGGGCGGCGCCGAGGGTGGCGCAGACGCCGACGGTGATGGAGGCGCGGGCCCCGTAGACGGTGCGCGTGTACACGTCGCAGCCCTGCGTGTCGTAGCCGAAGGGGTGCCCCGGCGCGGAGCCCTGCTGCGACTTGGACAGGTCGCAGTGCAGCGGGTCGCCGCTCGCGATGAGCTGCGGCCAGATCGCGATGAGGACGAGGAAGAGGATCAGCAGCGAGGAGACGATGAAGACGGGGTTGCGGCGCAGCTGGTGCCAGGCGTCGGACCACAGCGAACGGGCCTTCTCGGCCGGGCCCGTCGGCTCGTCGCCCAGCACCTTCTCCAGACTTTCGGCCTCGTCCAGCGCGAGGTCCATGGGGCCGCCCTGGCCGGTGGGTGCGATGGCCTCTCCCTCTCCGGGTTGCAGCGGGTCGTAGGCGGGCTCGTCGCGCTCAGGCATAGCGGATCCTCGGGTCCAGGACCGCGTAGAGCAGGTCGACGAGCAGGTTGGCCAGCAGGAAGACGATGACGAGGATCGTCACGAAGCCGACCACCGTCGGGGAGTTGTTGCGCAGGATGCCCTGGTACAGCTGGTAGCCGACGCCGTGGATGTTGAAGATCCGCTCGGTGACGATGGCGCCGCCCATCAGGGCGCCGATGTCGGTGCCGATGAAGGTGACGACGGGGATGAGCGAGTTGCGCAGCAGGTGCCGGGTGACGACGCGGCGGCGCGGGAGGCCCTTGGCGACGGCGGTGCGGACGTAGTCGGCCTTGACGTTCTCGGCGATGGAGGTGCGCGAGAGCCGGGTGACGTAGGCGAGGGAGACGAGCGCGAGGACGATGCCGGGCAGGATCAGCTCGTTGAAGGGGGCGTCCGGGGAGACCGTGGGCCGTACCCAGCCCCATTTGACGCCGAAGAGGTACTGGAGGAGGTAGCCCGTCACGAAGGTGGGCACGGAGATCACGATCAGGGTGAGCACCAGCAGGCTGGTGTCGACGGACTTGCCGCGGCGCAGTCCGCTGACCACGCCGAGGGTGATCCCGACGACGACCTCGATGACGACAGCGACGATGGTCAGGCGCAGGGTGACGGGGAAGGCGGTGGCCATCAGGTCGGTGACGCTCTGGCCGTTGAAGGCGGTGCCGAAGTCGCCCTGGAAGATCTGTCCCATGTAGTGGACGTACTGCTTCCACAGGGGCTGGTCGAGGTAGAGGTCCTTGCGGATGCGGGCGGCGGTCGCGGGGTCGGGCGCCTTGTCGCCGAAGAGGGCCGCGACGGGGTCACCGAGCGCGTACACCATGAAGAAGATCAGGAACGTGCTGCCGATGAACACCGGGATCATCTGGAGCAGCCGCCGGATCACATAACGTCCCATGGACTGCTCCAGGTTCGATCCGAAGGCGGGTCAGCTGACCTTGATCTCGTTGTAGACCGGCACGCTGAACTGGTTGAGGGTGACGTCGGAGATCCGCTCCGAGTGCCCGGCGCTGCCGTTCTGGTACCAGAGCGGGATGGAGGGCATCTGTTCGGCGAGGATCTTCTCCGCGTCCTGGAACTTGCCGATCGCCTTGGCGGAGTCGCTCTCCTGGTTGGCCTCGTCGATGAGCTTGTCGAACTCCGGGTTGCTGAACTTGCCGTAGTTCGAGGAGGCACCGGTGTAGTACAGCGGCTCCAGGAAGTTCTGGATCAGCGGGTAGTCGGCCTGCCAGCCGGAGCGGAAGGGGCCGGTGAGCTTGTAGGCGCTCTGCTGGTTGCGGAAGTCGGCGAAGGTGCCGACCGGGTTGACGGTGCAGACCGGGCCTTCGCCGAGGGCGTTGTTGATGCTGTTGCAGACGGCGTCCATCCACTCGCGGTGCGAGCCGGTGTCGACGTTGGAAGTCAGCGTGATCTTGCCGCCGGGCACCCCGCCGGCGTCCTGGATCATCTTCTTCGCCGCCGCGGGGTCGTAGGTGCACAGGTCGCCGCAGACGTCCTTGAAGCCGCCCTTGTCGCCGAGGGCCGGGGAGGTCCAGTCCTTGGCGGGGGTGCGGGTCTCGCGGAAGATCTGCCGGGTGATCTCGTCGCGGTTGATGGCGCGCGAGATGCCCTGGCGGACCTTCTCCATCCCGGCCTTGCCCCAGTTCGCGTCGTACAGGGGGAAGGTGAGGGTCTGGATGATGAGGGCCGGCTGGTTGATGTAGCGGTCCCCGAGGTCGTTCTTGACGTTCTTGAGCTGCTGCGCGGGCACGTCGTCCACGAGGTCGAGGTTGCCGGAGATCAGGTCCGTGTAGGCGGTGTTGTTGTCCGTGTAGACCTTGAGGTCCACACCGCCGTTCTGTGCCTTGTCCGGACCGGGGTAGCCGTCCCACTTGCGCAGCTTCATCCCGGTGCCCTTGGTGTAGGAGTCCACCGTGTACGGGCCGTTGCCCACGGGCTTGTTCAGCCAGCCGGCGTGGTCGGTGAAGAAGGACTTGGGCAGCGGGGAGAAGGCCTGGTAGCCGAGGGTCTCGGGCCAGGTGGAGAACTTCGCCTTCAAGGCGACCGTGAAGGTCTTGGGGTCCTTGACGACCAGCCCGGACATCGTCTTCGCCTTCGGTTCGCCGGAGGCGGGGTGCAGGTCGGCGTATCCGACGATGTCGGCGAAGAAGGGCGCGTTGTTCTGTTTGTTGCGCACGTCCGCCGCATAGTTCCACGCGTCCACGAACGACTGGGCGGTGACCGGCTCGTCGTTGCTGAACTTCCAGCCGTCCTTCAAGGTGATCGTGAAGTGCTGGCTGTCCGTCGTGTCGATCTTGTCGGCCAGCATGTTGACGGCCTCGCCGGTCTTCGGGTCGTACCGCTTGAGGCCCCGGAAGAGCATGTCGAGCACCTTGCCGCCCTGCACCTCGTTGGTGTTGGCCGGCTCCAGCGGGTTCTGCGGGTCACCCCAGGAGGAGCTGACGATGCCGGCGTCGCCGCCCCCGCCGCTGTCGCTCCCACCGCCGCAGGCCGTCGCCGCGAGGGCGACGGCCGCCGCACATGCGGCCCAC
Source organism: Streptomyces cirratus (assembly GCF_014650775.1). Taxonomy (GTDB): domain Bacteria; phylum Actinomycetota; class Actinomycetes; order Streptomycetales; family Streptomycetaceae; genus Streptomyces; species Streptomyces cirratus. The sequence continues at coordinate 591,529 of NZ_BMVP01000002.1, read as the reverse complement.
TTGGCGTGGGTGGCTCCGCGCATGGAGTGCCTCCTAGGTCCCAAGATTCACGTAGGCCCCAATGTCACCCCAGGGTGGAGCCCTGTGCACTCATGGTTGGACCGATTGCACCCGGGCGATACGCGCGCGTCACCCCTGTGGGTGCAAACGGAGCTCCCACGTGTCGACGGCGTAGTGCAGCCGCATGCCGTGCGCCTCGTAGAGCGCCAAAGCGCCGGTTTCGTTGCCGGTGTCGACGCCGAGGCCTACGGTGTCCCGCCCGCGCGCGGCGTAGGCGGCGAAGCCGTGGCGCAGCAGGAACCCGCCGATGCCCCGCCCGCGCACGTCCTCGCGTACGCCGAGGTGGCTGATCCAGCCCATGCTGGTGTGGTCGTCGCGGGTGAGGAGGACGGCTACGTCGCCCAGCGCGGGCAGGGTCGCGATCCAGACCAGGGTCCAGTCCAGGTTCCGGGCGTCGAGGTGGTCCAGCCAGGGCTCGTACGCCCGCTCCACGTGCCCGAAGTGCGCGGCGAAGGTCTCCTCCACCAGGGCGTGCGCCCGCCGGCGGTCGGCCTCGTCCGTACCGCAGTGGCGCAGCGCCAGCCCGGCCGGGGGCCGCGGCGCCGGTTCCCCGGCCCGGGCCGGCGGGCGGGTCATGACCTGGTGGCGGCGCACGGTGCGGTAGCCGCGCCGGGCGAGGACGCCGGGGTGCAGGGTGGGTTCCACGTTCAACTGGAGTCGCAGTACGGCGGCCCGGTCGGGGCCTGCCATCCGCCGGGCCCGGACCTCCATGAGCTCCAGCAGCCGCACGGCCGCCCCCGTGTGGCCGGGCAGGACGTAGTGGTCGCCTTCGACCCGGCCCGGCCCGGAGTCGGCCCAGAGCAGTGCGTAGGCGACGGGCCGGCCGCCCTGGAGGGCGAGCCAGGAGTCGGTGGCGAGGTGTACCCGGGGGTGGTGGAGGTCGGCCTCGACACTGCCGAGGTCCGTCTCCGGTCTGCCGATCTCGATCACGTCGACGGCGTTGAGCAGCGCGCAGATGTCGGCGGCGTCCCCCGGCCCGGCGGGGCGGACGGTCAGCGTGTCGGTCATCCGGACACTCTCGGCCGGGGCCCGGCGCGTCCGCAAGCGCCTTCGCCCCCGCCGGGCGCACGACGGGGCGCGCCCGGCGCCGGAGGGATCCGGTGCCGGGCGCGCCCGGGAAACGTGGCCTCGCGGGATCAGACGGCCAGGACGGCCTTCTCCTCCGCGAAGTGGCAGGCCGACTCGTGTGCGGCCGGGCTGTCCACGCTCTTGAAGCGCTGCGGGATCGCCAGCAGCGGCTCCTCGGTGGCGCACTTGTCCTCGGCCTTCCAGCAGCGGGTGCGGAAGCGGCAGCCCGACGGCGGGTTGGCCGGGGACGGGACGTCGCCGGTGAGGATGATCCGCTCGCGGCCCTCGCGGGCCTCCGGGTCGGGGACCGGGACGGCCGACAGCAGCGCCTGCGTGTACGGGTGCGTCGGGTGGTCGTAGATCTGGGTGTCCGTGCCGATCTCGGCCATCTTGCCCAGGTACATGACGCCGACGCGGTCCGAGATGTGCCGGACGATCGACAGGTCGTGCGCGATGAAGATGTAGGAGAGGTTGAACTCGTCCTGCAGCTTCGCCATCAGGTTGATGACCTGCGCCTGCACCGACACGTCGAGCGCGGAGACCGGCTCGTCGCAGATGATGATCTCCGGGTTGAGCGCGAGGCCGCGGGCGATGCCGATGCGCTGGCGCTGGCCGCCGGAGAACTGGTGCGGGTACCGGTTGATGTACTCGGGGTTCAGGCCCACGACGTCCAGGAGCTCCTGGACCTTGCGGCGCCGGTCGCCCTTGGGGGCCACCTCGGGGTGGATCTCGTACGGCTCGCCGATGATGTCGCCGACCGTCATGCGCGGGTTCAGCGAGGTGTACGGGTCCTGGAACACCATCTGGATGTTGCGGCGGACGGCCTTGAGGGCCTTGCCCGACAGCTTGGTGATGTCCGTGCCCTTGTAGAAGACCTCGCCCGACGTCGCCGTCTCCAGCAGCATCAGCAGCTTGGCGACGGTCGACTTGCCACAGCCCGACTCGCCGACGATGCCGAGGGTCTCGCCCTGGTGCAGGTCGAAGGAGACCCCGTCGACCGCGCGGACGGCGCCGATCTGCTTCTTGAAGAGGATGCCCTGGGTCAGCGGGAAGTGCTTGACCAGGTTGCGCACCTGGAGGATCGGCTCGCCGCGGTCGACGGGCGCCTCGATGGCGGCCAGGGCCGCCGTCTCGCTCGCCGCGTCGACGACCTCGACCTCGCTGATACCGGGGGTCGCGTCCACGGCGTCATCCTTCTTGTCCAACTCAGCCATGGAGCTGCTCCTCCCGGAAGTGGCAGGCGCTTCCGCGACCGGCCAGTTCGGTGCCGTCCCGCTCGGTCACCGGCAGCAGGGCCGGGACCTCGGTGCGGCAGATGTCCTGCGCCTTCGGGCAGCGCGGGTTGAAGGCGCAGCCGGAGGGGGTCTTGAGCAGGTTGGGCGGCAGACCCTTGATCGCGTAGAGCTCCTGGCCCTTCTGGTCCAGGCGCGGGATCGAGTCCAGCAGCCCTCGGGTGTACGGGTGCGCGGGGCGCTTGTACAGCTCGTGGATCGGAGCCTGCTCGACGATGCGGCCCGCGTACATCACGGCGATCTTGTCCGCCACGTCGGCGACGACACCGAGGTCGTGGGTGATCAGGATCAGACCCATGTTGTACTCGCGCTGCAGGTCCGCCAGCAGGTCCATGACCTGGGCCTGGACCGTCACGTCGAGCGCCGTGGTGGGCTCGTCCGCGATGATCAGGTCCGGCTCCAGGGCGAGCGCCATGGCGATCATGATGCGCTGGCGCATGCCGCCCGAGAACTGGTGCGGGTAGTCGTTGACCCGGCTGCGGGCAGCCGGGATCTTCACCCGTTCCATCAGCTCGATGGACTTGGCCTTGGCGTCCTTCTTCGACATGCCCTGGTGGACGCGGAACATCTCGCCCAGCTGGTTGCCGACGGAGAAGACCGGGTTGAGCGCCGACAGCGCGTCCTGGAAGATCATCGCCATCTTGGGGCCGCGCAGCTTGCGCCGCTCGCTCTCCGGGAGCTGGAGGATGTCCCGCCCCTGGAAGAGGATCTCTCCCTTGGAGACCCGCCCGGGGGGCGAGTCGAGGATGCCCATGATCGCCTGCGCGGTCACGGACTTGCCCGAGCCGGACTCGCCGAGCACGGCCAGCGTCTCACCGGAGGACACGCTGTAGTTGACGCCGTTGACGGCCTTGACGACGCCTTCGCGGGTCTTGAACTCGACGTGCAGGTCGCGCACTTCGAGTACGGGACCCTCGGCGCCCTCACCCCTCTGGCGGGGCACTTCTGCGGTGATGCTTGAAGTAGTCATGTGATGGTGCCGCCCTTCTAGCGCAGCTTCGGGTCAAGGGCGTCGCGGAGCCCGTCACCGACGAAAACGAAGCCGAGAACCGTCAGCACGATCGCGATGCTGGGGTACGTCCAGAGGTAGTCCTTGACGCCCATGAAGTCCTTGGCGGCGGCGAGCATGTTGCCCCACTCCGGGACCTCCGGGCTCACGCCCACGCCCAGGAAGGACAGCGAGGCCTCGGCCACGATGGCGCCACCGACGTTGAAGGCGGCGTAGGCCATCACGGCGGCGATGGAGTTGGGGAGGATGTGACGCAGGATGATCCGGCGGGTGTTGGCGCCCAGGGCGCGCGCCGCCAGCACGTAGTCGGCCTCGCGGACCGACAGGATCGAACTGCGCAGCAGTCGCGAGACCGTCGGCCAGGAGAACACGGCCAGCGAGATGATCACCGGGGTCACTCCGCGGCCCATCACGATGATGATCACGATGGCGCCGATGAGCAGCGGGAAGGCGAAGAAGACGTCGGCGATGCGCATCAGCACCGAGTCGGTGCCGCGGCCGAAGTAACCGGCCAGCGCACCGACGGCGATGCCGATGACACAGGCCAGGAAGATCGAGGCGAGACCGACGACGACGGCGATGCGGCTGCCGTAGAGGATGCGCGAGAGCTGGTCGCGGCCGAGCGCGTCCGTTCCGAGCAGGTGGTCGCCTCCCGGGCCCTGCAGCGTGTTGGTGAGGTCCTGGGCGTACGGGTCGTGCGGGGACAGCAGGGGCGCGAATATCGCGACCAGGAAGAGCAGCGCGACCAGCACGAGGCCGATGACTGCGAGCTTGTTGGCCAGGAAGCGGTGGCGGATCTCGCCCCACTGCGTGACGCGGGCGATCGCCGGCTCGGCGGGGGCTGCCGGCGCCGTTTGAGCGGGCCCCGCCCCAGCTGTGCTCTTGGTGAGCTCGGACATGGGTGTGACTCCTAGAACAGGCTGCCTGGAATCAGGCGAGACGGATGCGCGGGTCGAGGACCGCGTACAAGAGGTCGACGATCAGGTTGAGCAGAACGAACACGGCGACGCCGAAGCTCACCACGCCGATGATGATCGGGTTGTTCTGCTGCTGGACCGCTTGCACGAGCGCGAGTCCGATGCCGTCCCAGTTGAAGATCGCCTCGGTGATGAGCGCACCGCCGAGCAGCGTTCCGAACGAGATGCCGAGGTAGGTGACGACCGGGATGATCGAGTTGCGCATCACATGCTTGAAGAGCACCGTCCGCCGGGGCAGACCCTTGGCGATGGCCGTCTTGACGTAGTCGGCGCGCAGCACCTCCAGCATGGTGCCGCGCATGAGGCGTGCGACCAGCGCGGCGTCCAGGATCGCCAGGGTGAACGCGGGCAGGATCAGGGAGTTGACCGTTCCGTCGGAGATCAGGGGGAACCAGGGCAGCTCCACCACGAACGCCTTCTGCAGGACCATGCCGATGACGAAGGACGGGAAACCGACGGCCATCGTCGTGAGAAGCGTGATCAGCACGTCCCAGAACGAGTATCTGAACAGCGCCGCGACCAGGCCCGCCAGGAGGCCGATCACGATGTCGATGACGATGGCGGTGATGGCCAGCTCGGCGGTGTTGACGAGCTTGGGCTGCAAGATCTCCGTCACCGGGCGGCGCTGGGTGAAGTCCTCGCCGAGGTCTCCCTGGGCCAGGTTCTTCACGAAGTTCCCGTACTGGACGGGGAGCGGATCGTTGAGTCCGTAGCGCTCCCTGAGCTGTTCGACGACAGCCGGGTCGCGGGCCTTGTCACCGCCGAGCGACCCCACGGGGTCGCCGGGAAGGACGAACAGACAGCAGAAGAGCACGACCGTCGCACCGAAGAGGACGACCACCATCTGCCCGAGCCGGCGGATCACATATCTGCCCACGATGCCTCCTTCACATACTGAGCGTGGGAATGGGCGGCATCATCCGATCGGGAGAGGGGCCGCCGCCGGGCGCCGGTAGAGGGGTGCGCCCGTGACTGAACGAAGGCCGTGGAGAGAGGAAGTACTCCGTCCCCACGGCCTTCGCTTACCTGCTGTGTGTGGAGGGGCCGCTACTTGAGCGAGATCTCCGCGAGGGTCGGGTCCTCGTAGAAGTCCATCTTGATGTCCTTGAACTTCTTGCTGTTGACCAGGCGGTACTGGGTGCGCTGCCACAGCGGGATGACGCCCTGGTCGGTGTCGACCGCGAGCTTCTCGGCCTGCTTGTACAGCGCGGCGCGCGCGGCGTCGTCCTTCGTGGCCTTGGCCGTGACGAGCAGCTTGTCGAACTCCGGGTTGGAGTAACGGCCGCGGTTGTCGCCCTGCGCCTTGCCCGTCGCCGGGTCCTCACCGATGCCGGTGGTGCTCAGCAGCGGGGTCATGAAGTTGTCCGCGGTCGGGTAGTCGGCGGTCCACGCCTGACGCCACAGACCGGAGGTCGCCTTGTCCTGCTGGGTGGCCAGCGCCTCCTTGAACGGCTTGCCGTCCAGCTTGACGTCGAGACCGAGGACGTCCTTGAGCTGCTGCGCGACGGCCTGGACCCACTCTTCGTGGCCGGCGCCGGTGTTGTAGCCGAAGTTGACGACGGTGCCCGGCTTGAGGCCGCCCTTCTCGGCGTACTCCTTGGCCTTCGCGACGTCCTGCTTGACGCAGGAGGTGCAGACACCGGCCTGGTAGACGTCGGCGAACGACGGCGGCAGGAAGGCCGAAGCCGGCTTCTGCAGACCCTGGAAGACGCCCTTGACGATCGCCTCGCGGTCGATCGCGTACGAGATCGCCTTGCGGGCGTCCGCGTTGTTGAACGGCGCGTTCTGGTTGAAGATGTTCAGGTAGTTGATGCCGGAGAAGTCACCGGAGATCCACTCGCCCTGCGGGTCGTACTTGGCCTTGGCCGCGGTCAGCTGCGGCGTGGGCATACGGGCGTAGTCGAACTGGCCCGACTGGAAGCCCTGGTACTCCAGCGTGGAGCCGTTGGCCGGGTTCAGGATCTTCGCCTCGACCTTGGCGAGGTGCGCCTTCTGCAGGCCGTAGTCGTCGTTGCGGACCAGCGTGATCGACGTGTTGTGCTGCCACGGGCTCGTCATCTTGAACGCGCCGTTGCCGATGGGCTGGTCGTTGAACGCCTTGTTGTCACCGGCGCCGGCCACCTTCGGCACGGGGCTGAAGACGGAGTGCGCGGTCTTCTTGACGAACTCGAAGTCCGGGATGGACAGCTCCACCTTGAGGGTGGTCGCGTCCACGGCCGTCAGGCCGGCGAACTTGTCGCTCTTGCCGCTGTGGAGGTCCTCGTAACCGGCGATGTCGGCCATGTGGTACGAGACGTCGGAGGCGGACGCCTTGGCGGAAACGCGGGTCCAGCCACGGACGAAGGACTCGGCGTCGACCGGCTCACCGTTGGTGAACTTGGTGCCGGCCTTGATCTTGAACGTCCAGGTCTTGCCGTCGTCGCTCGGCGTGCCGGACTCGGCCAGCTTCGGGATCAGCTTGCCGTCGGTGGACGTGTCGTACAGCCCGGTGAAGAGCGCGCGGGCGATGACGATGCCCTCCGACTCCTGTGCGTTCACGGGGTCGATGGCGGTCGGCTCGGTGATGCCGAAGCGGAACGTACCGCCCGCCGATCCACCGTCAGCCTTGTTGTCGCCACCGCCACATGCCGTGGCAGACATTGCCACGATGACGGCACCCACGACCCACTTGGCGCTCGTTGCTCCGCGCATGGGTAATTGCCTCCTCAGGAGTCACTGTCGATAGTGAAGGGCCGTCCCCCGCTGACACCCCTGACAGCGAAATCCGGTCCCATCGGTGTGCTCGTGAGTCGACGCTCCCCACAGCGTGTGACCCATTGACCCGAGCTCAATGGAGCAATCCTCGGCGACACCCAGACCGTAAACCACACTTACGTGGTCTCGTTTTCACAACATCACCGCATGGCGAAAACCCGAAATCCGGACAAACGGATAGGAGACAGACACGTGCGAAACGGACGGTTAGCTCACCTTCCGGTGCGTCACGGTCGGTATGCGGACGCCGGGACCGGCAAATCCGCTTGACAAAAGCGAACAGCCCCTCCCCTCACGGACATCGTGAGGGGAGGGGCCGGTCGACCGATCGGCTTTCAGCCGCCGCCGCAGCGGGACTCGGGCAATACGGTTGTCACTTACCGGACTTGGCGCGCGACGCGGAACGCGAGCGCTCCTTCTGGTCCAGGACGACCTTGCGGATGCGGACCGCCTCCGGGGTCACCTCGACGCACTCGTCGTCGCGGCAGAACTCCAGGGACTGCTCCAGGGAGAGCTTGCGGGGCGGCACCACGTTCTCGGTGTTGTCCGCGGAAGCCGCACGCATGTTGGTGAGCTTCTTCTCCTTGGTGATGTTCACGTCCATGTCGTCGGAGCGCGAGTTCTCACCGACGATCATGCCCTCGTACACCTCGGTGCCGGGCTCGGTGAACAGCACACCGCGCTCCTGGAGGTTGATCATCGCGAAGGGCGTGACCGCACCGGCGCGGTCGGCGACCAGGGAACCGTTGTTGCGGGTCACCAGCGGGCCGAACCACGGCTCGTGGCCCTCGTGGATCGAGTGGGCGATACCCGTACCGCGGGTGTTGGTCAGGAACTCCGTACGGAAGCCGATGAGGCCGCGCGACGGGACGACGAACTCCATGCGCACCCAGCCGGAGCCGTGGTTCGACATGTTGTCCATGCGGCCCTTGCGGATGCCCATGAGCTGCGTGACGGCGCCCATGTGCTCCTCGGGGACGTCGATCGTCATGCGCTCGACCGGCTCGTGCACCTTGCCGTCGATCTCCTGGGTGACGACCTGCGGCTTGCCGATGGTCAGCTCGAAGCCCTCGCGGCGCATCTGCTCGACCAGGATGGCGAGCGCGAGCTCACCGCGGCCCTGGACCTCCCAGGCGTCCGGGCGCTCGGTGTCGAGGACGCGGAGCGAGACGTTGCCGATGAGCTCGCGGTCCAGGCGGTCCTTCACCTGGCGGGCGGTGACCTTGCGGTCCTTGACGGCGGACTTGGCGTCCGCGCCCTTGCCCGTGCCGCCGCGGCCGACGAGCGGCGAGGTGTTGGTGCCGATGGTCATGGAGATGGCCGGCTCGTCCACCGAGATCAGCGGCAGCGCGATCGGGTTCTCCGGGTCGGCCAGGGTCTCGCCGATCATGATGTCGGGGATACCGGCGACGGCGCAGATGTCACCGGGGCCGGCGACCTCCGCCGGCTTGCGGGTGAGGGCCTCGGTCATCATCAGCTCGGTGATGCGGACGTTGGACATGGTGCCGTCACGCTTGATCCACGCGACGGTCTGGCCCTTGCGCAGCTCGCCCTGCTCGACGCGCAGGAGCGCGATGCGGCCGAGGAAGTTGTCGGCGTCCAGGTTGGTGACGTGGGCCTGGAGGGGGGCCTCCTCGTCGTACACCGGGGCCGGGACGTGCTCCAGGATGGTGGAGAAGAACGGCTCCAGGCTGTCGCTGTCGGCGGGGACGGTGCCGTCCTCCGGCTTGGTCAGCGAGGCGATGCCGTCACGGCCGCAGGCGTAGACGATCGGGAACTCGATCTGCTCCTCGGTCGCGTCCAGGTCCAGGAAGAGGTCGTACGTCTCGTTGACGACGTCGTCGATCCGGGAGTCCGGGCGGTCGGTCTTGTTGATGCAGAGGATGACCGGCATCTTCGCCTGGAGCGCCTTGCGGAGCACGAAGCGGGTCTGGGGCAGCGGGCCCTCGGAGGCGTCCACCAGCAGGACGACGGCGTCCACCATCGACAGACCGCGCTCGACCTCGCCACCGAAGTCGGCGTGGCCGGGGGTGTCGATGATGTTGATCGTGATGGGCGCCCCGCCGTCCTTGGGGTGGTACTTCACCGCCGTGTTCTTGGCGAGGATCGTGATGCCCTTCTCACGCTCCAGGTCGTTCGAGTCCATCATGCGGTCGTCGAGGTGCTGGTGGGCGGCGAAGGCACCGGCCTGCTTGAGCATGGCATCGACGATGGTCGTCTTGCCATGGTCGACGTGGGCGACGATGGCGACGTTACGGATGTCGTGGCGCGTGGGCACTTCGGCGCTTCTCCCGGGATCGTGGATGGCGGCGCGTACGGTCCGGCACGCGAGCCTTGAGCCGGGCGGAAACCTGCCACGGCCTTACCCCATCGTACGTCGAATGGCGGGAACCGCCTGCCGTGGGGTCTGTCAAGGGGCCGGACGACTGAGCGGGGCCGGGTCTGGAGTGGGGTGCCGCGGCCTTGGCAGTCGCCCGCTTCCACCTGGGATTCATGCGGGTCAACGGGTACTCACGACCTTGCCCGCCGGGGTGTCCGGCGGGCAAGGCAATTGAGTCACATCTGAGCTTGTGACCCGCGGGTCAACCCGCTCGGCACCTCTTTGTCACCACTTCTTCCCCGTGTGTGCTCCTGGGGGGCTTGCTCCTCACCGGGTTGCTCGTCGGCGGGTTGCCCGTCGGCGGGTTTTCGTTCCTCGCCTACTTCTTGTTCTTCCCGGCGGGCGCGTCCGGCTTCTTCCATCCGATGTCCTGGAAGCGGGGGGTGCCGAGACCGAAGGCGCCCGCGTTGACCAGGTTCGTCTTGACGGCCACCAGCTCCGGGCGCTGGTAGAGCGGGATGGATCCCGCGGCGGCCCAGATCCGGGCGTCCGCCTTGCGGATCAGTTCCCGGGACTGCTCCTCGTCCAGCTCGCCGAGCGCCTGGTCGAAGAGCTGGTCGATGTGGTCGGTGCCCACCCGGGTGTAGTTCTGCTCCACGAGCAGAGATCCGTCGGCGGCCGGCGCGGGCTTGGCGAAGATGGGCCGGGCGTCGGTGGCGGGGTAGGCGGTCGCGGGCCAGGAGTAGAGGGCCAGGTCGTACTGGCCCGAGGCGATGTGGTCCTTGAAGAAGCTCTCGTCGGCGACCTTGGTCAGCTCGGTCTGGATGCCGACCTTCTGGAGCATCTGGGAGATCCGCTCGCCCACCGTCCGCAGGGCCTCCGAGCCGGGGCCCGAAGGAAGCACGAACCGCAGGGTCAGCGGCTTGCCGTCCTTGGCGAGCGGGGCGCCCGCCCGGTTCTGCTTGGCCGGGGCCGCCGGAGCGGGGCTGGCCTTCGCCGGGGCCTGCGCGGGGTCCTTCGCGGCCGGGTCCTTCGCGGCCGGGTCCTTCGCGTCCGCTGGGTCCTTCGCCTCCGCGCCCTCCTCGCCGTCACGGGCCGCCGCGGCCCGCTTCGCGTCGTCGACGACCTTCGCCGCCTGCGCCAGCAGGGCCCGCTCCTGCTGGGCCGCGAGCGGGGCCGGGGCCAGCACCGGCGAGGGCCGGCCCGCTTCGGTGCCCGGCGCGGAGCGGTCCGCGTCGGCGAGCTCCCCGTCCGGGGCGTAGAGGCCCTCGGGCAGGCTCGCCTCGGCGGGCAGCATGCCCGCGCGCCGCAGGCCGCCGTGCATCAGGTGGTCGCCGGGGCTGCCCGCCCGGGCGCGGCCGGCGCCCGCGGGCTTGTCGTCGCCGTTGCGGTCGTCCTGGCCGACGATGTACAGGCCGTCGTTGCCGGTGCCCGGCCCGGCGGGGGTCTTGCCGTCGTCCTTCGCGGCCCCGTCCTCGCCCCCGGGGCCCGCCTTGGCCGCCGGCTCCTTGATCTTCCCGCCCCGGTGCCAGCCCGCGTCGGCGAGCAGCGCCTGCGCGGCCTGGGTGTCCTGGCCGCCGAGGGCGTCGCTGTTGTCGGCGTACGCGCGCTGCCCGGCCAGCGCCAGGTGGCTGCCGACGGGCTTCGCCGGCAGTCCGAGCGGCTTGAGCACGGTCTCGGCGAGGGCCTTGCGGTCGATGGCCCGGGCCACCGCGCGGCGGACCCGCTCGTCGGACAGGGGCCCGGAGGCTCCGTTCATGGCCAGCTGCGTGTAGGCCGGCTCCAGGGACTTGCGGACGGTGAAGGCGCGCAGGGCGGCCTGCTCGTCGGCGTACTTCTTGGCCGCGTCCGCGTTCCTGGCCCGGTTCTCCTGCTCCTCCCGGGCCCGGTTCTCGTCGGCGCCGTGGGCCACCGCCCAGGACAAGGTGGCCTCCGCCGCCGTCACCGAGGCTCCGGGCCCGTGGGCGCCGCCCGGGTCGCCCGCGTCCCGGTGGGCGAGCGCGATCCGGTCGGCGCCCGTGCGGTCGACCTCCGCCAGGTCGACCCGGCCCGCGGCGAGGGCGGCCGGGCGCTCGGCGCGGGGCACGGCGGTCAGGACGAGGCTGTCCAGCTTGGCCGGCCGGCCCCACCAGCGGGCGTTGCGGGTCAGCGCCGCGGTGCCGGTCTTCTTGTCGATGGTGCCGAGGTTGAAGGGTCCGGCGGTGACCTTGAGGGCGCCGCGCGCGCCTTCGTTGAAGGCCTCGGGGGTGCCGGTGACCTGCTTCGGGTAGAGCGGGCTGAACAGCGAGCGCCAGTCGGTGTACGGCTTGGCGAAGGTGACCTTCACCTCCAGGTCGGTCTTGCCTCGCTCGATCTTCTCGATCCGGTCGTAGCCCGCGTTGCGCGCGGTCCAGTACGCCGAGTCCTTGCCGTTCAGGGCCCGCCACTGGGCGACGAAGTCGGCTGCGCCGATCTCCCGGCCGTCGCTCCACACCGCCTGCTGGTTCAGCTTGTACAGGACGACCTGCTTGGGCTCCCGGGCGACGATCTCCGCCTTCTCCAGGTAGTCGGGATCGGCCACCGGCCGTCCCTTGTCGTCGAGCCTGAACAGCTGCGGCAGCACCGCCCCGGCGATCCGCGAGGTGGTGCCGTCGGCGTCGGCCTGGAAGGTGTTCAGGGTCTCCGGCAGCGTGTCGACGGCCCAGCGCAGCACGCCGCCGTCGGCGACCCGGTCGCGGGCCGTCGCGGCGATGTCCTGGCCGGCGGCGACCGGACCGCCCTCGTCTTCACCCGCGCCGCAGCCCGCGAGCAGCGGCAGTGCGAGGACTCCCGAGGTCAGGAGCGCCAAGGACCTGCGCCTTCTCTGGGTCATGGGTGGTACCTCCGGGGCGGGGCGTGGGTGAGCCTGAGCGTGGAGCTTGATCAATTTGGCGGTATATGGAGCTGATCACACTGCGTGCGAAACCCACTGAAATCGACGGCACTCCGGGTGCCCCGGAGGGGAACCGCGCCACGCCGCGAACCCCACCCGTGCGGACCAATGCGGCTTGCGACAGGGGGGTGAAGCCACCGAAAGCCAAAGGAGCGTTCCCCCGTTCGAGGGATGAGAATGGGGGCAGGGAGGGGCGCACATATCGCGCCTGTGCGCCCGCAATCGCTGCACGTCCCTTCACAACGGGGGAAGGGAAGAGCGACACTCGCAGGCGCCCAGGAGCATTGCCACCGCACGCGCGGAAGTGAGGGCACCTCATGTCCCTGCAAGACGATCTGACCGCCGTACGACGGAATCTGAACGAGCTGGTCCGCTCGGTCGAGCGGCTGGAGCGCGACGTCGCCCGCCAGGGCCCGGCCGCCTCCGGGCCCGTCGGCCGGGAGGGCATGGTGACCGTCCCGGACACCCCGTACGACAGCTCGCTGTGGACGGATTCCGACGACGAGGGCCTCGGCGCCCGCGACCGCCGGGCCCCCTGACCCGGCATACTCCCCCGCACATCCTCACCCCATCTGACCCGGCCGGCGCAGCGCGCGGCCGGGTCTCCTGGGCCACCCCTCATCACTCCACCCGGAGTCCCCCTTGGCCACAGGCACGGACTTGCCCCCATCCCACCGGCCCCCGCGGGCCGGCGGCGTCCACGGACCCTCGCGGGCCGCGATCGCGGCCCGTCACCTGCGGACCGACCGGTGGTGGCTCTCGCCCGCCGGCACCGCCGCCGGACTGCTCGCCTTCATCGCGTACTCGACCTGGCGGGCGTTCGCGAACGCCGACTACTACGCGGCCCCCTACGTCTCGCCCTTCTACTCCCCCTGCCTGGCGGAGAACTGCAAGGAGATGCGCGGCGGGCCCAACCTGGACGTGTTCGGCAGCTGGTGGGGCCTGTCCCCCGCCCTGCTGATCCTGATCTTCCCGCTCGGCTTCCGGCTGACCTGCTACTACTACCGCAAGGCCTACTACCGGGGCTTCTGGGCCTCGCCGCCCGCCTGCGCCGTCGCCGAGCCGCACACCGCGTACACGGGCGAGACCCGTTTCCCGCTGGTCCTGCAGAACCTGCACCGGTACTTCTTCTACGCGGCGCTGCCGGTCGCGGGCATCCTCACGTACGACACCGTGCTGGCCTTCCGCAACGACCGCTACGAGTGGGGCCACATGGGCCTCGGCACGCTGGTGTTCCTCGTCAACATCGTGCTGATCTGGGCGTACACGCTCTCCTGCCACTCTTGCCGGCACATCATCGGCGGCCGCCTCAAACACTTCTCCGAGCACCCCGTCCGCTACCGGCTGTGGGGCTGGGTGAGCCGGCTGAACGCCCGCCACATGCAGCTGGCGTGGGCCTCGCTGATCAGCGTTGCCCTGTGCGACCTGTACGTCTACCTGGTGGCCAGCGGCGCCTTCACCGACCCGAGGATCTTCTGACATGGCTCAAGTCGACCGGCAGCAGTGGGACGTGGTCGTGGTCGGCGCGGGCGGCGCCGGGCTGCGGGCCGCGATCGAGGCCCGGGAACGCGGCGCCCGTACGGCCGTGATCTGCAAGTCCCTCTTCGGCAAGGCCCACACGGTCATGGCGGAGGGCGGGATCGCCGCCTCCATGGGCAACGTCAACGAGGGCGACAACTGGCAGGTGCACTTCCGCGACACCATGCGCGGCGGCAAGTTCCTCAACCAGTGGCGCATGGCGGAACTGCACGCGAAGGAGGCGCCCGACCGGGTCTGGGAGCTGGAGACCTGGGGCGCCCTGTTCGACCGGACGCCGGACGGGAAGATCTCGCAGCGCAACTTCGGCGGCCACGAGTACCCGCGCCTCGCCCACGTCGGGGACCGGACCGGCCTGGAGCTGATCCGCACCCTCCAGCAGAAGATCGTGGCGCTCCAGCAGCAGGACTTCAAGGAGTACGGGGACTACGAGGCCCGGCTCAAGGTCTTCCAGGAGTGCACGGTCACCAGGGTCTTGAAGGACGGGGAGAAGGTCTCGGGGGCCTTCTGCTACGAGCGCGAGACGGGCCGGTTCTTCGTACTGGAGGCACCGGCGGTGGTGCTGGCCACGGGCGGGATCGGCAAGTCGTTCAAGACGACCTCCAACTCCTGGGAGTACACCGGCGACGGCCACGCGCTGGCCCTGCTCGCCGGGGCGCCGCTGCTGAACATGGAGTTCGTGCAGTTCCACCCGACCGGAATGGTCTGGCCGCCCTCGGTGAAGGGCATCCTCGTCACCGAGTCGGTGCGCGGCGACGGCGGGGTGCTGCGCAACAGCGAGGGCAAGCGGTTCATGTTCGACTACGTCCCGGACGTCTTCAAGGAGAAGTACGCGCAGAGCGAGGACGAGGGCGACCGCTGGTACGAGGACCCGGACAACAACCGGCGCCCGCCCGAGCTGCTGCCGCGCGACGAGGTGGCGCGGGCCATCAACTCCGAGGTCAAGGCCGGGCGCGGGTCACCGCACGGCGGGGTGTTCCTGGACGTGTCCACGCGGATGTCCGCCGAGACCATCAAGCGGCGGCTGCCCTCGATGTACCACCAGTTCAAGGAGCTGGCGGACGTGGACATCACCGCCGAGGCGATGGAGGTCGGCCCGACCTGCCACTACGTGATGGGCGGGATCGCCGTCGAGTCGGACACCGCCGCCACCGTGGGCGTTCCGGGGCTGTTCGCCGCGGGTGAGGTCGCGGGCGGCATGCACGGCTCGAACCGGCTCGGCGGCAACTCCCTCTCCGACCTGCTGGTGTTCGGCCGGCGGGCCGGGCTGCACGCGGCGCAGTACGCCTCCGCCCTGGCCGCGCCCCCGGCCGTGTCCCAGGCGGAGGTCGACGCGGCGGCCGCCGAGGCGCTGGCCCCCTTCCACGCCGACGATGGCGCCGAGAACCCGTACACGCTCCACCAGGAGCTCCAGACGACGATGAACGACCTGGTCGGCATCATCCGCCGCGAGGGCGAGATGGCCGAGGCGCTGGAGCGGCTGCGCGGGCTGCGGGCGCGGGCCGCTCGCGCCGGGGTCGAGGGCCACCGCCAGTTCAACCCGGGCTGGCACCTGGCACTGGACCTGCGGAACATGCTGCTGGTCAGCGAGTGCGTGGCGCGGGCCGCCCTGGAGCGCACGGAGAGCAGGGGCGGGCACACCCGCGAGGACTGCCCGTCGATGGAGCGGGACTGGCGGCCGGTGAACCTGCTGTGCCGGCTCCTGGAACCCGCGCCCGCCGACGGCCCGGACGCGGACCGGATCCGCCTGGAGCGGACCCGTACCGAACCCATCCGCCCTGACCTGCTCGCCCTCTTCGAGAAGGACGAGCTGGCCAAGTACCTCGCCGAAGAGGAGCTCTACGAGTGACTACCTACGACGCCCGCTTCCGGATCTGGCGGGGCGACGCGGAGGGCGGTGGGCTGCGGGACTTCACCGTCGAGGTGAACGACGGCGAGGTGGTGCTGGACATCGTCCACCGCTTGCAGGCCACGCAGGCCTCGGACCTCGCCGTCCGCTGGAACTGCAAGGCGGGCAAGTGCGGCTCGTGCAGCGCGGAGGTCAACGGCCGGCCGCGGCTGATGTGCATGACCCGCATGTCCACCTTCTCGCGGGAGGAGACCATCACCGTGACCCCGCTGCGGGCCTTCCCGGTGATCCGCGACCTGGTGACGGACGTGTCCTTCAACTACTCCAAGGCACGGGAGGTGCCGGCCTTCGTGCCGCCGCCCGGGGTGGCCGCGGGCGCGTACCGGATGCAGCAGGTGGACGTGGAGCGCTCGCAGGAGTTCCGCAAGTGCATCGAGTGCTTCCTGTGCCAGGACACCTGCCACGTGGTGCGTGACCACGAGGAGAACAAGAGTGCCTTCGCCGGTCCGCGGTTCCTGATGCGGGTCGCCGAGCTGGACATGCATCCGCTCGACGCGGCCGCCGGGGAGGGCCTGGACCGCAAGCGCACGGCCCAGGAGCAACACGGGCTGGGCTACTGCAACATCACCAAGTGCTGTACGGAGGTCTGCCCGGAGGGGATCAAGATCACCGACAACGCGCTGATCCCGTTGAAGGAGCGGGCGGTGGACCGCAAGTACGACCCGCTGGTGTGGCTGGGGAACAAGATCCGCAGGCGCTCGCAGCCATAGCACCCCGGCTGTTCACTTCGCAGGACACGGTGCCCCCTGGGGAACGTCATCGACGTGAGTCAGGGGGCACGTGCGGTGCGGGCGGGGGATCGACTGGCGGACACGTGGGGCAGCAGGACGGGCGGCTGTTCATCGTGGTGGAGCTGCTCTCGGCGAGGACCTGGGCGCTGTCCGTCGCGTACGCGCGGTCCGTCGTGCTACGCACTGCTCGGCGGGGCGCCCCCGTTCGGCACCGGGACCGGCGACGGCGAGGGTCCCTGGGCACTGATGCTCCGGCACATCGGGGATCCGCCGCCCCCGCCGCGGGTGCCGGCGGAGCCGGACGCGCCGCCGTTCCTCGCCGGGCTCGACGTGCTCACCGGCGTCCCGCAGTGGCGGTGGGAGCGCCCGGGGACCGGGGCGGCGCCGATGGACGCGGTCCTGGCGGGCGACAGCGTCGTCCCGTCCCGGCGCTGCCGCAGCTGACGGCGGTCGCGCTGCCCTGAACGGGCGCGGGGAGAGGTCGCCGGTCACCCGTACATGCCGAGCAGCTGCTCCGCCGACAGTTCGTTCACCGGTTCGGCCGCGGCGCCCGGCAGCGGGAGCTCGAACCACACCGTCTTGCCCCGGTGCGTCCGCCGTGTGCCCCACCCGGCGGACAGCAGCCCGACCAGCTGGAGGCCGCGGCCGCCCTCGTCGGTGTCGCGGGCCCGGCGCCGCCGCGGCTGCGCCAGGTTCGCGTCCCACACCTCGCACACCAGGGTGCGGTCCAGCAGCAGCCGCAGCCGGATCTCCCCCTCCCCGTACCGCAGGGCGTTGGTCACCAACTCGCTCACCAGCAGCTCGGTGGTGTCCAGCAGCCCCTCCAGGCCCCACGCCGGCAGCTTCGCCCGCGCCAGTTCCCGCGCCCGCCCCACCGACCGGGCCTCCCGCGGCAGCTGCCAGTCCCCGACGGCGTCGACAGGCAACCCCTGCACCCGTGCCATCAGCAACGCGATGTCGTCCTCACCGTGCCGGGTCTCCAGGGTGTTCAGCACGTGGTCGCAGACCTCCTCCAGCGGGCGCGCCGGGTCGGCGAGCGCGTCGCGCAGCCCGCTCAGGCCCTCTTCCAGCGGATGGTCCCGCGATTCGACGAGCCCGTCGGTGTACAGGGCGAGCAGTGCCCCCTCCGGGAGGTCGATCTCCACCTCCTCGAACGGTTCGCCGCCCACGCCCAGCGGCATCCCGGGCGGTACCTCCAGCAGCAGTCCGGGGCGCGGCGGGGCGCCCTCCTCGGAGGGTTCGCTCAGGACCGGCGGCATGTGACCGGCGTTGGCGATGGTGCAGCGCCGGGTCACCGGGTCGTAGACGGCGTAGACGCAGGTGGCGAGGTAGACCTCCGAGCGGTCGGCGTCGCGCGAGTGCAGCGCCGCGCGCGAGGCCTGCTGTGCGCCGCCCGGTGCGCCGAGGCCGCGGGCGACCTCGTCCAGGGCGGAGAGCACCTCGGCCGGTTCGAGGTCCAGCAGGGCCAGCGTCCGTACGGCGGTGCGCAGTTCGCCCATCGCGACGGCGGCCCGCAGGCCCCGGCCCATCACGTCCCCGACGACCAGCGCGGTGCGGTGCCCGGGGAGTTCGATGACGTCGAACCAGTCGCCCCCGACCTCGGTCGCCGCGTTCCCGGGCAGGTAGCGGCAGGCGATGTCCAGGCCGGCCGCCTCGGGGTCGCCGGGGGGCAGCAGGCTCCGCTGGAGGATCAGCGCCCGCTCGTGCTCGCGCCGGTAGAGGCGGGCGTTGTCGATGCAGACCGCGGCCCGCGCGGCGAGTTCCACCGCGACGGCCCGGTCGCGTTCGCCGAACGGTTCGCTGCCCTTCGTACGGGAGAACTGGGCGAGACCGATGACCGTGTCGTGGGCGAGCATCGGCACGACCAGCGTCGACTGCACGATCTCGTCGCTCCCGGCGCCCTCCACCAGGCGCGGCCTGGCCGTCCGCAGTGCCAGGGCGCCCGACGACCCGGCCGGGTAGCGGTGGGTCTCGCCCACGGAGACCGGCGCGCCCGGCCCCGACAGCGGGGCGTCGGACACCGCGGAGGCGAAGGCCACCCGCCGCAGCGGCGCGGACGGCGCGCGCCCGGAGCCCTGCCCGGGCACGGCCGGCAGCTCACGGCGCCGGCCCTGGGGCCGGGCCGGGCGGTCGTCGTCGCCGAGCAGCAGTCCCTGGTAGAGGTCGACGGCGGCCAGGTCGCAGAAGCCGGGGACGGTGACGTCGAGGAGTTCCCGTGCGGTGGTCTCCAGGTCGAGGGAGTTGCCGATCCGGTGCCCGGCCTCGTTGAGGAGGGCGAGGTTGCGCCGGACCCCGGCGGCTTCACGGGCCGCGAGGTGGCGGCGGGTGACGTCGATGCCGATCCCCGCGATGCCGATGGGGCTGCCGGTGCCGTCGTGCACCCGGTAGAGGTTGATCGACCAGTGGCGGTCCTCCCGGCTGCGCGGGGTGGCGCCGGTGATCCGCAGGTCGTTGACGGACTCGCCGGTCTCCAGCACCCGTCGCAGGGCGTCCGCCATCCGGTCGGCCTCGTGCGGCGGCAGGTAGTCGTGGACCGTGCGGCCCCGGTGCTCCTCGGCGGCGCCGCCGAAGACGGTCGCGAAACGGCGGTTGGCGCGCTGCACCGTGAGATCCGTACCGAACAACAGGAAGCCGAAGGGAGATTGACCGAATATGGCCTGCGAGGCGGCGAGATCGGATTCGATCCGGCGCAGCGCGCGTACGTCGACGACGACGCACAGGGCGGCCCGGCGGCCCGTCTCCGTGCGGGTGGGCATCACGTAGATCTCGGCGACGCCGTGCGCGCCGTTGCCGCCGGGGATGCGGAAGGGGATGAGACCGGTCCACTCCTCGCCGTCGAGGATCTCGGCGACTTTGCGGTGACCGCCGTCCCGCAGCTCCGGCGGCATGAAGGCGTCGACCGGGTCGCGTCCCACCGCCTGGGCGGCGGTCAGGCCGAAGAGCTCCTCGGCACGCAGGCTCCACTGGTCGATGAGACCGTCGGGCCCGATCGAGAAGGAGGCGACTCTTATGTAGTCATATATCGAGCCAGGCGGGCTGCTGTGCCACAGGGAGTCGTGCCACGTCTCCCCGCGCTCGCGGGCCTGATGTGCCTGTGCAGGTATCTCGCTCACGCGACCGTCCCCTCCAGCTCACCGCAACCGGACCGGCCATGACCGAAGTATTCAGCACCACGGCCCGGGACGGCACGGCGTTCACGATCACAAAAAGGTCCCGTTGTTTTGAGCCATTGTGGATGGTGGTCGGCAACCCTTCTCCTTGTTACTCACCAGGAAGTGCCAACTCGAACCACACGGTCTTGCCCGACTTCCCGTGCCGCGTGCCCCAGCGGCGCGCCGAGACGGCCACGAGGTGCAGACCCCGGCCCCCCTCGTCGTCGGGGTTGGCGACCCGTTCGCGGGGTGGATCCGGAAGCGGATCGGAAACCTCCACGATAAGCGCCGGACCCGGGACGGCCTTCCCCCGGTCGGGTCCGTGCCACTCGAGGCGGACGCCGATGGGGCCGGAGGCGTAGCGCAGCGAGTTGGTCACCAGCTCGCTGACCAGCAGGACGGTCACGTCACCCACGGAATCCAGACCCCAGGCACGGAGCTTTCCGCGCACGGCGTGGCGAGCGGTTCGGACGGAACCGGGCTCGGCCGGGAAGACCCACTCGGCGCACTCACCGTCTGTGTCGATCACGCCGATCACTTCCCGGGCCGCGGCGACCCCAGTCGGGTTCAGCAGGGACGTTTCGGAAACGAGATAGGGATTAATAGCGACATACCCGATATTCGGGGCGTCGTACCACCCGTTCCTCCCCCCAACGGCGCACTGTGGCGCAGACGGCCTACAGCGCGAGCCGCCATGCGCCCCCTCAGTCGCGCCCGCGGAGGGACAGGCGGCGGCCGGCTTCCGCGACCGCCGGGCGGTCCTGGTCGAGCCAGTCCACCGTGTCCAGCTCGTCCGGGCCGAGCCAGCGCAGTTCGTCGTGGTCCTCCAGCGGCGCCGGGACCCCCGACAGCAGCCGGGCCATCCACACGTGCAGGACCAGGCCGGGCCTGACCGGCCACTCACCCGGGATCCGCTCCAGCGCCTCGGTCTCCACGCCGAGCTCCTCGCGCAGTTCGCGCACCAGCGCCTCGGGGACCGACTCGCCCGGTTCGGCCTTCCCGCCCGGGAGTTCCCACCGGCCGGCCACCTCCGGGGGCGCACTGCGCCGGGCGGCCAGCAGGCGCCCGTCATGACAAAGGGCTCCGCCCACGACCACGCGTACAGTCATGGGGCGGAGCCTATGTCAGGGCGCCGGCCGTGCCTGCGCCCGGCCGGTCGCCCGGTTCGTCCCTCGGTTCGTCACTCAGGTCATCACCCAGGTCTTCACCCAGGTCATCATCCAGACCTTCGCTCAGTTCGTGGTCGCGGTCTGGGTGTCTTGACCGACCCGCTCGACCCAGTAGAGCTGCTTGTGTCCCCGGTCATCCAGACTGTCGACGACCTTCTGGGCCTCGGCCTGGGTGGCGTACCGGCCCACCCGGTAGCGGTTGCCGTTGTCGTCCTGACGTATGACCAGCCATGAGAGCAGGGCACCGCTGTCGTTCATCGCGTTTCACCCTCCGCCGATGTGCCTGCCCGGGAAACCGCACTGCGCATATGCCGGAGCTTACGCCCGACCTTTACTGAGCGGATACGGTTTTTCACGAAGAGGCACCTGGCAGGCGTACTCATCCGGCCACGCGTGCGAACGCACCGCGCGTACCCCGGCGCACATCCAGCACCGCGCGGTCACACGGCGCACCACCCGGCAGGCCGGATCGCAGCGCGAGCCGACGACGCGCTAGCGCACCGGGAGGTGGTACGCCAGCCGGTAGCGGTCCGCGGGCACCACGACGTCGGCGGTCTCGACGGCGAGTCCGGAGGCGTAGTAGGTGCGGCTGACCACCAGCACCACGTGTCCCGGGACGCCGCCCAGCAGGGAGATCTCCTCCGCGAGGCCCGGCCGGGCGCCGACCTCCTCCACCACGTTGTCCACGACCACGTCGATCGCGGCCATCCGCTCCACCACCCCGGACCCGCCCAGCGGACCCTCCTCGGGCAGCATCACCGGCGTCCGGCCGGTCACGGACAGGGGCTCCCAGGACGTGGAGAGCATCATCGCCTCCCCCGCGTCGCGGAAGACGTACCGCGTCCGCATGACCCGGTCCCCCGGCGCGACGCCGAGCCGCTTGGCGATCTCCGGCGGGGCGTCGGCCTGTTCGCTGTTCGACTCCCACGTGCCGCGCGCCCCCGCGTCCGCCTGCTCCTGACGGAACGGCGTGGACGGGCCGCCCGTCCGGTAGCCGGAGCGGGCCACCCGGCGCGGCACGGGCTGCTCGCGCACGTACGTACCGGATCCGGAGCGCCCCTCGACGAGACCCTCCGCCATGAGCACCTTCCGGGCCTCCAGCGCCACGGTGTCGGACACCCCGTACTCCTCGCGGATGCGGGCCTGCGAGGGGAGCCGGGCGTGCGGGGGCAGGGACCCATCGACGATCTTCTGTCGCAGATCACCGGCGACGCGCAGATAGGCCGGCTGCTCACCGAAAGTCACTGGCCACTCCCATCAGGTTGACAGACTGCTACAGCGTGGCAACCGATCGTTGTGCGCCGCAACCAAGGGCCAGAGTTTCACTCGAAGTGATGAAGGCAGGTCACTCAAACCCGTTACCGCGCGTTACGCACCGACGCCCTGTCACACGCGCTCCGCCGACGGACCCTTCGCAGGACCGCCGCCCTTGTCCCCCGGCCCCGGCCGCAGCCACTGCGGAACCTCCGTCGAGAGCCCGTACGCTCCGCGGAGCGCCTTCTCCGACTCGACCGTGACCACCTCCGCCGCCCGGTCCCACGCCTCCTCGAACTGGTCCGGGGTCGTCGCCGCCGCCGCCCGCCGCCACTCCTTGCGCGCCGCCTCGACCTCCCTGAGCCGCGCGGCCGCCGCGGCGGCCGCCTCAGGACGCGCCGACGGGACGGCACCCAGCATCCGCGCCTCGCCGCCCAACGCCGCCTCGACCTCCCGCGCCCAGGTGCGGTACTGCGCGAACGCGCCGTCGACGTCCTCCTCGGGCTCGCGGCCCACCGCCTGGTCGGCCGCGTTCATCGCCCGCAGGAAGGTCACCTGGTCCGGCCTCAGGGACGCCCCGTCCTGGCGCAGGCTGCCCCGGTGCTCCTTGGTCGTGGTGCCCATGACGCACACCAGCCGCCGGTCGCCGAGCCCCCACGCCTCGCGCGAGGGTGCGAAGTAGAACATCTCGGCGTAGCCGGGCACCGCCCAGCTGTCCATGGCGTACTCGTCCTGCGCCTTCCAGCACGCGGCCGTGGCCTGCTCCTTGAGCCGCTCGGCACCGGGGTACGCGCCGTCCGCCATGGGGCCCGAGGACGTCACCTCCGCGTGGTGCACGCCCGTGCAGGCCGTCCGGTAGGCGACCGCACGCCCGCCGAGCAGGTCACCGCCGGGGACGTTGAAGCAGTCGCCGGGCCGCAGTGCGTTCATGTCCGTCAGCCGGCCCTCGACGTACGGGCGGCCGCCCGCCGAGCCCAGGCGCCGGAAGAAGGGGTCGGCGTACCGGCCCGTGGCGTACACCAGAGCCGCACTCATCACCAGGGACACCACCAGGCCCACCACGGCCAACGCCTTGCCGCGGTCGCCCCTGCGCGCGATCTGCACCAGCGCGACGACGGCGAAGACCACACCCAGCGGCGGCAGGCAGAGCAGCCCGACCGGCAGTGAGGCGACGGCGAACCCGTTGAGGGCGGGCGGCAGCGGGGCCGCGGGCGAACCCCACACCGACGGCGGTGACGGCGGGGGCCAGTGGTGGCCCGGGCCGACGGGGGAAGGCGGTGGGGGCGCAGTGGTCACGAGGTGCGGTGCTCCATACACAAGGGCGCGCGGGGTGCGAACGAATGCGCGCATCGTACGAGGCGGCGTCGCCCCGGTCGGCGGTGGGGCCGGGCGCGGACCCGTAGCATCCGGACATGATCGACGAACTGCCGGGCTACGTATGCCCCTTGGACGGAACGCGGGCGGACGTGGCGACCGCGCGGTGGTGCTGCCCGGCGTGCGGCGGCCCCTGGGACCTCGACTTCACCCCGGACCCTGCGGTGCCGCTGGAACCGGCGGCCGGTCCGTGGTCGTTGTGGCGGTACGCGCCCGTCCTGCCGCTGGCCGGGGAGATCCCCGTCTCGCTGGGCGAGGGGCACACCCCGCTGGTGCCGCTGACGGACCGGATCCACGCCAAGCTCGACTTCCTGATGCCGACGCTGTCGTTCAAGGACCGGGGCGCGGTGATGCTGGTGGAACTGGCCCGCAGGCTCGGCCCGGAGCGGGTGGTCGCGGACAGCAGCGGCAACGCGGGGACGGCGTTCGCGGCGTACTGCGCGCGGGCCGGGCTGAGGTGCGAGGTCTTCGTGCCGGAGGGCACCTCGGAGAAGAAGACCGAGCGGATGCGGGCGCACGGCGCGGCCGTGCGGATCGTGCCGGGCGGGCGGGAGGCGGCGGCGCGGGCCGCGCGGGAAGCGGCCGACGCACCGGGGGTGTTCTACGCGAGCCACGTCTTCAACCCGTACTTCCTCCACGGGACGAAGACGTACGTGTACGAGGTCTGGGAGCAACTCGGGGGGCGGCTCCCCGAGGTGCTGGTGCTTCCGGTGGGCAACGGCACGCTGCTGCTGGGCGCGGCGCTGGCGGTGGAGGAACTGTCCCGGCGCGGGGTACGGGCGCCGGCGCTGATCGGGGTGCAGACGGAGGCGGTGGCCCCGCTGGCGGCGGCGTTCGCGGCGGGCGCGGACGACGCGGAGCCGGTGGCGCAGCGGCCGACCCTGGCGGAGGGCATCGCGATCCCGGCCCCGCCGCGGGCCCGGCAGATCCTGGCGGCGGTACGGAAGTCGGGCGGCGCCATCGTGACGGTCCCGGACGACCGCCTCCGCGCCGCCCTCGCGGACCTTGCCCGGCGCGGCCTCTCGGTCGAGCCCACGGCCGCCGCCTGCTGGGCGGCAGTCTCCCAGCCCTCCCCCACCAACCCCCTCCACTCCCGCACGGCGGTCCTCCCCCTCTGCGGCGCCTCCGGCCCCCTGGGCAATCCCGGCCCCACCGCCGCTTGAGGCGCAACTCCAGCCGCAACTCCAGCCCCGCCGGCGATTGAGGCGCGGGGTCCGGGGCGGAGCCCCGAAAGCCCGGCGCAGCCGGGACCGCCCCGCGCAACCGCACCCGCACCCGCACCCGCAACGGCTCCGCACACCGCCACCACTCCGTCCGAAAATGGCCAGCCCCACCGCGCCCCCCTCTGGTGGACTGACCTCCATGACAGCCACCACCGCCACCGCCACCGCGTTCGCCGCCCTCCACACCCCCGCCGCCCCCCTCGCCCTCGCCAACGCCTGGGACGTCGCCAGCGCCCGCCTCGTCGAGGCCGCCGGAGCCCGCGCCGTCGCCACCACCAGCGCCGGCGTCGCCTGGTCCCTCGGCTCGCCCGACGGCGACGCCCTCGCCCGCGACCGCGCGCTCGACCTCGTCGCCCGCGTGGCCGCCGCCGTCTCCGTGCCCGTCACCGCCGACATCGAGGGCGGCTTCGCCACCGACCCCGCCGGCGTCGGCGAAACCGTCACCGGCGTGCTGGCCGCCGGCGCGGTCGGGATCAACATCGAGGACGGCACCCGCACCCCCGCCGACCACGCCGACCGCATCGCCGCCGCCCGCGCCGCCGCCGAAGCCGCCGGGGTCCCCCTGTTCATCAACGCCCGCGTGGACACGTACCTCTTCGGCCTCGGCGAACCGCACACCCGCCTCGACGAGACCCTCGCCCGCGCCGCCGCCTACCTCCGCGCCGGCGCGTCCGGCATCTTCGTCCCGGGCGTCACCGACCCCGCCACCATCGCGGAACTCGCCAAGGGCATCGACGCCCCGTTCAACGTCCTCGTCGGCCCCGGCGCCCCGACCGTCGCCGAGCTCGGCGCCCTCGGCGCGGCCCGCGTCAGCCTCGGGTCCGGGGTGGCCGAGGCCGCGTACGCCGTTGTCCGCCGCGCCACCGAGGAACTGCTCACCTCCGGCACCTACGGCACGCTCTCCGGCTCCCTCCCGTACGGCGAGCTGAACGCCCTGCTCAAGGGCTGACCGGGGTCCGGGCGGCCGCCCCGTGCCCCCGTAGGCTCCGGTCGTGCGCACATCGAAAGTCTCCGGCTCCGTCTGGTTCGCCCTCACCCTGGTGTACGTCCTGTGGGGCTCGACCTACCTCGCCATCCGCATCGTCGTGCAGACGATGCCGCCGTTCCTCTCGGCCGGGGCCCGGTTCATCACGGCCGGGCTCCTGCTCGCCGGTGTCGTCGCCTGGCGCTTCGGCCCGTCCGCGCTTCGCGTCACCCGCGCGCAGCTCGGCTCGGCGGTGCTCGTGGGCCTGCTGCTGATCCTCGGCGGCAACGGCCTGGTGGTGCTCGGCGAGACCGCGGTCCCCTCCGGCCTCGCCGCCCTGCTGATCGCCGCCGTGCCGGTGTGGCTCGTGGTGCTGCGGGCGGCCACCGGGGACCGTCCGCCGGCCCGTACCGTCGCCGGGGTGCTGCTGGGGCTGGCCGGTCTGGCGGTGCTGACCAGCCCGGCGTTCGGTGGCGACGTACGTCTGTGGGGGGTGCTGCTGGTGCTGACCGCCTCGGTGCTGTGGGCGCTCGGCTCGTTCGCGTCCTCGAAGCTGCCGCTGCCCGCCAATCCCTTCGCGGGCAGCGTGTACCAGATGCTCGCGGGCGGGATCGGCGGCATCCTCACCGGCCTCGCCCGGGGCGAGCAGCAGGCCTTGCGCCCGTCGGACTTCTCGACCGCCTCCTGGCTGGCGCTCGGCTACCTCGTGGTCTTCGGTTCGCTCGTCGCCTTCACCTCGTACGTGTGGCTGCTGAGCTCGGCGCCGCTGTCGCTGGTGGCGACGTACGCCTACGTCAATCCGGTGGTCGCCGTCGCGCTGGGTTCGCTGATCCTGGACGAGCCGCTGACCTGGCCGATCGTGACCGGCGGGGCGATCGTGGTGGCGGGAGTGGGCCTGATCGTGAGCACCGAGCGCGGCTGAGCGGCTCGTGAGCACTGAGCGCGGCTGAGCGGCTGGGGCGGCGGCTCAGCCGCGCGCTGCCTGGTCGTACAGGGCCTTCGCCCGTTCGTCGTACAGCGCGGCCGTGGAGTCCACGTCCGTGTCGCCGCCGCTGAGCACCCCGATCAGCCGGCCCGGCCGGCCGGGGCCGCCCCGGTCGGCGATCCAGGGGCTGCCGCTGGTGCCCGTCCAGAAGCCCGAGCAGCTGATGTACAGCATGGCGGGGTCGTCCTCGTCGTGGCGGGTCTGCGTCGTGCAGGAGACCGGCTTGTTCTGCGGGTTGCGGTCGGGCTCCGGGTAGCCGACGACGGTGACCTCCCGCTCGTACCCGGAGGTCCAGTCGGGTTTCGGCGCCTCGTCGCGGCCGACCCGGTCCTGCACGCTGCGGCCGTCCCCGTCGGGTTCGACGGTGAGGAAGGCGAAGTCGGCGGTCTCGTCGCCCCACTTCGTCCAACGGTCGTCGACGTGGATGGAGCGCACCTTCCACAGCCCCAAGGGCCGGGTGCCCGAGCCCTCGCCGGAGAAGGCGGGCGCGAAGGCGAGCTCACCGATGGCGAGGCCGTCGTGCGCTGCGTCGCCCGGCTGTCCGTCCTCGCCGGCGGGGGCCACGCAGTGCGCGGCGGTGGCGACGACGTTGCCCTTGGGGCTGTCCACGACGCTGGCCGTGCACCAGTGCTCCCCGTTGGCCATCAGGACCCCGACCGTGGGGAAGGGGTGCACCGCCCGGTCCCCCGTCGCCTCGACGAACGCGACGCCGAACACCGCCGCGATCCCGGCGGCGGCCAGCGCGCCGATGACGGCGCGTCCCTTCACCACCGGGCTCACGGCACGTCGGGGTCGGGGGTCGGCGCAAGCATCACCTTGCTGATCCACTCCAAGGAGCCCTCCCGCATTCCGCGCACGTACGACTTGCCATTGTGCTCGCCATCCTGGATCACCTGGAGACGGGTGTGCACGGGACCCTTGCCGTACTGCCGCATGAACTTCTCGGCGAGGTCGCGGCCGCTCTCCTTGGTGCCGATCTGGAAGTTGACGTAGACGTCCGGGCCGCCGGCCTCGATCAGCTCTTCGGCGAGCTTCTCGGGGTTGTTCTCGTCCATGGCCTGCCGGTTCCCCTTCCACAGCGGGGAGTCGGGGACGATGTCCACGCCGCTCGCGATGACGGCTTTGAAGCGGTCGGGGTACTTGAGGACGTGCTTGAAGGCGCCGAAGCCGCCCGAGGAGGAGCCCATGAAGGCCCACCCGTCGCGGGAGGTGAAGGTGCGGAAATTGGCCCTGGTGAAGTCCGGGACGTCATCGGCCATCCAGGTGCCCATCTTGGGCTGGCCGGGGATGTCGGAGCCGTCGTAGTGGTGCTTGGTGTCGGCGTTGATCACCGGCATGACCAGGATGAACGGCAGGCTGGTACCGGCCTTCGCCCCGTCGGCCACGGCCTGCTGGAGGCCGAGGCCGGGGCCGGTGCCCCAGTAGTTGGTGGGGTAGCCGCGGCCGCCGGGCAGTGAGATCAGGACCGGGAAGGCGCTCTTGGCGTACCTCGGCTCGTCGTACTCCTTCGGCACCCACACCCACACGTCGCCGGTGAAGCCGGACTTCGCCCCGGTCAGGGTGGTCTTGGCGATCTGGGTGCCGTCGGGCAGCCGGGCGGCGCGGACGAACGCGGCCTTCGGGCCGGTGGGCATGCGGACCCCGTTGGGCATGTCCACGGCGGCCGCGGCGGTCTCCTGGGTCTTGCCGAAGGCGACCGGTTCGCCGACGCCCGAGAAGAAGCCGGTCTTGTACGCCGCCACGCCGCCCCCGGCGACGAGGGCGAGGGCGAGGCCGCCGCCGAGGAGAACGAGGCGACGCCGGCCGGTGGTCCTGGCGGGTGACCCGGTGGTCGTGGCGGGCTCCGCGTTGGTCGTGCCGCGCGCCCCGGTGGTCGTGGCGGATGCCCCGGTGGTCGTGGCGGATGCCCCGGTGGTCGTGGCGGATGCCCCGCTGGTCGTGGTCGTCGCCGTACCGGTGGCCGTCGGACCGCCGTCGCCTTGCTGGTCTTGCTGCACGGATTTTTCCCGTTCCTTCTCCGGCGCTCGTCGCGAGCGCGGGTCGGACCGATAGGTCCCCCTCACACCCCTGACAGAGGTGTGAACGACGCTATGGGTTGCCTGGGACGGGTGCGACGTGGTGAGAGCCACGCGAGGGACGGACCCCCCGGCGCGGACCGGGGTGCCCGCGCTGTCCACGGCCGCCGCTCCGAGAACCGGGACAGCGGCCGTTTGCGCAGGTCGCGGCGGTGGTGCGGTCAGCAGGCCCGCTCGTCAGCCGGCCGCCGGGACGGGCCCCTTCAACACCTTGCTGATCCACTCCAGGGAGCTTTCCTTCATCCCCCGGACGTAATGCCAGCCGTTGTGTTCGCCGTTCTGGATGTCATGGATGGTCGTCTTGACCGGGCCCGTACCGAACTCGCGCTGGAACCGCAGCATCCGGTCCTTGCCGGTCTCCTTCGTGCCGACCTGGAAGTTGATGTAGACGTCCGGACCCTTGCCGTCGATCAGTTTCCTGGCGAGCTTCTCCGGGTTGTTCTCGTCCATCTCCGTCTGGTGGCCCTTCCAGAGCGGGGAGTCGGGAACTATCTCCCCGCCGCTGGCGATCACGGCCTTGAACCGGTCCGGGTGCTGGAGGACCTGCTTCATGCCGACGAAGCCTCCCGAGGAGGAGCCCATGAAGGCCCAGCCGTCGCGGGACTTGTACGTACGGAAGTTGGCGCGGGTGAAGTCCGGTACGTCCTCGGCGAGCCAGGTGCCCATCTTGGGCTGGCCGGGGATGTCCGAGCCGTCGTAGTAGTACTTGTTGTCCGGGTTGAGCACCGGCATGATCAGGATGAACGGCAGGCTGGTACCGGCCGCCACTCCCTCCTCGACGGCCTTTTGCAGGCCGAGGCTGCGGTCGGACCAGTAATTGGCCGGGAAGCCGTTGCCGCCGGGCAGCGAGATCAGGACCGGGAAGGCGCTCTTGGCGTACTTCGGGTCGCTGTACTCCTTCGGCGTCCAGACCCAGACGTCGCCCTCGAACCCGGACTTGGCGCCCGTGAGGCGCGTCTTGGCGATGACCGTCCCGTCGTCCAGCTTGGCGGTCTGCTTGAACTCGGCCCGGGGGCCGGTCTCCATGAGGACGTCCGGGTCGCCGGTGGGCACCGCCGGGGCCGACGGGGCCTGCGGCTGCGGGCTCCGCGGCGCCTTGCCGTCGCCGTGCGCGGCGGGCGGGGCGGTCTTGCCGAAGGAGACGGCCCGGCCGTTGCCGGAGAACCACTCGAACTTCCAGGCGACGAAGCCGCCGCCCCCGACGACCAGCGCGACCGCGAGGCCGGCGCTGATCCATACCGCGCGACGGGACCGCCCCGGCGCGGGGCCGTCGGCGGCCGGGGTGTCCTGGGACCGCGGGCTCTGTGGGTACTGGGGCACGGTCTTCGCTCCGAACGCTGAACGGGGTGGGGCTTCCCTAGTGCTGATGTACGAATCCTGCCGGGAGTTCCCGACCCGGCCAAAAGCCGGGGAAACCTCACCCGCCGACCGCCTCACTTCAAGGCGTCGAGGACCTGCGCGCACCGCCCCAGCAGCTCGATGAGCCGCTCCCGCTCCTCACCGCTGAACTCGGCCGCCAACGCCCGCTCCACCCGCACCGCACCGGCGTCCGCCAGCTCCATCACGGCCCGGCCCTGCTCGGTGAGCCGGGTCTCCAGCACGTTGCCGTGCCACTCGTGCGGCGTCCGCTCGATGAGCCCGCGCTCCTGGAGGTTCTTCAGCACGGTGTTCATCGTCGGCGGCGTCACCCCGCACAGGCGCGAGAGCGCGGCGGCGGAGATGCCCGGCTTCTCGGCGAGCCAGAGCAGGGCGGCGTACTGGGGAACCGTTACTGCGGCCGGCTTGCACGCCGCGTTCTTCGCCGCGAGGAGCGCCTGCTCGGCGCGCTTGATGTGCGAGCCGATGCGCTCCTGAGCGGGCAGGGAAGTCATCCCCACATCCTAGGCCCCTTGCACTCATTAGAACTCTAACTTAGATTCGTGCGCACATCATCGATCGACCTCACACGAAGGACTTCCCCAGATGCGCTTCTCCGCGCGGTTCACCGCCAAGGCCGTACCCCTCGCCGCCGCCGTCGCCACGGTCCTGACGCTGGGCGCGGCCCCGGCCGACGCGTCCACCGCCGCCCGGCTCTCCACCGCGTTCGTCCTCCCCGGCGCCAAGGTCTACCCCGAGGGCATAACCTCCGACCCCCGAACCGGCACGGTCTACGTCGGCTCGTACGCGGACGGCACCGTCTACCGCGCCCGCCCCGGCCAGGGCACGGCCGAGGTCTTCCTCCCCGCCGGGGCCGACGGCCGCCACACCGCGAACGGCCTGTCGGCCGACGCCCACGGCCGGCTGTGGGTCACCGACTCCACCAAGGGCGTCGCGGTGTACGACACCCGCACCGGGACCCGCTTGGCCCACTTCGACACCCCGGGCGGCGCCCCGTCCTTCGTCAACGACCTGGCGCTGACCCCGGACGGCACCGCCTACCTCACCGACAGCCTCCGCGCGGCGGTCTACCGCGTCACCCCGGCGCAGCTGGCCGCCGGCTCCGGCCCGCTGGAGGTGGCGTACGACCTGAGCGGCCGGGTGACGCCGTCGCCGGCGGGCAGCGTCTCGCTGAACGGCATCGTCGCCGACCCGGCGGGCCGCTTCCTGCTGACCGTCGACATGACCGCGGGCGACCTCCACCGCATCGACCTGCGCACGGGCGCCCTGTCCCGCGTCACCCTCCGCGGCGGCGACCTCAAGCACGGGGACGGCCTCCAGCTCTCCCCAGGCGGCGTCCTGCGCGTGGCCCACAACACCACCAACACGCTGACCCGCTGGCAGCTCACCCCGGACGGCACCGCCGCCCGCCTCACCCGCACCCTGACGGACCAGGCCCTCCAGATCCCCACCACCCTCACCCACACCCCGGGCCGCACCCTGGTGGTCCGCTCCCAATTCGACAAGGACGGCCCCATGACCCCCTCCACCGGCACCCCCACCACCTTCACGGTGGCCTCCGTCCAGGGCCTCTGACCACCGAAGCACCCGCCTCCACCGACCGGGAGCCGGCCCCTTGGAGATCGACGGTTCGGTCGCGCCCCTGCGCCGCGCCCACCGCGCCTGCCTGCAACGTCAGGCGGACCGGACCGAGCCGGACGGCATCCGCTGGGCGGCCTTCCGCCCGAGGTGCGGGCCGAGGTGGATGTCAGTGACGGCTGCTTCCATGGCGTCATGAGCACTGTGCACGAGGTTGCCGCCCGCCTGCCCGAACCGGCCCAACTCCGCGCCCACCTGCGCGCACTGGCCTTCTTGGACAGCGCGATCGGCGACGATCCGCGTTTCTGCCAGTACACCTTTGACGCCGCCTGGGGCCCCGGCACGGAGGCGGCACAGATGGAGAACGGCTCGGGGGACGACTTCTCCGTCCTCTTCACCCCGGCGGGCATGCTCATACGCGGCTTCGACCACGAATCGGCGATGAGTCCGTACGGGACGGACGACGAGCAGGTCTGGCCCGGTGTCATCGACGAAGTACCCACGGCGCTGCGCCCGCTCCTGGACGACCCCGCCTTCCATGACGAGGGCATCGACGTCCATCGAGTCACCGCATGCCTGTGGTGGGAAACCGGCGACACCGGCTGGCGCACCGGCTCGACCATCACCTTCCCCGCCGACAGCGAGGACCCGGACGGCTCCGGCTTCCTCTTCCACCTCCTCACCGACCGCTCCGCCGAGACCGTCCAGGCCCACTTCGAGGACTACTACGAGCGCCCCGTCCCCCTCGCCACCATCCGCCGGGCCCTCGCCGGCCACCCCGAGGCGCGGCCTGTATCCCTCCTCAGGTCAAACCGGAAGTGAAACCACAGCCGTAGCCACCGCCGACTCAGCCCACCAGCCGTTCAAGAACACCCCTGCGCCGCGCCACATATTGGCGGAGGGCACCGGCCGTGTGTCGACAAACGCGTCAGGGATGGCGCCGGCGTCAACCCAGCGGACCTGGAAGTACTTGCGGGGCTCGCGGTTCTCCGGAACATCCAGTACGCGCGTCCGCGGCGAGGGCAGGCCGCCCGCGACATTGTGTACACATGGGACACTCGGTACGCTTGAGCGCATGACGCAGCCACTACCCGTAGAGTCCATTCGCGACGTGCGAGCACACCTGGCGGAGGTCGTGGAGCGTGCAGACCGCGACGATGTGCCCACGGTGATCACGCGCCGAGGCAAGGAAGTCGCGGCCGTCGTCTCCATCGAGGTGCTGCGCAAGTACCAGGAGTGGGAAGAGCGCGAGATCAATCGGATCATCGACGAGCGCATGACCAACCCAGCACCCGGCATCCCGATCGAGGACATCATGAGGGAGACGCTGGCGCGCGGTGAGTGAGTACCGAACCGTCTTCCGCCCCGAGGCGCAGGCCGAGCTTCGGAAGATCCCCCGCGACATGGCGCTGCGCATCCTGGCCAAGCTGACCGAGCTGGAGACCGACCCTCTCGGCTTCAGCACCACCGCACTCGTGTCACAGCCGGAACGACGCCGTCTCCGCGTTGGCGACTACCGCGTCGTCTACACGATCGACAACGGCGAGCTGGTGATCTGGGTCGTCCACGTGGGACACCGGTCCACCGTCTACGGGACCTGATTACCCGCTGACTCCACGTCAGAATGGCCAGCACCCATCCAGCACGGTGACGACGAAGGGGTCGGACTCGGCGGAGTCCGCCCCCTTCTGGCCTGCACGTTTCGAGTCAGAAACTAACGTGCAGTATGCACACCACTACACGTTGAAGCGGAACTCCACCACGTCGCCGTCCTGCATGACGTAGTCCTTGCCCTCCATGCGGGCCTTGCCCTTGGCGCGGGCTTCGGTGACCGAGCCGCATTCGACCAGGTCGGCGAAGGAGATGACCTCCGCCTTGATGAAGCCGCGCTGGAAGTCGGTGTGGATGACGCCGGCCGCCTCCGGGGCGGTGGCGCCCTTCTTGATGGTCCAGGCGCGGGTTTCCTTCGGGCCGGCCGTCAGGTAGGTCTGGAGGCCCAGGGTGTCGAAGCCGACGCGGCCGAGGGTGGCGAGGCCGGGCTCCTGCTGGCCGACCGACTGGAGGAGCTCCAGGGCTTCGTCCTCGTCCAGCTCCGAGAGGTCCTGCTCCAGCTTGGCGTTCAGGAAGATCGCCTCGGCCGGGGCGACCAGTGCGCTCTGCTCCGCCTTGAAGGCGTCGTCCGTCAGCTCGTCCTCGTCGACGTTGAAGACGTACAGGAACGGCTTCGTGGTCAGCAGGTGCAGCTCGTGGAGGAGATCGCCCTTCTCCGTGCCCTTGGTGATGCCCTTCGAGAAGAGCGTGTCGCCGGCTTCCAGGATCTTCTGCGCCTCGGTGACCGCGGCCAGGACGGCGACCTTCTCCTTCTGGAGGCGGGACTCCTTCGTCAGGCGCGGCACCGCCTTCTCGATCGACTGGAGGTCGGCGAGGATCAGCTCGGTGTTGATCGTCTCGATGTCGTCCTTGGGCGAGACCTTGCCGTCGACGTGGACGACGTTCTCGTCCTTGAAGGCGCGGATGACCTGGCAGATCGCGTCCGACTCGCGGATGTTCGCGAGGAACTTGTTGCCGAGCCCCTCGCCCTCCGACGCGCCGCGCACGATGCCCGCGATGTCGACGAAGTCGACCGTCGCCGGCAGGACCTTCTGCGAGCCGAAGATGCCGGCGAGGACGGCCAGACGCTGGTCCGGGACACCGACGACGCCGACGTTCGGCTCGATGGTGGCGAACGGGTAGTTGGCCGCCAGCACGTCGTTCTTGGTCAGGGCGTTGAACAGGGTCGACTTGCCGACATTCGGCAGGCCGACGATTCCGATCGTGAGCGACACGTTGGCGACTTCCCGTAGCTGGAGGGGGCGGCGGCCCGGGCATGGGCCACCTGACAGTTTACTTTCCGCTGAGCGGCGCTCGATGTACGCGTGTCCAGGCGGCGCCGGAGGGCCCGTCCCGCCTAGTTTGGTGCCGTGGAGCCATACAGGGTGGAGCAGTACAGCAGCGGCGAGCGGTACGGGACGAAGCGCCCCGCGCGCCGGCCCCGGACGTCCCGGCCGCCGCGGCCGGCACCCGTACGGCGGCTGCCGCGGCCCCGGCTGACCGGGCTCGGCGGGGGGCTGTTCGCGTGCGCCGCGATGGTGCTGGTCGGCGGGATCGACTGGCTGCTGTTCGGCTCCTCGCTGTTCGCGTACGGGCTGCTCTTCCTGCCCGTCGCCGCCGCCACCGCGCTCTGGGTGCGCCCGGCGGACCTGATCACCGCGCCGGTCTCCGTGCCGATCGCCTTCGCCGTCGGCGTCTGGCCCGTCTCGGGGGGCTCGGGCGGCTTCGGCGGGGAGCTGATGGGCATCGTGTCGGCCCTGTCCCTGCACGCCGGGTGGCTGTACGCGGGCACGGTGATCGCCGCGCTGATCGCGCTGGTGCGCAAGGCCGTGCTGATCGGGAAGCGGAGGCTGCCCAGGCGCGTGGCCTAGGCACCCCCCGCACGACCGGCCTACGCCGCCGGGCGCGCCGCCATCGCCGCACCGACGATGCCCGCGTTGTTCTGCAGCTGCGCCGGGACGATCTCCGCCCGGATGCCCTCGATCAGCGGGAGGAACTTCTCGGGCTTGCGGCTGACACCGCCGCCGATGATGAACAGCTGCGGGGAGAACAGCATCTCCACGTGCGCCAGGTACTTCTGTACGCGCCGTGCCCAGCGCTCCCACGTCATGTCCGCGTCCTCCTTGGCCTTCACCGAGGCCCGCTTCTCCGCGTCGTGGCCGTGCAGCTCCAGGTGCCCCAGCTCGGTGTTCGCGACCAGCCGGCCGTCCGTGAAGAGGGCGCTGCCGATGCCCGTGCCCAGCGTCAGCAGGATGACGGTGCCGTCACGGCCGCGGCCGGCGCCGTACGTCATCTCCGCGACCCCGGCCGCGTCCGCGTCGTTCAGCACCGTGACCGGGCGCCCACCCAGCCGGCTCGTGAGCAGGCCCGCCGTGTCCATGCCCACCCAGGCGGGGTCCATGTTGGCCGCGGTGCGCGTGACGCCGTCCGTGACGACGCCGGGAAAGGTGACGCCGACCGGGCCGTCCCACTCGAAGTGGCGGACGACCTCGACCACGACGTCGGCCACCCCCTCGGGAGTGGCCGGGTGCGGTGTCGGAAGTTTGAGTCGTTCGTGCACCGGCTCGCCGCGGTCCAGGTCCACGGGAGCGCCCTTGATGCCGGTTCCGCCGATGTCCACGCCGAAGATCTCCATGCGACCACCGTAGAGAACGGCGCGGCCCGTGGCCTACTCGTCGGCGGTGTTCGTGTCCTCCGCGGCCCCGCCGCGGCCGGCGATCAGCTCGGCCGCCTCGGCGCGCAGGTCACGGCGCAGCTCCTTCGGCAGCGAGAAGACGATCGACTCCTCGGCCGTCTTGACGATCTCCACGTCCCCGTAGCCACGCTGCGCCAGCCACTCCAGCACCTCCTCGACCAGCACCTCCGGCACCGAGGCGCCCGAGGTCAGACCGACCGTGGTGACGCCCTCCAGCCAGGCCTCGTCGATCTCGCTCGCGAAGTCCACCAGGTACGCGGCGCCCGCGCCCGCGTCCAGGGCGACCTCGACCAGGCGGATGGAGTTAGAGGAGTTCTTGGAGCCGACGACGATGACCAGGTCGGAGTCGGCGCCCATCTGCTTGACGGCGGCCTGCCGGTTGGAGGTGGCGTAGCAGATGTCGTCGCTCGGCGGCGAGACGAGCAGCGGGAACTTGGTCTTGAGCGCGTCGACCGTCTCCATCGTCTCGTCCACGGAGAGGGTGGTCTGCGACAGCCAGACGACCTTCGACTCGTCCCGGACGGTCACCTTCTCCACGTCGTGCGGGCCGTCCACGATCGTGATGTGGTCGGGGGCCTCGCCAGAGGTGCCGATGACCTCCTCGTGGCCCTCGTGGCCGATGAGGAGGATGTCGAAGTCCTCGTTCGCGTAGCGGATGGCTTCCTTGTGCACCTTGGTGACCAGCGGGCAGGTCGCGTCGATCGTCGCGAGCTTGCCGCGCGCCGCCTCCTCGTGGACCACCGGGGCCACCCCGTGCGCGGAGAACATGACGATGGAGCCCTCGGGGACCTCCTCCGTCCGCTCGACGAAGATGGCGCCCTTCTTCTCCAGCGTCTGCACCACGTACTTGTTGTGCACGATCTCGTGGCGTACGTAGACCGGCGCGCCGTACTGCTCGAGGGCTTTCTCAACGGCGATCACGGCTCGGTCGACACCCGCGCAGTAGCCGCGCGGGGCGGCGAGCAGGACGCGGCGGGAAGCGGGAGCAGGGGCGGGAGCAGTCATGTGCTCCATCGTACGGGGGTCTCCGGCAGGCCGGTCGTCGCCCGTTCGGCACAGACTGGGTCGCACGTACGTGCCGACTACCCCCCGGAGGAACGATGGCGTCCGCGACGGACACCCCCACGGCGCCCACCGCCCTGCGGCGGACCCTCGGCTTCCGGGACCTGGTCGTCTACGGGCTGCTCTTCATCGCCCCGATGGCACCGGTCGGGGTCTTCGGGACGCTCGACGCCAAGTCGCACGGTGCGGTCGCCCTGGTCTACGTCGCCGCGACCGTCGCGATGGCCTTCACCGCCTCCTCCTACGCCCAGATGGTGCGGGTGGACCCGCGGGCGGGGTCGGTGTTCACGTACGCCCGCCGGGGGCTGGGTGAGGGGCCGGGGCTGATCGCGGGGTGGATGGCGATGCTGGACTACCTGCTGATCCCGGCCGTCGCCTACCTCTTCTCCGGCATCGCGATGAACGCCCTGGTCCCGGAGGTGTCCCGGTGGGTGTGGACGGCGCTGGCCGTGGTGGTGACCACCTTGCTGAACCTGTGGGGCGTACGGGCGGCCGCGCGCGTCGGCTTCGCCGTGCTGGCGATGGAGATCCTGGTGCTGCTGGTGTTCGTGGTCGCGGCGGTCACCGTGCTGGCCGAGGGCGGCGCGCGACGCGGCTGGCTGTCCCCGCTGACCGGCGACGGCTCGCTGGGCTTCTCGGTGGCCGCGGTGCTCGGCGCCGTGTCGGTGGCGGTCCTGTCGTACCTGGGCTTCGACGCCATCGCGTCCTTCGCGGAGGAGGTGACCGGGGGCTCGGAGCGGGTCGCGCGGGCGGTGCTGTTCTGCCTGGCGCTGGTCGGGGTGCTGTTCGTCGCGCAGAGCTACCTGGCGGCGCTGCTGATGCCGGTGTCCTCGGCGGAGCTGGCGGCCGACCCGTCGTCGCAAGGGGCGGCCTTCTACACCGCGGTGCAGTCGGCGGCCGGGACCTGGCTGCACGACCTGGTCGCGGCGAGCAAGGCGATCGGGGCGGCCTTCGCGGCGCTGGCGGGGCAGGCTGCGGCGGGCCGGCTGGTGTTCGCGATGGCCCGGGAGCGGCGGCTGCCGCGGGTGCTGGCGGGGACCTCCGGCGGGACGCCCCGGCCGGCCCTGCTGGTGGCGGCGACGGTGACGCTGGTCGCGGCGGTGTGGGCGGCCCGGCGCGACGACGGCCTCGACCACCTGGTGTCGGTGGTGGACATCGGGGCGCTGGTGGCGTTCACGCTGCTGCACGCCTCGGTGGTGGGGTGGTTCGTCGTACGGCGCGGGAGCGGGGCACCGAACTGGTGGCTGCACCTGGTCGTCCCGGTGCTGGGGGCCGCGGTGACCGTCGCGGTGATCGTCGAGGCGGCCTGGACGGCGCAGGTCGTGGGGGCGGTGTGGCTGGTGGTGGGGCTGGGGGTGCTGGTGGCGCAGCGGGGCCGACGTGAGCCGGATCGGGGGACCGGGCCCCGCACCGGTGTCGGTCCGGGCGGATAGCCTGCCTGCATGGGTCTGAATACGTCGGCCGAGGCGCCGCTGCCGGTCGGTCAGGTGTCCCGGCTCATCGGGGGCTGGATCGACCGGCTCGGACAGGTGTGGGTGGAGGGCCAGATCACGCAGCTGTCCCGGCGGCCGGGGGCGGGGGTGGTCTTCCTGACGCTCCGCGACCCGTCGCACGACATCTCGCTCAGCGTCACCTGCTTCCGGCAGGTCTACGACGATGTCGCGGACGCCGTTTCGGAGGGCGCGCGCGTCGTCGTACGGGCCAAGCCGGAGTGGTACGCGCCGCGCGGGCAGCTGTCGCTGCGGGCCACGGAGATTCGGCCGGTCGGCATCGGTGAGCTGCTGGCGCGCCTGGAGAAGCTCAAGCGCTCGCTGGCCTCGGAGGGCCTGTTCGCGCTGGACCGCAAGCGCCCGCTGCCTTTCCTGCCGCAGCTGATCGGGCTGGTGGTGGGGCGGGCGTCGGCGGCCGAACGGGACGTGCTGGAGAACGCGCGGCGCCGGTGGCCGGCGGTCCGCTTCGAGGTGCGCAACGTCGCCGTGCAGGGGGTGAACGCGGTGCCCCAGGTGATCCAGGCGGTCAAGGAACTCGACGCCCTGGACGAGGTCGACGTGATCATCGTGGCGCGCGGCGGCGGGAGCGTGGAGGACCTGCTGCCGTTCTCCGACGAGGAGGTCGTGCGCGCGGTCGCGGCCGCCCGTACCCCCGTCGTCTCGGCGATCGGGCACGAGCCGGACTCCCCCCTGCTCGACCTGGTCGCGGACCTGCGGGCCTCCACGCCCACGGACGCGGCGAAGAAGGTGGTCCCGGACGTCGGCGAGGAACTGGAGCGGGTGCGCCAGCTCCAGGGCCGGGGCCTGCGCGCGCTGCGGGGGCTGCTCGACCGGGAGGAGCGCGGGCTCACCCATGCGCTGGGCCGGCCGGTGTTCGTGCACCCGCAGCGGATGGTGGAGACGCGGGAGGCGGAGGTGGAGGCGCTGCTGGCGCGCAGCCGGCGGACGCTGGGGCACCTGCTGGACCGGGCGGACTCGGAGCTGACGCACACCCGGGCCCGGGTCGTGGCGCTGTCCCCGGCGGCCACCTTGGAGCGCGGGTACGCGGTGCTCCAGCGGGCCGACGGGCACGTGGTGCGCTCGCCGCAGGAGGTCGGGGCGGGGGACGTCCTGCGCGCGAGGGTGGCGGCCGGGGAGTTCTCCGTACGCGTGGAAGGTGATGCGGACGCGGACCGAGGGGCCCCGGTGGACGCCGATTGACGGGGCGCCGGCTCAGCGCACGGTCCGCTGTACCGGAAATCAAGCAGGAACCGAGTCGAGGCACAGAAGGTGGGACGGGAATGGCTGAGGCCGATACGGCGCTGGGTTACGAGCAGGCCCGGGACGAGCTCATCGAGGTCGTCCGCAAGCTGGAGGCCGGCGGGACCTCGCTGGAGGACTCGCTCGCGCTCTGGGAGCGGGGCGAGGAGCTGGCGAAGGTGTGCCGGCACTGGCTGGAAGGCGCACGGGCACGGCTCGATTCGGCGCTTGCCGAGCGGGACCGGGGCGACGAGGGCGCCGAGGGCGGCCGGGGGGAGTGACCCCCGCGGCGGCCTCGCGGCCCGCGCCCGGGCCGGGCGCCGGGGGCGGCAGCGCCGAGTGATCCCGGTCACCCCGAGCAGATTTAGTTGAAAATTCATCTATTTTTGCGTAGGGTCGGAGACATCGCGCTTCACCTCCGCATAGAAGAAGGCTTTCCGATGTCTCTCGTTCTCGATGCCGCCGCTCAGGACCTGCTGTTCCGCGAGGCCCGCACCGCCAACACCTTCTCCGACGAGCCGGTGACCGACGAGCAGGTCCAGGCGATCTACGACCTGGTGAAGTACGGTCCCACCGCCTTCAACCAGACGCCGCTGCGCATCACCCTGGTCCGCTCCCCCGAGGCCCGCGAGCGCCTCGTGAAGCACATGGCCGAGGGCAACCAGGCCAAGACCGCGTCCGCCCCGCTGGTCGCGATCCTCTCCGCCGACAACGAGTTCCACGAGGAGCTGCCGCAGCTCCTGCCGCACTTCCCGCAGGCCAAGGACGCCTTCTTCTCCGAGCGCCCGGTCCGCGAGCAGGCCGCCCTGCTGAACGCCGCGCTGCAGGCCGGCTACTTCATCATCGGCGTCCGCGCCGCCGGTCTGGCCGCCGGCCCGATGACCGGCCTGGACTTCGCCGGTGTCCAGAAGGAGTTCCTGGACGCCGACCACACCCCGCTGATGGTCGTCAACATCGGCAAGCCGGGCGAGGACGCCTGGTTCCCGCGCTCCCCGCGCCTGGAGTTCGACCAGGTCATCACGACCGTCTGAGCCCGCCCGCAGCAACGCCAGAGGCCGCCCACCCCGGATGACGGGACGGGCGGCCTCTCGCATGTCCGCCGGGGCGGCTACCGGCTCCGGCTGAACCACCGGGCCACCGCCCCCGGGCCACCGGCCCCGGGCTACTGCCCCTGCTTGTACTCCAGCGCCGCCGCCATCGCGCCGAGCTGCTCGAAGGAGACCGTCCCCGTCACCACCGTGACGTGGCCCTGCTCCTGGCGCACCAGCGCGTCGTACTTGTCGCCGTCCCAGCGCTCCCAGCTCTGGCCGCCGACCTGCTGCGACTGCCCGGTGGGCTTGGCCTGCTGCGTCACCTTGGCGACGTTCTTGGCGGAGGCGTCGCTGGACTGCTCCACCGCCACGTACTGCTTGTCCGGGTCGAGGAAGCCCAGGTGCCAGGCATTGGCGTTCTTGCGCTCGAAGGACACGGAGGTCGCCCGCCACTCGGCCGGCAGCCCCACGGGCGCCGCGACCGGATACGGAGCCGCGCGCCGGGCCGTCGCCGTCTCCACCCGGTAGTCGACCACGTGCGTCGGATCGGCGTTCTCGTCATGCGGGACGAACATGTAGACCCCCGCCACGACGACACCGATCACCGCCAGCGACCGGACCATGTCCAAGACCGTCTGCTTGCCCTTCATACCTGCCACGGCTCCATAGTCCCGCATGGGCGGGAGCGATCACCGCCGGGGTAGGGCGCGGCGACGGGCGAAGCCGCCGCCGAAGGCGCAAGATGTCCGCTCAGGCCAACACCCTGACCGATATTCCGCTCATAAGTGACCCGCTCTGCTCAATATGTCGACGTACCGATAGAGTTCCAGCACCCTCACATCCCGGCCGTCGTCGTACAGAAAGGTGCGCTCCGATGACCGAGCACAACCTGCCGCCCCAGCTCGAAGTCTCGCCCGACGCCCCCGACCGCAACCTCGCCCTGGAACTCGTCCGCGTCACCGAAGCCGCCGCCCTGGCCGCCGGCCGCTGGGTGGGCCGCGGTGACAAGCTCGGCGCGGACGGCGCGGCGGTCAACGCCATGCGCACCCTGATCTCCACCGTCTCGATGAACGGCGTCGTCGTCATCGGCGAGGGCGAGAAGGACGAAGCACCGATGCTCTTCAACGGCGAGCAGGTCGGCGACGGCACCGGTGCCGAGGTCGACATCGCCGTGGACCCGATCGACGGCACCACCCTGAACGCCAAGGGCATGCCCAACGCCATCGCCGTCCTGGCCGCCGCCGACCGCGGCACCATGTTCGACCCGTCCGCGGTGTTCTACATGGACAAGCTGGTCACCGGCCCCGAGGCCGCCGACTTCGTCGACATCAACGCCCCCGTCTCGGTCAACATCCGCCGGGTCGCCAAGGCGAAGAGCATCGCCGTCGAGGACGTCACCGTCGTCATCCTGGACCGTCCCCGCCACGAGGGCATCGTCAAGGAGATCCGCGAGACCGGCGCCCGCATCAAGTTCATCTCGGACGGCGACGTCGCGGGCTCGGTCATGGCGGTGCGCGAGGGCACCGGCGTGGACCTGCTCCTCGGCATCGGCGGCACCCCCGAGGGCATCATCTCGGCCTGCGCCATCAAGTGCCTGGGCGGAACGATCCAGGGCAAGCTGTGGCCCAAGGACGACGCCGAGCGCCAGAAGGCCATCGACGCCGGCCACGACCTGGACCGCGTCCTGCACACCAACGACCTGGTGTCCGGCGACAACGTCTTCTTCGTCGCCACCGGCATCACGGACGGCGAGCTGCTGCGCGGCGTCCACTACCGCTCGGAGACCGCCACCACGTCCTCGCTGGTCATGCGGTCGAAGTCGGGCACGATCCGGCAGATCGACTCCACCCACCGGCTGTCGAAGCTGCGCGCCTACAGCGCCATCGACTTCGACCGCGCCCGGTAGGAACGGGCCGACCCGGATCCCGCGGGCCCGACGTGCGTGGGGCGGTCCTCCATGGTGGAGGACCGCCCCGCGCGCGTTCTGTCCGCTCACGTTCCTTCGTACGGAGGGGCGCCCCGCCGCGTCGGCGGCCCCGGCTCAGCCCGCGGCCGCGACCGGTCCCGCCCCGCCGGCCTGGCGCAGCTCCGCGGACCGGCGCCGCCGCCGGGCCAGTACGACGCGCCGCTCGGCGGCGGTCAGTCCGCCCCACACCCCGTAGGGCTCGGGCTGCAGGAGTGCGTGCTCCCGGCAGGCGACCATCACCGGGCACCGCGCGCAGACCCGCTTGGCGGCCTCCTCGCGGGCGAGCCGCGCCGCGGTGGGCTCCTTGGAGGGCGCGAAGAACAGCCCCGCCTCGTCCCTGCGGCACACCGCCTCCGCATGCCATGGGCCGTCCTCTTCCCTCGCCGGCATCCGCGGCCTCGGCACGGCGGACGGACGCGCCTGGAGCGTCTTGACGGCGGCTACCTGCAGGGACTGATGCGGCGGATGCGGCACGGTC
Source organism: Streptomyces cirratus (assembly GCF_014650775.1). Lineage (GTDB taxonomy): Bacteria > Actinomycetota > Actinomycetes > Streptomycetales > Streptomycetaceae > Streptomyces > Streptomyces cirratus. The sequence goes on along the minus strand of NZ_BMVP01000002.1, from coordinate 548,260 downwards.
TACTCCTGACGACGTATACGCGAGCGAGAGACGATGCGACTGTCCCTACCCGCTGTGCGTGCCCCTAAGCACTGCGTGCCGCGCGTCGGCCGCTCCACCGGACTTCGACCGAAACGCGTCCCTCCGCTCCCAGGCGTTCCGGCCGTCGGGCCGCAGCGTTCAGGTGCCCGGCCGGCCGCGCAGCTTGGCCGCCAGGTCGGTGACGCGGGAGCCGCGCTTGGGCCGGACCTCGACGTTGCCCAGCAGCGCGAAGCCGCGCACGATCACCACCGGTGCCTGCGGGTCGGCCCCCGCGGCGCTCCCGTCGGTCACCTCGAAGTTGCCGAGCACGCCGCCGCCGTAGCCGCGCAGCGTCACGTTCTCCGGGACGACGATGTCGACGTTGCCGAGGACGCAGCTCACGTTGATCTCGGTGACCTGCTGCTCGAACACCGCCTCGGTGAGGTCGAGGGATACGTCGCCGAGGACCGAGACCGCCCGGATGAGCGCGCCCGGCCGCCAGCGGCCCTTGCGCGTCGCGGAACTGCAGACGGCGAGCACCGTCTCCGCCGCGGGTCCCTGCGGGCCGGCGACGGGCACGGGTGGCGGCGGGCTCGCCGCGGGCGCCCAGGCCGCGCCGTGGGCGGCGGGCAGGTCACGTACGAGCACGTCCAGTTCCCCGACCGTCTTCACGGCGTAGAGGGAGTCCAGGCGGTCGGAATGCTCCTCGGCGGTCAGCCGGCCTTCGGCCAGGGCGTCGGCCAGGATCTGTGCGATCCGGTCCCGGTCGGCGTCGGAGGCGCGCAGCCCGACTGCCGGGGGGACGGCGGGCGCGGCAGGGGCGGCGGGGTGCTTTTCCAGGTCCACGAAGCCAGCATAGCCAAACACGATAGATCGCGATACTCCTTGCGCGGCGTGCCCTGCCCCGGCCAGTGAGCCTTACCTCACAAGCACAGCCGTCCGGCGAGGTCCTACGCTGGTGGACTGCGCTGCCAATTGGTCGCCAGCGCTGTCTGCCGAGTGAGGAATGGCCACGATGCCGGAGTTCGCGTACACCGACCTGCTGCCCTTGGGCGAGGACACCACCCCTTACCGGCTGGTGACCTCCGAAGGCGTCTCCACCTTCGAGGCCGACGGCCGTACGTTCCTCAAGGTCGAGCCCGAGGCGCTGCGCAAGCTCGCCGAAGAGGCCATCCACGACATCCAGCACTTCCTGCGCCCCGCGCACCTCGCGCAGCTGCGCCGGATCATCGACGACCCCGAGGCCTCCTCGAACGACAAGTTCGTCGCGCTCGACCTGCTCAAGAACGCGAACATCGCGGCGGCCGGCGTGCTCCCCATGTGCCAGGACACCGGCACCGCGATCGTGATGGGCAAGCGCGGCCAGAACGTCCTGACCGAGGGCGGCGACGAGGCGGCCCTCTCCCGCGGCATCTACGACGCGTACACGCGCCTGAACCTGCGCTACTCGCAGATGGCTCCGCTCACCATGTGGGAGGAGAAGAACACCGGCTCGAACCTGCCCGCGCAGATCGAGCTGTACGCGACCGACGGCGGCGCGTACAAGTTCCTCTTCATGGCCAAGGGCGGCGGCAGCGCCAACAAGTCCTTCCTCTACCAGGAGACCAAGGCGGTCCTCAACGAGGGCTCCATGATGAAGTTCCTGGAGGAGAAGATCCGCTCGCTGGGCACGGCGGCCTGCCCGCCCTACCACCTGGCGATCGTGGTCGGCGGCACGTCGGCGGAGCACGCGCTCAAGACGGCCAAGTACGCCTCGGCGCACTACCTGGACGAGCTTCCGACCGAGGGCTCCGCGCTGGGCCACGGCTTCCGCGACCTCGATCTCGAACAGCAGGTCTTCGAGCTGACGCAGAAGATCGGCATCGGTGCGCAGTTCGGCGGCAAGTACTTCTGCCACGACGTGCGCGTGGTCCGCCTGCCGCGCCACGGCGCGTCCCTGCCGGTCGCCATCGCCGTCTCCTGCTCGGCCGACCGCCAGGCGGTCGCGAAGATCACCGCCGAGGGCGTCTTCCTGGAGCAGCTGGAGCGCGACCCGGCCCGCTTCCTGCCGGACACCACGGACGAGCACCTCGCCGAGTCGGCGGACGTCGTCTCCATCGACCTGAACCAGCCGATGGACGAGATCGTGGCGACCCTGACCAAGCACCCGGTCAAGACCCGCCTGAGCCTGACCGGCCCGCTGGTCGTGGCGCGCGACATCGCGCACGCCAAGATCAAGGAGCGGCTGGACGCGGGCGAGGGCATGCCGCAGTACCTCAAGGACCACCCGGTCTACTACGCCGGCCCCGCCAAGACCCCCGAGGGCTACGCCTCCGGCTCCTTCGGCCCGACCACGGCCGGACGCATGGACTCCTACGTCGAGCAGTTCCAGGCGGCGGGCGGCTCGAAGGTGATGCTGGCCAAGGGCAACCGCTCGCAGCAGGTGACGGACGCCTGCGGCACGCACGGCGGCTTCTACCTCGGCTCGATCGGCGGCCCGGCGGCGCGCCTGGCGCAGGACTGCATCAAGAAGGTCGAGGTCCTGGAGTACGAGGAGCTCGGCATGGAGGCGGTCTGGAAGATCGAGGTCGAGGACTTCCCGGCCTTCATCGTCGTCGACGACAAGGGCAACGACTTCTTCCAGAACCCCGCCCCGGAGCCCACCTTCACCCACATCCCCGTCCGCGGACCCGGCCTGGGCTGACCCGGCCCGCGCGCCCCGGGCGGGTGGGCGGGGCGCGGGCGGGTGGTGGGGCGGGGTCGGTTAACGTCGGGGTGGCGGGGAGGTGGCTTCCCGTTCATCCCGGTTCGCAAGGATCCCCGTATGACTGTGACGTCCCCCCTCCGCACCGGTCGCACGATCCGGGTCATCGCCCATCGCGGGGCTTCGTTCGAGCACCCCGAGCACACGCTGGCCGCGTACCGGCAGGCCATTGCCGACGGGGCCGACGCGCTGGAGTGCGACGTGCGGCTCAGTGCCGACGGGCGGCTCGTGTGCGTGCACGACCGGCGGGTGGAGCGGACCTCGGACGGGCGCGGGGTGGTCTCCGCCATGACGTACGAGGAGCTGGCCGCGCTCGACTTCGGCCGGTGGAAGGGCGAGGAGCACCGCGGGGCGCAGGTGCTGCTCTTCGAGGACCTGCTCAAGGAGGCGCTGGCCGCCGGACGGCCCGTCGGGCTGGCCGTCGAGACCAAGCACCCCACCCGCGCCGGCGGCCGGCTGGAGGCCGAACTCGTACGGGTGCTCAAGGAGCACGGGCTCGCCGACGGCAGGGACGGCCTCATCGAGGTGATGAGCTTCTCGCGGACCGCCCTGACCCGGCTGCACCGGCTCGCGCCCGGCCTGCCCGCCGTGTACCTGATCGAGCGGCCGCTGCGCCCCCTGCGCCCGCCGTACGCCACGCACGCCGGCCCGGGCATCGACCTGGTGCGGCGCGACCCGGGGCTGGTGGGGCGGCTCAAGGCCAAGGGGCTCGGGGTGCGGGTGTGGACGGTGGACGAGCCCGAGGACGTGGAGCTGTGCCTGCGCCTGGGCGTGGACACGCTGATCACCAACCGCCCCCGCGAGGTGAGGGCACTCGTGGAGCGGCCGGAGCGGCCGGAGCGGCGTCGAGGGCGATGAGGACACCCGGCCGGGGACCGGCCGGGTGTGGGGGGTGTGCGGGGGCGGGTCAGACGAAGCGCTGGTTGGGCGAGCCGTTGCAGGTCTGCAGGCGCAGCGGTTCGTGCGGGGCGGCGACGGTCAGGCACATGCCGGGGGCGGCCGCGGGGCGCAGCGTGGCGCCGTCGCGGACGAACTGCTGGTTCGCTCCGCCGTGGCAGTTGTAGATGATCAGGGCGGTGCCGTTGCCGTAGCCGGCGCCGGGGGCGTCCAGGCAGCGGTCCTGGGTCAGTTCGGTGTGCAGGGCCTTGCGGGTGGCGTCGTACCACCAGCCCTGGTTGCGGCCGCCGTGGCAGTCCCAGCCCACCACCTTGGTGTCGTTGGCGCTGGACCCGCCGAAGGTGTCGAGGCAGTTGCCGGTGGCCTCGTTCTTGAGGGGCCGGTAGAGGGAGTCCCAGGCGCCGGCGGTCAGGACCGGGGTGCCCGTGCTCGCCGGGTCTGCGCAGGAGGCTTCGCGCAGACCGGAGTTGTAGAGCTGGGTGAGGCAGGAGGCGAAGGCGCCGTGGCCCCGGTAGTTGGGGTGGAAGGACTGCCGGGCGGTGTTCTCGTCCCACGGGAAGTGGTCCCCGAGGTCGAGGTAGAGCCCGCGGGCCCAGGCGTCCTCCATGCACACCTCGTGGCCGTGGAAGAGCCGCGAGTCGTCCAGGTAGGTGGCGCCGGAGGCGAGGGCCGCCTCGCGCATGCCCTTCTCGAACGTGGGTACCGCGTAGTTGCGGCCCCAGGCGGCGTCGGAGTCGTAGCCGGCGCAGCCTCCGGGGAGCTTGCCGGGGAAGTTCGGGTTGTCGTTGAAGTCGGGACCGATGGGGCTCGGGTAGCCCATGACGACCAGTTTGTAGTCGGAGTCGGCGTAACCCGCTTCGCGCATGACCGTCTTGAGGTCCGCGACGGTGGCCTCCACCTTGGGCTTGAGGCCGTCGACGCGGGCCTGCCAGCCGGGGCCGTACTTGGGCTCGCAGGCGCCCTGGCTGAGCACCCAGCGGGTGACGCAGTCCGTCATGACGGGCCCGAACTGGAGGTCGTCGTTGGCGCCGGCGACCAGCAGCACCATCTTGATGCGGGTGTTGCGGGCCTTGATGGCCAGGTTGTCGCTCTGCACCAGCTCGTCGGGGTACTGCTTGCTGCCGCCGATGCGGATGTTGCCGGTGTACCCGCCGGAGCAGGCGACGTTGAAGGTGAGGTCGGCCGGGATGCCGGTGCGGTGGATGGCGGAGTCGGGCGAGCGGTGGCACTGGTTGGCGGACGTATTGGTGGCGGGGTCGTAGTTGCCGACGCCCTCGCCCGAAATCTCGCTGTCGCCGAGCGAGATCAGGCCGGTCTTGCGGTCGGCGAGCGGACGGACGGCCGGGTCCCCGTAGATCTTGGTGGCCTCGGCCGCCCGGATGGCTTCCAGTTCGGGCGAGAGGGGGGTGGCGGCCGGTCCGGCGACGGGTGCCGCCTGGGCCATGGGGGTGATGGCGGTGACGCCCCCGAGGGCGGCCGCGATCGCCGCGACGGCGGCGAAGGTAGATCTGAGCCTGGGTTTCGTACGTGCACGTGCCATGAACGCCTCCCCGATATCAGTGTTACCCCCGGTATTTACTGGCCGGTAGGGGAGTTGGGAACACTTCTAACAAGACAATTGCTCAACTTTTTGAGGAGGCTACGAACATGACCGACGATCAGCAGCCCGCACAGGACCCCGCCGAGTTCCGGATCGAGCACGACTCCATGGGCGAGGTACGGGTACCCGCACACGCCAAGTGGCGGGCCCAGACCCAGCGCGCGGTGGAGAACTTCCCCGTGTCCGGCCAGCGGCTGGAGCGCGCCCACATCGCCGCCCTGGCCCGCATCAAGGCCGCCGCCGCGCTGGTCAACGCCCGGCTCGGCGTCCTGGACGAGGACGTCGCCGGGGCGATCCGCTCCGCCGCCGAGGAGGTCGCCGACGGCCGCTGGGACGAGCACTTCCCCGTCGACGTGTTCCAGACCGGGTCCGGGACCTCGTCCAACATGAACACCAACGAGGTGATCGCCACGTTGGCGAGCGAGCGGCTCGGCCGCCCGGTGCACCCCAACGACCACGTCAACGCCTCGCAGAGCTCCAACGACGTCTTCCCCTCCTCCGTGCACATCGCGGCGACCGCCGCCGTCACCGGCGAACTGATCCCGGCACTGGAGCACCTCGCCGTCGCGCTGGAGCGCAAGTCCGCCGAGTTCGCGGAGGTGGTCAAGGCCGGGCGTACGCACCTGATGGACGCCACCCCGGTCACCCTCGGCCAGGAGTTCGGCGGGTACGCGGCCCAGGTGCGCCACGGCGTCGAGCGGTTGCGCGCGGCCCTGCCCCGGCTCGCCGAGCTGCCCTTGGGCGGCACGGCGGTGGGCACCGGGATCAACACCCCGCCCGGGTTCTCCGCCGCGGTGATCGCGGAGGTGGCCGCCGCGACGGGACTGCCGCTGACCGAGGCGCGGGACCACTTCGAGGCCCAGGGCGCCCGGGACGCGCTGGTGGAGACCTCGGGGATGCTCCGTACGGTCGCCGTCTCCCTCACCAAGATCTGCAACGATCTGCGCTGGATGGCCTCGGGCCCGCGCACCGGATTGGCCGAAATCAATCTCCCGGATCTCCAGCCGGGGTCCTCGATCATGCCGGGGAAGGTCAATCCGGTCATCCCGGAGGCCGTCCTGATGGTGGCAGCGCAGGTGACGGGCAACGACGCGGCAGTCGCCGTGGGGGGCGCGTCCGGCAACTTCGAGCTCAACGTGATGATCCCGCTGATGGCCCGGAACCTGCTCGAATCGATCCGGCTGCTGGGCAACGCGAGCCGGCTGCTGGCCGACCGGACGGTGGACGGGATCACCGCCAACTCCGAGCGGGCCAGGGAGTACGCGGAGTCCTCGCCCTCCGTGGTGACCCCGCTGAACCGCTACATCGGCTACGAGGAGGCCGCCAAGGTGGCCAAGCGGGCCCTGGCTGAGCGCAAGACGATCCGGGAGGTCGTGCTCGAATCCGGCTACGTCGAACGGGGCGCCCTCACCCTCGCGGAGCTGGACGAGGCGTTGGACGTGCTGGGTATGACCCGGCCCTGAACACCCCGGGGACGGGGTCCGGATCCGGTCGTTTCCCGTCCCCGGACGAGGCCGTGACCTGCACCGCAGCACAGGGACGGGCACCCGCCCTAAGATCTGCGCATGACAGGTACCGGAGGCCGCGGGGACCGCGACGCGCACGGCCCCGCGCGGGGCGCCACGCACGGTGGGACGCCGGACACGCGCTGGGCGCCCGGGGAGCAGATCCTCTGGCGCTACCGCGACCACGCCCCGGGCCGCCGGGGCCCCGTGCACATCTGCCGGCCGGTGACGGTGGTGCAGGACACCGCCGAGCTGCTGGCGGTGTGGATGGCGCCCGGCACCGAATGCGTCAAGCCGGTGCTCGCCGACGGCACCCCGGTGCACGAAGAGCCCCTCGCCACCCGCTACACCGCGCCGCGCACCACCGCACGCTCGCGCTGGTTCGGGGCGGGGGTGCTGAAACTGGCCAGGCCCGGGGAGCCGTGGTCGGTGTGGCTGTTCTGGGAGCACGGCTGGCGGTTCAAGAACTGGTACGTCAACCTGGAGGAGCCGCGGACCCGGTGGTCCGGCGGCGTTGACTCCGTGGACCATTTCCTCGACATCTGCGTGTACCCCGACCGCAGCTGGGTGTGGCGCGACGAGGACGAGTTCGCGCAGGCGCGGCGGGTCGGGCTGATGGACCCCGCGCTGGCGCGCCGGGTGGAGGACGCGGGCCGCGCGGCGGTGGAGGTCGTCAAGGAGTGGGGGCCGCCGTTCCGCGACGCCTGGCAGGACTGGCGCCCCGATCCACGTTGGCCGGTTCCGGTACTGCCCGAGGAGTGGGACCGCACCCCGGCGCATATGACGTCATGAGACCCTTGATGCGCCCCCGGGGTTCAACCGTAGGATCGTCCTCCGCCGGGCTGAGCATCCGTAATCGACGTGCCGCGCACGGGACTTGGGCGCCGGACCGACGCGAGGTGAGGTAACGAGCGGGACGCGGAACCGCGGGGCGGTGGTGCCCCTGCCGCTGAGCGGGTATACCGCGACTGAACCGAGTTGAGTGCAGCGCACATCGAGCGCAAACGGACGGAAATCCACGCGTGACGGAGTACCCCACCTCCCAGGAGGGCCCGCAGCCCGTCGCCTCCGGCGGAGGTACGGATGACGCCGGCCACGGCAAGGCCCCGATCGTGGCCGCCGAGGCCGTGCGCACGCATGCGCAGAACACGGCCGGCGACCCGGACGGCGCCCGCACGCCGGGCCGGTCCGCCGGACTGCCCCGGCCCCGGGGCGGCAGCGCGGGCAAGGGCGGCGGCAGCGGTACGGCGGGCGGCGCCCGTGCGGCGCTCGACGGGACGTCCGCGGTGAGCGGCGCGGGCACCGTCGGGGCCGGTTCGGCCGGGCCGGGCGGCGGGACGGCGGACGTCACCGCCGCGCGCCGCGAGGGCGACCGGCTGCGCTTCGTCGGCGCGGCCACCCGCCGGATCGCGCGCGGCATCGACCTGGACGAGATCGTGCTCGGCCTGTGCCGGGCCACCGTGCCGACGTTCTCCGACGCCATCCTCGTCTACCTGCGCGATCCGCTGCCGGTCGGCGACGAGCGTCCCGTCGGCCCGGTCGTCTTAAGGCTGCGCCGCACCGACCGGCTCCGGCCCCTGGACGACCTGACGGGCGGTGAGTTCAGCGGGACGGCCGGGTCCGGCGGCGAACTCGATTTCAGCCGTCTGCCGCTGGTCGGCCCGCAGGGTGACCTGCCCGCGTCCGAGCTGTGCGAGATCCGGCCGGGCGGCCCGCTCGCCGAGGTGCTGCGCGGCGTCCGCCCCGTGTTCGGGTCCTCCGTCGCCGCGAAGGACGCCCTGTCGGAGCTACTGGGCGGCGACCACCCCGTCCCGCGCGGGCAGCGGGCGATCCTCGCGCCGCTGCGCGGGCGGCGCCGGGTGATCGGCGCGGCGGTGTTCCTGCGCACCCCGGAGCGGCCCGCCTTCGAGACCAACGACCTGCTGGTCGCGGCCCAGCTGGCCACGCACACCGCGCTCGGCATCGACAAGGCGGTGCTGTACGGCCGCGAGGCGTACATCGCCGACGAGCTCCAGCGCACCATGCTCCCCGACAGCCTTCCCCAGCCCACCGGGGTCCGCCTCGCCTCCCGCTACCTGCCGGCCGCCGAGACGGCCCGGGTCGGCGGCGACTGGTACGACGCCATACCGCTGCCCGGCAGCCGCGTCGCGCTGGTCGTGGGTGACGTCATGGGCCACTCCATGACCTCCGCCGCGATCATGGGGCAGCTCCGCACCACGGCGCAGACCCTGGCGCAGCTCGACCTGCCGCCCGCGGAGGTCCTGCACCACCTGGACGAGCAGGCGCAGCGCCTGGGTTCCGACCGGATGGCCACCTGCCTCTACGCGGTCTACGACCCCGTCTCGCACCGGATCACCATCGCCAACGCCGGCCACCCGCCGCCGGTGCTGCTGCACCTGGGTGGGCGCGCGGAGGTGCTGCGCGTACCGCCGGGCGCCCCCATCGGCGTCGGCGGGGTGGACTTCGAGGCGGTGGAGCTGGACGCTCCGGCGGGGGCCACCCTGCTGCTGTACACCGACGGGCTGGTGGAGTCCCGCCTCCGTGACGTCTGGACCGGCATCGAGCAGCTGCGGGAGCGGCTGGCCACCACCGCGCAGCTGACCGGCGTGGACCATCCGCCACCGCTGGAGGCGCTGTGCGACGACGTGCTGGACATGCTCGGCCCCGGCGACCGGGACGACGACATCGCGCTGCTGGCGGCCCGCTTCGACGGGATCGCGCCCAGTGACGTGGCGTACTGGTTCCTGGACCCGGAGGAGACCGCTCCCGGGCGGGCCCGCCGCTTCGCCCGCCGGGCGCTCGCCCGTTGGGGCCTGGAGGAACTACAGGACTCCCTGGAACTGCTGGTCAGCGAGGTGGTGACGAATGCCGTCCGGTACGCCGAGCGGCCCGTGACCTTGCGTCTGCTGAGGACGGACGTGCTGCGCTGCGAGGTCGGCGACGACTCCCCGCAGCTGCCGCGCCAGCGCCGGGCCCGGGACACGGACGAGGGCGGCCGGGGCCTGTTCCTCGTCAACCGGATGGCCCGCCGGTGGGGTGCCACCCGGCTGAGCAGCGGAAAGGTCGTCTGGTTCGAACTCACGCTGCCCCGCGGCGAGTCCGGCTGAGGCACTTCGGCCGGGAGACGCGACCGCCCCGCGACGATCACGTCACGGGGCGGTTTCACGTTCAGGGGGCCGTCAGGGCTGTTGCTGCTCCTGCGGCGGCGGCGGGAAGAGGAACGACTTCGTCGGGTCCGCGGTCTTCGTCGGGTCCTTCGTCGGCTTCGTCGGGTCGGCGGTCTTCGTCGGGTCCTTGGTGTGGCCGGTCGGGTCGGCCGTCTTGGTCGGGCTGGTGGTGGTCGTCGGCGACTTGGTCCCGGTGGCGCCGGAGGTCGGGCTCGCGTCCTTCGTGGGGACGGCGGTGCGGGTGGGGGCCTGGCTGGGGCCCATGTCGGCGTCCGACAGGTCGAACTCGTCGGTGCTCACACCGCTGAGGGCGGAGGTGGTGTACGCCTTCCAGATCTCGGCGGGGAAGCTGGAGCCGCCCGCGCGGCCGCCGCCGGCGGTACCGGTCAGGGTGACCTGCTTGTGCGTGTTGGGGTCCTCACCGAACATCGCGACGACGGTGACGAGCTCCGGGGTGTAGCCCGTGAACCAGGCCGCCACGTTGGACTCGGTGGTGCCGGTCTTGCCCGCCGCCTGGTAGGCGTCGCTCGCGACGGCGTTGCCGGAGCCGTCCCGGACCACACCCGTGAGCACCTTGGTGACGGTGTCGGCGGTCTTCCGGCTGAGGACCTGGCCGCCGATGGGACTGCCCGGGTTGTACGTGGCGTCCTTGCGCTCGGCCTTCTTGACGATGGTCGGGGTGACCTTCTTGCCGTGGTTGTCGAAGGTGGCGTAGACGCCGGCCATCTCCACGGTGTCGGCGCTCATGGTGCCCAGCGACATGGCCGGCTTGTCCTCGGGCCAGCCGTCGCGGTCCTGCATGCCGAGGGCGAGCGCCTGCTTCTTCACGGAGGCCGGCTTGGCGTCCACGATCATCTGGGCGTAGACGGAGTTCACGGAGGAGTTGGTGGCCGCCTGGACCGTGAGCATCGGGTCGCCGTAGTTGCGGTCGTCCTGGTTCTGCGGGGCGAACGCGACGGGGCTGCCGACGACGGGGCGCTTGCTCGTGCCGTCGTAGAGGGTGTTCGGGGTGATCTTGCGGCCGTCCTGGGTGGTCGCCCCGGTTTCCAGCGCGGTGGCCAGCACGACCGGCTTGAAGGTCGAGCCGGGCTGGTAGTCCTTGCGCAGCGCGTTGCTGTTGTACTTCTCGCTCAGGCCCGTGCCGCCGTACATGGCCACGATCGCGCCGGTCTTCGGGTCCACCGAGGTGGCGCCGGCCTGCACGCTCTGGTCCTGGGGCCGCTCCTGGACGTTCTTGCGTTGGAGCTGGGACTCCAGCTTGTCCTGGACGGCCTTCTCCAGCGCGGCCTGCTTCTTCTTGTCGACGTTGAGCGTGATCGTCCAGCCGCCGGCGGTGATCTGGGCGTCCGTGACGTTGTGGCGGTTGAGCTCGGCGTTGGCGGCCTCGATCAGGTAGCCCTTCTGGCCGTCCATCCCGGGGGCGGGCTTGGGCTTGATGGGCTCCGGCAGCTGGATCGTCTTGCGCGTGGCGGGGTCCAGCTTGCCCATCTCGACCATGTTGTCGAGCACGGCGTTGAAGCGGACGTTCACCAGGTGCCTGCCGTTGGGGCCCGCGAACGCCAGGTCGTACTGGCTGGGGGCCTGGATGACGGCGGCGAGGTACGCGCCCTGCGCGAGGGTCAGCTTGTCCGCGTCGACGCCGTAGAAGGCCTGGGCCGCGGCCTGGATGCCGTAGGCGTTGCGGCCGTAGAAGTTGGTGTTGAGGTAGCCGGCGAGGATGTCGTCCTTCGACATGCGCTGGTCGACCTTGATGGCGATCACCAGCTCGCGGAGCTTGCGGGACGCCGACTGGTCCTGGGTGAGGTAGTAGTTCTTGACGTACTGCTGGGTGATCGTCGAACCGCCGGCCGTGCCCTTGCCCCGGAGGGTGTTGAACAGGCCGCGGCCCACGCCCATGAGGTCGACGCCGCTGTCCTTGTAGAAGGACTTGTTCTCGATGGCGATGAACGCCGTCCGCACGTCCTCGGGGATCTTGTCGAGCGGGACGATGACACGGTTCTTCTCGCCCGTGCGCGCCATGATCGAGCCGTCGGCGTACTTGTAGGTGTTGCTCTGGAGCACCGCGTCGTTGCGGGGGTCCGGCGGCTCCACCATGAAGTAGGCGGCGACCGCTCCGAGTATCAGGAGCAGGATCGTCCCGAAGAAGGCGCCGAGGATCTTCTTCCATGTGAAGAAGCGGCGTATGCCGGTGCGTTTACCGGACGCCTTGCCCGCGCGCCCGCTTGGGTGCCCGCTCGGTGCTTTCTGCGCACCGCGCTGCTGCTGCGCCCGTCGCGCTTCTGCTCGGCCCATCGCTCCCGCTCCGCTCGATTACCCCCCCGACGTCAGCTCAGAAAACTAACACCGCAGGCTGTGACAAAGGTTGACTAACCCTGATCAATTCCGGTCATTTCGGACGTGAGAATCAGCACCCACACCACTGGAACCGACGCACTTGAGGCCCGGAGGGTTGCGGCGGGAGCAAAAAGTGATATCACTTTGCTAGAAGCTCCGGCCGAACCGGGCCGGGCATCACCGACATACGGGGGCACACCATGACCACGGCACCGGCGACGGAATCCGGCGCGATCGACGGATCTCCGGGCGCCATAAGGGAGTTCGCCGCCCACAGCATCGGCGGCGGCCCGGCGCTGCTGCTCGGCCTCGCGGGCCTCGCCGGCGGCACCGGCCTGGTGTTCCTCGGCTCGCTGATGGAAGCGGACGCCCTCAAGGTGGCACTGATCGCGACGGGCATCCTGCTGGGCGTCCTGGCCGTCTTCGCGATGAGCGGGCTCAACACGATCGCCCCCGGGCAGGCGCGGGTCGTCCAGCTCTTCGGCCGCTACCGGGGGACGATCCGGCAGGAGGGCCTGCGCTGGGTCAACCCGCTGACCAGCCGCGAGAAGGTCTCCACCCGCGTCCGCAACCACGAGACGAACGTCCTCAAGGTCAACGACGCGTACGGCAACCCGATCGAGCTGGCGGCCGTCGTGGTGTGGCGGGTAGAGGACACGGCCCGCGCGGTGTTCGAGGTCCAGGACTTCACCGAGTTCGTCGAGACGCAGACCGAGACGGCCGTGCGGCACATCGCCATCGAGTACCCCTACGACGCCCACGAAGAGGGCGGCCTCTCGCTGCGCGGCAACGCCGAGGAGATCACCCGCAAGCTCGCGGACGAACTCTCGACCCGCGTGGAGGCCGCGGGCGTGCACATCATCGAGTCCCGCTTCACGCACCTCGCGTACGCTCCCGAGATCGCCTCCGCGATGCTCCAGCGCCAGCAGGCCGGGGCCGTGGTGGCGGCCCGCCGGGAGATCGTCGAGGGCGCGGTGGGCATGGTGGAGCTGGCCCTGACCCGCCTGGCGGAGGAGGACATCGTGGACCTGGACCCGGAGCGCAAGGCCTCCATGGTGTCGAACCTGATGGTGGTCCTGTGCGGCGACCGCGCGGCCCAGCCCGTCCTCAACACCGGCACGCTCTACCAGTGAGTCCCGCCGGCGGCGCGCCCCGCTCCGGACCCGGCCCGGCCGAGGAGCCGGAGCGGGGCGCGCGTGCGGGGCGCCAGGCGCGCAAGCAGGTGCTGCTGCGGCTGGACCCCCAGGTGTACGAGGCGCTGGCGCGCTGGGCGGGCGAGGAGCTGCGCAGCGCGAACGCCCAGATCGAATTCCTGCTCCGGCGCGCGCTCGCCGAGTCGGGCCGTCTTCCGGGCGGCGCGGCCCCGATCCCGCCCCGCGGCCGGCCCCGGGCCGATCCCGAGTCCTGAACGGGCCGGGCGGGTGCGGGAGCCGGCTCAGGTCTGGTCGGTCGGCCAGACCGGGAGCGGGCGTACGGCTTCGCGCAGGGAGGCGGCGATCGCCGTGAACTCCTCCTGGCGGGCCGTGCCCGTCCGCATGGCCAGCGCGATCCGCCGCGAGGGGGCCGGCTCGGCGAAGTATCCGGTGGCCAGGTACTCGTTGCGGGCGGTCTCCAGGCGCAGCGCCGTACGCGGCAGCAGCGTCACCCCCAGTCCCCCGGCGACGAGCTGCACGAGCGTGGAGAGCCCGGCGGCGGTGGTCGTGACGTCCGCCCCGGCCGTGCGCCCGGCCTCCCGGCAGATGTCCAGGGCCTGGTCCCGCAGGCAGTGGCCCTCGTCGAGCAACAGCAGTTGCAGTTCGCGCAGTTCCTCGCGCGGGATGTCCCTGCGCCCCGCGAGGGGGTGCTCCCGGGGCGCGAGCAGTACGAAGTCCTCGTCGAACAGCGGGAGTTCGGTGACGCCGGGGACGCCGAGCGGCACCGCGAGCAGCAGCAGGTCGAGCCGTCCGGCGGCCAGCCCCTCCAGCAGCGACGCCGTCTGCTCCTCGTGCACCTGGAGGTCCATCCGGGGGTAGCGGCGGTGGAACAGCCCGAGCACGGTCGGCAGCAGGTACGGGGCCACGGTGGGGATCACGCCGAGCCGCAGCATCCCGGTGAAGGGCGCGCGCACCGCCTCGGCCTCCTCCAGCAGGGCGCCCATCGCGTCGAGCACGGCCCGCGCGCGGGCGGCGATCCGCTCACCGGCCGGGGAGAGCAGCACCTTGCGGGTGGTGCGCTCCAGCAGCTGGACACCGAGGGCGTCCTCCAGGGCGGAGACGGCGCCCGACAGCGCCGGCTGGCTCATCCCGATCGCCGCGGCGGCGTCCCGGAAGTGCAGGTGCTCGGCGACGGCCGCGAAGGCGCGCAGCTGCGCGAGCGTCGCCTGCCTGGCCGAACCGTTCTTCGGCCCGAGCTTCGCTCCCCTATTACCGATAGCCACTGATAGGCACCTCCGATCACCAGGCACAAGAGTAGCTATTTCTGTAATCAATGCAGCTGTGCCAGCATGTGAGATCCGTCCAACCCCTTGGAAAGCCCTCAAAAAGGGTACTTTCCTGTCCGCAAGGAGTGCACGTGCTCACTGTCGGTGACAAGTTCCCCACCTATGATCTGACCGCTTGCGTCTCGCTCGAAGCCGGTAGCGAGTTCGCGCAGATCGACCACAAGACCTACGAGGGCAAGTGGCGCGTGGTGTTCTTCTGGCCGAAGGACTTCACCTTCGTCTGCCCGACCGAGATCGCCGCCTTCGGCAAGCTCAACGAGGAGTTCCAGGACCGCGACGCGCAGATCCTCGGCGTCTCCGGCGACTCCGAGTTCGTCCACCACGCCTGGCGCAAGGACCACGCCGACCTGCGTGACCTGCCCTTCCCGATGCTGGCCGACTCCAAGCACGAGCTCATGCAGGCCTGTGGCGTGCAGGGCGAGGACGGCTTCGCGCAGCGCGCCGTCTTCATCGTCGACCAGAACAACGAGATCCAGTTCACGATGGTGACCGCCGGTTCCGTGGGCCGTAACCCCAAGGAGGTCCTGCGGGTCCTCGACGCCCTGCAGACCGACGAGCTGTGCCCCTGCAACTGGAACAAGGGCGAGGGCACCCTGGACGCCGGCGCGCTGCTGGCCGGTGAGTGACGATGTCCCTCGACTCCCTCAAGGCCGCCGTCCCGGACTTCGCCAAGGACCTGAGGCTGAACCTCGGTTCGGTCATCGGCAACAGCGACCTGCCGCAGCAGCAGCTGTGGGGCACCGTTCTGGCCTGCGCGATCGCCGCCCGCTCCCCGCGCGTCCTGCGTGAGCTGGAGCCGGAGGCGAAGGCGGCGCTGTCGCCGGAGGCGTACACCGCCGCCAAGTCCGCGGCCGCGGTCATGGCGATGAACAACGTCTTCTACCGGACCCGGCACCTGCTGTCCGACCCGGAGTACGGCACCCTGCGCGCGGGCCTGCGGATGAACGTCATCGGCAACCCGGGTGTGGAGAAGGTCGACTTCGAGCTGTGGTCGCTGGCGGTCTCCGCGATCAACGGCTGCGGCCAGTGTCTGGACTCGCACGAGCAGGTGCTGCGCAAGGCCGGTGTCGGCCGCGAGACCGTCCAGGAGGCCTTCAAGATCGCCTCGGTGATCCAGGCCGTCGCCGTCACCCTCGACGCCGAGGACGCCCTCGCCGCCGAGTAGGCACCCCCGTACGCGCACGACCGCCAAGGCCCCCGCCGCCGTCCACCGGCTGCGGGGGCCTTGGGCGTTGCCCTACGCGTTCGCGCTCTCGTCCTGCTCGGCGTGCTGGGGCAGGGCCGTGGCGCCGTGCGGGCCCGGGCCCGTCGCCGCGGTCGCGATCGCCGCTCGCTGCTGGTCGCGCGAGTAGGCCCGCAGGAACACCACCACGGTGTTGGTGACGGCGACCAGCGGTACGGCGACCACTGCGCCGCCGATGCCGGCGACCATTCCGCCCGCCGCCACCGCCAGCACCACCGCGAGCGGGTGCACCCGTACCGCCCGGCCCAGGATGAACGGCTGGAGCACGTGCCCCTCGATCTGCTGCACCGCCAGCACCACCGCGAGGACCATCAACGCGATGAACGGTCCCTGGGTCACCAGCGCCACCACCACGGCCAGCGCCCCGGAGACCACCGCGCCGACGAGCGGGATGAAGGCGAACAGGAAGATGAAGACGGCCAGCGGCACCGCCATCGTGACGTCGAGGAAGTACAGACCGAGGCCGATGAACACCGCGTCGATGAGGGCGACGAGCACGGTGCCGCGGACGTACGCGGTCAGCGTGCGCCAGGCGCGCGGACCGGCGCCCGCCACCCCGGGCCGGGCCGCGCGCGGGACCAGGCCGAGCACCCAGGTCCAGATGCGCTTGCCGTCGTAGAGCAGGAAGAGCGTCGAGAACATCGACAGCAGGATGCCCGTCAGCACCTCGACGAGGACCGTCACGCCTTGCAGGCCGGCGGAGGTGATCTGCTCGGTGTTGGTGCCGATGGTGTCCGTGAGGTTCTTGGCGATGTCGTTGATCTGCTTCTCGGTGACGTGGAACGGACTGTCCAACGCCCAGAGTTTCAGTTCGTTGATGCCTTCGCGGACCCGGTCGGAGAGGGTGTCGAGGTTCTCCATGACCTGCCAGACCACGAACCAGCCGACCAGCCCGATCACGACGAAGCCGAGGATCGCGGTCACGGCCGTGGCGAGCCCGCGCGGCAGCCCGAGCCGCCTCAGCCGCACCACGAAGGGCTGGAGCAGCGCGGTGACCAGCAGGGCGGCGGAGAAGGCGAGGACGACGAGGCGGACCTCGCTGATCACCTTCATCAGTACCCAGAGCATCCCGGCGAGCAGCAGCAGCCGCCAACTGGCCTCGGCCGCGACCCGCATGCCCCACGGGATGACCGTCACGGGGTCGGGCCGCTCGCGCCAGCCCGGGTCACCGCCCGCACCCGGCGCGGCCGCGGGCACCGCCCCGTCGACGGAGACGGGCACGCGGACGGGGACCGTAGCCGGGACGGCACCGGGGACGTCGACGGCGGTCTCCGCCTCGACCTCGGCCCGCCGTTCGTCGAGGCGCGCGCCGATCTGACTGAGCCCTCTGCCGAGCCGGCCGAGCCAACCTGCCCTCTTCGTCATGTCTTTCCCTTTCCCCCGGCCCGCGGACACACTCGCCCGACCGTACACGCGCGGGAGCCCCGCACCGTAGGACGGTGCGGGGCTCCCCCAGGTTGTCCGCCGCGGCCGGGATCCCCGGGCGGCCTCGGAGACTCAGTACCAGCCGTTGCTCTGGTGGAAGCTCCAGGCACTGCACGGGCTGCCGTACCGGTCGTTCATGTAGTTCAGGCCCCACTGGATCTGCGTGGCCGGGTTGGTGCGCCAGTCGGCACCCACGGAGGCCATCTTGGAGCCGGGCAGCGCCTGCACCAGGCCGTAGGCGCCCGAGGAGGAGTTCACGGCCTGGTAGTTCCAGGTCGATTCCTCGTTGATGATGTTGGAGAAGCACTGGAACTGGCCGGCCGGCACGATCTGCCGGGCGATGTCCTTGACCTGGGCGACCGTGTAGGAGCCCTGGACGGCGAAGTCTCCGGCGCTGCGCGTCGCGGAGCGGCTGGCGACCTGCTCCGCGTCGCGCTTCTTCGCCTGCTCTTCGGCCTTCTTCTTGGCCTCCGCCGCCTCGGCGTCCGTCTTCTTCGCCTTGGCGTCCTGCGCCGCCTGGACGCGCGCCGCTTCCTCTGCCGAGCGCTTGGCGTCGGCGTCGGCGGCGTGGGCGATGGCATCGGCCTGCTGCGTCAGGGACGCGCTCTGGACCTGAGCCTGGTCGCCGACCGGGATGTCAGTGAGGAGAGTCGTTCCGGCGGCGGTCGTTTCGAGGTCGTTCGGGGTGGCGTCGCCCGCTGCAACGCCTACGACTGCGCCGACGGTGGTGACCGCGGTGGCCGAAGCCACTGCGAACCCCCGGACCGAGATCCGGCTCACACGGTGTCCTTCCAGCAGCGTCCGCAGTGACCGCGCGGGCGCAATAGTGCCCCTCGACACTGGCCTCCATGAATCTGCGGTCACTGGAGGCGCGGACCCGGGGCAACTCCCTCGCGGGGGCTGCCGGCTAGCTCGGGCGGCATACGGCGACCGGCTCTGGAGTTGTTGTCATGCATGTACCTCGTGAGAGGTACCGGGGTACCCCCGGACGAGGTCCGGAGGAGAGTGCCGTATGCGGGGCCTGACGGAAAGCAGACTCTGCCGGACCGCGACGCCGCAGGGCAATTCCACGTTGCGTGGGAAAGGTCACACCTGCCTGAACGCCCCTGATTTCAGGGAAGACCTGTGCAGCACGACGCCGCCCGGCTAGGCTGCTGGACCTTTGCCGGGCGGCGCCAACTCATCGTGCACCTATGGGGTTTCTGCCCCTTTTGCCGTCAGGGCCGACGGGCCCGGCCCGTCACAGCTGCTCCAGCATCTCGGTGACGAGCGCGGCGATCGGGGAACGCTCGGAACGCGTCAGCGTGACGTGCGCGAACAGCGGGTGCCCCTTGAGCTTCTCAACGACCGCGACCACCCCGTCGTACCGGCCGACCCTCAAGTTGTCCCGCTGGGCCACGTCGTGGGTCAGGACGACCCGCGAGTTGGCGCCGATGCGCGACAGCACGGTCAGCAGGACGTTGCGCTCCAGCGACTGGGCCTCGTCCACGATCACGAAGGCGTCGTGCAGCGAACGGCCCCGGATGTGCGTGAGCGGCAGGACCTCCAGCATCCCGCGGTTCAGCACCTCCTCGATGACCTCCCGCCCGGCGACGGAGGAGAGGGTGTCGAAGACCGCCTGCGCCCAGGGACTCATCTTCTCGGCGGCGTCGCCCGGCAGGTAGCCGAGGTCCTGCCCGCCCACCGCGTACAGCGGCCGGAAGACCATCACCTTCTGGTGCTGCCTGCGCTCCAGCACCGCCTCCAGGCCCGCGCACAGCGCCAGCGCCGACTTGCCGGTGCCGGCCCGGCCGCCCATGGAGAGGATCCCGATCTCGGGATCGAGCAGCAGGTCCAGCGCGATGCGCTGCTCGGCGCTGCGGCCGTGCAGGCCGAAGGCCTCGCGGTCGCCGCGTACGAGGCGGACGTTGCCGTCCGCCGTGACGCGACCGAGGGCCTTGCCGCGCTCCGACTGCAGGACGAGCCCCGTGTGGACCGGCAGTTCGGCGGCCTCCGGTACGTAGAGCCGCTCCTCCGAGAAGAGCAGGTCGACCTGCTCCCCGGAGAGCGCGAGCTCGCTCATGCCGGTCCAGCCGCTGTCGGTGATCGCGAGCTCGGCCCGGTACTCCTCGGCGAGCAGCCCCACGGAGGAGGCCTTGATGCGCAGCGGCAGGTCCTTCGAGACCACCGTGACGTCGTAGCCCTCGGCCTGGAGGTTGCGGGCGACGGCCAGGATGCGGGAGTCGTTGTCCCCCAGGCGGAAGCCGGCGGGCAGGACGCCGGGGTCGGAGTGGTTGAGTTCGACGCGCAGGGTGCCGCCCAGATCGCCCAGCGGGATGGGGGCGTCGAGGCGACCGTAGCGGACCCGGAAGTCGTCGAGCAGGCGCAGGGCCTGGCGCGCGAAGTAGCCGAGTTCGGGATGGTGCCTCTTGGCCTCCAGCTCGGTGATCACCACGATGGGGAGCACGACCTCGTGCTCCTCGAAGCGGGATACCGCGTTGGGGTCTGCCAGCAGGACGCTGGTGTCGAGGACGTAGGTCCGCCTGTCGGGCAGGCGGCGCTTTGTGCTGGTCACCACGGAAGGACGTACCCCCTCGGAAGAGGTCGGGCCATGAAGACCGGACCGGTCATCGGCACCCATGCGTGGGCCGATTTCCGGCCCTCCACTACGTCCCGTGCGAACCGCACGCGCGTCCTGGTGCAAAGGGCCTCCCGGGCGGACGGCCCCATGCCGTCCGCTGAGACTCGACACCCGTGGATCGGGCGTCGACCTGCTAGGGGTATGCCCTCGAACCGGTGCGCCCATGCCATGGCATATGACGGACGCTCGGTGAACCGCTGGTGAAGGCTTCGCGACGGCGGAGGGTGGCCCCGGCAGGGGCCCGAGGGGGCGTCAGGTCCCGTGGCTCAGGTGCCGTACCGGCGGTGGCGCGCGGCGTAGTCGCGCAGGGCCCGCAGGAAGTCGACCTTGCGGAAGGCCGGCCAGAAGACCTCGCAGAAGTAGTACTCCGAATGGGCGCTCTGCCACAGCATGAAACCGGACAGCCGCTGCTCGCCGCTGGTGCGGATCACCAGGTCCGGGTCGGGCTGGCCGCGCGTGTAGAGGTGCTCGGCGATGTGGTCGATGTCCAGGACCTCGGCGAGCTCCTCGAACGAGGTGCCCTTCTCGGCGTGCTCCAGCAGCAGCGAGCGGACCGCGTCGGCGATCTCCTGCCGGCCGCCGTAGCCCACCGCGACGTTGACGAGTATCCCCTCGACGTCGTGCGTGGCCTGCTCGGCCTCCTTGAGCACCGTTTGGGTCCCGGCGGGGAGGATGTCCAGGTTGCCGACGTGGTGGACCCGCCAGCGGCCGTCCGCGGCGAGGCCGCGCACGGTGTTCTCGATGATGTTGA
Organism: Streptomyces cirratus; assembly: GCF_014650775.1. Taxonomy (GTDB): domain Bacteria; phylum Actinomycetota; class Actinomycetes; order Streptomycetales; family Streptomycetaceae; genus Streptomyces; species Streptomyces cirratus. The sequence goes on along the minus strand of NZ_BMVP01000002.1, from coordinate 527,496 downwards.
GCAGCGGGCGGAGCTCGACCTCCGGCCGGTCCAGGTTGTCGGTGGACAGCATCCACAGGGTGACGACCTCGACGTCCGTCTCGGTGCACCAGCCCAGCATTTCCGAGATCTTGTCGGCGCCGGCCTGGTGGCCCTGCTCCGTCGTGCCTCCGGACGCCTTCGCCCAGCGCCTGTTCCCGTCAAGGATCACGCCGATGTGCTTGGGCGACGCGTCGTGGTCGAGGCGGCCTTCCACCCGGCGTGCGTAGAGCCTGTACACCAGGTCGCGCAGCTTCACGATCTTCCAGCCCCTCCGTGCGATCCCCCGTGCGGATTGCGGTCCCTACCCCCGAGCCGCCACATTACTGCGCGCCGGGATCGGGTACCCAACTCGGCCGGTCACAGCTCCGTGATAGGGAGGACAACGTGACTGATACCAATCCCTATCGGGCAGAGCCCTCGCGCTACGACTCCATGGAGTACCGCCGCACCGGCCGCAGCGGCCTCAAGCTCCCCGCCGTCTCCCTCGGCCTGTGGCACAACTTCGGCGACGACAAGGCGCTGGCGACGCAGCGTGCCATCCTGCGCCGGGCCTTCGACCTCGGCGTCACCCACTTCGACCTCGCCAACAACTACGGTCCGCCGCCGGGTTCGGCCGAGCTGAACTTCGGCAAGGTCTTCGCGCAGGACTTCGCGTCCCACCGCGAGGAACTGGTGCTCTCCACCAAGGCCGGCTACCTGATGCACGAAGGCCCGTACGGCGAATGGGGCAGCCGCAAGTACCTGCTCGGCTCGCTCGACGCCTCGCTGGGGCGGATGGGCGTCGACTACGTCGACATCTTCTACTCGCACCGCTTCGACCCCGAGACCCCGCTCGAGGAGACCATGGGCGCCCTCGCGTCCGCGGTGCAGCAGGGCAAGGCGCTCTACGTCGGCGTCTCCTCGTACACGGCCGAGCAGACGGCCGAGGCGGCGCGGATCCTCGTGGAGATGGGAGTACGCCCCCTCATCCACCAGCCCTCGTACTCCCTGATCAACCGCTGGACGGAGGAGGACGGGCTGCTGGACGTCCTGGAGGAGGCGGGCATGGGATGCATCTCCTTCGCGCCGCTCGCGCAGGGGCTGCTGACGGGCAAGTACCTCAAGGACATCCCCGAGGGCTCGCGGGCCACCCAGGGCAAGTCGCTGGACCCGGGCCTGCTCTCGGACGACGTGGTGCGGCGGCTGAACGGCCTGAACGAGATCGCCGGGCGGCGCGGGCAGTCGCTGGCGCAGCTGGCGCTGAAATGGGTGCTCCGGGACAGCCGGATGACCTCGGCGCTGATCGGCGCGTCGAGCGTGGCTCAGCTGGAGGAGAACGTGGCCGCGCTGGCAGGTCCGCCGCTGACCGCGCAGGAACTGGAGGAGATCGACTCCTACGCCGTCTCGACCCCGGGGACGAACATCTGGGCCCAGCGGGGCTGACGGGCTCTCTCGCCCCCGCGGTACTGACCTGCGCCTTTGCGTCGGTGCTCGCGGGGGCGGGGGAAAACAAAAAACGGGCCGGTCCGTGGGGGGGATACGGACCGGCCCGAGGGGGGGGTTCCACCATAACCCTTCGTAAAGCGTCCTGCGTGCATCGGCGCGAAACGATTACGCTCCGAATCCGCCCAGCAGCACTCCGGTGAGTGCGCCGGCCGCCATGAAGGGGCCGAACGGGATGGCCGCCTTGAGCCCCCCGCGGCCGCGCAGCACAAGGGCGAGGCCGTACGAGGCGCCGTAGAGGAAGCCCAGGAACGTTCCGGCGATCCATACCCCCCACCCGTACCACCCAAGAGCGACCCCGAGCGAGAGCGCCAGCTTGACGTCGCCGAAGCCCATCCCGGCGGGGTTGATCAGGAACAGCACGAGGTACGAGGCTCCGAGCGCCGCCCCGCCGAGCAGGGCGAGCCGCCACGATCCGGCGGCGCGGGGCAGGAGGGCCGCGCCGCCGAGCAGTGCGGCGGTGAGCGCGGCGAGCGGCAGGGTCAGCGGGTCGGGCAGCCGGTGCACGGCGAGGTCGACCAGGGCGAGCAGGACCAGTGCGGGTGCGAGCGCCACGAAGGCGGCCACCTCGGGGCGGGGGCCGCCGGCGGCGGCGAGGGCGGCGCAGACCGCGCCGCTCAGCGCGGCGGTGCGGATGGAGGAGGGCCCGTACGGATGCGGCCGCGCGGGTGACGGCCTGCCGCCCGGGGGCGTTCGCGCGGGGTCTTGCGGGCCTTCCGGGTCTTCCGGGCCTCCGGTGCCTTCCGGGCCTCCGGTGCCTTCCGGGCCTCCCGGGCAGCGGGCGAGGCCGAGCCAGCCGGGCAGCGGGTGGCCCTCGGGGCAGCGGTCGCGCCAGGGCCGGTCCGGCTCCACCGACAGCCGGTAGGCGGCGCGGGGCAAGAGCAGCCCGCCGGTCACGCCGTAGACGGCGGCGAGGATGATCACGACCAGGCCCATCAGCCGACCGTAGGCCCCGCCGGGCCACGGGGGCATGGGCCCCAGGGCCCATGGGGCGGGGCGCATCGGCGCCTACCCTGGCGGGCATGGCGATCAGGCGGCACTGGACGGACGGCGGAGCCACCCTCAGGGTCTGCGGACCGCCGCGAGCCGGGGAGCCGGGGACGGCGGGGTCTTTCGTGGAGGTCCCGCTGGAGATCGCGGCCTCCTACCGGGCCCGCACCCGCGGCCTGCTCGGCCGGGAGACGATCACCGGGGCCCTGCTGCTCACTCCGGCGGCAAGCGTCCACACCTTCCGGATGCGCTTCGCCATCGACGTGGCCCACCTCGACCGGAACCTCACCGTCATCGCCGTGACCACGATGCCCCCCGGCCGCCTCGGCCTGCCCCGCCCGCGCTCGCGCCACGTCCTGGAGGCCGCGGCCGGCGCCATGGCGGACTGGAACCTGCGCCCCGGAACCCGCGTGGAAGTACGGGCCGCCGAGCGGGACGACCGCTAGTGCTGTGACCAGAAAGGTCCACCAGGTCGCGACGCCCGGCAGACCTTCCCGGCCACAGCACCGGGCCCGTCGTCGAAGTCCCGCGTGGTCCACCGCTGGTTTGACGGCCGGACCTAGGCGAGGAGACGCCCCGGGGGTAGGTTGGGGCGGTTGAGCTGGGGTGGCAGGGGAGCGGCATGACGGAGAACGTTGCGGTCAAGGCGCTGGAGCAGATCATGCCCGCGACGCACGGCGCCGACGAGGACATCGACTGGCCCGCCGCGGAGGCGGTCTGGGGGACCCGGTTCCCGTCCGATTTCATCGCGTTCATGGGCCGTTTCGGCTCCGGCTCCATCAACGGCGAAGCCGGCATCCTGCTGCCGCTCCCGAAGCCGGGACTCCAGTGGGCTCCCGCCGAGATGGCCGAGGAGACCGAGAACGCCCGGCAGGTGTGGGAGGCCGAGGGCGGCCGGGCCGCCTTGGACGTGGACCCCGGATCGATCATCGCCTGGGGCGTCACCGGCGGCTCCGACATCCTGTGCTGGCTGACCGACGACCCCGACCCGGACCGGTGGCCGGTGCTCGTCGTAGGGCGGCACACCGCGGACCCGTTCGCCCTCTACCCGTACGGCATGGCCGAATTCCTCTACCGGCTCTGCTCCGACGAGTTCGACGTCAGCCCCGTCAGCATCACCTTCTGGGACGGCGGGCACCTCAGCTTCGTGCACTGGCGCAAGGCCCAGCGCCGTTGGCAGGAGGGCCGCAACCCCGAGACGGGCGAGCCCGACCCGTACGCGGGCGACTTCGCCGACTGACCCGGCACCGACCGGCGCCCGCCCCGCGCCGACCCTGCCCCTGCCCCTGCCCCAGCCCTCGCCCCTGAGTGGCCATCAGCCCGATTCCCGGCCGGAAACGGGCTTTTCGGCATGTCTACGCGCGTCGGAATTGTCGATCAGATATCGGAAAACACCATAGGGAATAACGCCAGTTGGAGCATTACCCACAACTGCCACCCCAATGGGACCAACCGCCCCACCGTCAGGAGAGAATTCCGGCCAACGGGCCACGGACGGACACCTCGGCCCGGAGTAACTCATAAGTAACACCGGGAATCAGAAGAAACTCAGGGGAATCCACCCGTGCGACGAAGAATGTTCGGTCCCACCGCCGGTGCGGCCGTAATAGGCCTATTGATACCTCTCGCAGGCTGCGGCAGCTCCGACGGCGGCGCAGGTGACAGCGGTACGCTGCGCCTCGTCGCCGCGGAATACGGTGACACTTCGGCCACGAGTTCCAAGGCGTACTGGGACAAGGTCACGCAGAGCTTCACCGCCGCCAATCCCGGTATCAAAGTCGAGGTGCAGCTGCTGCCCTGGGCCGACATCGACCGCGAGGTCTCCCGCATGGTCAAGGCCGGCCATGCGCCGGACATGGCACTCATGGGCTCCTACTCGGACTTCGCGGCGCAGGGCAAGCTCTACAACGCCGACGAACTCCTCGCCATAACCGCCGAGGCGAACTTCCTCCAGCCCCTCGCCGAGGCCGGTTCGGTCGGCAACACCCTCTACGGCCTGCCCTTCGTGGCGAGCAGCCGACTCCTCTTCTACAACGAGGGCCTGTTCAAGCAGGCCGGCATCTCGGCCCCCAAGACGTGGAACGACCTCAAGGCCGACGCCAAGGCCCTCAGGGAAAAGGGCGTGAAGGTCCCCTACGCCCTGCCCCTGGGGCCGGAGGAGGCGCACGCGGAGGCGCTGATCTGGGAGCTGAGCAACGGCGGCGGCTACGCCGACAGCAGCGGCAACTACAGCCTCGCGTCGGACCAGAACATCCAGACCTTCAAGTGGGTCAAGGACAACCTGGTGACCCCCGGTCTGACCGGACCCGTCGCTCCGTCGCAGCTCAACCGCGCCGACGCCTTCGCCGCGTTCCTGCGCGGTGAGGTCGGCATGGTCAACGGCTACCCGTCGCTCGCCTACGAGGCGCGTGCCAAGGGCATCAGCGTCGCCGCCGTGCCCATGCCGGTCTCGGACACGCTCGGGACGGGCGAGATCCCGCCCACCGTCGGCGTGGCGGACTGGATGATGGCGTTCAAGCAGAACGGCAAGGGCCCGGAGATCGGCAAGTTCCTGGACTTCGTCTACCAGGACAAGAACCTCTCGGACTTCGCCAACCGCTACCACCTGCTGCCCGCGACCGTCACCGCCTCCCGCACCCCGGCCGGCGGCGGCCTCGACAAGAACGACGAGCAGTTCCTGACCGCGCTGCGCGGTGCCCAGCTCTACCCGGTCAACGACCCGTCCTGGGTGTCGGTCAGCGACACCATCAAGCGCAACATCGGCCGTGCGGTGGAACCGACGGGTGACGCGAAGAGCGTCCTGGAGGACATCGCCGCCAAGGCGAACGCGGCCCGCAAGAAGCACTGAGCCGGGCGACCGGATCTCCACCGCGCGCCGCGCCCACCCCGTGCGGCATCATGGCTTCCACGGCCCTTGATCCAAGGCCGCGGCCCAGCCGCCCTGCAACCACCCACAAGGTGGGCGGGCGGCCGGCCTTTCGAACTCTCCCCGCCCGCAGGCGCTCTACTTGATGTGCCCGTTCTCGTCCGAGAACGCCGTACGGTACTGCTCGCAGCCGGAGTCCCAGGGCAGCGTGCCGTGGAGCGTCCCGTAGCCGGAGCGGGTGACCGACCACTCCACCGTGTACCGACCGGTGTCGCAGGCGATCCGCTTTCCTCCCGCGACCTTCGTCCTGCCCGTGGCGGGCCGGCCGGACAGCTCCTGGTCCACCTCCGCCACCTTGGCGCGGTCGGCGGTCAGCAGCACGGCGTGCACGACGATCGGGTGCTTGCCGTCCTTCGTCGTCACGGCCTTCTTGACGAGCTGGGAGTCGGCGACGGACCACGCGAACTCGTACGAGGGCATCCAGGCCAGCGTCTTGGGGTCGGGAACGTCCCGCTCCCACTGCTGGCCGCCCTTGGATTCGGTCCGGGTGACCGTCTTGTACTGGATGTTCGGGTAGAGGCGGAACTGGGCCTCCACCTTGTGCATGTCGTCCTTCGTCCACATCGACTTCATCGCCTTCTCGCCCCCTGCCGGGTCCTGGAGGTAGGTGCCCTGGGCCGCGGTGGCGGCGGACTGGCCGAGGGCCGGGGCGATGGCCGCCACGGCGGCGGCGAGGGCGAGGGCGGTGGTGCGGGTGCGGTTCATGCCGGGCCCAACGCGGGCTCGTGGCGGGCCGGAACGACGCCGCGGGCGCGTTCACCCGTAAGGGAGCCGGCACCCGCCGCGGAGGTGACATATCCCGGCGAGCCCAGGAATACCACCTGATCAACGCCGGTTGCGCCGTGCGTTCGATGCTGAGACGAAGCAACAGGGGGATTCCATGGGCGTGAAGGTGACCGGCACCGTGGCGGCGGGCTGGGAGACGGTACGGGCCGAGTTCGAGGCGGTGGTGGCGGCGCAGCCGCACTCGCCGGAGGCCCAACTGGCCGTACGTCACCACGGGCGCACGGTGGTGGACCTGTGGGCGGGCGAGGACACCGACGGCGAGACGCTGTCCGGCGTCTTCTCGATCACCAAGGGCGCGGCGCACCTGGTGGTGGCGTTGCTCGTCCAGGACGGTGTGCTGGAGCCGGACCGGCCGGTCGTCTCGTACTGGCCCGAGTTCACGGGCCACGGCAAGGAGCGGCTGACCGTACGGGACCTGCTCGCGCACCGGTCGGGCCTGATCAACACGCCGGAGGGGTTCACGATCGAGGAGCTGGCCGACGACGCGTTCATCGCGGCGCGGCTGGCGTCCGCCGAGCCGTACTGGGAGCCGGGGACGGCGTACGGGTACCACGCGTTCGTCATCGGCGCGTTGACCGGTGAGGTGGTACGGCGGGCCACGGGCCGGTCGATCCGGGAGATCTACGAGGAGCGGGTGCGCGCGCCGTACGGGCTGGACCTGTACATGGGTCTGCCGTCAGAGGCGCAGGAGCGCTGGAAGCCGGTCCTGGAGGCCCTGCCGACGCCCGCCCAGCTGGAGATCCAGGCGGCGGCCGGCCCGATGCCCGAACTGTTGCCCGTGGCGTTCAACTGGCACACCGATCCGCCGATGGACCTCGTCGCGTACGCCAACCACCCCCTGGTGAAGGCGCAGGGTCCGGCGTCGGCGGGCGGGGTCGGCACGGCGGCCGGCATCGCGGGCATGTACGCGGCGGCGATCGGCGAGGTCGACGGCCGGCCCGCGCTGCTGAAGCCGGAGACGGTGGCGGAGTTCGCGAAGCTGCACACCCCGGGCCTGGACCGGGTGGTCTCGGAGCCGGACCACTTCGGGTTGGGCTTCGAACGGCAGCCGGCGGTGGGGCCCGAGGCCTTCGGCCACTGCGGGGCGGCGGGGGCGAACGGCTTCGCGGACCCGGTCACCGGCATCGCGTACGGGTACACGCGCCGGCGCTTCGGCTTCCCGGGCGGCCCGGCCCCGGAGAACCTCCCCCTGACGGCGGCGGTACTGAAGGTGGCCCGGGCGTCCTCCTGACGGCGGGGGCGCGGGCCGGGGCACGGGTCAGGGCGCGGTGCGGACCGGGAAGCCGGTCGGCCGGCCCTGGCCGGCGAGCCGGTCGAGCACCTGGTCGAGGGCCTGGACGGTCTGGGAGCGGTTGCCCCCGCCGTCGTGGAAGAGCAGGGTCGGCCCGTTCTTCATCTCCCGCTCGACGGTGGCGACGATCGCCGCGACGCCCGGCTTGGCGAAGTCCTTGCTGTCGACGTTCCAGCCGAGCGGGCGCATGCCGTTCTCGGCGGCGAGGCGACGGCTCTGCGGGGTGAAGGCGCCGCCGGGAGCCCGGTAGTACGCGACCTCGGCCGCGCCGCCCGCCGCCCGCTCTATCTGCCGCTTCGCGGCCAGGATCTGCTCCTGCTGGTAGGCGGTGGGCTTCTTGTCCATCGCCGTGTCGTGCGAGGTGGTGTGGTCACAGAGCCGGTGGCCCGCCGCGACGACCTGCTCGACGAGGTCGGGCCGGGCCTCGGCCTGCGGCCCGACCATGCAGAAGGTGGCCTTCACGTCGTGCCGCTTGAGCACGTCGAGGACCTGCGGGGTCCAGCGGGGGTCGGGCCCGTCGTCAATGGTGATGTTGACGGCCCGCGCTCCGCCTTCGGAGGCGTGGGCTATGCCCTCGGGTATGCGCCGGGACGTGTCGTGGGGAGCGGTGGCCCCTGGCGCGGCGGAGGGTCCCCCACCCGCCCGGGGGCTGTCCTGGGCCGGTCCGGTGAGGGTCGTCGCTCCCCACACCGTCGCCGCGGCGGCCGCCGCCACTGCCGCTGTCGCGATGGCCGGCCGGGCCGTCGTCGTTCCCCGTCGCCGTCCGCCTGCCGTGAACTTCATGAGCCGTTTCAACTCCCCGCATCGCGTCCGCTTTGTGTGATCCGTCCATAGATCATGACGTCCGCCGCCGGTGAGGAGTTCCGCCCGAAAGGGCGTCAAGTGCCGTGTCCGGAGTTTTCGTCGGTGATCGTCCTTGCGGTGGCGGGGAGTCGGACGCGCAAAAAAAGCCCGGCCCGGGGGATCGGCGGATCCCCGGGGCCGGGCCTTCATGAGGCACGATCAGTGGGCGAGGGACTCCTGCGGAGCCTGGGCGGGCTTGCCGCCCTCACCGGCGCCGGCCGGGGCCGGACCCGCGCCCCGCAGCGGGACCTCCTTGACGAACCAGGCCGCCAGGAAGCCCAGTACGGCGATGGCCGCGCCCAGCAGGAAGGCCGAGTGCGTACCGGCGGCGACCGCGTGCTGGTAGGCGTCGCGGATCGCCGCGGGCAGCTTGGCCAGGCTCGCCGCGTCGAGCTGCGCCGAGCCCGCCTTGGCGGCGGCGGCCGGCCCGAGCCGGTCGGTCATGGTGTCGGTGACCTGCGAGGTGAACAGCGAACCCATCAGGGCCACGCCGAAGGAACCGCCGAGCGTACGGAAGAGGGTGGCGGAGGACGAGGCGACGCCCATGTCCTTCATGTCCACGCTGTTCTGCGCGACCAGCATCGTGATCTGCATCAGGAAGCCGAGGCCGGCGCCGAGCACCGCCATGTACAGGCCGGACACCAGTCGGGTGGTTCCGGTGTCCATCGTCGCGAGCAGGAAGAGCCCGACGACCATGAGCGCGCCGCCCGCGATCGGGAAGACCTTGTACTTTCCGGTGCTGGTGGTGACCCGGCCCGCGATCAGCGAGACGACCATCATGGAGAGCAGCATCGGCAGGAGCAGCAGGCCCGAGTTGGTCGCGGAGGCGCCCTGCACGGCCTGCTGGAAGAGCGGCAGGTAGAGCACGCCGCCGAACATCGCGAAGCCGACGAGGAAGCCGATCACCGACATGAGGGTGAAGTTGCGGCTGCGGAAGATGTGCAGCGGCATGACCGGCTCGGCGGCCTTGGTCTCGACGTAGAGGAACGCGGCGATCGCCAGGACGCCGACGACGATCAGGCCGATGATCTCACCGGAACCCCAGGCGTACTCGGTCCCACCCCAGGTGGTGACCAGCACGGTGGAGGTGATCGCGAGGGTCAGCAGGGCCGCACCCAGGTAGTCGATCTTGCCTTGCGCCTTCTTCTTGGGAAGGTGCAGGACCGCGCTCACCATCGCCAGCGCCACGGCGCCGAGCGGGAGGTTGATGTAGAAGGACCAGCGCCAGCCCATGTGGTCGGTGATGGTGCCGCCGACCAGCGGTCCGCCGATCATGGCGAGGGCCATGACACCGGCCATCATGCCCTGGTACTTGCCGCGCTCGCGGGGCGGGATCAGGTCGCCGATGATCGCCATGACGCCGACCATCAGACCGCCGGCGCCGAGGCCCTGGATCGCGCGGAAACCGATCAGCTGGCCCATGTCCTGCGCCATGCCGCTCAGGGCGGAACCGATCAGGAAGATCACGATGGAGGTGAGGAACGAGCCCTTGCGGCCGTACATGTCGCCGACCTTGCCCCAGATGGGCGTGGAGGCCGCGGTGGCCAGCGTGTACGCGGTGACCACCCAGGACAGGTGCTCCAGCCCGCCGAGCTCACCTACGATCGTCGGCATCGCCGTACCGATGATCATGTTGTCGAGCATGGCGAGCAGCATCGCGATCATGAGGGCCATGAGCACGACGCGGACACTGCGGGGCTTCACCTCCCCGGCGTTCTCCATGTTTTTCGTCATCTCCACCATGTCGTCCACTCCCCTGGCACTTTCCGTACCCGGCCACTTACTTGCCGCCCGGCTAGTTCACTACACTGGTGAAGGTAGACGCGTCACTAGCCGGGCGTCAAGTAAGTTCTTTGGGGAGAGTCATGTCCAGCAACAGTCCGCACCAGCGGCGCGGGAACACGCGCCAGCGCATCCAGGACGTCGCGCTGGAGCTCTTCGCCGAGCAGGGATACGAGAAGACGTCGCTGCGCGAGATCGCGGAGCGGCTGGACGTCACGAAGGCGGCGCTGTACTACCACTTCAAGACCAAGGAAGACATCATCATCAGCGTCTTCCAGGACCTGACCCAGCCCATCGACGACCTGATCGAGTGGGCCGAGGGCGAGCCGCGCACGCTGGAGACCAAGCGGGAGGTGCTGCGCCGCTACAGCGAGGCGATGGCGGCGGGAACCTCGCTCTACCGGTTCATGCAGGAGAACCAGGCGACGGTGCGGGAGCTCAGCATCGGCGACACCATGAAGAAGCGGCTCTTCGCCCTGGTGGAACTCCTCAGGGCGCCGGACGCACCGCTGGCCGACCAAGTGCGCTGCATCAGCGCGCTGTTCACCCTGCACGCCGGAATGATGTTCCTCCAGCACGTGGAAGGCGACCCCGAGGAGACCCGTAAAGCGGCCCTGGAAGTCGCGACGGACCTCATCACCCGGGCCCACCACCAGCAGCAGCCGTAGTCGCACGCAGGAACCCGGTGAGGGTGTCGACGTAGGCGTCCGGGTGCGTGAGGTGGGGGACATGGCCTGCGCCCTCCAGGGTGACGACCCGCGCCCGGCGCAGCGCCTTGGCGAGCTTGGCGGTGATCCCCGGGAACCAGGGCATGCCCTCGCCGCCCAGGGTCAGCAGCACCGGGCCGGTGTAGGTGGCGGCGAGGCGCGGGAGGTCGACCATCGCCCACGACGGGTCCGACTGCTCGTCGAGGAAGGTCGGGGCGTTGGCGACGAACGTCTCACGGATCGGCTCCGGCACCCTCTCCCACTCCCCGGGCCCCGAGACCACCTCTTCCACGAAGCGCCGGGCCGCGGCGGCGCGGTCGCCCGCGCGGATGTCCGCGAAGACGGCGTCCAGGCGCAGACGGGCGGCCTCCGCTTCCTGATCGCCCTCGACGAGGCCCAGCAGCGGGGGCTCGTGGGCGGCGAGGGTGCGGAACAGGTCGGGCCGGCGGGCGGCGAGGCCGAGGGCGGTGGACCCGCCGAAGGAACTGCCCGCGACGTGGGCCGGGGCGAGGTCCAGGGTCTCGATGAGCGCCGCGAGGTCGTCCTCGTCCTGCGTGCGGGTGCCGGGGCCGGGGGGACGCTCGCTGCGACTGTGGCCACGGCGGTCGTAGACCACCACCCGGTACGACTCGGCCAGGCGGGGGACGACCAGGCGCCAGGTGTGGTGGTCGGCCCAGGACCCGTGGACCAGCACGAGGGGATCGCCCTCGCCCGTGACCTCGTAGAAGAGTTCCACGCCGTTCACCCGAGCCCGTGGCATGCCGAGTCTCCTCCTCCGCCGGTAGGAACGGGACACATACCTCGGGCGGCGCCGCCTCACACGCGCCGTTAGCCCGGGTGGCGGCGGGCGCGCGGGGGCGGGAGCGGGGGCGGGGGCGGGATGACCGGGCGGCCTACCTCTCGCTGCCGCGGGGGAAGGTGACCTCGACCCGGCGGTTCTTCTTACGGCCCTCTTCGGTGCCGTTGTCGGCGATCGGGTAGTCCTCGCTGTAACCCCGGACGTCGAAGATGACCCCGGGACTGGTCACGGTCTTGGCGAGCTCCGCCTGCACGGCGTCGGCGCGCTGCTTGGAGAGTTCCTTGCCGTGCTCGTAGCTGCCCTGGTCGTCGGTGAACCCGAAGACCCGCACGCGGGTCGCCTTCTGCTGGTTGATCTCCTGCGCGATGGCCTGGATCCGGGCGGCCGCCTGGGCGTTGAAGACGGCGCTGTCCTCGGGGAAGAGCACCTCGGCTTGCAGCGCCATCATGACGGTCTGGTTCGTCTCCTGCCGCCGCTGCTCCCCGCCGAGGTCTTCGACGACCTCGGCGATGTCGAGCACCTTGACGGGGGCGAGGGTCCCGCCCTGCGGGATCTTGAGCCCGGGCGCGTTGGAGTCGATGGCCACGGGCGCGGCGGCGGAGGGCTCGGTCCCCGGCGGCACGGAGGGCTTGATGTCGTCGGCGTACGCGACGGTCGCCCCGAGGATGTGGACACCGGCGATGACGAGGCCGGCGACGGCGGTCGCGGCGGAGACGCGGTGGCGTGTGGTCATGGGGTCACCCGGAGATTTTGACGGTGGCCGTGGCGAAGGTGGGGAGGTTGAAGTCCACGTCGGTCGTCGATGCTGGCGGAGACGGGAACTGAACGAAGAATGGCATGGATTCGCCAGGTCCGATGCGGGTGATCCCGACGGTGCACAAGCACCTGCCGTCAGTGTCACGCAGGCCGTAGTACCTCTTTTTGCCGGGCTTGTCGGTCAGAGTCGCCCCAGCCACGGATGCAGCGCTGGCGCTCTTCTCATCACCGCGCCACGCAGCTGTCTCTACGAACGCCTCAGTTCCGCCGTTTCTGATCTGCCCACTCACGGTAAGGAAACCCCCTTGATCACGGCTTGCCGAATTGATCGTGAGCGTGAGTTCGGCCGGGCCCTTCAAGGTCGCGATGATGGGCGCGGGGGTGTCACTCTGAGTCGGATTGGCAGCAGGCGTCTGCGATCCGGCCTTGTGAGACTGGACGTTAGACGGCTTGGCATCATCCTTGGCGCTGCCGCCCCCGCCGCATCCAGCCAGCGCAAGAGTGAGGGCCGCCGCCACTGCAATTGCTCCGCCCCGCGCTTTCGCCATGTGCCGCATGCTCATATATGTGCCGCTTTCCTGTCTCTCGCTCGCGATCACTTGACCAACCGGACCGTAAAGAGGCTTTTTGCCAGCTTGTTCAAGGAACCCGGACTGCGTGGGTCGACTTCCAAGGTCCTTCCGCCCTTGCAGACGAACCTGACGGGCTCTGGACCCGACGGCCCTTCTCCCCCAGGAGTGGGCGTCGGCGACGGGGTGATGGACGGGCTCGGACTAGGCAGCGGAACATCCACAAGATGACAGTGCGGCTCGATGACGGCGGTCGCGGTCGCCGTCCCGTGCATGCGCTCCGTGCCAGGAATCACGGACTTTCCGACGGTGCGCACCGTCTCCACCGTCACAGTGAACCGAGGCGGGTCGGGTTCACACTGAGCTGTTGCATCATTCAAGGCCGCGAAACGGAGACCGGTTGCACAAGCGTCGCCGATCCCGAACCGCGACCCAGATAGGACGGACTCCCAAGCCTCGGGAGTCAAACCTGTCAGGTCTAGTCCCGTGAAGACATCGTTTCGTGCTGCACCTGCAGCCGCCAAAGCCCCGGAGTCGGCTGCCCCCTGCGCATCGCTGCGTGTAACCCCCGCCTGCCCGATCACGAAGAACGCCAAGGCGGAGAAAAGCAGACCCGCCACCACTACGACATAGAGGGGGAAGGCCTGCCCTTGGTCGCTTCGAAGTGCGGCAATCATCAACTGCCACCGGCCTTGATGCTCTCCACCGCCCTGGCAATCTTGTTCGTGATCGCGGTGCCGATGCCCGTGCCAATGATTGCCCCGATGATCACTACGACCACCAGGATGATCCCCAGGTACTCGAAGGCCGTTTGGCCGCGGTCCAGGCCCGCGTAGCGCTTGCGGAGCCTCGTCACGGCAGTGTCCGTCCACCCACTTACCCGGATCTTCGTCTGAACGGTGGCCTTCAGCAGGGTGTTGTGTGACATGGGGGTTTCCTCCCGGGCCGGTGCCGCTGTCGATGGGCGGACAATACGGGGAGTTAGCGGTGGTGACCAAGGGTCCCGGGGCCCAAATGCGGACCCAGTGCGTCAGGTGTCTACCCATGGCCGGTCACTCCCGGACGGGCCGTTCCCAGCCAGCGGGCTATCGCCTCGCTGCGGGTGGTGGTCTGGAGCTTCGCGAAGATGCGGTTGATGTGGTTCTTGACCGTCTTCTCGCTGATGAAACAGGCCGCCGCGATCTGCTGGTTGTTCATCCCGGATGCGATCAGGTCCATGACCTCCTCCTCCCGGGAACTCAGGCCGTAGGCCATGTGGTTGACGAGTCGCTGAGAAGACTGTGCCACAACTGGTTGCGTTTGCGAAGAGGCGCGGAGTTCCGCGAGGAGGGCGTTCGCCGCCGTCGGGGTGAAGTGGGCGCGGCCCGCCTGGGTGTCGTGGATGGCGCGGATCAGGTCGTCCGGGGTGAATTCGCCGTGGACCAGGTAGCCGCCCGCGCCCAGGAGCAGGGCCTCCCGGACCACCTCCGCCTCCTGGCTGTACGTCAGCATCAGGACCGGCGCCAGCCGGACCAGGTGCGGGAGGGCCGAGATGCCGTCGACGCCCGGCATGCGGACGTCGAGCAGGACGACGTCGGGCCGGTGGAGGCGGGTCAGGTTCAGCGCCTCGCGGCCGTCCGCCGCCTGGGCGGTGACTTCCAGGTCCTCGGCGGTCGCCAGCAGGGCGGCCAGGCCCGCCCGGACGACCGGGTTGTCGTCGGCGATCAGGACGCGCAGTGGGGGCATCACGGGCTCCCGAGGCAGAGGTCGAGGCGGACCCGGGTGCCGGGGCCGGTCGGGCGGGGGCCGACGTGCAGGCGGCCGCCGATGGCCGTCGCGCGCTCCGTCATGCCGAGCAGGCCGTAGTGGCCGGCGTCGGCCAGGGCCCTCACGTCGACGCCGCCCGCCGGCAGGCCGCAGCCGTCGTCCTCCACCGTCAGGACCAACCGCGGCCCGCAGACGGCGGCCTCGACTTCGACCGCCGACGCCGACGCGTGGCGGCGGGCGTTCTCCACGGCTTCCGAGGCCACCGCCACCAGGTGTGCGGCGACCGCGGAGGGGAACAGGGGCAGCACCCCGGACGTACGGACGACCACGCCCGCCTCCGCCAGCGCCCGCAGCTCCGCCGCCAGCGAGACGCCCGGGGTGTCCAGGTCGCGCCGCAGGTCCGTCAGCAGCTCCCGGGACTCCGCCGCCGCCCGACGGGCCGCCTCCGCCACCGCCCGCGCCTGGTGTCGGGCGGCCCCCGGGTCGGCGGGGTCGGCGGCGGTGCGGGACAGCGCGTCGGCGGCGAGGGCCAGGCCGTGCAGGGTCTTCGACACCGAGTCGTGCATCTCGCGGGCCAGGCGCTCCCGTTCGGCCCGTACGGCTTCGGCCACCGCCAGCCGCGCCCGGGTCTCCGTCAGGGCCTGGCTCGCCGCCCCGAAGCGGAAGAGGAAGTCCCGCAGCCAGGCCCCCGCCGCGCCCGCCAGCAGGCACAGCGCGGCGAGCGTGAACCCGCCGGTGACGGCCGCCACCACCGCCGCCTGCGCGGCCGCGTAGACCGCCGAGCCGCGCCACCCGTAGACCAGACCCGCCAGCAGCGGTGTGCAGAGCGGGAGCAGGCCGAGCGGGGACGCGGCGGTGGCGGTGATCAGGAGCAGCGCGCTGAACGCCATGTCCACGGCCAAAAGCCAGCGGTGGCGCAGCAGCAGCGGCCCGAATCGCTCCCAGTCGCGGAACAGTACGTAGGACAGCATGAAGGTGAGCAGGACCGCGCCGCCCACCAGGTACACGGGGGCGCCGGGCGCGGTACGGCCGAGCGCCACGGGTGCGCCCAGGCCGAGCATGACCAGCCGGAAGGCGAAGACCTGGCGGCACAGCGCCTGCAACGCGTTCACCTGGAGGGCGAGCGGAGGGGCCGGCTGCGCCTCGGCGCCGCGCGCGGCCGGGGCCGCGAAGCCGATCGTGGCGGCCATGGTTCACCCGCTCCCGAACAGGGCGCCGAAGTCGATGTCCGCCCCGTAGACGAACCCGCAGACGAGCAGGATCAGGGTGCCGGGCAGCATGAACATGGTGACCGTGAAAGTGGCCTTGGGGACCGCCCGAGCGGCCCGGCGGCGGGCGTTCTGCGCGTCCGTGCGGCGCATGTCCTCCGCGATCGCGATCAGCGTCTCCACGATCGGGGAGCCCAGCTCCTCGCCCTGCTGGAGGGCGGTGACGAACTGCGCCACCTGCTCGGAGTCGTTGCGCCGGCGCAGCTCGTCGAAGGCCTGGCGGCGGCTGACGCCCATGTCCATCTGCTGGAGGGTGATACGGATTTCGTCCGACCAGGGCCCCTCGTACTTGTCCGCGACGCGGTCCAGCGCCTGCCGGAAGCCGAGCCCGGCGCTGACGACGACCGCCAGCACGTCGAGGAAGTCGGGCAGTGTCCGCTCGATGTGGTCCCGGCGCACCCGGATCGCCGACCACAGGCCCGCCTCGATCCAGAACAGGCCGAAGGCGACCATGAGCAGGGCGGCCACCACCTGCCCGTTGATCAGCATCGCGAAGGCGCCGAGCGCGCCGAGGAACCCGTAGACCGCGCGCCGGGCCGCGTACCGGTCGATGGTCAGACCGGCCGGATTGCCCGCCATGTCGATCTGGCGGCGTTTGCGGGCCACCCGGTCCGGGCCCATGAGCCGCAGTACCAGCGGGGCCCAGCGGATGCCGAGGCGGTCGACGAGCGAGCCGACGGCCGTGGTGCGGGTCGCGCCGACTTCGAGGGCGAGGGCGAGGTCGCTGGGGAGTTTGACGTCGGCGCGGTAGAGGCGGACCCCGTACAGGGCCCCGAAGACCGACAGCCCGAGGGCCGCGGCGAGCAGCAGTGCGGTCACGTCGTCCCCCTCACACGTCGATCTTGGACAGCCGGCGGATGAGGACGAACCCCAGGGTGAACAGGCCGAGGGCGATGATGACGGCCGTCTGCCCGATGAACGCGCCCGTCATGCGGTCCAGCGCGCCCGGCATCATCATGTCGACGAGCAGCAGTGACCCGAGCCCGATGGCCGGGACCAGGTACGCCGTCACCGTCACCTGCGAGAGCTGTGTACGGATCTCCCTGCGCGTCTCCTTGCGCTGTTCCAGCGTCACGGTGAGGTTGCGCAGGCTCCCCACGAGTGCGCCGCCCGCGCGGGCGGACAGGACCAGGGTGGAGACGAGAACGACGAGTTCGCGCGAGGGCAGGCGTTCGGTCAGCTCGCCCAGGGACTCCTCGATGGAGTGGCCGACGGCGAGGCGGTCGGCGACGCGGCCGAGTTCCTCGCCGGCCGGGGCCTCCAGTTCCTCCGCCGCCATGCCGATGGCGGTGCGCAGCGCCAGGCCGGCCTGGGTGGCGTTGGCCAGGATGCGGGCGAGTTCGGGGAGCTGGTTGATGAACCGCTCCGTGCGGCGCGTGCGCTGCCAGTTGAGGAAGGCGTTGCCCGCCCACAGCCCGATCAGGCCCGCGACCGGTCCGAAGAACGGGGCCAGGAGGGACGCCGAGACGAGCCAGACCCCGGCCACGGACATCAGCATGTAGACGAAGAACTCGCCGGGGGTGAGGTCCAGGCCCGTGGTCGCCAGCTTGACCTCGATCCGGCGGCCCAGCCGGGTGCGGCGCAGCCGGCGGTCGACCCCGCGGAAGCGGCGCCGGCGGCCGAGCGGCTCCGGGGCGCCGCTCGCGGAGAGGCGTTCGATGAGGGCGGCGCGCTGGGCGCGGCCGGCGGCGTAGGCGTGCACGCCGAGGACCACGAGCAGGCAGGCGAGCAGCGTGGCGCCGAGGGTGAGGAGGATCAGTGGGTTCACAGGACGTTCCGAGTGGTCCAGGGGGTGCCGGGGCCGCCGGGGGAACCCGTCGCCCAAGGGGCTCCGGGCGCCCCGGGGAAGCCGGGGGCCCCGGTGGTCCGGGCGGCGAGCTGGTCGTCGGACTGGGCGACGCCGAAGGCCTGGGGGATCGGCTGGTTGTTCATGTAGAGGCGGTCGGCGATCGTGCGCGGCAGCGGGTAGTACTCGAAGTGGCCGTGCACGCGGCCGTCCGCGCCCATCGGGCGGGCGGCGAACCGGCACACGGTGATGATCCGGAAGGGTTCGCGGCCGTGCGAGTCGAGGACGGAGATCTCGGTGATGCGGCGCGAGCCGTCGCCGAAGCGGGTGAGCTGGACGACGATGTTCACCGCACTGTTGATCTGGTCCTGGAGCGCCTCGAACGGGATCTCCACCTCCGACATGGACGCCAGGGTCTGCAGGCGCAGCAGGGCGTCCTCGGAGCTGTTGGCGTGGACGGTGGCCAGGGAGCCGTCGTGGCCGGTCGACATCGCCTGGAGCATGTCGAGGGTCTCGCCGCCGCGCACCTCGCCGACGATGATGCGGTCGGGGCGCATGCGCAGGGAGTTGCGTACGAGGTCGCGGATGGTGATCCGGCCGCTGCCCTCGACGTTGGCGGGGCGGGATTCGAGACGGATGACGTGTGCCTGCTGGAGCTGGAGTTCGGCCGAGTCCTCGATGGTGATGATCCGCTCGCCCTCGGGGATCAGACCGGAGAGGGCGTTGAGGAGGGTGGTCTTGCCGGTGCCGGTGGCCCCGGAGACGATCACGTTCATCTTCGCCTGCACCAGACCGGACAGCAGGAGCAGCATCTGCTCGTCCAGCGATCCGAGGCTGATCATCTCGTGCAGGGTGAAGGCGCGCGGGAAGCGGCGGATGGTGAGCGTGGCGCCGGTGAGGGAGAGCGGCGGGATGATCACGTTGACGCGTTCACCGCTGGGCAGCCGGGCGTCGACCATCGGATTGGCCTCGTCCACACGGCGGTTGACGGTGGAGACGATGCGCTCGATGGTCTGCATGAGCTGCTCGTGCGAGGCGAAGCGCAGCGGCAGTTGCTCGACGCGTCCGGCGCGTTCCACGAAGATCTGGTCGGGGCCGTTGACCATGATCTCGGAGATCGACGGGTCTTCGAGGAGCGGTTCGAGGACGCCGAGGCCGAGTGCTTCGTCGACGACGCGGCGGATGAGCTGGGCGCGTTCGACGGTGGAGAGGACGGGGCCCTCGCGGCTGATGATGTGGCCGAGTACGCGTTCCAGCCGGGACCGGCGTTCGGCGGGCGCGAGCGCCGACATTTCGGCGAGGTCGATCTCCTCCAGCAGCTTCGCGCGGTAGGAGGAGACCAGCCGGCCGTCCTCGCGCGGGTTGTGGCGGTCGTCGGGGGTGCCGACCCGGGAACGCAGGCTCATCGTCAGGGTCCCTTCGGGTCGTCGTTGGGCATGACGGCGGTGGCCGTGGCGGGATCGAGTCCCAGCCCGGGGATGATCGACTTCACGTCGATGGTGGCGGTCGCCGTGACGGCGTCGGCGGTCTTGGAGACCACCACCCTCGCGCCGAGGGAGGCCTTCACGGCGGCCGCCCCCGCCGCCTCCCCCGCCCCCGGTTTGCGGGCCTCCACCCGGGCCGCCGTACGCGCCGCCGTCTGCGCCTGCTGGTGGACGTACCCGACCCAGCCGAGCTGGATGCCGCACAGCGCGACGAAGAGCAGGATGGGGATGAAGCCGATGTACTCCAGGGCCACTTGGCCCCGGTCGGGCGTACCACCGCGCCGGGTCCGCCTCATCTCACTCCCCCTCCTTCTCCTGTGACGAGCCGCCTTCGCCCGTGATGGGAACGCCGATGTCGAGCCCGGGGAACAGCACGGGGACGTGGAGACTCACGGTCGCCTTGTAGATGTCCCCCGCGCTCCCGCAGGAGACCTGCACGGCCCAGGCGTCCCCGATGTGCCTGCGC
The DNA here is from genome assembly GCF_014650775.1 of Streptomyces cirratus. GTDB lineage: Bacteria > Actinomycetota > Actinomycetes > Streptomycetales > Streptomycetaceae > Streptomyces > Streptomyces cirratus. Next base: position 507,794 of record NZ_BMVP01000002.1, on the reverse strand, counting down.
GCCGCCGCCCCGCAGGCGGCTTCGCCGTGCACGGCTCCGACCCGCGCCGCCTCGTCGGCCGCGTTGCCGGCCAGTGAGAACGCGTACCCGATCAGGACGCACTCCCACACCGCCGCGACGAGCAGCAGGATCAGGGGCACCATGCCGACGAACTCGACGGCCACCTGTCCACGGTCCCGGCTCCGCGCGGCCACGGCCTCACCCCTCCCGGCCCCGGCGGAGCCGGGCCAGTGGTCCGGCCGCCGCCCGTACGGCCAGTTCGGCGGAGGGGGATTCGGCGGAGGCGGTGGCCGGGGCGGACAGCAGGCCGAGTTCCCCCGCCAGCTTCCACAGAGCCTGCTTGACCGTCGATCGGTTGTCGAGGTCCTGGACACGGCCCGCGTCCACCACCGCCTGGAGCTCCTTGAACGCGGCGGGGACCGGGGTGCGGGTGACCCGGGTCCCGGTGATCTTCTCGATCAGGGCGGGCTGGATCTCCGTGTGCCTGCTCCAGCGGTTGACGACCATGACGGTGTCCTCGGCCTTGCGGACCTGGAGCCGCTCCCACATCCGCACCAGCCGCTTGGCGGCCCGCACCGCGACCACGTCGGGGGTGGTGACCAGGACGGCGACCTCGGCCAGCTCCACGGCGGCCGCGTTGGCCCCGGTGACCTGGGTCCCGCAGTCGATGACGACCAGCTCGTAGCGGGCGCGCAGGGCGGCGATGACGAGCCGGGCGGCCCGTTCGTCGACCTCCTCGCCCCGCTCGCCGTCGCCCGGGGCCAGCAGCAGCGCCAGCCCGGTGCGGTCGTCGTACACGGCGTCCTGGAGGACCCGGGGGGAGATGTCCTGGATCCCGGCGAGGTCGGCGACGGAGCGGCGGAACTGGACGTCGAGGTACGAGCCGACGTCCCCGGCCTGGAGGTCCAGGTCCACCAGGGCCGTACGGCGCCCGGAGGCGGCCGCGGCGAGGGCGAACTGCACCGCCGTGAAGGTGGTTCCGACGCCGCCCTTGGCTCCGGCGACGGTCACCACCCGGCCGCCGGGGCCGGTCGGCTGCTGCTGGCCCCCGCCCAGGTGGCGGCGCACGCCCGCGGACCACTGTGCGGCGGCCTGGACGCGGGCGGCCAGTTCCTCGTAGGTGACGGGCAGTCCGATCAGGCCGCGCGCCCCGGAGTCCATGGCGGCGGAGAACAGGGAGGGTCCCGCGTCGGACGACAGCAGGACCACGCCCACCGCCGGGAAGCGCAGGGCGACCTCGCGGATGAGTTCCAGGGCGGGCAGCGGGCCGATCCGCTCGTGGACGAGGACGACCTCGGGCAGGGCGTCGACGGACTCGGCGGCGAGCCGCGCCAACGTGTCGAGCAGGGCCGTCGAGTCGGTGACGGGCCCGGCCGGTTCGGCGGCCGGGAGCCGGCCCAGGAGGGTGGTGATGAGGCGGGCGGCGTCCGGGTCGCCGGCCGCGGGGAGGATTCGGGTGCTCATCCGGGCCTCACTTGTCCCCGTCGAGGGTGTACGTGCGCTCGCCCGGGCCGGGAGCCGACTCGGTACCGGGGGCCACCAGGGCCAGCCGTACGTGCTCGGCGAACGACTCGGCGTACGCGACGCGCTGGGTGTCCTTGGTGTTCAGGGCGAAGGTGATCGGGACCGCCTCGGCGGGGCCCTTCTTGTCGCTGTCCTTCTCCAGGGGGGTGAGCTTGCCGACGTTCAGGACGCGGGCGTTGGCGACGATGATCACCGAGCGGGAGGGATCGGTGTCCTTGGCGCCCTTGAAGGTGGCGATGATGTTGACCTTGGCGCCGGAGGTGATCTTGCCGGCCACGCCGGTCGCGGCGTCGATCATGATCGCGATCTCCTGCTCGCCCGGCTGGAGCTGCGGCCTGTCGACGAACATGTCCTGCTGGAGGAGGGAGCCCTTCTTGAGCGTGGTGAGGGCGATCTTGCCCTTGAGTGCGCCGAGGTCGGTGACGGCGGTCTCGGACAGCCACCGCTTGGGGACCTTGACCTCCTCGAACTGGCCGGCGCCGAGGGGGCTGTAGGGGGCGATGTCCCCCTTCACGCGGTAGGCGACGACCTCGGACCCGACCTTGGAGTTGACGTCGCCGATCACCACGAGGACCCCGGCGAACGCCGCGAGCGCGCACAGGACGGACAGCAGCAGCAAGATGACGCCGCGGCGCTGGCGTGAGTTCATGAGCCGTACTACCTCGCCGTTCTTCGTTCGTTCGGGCCGGTCAGAGTCGGGATCTGGACGGTGCGGCGCTCTGCCCGCCGACGGGCGGCGGCGCCGGTGGCGGCGCGGTCAGCGGGGCCGAGCAGAAGCCGCAGCGGTCGCCGATGAGTTCCATTCCGCACCAGCGGCACTCCTCGCGGCGGACCGAGGCGACGAGCTGGTAGAGCACGGACGGGTCCGGGATCGCGGCGGCGAACTCGACGAGTTTCGCGGTCGCCCACCAGGCGGCCGAGTCGGCGGGCAGCGGGTTCTCCATGACGCCCGCGACCTGCCAGGCGGGCGCCAGTTCGGCCGCCACCCAGTCGGAGGCGAGCTGGCCGCGGGCGAAGGTGAGGTGCGTGACGAAGCCGGGTCCGGGCGGCAGTACGGCGCCGCCGCCCGCGTGCGCGCCCGAGGAGGCCACGGGCGCCAGCCTGGCGAGGTGGGGCGTGGGGTGCGCGAGTACGGCGAACTGGGCGCCCGGTGACCAGGACCGGGCGTGGGCCTTGAGCCCGACCGGCACCCGGTCCAGTTTGGCGACGCTGCCCAGCAGGGCGCCCGCGTAGATGTAGTGCGACAGCAGCCGGGCCGCCGAGGCGAGGACCCCGGGGCTGAACTCGCAGACGCTGAGCTGACGCAGCTGACGTACCAGCAGGGCCACGCCCAGCGGCGGCAGGTCGGCCCCGACGAGCGCCATGCGGTCGGTTTCCAGGATGGCCCGTACGGTGTGCAGCCGCCGCACGGTCGCGGCGGGCAGCCAGGACGGCACGACGACCACGAGGTGGCCGTGCGCCTCCAGCAGGGCGGTGGTCTCGGCGAGCGCCCCTTCGAGGCCGAGCTGCCCGGGCGGGCGCAGGACGGCGGCGCCCGGGGTGTGCCGGTCGGGGGCCGGCAGCACCAGGTCGGCGCTGGTGACAGCAATGGCGGTCGGCACGCGAATCCCCCCGTTCACCCCGTACACCGCGGTCTTCGCCCGCCCGCCGCGCGGCATCCACCTCCGCGCACGAACGGCGCGACCGCGCACGACCAGCGCACTTCCCCCCTGCGTCAGCACCATATCCGCGTCGTCCGCGGTGGGGCAGGGCCTTGGTGATTCCCGTGCCGCGAGCACATGTCACAGGTGACCGGAAACCAGGACAACAGGGACCGGACGAGCGGGGGAACTGCGCTGATTTCAGGCCACATTGACAAGACTATTGACACGGGGATTGGTCTGGACCAACTTGGCTCCCGGGGTCCCCCACGTGCCCCCGTCACCCCGTTCACATCCCCTTCTCCCCCCACCGGAGCCTTCGTGAACCGCATACGCTCCCTCGCCCTGCCCCTCGCCGCCAGCCTTGCCGCCGGCGCCCTGACCGCCGTCACCGCCGGTACGGCACAAGCCGCCGACGTCAACGTCGTCCGTAACGGAGGCTTCGAGTCCGGCCTGGCCGACTGGTCCTGCACGGGCGGCAGCGGCGCCGCCGTCACCTCCCCCGTCTTCTCGGGCAGCGGCGCCCTCAGGGCCACCCCGGCCGGCCAGGACAGCGCCCAGTGCTCCCAGACCGTCACGGTCAAGCCGAATTCCACGTACACGCTCAGCGCGCAGGTGCAGGGCTCGTACGTGTACCTCGGCGCGACCGGGACCGGCACCCAGGACGTGTCCACCTGGACCCCGGGCTCCGGCGGCGGCTGGCAGAAGCTGTCCACCACCTTCTCCACCGGACCGAACACCACCAAGGTCACCGTCTGGACGCACGGCTGGTACGGCCAGCCGGCCTACACGGTGGACGAATTCAGCGTCTTCGGCCCGGACGGGGGCGGCGGCACCGACCCCGGTCCGAGCGTCCCGGGGGCGCCCTCGGGGCCCGCCGTTTCCGGTCAGAGCGCGAGCGCCCTCACCCTTTCGTGGAACGCGGTCAGCGGCGCGAGCGGCTATTACGTGTATCAGGACGGCGTCCGCGTCCGTACCGTCGCCGCCTCCCCCGTCCAGCTCACCGGGCTCACCGCCGCCACCTCGTACTCGCTCCAGGTGAGCGCGTACAACGCGGCGGGCGAGGGTCCGAGGTCGGCGGCGGTGACCGGGACCACCACCGGCGGCGGCAACCCGAACCCCAATCCTGCGGTGCCCAAGCACGCCCTGACGGGCTATTGGCAGAACTTCAACAACGGCGCGACCGTCCAGAAGATCTCGGACGTCTCCGCGCAGTACGACATCATCGCCGTCTCCTTCGCCGACGCCACGACCACGCCGGGTGCCATCTCCTTCACCCTGGACTCGGCCGGCCTGGGCGGTTACACGGTGGCGCAGTTCAAGGCGGACGTCGCGGCGAAGAAGGCGGCCGGGAAGTCGGTCGTCCTCTCGATCGGCGGCGAGAAGGGCACCATCTCGGTGGGCGACTCCGCCTCCGCGAACAACCTGGCGAACTCGGCGTACGCGCTGATGCAGGAGTACGGTTTCAGCGGCATCGACATCGACCTGGAGAACGGCCTCAACCCGACCTACATGACGCAGGCGCTGCGCTCGCTGTCCGCCAAGGCCGGGTCGTCGTTCGTGCTGACGATGGCGCCGCAGACGATCGACATGCAGTCGACGGCGGGCGGCTATTTCAAGACGGCGCTGAACGTCAAGGACATCCTGACCGTCGTCAACATGCAGTACTACAACAGCGGCTCGATGAACGGCTGTGACGGCAAGGTCTACTCCCAGGGGACGGTGGACTTCCTCACGGCCCTCGCCTGCATCCAGCTGGAGGGCGGCCTCGACCCCTCGCAGGTGGGCCTCGGCGTCCCCGCCTCGCCCAGCGGCGCGGGCAGCGGCTACGTCTCGCCGGCCATCGTGAACAACGCCCTGGACTGCCTCGCGCGCGGCACGAACTGCGGGTCCTTCAAGCCGTCGAAGACCTACCCGGGGCTGCGCGGCGCGATGACCTGGTCGACCAACTGGGACGCCAAGGCGGGTAGCGCTTGGTCCGACACGGTGGGTCCGAAGGTCCACGCGCTCCCGTAGGCGGTACGTGTGGGGGTGACCGGCGACCGACCGGCCCGACCGCTTTTTGGCCGGTTTCGGCTTCTTGACCCGGACATGCCATGAGAGCACGCTGTGCGCGTCCGCACGGCTACCCCCACACTCCCACCCAGGAGAACGCATGCGGCTCCACAACCGTCGGAGGGCCGCCGTCACGGCGGCCCTCCTGGCCCTGGCCCTCGGCGCACCCGCCTACGGGATGAGCGCGACGGCCGCCCCGCCACCCAGCCCCTCGACCGCCACCCAGGACGAGTCCATCGCCCAGTACGAGGTCCAGGGCCCGGCCACGGCGGCCGAACGCACCGCCCTGCTGCGCACCGGCGTCTCGATCGACGAGGTGGACGCCCGTTCCGTCGTCGTCAGCGCGGACCCCGCCCAGGCCAAGAACCTGCGTGCGCTCGGCTACCGGATCACCCCGCTGCCCGGACCGCCCGACCGCTCGCTGGGCGGCGTGGCCACGGGGGTGAACGACTTCCCGTCCGCCGACTCGAACTACCACAACTACGCCGAGGCGACGGCGGAGATCAACCAGCGCATCGCCCAGTACCCCTCGATCATGAGCAAGCAGGTGATCGGGAAGTCGTACCAGGGCCGGGACATCATCGCGATCAAGATCAGCGACAACGTCGGGACCGACGAGGCCGAGCCCGAGGTGCTCTTCACGCACCACCAGCACGCCCGTGAACACCTGACCGTGGAAATGGCCCTGTACCTGCTCAAGGAGCTCGGCTCCAAGTACGGCTCCGACGCCCGCGTCACCAACATGGTCAACAGCCGCGAGATCTGGATCGTCCCGGACCTCAACCCCGACGGCGGCGAGTACGACATCGCCTCCGGCTCCTACCGCTCGTGGCGCAAGAACCGCCAGCCCAACTCCGGTTCCTCCTACGTCGGCACGGACCTGAACCGGAACTGGAACTACAAGTGGGGCTGCTGCGGCGGCTCCAGCGGCAGCAAGAGCTCCGAGACCTACCGCGGCACGGCCGGCGAGTCGGCGCCCGAGGTGAAGGTCGTGGCGGACTTCGTCCGCAGCCGCGTCGTGGGCGGCAAGCAGCAGATCAAGGCCGCCATCGACTTCCACACGTACAGCGAACTGGTGATGTGGCCGTTCGGGTGGACGTACGACGACACGGCCCCCGGCATGACCGCCGACGACCTCGCCGCCTACAAGAAGATCGGCACCGGCATGGCGGCCAGCAACGGCTACACGGCCGAGCAGTCGAGCGACCTGTACATCACGGACGGGACGATCGACGACTGGCTGTGGGGCAACCAGAAGATCTTCGCGTACACCTTCGAGATGTACCCGAGCGACACCGGCGGCGGGGGCGGCTTCTACCCGCCCGACGAGGTGATCGACCGCGAGACGGCGCGCAACCGCGACGCCGTGCTCCAGCTGCTGGAGAACGCGGACTGCATGTACCGGTCGATCGGCAAGGAGGCGCAGTACTGCGTCTAGCCGGTGCGTGACGGGGGCGCCCCACCGCCAGGGGGGCGCCCTTCGCACAGGCCTGAGCACTTCGCGACGCGGGCCCGGGCCCGTCGCGCGGGCCTAACCCAGGACGGCCAGCGCGTCGATCTCGACGAGCATTCCGGCGGGCAGGCCCACGTAGACCGTGGTGCGGGCGGCCGGGGCCTCCTTGATGCCCTGCTCTTCGAAGTACGCGTCGTAGATGTCGTTCATCTCGGCGAAGTGGCCGGTGTCGGTGAGGTACACGCGGATCATCACCGCGTCCTCCCAGCTCGCGCTACCCGCCTCCAGTACGGAGCGGACGTTCTCCAGCGTGCGGAGCGTCTGCTCGCGCAGCGACGGACCGGCGAGGGTGGCCGGCTGCCCCTCCACGTGCGGCAGGTAGCCGACCTGGCCCGCGACCTGGAGGATGTTCCCCTTGCGCACGCCGTGCGAGAACCTCGCGGGCGGGGCGTTGTGGGTCTCGGGCGTGACGGCGGTCTTCTCGGTCATGGGGCGCCTTCCTTCGTCGGCTCGTACGGCTTGCCCGTACGGTCTCGTACGGCTCGTCGCCGTAGCGGAGCGGGAACCGGCCCCCGTTGCCCCGTCGTCAACGTGGATGTTAGACAGCAACAGGCACGACCTGCAACGAACGTCGCGCACAGCGTGACGCGAGAGGATTCCGCATGGGCAGCGACGCAGTCCGACGGCTCGCCGACGAACCGGTGGACCACCGCTTCAAGGGCCTCCCCCCGGACGCCGAGCGCTCCGCCCTGACCGTCGGTCAGCTCACCGCCGAACGCCGCGACCTGTTCACGGGCGGCTTCACCACCCCCGTCCTGACCCTCGACGCGGACGCGCTCGCCCACAACCTGACCGCGCTGGAGACGTACGCCCGGCGCCACGGCCTGGCCTTCGCCCCGCACGGCAAGACCTGCATGGCCCCGCAGCTGTTCCGGCGCCAGCTGGAGCGCGGCGCCTGGGGCATCACGGCCGCCGTCCCGCACCAGGCCCGCGTCTACCGCGCGTTCGGCATCCAGCGGATCTTCCTCGCCAACGAACTCGTCGACACCGCCGCCCTGCACTGGGTGGCCGCGGAACTCGCCGCGGACCCCGCGTTCCGCTTCGTCTGCTACGTCGACTCCGTGCGCGGCGTCCGCCTGATGGACCGCGCCCTCGCGGGCCGGGGCGCCACCGTCGACGTCGTCGTGGAACTCGGCGCCGGGGAGGGTGCCCGCACGGGCGCCCGTACCGAGGACGACTGCCGCGCCGTCGCCGACGCCGTCGCGCAGAGCGACACGCTGCGCCTGGTCGGCGTCGCCGGGTACGAGGCGGAGGTGCCCGGGGCGGATCCGGAGTCCGTGGACGCCTACCTGCGCCGGCTCACCGGTCTGGCCGTCGAGTTCGACAAGGCGGGCCGGTTCCGTGCCGACGTGGAGGAGATCGTCGTCAGCGCGGGCGGCTCGTCCTGGTTCGACGCCGTCGCCGACGTGTTCGCGCAGCTGCCGGATCTGTCGCGGCCGACGCTTCGGCTCCTGCGCTCGGGCGCGTACGTCTCCCACGACCACGGCTGGTACACGCGCCTGACGCCGTTCAACCGCCACCCCGAGGAGGGCGGCCTGCGCCCCGCGTTCCGGCTGTGGACGCAGGTCGTCTCCCGGCCCTCCCCCACCCAGGCCTTCGTCAACGCCGGCAAGCGCGACATCGCGTACGACCTCGGGCTGCCCGAGGCGGAGCTGGTGCGGGACCCGCTCGACGGCCAGGAGCGGCCCGCCACCGGGATCCGGGTGGTCAAACTGTCCGACCAGCACGCCTGGCTGGAGACCGACTCGGCCGACGACCTCCAGGTGGGCGACTGGGTGGCGCTCGGCATGTCCCACCCCTGCACCATCTTCGAGAAGTGGCCGCTGATCCCGGTCGTCGAGGCGGACGGCACGGTCGGCGACTACGTCCGCACCTTCTTCTAGCCGCCGCGGTGGACCTGCTGATCCGGGGGGCCCGCGTCGTGGACGGCACGGGCGGCCCCTCGTACGCCGCGGACGTCGCCGTCCACGAGGGCCGGATCGAGGCGATCGGCCGGATCCGGGCGGGCGGCCGGCGCACCCTGGACGCGCACGACCTGGTGCTGGCCCCCGGCTTCGTGGACATGCACGCCCACAGCGACCTCGCCCTGCTGCGCGATCCGGACCACAGCGCGAAGGCCGCCCAGGGCGTGACCCTGGAGGTCCTCGGCCAGGACGGCCTGTCCTACGCGCCCGCCGACGACCGCACCCTCGCCGGGGTCCGGGCGGCGATCGCGGGCTGGAACGGCCCCGGGGACGACGCCGACTTCGGCTGGCGCACCGTCGGCGGGTACCTGGACCGGCTCGACTCCACCGGCATCGCGGTCAACGCCGCCTACCTCGTCCCGCAGGGCACCGTCCGCGCCTACGCGGTCGGCTGGGACGACCGCCCGGCCACCCCCGCCGAGCTGGACCGGATGCGCACGCTCGTCGCCGAGGGCCTGGCCGAAGGGGCCGTCGGCATGTCCTCCGGGCTCACCTACACACCCGGCATGTACGCCGACGGCGCCGAACTGACCGAGCTGTGCCGGGTGGTGGCCCGGTACGGCGGCTACTACTGCCCCCACCACCGCTCGTACGGGCGCGGCGCCCTGGCCGCCTACGCCGAGATGATCGCCCTGGCCCGCGAGGCGGGCTGCGCCCTGCACCTCGCGCACGCCACCATGAACTTCCCCGAGAACCGGGGCCGGGCGGGCGAACTGCTCGCCCTCCTCGACCGGGCGCTGGCCGAGGGCTGCGACCTCACCCTCGACAGCTACCCGTACACCCCCGGCTGCACCACCCTCGTCGCCCTGCTGCCGAGCTGGGCGGGCGCGGGTGGCCCCGAAGCCGTGCTCGCCCGGCTCCGGGACGACGCCGAGGCCGGGCGGATCCGGTACGCGCTGGAGGTCGACGGCTCCGACGGCTGCCACGGTGTGCCGGTGGACTGGTCGGCGGTCGAGGTGTCCGGGGTCGTGGACCCCGCCTTCGGCGGGTACGTCGGCACCCGCCTCCGGGACTGGGAGCAGGCGCGGCGGCTGCTGCTCGGGGACCGGCTCCGCTCCACCGTCCTCCAGCACGTGGGCCACGAGGAGAACGTCCGGGCGATCATGCGCCACCCCGCGCACACCGGCGGTTCCGACGGAATCCTCCAAGGCGCGAAGCCCCACCCGAGGGCGTACGGCACGTTCCCCCACTACCTCGGCCGGTACGTGCGCGAGCTGGGCGTGCTGTCGCTGGAGGAGTGCGTGGCACACCTCGCGGGCCGTCCGGCGGCCCGGCTGCGCCTGCCCGACCGGGGGCTGATCCACCCGGGACACCGCGCCGACCTGGTGCTCTTCGACGCGGACACGGTGGCCGCGGGGTCGACGTACGAGAACCCGCGGGCGCTGCCCACGGGTATCCCCCACGTCCTGATCGACGGCCGTTTCGTGATGCGCGACGGGCGCAGGACGGACGTCCTGGCCGGGCGCGCGGTCCGCAGGACACCGTCGTAAGGACCGCAGCCACCAGGCCCGGCCGCCCTCGGCCGGGGACCGTTCACGCGGGACGCCTACGATGACCGCCATGATCGCTTTTGTCCCCGCCGCGGTGCTGTTCGTCTTCCTCTGCCTGAGCGTGCGCGAGGACCGCCGGCGCTTTCGCAACGCGGTCCTGCTGGGGCTCACGTTCATCAGCCTGGCGCTCGGGCTGCTGTCGCGGATATCGCAGCTGCCGCCGGCCCTCGCGGCACCGCTGGTGCTCGCCGTGCTCCTGCTGCCGGCCCTCGGGGTGGTGGCGCTCGCCTGCTTCCTGATCGCCAACGGCGTGACGATGGTGCGCAAGGAGGGCCGCAGTCTCGGCAACCTGCTGTCGCTGCTGGCCGGCCTCGCGATCTTCGGGGTGCTCGCGCTGGCACTCGTCACGGTACTGAGCGGCTCGGGCAAGCTGGCCGGGATGACCGCGATGGTGGTCATGATCGCGGCCTACGTCTCGTTCCTCTTCCTGTGCTTCCTCGCGTACGCCTACCTCTACGGGCGGCTCAAGGTGCGCGGCGACGTCGACTACGTCGTGATGCTCGGCTCCGGCCTGGTGTGCGGCGACCGGGTGCCGCCCCTGCTGGCCTCCCGGCTGCGCAAGGGCAAGCAGATCTACGAGGCCCAGCGCGCCCGGGGCGGCCGGACGCCGGTGCTGCTGCCGTCGGGCGGGAAGGGCTCGGACGAGAAGGTCGCCGAGGCGCGCGCCATGGCGGACTGGCTGATCGCGGAGGGCGTCCCGGAGGAGCACATCCGCCTGGAGGACCGCTCCCGTACGACGGAGGAGAACCTCTCCCTCAGCGCGGCCATCATGGCGGAGGGGACACCGGGGTACCGGTGCGTGGTCGTGACCAACAACTTCCACGCCTTCCGGGCGGCCATGATGGCCCGCAAGGCCGGGGTCGACGGGCAGGTGCTGGGGGCTCCGACGGCCGCCTACTTCTGGCCGAGCGCGACGATCCGCGAGTTCGCGGCGGTGTTCATGGAGCACAAGGGCGTCAATCTGGCCGTCTGCGGGTCGCTGTTCGCGCTGGGTGTGGTGCTGACGCTGGTGGTGCACTGAGCGCGGTTTGCTGCGGTTTGCCGGGGTTTCCGGAAGTTTGTCGGTCGACGTGCGTTCATGGCGTGTGCGCCGGAGGATGATGGGGAACGGGGACACCCCCGAGGAGGTACGCGATGGAACGTGAATCGGACCAGCAGCCCCAGCACGCGGACCGCCCGTCCAAGCTGTGGACCGGCGGCGAGCGGCCTTACGACCCCGAGGACCTCGTCATGGCGACGGGCGCCGACCCGACTCCGGAGCGGGTCGAGAAGGCCCGGAAGATGATCGAGCGCGAGGGGCCGTCGGTCATCGAACGCTACCTGCCGTAGGCACCGGGGCAGGTCCACGACGCCGCTCCCGGTCCGCGCCCGCCGGCCGGACCGGGAGCGGCGCTCTCGCGCAGCGCGCACGCGAAACCAGGGGCGCCCGCCGTCGTTAGGCCGCCCGGGGACCTCGGGGGGCCGAAGCCGGAGGACGCCGTGTTGCAGACCGTCGCCATGACGCAGACCGTCACCATCGACTGGGACCATCCCGCCGACCCGGAGCCGGGCCGCGTCCTCGACCACGTGCGGGCCTATACCGGTTCGGGGGGTCTCGACGGCCATCTCTGGCACGGGGTCCCGACCCTCCTGCTCACCACGGTCGACCGCGCACGGCACCGCACCGTGCGCACTCCGCTGGTCTACGCGCGCGACGGCGGTCGCCACCTCGTCGTGGCCGCCGGCCCGGTCCCCGGCGCCCCGGCCCCGCAGTGGTACGCGCACCTCACGGCCCACCCCGAGGTGCGGCTCCAGGTCGGCGCCCTCTCCTTCCAGGCGGCGGCCCGCACGGCGGACGCGGTGGAGCGGGAGACGTACTGGGAGGCGTTGACCGCGCTCTGGCCCGCGTACGAGGACCACCAGGCGGCCGCGGCGCCCGGCGAGGTCCCGCTGGTGATCCTGGACCGGCTCGCTCACCCGTAGGGGTGACCGGTCCCCCGTACGGCGGTTGCGCGCCTGCGTGCCGTGCTACCAACGGCACGGAGGTGGGACCCCGTTGCGCGATGATCCGCGCACGCCGATCGTGGTGGGCGACGTACTGGCCGGCGCCCTGGCGGCGATCGGCAGGCCCGACGGGCGCGAGGGCCGCCCGGCCACGTGCCGGGACTGCGGTGACGCCGCCCTGTGGCACCGCACGGTGCACGGCCGGTGGATCCTGATGCAGCCCGGGGGCGTGCCGCGCCACCTGGTCCCGCCCGGCAAGCGGTACCGCATCGGCTCCGACGGCACGGCCGTCCACCTCGGCGACGCCGCTCCCGCAGACACCTGCCGCGCGGCGGCCCGCTGCGGGCGCCTCCAGCGATCACCCTTCCGGAGGCCCGTGCTGCCTGCTTTAATAAATGAACAGCCATTTACTAATGGGCGCGGGAGGTGCCGACATGGCCGGACGACCCCGGAGCGTCGACGACGCCACGGTCCTGCGGGCGGCCGTCGAGGTGATGGGCAGGACCGGACCGGCCGGGCTCACGCTGGCCGCCGTGGCGCGGGAGGCCGGACTGGTGGCCGGGACGCTCGTGCAACGGTTCGGGTCCAAGCGCGGACTGCTGCTCGCACTGGCGGCGCGCGGCGGGGCGGAGTTCGAGGAGCTCCGGGAACGGGTCTGCCGGGAGCACCGCCCGGCGCTCGACGCGCTGGCCGAACTGATCACCTCGACCTGGAGCCCGATGGCCACGCCGGCCTCGTACGCGAACCATCTCGCGTTCCTGTGCTCCGACCTCACCGACCCGGAGTTCCGGCACCTGGCGCTCGCCTCGCAGGAGGCCCACCGCGGAGCCTGCCACGCCCTGCTCGGACGGGCGGCGGACGCGGGCGAACTCCGCCCGGGCACCGACATCACCGCACTCACCGAAACCGTTCAGGCGGCCGTCACCGGAGCCGGGCTGCTCTGGGCCGTCGACCACGAGGGCGGCCTCGCCCAGCGCCAGCGCGCCGCCCTCGCCGCCGTCCTGGCCCCGTACCGCACGGGCGCCGCCGAACCGGCCCCGTACCGCACGGGCGCCGCCCATCGAAGGGACCCCGCATGAGCTTCGACCGCACCTTCCGTACCGCCGTGACGATCGGCGTCAGTCTCGACGGGTTCATCGCCCGGCCCGACGGCGACATCGAGTGGCTGACGACCCGCGGCGAGGCGGCCGGGGACACCGGCTACGAGGAGTTCATGGCCGGGATCGACACCCTCGCCATGGGCCGCAACACTTACGAGAAGGTCCTCACCTTCGGGTTCTGGCCGTACGAGGGCAAGCGCGTGGCCGTCCTCAGCACCACCTTGAGCGCGGACGACCCGCGCGTGACGGTGTACCGCTCGCTGGAGGAGCTGCTGGCGGGCCTGACGGAGCAGGGCGCGAAGAGCGTCTACGTGGACGGCGGCCGGATGGTCCGCACGTTCCTGCGCGCAGGGCTGCTGGACGAGCTGGTCCTCACCACCGCTCCGGTCCTCCTCGGGTCGGGCCTGCCGCTCTTCGGGGAGCTGGATCAGGACGTGGAACTCACCCTGCAAGACGTCAGGGCCCTGGGGGCGGGCTTCACCCAGGCCCGGTACACCGTGGGGTGATCCGCACAACACCGGGGCGGCGGGCGATTTTGGGGGGCGGGGGTTCCGCAGGGTGGAGCGGGGGGTGCGCCAGGGTTTCCAAGGAGGGGGCGTGGCTTGGCCTCCGCATCTCGCGAAACGGGGCAAAGCAGCCCGACGGGCGGTCCCCGAATAAAGCGGCGCGGGCGCCGAGGGGGCCGTAAGCTCCCGTCATGCAGGTGATCCAGTCAACGAAACTCGCCAATGTCTGCTACGAGATCCGCGGACCCGTCCTCGAAGAGGCTATGCGGCTCGAAGCGGCAGGTCATCGCATCCTCAAGCTGAACACCGGCAACCCCGCGGCCTTCGGCTTCGAGTGCCCGCCGGAGATCCTCGAGGACATGCTCCGCAACCTCGGCAACGCCCACGGCTACGGGGACGCGAAGGGGCTGCTCTCCGCGCGGCGCGCGGTCATGCAGCACTACCAGACCAAGGGCATCGAGCTGGACGTCGAGGACGTCTACCTCGGCAACGGCGTCTCCGAGCTGATCCAGATGTCCATGCAGGCCCTGCTGGACGACGGGGACGAGGTGCTGGTCCCGGCTCCGGACTACCCGCTGTGGACGGCCTCGGTCAGCCTCGCCGGCGGCACGGCCGTGCACTACCGGTGCGACGAGCAGTCCGACTGGATGCCGGACCTCGCCGACATCGAGCGCAAGATCACCGACCGCACCCGCGCCCTGGTGATCATCAACCCGAACAACCCGACCGGCGCCGTCTACGACGACGAGATGCTGCGCGGCCTCACCGACATCGCGCGCCGCCACAACCTGGTCGTGTGCTCGGACGAGATCTACGACCGGATCCTGTTCGACGGGGCCACCCACACCAACACCGCCGCGATCGCGCCGGACGTGCTGACCCTGACCTTCAACGGGCTCTCGAAGAACTACCGCGTCGCCGGCTACCGGGCCGGCTGGATGGCGGTCTGCGGCCCCAAGAAGCACGCGTCTTCGTACATCGAGGGTCTGACGATCCTGGCGAACATGCGGCTGTGCGCCAACATGCCGTCGCAGCACGCCGTCGCCACCGCGCTCGGCGGCCGGCAGTCGATCAACGACCTCGTCCTGCCCGGCGGACGGCTGCGCGAGCAGCGGGACACGGCCTACGACCTGCTGACGCAGATCCCCGGCATCAGCTGCGTCAAGCCCAAGGGCGCGCTGTACCTGTTCCCGAAGCTGGACCCGGCGGTCTACAAGATCAAGGACGACCGGCAGATGGTCCTCGACCTGCTGCGGGCCGAGAAGATCATGGTCGTGCACGGCACGGGCTTCAACTGGCCCGAGCCCGACCACTTCCGGATCGTCACGCTGCCGAACGCCAAGGACCTGGCGGACGCGGTCACCCGGATCGGCAACTTCCTCGACGGCTACGCCCAGCCGTGAGCTCCCGGGGGCAGCTCCGGCGTCGCTCCTGACTCGCTGGAGACTCGAGTCTCGCCGGATCGAGCACAACTTTAGAACCGATCCAATGTAGGATGGTCTCCTGACCCCGCAGGAGGCCTCCTCATGTACGAGCCGATCCGCACCAAGTCGGTCGTCCACCGCATGGCCGGCAGCCGCACCGACTACCCGCACCGCAGCCGCGGCGAAGCCCTGGACATCCAGCTCGCCGGGCACCTCGCGGCGCTGCTCGCCGTCACCGACGAGCTCGGGCTCGGCGACGCCGCCGCCCGCATCGCCGACCAGGTCACGCGGCTGCGCGGGGCCCGGCCCGCACGAGCGGCCCACGGGCAGCCGTCGGACACGGCCGAACTGCACCGCCGGGCCCACGACCTCGCCGGCCGGGCGCTGCTCGTCGCCGCCTCCCGGGCCGACACCACCGTCGCGATCCTCGCCGCCGAGCGCATGGACGCCCACGCCGCCGCCCTGGAGTCCCCGGACCGGGCCGGCGCCCTCTGACGGCCCCGGTCCGGGGCCGCCAAGGCTCCGGACCGGGCGCCACGAACCCCTCCGTCTCGCGCCCGTCTCAGGGACCGTCCTGGTTCTCCCGGACCTGGCCGGACGAGCACCGCACGGGCTGGATCACCGCCTCGATGTTGCCGACAGCGGTGGTGAACTCACGGCCGGATACACCGCGGATGTACGCCAGTTCCACCCAGTGCGCGTGGGCGACGGAATCCGAGACGTTCTCGTTGATCACGGCCATCAGCTCCCCCTCTGCTCCGGAGGCGATGTCGCGCACGCGACGACGTAGGAGTCGGTGCGGCACGTATGCGTAACAGTCACTCACCGGACGCCCCCTCGAAGGTGGTGAGGAAGCGCTGCCAGCCGGCGAGCGCACGGTCCAAGAGCTCAGTGCCGGGCTCAACCATGGCCCTCACCCCGGGCAAGGGTTCGTCGAAGCTAGAGACCACATCCGGTCCGTGACTTCGATCGACGTCGGGCGTTGCCATGTCCGCCCCCTTCCGTAATCCGGTGGCCACGTCGTTTGCCACAACATCCAGGAAAGCGGTGGGAGTCGAAGACCTCCACGGCAAACGTGCGGCAGCATTGACGCAGATCGGTGCACGGAACCTGAGACGGTCAGAAGCACAAGAAGAGGTCGTATGGGACTGGCCGAACGGCGCAAGACCCTGGGTTACAGTCAGGAGAAATTGGCCGAGTTGCTTGGCGTGGACCGCACAACGGTCGGACGCTGGGAGAGCGGCAAGATCTCACCGCAGCCGTCTCAGCGGCCGGCTTTGGCCGACACCCTGGAAATCAGCCTGCAAGAGCTGGAAGCCCTCCTGCCACCGTCACGAACCACAGAGCGGGAGGCCGTACGGCGCACGTCCAGTGACCACCCGAGCGCGGGAGACCCCGACGAGATGATCCGCCGTGAATTCCTCCGGATACTCACTGTCAGCGGCGTACTGACCGCCCTTCCGTTCGACGAGGCACAGGCCCTGACGGACGGTGTGCACAGGGGCAACCCGGCAGACTTCGCCCGGATGAACGGCCACCTGTGGCAGGTGTACCACCTCGCCCGATCCAAGGGGACGCTCTTTCCCGTCGTTCGCGATCAACTGGCGACGCTGAACAAGGCCCTGTCCGCAACCCACGGCAGCAATTCCACGCCTCTCCTCCACGCGGCGGCCGACCTCTTCCAGCTGGCCGGCGAAGTGGCCTTCGACTCCAACCGGTACTCGGACGCGGCCGCGTCGTACGCCCTCGCGGCCTCCGTGAGCAAGGAGGCCGGAGCGTACGACCTGTGGGCGTGTGCGCTCGTACGTCACGCCTACGTCGCCATGTCAGAGCACGGGTACCGCGAGGCGGCAGAGGTCCTGCGTGCGGCGGAACGCGTCGCCGTCCGCGGCGACGGCATCCTGTCGACGCGGCACTGGGTGGCGTCGGTTCAGGCGCAGGCGCACGCCGGCGCGGGCGACCTGGCCGGGTGCGAGGAGGCCCTTGCCCGGGCCGAGGAAGTTCAGCACCTCGCTGACAACAGCTCGAATGGCGGGTGGCTCCGTTTCGACGGCACGCGGCTGGCCGAGGAGCGCGGTGCGCGATACGTACAGCTCGGCCGTTTCGACCTGGCGGAAGAGACCCTCAAACGGGCGTTGGGTCAGAGCGCGCTCGCTTCCGGCCACTCGTATCGCAGAAGAGGCGCGGTACTGGCCGACCTGGCCGTGATCGGGGCCAAGCGCCGGGATCCCGAACAGGTGGTGACGTACGCGCGCGAAGCGCTGGACCTGGCCCACGCCTCTTCGTCAGGGTACGTCGCCCGTAGACTCCGAAGCCTCTGCGATCAGTTCGGCCCCCTGAACCGGGATCAGCGTGTTGCCGGGCTGGGCGCGGAGATCTCCGCGCTGCGGACACCGTGACGAGAGGGGTTGGCATGACGCAGACCGAAGGCGCACGACTGTTCCGGAAAGCCTGGATCGAGGGGGTGCACCACCACTTCCCCGGCGAGCCGAAGGCCGGCTACGTAACCCCGTGGGACCGGACACCGCAGTGGGAACGCGAGGCCGCAGGGGCCGTGTACACGCAGGTTCGCCAGTTCATCGAGATCAGTGACGCCACCACGTCGCGGCTCTCCCGGGAACAGAAGAGCCGCTTCGTCGCCATCTGCTGGACCGCCCAGATGTTCAAACACTTCGAGGATCCGAAGCCCGCCTACGTGGCGGACTGGGCGGACCTGCCGTCCTGGCAGCAGGAAACTGACGCCGACATCTTCGAGGCCGTCGAGAAGTCCCTCGGCTGATCAGTTGGGGACGCGCAGGTTCCAGGTGGTGAGTTCGCCTTCGATCAGGCCGTACGAGCCTTCGTTGTAGCGGGTGGCGGTGACCTTGAGGACGCCGATCGGGGACTTCTCGTTGACCAGGCACACGCTGTCCCCTTCGGCCACCGTGACTGCCGAGCGCGACTGGGTCGCCAGCAGGTCCTTGCAGCCCTGGGCGGTGGGGGCCTCGGAGTTGGTCCACAGGGCGACGGTGCCCTTGACCTCCATCGAGCTCTCGCCGGCGCGCCCGGCCGCGGGGCGGATGCCGAAGCCGGACGTACCGGTGCGCGGCGGGACCGAGCTGAGGTCGATGCCTTCCAGCCCGAGGACCACCTTGCCCGTCCACCGGACGGAACCGGCCGACGACGACCCCGCCGACGACGACCCCGCGGCCGACGAGGCGGTGCCGCCCGCCGGTGGCTGGCTTTGGGCGGTCACCGACGAAGCCGGCGGTACCGCCGTGGGCGCGGGCGGGGGCGAGCCGTTGGAGAAGGCGGCGATGGCGCTCGCCACACCGGCGATGGCGCTCACCACGGCGGCTCCGGCCGCCCAGAGCTTGGCGTGGGAACGGCCCGTGGATACGGGCGCCGCCGCGGCCGACGGCAAGTACGGCGGCGGCGCCGGATATTGCGCCGAGTGGTGCGACGGATCCTGCACGATTCCCCCTGAGCGATAGACCTCCGTGACGATAGCAATTGCACCACGCGGTTCCGAGCACCGTTCGGCGATCGAGTGCGCCCGGACGACGGACGGGGCCCCCGCACCCGGGAGTCCGCCACCCTTTACTCCCGGCCCACCCCCACCACCCCGCACCACGGCGCGGTCAACGGGGGCCAGACCGGGCCGATGGCCTCCGTGCGGGACGGGGCGTCCGGGGTGAGGCCCGGGAGGGCGGCCAGGGCGCGGGCGGTGCGGGCGCCGGGGGCGGGGGGCGGGCTGTCGCGGAACTCGACCGTGACCACGTACGAGCCCTCGCCGCGGCCCTCGACCACCGCCACCACCCGCCGGCTCGGCGGATCGATGCGGCACTCGGCGATCCGTACGTCCGGCGGCGGCGCGGCCGCGGCACGGGCCCCGCCGCCGGCGCCGCCCCCGCTGGCCCACACGTACAGCCCCAGCGGGGCGAACACCAGGAGCCCGGCCAGCACCACCAGGCCGACCAGCCAGCCCTGCCACTTCAACGCGCTCACGCCCATGGCCCGATCCTCCCCGGCGCCCGCCCGGCCCACCAGCACCCGCGTGCCCACACAGCATTTCGAAGTGGGACCGCCCGGCCACCCGGAGTTCACCCGACCGGTCGCGGAATGTGGGTTTCCGCGAGCAGCCTGCACCCGTGAGACGCATCCTCGGAATCGCTCTGGCGGTCCTCCTGATCGGCGGCGTTGCCGCCGTCGTCGTCGGGGGCCTCAAGCCGGACACCACGGCAACGAAGACCGTGCGCGGCGTCATCGGCTCGGAGAAGTCCGACTTCTTCCGGGACCCCGACGTCATCAAGGCCCTCGCGGACAAGGGCTACACCGTGAAGACGGAGACCTCGGGCTCCTGGGCGATGAACCGGCTCGCCCTCAAGGAGTTCGACTTCGCCTTCCCCAGCAGCAGTGAACCCGCCCAGGAGATGGAGGCCTCGGCCGGGCTGAAAGGCGCCCAGACGGCCAGGCCGTTCTTCTCGCCGCTCGTCGTACTCGCCCGCCCGGGCGCCGCGAAGGTGCTGGCCGACAACGGCCTGGCGAAGATGACCGGCAAGAACTCCGGCACCCTCCTCATGGGCCCCTACCTCAAGGCCGCCGCCGAGGACCGCACCTGGCAGCAGCTCCAGGGCAGCGGACCCTACCCGGAGTTGACGGGCACGGTGTTCATCAAGACCACCGACCCCGCCACCTCCAACTCGGGCGCGCTGTTCCTCGCCGCGACCTCCAACGTGGCCAACAACCAGAGCGTCGTCGCCGACGACGCGGGGATCGAGCGGACCGCGCCCCTGATGCGCAAACTGATCTCCGTCCAAGGGGCGCTGGAGCCCAGCACCGACGACCCGTTCCGGGCCTTCGTCAGCGGCAGCGGCGAGCCGCTGATCCTGGTGTACGAGGCCCAGGTGGCCTCGCTGTTGCTCCAGAAGCAGGGCGGCGCCGAAATCGACTCGATGGTGGTGCTCTACCCGGACACCACCGTCAACTCCCCGCACACCTTCGTGCCGATCAGCGACAAGGCCAAGGACCTCGGGCCGCTCCTGACCAGCGACCCGAAGCTGCGCGCGCTGGCCGTCCGGCACGGGTTCCGCCCGCAGGAGGGCGTGGCCGAGTTCACCGCCGCCACCGCCCCGCACGCCGCGTACCTCAACCCGGGCCTGACCGGCATCCGCCAGGTCGGCGCACCCACCGTGAAGATCCTGATGGCGCTGGCCGCGCGCGCCAAGGGCGAGAAGCACCAGGGGGAACCCGTATGAACCCGACACCGCCCGAGGACGACGCGACAGGCGGCGTCCCGCTCGTCCTCAGCGCACCCGGACCCGTCGAGCCCGTCCGGCGCGAGCAGGCCGCCGGCCTGGTGCCGCTGCGGGACGAGGTCCGCGCCGAAATGGCCCGCCGGGCCGGGGAGTACGTCGGCTCGCTCGCCGGGGTCGACACCCGCTCGCCCGAGTTCGCCCGGCGCGTCGAGGAGATCGGCCGGCTCGGCAGCGCCGACATCCGCACCGCCGCCCAGCAGTCCAACCGGATGCTGGAGCGGGCCGTACGCTCACTCGGCTCCGACGGCGGCGGCGACGCCCAGACCCGGGTGGCGGGCTCGCTCGTGGAACTGCGCCGCACCGTGGAGGACCTCGACCCGCGGGAGGCGCCCGCCAAGGGGGTGCGCGGGCTCCTCGCGAAGCTGCCCGGCGCGGCCCGTCTCCGCGACCACGTGGCCACGTACGCCTCCTCACGGGCCACCCTCGACCGGATCGTCGGTGCGCTGCGCGGCGGCCAGGACGAGCTCCGCCGGGACAACGCGGCCCTGCACACGGAACGGGCACGCCTGTGGGAGACCATGGGCAGGCTCCAGGAGTACGCGGTGCTCACCGAGGCCCTGGACGCGGCCGTGGAGCAGCGGATCGCCGAGGCCGAGGGTGACGACCCGGCCCGGGCGGACGCGATACGCGCCGACGTGCTGTTCCCCGTACGGCAGAAGCACCAGGACCTGCTGACCCAGCTGGCCGTCTGCGCGCAGGGCTACCTGGCGATGGACGTGGTGCGGCGCAACAACGACGAGCTCATCAAGGGCGTGGAGCGGGCGGCGACCACCACGGTGTCGGCGCTGCGCATCGCGGTGATGCTGGCCTCGGCGCTGGAGAACCAGCGCAAGGTCACCGAACAGGTCGACAGCCTGCGCGGCACCACCGAGGACCTGATCCGGGGCAACGCCCGGATGCTGGCCACACAGAGCGGGGACGTCCAGCGGATCGCGGCGGACCCGGCCGTGGGCGCGGAGACGCTGCGCGCGGCCTTCGCGCAGATCTACCAGACGCTGGACGCGATCGACACGTTCAAGGTGCAGGCGACCGAGTCCATGGCCGCGACCGTGGAGTCCTTGACGGGTGAGTTGCAGAGCGCCTCGGCGTACCTGGCGCGCACCCGCACCGCGGGCGTCCTCGAAGGAGGGGCCCAGTGATCCGCCGGGCGCTGTGGTCCGTACTCGCCCTGGCCACGCTGGCGGCGGCGACGGCCTGTACGTCGCAGGACCCGGGCACGCCCCCGGGCAAGAGCGGACCGCCGGTGTACCGGCCGGGCACGCTACGGGTGCTCGCCTCCAGCGAACTCGCCGACATGGAGCCGGTGTTGAAGTCGGCCAAGGCTGCCACCGGGGTGACCGTCGAGTTCACCTGGTCGGGCACGCTGGACGCGGCCGAGCAGGTGGCCTCCGACAAGGCGGACGGCAGGTTCGACGCGATCTGGCTGTCCTCCGACGACTACCTGCGGCTGCGGCCCGAGGCGGCCGGGAAGCTGAGCAGCGAGACACCCGTGATGTCCTCGCCCGTCGCGATCGGGGTGAAGCCGCAGGCGGTGGCCCGGCTGGGCTGGAAGCCCGACGAGGTGACCTGGTCGGCGGTGCACGAGGCGGTCGCCGCCGGGAAGCTCACCTACGGGATGACCGACCCGGTACGTTCCAACTCCGGTTTCTCCGCGCTGGTCTCGGTGGCGTCGGGGCTGTCGGGCGCGCAGGCTGCGCTGACGGAGGCGGACGTGGCGACGGCCCGGCCGAAGCTCAAGGAGTTCTTCGCCGGGCAGAAGCTGACCTCGGGCTCCTCGGGCTGGCTGGCCACGGCGTACGCGCGGCGCGGCGACGTCGACGCGGTGGTCAACTACGAGTCGGTGCTGCTGTCGATGAACAGCACGGCCAAGGAGCCGCTGACGGTGATCCGGCCGCGCGACGGGGTGGTCACGGCGCACTACCCGCTGACCCTGCTGGCCTCGGCGCCGGTCGGGGCGCGGGACGCGGGCCGGGCCCTGACGGAGTACCTGCGGGGCGCGGACGCGCAGAAGGCGATCACCGAGAAGACCTTCCGGCGCCCGGTGACCCCGGGAGTGGCCCCGGCCGCCGGGCTGGGCGAGGACAAGCGGCGCGAGCTGCCCTTCCCCGGCTCGCGGGCGGTCGCCGACGGGCTGCTGGCCTCGTACGAGAACGAACTGCGCCGGCCCTCGCGGACGGTGTACGTACTGGACACCTCGGGCTCCATGGAGGACGAGAACCGCATCGGACGGTTGAAGTCGGCGCTCACCGACCTGACGGGCACGGGGAGTTCCGGCCCGGGCCGGCGGTTCCGGGACCGCGAGGAGGTGACGCTGCTGCCGTTCGGCGACAAGGTGAAGAAGGTGCTCACCCACGTCGTGGAGCCGGGCGATCCGGGGCCGGCGCTGGACGCGATCCGCAAGGACGTGGACGCGCTCGAACCGGAGGGCGGCACGGCCGTGTACGGCAGCCTCAAGGCGGCGTACCAGCACCTGGGGAAGGGCAACGCCGACGCGTTCACCTCGATCGTACTGATGACCGACGGGCAGAGCGGGGACAAGGTGCAGGACTTCGACTCCTTCTACGCCGGGCTGCCGGACGGGCAGAAGCACACCCCGGTCTTCGCGGTGCTGTTCGGCGACTCGGACCGCAGGGAACTCACGCACATCAGCGAACTGACGGGCGGCCGGCTCTTCGACGCGACCGGCGGCAGCGGCTCGCTGGACGGCGCCTTCGAGGAGATCCGTGGCTACCAGTAGCGGGAAGCGGGTGCTGGCCTACCTGGAGTCGGGGAAGAACCTGGCCGGCTGCGCGTGCGGGCTGGCCGGGGTGGGTCTGGCCCTGGCCGGCCTGGCGGGCGGCTACGGGCCGCTCGTGGCCGTGGCCCTGTACGGCGCGGGGGCGCTGCTGGCCCCGCCGGAGCGCGTCGCGCTGCCGTCCTTCCCGCCGCCGGCCGCGCAACTGGAGGTCCTGCGAGCCGACTTCGCGCGCCTGCGGGAGTACGTCGCGGAGGTGGAGCTGCCTCCGGCGGCCGGGGGGAGGCTGGCTGAGCTGCTGGAGCTGTACGAGGCGCTTCTGGATCCCGGCTGGGTGGCGGAGGTACTGGCCACGGAGCCGGAGGCGGTGCACGCGCTGTCCCGGGCGGTCCGGCTGGACGTCCCCGAGTGCGTGGACTCCTACCACCGCACCCGCTGGTGGAACCGGCTCACCCCGGGCGGGGAGTCTCCGGAGCGCCACTTGGAGCGGCAGCTGTCCGCCCTGCTCGACGAGGCGGAACGCGTGACGGCGGGCCTCCGGGAAGCGGAGGCCCGCCGTCAGCAGACGCATACGACCTACCTGGAGGACCGGGGCAGGTCCTGATCAGGCGCTCACCCCCGAAAGCTCAGGGGATCGCGGCGATCGCGGGGATCGCGGGGATCAGCCCAGGCGCTCGACGAGCGCGTGGTACTGGTCCCACAGCTCCTTGGGCGTGTGGTCACCGTAGGTGTTCAGGTGCTCGGGGACCAGGGCGGCCTCGTCGCGCCAGACCTCCTTGTCGACCGTCAGCAGGAGCTCCAGGTCCTCGGCCGGCAGGTCGAGGCCCTCGGTGTCGAGGGAGTCCGCGGTCGGCAGGATGCCGATGGGGGTCTCGACGCCCTCGGCCTTGCCGTCCAGGCGCTCGACGACCCACTTGAGGACACGGCTGTTCTCGCCGAAGCCCGGCCACACGAACTTGCCCGCGTCGTTCTTGCGGAACCAGTTCACGTAGTAGATCTTCGGGAGCTTCGCCGGGTCCGCGGAGGCGCCGACCTTGACCCAGTGGCCCATGTAGTCGCCCATGTTGTAACCGCAGAACGGCAGCATGGCGAACGGGTCGCGGCGCAGCTCGCCGACCTTGCCCTCGGCGGCGGCGGTCTTCTCGGAGGCGATGTTCGAGCCGATGAAGACGCCGTGGTTCCAGTCGAAGGACTCGGTCACCAGCGGCACGGCGGAGGCGCGGCGGCCGCCGAAGAGGATCGCGGAGATCGGGACGCCCTTGGGGTCCTCCCACTCGGCGGCGATCGTCGGGCACTGCGAGGCCGGGACGGCGAAGCGGGCGTTGGGGTGGGCCGCCGGGGTCCCGGACGCCGGGGTCCAGGGGTTGCCCTTCCAGTCGATGAGCTCGGCCGGGGGCTCCTCGGTCATGCCCTCCCACCAGACGTCGGAGCCGTCCGGGGTGAGCGCGACGTTGGTGAAGACGGTGTTCGCGTACATCGTCTTCATGGCGTTGGCGTTGGTGTGCTCGCCGGTGCCGGGCGCGACGCCGAAGAAGCCGGCCTCGGGGTTGATCGCGTAGAGGCGGCCGTCCTCACCGAACCGCATCCAGGCGATGTCGTCGCCGATGGTCTCGACCGTCCAGCCGGGGATCGTGGGCTCCAGCATGGCGAGGTTGGTCTTGCCACAGGCGGACGGGAACGCGGCCGCGATGTACTTGGGCGCCTCGGCCTCACCCTGCGGCGGGGTGAGCTTGAGGATCAGCATGTGCTCGGCGAGCCAGCCCTCGTCGCGGGCCATGACGGAGGCGATGCGCAGCGCGTAGCACTTCTTGCCGAGCAGGGCGTTGCCGCCGTAGCCGGAACCGTAGGACCAGATCTCGCGCGTCTCCGGGAAGTGCGAGATGTACTTGGTGGTGTTGCACGGCCACGGGACGTCGGCCTCGCCCTCGGCGAGCGGAGCGCCGAGGGTGTGGACGGCCTTGACGAAGAACCCGTCGGTGCCGAGCACGTCGAGGACTGCCTTGCCCATGCGGGTCATCGTGCGCATGGCGACGGCGACGTACGCGGAGTCGGTGATCTCGACGCCGATCGCGGAGAGCTCGGAGCCGAGGGGGCCCATGCAGAAGGGCACGACGTACATCGTGCGGCCCTTCATGGAGCCGCGGAAGATGCCCTTCTCTCCCGCGAACAGCTCCTTCATCTCGGAAGGGGCCTTCCAGTGGTTGGTCGGGCCCGCGTCCTCCTCCTTCTCGGAGCAGATGAAGGTCCGGTCCTCGACGCGCGCGACGTCGGACGGGTCGGAGGCGGCGTAGTACGAGTTCGGGCGCTTGGCCGGGTCGAGCTTCCTGAACGTGCCCTTGGAGACGAGCTCCTCGCACAGGCGCTCGTACTCGGCCTCGGAGCCGTCGCACCAGACGACCTGGTCCGGCTCGGTGAGGGCCGCGATCTCGTCGACCCAGGAAATGAGCTCCGTGTGGTTCGTCGGGATGGAAGAGGTGGGAGCCGCGTTGTCGCGCGCCACGATTGCTCCTTGTTGAGGGGTTTGTTTGGTGTATGCCCCGTGGGGGCTGCGACCCGGACGCTTCGCGCTCCGCTCATCCGGTGCCGACCGCACTCATCTGATCATCCGGTGCGTATGCGCATATGTCCAGAGGGCTTCTCACGTGAGCATCGCCACTCGCGTCAATCTTCCGTAAAGAGCATTAACGGAAACCTACGGACCCGTAGGTAGCATGTGCGGCATGACTTCTGACGCCTCCACCGTGGCCGAAACGGCACCCCAGGCTCCGGTGGTCCCCGCAGAGCTCAAGCCGCTCATGCGCGGCTGGCTGCACACCGCGATGTTCCCCGCCGTGGTGGTCGCCGGCCTCGTGCTCATGGCCTTCACCGATTCCACCAGGGCCCGAGTGGCCTGCGGCGTCTATGTACTGACGGCCTGCCTGCTCTTCGGGGTGAGCGCCGTCTATCACCGCGGCACCTGGGGGCCGCGGGGCGAGGCCGTGCTGCGACGGCTCGATCACGCCAACATTTTCCTGATCATCGCGGGTACCTATACCCCGCTGACGGTGCTCCTCCTCCCCGACTCCACCGGACGGACGCTCCTGTGGGCGGTGTGGATCGCCGCGGCGGCCGGAATCGCCTTCCGCGTCTTCTGGGTCGGCGCACCGCGCTGGCTCTACACGCCCTGCTACATAGCGATGGGTTGGGCGGCCGTCTTCTTCCTGCCCGACTTCCTGCGGACCGGCGGCATCGCGGTCCTGGTCCTCGTGGTCGCCGGGGGGCTGCTCTACAGCGCCGGGGGCGTCATCTACGGGCTCAAGCGCCCCAACCCCTCGCCCCGCTTCTTCGGCTTCCACGAGGTCTTCCACTTGCTGACCCTCGCGGCGTTCGTCGCCCACTACATCGGCATCTCGCTCGCCGCCTACCAGCACTGACCGCGGCCGTCAGGAGACGACGGAGCCCAACTGCTCCGCCAGCTCGGCCGGTTCCGTCGTGGGCCGCGAGCAGACGAAATGCCGGCAGACGTACGCGGCCGGCCGGTCCCCGACCAGGGACCGGCCGGCCAGCAGCGGGAACTCCCCGCCACTGCCGTCCGCCCCCTGCGGCACCCCCGCCGCCACCACGGCCCCCGGAGCCGTTCCCAGCAGGGCCGTCCGGTGCAGCACGGCCGTCGCCGGATCGTCCGGGTGCCCTACGACGGCCACCTCGCGCGGCCCGTCCAGCAGCGCCTCCGCGACCGCCAGCCCGTGCCCGATGAACCGCGGCACGCGCGGCCCGAGGGCGTGCACCACCCCCAGCGCCCGCTCGGCCGCCGTACGGTGCGCCTCGGAACCGGTGTGCGCGGCGTACGACAGCAGCGCCCCGGCGGCGGCGGTCCAGCCGGAGGGCGCCGCCGTGTCCGTGGGGTCCTGGGGGCGCCGGATCAGCTGCTCGGCGTCGTGCGCGGTGTCGTACAGGGAGCCGTCCTCGGCGGTGAACCGGTCCAGCACCAGGTCGAGGAGGAACCCGGCGAACTCCAGCCAGACCCCCTCGCCGGTGACCGCGCCCAGCGCGAGGAAGCCCTCCGCGACATCGCCGTAGTCCTCCAGGACCCCCGCGTTGGCGCCCACCCGGCCGTCCCTGCTGGTCCGCGCCAGACGGGCCTTGCCGTCCATGTGCACCCGCACCAGGAGGTCGGCGGCCTCGGTGGCCCGCTCGATCAGGTCGGGCCGCTCGAAGTACGCCCCGCACTCCGCGAGCGCCGCGACGGCCAGCCCGTTCCAGGCGGCGACCACCTTGTCGTCCCGGCCGGGCGCCGGACGCCGCCCCCGGGCGGCGAGCAGCCGCTGCCGGATCCCGGCCGCCCTCGCCCCGTCCAGGACGGGCCCCTCCTGCGGCAGTGTCAGCACGGAGGCGCCGTGCTCGAAGTTCCCCTCGTCGGTGACCCCGAAGTACACGGCGGCCAGCGCCCCGTCGTCCTCCCCGAGCACCTCGGTCAGCTGCGCGGGGGTCCAGGCGTAGTACGCCCCCTCCACGTGCTTGCCGCTGGCCGGGTCCTCGCTGTCGGCGTCGAGCGCCGAGGCGAACCCGCCCTCCCGGGTGCGCAGCTCCCGGACCATGAAATCGGCGGTCTCCAGCGCGACCCGCCGCGCGAGGTCCGACCCGGTGGCCCGCCACAGGTGGGCGTAGACCCGGCAGAGCAGCGCGTTGTCGTAGAGCATCTTCTCGAAGTGCGGCACCACCCAGTCCCGGTCGACCGAGTACCGGGCGAACCCGCCGCCGAGCTGGTCGTAGATCCCGCCGCGGGCCATCGCCTCGCAGGTGTCGGCCGCCATCTGGAGGGCGCCTTCGGAACCGGTGCGGGCGTGGTGGCGCAGCAGGAACTCCAGCACCATGGACGGCGGGAACTTCGGCGCGCCGCCGAACCCGCCGCGGGTGGCGTCGTACTCCCGCGTCAGCGAGAGCAGCGCCCCCGCCAGTTCCTCGGCACCGGGCGCGCCGGCCTTCCCGTAGTCGAGCTTGCGCCCGGCGAGGTCCCGGACGACGCGCTGCGCGACGTCGGCCACCTCCTCGCGCCGACCGCCCCACGCGGCGGACACGCCTTCGAGGACCTGCGGGAAGGAGGGCATCCCGTGCCGCGGCTCGGGCGGGTAGTAGGTGCCGAAGTAGAACGGCTCGGCGTCGGGCGTCAGGAACACGGTCATGGGCCACCCGCCCTGCCCGGTCGCGGCCTGCACGGCCTCCATGTAGACGGCGTCGACGTCGGGCCGCTCCTCGCGGTCCACCTTGATGTTGACGAAGTGCTCGTTCATGTACGCGGCGGTCGGCCCGTCCTCGAACGATTCGTGAGCCATGACGTGACACCAGTGGCAGCTCGAATAGCCGACGCTCAGCAGCACCGGGACGTCCCGCTCCCGCGCCTCGGCGAACGCATCCGGGGACCAGGGCCACCAGTCGACGGGGTTGTCGGCGTGCTGGAGGAGGTACGGGGAGGTCTCGTGCGCGAGGCGGTTCGACATGAGGCCAATCCTGCCTCACGCCAGGCGCCGCGGCCTGCGACCGGGCCGCCCGCGGGCCCCGGTCGCAGGGTCGGGCGGCGGGGTGGACATATGCGTGTGGTGGGGGTGCGGGAAGTCAACTGGCTCTGAACTAGCTCAGATTGGTCGCGCCGGCGCGGGGTGCGCAGGAGACTTGGGGGTCGTTGTCGGAGCGCTGGATGGGGACGCCGATGCGGGATGGTCATCGTGGTGAGGCCGAGCGGCTGTTGGAGCGGGCCGTCGAGGAGGAGGCGCGGCGGGGGCCGGTGGACAAGGCGGCGCTGCTCGCGCGGGGGCGGGAGGCGCTGGAGCAGATCGCGGCGGCCGCCGCCGAGGAGTACGAGGCGTACGCGCGGGCGCTGGACGAGGCGGCCGCCGGGGAGGAGTCCCTGGCCGAGGCGTTCCGGAGGGCGAACACCTCCACCGCCCTGCTGGTGACCGGCGTCGCGGCGGCGGCCGCCGCGGGGGCGGACCTTGCCTTCGGCGTGGCGGCCGGGACCGCCCTCGGCGCGGGCCTGGCCGCGGGCGTCGCCGGGGCCGCGGCGACGGTGGCGAAGGTGACGGCCCTGCACCTGCCGGCCGCGAACCGGCGGGCCGGCGTCCTGGGCCGGCCGGGCGGCGCCGAGCAGCTGCGGTTGCAGTGGCTGTCGGTGCTGGAGGTGCGCGGGATCCGGCCCTTCCTGGAGCAGCAGCGGCTGGTGTCGGCGGCGGTGCGCACCGGCTCGCGCGGCCCGGCGGGGGCGGGCGGCGCGGTGGTGGGCCTGGCCAAGCCGCCCGGCGGGGGCGGGCCGGCGCTGCGCGGTACGGACCGCAGTGCACAGGCCCGTCGGCGCAGTGCGCTGGAGCAGTCCTTCGGGCAGCTCCCGCAGTCGGAGGCGGTGTTCGCGGGGCGCCGGGCGGAGCTGGCCCGGATCGACCAGTGGGTGCAGGCGGCCCGGGCCGGTACGGAGACCCGGCCGGTGGTCGTGGTGCTGCACGGCGAACCGGGTTCCGGGCGGACGACCCTGGCGCTGCGGGCGGCGCACGCGCTGCGGGACCAGTTCCGGGGCGCGTGCGTGGTGGACCTGCGGGGCGGGGCGGCCGAGGCGGGTCAGGCCCCGCTGCCGACGCGGGAGGCGCTGCTGCACCTGCTGAACCGGCTCGGGGCCCCGCGCGAGCAGTTGCTGTTCCGGGAGGGCGCGTCCGCGCAGCAGCAGGTTCGGCGCCTGGCCGAGCTGTACCACCAGCACTTGCAGGGGCAGCCGGTGGCGGTGGTGCTGGACGACGCGGTGGACCCGGCGCAGGTCCGCGCGCTGGTCCCGGAGCGGTCGGAGAGCCTGGTGCTGGTGACGGCGCCGGGGCCGCTGGAGCTGCCGGCCGACCTCGCGGCGTGGGTGTACCAGTTGCCGGTGACGCGGCTGGCCCGGCCGGAGGCGGCCGAGTTGGTCCGGGCGACGGCGCGGGCGGCGGGCGGGGCCGCGTACGACGAGGAGGCGGAGGGGGCGCTGCTGGAGCTCGGCGCCGGGCTGCCGCTCGCGCTGCGGGTGCTGGCCCCGCTGGGGGAGGTGGCGGAGCCCGGCCCTCCGGGGCCGGGGCTCGAAGCGGCGCTGGCGCTGGCCTACGTCAGCCTGCCCGAGGAGCGGCGCCGGCTGCTGCGGCGCCTGACGCTGGCGGGGCGGGCCTCGCTCGGCCCGTCGGCGGCGGCCGCGCTGATCGACGCGGACGCGGCGGAGGCCGGGCGGCTGCTGCGCGAACTGGCGGACGCCGGGCTGCTGGACCCCGTACGCGGCGAGCGGTACCGGATGCACGACGCGGTGCGCGCGTACGCGGCGGCCCGGCTCGCGGCGGACGAGGACCGTGTGCAGGCGGCGGCCGCGCACGAGCGGCTGATCCGCAGCTACGCGGACCTCGCGGACTCGGTGATCCGGATGGTCGACGGGAAGATGTCGACGCGCGCCCACCACTTCGGCGGTCACGGCTTCGCTTCGCTCGACGCGGCGCTGCGCTGGCTGGACGACGAGTCGAGCTTCATCACGGCGGCGCTGCGGCATTCGCAGGGCGTGGACCAGCAGGCGGTACTGGACCTGCTGGGCGCGCTCTGCGACTTCTGCCTGTTGCGCGGGGACCTCTACCGGCTCGGGGAGATCAACGAGCTGGCCCGGGCGGTGGAGGGCGGACGGGCCGGCCCGGGCGGGCGGCTGGCGCGTTCGGTGCAGTGGCGTACGGGTATCGCGGCGCGCCAGCTCGGGGACCTGGACAAGGCGCGCACCACGCTGACGTCGGTGGTCGACCAGTACATGGAGGCCAGGCAGGAGGCGGGCGCGGCGATGGCGCTGGTCTCGCTCGGCATCACCCTGCACCACCAGGGCAACCTGCCGGAGGCGGCGGCCCGGCTCCGTGAGGCGCTGGCCCTGCAAGAGGGGGACGACCTGGCGGGTGACCGTGCGTGGGGTCTGCACGCGCTGGCAGCGGTGGAGCGGGACCGGGGTCTGCTCGCGGAGGCGCTGGCCCTGCTGGAGCGTTCGCTGGTGCTGCACCGGCACAGCGAGAGCGTGCACGGGGAGGCGTGGGCGCATTTGCAGCTGGGGCAGGTCTACCTGCGGCTGGGCGCGGTGGAGCGGGCGGAGGAGGAGCTGCGTCTGGCCTTGGAGCTGTACGGGCGCACCCGTGACGACCGCGGCGAGGCGTGGGCGCTGACGCAGCTGGGGCGGGCCCGGGTCGTCGCGGGGGATCCGGATCCGGCGCTGGAGCGGCTGCGGGACGCGCTGGCCCGCCACCGGCTCGCGGAGGACGCGCGGGGTGAGGCGTGGACGCTGTACTACCTCGGGCAGGCGCTGGAGGAGGGCGGGGAGCGGGACGCGGCGGTGCGTGAGCTGGAGCGGGCCCGGGCGATGTTCTCGCGGATGCGGGACGTGTACGGGCTGGCGCACGCCCGCCACCACTCGGGCCGGGTGACCCGTGACCAGCGCGCGGCGCAGACGGGGAACCTGCGCAACTCCGGCTACGCCCGGCAGCTGCTGGTGGACGCGCGGGCGGACTTCCGGCGGATCGGGCTGGCGCACGGCGAGGCGTGGACGTGCCTGGAGCTGGCGGTGGTCGACGCGGGCAACGCCCGGGTGCCGCAGGCGGTGGTGCTGTGCGAGGAGGCGGCGCGGCTGTTCGCGTCGTACGGGGACCTGCGCGGCGAGGACTGGGCCCGGTTCCTGCGCTGCACGCTGCTGCCGTACGGCGATCCGGCCGATCCGGCCGGTCCGCAGGAGGCGGCGGCGGAACTGGCCCGGCTGTCGGCGGCCCCGCACCCGCTGCGGGACGGCCGGCTGGCGGACTGCCTGGACTCGTACGCGGTGATCCTGGACCGGGGCGTGGATCCGGCGGAGGGCTGGCAGGCGTGGCGCCTGGGCCTGGTGCCGAACCTCCACTCCCGGGAGGTCATGGGCGTGCGCGTGCCGTGACCCCGCCACCGGGCGGGGTCACGGTACGGCCGGGGCAGCGGCCGCTACGGCTTGCGGGTGTCCGGGGCGGCGGCGGAGGCCGCCGGCTCGGGCGCCTCCTGGAAGTCGACCCGGCCCATGTGCCGGCTCATGGACTTCATCAGGCCCCACACCCCGAGGGCGAGGGCGGCGAACACGATGAAGCCCAGGAGCCCGGGCGTCACCTTGTTCTTGTCGAAGGTGTCGGCGGCCAGCGGAAGGAGCTGGGTGACTGCTGCCTGCGTAGCGCTCATAGCTACGCATTCTCCCGGATGCCCGCGAAGAGGTCGGACTCGGGGAGGGAAGTGTCCACGAGCGACTTCGCCAGCTCGTACTCCTCGGTGGGCCAGACCTCCTTCTGGAGGTCCATCGGAACGCGGAACCATCCGCCGTCGGGGTCGATCTGCGTGGCGTGCGCGATGAGGGCCTTGTCACGGATCTCGAAGAAGTCGGCGCAGGGCACGTGCGTGGTCAGCGTCCGCTCCGTGCGCTCGAACTCCTTCCAGCGCTCCAGCCACTCCCCGTAGGGGGATTCCATGCCGCGCGCCAGCAGCGCCTCGTGCAGGGCGATGGTGCGCGGCTTGTTGAAGCCCTGGTTGTAGTAGAGCTTCTGCGGCTGGTAGGCGGGGCCGAACTCGGCCTCGGGGTACTTCTCGGTGTCGGCCGCGCCGTCGAAGGCGACCATGGTGACCTTGTGGGTCATGATGTGGTCGGGGTGCGGGTAGCCGCCGTTCTCGTCGTACGTGGTGATCACCTGCGGCCGGAAGGCGCGGATCTTCTTCACCAGGCGGCCGGCGGCCTCTTCGACGTCCGCGAGGGCGAAGCAGCCCTCGGGCAGCGGCGGCAGCGGGTCGCCCTCGGGCAGCCCGGAGTCGACGTAGCCGAGCCACTCCTGTTCGATGCCGAGGATCTCGCGCGCCTCGTCCATCTCCTTGGCGCGCACCTCGTGGATGTGCTCCTCGATGTACTTGTCACCCTGGAGCTTGGGGTTGAGGATCGAGCCGCGCTCGCCACCGGTGCAGGTCACGACGAGCACGGGCACCCCCTCGGACACGTACTTGGCCATGGTGGCCGCGCCCTTGCTCGACTCGTCGTCGGGGTGGGCATGGACGGCCATCAGTCGAAGCTGCTCGGTCAAGACAGGATCCTCTGTGATTCGTCAGGGCGGAGGCTTCTATAGTGACCGAATCGGGGGACGGAAAATTCCTGGGGTGGGATCCGGCGGCGGTGCCGCTCCCCGGCCCGCTGGGCCCTCTCGAAAGGATCGGTCGATGAGCACGGTGCGCGAGGGACTGCCCGAGGGCCGGTACGGCCGTTCGGCGGACGAGCGGGCGGACCGGAAGCTCAAGATCGTCGGCTCGGTGCTCGGGGTGGCGTTGCTGGGTGTCGTGGGCTGGATCGGCTGGGACTACGTCGCCGGGCAGAGCGTCACCGCCGAAGTGATCAAGTTCCGGATCGTCTCCGCGAACGAGGTGAAGGTCCACCTGGAGGTCCGCAAGGACGCCGGTGTGACGGGGGTGTGCACCCTCAGCTCCCAGGACAAGGACCACGGCGAGGTCGGCCGGGCCGATTTCACCTTCGCGCAGCGCGACACGCGCGTGGACGAGGTCGTCTCGCTCAAGACCACCGGACGCGCGACGATGGTGGAGCTGGTGGGCTGCCAGGCGGCTCCCGCCGGCTGACCCGGCGGCTGCCGCAAGGCGGCCGGGACGGCGCGCGGGGGGTCCGCGACCGGGCGCGCGGGGGTTCCGTCACCGCCTGCACGGGGGTTCCGTGACTGGCGATGACACACTTCATACGGAAGGTGTCCTCCCCCTTTTCTTCCCGAATTGTTAGGCTCGTGGTTTCGTCCGCCGCTGGCGGCTTGTAGTCCCCCTGTACCGACGAGGAGCACCCGTGACCCAGACGAGCGAGAGCGTCACCTGGCTGACCCAGGCGGCGTACGACCAGCTGAAGGCGGAGCTGGACTACCTCTCTGGTCCTGCCCGCACGGAGATCGCGGCGAAGATCGCGGCCGCGCGCGAGGAGGGCGACCTCCGGGAGAACGGCGGCTACCACGCGGCCAAGGAGGAGCAGGGCAAGCAGGAGCTGCGCGTGCGCCAGCTGACGCAGCTGCTGGAGAACGCCAAGGTCGGCACGGCGCCCGCCTCCGACGGCGTGGTGGCCCCCGGCACCCTCGTCAAGATCGCCTTCGACGGCGACGAGGACGACACCATGGAGTTCCTGCTGGCCTCGCGCGAGTACGCGTCCTCTGACTTCGAGACGTACTCCCCGCAGTCGCCGCTGGGCATGGGCGTGATGGGCAAGTCGATCGGCGAGAACGCCGAGTACGAGCTGCCCAACGGCAAGAAGGCGGCCGTCAAGATCCTCGACGTCAAGCCGTTCAGCGGCTGATCACCCCCTCCCTTTGATCCGGGATGCGCGAACGCCCGGCCGGTCACTTCCGGCCGGGCGTTCGCGCGTCCGAGGGGCTCGCCTTCGCCGGCCTCGCCTAGGCCGTCGCGGAGCGGTACTTGCGGACCGCGAACGTCCGGAACGCCATGATGATCAGCACCGACCACAGGACCGACGCGAGGACCGCGTGCTGCATCGGCCAGGCCGTGGGCTCCGGGTAGCCGGGCGGCAGGTTGCCGAAGAGTTCGCGCGCCGCCTGGACGGTCGCGCTGAACGGGTTCCACTCCGCGATGTGCCGCAGGAAGGCCGGCATGTTGTCGGAGGGCACGAAGGCGTTCGAGATGAAGGTCAGCGGGAAGAGCCAGATCAGCCCGCCGGAGGTGGCCGCCTCGGGGGTGCGCACGGACAGGCCGATGAGAGCACCGATCCAGGAGAAGGCGTAGCCGAGCAGGAGCAGCAGGCCGAAGCCCGCCAGTACCTTGCCGAGGTTCTCGTGGGTGCGCCAGCCGACGATGAGGGCGACCACGGCGAGGACGATCACCGTGAGGGTGGTCTGGACGAGGTCGGCCAGGGTGCGGCCGGTCAGGACGGCGCCGCGGGCCATGGGCAGGGAGCGGAACCGGTCGATCAGGCCCTTGTGCATGTCGTCGGCGATGCCCGCGCCGGCGCCGGCCGTGGCGAAGGTGACGGTCTGGGCGAAGATGCCGGCCATCAGGAACTCGCGGTAGGCGGCGGGCGAGGTGCTGCCGCCGACGCTGATCGAGCCGCCGAAGACGTAGCTGAACAGCACGACGAACATCACCGGCTGGATCACACCGAAGATGATCATCTCGGGGATGCGGGACATCCGGATGAGGTTCCGTTTGGCGATGACCAGGGAGTCCTTGGCGCTCTGGACGATGCCGCCGCGCGGGCGGGGCGCCGCGAGCTGCGGGGCCGGGGAGGTGGTGGCGCTCATTTCACGGCCTCCTTGCGTGCCTGGCCCTTGCGGCCCTTCGCGTCGGCGGGTTCGGCGCCCGTGGGCGGCGCGTCGCCCGCCGCCGCGTCCGCCGGCTGGGCCGCGTGACCCGTGAGGGAGATGAAGACGTCGTCCAGGGTGGGGCGGCGCAGGCCGATGTCGTCGATCTCGATCCCGCGTCCGTCGAGTTCCCGGATGACCTCGGCGAGCAGCTTGGCGCCGCCGGTGACCGGGACGGTCAGTTTGCGGGTGTGTTCCTCGACGGTGGTCTCGCCCTTGCCGAAGCCGGCGAGGACGGTGCGGGCCTCGGCCATGTGATCCCGTTCGTGGACCACGACCTCGACGCGTTCGCCGCCGGTCTGCGCCTTGAGCTGGTCGGAGGTGCCGCGGGCGATGACCTTGCCGTGGTCGACCACGCAGATGTCGTGCGCGAGGTGGTCGGCCTCTTCCAGGTACTGGGTGGTGAGCAGCAAGGTGGTGCCGCCGGCCACGAGTTCCTGGATGACGTCCCACAGCTGCTGGCGGTTGCGGGGGTCGAGGCCGGTGGTCGGCTCGTCCATGAACATCACGGGCGGGCGGACCACGAGTGCGGCGGCGAGGTCCAGGCGCCTGCGCATGCCGCCGGAGTAGGTCTTGGCCGTGCGGTCGGCGGCGTCGGCGAGGTGGAAGCGTTCCAGGAGTTCGGCGGCGCGGGCCTTGGCCGCCTTGGAGCTCATCTGGTAGAGCTGGCCGACCATCTGGAGGTTCTCGCGGCCGGTGAGGTACTCGTCGACGGCCGCGAACTGACCGGAGAGGCCTATGGAGCGGCGGACTTCGTTGGGGTGCTTGAGTACGTCGATCCCGGCGACGACGGCCCTGCCGCTGTCGGGCCGGAGCAGCGTGGTCAGGACGCGCACGGCCGTGGTCTTGCCCGCGCCGTTCGGACCGAGGAGGCCCAGAACGGTTGCTTCCGGGACATCGAGGTCCACGCCGTCCAGTGCCCGTACGTCGCCGAAGGTCTTCACCAGGCCTTCGGCGTAGATGGCGCCTGGCATATGGAGTCTCCCTGTGCGGATCAGGTGTTTCCTCAGGAAATCCTATGGTCGGGGCGCGGGCGGCGCCCGGGCTTCCGCACAAGTGGGGTGCCGGCTCAGCCGCCGATGACCGTGTAGCCCGCCCCGTGCAGGGACCGCGCGACCTCCGTGCAGTGCTCCGGCCCCTTGGTCTCCAGGTGGAGTTCGACCTCCACCTCCGTGAGGCCGAGCCGCGGGTCGGTCCGCACGTGGCTCACGTCCAGGACGTTCGCGTCCACCGTCGACAGCACCCCCAGCAGCCCTGCCAGCGCCCCCGGCCGGTCCGCGACGCGCAGCCGCAGGGACAGGTAGCGGCCCGCCGCCGCCATGCCGTGGCGCAGGATCCGCTGGAGCAGCAGCGGGTCGATGTTGCCGCCCGACAGCACGGCGACGACCGGTCCACCGCCGTACAGTTCGGGCTCGCTCAGCAGGGCGGCGACCGGGCTGCACCCCGCCGGCTCGACGACGAGCTTGGCCCGCTCCAGGCACAGCAGCAGGGCGCTGGAGAGCGCGTCCTCCGACACCGTCCGGACCTCGTCGAGCAGTTCGGCGATGATGTGGAAGGGGACGTCGCCGGGGCGGCCGACCTTGATGCCGTCCGCCATCGTGACCGGGTTGTCGACCGACACCGGGTGCCCGGCCTTGAGCGAGGGCGGGTACGCGGCCGCGCCCGCCGCCTGGACGCCGACGACCCGTACGTCCGGGCGCAGGGCCTTCACCGCGACGGCGATCCCGGCGGCCAGGCCGCCACCGCCGACGCCGACCAGGATGGTCCGCACCTCCGGGCACTGCTCCAGGATCTCCAGGCCGACCGTGCCCTGGCCGGCGATGATGTCGCGGTGGTCGAAGGGGTGGATGAACACCGCCCCGGTGCGGTCCGCGTACTCCTGGGCGGCCGCGAGGGTCTCGTCGACGACCTGGCCGTGCAGCCGTACCTCGGCGCCGTACTCCTGGGTCGCGGCGACCTTCGGCAGGGGCGCCCCCACGGGCATGAACACCGTCGAGCGCACCCCCAGCAGGGAGGAGGCCAGCGCCACGCCCTGCGCGTGGTTGCCGGCACTGGCCGCGACGACCCCCGCCGCCCGCTGCTCGGGGCGCAGCCCGGCGATGCGCACGTACGCTCCGCGCAGCTTGAACGAACCCGTCCGCTGGAGGTTCTCGCACTTGAAGCGGACCGGGGAGCCGGTGAGGGCGGAGAGGTGGCGGCTCCCCTCCATCGGGGTCACCCGCGAGACGCCCGACAGCATCTTCTGGGCACCCCGCACATCGTCGAGGATGACCTGCGGCACGGGCTGGGGGACGCGGTAGCTCATGCCGCCAGTCTCGCAGGGACCCGCCCGCCCGCCCTGCCGGAAGCCCCGCCCCGGGCCGGGCCGGAGCCGGCACGGGCGAGGGGGCGAAGGAGCGGCGAGCGGCCCCGAGCCCGACCGGGCCCGGACAAGAGCCGGACCGGACCCGGGAAAAGAGGGGCGATATCTCGCCATGCGGGACACCTTCCGCATGGCGGCCGGCAGTGGCCGTACCAGTTCTCGTACGGGGCGGACGAGGCGCCGTGGGGCCGCGTACTGTGTCCCCCATCCTTGTCGGACCCACGCGAAGAGAGCCCACGGCCATGCCCTCCATCCCGGCCAGTTCCGACCTGTCAACGGCGGCCGAAACACCCGCCGAAGCCGGTCTCCTCGACGCGCTCCAGCACCAGGTCGCGGTCTTCGCCCGCCGGGCGGAGCAGACCCGCCTCGGCGGGGTGGGCCAGGCCCGCAACTCGATGGACCGCGCCGCCTACCTGCTGCTGAACCGGCTGGACCTGGAAGGGCCCATGGGCGTCAAGGCGCTCGCGGGCGGCATGGGCATCGACTCCTCCACCGTGACCCGGCAGGTCGCCCCGCTCGTCGACGGCGGCCTCGTCAAGCGCACCTCCCACCCCGAGGACGGCCGGGCCGTGGTCCTCGCGCTGTCCCCGCGCGGGCTGGCGCGGCTGGAGGAGGTCCGTTCCTCGCGACGGGAGCTGATGGCCCGGGTGACGCAGGACTGGACCGAGGAGGAGCGCGAGGCGTTCACCGCGCTGCTCACCCGGTTCAACGTGTCGCTGTCGGAGCTGATGGCCTCCGTCGCGGACGGCGACCCGGCGTCCTGAACCGGCCGGGCCGCTCCCCGCGCATCCGGGCCCGTCCCACCCCTTGACCGCGGTGGTCCCCCCGGCCGCACTATGTGGGCCATGGGGGCTGTGGACCACCGGGCGGGAACCTTCACGGAGTTCGAGGCGTTCGTCGCGGGCGCGGCGGGCCGGCTCCTGCACGTCGCGGTCCTGCTGACGGGCGAGCCGGAGACCGACCCGCCCACCGCGCGCCGGCTCCTCGCGGGCGCGCTGGCCCGGACGTACGCGCACTGGCGCAGGCTGCGCGCGGACGACCCGTACGAGTTCACGCGCCGGCAACTGTGCGCCGCGTACGCCCGCACCGCCTGGCGGCATCCCGCCGGCACCGGGCTCCTCGCCCGGCTGAGCCCGCAGGAACGGCTCGTGCTGGTGCTGCGGGTCTACGAGGGCGTCGCGGAAGAGGTCACGGCGGCGCAGCTGGGACTGCCGCCCGAGCGGGTGCAGGCGCTGCGGGGCGGGGCGCTCGCCAAGCTCCGCGCCGCGGCGGCCGACGGGGACAACGCGGCGTGAGCGGGTTCCCGGACCCCAAGGAGGCCCAGGTCAGGCAGCTGCTGGAGGGCCCGCACCCGCCGGTGCCGACCGGGCTGGCGGCGGCCGCGGCGGCTCGCGGGTCCCGGCTGCTGCGCCGCTACCGGGCGCTGCGCCGGTTCGGTTGGGCGGTGCTGTTCGCCGCGGCCGCGGCCTTCGCGGTGTGGGCTGCCCTGACCCGCCCGTGGGTGACGCCGCCGAGCGGTGTGTCCCCGCCCCTGGAGGGCTGGTAGCACCGCCCGGCGACGACGCGGAGCGACCGGGACCGTCAGCCCAGGGCCTGCGTCAGGTCCGCGACGAGGTCGTCGGCGTTCTCGATGCCGACCGAGAGGCGGATCAGGTCCGCCGGGACCTCCAGAGCCGATCCGACGACGGAGGCGTGGGTCATCCGGCCCGGGTGCTCGATGAGGGACTCGACGCCGCCGAGGGACTCGCCCAGGGTGAAGAGCTTCGCGCGGTTGCAGACGGCGACGGCCGCCTCCTCGCCGCCCTCGACCTGGAAGGAGATCATGCCGCCGAAGTTGCGCATCTGCTTGGCGGCGATCTCGTGGCCGGGGTGCTCGGGCAGGCCCGGGTAGAGGACCTTGGTGACCTTCGGGTGCCGCTTGAGCACCTCCACGATCTTGGCGGCGTTCTCGGCGTGCCGGTCCATGCGGACGGCGAGGGTCTTGATGCCGCGCAGCACGATCCAGGAGTCGAAGGGGCCGGCGACGGCGCCCATCGCGTTCTGGTGGTAGGCCAGTTCCTCGCCGAGCGCCGCGTCGGCGGTGACGAGGGCGCCGCCGACGACGTCGGAGTGGCCGCCCATGTACTTCGTCAGCGAGTGCACGACCACGTCGGCGCCCAGGGCCAGCGGCTGCTGCAGGTAGGGAGAGGCGAAGGTGTTGTCGACGACCAGCTTGGCCCCGGCGGTGCGCGCGATGTCGGCCACCATGGCGATGTCGGTGATGCCGAGCAGCGGGTTCGAGGGGGTCTCGACCCAGATGACCTTGGTCTTCGGGGTCAGCGCCGCGCGGATGGAGTCCGCGTCGGAGGTGTCGGCCACCGACCACTCGACGCCCCAGCGGGAGACGACCTTCGCGAAGAGGCGGAACGTGCCTCCGTAGGCGTCGTTCGGGATGACCACGTGGTCGCCGGGGGCCAGCAGCGTACGCAGCAGGCAGTCCTCGGCGGCGAGCCCGGACGCGAACGCGAGGCCGCGCACGCCGCCCTCCAGCGCCGCGAGGTTCTCTTCCAGGGCGGTGCGGGTCGGGTTGGCGCTGCGGCTGTACTCGTAGCCGCCGCGCAGGCCGCCGACGCCGTCCTGCTTGTACGTGGACACCTGGTAGATCGGGGGCACGACCGCGCCGGTCAGCGGGTCCGCCGTGTTGCCCGCGTGGATCGCGCGGGTCTCGAAGCTCTGGTGCTCGTGGCTGTCGTCGCTCATGTGGCAGATGCTATGCCCCGCGCGGCCCGCGGGTCCTGCCGGGCGTCCTGCCGGGCGTCGTGCCGGCCGGGCGGTCCGCGGAGGGCATTCGCGTTCGCGCGGGTCGGTCTGGTTCGCTGGGGTCATGGACATTCTGTGGTTCCTGATCGCGGTCGGGCTGGTCGTGGCCGCCTTGGGCCCGTACATCCGGCGCAGGCGCGGCGGTCTGCGGCTGGTTTCGCCCG
The DNA here is from genome assembly GCF_014650775.1 of Streptomyces cirratus. Classification (GTDB taxonomy): domain Bacteria; phylum Actinomycetota; class Actinomycetes; order Streptomycetales; family Streptomycetaceae; genus Streptomyces; species Streptomyces cirratus. The sequence goes on along the minus strand of NZ_BMVP01000002.1, from coordinate 466,823 downwards.
CGAGCCCCGACGCCGCCGACCCGGCGGACTACGGATTCGACCGGCAGGAGGACCTCGACGTCCGGGTGCCCGGGCCGGACGGGGACTTGATGGATGCCCTGGAGAACGTGCGCCGCACCGGCGGCTGGCAGGCCGCCTCGCAGCTGCTGGCCGGCACCCCGGCGGACGGGGAGCTGCGCTGGCAGCGGGTTCAGGCCTTCGGCGGCGCGGCCGCGCTGGAACTGGCGGAGCATCCGGGGCAGGGCGCGCTGTGGCTCAAGGCGTGGCGCCTGGACGCCCCGAAGGACGCGGGCGGCGCACAGGTGCACGCGGAGCTGCTGGTGCAGCAGGCGTGGCGGCACTCGGGCGGGGTGGGGTCCACGGACCACCGGATCATCCTGGAGGAGGCCCGGGAGGCGTGCGGCCGGGCAGCACTGCTCGCCCCGGGCGACCCGGTCCCGTACATCACGGAGCTGGCGGTCGGGCGGGCGCTGGGGTACTCGGAGGCGGAGTACGACGCGCTGTGGGCGAAGGTCATCGACGTGGCTCCGGCGCACATGGGCGCGCACCTGGCGGCGCTCAACTACTGGTGCGAGAAGTGGCACGGCTCGCGGGAGAAGGCCGACGCCTTCGCGCACGCGGCGGCGGCCCGCGCCCCGCAGGGCTCGCTGCTGGCCGCGCTGCCGCTGTTCGCGGTGTACGAGCACCTCCCGGAGGTGGTGCTCGTGTCGACGTTCTGGCGCAGCGCGGTGGTGGCCCGGGCGGTGGAGGGGGCCATGTACGCGGTGCGTACGGCGCGCCCGGACGACCCGATGCTCGCGCACGTACGGCACATGCTGCTGTTGTTCCTGGTGCGGATGGAGCGCTGGGCGGAGGCGATGGAGCAGGTCCGGCACGTGGACGGCTACGTGGGCGCCCTGCCCTGGTCGGCCTCCCCGGACCCGGCGGCGGCTTACGCGATCCACCGCGCCCTCGCGGTCGCCGGCTACGAGGCGAACGGCGGCTCCCCGGCAACGCTGCCCCACTGACCGGACGGCGGTCCCCGACTGCCGGGCGTCGCGTGCGCGGGGCGGGCGCCCGACGGCGGGGGGACGGCAGGCCGGGGCGGGGCGGGGAATCCCGGCCCGGCCCCAGCCGTTGAACGGAGACCACTAGGAGGGAATCCATGTTCTCGTACCGCCGTACGCCCGAGCCCCCCACCCGCGAGGAAGCCCTCAAGGGCCGCCCCGAGCCCCTCTTCGACGTGCCGGCCGTGCACACGGTGCTCGGCAACCCGCTCTCCGGCCCCTACCCCGCGCACCTGGCCGTGGCCGACTTCGGGCTGGGCTGCTTCTGGGGCGCGGAGCGCAAGTTCTGGCAGACCCCGGGGGTGTGGACGACCCTGGCCGGTTACCAGGGCGGTTTCACGCAGAACCCGACGTACGAGGAGGTGTGCTCGGGCCTGACCGGCCACACCGAGGTCGTGCGGGTGGTCTTCGACCCGTCGCAGGTCTCCTACGCCGCGCTGCTCAAGCTGTTCTGGGAGTCCCACGACCCCACCCAGGGCTTCCGCCAGGGCAACGACGTCGGCACCCAGTACCGCTCGGCGGTCTACACCCACTCGCCCGCCCAGCAGGCGGAGGCCGAGGCCTCTCGCGCCGCCTACCAGCGCGTCCTCACCGCCGCGGGCCACGGTGAGATCACCACGGCCGTCCTCCCGGCCTCGGACCGCCCCTTCTGGCCGGCCGAGGCCCATCACCAGCAGTACCTGGACAAGAACCCGTCCGGCTACTGCGGCATCGGCGGCACGGGCGTCTCCTGCCCCATCGGCGTGGCCGCCGCCGAGGCGCCTGGGAGGTGAGCAGCGCCCCGCTCCCCGACCCTGCTCACGAGCGGCTGACCCGGCTCTGGCAGGCCCACAGGCCTGCCGGGCCGATGCTGCCGTGGGAACTGAAGACGGTGTACGGGAGCCGCTGGGTGCGCTTCCACAGCCTGCCGGAGTCGAAACGCTACGCGGAGGACGAGGCCGAGTACGCGGTCCTCCTCGACCGGTACAACACGGTCCTCGACGACCTCTTCTCAGACGGCGAGGCGTACGTGGTGACTACCGACTGGGCCGACCCGTCCGAGCCGACGGACTGGTCGGCCCACCGCGCTGCCCTCCACCCGGAGGGCACACTGTGGACCACCCTGGACGACACCGACGACCCGGATCCGGCCTTCCACACCCGCTGGTACTTCTACGCCGACCGCCGCCCCTGGCAGCGCGGCTGCCTGGACCCGCTCCTCCGCGCCGTCGCGGACGACACGCTGCCCGGCATCTTCGTGACGGACACCGAGCTCACACGTATCCACCATCCGTACGACGGCGGCGCGGACGTTATCCTCCCCACCCCCGAGGAACGGGACCGCCTGCGCAACCGCCACTCCGCCTGGCTGTCCACACACCCCTCGGGCTACTGATCAGGACGGGTCGTAGCCGTAGACCCGCTTCCCGTCCAGATGGAGTTCGTACGGGTCCCAGCAGTCTGCGGCGAGCGTGGCCACTCGGGCGCCACAGGGACAGGCACGGTTGAGTCCGCTGTCTCCGGACGGTCCGCAGCATCCGCTGCTGTTTTCCCAGTCCGGCAGAGGCTGGATGTCGGGCGCATCCTCGGGGTGGATCACGATGTTGTTGCGCGGCCCGGCAGAGATCACTGCAACCCCTTCGACACTCTCCAAGGGCCACGCGGCTGCGCAGGCCCGCCCTCTTCCTGGTCCGGATGCGGCACGTACGGGACACCCCATGGATTGGTCTCGATCGCGTAGTGCCCGTGCGGCACCGTGGCCGGCGCCCGCCGACTCTCCTTGTCCCGTTCTCCGTCGTCGGGTGCTGAGGGAACGGCGGGCAGTGGCGTCAGGTCTGGCGTAAGACTGCCGCCACACTTGGCACACAGGAAGAGGGTCATGCTGCCGTTGTACTCGCCGAGTACGTGCCAACGCATCCTCGATTCCAACCGAGACGGCTGCTTTCCTGTTCTGGAAAGGATCAGCGCTTGACCCCACCGCGACCGGCTCGGGAGCATCGAACGCGACAGGCGTACGCCGACATGTGGGGGCAAGGGTGCTGCGGAAGCTGTCCGGTGACCCGGAGTGCAGGAACGGAACGTGCCCGACGCTGTGGGGCACCGAAGACGCCAAGGACTACGTGGTCCAGGGGTACGTCATCACCGACCCCGAGCGGCTGGCGCAGCTCGACCTGCCAGAGGGCGAGACCGCCGTCGTGGTCCCGGCCGCAGTGCTGGAGGAGTACTTCCGTGCTCAACGGTGAGGAGTTCGGCCGTCTCTTCGAAACCTTCGAGCGGAGCGCCTTCCGGCTGGAGACGCTCTCCGTCTACAACGTGGAGGAGGAGCGCGAGGAGTTCGAACGCTTCCTGCGCGGCGGCGACATGGGCCCTGACTGGGACGACAACCCGTGGGTACGGTCGATGACCGACAAGGGCAAGGAGGTCTCGCGTGTCCATGTGCTCAGGTCCCCGCTGACCGACTACCTGCGGTACGAACTGGCCGCCTACCCGGGCAACATCACGGCTGGCGAGACCATCGGCATCATCGACCAGGCTGACCAGGAAGTGGCCGACCTGCCCGATCACGACTTTTGGTTGTTCGATGACCAGGACGTGTACCGGATGCACTACACGCCCGAAGGTGCGTTCATCGGCGCCGACCCGCTTCCTGCCCACTGCCTTGCCGAGTATCAGGACTACCGAGACCGCGCCTTGGCCGCAGCGGTGCCGTTCGCGGACTACTGGGAGAGGCACCGCTGACCGCCGACTCGATCGGGAATGCCCTGCGGGCGCTGCGCGACGCATCCGGACTCACGGGTGACTCGGTGGCCCGCAGGGCTTCCATGTCTGCCGGGAAGCTCTCGAAGATCGAGACGGGCAAGGTACGACCGACCGTCCAGGACGTGGATCTGGTCCTCACCGCTATAGGCGTGAGCCAGGAGGTCAAGGAAGAGTTCCTGTCGGCAGCCCGCGCCGAAGCCACCGAGGCCACCGCTTGGCGCCTGCTGCGCCGCATGGGCCCGTGGAAGCACCAGAAGACCATCCACGCCATCGAGGCCGGCACCACCACGCTCAGGCTCTTCCAGGGACAGCTCGTCCCCGGACTCCTCCAGACACCCGAGTACGCCTCCGCCGTCTTCTCCCTGCCTCCGGCCCTGCCGGAGGAGACCAGGACCAAGACCGTGGCGGCCCGCCTCGAACGGCAATCCGTCCTGTACGAGCCGGGCAGGTCCTTCCGCTTCCTGATCTGTGAGCACGTCCTCCGGTGGCGCATCAGTGAGCCCGTGGTCATGGCGCTCCAGCTCGACCGGCTCGTATCCGTGTCCCGTCTGCCTAACGTCTCACTGGGCGTCGTCCCGTCCGACCGCCGGATGCCCGACTTCCCCATGACCTGCTTCAGCCTGCACGACGACCGACTCGTCATCGTGGAAACGTTCCACTCCGAGGTCACCACCCGCGACCCGAAGGACATCCAGATCTATCTCGACACCTTCGGACGGTTCGCCGCCGTGGCCGTCTACGGCGACGCCATGAGAGCCCTGGTCGAGGGCATCCGGGATGGATTCTTGCCCCAACAGGAAAGGTCCTAGAACGAGTTGCTCACCGGGTGAAGCATCAGCGGTGCCGACACCCCCAAGGGAGGGAATCCCAGTGAGCAGCCCCAGCACCACGATGGACCCGCCGGTTCAACTGTCCCTCCCCCGCACACCTCCTGCGCCTGCGCCGGGTTGCGGCGTCTGCGCCGCCCTCGCGAAACAGCGCACAGCGGCGTACGGCGCCGGGGACCCGTCCGCCGTCTCGGACTGCAACATCGAGCTGACCGCGCACCCAAAGAAGCACCCCGGGGCGCGGTAGTGGACATGCAGACCTGGAGAGACGGACGTACAGCGGCTCTGAGCGCCTGCGATGCCATGCGCGAGGTGCTCGCCTCCCTGGGACTGCCGGAGAGCGCCTACGCGGCGATACGCCCGCAGGTGACTCCCCGAGGCGAGCCGCTCGTGCACCTGGGCTCGATTCCCGCTGCTTACGTCGAGCAGATCGCAGAGGCGCTGCGAGGCACCCGGACACACCGCGAGCGGGACAGCGGTGCCCTTCCCATCTGAATCAGGAGGACAAGATGACCGACCTGTACGGACTCGACATCTCCGGAGCCCACCTCAGCAAGGCGTGTGTAGGCAACACCCACCCGGACGGCGAGGCGTGCGTGACCCTCGCGAAGATCGGGCAGGACGCGTGGGCGATGGGCGACAGCAAGCGCCCGGACGCCGAGCCGCTGCGCTTCACTACGGCGGAGCTGGACGCGGCGGGTATCGACCCCACGCGCTTCGACCTCTCCGCCTGATCCACAGCACCACCTGAACTGACGGCCCTGCCCTCACGCCGACGGGTGGGGCCGTCGTCATCTCTGGGAACGGAGCGGCAGTGCACCACCATGGCTATGCATGGCTCGGGGAGAAGAAGACGTTCGACAAGGAGAGCATCCGCAGACCGGCCGGACAGGCCCCGATGGCAACCAGCGAGAAGGAGGTGCACGACCGGCACCGAGAAGCCGTTGCCGTCTTTCCGACTACCGACGTGCCCCCGATCCAGACGGCGCACTGGCTCATGAAACCGCCCTCTGTGATCCGAGGGACATGGCAGGAACCCAAGGAAGCCGGCGAATGGCCGGGGCTCCAACTCGCCGAGTTCGCACCCCGGTTCGCCTCTGAGGAGGATCGGGAAGTGGCCAGGCTGGTTCTCCTGGTGAGGGGTGCAGTCGAGCGGCTGACGTGGGGAGGAGACGTATCCCTTGGCCACTACCTGAGTGGCACTGCCTTCCACTCTGTCGCCCTCGTGACGTGCTCCCCGAACCGTGCTGCTCCCGACCTGCCCTGTCCTGTCCGGCGGGCCAGTGCGTGACAGAGACCCCCGACCAATGCCGGGGGTCTGGGTGAACGCCTGTGCGCCCGTCTCGGGCGCTCTCTCCTGTGTCGTGAGGTCTCAAAGCGCCCGGTAGACGGTCGCCTGACCTACACCCAGCGCTTGGCGACGGCGCCGGCTACTGCGGCATCGGCGGCACGGGCGTCTCCTGCCCCATCGGCGTGGCCGCCGCCGAGGGCTGAGGAGGCGGTCGGCGGCGGCGGCGTCGGCACGGTCAGATGGTGGAGGTGTCGATCACGAAGCGGTAGCGGACGTCGCTCGACCGGACGCGGTCGTAGGCCTCGTTGATGGCGTCGGCGCCGATGAGTTCGATCTCGGCGCCCAAGCCGTGTTCGGCGCAGAAGTCGAGCATCTCCTGGGTCTCGGCGATGCCGCCGATCATGGAGCCGGCGATGGTCTTGCGGCCGCCGATGACCGAGAACAGGTTCAGCGAGACCGGCTCCTCCGGCGCGCCGACGTTCACCAGCGCGCCGTCCACCTTGAGCAGGCCGAGGTACGCGTCGAGGGCGAGCGGGGCGGAGACGGTGGACACGACCAGGTCGAAGGTGCCGGCCAGTTCCTCGAAGGTGCTCTCGTCGCTCGTCGCGTAGTAGTGGGCGGCGCCCAGCCTCAGGCCGTCCTCCCGCTTGCGCAGCGACTGGGACAGGACGGTGACCTCCGCCCCCAGCGCGTTCGCGATCTTCACGCCGATGTGGCCGAGCCCGCCGAGGCCGACGATCGCGACCTTCTTGCCGGGGCCCGCCTGCCAGTGGCGCAGCGGCGAGTACAGGGTGATGCCCGCGCACAGCAGCGGCGCGGCGACGTCGAGCGCGAGACCGTCGGGGATGCGGACGGTGTAGTTCTCGTCCACGACGATGTGCGTGGAGTAACCGCCGTACGTGGGCTGCCCGTCCCGGCCGATGGCGTTGTACGTGCCGGTCATCCCCCGGGAGCAGAACTGCTCCTGGCCGCGCAGGCAGTGTTCGCAGGTGCGGCAGGAGTCGACGAAGCAGCCGACGCCGACGCGGTCGCCGACCGCGAACTTCGTGACGCCCGCGCCGACCTCGGTGACGACGCCGGCGATCTCGTGGCCCGGGACCATCGGGTAGATGCCCTCGCCCCAGCCGTCGGTGGCCTGGTGGATGTCGGAGTGGCAGATGCCGGCGTACTTGATGTCGATGAGGACGTCGTGCTCGCCCACCGCGCGGCGCGCGATGGTGGTGCGCTCCAGCGGAGCCTTGGGGGCGGGGGCGGCGTACGCGGCGACCTGGGTGAGCGGGGTGTGCTGAGTGGCGGACATGCGCTGCTTCTCCTGAGTTCCGTGGTGCGGTGCGCTCCACGATGCCCGGGGCGGCGGCACTCACCCAGCCCCCTGCGGAGCGTAGGACCGCTGGTCCTACCACTGGCGGGGTCAGGCTGCCGGTCCGCCGCCCGGCCATACTGGCGGTATGGACCAGCTTGATCAGCGCGCCGAACTGGGCGAGTTCCTCCGCTCCCGCCGGGCGCGCCTGCGCCCCGAGGACGTCGGCCTGCCCGACTACGGGCGCCACCGCAGGGTGCCGGGCCTGCGCCGGGAGGAACTGGCGCAGCTGGCGGGCGTGTCGGTGGCGTACTACACGCGCCTGGAGCAGGGCCACGGGCAGAACGTTTCGGCGGACGTACTGGACGCCATCGCGCGGGCCCTGCACCTGGACGGCACCGAGTCGGCGCACCTGACCCACCTGGCGAGCCCGCGCCCGCGCAGGCGCCATCCCTCGCGGCGCGCCGAGCAGGTCCGCCCGGAGCTGCGCGTGCTGATGGACGCGATGGAGGGCGTACCGGCGTACCTGGTGGGCCGGCGTCAGGACGTCCTGGCCTGGAACCGGATGGCGACGGCCGTGTTCGGCGACTTCGGCGCGCTGCCCGCACAGGAACGGAACCTGGTCCGGATGGTGTTCCTGGATCCGGCGACGGCCGAGCTGTACGCGGAGTGGGAGTGCCGGGCGTGCCAGGTGGTCAGCTACCTGCGCCTGTACGCGGGCCGGCACCCGGACGACGAACAGCTCTCCGCGCTGGTCGGTGAGTTGTCGGTGAAGAGCGAGGAGTTCCGGCGGCTGTGGGCCGCGCACACGCTGGCGGACAACAAGACGCGCGGCGTGAAGCGGCTGCGGCACCCCGTGGTGGGCGACTTGAGCCTGGCGTTCGAGACGCTTGTCCTGCCGGACGACTCCGAGCAGTCGCTGATCACCTTCCACGCCGCCCCCGGCTCCCCGTCGGCGGACGCGCTGCGCCTGCTGTCGTCCTGGTCGGCGGCGGACCCGGCCCCGTCGCCCACGGTGGGGACGGCCGAGCCCGCCGGGCAGTGACGCCGCCCCGAAGTCGTCGCCCCCCGCCCCGGGCGTCGGACATGCCCGCCGAAACGGTAAGCCGCCGGCGAGAGCCGGACGAGAACGACGAACGGCGGGGAACCCTCCAGGGTTCCCCGCCGTTCACGCACGTCTACACATCAGCGCCTCTACACGTTGGCGCCCCTACGGGTCGGCGCGTCAGGAGGCCGAGCCGGCCTTCCACTCCGCCCAGCTCATGTTCCAGCCGTTGAGGCCGTTGTCGGGCTTGATGGTCTTGTCGGGGGAGTTGACGACGGTGACCACGTCACCGATGAGCGAGTTGTCGAAGAACCACGCGCCCGCCGTGTTCGGGTCGTTGGCGCCCTGGGTGTCGTTCAGGCCGACGCAGCCGTGGCTGGTGTTGACGTTGCCGAAGATCGAGTCCGAGCCCCAGTAGTTGCCGTGGATGAAGGTGCCCGAGGTGGACAGCCGCATCGCGTGCGGAACGTCCTTGATGTCGTACTCGCCCTTGCCCTCGCCGTTCTTGAAGCCGACGGTGGCGCCGTCCATCCGGGTCTCCTTGAACTTCTCGGAGATCACCATCTGGCCGTTGTACGTCGGGTTCGACGGGGAGCCCGCGGAGATCGGGATGGTCTTGATGACCTGGCCGTCCCGGGTGACCGTCATCTTCTTGGTCTTCGCGTCGACCGTCGAGACCTGGCTCCGGCCGATCTTGAAGGTGACGGTCTTGCTCTGGACGCCCTTGATGCCCGGGGCGCCCTGCACGCCGTCCAGCGCGAGCTTGAGCGTGACGGTGGAGTTCGCCTGCCAGTACTGCTCGGGGCGGAAGTCCAGCCGCTGCGCGTCGAACCAGTGGCCGACGACTTCCTGGCCGCTGCTGGAGGAGACGTTGATGGCCGCCTGGACGGCCTTCTGGTCCTTGATCGGCTTGTTGAAGGTGATCGAGACCGGCATGCCCACGCCGACCGTCTGGCCCTCGTCCGGCACGAACGAGCCGATGAAGCTGTTCTCCGGGGAGACGGTGGTGAAGGAGGCGTTCTCGTGCGCCTCGTGGCCCGCCTCGTCCTTGGCGCTCGCCGACAGGGCGTACTTGGTCGACCGCTTGAGGGCGGCGTCCGGCTTCCAGCTCTTGCCGTCGGCGGCTATCTTGCCCGGCACGTCCGCACCCTCGGAGCTCTTGAGCTCGACCTTGGTGAGGGTGCCGTCACTGACCGTCACGCTCGTGGCGTCGTTCAGGCCGATGTTGGTGGCGCCGTCCTTGGGCGTGATGGCTATTCGGGCCTTCGAGGCGTCCTTGGCCGCCGCCGCGTCCACATCGGCCTGCGACTTGGCCGAAGCCTGGCCGCTGCCCTTGGGCTGGTCACCTCCGCCGTTGCACGCCGAAAGCACCAGTACGCCACCGAGGACGGCGGATACGGCCACCAGGGACCTCTTCCGCCGCTTGCTGTCCGTCCTCACACGCCACTCCATCGTTGCCGGAACCCCCGAGTTCCCTCCCAGCTGCCGCTGGAAAGTACCCACCGGGCAGGAGGCCATGCCCCCTGCCCACGGTTGTGACAACGCGTGAATGACCCGTTTCGGTTCCACATTCCGTTGGGATGTGGGCAACCCCACGGTCAGGCGTTGTCGGTCACCTCTTCGTCGAAGTCCCCATCTTCCTCGTCGATGTCCCACTCCATGGACTCGGGGTCGTATTCGACGGGCTCGCTGCTCCACGAGGCCTGCGCCAGGTCCACGCCGGGGATCTCCGCGACCAGGTCGGTGGGGTCGACGAGGTAGGCAAGGGCCTCCGACTCGTCCTCGCCCACCGCCGCCTCGGCATGGCCCCGCTCCTCGTCCGGCATGAACTCGTCGGCCTTGATGTGCGCGAGGGCGGCGCCGGTGAGCGCTGTGGTGTCGGTCACTTCAAGGACCAAATCCACCCGAAGACGTACGTACCGTGAGGTGTCAGAAGAGTTCATACGACGGAGAGTAAGCCCCGAACCTGTCCCGACTTTCCCACGACCCGCCCCTTTCACTAGCATCGGCGCACACGGCCAATTCGCTGCTGCCACAAGGGGGATCGCACCGTGTCCGCACGCCGATCGCTGCTCACCGCTCTCGGAGCGACCACCCTCCTCGCCGCCCTCTGGTTCGTGCCCTCGGCGAACGCCACCGCACCGGACCAGACGCCGAGCCGCTCCGGCCTGTCCTACCAGCGGAGCCTTTCCGACCAGCCCGGCCGGCCCGGCCAGGCGGACCAGCGCGGCGAGGCGGACCAGCCCGGCCAGGAGAACCGGGCCGCCCAGGAGAACCGGGCCACCCTCACGCCCGCCGCCGCGGTCGTCAACGCCTCGGCGGCCCGGGAGGCCGCCTCCCAGCCCCTCTCCCTCGCCGACACCGGCAGCGTCGACACCAGCCCCTACCTGCTGGGCGGCGCACTCTGCCTGGGCGTGGGGGCCGGCTTCGTCGCCTTCTCCGTACGCCGCTCACGCGCCCAGTAGGCAGCACACGACGAGGGCCGCGCCCGGGAACTCCCTGGCGCGGCCCTCGTCGCGTCACGTCATGCTCAGGCGAGCGGACCGGTGACCGCCTCCACGGCGGCGACGAGCGCACCGGAGCGCACGAACGCGTCGGCGGCGGCCAGGTCAGGGGCGAGGAAACGATCCGGCCCGGGACCCTGGACGCCCGCCTCCCGCACCGCCGCGATGGCGGCCCGGCTGGCCGGGGAGGGGGTGAGCCCGTGGCGCAGCTCGATGGCGCGGGTGGCCGCGTACAGCTCGATCGCGACGATCCGGGTCAGGTTGTCGATCGCGATGCGGAGCTTGCGCGCGCCCGACCACCCCATGGAGACGTGGTCCTCCTGCATGGCGGAGGAGGGGATCGAGTCGGCGGATGCGGGGACCGCGAGCCGCTTCATCTCGCTGACCAGCGCGGCCTGCGTGTACTGGGCGATCATCAGACCGGAGTCCACACCGGCGTCGTCCGCCAGGAACGGCGGCAGGCCGTGCGAGCGGTTCTTGTCGAGCAGCCGGTCGGTGCGGCGCTCGGCGATGGAGCCCAGGTCGGCGGCGGCGATGGCCAGGAAGTCCAGTACGTACGCCACGGGCGCGCCGTGGAAGTTGCCGTTGGACTCGACCCGGCCGTCGGGCAGCACCACCGGGTTGTCGACGGCCGAGGCCAGCTCGCGCGAGGCCACAAGGGCGGCGTGCGCCATCGTGTCGCGGCCCGCGCCGGCGACCTGCGGGGCGCAGCGCACCGAGTAGGCGTCCTGGACGCGCGGTGCGGTCTCCTCCTGGTAGTGCCGCACCAGGCCGGAGCCCTCCAGGACGGCGGCCATGTTGGCGGCGGAGGCACCCTGGCCCGGGTGCGGGCGGATGGCGTGCAGCTCGGGCGCGAGCACCTTCTCGGTGCCGAGCAGCGCCTCCAGGGTCAGCGCGGCGGTGATGTCGGCGGAGGTGTACAGCTTGCCGAGGTCGGCGAGGGCCATGATCAGCATGCCGAGCATGCCGTCGGTGCCGTTGAGGAGGGCCAGGCCCTCCTTCTCGCGCAGCTCGACCGGCTCGATCCCGGCCTCGGCGAGCAGTTCGCCCGCGGGGCGCACGATCCCGTCGGGGCCCTCGGCGTCGCCTTCGCCCATGAGGGTGAGGGCGCAGTGCGAGAGCGGGGCGAGGTCGCCGGAGCAGCCGAGGGAGCCGTACTCGTGCACGACCGGCGTGATCCCGGCGTTCAGCACGTCGGCCATCGTCTGCGCGACGGAGGGCCGGACGCCGGTGTACCCGGAGGCCACGGTCTTGAGCCGCAGGAACATCAGGGCGCGCACGACCTCGCGCTCGACGCGCGGCCCCATGCCGGCGGCGTGCGAGCGGACGATGTTGCGCTGGAGCTGGGCGCGCAGCTCGGGGCTGATGTGCCGGGAGGCGAGGGCACCGAAGCCGGTGGACACCCCGTAGACCGGCTCGGGCTTGGCGGCGAGCGCGTCGACGATCTCGCGGGCGCGGGCCAGGGCGTCCAGCGCCTCGCCGGACAGCTCGACCCGCGCGTTGCCGCGGGCGACGGCGATGACGTCCTCGGCGGTGGTCCCGGACGTTCCCACCACGACAGTGTGCATATCCATATTCAGCACCCTACGGACTGAATCTCTTCATGTCACTAGCGACTTGGTGGAGCAGTCGTTACAGCCTGCTACGGCCGCTACGCCCTGCCGCGGAACCGGCGCCGCTCCCCCCTGCCCGCCTGGGCCGCGTCGGCGAGCCGCACCACGGCGCTGTCCCGGCCGGCCACCACGGGCACCCGCGAGCGGGCGGCCTTGGCCTTGTACTGGGCCGCGTCGGCGAGGCGGAACAGCCGCCGGGAGGACTTCACCGGCCCGATCGGGTCCCCGGTGGAGGCGACCCCGCAGGCCACCCCCTCGCCGAGTTCCAGCTCGGCGGCGCGCAGGCACACCTCCTCGGTGACCCGCACCACCTCGTCCGCCGACGGGCCGACGCTGACCAGGCAGAACTCGTCGCCGCCGAGCCTGGCCACCAGCGCGCCGGGCAGTATGGCCCCGCACAGGCTCAGCACGGACCCGAACCGCTCCAGCAGCCGGTCCCCCATGGCGTGGCCGAGGGTGTCGTTGACCCGCTTGAGCCCGTTCAGGTCGCACACAACGAGGCTGACCACGGCCCCGCTGCGCCGGTGCTCCTCCAGGGCCTCGTCGAGCCGCATGTCGACGGCCCGCCGGTTGGCCAGTCCCGTCAGCGGGTCGGTGAACGCCAGGCGCCGGGCCTCTTCGAGGCGCTCGTTCTGCGCGAGCCCGGCGGCCACGACGGCGGCCAGTACGGTCGCGAACTCCGCGTCGTCCTCGTCGAAGTCCGCCAGCCCCTCGTCCCGGGCGACGTACAGCTCGCCCCAGGCCCGACCGCTGAGCACGATCGGCGCGACCACGCAGGTGCCGCGCCCGCGCAGGCGCAGCGCTTCGCCGCGCCTGCCCGGGCGGCCGGCGCCCGCGGCCTCGACCCAGGCGTGGGGACCGGCGCCGCCGACCCAGCGCTCGTGCAGGAACTCGGTGATCTCGGGGAATTCGTGGACGGGGTAGGACTCGTCCTCGGGGAACTCCTCCTCCCCCGCACGCCGCTCGCCCTCGTTCACGAGGACGCGCAGCCGGCCGCGCTCGCGCTCCCAGGCGGAGATGGCGGCGAACGACCCGTCCATGGCCAGGCGGGCGCCCCGCGCGGCCGCCCGCACGCTGTCCCGCGGCGCACATGCCGCCGCCATGGCCTGCGCGAGGCCCACGACGGCCCGAAGCCGCCCGTCAACTCCCATCGCAACAGGTTAGGGAGTTCCATCCGATTTGGTGACAATCGCCGCGATGTCCAGGCCGGTCAAGATCACGAGCGCCGATCGGAGCACACGCCGGCTACACGCCCGGCCACTGCGGCTTGCGCTTCTCGTTGAATGCCGCCACGCCCTCGGCCCGGTCCCCGGAGAAGGCCACCGTCCGCCACGCCGCGTCCTCGATCTCCAGGCCGGCCGCCAGGTCCATCCCGTGCCCCAGCCGCAGCGCCCGCTTCGCCGCCCGCAGCCCGACCGGCGAGTTCGCCGCCATCCGGGCCGCCAGCGCCAGCGCCTGCTCGCGGTCGGTCCCCGCCGCGACCACCGAGTCCACCAGACCCAGCTCCAGCGCCTCCGGCGCCTCCACCCGGCGCGCCGTGAAGACCAGCTCCGCCGCGCGGGCCGCGCCGACCCGCCTGGGCAGCAGCTGCGTGCCCCCGCCGCCCGGGATCACCCCGACCGACACCTCCGGCAGGCCGACCACCGCGGTCTCGTCGGCCACGATCACGTCGCAGGCCAGCGCCAGCTCGAAGCCGCCGCCGAGCGCGAAGCCGTGCACCGCCGCGATCGTCGGCATCGGCAGCTCCAGCACGCCCCCGTAGGCACCCCGCGTCGTCGGCCGCTGCCGTACCAGCTCGGCGTCCGACATCGCGTTGCGCTCCTTGAGGTCGGCGCCCACGCAGAACGCCCGGTCCACCGCCGAGGACAGCACGACCACCCGTACCGAGTCGTCCGCCGCCAGTCGCGCGCACGCGTCCCCGATGGCCCGGGCCATGCCCGTCGACACCGCGTTCATCGCCTTGGGCCGGTCCAGGACCAGCTCGGCGACCCCGTCCTCATGCCGGCGCACGGCCAGGAACTCCGACTCCACGGTCTCCGCCGCCACGCTCTTCGACGTCACAGGACAGCCCTCCCGGTTAACGAACGTTACCCGGGGATCCTAGGCGTCCGCCGCGTCAGCGACCAGGGCTCCACGACCCCGAGCCCGCGCACCGGCCGCTGCCACATCGGCTGCAGCGCGAACCGGTAGGTCCCGCCGCCCTCCTCCGACTCCGACTCCTTCTCCGAGACCGGCGCGGCACCCGTCCGGCCCAGTTCCTCGGCCATGGCCCCGTCCACCAGCACCGCGTCCTTGGGGGCTATGGACGTCAGCCGGCTCGCCAGGTTCACCGTGGTCCCGAAGACGTCGCCCATCCGGGTCGTCACCGTCCCGAACGCGATCCCGACCCGCAGCTCCGGCATCTGCGGGTCGGCCTCCATCGTCTCGATCAGCCGCAGCGCGATCTCCGCCGCCGTCGCCGCGTCGTCCGCCGCGTACAGCACCTCGTCGCCCAGCGTCTTGATCAGCCGGCCGCCGTAGGCGGCGATCAGGTCGGCCGCCGTCGTCTCGAAGGCCTCGACCAGCTCGCCGAGCTCCTCCTCCTCCAGCCGCCGGGTGAGCCGGGTGAAGCCCACCAGGTCCGCGAAGCCCACGGCGAGCCGCCGGTCGACCATCTCCTCGTCGTCCGCCACCTGCACCACGCGCCCGGTCGCGGCCGCCAGCTGGCGCCGCCAGACGTACACCAGGAACTCCTCCAGCTCCGGCAGCAGCAGCTCGACCAGCGGGTACGTGACCTCCGTACGGGTCATGCCGGGCTCCGGCGGCTCCGTCAGCCCCTCCAGGAACGAGTCGATCTGCCACTCCGCCAGCCGGGCGGTCGTCTGCCCGGTCGACCGCGCGACCTGCACCGCCATCGGCTCGCTCAGCAGGCCCGCCTCCACCAGACCGGCGAGCCGGCGCAGCGCCAGTACGTCCGCCTCCGTGAGGGCCTTGGCCTGGCCGATGTCCGCGAAGCCCATCGCCCGCCAGAAGCGGGAGGCGAGCTCCATCGAGACCCCGGCGCTGCGCGCGGCCTGGAAGGGGGTGTACCGGCGCTCGGCGCCCAGGATCAGCTGCTCCAGGCGGATGGCCAGCGGGTCGGCCGTCGGCTGGACGGTGTGGTCCACCTCGTGGTGGGGAGTGTGCTGGTCCCGCCCGATCGGGGTGCTGCCGGAACCGGCCTGGGCCGCACCCGCGCCGGACCCGGACGCGCCGGACGTAGGGTCGTCGACGGTCAAGGGCCGCCTCCTGTCCATTCCGTACGCACTTCCGACTGCCGAACCGGTTGATCACCGCATGGACCGGGACCTTCGCCGGCTACCGCTGGGTGCTGCCCCCAAAACCATACGGCAGGTGTGCCGTAGCTCACTCCCCGCTCCGGCCGCCCGGTCGGGCCGCCCGGCCGCTACCGGACGGAGCGCAGGTGGACCACGTCCCCGGCCCCGACGGCCAGCCGCTCGTCCTGCGCCGTGCGGATCACGAGCCGCCCGTCCGTGTCGACCGCTTCGGCCGTCCCGGTGATCGTGCGCCCGCCGGGCAGGTCCGCCCGCACGTGGCGGCCCAGCGTCGCGCAGCCCGCCGCGTACGTCTCCTGCAACCCGCTGGCCGCCGGGTCCCCGCCGGCCGCGCGCCAGGCCTCGTACCACTGCTCCAGGGAGCGCAGTACGGCCTTGAGCAGCGGCTCACGGTCGGTGACGGTGGCCTTGGCGAGGGCCAGGGAGCCAGCGGTGTCGACGGGCAGCTCGTCCTCGGTGAGGGTGACGTTCAGCCCGATCCCGACGACGACCCCTCCCCCAGAGCCTCCGGCCCGGGAGGGGCCCCCGGGGACGCGCTCGGAGAGGATGCCGCCCGCCTTGCGCTCCTCGCCCTCGACGGAGACCAGCAGGTCGTTGGGCCACTTGAGGGCGGTGTCCACCCCCGCCGCCCGGGACAGCCCGGTCGCGGTGGCCACCCCGGCGAGCAGGGTCAGCCACCCCCACCGCTCCTCGGGCACCCCCGGGCCGGGCTTGAGCAGCACCGAGAAGAACAGCCCGGAACGGGCGGGCGCGACCCAGCTCCGGTCCAGCCGCCCCCGCCCGGCGCTCTGCTCCTCGGCGACGAGCACGGCCCCTTCGCCCAGCTCCCCGGCCCGCGCGGCGAGGTCGGTGTTCGTGGACCCGGTGGACGAAACCACCTCCAGCGAACTCCACAACCCCTCCCCCACGAGATGCCGCCGCAAGGCGGCAGCGTTCAACGGCGGCCGGTCCAGGCTGGACCAACGTCCCCCGGGAGCTCCCGACGGAGTTCCTCCTGATGCATCTGATGGCGTCATGCAACCCACAGTAGGTGTGTCAAACGCCGCACTGCCGAGCGCCATGCCCGCCGATACGCTACGCACGAGTAGCCAGCAGCAGTCCATCAATTGACCAGGCACTTGACACCACACAGGGAGCCGCGCCCCGATGTCACAACCCTCAGAGCCGATCGACATGCACACGACCGCGGGGAAGATCGCGGACCTGCAGCGCCGGATCGACGAAGCCACTCACGCCGGGTCCGCGCGGGCGGTGGAGAAGCAGCACGCCAAGGGGAAGCTGACTGCGCGTGAGCGGATCGGCCTGCTGCTGGACGAGGGCTCCTTCGTCGAGCTCGACGAGTTCGCCCGGCACCGCTCGACCAACTTCGGGCTGGAGCAGACCCGCCCCTACGGCGACGGCGTCGTCACCGGCTACGGCACGGTGGACGGCCGGCCGGTGGCCGTGTTCTCGCAGGACTTCACCGTCTTCGGCGGCGCCCTCGGCGAGGTCTACGGCCAGAAGATCATCAAGGTGATGGACTTCGCGCTCAAGACCGGCTGCCCGGTCATCGGCATCAACGACTCCGGCGGCGCCCGCATCCAGGAGGGCGTCAGCGCGCTCGGCATGTACGGCGAGATCTTCCGCCGCAACGTGCACGCTTCGGGCGTGATCCCGCAGATCAGCCTCGTCGTGGGCCCGTGCGCCGGCGGCGCCGTGTACTCCCCCGCCATCACCGACTTCACCGTGATGGTCGACCAGACCTCGCACATGTTCATCACCGGCCCGGACGTCATCAAGACGGTCACCGGCGAGGACGTGGGCTTCGAGGAGCTCGGCGGCGCGCGCACCCACAACTCCACCTCGGGTGTCGCCCACCACATGGCCGGGGACGAGAAGGACGCCATCGAGTACGTCAAGTCCCTCCTCGCCTACCTGCCGTCCAACAACCTCTCCGAGCCGCCCGCCTTCCCCGAGGAGGCGGACACCGAGGTCTCGGACCTCGACCGCGAGCTGGACGTACTGATCCCGGACAGCGCGAACCAGCCGTACGACATGCACACCGTGATCGAGCACGTCGTGGACGACGGCGAGTTCCTGGAGACGCAGTCACTGTTCGCGCCGAACATCCTCACCGGCTTCGGCCGCGTCGAGGGCCACCCGGTGGGCATCGTCGCGAACCAGCCGATGCAGTTCGCCGGCTGCCTGGACATCAACGCCTCCGAGAAGGCCGCCCGCTTCGTGCGGACCTGCGACGCCTTCAACATCCCGGTGCTGACGTTCGTGGACGTACCGGGCTTCCTCCCGGGCACCGACCAGGAGTACAACGGAATCATCCGGCGCGGCGCGAAGCTGATCTACGCCTACGCCGAGGCCACCGTCCCCCTGATCACCGTCATCACCCGCAAGGCCTTCGGCGGCGCGTACGACGTCATGGGCTCCAAGCACCTCGGCGCGGACCTGAACCTGGCCTGGCCGACCGCGCAGATCGCCGTCATGGGCGCGCAGGGCGCGGTGAACATCCTGCACCGCCGCACGATCGCCGAGGCCGAGGCCTCCGGTCAGGGGGAGGAGACGCGGGCCCGGCTGATCGCCGAGTACGAGGACACCCTGCTGAACCCGTACACCGCCGCCGAGCGCGGGTACATCGACGCGGTGGCCATGCCGTCGGAGACCCGGGCGCACGTGGTGAAGGGACTGCGGCAGCTGCGGACCAAGCGGGAGTCCCTGCCCCCGAAGAAGCACGGCAACATCCCCCTCTAGGAGGTCAGTCCTGTGGTGATCAAGGTCGTCAAGGGGAATCCGACGCCGGAGGAGCTGGCCGCCGCACTGGCGGTGGTCCAAGCGCGCGCGGCGGCGCTGGCCTCCGCGCCGTCGGGCGCGCCCGGGGTCCCGGACGAGTGGTCGGCGCCCGCGAGGGTGGCGCGGCGGACACTGCCGCAGCCGGGCCCGCGCGCCTGGGGCCGTACGTACTGGCCCGCTTAGGGGCGCTCGGGGCGGCGCCGGGCCCGCCCCGGCGCGAAGATGGCGTGAACGGACGGTGGCGCCTGAGTACGGGTACTCAGGCGCCACCGGCCTGCGTGGGGCAAGGATCGGAGGATGCTCTGGTCAGACCCGAAGGACGAGCCGCCGAAGGACATGCGCGAGGCGCAGGCGATGCTGCGGCGGCTGATCGTGGTGCTCACCCTCGCGATGGTCGTCGTGGTGTACGTCCTGGGCGTGGGCCCGTTCTGAGGCCCCGTAGGGGGCCCCTCGGCGGCCCCCTACGATGGCTCGCATGACTGCTGCCGCGCCCCGCTCCGTCGTCCTCGCCTCCGCCTCGCCCGCCCGGCTGAACCTGCTGCGGCAGGCCGGGCTCGCCCCGCACGTGATCGTCAGCGGCTTCGACGAGGACACCCTCTCCGCCGACACCCCGGCCGAACTGGCGCTGGCGCTGGCCGAGGCGAAGGGCGGCGTGGTGGCGGCCCTGGAGGAGGCCGCGGGGGCGCTGGTGATCGGCTGCGACTCCGTACTGGAACTGGACGGGGAGGCGCTCGGCAAGCCGGCCGACGCCGAGGAGGCGACGGCCCGCTGGAAGTCCATGCGGGGCCGGGCCGGGGTGCTGCGCACCGGGCACTGCGTGATCGACACGGCGAGCGGCCGTCAGGTCTCGGCCACGGCGTCCACGACGGTCCGCTTCGGCGAGCCGACGGACGCGGAGGTGGCCGCGTACGTGGCCAGCGGCGAGCCGCTGCACGTGGCGGGCGCCTTCACCCTGGACGGCCTGTCGGCGCCCTTCATCGACGGCATCGACGGGGATCACGGCAACGTGATCGGCATCTCCCTGCCCCTGCTGCGCTCCCTGCTGGGCGAACTGGACGTGTCCATCACGGATTTGTGGGCCTGAGCCCCCCGGGCCCCTCCGGCGGGGCGTCCTGCACGTCCAGGACCTCCACGGGAGGCGCGGCGTAGAGCATCAGGGCCAGTACGAGCAGGCACAGGATCAGCATCAAGGCGGCGAAGGCGCCCCAGCCCACGAGCCCCAGGGCGAGGGCGCCGAGCACCGCATGGGTGACGGCGGCGACCACCAGGACGACGCGGGCGACGCGGCCGGGCGCCCGGTCCCGTACGGCGGTCACGGCGAGCAGGACGGCGCAGAGCAGCAGGAAGGTGCCCATCACCGCCCCGAGGCCGTAGGTGGCCCGGGCCATGAGCTCGGGGTCGCTGCCGGCGATCGACATCGACTGGTTCTGCGTCGCCTTCCCCAGCACGACGTGCACGAGTACGAGCACCGCCGCTTCCACGACGAGCACGATCGCGGCCAGTCCGGCCACGAGTCTGCGCAGCACCGACGCCCCCATCCCCAGAAGCCACGGACCGGAATCCAGAAGCCTGTTCGACGCCTGGAGGCTACTCATGGGTAAACGCGCGGACAAGGGGTGCGGGCAGCTTGGTTGCGGACGGGCCCGCGTGACGGCTCTCACGCAAAGAATGCATAGGCCGTTCGTAGGGACTCCACAAAGATTCACCAGGGGCCGCTGACCCGGTGAACAGAGACCTCGGCTGCGCCACGGGGTTACTGTGCAGTCGGGGATCTCCCTGACCTGGGGCGACACAAGGGTTTCTGGGCTCGGGCAAGCCTCGCTATCACGCTCCGTGTGGGGAAGCTCACCTGCGGATAGGGGTCGAAAGGCCGTGTCAGCTGTCCCTAAACTCAGCTTGTTTCTAGGAGGCGCCATCGTGCGCAAGGTGCTCATCGCCAACCGTGGCGAAATCGCTGTCCGCGTTGCCCGTGCCTGCCGGGATGCCGGGATCGCGAGCGTAGCCGTCTACGCCGACCCGGACCGGGACGCGCTGCACGTCCGCGCGGCAGACGAAGCGTTCGCGTTGGGCGGTGACACCCCGGCCGCCAGCTACCTGGACATGAAGAAGGTCCTCCAGGCAGCGGCGGACTCCGGTGCTGACGCCATCCACCCCGGATACGGCTTCCTGTCCGAGAACGCGGACTTCGCCCAGGCCGTTCTCGACGCGGGCCTGACCTGGATCGGCCCGCCGCCGCAGGCGATCCGCGACCTCGGTGACAAGGTCGCCGCCCGTCACATCGCCCAGCGCGCCGGCGCCCCGCTGGTGGCCGGCACCCCGGACCCGGTGTCCGGGGCCGACGAGGTCGTGGCATTCGCCGAGGAGCACGGCCTGCCCATCGCGATCAAGGCCGCCTTCGGTGGCGGCGGTCGCGGTCTCAAGGTCGCCCGCACCCTCGAAGAGGTCCCGGAGCTGTACGACTCCGCCGTGCGCGAGGCCGTCGCCGCGTTCGGCCGGGGCGAGTGCTTCGTGGAGCGCTACCTCGACAAGCCGCGCCACGTCGAGACGCAGTGCCTGGCCGACTCGCACGGCAACGTGGTGGTCGTCTCCACCCGTGACTGCTCGCTCCAGCGCCGCCACCAGAAGCTCGTCGAGGAGGCGCCCGCGCCGTTCCTCACCGAGGCGCAGAACGCCGAGCTGTACGCGGCGTCCAAGGCGATCCTCAAGGAAGCCGGCTACCAGGGCGCCGGCACCGTCGAGTTCCTCGTCGGGACCGACGGCACCATCTCCTTCCTGGAGGTCAACACCCGCCTCCAGGTGGAGCACCCGGTCACCGAGGAAGTCACCGGCATCGACCTCGTGCGCGAGATGTTCCGCATCGCCGACGGCGAGGCGCTCGGCTACGACGACCCGCAGCTGCGCGGCCACTCGTTCGAGTTCCGCATCAACGGTGAGGACCCGGGCCGCGGCTTCCTGCCGGCCCCGGGCACGGTGACGAAGTTCGCCCCGCCCTCGGGTCCGGGCGTCCGCCTGGACGCGGGTGTCGAGTCGGGCTCGGTCATCGGCCCGGCGTGGGACTCGCTGCTGGCCAAGCTGATCGTCACCGGTGCCACCCGCGAGCAGGCCCTCCAGCGCGCCGCCCGCGCCCTGGTGGAGTTCGAGGTGGAGGGCATGGCCACCGCCATCCCGTTCCACCGCGCGGTCGTCGCCGACCCGGCGTTCGCCCCGACCGACGGCACTCCGTTCAAGATCCACACGCGGTGGATCGAGACCGAGTTCGTCAACGAGATCCCGGCGTTCACTGCGCCCGCCGCCGAGGAGGCCGACGAGGAGCCGGGCCGCGAGACCGTGGTGGTCGAGGTCGGCGGCAAGCGGCTGGAGGTCTCCCTCCCGTCCTCGCTGGGCATGACGCTGGCCCGCACGGCCGCAGCGGGCGGTGCCAAGCCGAAGCGCCGCGCCGCGAAGAAGTCCGGTCCGGCCGCCTCCGGCGACACCCTGGCCTCCCCGATGCAGGGCACGATCGTCAAGGTCGCCGTCGAGGAGGGCCAGCAGGTCAACGAGGGCGACCTGATCGTCGTCCTGGAGGCCATGAAGATGGAGCAGCCGCTGAACGCGCACCGCTCCGGCACGATCGTCGGCCTCACGGCCGAGGTCGGCGCCTCCCTCACCTCGGGCGCCACGATCTGCGAGATCAAGGACTGACCCGCCGACGCGAAGGCCCCCGCCCGGTTGGGCGGGGGCCTTCGCGGATTCAGCCTTGCCGGCGTTTGCGGCGGGGGGTGCGGGGCGCAGCCCCGCGGAGCACGGCGCAGCACGGGGCGCTCGCGCCGCGGCGCCGGACCCAAACCAGCACCGGCACCGGCCACCGCACCGGCACCCGCTCAGCGCCGCCGCATGTCCGCGACCCGGGGCCGGTCCCCGGCAGCAGCCTGCTCCAGCATCGAGGCCGGCGCACTGCGCAGCTGCGCCGTCGGACCGCCGCGCCTCTGCACCGGCAGGGGCGACTCACGCCGCGGCCGGCGCCCCGCCATCCCCTCACCGCCGGAGGCCGCCGCGCCGCCCGCCACCGTGATCTGCACGCCCTGGTCGGCCAGCGCCTGGAGTTCGGTGGCGGCCCGTTCGTCGTGCGGCGGCGGCTCGTCGGTCACCAGCCGCGTCATGACGTCCGTCGGCACGGTCTGGAACATGGTGTCGGTGCCCAGCTTCGTGTGGTCCGCGAGGACCACCACCTCCGCGGCCGCCTGCACCAGCGCCCGGTCCACGCTCGCGGAGAGCATGTTGGACGTGGACAGCCCGCGCTCGGCCGTCAGCCCGCTCCCGCTCAGGAAGGCCCGCGACACCCGCAGCCCCTGGAGGGACTGCTCGGCGCCACTGCCGACGAGCGCGTAGTTGGAGCCGCGCAGGGTCCCGCCGGTCATCACCACTTCGACCCGGTTGGCATGGGCCAACGCCTGGGCGACGAGCAGCGAGTTGGTGACCACCGTCAGCCCGGGCACCCGTGCGAGCCGGCGGGCCAGCTCCTGGGTGGTGGTGCCCGCGCCGACGACGACGGCCTCGCCCTCTTCGACGAGGCTCGCCGCGACGTCCGCGATGGCGGTCTTCTCCGCGGTGGCGAGATGGGACTTTTGCGGAAAGCCGGACTCCCGCGTGAAACCGCCCGGCAAGACCGCACCGCCGTGCCGGCGGTCGAGGAGTCCTTCTGCCTCCAGTGCCCGCACGTCCCGCCGTACGGTCACTTCGGAGGTCTGGACGACGCGGGCGAGCTCACGGAGCGATACCGCTCCGTTGGCCCGCACCATTTCGAGGATCAATTGGCGACGTTCTGCAGCGAACACGAAACTGACAGTAACCCGGGCGACCGACTGCTTTCAGCTCCTTCCGCCGGAATACCGAAGTTGTCCAGAAGGTGGGGCGACAAGTGGTATACGCGGCCGGACAGTTGCGTGAACAGTCCGGTACTGCCCCTCCAGTCGCCCCAAGTCCCTTGCGGACCAGGGCGGTTCGCGGCGGTTACGCCTCCCCGGCGACCTTGCGGGTGTGCAACTGGCGCGCCACCTCGGCGATCGAGCCGGACAGGGAGGGGTACACGGTGAACGCGTTTGCGATCTGCTCGACCGTCAGGTTGTTGTCCACCGCGATCGAAATGGGGTGGATGAGCTCGCTGGCGCGCGGCGCGACGACCACGCCGCCGACCACGATGCCGGTGCCGGGACGGCAGAACAGCTTCACGAAGCCGTCCCGGATGCCCTGCATCTTCGCCCGGGCGTTGCGCAGCAGCGGGAGCTTCACGACGCGGGCGTCGATCTTGCCGGCGTCCACGTCGGCCTGGGTGTAGCCGACGGTGGCGATCTCGGGGTCGGTGAAGACGTTCGAGGAGACCGTCTTGAGGTTCAGCGGGGCCACCGCGTCCCCGAGGAAGTGGTACATCGCGATCCGGCCCTGCATGGCGGCGACGGACGCCAGCGCGAAGACGCCGGTCACGTCACCGGCCGCGTACACGCCCGGCGAGGACGTGCGGGACACCTTGTCGGTCCAGATGTGCCCGGACTCCTTGAGCCGGACCCCGGACTCCTCCAGGTTCATGCCCTGGGTGTTGGGGACCGCGCCGACCGCCATCAGGCAGTGGGTGCCGCTGATGACCCGGCCGTCGGAGAGGGTGACCTCGACCCGGTCGCCGACCCGCTTGGCGGACTCGGCGCGCGAGCGGCCGATGACGTTCATGCCGCGGCGGCGGAAGACGTCCTCCAGCACGGCGGCGGCGTCGGGGTCCTCCCCCGGCAGCACCCGGTCGCGGGACGACACCAGCGTCACTCGGGAGCCGAGGGCCTGGTAGGCGCCCGCGAACTCGGCGCCGGTCACACCGGAGCCGACGACGATGAGCTCCTCGGGGAGCTCGTCGAGGTCGTAGACCTGGGTCCAGTTGAGGATGCGCTCGCCGTCGGGCATCGCGTCGGGGATCTCGCGGGGGTGGCCGCCGGTCGCGATCAGCACCGCGTCGGCGGTCAGGACCGTCTCGGAGCCGTCGGCGGCGGTGACGATGACGTCCCGGGTGCCGTCGATGCCCTGCGGGCCGCCGAGCTTGCCGCGGCCGCGCATGACGCGTGCGCCCGCCCGGGTGACGGAGGCGGTGATGTCGTGCGACTGGGCGAGCGCGAGGCGCTTGACGCGCCGGTTCACCTTGCCGAGGTCGACGCCGACGACGCGCGCGGCCTGCTCGATGTGCGGGGTGTCGTCCGCGACGACGATGCCGAGCTCCTCGTACGACGAGTCGAAGGTCGTCATGACCTCGGCGGTCGCGATGAGGGTCTTGGAGGGCACGCAGTCGGTCAGTACCGAGGCGCCGCCGAGCCCGTCGCAGTCCACGACGGTCACCTCCGCGCCGAGCTGAGCCCCTACGAGGGCCGCCTCATACCCGCCGGGTCCGCCGCCGATGATCACGATCCGGGTCACGAAAACTCCGCCTCACGTCTACCCGGCCGGCTGCCGCCCCGGCCGGGGCTTCCGGGGGGTCTCCCCGGGGGATGCATTCCGTGCCCCATTGTCCCGCACGCTTCAAGGTGCTTCACGCCCGGTCCCTCCGTCGGCTCCGCCGAATCGGTCATGCTGTGGTCGCCCCCGGTCATCGGCCTGGGCACGCCGCCCGGGCCGCCCCTCCCGTACCCTCGACCTCATGTCGCTCTACGCCGCGTACGCCGGCAACCTCGACCCGCGGCTGATGACGCGCCGCGCTCCGCATTCGCCGCTGCGCGGCACGGGCTGGATCAACGACTGGCGGCTGACCTTCGGCGGCGAGCAGATGGGCTGGGAGGGCGCCCTCGCCACGATCGTGGAAGCGCCCCGCCACCAGGTCTTCGTCGCCCTGTACGACATCGCGCCGCTCGACGAGGACTCGATGGACCGCTGGGAGGGCGTCGGGCTCGACATCTACCGCCGGATGCGGATCCGGGTGCACACCCTGGACGGCGAGGAAGCCGCCTGGGTGTACGTGCTGAACGGCTACGAGGGCGGTCTGCCCTCCGCGCGCTACCTCGGCGAGATCGCGGACGCGGCCGAGTCGGCGGGTGCGCCGCACGACTACGTGATGGAACTGCGCAAGCGCCCCTGCTGAGGCCTTCAGGGCCGGCGGGAGTCATTTCGGCGGAAACGACAAGGCAACGATCCGAACACCGTGACCTGTGCCATCTACGCGCGTAGGCCAGGAACGGTTACGCTCGTCAGCGTGAACGCATCTGTTACCGACCCCTTCGCCGACGCCACCGCCGCGGCCGCCCGCCTGCGGGAGCTGACCGGCGCCGAAACCCACGATGTCGCCCTCGTCATGGGCTCCGGCTGGGCCCCCGCCGCAGAGGCGCTCGGCGCGCCCGAGGCCGAGTTCCCCGTCACCGAGCTGCCCGGCTTCCCGCCGCCCGCCGTCGAGGGCCACGGCGGCAAGATCCGCTCCTACAAGATCGGCGAGAAGCGCGCGCTGCTCTTCCTCGGCCGGACCCACTACTACGAGGGCCGCGGCGTCGCCGCCGTCGCCCACGGCGTCCGTACCGCCGTCGCCGCCGGCTGCAAGACCGTCGTGCTGACCAACGGCTGCGGCGGCCTGCGCGAGGGCATGAAGCCCGGCCAGCCGGTCCTGATCAGCGACCACCTCAACCTGACGGCCACCTCGCCGATCGTCGGCGCCAACTTCGTGGACCTCACCGACCTCTACTCGCCGCGCCTGCGCGCGCTGTGCAAGGAGATCGACGAGACCCTCGAAGAAGGCGTCTACGTCCAGTTCCCCGGCCCGCACTACGAGACCCCGGCCGAGATCAACATGATCCGCGTCATGGGCGCGGACCTGGTCGGCATGTCCACCGTCCTGGAGGCCATCGCCGCCCGTGAGGCCGGCGCCGAGGTGCTCGGCATCTCCCTGGTCACCAACCTGGCCGCGGGGCTGTCCGGCGAGCCGCTGAACCACGAAGAGGTGCTCCAGGCCGGCCGTGACTCGGCCTCGCGCATGGGCAAGCTGCTGACCCAGGTCCTCGCCCGCATCTGAGGACCGTACGAGAGGTAAGGCGGAAGTAGTGCAGGAAGTGCAGGACGACCTGATCACCCGGGCCCGGGCGTGGCTGGCCGAGGACCCGGACCCGCAGACGGCGGCGGAACTCGCCGAGCTGATCGAGGCCGGCGACACGGCGGAACTCGCGGACCGGTTCTCCGGCATGCTGCAGTTCGGCACCGCCGGGCTCCGCGGCGAGCTGGGTGCGGGCCCGATGCGGATGAACCGTGCCGTGGTCATCCGCGCCGCGGCGGGCCTCGCGGCCTACCTCAAGGCCCAGGGCCACGCCGGCGGCCTGGTCGTCGTCGGCTACGACGCGCGCTACAAGTCGGCGGACTTCGCCCGTGACACCGCGGCCGTCATGACCGGCGCCGGTCTGCGCGCGGCCGTCCTGCCCCGTCCCCTCCCGACGCCCGTCCTCGCCTACGCCATAAGGCACCTGGGCGCCGTCGCCGGCGTCGAGGTCACCGCGAGCCACAACCCGCCCCGGGACAACGGCTACAAGGTCTACCTCGGTGACGGCTCCCAGATCGTCTCCCCGGCGGACGCCGAGATCGCCGCGGAGATCGAGCGGATCACCACCCTCGACTCCGTACCGCGCCCCGAGTCCGGCTGGGAAGACCTCGGCGACGAGGTCCTGGAGGCCTACCTGGCCCGTACGGACGCCGTCCTGACCCCCGGCTCCCCCCGGGGCGTGCGGACCGTCTACACGGCCATGCACGGCGTCGGCAAGGACGTCGTGACGGCCGCCTTCGCCCGGCACGGCTTCCCCACCCCGGTCCTGGTGGCCGAGCAGGCGGAACCGGACCCGGCCTTCCCGACCGTGGCCTTCCCCAACCCGGAGGAGCCGGGTGCGATGGACCTGTCCTTCGCGAAGGCCGCCGAGGTGAACCCGGACATCGTCATCGCCAACGACCCGGACGCGGACCGCTGCGCGGTGGCCGTCCCGGACGACGGCGGCTGGCGGATGCTCCGGGGCGACGAGGTCGGCGCGCTCCTGGCCGCCCACCTGGTCCACAAGGGCGCCCGCGGCGTCTTCGCCGAGTCCATCGTCTCCTCCAGCCTCCTGGGCCGGATCGCGGACGCGGCGGGCCTCCCCTACGAGGAGACGCTCACCGGCTTCAAGTGGATCTCCCGCGTCGAGGGCCTGCGCTACGGCTACGAGGAGGCGCTGGGCTACTGCGTGGACCCCGAGGGCGTCCGCGACAAGGACGGCATCACGGCCGCCCTCCTGATCGCCGAACTCGCCTCGGAGCTCAAGGAGCAGGGCCGCACCCTGAACGACCTGCTGGACGACCTGGCGATGGCCCACGGCCTGCACGCCACCGACCAGCTGTCGGTACGGGTCTCGGACCTCTCGGTCATCGCCTCGGCGATGGCGGCCCTGCGCGCGCAGCCGCCGACGTCCCTGGCGGGCCTGCGGGTCACCTCGGCGGAGGACCTCAGCCGGGGCACGGAATCCCTGCCCCCGACGGACGGCCTGCGCTATTACCTGGAGGGCGACCACAAGGCCCGGGTGATCGTCCGCCCTTCGGGCACGGAGCCGAAGCTCAAGTGCTACCTGGAGGTCGTGGTACCGGTCTCGGAACCCTGCGACCTCACCCCGGCCCGCACCCGCGGCCAGGAGATCCTGGACGCGATCAAGAAGGACCTCTCGGCAGCCGCCGGCCTGTGATCCCTGCCGCGCCGCCCGCACGCACCGGCCCCCCGAGCCTCCCGGCCCGGGGGGCCGGTCTGCGTCCGACGGGTACCCGCGGGCCAACGCGGGGTTGACCTTGCCGCTGGCGGCAGGGTCGGACGATGACCGGCATGGACAGCACCGCACCGCAGAGCCGCAGAGTCGTCGTCGTCACCGGAGCCGGCACCGGCATAGGCCGGGCAGCCGCCCGCGCCTTCGCCGCCGAGGGCGCCCACGTGGTCGCGATCGGACGGCGAAGAGAACCGCTCGACGAGACCGCGGCCGGGCACGACCGGATCGTGCCGCTGGCCGCCGACATCACCGCCGAGGGGGAGCCCGAGCGGATAGCCCGGGCCGTCTCGGCGACGCATGGTCGACTGGACGTGCTGGTCAACAACGCCGGCATCGTGCGCGGCGGCGCTCTCGGCTCGCTCGGCCCCGCGCTGATCACGGATCAGCTCGCGACGAACCTCGTCGCTCCCCTCCTGCTGACCCAGGCCGTGCTGCCGTTCCTGGAGGCGTCGGGCGGAGTGATCGTCAATGTCAGTACGTCGGTGGGCCAGCGGGCGTGGCCCGGGAACTCGCTCTACGCGGCGACCAAGACCGCCCTGGAAGCGCTGACCCGGAGTTGGGCGGTCGAACTGGCGCCCCGCGGGATCCGGGTGGTGGCGGTCGCCCCCGGCGCGATCGACACCCCCATCGGCGAACACCAGGGCCTGACGCCCGAGCGGCGGGCCGCCGTGCGGCAGTGGCAGCTCGCGCACACCCCGATGGGCCGGATAGGCCGCCCCGAGGAGGTGGCGTGGGCCATCACCCGGCTCGCCGCGCCGGGCGCGTCGTTCGTCACCGGGGTCGTGCTCCCGGTCGACGGCGGAGCGGTCGTGGCGTGATAGGAGTGGCCCGGGAGGTGGGACGGGTGCGGATCGGTGAGCTGGCCCGGGCGACGGGGACGACCGCCCGTGCGCTGCGGCACTACGAGCAGGCCGGGTTGATCTCCTCGGAACGGGCCTCCAACGGCTACCGCGTCTACGAGGAGGGGGCGGTGGTGCGGGTCCGTAACATCCGCCACCTGCTGTCCGCCGGGCTCACCCTCGAGGACGTACGGGTGTTCCTGCCGTGCCTGGACGGCGACGTGGCCGCCGCACCGCCTTCGGACAGGGGCTTGCGGGTCGCCCGGGAACGGCTGGCGGTCCTCGACGAGCGAATCGCCGCCCAGACCGGCGCCCGCGACCGACTGGCAACCGCCCTGCGACAGCACGCCCGAGCCGCGGGCACCCCCGGCCCCGCCGGCTCTTGAGGCGCCGGCGCGGCCGCCCCACAGGCCGTCAGGAAGGGCCGGCCGACGGCCGGACGACGTCCCCCAGCGTCGGCACCGACTCCGGCCTGGAGCGGACGGCGTCGCTGCACTCCCAGGCCCTCGGCGGGTCGGCGTCCGGACCGCCCAGGACCACCGGCCCCGGGCCCGCCGAGACCGCCTCGCTCTCCGCCAGCGTGCACACGATCTGCGACAGGGCCACCGGCGGCAGATCCTCCGGCTTCCGGCTCAGCCGCACGGTCCCCGCCGGATCACCCGCCCGCGTCGGCGCCGCCGACAGGCCGGCCGGCACCCCGGTCGTGAACCCCGCGTCCCGCTCCTGCGCCGACGGTTCCCGCTCCAGCGCCTCCAGCAGCGCCTGCGCCGCCAGCACCACCGGTTCGCGCGCAGGCCGCTTCTCCGGCACCGGCACCACCCGTTCCACACCCACCAGCTGCGACCCGCACACCAGCTCCACGGTCGCCCGGAACCCCGGCACCCCGCTCGGCTGCTGCCCGCTCGGCTGCGCCGGGGTGTCGCAGGACACCCGCGACGGCGCCGCGCCCACGTCCACCGGCACGGTCGTCGCCCGAATCCCGCACCCCGACGTCACGGCCGCCACCAGCAGCAGCGCCCCCGCCACACGTCCGGTCCTACGCCTCACCGGCAATCACCTTCCCCACGTCCACCGGCAGCCGCAACGTGAACAGCGCCCCGCCCTCGCTGCCGTTGGCGGCCGTGATGTCGCCGCCGTGGATGTGCGCGTTCTCCATCGCGATGGACAGGCCCAGCCCGCTCCCGTCCGACTTCGGCCGGGACGCGCTCGCCTTGTAGAACCGGTCGAAGACGTGCGGCAGCACCTCCTCCGGGATGCCCGGACCGTTGTCCTTGACCGCGATGAGCAGCCACTCCCCCTCCACCCGCACCGACACCCGCACCGGCGAGCCGCCGTGCTTGAGCGCGTTGCCGATGAGGTTGGCCAGGATCACGTCGAGCCGCCGCGGGTCGAGCCGCACCACGATCCCGCGCTCCGCGTCCAGTTCCACGGCGTCGAGCCACGCCCGCGCGTCGATGCAGGCCGTGACCTGGTCGGCGACGTCCACGTCGTCCAGGACGAGGCGTGCCGTTCCCGCGTCGAAGCGGGTGACCTCCATCAGGTTCTCCACCAGGTCGTTCAGTCGCCGGGTCTCGCTCACCACCAGCGCCACCGCCGGTGCGATCATCGGATCGAGGTCGTCGACCTCCTCCTCCAGCACCTCGGCGACCGCCGTCAACGCCGTCAGCGGCGTGCGCAGTTCGTGCGACATGTCCGCCACGAAGCGCCGGCTGGACTCCTCCCGGGCGCTCATGTCCGCGACCTTCTTCTCCAGCGCCTCCGCCGTCTTGTTGAAGGTGTGCGACAGGTCGGCGAGTTCGTCGGTCCCCGACACCTCGAGCCGGTGGTCGAGTTCGCCCTCCCCGAGCCGCCGCGCCGCGTCGCCGAGGCGTTGTACGGGCTTGAGCACGGTCCGGGCCGCGGCCTGCGCCAGCAGCGCCGACCCGAGCAGCGCGAGACCCGTCGCGATGGTCAGCGACCAGCCGAGCGCGTTGAGGTCGTCGCGTTCCTGTGCGAGCGACTTGTACATGTAGCCCGTCGGGCCGCCGCCCACGATCCGCGTCCCGCCCACCAGGTAGGGGTTGCCGCGCGGCTTCGTCCGCTGCCAGTACATGTGGTACTCGGCGTCGTTGGCGGCCGTCGTCTTCTGCCGGTCGTTCACGGCGTTCTGGAGGGACTTCGGCACGTCTGCCAGCCCGAAGGAGTCGGGGCCGGCCGCGCCGAACACCTTGCGGCCGTCTTTCAGCTCGTCCACCAGCAGCACGCTGTACCCGGGGCTGCTGCCCGCCATCAGCTCGGCGGTGCGCTGCAACTCCTCGGGCGTCGGATCGGCGGGCAGCGCCGCGGCCCGGTTCTGCATCTCCTGGCGGAAGTCGCCGAGGGCCGCGTCCTGGGTACGGGTGAGCACCGCCTCGCGGTTGAGCCAGTAGGCGATCCCCGACGCGGACACGGCGGCCGTCAGCGCGACCAGGGCGAACACGACGAGGAGCCGCAGTCGCAGACTGGTCCAGCGCCGACCCGCGAACAGGCCCCCCGGGAACTGCTTGGTCACTGCGGGGAATCCAGGCGGTAGCCGACGCCGCGGACCGTACGGATCAGCGTGGGCGAGGACGGGACCTCCTCGACCTTCGCGCGCAGCCGCTGCACGCAGGCGTCGACGAGGCGCGAATCACCGAGGTAGTCGTGCTCCCAGACCAGGCGCAGCAACTGCTGCCGCGAAAGTGCCTGGCCGGGCCTGCGGCTGAGCTCCAGCAGCAGGCGCAGCTCGGTCGGGGTGAGTTGGAGGTCCTCGCCGTTCTTCGTCACCGTCATGGCGGCGCGGTCGATGACCAGGGACCCGAACACGGCGGAGTCACTGGCCTCGCGTTCGCCGCGGCGCAGCACGGCCCGGATCCGGGCGTCGAGCACCCGGCCCTGGACGGGTTTGACAACGTAGTCATCGGCTCCGGACTCCAGCCCGACGACCACGTCGATGTCGTCGCTGCGCGCGGTCAGCAAGATGATCGGCAGCTGGTCGGTGCGCCGGATCCGCCGGCACACCTCGAAGCCGTCGATCCCGGGCAGCATCACGTCCAGCACGATCAGGTCCGGCCGCTGCTCGCGCAGCAGTTTCAGGCCGTCCTCGCCCGTCGCCGCGGTGGCCACACGGTGGCCCTGGCGTGACAGGGAGAGTTCGAGGGCCGTGCGGATGGCGTCGTCGTCCTCGATCAGCAACAGGAAAGGCACGGGCTCATTCTGTCCCATCGGCCGTCGGGACTCGACCGTCCGTCGTACGCGGATGCGACGGCGGGCCGCTGTGACAGGGCTGTGACAGTCGCAGGACACCCCGGTTAAGTCGGGGGGGCAGGCTTCTAGCACAGACGGACCGAAGCAGACTCCACGACGGGGGGCGCGAGATGAACACGCTGCACAGCACCACGACCAGCGCGGTCGTCACGCGGCTGCACGATGCGAACCGCCGGGCGGGTGTCCGTACGGCGACGGTCGCCCGTCAGCGGCCGACGCATCCTGTAGCCATTGACGCGAACACGTACCAGGCGGTTCCCGCTCCGCGGCTTCCTTCCTCCTCGGAGGCGGAATTCACGGCGTACGTGCAGGAACGCAGGGCGGCGCTCTTCGCCACGGCGTTCCATCTCACCGGCGACCGGTACGAGGCGGAGGACCTGCTGCAGAGCGCGCTGTTCTCGACCTACCGGGCGTGGGACCGGATCAGCGACAAGGCGGCGGTCGGCGGGTACCTGCGGCGCACGATGACGAACCTGCACATCAGCGCGTGGCGCCGGCGGAAGCTGAACGAGTACCCGACGGAGGAGCTGCCGGAGACGGCCTCGGACACGGACGCGATGCGGGGTACGGAGCTGCGGGCGGTGCTGTGGCAGGCGCTGACCCGGATCCCGGAGCCGCAGCGGACGATGCTGGTGCTGCGGTACTACGAGGGCCGCACGGACCCGGAGATCGCGGAGATCCTGGGCATCAGCGTCGGCACGGTCAAGTCCAGCATCTGGCGGTCGCTGCGGCGGCTGCGCGAGGACGACGTCCTGAGCTTCGGCCGGGACGAGGCGGAGTCCTTCGGGGAACTCGTCGCCTGACGAAGACCATCGGGCCGGGGGGCCCGCCCTACGGGGGTAGGGCGGGGCCGCGGGGGGAAGAGGCGGGATCAAGCGGTCGGGGGTCCGCATGATCCCGCCTCTTCGCACGCGCCGCGCGCCTGCCCGCCGTTCGCGGCGCGGCCGGACCATTTCCGACCCCGCCGCGCGACTCCAGCCCCCGCCGCACACAGCCGGCCCCGCCGGCGTTTGAGG
Source organism: Streptomyces cirratus (assembly GCF_014650775.1). Taxonomy (GTDB): domain Bacteria; phylum Actinomycetota; class Actinomycetes; order Streptomycetales; family Streptomycetaceae; genus Streptomyces; species Streptomyces cirratus. Next base: position 433,486 of record NZ_BMVP01000002.1, on the reverse strand, counting down.
CGCGGGGTCTGGGGCGGAGCCCCAGGGAACCCGGCTCCGCCGGGCACCGGGCTCTGCCCGGACCCGCGCCTCAAACGCCGGCGAGGCTGGAAATGACCCGGCGAGACGGCAGTGGGCCGACGGCGAGGCCGGGTCGGCGCCGCGAGCAGCCGCGAGGGGGTCAGGCCGGGGTCGGGGTGCGGTGACGGCCCGCCGCGGAGGCGGCCAGGCGGCCGAGGGCTTCGTCGCGCCCGCAGGGATACGCTCCGAGCGCCGCGTGGCGGGCCACGATGCCCCGCTCCGCCCGCATCAGCCGCCAGCCCCTGCGCAGCAGGAACGGCACGGACTTCCGCCCCTCCCGCAGGTCCCGCGCCAGCCGCCGGCGGAACGTCGTCGACGGCCGCCCCCGCAGGCAGATCGCGTCCGCCAGCAGCCCCAGCTCCTGGCACCGGGCCACGATGTCGGCCGCGAAGATCCCCTCCGCGATGAACAGCGGCGTCCGGGCGATGTCCAGCGTCTCCGCCCCCGTCCGCGAGGACGTCGCGATGGAGTACACCGGCACCTCGGTACGCCCCGCCGCACACAGTTCCGCGATAGCGGCGACCGCCGCCTCCGAGTCCCACGACAGCGGCGAGTCCCAGTCGATGTCGGAACTGCCCTCCACCAGGGGCAGCGTGGGGTCGTCGCCCTCCTTGTAGAAGTCGTCCAGGCGCAGCACGGGCAGGCCCGAGCGGGCCGCGAGCGAGGACTTGCCGGAGCCCGAGGGCCCGGTCAGCAGGACGACGCGCGTGGGGAGGGGAGAGGAGGAGCTCACGGGACACCAGTGTGAACCATCACCTGCCGTACCGGTACATCGGTGACGCGTCCTGCGAGGACTCTCACACGCGGGGGCGGACCGCCGGTTGGAAACCCGGCCCACCGCTCCACTACGCTGCGTGCGCACGCGACTACGACCTAGGCGGGATCCTCATGGCAGCTCTCCGTACCGCAGGCCTGACCCTCTCGATGGCCGGTGCGGCCCTGGCGATGGCCGCCGGCGGCGCGCAGGCGGGCGAACTCTCCGTCCCGGCCGCCCTGGCCGGCGTCACCGACCCGATCGCGAACCTCAAGGTGAACCCGCTCGCCCACACCGGTGTCGACCCGCTGGACAACGGCGTGGGCACCAAGGTCGCGGACTTCCCGGCGGTCGGCACCACCATGGTCACCGGCATCCTGACGCAGGGCCCGTCGGTCGGTGAACTGCCCACCGCCGCCGCGGGCTCGCTCCTGGGCCCGCTGCTGCCCGGAGGCAAGTAACCGGACCGGGCAACACGAAGGCCCCGACAGCGCGGGGGACGCTGCCGGGGCCGGTTCTCGTGGGCCGCCCTAGTACGACGAGCCGGACGCGCCCAGCGAACCCGTGGGGTGCCAGACCGTCTTGGTCTCCAGGAACGCCGTCATGCGCGACGTGCCCGGGTCGGCGGTCCAGTCGTCCACAGGCTGTGGACGCAGGACGCGCTTGAGGTTGTCGGCCGCGGCGATCTCCAGCTCCTTGGCCAGCGCCGCGTCGGCGCCCGCCAGGTCGATCGCGTTGACGTCCTGGTGGGACGCCAGGTGCGGGCCCATCTCGGCGGCCTTGCCGGACAGGATGTTGACCACACCGCCCGGCAGGTCGGAGGTCGCCAGCACCTCGCCGAGCGAGAGGGCGGGGAGCGGGGACTCCTCCGAGGCGATCACCACGGCCGTGTTGCCCGTGGCGATGACCGGCGCGATGACGCTGACCAGGCCGAGGAACGACGAGTCCTGCGGCGCGACGACGGTGACGACACCGGTCGGCTCCGGCGTGGACAGGTTGAAGAACGGACCCGCGACCGGGTTGGCGGCGCCCACGACCTGGCCGATCTTGTCGGTCCAGCCCGCGTACCAGACCCAGCGGTCGATGGCCGCGTCGACGACGGCGGCGGCCTTGGACTTGGACAGCCCCTCGGCCTCGCCGACCTCGCGGACGAACTGCTCCCGGCGGCCCTCCAGCATCTCGGCGATGCGGTAGAGGATCTGACCGCGGTTGTACGCGGTCGCTCCCGCCCAGCCGCCGAACGCCTTGCGGGCGGCGACGACCGCGTCGCGCGCGTCCTTGCGGGAGGCCAGCGGGGCGTTGGCCAGCCAGTTGCCCTTCGAGTCGCTCACCTCGTACACCCGGCCGCTCTCGGAGCGGGGGAACTTGCCCCCGACGTACAGCTTGTAGGTTTTGAAGACGTTCAGACGCGTGGTCGTCTCAGACATCGAGGTAAGCCTCCAGGCCGTGGCGACCGCCCTCGCGGCCGAAGCCCGACTCCTTGTAGCCGCCGAAGGGCGAGGTCGGGTCGAACTTGTTGAACGTGTTGGCCCACACCACACCCGCGCGGAGCTTGTTCGCCACCGCGAGGATGCGGGAGCCCTTCTCCGTCCAGATGCCGGCGGACAGGCCGTACTGGCTGTTGTTGGCCTTCGCCACGGCCTCGTCGGGCGTACGGAAGGTCAGTACGGACAGCACCGGACCGAAGATCTCGTCGCGGGCGACGATGTGCGCCTGGGTGACGTTGGTGAAGAGGGTCGGCGCGAACCAGTAGCCGGAGGACGGCAGCTCGCACGCCGGGGACCAGCGCTCGGCGCCCTCGGCCTCGCCGGTGTCGGCGAGCGCGGTGATCCGGGCCAGCTGCTCGGCGGAGTTGATCGCGCCGATGTCGGTGTTCTTGTCGAGCGGGTCGCCCAGGCGCAGGGTGCTCAGGCGGCGCTTGAGGGAGTGCAGCAGCTCGTCGTGGATCGACTCCTGGACCAGCAGGCGCGAGCCCGCGCAGCAGACCTGGCCCTGGTTGAAGAAGATGCCGGTGACGATGCCCTCGACGGCCTGGTCGACGGGGGCGTCGTCGAAGACGATGTTGGCGCCCTTGCCGCCGAGCTCCAGGGTGACCTTCTTGTCGGTTCCGGCGACGTGGCGGGCGATCTTCTTGCCCACGGCCGTGGAGCCGGTGAAGGCGACCTTGTTGACGTCCGGGTGCTCGACGAGGGCCGCGCCCGCGTCGCCGTATCCGGTGAGGATGTTGACGACGCCCTTGGGCAGACCGGCCTGGCGGCAGATGTCCGCGAAGAAGAGGGCGGAGAGCGGGGTGGTCTCGGCGGGCTTGAGGACGACCGTGTTGCCGGTGGCGAGCGCGGGGGCGATCTTCCACGCGAGCATCAGCAGCGGGAAGTTCCAGGGGATGACCTGGCCGGCGACGCCGAGCGGGCGCGGGTTCGCGCCGTAGCCGGCGTGGTCGAGCTTGTCGGCCCAGCCCGCGTAGTAGAAGAAGTGCGCGGCCACCAGGGGGAGGTCCGCGTCGCGGGTCTCCTTGATCGGCTTGCCGTTGTCCAGGGTCTCCAGGACGGCCAGCTCGCGGCTGCGCTCCTGGATGATGCGGGCGATGCGGAAGAGGTACTTGGCGCGCTCGGAGCCGGGCAGCGCGGACCACTTCTCGAAGGCCTTGCGGGCGGCCTTGACGGCGCGGTCGACATCGGCGGCGCCGGCCTGGGCGACCTCGGCGAGGACCTCTTCGGACGACGGCGAGACGGTCTTGAAGACCTTGCCGTCGGCGGCGTCGGTGAACTCGCCGTCGATGAAGAGCCCGTAGGAGGGGGCGATGTCGACGACCGAGCGGGACTCGGGAGCCGGCGCGTATTCGAATACAGATGCCATGGTGATCAGTCCACCGTCACGTAGTCGGGACCGGAGTAACGGCCGGTGCTCAGCTTCTGCCGCTGCATCAGCAGGTCGTTGAGCAGGCTGGAGGCGCCGAAGCGGAACCAGTGGTTGCTCAGCCAGTCCTCGCCCACGGTCTCGTTGACCAGGACCAGGAACTTGATCGCGTCCTTGGTGGTGCGGATGCCGCCGGCCGGCTTCACGCCGATCTGGATTCCAGTCTGCTCCTTGAAGTCCCGGACGGCTTCGAGCATCAGGAGGGTGTTGGCGGGGGTGGCGTTGACGCCGACCTTGCCGGTGGAGGTCTTGATGAAGTCGGCGCCCGCGAGCATGCCGATCCAGGAGGCGCGGCGGATGTTGTCGTACGTCGACAGCTCGCCGGTCTCGAAGATGACCTTGAGGCGGGCGGCACTCCCGTCGGGACGCACGCACGCCTCCTTGACGGACTTGATCAGCTCGTACGTGTCCAGGTAGCGGCCGGCGAGGAAGGCGCCACGGTCGATGACCATGTCGATCTCGTCGGCGCCGGCGGCGACGGCGTCACGGGTGTCCGCGAGCTTGACGGGCAGCGCGGCGCGGCCGGCCGGGAAGGCGGTCGCGACGGAGGCCACCTTGACGTCGGCGCCGTTCAGGGCGGCCTTGGCGGTGGCCACCATGTCCGGGTAGACGCAGACCGCGGCGGTCATGGGCGTCGTGCGGTCGGTCGGGTCGGGGTTGACGGCCTTGGCGGAGAGCGCCCGTACCTTGCCCGGGGTGTCCGCACCCTCAAGCGTGGTCAGGTCGATCATCGAGATGGCCAGGTCGATGGCGTACGCCTTGGCCGTCGTCTTGATCGAGCGGGTGCCGAGGGAGGCCGCGCGGGCCTCCAGTCCGACTGCGTCTACGCCGGGCAGCCCGTGCAGGAAGCGGCGCAGCGCACTGTCGGACGTCGTCACGTCAGCGAATGCGGTGAGGGTGGTGGGCATGGTCACCAGATGAGCATATCTACGCGCGTAGCGACATGTCACCCCCCGCCGGTGCACATCTGTGCGCGCTCTCCCGCATCCGGGCGCGGCGGGCGTCCGGCCGCAGCCCGCCCTGCGGACCGCTGACCTCCGGTTTTGCTGTTACACGGCGCGGACAGAAACCCCACGTTCCGGTCGAACAAGATCCGTAAATTTCTCTTCAGCAGCCCGCCAGACCTCCGGATGAAAGCTTCGGCAGAGAACCCGTAGAGAAAAGGGGCATGCGACTCTCCCACCTTCCCGCGACAATGCTTCCTGGAGTCGTTATGCGTTCCGCCCTCCGCACCTCGATCGTCACCGCCGCCCTCGCCGGCGCCCTGCTCGCGCCGGCCGCGACGGCGCTCGCCGCGCCCGCCCCGCAGACCGCTGCCGGGACCGCGGCAACCGGATCGGTGTCGGACGAGGGCCGCTACACGGGCGAGCCGGTCTACATCGGCAAGGGCCTGGTCGCGGTGCTGCGCAACGGCGCCGAGGGCCCCGAGGCCTGGATCCGCGCCGTGGGCCCGAACTGGAAGCCGGGCGACGACTACATGGTCCGCGTGGTGGCGGTGGTGGACCGCACGCACCCCGCCCTTGCGGCCAACGGTCTGCAGCTGCGGCTCACCAAGGCGGAGACGGCCGCCCCGGTGCTCGTCGTCACCACGGACGGGGTGGCCAAGTCCTACCCGCTGCCCAAGGGCAAGACCGGTCCGGTCTGCGGGACGGAGACCAAGGAGGTCGCCCTCGGCGGGGCCCTCTTCGCCGACGTCGCGATGTCCACCGCGGGCCCGGAGGTCACCATCCGGACGGACGTCACCGACAACTGGCGCCACCTGGACCGCACCTTCCCCGCGCTGCCCGCGTCCGACGGCATCATCGCGCGCATCGTCAACCCGAGCGGGGCGGCGCCGATCTTCGAGTGGAAGGCCCAGGGCGGCGACACGCCGCTCGGCCGGACCGCCTTCCCGGCTCTGCCCAAGGGCTGCAAGCCGGACTACAAGGTCACGGAGGGCCAGGGCACCGACAAGCCCGCGCCCAAGCCCTCCCCGTCCGCCGCCACCCCGTCCGCCGCCACGCCGTCCACCGCCACGCCGTCCACCGCCGCCAAGCCTGCCGCCCCGGCCGACGTCAAGCCCGTCGCCGACGTGAAGCCCCAGACGGGTGCGCAGACCGTGGTCGTGCCCCAGGGCCCGGTCGCCGCCGGGGCGGAGATCGCCGCCGAGGAGACCGGCAACGCCACCACCGTGGCCGCCGGCGCCGGGCTGGCCGCCGTACTGGCCGCGGTCGGGGCCGCCTTCCTGATCCGCCGCCGCGCCCAGCGCTGACGCGTACGGCCCGCACTCCCCCGACCTGCCTCCGGCGGGCCACCTCCGCGGTGGCCCGCCGGCCCCGTTTCCCGGAGCCCCCGATGACCCACCGCACACGCCCGCTCCTGGCCGCCGTACTCCTCGCCGCCGCCCTGACCGGCTGCGGCGGCGCCACCACCGGCGCCACCGACCCCGCCGCGCCGCCCGCCGTCGCCCCCGCGGCCGCCCCCGCGGCCCCGGCGACGGCCGCACCCCTGGCCGCCTCCGCGCCCGTACGCGTACGCATCCCCTCGGCCGGGGTGGACGCCTCCCCGGTGCTGCGACTGGGCCTGGCCGCGGACGGCACCGTCGAGGTGCCCCCGGTCTCGGACGGGGACAAGATCGGCTGGTACACCAAGGGCGTCACCCCCGGCGAGACCGGTCCGGCCGTGCTGATCGGGCACTTCGACACCGCCCGCGGGCCGGGCGTGCTGAGGGACGTCTCGCACGTCCGCACCGGCGACGAGATCGGCGTCACCCGGGCCGACGGCAGCACGGCGCTCTTCCGCGTGCGCGAGCTGGAGCAGGTCGGCAAGAAGGCGTTCCCCACCGCCAAGGTGTACGGGAACACCACCCGTCCGGAGCTGCGCGTCATCACCTGCGGCGGCGAGCTCACCGACGGCCACCGCCCCGACAACATCATCGTGTACGCCGATCTCGTCGGCTGAGACGGCGTGAGGCAGAATCGGGCGCATGAGCAGCCAGCAGCCCGCCGACGGGCCGGTCTACGCCGATCGCGTCTACCGATCGTCCATGGCCGTCGTGACCGGGGTACTGACCCTCGCGCTGATCGTGTGGCTGTGCGGGGACGCCGTCCTGTACGGGGACGGCCGCACGCGCTGGATCGGCCTGGCCGTCGCGCTGTGCGCCGTACCGCTGACCGTCGCCTTCACCATCCGGCCGGCCGTCTTCGCCAACGACGACCGGATGCGGGTCCGCAACCCCTTCCGCGTCATCGAGCTGCCCTGGGGCTCCGTGGACGTGGTGCGCGCCGGGTATTCGGCGGAGGTGCTGGCGGAGGGCGAGAAGTACCAGCTGTGGTCGGTCCCGGTGTCCTTGCGGGAGCGGAAGAAGGCGCAGCGCCAGTACGGCCGGGGTGCCAAGGCGGTCGCCGGGGGCACGGAGCCGGCGACGGGCGCGGTCACCCAGGGGCCGCCGCGGGCGCTCGCCGACAAGGTCGTGGACGAGCTGCAGGAACTGGCCGAGCGCGGGGCGGCGCGCGAGGGCGCCCGGGGCGGCGTCAAGGTCCGCTGGTCGTACGAGGTCATCGCGCCGGCCGCGGCGGGTGCGGTGCTCCTGATCGTGCTGCTGGCGCTGGGGTAGGAGCGGGTGCGTCCCGTCACACCGGGGCGGAGCGGAACCGCGGCCACCGGGGGTTGCGTCCTCGCAGGTGTGCAGCGTCATGAGGCCGGCGACAACGCCGCGACAGCCATCCACCTCCGGCTCCGGCTCTTCGGCGGGGCCCTGCTGGCCGCCCACCTCCTCCTCGTCGGCTGGCTGACCCTGCGGCCGCTGGACGTGCCCTGGGCGGCCGCCGCGAACCTGACCCCGCTGGACGGCATCCGGGCCGACCTGGCCTACGGGCCCCTGGAGGCGGCCCGCCGGATCGGCGGGGGGCTCGCCCTGCTGGCCCCGCTCGGGGTGCTGCTGCCGCTGGCCGGCGGGCGCCTCGCCCGGTCGCCGCTGGGGGCGTGGTCCTCGCTCGCCCGCTCGGGAGCCGCGGCCGCACTGCTCTCGCTGAGCATCGCGATGCTCCAGAGCGGGGTGCCGGGGCAGGTCGTCGACGTCGACTCGGTGCTGCTGAACACCGTCGGCGCACTGCTCGTGCACGCGGCGGTGGTACCGGCCCTCAGGGCCAGGCTGCGGCGCTCTCAGGGGCCCACCCCGAGAATTACCAGGGTCGACGTGAGCCCCTGGGCCGAGGTTCTGTCGGCGGTCCCCCGCGAGTATTGAGGCATCGCAGGAAAGCGGTTCCGAGATACGAGGAGAGACCCCATGAGCGCGATTACCCGCCCCCGTGACGGACGGATGATCGGTGGCGTCTGCGCCGGTCTCGCGCGACGCTTCGGAATGCGGGCGAGGACGATGCGGATCATCTTCGTCCTGTCGTGCCTGCTGCCCGGCCCGCAGTTCCTGATCTACCTGGCGCTGTGGCTGCTGCTGCCGAACGAGAAGCAGGGCGCGGGCTCGGCGCAGACCGCCTGGTAGCGGCCCCCGCCGCCGGCGCGTCCGCTCAGCCCGCCTTGCGGACCTTTTCGAGCTGCTTGTCCGCCACCTCTTGCGGCACCTGTGCCTTCTTCGCGGCGTCGGCCACGTTGAGGGCCATCAGCCGCACGACGGTGGCGCCCTGGCGGACGACGACGAGGTGGACGTGCGCCGAGACGCCCCCGGCGACGGCGGTGGTGGTCCAGCTGACGTTCTCGTCGCCGCCGGTCTTGTACGCGAGGGGCTGCACGTCGCGGTAGCTGCCGGTCTGCTTCTGGACGGTGGCGGAGAAACCCGTACCGCATTCGGCGACGGCGTCGCGCAGCCGGTCCATCAGTCGCTTGGCGTCGGCTTCGGCATAGGAGCTGACGGAGGCGGAGACCGCGAGGCCGACCTGCTTCTGCGAGCCGACGCCCCGGTTGACGGTCTCCTGTGCCGCGGGGTCCGGCTTGTCGCCCATGACGTCGGCGAGGGGCTGGCAGGCCTTCCGGTCGGCCTGGGGCTGGCCGGAGGGGGCGTTGGGGTTCTTGCCCTGCGCGGAGATCTGGTAGCCGTCGAGGTCGCCCGGCTCCAGGGCCGAGCGCTCCAGCCTGCTCGCGGCGGCCTTGGGGGAGGCCGGGGCGGCCGAGCCGGCGGGGGGCGTGGCCGTGGCGCGCGGCGCTTGGGAGCCCTTCGCGTCGGGGGCCGCGCCGGGGCTGTCGGCGGCGCCGCCGCATCCCGTGGCGGCGAGGAGCAGGGCGGGAAGCAGGACGGCGCTCGCCGTCCGTGCCGTGAACCGTTCCTTCAAGCGCATGACCGAGACCCCAAACACCTTGCTTCGGTGGGCAGTTGCCGGTGATCGTGGCACACCGCGCAACGTGGCGCACACCTGGTCGAAGGGGTGTGCGCCACGGGTGCGCGCGTGCGGATGACGCGTGCGGACCACGCGTACGGGCAGCGCCTACGCGTCAGCTGCCGAGGTTGCTGAGCGGCACGCCACCGAGGAGGCTGGTGACCGTACCGAGGGCCTCGCCCGGGTCACTCGCGTCCCGGCCTTCCTTGGCACCCATGTGCTGCTGGCTGGTGAGCCCCTGGACGGCGCCGGTGGCGGTGCCCAGCGCGTCGGTCAGGCCGACGGCCGGGACGGCGGCGGAGGCGGAACCGGCGGCGACGGCGGCGAAGGCGGCACCCAGGGCGGCGGCACCGAGCGTCTTGGCAGCTGACTTCTTCATCAAAATCGTCCTTGCGACGGGGAATTGAGCGGCTCCGCAAACTAGTCACTTCAAACCCCGGCCCGCAAACATCCTTAAATATGAGAAGGCGTCCGGGAATTACTGTTCCCGGACGCCTCACTCATGTCACGCAACGGCCTAAGCCGATACAGAACCGCTGGTCGAAGCAGTCTGACGGAACAGCCACTCGGACTTGAGCTCCGCGTAGCCCGGCTTGATCACGTCGTTGATCATCGCCAGTCGTTCATCGAAAGGAATGAACGCGGACTTCATCGCATTGACGGTGAACCACTGCATGTCTTCCAGCGTGTAACCGAACGTCTCGACCAGGTGCTCGAACTCGCGGCTCATGCTCGTACCGCTCATCAGCCGGTTGTCGGTGTTGACGGTCAGCCGGAAGTGCAGCTTGCGCAGCAGGCCGATCGGGTGCTCGGCGTACGAGGCGGCGGCGGCCGTCTGCAGGTTCGAGGTCGGGCACATCTCCAGGGGGATGCGCTTGTCCCGGACGTAGGACGCCAGGCGTCCCAGCTTCACGGAGCCGTCGGCGGAGACCTCGATGTCGTCGATGATCTTCACGCCGTGACCCAGGCGGTCGGCGCCGCACCACTGCAGGGCCTGCCAGATCGACGGCAGGCCGAAGGCCTCGCCCGCGTGGATCGTGAAGTGGTTGTTCTCGCGCTTGAGGTACTCGAAGGCGTCGAGGTGGCGGGTGGGGGGGAACCCGGCCTCGGCGCCGGCGATGTCGAAGCCGACCACGCCGTTGTCGCGGTAGCGGTTGGCCAGTTCGGCGATCTCCAGCGCGCGGGCCGCGTGGCGCATCGCGGTCAGCAGGGCGCCGATGCGGATGCGGTGGCCGTTCGCCTTCGCACGGCGCTCGCCCTCGCGGAAGCCGTCGTTCACCGCCTCGACGACCTCTTCGAGGGTCAGGCCGGCTTCCAGGTGCTGCTCGGGGGCGTAGCGGATCTCGGCGTACACGACGCCGTCCTCGGCCAGGTCCTCGGCGCACTCGGCGGCGACGCGGAACAGCGCCGCCTTCGTCTGCATGACGGCGCAGGTGTGCGCGAACGTCTCCAGGTAGCGCGGCAGGGAGCCGGAGTCGGCGGCTTCCCGGAACCAGACGCCCAGCTTGTCGGCGTCGGACTCGGGAAGGTTCTCGTAGCCGGCCTCCCGGGCCAGCTCGATGATGGTCCCGGGGCGCAGGCCACCGTCGAGGTGGTCGTGCAGGAGCACCTTGGGGGCACGGCGGATCTGATCCGGGGTGGGCAGGTTCGGGGTGTCGCTCGTCATCTGGGCACTCTAGCTCCTACGCGCGTAGAGCGCGCCGTCGGCGTGAGCCGTCGATACGTAACAGTGACCGTACGGACGGGTCGCGTACACCTGCCAGTCTGAGACTGTTCCGCCATGGCACAGCATGCGCCGCCGGCGCGCGGTGCCCGCCTCGGGCGGGCGGCCGGCGCGAACGGCTCGGTCTCGACGGTCAGTGGTGTGGTGCTCCTGCTTCCCGGGGGGTCCAGATTCTCCCCCGGTCCGCTGCGTCCGCTCGCGCGGGCACTGGCCCGGGCGGGCGGGGTGCAAGGCCTGGCGGCGCACCCGGTGCTGCACGGGGCGGGCGCCCGCGAGGACGACGCCCGGTGGGCGGCCGACGAGGCGGTACGCAGGTACGGGGACGTGCCGGTCTGCCTGGCGGGGTACGACGCGGGCGGCCTGGCGGCGCTGCGGGCGGCGGGGCACGAGGCCGTCCGGGCGGTGCTGGCGCTGGCCCCTTCCGTGGACGGTACGACGGACTCCGCGGAGCCGGTGAAGCAGCTGGCGGGGCGGCAGGTGCTGATCGTGCACGGGACCGACGACGGGCGCTGCGACCCGGAGTCGTCGTTCCTGCTGGCGGCGCGGGCGAAGAAGGCGAATCGTTCCACGTGCCGCTTCGAGGTGCATTCGGACGGGCACCGGCTGCGCGAGCACCAGGCGGAAGTGGTCGCCCTCGGGGTGGACTTCGTCCTCGGCGCGATGTTCTCGGGCCGGTACTCGCGGCCGGTCACGGACGCGCTCGCCGCGCCTCCGCCGCTCGGGCTGCGGATGCCGCTGGCCTCGGGTTTCGGGCGCTCGCTGCGGGGCTGAGCCGTCCGGCCGACGGCGCCGTCCGCGCGTAAAGTGGAAAGCGGACTCGGGTGGTTGTCCTCGGGGGCTTCTTCCACGGGAGGTGACGGGGCATGGCCCAGATCCTGCGCAAGAACTTCGACGACGCGGACGAGACGCGCCCGTTCCAGGACGGCATGGGCCGGCTGGACGTGATCCAGGCGGAGGGCGGGGCCATCGGCCGCGCCGTCTTCGAGCCGGGCTGGCGCTGGTCGGAGCACATCAAGCCGCTCGCCGGCACGGACAGCTGTCAGGCCGCGCACACCGGATACGTGGTGAGCGGCCGGATGAAGGTCGTCATGGACGACGGCACGAGCGAGGAGTACGGGCCCGGGGACTTCATGCAGGTCGCGCCCGGGCACGACGCCTGGGTCGTGGGCGACGAGCAGGTGGTCGCCGTCGACTGGACCGGCTTCGGGGACTACGCGAAGTCCTCCGGCTGAAAGACCCGATGGCGACGGGCGACGCGCCGGACCGGCGGAGCCCGCCGATCCGCCCCCTCACGGTCGGACGGCTGCGGCCGGTCCGGCGCGCCTCGCGCTGCCCTCCCCCGTCGGCCCTTCCCCCCTCGGGCCGGATCCCACTGTGCCCGTTCGGCATGCGCCCCAGTGCCGCGTCCATGCGTCGTCTTGCCGCCTTGCGGGAATACGAGGGGTTTACAAAACCTCACCCACAGGGAGAAATGGGTCCATGTCGGACGACGGCCCCGAAGGGAGCGCCCGGGGAGACGGACTGAGCCCCGCCGCGCGGCGTCTCTACGCGTACGCGGTGGAGCGGCGCGCCTTCACGGCCGGGGAGGCCGCGGCGGCCCTGGGGGTCCGCGCCGGTACCGCCCTCACCGAGCTGGCCGCCGCCCACCTGCTCCAGCGGACCCCCGGGCCCGGCCCGGAGCGGTGGAGCGCGGTGGCGCCCCGGGCGGCCGCGGCCCGGGCCCTGGCCCCGCTGGCGCTGCTCGTCCGGGAGACGCACGACGAGATGGACCGGCTGCGCGGGCGGCTGGAGGAGCTGGTCCCGGCCTACGAGGCAGGAGCCGCCCACCGGGACCCGAGCGGCTCGGGGCACCTGGAGCTGGTGACGGACCTCGGGGCGGTGCGCGGGCTGATCGCGGAACTCGCGGCGGGCGCCGAGTGCGAGTTGCTGACCTCGCAGCCGGGCGGCGGCCGGCCGCCGGAGTCGCTGGAGGAGGCGATCGGGCGGGACGAGGCGCTGCTGGCGCGCGGGGTGCGGATGCGGACCGTCTACCAGCACACGGCCCGGTACTCGCGTCCGACGGCGGCCTACGTGGAACGGGTGACGGCACTGGGCGCGCAGGTCCGCACCCTCGGCGACGGGCTGATGCGGATGCTGGTCTTCGACGGCCACACGGGGCTGATGGATGTACCGGACCGCAGCGGGGCGGCGCTGGTGGTGCGCGAGCCGAACGTCGTGCACTTCATGAAGGCGGCGTTCGAACGGTCCTGGGTGGCGGCGGAGCCGTTCCCCGTGACGGTGGGTCCGGATGCGGCCCGCTCGCTCACGGACGAGCTGCGGCGCACGATCGTACGGCTGCTGGCGGAGGGGCTGGAGGACAAGGTGATCGCGCGCCGGCTGGGCATGTCGGAGCGGACCTGCCAACGGCACATCGCGGGGATCATGCGGGCGGTCGGCGCCAAGTCCCGTTTCCAGGCCGGGTACTTGCTGTCGACGGGAGCGCCGCCGGGACCATCGAACGGAGCGCTGCCCGCCGGCCCCCGGACGGGCGCCCGGCTCACGCTTCGGGAAGCAGCCGGCCCCGACGGGACAGCAGGAACCGCTTGAACTCCGCCACCGGAGGTGTGTCGGGGTGCCCGTCGAGCCAGGCGACGCCGATCTCGCGGACCGCGCGCGGCGCCGTCACCGTCAGCTCCACCACGCCCGGCCGGGCCACGGCGGGCGGTGGCAGCAGAGCCACCCCGAGGCCGGCGGCGACGAGCCCGCGCAGGGTCTCCGCCTCCTCGCCCTCGAAGGCGACCCTGGGGGTGAACCCGGCTTCCGCGCACAGGTCGTCGGTGATGCGGCGCAGCCCGTAACCGGGCTCCAGGGTGACGAAGGTTTCCTCGGCTGCCTCGGCGAGGCGGATGCGTTTGCGGCCCGCGAGGCGGTGGTCGTCGGGCACGACCAGGCGCAGCCGCTGTTCGTCGAGCCGGCGGCCCACCAGGTCGGGTGCGTCGGGCACCGGCGAGGTCAGGCAGAGGTCGAGTTCCCCGGCCCGCAACCGCTCCAGCATGGCTTCCCCGTAGTTCTGGACGAGGGAGAACCGGATCCGGGGGTGGTCGGCGCGGAAGGCGCGGATCAGGCCGGGTACGGTCTCGGAGCCCAGGGTGTGCAGGAAGCCGAAGGCGACCTTGCCGGAGGCCGGGTCGGCGTCCTGCTGCACGGACTCGGCGGCGCGGGCGATCTCTGCGAGGGCCCGCCGGGCGCTGGCGAGGAAGGTGTGCCCGGCGGTGGTGAGGGCGACGGTGCGGCCCTTGCGGGCGAACAGCGTGACGCCCAGGTCCTGTTCGAGGCGGACCATGGCCCGGGACAGGGTGGACTGCGGCACGCCCAGCTCGTGTGCGGCGCGGGTGACGTGCTCGTGCCGGGCGACCGCGACGAAGTAGGCGAGCCGGGGGGCCAGCAGACTTGTCACGGGGATGTCTTCTTCGTAACGACTCATTGACACGCACCTCTCTGAGCTGGGCTGATGCATGAGTGGATCGATTATCGCGATTCTGTGCATTGGACGCATGAAACGGCCCGGGTCTACCGTCGAAGCATGCCTCCCGCTCATACCGGGGCACCCTCCATCCCGGGTGCCTCCATCCCGTCGTCCCCCGGACCGCAGCCCCTCTCCCCCGGCCGTCCCGGCTACCGCCGGATGAGCCTCGCGCTCTTCGCCGCCGGACTCGCGACCTTCGCCCTCCTCTACTCCACGCAGGCGCTGCTGCCCGCGATCTCCGGCGACTTCGGCGTGACGGCCGGACAGGCCAGCTGGACGGTGTCCGCCGCGACCGGCGCACTCGCCCTGTTCGTCCTGCCGCTGAGCGCCCTGTCCGAGCGGTTCGGGCGGACCCGGATGATGACCTGTGGGATGGCCCTCGCCGTCGGGGTCGCCCTGCTCGTCCCGTTCGCCCCGAGCCTGGAGTGGCTGGTGGCGCTGCGCGCCGTCCAGGGCGCGGCGATCGCCGGCATCCCCGCCTCCGCGATGGCGTACCTGGCGGAGGAGGTCCGGCCGAAGGCGCTGGTCGGCGCGATCGGCCTGTTCGTCGCGGGCAACTCGATCGGCGGGATGAGCGGCCGCATCGTCACCGGCTGGGCCGCGCAGCTGTGGGGGTGGCGGGCCGGGTTGCTGACGGTCGGGCTGATGGCGCTGGCGTGCGCGGTGGCGTTCCTGGCGCTGCTGCCGAGGGCGCGGTTCTTCCGGCCGGCGTCGCTGGAGCCGCGCGCGGTGGGACGTACCGTCGCGGGGCACCTGCGGGACCCCCTGCTGCTGCGGCTGTACGGCATCGGCGCGCTGTTCATGACGGTGTTCGGGGCGGTGTACACGGTCATCGGGTACCGCCTGGTGGACGAGCCGTTCTCGCTGGGACAGGGCGTCGTCGGCTCGGTGTTCCTGGTCTACCTGGTCGGTACGGTCTCCTCGGCGGCCGCCGGTCAGCTGGTGGCCCGGATCGGACGGCGCGGCGCGCTGTACCTCGCGGTGACCACGACCGCGCTCGGGCTGCTGCTCTCCCTGGCGGACTCACTGGCCGGGGTCCTGGCCGGCCTGGTGCTGATCACGGCCGGGTTCTTCGCGGGGCACGCGGTGGCCTCGGCGGCGGTGAGCCGGACGGCGACGACGGGCCGCGCGCAGGCGTCGGCGCTCTACCAGTCGGCGTACTACCTGGGTTCGAGCGCGGGCGGCACGCTCGGTGCGCTGGCCTACCACGCCTCGGGGTGGGCGGCCACGGTCGGGATCGCGCTGGTGGCGGTGGTGGGCGTCGCGTCGATCACCCTGTACGGGTCGCGCGTGGCGCGCACCGAACGCCGCCCGACCTCGCTGGCCGCGATGCGCTGATACGTCGGCGCGAGCACCCGCCGTACGACATCGGTACGAGGTGATTTACGGAGCCCGGAGCCCATCACGCTCCGGGCTCCGGCACGTTCGGCCTCCGGGCAGGGAAGGAATGCCGTGGGGAGGCGGATGTGACATCCACACGGAAACGACGGATTCGTACGAAGGGCCGGGCGGCAGCACTGGTGGGCGCGGCGGTGGCCCTGGCGGCGCCGCTGCTGGTCGTGGGGGGCGGGCCGGCGCGGGCCGCTACCTGCACCGCCACCACCGGGCCCTACCAGCGGCAGGTCGAGCAGTTCCTGGGCCGGCCGGTGGACGGCGTGCAGTCGGCGGCCGACTGCACGGCCATCAGGTCGTTCCAGGCGACGCACGGCATCACCCCGACCGCGGGGTACGCCGGGCCGCTCACCTGGCAGACGATGAGCGTGATGCTGGCGCAGCGGGCGGCCGGCACCACCCCCAACCGGGACGGGTCGTGCCCGGTCGACCTGGGGCGGACAGCCTGCGTGGACCTGACGCGCCAGCTCAGCTGGGTCCAGGACGGCGGGAAACTGGTCTACGGCCCGGTGCCGGTGCGCACGGGCAAGGACGGGACCGAGACGCGCACCGGTCACAAACAGATCTACTACCGCAGCATCGACTTCTGGTCGACGCTCTACGACGTCGCGATGCCGTACGCACAGTTCTTCGACGGCGGCATCGCCTTCCACTCCGTCGACAAGAGCATGTGGAACCCGCCGGGCTCCGGCGGCTGCGTGAACATGCGCCCGGCGGACGCCAAGGCCTACTGGAACCTGCTCCGCAACGGTGACGACGTGTACGTGTACGGCCGCAAGCCCGGTACCTGAGCCGCGCCGCGCGCGGCGCCGGACGGTCCGGCTGCCGTTGTCGGACCCCTCCGGTAGTTTGCGACGTAGTGGAACTACTGGGGGACGGCAGCCATGAGTGACCTCGCGACCAGCCCGGAACTCGACTCGGCGATGGACCGCTACCGGGTCGAGCTCACCGGTTACTGCTACCGGATGCTCGGCTCGTCCTTCGACGCCGAGGACGCGGTGCAGGACACGTACCTGCGCGCCTGGCGCGCCTACGGCAAGTTCGAGGGGCGTTCCTCGCTGCGGTCCTGGCTGTACCGGATCGCCACGAACGTCTGCCTGGACCTGCTGAACGCCGGGAACAAGCGGGCCCGGCCGATGGACCTCGGCGCGCCGCAGCACCAGGCGTCGGCCGTGCTCAGCGAGCGGCCCGAGGTGACGTGGCTGGAGCCGGTGCCGGACGGGCGGGTGCTGACGCAGACCGCTGATCCCGCGGAGGCGGCGCTGGCGAAGGAGTCCGTCCGCCTGGCCTTCGTCGCCGCGCTCCAGCACCTGCCGGCGAAGCAGCGGGCCGTGCTGATCCTGCGGGAGGTGCTGGCCTGGAAGGCGGAGGAGGTCGCGACGCTGCTGGACACGACGGTGGCGTCGGTGAACAGCGCCCTCCAGCGGGCGCGGGCCACTCTCGCCGGCCGGGAGATCCGGGCGAGCGATCCGGCGGATCCCCTGGACGCGGACCAGGCGAAGCTGCTGGAGCGGTACCTGAGCGCCTTCGAGGCGTACGACATCTCCCGGCTCACCGCCCTGCTGCACGAGGACGCGGTGCTGTCGATGCCGCCGTTCGACCTGTGGCTCCAGGGGCACGCGGACATCGCGGCGTGGCACCTGAACCAGGGCATCGGCTGCAAGGGGTCCCGGCTCGTGCCGACGACGGCGAACGGCATGCCGGCCTTCGGGCAGTACCGCCCGCGCGAGGACGGCCGGCCGGGGCACGAGCCGTGGGCGCTACAGGTGCTGGAGATATCAGGGGGCAAGATCGTCGGCCTGAACGCCTTCCTGGACACCGCCAGGTGGTTCCCGCTGTTCGGGCTCCCCGAGCAGCTCGACGAGTCCTACGAGGTCCAGCAGGGCGCGTAGCCGCGGCGGGACACCGGCCAGGCTGAGGCGGACCCCGGCCAGGCGGGCGGCGAGCGCGAGGCGCGCGAGCGCGTCCACCTCGGCGAGCCCGGCGGTGGCGAGCGCCCCGGCGGCGCACACCACCCACAGCGGGCGGGGGCCGTCGCGGCACAGCGCGTCGAGCCGTTCGGCGTCGCCGGGGCTCACGCCCGGGCCGGGCAGCACCAGTCTTCTGATCTCCACGAAAGGCTGACCGGGCTCGGCCGCCGAACTCATCGGTGGGCGGAAAGCCGTCGGCGCGGCTCCGGACGGGGAGCCGCGCCGACGGGGTCTGGTGCCCTTACCGGAGGGTGCCGGTCAGGCGATGCGGTCCAGCACGATCGGGTTCGCGGTGAAGGCGGTGCCCGCCGGGGCGATGTCGTACGAGCCTTCCAGGGCGGCCAGCGCGTACTCGAACTTCTCCGGGGTGTCGGTGTGCAGGGTCATCAGGGCCTGGCCCGCGGTGACCGTCTCGCCCGGCTTCGCGTGCAGCTCGATGCCCGCACCCGCCTGGACGGGGTCCTCCTTGCGGGCGCGGCCCGCGCCCAGGCGCCAGGCGCCGACGCCCACCGCGTAGGCGTCCAGCCGGGTCAGCACACCGGAGGCGGGGGCGGTCACGACGTGCTGCTCGCGGGCGACCGGCAAGGTCGCGTCCGGGTCGCCGCCCTGGGCCGCGATCATCCGGCGCCACACGTCCATGGCGGAGCCGTCGGCGAGGGCCTTCGCCGGGTCGGCGTCCTTGATGCCCGCGGCCTCCAGCATCTCCCGGGCCAGGGCCAGGGTCAGCTCCACGACGTCGGCCGGACCGCCGCCGGCGAGGACCTCGACCGACTCGCGGACCTCCAGCGCGTTGCCGGCGGTCAGGCCGAGCGGGGTGGACATGTCGGTGAGCAGGGCGATCGTCTTGACCCCGCTGTCGGTACCGAGGGCGACCATGGTGGAGGCGAGCTCGCGGGCGTCCTCGATGTTCTTCATGAAGGCGCCGGATCCGACCTTGACGTCCAGGACCAGCGAGCCGGTGCCCTCCGCGATCTTCTTCGACATGATGGAGGAGGCGATCAGCGGGATCGCCTCGACCGTGCCGGTCACGTCGCGCAGCGCGTACAGCTTCTTGTCGGCGGGGGCGAGGCCGTCGCCCGCCGCGCAGATGACCGCGCCGGTGGTGTCGAGGACGTTCAGCATCTCCTCGTTGGAGAGCAGCGCCCGCCAGCCGGGGATGGACTCCAGCTTGTCCAGGGTGCCGCCGGTGTGGCCGAGGCCCCGGCCCGAGAGCTGCGGCACGGCCGCGCCGCAGGCCGCTACGAGCGGGGCCAGCGGGAGGGTGATCTTGTCGCCGACGCCGCCGGTGGAGTGCTTGTCGGCGGTCGGGCGGGAGAGCGAGTCGAAGTTCATCCGCTCGCCGGAGGCGATCATCGCGGCGGTCCAGCGGGCGATCTCGGCGCGGTTCATGCCGTTCAGCAGGATGGCCATCGCCAGCGCCGACATCTGCTCGTCGGCGACGACGCCGCGCGTGTACGCGTCGATGACCCAGTCGATCTGTTCGGGGCTCAGTTCGCCGCGGTCGCGCTTGGTGCGGATGACGGAGATGACGTCCATGGAGAGCTTCCTTCTACGCGCATAGAGAGAGGGGGGAAGGATATGACGGAAAGAAAGACGACGGTCCTCCGCCCGGGAGGAGCGGAGGACCGTCGCTGCGGCTATCTCAGGTGGTCGGGCCCGAAGGCCTGCGGGAGCATCGCCGCCAGCGGCAGGACGCCTTCCGGCGTCTCGACCTGGAGTTCGGGCCCGCCGAACTCGAAGAGCAGCTGCCGGCAGCGGCCGCAGGGGACCAGGATCTCGCCCTTGCCGTCCACGCAGGTGAAGTGGGTGAGCCGGCCGCCGCCGGTGGCCTGGAGGGAGGACACCAGCCCGCACTCGGCGCACAGTCCCAGCCCGTAGCTGGCGTTCTCGACGTTGCAGCCCACGACCGTACGGCCGTCGTCGACCAGTGCGGCCACGCCGACCGGGAAGCCCGAGTACGGGGCGTACGCCCGCGTCATCGCCTCCCGGGCGGCGCTCCGCAGCGCCTCCCAGTCCACGGGCCCGTGCGAGCTCACTTGCCCTGGCCCTTGCGGTACGGCATCCCGTCCGCCTTCGGCATCCGCAGCCGCTGCGCCGACAGCGCGAGCACGAGCAGCGTCGTCACGTACGGGGCCGCGTCCACGAACTGGCTCGGGACGGCGTCGGTGAGCGCGTACCAGAGGAAGAGACCGGCGGCGCAGACGGCCGCGATGCCCGCCTGCACGTACTTCCTCTTGTACAGCTGCCAGGCGACGACGAGCACGAGCAGGATCGCCAGCAGCAGGAGCATGGCGTGGACGTTCTCGGAGCCGCCGCGCAGCCGGAGGCTGTAGGTGAAGCCGAAGAGGCCCGAGCCGAGGGCCATGCCGCCCGGCATCCAGTTGCCGAAGATCATCGCGGCGAGACCGATGTAGCCGCGGCCGCCGGTCTGGCCCTCCTGGTAGATGCCGGTGGAGACGATCGCGAGGAACGCGCCGCCGAGACCGGCCATCGCGCCGGAGACGACCACGGCGATGTACTTGTACTTGTAGACGTTGACGCCGAGGGACTCGGCGGCGATCGGGTTCTCACCGCAGGAGCGCAGGCGCAGACCGAAGGCGGTCCGCCACAGGACCCACCAGGTGGCCGGAACCAGGAGGACGGCGAGGACGGTCAGCAGCGAGAGGTTGGTGACCAGACCGCCGAGGACTCCGGCGATGTCCGAGAGCAGGAACCAGTGCTTGCCCTGGAGCGTGGCCAGCCAGTGCGAGAGCCCTGGAATGGTGATCTCGGTGATCGGCTCGATGCGCGGGGACTGCTTGGAGGAGCCGCCCGGGACCGTGTCGAAGGTGAAGTTCGACAGGTACTGGGTGAAGCCGACGGCCAGGATGTTGACCGCCACACCGGAGACGATGTGGTTGACGTTGAACGTCACGGTGATGATCGCGTGCAGCAGGCCGCCGATGGCGCCGCCGACGATGCCCATGAGGACACCGGTCCACGGACCCCACTGGTAGCCGGCCCAGGCGCCGAACCAGGTGCCCAGGATCATCATGCCTTCGAGGCCGATGTTGACGACGCCCGCCCGTTCCGCCCACAGACCGCCGAGGCCCGCGAGGGCGATCGGCACGGCGAGCTGGAGGGCGCCGGAGACCTGACCGACGGAGGTCAGGTCGTCGGCTCCGGAAATGATCCTGACAAGGGAGATCAGGGCGATTCCGCCCGCGATCATCAGCAGGATCCAGGGCAGGGTGAGCTTGCGGCGGCCGCCGCCCTTCTTGGGCGCGGCGCTCGTCGCGGAAACGGTGCTGGTGCTCACGCCGCGACCTCCTTGTTGTCGGTCTTGAGGGCGTGGCCGGCGGCCAGCTCTTCGCCGACCTTCTGCTGCTGGCGGCGGATGCCGTAGCGGCGGACGAGCTCGTAGCTGACGACGACGGCGATCACGATCAGGCCCTGCAGGATCGTGCCGATCTCCTTGGCGTAGCCGTTCTGGTCGAGACCGGCGGAGGCCTTGTCGATGAAGGCGATCAGGAGTGCCGAGAAGAAGATGCCGACGGGGTTGTTGCGGCCGAGCAGGGCGATGGTGATGCCGGTGAAGCCGATGCCCAGCGGGAAGGACAGGTTGTAGGTGTGCGACTCGCCGAGCAGCAGCGGCATGCCCGTCAGGCCGGCGACCGCACCCGAGATGAGCATCGACGTCATGATCATCTTCTTGGCGTCCACACCGGAGGCCTGGGCCGCGCTCTCGCTGGCGCCGGTGGCGCGCAGGTCGAAGCCGAAGCGGGTCCGGTTCAGCACGAACCAGTAGACGATGCCCAGTGCGAAGGCGACGAAGGTGAAGCCGTAGATGTCGCCGCCGGGGAGGGAGAGCGACGGGACCCAGCCGGACTCCGGGATGTCACCGGTGGTGAGGTCGTTGGAACCGGCCGGCTGGACGCCGAAGTTCTTCGGCAGGATCAGCCAGGCGATCAGCGACGTCGCGATGGCGTTGAGCATGATCGTGGAGACGACCTCGCTCACCCCGCGGCGGGCCTTGAGGGCGCCCGCGATGCCGGCCCAGAAGGCGCCCGTGAGCATGGCGACGACCACGATCAGCAGGACGTGCAGCGGACCGGGCAGCGAGACCGCCGTACCGACCACCGCGGAGATCATCGCCGCGAGGCGGTACTGGCCGTCCACGCCGATGTTGAAGAGGTTCATCCGGAAGCCGATGGCGACGGCCAGGGCTGCCAGGTAGTAGATGCCGGCCTGATTGATGATCAGGACCTGGATGTCTTCGTAACCGGCCTGGTCGATCATGATGCGCAGCGGGTCGATCGGGTCGACGCCCGAGGCGGCCAGCACGATCACGGTCAGCACCAGGGCGCTGACCAGTGCGAGCACCGGTCCGGCGACCGCGAGCAGCAGCCGGTCCTTGTCGAATTTCTTCATCGGGCCTCGTCCTCCGTCGTCTCACCGTCGGCAGCGGCGGAGCCTTCAACGTGGTCGTTGTTCGCTTCCAGGTGCCCGGTGGCGGCACCCGTCATGGCGGTGCCCAGTTCCTCGGGCGTGATGGTCGCCGGATCGGCGTCCGCGACCAGGCGGCCGCGGTAGATGACGCGCAGGGTGTCGGACAGGCCGATCAGCTCGTCGAGGTCGGCGGAGATGAGCAGCACGGCCAGGCCCTCGCGCCGGGCATCGCGGATGGCGTCCCAGATCTGCGCCTGCGCACCGACGTCCACACCGCGGGTGGGGTGGGCGGCGATGAGGAACTTGGGGTTGTGGCTCATCTCGCGGCCGACGATCAGCTTCTGCTGGTTGCCGCCGGAGAGGGAGGCCGCGGTGACGTCGATGCCCGGGGTGCGGACGTCGTACTCGCGCACGATGCGCTCGGTGTCCTTGCGGGCGGCCTTGAGGTCGAGGACACCGCGCTTGGAGTTCGGCGTCTCGGTGACGTGGCCGAGGATGCGGTTCTCCCAGAGCGAGGACTCCAGCAGCAGCCCGTGCCGGTGGCGGTCCTCGGGGATGTAGCCGATGCCGCCCTCGCGGCGCTTGCGCACCGGTTCCTTGGTGATGTCGCGGCCGTCGAGGGTGATCACGCCCGCGTCGGCGGCGCTCATGCCCATGAGGGCTTCGATGAGCTCCGTCTGGCCATTGCCCTCGACACCCGCGATGCCGAGGACCTCGCCCTTGTGGATCGTGAAGGTGACGTCGTCGAGCAGGAGCCGGCCCGCTTCGGCGCTCTCGCGGATGTAGGAGTCCTCCGGAGCCGTGCGCCCCATGGTCTCCGGTTCGGCGGCGACGGCGTCGGCCGCGGCCAGGGTCAGGCCCTCGACGGTCAGCATCGCAACGGCCGTCACCGTGGACTCGCGGGTCTCCGGCGAGGGCAGCTCGCTGCCGACCATCAGCTCGGCGAGCTGCTTGGTGGTGGCGGTGCGGGGGTCGGCGGTGCCGACCGTGGTGCCGCGGCGGATGACGGTGATGTCGTCGGCGACCTTGAGCACCTCGCCCAGCTTGTGCGAGATGAAGATGACGGTCAGGCCCTCGGCCTTGAGCTCGCGCAGGTTGTCGAAGAGAGCGTCCACTTCCTGCGGCACGAGCACGGCGGTCGGCTCGTCGAGGATCAGGGTGCGGGCGCCGC
Organism: Streptomyces cirratus; assembly: GCF_014650775.1. Lineage (GTDB taxonomy): Bacteria > Actinomycetota > Actinomycetes > Streptomycetales > Streptomycetaceae > Streptomyces > Streptomyces cirratus. Next base: position 410,258 of record NZ_BMVP01000002.1, on the reverse strand, counting down.
GGTAGAGGACCTTGAGGATCTCCACGCGCTGGCGGTCGGCGACGCCGAGTTCCTCGACCAGGGCGTCGGGGCGGATCCCGAGACCGTACGCGTCGGAGATCTCCATGATCTTCTTGCGGGCCTTGCCGCCGATCCCGTACAGCTTCTCGCCGCCGAGGACGACGTTCTCAAGGACGGTCAGGTTGTCGGCGAGCATGAAGTGCTGGTGCACCATGCCGATGCCGCGGGCGATGGCGTCGCCCGGGTTGGCGAAGGAGACCTGCTCCCCGTCGACGGCGATGGTGCCCTCGTCCGGCTTCTGCATGCCGTAGAGGATCTTCATCAGGGTCGACTTGCCGGCACCGTTCTCACCGATGAGGGCGTGGACCGTGCCCTTGCGAACGGTGATGTCGATGTCCTTGTTGGCGACGACGCCAGGGAAACGCTTGGTGATGCCGTGCAGTTCTACGGCGGGGGGGCTGGACGCGTTGATGACGCACTCTCCTTGGCGCGAAGGAGCGGAAGGCAGGGGGACAGGGCGGGGAGAGAAGGTACCGCGTCCACGGTTCCTCTACGCGCGTAGCACTGTCGGAAGTGAAAAGTCGTGACCAGGTGGCCACTTGACGCGGGCCGGGGCCCGGGTGACGGCAGAGCCGCTACCCGGACCCCGGCAAACCGATCGGCTGTCAGGCCGTCCCTTACGGGGCGGTCTTGACGGTGATCTTCTTGGCGATGATGTCGGCCTTGGCCTTCTCCACCGCGGCGGTGACGTCGGCCATCGCCTTGTACTGCGGGTTGGAGTCGGCCAGCGCGACTCCGTTCTTGTCCAGGCCGTAGCGGACCTCTCCGGACTCCGGCTTGCCGTCCTTGACCGACTTGATCAGGTCGAAGACCGAGAGGGAGACGTCCTTGGTGACCGAGGTCAGGATGTGGTCCTTGTACTTGGCAAGACCGGGCTGGTTGTACTGGTCGGAGTCGACACCGATGGCCCACTTGCCGGCGGTGGCGGCGGCCTCGATGGCACCCGAGCCCGCGAGGCCGGCGGCGGCGTAGACCACGTCGGCGCCGGCGTCGAGCTGGCCCTTGGCGGCGGCCTTGCCGAGGTCGGGCTTGGCGAAGCCGGAGAAGTCCGGCGGCTGGGTCAGGTAGGTCGACAGCACCTTGGCGTTCGGGTTGGTGTCCTTGACGCCCTGCTCGAAGCCCGCCTGGAACTTCTTGATCAGCGGGACCTCGACACCGCCGATGAAGCCGACCGTGCCGGTCTTCGACGTCTTGGCGGCGGCGACGCCGGCCAGGTAGGAGCCCTGCTCCTCGTTGAAGACCAGGTTCGCGATGTTCTTGTCGGTCTGCGAGGTGTCGTCGATGATGCCGAACGTGGTGTCCGGGAACTTCGCCGCGACCTTCTTGATGGCCGGCGCGTAGGAGAAACCGACGCCGATGACCGGGTTGTTGCCCTTGCGCGCGAGCTCGGTCAGGCGCTGGACCTTGTCGGCCTCGGACTCGCCCTCGGTGGGCTCCGCCTCGGCGGTCTTGATCTTGAGTTCGGTCTTCGCCTTCTCAAGACCGGCGTAAGCGGCGTCGTTGAACGACTGGTCGCCACGGCCGCCGATGTCGTACGCGATGGCGGCGCTCGCCTCCTTCGTCCCGGAGGAGGAGGTGGACGAACCGGCGTCCGACGACTTCTTTCCGCCACAGGCGGTGGCCGAGAGGGCCAGCGCCGCGGACGCGAGGCCCACGGTGGCGATCCTGGTGATCCGGCGCAAGGGGAGGCTCCTTCAAAACCTGACCGAAGCGCCACGACCGGCGCTGGTTTCGCGGCGATCGTAACGCGCGTAGATGTCAGTTAAGAGCCCGTTCATGAGTCGTTATCGGATCGTCGCGAACCGGACAGTGACCGATCGGTAACTGGTCAAGCGTCCAGCCCTTGCGTATCAAGGGCTGGACAGGTGCGCCGGGTGCCGCTCAGATGTTGTACAGATTTTGCCCCGGCTTTTACCTGGAAGGCCTGGCGCGCCTCCCGTCGAGCAGGGCGGCGGCCGTGAAAAACTCCACGCCCACCGTGATCGCCGACTCGTCCACGTCGAAGTCGCCGCGGTGCAGGTCGCGCTTGGCCGGATCACCGGGCTTGTGCACCCCGAGGCGGGCCATGGCGCCCGGCACGTGCTCCAGGTACCAGGAGAAGTCCTCGCCGCCCAGGCTCTGCTCGGTGTCCTCGATCGCCTCCGGGCCGCGCCGGGCCGCCATCGCCTCCCGCAGCAGCTCGGTGACCACCGGGTCGTTGACGACCGGCGGCACGCCCCGGACGTAGGTGATCTCGGACTTGGCCCCGTGCAGGGCGGCGACCTCGTCGATCGCCGCGTGGATCTGGTCGGGGGCGTCGTGCCAGGCGTTCAGGTCCAGGCACCGCACCGTCCCGGACAGCTCCGCGTGCATCGGGATGACGTTGCAGGCGTGCCCCGCCTCGATCCGGCCCCAGGTGACCGACATGCCCGAGCGGGCGTCCATCCGCCGGGCCAGCACGGCCGGTACGTCGACCGCGACGCGGGCGGCCGCCGTGACGAGGTCGGTGGTCAGGTGGGGACGGGCGGTGTGGCCGCCGGGGCCCGCCAGCGTGACTTCCAGGCGGTCGCAGGCGGAGGTGATGGGGCCGGGGCGCAGCCCGATCTTCCCGGCGTCGACGCGGGGGTCGCAGTGCACGGCGATGATCCGGCCGACGCCGTCCAGCACCCCGTCCTCGATGGCGTCGCTCGCACCGCCCGGCAGGACCTCCTCGGCGGGCTGGAACAGCAGCCGGACCGGCCTCGGCAGCAGGCCCTGCCGGTCCAGCTCGGCGAGCACCAGGCCGGCGCCGAGCACGGTCACGGTGTGGACGTCGTGGCCGCAGGCGTGCGCCCGGTCGGGGAAGGTCGAGCGGTAGGGGACGTGGGTCTTGGTGTCCGGGATGGGCAGGGCGTCGATGTCCGCGCGCAGGGCCAGCACGGGCGCCACCCCGTCCCAGGTGCCGACGTCACAGATCAGGCCGGTGCCCGTGTTCAGCACCCGTGGGCGCAGGCCGGCTTTTTCCAGCCGGGCCTTGATCGCCGCCGTGGTGCGGAACTCCTGGTGCCCGAGTTCGGGATGCATGTGCAGGTCCCGGCGGAAGGCGATCAGTTCGGCACGCAGGTGGTCCGGAAGCGTGCCGGGCAGCTCGGGCCGGTCGGGCGTGCCGGGCAGGGCGGTCTGGGACTCGCGGGACATCAACTGGTTCACCCGTTGAAGGGTAGGCCCACGGATGGGTCAACTGGCCGGAGATCACAAAAAGTTCATGCCGTTAGGGGATAGAAACCCGGCCTCCGGACGCATGACCGGATGCGCCGGAGGGTAAACTCGCGCGCTCACCCGGCCGCCGGAGCCGCCTGAGCGGGGAGTCTGCGCACGTCCCGGGCGGTGTCCGTGACCGCCGCGAGGAAACCGCGGGCCCGGGGCGAGGCGGCGTCGGTGAGCCAGGCCGGTTCGACATCGCATACGGCGACGGTGACGCCGGTACCCGCCAGGGCGTACGGCAGCGTGTGGACGACCGTGGACGGGAAGCTGACGATGGTCCGGCCCACCGGTCCCCGCCGGGCGATCAGCTCCAGGGGCAGGTCCGGCCGTACGATCTCCAGCCCGGCCGCCTCGCTCAGCGCCCGCAGCTTCTGCGGGGACTCCCGGCGGTGCGCGAAGTACCGCGTCGCGCCGTGCTCCCGGCTCAGGGCGCACACGGCGTCGAGATAGCGGGCCGGGTCCACCACGCCGGTCTCCACCAGCGAGGTGCCGACCAGATCGGTCCCCTTGGTCAGGCGGGGCGGCCCGAAGCGGGAGCGGGTCCAGGCGAAGTCGTTGACCCTCAGCTCCATCCCGGGCAGCGGGGGGACCGGCATCGAGGTGAACACCCGCACGCGGCGGCGGCCGCCCGGGGTGAGCCGGCGCCGCGCGGTCCCCGACACCGGGGCGTACGCGAGTTCCCGCACCCGGGACGCGGTGCCGCCGCCGGTGCGGTGCCAGCGGCGCAGCCGTTCGCCGCGGCCGAGCTGCGCGAGGAACTCCATGGTGGCGGTGCCGTCGTCGACGACCACCAGTTCCGCGCTGCGGGCCGCCGGCGCGAGCAGGAGCTGCACGAAGCGGGAGAAGGGGTCCCCGACCACGATGCGCTCGGCCCTGCGCACTTCGGCGGCGAGCGCCGCCAGCGCCTTGAACGGGGCTCCCGCGCCACCGCGCGCCTCCTGCCACCGGACGGTGAACCCCTCGTCGCGGGCCAGGGCGGCGACGCGGCGCAGCTGGCCGCGGGACATCGGGTCGGTGGGCGGGAGGACGACGATCAGCGGGGCGTGCGGACGGCCGGCCGCGCGGGAGGCAGCGGTGGGCTGACGGGGCACGGCCCCCAGGAGCGGGCCGGGGGCGGGGCTGTTCTCGGCGTGGGCCCATTCGAGGACGTTGAGCAGCTGGACCGGGCTCTCCACGAAGGCCAGGGTCGAAGCGGGGGTGGAAGCGGAGGGGATCACCACGTACTCCTCGTTCCTCGTCAGAGGCGGTCGGGATCAGACGGCGGCGGGGACCTGGCCGGAGAAGCGGCGGAGCTTCTTCATCGGGGCCAGCTCGGAGTCGTAGACGCGCTTGACGCCGTCCCCGAGGGCGGTCTCGATGGTGCGGATGTCGCGCACCAGGCGGGCGAGGCCGCCCGGTTCCACGGAGGCGGCCTGGTCGGAGCCCCACATCGCGCGGTCGAGGGTGATGTGCCGCTCGACGAACGCGGCACCGAGGGCGACGGCGGCCAGCGTGGTCTGCAGGCCCGTCTCGTGGCCGGAGTAGCCGATCGGGACGTTGGGGTACTCCTCGCGCAGGGTGTTGATCACCCGCAGGTTGAGCTCCTCCGCCTTGGCGGGGTACGTCGAGGTGGCGTGGCAGAGCAGGATGTTGTCGCTTCCCAGCACCTCGACGGCGTGCCGGATCTGCTTCGGGGTGGACATGCCGGTGGACAGCACGACGGTCCGGCCGGTGGCGCGCAGGGCGCGCAGCAGCTCGTCGTCGGTGAGGCAGGCGGAAGCCACCTTGTGGGCGGGCAGGTCGAACTTCTCGAGGAAGGCGAGGGCCTCGGTGTCCCAGGGGGAAGCGAACCAGTCGATGCCGCGCTTGGCGCAGTGCGCGTCGATGGCCCGGTAGTCGTTCTCGTCGAACTCGACGCGGTGGCGGTAGTCGATGTAGGTCATCCGGCCCCAGGGCGTGTCGCGCTCTATGTCCCACTGGTCGCGGGGGGTGCAGATCTCCGGGGTGCGCTTTTGGAACTTGACGGCGTCGCAGCCGGCGTCGGCGGCGGCGTCGATCAGGGCGAAGGCGTTGCCGAGGTCGCCGTTGTGGTTGATGCCGATCTCGCCGACGACGTAGACGGGCTGGCCGGGGCCGGCGAGGCGCTTGCCGAAACCGCGCAGACGGGTGGTGGTGCTCATGGTGGGTGACGTCCTTCGTACGGGGGGCGGGGGCGGAGGCGGAGGCTGGTCTTCGCGGGGGGTGTCGAGCAGGGGCGCGAGGAGACGGGCGCGGGCCAGGTCGTGGGGGTCGTCGACCTCCAGGACGCGGGCCGGGTCGGTGACGACGGGCCGGGTCCGCCCGAAGAAGCGGTGGCGGGCGGCGCGGAAGCCGTCGGTGGCCATGGCGTAGGCGGCGCCGGTCTCCAGCAGGTCCTCGGGGCGGTCCTGGCGGCGGGGGCGGTACGCGGCCTCGTGGTTGACGCCGGCGCCGGTGCCGTCGGGCCCGGCGCGCCAGAGGAAGCCGTGGAACGGGGCCACGGTCAAGGCGGAGTCGGCGGCGCCGGAAGCGACGGCCGTGGCCACGGATTCGATGTCGGACGGGGTCAGGAAGGGGCTGGTGCACTGGACCAGGAGGACGACGTCGACGCGGACGGAGTGCAGTTCCTCGAAGGAGCCCAGCGCGTGCAGCACGGCGGCTTCGCTGCTCGCGGTGTCCCCGGCGATGGCGGCGGGCCGGCGCAGGGCGACCGCCCCGGCGGCCCGGGCGGCCGCGGCGATGGCCTCGGAGTCGGTGGAGACGACCACGTCGGTGACGGCGGGCGCCGCCCGGCAGGCCCGCACGGCGCGGGCGACGAGCGGGACCCCGCCGACCTCGGCCAGGTTCTTCCCCGGCACCCCCTTGGACCCGCCCCGCGCCGGGATCACGGCGAGCACCCGCGGGACGGCGCGCTCCGGCGCGGGGGCCGCCCCGGACGCGGGGTCCGGGCCGCCGGGGTCGGGGGCGGGCGGGGGCGCGGGCGCGGGCGCGGCGGCGGGTGCCGCCCCGGGGACAACCGCGGGTGCGGCGGCGGGTGCCGCCCCGGGGACAACCGCGGGCGCGGGGGTGGGGCGGGGGCGGTGGGTCACAGCTGCCCCAGGCGGCGGATCACCGGGGCCACCCGCTGGACCCCGTGCCGGTACGCCCCCCGCGCGGCCTCGCGCAGCCGGCTCCGGAGCCAGCGGCGGGCCCGGGACTCGCCGGAGTCGAGCCGGACGGCGCCGGGCAGCGGGGTCCCGTCGGGGGCGAGGTGGTGGCGGGCCAGGATCCCGGGCAGGTACCCGGGGGCGGTGGCCCGCGTGTAGTACGGGGCGACGGGCGGGAGTTGCTCCCGTGCGAGCAGCTCCGCGAGCCGGGTCCGGGCGGCGGCGAAGGGCTCCCCGGCCGGGGTCACACCCTGCTCCGCGAGCCAGCCCGGGTCGGCCTTCGGCAGCAGCCCGTCGTCCAGTTCGTCCCAGGAGGCGAGGCAGCCGGAGCCGAGGAAGTGGTGGTTGCCCAGCGCCTCGCGGATCCCGAGGTCGGTGAGGACCGCGGTCGGGACACCCCGGTGCATGGCCTCCAGGGCGGCGGTGGAGGAGACCGTGACCAGCAGGTCGGCGCCGTCCAGTACCGCACCCATGTTCCCGTAGACCAGGCGGCAGTTGGCCGGCAGTCCGCCGGGCAGCCGCCCGGCGAGCCGCTGGTACGGCTGCTCCTCCAGGTGTGTGGTGTGTTCCCCGGGCAAACTGCGCAGCTTGACCAGCACCTCCCGGCCCGGGTGGAGCCGGGCGTGGGCGGCGGCCCGTGCGAGCAGGTACGTACGGTCGGCGCGGCTCTCGGGGACGGAGGGCTGCACGGCGAAGACGACGGTGCGGGCGGCGGCGCCCGGTTCGTGCGGGGCGCCTTCGAGGAAGGGCAGCGCCGTCTCGGTGACGGAGTCCGACGCGGCGCCCACCCCCTCGTACACGGCGCGGAAGCGGGCCGCGTCGTACGGCGAGTTCGCGAGGACGAGGTCCGCTCCGTGCCGCAGCAGCAGCCCGTCGGTGAGTTTCTCGTAGACCACGCCGACGTAGCCGGTCACCAGGACGGGACGGGCCGCCGGGTCGGGCCACAGGGCGCGCACGCCGTGCAGGACGGCCTGGACGGCGCCGCCGACGAGGGCCAGGACGATCACGTCGTAGCGCTCCGCGCCGTTCGCCCGCCCGATCTCGGCCAGGAACTCCGCGCAGGTCACCTCGGCCGGCCCGGCCGGCCCCGTCCCGATGCCGACCTCGCCGAGCTGGCGTGCGGTCGGCGTGGCCCGGCCGCGCAGCAGGAATCCGGCGGGCCGGTGGCCGGGCGCGAGGCGCCGGGCGGTGAGCGCACCCCATTTCCATCGCGTATCGGAATCGGCGAGTACGGCGATGCGGAGATCGCCACTATTACTGGTGGCTGGCACCCGGCAGAAGCTATTCCGCATTTCCGCTGACCGGCCCAACGACCGCACAACAGATGGTTAACAACCCGTCGATTTCATGCGGAAGCGCACGGGTTAACGCGACCGCCCCGCGTCGTTCACACGCAGTCCTCGTACGGGCCACGGTGAATGCCGGGCGGCGCCCTAAGGTCACGCGGGTGCCCAAGCTCTCTGTCGTCGTGCCGTTCTACAACGTGCAGACATACGCGCCGGACGTCCTGCGGAGTCTCGAACTGAACGCCCGGGAGGATTTCGAGTTCCTGCTCGTGGACGACTGTTCGACGGACGGGACGGCCGCCTTGCTGGAGCGGGCGGCGGACCGGCTGCCCGGCGCCGTGCTCCTCGCGCGGGAGGCGAACGGCGGCCTCGCCACGGCGCGCAACACCGGCCTGGACGCGGCGCGCGGCGAGTACGTCGCCTTCCTGGACGGGGACGACTGGCTCTCCCCCGGCCATCTGGCCCGCACGCTGGAGGCGGTCGAGGCGCTCGGCTGTGACTTCGTACGGACCGACCACGTGCAGGTCACGGGCCGGACGCGGAGCGTGCAGCGGGTCCCGTTCGGGCCGCAGGGCGTCGTGAGCGACCCCCGCTCCGCGATCCTGCCGGCCTCACGGGCGACGGCGGTCGACTACCCGTACGCCTGGGCCGGCATGTACCACCGGCGGCTGCTGGACCGGGGGTTGCTGCATTTCACGGACGGTCTGCGGACGGCGGAGGACCGGCCGTGGATCTGGCGGCTGCACCGGGAGGCGAAATCCTTCGCGGCGGTCGGGGAGTCCGGAATTTTCTACCGGCGCGGCATTTCGACCTCGCTGACGCAGATCGGGGACGAGCGCCAGCTCGATTTCATTCGCGCATTCGATCAAGTTCTGTCGGATACGGCCACGGACCGGGAATCGGGACAGCTCCTTCCGAAAGCCGTCCGAACATATTGTGCGATCATCGCCCATCAGATCGGATCCATCGAGAGGTTCGAACCGGCCGTGGCCGGAAAACTGCGCCAACTGAGCGCCGCCGCGCTGGCGCGCATGCCCGGCGCGCTGCTGGACCAGGCACTGGACTCGATGGACGCCGACCGCTCCGCCCTGCTGCGCCGGCTGCGGCGCCGCACCCCGGCCGCGGGGGCCGCCGCGTGAGCGTCACCCGGATCTTCCTCGCCTCCACCCCGTACGGGACGGCCACCCTCGCGGCGGCCGTCGACGCCGGCCGCTTCCCGCCCGCCGACCGCCGCATCCTGCTGACCAGCAACCACTCCCCCGCCCCCGAGGTCACCCCGGGGCTCGCCGCCGTACCGGGCTTCGCCGCGCTGCGCGCCCGCTTCGACGAGGTGATCGACTGGAACGCCGTCATCGCGCCGCAGCACCCGGGCGTATGGGCGCCGCGCGAGGAGGACGTCCCGATGTGGGAGCGGCAGTTGCGCGCGCTGTGGGGGCTCGGGGACGACCGGGTCGAACTCGTCGTGGAGTCCCTGCAAGTCCCTCCCGCGCAGAGCCTGTGCCGGCTGTTCCCCGGCGCCGCCGTCGACGTCTACGCCGACGGGCTGATGAGCTACGGGCCCACCCGCTTCCGGCTCGACCCGCAGATCGGGATGCGCGTGCGGCGGGTGCTGCACCTGGACCTGGTGCCCGGGCTGGAACCGCTGCTGCTGACGGAGTTCGGGGTGCCCGGGGAACTGGTGCCCACCGCCCACTTCTTGAAGGTGGTGGCCGAACTCGCCCCGTACGCGCAGCCGGTCCCGGCCGTCGGCGAGGCCCCGGCGCTGCTGCTCGGGCAGTACCTCTCGGCGCTGGAGCTGATGTCGGCGTCCGAGGAGGAGGACCTGCACGTGGAGATGGTGCGCGGAGCGTACGCGCGGGGCCACCGGGAGCTGGTCTTCAAGCCGCACCCGAGCGCCCCGGCGCAGTACTCGCGGCGGGCACAGGCGCAGGCGCGGCGGCTGGGGGCGCGGCTGACGGTGGTCTCGGAGCCGGTGCTCGCCGAGACCCTGTACGAGCGGCTGCGGCCGGCGCTGGTGGTGGGGTGCTTCTCGACGGCGCTGCTCACGGCGGCGACGCTGTACGGGATCCCGGTCGCACGGACGGGCACGGAGGCCGTGCTGGGGCGCCTGGAGCCCTACCAGAACAGCAACCGGATCCCGCTGACGCTGGTGGACGCGCTGCTGCCGGAGCTGTCCGGGGCCGAGTCCCCGGCCGTGCCGGACGTGGCCGCCCTGGTCACCGCGGTCGGCTTCACGATGCAGCCGCGCATCCTGGCGGCGCGGCGCGAGGAGGCCCAGAGGTACCTCTCGGGGTCGCTGACCCCGCGGACCCGGCGGTACTTCAAGCGCCGCCGTCTGACGGTGCTGGGACTGCCGGGCGGCGTACCGGCGCGGCTGGCCTTCCTGCCGCGCAGCCCTCGGCTGCGCCGGGCGGTCCACCGGGTGCTGCGCCGCCTGCGCTGAACGCCGTTGGCGGGCCGTCAGCCCGTGGCGAGCTTGGCGGCGAAGCCGAGGAAGAGCACGCCCGCCGCCGAGGTGGCCCCGGCCGAGAGCCGCTTGCGGCGGCGGAAGGCCGCCGACAGCCGGGTCCCGGTGAATATCAGCGTCGACAGGTACAGGAAGCTCGCCAGCTGCGACAGCGCCCCCAGCAGCAGGAACGACAGCGCGGGGTAGGCGTACCCAGGATCCACGAACTGCACGAAGAACGAGAGCAGGAACAAGATCGCCTTCGGGTTGAACAGGCTCACCACCAGCGCCCGCCGGTACGGCCGCTCGTCCGGCACCTCCGGCTCGGCCAGGGCCTCCTCCTGCCGGGCCGCCCGGTCGCGCCACATGCCCCACGCCGTCCGCATCATGCCGAACGCGAGCCACGCCAGGTATCCGGCCCCGAGGAACTTGACCAGCGTGAACACCACCGGGCTGGCCTTGAGCAGCGCCCCCGCCCCGGCGGCGGTGAGGGCCATGAGGACGGTGTCGCCGGTGAACACCCCGCAGGCGGCCTTGTACCCCTCGCGGACTCCCTTGCGCGCGGCGACGGACAGCACGTAGAGGGAGTTCGGTCCCGGCAGGAGGACGATGAGGACGAGGCCGGCGAGATAGGTCGGCAGATCGGTGACACCCAGCATGGGAGGGAGTGTTTCACGCCGTCCGACCGGCCGGTACACGTCCCGCGGCCCCTGAAAGCAAGGTCACAGGAAGCGAGGTCACAGGATCAGAAGGCGTCCGCCGGGACATGGGTGCCCCACACCTCCCGCAGCGCCCCGCACACCTCCCCCACCGTGGCCCGGGCCCGCAGCGCCTCCTTCATCGGGTAGAGCACGTTCGCCGAGGCGTCGGCCGCCGCCGCCCGCAGGCCCTCCAGCGCCGCCGCCACCGCCGCCCCGTCGCGCTCCGCGCGCAGCCGCGCCAGCGCCTGGCACTGGCGCGCCTCGATCGCCGGGTCCACCCGCAGCGGCTCGTACCGTTCCTCCTCCGCGAGCGCGAAGCGGTTGACGCCGACGACGACCCGTTCGCCCGCCTCCTGCTCCCGCGCGAGGCGGTACGCGTTCCGCTCGATCTCGCCCTTCTGGAACCCGGCCTCGATCGCGGCCACCGCGCCGCCCAGTTCCTCCACGCGCCGCATGAGCGCGAGAACGGCCTCTTCCAGTTCGTCCGTCATCCGCTCCACCGCGTACGACCCCGCGAAGGGGTCCGCCGTGTGCGGTACGTCCGTCTCGTGGGCGAGCACCTGCTGGGTGCGCAGCGCGAGCCGCGCCGACTTCTCCGTGGGCAGCGCGATCGCCTCGTCGAAGGCGTTGGTGTGCAGGGACTGCGTGCCGCCCAGGACCGCGGCCAGTGCCTGGACCGCGACCCGTACGAGGTTCAGTTCGGGCTGCTGCGCGGTCAGCTGGACCCCGGCGGTCTGGGTGTGGAAGCGCAGCATCAGCGACTTCGGGTCCCGGGCGCCGAACTCCTCGCGCATCACCCGCGCCCAGATCCGCCGGGCGGCACGGAACTTGGCGACCTCCTCCAGCAGGGTGGTCCGGGCGACGAAGAAGAAGGACAGCCGGGGGGCGAAGTCGTCGACGGGCATGCCCGCGGCCAGTGCGGTACGGACGTACGCGATCGCGTCGGCCAGGGTGAAGGCGATCTCCTGCGCGGGCGAGGCTCCGGCCTCCGCCATGTGGTAGCCCGAGATGGAGATGGTGTTCCACTTGGGGATCTCGGCCCGGCAGTAGCGGAAGATGTCCGCCGTCAGCCGCAGGGAGGGGCCGGGCGGGAAGATGTACGTCCCCCGGGCGATGTACTCCTTGAGTACGTCGTTCTGGATCGTCCCGGTGAGCCGGTCGGCCGTGATGCCCTCCTCTTCGGCCACGAGCTGGTACATCAGCAGCAGCAGCGCCGCCGGGGCGTTGATGGTCATGGAGGTCGAGACCCGGTCCAGGGGGATCCCGTGGAACAGCAGCCGCATGTCCTCGACGGAGTCGACGGCGACGCCGACCTTGCCGACCTCGCCGTGGGCGAGCGGTGCGTCGGAGTCGTGTCCCATCTGGGTCGGCAGGTCGAAGGCCACCGACAGGCCCGTGCCGCCGCCTTCGATCAGGGCGCGGTAGCGGGCGTTGGACTCGGTGGCCGTGCCGAAGCCCGCGTACTGGCGCATCGTCCAGGGCCGTCCGGTGTACATCGTGGGATGGACGCCGCGGGTGTAGGGGTAGTCCCCCGGGGCCCCCAGCTTGACGGCCGGGTCCCAGTCCGCGAGGGCCTGCGGACCGTAGACCGGTTCGATGGGGATTCCGCTTTCGGTGCGTGCTGGGGGACGAACCATGACCCACTCCTTAGTGGTGCCGGCCGGCCCGGGGTCACCGCCCGGACCCCGCCGCGACGGCCGCTGGTCACAATGGCGCAACATCGCGGACCACTCCGCAACTGTCCACGCCCGTCAGGCATCACCTACTTACACAACGGAGAACAAACGGGGGACACCATGAACCGCCAGAGAGCAATAGTGCGCACGCTGGGAATCGCCACCGCCGTCGCGCTCGCCGCGACCGCCTGCGGGCCGCAGAAGTCGGGGGCCGCGGGCTCACCGTCCTCGGCCGCGTCCGCGTCCGCGGCGGTTCCTTCCTCCTCGCAGTCCGCCACCGACGACGGCAAGGCCGCCTCGCCGTCGCCGTCGGGGTCGTCTTCCGCGTCGGGTTCCCCTTCCGCGTCGGCCCCGCAGTCGCCCGCCGTCAAGGCGATCATGGCCAACGGCGACGAGAGCGACCAGATCCGCGAACTCCAGGCGCGCCTGCGCCAGCTGAAGCTGATGTCGGTGGCGCCGACCGGCTTCTACGGTTCGAAGACGACCGCGGCCGTCCGCACCTTCCAGTCCGGGCACGGGCTGCCTGCGACGGGTTCGGTGGACGAGACGACCTGGAAGAAGATCGAGGGCGCCAGCAAGAAGCCGACCGAGGACGAGCTGCGCCCGCCGACCACCAACGAGGTGGACGCGCCGGACCCGCGCTGCATGCACGGCCGGGTCATGTGCATCAGCAAGGAGAGCCGCACCCTCGCCTGGATGATCGACGGCAAGATCGTCTCCACGATGGACGTGCGCTTCGGGTCCGAGAACACGCCGACGCGCGAGGGCGAGTTCAAGGTGGAGTGGAAGGCCAAGGACTGGGTCTCGACGATCTACCACACGCCGATGCCGTACTCGATGTTCTTCAGCGAGGGCCAGGCGGTGCACTACTCGTCGGACTTCGCCGCCCGCGGTTACGCCGGGGCCTCGCACGGCTGCGTGAACGTCCGGGACAAGGGGAAGCTGTCGTCCCTGTTCGACCAGGTCCAGGTCGGCGACAAGGTCGTCGTCTACTGGTGAGGCCGTTGCCGCGCTGACCGGCGGATCGGGCCGGGGTCGAGGTAGGGGGCGCGGGCGGGGCCGGGGGAACGTGCCCCGCCCGCGCCGGTTGCGCAGAGCCCAGGGGTACGGGGGGAACCCCGGCTCATGCGCGGCCGATGACCAGTCGGCTCGTTATGTACTGCGCCGCCGGGTCGGAAAGTGTTACAGCCGCGTGTGACGGTGTCCGTCAGGCCGGCGTGCGGAAGCGCAGTGCCCCGCCCGGGAGCAGCGTCGGGGCCGGGAGGACGCCTCCCTTGTCACCGCCGGGGGTGGCCGCGCCGGGGCCGGACGAGCCGCTCTTGGTGGTGCCGCCGGGCCCGTCGAGGATGTCCGCGCAGAAGTGCGGGATCTGCGCCACCGTCTTGGCGAGCTTGATCAGCCTCTCCCGGCGGTCGCCGGTGAGCCGGCCCGCGCGGTAGTCGCCGCACAGGTCCTTCCCCTGGAGCCGCAGCTCCCGGTCCTTCTTGTCCTTGTCCTTGTCACCGCCGTCGGCGGAGCCCCCGTCGGGGGCCCCGGACGTGCCGCCGGTGAAGTCGTTCTGGCTGCCGGAGCCGTCCGTGCCCGTGCCCGAGGTGCCGGTGCCCGCCGGCCCCGGGGTGGACGCGGGGACGCCGGGGTCCTTGCGCCCGTCCGTGCCGGGGAACCGCGAGGCGCCCGGGGAGGGCGAGACGCCGCCCTGGTCCCGTAGCGGGGTCGGCTGCGGCTGCGGGCCGAGCGTGGGGTCCGAGACGTCGCCGGACGGTGTCGGATCCGCGTCGGCGCTGACCGAGACGGCCGGGCCCGGAGCGGCGGAATCGTGCGTGGACCCGTCCAGCAGGCCGCTGGCCGCCGCCGCCAGGCCGCCGACCGCGACGCTCGCCAAAGCGGCCGCGAGGCCGAGGCGCACCGGGGCGGACCGCCGCCGCTGCGCGGGTATCCGCACCAGCGGCGCGGGCGAGAGGTCGACCAGGGGTTCGCGGGCGTCGGCCGCCCGCACGTCCGGCTCCGCGGGCCGCACCGGGGTGGCGCGGGCCGTGCGGAAGGCGGCCAGCGCGGCGGCCTCGCCGGGCAGCTCCTGCCGGGCGGGCGACGGGGCCAGCGCCGCGAGGGCAGCGCGCAGCCGTGCGGCGTCGGCCCCGGCCTGCTGGTCGGCGTCCGGCCCGACCGGCCGTTCGCCGCGCAGCAGTCGCTCCGCCGCGGCTCTGTCCAGCCACCTGTTGCGCTCGTCGGCCATCACATGTCCTTCTGCGTCCGCCAACGTGAATGCGTCACACCGGTTTGTTCCACGAGGCCCGCGCCCCGGCCGCGCTGCGCCGGTACGGCGTCGAGATCGCGCACGCCCGCGCCGCCCCGTGGCGGGCTCCCGGCATTATGACCGACGGGCAGGGCCTCCTCGGTGTCCGCCGCACCCCGGCCGGCCCCGCCGCCGTTCCCGTCGGCGGTGGCGGCGAGCTCCGTGCCCAGCAGTTCCGCCAGTTTCTTGAGCCCCCGGTGCGCTGCGGTGCGGACGGCCCCGGGGCGCTTGCCGAGCGTCTCGGCGGCGCTCTTCGCGTCCAGGCCGACGACGACGCGCAGGACGACGGCCTCGGCCTGGTCCTGCGGGAGCTGGGCTATCAGCGCCATGGTCGAGCTGGTGGACAGGGACTCCATCGCCGCGACCGCGGTGTCGCTGTCGGCGGCGTGGCCGGTGAGTTCGCTGTCGTCCCCGCCGATCGCGGGGCGGCGGCCGCGCATGCGGATGTGGTCGAGTGCCCGGTTGCGGGCGATCCGGGCGGCCCAGCCGCGGAACCGGTCGGCGTCGCCGGTGAAGGAGTCGAGGTCGCGGGCGATCTGCAGCCAGGCCTCGGAGGTGACGTCCTCCGCGTCGCCGTCCCCGACGAGCGTGCGTACGTATCCGAGCAGGCGCGGGTGCACGGCGCGGTACACAGTACGGAACGCGTTCTCGTCGCCGTCTTGTGCCGCGAGCACCGCGGCGGTCAGCTCCGCGTCGTCCCCCAGCAAAGTCCCCAACCCGTTCACTGTCCTGTACGTGTGGCGCAAATCCGCACGTTACGGCTTTCGAGCACGTCTCGTCCACGCGTTGTACAACCAGCAACCATCCCTGCGCGGAGCGGGGTGTGACAGAAAACGCATCCAGGGCGCTGACATGAGTACGGGCTTGTCGCACGAGCCCGTGTCGGACGGCGACCGGGGCCTCTCCTGTGGGGGGTGGCGGCCTCGGTCGTCTTCCCCTCTTCCTCCTGGTCATGCATGCCCGGCGTCATCCTTTCGGCTCACTTCCGGGTGAAATCCGCGAATCGGTACGCCACACGCTGCCCCGCATCGCTAGCGTTGCGGTACACCCGCGCCGCGCCCCGAGGAGCCCCCCGCTGTCCAGCCACTTTCCGGCACAGGCCAAAGGGAGCACCTCCTTGGGGGCCCCTCCCGGAGGGAGCCCGGGGGAGAAGTCTCGGGGAAGCTCCGGCGTTGCGGTACCCGGCGGCGACCACGGCTCGGGTCTCGCGCGGTTCAACTCCCTGGCGCACGACACGGCCCAGGCCGCCCTGCTGCACTGCTGCGGCAGCGGGCGCTGGGCGCACCGGCTGGCCACCCACCGCCCCTACCCGGACCGCGCCGCGCTGCTGGCCGCGGCCGACGAGGCCTCGTACGACCTCTCCCAGAGCGACCTGACGGGTGCGTTGGCGCGCGAGTGCTCGGCGGAACTGGCGCACGGCGCCCCGTACGCCGCGCTCCTCGCACTGGACGCGGCGCGGGCGGAGTACGAGCGGACCTTCGGCCACGCCTTCGTGATCTGTCTGGACGGACATCCGCCGGAGGAGCGGGCGGACGTGCTGCTGGCGGCGATCCGGCGGCGGATGGCCCACGAGACGGACGAGGAGCGCGCGATCTCCGCGGACGAGCTGCGGCGTCTCGCGCAGGCCCGGCTGGTGCGGCTGCTGGACCGGTTGCCCGCCCTGATGAGCCGGCCGGTCCCGCCCGAGGGCCTGTCGGCGGACGATTTCGGGCTATTTGCCCCTGTGGGATAGCCCGTCCGTGCCTGTTTGATCACACCGATGGACCCGGCGCAAGGGAACCGACAAAGCGTCGCTACGATGTCCGGGGCCGGTGGACCGTACCCGGCCGGGCCCGACCGACAAAGAAGCCGGCTGGCCCCCGCCCCGCTTCCGGAGGGTTTTCCGTGCCGGCTGGAACGTTGTACCGCGGCCGGGAAGGAATGTGGTCCTGGGTGGCTCATCGAGTCACCGGCGTCCTCATCTTCTTCTTCCTGTTCGTACACGTCCTCGACACCGCTCTCGTCCGCGTCTCCCCCGAGGCGTACGACGATGTCGTGGCTACCTACAAGACTCCGATCGTCGCGCTGCTGGAGTACGGCCTCGTGGCCGCAATCCTCTTCCACGCGCTCAACGGTCTGCGTGTGATCGCCGTGGACTTCTGGTCCAAGGGCCCCCGTTACCAGAAGACGATGTTCTGGTGGGTCGGCGGCATCTGGATCGTGCTGATGGGCGGGGCCGTTTACCCGGTCCTGCACCACGCCTACCTTGAACTGTTCGGGAAGTGACACGCATGTCTTCTGACACTTCTTCCGCCCAGGCCATCGGCGCCGTAGAGGGCGTCTCCCTCTACGACGTCGAGAACCCGGCGCCGTACATCGAGGCCCCGCGCAAGCGCACCGGCAAGACGCCGCGCTCGACCCGCGGCAACTTCGAGATGGCCGCGTGGCTCTTCATGCGCCTGTCGGGCATCGTCCTGGTGGTGCTGGTCATCGGCCACCTGCTCATCCAGCTGGTGCTGGACGGCGGCGTCACCAAGATCGGCTTCGCCTTCGTGGCGGGCCGCTGGGCGTCCCCGTTCTGGCAGGTCTGGGACCTGCTGATGCTGTGGCTGGCCATGCTGCACGGCTCCAACGGTCTGCGTACGGTCATCAACGACTACGCGGAACGCCCGGGCACGCGGCTGTGGCTGAAGGGCCTGCTCTACACCGCCACGGTGTTCACCATCCTTCTGGGCACGCTGGTGATCTTCACCTTCGACCCGAACATCCGCTAGGCACGGGCTGAGGCGAATCGACTCATGAAGATCCACAAGTACGACACCGTCATCGTCGGCGCCGGTGGCGCCGGCATGCGCGCCGCCATCGAGGCGACGAAGCTCAGCCGCACCGCCGTGCTGACGAAGCTCTACCCCACCCGCTCCCACACGGGCGCCGCGCAGGGCGGCATGGCCGCCGCGCTCGCCAACGTGGAGGACGACAACTGGGAGTGGCACACCTTCGACACGGTCAAGGGCGGTGACTACCTGGTCGACCAGGACGCCGCCGAGATCCTGGCGAAGGAGGCCATCGACGCGGTCCTCGACCTGGAGAAGATGGGCCTGCCGTTCAACCGGACCCCGGACGGCACCATCGACCAGCGCCGCTTCGGCGGGCACTCCCGCAACCACGGCGAGGCGCCGGTCCGCCGGTCCTGCTACGCCGCGGACCGCACCGGTCACATGATCCTCCAGACGCTCTACCAGAACTGCGTCAAGGAGGGCGTGGAGTTCTTCAACGAGTTCTACGTCCTGGACCAGCTCCTGGTCGAGGAGGACGGCGTCAAGAAGTCGGCCGGCGTGGTCGCGTACGAGCTCGCAACCGGCGAGATCCACGTGTTCCAGGCGAAGTCCGTCATCTACGCCTCCGGCGGCACCGGCAAGTTCTTCAAGGTGACCTCCAACGCGCACACCCTCACGGGTGACGGCCAGGCGGCCTGCTACCGCCGCGGCCTGCCGCTGGAGGACATGGAGTTCTTCCAGTTCCACCCGACGGGCATCTGGCGCATGGGCATCCTGCTGACGGAGGGCGCCCGCGGTGAGGGCGGCATCCTCCGCAACAAGGACGGCGAGCGCTTCATGGAGAAGTACGCGCCGGTCATGAAGGACCTCGCGTCCCGTGACGTCGTCTCGCGCTCCATCTACACCGAGATCCGTGAGGGCCGCGGCTGCGGTCCGGCCGGTGACCACGTGTACCTGGACCTGACGCACCTGCCGCCGGAGCAGCTCGACGCGAAGCTCCCGGACATCACCGAGTTCGCGCGCACCTACCTCGGCATCGAGCCGTACACGGACCCGATCCCGATCCAGCCCACCGCGCACTACGCCATGGGCGGCATCCCGACCAACGTCGAGGGTGAGGTCCTCGCGGACAACACCACCGTCGTCCCGGGCCTGTACGCGGCCGGCGAGGTCGCCTGTGTCTCCGTGCACGGCGCGAACCGTCTGGGCACCAACTCGCTGCTGGACATCAACGTCTTCGGCAAGCGCTCGGGCATCGCCGCGGCCAAGTACGCGCACGCGAACGACTACGTCGCGCTGCCCGAGAACCCGGCGCAGCAAGTCATCGACCTGGTCGAGCGGCTGCGCGACTCCACGGGCAACGAGCGGGTCGCGGACCTGCGCCTGGAGCTCCAGGAGACGATGGACGCGTGCGTGATGGTGTTCCGTACGGAGCAGACCATCAAGACCGCGGTCGAGAAGATCGCGGAGCTGCGCGAGCGCTACAAGAACGTGTCCGTCCAGGACAAGGGCAAGCGCTTCAACACGGACCTGCTGGAAGCCATCGAGCTGGGCAACCTGCTCGACCTGGCCGAGGTCATGGCCGTGTCCGCGCTGGCGCGCAAGGAGTCCCGCGGCGGCCACTACCGCGAGGACTACCCGAACCGCGACGACGTCAACTTCATGCGCCACACCATGGCGTACCGCGAGGTCGGCGACGACGGCAAGGACTCCGTCCGGCTGGACTACAAGCCCGTCGTCGTCACCCGCTACCAGCCGATGGAGCGTAAGTACTGATGGCCACCCCGACCCTGTCCAAGACGGACGCGATGGAGGCCGCGGCCGCGGCCTCGCCCTTCATCACGGTCACGTTCCGGATCCGCCGCTTCAACCCCGAGATCTCGGACGAGGCGCAGTGGCAGGACTTCCAGATCGAGATCGACCCGAAGGAGCGCGTGCTCGACGGTCTCCACAAGATCAAGTGGGACCTCGACGGCACGCTGACCTTCCGCCGCTCGTGCGCGCACGGCATCTGCGGCTCCGACGCGATGCGGATCAACGGCAAGAACAGGCTCGCCTGCAAGACGCTGATCAAGGACATCAACCCGGAGAAGCCGATCACCATCGAGGCCATCAAGGGCCTCACGGTGATGAAGGACCTCGTCGTCGACATGGAGCCCTTCTTCCAGGCCTACCGCGACGTGATGCCGTTCCTGGTGACGACGGGCAACGAGCCGACGCGCGAGCGCCTGCAGTCCGCCGAGGACCGCGAGCGCTTCGACGACACCACCAAGTGCATCCTGTGCGCCGCGTGCACGTCCTCGTGCCCGGTGTTCTGGAACGACGGCCAGTACTTCGGCCCGGCGGCGATCGTCAACGCGCACCGCTTCATCTTCGACTCGCGTGACGAGGCCGGCGAGCAGCGGCTGGAGATCCTGAACGACAAGGACGGCGTGTGGCGCTGCCGCACCACGTTCAACTGCACCGACGCGTGCCCGCGTGGCATCGAGGTCACGAAGGCGATCCAGGAAGTCAAGCGGGCCCTCATCACCCGCCGCTTCTGATCCTTTGACGCGCCGGACTCCGTCCGGCGGTCTCGGCTGAGGCCCGTACCCCTTGGGGTGCGGGCCTCAGCCGTGTTCCGGGGCATCCACGTTCACCCCCGTTCACCCCCGGGGGTGAACGGGCGGCCGGAAGAACCTTTCATCAGACGGATGGCGCCCCGGACGGCGGTACCGTCACCGGCGTCGCTTGAACCGGAGCGCCGTCCGCACCCACACTGAGCGAAGGAGGTGCTTTCCATGTCCGCTCTCGCCCATGAGGCGCCGTGCGACCCAGGTCTCGACGAAGTCCTCTGGCAGGCCTGGAAGGCGATGGACCTTCCGGAGGGCTACCGGGCCGAGATCATCGAAGGGTCCATCGAGGTGTCTCCCACCGGCCGTCGCCGCCACGGCGTACTCACCAACCGTCTGCGCTGGCTCCTGGAGGCCCACATGACGGGCAGTGAGCTCAAGGTCTTCCAGGACATCAACATCATCCACGGCCGGAAGGTCTGCATCCCCGACCTCTTCGTGGGCCCCGAGGACCTGGACGAGATCGCCGACGAGGAGGGCCTCGGCGTGGACGCCACCCGTGTCTCCTTGGTTGCCGAGATCGTCTCCCCCGGCAAGGAGGCCCACCGGCGTGACCACATCCGCAAGCGCCGGTGGTACGCCCAGGCCGGGATCCCCGTCTATGTCGTCATCGACGACTTCGACGGCCTGGGCACGGTGACGGTCTTCAGCGGACCGGACGCCGACGGGGGCACGTACGCCACCAAGACCACCGTCTCCTACGGCACGCCGGTCACGATCCCCGAGGGACCGGCGAAGGGTGTGGAGCTCGACGGCACCCTGACGCGCCCGTAGGCACCGGGAGTAGTGCACGATGCCGGAGCTTGCCGGGCCCGGTGCCGTTCACGGCCTACGATGATGCCCTCGACCCAGCCCACGGGAGGCCCGGAATGTCCGCCGGGGTTCTGCTCCGTGAGCCGGGCGGCCTCTTCGAGGGAGCACGGGCCTGACTGCAAGAGCCACCGTATCCACGCCGCAGGAGAGCTGGCGACCCTGCCCGACACGCTGGGCGCCAAGGTCACCCTCGACGTGGCCGACCTCTTGGACGCGGGCCGGCCGGCCAAGAGGCGGCCCGCGCCGTCCGAGGGGAAGACGGACGCTCAGGCCGCCGCGAAGTCGGTGAACGCCGCCCAGGCCGAGGGGGTGAGCGTGAGGGCGGGGCGGGCGGTGTCCTTGGAGTCGCGGACATGCACGGCGGACGGGCAGGCCGCGACCTCCACACACTGACCGCCGTCACCACCGCTGTAGCTGCTCTTCTGCCAGGCCATGGCCACCTCGACGCACTCGCCGCCGGAGCCGCCGCTGTAACTGCTCTTGAACCAGGCCAGTTCCGTGTTCATCGCTCTCCTAGCAGCCGCTGGATCCGCCGGGCCGAGTCCTTCGGGCTCAGCGCCATCCCACGAATGTTCGCATGGCGTTGGACCATTTCGCTGACCACTGCCCGGTCGGAGATCACCCAGCTCTGGCCCTGCCCCTCGACATAGCCCAGCATCCGGTGCTGCGAAGTCTCCGCGACTGTCATCGACCCCTCGGATCCCAGTGCCTCCTCGCATTCAAGCGGGATCAGTTGGATGCTCACATGCGGTAGGCGACCGCATTCCAGCAAGTGGTGCAGTTGTTCCCGCCAGATCAGGTCGCCACCAACCTTGCGCCGCAGGAAGGTCTCCTCCAGTACGAAGCACAGCACCGGCGGCGGGTCCCGGTACAGAAGCGCTTGGCGGTCCAAGCGGGCAGTCAGCCGATTCTCTATCTCCTCGGCAGCGACGGGCGGCCAGTGGTCCACGAACACCTGGCGCGCGTACGCCTCCGTCTGGAGCAGGCCATGCAGCACGTGCGTGGAGTAGACCCACAGGCTCACCGCCTTCGCCTCGATCGGCGCAAAGTTCCGGAACTGCGGCGCGTACCGCTCCTCCTCCAGGTACGGCACCGTCGCCTTCAGCAGGCCCTCGCCGCCCAGGACGTCGTCCACCTTCTCGATCGTCTCGGCGTCCATCGCCCGCTCGCCCCGCTCGAACGCCCCGATGGTCGACGGCGAGAAGTTCGTGTCCCCGCCCAACTGCTGTCGCGAGACCCCCCGTTTCTCACGGAGCGTGCGCATCTGGGCGCCCAGGCCGCGCCGGAGCGCCGACGGGAGGGGTTCACTCGGGTTCACAGGCTCGGTCATCCGCTTCACTGCCCTTCACAGATCGCCGTCTGTGACGGCACGACCACTGTTCAGGCTAGCTCCGGGCCGTCACCCTCTGTGGTGTGAACGACGAAATCTCCCCCCGCGCGTGGGCCCCGGACTGGGTCCCCGAGTCCGGCTTCCGCCTCCGGCTCGCCGGCGTGCACTTCGATGCCGTCCGCATTCAGGGCCAGCTCGGCGAGGACATCGCCAAGCAGCTCAGCCGGCTCACCGACCACGACCCCGGACCCATCGTCTACGAGCTCAACGGCTTCCGCTGGATGTACTTCCTGCTCCCGCCCGGGGCCGCGCGGGAGCGGAGCTGGCCCTCGTACGCCCAGCGGTACAGCTCGCGCACCCGGTCCGCCGCCGCCTACGTCGGGGTGCCCGCGCTGTACGGGGCGACATGGCCACTGGCCTGGCGGTCGCTGCCGACGCCCGACGCTCCGCACGTCGATCCGGAGTTGCTGGAGAAGGCGATCGGGATGACACCTTGAACCGAACGCTTGAACCTGTTCAAAAAGAGGTCTACAGTCAGCCCTGTCAGCAGTTGAACACGTTCAAAGGGGGCTGGGGCATGGACCTCACCGTGGTCGCGTACGTCATCTACCTGGTCATCAGCATCGGGCTCACCGTCTGGGTCGCCCGCACCCTCACCCGCAACGGCCGCGTCTTCATCGCCGACGTCCTCCAGGGCAACGAGAAGCTCGCGGACGCCGTCAACCACCTCCTGGTCGTCGGCTTCTACCTGGTGAACATCGGCTTCGTGACCCTCTACCTGCGCTCGGCCGAGACCATCACCGCAGCCCGCGGGCTCTTCGAGGCGCTCTCGGTGAAGCTCGGCGTCGTCCTGCTCGTCCTCGGCGTGATGCACCTCGGCAACGTGTGGGTGCTCAACAAGATGCGCCGCCGCGGCATCATGGAGCGCCAGCAGATCCCGCCGGTCGCCCCCCAGGGGTGGACCGCCCCGGCCGGGGCCTGAACCCCGATGGCCGCGGCGGCCCTCCGGCACCTGACCGTCCTCTACGACGCGAACTGCCCGCTCTGCGTGCACATCCGGCACTGGCTCCTCGGACAGCGGTGGCTCGTACCGCTGCGGCTGGTCCCCGCCGGATCGTACGAGGCGCAGCAGCGGTTCCCGGGCCTGGACCACGCGGCGACGCTGCGCCGGATCACCGTGGTCGGGAACGCGGGCCAGGTCTGGACCGACACCGATGCCTTCATCGTGTGCCTGTGGGCCCTGGCCGAGCACCGGCCGAGGGCCAACTGGCTCGCCACCCCGGCGGGCCGGCCCTTCGCCCGGGCCGCCATGTACACCGCCTCCGCCTGGCGGGCCGCGGTCCGTACCGACGGCGCGGCGGGGGCGGAAGAACCGGCCTGTGGCGACCAGTGCGCAGCACCCCGATAGGGTCGTACACCGTGACCGATCAGAAGGCTCCGAAGAGCGAACAGACCCGCACCCTCATCCTCGAAACCGCCCTCCGCCTGTTCCAGGAGCGCGGGTTCGACAAGACGACCATGCGGGCCATCGCCAAGGAGGCCGGGGTTTCGGTCGGGAACGCGTACTACTACTTCGCTTCGAAGGAACACCTGGTCCAGGGGTTCTACGACCGGATCGGCGCCGCTCACCAGGCGGCGGTCCGGCCGATCCTGGACAGCGAGACCGACTTGCAGAAGCGCCTCGCGGGCGTGCTGACGAGCTGGCTGGACATCGCGGCGCCGTACCACGAGTTCGCGTCGCAGTTCTTCAAGAACGCGGCCGACCCGGAGAGCCCGCTGAGCCCCTTCTCGCCCGAGTCGGAACCCGCCCGCAAGGCGGCGATCGACATGCACCGCGAGGTGCTGGCCGGTGCGAAGACGAAGGTGCCGGAGGAACTGGCCGACGTGCTGCCCGAGCTGATGTGGCTCTCGCAGATGGGACTCGTCCTGTACTGGGTCTTCGACCGCTCGCCCGACAGCGAGAAGACCCGCCGGCTCGCCGAGCGCGGCGCGCAGCTCACGACGCGGGGCATCGTCCTCGCCCGGTTCCGGGTGCTGCGGCCGCTGGTGCGGGAGGTCCACGAACTGTTCGCGGACTTCCTGCCGGGCATGGCGCAGACCGCGGTCTCCCGCCGGAAGCGCGCCTCCGACCCGCACCCCGGGGAGGGGGCGTAGGCGCAGGCGGGCCGCTGCGTCAGAGCCAGTTGAGCTCCGACAGCCGCCAGACGCCCGTACCGTCGGAGAGGTACTGCGCTCCGCCGACGGCCTCGCGGGACATCACGTAGTCCTTCTTCTGCCAGATCGGCAGGATCGGGATCTGCTGGGCGACCAGCTTCTGGAGCTCGCGGAAGTCGGCGGCCGCCTCGCCGCGGGCCGAGTGGCCACGGGTGCGGGCGATCAGGTCGTCGACCGTCTTGTCGGAGTAGCCGTTGTTCATGCTGGAGCCGGTGGCCACGAGCGGGGCGATGAAGTTGTCCGCGTCCGGGAAGTCGGCGATCCAGCCCAGGGTGTAGGCGTCGAACTCGCCGGCCGCGTACCGCTTCTGGTAGTCCTGGAACGTGGCGACCGTCTTGATCTTCACCTGGAACAGGCCGCTGGCGGTGAGCTGCTTGGCGATGGCGTCGGCTTCCTCGACGTTGGCGCCCCGCTCGTTGACCCCCAGGGTCAGCGACACCGGAGCATCGATCCCGGCGTCCTTGAGGATCTTCTTGGCCGTCGCCCCGTCGGGCTTGGGGTAGGTGTCGAAGAACGGCGTGCTGTGTCCGGCGACCCCGGCCGGGACGAGGGAGTAGAGCGGGGTGACCGTGCCCTTGTGGATCTCGGCGGCCAGCTTGGAGCGGTCCAGGACGGCGGCCACGGCCTGGCGCACGGCGGGCTTGGCGACGGTCGATCCGGGCCGGACGTTGAAGATCATGATGCGGGTCTCGGTGCCGCCGGAGACCTGGTAGTGGGTGTCCGTCAGGCCCGGGCCGAGGCCCGCGAGCACCCCGGGCGGCATGTCGCGGTGGGCGACGTCGATCTTCCGGTCCGTCCAGGCCTTGTTGAGTTCGTCCGAGCCCTTGAAGTACTTGACGGTGACGGGGGCGAGGGCGGGCTTGGCCTGCCCCTTGTACGCCGGGTTGGGTTTGAGCTCGGCGCTCGCGCCGGCCTCGTACCCGGCCAGGGTGAAGGGTCCCGAGCCGTCGGCCTTGGTGCCCTCGCGCAGCGCCTTGGCCGGGTACACGCCCTTGTCGACGATCGAGGCCGCGCCGGTCGCGATCTTGAAGGGGAAGGTGGCGTCGGGGGCCTTGAGGTTGAAGGTGACCGTACCGGCGTCGGCCTTGACCGACTCCAGGGTGTCGAAGAGCGAGGCCGGACCCTGGTCGGCGTTGATCGCCTTGATCCGGTCGAAGGAGTACTTCACGTCGTCGGCGGTGACGGCGCGCCCGCCCGAGAACTTCACGTCCGGGCGGAGTCGGCACTGGTACGTGGTGAGCTTCTGCCCGACGAACGCGCACTCGGAGGCGGCGTCCGGCACCGGCGTGTCCGAGCCGGGCTTGATGGTCAGCAGCGACTGGTAGACGTTGCTGAACAGCGCCCAGGAGCCCGCGTCGTACGCCCCGGCCGGGTCGAGGCTGGAGACGGAGTCGCTCGTGCCGACCCTGATGGCGCCGCGGCCCTCGCCGTCGGGCAGCAACTGCCACGCCGCGACACCACCGGCCGCCGCGAGGACGAGACCGGCCGCGATGATCTTAGGTCTGACAGACCCCATCCCCTGACCCCGCTATTCACATGAGGAGCTCCGATTATCGGTCAGCCAATCACGGAATATCAGCCACCGGAAGGCCCGCGATGCCTGCTCAGGCCTGGTATGAGGCGAGTTCGACCACAGTGATGTCCGACGGAGCGCCCACCCGCACGGGCGGCCCCCACGCGCCCGCACCGCGCGACACGTACAGCTGTGTGTCCCCGTAGCGCTCGAGTCCGGCGACGGTGGGGTTGGCGAGTTCGGCGATGTAATTTCCCGGCCAGAGCTGGCCGCCGTGGGTGTGGCCGGAGAGCTGGAGGTCGACGCCGTGCCGGACGGCGTCGTGGATGACGATCGGCTGGTGGGCGAGGAGCACGGCGGTACGGGTACGGTCGCGGTCGCCGAGGGCCGCCTGGAAGTCGGGGCCGTGGCCCTCGCTCCGCCCCTGGACGTCGTTGACCCCGGCGAGGTCGAAGTACGGCAGGGCGCGGCGGGCGTTCTCCAGGGGCTGGAGTCCGAGTTCGCGTACGTGGTCGATCCACTGCTGCGCGCCCGAGAAGTACTCGTGGTTACCGGTGACGAAGAAGGAACCGTGCCGGGCCCTGAGTCCGCGCAGCGGTTCGGCGGCCGGGCCGAGATCGTGCACGCTGCCGTCGACGAGGTCGCCGACGATGGCGATGAGGTCGGGCTGGGTGCGGTTGACGGTCTCGACGATGCGGGCGGTGTGGGCCCGGCCGAGGATCGGACCGAGGTGGACGTCGCTGACGACCGCGATCCGGAAACCGTGCGCTGCGCGGGGCAGCCGGGCGAGCGGCACCTGCACGCGCTTGACGCGCGGGCCGCGCAGCACCCCGTACGTCCCGAGCCCGACCGTCCCGAGCGCCGCGGCGGCCGCGGTCCCGCCGACGGTACGGGCGACGAACCGACGCCGGGTGGGGCCGGCGGCCGCCGGCCCGTCGGCCCGCCCCGGCTCCGAAGGCACGGGGGCGGCCGGCTGCGGCTCGGGCCCCGCCGGCGCGGCGGCCGGTGCGGGCGCCGCGGCCGGTACGGGTACGGGCGCCGGCTCGGGGGCCGCGGTCCGGCGCAGCCACAGCCGGCGCACCGGCTCGGCCACCAGCATCGCCATCGTCAGGTACAGCAGCACCGCCAGCCACATGAACCCCGGCCAGGCCACCGCCCGCTGGAGCCAGAACGGCGCCCCCGCGTGCCCCGCCACCAGCGCCGCGAGCGCCAGCAACGGCAGGGCGAACGCGAGCACGGTCCCCGCCGTGCGCGCCGGTCCACCCGGCCGGGTGGTGTCACGGACGAGCCGGGCCCACAGCCACCGGTGCACCAGGGCCAACAGGAGCAGTACCGCGAGCGCGACCACCGCGAGGACCAATACGGTCATCGTGACTCACGCCGCAGCGCCCGCAGACCGCGCAGCCCGATCACCCCAACGGCCGTCCCCAGGAGAAAGGACGTGACCGCGAGGAGAAGGTGGACCCAGAAGTACGCAGTAGGGTCGCCGGCCGCGTCGAAGGACAGGCCGCTTCCGTTCTTCCACAAATTCCGGACGAAGGTCACCCAGATGAACCAGCTCCACACTCCGAAGGCGAGCAGGAACCAGGAGACGGCGCGGCTGAGTTTCATGCCCTCAGTATCGGTTTCGTCGCCAGGACGGACCCGCCGGGGTGGGCTGTACCGGCGGCGGCTGCGGCGGGTTGACCTTTCCGGGGCTGCGGTCGGCCCATCGGGATGTACTTTCACCTGCGTGTCTGCCAAGAAGACCGCGCTGACGGTCCTTTCCGCCGCGCTCATGGTTCCCGCGATGCTCGGGGTCCCCGCGTACGCCCGTCCGGTGGTGCCCTCGCCGCCGCCGGCGGACGGGAAGGGCAGGCTTCCCAGGTCCGCCGCGCCCCCCTCGTCGATGTCCAGCGTGGGCGGCGCCGCACTGGGGCAGCCCGGCACCCAGGTGAACCTGCTGCCCGGGGCCCCGGCCCTGCCGGCGAACCTCACGGGGCGGTCGTGGATCGTGGCGGACGCCGATACGGGTGAGGTGCTGGCCGCGCACAACGCGCACTGGCGGCTCCCGCCGGCCTCGACGATGAAGATGCTGTTCGCGGACACGGTGCTGCCGACCCTGCCCAAGGACCAGGTGCACAAGGTGACCGAGGAGGAGATGGCCGACGTCGGGGCGGGCAGCAGTCTGGTCGGGGTCAAGGAGGACGCCGAGTACACCGTCCACGACCTGTGGCTCGGGGTCTTCCTGCGTTCGGGCAACGACGCCGTGCACGTGCTGTCGGCCATGAACGGCGGCATCGAGAAGACCGTCAAGGACATGCAGGCGCACGCCGAGGAGCTCCAGGCCCTCGACACCCACGTGGTCTCCCCTGACGGGTACGACGCCCCCGGTCAGGTGTCGAGCGCCTACGACCTCACCCTCATCGCCCGCTCCGGCCTCCAGAAGCAGGACTTCCGGGAGTACTGCGGCACGGCGAGCGCACAGTTCCCCGGCGGGCACCAGACGGGCAAGCCGCGCGATTCCTTCGAGATCCAGAACACCAACCGGCTGATGACGGGCGCGGGCGGGATCTCCCCGTACAAGGGGATCGCCGGAGTGAAGAACGGCAACACCAGCATGGCCGGTGCCACCTTCACCGGCGCGGCGCAGCGCGGCAACAGGAAGCTGCTGGTCACGGTGATGGACCCGGGCGCCGGCGGGATCAACTCGGTGTACGAGGAGACCGCCGAGCTCTTCGACTGGGGTTTCGCGGCGGCCGGAAAGGTCAAGCCGGTCGGTGAGCTGGTTCCGCCGAAGAGCGCGGACACCAAGTCGAAGGGCGCACCCGCCCAGTCGCACGAGCAGAGCCGGGCGGCGGCCGGCGGTGATCCCGGCGACAGCGGACTGGGTACCGCGCTGGGCATCGCGGGCGGGGTGCTGGCCGCGCTGGCGGGCGGCACCTTCGCCTTCAACCGTCGGTGGCCCGGCCGGCGCGGGCGCCGCCCGGCGGACGAGGACCTCGTGTGAGGCGGTCGGCGGCCGTCAGAGCTGCTTCGCCGCGGGCCCGTCGTGCTCGTCGCCCGGCTGCCCGGCGCGGTCGTCGCCCCGGGCGGCCGTCCACGCGGCGCAGAACAGCAGCAGCTTGGCCGTGAAGTTGATCCAGAGCAGCAGGGCGATGGGCACGCCGAAGGCCCCGTACATGCTCTTCCCGGCGACCTCCCGTATGTAGCCGCTGAGCAGCAGTTTCAGCAGCTCGAAGCCGGCCGCGCCGATCAGGGCCGCCTGGATCAGGCGGCCGCGCGGCGGCTGGACCCCGGGGAGCAGCGTCAGGAGGTAGAGCAGCAGCAGGAAGGCGGCGAGGACGCCGACGAGGAAGGCGCCCGTCCGCAGGACAGCGCCGCCCGCGCCGTGCTGCGGGACGCCGAGCAGGTTGCCGAACTTGCCGACCGCGCTGGAGCCGACGATCGAGGCGGCGGCCGAGGCCAGGACCGCGCCGCCGAGGCCGAGCAGTACCAGCGCGTCCTTGCCCTTGCGGACGACGGGGTTGCCCTGGTCCTCGTCGTCCTTGCGCCACACGGCGCGCAGGCAGTCCCGCATCGAGCCGACCCACCCGATGCCGGTGAAGAGCAGCAGGCCGCCCGCCACGAGTCCGACGGTGCCCGCGTTCGCGACGAGTGCGTTGAGGTCGAGCTGGTCGGAGATGCCGGGGACCTGCTGGGCGAGGGTCTTCTGGAGCCGGTCCAGCTGCTCCTGGCTGAGGAGCGCCGCGCCGACGGCGGCGGCCACCGTGATCAGCGGGAACAGCGCGAGGAAGCTGATGAAGGTGATCGCGGCGCCGAGCCGGGTCCAGTGGACGCGGTCGAGCCGTTCGTACGAGTGCCAGGCGTGCGTCCGCATCAGGACGGCCACCAGCGGCCCGATCACCGGGATCTTCGTCAGCCAGTCCATGGGGTCACCGTAATTGGGATGCCGTAAATGGCCGGAATTGCACCACTTTGGTACTACGGTCGTCGATTGTGACTTTTCGCCAAGCGCACTCGATGGGGCGTCCGTTTCACGCCCTTGTCCTACGGAGGCTCAGGTTCCGCACGTTCCAGGCCCTGCGGCCCCTCCGTCAGGAGCGCCGTATGACCGCCTCGGCCGCCTCGTTCGCCGGGGAACCCGACTGCGTGGGGAGGCCCGCCGGGCCGGGCCCGAAAGGGTACTCGCGCAGCTTCCGCCAGACGCCGTCCGAGCCCTGCTCGTAGAGCGCGAACCCCTCGCACAGCCACTCGGCGCAGTAGTCGGCCAGCGCGGCGAACGCCAGGTCCATCGCTTCCTCGGAGATCCCGTGGGCGACGGTGACGTGGGGGTGGTACGGGAACGCCAGCTCGCGCTCCAGCGGCCCCTCGGGGTCGCGGAGCCGGCCCTGGAGGAGGGTGCAGCCGTAGCCACCCTCCACGACCTTGACGAAGACGACCGGCGAGAGCGGGCGGAAGGTTCCCGTGCCCTCCAGCCGCATCGCGAAGGCGCGGAAGCCCGCCGCGACCTCGGCGAGGTGGGCCCGGATGGCCGGGAGCCGGGCGGCGTCGACCTCGGTGGGCGGGACGAGGGTGACGTGCGTGGGGATGCCGTGCGCGGCGGCGTCCCCGAAGCCCGCGCGCAGCTCCTGGAGGCGGCTGCCGTACGGCTCCGGGACCGCGATCGAAACGCCGAGCGTTACGGTCCCCACGTTTGTCTCCTCCGTCTGTCGCTTGCGTCCGTCGCTTGCGTCCGCCGCTTGCGTCTGTCCCCCGATGGGGTGCTGCCGCCTCAGTGTGGCGGCACCACCCCCCGGACCGCCAGCGCTCTCGTCGGTCAGTGCTTGGCGGGCAGGAAACCGAGCCGGTCGTACGCCTGGGCCAGGGTCTCGGCGGCGACCGCGCGGGCCTTCTCCGCGCCCTTGGCCAGGATGGAGTCCAGCGTCTCCGGGTCGTCCAGGTATTCCTGCGTCCGCTGGCGGAACGGTGTGACGAAGTCGACCATCACGGCGGCGAGGTCCGTCTTGAGGGCGCCGTACCCCTTGCCCTCGTACGAGGCTTCCAGGGCCGGGATCGACTCGCCCGTGAGGGTGGAGTAGATCGTGAGCAGGTTGCTGACGCCGGGCTTTTCCGCCGTGTCGAAGCGGATCTCGGCCTCGGTGTCGGTGACCGCGCTCTTGATCTTCTTCTCGGTGACCTTGGGCTCGTCGAGGAGGTTGATCAGGCCCTTGGGGGACGACGCGGACTTCGACATCTTGCTGGCCGGGTCCTGGAGGTCGTAGATCTTCGCGACCTCCTTGACGATGTGCGCGGCGGGCAGCGTGAAGGTCGGGCCGAACCGCTGGTTGAAGCGCTCGGCCAGGTCGCGGGTGAGCTCGATGTGCTGGCGCTGGTCCTCGCCGACGGGGACGGCGTTCGCCTGGTAGAGCAGGATGTCAGCGACCTGGAGGATCGGGTACGTGAACAGGCCGACGGTGGCGTTGTTGACGCCGCCCTTGGCGGACTTGTCCTTGAACTGGGTCATCCGGCTGGCCTCGCCGAAGCCGGTGATGCAGTTCATGACCCAGCCGAGCTGCGCGTGCTCGGGCACGTGGCTCTGGATGAAGAGCGTGCAGCGCTCGGGGTCCAGGCCGGCGGCGAGCAGCTGCGCGGCGGAGAGCCGGGTGTTCGCGCGGAGGTCCTTCGGATCCTGGGGCATGGTGATCGCGTGCAGGTCGACGACCATGTAGAAGGCGTCGTGCGTTTCCTGCAGGGCGACGTACTGGCGGATGGCTCCGAGGTAGTTCCCGAGGTGGAACGAACCGGAGGTGGGCTGGATGCCGGAGAGCGCGCGAGGACGATCAGAAGCCATGGGTCCATTCTCTCAGGTGCGGGGGCGGGCTCGGGCCCGCCGCTGGCCGGAACCTTCCGGGGCCGCACCCCCGCCGCTGCGGGCCCGCCCCGGTACCGGGCAGTAGCGCCCCGGCCGAATCCCGCCCCGTCCGAGCGACCGCTTTTCCTGCCTCGCCGGCACAGCCCAGCCTCGTGGGGGCACCTCCCAGCGGTAGCCGGGGGCGTTTGAGGCGCGGGTCCGGGCAGAGCCCGGTGCGCGGCGGAGCCGGGTTCCCTGGGGCTCCGCCCCGGACCCCGCGCCTCAAACGCCGGCGAGGCCGAGAGGTGGCGGACGCCGTCCGGCAGGCCGGGGCGCACCCGCCGGGACGGGGGGGTCAGGAGAGGGGCAGGCCCGGGGCCGGGAAGGTGGAGAGGAGGGACGAGACCTCGCCGCGGATCGCGGTCAGCGTCCGCTCGTCCGCGGAGCCGGCCGCGGCCACCGCGCGGGAGATCCAGTCCGCCACCACCGGCATGTGCTCCACCGACAGCCCCCGCGAGGTCAGCGACGGCGTCCCGAGCCGGATCCCCGACGGGTCGAACGGCTTGCGCGGATCGAACGGCACCGTGTTGTAGTTCACCACGATCCCCGCCCGGTCCAGTGCCTTCGCCGCCACCTTCCCGGGCACCCCCCGCGAGGTCAGGTCCACCAGGATCAGGTGGTTGTCCGTACCCCCCGACACCAGGTCGAACCCGCGCTCCAGCAACGCCGCGGCCAGCGCCTTCGCATTGGCGACGACCGCGTGCGCGTACGTGACGAACGCCGGCTGCGCCGCCTCGTGCAGGGCCACCGCGATGCCCGCCGTCGTCTGGTTGTGCGGGCCGCCCTGGAGACCCGGGAAGACCGCCTTGTCAATCGCCTTCGCGTGCTCCTCCCGGCACATCAGCATCGCGCCGCGCGGTCCGCGCAGGGTCTTGTGGGTGGTCGTGGAGATGACGTCCACGTGGCCCGCCGGGCTGGGGTGCGCCCCGCCCGCGATCAGGCCCGCGATGTGCGCCACGTCCGCGACCAGGATCGAGCCCGCCTCCTTGGCGATCGACGCGAAGGCCCCGAAGTCGATCGTGCGCGGCAGCGCGGTACCACCACAGAAGATGATCTTCGGCCGCTCGGCGAGGGCGAGCTCGCGGACCGCGTCGTAGTCGATGCGCCCGGAGTCGGCGCGGACCCCGTACTGCACGCCCCGGAACCAGGATCCCGTCGCCGAGACGCCCCAGCCGTGCGTGAGGTGCCCGCCCATCGGCAGGGCCATGCCCATCACCGTGTCGCCCGGCTCCGCGAAGGCCAGGTACACGGCGAGGTTCGCCGGGGAGCCGGAGTACGGCTGCACGTTCGCGTGGTCCACGCCGAACAGGCCCTTGGCCCGCTCTACGGCGAGGGCCTCGACGCGGTCGATGTTCTGCTGGCCCTCGTAGTAACGGCGGCCCGGGTAGCCCTCGCTGTACTTGTTCTGCAGGACGGTGCCGGAAGCCTCCAGCACTGCCGCGGACACGTAGTTCTCGCTCGGGATGAGGCGGAGCGTCTCCGCCTGGAGGGTTTCCTCGGCCGCGACGAACGACGCCAGCTCGGGGTCGGTCGCGGAAAGGGCGGGATGGCGGCGCGCTGTCATGGCGGTCCTCCGGGGTCGATGTCTGGTCTCGTCCCCGCGAGGCCCAGGCGAGCGGCCCTGTGTGCGGTCCTGCCCGCACGACTCCCCCGGAGTCGTTTCCCCGTGCGCCAGTCGCCGTGCGTGCGGCCCACCTTAGCGGGCGCGCCACGAGAAAGGTTTCTCCGTCCGGTATACGAGCGAACATGGAAAGTGACGCCACCCTCGTCGACTGCCTGACGGACGATCGGAGACCCCGTGTCGAAGACTGCTGATGCCATCCGCACCGCCGACGCGCACAGCGCGCACAACTACCACCCGCTCCCCATCGTCGTCTCGTCGGCGGAGGGCGCGTGGATGACCGACGTGGAGGGCCGCAGGTACCTCGACATGCTCGCCGGCTACTCGGCGCTCAACTTCGGTCACGGCAACCGCCGTCTGATCGACGCCGCCCGCGCCCAGCTGGAGCGGGTCACGCTCACCTCCCGCGCCTTCCACCACGACCGCTTCGCGGACTTCTGCACCGAACTCGCCGCCCTGTGCGGCAAGGAGATGGTGCTGCCGATGAACACGGGCGCGGAGGCGGTGGAGACGGCGGTCAAGACCGCCCGCAAGTGGGGCTACGAGGTCAAGGGCGTCCCGGACGGTCACGCCAAGATCGTCGTCGCGGCCGACAACTTCCACGGCCGGACCACCACCATCGTGTCCTTCTCGACGGACCACGAAGCCCGCGACCACTTCGGGCCCTACACCCCCGGCTTCGAGATCGTCCCGTACGGGGACCTCACCGCGCTCTCCCACGCCCTGACCCCGAACACCGTGGCCGTCCTGCTGGAGCCGATCCAGGGCGAGGCGGGCGTCCTCGTACCCCCGGCCGGCTACCTCCAGGGCGTACGGGAACTCACGCGCGAGCGGAACGTCCTGTTCATGGCGGACGAGATCCAGTCGGGCCTCGGCCGTACCGGCGAGACCTTCGCGTGCGCGCACGAGGGGGTCGTGCCGGACGTGTACGTCCTCGGCAAGGCGCTGGGCGGCGGCGTCGTCCCCGTCTCCGCCGTCGTCGCCGACCGGGACGTGCTCGGGGTGTTCCGGCCCGGCGAGCACGGGTCCACCTTCGGCGGGAACCCGCTGGCCTGCGCCGTCGCACTGGAGGTGATCGCGATGCTGCGGACCGGCGAGTTCCAGCAGCGCGCCACCGAGCTCGGCGACCACCTGCACCGGGAACTGAACCTGCTGGTGGGCGGCGGCGCCGTGACCGCCGTACGGGGGCGCGGCCTGTGGGCGGGCGTCGACATCGACCCGGCGCACGGCACGGGCCGGGAGATCTCCGAGAAGCTGATGGAGCTCGGGGTGCTGGTGAAGGACACCCACGGCTCGACCATCCGGATCGCCCCGCCCCTGGTGATCAGCAAGGAGGACCTGGACTGGGGCCTGGACCAGCTCCGCACGGTGCTGGCGGTCTGACGGCCCGGCCGCTACAGGATGACGTGGGGCAGGAAGCGGGCGTACTCGTCCGTGACCGGCCCCGCCGATTCCCTGATGCCCAGCCCCGCCGCCTCCTCCTCGACGACCCACGCGCCGAGCACCACCCGGTTGCCGTCGAAGTCCGGCAGCGGGGCCAGGCCCTGGAAGACGTACGTCTCGCCCTCCTCCGGCGCGAACGGTGCCCCGCCCACCGGGTGCAGGGTGACCCCCGCGCCCTCGCGGCCCAGCAGCGGCTTGGCCGCGTACCCGGTGGTGTCCGCGAGCTCGCGCGGCC
Source organism: Streptomyces cirratus (assembly GCF_014650775.1). Taxonomy (GTDB): domain Bacteria; phylum Actinomycetota; class Actinomycetes; order Streptomycetales; family Streptomycetaceae; genus Streptomyces; species Streptomyces cirratus. The sequence goes on along the minus strand of NZ_BMVP01000002.1, from coordinate 375,022 downwards.
CGACGAGGTAGGCGGGCAGCAGGTTCGGGTGCTCGGGGAACAGCTCCCACAAGATCGCCAGCAGCGCCTTGTTGGCGAGGAGCATCTTCCACAGCGGCTCGATCCAGCAGGTGCTGCCGGAGCCGCCGCCGTGGTCGTACGTGTCGAGGACCTGCGGGCCGAATGCGTCCCCGGCCAGCCACTCCCACGGGTAGAGCTTGAAGCAGCTGCGGATGAAGCGCAGCCTGTCGTCCACGAACCGGCCGGACAGGCTGTCCCAGCCGATCTGTTCCACCGACAGGGCGTGCGTGGCCAGTCCCGCCTGCTCGGCGGTCTCCTTGAGGTAGGCGACCGTCATCAGGTCCTCGCCCAGCTCGTCGGTCTCGGAGTGCGCGAAGTGGACGGGCCCGGGCGGCAGCAGCTCCGCCTGCCGGCGCCACGCTTCGACGAGGCGCTCGTGCAGGGAGTTCCACTGGTCGGCGCCGGGGAAGCGTTCCTCCATCCAGAACCACTGCGGGCTCGCCGCCTCGACCAGGGAGGTGGGGGTGTCTGCGTTGTACTCCAGCAGCTTGGCGGGCGCTCCGGAGTCGTCGTAGCGCAGGTCGAAACGGCCGTACAGGGACGGCTGTTCCGCGCGGCGCCGCCAGGACTCGGCGATACGGGCGGCGAGCCGGGGGTCCTTGATGCCGAGGTCCGCGAAGCGTTCGTGCTCGACGATGTGGGCGGCCGCGGCGAGGCACATGGCGTGCAGTTCCTCGACGACGTTCTCCAGCGCCTCGACCTCGGGGAGGGAGAAGGAGTAGTACGCGCTCTCGTCCCAGTAGGGGCGCAGGGAGTCGTCGGGGTAGCGGGTCAGGGGGTAGATCAGGCCCTGTTCCTCGACGGTCTTCTGCCAGTCGGGGCGGGGCTCGATGGTGTGCCGCTTCACGTGGCCGCCTTTCCTCAGCCGCCGCTGGAGCCGCTGTGGCCGCCGATGCCGCCGCGGGTGACGGCGGACTTGTCGAAGCTGCCGCCCTTGACCTTGCCGCTGCTGGTGCTGCCGCCGTAGTAGTACGCGCCGTGGCCGCCGCTCCTGCACTCCTTCTCGTTCAGCTTCTGCAAGGTGGCGCGGTCGGCGCAGCGCTTGTCGGGCTCGCTGCTGCCGCAGGCCACGAGGGTGGCGGCGAGCAGGCCCATGCCGCCGAGGGCGACGGCGCCGGAACGCATGCGGCGCCGGGTGGTGGTGGTGTCGGTGGTGTCCATGTACGGGTTCGCTCCCCCTGGGTGGCGTTGGCCGACAGCCTAGAGCGGGGTGGCGGGGGGACGGAATCCGGCCGTCGTCACGCCCTCGTCACGACGCTGGCCTACAGTCTGTTCGTGCTGATTGGGATGGTTTGCGCGCTGGGTGCGGCGGTCTGTTTCGGGACGGCGTCGGTCCTGCAGGCGGTGGCCGCGCGGGCGGCGGAGCCGGGGACGGGGTCCGGGGTGGATGCGGCCCTCCTGCTGCGGGCGGTGCGGCAGTGGCGGTACGTTGCGGGGCTGGGCCTGGACGCGATGGGGTTCGTCCTCCAGATCGTGGCGCTGCGGCACATCCCCATCTACGTGGTGGGCGCGGCGCTCGCGGCCAGCCTGGCGGTGACGGCGGTGGTCGCGGCGCGGCTGATGCGGGTCCGGCTGAGCCGGGCGGAGTGGGGGGCCGTCGCGGTGGTGTGCGGGGGGCTGGTGATGCTGGGGCTGTCCTCGGGCGAGGAGGGCACGGAGACGGGGCCGCCCGCGCTGCGGGCGGCGCTGCTGGGGGTGGCGGCGCTGGTGCTGGTCGCCGGGGCGGCGGCGGGCCGGCTCCCGGGCCGCGCCCGGGCCCTGGCGCTGGGCCTGGCGGCGGGGACCGGCTTCGGGGTGGTGGAGGTGGCGGTCCGCCTCATCGACGGCCCGGACCTCGGCAACCCGGCGGTGTACGCGCTGCTGTTGGGCGGGGGCGCGGCGTTCTTGCTGCTCACGTCGGCGCTCCAGCGGGGGTCGGTGACGGCGGCGACGGCGGGGATGGTGCTGGGCGAGACGCTCGGCCCGGCGGCGGTGGGCGTGGCCTGGCTCGGGGACAGCACCCGCGAGGGCCTGACGTGGCTGGCCGTCCTCGGCTTCGCGGTGGCGGTCGCGGGCTCCCTCGCCCTTGCGCGCTTCGGCGAACCGTAGCCCTGGCCGGGCGTTTCACCCGCCCCCGCGGGGGCGGCCGAGCCGCCGGGCGGGGTCGCTGCGCGGTCCCCCGCGGGGGTGGCCGGCCCGCGGGGCGGGGTCGGTGCGCGTTCCCCCGCGGGGCTGCCCGGCCCGCGGGGCGGGATCGCTGCCCGGCCCCCCGCGGGGCTGCCCGAGCCGCCGGGCGGGATCGCTGCCCGGCCCCCCGCGGGGCTGCCCGAGCCGCCGGGCGGGATCGCTGCCCGGCCCCCCGCAGGGGCTGCCCGAGCCGCCGGGCGGGGTCAGGGTTCGCCTCAAACGCCGGCGGGGCTGGAGGTGGGGGCCGGGGCCGGGCGTGCGGTGGGGTGTTGTCCGGGGCGGGCATGATTTATGGCGCCCGTTCGGCGTAGGCGAAGTGGAGCCCCCCGGCGGCCACAAATCACGTTTTAGCCCCGGTCAACACCCCACCACACCCCCGACCCCGGCCCGGTGAGTGGGAATCTGATCGTCACGACCGGTGGGCCGGGGGTGGGGGCGGCTTGTCTCCCCGGCGGGGCAGACATGTCGGCCGGGGGTGGGGACTGGTCGTCTCCCCGGCGGGGTTGGACGTGTTGGTCGGGGGTGGGGGCGGGGTGGGGGGTTGGACGGGGCTAAAACGTGATTTGTGGCGCGTAGGGCCCGCGCTTCTCGGACTCGGGGTCGGCGCCATAAATCATGCCCGCCCCGGACGACCCCCCACCCCGCCCGCGCCCCCGGCACCCCGCCCAGGCGCAGCCACTCCCAGCCTCGCCGGCGTTTGAGGCGAAAACCCACCCCGCCCGGCGAGCCGGGCCACCCCCGCGGGGGACCGCACAGCGACCCCGCCCGGCGAGCCGGGCTACCCCCGCGGGGGACCGCGCAGCCACTCCGCCCGGCGGGCCGGGCCACCCCCGCGGGGGACCGCACACCCACCCGGCCAGGGCACCGGCCTCGCCGGCGTTTGAGGCGAAACCCACCCCGCCCGGCGGGCCGGGCCACCCCCGCGGGGGACCGCGCAGCCACTCCGCCCGGCGGGCCGGGCCACCCCCGCGGGGGACCGCACAGCGACCCCGCCCGGCGAGCCGGGCTACCCCCGCGGGGGACCGCGCAGCCACCCCGCCCGGCGGGCCGGGCCACCCCCGCGGGGGACCGCACAGCGACCCGGCCAGGGCACCGGCCCCGGCACCGGCCCCGGCACCGGCCACCCGCAAAGCACCCGGCCAGGGTCACGGCAATGCCGACAAGAGCGCCGAGAGCGTCGGTGACCACGCGCTGTCCGGGGGGTTGCCGTAGCCGACCACCACCGCCTCCCGCGGTGGCAGGTCCGAACCGGGGTGGCGGAAGGCCGACAGGCCCTCCAGGGCCAGGCCCTGCCCGGCCGCCGCCTGGAGCACCGGCCGTTCCATGCCCCGCGCGAGGTCCAGGACCACGTGCAGCCCCGCCGCGATACCCGCGACCCCCGTCACCGACGCCCGGTCGGACACCGCCCCGACGACCGCGTCCCGGCGCCTGCGGTACCGCGTCCGCATCCCCCGCACGTGCCGGTCGTACGCCCCCGACCGGATGAACTCGGCCAGCGTCAGCTGCTCCACCGCGCCGGAGGTCCAGTCGGTGTGCCCCTTCGCCGCGAGCACTTCCTCCAGCAGCGCGTCCGGCACCACCATCCAGCCCATCCGCAGCCCCGGCGCCAGGGACTTGCTCGCCGTACCCAGGTACACCACCCGGTCCGGGTCCAGCCCCTGGAGCGCGCCGACGGGCTGGCGGTCGTAGCGGAACTCCCCGTCGTAGTCGTCCTCCAGGATCAGGCCGCCCGTGGTCCTGGCCCAGTCGACCGCGGCCGTCCGCCGCTCCGGCGTCAGCGCGACCCCCGTCGGGAACTGGTGCGCGGGGGTGAGCAGTACCGCGCCCACCGCCTTGCCCGGCAGCTCGTCGGTCCGCGCCCCGGCCCCGTCCAGCCGCAGCGGGCGCGTCCTCAGGCCGGCCCCCGTGAGCAGCTCCCGGTGCACGCCGAGGCCGTACCCCTCCACCGCCACGTCCCGTACCCGCCGCCCCCGCAGCACCTTCGACAGCAGCATCAGCCCGTGCGCGAACCCCGCGCACAGCACGATCCGTTCGGCGTCCGCGTACACGCCGCGCGCCCGCGCCAGGTACCCGGCCAGCGCCTCGCGCAGCTCCACCCGGCCCCGTGCGTCCGCCGCGTAGCCGAGCGCCTCGTTCGGGGCGTCCGTGAGCGCCCGCCTGGTCGCCGCCGCCCATGCCGCGCGCGGGAAGCCGCCCAGGTCCGGCGAGCCGGAGACCAGGCTGTACGCGGGCCCCCGGCGCGCGGGATGGCGTACTCGGGCGGCGGGCGCCGGCGCGGTGCGGCGCGCCCTGGCCCGCTCCGCCACCCGGGTGCCCGACCCCTGGCGGGCCGTCAGCCAGCCCTCGGCGACGAGTTCCGCGTACGCCTCCGCGACCGTGTTCCGGGCGACGGCCAGGTCCGCGGCGAGGGACCGCGAGGACGGCAGCCGGGTCCCGGGAGCCAGCCGCCCGCTGCGCGCCGCCTCGCGCAGGGCCTCCGTCAGCCCGGCCCGCAGGCCCCTTCCGGCTGCGAGGTCGAGGTGCAGGTCGGCGCCGAAAGTGGCCCAGGATTCCGTCATGGATGTGGACCATATCGGCGGGCTGCCCTCGCCCTACGGTGGGGACATGACGACGACGAACGAAGCCACGGGTTACGCCCCCGAAGAGCCCGCCCGCCTGAACTGGTACAAGCACGCCCCCGAGGTCTACAAGGCCATGGTCGCCCTGGAGATCGCCTCCAAGAAGGGCCTGGACCCGGTTCTGACCGAGCTGGTCAAGACCCGCGCCTCGCAGCTCAACGGCTGTGCGTTCTGCCTGGACATGCACACCAAGGACGCCCTGGCGGCCGGTGAGCGCGTCGAGCGCCTCGTCCAGCTCTCCGCCTGGCGCGAGTCCCGGCACTTCTACACCGGGAAGGAGCTGGCGGCGCTCGAACTGACGGAGTCGGTGACGGTCCTGACGAACGGTTTCGTTCCCGACGAGGTCTACGCGACCGCTGCCAGGCAGTTCGAGGAGCCCGAGCTGGTCCAGCTGATCGCCGTGATCACGACGATCAACGCCTGGAACCGGTTCGGCGTCACCTGCCGGCTGGTCCCGGGGCACTACAAGCCGGGCTCGCTCGCGCACTGAATCACCCGGGCCGGAAGGCCTCCAGCGCCGCCGTGTGGTGCCTGAGGGTGACCGTCCAGTCGGCGGCCGGGCCGGCGGTCAGGACGGCCCACTTGGCGCCGTCCTGGGTGCGCGAGACCCGTTCCACGCCCCGGCGCCGGCCGTGCGACTCCACGCTGTCGTACTCGTAGACCAGCTCCGCGGCGTCCCCGGACCCGGGGACCCGGCCGACCCGGATCTCCTCGTAGCCCGAGGTACGGGCGCGCAGGTCGGCGGAGGCGCCTTGGACGGCTGCGAGCGGGGTGAGTTCCGCTTCGCTGACGCGGAAGATCTGGAGCAGCGACGTCCGGTCGGGTGAGCGGTAGAAGACGCCGCTCTCGGCGTCCTCCCGGACCCAGCCGACGGGCACGGCGATGGTGAACCCCTTGGGATCCCGGACGCTCTCGTGGGCGCCGTCCGTACTGGGGCCGGTGCTCGCGGACGGGCTCCCCGCGGGGCTCCCGGACGACGGGCCGGGCGGCGGCTGCGATCCGGATGCGCCGCCGTCCACCGGGGCGCTCGACGCCGACGCCCCCGCGTGCGGGGCGGGCTGCCCGGAGCCGCGCTCGACGAACCAGACGGCGGCCGCTCCGATCGCGAGGGCGGCCACCGCGATGCCGGCCGTGGTCGGCGTCAGCCACCGCCCGCCCGGCCCCTCGGGGCGCGGGGGCCCCGGCGGTACGGGCGGCGGTGGCGGCGGGCCGGGCAGCAGGTGCGGGTCGTACGGCGGCGGCACCGGCGGCAGGCCCCCCTCGTACACCGGCGGCCGGCTCCCGTCGTAGGCCTGCGGCGCGGCCGGCGCCAGCGGGTCGTACGCCGGCGGTGCCTGCGGCGGCGGGGCGGCGGACGGGCCCGCGGCCGGGGTATCGGCTGGGGCGTCCCACACCCAGCGCTGGGTGCGCGCGTCCCAGCGGGGTGCGCCCTGCGGCTGCGGGGCCACGGCTCAGCCCCCCAGCGAGATCAGCAGCTCGCCCAGCGCGGTCGCCGCACTGACCGACTCCACCAGCGGGGCCCAGCGCTCCAGCGCCCCGCGCAGCCGGGCGGCGAGCCCGGGCCGGATCTCCCGTGCCGTCTCCAGTTCCTCGGCTGCGCCGTCCAGTTCGGCGTCCAGCGCCGACCGGTCCTCGCCCCGCGGCAGCCGTACGAGGGCCGCGCGCAGCTCCAGTACCGCGTCGAGCAGCACCTGCGGTGTGGGGGCTTCGGCGGCCGCGCCCCCGTGCCGGACCGTGTTGGTGTTGTTGCTGCCACCGATGCTGAACGCGCTGCCGGTGATGTCGCCGAGCGTTACGGACGGCTCCGCCGGGCCGCCACCCGTGGTTCCCGCGTTGCTCCCGTCAGTTGCCACCGCTGCTCCCCTTGCCCTTGCCGCTGTTGTGGTGACCGGTGTTGGTGTTGTTGCTGCCGCCGACGCTGAACGCGCTGCCGTTCACCGACTGGATGAACACCCCGCCTTCGGCGACGTTGACGGCGCGTTGCGCGAACTCCTCGGTGTGCCAGCCCGCTTCGTGCAAGGCGACGATAATGCCGCCGACGACCCGGTCCTGAACGGTTTTCAGGAAGCGGTCCAAGTCCATGAGGTGGAACAGCGACCCGTTGTCCTCGGAGGCGAGTTCGCGCACCGACAGGCGCGGCCCCTCGGTCCGGGCGCCGCCGTGGCCGCCGGTCACGATCCGCCACCAGCTCGCCAGTCCCCGGCCCAGGGTGGTGACGGAGGCCGCGATGGAGCCGGGGGTCTGCCGCAGCGCCCCGACCGCTTTCCCGAAGCCGTTGTTGTTGCGGTAGCGCTGGGCGTCGGCGTCCGCGTTGTGGAAGGCGACGTCCACGGGGAGCAGCACGTGCGGTGCCACTTCCAGCATCATCATGCCGCCCTGGGTGTGGACCCGTACGAAGACGGTGACGACGAGGTTCTCGTCCCAGCCGCCCACCCGGACGCGCAGGAAGTGCCTGCGGCGCTCGCCGCCCTCCTCGACGGCGGCGGCCCGCTGCTGCGCGTACTGGGCGTGGATGGCCTGGGCGGCGTCACGGTGGGGCAGCCCGTTGGCGGGCAGGAACACGCACTCGTCGACGACGAGTTCCCGCAGCCGGTCGCCGACGGCGGCCTCGGCGTCCGGGGAGCCGTGCGGCGAGGGCACCCGCAGCCGCTCCAGCAGGGGCACGATCTCGGATACGAGGTGGGCGTTGGTGACCGGCGTCGGTTTGCGGTCGGGGCCCAGGTCCTCGCGCGGGCGCAGTTCGACGGAGAGCTGCCAGGGCCGGTAGGGGTCGCCCGCACCGCAGAACGGGTCGTTGACGTCGTACATGATCACCGGCGCGTGCTGCTCGGCCCGGATGCGGGCGCGCACGCGCTGGAAGCGCACACCGGGGGCCGCTTCGGCGGGGTCGCCGGCGTGGTCGGCGTAGCGGCGCTCGTTGAGGTCGGTGGCGATGGTCCGGAAGACGTGGCCGCGCTGGAGGCCCACGACGACGACCACGGCGGCGAAGACCACGGGCACCCACCACAAGACGGCGGTGGCCGCCGCGGTGTCCCCGAAGGACGGCGTGAAGAACAGGGCGCCGGGGCCGCCCGAGTCGCCGATCAGGCTCATCAGGGCGAATCCGCCGAAGGCGAGGAAGAGCAGGGTGAAGGCGAGCATCACGAAGACGTAGACGCGCAGGATCACGGCCAGCACCCGCAGCAGCGGGGTGTTCCGGCCGCGCAGCCAGTCGGCGAGGCTCAGCAGGAGGAAGGGGACGAGCAGCAGCATGAGGGCGCCGCCGGTGAGGAGGGAGCCGACGAACCAGGCTCCGAGCACCCCGGCCGCCCAGCCGAGTTCGGCGCGGCGGGCGCGCAGCGCGTGGGCGAGCACCCGGGAGGCGTCGAAGCCGTAGGAGGGGGCGACGATGCGCTCCTCGTGGACGTAGAGCTCGTCGATGACCCGGTCGCGGAATCCGGCGTCGAGGTAGGTACCCGCGCACAGGAACCGGCCGGCCTCGCTGAGCGAGGGGTGCACCGGCGGGCGGCCGGCGCGGGGATCGCCCCAGCCGGCCTGACCGGTCGGCTGGCGGGGAATCGGGGTCTCGGTCACCGACCGACCTTAGGTTCCCCCTACATCGCGCGACAGGCCGAATCGCGCCAAAACGCCCCGACCAGGTTTGGCCGGGGCGCTTCGTCGTTCGTACTGGTTCGAACGGGCCGGGCCGCTCGGCGGCCGGGCCCGGCCGGTCAGATCAGGCCGAGCTCGCGCACCGCGTCGCGCTCCTCGACCAGCTCCGCCACGGACGCGTCGATGCGCGCACGGGAGAACTCGTTGATGTCCAGGCCCTGGACGATCTCGTACTTGCCGTCCTTGGTGGTGACGGGGAACGAGGAGATGATGCCCTCGGGGACCCCGTAGGAGCCGTCGGAGGGGACACCCATCGAGGTCCAGTCGCCGGCGGCGGTGCCGTTGACCCACGTGTGGACGTGGTCGAGGGCCGCGTTGGCGGCGGAGGCGGCCGAGGACGCGCCACGGGCCTCGATGATCGCGGCGCCGCGCTTGGCGACGGTCGGGATGAAGGTCTCGGCGAGCCACTGCTCGTCGTTGACGACCTCGGCGGCGTTCTTGCCGGCGATCTCCGCGTGGAAGATGTCCGGGTACTGGGTCGCCGAGTGGTTGCCCCAGATGGTGAGGCGCTTGATGTCGGTGACGGCGGCGCCGGTACGGGCGGCCAGCTGCGAGATCGCGCGGTTGTGGTCCAGGCGGGTCATCGCGGTGAACCGCTCGGCCGGTACGTCCGGGGCGGCGGCCTGCGCGATGAGCGCGTTGGTGTTGGCCGGGTTGCCCACGACCAGGACCTTGATGTCGTCCGCGGCGTGCGCGTTGATCGCGGCGCCCTGCGGCTTGAAGATGCCGCCGTTGGCGGAGAGCAGGTCACCGCGCTCCATGCCCTTGGTGCGCGGGCGGGCGCCCACGAGCAGCGCGACGTTGGCACCCTCGAAGCCCTTGTTCGGGTCGTCGAAGATGTCGATGCCGCGGAGCAGCGGGAAGGCGCAGTCGTCGAGCTCCATGGCGGTTCCCTCGGCGGCCTTCATGCCCTGGGGGATCTCGAGGAGCCGGAGCTTGACCGGCACGTCCGCGCCGAGGAGGTGACCGGACGCGATGCGGAAGAGCAGCGCGTAGCCGATCTGGCCGGCGGCGCCGGTGACGGTGACATTCACGGGAGTGCGGGTCATGGCCTTCTCCGTTAGACAGCTGGCGGTGGGGCGTCCCCGCCCCATGTGCTGGAGGACGCCGCTTCCCTGTCCTTGCGAATCTTGACGTGAAGAGACATCCGCGGTCAGGCTATCCGACCCCGGAGGCGGCTAACCCACAGGCCCGTGTGGTGCGTGGCACACGGACCCGGATGTTCGAAGGCCGGACGCCCGCCCGAGCCCCGATTTCCGCGCGGCACGCGCGGCCGACGGACCGGCGCGGCTGGCGGACCGGCGCGGCTGAGCGACCGGCGCGCCTAACGGACCGTGAAGCGGACCGCCGTCTCCAGGAACGGGATGTTCAGCCCATGGGGCGGCATCATCAGCGCGCACAGCGTGATGGCCACGCCGAGCACCCCGTACGTCAGCAGGTCCGTGAACCGGGAGCGGACGGCGAGCATCCCCACCGACGGCAGCACGCGCCGCATCACGGCGGCCGCGATCAGCGCGATCCCGATGATCAGGCAGCCCACCCGTGGGTGACCCGTCGCCGTCGCCAGCAGCCCGGCCGCGGTGGCGGCGAGGACGCTGAGCATCGGCCACTGCCGGGCGGGCGCCGGGGCGTCCCCGGGAGCGGCCCGGCCCCCGCCCTCGGGGCGGGCGGTGTCCCGGGTGACGGAGGGGAACCGGCGGGACTTGGGGGCCTCGGCAGACGCCCCTTCGCCCCCGCCTCCGGCAGGCGCCCCTTCGTCCTCGCCCTCGGCGGGGCCGGTCACGTGCTCAACCCGCACTGGTGGTCCGTTCCGCCGCCTCGACGACATTGACGAGCAGCTGGGCGCGGGTCATCGGGCCGACGCCGCCGGGGTTGGGCGACAGCCAGCCCGCCACCTCCGCGACGCCCGGGTGCACGTCGCCGACGATCTTCCCGTTCTCGTCGCGGCTGACGCCGACGTCGAGCACCGCCGCGCCCGGCTTCACGTCTTCCGGCTTGACCAGGTGCGGGACCCCGGCGGCCGCGACGATGATGTCCGCCTGCCGCAGCAGGCGCGGCAGGTCGCGGGTGCCGGTGTGGCACAGCGTGACGGTGGCGTTCTCGGACTTGCGGGTCAGGAGCAGCCCGATGGAGCGCCCGACGGTGACGCCGCGGCCCAGGACCACGACGTGCGCGCCGTTGATCTCCACGCCGTGGTGACGCAGCAGCGCCACGATCCCGTACGGGGTGCAGGGCAGCGGGCCAGGCTCGTTGAGCACCAGCCGGCCGAGGGACATGGGGTGCAGTCCGTCGGCGTCCTTGAGCGGATCCATCAGCTCCAGGACGCGGTTGGTGTCGATGCCCTTGGGGAGGGGGAGTTGCACGATGTAACCCGTGCACTCCGGGTTCTCGTTGAGTTCCCGGACGACCGCCTCGATGTCCTCCTGGGAGGCGGTGGCCGGGAGTTCGCGCTGGATGGAGGCGATGCCGACCTCCGCGCAGTCCTTGTGCTTGCCGTTGACGTACCAGCGGCTGCCCGGATCGTCGCCGACCAGCAGGGTGCCGAGGCCGGGGGTGACACCCCGGTCTTTCAGCGCCGACACGCGGGCGGTCAGCTCGGACTTGATCGCGGCTGCGGTGGCCTTGCCATCGAGAATCTGGGCGGTCATGCTCCCATCCTCCCGGATGGAGCGGTCCCGGTTCCACTCAAGGCGCCCGGCGGGTGCCTCGCGGCCCCCCGTACCGTCTTGGTCATTTCATTGCACTTGCACAACAAGTCCCGGCCCGTGTGCGAACCGGCTGGACAATCCCCCTGCGCCGGGACCACGATGACGGACAATGAGTGCCGCGGGCAGTGCCGGGGGGTGGACCGCAAAACGCAGTGTTTCCTCCGAAAGTGCCGTGCGTCCCCGCACTTCCACGGAGGAACAACCCCAAGATGAGCTTCGGCGACCCGAACAACCCGTACGGACAGCAGCAGCCCCCGCAGCCCCCTCAGGGCCAGCCCGGCTACGGCTACCCGCAGCAGGCGCCCCAGGGCATCCCCCCGCAGGGCCAGCCCGGCTACGGCTACCCGCAGCAGCCCGGGCAGCCGCCGTACGGTGCGATGCCCCCGGCCCCCGGCACGCTCCAGGCGAACAACGGCTACATCAACGTGGCCGGGCTCGGCACCGTCGAGGTCGCCACGATGGGCCGCCGCTTCGGCGCCCGTCTGATCGACGGCCTGGTCATCGGTGTCCTGTACTCGATCCTCAGCGCGATCGGTGTCGCGAGCGCCTTCGGTGCGTCGAAGAGCATCAAGGACTGCACCGGCATGGACTACGCGTCGTCCGCGTACCAGAGCTGCGTCAACGAACAGGCCCAGGCCGCCGGCGGCGTGATCGCCACCTTCTTCGGCGTCATCCTCGTCTTCTTCGTCGCCACCCTGCTCTACGAATGGCTGATGATCGCGTTCGTGGGCGCGACGGTCGGCAAGCTGGCGCTGGGCCTGAAGGTCGTCAAGGAGAACACGGGCCAGGTTCCGGGTGTCGGCGGCGGCTTCATCCGCTGGATCATCCCCATGGTCGGTGCGTTCCTCTGCGGCATCGGCCAGCTCCTGGTCTACCTCTCCCCCTTCTTCGACAACTCCGGCAAGCTGCAGGGCTGGCACGACCGTGCCGCCGGCACGATCGTCGTGAAGAAGTAGGCAGCGGTACCGCTCAGAACACGGCGAAGGCCGCGCTCCCCGGACGGGGGGCGCGGCCTTCGCCGTGTGCGGGATCCGCTCAGTGGAAGAAGTGCCGGGTACCGGTGAAGTACATCGTCACGCCGGCCTTCTGCGCGGCCTCGATGACCAGCTCGTCACGGACCGAACCGCCCGGCTGCACGACGGCCTTGATCCCGGCCGCCGTCAGGATCTCCAGCCCGTCCGGGAACGGGAAGAAGGCGTCGGAGGCCGCGTACGAGCCCTGCGCGCGCTCGGCGCCGGCCCGCTCGACCGCGAGCTTCGCGGAGTCGACCCGGTTGACCTGGCCCATGCCGACACCCACCGAGGCGCCGTCCTTGGCCAGCAGGATCGCGTTGGACTTGACGGCCCGGCAGGCCTTCCAGGCGAAGGCGAGCTCGGCCAGCTCGTCGGCGGAGAGGGCCTCGCCGGTGGCCAGCGTCCAGTTCGCGGGGTCGTCGCCCTCGGCCTGGAACACGTCCGACTGCTGGAGCAGCGCGCCGCCGGAGACGGGCTTGAGGTCACCCGGCTGGTGCGGGGTGCCGTCGACCTTCAGGACGCGGATGTTCTTCTTCTTGGCCAGGATCTCGACCGCGCCGTCCTCGTAGCCGGGGGCGGCGATGACCTCGGTGAAGATCTCCGCGACCTGCTCGGCGAGCTCGACGGTCACCGGGCGGTTGACGGCGATGACACCACCGAACGCCGAGAGCGGGTCACAGGCGTGCGCCTTGCGGTGGGCGGCGGCGACGTCCGCGCCCACGGCGATCCCGCACGGGTTGGCGTGCTTGATGATCGCGACGCACGGCTCGTCGTGGTCGTAGGCGGCGCGGCGGGCCGCCTCGGTGTCCACGTAGTTGTTGAAGGACATCTCCTTGCCGTGCAGCTGCTCGGCGTTGGCGATCCCGCCCGGCTGCCCGTCCGTGTAGAGGGCGGCGGCCTGGTGGGGGTTCTCGCCGTAGCGGAGGGTGGACTTGCGCTGCCAGGCGCCGGCCAGGAACTCGGGCAGGACGGCCTCGGGCTCGGGGGCGTAGTCGCCCGTGAACCAGGAGGCGACGGCCACGTCGTAGGCGGCGGTGTGCTGGAAGGCCTCGGCGGCGAGCCGCTTGCGGGCGGTCAGGTCGAAGCCGCCGCCCCGGGCCGCGGTGAGGACGTCGGCGTACCGCTCGGGGCTCGTCACGACGGCGACCGAGGGGTGGTTCTTGGCGGCGGCGCGGACCATCGAGGGGCCGCCGATGTCGATCTGCTCGACGCACTCGTCGGGGGTGGCACCGGACAGGACGGTGGCGAGGAAGGGGTAGAGGTTGACGACCACGAGGTCGAACGGCTCCACGCCCAGCTCGGCCAGCTGGCGCCGGTGGTCCTCCAGGCGCAGGTCGGCCAGGATCCCCGCGTGCACGCGGGGGTGCAGGGTCTTGACGCGGCCGTCCAGGCACTCGGGGAAGCCGGTGAGCTCCTCGACCTTGGTAACGGGCACGCCGGCCGCGGCGATCTTGGAAGCGGTGGAGCCGGTGGAGACGAGCGCGACGCCCGCCTCGTGCAGGCCGCGGGCCAGCTCTTCCAGTCCCGTCTTGTCGTAGACGCTGATGAGCGCACGACGGATCGGCCGCTGGGTCGTGGTCGGGTCGTTGCTGCTGTCTGCGGTCTCTACGGCGGTCACTGGATTGTTACCTTTCGTCCCTCAATGCGGTAGCCGTGCCGGGCCAGGCGCCCCACGACGTCGACGAGCAGCGTGCGCTCGACTTCCTTGATGCGCTCGTGAAGAGCGGCTTCCTCTTCCCCGTCCCGGATCTCGACGACACCCTGGGCGATGATGGGGCCGGTGTCCACGCCGCCGTCCACGAAGTGGACCGTGCAGCCGGTGACCTTGGCGCCGTAGGCGAGGGCGTCGCGGACGCCGTGCGCGCCCGGGAAGGCGGGCAGCAGGGCGGGGTGGGTGTTGATGAACCGGCCGCCGAAACGGTCCAGGAACTCCGGTCCGACGATCTTCATGAACCCGGCGGAGACCACCAGGTCCGGCTCGTGGGCGGCGGTGGCCGCGGTGAGCGCGGCGTCCCACTCCGCGCGGGTGGCGTACGCCTTGACCGGGCACACGAAGGTGGGGATCCCGGCCTTCTCGGCGCGCTCCAGGCCGACGATGCCGTCGCGGTCGGCGCCGACCGCGACGACCCGGGCGCCGAAGCCCTCGGGGCCTTCGGGGTGGGCGTCGATGGCGTCGAGCAGGGCCTGGAGGTTCGTGCCGGAACCGGAAACCAGCACGACCAGGCGAGAGGCGGCCATGGGAGGCCCTTTCTTGGGGGGCATCGCTTGCACTTGTACGGTCATACGAAACTCCGGGTCCCCGATATACGGGGAACCATACGAAGCGGCGGACCGCCTGCAACGATACCGGCACACGGGACCGCCCCCGGGGGACGGGGGCACGGCCGGGGGGTAGCGTGAGGCGGCGCGACGTGTCTCACACCGACGCGCCGACGCCACGCCCACGACACAGGGGAAGTAACGCACTCGATGCCGGACCGCCGTCAGCCCGACTCCTCGACCGACGACAACCCCTTCGCGGCGCCCCCCGAGGGCAGGCCCGACGAGCCGTGGCAGCCGCGCGGCGTCACCGGCGCGGGTGGCCCCGGCGGCCCCGGCCAGGACCCGTCCCCCGAGGGCCCGGCCCGCTGGGACCCGACGGACCCGCTCCAGCGCCGGGCCCGCTACGCGGTGTTCGCGGGCATGTGGGGGTTCTTCTTCGGCTTCTTCGGAATCCCGTCGGTGGGCCTGCTGCTGGGCGCGCTCGCGCTGTACTGGGGCGTCAGCGCCCTGCGCGCCGGCGTCGACAACCTCGGCCCGGCGGCCCGGCCCCAGCGCACGGCGGCGATCAGCGGCCTGGTGACGGCGACGCTCGCGCTGCTGCTGGCGGCGAGCTCGTACGCGGTCCAGCTGGCGTACAAGGACTTCTACGTCTGCCGCGACGACGCCCTGACGCGCACGGCCGAACTCAAATGCAACACGCTCCTCCCGGACAACCCGATCGGCAAGATCCTCAAGGTCCGCCAGTAACGGGCGTCCAGCCGCGCACTCCAGCCCCGGGGGCGCACCTTCCAGCCCCGCCGGCGTTTGAGGCGTCTCCCAGCCCCGGCGCCGCACCTTCCTGCCCCGGGGGCCGCACTTTCCAGCCCCGGGGGCGCACCTTCCAGCCCCGCCGGCGTTTGAGGCGCGGGGGTCCGGGGGCTGGCCCCCGGCAGCGGCGCCGCACCCGCCCAGCCCGGGGGGGGGCCGCACTTCCAGCCCCGCCGGCGATTGAGGCGCGGGAGCCCGGGGGCGGGCCCCCGGCAGCGGCGCCGCAGCCTCAGACCGTCGGCCGCCGCGACAGCACCCGCGCCCCGGACACCCCCGGCACCAACTCCGCCGCCGCAACCGGCGCACCGCCCACCGCTCCCGACGGCACGTCAGCACCCTCACCCGGCTCCGCCGCAGCCGCAGACGCAACCGCCACCACAGCTCCCGGCTCCGCCGCAGGCGCCACCGCCACCGCAGCCGCAGCCGCAGCCGCAGCCGCCACCCCCGGCGCCACCATCGGCACGGCCGCCTCCCGCAACGCCGCCCACCGCAACTCCCGCACCCCCGAGTCGTGCCACTCGTCCGCCGCTTCCACCGCCCCCGCCCCCCTCACCGGCCGCACCCGCCACCCGTGCACCGCCACAGCCACCGGCACGGCCAGCACCACCGCCCACGCCACCGCCGCGCCCCCCACCTGCCACCACACCGGCCCGAACCGCACCAGCTCCCGCGACCCCAGCGGCCCCGCCGCCACTGCCGCGAGTCCCGCCATCAGCACCCCGCACACCACCGCCCCCAGCACCGCCGTCCACGCGGTCTCCCCGTACGAGACCTCCCGCGCCCTCCGCACCGCGAACCACCCCACCGCCAGCCCCGCCACCACCGGCACGGCGAACGCCGCCCACGTCAGCGGCGTCCCCGCCCCCACCCCCGGCAGCGCCGCCAGCAGCGGGAACCTCGGCAGCGCCGCATGCGATCCGACGGAGCCGAACGGTGTCGCCGTCGCCCCCGCGCCCAGCGCGAAGCCCGGCCCCAGACCGTAGGCCGCACCCCACACCATCGCGTTCGGGATCAGCGTCACCGCCAGCAGCAGCACCGCGAACCGCCCCGACCACACCCCGGTCAGCCCCAGGAACGACCCCCGCACCTCCGCCCCGTGCCACACCAGCGACGCCCCGACCAGCAGCACGCCACCGCCCACCAGCACCAGCGCCCCCGCCGCGCCCGAACGCAGCGCCAGCTCGTAACGGGGGCGCGCGATGACCCTCCGTACGCCCCCCGCCACCCAGCCCGGCACCCACTGCGGGAACTCGCCGAGCGGCCTCCCCCGCGCCGCCCACACCCCGCTCGCCGCGGCCAGTACGGCCACCAGCGGCACGTGCCACGCCGCGCTCAGCGGGTCGGCCGGCATGGGACCGACCGAGGCGTAGACCGTCGCCAGCGCCCCGACGCCGAGGTACCCGCAGGTCACCGCCGAGAACACGACGCCGGCCGGCAGCACCTCGTCGTCGCCCGGACCGTCCACCGGGCCGCCGCCCGAGGCACTGCCCAGCCGCGCGGCCCGCCGCATGAGCAGCACCGGCAGTGCCACCAGCAGCAACGGCGTCACCCCGACGGGTGCGGGCACCCCCGACAGGGTTTCGTAGCGGACGAGTTCGGTCCCGTGGGCGAGCAGCCACAGCCCGGCCGCGAGGTGCAGCGCGCCGCCGGGGCCGCTGTCGGGATAGGGGGAGCTGATCCACAGCACGATCACGAGCACGGCCAGGAAGCCGAGCCCCAGTCCTGCGGCCACGGCGCCGCCCAGCACGCACGCGGCGGCCGCCGGCGAACGGCGCCGCACGGCGGCCTGCGGGGCCGCAGGCAACGAGGTACCGCGTTCGGTCACTTGGGTCACCCCGCCATGGTGCCAACGACACGCGCTATGGGTGGGTAACAGGCGAATGTCCGTGGTGTCGCCCAATATACGTTTATGTACTTTTTCGCGCAGAGCTACCGGGTCGCGGGGAGAGTGGCATGACACAAGGCGTCGGAACGACCTCCGCCTCGGGGGAGGCCGACCTCCCTTCCCCCCAGGAACGCCGAAGGCTGCGCGAATCCGCCGAACTGACGCACGGTGAGGTGGCGGCGGCCGTCGGGGTCAGCCCTTCCACGGTCCGCTCGTGGGAGACCGGACGGACGCACCCGCGCGGCCGCAAGCGCAAGGCCTACGCCCGTTTCCTCACCCGGCTCGCGGCGTCCACCGCCCCCGCCGAGCCCGAGGCCCCGCCCCCCACCGCCGAGGGCCCCGCCCCGCAGACCTCCACCCCACAAACCCCCGCCAAACGAACCCCGGCCGCGCAAACCCCCGCCGCGCAGACCCCCGACCCCGCAGGCCCTGGGGCCCCGACCCCCACCGCCTCCGAAGGCGCCGCCACCCAGACCCGGTCCCCCGCCGGGGTCTCCAACGCCGCAGCCCCGAACGCCGACTTCCCCGGAGCCGCGAAAACCGCCGGCTCCGGTGCCGTACGGGTCTCCCCGGCCCCGGCGCGGCCCATCAGCTCCCGCAAACGGCCCAAGGCGGCGCCGAAGCGGGCCCCCAAGCCACCGGCCGGCTCTTCGCGCCACGAGGCCAAGACCCCCGTCAAGCGCGCCGGAGGCAACCACACCCCCCTACCCCCGGAGTCCCGGCCCGAGCCCGAACCCGACACCCCCACGGCCGAGGCCGGGGCCGAACCCGGCGCCGCTGCCGAGCCGCAAGCCCCCGTCGATCCCGGCCCCCTGAGTCCCGCTCAGGTGTTCGATGCCCTGCACGCCTACGCCGCCCCGGCGCTCGTCCGCCAGGCGTACCTGCTCACCGGCCGCCGCTCCCTCGCCCTGGAGGCCGTGGACAAGGCGTTCCTCCAGGCCTGGGCGCGCTGGCCCGAGGTCGCCACCGACCCGGACCCGGTGGGCTGGGTGCGCGCGGCCACGTACGAGTACGCCCTCTCCCCCTGGCACCGGTTCCGCCGGGCCTTCCGCCACCCCGACAAGGCCCCGGCCGAAGCCGCCGACCGGATCACGATGGACGCCCTGCTCGCGCTGCCGACCGCGTACCGCCGCGCGGTCCTGCTCTACGACGGCGTCGGCCTCGACCTCCCCGACACGGCCGCCGAGATCGAGGCGTCGACGCCCACCGCGGGCCTGCGCCTCCTGAACGCGCACGCGGCGCTCGTCGCCCGTATCCCCGAGCTGGCCGGCCTGCCGCCCGGGCAGCGGTCCGCCCGGCTGCGCGAACGCATGGGCTCGGTCCGTCCGGCCGTCTCCCTCGAACCGCGCCCGGCGGCCGCCGTACGCACCTCCTGCGAGCGCCGCTCCCGCGCGCTGAGCCGGGCGGCGCTCGGGCTGACGGCGGTGATCGCGGTGGCGACGGCGTACACGGCGACCACGTCGCCGACCCACTACATCCCGCCGCTCGCGCCGGGTTCGAGCGTCTCCGGGGTCCCGCCGCTCAGCGGTCCCCAGCGGTTCACCGAACAGAGCAAGGAGCTGCACGACAGGCTCCGCTCCGATCCGGCGGCCGGCCCGGCCCGCCTCGCACCGAAGGTCGAGTGAGCCGGGGCGCTCACACGGCGAAAACGGGCGTGGCCCGCACCCGAGAGGGGTGCGGGCCACGCCCGTAGGCACGTACGGTGACTGCTTACTGAGCGGCGTTCAGGATCTCGCGCGCCAGCTTGGCGGTCTCGGTCGGCGTCTTGCCGACCTTCACGCCCGCGGCCTCGAGGGCCTCCTTCTTGGCCTGTGCGGTGCCGGAAGAACCGGAGACGATGGCGCCGGCGTGACCCATGGTCTTGCCCTCGGGGGCGGTGAAGCCCGCGACGTAGCCGACGACCGGCTTGGTGACGTTCTTCGCGATGAAGTCCGCCGCACGCTCCTCGGCGTCGCCGCCGATCTCGCCGATCATGACGATGAGGTCGGTCTCGGGGTCCGCCTCGAACGCCGCGAGGGCGTCGATGTGCGTGGTGCCGATGACCGGGTCGCCACCGATGCCGACGGCGGAGGAGAAGCCGATGTCACGGAGCTCGTACATCATCTGGTAGGTCAGCGTGCCGGACTTCGACACGAGACCGATGCGGCCGGGCTTGGTGATGTCGCCCGGGATGATGCCGGCGTTGGACTGGCCGGGGGTGATCAGACCCGGGCAGTTCGGGCCGATGATCCGGGTCTTGTTGCCCTTGGCGGTCGCGTACGCCCAGAAGGCGGCGGAGTCGTGCACCGCGATGCCCTCGGTGATGACGACGGCCAGCGGGATCTCGGCGTCGATGGCCTCGACGACGGCGGCCTTGGCGAAGGCCGGCGGGACGAAGAGGACGGAGACGTTGGCGCCCGTCTTCTCCATCGCCTCGGCGACGGAGCCGAAGACCGGGACCTCGGTGCCGTCGAAGTCGACGCTGGTGCCGGCCTTGCGCGGGTTCACGCCGCCGACGATGTTGGTGCCGTCAGCCAGCATCAGCTTGGTGTGCTTCATGCCCGTGGCACCGGTCATGCCCTGGACGATGACCTTGCTGTCCTTGTTGAGGAAGATAGCCATGTGAGTCTGTGACCTCTGCCCTTACTTCGCAGCCGCGAGCTCGGCGGCCTTGTCGGCCGCGCCGTCCATGGTGTCCACGCGCTGCACCAGCGGGTGGTTGGCGTCCGAGAGGATCTTGCGACCCAGCTCGGCGTTGTTGCCGTCGAGACGGACGACGAGCGGCTTGGTGACCGCCTCGCCCTTCTCCTCCAGCAGTGCCAGCGCCTGGACGATGCCGTTGGCGACCTCGTCGCAGGCGGTGATGCCACCGAAGACGTTGACGAAGACGGACTTGACGTCCGGGTCGCCGAGGATGATCTCAAGGCCGTTGGCCATGACGGCGGCGGAGGCGCCACCGCCGATGTCCAGGAAGTTGGCGGGCTTGACGCCGCCGTGGTTCTCACCGGCGTAGGCGACGACGTCGAGGGTGCTCATGACGAGGCCCGCGCCGTTGCCGATGATGCCGACTTCACCGTCGAGCTTGACGTAGTTGAGGTTCTTCGCCTTGGCGGCGGCCTCGAGCGGGTTCGCGGCCGCGTGGTCCACGAACTCCTCGTGGCCCGGCTGACGGAACTCGGCGTTCTCGTCGAGCGAGACCTTGCCGTCGAGCGCGATGACGTCGCCGTTGGCGACCTTCGCGAGCGGGTTGACCTCGACGAGGAGAGCGTCCTCGGCGATGAAGGTCTGCCACAGGGTCACGAGGACCTCGGCGACCTTCTCGGCGACTTCGGCCGGGAACTTCGCCTGCGCGACGATCTCGCGGGCCTTCTCGATGGTCACGCCCTCGTTGGCGTTGACGGGGACCTTCGCGAGGGCCTCGGGGGTCTTCTCCGCGACCTCCTCGATGTCCATGCCGCCCTGCACCGAGGCCATGGCCAGGAAGGTGCGGTTGGTGCGGTCGAGGAGGTACGAGACGTAGTACTCCTCGAGGATCTCGGGAGCGGTCTCGGCGATCATCACCTTGTGGACCGTGTGGCCCTTGATGTCCATGCCGAGGATGTCCGTCGCCCGGGCGACGGCCTCGTCCGGGGTGGCGGCGAGCTTGACGCCGCCGGCCTTGCCTCGGCCTCCGACCTTCACCTGCGCCTTGACGACCGACTTGCCGCCCAGCCGCTCGGTGGCCTCGCGAGCCGCCTCAGGCGTGTCGATCACTTCACCGGCCAGCACCGGTACACCGTGCTTGGCGAAGAGGTCCCTCGCCTGGTACTCGAACAGGTCCACGCGCGTCCGTCCCTTGTCTTCAAAGATTCGCAGTGATTCGCGGTTGTCTGCTATCTGCGTGGGCGTGCCGCGGAGGGCAACGTGACGGCGCTGTCACAAGGAAGGCGCACACGGTGACCGTGAACGCGGCATGTCCGTCTCGCAGGTTATCCCCGTGGGACGTGCGTCCCTAAATCGCAGGTCGCACCAGAGCGGTGATACCTGTCACAGATCGCCTCACGGTTGAGCTGCACGTTCGTAGGATCCGCCGAGTCACGGACGGGGCCGGCGGGCCGCTCACGGGACGGGCAGCGGCCGCCTCTCCAGCGCGGCGGCCATCACGTCGGGGAAGAGGTCGGGGGTGCAGGCGAAGGCGGGCGCGCCGAGTGCGGCGAGGGCCGCCGCGTGCTCGCGGTCGTAGGCGGGGGCGCCTTCGTCGGACAGGGCGAGCAGGGTCACGAATTCCACCCCGGCGGCCTTCATCGCGGCGACCCGCTTGAGCATCCCGTCGCGTATGCCGCCCTCGTAGAGATCACTGATCAGGACCACGACGGTGTCGGCCGGCCGGGTGATCTTGGACTCGCAGTAGGCGAGGGCGCGGTTGATGTCGGTGCCGCCGCCGAGCTGGGTGCCGAAGAGCACGTCGACGGGATCGTCGAGCTGGTCCGTGAGGTCCACGACGGCGGTGTCGAACACCACCAGCCGGGTGGCGATCGCCCGCATGGAGGCGAGCACCGCCCCGAAGACGGAGGCGTAGACGACGGAGGCCGCCATCGAACCCGACTGGTCGATGCAGAGGATGACCTCCTTCTTCACGGACTGCGCCGCCCGGCCGTATCCGACCAGCCGTTCCGGGACGACGGTGCGGTACTCGGGGAGGTAGTTCTTGAGGTTGGCGCGGATCGTCCGGTCCCAGTCGATGTCCCGGTGACGGGGGCGGCTGATGCGGGCGGAGCGGTCGAGGGCGCCGGTGAGGGTGGCGCGGGTACGGGTCGCGAGGCGCTTCTCCAACTGCTGGACGACCTTGGCGACCACCGCGCGGGCACTCTCGCGGGTCGTCTCCGGCATGGCCTTGTTGAGGGAGAGCAGGGTGCCGACGAGGTGAACGTCCGGTTCCACGGCCTCCAGCATCTCCGGCTCCAGCAGCAGGGAGGACAGGCCGAGCCGTTCGATGGCGTCCCGCTGCATGACCTGCACCACGGAGCTGGGGAAGTAGGTCCTGATGTCCCCGAGCCAGCGGGCCACCTGCGGCGCGGACCCTCCGAGTCCGGCCGACCGCTCCCCCGGCCTCTTGCGCGAGCCGGCGCCGCTCTGGCCGTACAGGGCCGTGAGCGCGGCGTCCATCTGCGCGTCGCGGCCGGAGAGCGAGCAGCCGGTGCCCTCCCCCTCGCCTCCTCCGAGCACCATCCGCCACCGCCGCAGCCGCTCCCCCGCGTCCGCCGGCCGTCCCGTACCGATCTCCATCTGTCGTCCCCCTGTCGTGTCGTCACCGGCGGCCATCGCCGCCGCCGTCCTGCCATTCCCTGCGGGTGCCGGTGCGGTGGCCGGCCCCGCCCGGCCGGGCGGTTTCGGGCCGCGCCTACGCCGCCGCGGCTCCGGCCGCCCCGGCGAGCAGCATGCGGACCACGTCCGCCACCGCGTCCGCGCGGACGGGGTTCAGCTCCGGGCCGAAGCCCTCGGGGGCCCGGCCGGGGCCGGCGCCGCGCTGCCGGGCGGCCGGTGGCCGCCGGACCAGTTCGCCCAGGGCCCGCTTCACGCCCGGCTCGTACGCCCCGAACGTCCGCCGCAGCAGGGGCAGTACGTCGACGAAGGCACCCGCGGGCACCGACACCAGCCAGGTGTCGATCAGGCCGAGCAGCCGCTCGTCGTGGACCAGCAGGGTGCCGCCGCCCGCGCTGCCGCCGGCGAAGCCCTCGATCCAGCCCGCGGCGTCGGCCGGGGTGGCCGCCGGGGACAGTGCGAGCCCCATCAGCCGCGCCGTCTCCTCGGGCGGGAGCCGGCCGTCGTCCAGGAGCAGCCGCGCGGCCCGGCCGCGGATCAGCCCGGGCACGGTGTCCCGGCCGGCCAGCGTCCGCAGCACCGCCGCCCAGCGCTCGCGCAGCCCCTCGTCGGCGTCTGCCAGCAGGGCGATCGCCCCGTGGACGGCGTCGACGTGCCCGCGCAGCTCCGCCGCGCCGTCGGCGTCCAGCCCGGCCGCGCAGGCGGGTGGCAGGGCCACGCATATCCGCTCCGCGAGCCCGGCGGCCACGGTGGCGAGCGCCTGCGCGTCGGTGCCCCGTACGTCCCCGTACCGCAGGGAGCGGGCCAGCGCGGGCAGTGCCTTGGCGAGGCGTGCCACATCGGTGTCGAGCGCGGCCCGGTCCGCGAGGGCCCGCAGCACGGCGGGCAGTGCCTCGGCAAGCCCGGCCAGCAGGCACCGTTCGGCCAGGGCGGTGACCTCGCCCAGTTCGGCGGCGTCCGCCGCGAGCGCCTCGGCCCGGGCGGTGGCCGCCCCCAGGACGGTCGTGCCCCAGATCCCCGCCTCGGCGACCCGCACCGACAGCTCGGGCTCCCAGCGCAGCCGCCACGTCTCCCGGAAGGTGCCGGTGCTGCCCCGGGAGGCGGTGGGTGTCCCCCAGTCGATGCCGAGCAGCTGCAGCCGGTGCAGCAGAAGGGACTTGGCCGCGTCGGTGTCCTTGCGCAGGTCCAGTTCCAGCTCGCGGTCCTGCGCCTCCGCCTTGAGGCGCAGGGAGCGCTGTCTGCGGGTCAGGTCCCGCTGGAGCGGTACGACGGGCGCCGCGTCCGGGACTTCGCCCAGCACGTCCCCGACCACCAGGCGGTCCTGGATCAGGGCGAGTGGCATGTCGGAGCCGTCGCACATGACCGCCCGTACCGCTTCGAGGGTTTCGGTGAGACCGGGTACCGGCCGCCCCCGCACGGCGGCGAGGGTCTGGGCGAGCCGGACCGCCTCTATGACATGGGCGGAGGAGACCTGCCGGTCCTCCTCCCGGAGCAGGCCCGCGACCTTGGTCAGCCAGCGCTCGACGGGCCGGTCGCGGGCGGTGAAGAGGTGCGCGTACCAACCGGGCGAGGTGATGCCGGCGCCGTAGCCCCCGGCGCGGGCGAGCCGGCGGTGGGTCCAGGGCACCCAGGTGGTCTCGACCTTGATCTTCGGCAGTCCGGTCAGCAGGGCCTTGTCGGCGGCGGCTGTGGCCGGGGCGCGCAGTGCCGGGACGTGCCACGCCCCGCAGACCACGGCGTAGGTGTCGCCGAACTCGCGGCGCGCGGCACGCATCCGTTGGCGCATGTACGCCTCCCGCACCAGGTCGCGCGGGTTGCCGCCGCAGCCGTACGCCTCGCGCAGCGCGCCCATGGCTTCGCCGAGGGCCTCGAACGCGGCCAGCGGGTCTTCCCGTACGGCGTCCCTGTGCTCGACGACGTCCTCCCACCAGCGCTCGGGGTCGTCGTACCCGGCGCTTTCGGCCAGGACCGCGAGCGGGTCGATCCGTACGGAGTCGGCCTGCTCCTCCTGGTCGTCCTTCACGGCCAGCGAATGCGCCGCGGGGAGGTCGATGAACCGGACTGGTACGTCCCGCGCCTGGGCCCAGCGGATGGCGGCCCACTCCGGGGAGAAGCCGGCCAGCGGCCAGAACGCGGCCCGCCCGGGATCGTCCGCGGCGTGGGCGAGCAGGGCGACGGGCGGCCGCATCTGTGGGTCGGCGGCGAGCGGCAGCAGCGCGTCCCCTTCCGGCGGGCCCTCTATGAGCACCGCCGTCGGCCGGGCTTCGTCCAGCGCGGCCCGCACCGCGCGGGCGGAGCCCGGTCCGTGGTGGCGGACCCCCAGCAGGAGGGGGCCGCCGGTCTGCGGGCTGCGCGGGTTCATGCCGTCACCTCCCGGCAGGCGCGGTAGAAGTCCTTCCAGCCGTCCCGCTCGCGGACGACGGCTTCGAGGTACTCCTGCCACACCACCCGGTCGGCGGCGGGGTCGCGGACGACGGCGCCGAGGATTCCGGCCGCCACGTCGGAGGGGCGCAGGACGCCGTCCCCGAAGTGGGCGGCCAGGGCGAGGCCGCCGGTGACCACGGAGATGGCCTCGGCGGTGGACAGGGTGCCGCTGGGTGACTTGACCTTGGTGCGGCCGTCGCCGGTGACCCCGTCGCGCAGCTCGCGGAAGACGGTGACGACGCGGCGGATCTCCTCCAGGCCCTCGGGCACCGCCGGCAGGTCCAGGGCGCGGCCCATCTGGTCGACGCGGCGGGCGACGATGTCGACTTCGGCGTCGGCGGTGGCGGGCAGGGGCAGCACCACGGTGTTGAAGCGGCGGCGCAGCGCGCTGGAGAGCTCGTTGACGCCGCGGTCGCGGTCGTTGGCGGTGGCGATGAGGTTGAAGCCGCGCACGGCCTGCACCTCCTGCCCGAGCTCCGGTATGGGGAGCGTCTTCTCGGACAGGACGGTGATGAGGGTGTCCTGGACGTCGGCGGGGATGCGGGTGAGTTCCTCGACGCGGGCGGTCATGCCGTCGGCCATGGCGCGCATGACGGGGCTGGGGACGAGGGCTTCGCGGCTGGGGCCGTGGGCCAGGAGGCGGGCGTAGTTCCAGCCGTAGCGGATGGCTTCCTCGGGGGTGCCTGCGGTGCCCTGCACGAGGAGGGTGGAGTCCCCGCTGACGGCGGCGGCGAGGTGTTCGGACACCCAGGTCTTGGCGGTGCCGGGCACGCCGAGCAGGAGCAGCGCGCGGTCGGTGGCCAGTGTGGTGACGGCGACTTCGACGATGCGGCGCGGTCCGACGTACTTGGGCGTGATCACGGTGCCGTCGTCCAGTGTGCCGCCGAGCAGGTACGTGGCGACGGCCCACGGGGAGAGCTTCCAGCGGGTCGGGCGGGGCCGGTCGTCGGCGGCCGCCAGGGCTTTCAGTTCGTGTGCGAAGGCGTCTTCGGCGTGCGGTCGCAGTGCCTCTGCGCGGTGTTCGGTCCCGGGCGTGCTCATGGTCCCCCTCCAATGCTCGGCAGCCGCTTCCGACTGCTGACACCACGGTGCACCACCCCACTGACAACGGCCCCTGTTCGAGCCGTCGTTGCAGGTCAGAGCGATTGTCAGTGGGGGTCTCTACGGTGGGACACATGACTGAGCAGGGGGTCCGCTGGACAGCGGAACAGGTACTGGCTCTGGCTCCTGACGATGCGTCGCGCAAGGCGGGGGGCAAGCTGGGTGGGGCGGGTCCGTGGTCGCAGACCGGAGGTTCCGCTTCCGGTGTGGTGTGGGGGTTGTGCAAGGGCAGCGGCAGGACGCCGTACCGGACGGTCGTGGACCTGACGGGCCCGGCGTACAAGTGCTCGTGTCCGAGCCGGAAGTTCCCGTGCAAGCACGCTCTGGGGCTGCTGCTGCTCTGGGCGGCGGAGGGGGTGGGTGTTCCGGCCGAGGCGCCGGAGTGGGCCGGCGAGTGGCTGGCGGAGCGGGCGGCGAGGGCGGCCCGGCCGGCGGCAGCCAAGCCGGTGGACGAGGAGGCGGCAAGGAAGCGGGCCGAGCGGCGGGCAGCCCGGATCGGGGCGGGGGTCACCGAGCTGGAGCAGCGGCTCGTGGATCTGCTGCGGGGCGGCCTGGCCGGCCAGGAGCAGGCGGGGTACGGGGCCTGGGAGGAGACGGCGGCCCGGATGGTCGACGCCCAGGCGCCCGGACTGGCCACCCGGGTAAGGGAGTTGGGGACAATACCCGGTTGCGGCCCCGGCTGGCCCGCCCGGATGCTTGAGGAGTTCGCGCTGCTGCACCTGCTCGACCAGGCCTGGCTGGGGGTGTCCGGGCTGCCGGAGCAGCTGGCCGCGACGGTGAGGACCCGGGTGGGGCTGGCGCCTTCGGCGGAGGGCGAAGCCGTACGGGACCACTGGCTCGTGCTGTCCCAGTACGACTCGGTGTCCCCGGACGGCCGGCTCACCACCCGCCGGATATGGCTGCGCGGGCTGGCGAGCGGGCGGCCGGCACTGGTGCTGGACTTCGGACCGCCCGGGCGGCCTCCGGGGCTGGCGCTGCCGGTCGGGCTGGTGCTGGAGGCGGAAGCCCGCTTCCGGCCCGGTTCGGCGGGGCTGCGGGCCGACCTGGGGGAACGGTGCGCGGCGGCGGTACCGGGCGGGCCGGCGCCGGCCGGGGTGAGTACGGAGGCGGCGCTGGAGGCGTACGGGGCCGCACTGCGGGAGGACCCCTGGCTGGAGTCGTGGCCGGTGGTGCTGGGCCCGGTCGTTCCCGTACCGGGTGAGCTGGGCTGGCAGTTGGCGGACCTGGAGGGGACGTCGGCCCTGCCGGTACCGCTCGCGGGGCCCGGCGGCGGATCCCGGTCGGGGCTGTGGCAGCTCGCCGCGGTTTCCGGTGGGGGCCCGGTGACGGTGTTCGGGGAGGTCGGCCACCGGGGGTTCACGCCCCTGACGGCCTGGCAGCCGGATTCTCCGGAACCGGTGGCTCTGGTCTGACGGGCCGGCGCGACCGGCCGGCGCGGAAGGAACGGCAAGAGGCGATCGACGCGGGGGAGCGTCGGCGCTGGGGAGGGACCGGCGGCGCGGGGGCGCCGTCGTGCGGGACCGAGAAAAGCCGGGGGGCTTTGATGAACGACAACCACGCCAGCTGACGCAGGATTTGAGCCGACATTTCACCATACTGCTCTGGTCCCGTGGAGGGGGCGGGACCGGAGCGCGGCACGGCACACCACGAGGGAGGGGTCCGATGGAGACGGCTGGGGCGGAGCGCGCCGGACGTACGGCGCACGCGGGGCACGCGGGGCACGCGGGGCACGCGGGGCACGCGGGGCACGCCGACTGGGACGGGCTGGTCGGTGCGGCGCTGCTCGGCACCGAGCGGCGCCGGGGCGGCTCGCCCCGGGCGCTGCTGGACGAAGCGGCCGTCCAGACACTGCGGCGTCGGGCCGGGCTGCGGCCCGCGCAGGCGGGGGAGCGCCCCGAGCCGGCGCCGCGCGATCCGCGCCCCGAGCCGCCGGAAGCGGCCCGGCGGCGGCTCGCGCAACTGCTGGCCGGCCGCAGCTCGGGCGGGCGGCGGGGGGCCGCCCCGGATCTGACGGAGCTGCTGCCGCAGTGGCTGGCCGCCGCCGTGCGGCACGGCTACCGCGCTCCGGCGGCGCTGGTCCCGGCGCTGCTGGACGCGGCCAGGGCCCGCACCGACCTGCGGCCGCACGCGCTGGCCCTGGCCGGCAGCCGGGGGCTGTGGCTGGCCCGGCTGAATCCGGACTGGCGGTTCGCGTTGCGCGGCGGCGCGGCCGGCATGCCGGAGCTGCCCGGCCCGCAGGACCGCGAGGGGGTCGAACGGCTCTGGCAGGAGGGGTTGTTCGCCGAGCGGGTGGCCCTCCTGGGCGCCGTACGGGCCCACGACCCGGCCGCCGCGACCGCGCTGCTCGCCACCACCTGGACCGCCGAACGGGCCGAGGACCGGCTGATGTTCCTGGACTCGCTGAGGGTGGGGCTGTCCGGCCTGGACGAGCCGTTCCTGGAGGCGGCCCTGGGCGACCGCAGCCGCAACGTCCGGGCGACCGCCGCCGAGCTGCTGTCGGCACTGACGGGTTCCGCGCTGGCAGGGCGGATGGCGGAGCGGGCGCTGGCCTGCGTGGGCCCGGAGGGGATCGATCCGCCGGCGGAGTGCGACGCGGGGATGCTGCGGGACGGCGTGGTCAAGCGGCCGCCCGCGGGACGCGGGGAGCGGGCCTGGTGGCTGGGCCAGCTGGTGGAGGCGGCTCCGCTGTCCCGCTGGCGGGAGCGGTTCGGGGGGCTCGACCCGGCGGCGATAGTGGCCCTGCCCGTGGGCGACGGCTGGGCGGAGGAACTGCATGCGGCCTGGTGCCGGGCGGCGGTGCGCCAGCGTGATCCGCAGTGGTCGAAGGCGCTGCTCGGCTCACCCTCCGCCCCGCCCGCGGCCGGCCCGGGCACGGCATCGCTCGCGGAACGGGCGAAGCTGCTGTCGGTCCTGCCGGAAGGGGAGCGGGCCGACTGGGTGGCGGAGTTCGTACGGGCGCACGGGCTGTCGGAGGCGTTCCAGTTGCTCGGGGTGTGCGTGGTTCCGTGGGCGGGGCCGCTGGGCCGGGCCGTCGTGGACGCGCTGGACGCGGCCCGGGAGGCGGGCGGCTACCCGTGGAGCTTCAGCGGGGTGATGGGCCTGGCGGAACGCTGCCTCGACCCGGCGGACGCCGCCCGGCTGGAAGCCCTGACCAGGGCCCCCGCGGACACCACGGAAACCTCCCCGGGCGCGGCGGCGTACTGGGAGGAGGCCTTCCAGCGCCTGGCCTCCACCCTCCACCTCCGCGCGAGCATGCTGGCGGAGCTCATACCGCCGTCCTGAGCCGGGGCGGTGACGGCCGCCGGGTCCACGGCTTCCGAATCAGTGCTGGCGGACGTTCGCGTTGACCCAGTCCACGATCGCGGTGGTGGTGGCGCCCGGAGTGAAGATCTCCGCCACGCCCTTCTCCTTGAGCGGGGCGATGTCGTCCTCGGGGATGATGCCGCCGCCGAAGACCTTGATGTCCTCCGCGTCCCGTTCCTTCAACAGTTCCAGCACCCGAACGAACAGGGTGTTGTGGGCGCCCGAAAGGATCGACAGGCCGATCGCGTCGGCGTCCTCCTGGATCGCGGTGTCCACGATCTGCTCGGGGGTCTGGTGCAGGCCCGTGTAAATGACTTCCATTCCCGCGTCCCGCAGCGCACGGGCGATCACCTTGGCCCCGCGGTCGTGGCCGTCGAGACCCGGCTTGGCCACCACCACACGGATCGGACCGGTCACACCCATCGCACTGCCTCCCGAGTGAACGAACGTTAAGTACAGCATCGCGCACCAGCCCGTTTCGCAGTCAAGCAGGAGGGGGAAATCACACGTGGGAGCGTGGAGCCACTGCCACTGGTTCACCGCCCCCGCCAACTGATTCGCGGTGGAGCCGCACCGAGTCGTCCCGCCACCGTGCCGCCAGCCGCACGGCACGGAGGCGGGGCACGTCGGCAGTACGGCACCAGTACCCAAGAGGCCAGGAGGCCGCCATGGGGCTGTCGATCACGCCGGTATCCGCACCCTTACCGCTCGCCGCCTTCCGGTCGGCGGCAGCCCTCCGGGCAGCCGTGCTGGAGGCGGTGGTGCTGAGCGGACACCTGCTCCTCTACCCCACTGGGGTTCTCGCGGAACGGCTCGCCGCCGACGCGGCCGCCGGGGGCGCCGGGCAGCGCCCCCCGGTGCTGCTGCTGCACGGCTTCACCGACAACCGCTCCGTCTTCGTCCTGCTGCGACGCGCCCTCGCGGCGGACGGCCTGCGGCGGGTGGAGACGTACAACTACTCTCCGTTCACACGGGACCTCCGCACCACCGCCGGGCAGCTGGCCCGCCGCGTCGAGGAGCTGTGCGAGCGCACCGGGCAGGAGCAGATCGACCTGGTCGGGCACAGCCTCGGCGGGCTGGTCGCCCGGTACTACATCCAGCGGCTCGGCGGCGACGCCCGGGTGCGCACGCTCGTCACGCTCGGCACCCCGCACGCCGGCACCAGCGTGGCGCCCTTCATGGACGCGCACCCGCTCGTCCGCCAGATGCGGCCCGGCTCCGAGGTCATGACGGAACTGGGCGCGCCCGCTCCGGGCTGCCGGACCCGCTGCGTGGCCTTCTGGAGCGAGTTCGACGGTCTGATGTCCCCGCCGGGGA
This sequence comes from Streptomyces cirratus, assembly GCF_014650775.1. Taxonomy (GTDB): domain Bacteria; phylum Actinomycetota; class Actinomycetes; order Streptomycetales; family Streptomycetaceae; genus Streptomyces; species Streptomyces cirratus. The sequence goes on along the minus strand of NZ_BMVP01000002.1, from coordinate 344,427 downwards.
CCGCCCGCCTCGACCACCCCGACCTGATCACGGAGAACGTCCTGGTCACCGGCATCGGTCACCTGGCGCTCCCGGTCCACCCCACCGTCATCAACGCCATCCGCCGCACCCTGGACGGCCCGCTCCCCCATCCGTCGCCCGCCAGCGACAACGCCGAGGTGCGCCGCATCGCCATCTGAGCGCCGACCGGTACCGAGCGCCGGACCAGCGTCGCGGCAGGGGCAACAACACGCGGCCCGGAGTCGAACGAATATCGAACCCAAGGCCAAGGCTCGGTGTGCGGGCGACCGAAAGACAGCCGAATGCCCGGTTCCCATGAGGCTGAAACCCACCGAAGATTGTCGTCGCCAGTAACCGCCGGGTACAGTCGCGCCACTGCTCTCCTCCGGGGAACCTCTCATTCCCCGGCCACCCAGGCCCCCACTGCCGAGGCGAAAGAGAAGTTGGTGAACGACCGCCCCTCGTCGGGCCAGTACCCCGAAAACGGGTACGACGGCCTCTCCACCACCACTTTCGCTGGTGACCAGGCCTACGTTTCCTATGAAACGCAGGGCCAGGACTACAACTACGGTGCTTCCGCGGGCTACGACGCCTACGGCGCGTACCAGTCGACCGGCACCTACGACGCCACCGCGTGGACGGGGCAGGAGAGTTACCTCTCCACCGTTCCCGGCCAGGCCATGCCCGAGGACACCACGGGCCAGTGGGACGCCAACGCCTGGGCCGGCGCGAACACCGCCGAATACCAGCCGACTTCCTTCGGCTACGAGTCCACGGGCGCGGAGCAGTCCGCCGACCAGAGCGCGCAGTGGAACACGTTCACCGCGTACGGGCAGCAGGACACCGGCACGTACGACGCCACCGCCTGGAACACCGGGCACGGCGACGGCGGCTACGAGGCCTACGCGTACGAGGCGACCAGCGTCGTCCCGGTCGTCATGGCGCAGGACGTCCCCACGGATGCCGCCGACTTGCACGGCACCGACATCCACGGCACCGACATGCACGGCACCGACATCCACGCCGCCGAGACCGCCGTCTTCGAGGCCCTCTCCGACGAGGACGCACCGGAGCCGTCGGCCGCCGTACACGCCATGGCCACGCAGACGATGCCGGTCACGCCCGGTGCGACGACGGCGGAGCCGCGCGCCTCACGCCGAGCCGGCACCAAGACCGGCAACGCCAAAACCGGCAACGCCAAGTCCGGCAACACCAGGGCCGCGGGCGGCAGTAGCCGTCGCCGGACCCCGGCGAAGCGTTCCGCCCTCCTGACCGTCGCCGTGCCCTCGGCCTGCGTCATGGGGGTCGCGGGAGTCGCGGCGGCATCGGTCGGCGGGCTCACCGGCACCGACAAACCCGCCCAGGACACCACCACGATGGCGGCGCCCGACCCGGCTTCGGTGAAACCCGTCGCGGCGAACAACAAGCTCGACACCCAGCTGACCGCCCTCAGCGCGGACGCCGGTGACTTCGCGGACCGCGCGAGCCGCACCCAGGAACGCCTCGACCTGAGACAACGCCAGGAAGAGGAGAAGAAGAAGCGGGCGGAGGAAGCCGCGGCCAAGGAGGCCGCCCGCCCCAAGTTCGCCATCCCCGTCACCCAGCACGGCCTGAGCGCCGGGTTCGGACAGGCCGGCGGCATGTGGATGTCCGTGCACACCGGCATCGACTTCCCGGTCTCCTACGGCACCCCGGTCATGGCCGCCACCGACGGCACCGTGCGCACGCAGTGGAACAGCGCTTACGGGAACATGGCCATAGTGACCTCACCCGACGGCACCGAGACCTGGTACTGCCACCTCAGCAGCACCAAGATCCGGTCCGGCAAGGTCCAGGCCGGTGACGTCATCGCGTACTCCGGCAACTCCGGCAACTCCACCGGCCCGCACCTCCACTTCGAGGTGCGCCCCGGCGCCGGGTCCCCGATCGACCCCCAGGCGTGGCTGCGCAGCCACGGCCTCGACCCGACGTAGGTCCGGGTCTCGACCCGTCTCGCCGGCCCGCTGTTGACCCTCGACCTGGTGGAGGGCCCAGAGTTGCGGGTGTGGAGAGCGAGATGCGCAGTATCGGCGAGATGGCCCGGGACAGCGGACTGGGCGTGAGCGCCCTGCGGTTCTACGACGGTGCCGGCGTACTGGTCCCGGCCCGGGTGGATCCGGTCAGCGGCTACCGCTGGTACGGCCCGGAGCAGCTCGTGGAGGCCCGGTTGCTGGCCCGGCTGCGCCGTACCGGCATGCCGTTGGCCGACGTCCGGCTCGTCCTGGCCGGATCGTCCGGCAGGGACGCCGACCTGGTACGGCAGCTGCTCCAGGCACATCTGCGCCGTCTCGAACAGGGGTTGTCCGATGCCCGCAGCGAGTTCTCCTCGATCCGATCGCTAGTCGAGAACAGGGAGAACCCCATGGTTTCGCTCCGCACCGCGCCGGTCCGGCTGACCGTCTGCGCACCCGAACTCGCCGCCGCGCTGGACGCGGTCCGCTTCGCCGCAGGTACCGACCCGGAGCTGCCCGTGCTCGCCGGTGTCCTGTTCGACATCGAGGGCGACGAGCTCCGTGTCGTGGCCACCGACCGCTACCGGCTGGCCGTCGCGGGAGCCCGTACCGCCGGGCACGGCGGGCCCCGGGTGCAGGTCGTCGTGCCGTCCCCGCTGGCCGACGCGATGCGGGCGTTGCTGGGTGCCGGCGCCTCCGTCCGGCTCACCGTGGACGGTGACCGCGTGGCCCTGGAGACGGAGGGCCATGAGGCGGCCGGCCAGTGCCTCGGCCACGACTTCCCCGACTACCGCCGCCTCGTCCGGCTGCCCGCGGGGCGCCGGGCCGTCGTCGATGTCCCGGCCCTCCGCGAGGCGGTGGAAACCGGCCCCGTCCGCACGGGCGTGGTGCGGGAGCGGGACGGCGTGCCGTGTGAGCTCAGCGTGCTCAAGGTGGCTGCCGATGGCGTGGTCACCGTCTGCGAAGACGGTGACGACGACCGGGACCAGGTCGCCGTGAACCGCGAGTTCCTGCTGCACGCCCTGGCCGCCGGAGCCCGGGACCGGCTGGTCCTGGAGTTCGGCGCCCCCACGGCGCCGCTCGTGATCCGCCGGACCGACGGCGAGGACGCGTTCTCGCTGCTGATGCCTGTCCGCCTGGACGACTGACGACGAGGGACCGGGGGCCGGGGGGCCGGGGGGCGGGGGGCCGGGAAAACCGGCCCCTCCGCCCGCTACAGCTTCTGCACCGGCGCGTAGCGCAGCAGCAGTCGCTTCGGCTTGTCGTCCCCGAAGTCGATCGTCGCCTGCGCGTCGGCGCCCGCTCCGCGGACCTCCATGACGGTGCCCAGACCGAACTGGTCGTGCGTGACCCGGTCCCCGACGGTCAGCGCGATGACCGGCTTGTCGGCGGCGCGGCGCGTCGCGAACCCGGAGGGGCCCGCCTTCGTCCGCGACGAGGACAAGAACGCCTCGGGCGACGTGCCGAACGAGGCCTTCCCTCCGCCCGGACTGCGCATGGGACCCGCCGGCTTCTGGGAGGCGCCCGTCCGCTTCCACTGCAAGTACTCCGGCGGGATCTCCTCCAGGAAGCGCGACGGCGGGTTGTACGAGGGGGTGCCCCACGCGCTGCGCATCGAGGAGCGGGTCAGGTAGAGCCGCTCGCGCGCCCGGGTGATGCCCACGTACGCGAGGCGTCGCTCCTCTTCCAGTTCCTTGGTCTGGCCGAGCGCGCGCATGTGCGGGAAGACCCCGTCCTCCATGCCGGTCAGGAAGACCACGGGGAACTCCAGGCCCTTCGCGGTGTGGAGGGTCATCAGCGTGATGACGCCCGAACCGTCCTCGTCCTCGTCCGGGATCTGGTCGGAGTCGGCGACGAGCGCGACCTGCTCCAGGAACTCGGCGAGCGTGCCGCCCGTGGCGCCGGCCGCCGCTGTCCCGGCGGTGTCGTCGCCCTCGCGGGCCTGCTCGAATTCGAGTGCCACCGCAGCGAGTTCCTGGAGGTTCTCGATCCGCGTCTCGTCCTGCGGGTCGGTCGACGCCTGGAGTTCGGCGAGGTAGCCCGTACGCTCCAGCACCGCTTCCAGCACCACCGCGGGGCCCGCGCCGGACTCGACGATCGTGCGCAGTTCCTCCATCAGCGCGTTGAACCGCTTGACGGCGTTGGTGGAGCGCGCGGCCATGCCGAAGGCCTCGTCCACCCGCCGCAGTGCCTGCGGGAAGGTGATCTTCTCGCGCATCGCGAGGGCGTCGATCATCGCCTCCGCCCGCTCGCCGATGCCGCGCTTGGGGACGTTCAGGATGCGGCGGAGCGGGACGTTGTCCTCGGGGTTGGCCAGCACGCGCAGGTACGCGAGGACGTCGCGGACCTCCTTGCGCTCGTAGAAGCGGACGCCGCCGACGACCTTGTAGGGGAGGCCGACGCGGATGAAGATCTCCTCGAACACACGCGACTGCGCGTTGGTCCGGTAGAAGATCGCGACGTCGCCCGCCTTGGCGTCGCCCGCGTCCGTCAGCCGGTCGATCTCGTCGGCGACGAACTGGGCCTCGTCGTGCTCGGTGTCCGCGACGTAGCCGGTGATGACGGCGCCGGTGCCGGCCTCGGTCCACAGGTTCTTCGCGCGGCGGTTCTCGTTGCGTTCGATGACGGCGTTGGCGGCGGAGAGGATCGTCTGGGTGGAGCGGTAGTTCTGCTCCAGCAGGATCGTCGTCGCGTTCGGGTAGTCCTCTTCGAACTGGAGGATGTTGCGGATGGTCGCGCCGCGGAAGGCGTAGATCGACTGGTCGGCGTCACCCACGACGCACAGCTCGGCGGGCGGCAGGTCCGGGTACCCGGTGCCCACCAGCTCGCGCACCAGCGTGTACTGGGCGTGGTTGGTGTCCTGGTACTCGTCCACCAGCACGTGGCGGAAGCGGCGCCGGTAGTGCTCGGCGACGTCCGGGAAGGCCTGGAGGAGGTGGACGGTGGTCATGATGATGTCGTCGAAGTCGAGCGCGTTCGCCTCGCGCAGCCGCCCCTGGTACATCGCGTACGCCTGGGCGAGGGTCTTCTCGAACCCGTCCACCGCCTGGTCGGCGAAGGCCTCTTCGTCGATCAGTTCGTTCTTGAGGTTCGAGATCTTGGCGTTGAACGCCTTCGGCGGGAACTTCTTCGGGTCGAGGTCCAGGTCCCGGCAGACGAGCGCCATCAGGCGCTTGGAGTCGGCCGCGTCGTAGATCGAGAACGAGGAGGTGAAGCCGAGCCGCTTCGACTCGCGGCGCAGGATGCGGACGCAGGCGCTGTGGAAGGTGGAGACCCACATGGCGTTCGCGCGGGGGCCGACGAGGCCTTCGACGCGCTCCTTCATTTCGCCGGCGGCCTTGTTGGTGAAGGTGATCGCCAGGATCTGACCGGGGTGGACCCCGCGCGCGGCCAGTAGGTGCCCGATGCGGTGGGTCAGGACCCGGGTCTTGCCGGAGCCGGCGCCGGCCACGATGAGCAGCGGCGAGTCGGCGTGCACCACGGCGGCGCGCTGCTCCGTGTTCAGCCCCTCCAGGAGCGCCGCCGGGTCGATGACCGGCTTGGGCGCCCCGTTGCGGTAGTAGGCGTCCCCGGTCATGGGCACGTCGAACCGGCCCCCGAAGAGGTCGTCCGCGCCCGGCTCGGGGGCGGGGTGGTCCTCGGGTGGCGGGGGGACCTCGTCGGAGGGGGTGAGGTCCGCCAGGAAGCTGTCGTCAAAGAGGCTGCTCATCGCTTTCCGAGTCTAGGGGGCGGGACCGACAGCCGGTCCCGCCCCGGGAAATCTCACAGGCCCCGCCCACGGACCACGGGGTGCGGCGCCTCAGCGCAGTACGAGCGCCAGCAGCCCCGGGAAGCGCCGTTCGAGGTCGTCGCGGCGCAGCGTGAGGTACTGCCGCCGGCCCTCGGGGCGCTGGCAGATCACGCCGCTCTCGCGCAGCGTCCGCAGGTGGTGGGTGACGGAGGAGCGGGGCAGGTCCGGGACGACCTCGCCGCAGAACGCCTCCCCGCGGGAGGCGAGCTTGCGGACGATCTCCAGTCGGGCGGGGTGCCCGAGTGCCGCGAGGACCTCGGCCAGGCCGAGGGCGCCGGCGTCACCGGCGCCATCGGTACGGCGATGAGCGTTGCCGGCGTCGGCGTCGCCGACGTCATCGGCGCAGGGACGGGCGTCGGCGTCAGCGGCGCCGACGTCATCGGAGTCGGCGGGGGTGGGTTCGACTGCGGCCATGGCCCCACTGTACGCAAATCCGGTACGGACATTGACCAACCGTACGAAGATCCCGTACGGTCACCGGCGTGCCCATCGTACGAAATTTTCGTACGGATCCGTTCCGACCGGAGGACCCCCCATGCCCACCCCCGCTCCCCTGGACGACGCCGCTCTCGCCGCCTCCCTCGACGGCGGCTTCACCAGCCACCACGCCGACGTCAACGGCACCCGCCTGCACTACGTCGACGGCGGCGCCGGCCTGCCGCTCGTGCTCCTCGGCGGCTGGCCGCAGACCTGGTGGCAGTGGCACAAGGTGATGCCCGCCCTCGCCCGCACCCACCGCGTGATCGCGGTGGACCTGCGCGGCATGGGCGGCTCCGCCAAGCCCGAGGGCGGCTACGACAAGAAGACGATGGCCGCCGACGTCCGCGCCCTGCTCGCCCACCTCGGGATCGAGCGCGCCCACCTGGTGGGCCACGACATCGGCGCGATGGTCGCCTACGCCCACGCCGCCAACCACCCCGGGGCCACCGACCGGATCGCCCTGCTCGACGTCTCCCACCCCGACCCCGGCTGGTACGAGGGCACGCTCCTCCCCCGCCCTGGCCGGTTCCACTTGTGGTGGTTCGCCTTCAACCAGGTGGAGGGCCTGCCGGAACAGCTGCTCGCCGGCCGCTACCACCACCTGCTGGACTGGCTCTTCACCCGCGCCGCCGATCCCGCCGCCGTCGACGCCCACTCCCGCGCGGTCTACGCCCGCGCCTACGACTCCCCCGAGGCGATCCGGGCGTCCAACGACTGGTACCGCGCCTTCCCCCAGGACATAGAGGACCTCGCCGGCTACGCCCCCGTGACCGCACCGCTGCTCGCGCTCGGCGGCGAGTTCAGCAACTACGACTGGCTGACTGAGGCGGTGCCGCCGCTGGGCACCGACACCCGGGTGGTCCGCGTCGACAAGAGCGGCCACTACCTCCCCGAGGAGCAGCCGGAGGTCGTCGTCGAGGAGCTGCTCCGCTTCCTCGGCTGACGGCCGGCCGCCCCCTCGGCCGACGCCCGACCTGGCCACGGGACGCCGGCCGCCGCCCCGTACGCTCGACGCCATGGACGTACTGATCAGCGTTTTCCTCGGCCTGCACATCATCGGTATCGCCTCGCTCCTCGGCGGCTTCCTGACCCAGATGAAGGCGATGGGCGCGGGCACCGCCCGCTTCGTGCCCGCGATGCTGCACGGCGCACTGACGATGCTGGTCACCGGCGTGCTGCTCGTGGGCTTCCGCGAGATGGACGGCGGCACCGTCGACAACATCAAGATAGGTGTGAAGCTGGCCGTCCTGTTCGTCGTCCTGGCGCTGGTCTACGTCAAGCGCGACGAGGAGCGGGTGGACAAGGCGTTGTTCGGCGCGGTCGGCGGTCTGACCATGGCCAATGTCTTTATCGCCGTCCTCTGGCACTGACCGTTCAACAACGGTCAGTTCGGGGCAACCGTCATCTCTCCGTTACCTCCGGGCTTAGCGTCCTCCCCCAAGACCAACGGAAGGACGTGACGCCCTCGTGGCCAGTCATCGAAAGCCCAGGCAGCGCCCGCTCTCCGGCGGCCCCGTACGGACCGCGGCCACCACACTCGCCCTCGCGGGCGCTGCCACCGCCACCGCCTTCGAGGGCACCTCGCAGGCCGACCCCCGCCAGACGCCCACCCAGGTCAAGGCGGAGGTGGACCGGCTCTACCAGGAAGCCGAAGCGGCCACCGAGCACTACAACGGGGCGAAGGAGAAGGCCGACGAGGCCGAGCGCGCGCTGTCCGGCCTGCGCGACGAGGCCGCCCGCAAGGCCGACCGCCTGAACGCGGCCCGCAGCGCCCTCGGAGCGCTCGCCGCCGGCCAGTACCGCACCGGGGGCCTGGGGCCCGCCGTCCAGCTGGCGATGTCCGGGAACCCGCAGGAGTACCTCGACCGGGCCGCGTTCCTCACCCGGACCGGGGACCGCACCGCCGCACAGGTGACCGCCGTTCGCCGGGGGCTGGACGAGGCCGGCCGGGTGCGGGACCAGGCGTCCGGCCGGCTGGCGGACCTGCGGGCGCGCCAGGACGAACTCGCCGCGGCCAAGGCCGCCGTCGAGGGCAAGCTGAACGCCGCCAAGCAGCTGCTCGACAAGCTCACCGCCGAGGAACGGGCCGCGTACGAGGCGCAGTCGGCGCCCGCCGCCGGCCCGCAGGCCCCGTTGTCCGTCCCGGTAGGGGACGGGAGCCGCGCCGCCCGCGCGGTGGCGTACGCGTACGGGGCGATCGGCAAACCGTACGTGTGGGGCGCCACCGGGCCGGGTTCCTTCGACTGCTCGGGCCTGACCCAGGCGGCCTGGGGCGCGGCCGGGGTCTCGCTGCCCCGCACCACCTACACCCAGATCAACGCCGGACAGCGCGTCTCCCGCGACCGGCTGGCACCCGGCGACCTGGTGTTCTTCTACTCCGGCATCACGCACGTGGGGCTGTACATCGGCGACGGCAAGATGATCCACGCCCCGCATCCCGGGGCGCCGGTCCGCGTCGCCCCCATCGACTCGATGCCCTGGGCGGGCGCGGCCCGCCCCGCCTAGGGCGTGTTTCGAAAGTAGCGCCGGCCGCCCGAAGGGCGGGCCCCGCGGCGTCCGGTGCGTGCGATCGCAAGGCGGAGGGTCGCCCTCGTACCGGGCCGTACGCGGGCGATCCCGACAACGCGGCGAGCGTGCGTGCCGGGCGTCGCGGGGCAGGCGGGACTTTCGAAACGCGCCCTAGTGCTCTGGCCGGAGCCTACGGCGCCTTGACCGTCTTGCTCAGCCAGTCGAAGGTCTGCGGCAGCTGCTTGGACCAGGAGTCGAGGTTGTGGCCGCCGGTCACCTTCTCCGCGTGCACCGCGGTCGGGCTCTTCGCGATCGCCTTGAGGTCCAAGCCGGACAGGTAGCCGTCCTGCTCGGCGCCCGACATCCACAGTGAGACCGCCGGCGGTGCGGGCGCGGCCGTCAGCACGTTCTTGAGGTTGTGGGTGCGGCGCAGCTCCGGGTCCTTGGCGACCAGCGACGACGGCTCCTGCCCCGGGTCGTTGTAGCCGGACAGGGAGACGGCCGCGCTGTACCGGTCGGGGTGGTTGATCGCCAGCTTGGCGGCGCAGTACGCGCCGGCCGAGTACCCGGCGACGCCCCAGGTGCGGGCCTCCGCCGAGACCCGGAAGTTGTCGGTGACCATCTTGCGGACGTCGACGCTGAACCAGCTGTCGGCGTTGACCTTGCCCGGGATGTTCGCGCAGCCGGTGTCCGCGTTGCCGAGCAGCATGGCGCGCGGCGAGACCAGGACGAACGGCTTCACCTTGCCGCTCTTCATCAGCGGCTCCAGCACTTCGTGCGCCTTGAGGCCCTGGAACCAGGACTTGCCCGTTCCCGGTATGCCCGGGATCAGCTCGACCACGGGGAACTTCTTGTCCTTGAAGGCGGGGTCGTCGTACTGGGGCGGCAGCCACACCATCACGTCGCCCTTGACCCCGGAGACCTTGCCGTCGAGCTCGGTCTTCCTGACGCGGCCACCGAGCCCCTCGACCGGCTGGAAGTCCTGGCGCACCTTCGGCTCGGTCTCGGCCTTCTTGCCGCCGAGCCCGTCCGGGCCGAGGTCCGGGGCGGCGGTGACGTAGCTGCCGGTGCCCATCAGGTCGCCCCAGGAGGCGTAGAAGTTCATGTCCCGGTTCACCGCGACGAACACCAGCGCTACGGCGGTGACCTGGGCGAAGGCCACCATGAGGCAGCGCGTGGCGACGCGTACGACGACCGGCCCGCGCGCCCTGCCCCACAGCAGCAGCGGCAGCAGTACGGCGAGCACGGTCAGGGCTATCGCCGTGGCGAACAGGGGGGTGCCGGTCAAGCTCATCACGCCTGCCAAGAGGCACGGCGCGCACACCGGGGTTCCCGTCCCCCGGTGCGTCGTGGATCACAACCGCCGCGGCGGGCGGCCCCTCACACCAGGCGGCGGGCCGTCGCCCAGCGGGTCAGCTCGTGCCGGTTGGAGAGCTGGAGCTTGCGCAGGACGGCGGAGACGTGCGATTCGACCGTCTTGACGGAGATGAACAGCTGCTTGGCGATCTCCTTGTACGCGTACCCGCGCGCGATCAGCCGCAGCACCTCGCGCTCGCGCTGGGTGAGCCGGTCCAGGTCCTCGTCCACCGGCGGGGCGTCCGTCGAGGCGAACGCGTCGAGCACGAAGCCCGCCAGGCGCGGCGAGAACACCGCGTCGCCGTCCTGCACGCGGAAGACGGAGTCCACCAGGTCGGTGCCGGTGATGGTCTTGGTGACGTAGCCGCGCGCACCGCCGCGGATGACCCCGATGACGTCCTCGGCCGCGTCCGACACCGACAGCGCCAGGAACCGCACCGGGTTCTCGGCCGCCGCCATCAGCGGGGCGCAGCGCCGCAGCACCTCCACTCCGCCGCCGCCGGGCAGGTGCACGTCGAGGAGCACCACCTCGGGGCGGGTGGCGGTGATGACGGTGACGGCCTGGTCCACGTCGGCCGCCTCGCCGACGACCTCGACGCCGGTCCGGGCGGTGTCGCCGATCTCCGCCTGTACGCCGGTGCGGAACATCCGGTGGTCGTCGACGAGCACCACCCGGACGTTCCTGGTCCGCCGCGCCCCGCTGTCCTCGGTCATGCCGCCCTCTGTCATGCCGCCCTCTCCATCTCCAGCTCGACTTCCGTGCCGCCGTCGGGCGCGGACCGCAGCCGTGCGGTCCCGCCGTTGCGCCGCATCCGGCCGATGATCGATTCTCGTACGCCCATGCGGTCGTCGGGTACCGCGTCGATGTCGAAGCCCGGCCCCCGGTCGCGTACGGACACGAACACCGTGCGGCCCTCGACTTCCGCGTAGACCTGAACGGGCCCGCCGTCGCCACCGTACTTGGCGGCGTTGACCATCGCCTCGCGCGCGGCCTGGACCTGGGCGGCCAGCTTCTCGTCGAGCGGGCAGTCGCCGACGACGACGACCTCGATGGGGACGCCGTGGTGGTCCTCCACGTCGGCGGCGGTCTTCTTCACGGCCTCCGCCAGGGTGGCGGGTTCCTCGGCCTCGTCCTTGCCGGTGCCCTCGGGCTTGTACAGCCAGTTCCGCAGCTCCCGTTCCTGGGCGCGGGCGAGGCGGCGCACCTCGCCCGCGTCATCGGCGCCGCGCTGGATCAGGGTGAGGGTGTGCAGCACGGAGTCGTGGACGTGGGCGGCGACCTCGGCGCGTTCCTGGGCGCGGATGCGCATCAGGCGTTCCTCGGAGAGGTCCTGGGTCATCCGGATCAGCCAGGGCCCGGCGAGCAGGGCCGTGCCCACGAGGACGGCGAGGGCGGCGGTGAGGACGTTGCCCAGCTGCGCGGCGGAGCCCCGTACGACGATGAAGACGGTCAGGCCGACTCCGACCAGCGCGACCCCCGCCAGCGCCCGGCCGACCTGGAGCAGGCGCTTCTGGCGGCCCGCGGCGGCGCTCCAGTGGGCGCGGCGGGCGTTGTCGGCCTGCCGCCACACAAGGACGACTCCGGCGCCGACGAGCAGCGTCGGCCACACGTACCGGCCGTTGGAGCCGCCGACCCGCAGCTGCGAGAAGTAGATGGCGGCGCCGGCGCACAGCGCGACGAGGGCGGTGACCTGGCCCTTGTCGGGCTTGCGCAGGCGCCGGGTGCCGTCCGGGAGGATCTCGAAGTAGGAGCGGTGTCCGGTGCGGCCGCCCACGCCGAGCGGTACGAAGACCCAGAACGCCGCGTACAGCAGCACGCCCAGGCCGTCCCCCCACATGAACATGGCGAGGAACACCAGCCGGACCCAGATCACGGGCAGTCCGAGGTGCCCGGCGAGCCCGCGCGCGACGCCACCGAGCATCCGCCCGTCGGCGCTGCGGTACAGCTTGCGGTGCGGGGTGTCCTCGGGGTCCTTCGGCGCGTTCGGGATGCGGGGGGCGGCGGCTACGGGCATGTCACCGATGGTCACACGCCCGGGGGCCCGGGGTCATCAGGGCGTTCCCCCAGTTCAACCCGGGGGATATCAGGGTTGTCCCAGGGTCGGGCCGGATGTCACGGGCCCGGACGGCCCGTCACCATGGACCCATGACCGAAGTACACGACTCCCCGCCGGCCGCCGCCGGGGCCCCCGCCCCGGACGGACGTCCTGCGCTGCGCCGCAGCAAACGCGACAAGGTCCTCGCGGGCGTGTGCGGCGGGCTCGGCCGGTATTTCGACCTGGACCCGGTGGTGTTCCGCATCGTGCTCGGTGTCCTCGCGGTCACCGGAGGCGTCGGTCTGATCTTCTACGGGTTCGCCTGGCTGTTCCTCCCGCTGGACGAAGAGGAGGACTCCGAGGCGAAGAGGCTGCTCACGGGCCGGGTCGAAGGGGCGACGCTGGCGGCGCTGTTCGCGGCGCTGGTGGGATGCGCGCTGTTCCTGTCGATGCTGGACAACGGCGGCCTCGCGGTCTTCTCGATCCTCGTGGTGCTGGCGCTCGGCGGGGCCGCCTACTGGTCCAGGCGCCACCGCGCCATCGCCCCGCCGGAGCCGGCTTCGCCCGAGGCCCAGCGGTCGGCGGCCGCCCACCGGCCGGTGCCACCGCCGGAGACCCAGGCGCCGCCGGTGCCCGGCAGTCCTTCCTGGTGGCGGGATCCGCTGGTGAAGGACGGCACCACCGGCCCCGTCGGCTCGACGGGCTACCTGTGGGGGCCCGACGACAGCGCCGTCCCGAGCGGTCCGGCCCCGGCGGCCGCCGCGCCCGAAGCCCGGGCGGCGGCCCGGTCGGGCGGGATCGGCGGCCGGGTGTTCGTGCTGGCGCTGCTGGCGGGCGGGAGTTCCTGTGCGGCGGTGTGGCACGGCAGCACCCTCTCGCACGCCCTCCAGGTCGCACTGGCCGCGGCGCTGGCCGTGTTCGGGCTGGGCCTCGCGGTCTCCTCCCTCAAGGGCCGCACGGGCTTCGGCACGATCCTGCTGTCCCTGATCACCGCCGGACTGCTGGCGGGGGCGGCGGTGCTGCCCCGTGACGTGAGTACGGACTGGCACGACGTGCGGTGGCGGCCGGCCGCGGTGGCCGACGTACGGCCGGTGTACTCCTCGGGAACCGGGCTCGCCACCTTGGACCTGAGCCGCCTGGACGTGGCGAAGGGCAGCACCCTGAGCATCCGGGCATCGATCGACGCGGGCCGGCTCAAGGTGGTCGTGCCCCGCGAGGTCACCACGAAGACCGACATCTCGATCCGGGTGGGCGACATCCGGCTGCCCGGCGAGACGAGCCGGGACGTGCGGATCAAGAGCGGTGGCGAGACCCGGCGGGCGACCCTGCCCCCGGCCGCCGGCACCGAGGCCGGCGGGACGATCGAGCTGCACCTGGATGCGGGTGTGGGACAGGTGGAGGTGGCCCGTGCGGCGTCATGAGTTCCAGCCGGGACGGCTGATCGCGGGGCTGGTGCTGCTCGCGGGGGGCGTGCTCTACCTGCTCGACGCGACGGGCGAGACCGACGCGCCGTGGTACGCCGTCGTCCCGCTGACGATCGGCGGTTTCACCCTCGCGGCCCTGGCCGGGCTGGTGAGCTACGCCGTACGCCGCGACCGGCGCGAACGCAGCAGCGCGTCCAGCGACAAGTAGGGCGCCCCGGCGAGGATGAGCGGCAGCCAGGCCATCAGGTAGGCCAGGTCATTGCCGTAGTAGTACGGGGAGACGGCCCAGGAGACCGTGAGCCACAGGCTGAGCGAGATCAGCGCACCGCCGGTCGCCGCGAGGCGCGTCAGCAGGCCCGCGAGGACGCCGAGGCCGACGAGCAGTTCGCCGACGCCGATGGCCACCGCGAAGCCGGCGGGGGCCTTGAGGGCCAGGTCCACCAGGGCGGGGACCGCGGCGGTGTCCCGTACGCCGTGCATCAGCTCGCCGATGGAACCGGGGCCGGAGGCGGACAGGAACGCGGAGTCGGTCAGCTTGTCCAGACCCGCGTAGACGAAGGTCGCGCCGAGGAAGATCCGCAGCGGGAGGAGCGCGTACCGGGCGGCGCGGTCCCGCAGGCCGGAAGGGGCGGCGGAAGGGACGTCAGTTCGGGTCACGTCCCCATGTGTACCCGGTTCACTCGGCCACGTCGATGGTGCAGCGGTTGGATTCCACTCCTGCGGCGGTGACCACTTGGATCTCGACGCGCCCGGGCTCCACTTCCGCGGGGACCGGCACCGTCAGGACGGTGTCCGACGGGTTGGCGAAGCCGCCCGCCACCGGCACCAGCGGGACGTGTACGTGCACGGCCCCGATCCGCACCACCAGCCGGGCCAGCATCCCCGGTGTCTGCGCCCCGGGCGGCACGAATCCCACGCCCCGGATCTCGATGTCGTCGCCGGGGCGGACGGCCGAGTCCAGGTCCCCGGGCTCGCGTCTGCGCACCACCGACAGCACCAGCGGACGGCTGCCCTCCGCGTACTTCGCCGCGAGGTACACCGCCGCCGACAGCGCCACCAGCAGCGTCAGCGCCCACGGGAGCCTCGGCAGCCGGTCGGGGAAGCGGGCCAGCGACACCGCCGCGAAGGCCAGCACCACCGTGGAGACCAGCACGTACTGCGCGTCGGGGAAGCTCCCCCGCCCGGAGTCGTCGGTCAGCAGGTCGGCGCCGCTCGGGTGGTCCGCGGGCAGCTTCTGGAGCCGCTGGCCCATGATGCGTACGCACACCACCCGGCGCACCAGTACCGCCACGCCCGAGGTCAGCGCGAGCACCGCCAGCAGCGGCAGGGCCCGGCCGAGCGCCAGCCCCTCGTACAGGGCCCGGCGTTCGGGCCCGGGCGAGGAAGCGGCCAGGCGCAGCGCGGGCAGCAGTGCGGCGAAGGCGGTCAGCACCAGCCAGGCGATCGGTACCGCCTTCGACGTGGACAGCCGGTTGTCCTCGCCGACCAGCGGGGCCAGCAGCCCGCCGCGCAGCGACTGCGCCCGGGCGGCGAGGGTCAGCAGCCCGGCCAGCACCAGCGCCGCCAGCAGTCCGGCGGTGCGGGCGGTGGACCAGCCGGTGCCGAGCGCGGTGCCGATCTGCACCACCAGCAGCACTCCGGCGGCGATCCACAGGGTGAGGACGGCCCGCCGGGAGAGCAGGTACAGCCAGGAGTGGCCGGCCTCGCGGCTTCGGTCGGCGACGGTGCGCGCGGACAGGGTCAGCTCGTCGGAGACCCACTGCCGCGACGCTCCGGCGGAGCGGGCCACCGCGGCCGGCAGCCCCTGTCCGGCGGCGAACTCCTCCCGCTTCTCCAGGAACGCGGCGACCGCGCGCCGGTGGCCCTCCCGTGCGCCGTGCGGGCAGTCGTCGCAGGTGCAGGTGCCGCCGTGGGTGCTTCGGGGGATCTCTTGGACAGCCACGTGCGTGCCGCCTCTCTGAACTTCGGTGCAATGCCAGCGAATTGTGCACCACTGCGGCAGTGCTCCGGATTGCGCACGATGTCAGAGCAGGTGATTAACCGTTCATGATGTTGACGTCACTCGTCTGGCGGCCCTCCGCTCCGCGCGGCGGGGGCGCGGGCGCCACCGTCTGCCGCAGCGGCTGGTAGCTCACCCAGGCGGCCAGGTCCGTACCGAACCGCTCCCGCGTCGCCACCGCCGCGCGGTGGTCGATGGGCACCGGTTTCCCCGCCGCCCGCGCGATCAGCTGCACCTGCGCCGCCCGCTCGGCGGCGATGAACCACCACAGCGCCGCGTCCACCGAGTCCCCGACCGTCAGCAGGCCCCGGTTGCGCAGGATCAGCGCCTTGTAGGGGCCCAGCGCGCGTCCGATGCGCGCCGGGTCGTCCGCCCCCGCGAAGGCGTCGACCAGCGCGTGGTCCTCGTAAAAGGCGCAGGCCTCCTCCGTGATCGGGGCCAGCAGTTCACCGAGGCTGGCCAGCGCCCGGCCGTACGGGGCCTGCGTGCGCACGACGGCCACCACGCCGGGCCGCTCCCGGTGGACGGCGGCGTGCACGGCGAAGGCCAGCTGGTTCACGCGCTGCTCGCCCCGCAGCACCCGGCCCTCCCCGTCGACCAGCAGCAGGTCGTCGGGGGTGAGCGCACCGAAGGCCCGCCCGAAGGGGTTCACCCAGTAGCAGTCCTCGAACTCCGGGTCCCGTACGGAGACCTGCCCGGCCACCCCGTCCTCGTACCCCAGCCGCCCCAGCAGCCGCAGCCCCTCGGCGAGCCGTTCCCTCCGGTGCGCCCGGGTCTGACCGGCGGTGGCGAAGACGGGCGGCATCGCGAAGCCGAGCCGCTCCGCGGGCACGGGTACGGGTCGCTCGGCCACGGCCCCCTCCTTCGTCTCGGGGTCGCGGCGCAAGGTACCGGCGGCCGCCCGAAGAGGCCATACACGCGGCGGAGCCGCCGCCCCCCGAAGGGAACGGCGGCTTCGTCAGGCGCCTCGGGCGGGCCCGCTCCGACGGGAGAGGGGGCCTACTCCCACTCGATGGTGCCCGGCGGCTTGCTGGTGCAGTCCAGGACCACGCGGTTCACGTCCGGCACCTCGTTGGTGATCCGGGTCGAGATCCGGGCGAGCACCTCGTACGGCATGCGCGTCCAGTCCGCGGTCATCGCGTCCTCGGACGACACGGGGCGCAGCACGATCGGGTGGCCGTAGGTGCGGCCGTCGCCCTGGACGCCCACGCTGCGCACGTCCGCGAGCAGGACGACCGGGCACTGCCAGATCTCCCGGTCCAGGCCGGCCGCGGTGAGCTCCTCGCGGGCGATGGCGTCGGCCTCGCGCAGCAGGTCCAGGCGCTCCTTGGTGACCTCGCCGACGATGCGGATGCCGAGGCCGGGGCCCGGGAAGGGCTGGCGGTGGACGATCTCGTCCGGCAGGCCGAGCTCCTGGCCGACCATCCGGACCTCGTCCTTGAACAGCTGGCGCAGCGGCTCGACGAGCTCGAACTCGATGTCGTCGGGGAGGCCGCCCACGTTGTGGTGGGACTTGATGTTGGCGGTGCCGGTGCCACCGCCGGACTCCACGACGTCCGGGTACAGGGTGCCCTGCACCAGGAACGCGACCGCCGGGCCGTCCTCCTGGAGGATCTCCAGCTGGGCCTGCTCGAAGACGCGGATGAACTCGCGGCCGATGATCTTCCGCTTGGTCTCCGGGTCGGAGACGCCGGCGAGCGCGGTCAGGAAGCGCTCCTGCGCGTCGACGACCTTGAGCTGGACGCCGGTCGCGGCGACGAAGTCCTTCTCGACCTGCTCGGTCTCGCCCTTGCGCATCAGGCCGTGGTCGACGTACACGCAGGTCAGCTGGGAGCCGATGGCCTTCTGCACGAGGGCCGCGGCGACGGCGGAGTCCACGCCGCCGGAGAGGCCGCAGATGGCGCGCTTGTCGCCGACCTGCTCGCGGATGGCCTCGATCTGCTCCTCGACGATGTTGCCGGTGGTCCAGGTGGGCTTGAGGTTCGCGCCGCGGTAGAGGAAGTGCTCCAGCACCTGCTGGCCGTGCGTGGAGTGCATGACCTCGGGGTGGTACTGCACGCCGTACAGCTTCTTCTCGTCGTTCTCGAACGCGGCGACGGGGACGACGTCGGTCGAGGCGGTGACGGAGAAGCCCTCGGGGGCGGCGGAGCAGGCGTCGCCGTGCGACATCCACACCGACTGGTTCTCGGGGGTGCCCTCGAAGAGGGTGGAGCCGGGCTTGGAGACGGCGAGCGGGGTGCGGCCGTACTCGCGGGCGCCGGTGTTGTCGACCTGCCCGCCGAGGGCGGTCGCCATCAGCTGGAAGCCGTAGCACATGCCGAAGACGGGAACACCGGCCTCGAAGATGGCGCTGTCGAGCTGGGGGGCACCCTCTTCGTACACGGACGACGGGCCGCCGGAGAGGATGATCGCCTTGGGGTCCTTGGCCAGCATCTCGGCCACGGGCATGGTGCTGGGCACGATCTCGCTGTAGACCCGTGCCTCGCGGACGCGGCGGGCGATGAGCTGGGCGTACTGCGCGCCGAAGTCGACGACGAGAACGGTGTCCGGGGCGTCGTGGGCGGCGGAGGGTGCTTCTGGCACGGGGGCGGCCTTCCGGCGGAGAAAAGGTGGCTGTTTTGTCGATTCTAACGGGGGCCGCACCCCCTGGTTCGTCGTACCGTCCGAAGGCCCGCAGCGGTGACGCACGGCGATGCCCCGCTCACGGGACGCGCCGCGCGGCCGTCTCACCATCCGGGCCGCTTTGGCCGCGAGGGGTGCGGATGGTAATAATCCGTCCCATGCGCAAGCAGCTGAGCTTCCTCTTTACCTATGGCACCGGCCGGTCCGGTCGCCATGGGTCCTCGTGATGCTCGCTTGAGCCGCTGACTTCCCAGAGCGCCCCGGTCCGACAGGACCGGGGCGCTCCTGCGTTCCCGCTCCTGACGGCACGACCCACAGGAGAACCGCCATGACCACGATCACCACCACCCCCGAGCAGCTGATCGCCGACTCCCGCGAGCGCATCGACGCGATCGACGACCGGATCATCGGCCTGATCCAGGAGCGGATGGCCGTCTCGACGGTCATCCAGGAGGCCCGGATCACCTCCGGCGGCCGACGGGTGCACCTGTCCCGCGAGATGGAGGTCCTCTCGCATTGGAGCGACGCCCTCGGCAAGCCCGGTACCTCGCTCGCCATGACCTTGCTGGAGCTGTGCCGCGGCCGCGTCTGAGCCCGCGGCGGCCGGTCCGGCGGGCGGCCGTTCTTCACCCGTCCGGAGCGTGACCGGCCCCGCGGGCCTTCGTTGATGCCGGTGTCCGCGCCAGCCAGGCGCGGGCCGGCACCACCACGCGTGGCTCCACGGGAGCGATGAGACGTACCGCCCGACGGGCGTGCGTCGTGGGACCTCGCTCCCGCGCGTGACCGGACGGCAGGAGACAGCAGCCCGGTCACCCCGAAAGGACGGCCGGCCCGGGGGACGCCCCGGACCGGCCGTTCTCACATCATGCCGTTCACGCCTTCGCGGCGCTCAGGCCTTCATGGCGCTCAGGCCTTCTCGGCGTTCGCGCCGCAGGGACCGCTAGCCGCGCACGCCCCGTCGGCGGACGGCCACGTACAGCGCGCCGCCCGCCGCGACCAGCGCCGCCGCGCCGACGGCGATCGGCCCGACCGTGCTGCCGGTGGAGGCCAGGTTGCCGCCCTGCGCGGTGGTTCCCGTACCGGCGGTGGACGCCTTCGCCGTGGGCGAGGCGCTCGCCGACGCGCTCACGCTCGCGCTGGGCGTCGGGGACGGGCTGCCGCTCGTCGACGGACTGGGGCTCGGGCCGGTGCCCGTACCGCCCTTGGCGTTGATGACGACGGCCGCGGTGTTGTCGCCCGCGTTCGGGTCGAAGGCGTGCGGCCGGGGCGCGCTCGTGCCCCAGTCGCCGACGGTGACGGAGCCCTTCGCGTCCTCCACCACCTTCTCGATCAACAGGTCGAAGGGGTAGACGACCTTCTCGTTCTCGCTCACCCGGTTGCCGAGCGCGCACTCGTAGCGCGGGGCGCCCAGCTGCTCGGCGCGCTTGGTGCCGTCCGCGTCGACGGCGAGGCACTCCTGCGGCTTGCCGGTGACCTTCGCGCCCTCGGGGACCACGACGACCGTACGGGCCAGCGAATCGGCCGGGTTGGCGGCGTGGATCCAGGCCGGGCCCTTGTTCTCGAACACGAACGCGGTGGAGAGGGTGTCGCCCGCCTTGCCCTTGAGGGACACCGGGCTCGTCGTGAAGTCGGCGGTGTTCTCGGTGTGGAACGCGAACTCGCGCCGGTTGTCCCCCGGGTTCAGGTCCGAGGCACGCAGCCCGGGCGCTGCC
The DNA here is from genome assembly GCF_014650775.1 of Streptomyces cirratus. Taxonomy (GTDB): domain Bacteria; phylum Actinomycetota; class Actinomycetes; order Streptomycetales; family Streptomycetaceae; genus Streptomyces; species Streptomyces cirratus. Next base: position 324,509 of record NZ_BMVP01000002.1, on the reverse strand, counting down.
GGGGCGCTCTTGGCAGGGCTCACGCCCAGCTTCCGGCCGGCCCGGGCCTTGCCGCTCGACGCCGCGGCCTTCGGCTCGTCGCCGGCCGGGTAGATGCCGTAGCGCAGGACGTCGTCGTAGGCGTGCGCGGTGGCCTTGATGTGGAGCGGGCTGTCACCGGCCAGCTCGTAGGCGGCGCCCGGAACGAAGTCGCCCTCGACGGAGCACAGGACGGTGGTCAGGTCGCCGGCGGTGCGGGTACGGCAGTTGTCGTACGTCTCGACGAGCTCCATGCCGCGCGTGGTGCCCAGCTCCAGGACCACGCCCTTCGCAGCCTGCGTGCCCTCGTTGGCGAACACCAGGGGCATGGGCTGGCTTTCGCCGGGCCTCAGGTCCTTCTTGAGCTTCATCTCCCGCATCACCAGGTCGGGGCCGCCGACGCTGACCTTGGTGGTGAGGGGGGTGACGGTGGCGCCGGGGACCTTGCCCGTCACCGTGATCTCACCCGTCGCGCCCTTCGCGGCCCCCTTGGCGGCGGCGACGTCCAGTTCGAGGCTGACCGGCAGGCCCTTGTAGGCGCAGAGCAGCTCGCCGTCCTTCTCGGTGCACTGGTGCGAGGAGTCACTCGCGTGGTCCCTGACGGTCGCGACCCCGGCCACCTTGCGCAGGTCGACCGTGAACAGGCCGGCGAAGGGTGCGCCGGTCGCGGGGTGGTCCAAGGTGATGCTCAGCCGCTGCTCCCTGGCGCCGGAGCCGTCCACGGGCAGCGGGAGTTCCAGGGCGGAGGGGCCGACGAGGGGGAAGACGGGTTCCGCGGCGTTCGCGGGAACGGCGGCGGTCCCGATGGCCAGCAGGCCGCACGCGGCCAGCAGGGCGATGCGCTTTCTCATGTCCCCCTTGACCCCCGAGTGCGGGGTCCAGTTGCCCGCGCCGCCGTGTGATGGACACCACAGTCGCCTTGCGGGGATTCCGCTACAACCTTCTGCGTCGGCCGCCGGTCACTCATGTGTGATCGGCGGGTACCGCGCTCGGAGGGGGAGCGCGGTGCCCGCCGCTGTCGTACCGCGGGCCTGTGCCGTCAGTGCTCGGGTTCCGTTTGCCGCGGAGGAACCTTCGCGGGGACCTCGGGCACCGCGAGGAACGGCAGCCGCAGCGCACCGAAGGCCTCCTTCGGGACGGCCGGGGCGACCGGTTCCACCGCGGCGAGCCGGACGTATCCGGCGCCCTGCGCGGGGCGCGGGTCGGGCTCGCCCTTGTTGGGCCAGTACGACATCGCCCGCTCCGCCTGCGCCGTGATCGTCAGCGACGGATTGACGCCGAGGTTCGCGGAGACGGCCGCGCCGTCGACCACCGAGATGCCCGGGTGCCCGTACAGCCGGTGGTAGGGGTCCACGACGCCTTCCTCGCGGGAGGCGCCGATCGGGCAGCCACCGAGGAAGTGCGCGGTCAGCGGGGTGCCCATCAGTTCTCCGACGTTGCTGCCGGGGAAGCCGTTGATCTCCTCTGCCAGCAGGGTGGCGGCTTCGGTGGCTTCGGCGATCTGAACCGGGTTGGGGGCTCCGTGGCCCTGGCGGGCGGTCAGCAGGCCCTTGCCCGGGCCGACGGGCCGGCGGTACGTGGTCAGGGAGTTGTCCAGCGACTGCATGACGAGGCCGATGATGGTCCGCTCCGACCAGCGGCGGTTGGAGAGCGAGCGCAGCAGCTGTGCCGGGTGGGTGGCGGTCCGGGCGAACCAGGCCCGTACCCGGTGCTTGTGGTGCGGGACTTGGAGGATGGTCAGGAACCCCATGGCGTTGGAGCCCTTGCCGTAGCGGACGGGTTCGATGTGGGTGTCCGCGTTGGGGTGCACCGACGAGGTGATGGCCACGCCCTTGGTGAAGTCGGCCCGGGCGGCGGCGCCGTGGCGCCTGCGGTAGCGGCGGTCGTCGGTCTGGGCGCCGACCAGTCCCTCGGAGTTGGTACGGGTGAGGTCGCCGAGCCGGTCCGAGATGCGGGGCAGTTCGCCGCGGTCCTTCATCGTGTGCAGCAGGGTCTGGGTTCCGTACGTGCCCGCGGCGACGACCACGTATCGGGCGCGCAGCACCCTGGCCGCGCCCTTGCGCCGGTTGTCGGTGGGGACGGTGCGCACGCGGTGGCCGCCGTCGGGGTGTTCGGAGAGGGCGGTGACGGTGGTCATGGGGTGGATGACGGCGCCCGCGCGTTCCGCGAGGTGGAGGTAGTTCTCGGCGAGGGTGTTCTTGGCGCCGTGGCGGCAGCCGGTCATGCACTCGCCGCATTCGGTGCACGCCTTGCGGGCGGGCCCGGCGCCGCCGAAGTACGGGTCGGGAACCTCCTCGCCGGGGCGGACCTTCCGGTGCCCGTCGGCGTCCTCGCCGTCCCCGAAGAAGACGCCGACCGGGGCCATGTGGAAGGAGTCCCCGACGCCCATCTTCTCCGCGACGGCCTTGAGGTGGACGTCGGAGGGGGTCATCGTCGGGTTCAGCCGTACGCCGAGCATCCGCTTGGCCTGGTCGTAGTACGGGGCGAGTTCCTCGCGCCAGTCGGTGATGGACGCCCACTGCCGGTCCTCGAAGAAGGCGGCGGGCGGCACGTACAGGGTGTTGGCGTAGTTCAGGGAGCCGCCGCCCACCCCCGCGCCCGCGAGCACCATCACGTTGCCGAGCAGGTGGATGCGCTGGATCCCGTACAGCCCGAGCGCCGGGGCCCACAGGTAGTTGCGCAGGTCCCAGCTGGTGCGGGGCAGGCTCTCGCGGGTGAAGCGGCGTCCTGCCTCCAGGACGCCTACCCGGTACCCCTTCTCGGTGAGCCGCAGTGCCGAGACCGACCCTCCGAAGCCCGATCCGATGACGATGACGTCGTAGTCGTACGACACTGCCGTGCCTCCCAATCGGTGCTGCTAGCGCAGGCGGAGAGCCTTCATGATCTTGAGGCTGCGGGTCATGAACTCGGCGTACTTCTCGTCGTCCATGCCGAGGGAGGGCGCCATCGGCAACAGCCGCTGGTGGGCGACGGTCTGCGCCTCGGTGTACTTGAGGATGCCCTCGGAGCCGTGCCTGCGGCCGAGGCCGGATTCCTTCATGCCACCCATGGGCGACTGGGCGCTGCCGTAGGCCGGTGCGTAGCCCTCGTTGATGTTGACGGTGCCGGTGCGCAGGCGGGCGGCGACGGCGTGGCCGCGGCGGGCGTCCTTGGTCCACACGCTGGAGTTGAGCCCGTACGGGGTCGCGTTGGCCAGGGCGACGGCCTCGTCCTCGTCGGTGAACCGGTAGAGGGAGACGACGGGCCCGAAGGTCTCCTCCCCGCACACCGCCATCGGGGCGTCGACGCCGTCGAGGATGGTCGGCTCGTAGAAGAGCGGGCCGATGTCGGGGCGGGCGACGCCGCCCGCGACCAGGGTGGCGCCCTTGGCGACGGCCTCGTCCACGTGCCGCCGTACGGTCTCCAGCTGACGTTCGCCGACGAGGGAACCCATGTCGGCGCCGTACGCGAGGGAGTTGCCGAGCCGCATGGCCTTCGTGCGTGCGGCGAAGCGCTCGACGAACGCGTCCGCGACCGAGGCGTGGACGTAGATCCGCTCGATGGAGATGCACAGCTGGCCCGCGGAGGAGAAGCAGGCTCGGACGGCGCCCGCGGCGGCCTTCTCCACGTCGGCGTCGTGCAGGACGAGCATGGCGTTCTTGCCGCCGAGCTCCAGGCTCACGCCGACCAGGCGGGCGGCCGCGCCCTGGGCGACCTCGCGGCCGGTACGGGTGGATCCGGTGAAGGAGACGTAGTCGGCGTGCCGGACCACCTCGGGGCCGACGACGGGGCCCTCGCCGAGCACGACCTGGAACACCTCGGCGGGCAGTCCCGCCTCGATCAGCAGGTCACGGGCCCACAGGGCGGTCAGCGCGGTCTCCGTGTCCGGCTTCATGACGACCGCGTTGCCGGCGACGAAGGCGGGCAGCGCGTCACCGACGGACAGTTCGAGGGGGTAGTTCCACGGGGCGATCTGGCCGACGACACCGCGCGGCTGGCGCAGCTCGGTGACCTTGGTCAGCGTGGGCATCGCCCCCGTGTGGCCCTTGGGCCGCAGGTAGGAGGCGGCCTTGCGGCCGTAGTGGCGGGCGCCGACGGCGACGGCCTGGACCTCTTCGTGGGCGTGCAGGCGCGCCTTGCCGGTCTCCAGCTGGATCAGGTCGAGCACCTCGGCCTGCCGCGCCAGGACCAGGTCGTGGAAGCGGAGCAGGACGGCCGCGCGCCGGCGCACGGGGACGGCCGCCCAGGCGGCCTGTGCCGCGCGGGCCCGGTCGAAGGCCGTGGCCACGTCCTCGGGGGTGGCCTCGGGCAGGTCCGCGAGCCTGTCCCCGGTGAAGGGCGAGTGGTTGGCGGTACGGCCGGAGCCGATCACCCCGCGGGTCAGCCGGGCGACCAGATCGGGGGTCACCACGTCGGCCGCGGTGCGGGCTCCGGCCGGGGCGGCCGCAACCGGGTTCGTGGGCCGGGGCGCGGAGCGGAGGGGGGCGGCGGGGGCCTGCGAGTCCGTCATGGCGGTGAGCGTATGCCGCCCCGGGGCCTTTGGGTACCCGTGGGTAACCGGATTTTGCCATTTATGCCAGTGCCCGCTGGCAGGGTGACCGGCCGACGCGGGTCCGGCGGCCGGCCGGCTCCGGTTCAGCCCCGGTTCGCGGCGGGCTGCCAGCCGCTGAGGACTGTGTCGAACTGCTGCCGGGTCGTCGCCCAGTCGGCCGCGGGCCCCGACATGTACACCGCGTACTCGGTGTTCTCGGGCGACACGTACATCTGCTCGATGGCCCGGCGCGGCCCGGCCTGGGGGCCCTTCTCGGTCCAGCTGAACTCCCACAGGGCCGCGTGCGTGGTGTTCCGGAAGGTGTTCCCGTGCAGGTCGTGGCGCTTGTAGTCGGTCCGCTGGCTCACCTGCTTCTCCAGTTCGAGCTGGTGCATGTACGGGTTGTCGTAGTCCGGGGTCTTGTCGACGGCGATCCGGATGAAGTGCTTGCCGCCGTCCGGCGTGTAGTCGATCTGGTCGCCGTCCATCCGCCGCGACCAGTCGTTCGGCACGAACAGCGAGAACCCGACCGGGTCGACGACCTTCTTCCAGCCGGACGGCGGCACGACGGCATCGTCGTCGGCGGCCGGCTGCCCGTCGGGGGCGCTCGCGTTCTTGTCCGAGCCGCCGCCCTCGGTATCCCCCGTCAGCTTGAGCACGCCGAAGACCCCGCCGCCGCCGAGCAGCGCCGCCACCAGGGCGACGACCGCGGCCCGCCGGACCCGCCCGCGCGCCGGGTTGCCGGGCAGCGGGCCCGGCCCCGCCGGGGGCTGTTCGGCGAGGTGGGCCGTCCCCGTCTCGGGCGCCCGGTCCTCGCGCGCCTCCTGCGCGGGGGCCAGTTCGTCGGAGGACACCGCGCGGGTGGGTACGAACGCCTGCGCCGCCTTCGGCTCCCGGCCCTCCATCGCCTCCAGCAGCATCCGCTCGGCCTCCTGGGCCGAGGGCCGCTCGGCGGGGTCCTTGCGCAGCAGGGCGGTGATGACCGGGCCCAGCGCACCGGACTGGCGCAGCGCGGGCGGCTCGTCGTTGACGACGGCCTGGAGGCTGGAGATCGGCGACGTACGGCGGAACGGCGAGCGCGCCTCGACGGCCGTGAACAGGGTCGCGCCCAGCGACCACAGGTCGGAGGACGGGTCGGGGGCCCCGCCCGTGACCCGCTCGGGGGCCAGGTAGTCGATGGAGCCGACCAGTTCACCGGTGCGGGTGATCGAGGAGTCCCCCTCGATCGCCGCGATCCCGAAGTCGGTGAGCAGCACCCGGCCGTCCTTGGCGAGCAGCACGTTGCCCGGCTTCACGTCCCGGTGCAGCACGCCGACCGCGTGCGCCGCACGCAGGGCGCCCAGCACGTGCAGCCCGATCCGGGCCGCCTCACGGGGCTCGATCCGGCCCGCCGCCTTCGCGGCCTCGGCCAGCGAGGGGCCGTCGATGTACTCCATGACGATCCACGGCCGGTCGTCGTGCTCCAGCACGTCATGGACGGTGACCACCGCCGGGTGCTGGATCCGGGCGGCCGCCCGGGCCTCCTTCTGCGTCCGGGCGTGCAGGACCTCGCGGTCCGCCTGCGCGACGTACAGACCCGCCGTCAGTTCCTTGACGGCCACCGTCCGGTGCAGCAGCTCGTCATGCGCGCGCCACACCTTGCCCATGCCGCCGCTGCCGATCGGCTCGACGAGCCGGTACCGACTCGCGAGCACCGCGCCCGCACCTGTCTGCTGTTCCACGAAACCCCGCCACTCTGTGCACCTCGGGCCAGATTACGGAGCACCCGGCCGATGCTCCCACCACGCGGGGGCGGTGAGACAGCACTGTGACGCAATCGCCGTACTGACCACCCGTCAATCAGCGTTCAACCGCCGGTACGGTAACTCGCCGTGGCCTTGTCGAAGACCTCGGTCACCTTGCCCTCTTCGTCCTGCGGACCGGTCACCAGCACCACGTGGTAGCTGCCGCCGAGCGCGACGACGAAGTTGCGCGCGACCACGGACCGGCCGGTGCCGTCGATCCACGTGTACCGGCCGGTGGCGCGCAGCTGGTTGCCGACCTTGGTGGTCTTCACGTCACCGCCGCTCGCCCAGGTGGAGGAGCGGTACGGGGACAGTTCCGGCTCCTTGTCCTTCTGGTACGTCGCCGGGTCGGGACTGCCCTCCACCTTGTCCCGGCCCGGCACGACCGTCAGCGTGAACTGGCCGTCGGTGTAGCGGACCTGACCCGCCTCGTTGATGCCGCGCCGCTCCCAGCCCTGGGGGACGGCGATCGCGAAGTGCTCGGGATCCTGCTGCGTCGTGTACCCGGGCGGTGCCGGGACGTCGGTCTGCGGGGCCGGCTTGGACTCGGGGCTGCCCGAGGGCGTGCCGGCGCTCGCCTTGGGCGGTGTCCGGCCCGGGGCGCTCGTCGCGGGCGCGCCCGTGGCGGCCTGCGGGGGCTCCTCCGTCTCCGGGCCGGCCGAGCGGGGCATGAACAGCACCGCGTACGCCACCGCCGCGGCGAGGACCGCGAGGATCCCGACCAGCAGGGTCCGCCCCAGCGAGCGCGGGGCGCGGGCGGTGTCCGCGCTGCGGTGGCGGCCGTGCAGCTCACCGCGTCTGCGCACGACGGGCAGCCGTGCCGGGTCGGGCTCCGCCATCGCCGGCATCCCGAAGCCGGCGTCCGGTTCGGGCGCGGAGCGGACCAGCGAGCGCAGCCAGCCGCGGAGTTCCTCGAAGTCGGGCCGCTCGGTCGGGTCCTGGCGCAGCAGCGACTCCACGACCGGGCGCAGCGGGCCGCACTCCTCGGCGAAGGCGGGCGGCTCCGCGCACACCATCTCGACCAGCTCGCCGACGCTGTCCTCGGGGTACGGGGCGTGGCCCTGCACGGCGCGGTACAGCAGCGCGCCGAGCGCCCACAGGTCGGTGGCCGGGCCTACGGGCGGGGCCAGCTGCCAGTGGCCGTGCACGGGGCCGGCCTGTTCGGGCGCCCACCGTTCGGTGACGGCCCCCACGACGGCCATCCGGGTCTGCCGCGCGCGCTCGGCGTCGAGGCCGGTGCGGGGGCCGCCCCCGGCCCAGCCGGGGGCGGCGGCGGCGGTCTGCGGGGCCGGCCGGGTGTCGGGGCCGGGGTGGGTGTCGGGGCCGTCGACGTCGGGGGCGTCGGCCTGGCGGTAGCCCTGGGGCAGGGCGAGCTGCGCGGGCAGCGCCGCGGGCCGGGCCGGGGGCAGCTCGGCGGGTCCCGGCCGGGGCGCGGTCGCGCGGGGAGTGGCGCCGTGCCAGGACGCGGCGGCGGTGTCCGGGCCGCCGTACGGGTACGAGTACCCCTGCGGCAGGTTCGACCCATCGGGGAGGGCTTCGGGCAGGGCTTCCGGCACGGCTTCCGGCAGGCCCGCGGCCCGGCGTTCCTCGATGACCCGGGCGGCGGCGGCCCGCGCCCCGGCCCGGTAGGCGGCGATGGTCCCGGCGCGCGCGGCGGCCTCCCGGTCGGCCCCGTTCTGGGGCGCCTGGGTACGGGCGTCGGGGCGGACGTGGTCGGAGTACCGCGGTCCGGTGTCGTACCCCGGCGCCACCAGCGGTGCGTAGACGGGCGCGTAGGGCTCGGTCCCGCCCTCGGGGACGGGGACGGGGGCGGGGGCGGGGGCGGGGGCGTACGGCTCGTCGGCGCGCTCACCGCCGGCCGGGGCCTCCCACTCCGTGCCGCCGCCGCCGGGATCCTCCGGGACCGGGTCGTACCCGCACAGGGCCTCTTCGGCGGCGCCCGCCGCCAGACCCGTCAGGACGACCCGCCCGTCCTCGCATATCAACACGGTCCGGACCGTGATGTTCCGGTGGGTCCAGCCGTGGGCGTGCAGCACCCGCAACGCGGTCAGCACGTCGGAGGCCACCTCCGCCGCCCGGTAGGGGCTCAGCGGCTCATCGGCGATCAGCGCGGCCAGCGGCCTCGCCGGGACCAGCTCGCTCACTATCCACAGCGACCCGTCCTCCGCGAACACGTCGAAGACCTGGTCCAGCCGCGGATGGTCCGGCACCGAAGCCGCCGCCTGGGCCGCGGCGATCGCGCGGCGCACCGCGGGGAGTTCCCCCGGAGCGCGCCGTCCGTTCACCGGCCCGCGCGTCCCGTCGAGCAGTTCCGCGTCCACGACCTCCGGCAACGGCACCTGCCGGACCAGGACTTCCTGTCCGCTGCGCGTGTCGAAGGCCCGCGTCTCGACCAGCTCGTACTCGTCCGACGGCGGCAGCGGCAGACGGTAGCGGTCGGCCAGGATCCGCCCCGCGTAGTCCTCCACTCCGCCTCCCCCGAGTGCGCGCCGGGCCCCTTTGGTACCCGTGGACACGATACGTCGCCCGAGGCGCCCGCGTCCCGGGCCTGAAGAGGCCCGCCCCCGCCGGGGGACCACCGGGCTCAGCCCAGGGGCTGGAAGGTCTGGAACGCCGCGTTGCGCAGCTGGGTGCACTCCGGCCCGTCCCACTGGTCCGCGGCGCAGCTGATCATGATGGCGAAGCCGTGGTTGGCGTCGGCCCTGAACCCCCGGTCGAGCACCCGGACCCGGGTGCCCTGCTGCTCGCGTTCGAACTCGTAGTCGGCGACGGTCGGGTAGCCGCGGTAGTCGACGGTTTCGAGGCGCAGCATGCGGTAGCCCTTGCTGCTGGACTTGACGCCCGAGGCCATCTCGACCCAGGCGGCGCGGGCGTCCGTGCCGGGGCTGTTGGTGAAGTCGACCTGGACGCGCGGGAAGCCGCCGTCGCGGCTGTAGATGACACCGGAGTTCTCGCCGGCGATGCCGGTCTGGTGGAAGCCGTCCGGCATGGCCATGGAGAAGTGGAACCGGACGTCCGTCACCTGGGCGTATCCGGCCGGGAGTCCCCCGCCGCCCGGCGATCCGGGGGGCGTCCCCTGACCCTGCCCCTGGCCCTGCCCTTGCCCCTGGCCCTGTCCCTGCCCCTGTCCGGAAGCACTGGTATTGGGAGTCGGGGTCGGAGTGGGCGGCGGGGCCGAATTGGCGGCCGGGGAACCGTTCGAGGACCCGTGGGGCGACGGGGTCCTGGATGCCGACGGCTGCGGGCCGCCCTTGCCCTCGTTCTTGTGCGCGGCCGTGTCGTCACCGCTGAACGCGTAGGCGATCAGGGAACCGACCAGCGCAAGCACCACCACCAGCCCGGCTATCGCCAGGGCTATGGTGCGGCGCGGCATCACATCCGTCAGCGGCGCCACGGCCTTCGCGGGCCGCGCGGGCGGCGCCGCGGCGGCCGCGGCGGCGGCGGCCGCTGCCTTCGCGGCGGCTGCTGCCTTGCGGGCGGACCCCAGCGCGGCGCGGGCCCGCTCCCGCCGCTCCCGCTCGCGTTCCTTCTTCTCCGCCTTCTCGGCCTTCTCGGCCTTCTCCGCCTTCTCCGCCTTGTCCAGCGCGGCCTTGGTGTCGGCGAGGGATATGGCGCGCGTCTGCTCGACGGCCGGGGGCAGCACCTCCGCGACGGGCTCCGGTTCCGGGGCGTCGATGACGGCGGTGAGCATGGCCCGTGCCCGCGCGTCGTCGAGCCGCTGGGCGGGGTCCTTGGCCAGCAGTCCGTAGATCACCTCGGTCAGCGGCCCGGCGTTCTTCGGCGGGTCCACCTGCTCGGTCATCACGGCGGTGAGGGTGGCGAGCGCGGAGCCCTTGTCGTACGGGGGCACTCCCTCGACGGAGGCGTACAGCAGCCCGCCGAGCGACCACATGTCGGCGGGCGGCCCGGGCTTGTAGCCGCGTGCGCGCTCGGGGGAGATGTAGGAAGGGGCGCCGACGAGCATGCCGGTGGAGGTGATGGACGGGTCGCCCTCGACCTGGGCGATGCCGAAGTCCGTGAGCACGACGCGGCCGTTGGCGGCCATGAGCACGTTGGACGGCTTCACGTCGCGGTGCAGGATGCCCTGGCGGTGGGCGGCGCGCAGCACGTCGAGCACGGCGAGTCCGACCTCGGCGGCGCGACGCGGGGTCAGGGTGCCGTGCTCGCGTATGAACTCCGCGAGCGAGGGCCCTTCGATGAGCTCCATGACGATCCACGGCCGGGCGTCCTCGTCCACGACGTCGTAGACGGTGACGGCGCCGCCGCTGCGGATGCGGGCGATGGCTTTGGCCTCGCGGAGGGTACGGGTGATGAGGCGGCGCTTCTCGTCCTCGTCGACGCCGTTGCCGAAGCGGAGTTCCTTGACGGCGACCGTCCGCCCGAGGACCTCGTCCTCGGCACGCCACACGGTCCCCATCCCGCCCTTCCCGAGCACGGCCCCCAACCGGTACCGCCCGGCCAGCAACCGTCCCCGGTCCCCGACCTCCTTCCCGGCCGCAGCCGCGGGCTCCGCCTTGTCCCGCGCTTTCGCCGCACCGTCCGCAGGCGCACCCTGCGCGGCGTCAGCGGACTTCCCGGGCGCGGGCTTACCCACGACGGGGGTCGACTTGTTCAGGTCCGCCTTGGCAGCGCCCCCAGCCCCCCGCGGCTTCGCCGCACCGTCCTGCACGGCCTCGGCACCCGCCGACTCGGCGTCAGCCGACTCCACCGGCACGCGCTTCCCCGCCCCCGGCGCCGCCTTGTGCAGGTCCGCCTCGGCAGCACCCCCGGCGCCCTGCGGCTTCGCCGCACCGACCGGAGCGTCCGCAGGGGTCGCCTGCGCGGGCTCGGCATCCACCGACTCCGCGTCAGCCGACTCCACCGGCACGGGCTTCCCCGCCACCGGGGTCGTCTCGTTCGGGTCCGCGCCCGCGGCCCGCGGCTTCGGGGCCTTCGGCCCGGGCGCGGGCCGACCCGCTGCCGAGTCCGGCTTCGCCGCGGCAGCGGGATCCGCGTCGGCGTGCTCGGACCCCGCCCTACCCCGGGCCGGCTTCGCGGCGCCAGCGCCAGCGACACCGGCAGGCGATTCGGTGTGATCCGGCTTCGACATGCGTCCCCTCTGCGTTCGTGCAGCCTGCCCCGGCTGCCCCGGCAGCCGCCGGGGGGCACGGTAAACCGCCCCGGCAGAACCCTCATTGTTGCTCACTCCGCAACGGACGGACGCCCCGGGTCCGCGGTTCCCCCTCCCGGATCCCGGAGTTACAACGGAACGATGTCGGGCGCCCCCAGCCGCGCCGCGTCCGCCGTCTGGTCGTCCGGCTGGCGCTGCGATTCCCGCTCGGCCTCCACCCGCTTCTCGTAGTGCTCGACCTCCTTCTCGATCTGCTGCTTGTCCCACCCCAGAACCGGAGCCATCAACTCCGCACACTCCCGCGCCGATCGCGTCCCACGGTCGAACGTCTCGATCGAGATCCGCGTCCGCCGCGTCAGTACGTCGTCCAGGTGCCGCGCGCCCTCGTGCGACGCGGCGTACACCACTTCTGCCCGCAGATAGTCGTCCGCACCCGACAACGGCTCCCCCAACCCCGGATCGGTTGCGATCAGGTCGAGCAGTTCCTCCGTCAGGGCCCCGTACCGGTTCAACAGGTGCTCCACCCGCACCACATGCAGACCCGTCCGGCCCGCGATCCGCGCGCGCCCGTTCCACAGCGCCCGGTACCCCTCCGCCCCGACCAGCGGGACGTCCTCCGTCACGCAGTCGGCCACCCGCTGGTCCAGCCCGTGCACCGCTTCGTCCACCGCGTCCTTGGCCATGACCCGGTACGTCGTGTACTTGCCTCCCGCGACCACCACCAGCCCCGGCACGGGGTGCGCGACCGTGTGCTCGCGCGAGAGCTTGCTCGTCGCGTCCGACTCGCCCGCCAGCAGCGGCCGCAGCCCGGCGTACACGCCCTCGACGTCGTCCCGCGTCAGCGGCACCGCCAGCACCGAGTTCACGTGCTCCAGCAGGTAGTCGATGTCGGCGCTCGACGCCGCCGGATGCGCCTTGTCGAGGTCCCAGTCGGTGTCCGTGGTGCCCACGATCCAGTGCCTGCCCCACGGAATGACGAACAGCACGGACTTCTCGGTCCGCAGGATCAGCCCCGTGGACGAGTTGATCCGGTCCTTCGGTACGACCAGATGGATGCCCTTCGACGCCCGGACGTGGAACTGCCCGCGCTCCCCGATCAGCGCCTGTGTGTCGTCCGTCCACACCCCGGTGGCGTTCACGATCTGCTTGGCGCGGATCTCGTACTCGCCGCCGCCCTCGACGTCCCGCACCCGCGCCCCGACCACCCGTTCGCCCTCGCGCAGGAAGCCGATCACCCTCGCCCGGTTGGCGCAGTGCGCCCCGTACACCGCGGCCGTCCGCACCAGCGTGGTCACGTACCGGGCGTCGTCCATCTGGGCGTCGTAGTACTGCAGGGCCCCGACCAGCGCGTCCTTGCGCAGCGCGGGCGCGATCCGCAGCGCGCGCTTGCGCGAGAGGTGCCGGTGGGTCGGCAGGCCCCGCCCGTGCCCGCTGGAGACCGACATCGCGTCGTAGAGGGCCACGCCCGAGCCCGCGTAGATCCGCTCCCAGGCCTTGTGCTGGAGCGGGTAGAGGAACGGCACGGGCTTGACCAGGTGCGGGGCCAGCCGCTCCAGCAGCAGGCCGCGCTCTTTCAGCGCCTCGCGCACGAGTGCGAAGTCGAGCATCTCCAGGTACCTGAGGCCGCCGTGGATCAGCTTGCTCGACCTGCTCGACGTGCCCGACGCCCAGTCCCTGGCCTCCACCAGGCCGGTCGACAGGCCTCTGGTGACGGCGTCGAGCGCGGTTCCGGCGCCGACCACGCCCGCGCCGACCACCAGCACGTCCAGTTCGCGTTCGGCCATTGCGGCGAGCGCCTCGGCGCGTTGCGCCGGTCCCAGTGTCGCTGTCCTCACGGCTGCCTCCCGTTGTGCGGGCGAACCCGCCTGCTGCGGGCGAACCCGCTCGATGCGGGCGTACCCGCCTGCTGCGGGCGAACCCGCACCACTCCCCGTCCTCGATTCTCACCGGCCGCTCCCGACTCGGCCACCGCCTGTGGACAACACAACGGTAGCCATCCCCCCGGAATGCGACATTTCTGTCATATATATGCCTAGTCTGACATTGCGCCGGCCTCGATCATCCACCTCATCCACAGGGCTTGCGCGCCCAGCCCGCTCATGTAAGGGAAGGGAAGGGACGGCTACCCCCATGCCCGCAGATCTCGCCGTCATCGGACTCGGCCACCTCGGCCTCCCCCTCGCCCAGGCGGCCGTCGCCGCCGGAATCGAAACAGTCGGCTACGACAGCGGTCCGGCCACGGACAGCAGCCTCACCGCCGCCGAAATCCGCCGCATGTCGGCGGCCGGCTTCCGGATCACCACCAACCCCGCCGAGCTCGGCCGGGTCCGCACCGCCGTCATCTGCGCCCCCACCCAGCTCGGCGCCGACCGGGCACTCGACCTCTCCGCCATCGGCGAGGCCGGCGACACGCTCGCCGCCCGGCTCCGCCCCCACACCACCGTCATCCTCGAATCCGCGGCCCACCCCGGCGTCACCGAGGACTACCTGCGCCCGATCCTCGAAGCCGGCTCCGGCCTGCGCGCCGGCCGGGACTTCCACCTGGCCTACTCCCCCAGCCGCCTCGACCCCGGCAACCGCACCCACGGCATCGCCAACACCCCCAAGGTCATCGGCGGCCTCACCCCCGCCTGCACCGAGTCGGCGCACGCCTTCTACGCCCGCATCACCGAGAAGGTGGTCCGCGCCCGGGGTCTGCGCGAAGCGGAGACCGTACAGCTGCTGGAGACCAACTACCGGCACGTCAACATCGCCCTCATGAACGAGATGGCGGTCCTGTGCCACGACATCGGCGTCGACCTCTGGGACGTGATCCGCTGCGCCGAGACGAAGCCGTACGGGTTCCAGGCGTTCCGCCCCGGCCCCGGCGTCGGCGGCCACGGCATCCCCCTGGACCCCACGTACCTCCCTCACACCACCCGCACCCCGGGTCACCCGCTGCGCATGGTGGGCCTGGCGCAGGAGATCAACACCCGGATGCCGCAGTACGTCATCCAGCGCTCCGCCACCCTGCTGAACGAGCACGGCAAATCCGCCCGGGGCGCCCGCGTCCTGCTGCTCGGGGTCACGTACAAGCCCGACCTCGCGGACCAGGAAGGCTCCCCGGCCGCGGAGATCGCCAGCCGGCTCATCGACCTCGGCGCCTTGATCAGCTACCACGACCCGTACATCTCGGGCTGGCGCGTCCGCGACCGGCCGGTCCCGCGGGCCGAATCGTTGTACGAGGCCGCCGCCAACGCCGACCTGACGATCCTGCTCCAGCACCACCGCACGTACGACCTCCAGGGCCTCGCGGTGAAGGCCCAGTTGCTCCTCGACACCCGAGGCGCCAGCCCGGCCGGCGCCGCCCACCGGCTCTGACCCGCCGGGAATCCCCCCTCCGGCCGCCGGAGCGGCCTGCTAGCCTGCGGCGTCACTTATCTCGTACTTACGTCCGCCGGACACCCGTGCGGACGCATCCCTGGGGGGACCTTCTTCATGAGCCAGCAGTTCCAGCCGCCCGCGCCCGCGTCCTACACCCCGGCCCCCGCCCCGGCGCCGGCCCGCACGGGCAACGTCGGCCTCGGCATCCTCGCGGCGGTCGTGGCGGCCCTGGTCGCGGCCGGCGCCTACGGCGGCATCATGCACGCCATCGAGCGCCAGATCGGTTACGCCGCCGTCGGCGTCGGCCTCCTCGTCGGCCTCGCGGCCGGCAAGCTCGGCGGCCGCAACCCGGTCCTGCCCGTGGTCAGCGCGGTCCTGTCGATCGGCTCCGTCTACCTCGGCCAGCTGTTCTTCACCGCGCTCGTGGTCGCCGACGTCAACCACGTCGGCCTCGCCGACGTGCTGGACAAGGTCGGCATCGGCGGCCTGAACGACATCTGGAAGGAGTCCGCCGACGTGCTCGACTACGTCTTCCTCGGCATCGGCGGCTTCATCGCCTTCGGCTCGGCCAAGAAGACCGCCGCCTGACCGGCCCGCACACGCCGGAGGGCCGGCACCCCACCCGGGGTGCCGGCCCTCCGGCGTACGTACGGAAAGGAACGACCGGTCAGCGGCTGTGCTGGGAGTCCGCGACCGTGACCTCGACCCGCTGGAACTCCTTGAGCTCGCTGTAGCCGGTGGTGGCCATCGAGCGGCGCAGCGCGCCGAAGAGGTTCATCGAGCCGTCCGGGGAGTGCGACGGGCCGGTCAGGATCTCCTCGGTGGTGCCGACCGTACCGAGGTCGACCTTCTTGCCGCGCGGCACGTCCTCGTGGACGGCCTCCATGCCCCAGTGGTTGCCCTTGCCGGGCGCGTCCGTGGCACGGGCCAGCGGGGAGCCCATCATCACGGCGTCCGCGCCGCAGGCGACGGCCTTGGGGATGTCCCCGGACCAGCCCACGCCGCCGTCGGCGATGACGTGCACGTAGCGGCCGCCGGACTCGTCCATGTAGTCGCGGCGGGCGGCGGCCACGTCCGCGACCGCGGTGGCCATCGGGACCTGGATGCCGAGGACGTTGCGCGTGGTGTGCGCGGCGCCGCCGCCGAAGCCGACCAGGACGCCCGCGGCGCCGGTGCGCATCAGGTGCAGGGCCGCCGTGTAGGTGGCGCAGCCGCCGACGATGACCGGCACGTCGAGCTCGTAGATGAACTGCTTGAGGTTCAGCGGCTCGGCGGCGCCGGAGACGTGCTCCGCCGACACGGTGGTGCCGCGGATCACGAAGATGTCCACGCCCGCCTCGACGACGGCCTTGGAGAACTCGGCGGTGCGCTGCGGGGAGAGCGCGGCGGCGGTGACGACACCGGAGTCGCGCACCTCCTTGATGCGCTGCCGGATCAGGTCCGCCTGGATCGGCGCGGAGTAGATCTCCTGGAGGCGGCGGGTCGCGGTCGCCTCGTCCAGCCCGGCGATCTCGTCCAGCAGCGGCTGCGGGTCCTCGTAGCGGGTCCACAGGCCTTCGAGGTTCAGTACGCCGAGGCCGCCGAGCTCGCCGATGCGGATCGCGGTCTGCGGAGAGACCACCGAGTCCATGGGGGCGGCCAGGAAGGGGAGCTCGAAGCGGTACGCATCGATCTGCCAGGCGATCGAGACCTCCTTCGGGTCCCGCGTACGCCGGCTCGGGACGATGGCGATGTCGTCGAACGCGTACGCCCTGCGGCCGCGCTTGCCGCGCCCGATCTCGATCTCAGTCACGTGTGGTGGCCTTTCCTCTGGGTCTGCCCGTCCAGTATCCCCGAACCCCGGCGGCCCGCGTTCCGGTGACCGCTGTACGGACGCACGACGAAAGGGCGGCCCGCCGTCAGCGGGTCCGCCCCTCCATGGAAACCGGTCAGCCCTTGCGGGAGTAGTTCGGCGCCTCGACCGTCATCTGGATGTCGTGCGGGTGGCTCTCCTTGAGTCCCGCCGAGGTGATCCGGACGAAGCGGCCCCGGTCCTGCAGCTCGGGGACCGTGCGTCCGCCCACGTAGAACATCGACTGGCGCAGGCCGCCGACCAGCTGGTGCACGACCGCGGACAGCGGGCCGCGGTAGGGGACCTGGCCCTCGATGCCCTCGGGGATCAGCTTGTCGTCACCGCCGACGCCCTCCTGGAAGTAGCGGTCCTTGGAGAAGGAGCGCTGGTCACCGCGGGACTGCATCGCGCCGAGCGAGCCCATGCCGCGGTACGACTTGAACTGCTTGCCGTTGATGAAGAGCAGCTCGCCCGGGGACTCCTCACAGCCCGCCAGGAGCGAGCCGAGCATCACGGTGTCGGCGCCGGCGACGAGCGCCTTGGCGATGTCGCCGGAGTACTGGAGGCCGCCGTCGCCGATGACGGGGACGCCCGCGGCCTTCGCGGCGAGCGCGGCCTCGTAGATGGCGGTGACCTGCGGGACGCCGATGCCGGCGACGACGCGGGTGGTGCAGATGGAGCCGGGGCCGACGCCGACCTTGATGCCGTCGCAGCCGGCGTCGATGAGCGCCTGGGCGCCGTCGCGGGTGGCGACGTTGCCGCCGATGACGTCGACGGAGGAGTTCGACTTGATCTTGGCGACCATGTCGCCGACCAGGCGGGAGTGGCCGTGGGCGGTGTCGACCACGATGAAGTCGGCGCCCGCCTCGATGAGGGCCTGGGCGCGCTCGTACGCGTCACCGGCGACGCCGACGGCCGCGCCGACGAGCAGCCGGCCGTCCTTGTCCTTGGCGGCGTTCGGGTACTTCTCGGCCTTGACGAAGTCCTTGACCGTGATGAGGCCCTTGAGGATGCCCGCGTCGTCCACGAGCGGCAGCTTCTCGATCTTGTGGCGGCGCAGCAGCTCCATGGCGTCGACGCCGGAGATGCCGACCTTGCCGGTGACCAGCGGCATCGGGGTCATGACCTCGCGCACCTGGCGGCTGCGGTCCGACTCGAAGGCCATGTCGCGGTTGGTGACGATGCCCAGCAGCTTGCCGGCGGCGTCGGTGACCGGGACACCGGAGATGCGGAACTTCGCGCAGAGCTGGTCGGCCTCGCCGAGCGTGGCGTCGGGGTGGACCGTGATCGGGTCGGTGACCATGCCCGACTCGGAGCGCTTGACCAGGTCGACCTGGTTGGCCTGGTCGGCGATGGAGAGGTTGCGGTGCAGTACGCCGACGCCGCCCTGGCGGGCCATCGCGATGGCCATGCGGGCCTCGGTGACCTTGTCCATGGCCGCGGAGAGCAGCGGGACGTTCACCCGGACGTTGCGGGAGATCAGGGAGGAGGTGTCGATCTGGTCCGGCGCCATGTCCGACGCGCCCGGCAGCAGCAGGACGTCGTCGTAGGTCAGTCCGAGCGTGGCGAATTTGTCGGGCACTCCGTCGGCGGTCATGACACCTTCCCAATGGTCTTGCTCAGCGCGGATGTCCATGCTAACGGGATCCCGGGGCGTCTCATTCCACGAGCAACATCAACCGGCAGATTCGTCTGTTCCTACGACCACGGGCCGTGGCGGGAGGTGCCCTACTGTTCGGCGAGGGCGCGCAGCCGGCTGAGCGCGCGGTGCTGGGCCACCCTTACGGCGCCGGGCGACATGCCGAGCATCTGCCCGGTCTCCTCGGCGGTCAGGCCGACCGCCACCCGCAGCACGAGCAGCTCACGCTGGTTCTCCGGGAGGTTGGCCAGCAGCTTCTTGGCCCATGCGGCGTCACTGCTGAGCAGCGCCCGTTCCTCGGGCCCCAGCGAGTCGTCGGGCCGCTCCGGCATCTCGTCGGACGGGACGGCAGTGCTCCCCGGGTGGCGCATGGCGGCCCGTTGGAGGTCGGCGACCTTGTGCGCGGCGATGGCGAAGACGAACGCCTCGAAGGGGCGGCCGGTGTCCCGGTAGCGGGGCAGCGCCATCAGGACGGCGACGCACACCTCTTGCGCCAGGTCCTCCACGAAGTGACGAGCGTCACCGGGAAGTCGTGACAGCCGGGTGCGGCAGTAGCGGATGGCGAGGGGGTGCACGAAGGCCAGCAGGTCGTGGGTGGCCTGCTCGTCGCCTTCCACCGCGCGCCGTACGAGCGCGCTGACAGGCCCGGCGCCGCCGCCTTTGGCGGCGTCCGTGTGGCTTGTGGCCGTGGGTGACCCCTGGGCCTCGTCGTCGCGCATCGATCCATGGTGCCTTGGCGCCGGACCGTTCGTGGCACCGCGGTCCTGGTTGTGCGTCGAAGCGTTATGAGCGGGTGCGCCGGAACTCATGGTTTGCGCCCTCCCCTCCGCTCGGCCCGAATGGTCCCTGAGGCCACATCTTCGAAAATGCGGCACACCCTCAAGGATGCGGCATCGCGCCCGAAGCGACACGTCCCCCGGATTGTGCCCCGCCAACCCCCGCTTGCGCACCGGGTACGGCGGGACACTCTGGGTGCTCCGCGGTCAGCGGACCAGGCCCCAGCGGAACCCGAGTGCCACGGCGTGCGCCCGGTCCGAGGCGCCGAGCTTCTTGAACAGCCTGCGGGCGTGCGTCTTGACCGTGTCCTCCGAGAGGAAGAGCTCGCGCCCGATCTCCGCGTTCGAACGGCCGTGGCTCATCCCCTCCAGCACCTGGATCTCGCGCGCGGTGAGGGTGGGCGCGGCGCCCATCTCCGCCGAGCGGAGCCGGCGCGGGGCCAGTCGCCAGGTCGGGTCGGCGAGCGCCTGGGTGACCGTGGCCCGCAGTTCGGCGCGCGAGGCGTCCTTGTGCAGGTAGCCCCGGGCGCCGGCGGCGACCGCGAGGGCCACGCCGTCCAGGTCCTCGGCGACCGTCAGCATGATGATGCGGGCACCCGGATCGGCCGAGAGCAGCCGGCGAACCGTCTCCACACCGCCGAGGCCCGGCATCCGGACATCCATAAGAATGAGATCTGACCGGTCGGCACCCCAGCGGCGGAGGACTTCCTCGCCGTTGGCTGCCGTCGTCACACGCTCGACGCCGGGCACGGTGGCAACCGCGCGACGGAGCGCCTCTCGGGCAAGCGGGGAGTCGTCGCAGACGAGGACGGAAGTCATGACCGCCCTCCGCAGCTGATGCGCGTCACCTTGAGCCTCCAGGCTGGTACGTATCGTCACCTGTGCGGTCGATGCCCCCGGACACCTGTCCGAGAACTTCTTGGTTCAACCGCCTTCGCACTCTCAACGATGGTCACTCGAAAGAGTTACGGGTCGGACGGACACCTTCGGCACTCTACGTGAGGATGCGATCACGGCGCAGGAGGCTCGACCCCCCTGTCCTCCATCTGGAGCTATGCCCTATTTGGCGGCTTTCCTTCCGTTCGCCCTGTGTCTGAGGCTAGATTCCCAATGAGTCATATTTACATCTACTAGGACTGTAGATGTGGAGACATGGACCCTATCCGCCTCAGTACCGGCACCAAGAGGACTACCCATGGCAGATTTCTCCCGGCTCCCCGGACCGAACGCCGACCTCTGGGACTGGCAGCTGCTGGCTGCCTGCCGCGGGGTCGACAGTTCCCTCTTCTTCCACCCGGAGGGCGAGCGGGGCGCGGCCAGGAGCGCGCGCGAGGCCTCGGCTAAAGAGGTCTGCATGCGCTGTCCGGTGCGCGCGGAATGCGCCGCGCACGCACTCGCCGTCCGCGAGCCCTACGGGGTGTGGGGCGGTCTCACCGAGGACGAACGCGAAGAGCTGATGGGGCGCGCACGGCACCGACTGGTCCCCGCGTCGAGCGCTACCGGCCCGGCCGCTCCGCACTGACACCCTCGGCCGCAACCGTCCGAAGGAACGTTTCCTCACCTCAAGGGCGGATCATCCGAAGATCACCCCATCCCACCCGGATCCCCTGCGACGACCCTCCGGAGCCCCTCCTACGGAAGTGCCGACGCGGCGCGCGCCCGGGCGTGTCGCACCGCCCCCGGACCGGGACCGTCACGCCCCCATGGACGCGGCGGCCCGCTCCAGTTCCACCAGGGTCGCGGCCACCGCCGGGACCCGCGCGAGGTCGGGCAGGGTCAGCGCCACGACCTCCCGCTCGACGGCCGGTTCGACGACCACCGTGCTGACCCCCTTGGCCCGTACGGACTCCACGGCCAGCTCCGGCAGCACCGCCACCCCCAGACCCGCCCCGACGAGGCCGACCACCGCCGGGTAGTCGTCGGTCGCGAAGTCGATGCGCGGGGTGAACCCCACCTCCTCGCACACCTCGACCAGATGGCGGCGGCAGCGGGGGCAGCCCGCGATCCACGGCTCCCCGGCCAGCTCGGCCATGCCCACCCGTTCGGCTCCGGCCAGCCGGTGCGCCTCGGGGACCAGCCCCACGAGCCGGTCGGTCAGCAGGGGCCGCACCACCAGGTCCTCCCACTCGACGGCGGGTCCGGCCGAGGCCCCGTACCGGAAGGCCAGCGCCACATCGCAGTCGCCCTCGCGCAGCATCTCCACCGAGCGCGGGGGCTCCGCCTCGACCAGCGAGATCCGGGTGCCGGGGTGCTCGCCGCGCATGGCCGCCAGCGCGGTGGGGACCAGCGTGGAACTGCCGCTGGGGAACGACACCAGCCGGACCCGGCCCGCGCGCAGCCCGGCGATCGCCGCGACCTCCTCCTCGGCGGCGGTCAGCCCGGCCAGGATGCCGGCGGCATGCCTGACCAGCGCCTCGCCGGCCTGGGTGAGCCGCATCTCGCGGCCGGTCCGGATCAGCAGCGGGGTGCCGGCCGACTGCTCCAGCGCCTTCATCTGCTGGGAGACGGCCGGCTGGGTGCAGCCCAGTTCCCGGGCGGCGGCGGAGAAGGACCCGGTCCCGGCGACGGCGCGCAGGACCCGTAGATGACGTGCCTCGATCACCATGCGAGCATAAGCCCACCTTTGGCCGAAGCGAGAATGTTCGAGGCTCACTTTGGGGGTGCCGCCTTGCCGGGGCCGGGGGCGAACCGCGCCCGGAATAAAGCTAGGTTGCGCCTATGACGACTGCGTTGATTACGGGATCCACGGCGGGCATCGGCTCCGCCTTCGCCCGGCGGCTCGCCGCCCAGGGCCACAACCTGGTGCTGGTGGCCCGGGACACCGAGCGCCTGGGCGAGCAGGCCACCGAGCTGCACGACCGGCACGGCATCGAGGCCGAGGTGCTGACCGCCGACCTGTCCACGGACAAGGGGATCGCCGCGGTCGAGGCCCGCCTCGGCGACCGCACCCACCCGGTCGACCTGCTGGTCAACAACGCCGGCTTCGGCAACAAGGGCCGCTACCTCGAAGTCTCCATGGCGGACGAGCTGACGATGCTCAAGGTGCACATCGAGGCGGTGCTGCGGCTGACCTCGGCGGCGGCCGAGTCGATGCGCTCCCGCGGGCGCGGCGGTGTCGTCAACGTGGCCTCGGTGGCCGCCTTCGTACCCCGCGGGACCTACGGGGCGAGCAAGGCCTGGGTCGTGCAGTTCACCCAGGGGGCGGCGAAGGACCTGGCCGGGAGCGGTGTGCGGATGATGGCGCTGTGCCCGGGCTTCGTACGGACCGAGTTCCACGAGCGGGCCGGGATGGGCACCGACAACATCCCGGGCTGGATGTGGCTGGACGCCGACAAGTTGGTGGCGGCCGCGCTGGCCGACCTGGCGCGCGGCAAGACCGTCTCCATCCCCGACCCGCGGTACAAGGCGCTGATGGGCGTGGTGAAGCTGACGCCGCGCGGACTCCTGGGCGGGGTGTCGTCGCGTACGGGCCGCAAGTACGGGCCCCAGTAGGTCCCCGGAGCGCGGCGCCGACCGGGGCGAACCTCCCTAAACTGGATGTGTCTCATCCACCCCGGAGGCGACGCGATGACTTTCGTACAGGTAATCGATTACGAAACCAAGCGGTTCGAAGAGATGAACGCGCTCATCGACCGCTGGGCGGAGCAGGCGAGCGGCCGGCGGACGGTCACCCACACGATGATCGGCCGCGACCGCGACGCCAAGACGCACTACGTCGATCTCGTCGAATTCCCCTCGTACGAGGAGGCCATGAGGAACTCTCAGCTGCCCGAGACGGACCGGATGTTCCAGGAAATGGTGTCCCTCTGCGACGGCATGCCGAAGTTCATGAACCTGGACGTGGTCCGCGACGAGTACCTCAACAAGCTGCTCGTGAACCGGATCTTCGAGGACCTGGCGGAGAAGGGGAACTTCGACGTCATGGAGGAGTGCGTCGCGGCCGGCTACATGGACCACGACATGATGCGAATGCCCGGCGCCGCCGACGGCCGCGAGGGGCTGCGCCGGAGCATGACGATGTGGCGGGACGCCTTCGACTTCACGTTCGACCTGCACCGCCAGATCGCCGAAGGCGACTGCGTCAGCACCCTGTGGAACTGGACCGGCAGGCAGAAGGGCGAGTTCATGGGGGTCCCCGCGACGGGACAGGAGGTCGCCATGTCGGGCTGCACCACCTTCCGGATCGAGGACGGCCGGGTCGCGGAGGGCTGGTGGTACTACGACGCCCCCGGGCTGATGCGCCAGCTGGGCATGAACATGCCCATGGGCTCGGGCGGCACCACCCAGGACATGGGCATGTGACGCGCACGGGGTGCGCACGGCGCACCCACCGCACGGGAAAGCCCCGGTCACCACCGCTTCGCAGCGGCGGGGACCGGGGCTTCCTCAGTTCAGCTCAGCCCTGACGGGGTCAGTGGCTGTGGCCGTGACCGTGGCCGTGACCGGCGTCGGCCTCTTCCTCGGCCGGCTTCTCGACGACCAGGGTCTCGGTCGTGAGCAGCAGGGAGGCGATGGAAGCGGCGTTCTCCAGCGCGGAACGGGTGACCTTGACCGGGTCGATGACGCCGGCCTTGACCAGGTCGCCGTACTCGCCGGTCGCGGCGTTGAAGCCCTGGCCCTTGTCGAGCTCGGCGACCTTGGCCGTGATGACGTAGCCCTCGAGGCCGGCGTTCTCGGCGATCCAGCGCAGCGGCTCGACCGCGGCACGGCGGACGACGGAGACACCGGTGGCCTCGTCGCCGGAGAGGCCGAGGTTGCCCTCCAGCACCTTCACGGCGTGGACGAGGGAGGAGCCACCGCCGGAGACGATGCCCTCCTCGACCGCGGCGCGGGTCGCCGAGATGGCGTCCTCGAGGCGGTGCTTCTTCTCCTTGAGCTCCACCTCGGTGGCGGCGCCGACCTTGATGACGCAGACGCCGCCGGCGAGCTTCGCCAGGCGCTCCTGCAGCTTCTCGCGGTCCCAGTCGGAGTCCGTGGACTCGATCTCGGCCTTGATCTGGTTGACGCGGCCGAGGACCTCGTCGGAGCTGCCGCCACCGTCGACGATGGTGGTGTCGTCCTTGGTGATGGTCACGCGGCGCGCGGTACCCAGGACGTCGAGACCGGCCTGGTCGAGCTTGAGGCCGACCTCCTCGGCGATGACGGTGGCACCGGTGAGGGTGGCCATGTCCTGGAGCATCGCCTTGCGGCGGTCACCGAAGCCGGGGGCCTTGACGGCGACGGCGTTGAAGGTGCCACGGATCTTGTTGACGACCAGGGTCGACAGGGCCTCGCCCTCGACGTCCTCGGCGATGATCAGCAGCGGCTTCGAGGCGCCGGCCTGGATGACCTTCTCCAGCAGCGGCAGGAGGTCCTGGATGGAGGAGATCTTGCCCTGGTTGATCAGGATGTACGGGTCGTCGAGGACGGCCTCCATACGCTCCTGGTCGGAGACCATGTACGGCGAGAGGTAGCCCTTGTCGAAGGCCATGCCCTCGGTGAACTCCAGCTCCAGGCCGAAGGTGTTGGACTCCTCGACGGTGATGACACCGTCCTTGCCGACCTTGTCCATCGCCTCGGCGATGAGCTCGCCGACCTGCTGGTCCTGCGCGGAGAGCGCGGCCACGGCGGCGATGTCGGACTTGTCCTCGATCGGGCGGGCGGTCGCGAGGAGCTCCTGCGACACGGCCTTGACGGCGGCGTCGATGCCCTTCTTGAGGGCGGCCGGGGAGGCGCCGGCGGCGACGTTGCGCAGACCCTCGCGGACCAGCGCCTGGGCCAGCACGGTGGCGGTGGTGGTGCCGTCACCCGCGATGTCGTTGGTCTTGGTCGCCACCTCCTTCACGAGCTGGGCGCCCAGGTTCTCGTACGGGTCGTCCAGCTCGACCTCGCGAGCGATGGTGACACCGTCGTTGGTGATGGTGGGCGCGCCGAACTTCTTGTCGATGACGACGTTGCGGCCCTTGGGGCCGATCGTCACCTTCACCGTGTCGGCAAGCTTGTTCACGCCGCGCTCAAGGGCGCGACGGGCGTCCTCATCGAACTTCAGAATCTTCGGCATGGGAGCGGTTCAGTCCTCTCGTTGCGATCCTCGGCCGCTCACCGCGACCGCCACCGCCTAGAACGAACTACGCCCCTCGCCCCCCGGCATCAGCAGGGTGACCAGGGGCGTAGCTCAAAGCAAAACTGGAGAAGTGGCTTACTTCTCGACGATCGCGAGCACGTCGCGGGCCGAGAGGACGAGGTACTCCTCGCCGCTGTACTTCACTTCGGTGCCGCCGTACTTGCTGTACAGCACGATGTCGCCGACGCTGACGTCCAGCGGGAGACGCTGGCCGTCCTCGAAGCGACCCGGACCGACCGCAAGGACGACGCCCTCCTGGGGCTTCTCCTTCGCGGTGTCC
The DNA here is from genome assembly GCF_014650775.1 of Streptomyces cirratus. Taxonomy (GTDB): domain Bacteria; phylum Actinomycetota; class Actinomycetes; order Streptomycetales; family Streptomycetaceae; genus Streptomyces; species Streptomyces cirratus. The sequence continues at coordinate 299,095 of NZ_BMVP01000002.1, read as the reverse complement.
GGGATGACCAGGCCGGAGGCCGTGGTCTGCTCGGCGTCGAGCGGCTGGACCACAATGCGGTCCTCAAGCGGCTTGATGGCAACCTTGGAGCTGGCGGTCGTCACGATCCGACCTCCCCCTTCGGAGATCCGGGGTTAACTGTCTGAGGTGGCGACCAGGTCGATCCGTCGTCGCGGGTGCCGGACCTGCCTGTCGCTGTGTTGGCACTCACCAGGGGCGAGTGCCAGGTGCGAGACTATTCCGGCGATTAGCACTCGGTCAAGCGGAGTGCCAACACACCACCCGACGGATTGCGGATCACCCTCTCCCGGTCGGCCCCGGGCGGGCCTCCAGGAACCATCACCAGGGCTTCCTCGTCGTAGTGGATATGAAGATAAAACGCCCTAATACCGGCGGCGAAGGCATCCCGTGCGGGGACTGAGGCCGCTGACGGTGGCCGGCGCGCGCCGTCGTACCGAAGCATTGCTGCTCGTCCTCGTCGTCGGCATCGCCGTTTTCGGTCACGCCGCAGCCGGTCTGGCGATGAACGGCGTACTGCCGCCGAAGCTCACCGGCTTCGCCATCAGCCTGACGCTGCTGTCGCTGGTGGGGCACCTCGGCATCCGCCGGTTCGCGCCGTACGCGGATCCGCTGATCTTCCCGCTCGCCATGCTGCTGACCGGGCTCGGACTCGTCCTCATCAACCGCCTCGACCAGGGGTACATCGAGCGCTACGGGTCCGACGCGAACGCTCCCGGGCAGCTGATGTGGACCGTGGTCGGGGTCGCCGCCTGCCTGCTGGTGGTGGCGCTGCTGCGTGACCACAGACTGCTGCAGCGCTTCATCTACATCACGATGGCCGTCGCGCTGGTGCTGCTCATCGCGCCGGCCTTCTTCGGCGCGGACACCTACGGGGCGAAGCGCTGGATCATCCTGTTCGGATTCTCGCTCCAGCCCGGCGAGTTCGTGAAGATCATGATCGCGGTCTTCTTCGCGGGTTACCTGGTCGTCCACCGGGACTCGCTGGCCCTGACGGGCCGCAGGTTCCTGGGTGTGCGGCTGCCGCCGATGCGGCAGCTCGGGCCGATCGTCACGGTGTGGGTCCTGTCGTTGCTGGTGCTCGTCTTCGAACGGGACCTGGGGACGTCGCTCATCTTCTTCGGCGTGTTCGTGGTGATGCTGTACGTCGCCACGGAGCGCACCAGCTGGATCGTGTGCGGCCTGGTCATGGCGGCGGGCGGCGCCTTCGTGGTGGGCTCGACCGAGCCGCACGTGAAGGCGCGCGTGGCCGCCTGGCTCAACCCCCTGTCCTACTACTGGGCCGACCCGCCCCCGGGCGTCACCTCCGACCAGTCGGCGCAGGCGCTGTTCAGCTTCGGCACGGGCGGCATCACGGGCACCGGGCTCGGCATGGGCCACCCCGAGCTGATCAAGTTCGCGGGGCGGAGCGACTTCATCCTGACCACCGTGGGCGAGGAACTCGGCCTCGCGGGGGTGATGGCGGTCCTGCTGCTCTACGCGCTCCTCGTCCAGCGGGGCCTGCGGATGGCGCTGGCGGCGCGGGACCCGTTCGGCAAGCTCCTGGCGGTGGGCCTGGCGGCAGCGCTGGCGCTCCAGGTGTTCGTGGTCGCCGGCGGTGTGACGGGCCTGATCCCCCTGACGGGCAAGGCCCTGCCCTTCCTGGCGAAGGGCGGCTCGTCCCTCCTGGCCAACTGGCTCATGATCGCCCTGCTCCTGCGCATCAGCGACAGCGCGGAACGCCAACGCGAGGCGGACGCCACCGGCCCGGCGGACACGACGCTGCGGCCGGTGGGGGCGGGGGTCTAGGGCGCGTTTCGAAAGTCCCGCCTGCCCCGCGACGCCCGGCACGCACGCTCGCCGCGTTGTCGGGATCGCCCGCGTACGGCCCGGTACGAGGGCGACCCTCCGCCTTGCGATCGCACGCACCGGACGCCGCGGGGCCCGCCCTTCGGGCGGTCGGCGCTACTTTCGAAACACGCCCTAGCGCTGTGACCGGAAAGGTTCACAGCACTAGACCGTCCGGGTGGCAAAGTCCGTGGACACGGGTGGCGGACCTGATCGATAGTGCGTCAATGTCTTCTCTCATACGACACATCACCATCGACTGCTCCGACGCCTACCGCTTGGCGCAGTTCTGGGCCGCCGTCCTCGACGGCTCGCTCGCCGACGATGACTTCCCCGGCGACCCCGAGGCATTGGTACGGGCACCCGGCGCGACTCTGCTCTTCGTGACGGTGACCGACGCCAAGACGGTGAAGAACCGGGTGCACGTGGACCTGCAGCCGCAGGACCGGTCGCGCGACGAGGAGGTGGACCGCGTCGTCGCCCTGGGTGCAACCGTCGTGGGCGACCACCGCAGGCCCGACGGAACCGGCTGGGTGACCCTGGCCGACCCGGAGGGCAACGAGTTCTGCGTGGAACGCAGCCTCGCCGAACGCGCCGGCTAGCCGCCTGCGACCGGCCCGCGACGGGCGCCGGCCGCCAGGGCCCCGGGCGCCGCGGCCGGCACCGCCCCCGAAGCCCCCGTCCCTACAGGTAGTCCTCCAGGCGGGCGATCTTGAAGCCCTGTTCCTGGATGCGCTGGAGCATGTGGGTGGTCATCTGGGTTTCCGTCTCGCCCTTGAGTTCCGCCGGGCCGCGGAAGTGGGCGAGGATGATGTCGCCCGGGCGGAGCGCGGAGCCTTCGGCGTACTGGAAGCCGGTGATCTGCATCGACACGCGCCACAGGATGACCTGGGAGATGCCGCACTCGGAGGCGGCCTTGAGGGTGTCGTCGTTGTAGTTGCCGAACGGCGGGCGGAAGCGGACCGGTTTGGCGCCGAAGCGCTTCTCCAGGCGTTCCTGCTGACCGCATATCTCCTTCTTCTGCGCCGCGAGGTCCAGCGTGCGCAGGTTGGGGTGGGTCAGCGTGTGGTTGTTTATCGTGCTGCCGCTGCCGTTGTCGCGCAGCGTCTGGAAGTGGCCGTAGTCGGACGAGGCCACGTTGTCCGTCAGGAACATGCTGATCGGCAGCTTGAGGTCGGCCGCCATCTTGAGGAACTGCGGGTCCTTCTCCGCGCCGTCGTCGAAGGTCAGGAAGACGACCTTGTCAGTCGGCGCGACGGGTATTCGGTCTATGACGGCCGGCTTGCCCGGCGCGGCCTTGGGGAGCTGCGGCTTCTGGGCGGGCTTCGGCGCGTACTGGACCGGGGCCGCCAGCCCCCACTTGCGGTACGCGTCGTCCGCCGAGGCCACGGGGGCGGGGGACGAGGCGCCGGCGGACGGGGAGGCCGAGGGCTTCCCCGTCTCCTGCTGGGTCTTGCGCCCCAGTCGTTCGATGGGGTCCACGCTGTTCCCGCACCCCGACAGGGACAGCGCGAGCGCGCCGGCTGCGAGCATCCCGGCTACCAGCCGGCGCGCGTACTTCACAAGTAGTCCTCCAGGCGGGCCACGGCGTATCCCTTGTCCGTGACGGTCTTCATGACATGACGGATCATGTCAGGCATGGTGCCCTTCCAGTCCTCCCGCCCCCGGAAATGCGTGAGGATGATGTCACCAGGATGGAGGTCGCGGTCCCATTCCCGCCAGTCCATCCGGTTCGGGAACGCCTCTGCGTTCCACAGGGGGACGGCCTTGATGCCGCAGGACTTCGCGGCCCGCAGCGTGTCCTGGTTGTAGTTGCCGTAGGGCGGCCGGAAGAGTGTCGGCCGCTTGCCGAACTGCTTCTGGATGGTGTCCTGCTGGCCGCAGATCTCCTCGCGCTGCTGCTCGTAGTCGAGGGCCGGCAGGTAGCGGTGGTTGAGCGTGTGGTTGTTCAGGGTGACGCCCGCGGCCTGCATCTCCTTGAAGTACGGGTAGTTGTCCCGCACCAGGTAGTCGCTGAGGAAGGCCGTGTAGGGGAGGTGGAGCTCCTTCATCATCTTGAGGAACTCGGGGTCCTTCTCCGCACCGTCGTCGATGGTCAGGAAGACGACCTTGTCCTCGGTGGGAACCGTGGTGAAGACCGGCGGGAGGTCCTCCTGGCCCTCGACCTCGAAGCCGTCGCGGGTGGTGATCTCCGGCTTCGTCCTGGGTGCGGGCGGGGCGGTCAGTGGCGGCTTGGCCAGTTTCCACTTCTTCGCCGCGACGGCCCGGGCCTGCTGGGCGGCCTTCTGCTGCTCGGCCGGGTTGGCGAGCGCGCCCGCCGCGCCCGCGCCCTCGGCGCCCTTGGGCTTGGTGGCCGGCGGGTTCGAGGAGCCGCATGCGGTGCCCAGCGCGGCCACCAGCAGCGCGGCGAGGGCCACCCCGTACCGGCCGAGCGGGCGCGCCGCGGGCCGATGACCTTGTTGCGTCTTATTTCCCTTTTGTCGTACAGGCTGCATAGCGCGGATACTCCCAGGACACTCCCCCCGGGCCCCGGCAGACACCGCGAGCGGACCCCGACCTTCCATCGACTGGCCCACACTGGCCGACAATGGACCCCGTGACCCCCGAAGACTTCGCCGCCCTGCTCACCCCCGAGGGACGCGCCCTCCTCGACTCGCTCCACGACTACGACCCCGCCCAGGAGCTGGCCGTGGCGACCCGGCTGCGCCGCGAGCACCCCGCCGCCCTGGTCTCCGCCGCGCTCGGGCAGGCCCGTCTGAGGCAGCGGGCGGTGGCGAAGTTCGGGGCCGAGGACGCCTTCCGGATGTACTTCACCCCTGGCGGCGGGGAGATGGCCACCCGCGCCTCGGTCGCGGAGTACCGCGCGGGCCGGCTCGCGGCCCTCGGCGTGCGCAGCGTCGCGGACCTGTGCTGCGGCATCGGCGGGGACGCCCTGGCCCTGGCCCGGCTGGGCATCCGGGTGCTGGCGGTGGACCGCGACCCGCTGACGGTCGCCGTCGCCCGGGCCAACGCCGAGGCGCTCGGGCTGGCGGACCTGATCGAGGTCCGGGAGGCGGACGTGACCGGCGTCGACACCGCGGGCCACGACGCCGTCTTCATCGACCCGGCGCGGCGTGGCGGCCGGGGCCGGGTCTTCGACCCCGAGAGCTACTCGCCGCCGCTGTCCTGGGCCGTCGCGGCCGCGCGCAGCGCCCCGTACGCCGCCATCAAGATCGCCCCCGGGATCCCGCACGAGGCCGTCCCGGCGGACGCCGAGGCCGAATGGATCTCCGACCAGGGGGACGTGAAGGAGGCCGTGCTGTGGTTCGGGACGGAGCCCGGCAGCGTACGGGCCACCCTGTTGCCGGGCCCGCGCGCGCTGCGCACCGCCGAACCGCTGCCCGACCCGGAGGCGGGGCCGGTGGGCCGGTACCTCTACGAGCCCGACGGCGCCGTGATCCGGGCCCACCTCGTCGCGGAGGTCGCCGAGCAGCTGGGCGGCCGGCTGATCGACCCGACCATCGCCTACATCACCGCGGACGAGCTGCGCGCGACCCCGTACGCGACCGCGTACGAAATCACCGATGTGCTGCCCTTCGGCTTGAAGAAGCTCAAGGCCCTGCTGCGCGAGCGCGGCGTCGGCGTCCTGACGGTGAAGAAGCGCGGTTCGGCGATCGAGCCGGAGGAGCTGCGCAAGAAGGTCAAGCCCCAGGGGCCGCACTCGGCGACCGTGATCCTGACCCGCGTGGACGGTGCCCCCTCGATGCTGATCGGGGCGCCCGTGAGCGGGCCGTAGAGCCGCCGCCGGCCGACCCCCCGGCGGCCTGGCCGGACACGCCCCTGTCGCCCGTCCCGAAGGCGCGTACGGACCAGCGGTGGTGGGCGCCGGCCTTGCCGAGGCCGAGGAGGGCGGTGATCCACAGGATCAGGCCGAGGCCCATGAAGTACGTGACCTCGCCGTACGTCACCTCGCCCGGCCGGGCCTCCGCCGCCGCCGCGAAGGTCACCCACAGCCCGAGCGCGCCGAGGGCGACGGAGGTGAGCAGCCAGGTCAGGCTCCGCCAGGGCGCGCGTACCAGGGCCGCCGCGGCCGGGTCCCGGTCGGACTCGGCCCACGCGCACAGCAGGTGGCGCAGCTGCCGGTCCCGTTCGGCGGCCTTGGCGAACCAGATCACGGCGGGGACCAGCACGCCCGCGCCGAGCGCGGCGTAGACGAGCCCGAAGAGGTACGAGAGCGGGTCGTGGCCCTCGACCGCCCTCAGGGCCATGCCGATGAGGCTCCAGCCGAGGGCGAAGACGGCGGCCACCGCCCAGAGCGTCAGCAGCCGGCCCGGGCCGAGGATGCACCGGCCCAGTTCCTGGAGGAAGCGCGCCCGGTCGGCGCGTACGACGGACTCGTCCAGCCACTCCCGCAGGTGCGCGGGCGGCGGCGGAGGCGGCAGGTCACGACGGGGCATGCACATGACCGTACGGGGACCTGATACAGGGTCACTCGACCGGCGCTCAGCCGCCCGTGACCTCCACCGACTCGAACCGCCAGCGGTGCACCGCCCGGGTGATCAGGTCCGCGGCCGGCTCGGGAAGCTCGGGCAGCTGCGCCGCCACACCCTCGGCGGCCTCCCACCAGGTGACCACCAGCACCCGGTCCTGCGGGGCCCGCAGCACCTCGCGGCGCACCGGCTCCCGGGACAGGACCTGGGCACGGGCCCACTCCAGCAGCTCGTCGCCCCGGCCGGGCACCGCCCGGGCCTCCCACATCAGCGCGACCGTGCTCATGAGTAGAGGTTGTCCTTGCTCAGCTCGTGCACGTGGTCGTGGTCGTGCGTGTGCCCGTGGCCGTGCCCGTGGCCGCCACCGGTCCCCGGCACGTGCGGGTCGGTCACCGGCAGCGAGGAGTCCGCCGACAGGTCCCAGTCCGAGGCCGGACGGTTCCGCTTGACCATCTCCGCGCCGAGGGCGGCCACCATCGCGCCGTTGTCCGTGCACAGCTTGGGCCGCGGCACGCGCAGGATGATCCCCGCGTCGTCGCACCGCTCCTGGGCGAGTGCCCGCAGCCGGGAGTTGGCCGCGACACCGCCACCGATCATCAGGTGGTCGACGCCTTCGTCCTTGCAGGCGCGGATCGCCTTGCGGGTCAGCACGTCCACCACGGCCTCCTGGAAGGACGCCGCCACATCGCGCACCGGCACCTCCTCGCCCGCCTTCCGCTTCGCCTCGATCCAGCGGGCCACCGCCGTCTTGAGGCCGGAGAAGGAGAAGTCGTACGCCGCGTCGCGCGGCCCCGTCAGCCCGCGCGGGAAGTTGATCGCCTTCGGGTCGCCCTCCCGCGCGAGCCGGTCGATGACCGGACCGCCGGGGAAGCCCAGCTGGAGCACCCGGGCGATCTTGTCGAAGGCTTCGCCGGCCGCGTCGTCGATGGTCGCGCCCAGCGGCCGTACGTCGGCGGTGATGTCCGGCGCCAGCAGCAGCGAGGAGTGCCCGCCCGACACCAGGAGCGCCATCGTCGGCTCGGGCAGCGGCCCGTGCTCCAGCTGGTCGACGCAGATGTGCGAGGCGAGGTGGTTGACCCCGTACAGCGGCTTGCCGAGCGCGTACGCGTACGCCTTGGCCGCCGAGACGCCCACCAGCAGCGCCCCCGCCAGGCCCGGACCCGCGGTGACGGCGATGCCGTCGAGGTCGCGGGCGCTGACGCCGGCTTCCTTGAGGGCGCGGTCGATGGTCGGGACCATGGCCTCCAGGTGCGCGCGGGAGGCGACCTCGGGCACGACCCCGCCGAAGCGGGCGTGCTCGTCGACGCTGGAGGCGACCGCGTCGGCCAGCAGGGTGGTGCCGCGGACGACGCCGACGCCGGTCTCGTCGCAGGAGGTCTCGATGCCGAGGACGAGGGGTTCGTCAGCCATGGGTCTCACCTTGTACGGGTCCGTCCGCGAGGACGGAGTGTGCGGGATCGGAAAGGCGCATCACGAGCGCGTCGACGTTGCCGGGCTGGTAGTAGCCCCGGCGGAAGCCGATCGGCTCGAAGCCGAAGCGCTCGTAGAGCTTCTGTGCGCGGGTGTTGTCCACCCGTACCTCCAGCAGTACCTCGGCGCACTCGAAGGCGGTCGCGGCGCGCAGCAGGTCGTCGAGCAGCCGGGCGCCGAGGCCCGTGCCCCACTGGTCGCGGGCCGCGGCGATGGTCTGTACGTCGCCCAGGTCCCCGGCGGCGGCCAGTCCGGCGTAGCCGACGATGCGGCCGGTGTCCGGCTCCTGGGCGACGACGTAGCGCCGGGTGGCGTGCGGGCCGCGCGCGTGGGCGAGCTCCGACCAGAACATTCCCGCGGACCAGGCGTCCTCGGGGAACAGCTCGTGTTCCAGTTCCAGCACGGGCCCCAGGTCCCACCAGCGCATCTCGCGCAGTACCGCGGTCACTTCGGGGTGACCACCTTGTAGTTCTTGGGCACCTGGGCGTCGGGGCGGCGCAGGTACAGCGGGGTCGGAGGCAGGAACTCCAGACCGGCGGCGATTCGTTCCGCCGCCAGGGCCGCGAGGGCGGCGGCGCTCTGGTGCTCGGGCGGGCGGGCATCGGTGAAGACGTCCGGGTACAGCAGCGCGCCCTGCCCGACCGCGGGCAGCCCCGCGACCTGCTCGGCGATGTCGGCGGGGCGGTCCACGGCGGGCTCGCCGACGCGCGTGCGCGGGTCCTCGTACCGGGCCCAGTAGACCTCCTTGCGCCTGGCGTCGGTGGCGACGGTGAAGGGGCCCTCGATCCCGGCTGCGCCGGCCGCGTATGCCAGGCCGTCCAGGGTGCACAGGCCGTGCACCGGGACGCCGAGGACGGCGGCGAAGGTGGAGGCGGTGACGAGGCCGACGCGCAGCCCGGTGTAAGGACCGGGGCCGACGCCGACGACGATGCCGGTGACGGCTTCGAGTTTCACCCCGGCCTCGGCGAGGACCTTGTCGACGGAGGGCAGCAGCAGCTCCCCGTGACGGCGCGCGTCGACCTGGTTCGACTCGGCGAGGACTGACTCGCCGTCGTGCAGGGCGACGGTGACGGCGGGCGTGGCGGTATCTACAGCGAGCAAGAGCACGCGAACAGCCTACGACTCCCGGGGCCCCGGCCCTTGCGGCCGGTCGCGGGCCACCCCGGCTGCTACCTTTCGACCGAGGCCGTCGGTGCGGTGTTCGACCGGGCATTGGGGTGCCGGGCCGGGACCGGGGCCCTACGACGCAAGCCCGATGAGGACGTACACGCGGGAGACCGCGGGAAGGCGGAGCAAGGTGGCACGCAGCAGCTCGGGAATCGTGGCCGGGCTCACCGTCGCGGCGCTGGCCGCCGTCGGTTTCCTCGGCTACCAGGCCTCGGCCACGGCGCCCGCGCGCCCCGCGAAGGCGGCCCCGCAGGCGCCCGCGCCCGCACCGGGCCCCGCCAGGCCGGACCCGTCGAAGCCCGCCGCGGTGCCGGCCGACTCCGGGACCGGGGTGCGGGTCGTCTACTCGGTGTCCCAAAAGCGCGTGTGGCTGGTCGGCGAGGACGGCCAGGAGCCGAAGTCCTTCGCGGTCGTGCCGAGCACGGTCCATCCGGTGCCGGGCAGCTACCCGGTGGGCTCGCGCTCGGGCACGGTCACCGGTTCGGACGGCGTGCCGATCGAGCACGTCGTACGTTTCGCCACCACCGACGGCATCGCGATCGGTTTCAGCGCCCGCGTGGACGGCGCGCTCCCGCAGCCGGACCAGACGAAGAAGACGGGCGGCATCCGCATGTCGCGGGCGGACGGCGACGCGATGTGGGCCTTCGCGACGATCAACACCAAGGTGGTCGTCGTTCCCTGACGGGCCCCTTCGGGTTTCCCTGACGGGCCCCCTTCATGTCTCACCCGTACGGGCGATGCCCGTAGAGGGCGTCAGGCCGCTTCGGAGTCCGCAGCGGCCTGTTCGTCTTCCCGGGCACCGGCGGCCATGGCGGTCCCGGCGGCCCCTGCGGCCTCCTCCTGGGACGCGGGCCGTACGGGGACGCGCGCGGGCGGCGTGGACACGGCGCTGGCGGCCGCGCAGGAGGCGAGCAGCGCCCCCACGGACACGACCGCACCCGGCGCTCGCCCTGCTCCCGCTGCTGCGCGTGCTGCTCCTGCTGCCGACATGGCTGCCTCCTGGACCGGCCCGGGGCGCCGAACTTAGGTACACCTAACCAGCGCTCGGTACCATGTGACCACGAGCATCCGCACTCGCGCAACGTTTTCCCGACGTGATGTCGGGACGTTCGGCCCCGGCCGACGGTCGGCTACCGGGCGACGCGCTCCGCCAGTGCGGCCAGGGCGTCGGCCGCGCCGGCCCAGCGCGCACCGATCCCGCGCACCGAGACCTCCCGTACGTCGTCCAGGACCTCCTCGTGGCCGACCGCGCGGGCGATCACCACGTGCAGCCGGTCGTCGGAGAGCTCCTCGACCTTGCCGTCTCCCCATTCGACGACGACCACGGACTCGGGCAGCGAGACGTCGAGGTCCAGGTCCTCCATCTCCTCCAGCCCGCCGCCGAGCCGGTACGCGTCCACGTGCACCAGCGCCGGCCCGTCGCCCAGCGGCGGGTGCACGCGGGCGATGACGAAGGTCGGGGAGGTGACGGCCCCGCGCACGCCGAGGCCCTCGCCGAGGCCGCGCGTCAGGGTGGTCTTGCCCGCGCCGAGCTCGCCCGTCAGCAGGACGAGGTCGCCCGGCCGCAGCAGGCCGGCGATGCGACGGCCCAGCTCGCTCATGGAGTCGGGCGAGTCGACGGTGATCAGGGTCTGGGCGGCGGCGCCTTCGGCCGTCCCGGAGGCGAAGGCCTCAGGAGCCGGGCTGCGCGGCGCTTCTCGCGGTACTTCTTCCATGCGCGCCAACGTTAGTCGCTCCGGCGCCCCCGGCGGATACGGCGCCGGGCGCGTCCCCGGGCAGCGCCTGCGGCACGGCGCCGGTGCGCGCCAGCAGCCCGGTCAGCAGCGCCGTCACCGCGTCCGGGCGCTCCAGCATCATCAGGTGCCCGGTGTTCTCCAGGACCACCAGTTCGGCGGCCGGCAGCACGTCCTTGATGGCGGCGCTGTGTTCGGGCGGGGTGATCATGTCGTGGTCCCCGGCGATGACGGTGACCGGGATGTCCGTGAACCGCTGGAGCGCGATGGTCTTGTCGTGGATCTGGAAGGCCGGGTAGAACTCGGCGACCACGTCGATCGGGGTCGCCTCGATCAGCCGCTCGGCGAAGCGGGCGACACCCGGGTCGACGTCCCCGGAGCCGAACGAGTACTGCTTGATCATGCCCGCGAAGAGGTCGGCGGTGGCCCGGCGGCCGCGTTCCACCAGCTCCACCTGCGAGCCGAGCACCTTGAGCACCCCGGGCAGGAGACGGCGTACGGCGCCCATGCCGAGGGCCGGGAGGCCGTACGTGACCTCGGCCAGCCGGCCGCTGGAGGTGCCGACCAGGGCCACGCCGACCACCCGCTCCCGCACCAGCTCCGGGAACTGCTCGGCCAGCGCCATGATGGTCATACCGCCCATGGAGTGGCCGACCAGCACCAACGGCCCCTCGGGGGCGGTGGCGTCGATCACCGCCTTGAGGTCGCGGCCGAGCAACTCGATGGTCACCGGTTCGCCGTCTGCCTGGGAGAGGCCGCGCATGCTGCGGCCGTGGCTGCGCTGGTCCCAGTAGACCGATCGGACGGTTCCGCGCAGGGCGGCGCGCTGGAAGTGCCAGGAGTCCTGGCCGAGGCAGTAGCCGTGGCAGAAGACGACGGTCGCGGCGGGCGGCTTCTTGCGCCGCAGCCGTCCGCGCCGGGCCGGTTCCTCGGGCAGTTCGTCGGCCTCGTAGTACAGCTCGGTGCCGTCCTCGGCGCGGCACACGCCCGCCGTCCCGCGCAGGGAGCCGTAGTCGCCGGCGGCGTCGAGCGCGAGCCGCGCCTTCCGGCGGATGCCGCGTCCGACGGTGATCCGTTCGACCGCGACACCGGCGGCCGCGCCGGCGGCTATGACACCGATGGCCGCGCCGGCCCAGCCGGCCTTGCGCCAGTTCTCGCTCACGCGGTCGCCGTCCTCACTCAGCCGTACGCAGCCGTACGCAGCCGTATTCAGCCGTTGCGGTACACCCTGGGCACTCTGCCCCCGATACGGGTGACGATCTCATACGCGATGGTGCCCGCCGCCCCGGCCCAGTCCTCGGCGGTCGGTTCTCCCAGGTCACCCGGCCCGAAGAGGACCGCCGGATCCCCGGCGCTGACGTCGGCGCCGTCGATGTCGACGACGAACTGGTCCATGGCCACCCGGCCCGCGACCCGGCGGATCGCGCCGCCGACCAGGACCGGGCCGCTTCCGGAGGCGTGACGCGGAATGCCGTCCGCGTACCCGACGGGGATGAGGGCCAGCCGGGTCTCACGTTCCGTCACGTAGTGGTGGCCGTAGCTGACTCCGTGACCGGCGGGCACGGTCTTGACCAGCGCGACGGAGGCCTTGAGGGTCATGGCGGGGCGCAGCCCGAGTTCCTCGGGCGTGCCCAACTCGGGCGCGGGCGAGACGCCGTAGACGGCGATGCCGCAGCGCACGAGGTCGAAGTGGCTCTCCGGGAGGGTGAGCGTGGCCGGGGAGTTGGCGATGTGCCGTACCTCGGGCTCGATGCCCTCCTTCTCGGCGTAGGCGAGCATCTCGTGGAAGGCGGTGAGCTGGAGGGCGATGGAGGGGTGGCCGGGCTCGTCGGCGCAGGCGAAGTGCGACCACACACCGGTGACGAGGACGGTCCCCTCGGCCTGCGCGGCGACGGCGGCGCCCACCAGTTCCGCCCAGTCGGCGGGCTGGCAGCCGGCCCGGCCGAGGCCGGTGTCGGCCTTGAGCTGGACGCGTGCGACCCGCCCGGCCTCGCGGGCGGCGGCCCGCACCTCGTCCAGGGCCCACGTCCCGCTGACGGACACGTCCAGATCGGCCTCGACGGCCTCGCGCCAGGGGCCGCCGGGCGTCCACAGCCAGCACATGATCCGGGAGCGGATCCCCGCGGCGCGCAGCGCGAGCGCTTCCTCGGGGGTCGCGGTGCCGAGCCAGGTCGCCCCGGCGTCGAGGGCGGCGCGGGCGCAGGGGACGGCCCCGTGCCCGTACGCGTCCGACTTGACGACGGCCATGAGCTCGGCCCTGGGCGCCCGCTCGCGCAAAGCGCGCACGTTGCTCCGCACGGCGGCTAGGTCGATCTCGGCGTACGCGCGCGTCGGTGTCTCGTTCATCGAGCACAGTCTCTCAGAACCCCCCGCCGCGCCCGCGCCGGTGCGGGCGGGGCTGCGGTCCGGTCCCGTCCGGTCAGGGCGTGCGGACGTCGCGCCAGGCGGCCGGGAGGGCTTCGGCCACCTCGTGGGCGTGCAGCGGGGCGCCCGACGCCGCGCGGCGGGCCGCCAGGCCGTGGAGGTACGCCGCCACGGAAGCGGCGTCCGGGCCGGACAGACCCGCCGCCAGCAGGGAGCCCGCCAGGCCCGACAGCACGTCACCGCTGCCGGCCGTGGCCAGCCACGGGGTCCCGGTCGGGTTGACCCGGACGGGGGCCGTGCCGTCGCAGACCAGCGTCGTCGAGCCTTTCAGCAGCACCGTCGCCCCGTACCGCTGTGCCAGCGCCCGTACGGAGGCCAGCCTGCCCGCCTCCACCTCCTCGCGCCCGACGCCCAGCAGTGCCGCGGCCTCGCCCGCGTGCGGGGTCAGCAACGTCGGCGCCGTCCGGGCCCGCAGCGCCTGCGGGTCCAGCCCGCGCAGCCCGTCGGCGTCCACCAGTACCGGCACCGGGTCCTCCAGCACCTGCGCGCGCCGCTCGTCCCCGAGCCCCGGCCCGACCACCCAGGCCTGCACCCGGCCCCGCCCGATCAGCGTCTCCGGGTACCGGGCCAGCACCGCCTCCCCGACCGCCGCCGGGCCCACGTACCGCACCGCGCCGGCGCCTCCGCGCAGCGCTCCCGCGACGGCCAGCACCGCCGCTCCCGGGTACCGGGCCGACCCGGCGACGATCCCGACCACGCCCCGGCGGTACTTGTCGCTGGCCGCGCCCGGCTCCGGCAGCAGCCCCGCCACATCGGCGTGCTGCAGCGCCTGCGCGTCCGGCGCGGGGAGGGTGAGCCCGATGTCCACCAGCCGTACCGCGCCGGCCCGCGAAGCCCCCGGGTCGATCAGCAGCCCCGGCTTGTACGCCCCGAACGTCACCGTGACGTCGGCCCGTACCGCCGCCCCGACCACCTCGCCCGTGTCCGCGTCCACCCCGCTCGGCAGGTCCGCGGCCACCACCACCGCGCCCGGCGGGATCCGCTCCACCAAGGCCGCGGCGGCGGGCCGCAGTCCACCGCGGCCGCCGATCCCGAGCAGTCCGTCCACCACCAGGTCCGCCCGCCCGGGCACCGCCGACGCCACCCGGCCGCCCGCGCCCAGCAGGGCGGCCAGCCCGCCCGGGTGCATCCGCCCGGGGTCCATCGGCACGGCCGTCACCCCGGCGCCGCGCCGGGCCAGCCGCGCGCCCGCGTACAGGGCGTCGCCGCCGTTGTCCCCCGGGCCGACCAGCAACACGATCCGCGCGCCGTACACCCTGCGCAGCAGCCCGGCGCACGAGGCGGCCAGCCCGGCCGCCGCCCGCCGCATCAAAGTGCCCTCCGGCAGCCGCGCCATCAGCTCGCGCTCGGCGGCCCGTACGGTCTCCACGCTGTAAGCAGTACGCATGCCACCACCCTGCCCGATAACCGGGGCTACCCCTCGGCGATGACCACGGCGGAGGCCACGCCCGCGTCGTGACTGAGCGAGATGTGCCACGACTTCACGCCGAGCGCCGACGCCCGTGCCTCGACCGTCCCGGACACCCGCACCCGTGGCTGCCCGGTCTCCTCGACGTACACCTCGGCGTCGGTCCACAGCATCCCGCCGGGCGCGCCGAGCGCCTTGGCGAGTGCCTCCTTGGCCGCGAACCGGGCGGCGAGCGAGGCGGTCCCGCGTCGCTCGCCGCTCGGCAGGGTCAACTCGGCGTCGACGAAGAGCCGTTGCGCGAGGTGCGGCGTCCGCTCCAGGGCGGCGCCGAACCGCTCGATCTCGGCAACGTCAATGCCCACACCGATAATCACAACACCATGCCCCTATTCGACCGTGACGGATTTGGCGAGGTTACGCGGCTGGTCCACCTCGTTGCCCCGCGCGGTCGCCAGCTCGCACGCGAACACCTGCAACGGCACCGCCGCCACCAGCGGCTGGAGCAGTGTCGGGGTGGCCGGGATGCGGATCAGGTGGTCCGCGTACGGGACCACCGCCTCGTCACCCTCCTCCGCGATCACGATCGTACGAGCCCCGCGGGCCCGGATCTCCTGGATGTTCGACACGATCTTGTCGTGCAGCACCGAGCGCCCGCGCGGCGACGGCACCACGACCACCACCGGCAGGTCCTCCTCGATCAGCGCGATCGGTCCGTGCTTGAGCTCGCCGGCCGCGAAGCCCTCCGCGTGCATGTACGCCAGCTCCTTGAGCTTGAGCGCACCCTCCAGCGCCACCGGGTACCCGACGTGGCGCCCGAGGAACAGCACCGTGTTCTTGTCGGCCAGCGAACGCGCCAGCGCCCGTACCGGCTCCATCGTCTCCAGCACCGTGTCCACCGCCGCGGCGATGTCCGACAGCTCCCGGATCACCGCGCGGATCTCGTCGCCCCACTTCGTGCCCCGTACCTGCCCGAGGTAGAGCGCGACCAGATAGCAGGCCACCAGCTGCGTCAGGAACGCCTTGGTCGAGGCGACGGCCACCTCCGGACCGGCGTGCGTGTACAGCACGGCGTCCGATTCGCGGGGGATCGTCGACCCGTTCGTGTTGCAGACGGCCAGCACCTTGGCGCCCTGCTCGCGCGCGTGCCGCAGCGCCATCAGGGTGTCCATGGTCTCGCCGGACTGCGAGATCGCGATCACCAGCGTCCGCTGGTCCAGGATCGGGTCACGGTAGCGGAACTCGCTGGCCAGCTCCGTCTCGCACGGGATGCGGGTCCAGTGCTCGATGGCCAGCTTCGCGATCATGCCCGCGTGGTACGCCGTACCGCACGCCACGATCACGACCTTGTCGACCTCGCGGAGCACCGAGGCGGGGATGCGCACCTCGTCCAGGGTCAGCAGGCCGCTCGCGTCGATCCTGCCCAGGAGGGTGTCGGCGACAGCCTTCGGCTGCTCGGCGATCTCCTTGAGCATGAAGTAGTCGTATCCCCCCTTCTCGGCCGCCGAGGCGTCCCAGTCCACGTGGTACGCCCGCACCGTCGCGACCGAACCGTCGAAGTTGGTCACCGTCACCCCTTCGCGGCGGAGCTCGACGACCTGGTCCTGCCCCAGCTCGATCGCGGACCGCGTGTGGGCGATGAACGCGGCCACGTCCGAGGCGAGGAAGTTCTCACCCTCCCCGACGCCCACCACCAAGGGGGAGTTCCGGCGCGCGCCGACCACCACCTCCGGCGCGTCGGCGTGCACCGCGACCAGCGTGAACGCGCCATGCAGCCGCCGGCAGACCCGCCGCATGGCCTCCGCCAGGTCCCCGGAGGCGGCGTCGAACTGCTCGGCGAGCAGGTGCGCCACGACCTCGGTGTCCGTCTCGGACTCCAGCTTGTGGCCGCGCTCGGCGAGTTCGGCACGCAGCTCGGCGAAGTTCTCGATGATCCCGTTGTGCACGACCGCCACGCGCCCCGCGTTGTCGAGGTGCGGATGGGCGTTGACGTCGGTGGGCCCGCCGTGGGTCGCCCACCGGGTGTGCCCGAGGCCCGTGGACCCGGCCGGCAGCGGATGCCCGACCAGTTCCTTCTCCAGGTTGACCAGCTTGCCGGCCTTCTTGACGGAGTCGAGTCCCCCGTCCGCGAGCACGGCGACACCGGCCGAGTCGTAGCCGCGGTACTCCAGCCGCTTGAGTCCGGCGATGACCACATCGAGCGCCGACTGCGCTCCCACGTAACCCACAATTCCGCACATAGGCGGCAGGGTACGCCGATGCCGGGCTCCTGCCCCGTACCTGAACAGGACGAAAACCCCGCCCCGGCGAATGTGCCGGAGCGGGGTTGACGCCTGAGCCCGGGTCAGCCCGTCAGCCGAGCTTCTTCGCCTGCGCGTCCACGACGGCCTTCGGCTGCTCGGCCTCGCCGCTCAGGCTCAGCGCGGTGAACGTCGCGAGGGTGTTGCCCTTGCGCAGGACCACCACCCGGGTCACGTTCTTGTCGCCGTCCCCCAGGTCCATCACGGTGTTGAAGGAGACCACCTCGTCGCCGCCGGAGAGCGGGGTGTCGGCCTTGACTCCGTCGACGTCCGTCTTCTCCCCGGCCTGCGTCACCGAGAAGCCGTCCGCACACGCCTGGACGCCGTCCTTGACGGCGGCGATGGCCTCCTCGGCGCCCTTGCCGTCGTAGGACACCAGAGCGACCGACGTGGCCGTCACCTTGAGGCCGGCGCCCACGGCCGCTGCCGGCTGCTGCGCCGCACCGCCGCCCACGGCCCCCGGCCGGGGCTTCCCGCTGGCGACGACACGGGCGACCGCGGCGGACGTGCCGATCGGCTGCATGCCCTCGGCCTGGGCCAGCGCCTTGCAGGCGGCCTTGTCGGTCTCGATCGGGTCGTTCTGCGCCTCGCCGTCCGTCACCGGCTCCAGCTTGTGGTCCGGCAGGTCCGCCTGGGTGACCAGCAGCGTGCCCAGCTCGGCCGCCGTCTTCCCCTTGGGGCCCGCCGCAACCGCGCCCGAAGCCCCGGCGGACGCCTGGGAGCCGGTCTGGGAGCCGGCCTTGAAGTCGGCCTTGGCACCATGGGCCCTGCCCGACCCGCAGGCGGTGGCCAGCAGGGCCAGGGACACCGCCGAGGCGGTCAGGACGGCACGACGGACGAGCACGGTACGCACGAAAAAATCTCCCCCGGAACAAGGAACACACAGAGGCAGCCCCGGTCGGCACCCTCGGTCAGAGGCGCGCACCGGAGCTGCGGCGATCAGCAATGTACGGGTGGAAGGACGATCGGACGATCCGGTTTTCACACACCCCCGCCAATCGTGACCGCCGCGAGACCGACACGACACTCCAATCGAGATCCGGCCGTGCACGCCGCGCCCCCGGCCCGCTCCCCACGTGACCGACCACACCACCCATAAGCGAGTGCGAGCCCCGACAATGGCTTTGTGATCACTTCGCCGCCACGAAGCACGCCGGGCCGCGCAACGGACCGCGCCGGCCACCGCCGGCCCGCCGAGGCCTCCCCCTACGTCGACCTGACCCGGGCCGAATGGAGCGCCCTGCGCGAGCGCACCCCCCTGCCGCTCACCGCCGACGAGGTCGAGCGGCTGCGCGGCCTGGGCGACGTCATCGACCTCGACGAGGTCCGCGACGTCTACCTCCCGCTCTCCCGCCTCCTGAACCTCTACGTCGGCGCCACCAGCAACCTCCGCGGCACCCTCAACACCTTCCTCGGCGACGCCGGCAACGGCCACGGCGCCCAGCAGGGGACCCCCTTCGTCATAGGGGTCGCCGGCTCCGTCGCCGTCGGCAAGTCCACCGTGGCCCGTCTGCTCCAGGCCCTGCTCGCCCGCTGGCCCGAGCACCCCCGCGTCGAGCTCGTCACCACCGACGGCTTCCTGTACCCGATGAAGGAACTCCAGCGCCGCGGCCTGACCGCCCGCAAGGGTTTCCCCGAGTCGTACGACCGCCGCGCGCTCACCCGCTTCGTCGCCGACATCAAAGCGGGCAAGGACGAGGTCACGGCCCCGGTCTACTCGCACCTGATCTACGACATCGTCCCCGGCGAGCAGCTCGTCGTCCGCCGCCCGGACATCCTCATCGTCGAGGGGCTCAACGTCCTCCAGCCGGCCCTTCCCGGCAAGGACGGCCGGACCCGGGTGGGTCTCGCCGACTACTTCGACTTCAGCGTGTACGTGGACGCGCGCCCCGAGGACATCGAGCGCTGGTACCTCAACCGGTTCCGGAAACTGCGCGAGACCGCCTTCCAGAATCCTTTCTCCTACTTCCGCAAGTACACGCAGGTCTCCGAGGAGGAGGCCCTGGAGTACGCGCAGACGATGTGGCGGACCATCAACAGGCCCAACCTGATGGAGAACGTGGCCCCGACCCGGGGCCGCGCCACCCTCGTCGTGCGCAAGGGCCCCGACCACAAGGTGCAGAAGCTCAGCCTGCGCAAGCTGTGAAAGCTACTGTTCGGGCATGCTGCACCTGCGGATGATCACCCCGCCCGACCGGACGCACGCCGTACTGCGCCTCATCGAGGAGTCCGTCGGCACCACCCACCTGGTGGTGCTGACCGGCGCGGCCCTCGTCCCCGCCGGTGACGTCGTCACCTGCGACGTCGCGCGCGAGGCGGGCGACGAGCTGCTGCACGCGCTGCGGGAGCTCGGCATCGACGAGGACGGCTCGATCACCGTCGAGGACATCGACCTGACCCTCTCCAAGAGCGCCGACCGGGCCGAGGAGGAGGCGCCCGGCGAGGGGGTCGACGCCGTGCTGTGGGAGCAGCTGAGCGATGCGACCCACGAGGAGTCGACCCTCACGATCACCTACACCGCGTTCATGATCGTCGCGATGCTGATCGCGGCCTGCGGCGTGGTCCTGGACAACGCCATCCTGATCGTGGGCGCGATGGCCGTCGGGCCGGAGTTCGGCCCGCTCGCCGGCGTCTGCACCGGCCTGGTCCGCCGGGCCCCCAAACCGGCCGCGCGCTCCCTGCTCGCCCTGCTGGTCGGCTTCGCCGTCGGCATGGCCGCGACCACCCTGTTCAGCCTGGTGATGGACGCGCTGGGCCTGTTCGAGCAGTCGATGCTGGAGCAACCGCGCCCCAACACCAGCTTCATCTGGCAGCCGGACCCGTTCTCCTTCGTGGTGGCCCTGCTCGCCGGGGTCGTCGGCGTGCTGTCCCTGACCTCCGCCAAGTCCGGAGCGCTGGTCGGCGTGGCGATCTCGGTGACCACCGTCCCGGCGGCCGCCAACGCCGCGGTGGCCCTCAGCTACGGCGACGTGGACCAGACGTGGGGCTCGGCGGAGCAGCTGCTGGTGAACCTGGGCGCGATCGTGCTGGCCGGCACCCTGACCCTGTACGCGCAGAAGCTGCTGTGGCGCACCCGGCGCGGCCGCCTGCGCCGCACCCCGCCCGCAAAGGCCTGAGCCCCGCCACCCGCGAGGGGCGACGGGGCTCACGGATCCCGACGGGGACTGACACCCCCTAGCCGAGCGCCGACTTGACGACGTCCGCGAGGCGTCCCGCGACGGCACGGGCCTGCTCGATGTCGGCGGCCTCCACCATCACCCGTACGAGCGGCTCCGTACCCGAGGGACGCAGCAGCACCCGCCCGGTGGCGCCCAGCTCGCGCTCGGCTTCGCCCACCGCGGCCGCCAGCTCGCCGGAGGTGCCGACGCGGGACTTGTCCACGTCGGGCACGTTGATCAGCACCTGCGGCAGCCGCTGCATCACACCCGCCAGCTCCGCCAGGGACCGCCCGGTGGCCGCGACGCGGGCCGCCAGCAGCAGCCCGGTCAGGGTGCCGTCGCCGGTCGTCGCGTGGTCGAGGATGATCACGTGGCCGGACTGCTCGCCGCCGAGCGCGTACCCGTGCTCCTTCATCGACTCCAGCACGTAGCGGTCGCCGACCCCGGTCTGCACGACCTGGATGCCCTCGGCCTCCATGGCCAGCTTGAAGCCCAGGTTCGACATCACGGTGCCGACCACGGTGTTCTCGCGCAGCTGTCCCGCCTCGCGCATGGCCATGGCCAGCACCGCGAGGATCTGGTCCCCGTCGACCTCCGCGCCGGAGGCGTCCACGGCCAGGCAGCGGTCGGCGTCGCCGTCGTGCGCGATGCCGAAGTCGGCCCCGTGCTCGACGACGGCCTGCTTGAGCAGAGCGAGGTGGGTGGAGCCGCAGCCGTCGTTGATGTTCAGGCCGTCGGGCTCCGCGCCGATCGTGATGATCTCCGCACCGGCCCGGGCGAAGGCCTCGGGGGAGACGTACGCGGCCGCGCCGTGGGCCTCGTCCAGGACGACCTTGAGGCCTTCGATGCGGTTGGGGAGGGCCCCGATCAGGTGGGCGACGTACTTCTCGAAGCCCTCGGTGTAGTCCGAGACCCGGCCGACGCCCGCGCCGGTGGGCCGGTCCCAGGGGGCGCCGGTGCGGTGCTCGTCGTAGACGGCCTCGATCCGGTCCTCCAGTTCGTCGGCGAGCTTGTGCCCGCCCCGCGCGAAGAACTTGATGCCGTTGTCCGGCATCGCGTTGTGGCTGGCGGACAGCATCACGCCGAGGTCGGCGCCCAGCGCACCGGTGAGATACGCCACCGCCGGGGTGGGCAGCACACCGACGCGCAGGACGTCCACGCCCGCGCTCGCGAGGCCCGCGACGACCGCGGCCTCCAGGAACTCGCCGGAAGCGCGGGGGTCCCGGCCGACCACGGCGGTGGCCCGGTGACCGGCGAAGGTGCCCGCCTCCGCCAGTACGTGCGCGGCCGCCACGGAGAGACCGAGCGCGAGCTCGGCCGTCAGATCCGCGTTGGCGACGCCTCGTACACCGTCCGTCCCGAAGAGTCGTCCCACTGTTGTCCTCCCGAGTTCACGCTTCGCTTAGTGCCGCTGTGTGACAGGTATGTGCCGCTTGTGGCGGTAAACGAACCGCCCCGGCAGCACAGAGAGTGCTGCCGGGGCGGTTTCGTTGCAGAACAGCAGGCGCAGATTAACGCTTGCTGTACTGCGGAGCCTTACGGGCCTTCTTGAGACCGGCCTTCTTGCGCTCGACCGCACGGTCGTCGCGGGAGAGGAAGCCGGCCTTCTTGAGCGCCGGGCGGTTGTTGTCGACGTCCGCCTCGTTCAGCGCACGGGCCACGCCGAGGCGCAGGGCGCCGGCCTGGCCGGAGACGCCGCCACCCGAGATGCGGGCGATGACGTCGTAACGGTTGTCCAGCTCCAGGAGCTTGAACGGCTCGTTGACTTCCTGCTGGTGCACCTTGTTGGGGAAGTAGTCCTCAAGGGTGCGACCGTTGATCTTCCACTTGCCGGTGCCCGGGACGATCCGGACGCGCGCGATGGCGTTCTTGCGACGACCCAGGCCGGCGGCCGGCTGCGGGTCACCGAAGCGGCCGGCGAGGGACTCGGAGGTGTAGTCGCCCTCCGGCGCCTCGGACTCGAAAGTGGTAACAGCGTCGTACGTCTCGTCGCCCTCGATGGGGGTCTCGACGGTGGTCTCGGCCACGATTCTCCTCAGAATTCTCTACGTCTTAGGGGGTGGCCGGAACTACTGCGCGACCTGGGTGATCTCGAACGGCACCGGCTGCTGGGCAGCGTGGGGGTGCTGGTCGCCCGAGTAGACCTTCAGCTTCGAGAGCATCTGACGGCCCAGGGTGTTCTTGGGGAGCATGCCCTTGACGGCCTTCTCGACGGCCTTCTCCGGGTTGTTCGCCAGGAGGTCGTCGTAACGCACGGAACGCAGACCACCCGGGAAGCCGGAGTGGCGGTACGCCATCTTCTGGGACGCCTTGTTGCCGGACAGGTGAACCTTGTCGGCGTTGACGATGATGACGAAGTCGCCCATGTCCATGTGGGGCGCATAGGTCGGCTTGTGCTTGCCCCGCAGGAGGGCAGCGGCCTGGGTCGCCAGACGGCCGAGGACTACGTCCTGGGCGTCAATGACGAGCCACTGGCGCGAGATGTCGCCGGGCTTGGGGCTGAACGTACGCACGCGTATGCCTTCGCTTCTTCAGTGGTGGTATCCCAGGGGCGCAAACCCCACGGGAAGGTCCTGACAGGGTCACCACGGACGATCACGACAGCCCTCGCTCACATCGGGGACGCAACCCGAGTGAACCGCTGGTCATCGGCCCGGTGGACCGGCGTAAGGCCCTTTCACGTGAGAATGAGCAAGCCAATACGCATAACAAACCAGCAGAGTACCCAAGAGGACCCGTACGGGTCAAAACGCGGTCCGCGATGCCGATGCTGCTGGCGTCGCGGCGCACTCCGGTTCGGTCCTGGGTGGGGACCCCGCAGTTGTTACTGGATACAGGGTAACCCGAACGGAACGCAGCGCTCGACGCGCCAGCATGATCGCGAGCCCGCACAGGGTCGCGCAGTCCTTGAACGCGCGCCGCTTGTGGCCCAGCTCGGACGGCCACGGCAACAGCGCCACCTGGGGCGTCAGGGCCAGCCAGAACCAGGGCGAGCGGGGCATCGAACCCGGCCGCACCCCCGACGCCAGCAGCAGCGGGAGCACCACCAGCAGGTAGTGGTCGAAGGACGGCCGCGAGACCAGGAATGCGGCGAGCATCACCATGCAGGCCGTCTCCGCGAGCCGCAGCTCTCCCCCGTCCGCGTCCCCCGGACCGTCCGTGCGCCGCCACCGCCGCCACGCCGCGACCAGCCCGCCCAGCGCCCCCGCCCCCGTCAGCAGCACCGCGACCGGCTGCGGCACCCCCAGCCGCGGCAGCACCGCGATCGGCGAGGCGTCCCACGGCAGCGCGTACGCGTCCTGCCCCTGGAAGAGGAACGGCAGCGTCTTGGTGAAGAACAGCGTCGGGCTCGGCATCATCAGCGCCCCCGCCAGCGACACGGCGACCGGGACCAGCACCGCCACGGCCAGCCCCCGCCACTGCCGGGCCAGTACGAACAGCAGCCCGATCGGTACGAGCATCGGCTTGCAGGCGATGGCCAGCCCCACCACCAGACCCGCCGGCCCCCAGGCGCGCCGGTGCGCGAGCAGCAGCGCCAGCGGCAGCGCGGCCGCCGAGATCGCCGTCCAGTTCCCGATCAGCACCAGGTTCAGGTACGGCTTGTAGGCCAGCGCGAACAGCCCGAAGCCGCCGACCGCGAACCGGGAGCGCACCGGTACGGAGAACAGCCTCAGCGCCGCCCACCAGCCGACGCCGATCAGCGCGGTCATCCCGAGCGGCAGCAGCCAGCGCAGTGCCCACGTCGGCACCAGCGCCTCCGGCACCGCCATGATCACGGCGCTCGGCAGGTAGAGGAAGCGCTTGTCCTCGTACGGGGACTTCCCCGCCAGCAGCGCGTCCGCCGCCTTCACCACGAAGGCGTTGTCCGAGCCCCAGTTCTCCCGCAGGCTCGTGGAGACGGCGATCGCCAGGAGGATCACGAGGGAGACGGCCCACCAGGAGCGGGGCGCCGGCCGCAGCAGCCAGTCGACCCGCCGCCCGGCCGAAACCGGGCGGTCCCACTTCATGAGCCAGATGCTAGGCCGCAGCCCCACAACGCCTCCCTCGACCCCGCGGGGGGCGGTTCACCCCCTCAACGCACGCGCTCGACCCTACGTTCGTCCCAGACCGGCTCCTGAGTCTCCCGTACAACACCGTCTGAACCGAAGACCAAGTAACGGTCAAATGTTCGCGCGAACCAGCGGTCGTGCGTCACGCACAGCACCGTGCCGTCGTACGCCTCCAGGCCGTCCTGGAGGGCCTCCGCCGACTCCAGGTCCAGGTTGTCCGTCGGCTCGTCCAGCAGCAGCGCCGTGGTGCCGGCCAGTTCCAGCAGCAGGATCTGGAACCGCGCCTGCTGGCCGCCCGACAGCTTCTCGAACGGCTGCTCCGCCTGCCGCTCCAGCTCGTAGCGGCGCAGGGCCCCCATCGCCGGGCCCAGGGGCTTGGCCGCCTCCGTCCACAGGATGTCGACGAGCGTGCGACCGAACAGCTCCGGATGGGCGTGCGTTTGCGCGAAGTGGCCGGGAACCACCCGTGCGCCCAGCTTCCAGCCACCGGTGTGCTTGACGTCCTCGCCCGCCAGCAGCCGCAGGAAGTGCGACTTGCCGGAGCCGTTCGAGCCGAGCACCGCGACCCGCTCCCCGTAGAAGACCTCCAGCGAGAACGGCTTCATCAGGCCGGTCAGCTCCAGGTTCTCCACCGTCAGCGCGCGCACCCCCGTACGGCCGCCCTTGAGCCGCATCGTGATGTCCTGCTCCCGCGGCGGCTCCGGCGGCGGGCCGGCCTCCTCGAACTTCTGGAAGCGGGTCTGCATCGCCCGGTAGCGCGAGGCCATGTCGGGGCTGCTCGCGGCCTGGTTGCGCAGCCGCAGCACCAGCGCCTTCAGCCGGGCGTGCTCCTCGTCCCAGCGCCGCTTGAGCTCCTCGAACCGTGCGAAGCGCTCCTTGCGGGCCTCGTGGTAGGTGCCGAAGCCCGCGCCGTGCACCCAGACGTCGGAGCCCATCGGGCTCGCCTCCAGGCTGATGATCTTCTGGGCGGCCTGGGTCAGCAGCTCCCGGTCGTGGGAGACGAACAGGACCGTCTTGCGGGTGGTCCGCAGCTGCTCCTCCAGCCAGCGCTTGCCCGGGACGTCGAGGTAGTTGTCCGGCTCGTCGAGCAGCAGCACCTCGTCCGGCCCGCGCAGCAGCGCCTCCAGGACGAGCCGCTTCTGCTCACCGCCGGAGAGCGTGCGCACCTCGCGGAACTGGGCGGAGTCGTACGGGATCCCCAGCGCGGCCATGGTGCAGACGTCCCACAAGGTTTCCGCCTCGTACCCCCGCACGTCGGCCCAGTCGCTGAGCGCCTGGGCGTAGCCCATCTGGGCGGCCTCGTCGTCGACCGTGAGGATCAGCGCCTCGGCCCGGTCCACGGCCCTCGCCGCCTCCCGGATCCGCGGCTGCGCCACCGAGACCAGCAGGTCGCGGACGGTCGTCTCGTCCCGGACCGAGCCCACGAACTGGGACATCACGCCGAGACCGCCGCTGTGGGTGACCGCCCCGCCGTGCGGCTGGAGCTCGCCGGAGATCAGCTTCAGCAGCGTGGTCTTGCCGGCCCCGTTCGCCCCTACGAGGGCGACGACCGCCCCCTCCCCCACGCGGAAGGAGACGTCGGGGAGCAGCACCCGTCCGTCGGGAAGGTAGTACTCCAGGTGGCTGGCTTCGAGATGTCCCATGGGGCGCATTGTCCAGGTCCGGCCGCGATCCGCCCAAACGGATTAGCGGGGGTCAGCAGCAGCCGGCCCCCGGCAGGGTGCGCATGTTGCGCGCCTCCTTGCTCCGGGCCGCCAGCAGCTCGTCCGCCGGGTAGCCGACCTCCTCCAGCGTCAGCCCGTGTGGCTTGACGACGTGCACCGAGGAGTCGCGTACGGCGGCCCGCAGGACCTCGCCGGGCCAGGTCGCGGGCCGGTGTCCGTCGCCCACGTGCAGCATCGCCCCGACCAGCGAGCGGACCATGTTGTGGCAGAAGGCGTCGGCGCGCACCGTCGCGGTGATGACGCCGTCCTGCGCGCGCTCCCAGCTGAGCTGCTGGAGCGTACGGATGGTCGTGGCGCCCTCGCGCTTCTTGCAGTACGCGGCGAAGTCGTGCTCGCCGAGCAGCGCGGCGGACGCCTCGTTCATGGCGTCCACGTCCAGCGGCCACTGGTGCCACAGCACGTGCCCGCGGCGCAGCGGGTCCACCCCGGCCTGGTGGTCGCCCACCCGGTAGGCGTAGCGGCGCCAGACGGCCGAGAACCGCGCGTTGAAGCCCTCGGGGGCCCGCGCGGCCTTCCACACCCGTACGTCGTGCGGCAGCCGCCCCGCGAGGCGGCGCAGCAGCTTGTCGTGGTGCTCGGCCCACACCTCCTCGCGCACGTCGAACTGGGCGACCTGCCCGCGCGCGTGCACGCCGGCGTCGGTGCGCCCGGCCACGGTCAGCTCCACCGGCTCCGGCAGCCGCATCACGGTCCGCAGGGCCGACTCCAGCTCTCCCTGCACGGTCCGCAGCTCGCGCTGCTTCGCCCAGCCGGAGAAGTCCTTGCCGTCGTAGGACAGGTCCAGCCGTACCCGGACGTGTCCGGGCTCCACCTCGTCACTCACGTGACAGATCCTCTCAGCTGCGTCTTTCGAACGAATGCAGAACGGGCCCGCCCCGGGAGGGGGCGGGCCCGTTCAGAGCCGATCAAGCAAGCTCGATCCCGGAGCGGGATCAGGCCTCCTTGGTCTCCTCGGCGGCGGGAGCCTCGGCCACGGCCTCGGCGTCCTTCGCGGCACGCTTGGTGGCGGCCTCGGCCTCACCGGTGGCCTGCTGGGCGACGGTCAGGGCCTCGACCAGCTCGATGACCGCCATCGGGGCGTTGTCGCCACGACGGTTGCCGATCTTGGTGATGCGCGTGTAACCACCGGGGCGGTTCTCGTAGCGCGGGGCGATCTCGGTGAACAGCGTGTGCACGATGCTCTTGTCCGTGATCGTCTGCAGCACCAGGCGACGGTTGTGGATGTCGCCCTTCTTGGCCTTGGTGACCAGACGCTCGGCGTAGGGACGCAGGCGACGGGCCTTGGCCTCGGTGGTGGTGATGCGGCCGTGCTCGAAGAGCGCCTTCGCGAGGTTCGCGAGGAGGTGCTTCTCGTGCGCGGCGCTGCCGCCCAGGCGGGCACCCTTTGCGGGACGCGGCATGGTGTTACTCCTTCATATCTGCACCGGCCGTGTCAGGTACCGGTGTCAGTTCCCCCGGAGCGGCTGCCCCGGGAAAGTCTCGATCGAGCCCGGCCGGCGATCGGGGCCCGAGGACCCCGGCCGCCGGCGACGGGAAGAATCAGTACTGCTCGGTCTCGACGAAGCCGGCGTCGGCGTCGTCGTCCGCGCCGAAGGCGTCGGCGGCGGCGGTCGGGTCGAATCCGGGCGGGCTGTCCTTGAGGGCCAGGCCCATGCCGGCCAGCTTCGCCTTGACCTCGTCGATCGACTTCGCACCGAAGTTGCGGATGTCGAGCAGGTCGGCCTCGGAACGCGCCACGAGCTCACCCACGGAGTGGATGCCCTCGCGCTTGAGGCAGTTGTACGAGCGGACCGTGAGCTCGAGCTCCTCGATCGGCAGCGCCAGGTCGGCGGCCAGGGCGGCGTCCGTGGGGGACGGGCCCATGTCGATGCCCTCGGCGTCGATGTTGAGCTCGCGCGCCAGACCGAACAGCTCGACCAGGGTCTTGCCGGCGGACGCCATGGCGTCGCGCGGGCGCATGGCCTGCTTGGTCTCGACGTCGACGATCAGCTTGTCGAAGTCGGTGCGCTGCTCGACTCGGGTCGCCTCGACCTTGTAGGTGACCTTGAGGACCGGGCTGTAGATGGAGTCGACCGGGATGCGGCCGATCTCCTGGCCCAGCTGCTTGTTCTGGACGGCGGAGACGTAGCCGCGACCGCGCTCGACGGTCAGCTCCATCTCCAGCTTGCCCTTGCCGTTGAGCGTGGCGAGGACCAGGTCCGGGTTGTGCACCTCGACACCCGCCGGGGGGGCGATGTCGGCAGCGGTGACCAGGCCGGGACCCTGCTTGCGCAGGTACATCACGACCGGCTCGTCGTGCTCCGAGGAGACGACCAGCTGCTTGATGTTGAGGATGATGTCGGTGACGTCTTCCTTGACACCCGGCACGGTGGTGAACTCGTGCAGGACGCCGTCCACGCGGATGCTGGTGACGGCGGCACCCGGGATCGAGGACAGGAGCGTGCGGCGCAGGGAGTTGCCGAGGGTGTAGCCGAAGCCCGGCTCCAGCGGCTCGATCACGAACCGCGAGCGGTACTCGTCTACGACCTCTTCGGTCAGCGAGGGACGCTGAGCGATAAGCATGTCTGTGTTCCTTCAGTCGTGGACGCCCACTATTTGACGCCCGACATGTACTGCTGGGTACTGCAAGGGTACGGGCGGTACGGCCCCCGAAGGGGTCGTACCGCCCGGACACTCAAAGACGCACGCGTGCGTCCGCTGCGTCAGACGCGGCGGCGCTTCGGCGGACGGCAGCCGTTGTGCGGGGTGGGGGTGACGTCCTGGATGGAGCCGACCTCCAGGCCGGTGGCCTGCAGGGAGCGGATCGCGGTCTCGCGGCCGGAGCCGGGACCCTTGACGAAGACGTCAACCTTGCGCATGCCGTGCTCCTGCGCGCGGCGGGCGGCCGACTCGGCGGCCATCTGCGCGGCGAAGGGGGTGGACTTGCGCGAGCCCTTGAAGCCGACGTGGCCGGCGGAGGCCCAGGAGATCACGTTGCCCGAGGGGTCCGTGATCGAGACGATGGTGTTGTTGAACGTGCTCTTGATGTGGGCGTGCCCGTGAGCGACGTTCTTCTTTTCCTTGCGGCGCACCTTCTTGGCAGCGCCCTGACGACCCTTGGGGGGCATCTAAATCTCCTACGGGAGGTGGTCGGTCCTACAGCGCAAGACCGCTGAACAGGACTACTTCTTGCCCGGCTTCTTCTTACCGGCGATCGCGCGACGCGGGCCCTTGCGGGTACGCGCGTTCGTGCTGGTGCGCTGACCGTGCACCGGCAGGCCACGACGGTGGCGGATGCCCTGGTAGCACTGGATCTCGACCTTGCGACGGATGTCGGCCTGGATCTCGCGGCGGAGGTCACCCTCGGTACGGAGGTTGGCGTCCACGTACTCGCGGATCTTGACCAGGTCCTCTTCGGCCAGGTCACGAACGCGGGTGTTCGGGTTCACGCCGGTGGAGGCGAGGATCTCCTTGGACCGGGTGCGCCCGATACCGAAGACGTAGGTGAGTGCGATCTCCACACGCTTTTCGCGCGGGATGTCAACACCGGAAACGCGTGCCATTCAATGGCTCCTGTGTGTTCGGGGGTCTTCCGCAGAACCGTTCCCGACCGCCGACCACTCCTGATGGGTGGTGGTACGTCCGGGTCCCCGGCCCCCGCCGGAGGTGCCGCCGGCCCCTACGGGGCTGGGCGGGTTCTGCGTATGTACGTTTTCTTACGTCGCGCGAAGAACTGCGGAAGGCAGGTCGGTCGGCGTGCGTCAGCCCTGGCGCTGCTTGTGGCGCAGGTTGTCGCAGATGACCATGACCCGGCCGTGACGGCGGATCACCTTGCACTTGTCGCAGATCTTCTTGACGCTCGGCTTGACCTTCATGTTGGTGAGGTTCTCCGGGTCAGTGCCACCACCCGCGCCGGACCAGACGGCCGGTCGGGAGTGAGGACAAGATCTACTTGTATCGGTAGACGATCCGGCCACGCGTCAGGTCGTACGGAGACAGCTCCACCACGACCCGGTCATCGGGGAGGATGCGGATGTAGTGCATCCGCATCTTGCCGCTGATGTGCGCGAGGACCTTGTGACCGTTCTGCAGTTCCACCTTGAACATCGCGTTCGGGAGGGACTCGATCACGGTGCCCTCGATCTCGATGGCACCTTGCTTCTTGGCCACGCTTCGCCTTTCGAATCGGCTACCTTGATCAGCTCCATGCTCCACATGAGGACATGCGGATGCAAAGGAGCCGACGAGTCAGTCTACGGCAGGGCCCCCAGAAAGACGAATCCGGGAAGTTTGCCCCACACCTTAGATCATTAATCGAGCGGCACCTCTCGCCCGTGCCGCCCGCACGGCGCCGCTAGCCCAACGGGTCGGGCGCCGTCGTGATGCCGTACTCCGCCAGCTTCGCCTTGCCGCAGTCCGGGCTCGTCAGGACGATCGGGCCCTCCTCGGTCAGGGCGATCGAGTGCTCCCAGTGCGAGGACCACGTGCCGTCGGTGGTGATGACCGTCCAGTCGTCCGCCAGGACCTCCGTGTGGGCGGTGCCCAGCGAGACCATCGGCTCGATCGCCAGGCACACGCCCGGGACCAGCTTGATGCCCTTGCCCCGCTTGCGCGAGACGTAGTTCAGCAGGTGGGGGTCCATGTGCATCTCGGAGCCGATGCCGTGGCCGCCGTAGTCCTCGATGATCCCGTACTTGCCGGTGGCCGGACGCGGCTGGCGGCGGATGTAGCCCTCGATCGCCTTCGAGATGTCCACCAGGCGGTTGCCGAGCTTCATCGCGGCGATGCCGGCCCACATCGACTCCTCGGTCACCCGAGAGAGCTGGATCAGCTCCGGAGCGTGACCGGTGCCCACGAACGCCGTGTACGCGGCGTCGCCGTGCCAGCCGTCCACGATCGCGCCCGCGTCGATCGAGATGATGTCGCCGTCCTTGAGGACGGTCTTGTCGTCCGGGATGCCGTGGACGACGACCTCGTTCACGGACGTGCAGATCGTCGCGGGGAAACCGCCGTAGCCGAGGAAGTTCGACTTCGCGCCGGCGTCCGCGATGACCTTGCGGGCCACCATGTCCAGGTCCCGCGTCGTGGCGCCCGGCACGGCCGCCTCACGGGTCGCCGCGTGGATCGCGGCGACGACCAGCCCCGCCTCGCGCATCTTCGCGATCTGCTCGGGCGTCTTGAGCTGCACCATGGAACGGCCTTCCACCTTCTGAAATCGGACTTCTCAACAGTACGGCCGCGGTGTCTCTCGGACACCGCGGCCGTTACCTGCACAACAGAGGGACTACTTCTTCAAGGCGTCCATCGCGCGTCGCGTGACGTCCGCGACCTCACCGAGGGCGGGGATGGTCGACACGAGGCCCTGGGCCTTGTAGTAGTCGATGATCGGCTCGGTCTCCGCGTGGTAGACGGCCAGCCGGTTGCGGACCGTGGCCTCGGAGTCGTCGCCGCGCTGGTACAGCTCGCCGCCGCAGTGGTCGCAGACGTCGGCGGTCTTCGGCGGCGCGTACGTCACGTGGAAGACGTGCGCGGAGTCGTTGCGGCAGGTCCGGCGGCCCGCGATGCGCTTGACGACCTCGTCCTCCTCGACCTCCAGGTCGAGGACGGCGTCCAGGCTGAGCCCGGCGGCCTTGAGGATCTCGTCGAGCGCCTCGGCCTGCGAGAGGTTGCGCGGGAAGCCGTCGAGCAGGAAGCCGTTCGCGGCGTCGGGCTGCTCCATCCGGTCCTTTGCCATGCCGATGGTGACCGAGTCCGGGACGAGCTCACCCGCGTCCATGTACGACTTCGCGCTCTTGCCGAGCTCGGTGCCCTGGCTGATGTTGGCGCGGAACAGGTCACCCGTGGAGATGTGCGGGATCGACAGGTTCTTGGCGAGGAACGCGGCCTGTGTTCCCTTGCCGGCGCCGGGGGGCCCGACGAGGACGATACGCATCAGCGGAGGAACCCTTCGTAATTACGCTGCTGGAGCTGGCTCTCGATCTGCTTCACGGTTTCCAGACCCACACCCACGATGATGAGGATGCTCGTCCCGCCGAACGGGAAGTTCTGGTTCGCTCCGAAGCCCGCCAACGCCATTGTCGGCACGAGAGCGATCAGACCCAGGTACAGCGACCCCGGCCAGGTGATCCGGTTGAGTACGTAGCTCAGGTACTCGGCGGTAGGCCGGCCGGCGCGGATGCCCGGGATGAACCCACCATACTTCTTCATGTTGTCTGCAACTTCCTCGGGGTTGAACGAGATCGCCACGTAGAAGAACGCGAAGAACACGATCAGGAGGAAGTAGGCCGCGATGTAGTACGGGTGGTCGCCCTTGACGAAGTGCTTCTGGATCCAGGTCGCCCAGCCCGCCGTCGAGCCGCTGAACTGCACGACCAGTGCCGGGATGTACAGCAACGACGAGGCGAAGATGACCGGGATGACACCGGCCTGGTTCACCTTGAGCGGGATGTAGGTCGACGTGCCGCCGTACGCGCGGCGCCCGATCATGCGCTTCGCGTACTGGACCGGGATCCTGCGCTGCGCCTGTTCGACGAAGACCACCAGGGCCACCATCGCCAGGCCGACGAGGATCACCACGCCGAACTCGACCCATCCATCAGCGATCTTGCCCTGGAGCTTGATCTGCCACATGGCGCCGATGAAGCCGGCCGCGATCGAGATGAACATCAGGATCGACATGCCGTTGCCGATGCCGCGGTCGGTGATCAGCTCGCCGAGCCACATGACGACACAGGTGCCGGCGGTCATGGTGAGCACCATCGTGATCATGGTGAAGATCGAGCGGTCCGAGACGATCTCGGTGCGGAGCTGACAGGACCCGAAGAGCGCGCCCGTCTTGGCGGTGGCCACCAGACCCGTGCCCTGGAGGATCGCCAGCGCGACCGTCAGGTAACGCGTGTACTGGGTGATCTTCGCCGTGCCGGACTGCCCCTCTTTCTTGAGGTTCTCCAGCTTCGGGATGACCACGGTCAGCAGCTGCAGGATGATGCTCGCCGTGATGTACGGCATGATTCCGAGCGCGAAGATCGTGATCTGCAGCAGTGCGCCACCGCTGAACATGTTGACGAGGCCGAACAGGCTGTTGCCGGTCCCTGCCTGGTCCACACAGAACTGAACGTTCTTGTAGTTCACGCCGGGGACCGGGATGTGGGACCCGAGGCGGAACAGCACGATGATGGCGAGCGTGAAGAGCAGCTTCTTGCGCAGGTCGGGCGTCTTGAACGCCCGGGCGAACGCGGTGAGCACGGTGCCTCCTGCGACCCCCGCGCTACTGCGTCAGAGGTGACGGTCTGAGGGATCGGTGAATACGTACAAGCAAAGGTGCAGGCCACCTTACCGGCGACTGCGCCCCCCGTGGAACGACCAACCGGGGATGCCCCATATGTGAGGCATCCCCGGTCGGGTTTTAGCTATTTGTCACGTGAGTTCGTCTTAGACGAGCTCGGTGACGCTGCCGCCGGCAGCGGCAATCTTCTCCTTGGCGGAGGCGGAAACGGCGTCAACCGAAACCGTCAGCGCCACGGAGATCTCGCCCTGGCCCAGGACCTTGACGAGGCTGTTCTTGCGCACCGCGCCCTTGGCGACCAGGTCGGCCACCGTGACCTCTCCACCCTCGGGGTAGAGAGCGCCGAGCTTGTCCAGGTTGACAACCTGGAACTCGGTGCGGAACGGGTTCTTGAAGCCCTTGAGCTTCGGCAGACGCATGTGGAGGGGCATCTGCCCACCCTCGAAGCGCTGCGGGATCTGGTAACGGGCCTTCTGGCCCTTCGTACCACGACCGGCCGTCTTACCCTTCGACGCCTCACCACGACCGACACGGGTCTTCGCGGTCTTGGCGCCGGGGGCGGGACGGAGGTTGTGGGCCTTCAGCGGGCTGTTCTCAGCCATGATTAGTCAACCTCCTCAACCGTCACGAGGTGGCGGACGGTCTGCACCATTCCGCGGAACTCGGGGCGGTCCTCCTTGACGACCACGTCGTTCAGGCGCTTGAGCCCGAGCGAACGCAGAGTGTCGCGGTGGTTCTGCTTGCTGCCGATGTACGACTTCGTCTGCGTGATCTTGAGGCGGGCCATCACACACCCGCCCCAGCACGCGCACGAAGCAGAGCCGCGGGGGCGACGTCCTCGAGGGGCAGACCACGGCGAGCCGCGATCTCCTCGGGACGCTGCAGGCCCTGGAGGGCCGCCACGGTCGCGTGCACGATGTTGATCGCGTTGTCGGAGCCCAGGGACTTCGACAGGATGTCGTGAACGCCGGCGCACTCCAGAACGGCGCGCACCGGGCCACCGGCGATAACACCGGTACCGGGGGAAGCCGGCTTGAGCAGGACGACGCCCGCGGCCTTCTCGCCCTGGATCGGGTGAGGGATGGTGCCCTGGATGCGCGGAACCTTGAAGAAGTTCTTCTTGGCTTCCTCGACACCCTTGGCGATGGCCGCGGGAACTTCCTTGGCCTTGCCGTAACCGACACCTACAGTGCCGTCACCGTCGCCCACCACGACCAGCGCGGTGAAGCTGAAGCGGCGACCACCCTTGACAACCTTGGCGACGCGGTTGATCGCGACAACGCGCTCAACGTAAGCGGTCTTCTCGGCGGCAGGGCCACCGTCGCGACCCTTCCGGTCCCGCCGCTCGCCGCCACCGGCACCGCTTCCGCGGCGCTGGGGTCCAGCCATTGGATTACCTCTCTCTGTTACGTCCGTGAGTCCCGGAACCGGGGCTTAGAACTTCAGCCCGGCTTCGCGGGCGGCGTCAGCCAGAGCGGCAATGCGCCCGGCGTATCGGTTGCCACCGCGGTCGAACACGACGGTCTCGACACCCGCGGCCTTGGCACGCTCGGCGACGAGCGCGCCGACAGCCTGGGCCTGGGCGCTCTTGTCGCCTTCGCCACCGCGGATCGAAGCGTCCAGGGTCGACGCGGACGCCAGGGTGTGACCCTGGAGGTCGTCGATGACCTGAGCAACGATGTTGCGGTTGGAACGCGTCACGACGAGGCGCGGACGCTCCGCCGTACCCGAGACGTTCTTGCGGATGCGGATGTGGCGGCGAGCCTTGGCAGCGCGCTTGTACGCGTCGCCCTTGGCGATCTTCACACCGTATGCCATGGCTACTTACCAGCCTTTCCGACCTTGCGGCGGATGACTTCGCCGGCGTACTTGACACCCTTGGCCTTGTACGGGTCGGGCTTCCGCAGCTTGCGGATGTTGGCGGCGACCTCGCCGACCTTCTGCTTGTCGATGCCCTCGACCGTGAACTTGGTGGGCGACTCGACCTTGAAGGAGATGCCCTCGGGCGCCTCGATCAGGATCGGGTGGCTGTAGCCAAGCTGGAACTCCAGGTCGGAGCCCTTCGCGGCGACGCGGTAACCGACACCGCTGATTTCGAGAGCCTTGACGTATCCCGTGGTCACACCGGTGATCATGTTCGCCACCAGCGTGCGGGACAGGCCGTGGAGGGCCTTGTTCTGACGCTCGTCGTTCGGGCGGATGACGTTCAGGACGCCGTCCTCACCCTTGGCGACGGCGATGGGCGCAGCGACGGTGTGCGAGAGGGAACCCTTGGGGCCCTTCACCGCGACCGTGCGGCCATCGATGGTGACGTCCACACCGGCGGGAACCTGGATGGGGAGCTTGCCGATTCGCGACATTGCTTTTCCTCCGTTCCCGACTACCAGACGTAGGCGAGGACTTCCCCACCTACGCCCTTCTTGCCTGCCTGCTGGCCGGTGAGGAGACCGTGGGACGTGGAGATGATCGCCACGCCCAGGCCGCCGAGCACCTTGGGCAGGTTGGTGGACTTCGCGTACACGCGCAGACCGGGCTTCGAGATCCGCTTGATGCCCGCGATGGAGCGCTCACGGTTCGGCCCGAACTTCAGCTCGAGGACGAGGTTCTTGCCGACCTCGGCGTCCTCGACCTTCCAGCCGGTGATGAAACCCTCCTGCTTGAGGATCTCTGCGATGTGCGACTTGATCTTGCTGTGCGGCATCACGACGGTGTCGTGGTACGCCGAGTTAGCGTTACGCAGACGGGTCAGCATGTCTGCGATCGGGTCAGTCATGGTCATGAAGTGGCCTTCGGCCTCTCTCGCCGGGGTTTCCTGTATGCGCCATCCCTCTCCCCACTCAGTGGCGGGACGGGTGCGGTGCGGGGACCTACGGCGTAGTAAGTCGTTATGGGCGGCGGACGCCCAACCACACAAGCCTAAGGCATGCGCGGCCGGGCATCCGCCGACCAGATGCTTACCGAGAGTGCCTGGAACTTCCCAAGTCCTTGCGGACGGAGGGAACTACCAGGAGCTCTTGGTCACGCCCGGCAGCTCGCCACGGTGAGCCATCTCACGAAGGCAGACGCGGCACAGGCCGAACTTGCGGTACACGGAGTGGGGGCGACCGCAGCGCTGGCAGCGGGTGTACGCACGCACACCGAACTTGGGCTTGCGGGCAGCCTTCGCGATGAGAGCCTTCTTCGCCATCTCGCTTACGCCTCCTTGAAGGGGAAGCCGAGGTGACGAAGGAGGGCACGGCCCTCGTCGTCGTTGGTCGCCGTGGTGACCACGGTGATGTCCATACCCCGGGTACGGTCGATCTTGTCCTGGTCGATCTCGTGGAACATGACCTGCTCCGTGAGACCGAAGGTGTAGTTGCCACGGCCGTCGAACTGCTTCGGCGACAGACCACGGAAGTCACGGATACGCGGCAGCGCGAGCGACAGCGTACGGTCCAGGAACTCCCACATGCGGTCACCACGGAGGGTGACGTGGCAGCCGATCGGCTGACCCTCGCGCAGCTTGAACTGCGCGATGGACTTGCGGGCCTTCGTGACGGCCGGCTTCTGACCGGTGATCGTCGTCAGGTCGCGGATGGCGCCGTCGATCAGCTTGGAGTCGCGGGCGGCGTCGCCCACACCCATGTTGACCACGATCTTCACGAGGCCGGGGATCTGCATGACGTTCTCGTAGGAGAACTCCTCACGCAGCTTGCCCGCGATGTCCTCGCGGTACTTCGTCTTGAGACGCGGA
The DNA here is from genome assembly GCF_014650775.1 of Streptomyces cirratus. Taxonomy (GTDB): domain Bacteria; phylum Actinomycetota; class Actinomycetes; order Streptomycetales; family Streptomycetaceae; genus Streptomyces; species Streptomyces cirratus. Next base: position 262,354 of record NZ_BMVP01000002.1, on the reverse strand, counting down.
GTGGTAGCCATCAGATGTCCTCACCCGTCCGCTTGGCAACGCGGATCTTGTTGCCCTCGTCGTCGAAGCGGTAGCCGACGCGGGTGACGACCTTCTGGCCGTCCTTCTCCACAACCAGCTGAACGTTGCTGACGTGGACCGGCGCCTCGGTGATCACGATGCCACCGGTCTGCGAACCACCAGCGGTCTGACCGGCCTTGGTGTGCTTCTTGACCCGGTTGACACCCTCGACGAGGACGCGGTTCTCGCTGGGCATGGCCGCGATGACCTTGCCCTGCTTGCCCTTGTCCTTACCGGTGATGACCTGGACCAGGTCGCCCTTCTTGATCTTCATGCTTACAGCACCTCCGGCGCGAGCGAGATGATCTTCATGAACTTCTTCTCGCGCAGCTCACGGCCCACGGGGCCGAAGATACGGGTGCCGCGAGGGTCGCCGTCGTTCTTGAGAATGACAGCGGCGTTCTCGTCGAAGCGGATGTACGAGCCGTCCTGGCGGCGGCGCTCCTTGACGGTGCGAACGATGACCGCCTTGACGACGTCACCCTTCTTCACGTTGCCACCGGGGATCGCGTCCTTGACGGTGGCGACAATGACGTCACCGATGCCCGCGTAGCGGCGACCGGAGCCACCGAGAACACGGATGCAAAGGATTTCCTTGGCACCAGTGTTGTCGGCGACACGCAGTCGCGACTCCTGCTGGATCACGTCTATCTCCTGATTGTCTGCCGGTTCCCGGTGAGGGGTCCGTTACCGGAACCCCTCACCGAGCCTGGCGGAACTGACCTGAGGGAAACCCCCCAGGCTATGTCTGGCGGAACTCGCTTGCGCGAGGTTCCTTACTTGGCCTTCTCGAGGATCTCGACGATGCGCCAGCGCTTGCTCGCCGACAGCGGACGCGTCTCCATGATGAGGACGCGGTCGCCGACGCCGGCAGCGTTCTGCTCGTCGTGAGCCTTGAGCTTGTTCGTACGGCGGATGACCTTGCCGTACAGGGCGTGCTTGACGCGGTCCTCGACGGCGACGACGACGGTCTTGTCCATCTTGTCGCTGACGACCAGACCCTCGCGGGTCTTGCGGAAACCGCGCTGCTCAGTGGTCTCGGTCACGTTCTTCTCGCTCATCAGGCGCTCTCCACCGTCTCGATACCGAGCTCACGCTCGTGCATCAGGGTGTAGATGCGAGCGATGTCCTTACGGACGGACTTGAGCCGGCCGTTGTTCTCCAGCTGACCCGTGGCCGCCTGGAAGCGCAGCTTGAACAGCTCTTCCTTGGCCTCGCGCAGCTTGCCAACGAGCTCCTCGTTGCCGAGCTCACGCAGCTCGGACGCCTTGGTTCCCGTCGCCATCACGACTCACCTGCCTCGCGCCGAACAATCCGGCACTTCATCGGAAGCTTGTGAGCAGCGCGGGTGAGCGCCTCACGAGCAATCTTCTCGTTCGGGTAGGACAGCTCGAACATGACCCGGCCCGGGTGCACGTTCGCGATCCACCACTCGGGAGAACCCTTACCGGAACCCATGCGGGTCTCGGCGGGCTTCTTCGTCAGCGGACGGTCCGGGTAGATGTTGATCCAGACCTTGCCGCCACGCTTGATGTGGCGGGTCATCGCGATACGAGCCGCCTCGATCTGGCGGTTCGTCACGTACGCCGGGGTCAGCGCCTGGATGCCGTACTCGCCGAACGAGACCTCAGTACCGCCCTTGGCCATACCGCGGCGCTTCGGGTGGTGCTGCTTGCGGTGCTTGACCCTACGAGGGATCAGCATGTCGGTCAGGCCTCCGTTCCGGTGCTCTCGGCCGGAGCGGCGGCGGGGGCGTCGGCCTTGGGGGCCTCGGCACCAGCAGCCTGCTGCGGCTTGCGGCCACCACGGCCGCCGCGCTCGCCACCACGGCCACCACGGCCGGCGGGACGGTCGCCAGCGCCGGCACCACGGGCCGGGCGGTTACCCGCACGGGCCGCAGCGTTCTCGGCGCGAACCTCGGCGATGTTCTTGACGTCGCCCTTGTAGATCCAGACCTTCACACCGATACGGCCGAAGGTGGTCTTGGCCTCGAAGAAGCCGTAGTCCACGTTCGCGCGCAGCGTGTGCAGCGGCACACGACCCTCGCGGTAGAACTCGGAGCGGGACATCTCGGCGCCGCCGAGACGGCCGCCACACTGGATCTTGATGCCCTTGGCGCCGGCCTTCATCGTGCCCTGCATGCTCTTGCGCATGGCACGACGGAAGGAGACGCGGGAGGAGAGCTGCTCGGCAACGGCCTGGGCGACCAGCTGGGCATCGAGCTCGGGGTTCTTGACCTCGAGGATGTTCAGCTGGACCTGCTTGCCCGTGAGCTTCTCGAGGTCACCGCGGATGCGGTCGGCCTCGGCGCCACGGCGGCCGATGACGATGCCCGGACGAGCGGTGTGGATGTCCACACGCACGCGGTCACGGGTGCGCTCGATCTCAACCTTCGAGATGCCGGCGCGCTCCATGCCGGACGTCATCATCCGACGGATGGCGACGTCTTCCTTGACGTAGTCCTTGTACAGCTTGTCGGCGTACCAACGCGACTTGAAGTCGGTGGTGATGCCGAGCCGGAACCCGTGCGGGTTTACCTTCTGGCCCATTACCGGGAACCTTCCTTGCTGCTGACGACCACGGTGATGTGGCTGGTCCGCTTGCGGATCCGGTAGGCACGGCCCTGGGCACGCGGACGGAACCGCTTCAGGGTCGGACCCTCGTCCACGAACGCCTCGCTGATGAACAGCGAAGAAGCGTCCGGGTGGTTGTAGTTGTGTGCGGCGTTGGCAATGGCGCTGTCAAGCACCTTGCCGACCGGCACGCTCGCGGCCTGCGGGGCGAAACGCAGGACCGCCTGAGCCTCCGTGGCATCCATGCCACGGATAAGGTCCACCACGCGGCGGGCCTTCATGGGCGTGACGCGGATGTACCGCGCCTGGGCCCTGGCTTCCATGGTTGTCCCTTCGGTGTAAGTCATAGTCGTAACCACCCCGCCTTTAGCGGCGCTTCGACTTCCGGTCGTCCTTGACGTGGCCGCGGAAGGTGCGAGTCGGCGAGAACTCGCCGAGCTTGTGGCCGACCATCGACTCGGTGACGAACACCGGGACGTGGGTCTTGCCGTTGTGCACCGCGATGGTGTGACCCAGCATGGCCGGGATGATCATCGAGCGACGGGACCAGGTCTTGATGACGTTCTTGGTACCAGCTTCGTTCTGAGCGTCCACCTTCTTGATGAGGTGTCCGTCGACGAAGGGTCCCTTCTTGAGACTGCGCGGCATCTAAACCCGCTCCTAGCGCTTCTTGTTCGTCTTGCGGCGGCGGACGATGTACTTGCTCGAAGCCTTCTTCGGCGAGCGAGTACGACCCTCCTTCTGACCCCACGGGGAGACCGGGTGGCGACCACCGCTGGTCTTGCCCTCACCACCACCGTGCGGGTGGTCAACCGGGTTCATCGCGACACCGCGGACGGACGGGCGAACGCCCTTCCAGCGCATGCGGCCGGCCTTGCCCCAGTTGATGTTCGACTGCTCGGCGTTGCCGACCTCGCCGACCGTGGCGCGGCAGCGCGCGTCGACGAGACGGATCTCACCGGACGGCATGCGGAGGTGGGCCATGGTGCCCTCCTTCGCCAGCAGCTGCACCGAGGCACCCGCGGAGCGGGCGAACTTCGCACCGCCGCCGGGACGCAGCTCGATCGCGTGGATGGTCGTACCAACCGGGATGTTGCGCAGCGCCAGGTTGTTGCCCGGCTTGATGTCGGCCGTCGGGCCGTTCTCAATCCGGTCACCCTGCTGCAGACCGCGCGGCGCGATGATGTAGCGCTTCTCGCCGTCGGCGTAGTGCAGCAGCGCGATGCGCGCGGTGCGGTTGGGGTCGTACTCGATGTGCGCGACCTTGGCCGGCACGCCGTCCTTGTCGTGACGACGGAAGTCGATCACGCGGTAGGCGCGCTTGTGTCCACCACCCTGGTGGCGAACAGTGATCCGACCGGTGTTGTTACGGCCGCCCTTGCTGTGCAGCGGGCGAACCAGCGACTTCTCCGGCGTGGACCGCGTGATCTCGACAAAGTCGGCGACGCTGGAGCCACGACGGCCCGGGGTCGTCGGCTTGTACTTGCGGATACCCATTTCTCAGTCCTCGTCCGATTCCGGACGACTCAGGACTCCGTTAGGAGGCCTGGCCGCCGAAGATGTCGATTCGGTCGCCCTCAGCGAGGGTCACGATGGCGCGCTTGGTGTTGGCGCGCTTGCCGAAACCGGTCTTGGTGCGCTTGCGCTTACCCTGACGGTTGATCGTGTTGACCCCGGTGACCTTGACCGAGAAGACCGCCTCGACGGCCTGCTTGATCTGGGTCTTGTTGGCGCCAGGCGCGACGATGAACGTGTACTTGTTCTCGTCCAGCAGCGCGTAGCTCTTCTCCGAGACAACCGGCTTGATCAGCAGGTCGCGCGGGTCAGTGAAGGTCTTGCTGGTAACGGTCGCCTCGGACATCAGGCGTCGCTCCCTTCGGTCTCGTCGGCCTTGGGGCCAGACACGAAGGACTCGAGCGCGGCCTGGGTGAAGACCACGTCGTCAGAGACGATCACGTCGTACGTGTTCAGCTGGCCCGGCTCCAGGATGTGAACCTGGGGCAGGTTGCGGGCGGACAGCCACGCGGCCTCGTCGGCGCGCTCGACGACCAGGAGCAGGTTCTTGCGCTCCGAGATCTTGCCGAACAGCGTCTTGGCGGCCTTCGTGGAGGCGGCACCCTCGACCACGCCGGTGACGACGTGGATGCGGGAGTGACGCGCGCGGTCCGAGAGGGCACCGCGGAGGGCGGCGACCTTCATCTTCTTCGGGGTCCGCTGCGAGTAGTCACGCGGCTGCGGGCCGTGGACGACGCCACCGCCGGCGAACTGCGGAGCGCGGGTGGAACCCTGACGCGCGCGGCCGGTGCCCTTCTGGCGGTACGGCTTGCGGCCACCACCACGGACTTCGCCACGGGTCTTGGTCTTGTGCGTGCCCTGACGGGCAGCGGCCAGCTGTGCGACGACGACCTGGTGGATCAGCGGAACGCTGGTCTTCGCGTCGAAGATCTCCGCGGGGAGCTCGACGGTACCGGCCTTGTCGCCTGCCGGCGAAAGGATGTCAATGGTGCTCATTAACCTCAAGCCCCCTTGGCCGCGGTACGGACCAGGACGAGGCCGCCGTTCGGACCGGGGACTGCGCCCTTGATGAGGAGCAGGCCCTTCTCCGCGTCTACCGCGTGGATGGTCAGGTTCTGGGTGGTGACGCGCTCGTTGCCCATACGACCAGCCATGCGCATGCCCTTGAAGACACGCCCAGGGGTGGCGCAGCCACCGATCGAACCGGGGGAGCGGTGCTTGCGCTGCACACCGTGACCGGCGCCGAGGCCCCGGAAGTTGTGCCGCTTCATGACACCGGCGAAGCCCTTGCCCTTGCTGTTGCCCGTGACGTCAACCTTGACGCCGGACTCGAACACCTCAGCAGTGATCTCCTGGCCGAGCGTGTACTCGCTGGCGTCGGAGGTGCGGAGCTCCACCAGGTGGCGGCGGGGGGTCACGTCGGCCTTGGCGAAGTGGCCCTTGAGGGGCTTGTTCACCTTGCGCGGGTCGATCTCGCCGAAGGCGATCTGGACCGACTCGTAGCCGTCGATGTCGTTCGTACGGACCTGGGTAACGACGCAGGGTCCGGCCTTGACCACGGTCACCGGGACGACACGGTTGTTCTCGTCCCAGACCTGGGTCATGCCGAGCTTCTCGCCCAGGACGCCCTTGATCTGCTTTGCCATCTTCTCGACGCCTCTCAGAGCTTGATCTCGATGTCAACGCCGGCCGGAAGGTCCAGGCGCATCAGCGAGTCAACGGTCTTGGGAGTCGGGTCGAGGATGTCGATCAGGCGCTTGTGCGTGCGCATCTCGAAGTGCTCGCGCGAGTCCTTGTACTTGTGCGGCGACTTGATGACGCAGTACACGTTCTTCTCAGTGGGCAGCGGCACCGGGCCCGCGACCGACGCACCAGTGCGCGTCACCGTCTCGACGATCTTCTTCGCCGAGGAGTCGATGACCTCGTGGTCGTAGGCCTTGAGCCGGATGCGGATCTTCTGTCCCGCCATGGCTACTCCGTAGTCCTGTCTGTTGTGGAAACGCTCTGGCTCCCGGGCGGCTGTGGATCTCTCCACCGCTTCTCTCCGACCCACGCGGTCGGGCGTGTCGCACTCCCTCTACAGAAAATTCCCATACGGAAATTCCCTCGTCCAAGGGGGTGCGGTCCCAAGACCGCGAGTCGGGGGAGAAACACCCACCGGGCGCCTGGTGGGCCCCGTGCTGACACTTCCCGAAAGATTCCCGTACGTCCGCCCCCATTGCTGCCCCGAGGGGCAGATAGAGGCGACGAGTACTGTGGGACTCGCTTCCGGTCCTCCCGGCGGGAGGCGCGCAGCATCGGCACTCAACCGAGCAACTTGAGTAGTCTGCCACACGAGACACGTACTGCGCCAATCGGGCGCAGAACAATACCCCGCCGCGCGGACACGTCAAACCCGCCGCGCGACGGGGACCCTTGCGGGGCCCGGCTCAGGAGCGGGAGACCCTCCCGCACTCCTTCGGCAGCGCCGCCACGTCCTTGCTGCGGTCGTACGGATCGGTGACCGGGCCCGACGCCTCCGACGAGGGCCGTGCCCGCTGGTCGGCCTGGAACATCGGGTGCAGATAGCCCTGCCCGTCCCGGGAGCAGTCGTCGTTGCCCGCCGATTCCGACCAGCTCACGATCTGCAGCTTGCCGGGGGTCGCCTCTATGCGCGCGGGGTCGGCCAGGGCCACGGTGAGCTCGCGCCGCACGATGGTGCGCGCCACCTCGTCCGCGCCGGCCCTGGCCTGCACCAGCGGGTACACGAAGGTGTAGTCGGAGTGCACCAGCACCTCACCGGGGCGGGTGCTGTCGAACCACATGCGCCCGCGGGTCTTGACCACGTCACCGTGCACCCGCGCCTGCGCCGGATCGAAACGGCTGAACAGCCACAGCGGGTCGGCGTCCTTGGAAGGCCGGGCGAGAGCCTTCTCCAACAGCCCGCGGCCGTCCTCCTGGACCGGGTCCAGCAGGTCCAGCGCCGCCTGCGGGCGCTCACCGCGCAGGGTGGCGGGCTCCAGATTGGCCGCCGCCAGCAGCCGGCCGGTCTTCGCGATCGCGTCCGCCACCTGCTCCTCGGACAGCCCGCCCACGGCCTTCGCCCCGGGCAGCTCGATACCGGCGGCGCCGTCCGCCCACTGGAGCGCCGGCGAGCCCCGGAAGGGTTCCTCGAGGGTCGGCCGGTCCGGGTACTGCTGTGACGGCGCGGCCGTCGGACGTGCGGTCTCGCCGGGCAGCGGAGCGGCGCCCCGGGCGTTCTTCCTGGCCTCGGTCTTGCCGGTGAGCCGGTCGATCACCAGCTCCGGCCGCACGGCCACCACTGCGAGCGCGGCGATGAACACGACGGCCGCGGTCGCCTTGAGCCGCCGCTTGCCCTTCCCGCGGCCCTCCCGCTCCTGCCAGGCCGGCCCGGTCCGCCACCCGGCCGGCTCGGCGGCCTGCCGGGCCTTGCGGGCCTTGCGCCCCTTCCAGCCCCGCTCCCGCGCTGCCCGCTCCTCGTCCTCCCGCCGCAGCCGCTCGGTCACCATCCGCGCCCGCGCCGAAGGCTCCTTCGGCGCCTCCCCCGCCCCGCCCCCGGCCTCCCGCACGAACCGCGCCCACTCCTCGTCGGAGACGCCGGACCCACCGGCGCCCTCGCTGCTCCCCACGACTCCCCCTTGATATGTCCACACCATGCGCTGTGGAGCCTCTCACACCCCCCGGACCAGCCGTTTTCCGCCCCTGGCCAAATCCATGCCACCTGCCACCGCCATGTTCGAGGCCGCGCTTAACCTGGCCCGAACCATGGGGGTGGATCTTGAACGCCGACAACGGCAAAGACCTGGAGATGGACCCGGTCGCCGTCAAAAACATCACGGACGGACTACGCGGGGCGATCGCCGAACTCCGCGAGTTCGCCCCGGACGCCGGCGCGACGGTGGGCGCGGGCCTGGAAAAGCTCACGCTGACCGGCATGGAGGCCGGCCACCCGGACGTCACCGCCGTCTTCCAGGACCTGTGCACGCGCTGGGACTGGGGAGTGCGCGCCCTCGTCGAGGAGGTCAGCGGGCTGACGGCCGCGCTGCACATCTCGGCGGGGATGATCTGGGAGGAGGACGAGTACCGCAGGGGCACGTTCAAGGTCGCGGCCAACTCCGTCATCGGCAATCCGCACGCCGACGAGGACACGGCCGAGAAGACCTCCTGGGACGAGATCAAGGCACCGTTCCGCCAGGAGACCCCCGAAGAGGCCCAGAAGGCGCGCGACGAGTTCCGGCAACAGTGGGAACAGGCCAAGCGGGACGCGGTGACCAAGGGCTACGGCGCCCGGCTGCTCGACGGGGCGGCTGATCTCGGTCAGCTGGACCCGGCGGCCCTCGCCCTCGTCCGGGAACAGGCGCGCCAGGCCGAGCCCGACGCCCCGCAGCAAGGTGAGCGCTGATGGGGCGCGACCTGCAGGGGTGGCTGCACGCCGGTGCGAAGGCCGTCGGCGACGGCGTCGAATGGGTGGGCGACAAGGCGGGCGCCGGGCTCGACAAGGCAGGGCTCCACCAGGCCGCCGATGTCGTACGGGACGGCGCCGACAAGGTCGCCAACCGGCTCGGCGCGGAGGTCGACGAAGCCGAGCTGGGCCACACCGACGACCCGAAGAAGCTCGTACACGGCAGCCCGTCCAAGCTCCGGGCGACCGCCTCACACCTGGCGGACTTCCAGGCAGCCTTCGACAAGACGGGCGAGGGCCTCAAAGGGCTCGACGAGGACGGCATAAAGGGCGCGGCCGCCGAGGGCTTCCGGGTGCTCGCGCAGAAGCAGCCGCCGAAGTGGTTCAAGGCCGCGGACGCCTTCGAGACGGCGGCGGGCGCCCTGACCCGGTTCGCGGACACGGTGGAGTGGGCGCAGGGCCGCGCCAAGGAGGCGTTGGACGAGTACACGACCGCCGTCAAGGCGTCGCAGGCGGCCCGCGACGCCTACAACGAGCGGGTCGAGACCTACAACGCGGCGATCCGCAGCAAGCAGGACCCGCTGCCGCCCCGCCCGACGGGCTTCACCGACCCCGGCGCGGACGGCATCAAGGCGGCGCGGGAGAAGCTGGCCGAGGCGCGCCACCAGCGCGACGAGGCCGCACGAACGGCGGTCCGAGCGCTGACGAAGGCGCGGGACGCCGCGCCGCCCCTGCCGTCCGTGGCCAAGCAGCTGGTCTACGAAGGGGTCATCCGCGGCCTCGGGCTGGAGCACCAGGGCGGGGGGTTCATCAAGGGACTGGCGGGCACGGTCGACTTCTTCCGTGCGGTCGACCCCCTGGATCCCTACAACCGCATGCATCCGACCGAGTACAAGATGCGGCTCAGCGGCTTGGGCGTCGGCACGCTGACGATGGCGAACGACCCCGTCGGAGCCGCTTCCCTGATGTACGAGCAGTTCGTGAAGGACCCCGACGAAGCCCTCGGCAAGATCTATGGCGAGGCCGCCGGGTCGAAGGGGGCGGGCGCCGTCACCGGCACGCTCCGCAAGGCCTCCTTCCTGAGCCGGCTGGCGAACGGCAAACTGCCCGAGCCGCCCAGGCTTCCGAAGGGACCGGCGGCCGAACACACGCCCTCGACCCGTGAGTCGCTCAACGGCAACGAGGGGCCCGGCGCCCGCGAGAAGAGGAACGTCCCCTGTGAGGGCGACCCGGTCGACGTGGCGACCGGCCGGATGCTGCTGCCGCAGACGGACCTCGTCCTGCCGGGCTCCTTCCCGCTCGTCTTCACCCGGACCTTCGAGTCCTCGTACCGCTCGGGCCGGTGGTTCGGCCCCACCTGGGCGTCGACCGTCGACCAGCGCCTGGAGACCGACGCCGAGGGCGTCATCCTCGTCTGCGAGGACGGAAGCCTGCTGGCCTACCCGCACCCGGAGCAGGCCGGCCCTCCCGTCTTCCCCTCCCACGGCCGGCGCTGGCCGATGACGCTCGACCCGGACGGCGGCTACACGGTCACCGATCCCGCATCGGGGCACGTACGCCATTTCGCGGAGGACGGCGTCCTCACCCAGCTGGACGACCGCAACGGCGCCTGGATCGCGTACACGTACGACGACACGACGCGCGCCCCCCTCTCGATCTCCCACAGCGGCGGCCACGAGCTGCGCCTGACCTCCTCGGACGGCCGGATAACCAGCCTGGCCCTGGCGGACGGGACCGAAGTCCTGCGCTACGGCTACACGGACGGCCACCTCACGGAGGTCACCGACTCCTGCGGCACCCCCCTGCGCTTCGGGTACGACGCACTCGGCCGGATCACCTCCTGGACCGACACCAACGACCGGCGCTTCGACTACGTCTACGACGAGCGGCACCGCTGCATCGCCCAGTCCGGTACGAAGGGCCACCTGAACATCCGGTTCTCGTACGAGGACGGCGTCACGACCCTCACGGACTCCCTGGGCCACCGCACGAGGTACGTGACCGACGACCGGGCGCAGGTCGTCGCCGAGATCGACCCGGCCGGGGCGAGCACGCGTTTCGCGTACGACCGCTACGGCCGCCTGCTCTCCCGTACCGATCCGCTGGGCCGCACGACCCGCCTGACCTATGACGAGGCCGGCCACCTGACGTCGGTGACCCGCCCGGACGGCAAGGTCTCGCGGGCGCGGTACGACGCCCTCGGCCTGCCGGTGGAGCTCGTGTCGGCGGACGGCACGACGACGACCCACACGTACGACGACCGGGGCAACCGCACCTCGACCACCGACCCCTCCGGCGCCACCACGCGCTTCGCCTACGACACGCGCGGCCACCTGTGCGCGGTGACGGACGCCCTGGGGCACACGAGCGCGTACGTCTTCGACCGGGCCGGTCTGCTCGTCTCGGCTACCAACCCCCTGGGCGCGACGACGTCGTACACCCGCGACGCCTTCGGCCGCCCGCTCACGATCACCGACCCGCTGGGCCGCACGACCCGCCTGGCCTGGAGCACCGAGGGCCGCCTGCTCCGACGCGTGCACCCTGACGGCACGTCGGAGTCCTGGACGTACGACGGGGAGGGCAACTGCCTGACGCACACGGACGCCGCGGGCGGGGTGACGGTCAACGAGTACGGCGACTTCGACCTCCTCACCGCCCGCACCGGGCCGGACGGCGCGCGCCACACGTTCGGCCACGACACGGAACTGCGCCTCACCTCGGTCACCAACCCGCAGGGTCTGAGGTGGAGTTACACGTACTCCCCCACGGGCGCACTGTCCGCGGAGACGGACTTCGACGGCCGCACCCTCACCTACGAGTACGACGCGGCGGGCGCCCTCACGGCCCGCACCGACGCACTGGGCGCGTGCACCACCTACACCCGCAACGCGCTCGGGCAGATCACGAGCAAGGCCACGCCCTCGGGCCCGACGACGTACGGCTACGACGGCTCCGACCGCCTGACCTCGATGGTCTCGCCGGAGTCCTCGATCACCTGGCTCCGGGACGGGACCGGCCGCGTCCTCGCGGAGACGGTCGAAGGCCGCACGCTCACGTACGCCTACGACGCCCTGGGCCGCCGCACGACCCGCACCACGCCCAGCGGCGCCGAATCCCACTGGACGTACGACGCGGCCGGCCACCGCACGTCCCTGACGACAGCCGGCCGCACGATCACCTTCGAGCGCGACGCCGCCGGGCAGGAACTCACTCGCAGCCTGGGCCCCGCGCTCTCCCTCACCCACGAGTACGACCCCCTGGGCCGGCTCGCCTCCCGGACGGTCGTCGGCCAGGACGGCCGTACCCTCCAGCGGCGGGGCTACAGCTACCGCGCGGACGGCTACCTCACCGGGATGGACGACTCCCTGACCGGTCCGCGGACGTTCACCCTCGACGCGGCCGCCCGCGTGACGGCGGTGGACGCCGGATCGTGGTCGGAGCGGTACGCCTACGACGAGGCGGGCAACCAGACCCACGCCACCTGGCCGGACCGCCACCCGGGCGCCGACGCGCAGGGCGGCCGCTCGTACACGGGCACCCGCATCACCCGCGCGGGGGCGGTCCGCTACGAACATGACGCGCTGGGCCGGGTGACCGTGCGCCGCAAGGCCCGCCTGTCCCGCAAGGCGGAGACCTGGCGCTACGAGTGGAACGCGGAGGACCAGCTGTCGGCGGTCACCACCCCGGACGGCACGCGCTGGCAGTACCGCTACGACCCCCTGGGCCGCCGCACGGCGAAACGACGCGTCACCGCCGGGGGCGCGGTGGTGGAGGAGACCACCTTCACCTGGGACGGCGCCACCCTCTGCGAACAGACCACCGGCCCGGTCACCCTCACCTGGACCCACCAGGGCCTGCACCCGCTGACGCAGTCCGAGCACATCGACGACGCCACGGTGGACGACCGCTTCTTCGCCATCGTCACCGACCTCGTCGGCACCCCGACCGAGCTCCTCACCGAGGACGGCACCCCGGCCTGGCGCACCCGCACCACCCTGTGGGGCACCACCACCTGGAACCGCGACGCGACGGCCTACACCCCGCTCCGTTTCCCGGGCCAGTACTACGACCCCGAGTCCGGCTTCCACCACAACCTCTTCCGCACCTACGACCCCGAAACCGCCCGCTACCTCACCCCGGACCCCCTGGGCCTCTCCCCGGCCCCCAACCCGGCGACCTACGTCCACAACCCCCACACCTGGTCCGACCCCCTGGGCCTGGCTCCGGACGGCTGTCCCAAACTGGGACTGAGCAATGATGCCCAGCGCGCGATCCAAAAACTGGAGAACATCAAGGCAGATCCCGTCGGCGACATCAATTCTCAGCCGAATCACAATCACTACGACGCGGCACGACGTGAAGCCAACGGCGAAGTGGTGGCACGAAAGGCAGACGGGACGCCGTTCGACCACATCGCAGATTTGAAGAATGCCAGAAACGGACTGGACAACGTCCGGAGGACTCTCGAAAGAGAGATCCAAAATCTTCCGGACACACTGACAGACCGCGGGCTTGAAGTACTGGTCGCAAAAAGGAAGGAAACCATCGAGACACTCGACAGACTCAATGGGTTTCTTCATTCCATCGGGCACAGATAATGAATGGGGCACGCAAAAAATGAGTGATCGACCCGATCTCAGCCGGTCACTGGAGCAGTTGGACGGACAAATCTGGGGTGATCCACCCCCCAGCGCCACGGGACTGGTCAAGGCTGTGCATGCGCTGCGCCGCCGGCCGATTGGCACCTTGAACGCCACCGAGCTGGCCCGACTGATCGGTCAGGACGTCGGAATCCCGTGGCTACTGCCACTTTCGTTGAACCTCTTGGCAGAGACAGCCCCCCATCAGGCGGCGGGCGGCTTCTACGACGATGACCTCTTGTCCGCAGTACTGACACGCGCCCCGGCGACCTGGGCAGCACATCCTGAACTGGTGCGAGAGGTGGAACACGTTCTCTCGTCTCTGGGAGAGATTTCTTCTTACATCCAGGACGACGTGAACACGTTTCTGCGTGCAAAGCGTGGACGGTAGGCGCATCTTCGCCTTCTTCCGTCTTCGTAAGCGCCTTACGCTCAGCAACCGGCGCCACCGCGTCGCAGGGGCCGCGATGCGGGGGGCCGGGGGGTGGTGGGGTTAGCGCTATGGGGTAAGTACTCGGGAAGCGAAAGAACCTCGCCAGACCCCTCCAGCCTCCCGCCCGGGGGGCGTCGCTCGGATGGGTGAATCGGGACAACCTGGCTGGCTTTCGAGGGGGCCGCCGGGCATATGCTCGGCGCGACAACTCCAGACATACGTCGGCCCCCGACGGGACTCGCAATCCCGGCGGGGGCCTGGCCAGCCAGGAAGCGAACACCTTCCCGATGGATACCCAGAAGCCTAACCCCGTCGTGCTCGCCTCCGGGCGCAATCGCGGCGATGCCCCCCGATCAGGTGTCATCCACGTCAACGTGCGGCACACCCGCCGCTTCACCGTGGTCGGCAACCACCTCGCCCAGCACGCCGAGCTGTCCCTCGTCGCGATCGGCCTGGCGCTCCACATCCAGTCGCTGCCGGCCGGCGCCCGCATCGGCATCAAGGACCTCGCCGCCCGCTTCCCCGAGAGCGAGCACCGGATCGCCCGCGCGCTGCGCGAGCTGGAGGTGCACGGGTACCTCGCCCGGACCCGCGTACGGCTGCCCGGCGGGCAGGTGATCACCCGCACCGTGTCCTACAACCGCCCCGGGTGCGTGGAGAGCGACCCGCACCCCGACCCGCGCGCCAGCCCGCACCCCGGCCCGGACCCGCACCCGAGCCCCGCCCCGAGCCGCGCCGCGCACCCCGCCGCGGAAGCCCCTCCCGCGACCACCCCGGCCGCCGTCTCGCCGGAGGCCGTCGCCCCGCAGCCGCCCGCCACCCCACGGACTCCCGGCGGGTCCCTCCCCCGGCCCCGGAACCCCGACAACCCCTGGCGACACGAGGCGGCCGTCACCGTCCTGACGGACCTGCGCCGCCTCGACTCCCGTCTCCTGCTCGGCCGGCAGGACATCGAGTGCCTCGCCCCCGCCGTCGAGGCCTGGCTGGAGCGCGGCGCCCGCCCCGGCGGCATCACCGCCGCCCTCACGGCCAACCTGCCGCCGCAGCCCCGCAACCCGGCCGGACTGGTGGCGTACCGGCTCACCGCCCAGTTGCCGCCGACCCTGGCACACCTACCCCGCCCGGCCGCCCACGTACCGCCGGACCCCTTCCAGACCTGCGAGGACGAGACCTGCGGCCTCGCCTTCCGGTCCCGGGAGCCGGGCCTGTGCGGGGAGTGCCGCGCGGAGGCGGGCGCCGCGTAGACACCGGAGCGGGCGCCGCGTACGCACCCGGCCGGGCCCCGCACAGCAGCCGGCAACGCCCCGCGGGCAACGACAAAAGGCCCCTCCCCCACCGCCGAGGCGGTGGGCAAGGGGCCCTTCTGTCAAACGTGGTGCCCGCTCGCGCGAGCTACCAGGTCAGAACACGAATTACTTCGTGATCTTGGTGACCTGGCCGGCGCCCACCGTACGACCACCCTCACGGATGGCGAACTTCAGGCCCTCTTCCATCGCGACCGGCTGGATGAGGTTGACCGTCATGTCGGTGTTGTCACCGGGCATGACCATCTCGGTGCCCTCAGGCAGGGTCACAACGCCCGTCACGTCCGTGGTACGGAAGTAGAACTGCGGGCGGTAGTTGTTGAAGAACGGGGTGTGACGGCCACCCTCGTCCTTCGACAGGATGTACGCGGCGGCCTCGAACTCGGTGTGCGGCGTGACCGAACCGGGCTTGATGATGACCTGACCGCGCTCGACGTCCTCGCGCTTGATGCCACGGAGGAGCAGACCGACGTTCTCACCGGCCTGGCCCTCGTCGAGGAGCTTGCGGAACATCTCGATACCGGTGACCGTGGTGGTGGTCTTCTCTTCCTTGATACCGATGATGTCGACGGTCTCGTTGACCTTCAGGACACCACGCTCGATACGGCCGGTGACGACCGTACCGCGACCGGTGATCGTGAAGACGTCCTCGACCGGCATCAGGAAGGGCTTGTCGGTGTCGCGCGGCGGGGTCGGGATCGACTCGTCCACGGCCTTCATGAGGCCGAGGAGCTTCTCGCCCCACTCCTTGTCGCCCTCGAGCGCCTTGAGCGCGGAGACCTGGACGACCGGAAGGTCGTCGCCCGGGAAGTCGTACTCGGAGAGCAGCTCACGGACCTCGAGCTCGACGAGCTCCAGGATCTCCTCGTCGTCCACCATGTCGGCCTTGTTCAGGGCGACGACGATGTAGGGGACGCCGACCTGGCGGGCCAGGAGCACGTGCTCCTTGGTCTGCGGCATCGGGCCGTCGGTGGCGGCGACCACGAGGATGGCACCGTCCATCTGCGCGGCACCGGTGATCATGTTCTTGATGTAGTCCGCGTGACCCGGGCAGTCGACGTGGGCGTAGTGACGCGCCTCGGTCTGGTACTCGACGTGCGCGATGGAGATGGTGATACCGCGCTGGCGCTCCTCAGGAGCCTTGTCGATCTGGTCGAAGGCCGAGGCCTCGTTCAGGTCCGGGTACGCGTCGTGCAGCACCTTGGTAATGGCGGCCGTGAGGGTCGTCTTACCGTGGTCAATGTGACCGATGGTGCCGATGTTGACGTGCGGCTTAGTCCGCTCGAACTTCGCCTTCGCCACGGGGGTCCTCCTGGAGAGTGGTTCTGGTACGCCTTACAGATCGGCGCCAGGTGATCTTTGCTGGGATGCCAGTCCCCCCGGGCAACAGGAGCGGGTTGCTCCTGTTGCCCCAGAGGTACCGGTGACAAGCCTAAAGCGTGTACTCCGAAGAGTTACTCGCCCTTGGCCTTCGCGATGATCTCCTCAGCGACGTTCCGGGGAACCTCGGCGTAGGAGTCGAACTGCATCGAGTAGCTGGCGCGACCCGAGGTCTTGCTGCGGAGGTCTCCGACGTAGCCGAACATCTCCGAAAGCGGCACGAGGCCCTTCACGATGCGAGCACCGTGACGCTCGTCCATGGCCTGGATCTGGCCACGACGAGAGTTGATGTCGCCGATGACCTCACCCATGTAGTCCTCGGGCGTGGTGACCTCAACGGCCATCATCGGCTCAAGGAGCACGGGAGAAGCCTTGCGCGCGGCCTCCTTGAAGGCCTGCGAACCGGCGATCTTGAACGCGAGTTCGGAGGAGTCGACCTCGTGGTAACCACCGTCGAGAAGAATGACGCGGACGCCAGTCATCTCGTAGCCGGCGAGGATGCCGAACTTCATGGCTTCCTGGGCACCGGCGTCCACCGACGGGATGTACTCACGCGGGATACGTCCACCGGTGACCTTGTTGACGAACTCGTAAGCCGCCTCGCCGCCCTCGATGGGCTCGATCGCGATCTGCACCTTCGCGAACTGACCGGTACCACCGGTCTGCTTCTTGTGGGTGTAGTCGTGACGCTCGACGGACTTGCGGATCGTCTCGCGGTAGGCCACCTGCGGCTTGCCGACGTTCGCCTCGACCTTGAACTCGCGACGCATGCGGTCGACGAGGATGTCGAGGTGGAGCTCGCCCATACCACCGATGATGGTCTGGCCGGTCTCCTCGTCCGAGTGAACCTGGAAGGAGGGGTCCTCCTCCGCGAGACGCTGGATGGCAACACCCAGCTTCTCCTGGTCACCCTTGGACTTGGGCTCGATGGCGACCTGGATGACCGGGGCCGGGAAGTCCATGGACTCCAGGATGACCGGGGCCTTCTCGTCGCACAGCGTCTCACCGGTGGTGGTCTGCTTGAGGCCCATGACGGCGACGATGTCACCGGCGCCCACCGACTCGATCTCCTCACGCTTGTTCGCGTGCATGCGGTAGATCTTGCCGATGCGCTCCTTCTTGCCCTTGACGGAGTTCAGCACCGCGGTGCCGGCCTCCAGGCGACCGGAGTAGATCCGGACGAAGGTGAGCTTGCCGAGGTGCGGGTCGCTCGCGATCTTGAACGCGAGGGCCGACAGCGGCTCGGAGTCGGCCGGCTTGCGCTTGACGACGACCTCCGCGTCCTTGACGTCGTGGCCTTCGATGGCCTCGACGTCCAGGGGGGAGGGAAGGTAGCGCACGACGGCGTCGAGCAGGGGCTGGACGCCCTTGTTCTTGAACGCGGTGCCGCAGAACACGGGGGTGACGGTGGTGTCGCCGCCCTTGCCGGACGCGATGGTGATACGACGGACGGCGGCGTAGAGCTGCTCCTCGGTGGGCTCGGTGCCCTCCAGGAACAGTTCCATCATCTGCTCGTCGTTCTCGGCGACCGTCTCGACCAGCTTGGCGCGCCATTCCTCGGCGGCCTCGGTGTGCGAGGCGGGGATGTCGACGACGTCGTACATCTCGCCCTTGGAGGCCTCGGCGGACCACACAAGAGCCTTCATGCGGACCAGGTCGACAACGCCCTGGAAGTCCATCTCGGAGCCGATGGGCAGCTGCATGACGATCGGGGTCGCGCCGAGGCGGTCCACGATCATGTCCACGCAGCGGTGGAACTCGGCGCCGGTACGGTCCAGCTTGTTGACGAAGCAGATGCGCGGCACGCCGTAACGGTCGGCCTGACGCCAGACCGTCTCGGACTGCGGCTCCACACCGGCGACACCGTCGAAGACGGTGACGGCACCGTCGAGGACGCGGAGCGAACGCTCCACCTCTACGGTGAAGTCGACGTGACCCGGGGTGTCGATGATGTTGATGGTGTGGTCGACCTCGTCAAGAGGCCAGTGGCAGGTCGTCGCGGCGGACGTGATGGTGATACCACGCTCCTGCTCCTGCTCCATCCAGTCCATCGTGGCAGCGCCGTCGTGGACCTCACCGATCTTGTACGACACACCGGTGTAGAACAGGATGCGCTCGGTGGTGGTCGTCTTGCCCGCGTCGATGTGGGCCATGATCCCGATGTTGCGGACCTTGGCCAGGTCAAGCGAAGTGGTAGCCATAAGGCTTCGGTCTTCTCTCGGTCTCGATGTGGGGTGGGACTACCAGCGGTAGTGCGCGAAGGCCTTGTTGGACTCGGCCATCTTGTGCGTGTCCTCGCGCTTCTTGACGGCAGCGCCAAG
This sequence comes from Streptomyces cirratus, assembly GCF_014650775.1. GTDB lineage: Bacteria > Actinomycetota > Actinomycetes > Streptomycetales > Streptomycetaceae > Streptomyces > Streptomyces cirratus. The sequence continues at coordinate 243,726 of NZ_BMVP01000002.1, read as the reverse complement.
ACCGTTGGAGGCGTCGAGCAGCTCGTTCATGAGGCGCTCGGTCATGGTCTTCTCGCGGCGGGCGCGGGAGTAACCCACGAGCCAGCGCAGCGCGAGGGTCGACTGGCGACCCGGCTTGACCTCGACCGGAACCTGGTAGGTCGCGCCACCGACACGGCGGGACTTGACCTCGAGGGACGGCTTGACGTTCTCCAGCGCGCGCTTCAGCGTGATGACCGGGTCGTTGCCGGTCTTCTCGCGGAGGCCTTCCATGGCGCCGTAGACGATGCGCTCGGCGGTGGAGCGCTTGCCGTTCAGGAGGATCTTGTTGATGAGCGACGTCACCAGAGGAGATGCGTAGACCGGGTCGATGATGACCGGGCGCTTCGGGGCGGGGCCCTTACGAGGCATTCTTACTTCTCCTTCTTGGCGCCGTAGCGGCTGCGGGCCTGCTTGCGGTTCTTGACAGCCTGGGTGTCAAGCGCACCGCGGATGATCTTGTAACGAACACCCGGCAGGTCCTTCACACGGCCACCACGCACGAGCACGATCGAGTGCTCCTGCAGGTTGTGTCCCTCACCCGGAATGTAAGCGGTGACCTCGATGCCGGAGGTCAGACGCACACGCGCGACCTTACGGAGCGCCGAGTTCGGCTTCTTCGGGGTGGTCGTGAACACACGCGTGCAGACGCCGCGACGCTGGGGCGAAGCCTCAAGCGCGGGGGTCTTTGTCTTCTCGACCTTGTCCTGCCGGCCCTTACGGACCAGCTGCTGGATCGTAGGCACTACTTCTCCGGTTTCTGTGTGCCGTGTAGTGAAGCTAACCTGGAACGTTGCCGACCCACGCGGTCGGGTGTGTCGGATCCGGTGGAGCTCCGCGCAAACGAAGACACATGGATCGCGGTGGCTGATACGGCTCTTATGCGGTTGGTGGACACGCACGGGAGCCCAGGCACACCCCAGGCACAAGGTCTGAGCGTACCTACCGCATCCACTCCGGTCAAAACAAAAGCCCGGCGGCCGCCGGAAGGCCCCCTCCCCCACAGACCCGCAGGCCAGGCGGCGCACGGGATCCGGGGCCCCACCGCCCTCCCGCACCGGCTCGGACGTGCGGAACCCGCACGCATGTGGTAAGTGGCCGCGCGCTCCCCGCGCCGCCCTAGACTGACGAGCCGGACAAACCGCCACCCGGCGAAGTCGATCAGCAGGGAGCAGCGCATTGGGAACCGTGGCCTCGGAGCCCACCACGCAGGAAGCTCCCGCCCGGCGGCGGCCCGCGGCGGCCCGGCGCCGCCTCGGCCGCCTGCGCGGCCCCCTGCTCGCCTTCCTCATCACCTCGGGCGCGTTCTGCGCGGCCTGGGTGGCCCGCGGCAGCTTCCCCTTCGGGAACACCGGCCGCGCCCTCAACGACCAGGCCAACCAGTACGTGCCCTTCCACCGCGCCCTGTGGGACCTGGTGCACGGGCAGGCCGCCGGCGACCTGCTGTTCAGCTGGCGCGGCGGCTTCGGCCAGCAGTTCCTGTCCGACTACTACACCTACCTCGGCAACCCGTTCTCCTGGCTCGCCGTCCTCGTGCCCCGCGCCCACGTCGATTTGGCCGTCTTCGCGGTCACGCCGCTGACGATGGGCGCCGCGGCCGCCGTGATGACGGTGTACCTCGGCAAGCTGCACCCCGGCCCCTGGTGGCAGCGGGGCGTGCTCGGGGCGACGTACGGGCTGTGCGGGTGGGCGCTGAGCGACGCCTCCTACATCCCGATGTGGCTGTGGGGGCTGGTCGCGCTTCCGCTGCTCGGCATCGCCGTCGAGTGGTGCCTGGAGCAGCGGCGCTGGCCCGGGGTCGCGCTGTTCGTCGCGCTCGCCTGGTTCGGGAACTTCTACACCGCGATGATGGCCACGATGGCCGCCTGCGTGCTGCTGGCCGTCCGGCTCGCCACCCGCGAGATGACCGGCTCCGAGCGGCTGCGCGCCGTGTGGCGGGCGGCCACGGCCACCGTGACGGGCATCCTCCTGACCCTGCCCCTGCTGCTGCCGTCCTTCCTGTCGAGCGGCGCCGCGCAGCCGACGCGGGCCGGCTCCTTCGAACCGGTCCGGATCGAGATCCTGCTGTCCGGGATGCTCCCCGCCACGCACCTGTGGGGCGGCCGGCCCCGGCTGTACGTGGCCTCGCTGGGGCTGATCCTGGCGGGCGCGTTCCTGTTCGACTCCCGGATCGCGCGCAGGACCCGCCTGGTGTGGGCGGCGGCGGCCCTGCTGGTCCTCGCCTCGTTCCAGTTCCCGCCGACCCAGTACGTGTGGCACGGCCTGGCGGTCCCGAACGGCAACCCGTACCGCGAGGCCTTCGTGTTCAGCGGCATGGTGGTGATCGCCGCCTGGCTGGCGCTCGCCCACCGCCCGCGCCCGCTGCACCTCGCCCTGTCGGCCGCCCTGCTGGTGCTGGCCACCTTCGTGCTCCGCCACACCGACGACTTCGGCGGCTGGACGTGGCCGGCGGTGCTCGGCGGCGGGGGCCTGTCGCTGCTCGCGCTGGTCCTGCTCTCCCTGGGCCACAGGCGCCGCTACCTCGTCCCGGTCGCGGCCGCCCTGATGGTCGGCGTCGTCTTCGCCGAATCCACCGCCGCCGCGCTCAACGCCGACACCCGGCGGGCCCGCGAACGCTGGGCGGCGCCGGCCGCCACCTCGAACGAGTCGATCAGCCACCACTTCGACGCCGTCCGGGGCGTCGACGGCTGGCCCGCGTACCGGACCGACTCGGGCGCGCCGCAGACCTCGTACAACGACGCCCTGGCCCTGCGCGCGGAGGGCCCGCAGTACTACAGCAGCTACCTCCCCGAGGCCACGTACCAGGCGCTGGAGCCCCTCGGCTACGGCTTCAAGAACGACGGCCGGACCTTCTTCGGCGCCGACAACCCGGTCCTCGACGCGATCTTCTCGATCGGGGCGCGGGTGCGGCCGGGCGCCACGAAGAACAGCTGGACCGGCTCGAAGTTCCCGGCCCCGCCCCTCGTGACGGTCCGCAGCGGCCCCTACGCCTCCCCCAACCCCGCCGACAGCGTCTACGCCCGCCAGGAGAACGTCCTGGGCGCCACCGTCTACCAGGTCCCGCAGGTCACGCGGGGCGGCACCGCCACCGCCCAGACCTACGCGGCCCAGTGCGCGCCCGGCTCCGAGGCGTACTGGTACTCCCCCGAGCTCTTCGGCTCCCTCTCGCAGGGCTCGCTCTCCCGCCCCCTCCAGGACCGCATGAGCGGGGTCGTCCCGATCGGCACGGTCCCCGCCTCCGGCCGCCTCGACGTCACCGTGGCCACCCGCACCGCGAACGCCACGGCCGGCTCCCACCCCATCGGCTGCCTGGACCGGACCGGCCTCGACGCGGCGGTGCGCCACCTCACCGCCACCGGCGCCACGAAGGTCACCGCGCAGGGGCACACCATCGAGGCCACCCTCCCCCAGGGCGCCACCGGCACCGCCGTCTTCGCGATGACCGGCGTCCCGGGCTGGCAGTGCTCCGCCCCGCTCCGCCCCTTCCACGGCCTGGTCTCCCTCCAGGTGACCCCCGGCACCACGAAGGTCTCCTGCACCTTCTCCCCCAGGGGCCTCACCCCCGGCCTCGCCGCCGCCACCCTCGCCCTCCTGGCCCTCGCCTCGGTCACCGTCGCCTCCCGCCGCCGGCGCCACTGAGGCCCCTCCCGGAACACGAAGAAGCCCCCCGCCGCTCCTCTCGGAGCAGCGGGGGGCTTCCTCTTACGGGCTATCAGCCGTTGTACGGGCCGTAGTCGTAGTCCTCCAGCGGGACGGCCTGGCCGGAGCCGGTGCCGAAGGGCGAGTAGTCGATGTCGTCGTAGCCGACGGCCGAGTACATCGCGGCCTTGGCTTCCTCGGTCGGCTCGACCCGGATGTTGCGGTAGCGGGACAGGCCCGTACCGGCCGGGATGAGCTTACCGATGATGACGTTCTCCTTGAGGCCGATCAGGGAGTCGGACTTGGCGTTGATCGCCGCATCCGTCAGAACCCTGGTCGTCTCCTGGAAGGACGCCGCCGACAGCCACGACTCGGTCGCGAGCGAGGCCTTGGTGATACCCATCAGCTGCGGACGGCCGGAGGCGGGGTGACCGCCCTCGGTGACCACACGACGGTTCTCGGTCTCGAACTTCGACCGCTCGACCAGCTCGCCCGGCAGGAGCTCCGCGTCGCCGGACTCGATGATCGTCACGCGGCGCAGCATCTGCCGGATGATGATCTCGATGTGCTTGTCGTGGATCGACACGCCCTGCGAGTTGTAGACCTTCTGGACTTCGCCGACCAGGTGGACCTGGACGGCACGCTGACCGAGGATGCGCAGCACGTCGTGCGGGTTGGTGGCACCCATGGTGAGCTTCTGGCCCACCTCGACGTGGTCGCCCTCGTGCACGATGACCTTGGCGCGCTTGGAGATCGGGAACGCCGTCTCCTCGCTGCCGTCGTCGGGCGTGATGACGATCTTCTTCGTCTTCTCGGTCTCCTCGATCCGCACGCGGCCGGCGGCCTCGGAGATCGGGGCGACACCCTTCGGGGTACGGGCCTCGAAGAGCTCGACGACACGCGGCAGACCCTGCGTGATGTCGTCACCGGCCACACCACCGGTGTGGAAGGTACGCATCGTCAGCTGGGTACCGGGCTCACCGATGGACTGGGCGGCGATGATGCCGACCGCCTCACCGATGTCGACCAGCTTGCCGGTGGCCAGCGAGCGGCCGTAGCAGAAGGCACAGGTGCCGACCGCGGACTCGCAGGTCAGGACCGAGCGGGTCTTGACCTCCTCGACGCCGTTCGCGATGAGGGCGTCGATGAGCACGTCACCGAGGTCCACGTTGGCCGGCGCGATGACCTTGCCGTCGATGACGACGTCCTCGGCCAGCATGCGGGCGTACACGGAGGTCTCGACGTCGTCCGCCTTGCGCAGGACACCCGCCTCGTCCTTGACACCGATCTTGAGCTTGAGGCCGCGCTCGGTGCCGCAGTCCTCCTCGCGGATGATGACGTCCTGCGAGACGTCCACCAGACGACGGGTGAGGTAACCCGAGTCGGCGGTACGCAGGGCGGTGTCCGCCAGACCCTTACGGGCACCGTGCGTGGAGATGAAGTACTCCAGAACGGTGAGGCCCTCACGGAAGGACGCCTTGATCGGACGCGGGATGGTCTCGTTCTTCGCGTTCGACACCAGACCACGCATACCGGCGATCTGTCGCATCTGCATCATGTTTCCTCGGGCACCCGAGTCAACCATCATGAAGATGGGGTTCGTCTTGGGGAAGTTCGCGTTCATCGCCTCGGCAACCTCGTTGGTCGCCTTGGTCCAGATCGCGATGAGCTCCTGCGTGCGCTCGTCCTTGGTGATCAGACCGCGCTCGTACTGCTTCTGGACCTTCTCGTCCATCGCCTCGTAGCCCGCGACGATGGCCTTCTTGGCCTCGGGCACGACGACGTCGGAGATGGCCACGGTGACGCCCGAACGGGTCGCCCAGTGGAAACCGGCCGCCTTGAGGTTGTCGAGCGTCGCCGCCACGATCACCTTGGGGTAGCGCTCCGCCAGGTCGTTGACGATCTCGGAGAGCTGCTTCTTGCCCACCGAGTAGTCGACGAACGGGTAGTCCTCGGGCAGCAGCTCGTTGAAGAGCGCGCGGCCCAGGGTCGTCTTGAGACGGAAGCTGTCGCCCGGCTGGAACTCCTGCTCGCCCTCTTCGGCCACCGGCGCGACCCAGCCGCGCGGCGGGATGGTGCCCACCGGGAAGCGGATGTCGACCTGCGACTGCAGCGCGAGCTCACCGGCGTCGAACGCCATGATCGCCTCGGCCGTGGAGCCGAACGCGCGGCCCTCGCCCTTGGTGTCACGCAGCTCACCGTCGGTGGTCAGGAAGAACAGACCGAGGACCATGTCCTGGGTCGGCATCGTGACCGGACGGCCGTCGGCCGGCTTGAGGATGTTGTTCGAGGACAGCATCAGGATGCGGGCCTCGGCCTGCGCCTCCGCGGAGAGCGGCAGGTGCACGGCCATCTGGTCACCGTCGAAGTCCGCGTTGAACGCGGTGCAGACGAGCGGGTGGATCTGGATGGCCTTGCCTTCGACCAGCTGGGGCTCGAAGGCCTGGATGCCGAGACGGTGCAGCGTGGGCGCACGGTTCAGCAGCACCGGGTGCTCGGCGATGACCTCTTCGAGCACGTCGTAGACGACCGTACGGCCGCGCTCGACCATGCGCTTCGCCGACTTGATGTTCTGCGCGTGGTTCAGGTCGACCAGGCGCTTCATCACGAACGGCTTGAAGAGCTCCAGCGCCATGGCCTTCGGCAGACCGCACTGGTGCAGCTTGAGCTGCGGACCGACGACGATCACGGAACGCGCGGAGTAGTCCACGCGCTTGCCGAGGAGGTTCTGACGGAAACGGCCCTGCTTGCCCTTGAGCATGTCGCTCAGGGACTTCAGCGGACGGTTGCCGGGGCCCGTGACCGGGCGACCACGACGGCCGTTGTCGAAGAGGGCGTCGACCGCCTCCTGGAGCATCCGCTTCTCGTTGTTCACGATGATCTCGGGGGCACCGAGGTCGAGCAGACGCTTCAGACGGTTGTTGCGGTTGATCACGCGGCGGTACAGGTCGTTCAGGTCGGAGGTCGCGAAGCGGCCACCGTCCAGCTGCACCATCGGACGCAGGTCCGGCGGGATCACCGGCACGCAGTCCAGAACCATGCCCTTGGGGCTGTTGCTGGTCTGCAGGAACGCGGAGACGACCTTGAGGCGCTTGAGCGCACGGGTCTTCTTCTGGCCCTTGCCGGTCCGGATGATCTCGCGGAGGCGCTCGGCCTCCTCCTCCAGGTCGAAGGACTCCAGGCGCTTCTGCAGCGCCGCGGCACCCATCGAACCGTCGAAGTAGGTACCGAAGCGGTCGCGCAGCTCGCGGTAGAGCAGCTCGTCGCCTTCGAGGTCCTGGACCTTGAGGTTCTTGAAGCGGGACCAGACCTCGTCCAGACGGTCGATCTCGCGCTGCGCACGGTCGCGCAGCTGCTTCATCTCGCGCTCGGCACCTTCGCGCACCTTGCGGCGCACGTCGGCCTTGGCGCCCTCGGCCTCCAGCTCGGCCAGGTCGGTCTCGAGCTTCTTGGCACGGCCTTCGAGGTCCGCGTCACGGCGGTTCTCGATCTGCTGGCGCTCGACGGAGACGTGCGCCTCCAGCGACGGGAGGTCGCGGGTGCGGCGCTCGTCGTCCACGAACGTGATCATGTACGCGGCGAAGTAGATGACCTTTTCGAGGTCCTTCGGCGCGAGGTCCAGCAGGTAGCCCAGGCGCGACGGGACGCCCTTGAAGTACCAGATGTGGGTGACGGGAGCGGCAAGCTCGATGTGGCCCATCCGCTCACGACGCACCTTGGCGCGCGTGACCTCGACGCCACAGCGCTCACAGATGATGCCCTTGAAGCGGACACGCTTGTACTTGCCGCAGTAGCACTCCCAGTCCCGGGTCGGACCGAAGATCTTCTCGCAGAAGAGTCCGTCCTTCTCAGGCTTGAGGGTGCGGTAGTTGATGGTCTCCGGCTTCTTGACCTCGCCGTGCGACCAGGTTCGGATGTCGTCCGCGGTGGCAAGGCCGATCCGCAGCTCGTCGAAGAAGTTGACGTCGAGCACTGTGCGTCAATCCCTCTTTCGGGGTCGAGTCTCAATCATGGTCTGAACGGTCCCGGGGATGACGGGGGGCTCTTGAGCGAGCCCCCCGTCAGGCCCGTCAGACCTCTTCGACGCTGCTCGGCTCACGCCGGGACAGGTCGATACCGAGCTCCTCCGCCGCGCGGAAGACGTCCTCGTCGGTGTCGCGCATCTCGATGGACATGCCGTCCGAGGACAGCACCTCCACGTTGAGGCAGAGCGACTGCATTTCCTTGATGAGCACCTTGAAGGACTCGGGAATGCCCGGCTCGGGGATGTTCTCGCCCTTGACGATGGCCTCGTAGACCTTCACGCGGCCGGTGACGTCGTCGGACTTGATGGTCAGCAGCTCCTGGAGGGCGTAAGCGGCGCCATAAGCCTCGAGCGCCCACACCTCCATCTCACCGAAGCGCTGGCCACCGAACTGCGCCTTACCACCCAGCGGCTGCTGCGTGATCATCGAGTACGGACCGGTCGACCGGGCGTGGAGCTTGTCGTCGACCAGGTGGTGCAGCTTGAGGATGTACATGTACCCGATCGAGATCGGGTCCGGGAACGGCTCGCCGGAGCGGCCGTCGAACAGACGCGCCTTGCCGGACGGCAGGACCAGGCGGTCGCCGTCGCGGTTCGGGATGGTGTGCTCGAACAGGCCGGCCAGCTCGTCCTCGCGGGCACCGTCGAACACCGGGGTGGCGACGTTGGTGCCGGGCTCGACGCGGTCGGCGCCGATCGCCTTGAGGCGCTCGGCCCACTCCTCGCCGAGGCCGGAGACGTCCCAGCCGCGGCTGGCGAGCCAGCCGAGGTGGATCTCCAGGACCTGTCCCGGGTTCATTCGGGACGGGACACCCAGCGGGTTCAGGATGATGTCGACCGGCGTGCCGTCCTCAAGGAAGGGCATGTCCTCGATCGGGAGGATCTTGGAGATGACACCCTTGTTGCCGTGACGGCCGGCGAGCTTGTCACCGTCGGTGATCTTGCGCTTCTGGGCGACGTAGACGCGGACCAGCTGGTTCACGCCCGGGGGAAGCTCGTCGCCCTCCTCGCGGTCGAAGACGCGGACACCGATGACCTTGCCGATCTCACCGTGGGGGACCTTGAGCGAGGTGTCACGCACCTCGCGGGCCTTCTCACCGAAGATGGCGCGGAGCAGACGCTCCTCCGGGGTCAGCTCGGTCTCACCCTTGGGCGTGACCTTGCCGACCAGGATGTCGCCGGCGACGACGTCCGCACCGATGCGGATGATGCCGCGCTCGTCGAGGTCGGCGAGGACCTCTTCGGAGACGTTCGGGATGTCCCGGGTGATCTCCTCGGGGCCCAGCTTGGTGTCACGGGCGTCGACCTCGTGCTCCTCGATGTGGATCGAGGAGAGGACGTCGTCCTGTACGAGGCGCTGCGACAGGATGATCGCGTCCTCGTAGTTGTGGCCTTCCCACGGCATGAACGCGACGAGCAGGTTCTTGCCAAGGGCCATTTCGCCCTCTTCGGTGGCCGGGCCGTCGGCGAGGACCTGGGCCTCGACGATCCGGTCGCCCTCGTTGACGATGACCTTCTGGTTGACCGAGGTGCCCTGGTTCGAGCGGGAGAACTTCGCGACGCGGTACGTGGTGTACGTGCCGTCGTCGTTGGCGACGGTGATGTAGTCGGCCGAGACCTCCTGGACGACACCGTCCTTCTCCGCCTTGATCGAGTCACCGGCGTCGACGGCGCAGCGGTACTCCATGCCGGTGCCGACGAGCGGCGCCTCCGCCTTGATCAGCGGAACGGCCTGGCGCATCATGTTCGCGCCCATGAGGGCACGGTTGGCGTCGTCGTGCTCCAGGAAGGGGATCATCGCGGTCGCGACGGACACCATCTGGCGCGGGGAGACGTCCATGTAGTCGACGTCGTCGCCGGCGATGTAGTCGATCTCGCCACCACGACGGCGAACCAGGACGCGGTTCTCGGTGAAGCGCATCTCGTCGTTCAGGCCGGCGTTGGCCTGGGCGATGACGAAGCGGTCTTCCTCGTCGGCGGTCAGGTAGTCGACCTCGTCGGTGACGACACCGTCGACGACCTTGCGGTACGGGGTCTCGACGAAACCGAACGCGTTGACGCGGCCGTAGGACGCGAGCGAGCCGATCAGACCGATGTTCGGGCCTTCGGGGGTCTCGATCGGGCACATGCGGCCGTAGTGCGACGGGTGGACGTCACGGACCTCGAAGCCGGCCCGCTCACGGGACAGACCACCGGGGCCCAGCGCCGACAGACGGCGCTTGTGGGTCAGGCCCGACAGCGGGTTGTTCTGGTCCATGAACTGCGACAGCTGGCTGGTGCCGAAGAACTCCTTGATGGAGGCGACGACCGGCCGGATGTTGATCAGGGTCTGCGGCGTGATCGCCTCGACGTCCTGCGTGGTCATGCGCTCGCGCACGACGCGCTCCATACGAGCCAGACCCGTACGGACCTGGTTCTGGATGAGCTCGCCGACGTTGCGCAGACGACGGTTGCCGAAGTGGTCGATGTCGTCGGTCTCGACGACGATCGAACGGCCCGACTCACCGGTGGTCTCGGTCTCGCCCGCGTGGAGCTTCACGAGGTACTTGATCGTCGCGATGATGTCGTCGGTGGTGAGCACACCGGCGTCGAGCGGCTCGTCGGCGCCGAGCTTCTTGTTCACCTTGTAGCGGCCGACCTTCGCGAGGTCGTAGCGCTTGGGGTTGAAGTAGAGGTTCTCGAGCAGCGTCTGAGCGGCCTCGCGGGTCGGCGGTTCGCCCGGGCGCAGCTTGCGGTAGATGTCGAGCAGCGCGTCGTCCTGGCCCTGGGTGTGGTCCTTCTCCAGGGTGGCGCGCATGGACTCGTACTCGCCGAACTCTTCGAGGATCTGCTCGGTGGTCCAGCCGAGAGCCTTGAGGAGGACGGTGACGGACTGCTTGCGCTTGCGGTCGATGCGGACACCGACCATGTCGCGCTTGTCGACCTCCATCTCCAGCCAGGCACCCCGGGACGGGATGATCTTGGCGGAGAAGATGTCCTTGTCGGACGTCTTGTCGATGGAGGAGTCGAAGTAGACACCGGGGGAACGGACGAGCTGCGACACGACGACACGCTCGGTGCCGTTGATGACGAAGGTGCCCTTGTTGGTCATGAGCGGGAAGTCGCCCATGAAGACCGTCTGAGACTTGATCTCTCCGGTCTCGTTGTTCGTGAACTCGGCAGTGACGAAGAGCGGCGCCGCGTACGTGAAGTCGCGCTCCTTGCACTCGTCGACCGAGTTCTTCGCCGGCTCGAAACGGTGGTCGCGGAAAGTCAGCGACATCGACCCGGAGAAGTCCTCGATCGGCGAGATCTCCTCGAAGATCTCTTCAAGACCGGACTTGGTGGGGACGTCCTGTCCACTCTCAAGAGCCGACTCGACGCGAGCCTTCCAGGCGGCGTTACCGAGCAGCCAGTCAAAGCTCTCGGTCTGCAGCGCCAGGAGGTTCGGAACCTCGAGGGGCTCCTTGATCTTTGCAAAGGAGATGCGCAGCGGGGCGGTGCTGGCACCGTTGTTCGTATTGGTCGAGGCGTTGCGCGAGGCGGCCAAGAGGGGGTCCTTCCGAGGGCTCGGACTCACTACGCGCGTACCGGTCCCAGCCGACACAGAAGACAGACGCTTTCAATCTGGTCCGAAAGACCAGGTCAGGGCGGATCAGTCAGGTGTGCTCGAGCGTGGGCATGCCCCTGGCGACGGGCAGGGGGCAGCTAACAGGCAGCGCAAAGGGTCAGTGTAGCCACTTGGCTCACTGATGTCCAGACCAGGTTTCCGGAAACCGGCAACAGGCCTTCCCCACTCGATCAACCAACACCGTGTTCGTCCAACACCGCGTCCAACTCTGCCGCGCTCTGAACACAGAGCGCGTATCAGTACTGCCCTCTTCGTGGTCGATCCATGCCTCGGATCGCCGATCCGTACCCTCGGGTCCCGGAGCGGTGCGGGCGGGTCTCCCACGACCGGTCTGAGAATTGCGCGCCGCCGCCCGTTCGTCAAGGCCCCCTGCTCCGAGCGGATCACCTGCGGACCGGCTCCGAGACAACGAAGATCACCCTACTCCCCAACGAGAGCAGGGCAAATCAGGCACTCCGGGTACGCCAAAGGGCGACCACCCTTACGGGTGACCGCCCTTTGAAGAGGCCCCAGAGGGCCTCAGAGGTGTTACTTGACCTCGACGCCGGCGCCGGCGGCCTTGAGGGCCTCGGCGGCCTTGTCAGCGGCCTCCTTGTTGACCTTCTCGAGGACCGGCTTCGGGGTGCCGTCCACGAGGTCCTTGGCCTCCTTGAGGCCCAGGGAGGTCAGCTCACGCACGACCTTGATGACCTGGATCTTCTTGTCGCCCGCACCGGTGAGGATGACGTCGAACTCGTCCTTCTCCTCCTCGGCCTCGGCCGGGGCACCCGGGCCGGCGGGGCCGGCAACGGCGACGGCCGCGGCGGCGGTGACGTCGAACTTCTCCTCGAAGGCCTTCACGAACTCGGAGAGCTCGATGAGGGTCATCTCCTCGAACTGGGCGAGGAGGTCGTCCTGAGAGAGCTTCGCCATGATGGGCGATCCTTCCACTAATTCGGCAGGTGCCGGATGTATATAGAGGCGGGCGTAACGGCCCGCTACGACCCACGCACTAGGCGGCGTGGATCAGTGCGCGAGCCGAATTACTCGGCACCGCCCTGCTCGGCGAGCTTGACGCGAAGCGCTTCCGCGGTGCGGACGAACTTCGACGGCAGCGCCTGGAAGAGCGAGGCAGCCTGGGACTGCTTGCCCTTGAACGCGCCGGCCAGCTTGCTGAGCAGAACCTCGCGGGACTCGAGGTCCGCAAGCTTCTTGATCTCATCAGCGGTGAGCGCCTTACCATCAAGGACACCCGCCTTGATGATGAGGTTCGGGTTCTCCTTGGCGAAGTCACGCAGGCTCTTCGCCGACTCCACCGGGTCACCGGTGATGAAGGCGACCGCGGTCGGACCAGCGAAGTGCTCGTCCAGCGCGGTGATCCCGGCCTGGTTGGCCGCAATCTTGGTCAGCGTGTTCTTCACCACGGCGTACTGGGCGTTCTCACCGAGAGAGCGACGCAGCGTCTTGAGCTGCGCGACGGTGAGACCCCGGTACTCGGTCAGCACGGCGGCGTTCGAGCTCTGGAACGCGTCCGTGAGCTCGGCTACCGCGGCAGCCTTGTTGGGCGTCGGCATAGTGCGTCGGCCTCCTTCCGGGTGATGAGGACCGCTCAGAAGGGGCTACATGCAAAACGCCCCGGCGCAGGCGCCAGGGCGTAGCTCAACCGGATCGTGAAATCCGGGAACTTTCCTCAGTCACCTACGCGGGTCGTCCGCATCCAGCGGATCCTTCGGCCGCCGCACCCTTGCGAGCACGGCAACGACCAGCGGTCTTTGGCTTCTGGGGAACTGTACGTGAAGCACGCGACCCGAGGCAAATCGCCCTCGGGCCGCCCTCCCGGCCCCACGCTCAGCCCTGGGCGCCGCCGTTCTTCATCATCTCGGCGAGGTCCACGACCTGGTCGGCCGGGGGAGCCGCGATGTCCACCGGCTTGTTGTACTCGGTGAACTTGATCGTGACGTCCATCGGCCCCTTGGCGGTCTGGCCCTGGGTGCGCACCTGCTTGGTGTGGTTGGTGCCGTCGACCCACATGTCCACCACGAGGCTCCGCACGCCCTGCGCCTCGAGTTGCTTGACGGACTTGTCCTGGCGCTCCTTGGCCTCGGGCGAAGCCGCGGCCGCCGCGGCCTTCATCTGGTCCAGGCTGACCGTGCCGGACAGGTGCGTGGTCTTCTGCCCGTCGACGGTCTCCTCGCCGACCACCTTGAGGTCCTTGGCCCCCTGGAGCTGGTTCGCCCGGTCGGCCGGGTTCTCGCCGCTCTGGCCGGCCTTGCCGAGGGCGTCCAGCTGGGCCGCCGCGTCCGGGCTCGCGCTCTTGAGGTCGAGCTTGAGGAACTTGCCGTCGCTCCCGATGTACATCACACCGCCGATGAGGCGCAGGTCGACGGTCCCGCCCTCGGCCTCCGGGGAGGCCATCTTCATCGACATGCCCACCTCGGGCTTGATGCGCATGGCCACGTCGCCCGAGACCGGCTGGCCCGCCACGCTGCCGGACATGGTGTAGCGGAGCGAGGTGATCTCCTCGGAGCCCTTCTTCACCTGCTCCAGGTAGGCGGCCGGCTCCGCCTGCACCGGCTTCTGCGCGCCGGACGCGCCGGGCGTGCCCGACGCGCTCTTCGAGGGAGCAGCGGCGGCGCCGTCCTTCTTCCCCCCGTCGCAGGCGGTGGCCCCGCCGGCGAGCAGTACGGCCGCGGCCACGGCCACGACGGTCCGCTTGCGGTACGCGTTCACGTTCACGGAAATCCCCACCCCTGTTCACTGCTGGTCAGAGGGCACATTACTGGCCGGTCACGACAGCGGTCGAACGGGTATACGGAACGGGCCCCCCGCTCCCCCGGAAGGGAGCGAGGGGCCCGTTCAGCCACTCGGTGAGCCGTGACGCGAGTCAGGCTCGGTCCGGTCGGACTCAGACGGCAGCCGGGTCTTCCTCGACGAGGAGGTTGCGGGTGCGGTTGGAGTCCAGCTGGATGCCGGGGCCCATCGTGGTGCTGAGGGCGGCCTTCTTCACGTAGCGGCCCTTGGCGGCGGACGGCTTGAGACGAAGGATCTCGTCCAGCGCGGCGCCGTAGTTCTCGACCAGCTGCTCATCGGTGAAGGAGACCTTGCCGATGATGAAGTGCAGGTTCGAGTGCTTGTCGACGCGGAACTCGATCTTGCCACCCTTGATCTCGGTGACAGCCTTGGCGACGTCCATGGTGACGGTGCCGGTCTTCGGGTTCGGCATGAGGCCACGGGGACCGAGCACGCGGCCCAGGCGGCCGACCTTGCCCATGAGGTCCGGCGTGGCGACAACGGCGTCGAACTCGTTCAGGCGGTTGCCCTTGGCGATCTCGTTGATCAGCTCGTCGTCGCCGACGATGTCGGCGCCGGCGGCTTCCGCGGCCGCAGCACGGTCACCGGTCGCGAAGACCAGGACCCGGGCGGTCTTACCGGTGCCGTGCGGGAGGTTCACGGTGCCGCGGACCATCTGGTCGGCCTTGCGCGGGTCGACACCCAGGCGGAAGGCGACCTCGACGGTGGCGTCGAACTTGGTCGTGGAGGTCTCCTTGGCGAGACGGACGGCCTCGAGCGGGGCGTACAGCTTCTCCCGGTCGACCTTGGCGTCCGCAGCGCGGAGAGTCTTGCTGCGCTTCACTTCTGCTCCTGTGTTTCGGATTCAGGCATGGAGTCGTGGTGCGGGCCAGCGCTTGGCCCTACCACTGGTGGTGCTGGGGCGGCTGAATCAGCCTTCGACCGTGATGCCCATGGAACGGGCGGTGCCGGCGATGATCTTCTCGGCGGCGTCGAGGTCGTTGGCGTTCAGGTCGGGAAGCTTGATCGTGGCGATCTCGCGGACCTGGTCACGCGTGAGCTTCGCGACCTTGGTCTTGTGCGGCTCGCCCGAGCCCTTCTCGACGCCCGCGCTCTTCAGGATGAGGCGCGCGGCCGGCGGCGTCTTGGTGATGAAGGTGAAGGAGCGGTCCTCGTAGACCGTGATCTCCACCGGCACGACCATGCCACGCTGCGACTCGGTCGCGGCGTTGTAGGCCTTGCAGAACTCCATGATGTTGACGCCGTGCTGACCGAGCGCGGGGCCGACCGGCGGAGCCGGGTTGGCCGCGCCGGCCTTGATCTGGAGCTTGATAAGCCCCGTGACCTTCTTCTTCTTGGGAGGCATTGCTCTCTCCGGGTCCTAGTGAGAGTTTTTCGCCGCCAATCCGGTCATCCGGATGGAGGCATACCGCACCACGATAACGGGTATCGGTGCGGGGCTGAAAACCGAGCAGGTCAGACCGCCCTTCACGGGGCGTTCTGACCTGTTCGGAAGCGTGGATTCAGAAGATCAGTTCTTCTGGATCTGGTCGAAGCTCAGCTCGACCGGGGTCTCGCGACCGAAGATCTCGACGAGGCCCTTGACCTTCTTCGAGTCCGGGTTGATCTCGTTGATCGTCGCCTGGAGCGTCGCGAACGGGCCGTCGGTGACGGTGACCGAGTCGCCGACCTCGAAGTCGAGGACCTCGATCTGGCGCTTGACGGCGGGCGCGGGCAGGCCGGCCTCTTCCGCGGCGGCCTTGGCGGCCTTCTCCTGCGCCTCCGGGGCGAGCATCTTGACGATCTCGTCCAGGGTCAGCGGGTAGGGGTCGTAGGCGTTGCCGACGAAGCCGGTGACGCCCGGGGTGTTGCGGACGACGCCCCAGGACTCGTTCGTCAGATCCATGCGGACGAGAACGTAACCGGGCAGCTTGTTCTGCCGGACGTTCTTGCGCTCGCCGTTCTTGATCTGGACGATCTCTTCCTCGGGCACCTCGGCCTGGTAGATGAACTCCTCGACGTTCAGCGAGACGGCGCGCTGCTCCAGGTTGGCCTTCACGCGCTTCTCGTAGCCCGCGTAGGTGTGGATCACGTACCACTCGCCGGGCAGCAGGCGGAGCTCGTCGCGCAGCGCCTCGATGGGGTCGACCGGCTCGGCGGGCTCTTCGGCCTCGGCCTCGGCGGCGTCCTCCACGGCGTCGGCGTCATCGTCAGCGGACTCGTCGTCGGTCTCGACCTCGGCGGCGTCGGCGGCCTCGACGTCGGCGTCGGCTTCGTCGGAGGCCTCGTCATCGGAGGACTCGACGTCGGACTCGACGTGCAGGGCGGATTCCTCGGCAGCGGCACCCGCTTCGGCGTCGGCGGCCTCGGCCTCATCGAGGTCCGCGTCCGCCGCCTCGACGATGTCGAGCTCGTCCTCGACGGACTCGACGGAGTCGTGGCTCGCGTTCAGGTTCGGGTCAGACACGGTGGCTGCTTCTTCCTGGATACAAAAGGTGGTCGAACATGCGAAAACGGGCGGCACCCATCAAGGCGCCGCCCTCCGCGGGGATCAGCCGAAGACGAACTTGATGGCTTCCTGGAACCCATAGTCAATCACGGTCACCAGACCGATCATGATGACGACGAAGACAATCACCACAGTGGTGTACGTCGTCAGCTGGTTGCGAGTGGGCCAGACGACCTTGCGGAGTTCCGCGACGATCTGGCGGTAGAAGAGCGCGAGCCGGCCCAGAGGACCCTTCTTGCCGCGCTTGCCGCCCTTGCGGGCCTTCTTCTCGCGGGTGTCGTCCTCGGCGTCAGGCATGTCGATGGAGCCCAGGGCGTCCGTCACGTCTCTCACCTGAATCCGGGTCGTGGCCGTAGCCGCGCCCGGTTGCGCCGCACGGCGTTGCATCGAAGTACGTACCTGCGCACACGTCCGAGAAGGAGTGTGGAGCAGGGCCGGAGGGACTCGAACCCCCAACCGCTGGTTTTGGAGACCAGTGCTCTACCAATTGAGCTACGACCCTTTGCGTTCCCCAACCTACCGCATCCGGGCGAGTGCACGGAGTGCTCACGCTCTGGGGCGGCCGGTGAGGACCAACGACAGGTGAGTGTACGTGGTCCGGGCCCTGACGTCGAACAGAAGCCGCCGGGGCCGGATGCGGATCACCCCCGTCCGGTAGTTGAAACGGTGTGCGTCGCCCGTTTGCCGTCTGGGACGATTGCCGCATGACCTCTGCAACGCCTTCCTCCGAGCGCCGGGTGTCCGCCCGTATCGGCGCTATCTCCGAGTCCGCCACCCTCGCCGTCGACGCCAAGGCCAAGGCCCTCAAGGCCGCCGGGCGCCCGGTGATCGGCTTCGGCGCGGGCGAGCCCGACTTCCCGACCCCGGACTACATCGTCGAGGCGGCGGTCGAGGCCTGCCGCAACCCGAAGTACCACCGCTACACGCCGGCCGGCGGCCTGCCCGAGCTGAAGACCGCGATCGCGGCCAAGACGCTCCGCGACTCCGGCTACGAGGTCGACGCGTCCCAGGTCCTGGTGACCAACGGCGGCAAGCAGGCCATCTACGAGGCGTTCGCCGCGATCCTCGACCCGGGCGACGAGGTCATCGTCCCGGCCCCGTACTGGACGACGTACCCCGAGTCGATCCGCCTCGCGGGCGGCGTCCCGGTGGAGGTCGTCGCCGACGAGACCACCGGCTACCGGGTCTCCGTCGAGCAGCTGGAGGCCGCGCGCACCGAGCGCACCAAGGTCGTCCTGTTCGTCTCCCCCTCGAACCCGACCGGCTCCGTGTACAGCGAGGACGACGCGCGCGCCATCGGCGAGTGGGCGGCGGAGCACGGCCTGTGGGTGCTGACTGACGAGATCTACGAGCACCTCGTCTACGGCGACGCGAAGTTCACCTCGCTCCCGGTGCTGGTCCCGGCCCTGCGCGACAAGTGCATCATCGTGAACGGCGTTGCCAAGACGTACGCGATGACCGGCTGGCGGGTGGGCTGGGTCATCGCGCCGAAGGACGTCATCAAGGCCGCGACCAACCTGCAGTCGCACGCCACCTCCAACGTCTCCAACGTGGCGCAGGTCGCGGCGCTGGCCGCCGTCTCGGGCAACCTGGACGCGGTCGCGGAGATGCGGAAGGCCTTCGACCGCCGCCGCCAGACCATGGTCAAGATGCTGAACGAGATCGACGGCGTCTTCTGCCCGACCCCGGAGGGCGCGTTCTACGCGTACCCGTCGGTGAAGGAGCTCCTCGGCAAGGAGATCCGCGGCAAGCGCCCGCAGACCTCCGTCGAGCTGGCGGCCCTGATCCTGGACGAGGCCGAGGTCGCGGTCGTCCCGGGCGAGGCCTTCGGCACGCCGGGCTACCTGCGCCTGTCGTACGCCCTGGGTGACGAGGACCTGGTCGAGGGCGTGTCCCGCATCCAGAACCTCCTGGCGGAGGCCAAGGCCTGATCCTCCGGCCGCCCCCTTGATCCACCCTGAGCGGTGACGCCCTCCCCGGGCGCCACCGCTCAGTCGTGTCGGGGATGAGCAGCCCCGCCGGCGACCGAGGCGCATCAGCAGCCCCGCCGGCGATTGAGGCGCGGTCCGGGCAGAGCCCGGGTAGGCCCCGCGCAGCGGAAACCGGCCCGCCCGCGCGTTCGAGCAAGCCCCCGATCAGGAAAACCCCCTCCCGCCGAGCGCAGCGGTACGGCAGGATCACCGGATGGAGCACGTACGCGATCTCACGCTTCTGCCGAAAGCCCACCTGCACCTGCACTTCACGGGTTCGATGCGGCCGTCCACCCTGCTGGAGCTCGCCGACAAGTACGGCGTGCGCCTGCCCGACGCCCTGACCAGCGGTGAGCCACCCAAGCTGCGGGCCACCGACGAGCGCGGCTGGTTCCGCTTCCAGCGGCTCTACGACGCCGCCCGCTCCTGCCTCCGCGAGCCCGACGACATCCGGCGCCTGGTCCGCGAAGCGGCCGAGGAGGACGTACGGGACGGCGCGGGCTGGCTGGAGATCCAGGTGGACCCCACCTCCTACGCCCCGCTGCTGGGCGGCATGATCCCGGCCGTCGAGATCATCCTCGACGCCGTCGACGCCGCCTCCCGCGACACCGGCCTCGGGATGCGCGTCATCATCGCCGCCAACCGCATGAAGCACCCCCTCGACGCCCGCACCCTGGCCCGTCTCGCCGTCCGCTACGCGGACCGCGGCGTCGTCGGGTTCGGCCTGTCCAACGACGAGCGCCGCGGCATGGCCCGCGACTTCGACCGGGCCTTCGCCATCGCCCGTGAGGGCGGCCTGCTCGCCGCCCCGCACGGCGGCGAGCTGACCGGACCGGCCTCCGTGCGGGACTGCCTCGACGACCTGCACGCCGTCCGCGTCGGGCACGGCGTACGGGCCGCCGAGGATCCCAGGCTGCTCAAGCGACTCGCGGACCGGCAGATCACCTGCGAGGTCTGCCCCGCCTCGAACGTGGCGCTCGGGGTGTACGAACGACCCGAGGACGTGCCGCTGCGCACGCTCTTCGAGGCGGGCGTGCCGATGGCGCTCGGTGCGGACGACCCGCTGCTGTTCGGGTCCCGGCTCGCGGCCCAGTACGAGATCGCGCGCCGCCACCACGCCTTCACGGACGAGGAGCTGGCGGAACTGGCGCGGCAGTCGGTACGGGGTTCCGCGGCGCCGAAGGAGGTTCAGGCCAAGCTGCTGGACGGGATCGACCACTGGCTCACCGGGTGAGCCGCAGGTCCCCTTCGTAGCAGTCGGCCCGCACCCGGTCCCCGTCGGCGAAGCCGATCTCCAGGTGGGTGCGGCCGGTCCCGGGCGCGGCGTACTCGGCGACGGTGGCGACGGTCTCGCCGAGGTGGCGCAGGAAGGGGTGGTCGCCGAGGTCCTCACCGACCTCGATGCGGCCCCACTCGCCCATGTCGTACGGCTGGTGCGGGGTCTCGGACTCCACGATGAGGCACTGGTCGGAGCCGGTGGTGATGCGGGTCGACTCGCCCTCGCTGTCGAGGAGCCAGACGTCGAGCGGCGCCTCGGATCGTTCGCCCTCGTAGACGTGCCAGGACGCGACGACCGCCTTGATCTCGCGGCCCACCAGCCGGGTGGGGTCCGTACCGGCCCCGTGCAGGGGACAACGCATGGCGGCCGGTGCTCCTCAGATGCTGACGCCGACCGTCACCGGTTCGTTGACCAGGGTGACGCCGAAGGCCTCGTGGACGCCCGCGACGACCTCGCGGGCCAGGGCGAGGAGGTCCTCGGTGGTGGCTTCGCCCCGGTTGGTGAGGGCGAGGGTGTGCTTGGTGGAGATCCGCGCGGGGCCGGTCCCGTAGCCCTTGGTGAAACCGGCCTTGTCGATCAGCCAGGCGGCACTGGTCTTCGTACGGCCTTCGCCGGCGGGGTAGGCGGGCGGGTTGGTGTCGGCGCCGAGGCGGTCCTGGACGCGGGCGAGGAAGGCGGCGTAGGCCTCGTCGGTCAGGATCGGGTTGTGGAAGAAGGAGCCGGCGGACCAGGTGTCGTGGTCGGCGGGGTCGAGCACCATGCCCTTGCCGGCGCGCAGGCGCAGCACGGTCTCGCGGGCGACGGCGGCCGGTACGCGGTCGCCGGCCTCGACGCCGAGGGCGCGTGCGGTCTCCGGGTACTTGATGGGGGCGGAGAGCCCGCCGGCGTCTTCCAGGGCGAAGCGGACGCGCAGGACGACGTAGCGGTCGGGCTGGTCCTTGAAGGTGCTGTTGCGGTACCGGAAGTCGCACTCGGCGGCGCTGAGGGTGACCGTTTCGCCGGTGGTGCGGTCGTACGCGACGACCTCCGTGATGGTGTCGCAGACCTCCTGGCCGTACGCCCCGACGTTCTGGATCGGCGTGGCACCGGCGGAGCCGGGGATCCCGGCGAGGCACTCGATCCCGGCGAGGCCGGCGTCGACGGTGCGGGCGACCGCGTCGCTCCAGTTCTCGCCCGCGGCGAGCTCCAGCCGGGTCCCGTCGAGGCGGAAGCCGGTGGTGGCGATGCGCAGGGCCGTGCCGTCGAAGCCCTTGTCGCCGATGACGAGGTTGCTGCCGCCGCCGATGACGAGCAGCGGGGTGCCGGCGGAGTCCGCGGCGCGGACGGCGTCGACGACCTCGGCGTCGGTTGTCGCGGTCACCAGCCGGGCGGCGGGGCCGCCGAGCCGGAAGGTGGTCAGCGGGGCGAGGGGGGCGTCGTGGAGTTCCTGCACGGGGACAAGAGTACGGTCCGTGCCCCTCGCATCCTCGCGGGGCACGGACCGTGACTCGGCGGCCTTTCCGGCTCAGCTCGCGGCGGGCACCTTCTGCGCGCCGGCGTCGGCGCCGGCGCTCGCGCTCGCGGCCACGGCCACGGCGGACGCGGCCTTCGCCTTACGCGGCAGGAGCATGGCGAGCGCTGCGGCCAGGGCCACGGCCCCGGCGCCGATCCACAGCGCGGGAACGGTGCCGTCGGTGAAGGCCTGCGGGGTCTCGTAGCCGCCCTGCGCGGAGAACACGGAGGCCAGGACGGCAACTCCGAGGGCGCCGCCGACCTCGCGCAGCGCGTTGTTGGTGCCGGAGGCCTTGCCCTGGTCGGCGGGGGTGACGGTGGACATCAGCGCGTTGGAGGCGGGGGCGAAGTACAGCGCCATGCCGATGCCGCTGAGGATGAGGGCGGGCAGCTGGGCCGCGTAGGAGACGTCCGCGCTCAGGATCGCCGCGAACCAGCCGAGCCCGAGGGCCTGGAAGGCGAGCCCGGCGGTGACGACGGGTCGGCTGCCGATCCGGTCGGACAGGATCCCGGCGATCGGCGCGACGATCATCGGCATTCCGGTCCAGGGGAGCATGCGCAGCCCCGCCTCGGTGGGCGAGTAGCCGGCTACGCCCTGGAGGAACTGGCTGAGCAGGAAGATCGACCCGAACATGCCGAGGAACATCAGGAGGCCCGCGAGGTTGATCCCGAGGAAGCCACGGTTTCGGAAGAGGCGCATCGGGAGCATGGCGTGCGGGTTGCCGGAGCCGTGCCGGATGAAGCCGCCGACGAGCGCGGCGCCGAGGACGAGGCCGGTCAGCACGGGAGTGCTGGTCCATCCCTTGGCGTTGGCGTTGACCAGGGCGTAGACGATCCCGAAGAGGCCACCGCTGATGAGGAGGGTGCCGGGGACGTCGAGCCGGGCGCCGGGGGCGGTGGACTCGGCGAGGCGCAGGCGAGCGAGCGGGATCAGGGCGATGCCGATCGGCACGTTGATCCAGAAGATCCACTGCCAGGAGACGTGCTCGGTGAGGCTGCCGCCGATGAGGGGCCCGCTGGCGACGGCAAGGCCGGTGACGGCCCCGTAGATGCCGAGGGCCATGCCCCGGCGGGCGGCCGGGACGGCGGCGGTGAGCAGGGTGAGCGTGAGCGGCATCATCACGGCGGCGCCGACGCCCTGGACGGCGCGGGCGGCGATGAGCTGGTCGATGCCGGGCGAGAGGGCGGCCGCGGCGGAGGCGAGGGTGAAGACCGAGAGCCCGCCGATGAAGAGCCGGCGCCGGCCGAAGCGGTCGCCGAGGGCGGAGCCGAACATCAGGAGGACGGCGAAGGTGAGCGTGTAGGCGTTCACCGTCCACTCCAGGTCTTCGAGCTTCCCGCCGAGGTCCGCGCGGATGGCGGGCAGGGCGGTGGTGACGACGAGGTTGTCGAGGGCGGCCATGAAGCTCGCGGCGCCGGTGATGACGAGGGCCCAGATGGCGGAGCGGCTGAGTACGGGTGGTGCCTGTTCGTTCATTTCTCCCCCTGATTAGTTATCACTGACTAAGTTCACTGCCCAAGCCGAACCGACGCCCAGCCGGCGCCCTACCGGCCCTGGCCCTTACCGGCGGGGTAGCACCCTTCCCAGACCCGGTGACCGGGCGGGAAGCCGAGCGCGACGAGGGTGTTGATGAGCATCCCGTGCGCCATGAAGCCGGTGGTCTCGTTCGCGTCGGCCCCGAGCGCGAGGTGGACGGTGTCCCACAGCCTCATCCAGCCGGCCCGCACCATCTCGCCGAACTCCGTCTCACCGGCGGCCTCGGCGGCGGCGACGGCGAGGCTCGCCTGGAGCTGCATCTGCAGCTTGTCGGGGTGCTCGGCGATCAGCTCGATGTAGGCGTCGGCCATGGCACGGTGCGCCTCCTCGCTACCGAGGCCTTCGGTGGCCTTCTCGAAGACGAGCCGGATGTCCTCGGTGCAGCGGGCGACGGCGGCGACGAAGATGGCCTGCTTGTTGGGGAAGAGCCGGAAGAGGTACGGCTGCGAGACGCCGACGCGCTTGGCGATGACCTCGGTTGACGTGCCGTAGTAGCCGCCGCGGGCGAATTCGTGCATTGCCGCACGGATGACGCTCTCGCGTCGCTCTTCTGCGCTCATCCTTGCCATGCACCTAAGTTAGTGCTCAATCACTAACCTGTCCACTGGCCGACGCCGGACCGCGTCATCTGTTTCCGCCGGGCAGCTCCGGCGAGGCAGGAATTGACGGCGGCTTCGACGCCAGAACACGTCAGCCGTGTAGCGATGGCCGGCGGCCCATGCCCAGCCCAAGGCGGGCCGCGGACGCTGAGCCGGGAGGAGCGCGTAGCGATCTGTCGCGCCCGTCGGTAGGCCCCACGAGGCTGAAATCGGCGGCGCGACAGTCCCCCGGAGGTAGCTCCGGCGAGGCTGAATTGGCGGGGCTCCGGAGGCGGCCCTGCGCTCGGGGCTTCGGTCCGAGGTCCCTGAGACGGGGTCATCGGAAGCCGTACCTCCCGACCGTTCCCCTGGGGGCTTCCCGGCAGTCTTTGGCGTTTCGGGGCGGGACGGCCCGTCAAGGGTGGCCGAAGGCCATCGCGAAGCGACGCGACGACGAGGAACGAGGAGGAGCGCCCTTGACAGGCCGAACCGACACGAAAGGACAGTGGACTGACGGGAAGCCCCCAGCACCTCCCCGACACCGGGAAAAGGAGACACCGCCCCACCCCGCCCCCCGGCCCGGTCCCGCCCTACGCCAGCTGAACCACCGCGCGGGACATGCCCAGGACCTTCTGACCCGCGCTGGTGGCCGTCAGGTCCACCCGGACGCGGTTGTCGTCCAGCTTGGCGGCGACCTTCGCCGTGACCTCGATCAGCGCGCCCCGCTCGTCGTTCGGGACGACGACCGGCTTCGTGAACCGCACCCCGTACTCGACGACCGCACCCGGGTCGCCGACCCAGTCGGTCACCACACGGATCGCCTCGGCCATGGTGAACATGCCGTGCGCGATCACGTCCGGCAGCCCGACCTCCTTGGCGAACTTCTCGTTCCAGTGGATCGGGTTGAAGTCCCCCGAAGCACCGGCGTACTGGACGAGCGTGGCACGCGTCACGGGAAAGGCCGCCGCCGGCAGCTCGGTGCCGACCTCGACATCGGCGTACTGGATCTGCGCGGTCATCTCAGGCCTCCTCAGGGGCGCGGGACACGAGCTTGGTCCACGCCGTCACCACGTGCTCGCCGGACTCGTCGTGCACTTCACCGCGGATGTCGATGATGTCGTTGCCCGCCATCGACTTCACGGCCTCGATCGTGGACGTCACCGACAGCCGGTCACCCGCCCGCACCGGCCGCACGTACGCGAACTTCTGGTCACCGTGCACGACGCGGCTGTAGTCCAGCCCCAGCTGCGGGTCCTGGATGACCTGACCCGCGGCCTTGAACGTGATGGCGAACACAAAAGTCGGCGGCGCGATCACATCCGGGTGGCCGAACGCCTTGGCGGCTTCCGGATCGAAATACACCGGATTTTCGTCACCGAGCGCAACCGCGAATTCGCGGATCTTCTCCCGGCCGACCTCGTACGGATCGGTGGGCGGGTAGCTCCGCCCCACGAAGGTCTGGTCGAGGGCCATGGCTCACTACCTCCAGTTGAAGAACACGATCATCAGTCGTCGGGTACGGCGGTACACCGGTGAATCCCAGGTGCCGGGTACGGGGCACGGGCGGAAACGACACGAGGCCGCCCCCTGGGAAGGGGACGACCTCATGACGGTGCCTGTGTTCGAGACTCGCTAAGGCTTAGCGGGTCTCGCGGTGCGCGGTGTGCGAGTTGCAGCGCGGGCAGTGCTTCTTCATCTCAAGACGGTCCGGGTTGTTACGCCGGTTCTTCTTGGTGATGTAGTTCCGCTCCTTGCACTCCACGCAGGCCAGCGTGATCTTCGGGCGGACGTCGGTGGCAGCCACGTGAGTGCTCCTTGACGGACAATTGGGACGGATGAACGCATACAAGAGTAGCCGACCGGGAGACCGACCCCGCAATCGGCTACTGTGTGTAGCGGCGACCGGACTTGAACCGGTGACACAGCGATTATGAGCCGCTTGCTCTACCGACTGAGCTACGCCGCTTTGATGTGATCGACTCCCCACCCGAGGGTGGGGAACCTCTCTCACCAGAGCCCCAATGCGGAATCGAACCGCAGACCTTCTCCTTACCATGGAGACGCTCTACCGACTGAGCTATTGGGGCGAGCGATGAAGACATTACACGGTTGCCCGCCGATCGCCCAAATCCTTTGGGGCGCCCGGGCTCCGGGCCACTCCACGTCCGATTCCCGGTCGGCGCACGAGCCACGTCCGACCCGTTTTCCCCACCGAATCGCGGAGTTTGTGGCGGACGTCACGCACCGGCCGGAGCGAGCCGAGCCGACCACGCACCCAACCGACCCCGCCCGGCCGCTCTGCCCACGCCACCACCACGCCACCACGCCACCACGCCACCACGCCAGTACGACTATTGCCCTCCTCCGCAAACCGGACACCCCGGCGCCCTAGGCTCTGAGCACGCTGCGTGATCTTGGGCCGCAGGCCACCGGCCACAGGCCCTGGCCCAGGAACCGCCCGAGCCACCGCAGGAGCGCGATGTCCGACAGCCAGCCGCAGCAGCCCTCCCCTCCCCCGCGCGGCGGCCGGGGTGACGGCGGCGGGTACGGACCCGCGCGGGGCCCCGCCGGGGGGTCGGCCGCCGGGGGCGCCGAGGCCACCACGCTGCTCCTCGCCGGGGCGCGCCTCACCGACGGCCGCACCGTCGACGTCCGGCTCGGCGGTGGCCGGATCCAGGAGGTCGCCGCCCCCGGCGCCCTCCCCACCCGCACCCCCACCCGCACCCCCGCCCGGCCCCCCTCCCTCCCCCTGGCCCCGAACCGGGCTCCCTCCCACACCCCCCGCGTCGACCTCACCGGCTACCTCCTGCTCCCCGCCCCCGCCGAGCCGCACGCCCACGGGGACACCGCCCTGACGGCGGACGCCGAGGGCCCCCTCTCGTACGGCACCGACGAGGTCCAGCGCCGGGCCACCGAGTCCGCCCTCCTCCAGTTGGGCCACGGCGCCACCGCCGTGCGGTCCCACGTACGCATCGGCGGCGCCCACGGGCTGGGGCCCATGGAGGCCGTGCTCCAGGCCCGCCGCTCCCTGCGCGGCCTCGCCGACCTGACCACGGTCGCCGTCCCGCGGCTGCTGACCGGGGTCGCCGGGGCGGACGGGCGGGCCATGCTGCGCGACGCCGTCAAGATGGGGGCCTCGGTGATCGGCGGCTGCCCGGACCTGGACCCCGACCCGGCCGGGTACCTCGAAGCCGTGCTGGAACTGGCCGGCGAGCAGGGCTGTCCCGTCGACCTGCACACCGACGGCGACGACCCCGCCCGCCTGGCCCGGCTCACGGCGATGGCCCGCGGCCTGCGCCCCGGTGTGACCATCGGCCCCTGCGGCGGCCTGTCGCGGCTGCCGCTGGACGTGGCGAGCCGCGCCGCCGACGAGCTGGCCGCGGCCGGAGTCGGGGTGACCTGCCTCCCGCAGGGCGACTGCGCCGCCCTGGAGCGCCGGGGGCTGCGCACCGCTCCCGTACGCCTCCTGCGCTCCGCCGGAGTCCGGGTCGCGGCGGGCAGCGGGGCGCTCCGGGACGCGGGCAACCCCGTCGGCCGCGGCGACCCGCTCGAAGCCGCGTACCTGCTGGCCTCCCAGGGCGGTCTGCGCCCGGCGGAGGCGTACGAGTCGGTCAGCACCGCCGCCCGGGAGGCGATGGGCCTTCCGGAGGTCCGGGTGGAGGCCGGTTTCCCGGCGGAGCTGCTGGCCGTGCGCGGTGACCGCATCGCGGGGGTGCTGTCCCTGGCGTACAGCCGGATCGTGATCCACCGGGGGCGGGTGGTAGCCCGTACGAGTGCCGTACGCGAGTACTGCGACTCGGCGGTGGCGGTGGCCCTGGACCTGCCCCGGCAGGGACGTACGGAGCCCGGCCCCTGAGCCGTACCCGGCCGGCACCGGTCGTTCGCCGCCCGTTCGCGGGCGGCCGGGCCCGGCTCGTCGTACGGTCGGGGCATGCGCATCGTCATCGCGGGTGGACACGGTCAGATCGCGCTGCGGCTGGAGCGGCTGCTCTCCGCGCGCGGGTACGAGGTCGCGGGCATCATCCGCGACCCGGAGCAGGGCGACGACCTGCGGGAGGCGGGTGCCGAACCGGTGCTGTGCGATCTGGAGTCGGCCACGGTGGAGCACGTGGCGGGGATCCTCCACGGTGCGGACGTGGCGGTGTTCGCGGCCGGCGCCGGCCCGGGCAGCGGCATCGAACGCAAGGACACGGTGGACCGTGCGGCGGCGGTGCTGTTCGCGGACGCGGCCGAACGCGCGCGCGTACGGCGCTTCCTGATGGTCTCCTCGATGGGCGCGGACGCCCGTCACGAGGGCGAGGAGGTGTTCGACTACTACCTCCGGGCCAAGGGGGAGGCCGACGACCACCTCCGTACGCGCCTGGGCCTGGAGTGGACGGTGCTGCGCCCTGGTGGGCTGACCGACGACGAGGGTACGGGGCTGGTCCGCCTGGAGGCGCATACGGGGCGCGGGACGATCCCGCGCGACGATGTGGCGGCGGTGCTGGCGGAGCTGGTGGAGACTCCGGCGACGGCCGGCCTGACCTTGGAGGTCGTCTCCGGTTCCACCCCGGTCGCGGTGGCCGTCAAGGACGTGGCGGGCAACTGACCGGGCCCGCCCGCCGGGGCCCGGAAGCCGGGGCCCGGAAGCCGGGGCCCGCCCGCCGGGGCCCGGAAGCCGGCCCCGCCCGGACGCCGGCCCCGGGCCGGAATCCGGTCCCGGGCCGGGGCCCCCGGAGCGAGGCCCGGCCCGCGCCGCGCCGGGCCGGACCGCCCCCGCTAGAACTCCGCCGTCACCTCGTCGTCGGAGCGGCCGACGGAGTCCTGCTCGTACTGCCGCTCGTACGCCCGGCGGATCCGCTCGATGCGCACGCTGCGGTCGTCGGCCTCCTTCTCCGGGTAGAGCAGCACCACCTCGTACGACGTCTCGTGGACGATCGTCCCGTCCTTGCCGCGCCACTGGCCGTGGGCGTCCTGGACGGTGAGCCCCTCGGGGAAGGCGGGGGTCACCTCGCGGTCGATGAAGCGGTTGAACTCCGCCTCGCTGACCGGGCTCTGGCCGACGGGCCGCGCGGTGCCGAAGTAGAGCCGGGTCTCCTGGTACGACTGCCCGACATGGGGGTGCAAGGCTGCTCCGAGCAGGGCCGGGAGCCCCGCGCCGAGCAAGGCGATGAGCACTCCGCCGCCGACCTTGCCACGTGTATTCGATGTCCAATTCACGCCCCGTGAACGACGGGACGCGTTGATCGTTGCGCCCGGGGCGCCCGATAGGGTCACTGCGGTTCGGCTGCAGGGGGCGGTCGCTTGAGGCACCGGGGTGGGCATGGGCGACGGCGGGTGGCGCATGGGCGGGGCGCAGGGCGGCCGGCTCGCGGCGCGGTGGTGGAAGTGGGCCCTGTCGGCGCCGCAGGAGCAGAGCCCCGTCTCCGATACGACGGGGCGCAACGCCGGGTGGCGCCAGCCCGACGACCTCTGGTTCCTCGCGGGCACGTACGGCGGCCGCGTGGTGCGGCGGTGCAGCATCCCGGCGGGCCGTCCGCTGTTCTTCCCGGTGCTGAACACGCAGCGCAGGGCGGTGCCGTTCGTGACCAAGCCGTGGGCACTGACCGTGGCGCGGGCGTCGGCGGCGCTCAACAGCACTCCGCTCACGGTGAGCGAGTACAGCTCCAAGACCTTCCAGGCGTTGGGCGTTCCGCGAGTCGCCTGGGGCCTGTGGTGCGGCCTCACCCCGCTGCCGCCGGGCCAGTTCGTGCTGGAGATCGACGCCGCCACGGCGAACGGCTTCCGCATCGACACGACGTACCACCTGACGGTGACGCAGCCGGGGAAGTAGCCGCGGAAGTAGCCGCCGCCGGCCGCTCGGCGGGGTACTTGAACCGCGCCGCCCCCGCCCGCGGACATACGAAGAAACCCCCGCCCCCTACGTTTCCGTAGTGGGCGAGGGTCTCACTCGCGTGGCGGCGCCAGGGTTCGAACCTGGGTAGGCTGAGCCACACCGCCATGGGATGTTGCCGTTTTTCCGCCTTGCGGCGGCGCTCCGTGGCAACGACGTAAACAATACCCGATGCCCGGGGGTGCTTCGCCACCGGATTGATCAGCACCGCACGGGGGCGTGGTGGCTAGGCTTTGCGGAGCGGTCCGGGGATGTCCGGCCGCGGCCCCACGGGGCACAGCCAGCCGATTTCAAGGAGCCACAGCACATGGCCGACTCCAGTTTCGACATCGTCTCGAAGGTCGAGCGGCAGGAGGTCGACAACGCCCTCAACCAGGCCGCCAAGGAGCTTTCGCAGCGCTACGACTTCAAGGGCACGGGCGCCTCGATCGCCTGGTCCGGCGAGAAGATCCTCATGGAGGCGAACTCGGAGGAGCGCGTGAAGGCCATCCTCGACGTCTTCGAGACCAAGCTGGTCAAGCGCGGCATCTCGCTCAAGGCGCTGGACGCCGGCGAGCCGCAGCTGTCCGGCAAGGAGTACAAGATCTTCGCGACGATCGAGGAAGGCATCTCCCAGGAGAACGCCAAGAAGGTCGCGAAGATCATCCGGGACGAGGGCCCCAAGGGCGTCAAGGCACAGGTCCAGGGCGAGGAGCTGCGCGTCAGCTCCAAGAGCCGCGACGACCTCCAGGCCATCCAGGCGCTCCTCAAGGGCAAGGACCTGGACTTCGCGATCCAGTTCGTGAACTACCGCTGACCCGGGTCTTGGACCTGCGCATGCGCTTCTAGCGAGCCGGCAGGGCACAACGGGGGCACACCGCCGAGGGCCGAGCACCGCCTCGACGGCTGCCCGCGTTGTGCCCTCGCCGTTTGCCCTCGCCGTTTCGTCCTCGCCGTGCGCAGGGCTGCGGGGGGCTCGGGTGGGGTGCGCCGGGAGTGAGCGGCGCGTGCTCCGCCGGGGCTCCCGGTGGTCACTAGGCGCCGGGCCGTGCACCCGTCACGCTGAGTGCCATCCGTCACCTGTGACAGGGGGTTCTCGCATGCCCGGGGCCGGCACGTTCCGCGAAGACCTCGGGGCGTCCGTCGTCGTCGCGCTCGTCGCGCTACCACTGTGCCTAGGAGTGGCCGTGGCCTCCGGGGTGCCGGCCGAGACGGGCATGGTGACCGGGGTCGTCGGCGGGCTGGTGACCGGCTGGTTCCGCGGGAGCTCGCTCCAGGTCAGCGGGCCGGCGGCGGGGCTGACCGTACTGGTCTACGAGGCGGTGCAGGCGTACGGCCCGGCCGCGCTCGGGGTACTGGTGGCCGCCGCGGGGGTGATGCAGCTGGGCATGGGGCTGCTGCGGCTCGGGCGGTGGTTCCGGGCGATCTCGGTCGCCGTGGTGCACGGGATGCTGGCCGGCATCGGGCTCGTACTGATCGCCGGGCAGCTCTACGCCCTGGGCGGCGCCCCAGCCCCGGCGAAGACCCTGGACAAGCTGGCCGGGACCGCCGCGTTGGGCGGACAGGCCGACTGGGTGGCCGTGGCGCTCGGGGCCGGGACCATCGCCGTGCTGGTGGCGTGGCGCCGACTGCCGGCCCGGCTGCGGCTCGTACCCGGGGCGGTGGTCGGGGTGGCCGCCGCGACCGCGGTGGCCGCGCTGCTTCGGCTGCCGGTCGAGCGGGTGCGCGTGACGGGCGTACTGGACGCGGTGTCGCTGCCCCACTGGGAAGACGTCGGGGCACTGGCTTCGGTGGGGGCGTTCGGGACGGTGGTGGCGATCGCGCTGATCGCCTCGGCGGAGACCCTGTTCAGTGCGGCCGCGGTGGACCGGATGCATGACGGGCCCCGCACCGACTACGACCGGGAACTGGTGGGCCAGGGCGTGGGGAACCTGACCTGCGGGCTGCTCGGCGCGCTGCCGATGACGGCCGTGATCGTACGCAGCTCCGCCAATGTGGAGGCCGGGGCGCGGACCCGGGCGTCCCGGGTGCTGCACGGCGGCTGGCTCCTGCTGTTCGCCGTCGCCTTCCCCCGGGCACTGGAGGCGGTGCCGCTGGCCGCGCTCGCCGGGGTGCTGCTGCACGCGGGGTGGAAGCTGCTCCCGGCCAAGGCGGTCGCCGCCCTGTGGCGGACCCACCGGGGCGAGGCGGTGGTCCTGGTGGCGACGGCCGGCGCGATCGTGGCGACCAATCTCTTCGAGGGCGTGCTGGTCGGCCTGGGCCTGGCTGTCGCCAAGGCGGCCTGGGAGACCTCCCAGGTGCACATCGAGGAGGTCTGGGAGGCGGAGGGGGAGGTGCTGTGCGTGCGGATGGTCGGGACCGCCAGCTTCCTGCGGCTTCCCAAGCTGCTGGACTCCCTGGACGGTCTGCCGCCGGGCCGGCCGGTGCGGCTCGACCGCAGCGGGCTGCGGCATCTGGACCACGCCTGCCTGACCGCCCTCGACGGGTGGGAGAAGCAGCGCCCGCCGCTCCCGCCCCTCCCGCGGCCCCGCAGCGTCACCTAGCGGCCGGACACGGGGGCGACTCCGTCCTGGATCGCGATCGCGAACACCTGCGCGCGGGTTCTGTGTTCAGGTGTCAAGGAACAGGCCGTGGTGGCGGTACCGGTGTCGGGCGCGGTGGTCCATGGTGTGCCGGGGCGGCGCAGGCAGACCAGTTGAGGACGGGTCAGGTCGTGGGCGCGCAGGGCGGCGGGCGCGGTCGGGGGCGGCCGGCTATGCGGTGGGCACGGGCCCTGGCACCGGCTTCCGGTGCGCCTGTTGAGCGGCTTCCGTACGCCCGCCCGGAGTTGGGTCGACGGTGTGGAACTTGCTGTGGCAACTGCTTCGTCTCGTCCATGCCTTCATCGTGCACGACCCCGCTGACAATTGCCCCGGCCTGTGGAAAACCACGCGGCGGAGCGGCTCACCGGGAGGCGAAGGGGGCGTCCGTCGGGACGATCTCGCGGCCCAGGGGGAGCAGGGAGAGCGGCACCATCTTGAAGTTGGCGATGCCGAAGGGAATGCCGATGATCGTGACGCACAGGGCGAGGCCCGTGACGATGTGGCTGATGGCCAGCCACCAGCCCGCCAGGACGAGCCAGAGCACATTGCCCACGCAGGAGGCGGCGCCCGCGTCGCGGCGCTCGACGGTGGTGTAGCCGAAGGGCCACAGGGCGTACAGCGCGATGCGGAAGGCGGCGATCCCGAAGGGGATGCCGATGATCGTGACGCAGAGGATCAGGCCCGCGAGGCAGTAGCCCAGGAACAGCCAGATGCCGCTGAGTACGAGCCAAATGACGTTCAGGATGGTCTTCACTGGGTCCGGCCTGCCATCTGTTCGAGCCGGGCGATGCGCTCGGCCATCGGGGGGTGCGTCGAGAACATCTTGGACAGTCCCTCGCCGGGACGGAAGGGGTTGGCGATCATCATGTGGCTCGCCGTCTCCAGTCGGGGCTCGGGCGGCAGCGGGAGTTGCTTGGTTCCCGCGTCGAGCTTGCGCAGGGCGCTGGCCAGGGCCAACGGGTCGCCGGTCAGCTGGGCGCCGGAGGCATCGGCCTCGTATTCGCGCGAACGGCTGATGGCGAGCTGGATCACGGAGGCGGCCAGCGGGCCGAGGATCATGATCAGCAGCATGCCGAGGATGCCGGGCCCCTCGTCGTCACTGGAGCGGCCGACCGGGATCAGCCAGGCGAAGTTCACCAGGAACATGATCACGGAGGCGAGGGCTCCGGCGACCGAGGAGATGAGGATGTCCCGGTTGTAGACGTGGCTCAGTTCGTGCCCGATGACGCCCCGCAGCTCGCGCTCGTCGAGGATGCGCAGGATGCCCTCCGTGCAGCACACGGCGGCGTTGCGCGGGTTGCGGCCGGTGGCGAAGGCGTTGGGGGCTTCGGTGGGCGAGATGTAGAGCCGGGGCATCGGCTGGCGCGCGGAGGTGGAGAGCTCGCGCACCATGCGGTAGAGGGCGGGGGCCTCGAACTCGCTGACGGGGCGGGCGCGCATCGCGCGTAGAGCCAGCTTGTCGCTGTTCCAGTACGCGTACGCGTTCGTCCCGAGCGCGACGAGGACGGAGACGATCAGGCCGCCCCGCCCGAAGAAACTTCCGATGACGATGATGAGTGCCGACAGCCCGCCGAGGAGTACGGCGGTCTTCAGCCCGTTGTGCCGGCGGTGCACGGTACGCCCTCCAAATGGTGCGGCAGGGGGAACCCGTCCAGGATCTGTGGAACGGAGGGTCTTGCGGTCCAGTGGACCCTCCTTTCCTGGTCAACGCGAGGTGAACGCGCCAGGTTCCCGGGCCGCACCCGCGGACCGCCTCGGCGGGCGGGCGGGGGTGGCCTGGGGCGTTGCTCCGTACGGGTTGCCGCGCGAGCGCCGGCCGCCGGGCCACGGCGGGCCCGGGCTACCGGCGGAACGGGCGGGCCCGGGCTACCGGCGGAACGGGCGGGCTACTGCGGGAACAGGCTGCCCGACGCGAAGCGCAGCACGAGCTGCGGCGCCCCCGAGAGGATCAGGGCGGTGACCCCGGTGAGCAGGATCGCGACGGTGACGGGCCAGGGCGCCGGGGCGGCGGCGGCTTCCTTCGGTTCCCCGGTGGCCGCCGGACGGAAGAGCAGGGCCGTCCAGCGCAGGTAGTAGTACAGGGCGACGACCACGTTGACGGCCATGACCACGGCCAGCCACCCCAGGCCCGCGTCCACCGCGGTCCGGAACACGGTGACCTTGGCGAACAGGCCGATGATGCCCGGCGGCAGCCCGGCCAGGCAGAGCAGGAAGAAGGCCAGCGTCAGGGCGGTGAGCGGGCGCTCGGCGTACAGGCCGCGGTAGTCGTCGATCCGGTGCAGCGGCTTCGTGCGGGCCACCAGCGCGGCCACGGCGAAGGCGCCGAGGTTCACGGCGCCGTACATGAGCGCGTAGGCGACGGTGGAGCCGATCTCGTCGCGCTCGGCGTACGCGGCGGCGGCGATCGGCACGAGCAGGTAGCCGGCCTGTCCGACGGAGGACCAGGCGAGCAGCCGTACGGCGCTGTTCGGGCGGTCGGGGGCCTGGCGCAGGGCGGCGACGTTGCCGACGGTCATGGTGAGGGCGGCGAGGACGGCCAGCGCCGGGCCCCAGATGTCGGAGTAGGCCGGGAAGGCGATGACGGTGACGAGGATCAGGCCGGTGAAGCCGACGGCCTTGCCGATCACCGAGAGGTAGCCGGCGATGGGCAGGGGCGCGCCGACGTAGGTGTCGGGGACCCAGAAGTGGAAGGGGACGGCGGCCGTCTTGAAGGCGAAGCCGACGAGGGTGAGGGCGACGCCCGCCATGGCGAGGGTGTCGAGCTGCGCGGGAACGTCTTCGAGGCGGTCGGCGACCTGGGTGAGGTGCAGGGAGCCGGTGGCGGCGTAGACGAAGCTGACGCCCAGCAGCGATACGGCGGTGGCGGTGACGGAGGACAGGAAGAACTTGAGGGCGGCCTCGGAGGAGAGCCGGTCGCCGCGGCGCATGCCGACGAGGGCGAAGGCGGGCAGCGAGGCGACTTCGAGGGCGACGATGAGGGTGGCGAGGTCGCGGGCGGCGGGCAGCAGGGCCGCGCCGGCGGAGGAGGAGAGCAGCAGGAACCAGTATTCGCCGGCGGGCATGCGCGTCTCGTGCACGGCGGTGACCGACAGCAGGGCCGTGACGAGGGCGCCGGCCAGGACGAGGAACTGGACGACCAGCGCGAAGTGGTCGGCGGTGTAGCTGCACGCGGCGGGGTCGCCGGTGAGGCAGAAGGTGGCGCGGTCGCCGGCGCGCAGGGGCAGCAGGGTGGCGGTCGCGGCGGCGAGTCCTGCCACGGACAGCCAGCCGAGGAGCGGCTTGTGCTTCTGCGCCGTGAAGAGGTCGGCGACCAGTACGACCAGGGCGACGGCGGCGGGGATCACGACGGGCGTGATCGCGAGCCAGTCGACGGACTGGACGAGGCTGGGCGCGGCCGGGCCGGGGGCCGTGGCGGCCGCGACGGACAGGACCGTCATGAGTTGCCTCCTGCGAGGAGCTTCTGGACGGCCGGGTCGGTGAGGCCGAGGAGGACGGCGGGCCACAGGCCGGCGAGGACGGTGAGGGCGACGAGCGGGGTCCAGGCGGCGAACTCGTAGTGCTGGACGTCGGCGAGGGCGATTTCGGGGCCTTCCTTCGGGTCACCCATGCACACCCGCCGTACGACGATCAGAAGGTATGCGGCGGTGAGCAGGGTGCCGAAGGCGCCGACGGCCATGTACGTGAGGAAGGCCGGCCGGGACAGGCCCGCACCCGGGTCGAACGCGCCGAACAGGGCCAGCATCTCTCCCCAGAAGCCGGCCAGGCCGGGCAGGCCGAGGGAGGCGACGGCGGCGAAGGCGAGCAGCGCGCCGAGGCGGGGGGCGCGGCCGTACAGGGCGGCGCCGGTGGCCCCGGCGAGGGTGTCGAGATCGGCTGTGCCGTAGCGGTCCTTGAGCGCGCCGACCAGGAAGAAGAGCAGGCCGGTGATCAGCCCGTGGGCGATGTTGGCGAAGAGCGCGCCGTTGACGCCGGTGGGGGTCATGGACGCGATGCCGAGGAGCACGAAGCCCATGTGGCCTACGGAGGAGTACGCGATGAGGCGCTTGAGGTCGCCCTTGTTGCCCTTGCGCGTCAGCGCGAGGCAGGCGAGGGACCCGTAGACGATGCCGACGGCGGCGAACGCCCCGAGGTAAGGGGCGAAGGTGTGCATGCCGTCGGGGGTGACGGGGAGCAGGATGCGCACGAACCCGTACGTGCCCATCTTGAGCAGCACGCCTGCCAGGAGGACGGAGCCGACGGTGGGCGCGGCGGTGTGGGCGTCCGGCAGCCAGCTGTGCAGCGGCCACATCGGGGTCTTCACGGCGAGGCCGATGCCGATGGCGAGCACCGCCAGCAGCTGGGTGGTGTGGGTCAGTCCCCGCCCGTTGTCAGAGGCGAGTGCCACCATGTCGAACGTGCCGCTGTTCAGTCCGATCAGCAGCAGACCGAGCAGCATGACCACGGATCCGAGGAGGGTGTAGAGGATGAACTTCCAGGCGGCGGCCTGCCGCTGAGCGCCGCCCCAGCGGGCGATGAGGAAGTACATCGGGATGAGGACCATCTCGAAGGCGAGGAAGAACAGCAGCAGGTCGAGGACGGCGAAGGTCGCGAGGGTGCCGGACTCCAGGACGAGGAGCAGTGCGACGAAGGCCTTCGGGGAGGGGCCGTCGGGGAGCTTGAAGTAGCTGTACAGCGCGCACAGGAAGAACAGCAGCGCGGTCATCAGGAGGAGGGGGAGCGAGATGCCGTCGACGCCGAGGTGGATCCGGACGTTCAGCGCCTGGATCCAGCTGATGTCCGTCGTCGCCTGGAAGCGGGACGGGGTGTCCTGGTCGAAGCCCACGGCGAGGGCGATCGCCGCGGCGAGGATCACTCCGGTCACGGTCACGCCGTGGCGCAGCACGGCCTGTTCGGGGCTCTTGCCCTTGAGCCCGGGCGGGGCGGGCAGCAGGGCCGCGACGGCGCCGAGGAGCGGTGCGGCCACGATGAACGCCAGAAGGAACTGCATCACGGACGGGCTGATATCAATCACGGCTGGCTCTCGGCTCACGATCCGGCGTTGACGTTGGCGATGACGGCGGTGGCGATGGCCAGGACCACGGCGCCGGCGAGCAGGGCGCTCAGGTAGCTCTGCACGTTGCCGGTCTGGGCGCGGCGTACGAGGAGGCCGAGCAGCCGGGGGCCGGTGCCCGCGCCGGTGACGTACGTGTCCACCACCTCGCGGTCGAGGAAGCGGACGAGGCTCGCGGCGCCGCGGACGGGGCGGACGAAGAGCCGGTCGTAGACGGCGTCGAGGTGGAAGCCGTCGGCGGCGTGGCGGTGGAGCGGGCCGAGGAGGGCCTTGCCGGGGTCGGGGGCGGGACCGGCGGGCACGGCCGGGTGGTCGTGGGTGACCTCTGCGACCTCGGGGGTCTCGGCGGCCGACTCCGCGGCGGTGGCGGCGGCGGGCACCGCGGACGCGGCCGAGGGGACTCCGGCGGCGGCCCTGGCGGTGGCGCGCTGCCACAGGCCGTAGGTGAGCAGGGCTCCGATCAGTGCGGCGCCCGTACCGAGGAGGGACGTCGTCACGGTCGGGGTGAGCGGCCGGCCGTCGAACCAGTCGGCGATCGGTCCGGCGGCGAGGCCGAAGCCGATCGACGGGATCGCCAGCAGCCACAGCACGCCGGTCATGGCGACGGGTTCCCTGCCGTGGTCGGGGGCGGCGGCGCCCCGGCCGCGGAAGGCCATCAGCCACAGGCGGGTGGCGTAGGCGGCGGTGAGCAGGGCGGTCAGCACACCGGAGACCAGCACGACCCAGCCGGCGGCGCTGGGCGCGAAGTCGGAGTGGCCGCCGGCGGTGTGTTCGGCGGCGACGAGGACGGCTTCCTTGGAGAAGAAGCCGGCGAAGGGCGGGATCGCGGCGAGCGCGAGGAGCGCGATCGTCATGGGCCAGAAGGCGTCGGGGATGCGCTTGGCCAGGCCGTCCATGCGGGACATGGCGGCCAGGGAGTTCGTACCGGCGGCGTGGATGATGACGCCCGCGCCGAGGAAGAGGAGCGCCTTGAAGACGCCGTGGGACAGGAGGTGGAAGACGGCGGCTCCGCGGTCGCCGACGGCCAGGGCGCCGGTCATGTAGCCGAGCTGCCCGACGGTGGAGTAGGCGAGGACGCGCTTGATGTCGTCCTGCGCCAGGGCGGCGAGGGCGGAGCCGACCATCGTGACGGCCGCCATGACGGCCATGACCACCAGCGCGGCACGGGAGGCCGCGAAGACGGGCAGGAGGCGGGCGATGAAGTAGACGCCGGCGGCGACCATCGTCGCCGCGTGGATCAGGGCGGAGACCGGGGTGGGGCCGGCCATGGCGTCGGGGAGCCAGGTGTGCAGCGGGAACTGGGCGGACTTGCCCGCGACTCCGGCCAGCAGGAGCAGCGCGATCAGCGTCGGGTGGCTCAGGCCGCCGGAGGCGACGGCGCCCAGGACCTTGGTGATCCGGAAGGAGCCGGCGTCGGCGGCGAGGGCGAACAGGCCGATGAGGAAGGGCACGTCGCCGAGCTTGGTGACGAGGAAGGCCTTGAGGGAGGCGGAGCGGGCCGCCTCGGTCTCCCAGTAGTGGCCGACCAGGAAGTACGAGCAGATGCCCATGACCTCCCAGCCGACCAGCAGGACCATCAGGTCGCCGGAGTAGACGACGAGCAGCATGGCGGAGGTGAACAGGGAGACCAGAGCGGCGTACGACGGGTAGCGCGGGTCGTCGCGCAGGTAGGCCGTCGAGTAGATCTGCACGCAGGTGGCGACGACCCCTACGAGGACGGCGACCAGTACGGCGAAGCCGTCGAGGTGGAGGGAGAGCTCGATCGGCACGGAGCCGGTCGGGGTGAGCTCGGTGGCGGTGTCGATCGCCTTGCCGCCGCCGTGGCGGACGGCGACGAGCACGGCCAGTACGGCGGCGCCCAGCGTCGGCAGCACGGCAAGCGGCCGGACGAATCCGGGGGCGCGGCGGCCGAGGAGGAGCCCGGCGACGGCGCTCAGGAAGGGGAGGAGGGGGACGAGGACCGCGAGGGTCGTGGTGCTCACGCGGTGACCTCGCTCTGCTGGTTCGCGGCGGTGGAGGAGTCGGGGGCGGCCGGGGGCGGCTCGTGGCCCTCGGCTGTGTCGCGCAGACGGTCGATGTCCGAGGTGCCCCGGTTGCGGTACACCATCAGCACGATCGCGAGACCGATGCCGATCTCGGCGGCGGCGATGGCGATGGTGAAGAGGGTGAGGGCCTGTCCGGCGTGGAGGGTGTCGCGCAGCCAGACGTCGAAGGCCACCAGGTTGAGGTTGACGGCGTTGAGCATCAGCTCGACGGACATCAGGACCAGGATGGCGTTGCGGCGGGCGAGTACTCCGTACAGGCCCGTGCAGAACAGCAGCGCCGCGAGCACGGCGGGGTAGGCGAGGTGCATCAGCGCGGCCCCTTGTCTGTGGGGCGGGGGGCTGTGGGGCGGGCGGCTGTGGCGCGGGCGTTGAGGCCGGTGGCGCCGGGGGCGGCCGGGTCGGGGTCGGCCGGGTCGGTCCTGTGGGAGAGCACGATGGCACCGATCAGGGCGGCGAGGAGGAGGACGGAGAGCGCCTCGAAGGGCAGCACCCAGTGCCGGAAGAGGATCTCGCCGGAGACCTTGGTGGAGCCTTGGACGGGCCCGTCGAGGTCGATCCAGGTGGTGCGGAAGGCGTCGACCACGACCCACACCAGCGCGGCGGCAGCGACCACGGCGACGCCCAGCGCGATCGGGCGGTTGCCGGAGTCGGCGTCCGGGGAGGGGCCGATGGGGGCTTTGGTGAGCATCAGCCCGAAGAGGAGGAGGACGACCACGGAACCGAGGTAGATCAGCACCTGGACCCAGGC
Source organism: Streptomyces cirratus (assembly GCF_014650775.1). Lineage (GTDB taxonomy): Bacteria > Actinomycetota > Actinomycetes > Streptomycetales > Streptomycetaceae > Streptomyces > Streptomyces cirratus. The sequence continues at coordinate 204,026 of NZ_BMVP01000002.1, read as the reverse complement.
GATGAACTCGGCGGTCAGCAGCAGGTACTCGACGGCGATCCCGCCGAGCGCGACGACCAGCCAGAGGGCGGCGTGCACGAGCTGCTTGGTCGTGACGGTGATGGCGGCCGCGCCGAGGGTGGCGAGGCCGACGAGGGCGAAGGCGATCTCGACGCCGGTCGGGGACAGGAAACCCGGTCCCGTCGTCGCGGCCAGGGTGAGGACGGCGGGGCTCACGCGTCTGCCTCCGGCGTGCTGTCGGCGGCGGGCCCGTCGGCGGGCTCGGTGGTGGTCGGCTCGGCGGCTGCTGCGGCGGCGGCAGCGGCGGCGGCAGCGGCAGCCGCTTCGGCCTTCTCCACCGCCTTGCGGGCGGCGGCGACTTCCTTCGGCTCCTCGGCGGCCGGGTCCAGGGCGGGCGGGGCCGGCACGGTCCACATCCACTCGCGGAGCTTGTCGCGCTCGTGGGTGAGTTCCAGGATGTCCGTCTCCGCGTACTCGAACTCCGGCGACCAGAACAGGGCGTCGAAGGGGCACACCTCGATGCAGATGCCGCAGTACATGCAGAGGGAGAAGTCGATGGCGAAGCGGTCGAGGACGTTACGGCTGCGCTCGCGGCCGCCGGGGGCGGCGGCCGGCACCGTCTCCTTGTGGGAGTCGATGTAGATGCACCAGTCGGGGCACTCACGGGCGCACAGCATGCAGACCGTGCAGTTCTCCTCGAACAGGCCGATGACCCCGCGGCTGCGGGGCGGGAGCTCGGGCTGCACGTCGGGGTACTGGGCGGTGTGCGAGCGCTTCGTCATCGTGCGCAGGGTGACGGCCAGCCCCTTGGCGAGGCCGGAACCGGGGATGGGGGGCATTACTGGATCGCCACCTTCACGATGCCGGTGAGCGCGATCTGGGCGAGCGCGAGGGGGATGAGCACGGTCCAGGCGAGCTTCTGGAGCTGGTCCTCGCGCAGCCGCGGGTAGCTCACACGGAGCCAGATCACCACGAAGGCGAGGATCGCGACCTTGAGGAGGGTCCAGACCCAGCCGAGGCCGTCGGCGCCGAAGGGGCCGTGCCACCCGCCGAGGAAGAGGACGGTGGTCAGGGCGCAGAGGACGACGATGCCGGCGTACTCGGCGAGCAGGAACAGTGCGAAGCGCAGGCCGGTGTACTCGGTGTACGCGCCGAAGATGATCTCGGAGTCGGCGACGGGCATGTCGAAGGGGGGCCGCTGGAGTTCGGCGAGGCCGGCGGTGAAGAAGACGACGGCGCCGACGATCTGCCAGGGCAGCCACCACCACTGGAACGACTCCAGGATGCCGGGCAGGGACACGGTCCCGGCGGCCATGGCGACCGAGGCCGCCGCGAGCAGCATGGGCAGCTCGTACGCGAGGAGCTGGGCGGCGGTGCGCAGGCCGCCGAGCAGGGAGAACTTGTTGGCGGAGGCCCAGCCGGCCATCAGGCTGCCGAGTACGCCGACGCCCATGACGGCGAGCGCGAAGAAGAGTCCGGCGTCGATGACCTGGCCGACGGCGCCCTTGCCGGGGCCGAGGGGGATCACGATGAGGACGAGGAGGTACGGCAGCAGCGCGACGGCGGGGGCGAGCTGGAAGATGCGGCGGTCGGCGTTGGCCGGGACGACGTCTTCCTTCTGCGCGAACTTCACGCCGTCCGCGACGAGCTGGGCCCAGCCGTGGAAGCCGCCGGCGTACATGGGGCCGAGGCGGCCCTGCATGTGGGCCATGACCTTGTGTTCGGTCTGGCCGACGACGAGCGGGAGCACGAGGAAGACGGCGAAGACCAGGACCAGGCGCAGGGCGACGTCGAGTGCGTCGTTCACGCGTCGCCTCCATCGTGGTCGTCGGGGGTGGTGGTGTCGTCGGCCGGGTCGCCTGCCGCGGGCTTCGGCGGGGCCGGGTCGTCGAAGGCGGGCTTCGGATCGTGCCACGGAGCGTCTCGCCTGGCCGGCGGTTTCGCGGTGGGGGTTGCTGCCCCCGGCGCGGGCGCCTGCTCGGCGGGCGGGGTGGCTTCCACCGGGGTGGCCTGGCTGGCCGAGCCCTCCGAGACCGAGCGGGTACGGCGGGCCGGGCGCGGGGCCGGGGCCTGCGGCGCGACCTCCCCCGGCGCGGGCGCCTGCTCGGCGGGCGGGGTGGCTTCCACCGGGGCGGCCTGGCTGGCCGAGCCCTCCGAGACCGAGCGGGTACGGCGGGCCGGGCGTTCCGGGGTGCCTTCGGCGGGGCGGCGTGGGGCGCGGGCCGGGCGGGTCGGGGCCGGGGGGAGCTGGCCCTTGAGCGGGCCCCAGTCGTTCGGGTCGGGCACGCCCGGCGGCAGCATCTGCCGCCGCTTCGGAGCGTCAGGGTCGTGCGCCTCGCCCGGCTCCTTGGCGCCCGGCCACGCCTTGGCCACGCGCGCCGCCAGGACGAAGTCCTTGCGCAGCGGGTGCCCCTCGAAGTTCTCGGGCAGCAGCAGCGGCACCAGGTGCGGGTGGTCGGTGAAGGTCACCCCGAACATCTCGAAGGTCTCCCGCTCGTGCCACTCCGCGCCCGCGTAGATCGCGACCGCGGAGGGGAGGGAAGGCGCCGAGTGCGGGACCGTCGTACGGAGGAGCAGGCGGCGTACCCGGTGGTTCTCCAGCGATACGACGTGCGCGCAGACCCGGAAGCCGGTGCCCGGCTCGTCCACCGCGCTCAGCCAGTCGAAGTAGGTGCAGCCCAGCTTGTCGCGGGCCATCTCCAGCGCGGGGATCCAGGACCCGACGGGCACGTCGACCGTGAGGACGTCGTACGCGAACGAGCCCACGGCCTCGGCACCGAAGACCGTCGGCGCGGCGTCGGGCAGGGTGTCGTAGAGGTTCACTTCCCCGCCCCCTCGGCGGCGGGCGGCGCGACCAGGCCGCTGGTGAGCTGCGCGACCGACGATCCGGCGGTGGCGTAGCGGTCGGCGAGCGACTCCCTGGCGATCTTCTCCTGGAGCTTGAGGATGCCCTGGAGCAGCGCCTCGGGGCGCGGCGGGCAGCCGGGGACGTAGACGTCGACGGGGATGATCTGGTCGACGCCCTTCGTCACCGCGTACGAGTCCCAGTAGGGGCCCCCGCAGTTGGAGCAGGCGCCGAAGGAGATGACGTACTTCGGCTCCGGCATCTGCTCGTAGAGGCGCTTGACCGCCGGGGCCATCTTGTCCGTGACGGTCCCGGAGACGATCATCAGGTCCGCTTGGCGCGGGCCGGGCGCGAACGGGATGACGCCGAGCCGGATGAAGTCGTGCCGGGCCATCGACGCGGCGATGAACTCGATCGCACAGCAGGCCAGGCCGAAGTTGAAGACCCACAGGCTGTACCGGCGGCCCCAGTTGAGGACCACCTTCATGGGTTCGGGGGCCAGCCGGGAGAGCACGCCCAGCCTCTTCGGCTCCGGGAGGAGCTCGGGGACGGTCGCGGCCGGTGCAACGGCCGGTGTCGGGGCGGGTGTCACGTCCATTCGAGGACGCCCTTCTTGTACGCGTAGAGCAGGCCGACGGCCAGGAAGCCCAGGAAGACGAACATTTCCACGAGCGTCGTGGCGCCGTAACCGGCGGCGGCGAAGACCGTCGCCCACGGGAAGAGGAAGATCGAGTCGACGGCGAAGATGACGTAGAGGAAGGCGTAGACGTAGTAGCGGACCTGGGTGTGCGCCCAGCCCTCGCCCACGGGGTCCACGCCGCATTCGTACGTCAGCAGCTTTTCGGGGGTGGGGACCACGGGCCGCAGCAGGCGGCCGGCGCCGAAGGCCACGGCGACGAAGAGCACGCCGAGTACGGCGAGCAGGCCGACGACCGAATAGCTTCGGAAGTAGTCCGCCGCGAGCACGTTTACGGTCGATACCGTTGGGTCGGGCACGTCCGTTCCTCGCTCCTCGGCCACTGTCGACGATCTGGATGATCTGGTACGCACGGGAGTCTAGAGCCTGGGCCACAGCGGGTGGGGTTATCCCCCGTTCACTGCGGGCGGGCCACCCCATGGCACCGGCGGTGCGCAGTTGGCAGGCTGTGGCGCATGAACGCCAGCAGCCGCACCCGCGATGACGACCGCCCTCCCCGTGTCCGGGGCGCCTTCGACGCCTCGACGTGGAAGGAGATCGCCTACCTGCTGAGCAATCTGCCGGTGGCGTTGATCGGTTTTGTTTACACGGTTGTCATGGTTGCGGCGACAGGTGCGCTGTCCGTGACCGTGATCGGACTGCCGTTGCTCGCGTGCGGGCTGTGGGGGGCGCGGCAGCTGGGAAAACCGGAGCGCGCGCGGGCGCGGGCGCTGCTCGGTGTACGGGTGGACGAGCCGACACCGATGCCGGGGCCGGAGCGGTCCGGGGGGTTCTTCCCCTGGCTGTGGACGGGCATCAAGGATCCGGTGGCCTGGCGGACCGTGCTGTACGCGCTGGTCCGGCTGCCGTGGGGACTGCTTACTTTCAGTATCGCGCTGGTCGGGCTGTTCGTGCTGTGGCCGGTGCTGCCGTGGCTGGTGCGCGGCCTGGCCAATGCGGATCGGGCGATGGTACGGGGCCTGCTGTCGCCGTCCGACGGGCTGGAGCGGCGGATCGCGGAGCTGGAGTCCGGGCGGGGGGTGGTCGTGGACACGGCGGCCGCGGACCTGCGGCGGATCGAGCGGGACTTGCACGACGGGGCGCAGGCGCGGCTGGTGGCGCTGGCCAAGGGGCTGGGCCTGGCGAAGGAGAAGCTGCTGGAGGACCCGGGCGCGGCGGCGGCGATGGTGGACGAGGCGCACGGGGAAGTGAAGGTCGCCCTCCAGGAGCTGCGGGACCTCGCGCGCGGGATCCATCCGGCGGTGCTGACGGACCGGGGGCTGGACGCGGCGCTGTCGTCGGTCGCGTCGCGGTGTCTGGTGCCGGTGGAGGTGGCGGTGGACCTTCCGGGGCGGCCGGCTGCGGCGATCGAGGGGATCGCGTACTTCGTGGTGTCGGAGCTGCTGCAGAACGTGAGCAAGCACGCGGGGGCGAGGGGCGCGCGCGTGGAGGTGTGGCGGGCCGGGGGCCGGCGGGATGCGGGGCGGCGGCGGCTGTTGCTGCGGGTGTCGGACGACGGGCGCGGCGGAGCGGGGGCCGTGGCCGGGGGTGGGTCGGGGTTGGCGGGGCTCGCCGAGCGGGTGGGGGCGGTGGACGGGGTGTTCGTGGTGGATTCGCCGCCGGGCGGGGGGACCGTGGTGACGGCGGAGCTGCCGTGGCGTGACCGCGAGGCGTAGGCCCCGGCCCCTGGCCCCGGCCCCTGCTGCGCCGGGCCTCTGGGGGCTCCGCCCCCGGGGACACGGGTGCGGCGCCGTTGCGCGAGGCGGCCCCGGCTGCGCCGGGCTTCCCGGGGCTCCGCCCCGGACCCCGCGCCTCAAACGCCGGCGGGGCTGGATTTACCGGACCCGCGCTTCGAAACGCCGACGAGGCCTGGGGTGGCCCCGGCGGAGCCTTAGGTGGCGCCGACGGGCCCGGATTTACCGGACCCCGCGCCGCACAACGTCGGCGGGGCTGGAGTTGGCGGGCGCCGCGCCTCAAACGGTCGTCGGGGTGGGGTTAACCCCCCGGGCGGGAGGCCCACGGGCCGGATGGATCGGGGGTGGGGGCGGCGGCAGGGTGGAGGGGTATCCGCAAGACGCGAAGGGGTGGGGACATGGCTCACGGCAACGGGGTGTGGCGAGTGGTGCGGGGGCCCTTCGCGGGGCGGACCTGGAGGGAGTTCGGGTATCTGATCACCGGGTTCCCGCTGGGGCTGCTGTACTTCGGGCTCACCGTCGCCGGGCTGGCCATCGGCGCCGGGCTGCTCGTCACGTTCCTCGGGGTTCCCCTGCTGGCCGGGGTGCTCGCGATGGGCCGGGGATTCGGGCGGGTGGAGCGGGCCCGGGTGCGGGGGCTGCTGGGCGGGAGGGTCGGGGAACCCGCGCCGATCCGGGCCCGCAAGCCCGGGGCGTTCCCCGCCATGGGGGCCGTGCTCAAGAGCGGGAGCGCCTGGCGGCACGTTCTGTACCCGGTGCTCCACTTCCCCTGGGCGGTGTTCGGTTTCACCCTGGCACTGGTGTTCTGGGTGTGCGGCTGGGCCCTGCTGCTCTACCCCCTGTACTTCTGGGCCTTCCCGGCCTTCGCCGACCAGCCCGGGCTCATCGTCTTCCAGAACGACGGCTACGCCTTCTACTTGGACTCCCCCGCGGCCATCGCCGCCACCGCCGCGGCCGGTCTCGCCCTCACCCTCGCCACCCCGTGGGTGATCCGCGCCCTGACCACCGTCGACCGTGTCCTGGTGACCTCCCTCCTCGGCCCGTCCCGGCTGGACAGCCGCGTCAGCGAGCTGGAGTCCGACCGCGGGGCGGTCGTCGACACGGCCGCCGCCGACCTGCGCCGCATCGAGCGGGACCTGCACGACGGGGCCCAGGCCCGCCTGGTGGCGCTGGCCATGGACCTGGGCCTGGCCAAGGAGAAGCTGGCCGAGGACCCGCGGAGCGCCGCCCGGATGGTGGACGAGGCGCACGGCGAGGTGAAGACCGCCCTCCGGGAGCTGCGGGACCTCGCGCGCGGGATCCATCCGGCCGTGCTCACCGACCGGGGCCTGGACGCGGCGCTGTCGTCGGTGGCCTCGCGGTGCGCGGTGCCGGTGAAGGTGGCGGTGGAGCTGCCGGAGCGGCCGTCGGCCTCGGTGGAGGGGATCGCGTACTTCACGGTCTCCGAGCTGCTCCAGAACGTCAGCAAGCACGCCCGGGCCCGTACCGCGAGCGTCGACGTATGGCGGTCGGGGGACCGGCTGCTGCTCCAGGTGACCGATGACGGCCGGGGCGGCGCGGACGCGCGGGCGGGGACGGGGCTCGCCGGGCTCGCCGGACGGTTGGACGCGGTGGACGGGGCGCTGGCCGTCGACTCCCCCGCCGGCGGCGGCACCACCGTGACCGCCGAGGTGCCCTGGCGCGCGTAGCGCGGGGCCGCGGTGCACCCCAGTTGGCCCGGACTCCCCTGTTCCGGGCCATCGGGCTGGGATGCTTGGCCCAGCCGGTGATCAACGGGGTTCCGGCGTACGAGTGGACGCGGGAGCTGCTGAGTCGTGGAAGACAGGGTGCGGGTGGTCATCGCCGAGGATTCAGTGCTGTTGCGCGAGGGCCTGACCCGGCTGCTGACCGACCGGGGGCATGACGTCGTAGCGGGCGTCGGGGACGCTGAGGCCCTGGTCAAGACGGTGGCGGAGCTGGACGCCGAGGATGCGCTGCCGGATGTGGTGGTCGCCGATGTGCGGATGCCGCCGACGCACACCGACGAGGGGATCCGGGCCGCGGTGCGGCTGCGCCGCGACCACCCGGGGATGGGCGTCCTGGTGCTGTCGCAGTACGTGGAGGAGCAGTACGCCACCGAACTCCTGGCCGGTTCCACTACCGGGGTGGGGTATCTGTTGAAGGACCGGGTGGCCGAGGTGCGCGAATTCCTGGACGCCGTGGTGCGCGTGGCCCGCGGCGGCACCGCCCTGGATCCCGAGGTGGTCGCCCAGCTGCTCGGACGCAGCCGCAAGCAGGACGTGCTCGCGGGTCTGACACCGCGCGAGCGCGAGGTGCTGGGGCTGATGGCCGAGGGGCGCACCAATTCGGCGGTGGCCAAGCAGCTCGTGGTGAGCGACGGGGCGGTGGAGAAGCACGTCGGGAACATCTTCATGAAGCTCGGCCTGTCCCCCAGTGACGGGGATCACCGGCGCGTACTGGCCGTTCTCACCTACCTGAGGTCCTGATCGACTGACACTCTTTCAGGCGGGGCGGGCCGGGGCGTCGACACCGACGCACCAGCCGGTCTCCAGGGCGGCACCGCCGACGGTGCGGCATATTCGCGTATGGCACGGCGTCTGTCAGACAGACCGTCTGCGAAACGACGGTCCAGAATACGGGCGACCCAGGGACGAGCGACCTGACGGACGTAGGGTTGACCTTGGGAGCGAACGCCCGCCTCGAAGGAGGTCCAGTTCAGTGACCAGCCAGGTCAGTAGCCCAGCCGAGCAGGCCGACGGGGCCGGTGAGTCCGTCGTCGGGGAGCAGCGCACGCCACCGCGACCAGCCGGTGGCGGCAAGGAGATCCGCCGTCTCGACCGTGTGATCATCCGGTTCGCGGGGGACTCGGGTGACGGGATGCAGCTCACCGGTGACCGCTTCACTTCGGAGACGGCGTCGTTCGGGAACGACCTTTCCACACTGCCGAACTTCCCGGCCGAGATCAGGGCGCCTGCCGGCACTCTTCCGGGTGTCTCGTCGTTCCAGCTGCACTTCGCGGACCACGACATCCTGACGCCCGGGGACGCGCCGAACGTGCTGGTGGCGATGAATCCGGCGGCGTTGAAGGCGAACATCGCCGATGTGCCGCGCGGCGCCGAGATCATCATCAATACGGATGAATTCACCAAGCGTCCGATGGCGAAGGTGGGCTACGAGACCTCCCCGCTGGAGGACGGTTCCCTTTCGGCGTACAACATCCACCCGGTGCCGCTCACGACGCTGACGGTGGAGGCGCTCAAGGATTTCGGGCTGTCGCGGAAGGAGGCCGAGCGGAGCAAGAACATGTTCGCGCTGGGCCTGCTGTCGTGGATGTACCACCGGCCGACGGAGGGCACCGAGGCGTTCCTGCGGAGCAAGTTCGCGAAGAAGCCGGACATCGCCGAGGCGAACGTGACGGCCTTCCGGGCGGGCTGGAACTTCGGGGAGACGACCGAGGACTTCGCGGTCTCCTACGAGGTGGCCCCCGCCACCCGCGCCTTCCCGACCGGCACCTACCGCAACATCTCCGGGAACCTGGCCCTCGCCTACGGTCTCATCGCCGCAGGCCAGCAGGCCGATCTCCCGCTCTACCTGGGCTCGTACCCGATCACGCCGGCCTCGGACATCCTGCACGAGCTGAGCAAGCACAAGAACTTCGGCGTGCGGACCTTCCAGGCCGAGGACGAGATCGCGGGCATCGGCGCGGCCCTCGGCGCGGCCTTCGGCGGCGCCCTGGCGGTCACCACCACCTCCGGCCCCGGTGTCGCCCTCAAGTCCGAGACCATCGGCCTGGCGGTGTCGCTGGAGCTGCCGCTGCTGATCGTGGACATCCAGCGCGGCGGCCCCTCCACGGGCCTGCCCACCAAGACGGAGCAGGCCGACCTGCTCCAGGCGATGTACGGGCGCAACGGCGAGGCCCCGGTGCCGATCGTCGCCCCGCGCACCCCGGCGGACTGTTTCGACGCCGCTCTGGACGCCGCGCGGATCGCGCTGACCTACCGCACCCCCGTGTTCCTGCTCTCCGACGGCTACCTCGCCAACGGTTCCGAGCCCTGGCGGATCCCGGAGGTCGCCGACCTGCCCGACCTGCGCACCCGGTTCGCCACCGCACCGAACCACACCCTCGCCGACGGCACCGAGGTGTTCTGGCCGTACAAGCGGGACCCGGAAACCCTGGCCCGCCCCTGGGCGGTTCCCGGCACCCCCGGCCTCGAACACCGCATCGGCGGCATCGAGAAGCACGACGGCTCGGGCAACATCTCTTACGACCCGGCCAACCACGACTTCATGGTCCGCACCCGCCAGGCCAAGATCGACGGGATCACCGTCCCGGACGTCGAGGTCGACGACCCGGACGGGGCGCGCACGCTCGTCCTGGGCTGGGGCTCCACCTACGGCCCCATCACCGCCGCAGTCCGCCGGCTGCGTGCCGCCGGACTGCCCGTCGCCCAGACGCACCTGCGCCACCTCAACCCGTTCCCGAGGAATCTCGGTGACGTCCTGGCGCGTTTTGACAAGGTAGTGGTGCCGGAGATGAACCTCGGACAGCTGGCCACCTTGATCCGGGCGAAGTACCTGGTCGACGCCCAGTCGTACAACCAGGTCAACGGGATGCCCTTCAAGGCGGAACAGCTCGCGACGGTTCTCAAGGAGGCCATCAATGACTGACGTGACCGACGCGCCGACCCCGTCGCTGCTGTCGCTGGTGCCGAAGGCCCCGGCCAAGCAGTCGATGAAGGACTTCAAGTCGGACCAGGAGGTCCGCTGGTGTCCGGGCTGCGGTGACTACGCCGTGCTGGCCGCCGTGCAGGGCTTCATGCCCGAGCTGGGGCTGGCGAAGGAGAACATCGTCTTCGTCTCGGGCATCGGCTGCTCCTCCCGCTTCCCCTACTACATGAACACGTACGGGATGCACTCCATCCACGGCCGTGCCCCCGCCATCGCCACCGGCCTGGCCACCTCCCGCCGCGACCTGTCCGTCTGGGTCGTCACCGGCGACGGGGACGCCCTGTCGATCGGCGGCAACCACCTGATCCACGCCCTGCGCCGCAACGTCAACCTCAAGATCCTGCTGTTCAACAACCGGATCTACGGTCTGACCAAGGGCCAGTACTCGCCCACCTCGGAACTCGGCAAGATCACCAAGTCCACGCCGATGGGCTCGCTCGACGCCCCCTTCAACCCGGTCTCGCTCGCGCTCGGCGCCGAAGCCTCGTTCGTCGCCCGAACCGTCGACTCCGACCGCAAGCACCTCACCGAGGTACTGCGCCAGGCGGCCGACCACCAGGGCACCGCCCTGATCGAGATCTACCAGAACTGCAACATCTTCAACGACGGGGCATTCGAGGTCCTCAAGGACCAGGAGCAGGCCCAGGAGGCGGTCATCCGCCTCGAACACGGACGGCCGATCCGATTCGGCGCCGACGGCCACAAGGGAGTGGTGCGCGACCAGGCCACCGGCGACCTGGAGGTCGTCGCCGTCACGCCGGAGAACGAGGCGCGGATCCTGGTCCACGACGCGCACGCGGCGAGCCCCACGACCGCGTTCGCGCTCTCCCGCCTGGCCGATCCCGACACGCTCCACCAGACGCCCATCGGCGTCTTCCGCGACATCGACCGCCCGGTCTACGACACCCTCATGACCGACCAGCTCGACACCGCGGTCGACCAGCGCGGCAAGGGCGATCTGACGACGCTGCTCACCGGCAACGACACCTGGACGGTCGTCGGCTGACCCGCCGCCCGTCCCCGCGCACCGGCCCGGACCTCGCTACGAGGTCCGGGCTTCGTCGTAGGCGAGGCGGGCCGCCTGGACGTCCGGGGTGCGCCGTTCCGTCCAGCGCGCGAGCGCCCAGACCTGCTCGGCCGCCTCGCGGCCGAGGTCGGTGAGCGAGTAGTCGACGCGCGGGGGGATCACCGGATGCGCGTGGCGCAGCAGGAACCCGTCGCGCTCCAGGGTGCGCAGGGTCTGGGTGAGCATCTTCTCGCTGACTCCGCCCACCTCCCGGCGCAGTTCACCGAAGCGGTACGGCCGCTCCACGAGGGCCGCCAGGACCAGGACGCCCCATTGGCTGGTGACGTGTTCCAGCACCCCGCGCGAGGGGCACATCGGGGCTCTCACACTGACGGCGTTCGCGTCGCCGAGCTGTTCACTTACTCCCATACCAGTACCTTACTTTGAAGTGGGTACTTCCGGATAGTTAGCGCTCTCCATACGCTAGTGACACAAGGGAACGCAGTACGAAGGAGAGCCACCATGAGCACCACGAGCCGCATCGTCGTCACCGGAGCCACCGGAGCCCTCGGCCGTCTGGTCGTCGGGGAACTGCTGACGAAGGTCCCCGCGGACCGGGTCGCCGTCGTCGTCCGCAACGAGCAGAAGGCCGCCGACCTCGCCGCGCGGGGCGTCGACGTGCGCGTCGCCGACTACGACGACCCGGCGAGCCTCACCGGCGCCTTCGCCGCGGGCGAGCGCGTCCTGCTGATCTCCGGCAGCGAGGTCGGGCGCCGCGTCCCGCAGCACACCGCCGTGATCGAGGCGGCGAAGGCGGCCGGCGTGGCGCAGCTCGCGTACACCGGGGTCCTCGGCGGCCCCGAGGCGGACTTCGACCTGGCGGCCGAGCACAAGGTCACCGAGCAGGCGATCCTGGACTCCGGGCTGCCCTACACCTTCCTCCGCAACGGCTGGTACCACGAGAACTACACCGCCCAGCTCCCCGTAGTCCTCGAGCACGGCGCGGTCGTGGGCAGCGCCGGCGAGGGCCGGATCGCCTCCGCCGCGCGGGCCGACTACGCGGCCGCCGCCGCGGCGGTGCTGACCGGCGAGGGCCACCTGAACCGGGTCTACGAGCTGTCGGGCGACACGGCCTGGAGCCTGGACGAGTACGCGGCCGAGGTGGCGAAGCAGTCCGGCCGGGAAGTCTCGTACGCGGCGGTCCCGGCCGACGCGCACCTGGACATCCTCACCGGCGCAGGAGTGCCCGAGGGCTTCGCCGCGACCCTCGTCGACGTGGACGCGGCGATCTCGCGCGGGCGGCTGGCCGGCACGAGCGGCGACCTGTCCCGGCTGATCGGACGGCCGACGACCCCCGTGGCCGAGGCGATCGCCTCCGCCCTGGCCTGAGTCCGCCGGCTGCCGCCACGCGAGATCCCGAGAGGTGTCATGAGTATCTCCTGCTGACGGGCATGACATCGAGGCGTCGCGGCGCTACGGTCGTGAGGTTGTGAGATTGGCCGGAAGTCGCACTGGAGGGCGCCCCGTGAAGGCGGAGAACGAGCAGCGCACGGGTTTGCTCTACGGATTCGGCGCATACGGGATGTGGGGACTGGTGCCCCTCTTCTGGCCACTCCTCAAGCCTTCCGGGGCGATCGAGATCCTCGCCCACCGCATGGTCTGGTCCCTGGCCGTGGTCGGCGTCGCGCTCCTCGCGCTGCGCCGCTGGGGCTGGATCGCCGAACTGGTGCGGCAGCCGCGCAAGCTCGGCCTGACCGCGCTGGCCGCCTGCGTGATCAGCGTCAACTGGGGCCTGTACATCTGGGCGGTCAACAACGGCCAGGTGGTCGAGGCCAGCCTGGGCTACTTCATCAACCCGCTCGTCACCATCGCCCTCGGCGTCCTCGTCCTGGGCGAGCGGCTGCGCCGGGCGCAGTGGGCGGCGGTCGGCATCGGCTTCGCCGCCGTGGCGGTGCTCGCCGTCGGATACGGGCGGCCGCCGTGGATCTCGCTGGTGCTGGCCTTCTCCTTCGCCACGTACGGGCTGATCAAGAAGAAGCTCAACATGGGTGGCCTGGAGTCGCTCACCGCCGAGACCGCGCTGCTGTTCCCGCCCGCCCTGGCGTACCTGGTGTGGCTCGGGGTGCGCGGCGAGTCGACGTTCGCCTCGCAGGGCCTCGGACACTCCGCGCTGCTCGCCTCGACGGGCCTGGTGACGGCGCTCCCGCTGATCTGCTTCGGGGCCGCCGCGATCCGCGTGCCGCTGTCCACCCTGGGGCTGCTCCAGTACCTGGCGCCGGTGTTCCAGTTCGGGCTCGGGGTGCTGTATTTCCACGAGGCGATGCCGCCCGAGCGCTGGGCCGGCTTCGCGCTGGTCTGGGTCGCGCTGGTGATCCTGACGTGGGAGGCGCTGCGCACCTCGCGCCGGAACCGGGCCCGCCTCGAAGCGGCCGCCCCGGCCGCGGCCGCCACCGCCGCGCCGCCCGCGGCCACCGCGGCGGCCCGCGAGCCCGCGTAACACCCGCCCGCCACACCTCACGATCCCCGGTACGGAGTCCTCGTACCGGGGATCGTCCGTTTTGCGAACACCCCTGACCGGATTGCGCTCTTGACGGACCGTCACACGCTCACTCAGCATCGGGCTCGAACTGACGCACGCATTGACACGCACTGGCGCACGCACGCTCACCCGCCCGACACCGCACGTTCCGTCCCATCCCCAACGGAATCCGGAGCCCCCCATGAGCCTGTCCGTCTCCCGGCGCCTCGCCGCCGTGACCGCGTTCGCGGTCACGGCGGCGGGACTGTACGCGGCCGCGACCCCCGCCGCCCTCGCCGCGCCCCCCGCAGCCACCGCGGCGGCGCCGACCCCGCCCGACATCCCGGTGGCGAACGTCAAGGCGCACCTGGCACAGCTGCAGACCATCGCCACCAACAACGGCGGCAACCGCGCCCACGGCAAGGCCGGCTACAAGGCGTCGGTCGACTACGTGAAGGCGAAGCTGGACGCGGCCGGGTTCACCACGACCCTCCAGACCTTCACCTCAAGCGGCGCCACCGGCTACAACCTGATCGCCGACTGGCCGGGCGGCGACCCCGACTCCGTCCTCATGACGGGCTCGCACCTGGACTCGGTGAACGCCGGTCCCGGCATCAACGACAACGGTTCGGGCAGCGCCGCGATCCTGGAGACGGCGCTCGCCGTCTCCCGCGCCGGGCTGAAGCCCACCAAGCACCTGCGGTTCGGCTGGTGGGGCGCCGAGGAACTGGGCATGGTCGGATCGAAGTACTACGTGAACAGCCTGCCGGCCGCCGAGAAGTCCAAGATCTCCGGCTACTTGAACTTCGACATGATCGGCTCGCCGAACCCCGGCTACTTCGTCTATGACGACGACCCGACGATCGAGCAGACCTTCAAGACCTACTTCGCGGGCCTGAGCATCCCGACGGAGATAGAGACCGAGGGCGACGGCCGCTCCGACCACGCACCGTTCAAGAACGCGGGCATCCCGGTCGGCGGCCTGTTCTCCGGCGCCGACTACACCAAGACGGCCGCCCAGGCACAGAAGTGGGGCGGCACCTCCGGTCAGGCCTTCGACCGTTGCTACCACGCGTCCTGCGACACCTCGGCGAACATCAACGACACCGCACTCGACCGCAATTCCGACGCCATCGCCTACGCGGTGTGGACCCTCGGCGCGGCCACCCCGGTGCCGCCGGGCCCGTCCTTCGAGAACACCACCGACGTGGCGGTCCCGGACTCCCCCGCCCCGGCGGTGACCTCCCCGATCACGGTCTCGGGCGTCCCGGGCAACGCGCCGGCGACCACCAAGGTAGACGTGAACATCGTCCACACCTACCGCGGTGACCTGGTGATCGACCTGCTCGCCCCGGACGGTACGGCGTACCGGCTCAAGGACTCCGGGTCGGACTCGGCGGACAACGTCGTCACCTCGTACACGGTGAACGCGTCGAGCGAGGTGGCCAACGGCGTGTGGAAGCTCCAGGTCAGGGACGTGGCGGCGCAGGACACCGGCTACATCAACAGCTGGCGGATCACCTTCTGACCGGCACGCGCCGCCCCGGCTTCGCTACGCGTCCTCGCCCCGGCCCGGGCCCTGGCCGCGCAGCGAGGCCGGCAGGGGTTCCCTTATGAGGGCGCGCAGTTCCTCGGCGACCGTCCCGATGTCCGCGCGGCCGAGCTTCGCCGCCTCCACCAGATCGCCGAGCTCCTCCGGCGACGGCAGCTGTTTCGCCCCGGCGACACGCAGGTAGGAGCGGGTGGCGGCGGCCGCGTAGAACTCGTTCATCGGGGATTCGAGAGCCGGGCACACCGCGAGGGTGTGCAGGAACGCCGCGGCCCGCCACGCGGTGTCCGGGGCGGGCTGTTCGGGCACCAGGACGAGGTCGTTCTGGTGCCGGGCGACCGCGGCAGCCACCCCGGAGGGATCCCACACGGCGGGATCCGACGGCAGGTGATGGGCCAGAGCGGTCCAGGCCCACTCCATGGTGATCTTCAATGGCCGAACCGCTCCTGGAAGTAGCCCCAGTGGTCGGCGAACTCGTCTATACCGGACAGGAACGACTTGCGGTCCTCGTCCAGTTCGCGTTCGGTGACCTCGGTGATCAGCGCGGTGACCGTCGTACCCAGTGCCGCCGCGCGCGCCTTGAGGCGCTCGTGGAACTCTTCGTCCAGGCGGATGGTGACGTGTCTCGACATGCCCTCACCGTACAGCGGCCGCGCTGTACACAGGACGGGAACGGCGTGAGGGTGGCCCGGGACACGGTCCCGGGCCACCCTCGACTGCCGTGCGGTTACTTGGCGGAGTTCGCCGTCTTCACGAGCGCGTCCTTGGTGACCGCCCCGACGTAGACCTTGCCGTCGTCCGTGATCAGGGCGTTGACCAGGCGGGTCGAGAAGATCCGGCCCGAGCCGAAGGAGCCGGTGACCTTGTCCCCGAGGGAGTCGAGGAACTGCTTGGCCTCCTTCGGGGCGTCCTTGCCGTTGGCCGCGCTCTCGGCGTCCTTGAGGCCCTTGCCTCCGGGTACGGAGATCTGTGCGACCGAGGCCCAGCCCTCGCCGAGCACCTTCACATCACCCTTGCCGGCGCCGGCGGCCCCGCCGGTCAGGCCCTCGAAGCCGGGGAGG
Organism: Streptomyces cirratus; assembly: GCF_014650775.1. GTDB lineage: Bacteria > Actinomycetota > Actinomycetes > Streptomycetales > Streptomycetaceae > Streptomyces > Streptomyces cirratus. The sequence goes on along the minus strand of NZ_BMVP01000002.1, from coordinate 187,949 downwards.
GACTCCAGGCCCTTCCACCCCTTGCCGTGTCCGCCGTCCTTGCCGCTCTGCCCGTCCTTGCCGTGCCCGTCCTTGCCCTCGGTCAGCTTCGCGCCCTTGGGCGTGGTGAAGGCGAAGGTGTCGGCGGCAGGCTTGGCGAAGTCCACCTTGGTGAAGCCCGCGTCCAGGATCGGCTTGCCGCCCTGGCTGGACAGCACCTGCACGCGCAGCGGCACACCGTTCTTGGCGTCCACCGCGATCTGTACCGAGCCGACCGTGGAACCGGCCTGCTTGGGCTTGAGCACCAGCTGGTAGGCGTCCCGCCCGGCCACCTGGGCGGTGTCGCCCACGCTGACGTCGGTGGTGGGACCGGCGGCCTTGAGGGCCTCCTGCGCCATCTCCTGCGGCGAGGCGGGCATCCGCTCGGCCGCCTTGGGCTCGGCGCCCGGGCCGGAGTGGACGTCCTTCTCGTGGAAGACCTGGTTGGACTTGCTGTCGTAGCCCCACACGTCCTTGCCGTTGTGGGTGAGGCTGTACTCGTCCTTCCCGTCGAGGAAGGTGAGCTTCTGCCGGTCCGGGCCGTCGGCCGCGATACGGAAGGTGTGCGTCCCGTTCGCCAGCTGCGCGAGCTTGTCCTGCGGATCGGCCGAACCGCCGGTGACACCGCCACCGCCGCCGACCCGGCCGAGCAGACCGCCCGCGAGGGTGGGCAGACCCAGGTCCGTGCTGATCTTGGCGCTGCCGGAGAGCTGCTGGACGTCCGAGGCCGCGATCTTCTCGATGAGCTGCTGGGCCGTCACCTTCGGCAGGTCCGGGTTACCGGCGTTGGCGAAGGCCGGGACCATCGCGATGGTCGCGGCCGCCACGCCGAACACCGCGACCGGTACGGCGTACCGAGCGGCCTTGCGGGTCTTCGTGTTCGTTGCCATCTTTTCTGCCTGCCTCCGTAGATGCGTCGCGTCCACCCCCGGCCGCCACTCTCACCCGATCTGGTGGGGATGTGCCTCTATCTGACCAAAGGAGGGGGGCCTACGGCGTCACTCCCCGGACTCAACCGGGCGTACAACCCAGGGATGACACGACACGGGCCCGGCATCCCCTACCCGTAGGGGATGCCGGGCCCGTGTCGGGAGAGCCATCAGGGCCGGGCGGTCTAGCCGGCCCGGTGGACCACCGCGTCGCAGAGCTCCTCGAGCGCCGACTTCGCGAAGCACTCCGGGAGCGGGGCCAGCGTGGCCCGCGCGTCCTGTGCGTAGCGGATGGTGTCGCGGCGGGCCTGCTCCAGCGCGGGGTGCACGCGCAGCCGGGACAGTGCCTCGGCGTGCCGGACGTCGTCGCTGAGGTCGCCGTCCAGGAGCCGTACGAGGTCCAGGTCGTCGGGGTTGCGGTCCCGCTCCGCCATCTCGCGCAGGCGCAGGACCGGCAGGGTGGGGATGCCCTCGCGCAGGTCGGTGCCGGGGGTCTTGCCGGACTCGTGGGAGTCGGAGGCGATGTCGAGGACGTCGTCGGCGAGCTGGAAGGCGATGCCGAGCCGCTCGCCGTACTGGGTCAGGATGTCGACCACGGACTCGTCGGCGCCGGCCATCAGCGCGCCGAACCGGCCGGAGACGGCGATCAGCGAGCCGGTCTTGCCGGCCATGACGTCGAGGTAGTGGGCGACGGGGTCGCGGCCGTCGCGCGGGCCGGCCGTCTCCAGGATCTGGCCGGTCACCAGCCGCTCGAAGGCCTCCGCCTGGATGCGTACGGCCTCGGGGCCGAGGTCGGCCAGGATGTGCGAGGCGCGGGCGAAGAGGAAGTCACCCGTCAGGACGGCGACCGAGTTGCCCCAGCGGGTGTTGGCGCTCTCCACCCCACGGCGTACGTCCGCCTCGTCCATGACGTCGTCGTGGTAGAGCGTGGCCAGGTGGGTGAGCTCCACGACCACCGCGGACGGCACGATGCCGGGGGCGTACGGATCTCCGAAACGGGACGCGAGCAGCACCAGCAGCGGACGGAACCGCTTGCCTCCGGCCCGCACCAGGTGCTGCGCGGCCTCGGTGATGAAGGGGACTTCGCTCTTGGTGGCCTCCAGCAGACCCGCCTCGACGGCGGCCAGTCCGGCCTGGACATCGGTCTCAAGAGCCTGGTCCCGCACGCTCAGTCCGAACGGCCCGACGACGGTCACGAGGGGTACTCCTGTCTGCTGACGATCACCTTGACGATCACATGGATTGTCGATGTGTCGCTGCCATCACTCAAGCCAGCGTATCCGGTCTGTTTTCGATCACCCAGAGCGCCTGCCCCGGCGCCACGCGCGCACCGCCCGATGCGCACCGGTATGTTCGTCAGGAGCCGAAACGACCGGAGATAGCGTTTTGTCCAGAACTGTCACCGACGCAGACGGGCCGGCGGATCCGCAGGCGGACCGGCCGCCGCCCGGACCCTCGTCGCCGCGGCCACCGTCACCACCCTTCTGGCGGCCCTCGGATGGCTGACGACGGGCCACTTCCGGCTCCGGCGCACGATCCATCCCGTTCACCGAGGCGGTCCGCATGATCATCCGCACCGACTTCCCCTACCGGACCACCCGCGAGGATGTCCGGATCCCGATGCCTGGGGGCACCTCCCAGGCCGAAGGCTCCGGGGGAGGGGTCGGGCTGTACGCCCGGATCTGGCGCCCGGTCACCGACGAACCGGTCCCGGCGCTGCTGGAGTACCTCCCGTACCGCCTCACCGACTGGACCGCACCGCGCGACCGGCAGCGCCACCCCTGGTACGCGGGCCACGGCTACGCCTCCGTACGGGTGGACGTACGCGGCCACGGATGCAGCGGCGGCGTCCCCGGCGACGAGCACGACGCGCGCCGGCTCGCCGACGGCGTCGCGGTGGTGGAGTGGCTCGCGGAGCAGCCGTGGTGCACGGGCGCGGTGGGCATGTTCGGGATCGGCCGGGGCGGCTCCGACGGCCTCCGGATCGCCGCCCTCGCCCCCCGGGCGCTCAAGGCGGTCGTCACGGTCTGCTCCACCGACGACCACTACGACAACGACGTGCACTACCTGGGCGGCTCCGTCCTCGCCGTCGACATGCACGCGTGGGCGGCGACGATGCTGGCCTTCGCCGCACGCCCCCCGGACCCCCTGTACGCCGGCGACGGCTGGCGGGAGCAGTGGCTCACCCGCCTGGAGGCCCTGGAACCGCTGATCCACACCTGGCTCGCCCACCAGACACGCGACGCCTACTGGAAGCAGGGCAGCGTCCGCGAGGGCTACGCCGACATCCACGCGGCCGTCCTCGCGGTCGGCGGCTGGCACGACCCGTACCGGGACACCGTGCTGCGCCTGGTGGAGCACCTGCCGCAGGCCCGGGTCCGCGGGCTGATCGGCCCCTGGTCGCACCAGTACCCCGACCACGGGCTGCCGGGCCCCGCGATCGGCTTCCTCCAGGAGACCCTGCGCTGGTGGGACCACTGGCTGAGGGGCGAGGACAACGGGGTCATGGACGAGCCGCTGCTGCGCGCGTGGATCGGCGAGTCGCACCCGCCGGCCACCGTGTACGAACGGATGGAGGGCCGCTGGGTCGGCGACGCCGCCTGGCCCTCGCCCTCGGTCGTTCCGGTCTCCTACGGGCTCCAGGGCGCGCCGGTGGAGGTCGCCTCACCGCAGCACACCGGGCTGGACGCGGGCCGGTTCCTCCCCTTCGGCGACGACGCCGACCTGCCGCCGGACCAGCGGGAGGAGGACGCGAAGTCGGCCTGCTTCGAGTTCCCGGTGGCGCCGGGCGAGCCGGTGGAGATCCTGGGCCGGCCCCGGGTGACGCTGCGGCTGCGGATGGACGTCCCGTACGGGCAGGTGATCGCCCGGCTCTGCGACGTCGCGCCGGACGGGGCCTCGACGCTGGTCACGCGCGGGGCGCTGAACCTGTCGGCGCGGGGCGGCCGGGAGCGGGCCGCGCCCTGGCCGGTGGGCTCGCACGAGGAGGTCACCTTCGAGCTGAACGGCATCGGGCACGCGTTCGCGCCGGGCCACCGGATCCGGCTGGCCCTTTCCTCCGCCTACTGGCCGTGGATCTGGCCGCGGGCCGGCTCCGAGGCGGGCTGGACCCTCGACCCGGCGGGCAGCACGCTGGAGCTGCCGCTGCGCACGGCGGGCCCGCTGGACGGCGGCATCGTCTTCGAGGCGCCGGAACAGGCGGAGCCGCTGGGGGTCGTGTACCCGGCGACGCTGGACGAGCCGCGGCCCGAGCGGGTCGTCGTACGGGACGTCGCGCGCGGGTCGTGGCGGCTGGAGGTGGCTCCCCGGTACGGGGGGACGCGGGTGTACCCGGACGGGCTGGAGTGCGGGGAGGACGTGGAGGAGGACTACGGGATCCGGTCGGCGGACGCCCTGTCCGCACGGGCCCGCTCGCGCCGGCGGATCCGGCTGCACCGGCCGGATCTGGGCTGGGAGGTCACCGTGGAGACCCGCTCGGAGGTCTCCTGTGACGAGGGCGGGTTCCTCACGTCGAACGAGGTGGTGTGCCGGGAGGGCGGCGAGGCGGTCTTCCACCGCACCTGGGAGCGCCGACTCCCGCGCACGGCGGGCTGACCGTCCGCCGGTGGGGGGGGTCCGTCAGCGGAACAGCCGCTCCAGGACCACCGCGATGCCGTCGTCCTCGTTCGACAGCGTCACCTCGTCGGCCACCGCCACCAGTTCCCGGTGGGCGTTGGCCATCGCAACCCCGTACGCGGCCCACCCGAACATCGGGACGTCGTTGGGCATGTCCCCGAAGGCGATCGTGGCCGAGGCGGCCAGGCCCAGGACGTCCGCCGCCCGCGACAGGCCGCTCGCCTTGTCGATGCCCGGCGGCTGGAGCTCCACCGTGTGCTCCCCCGCCATCGTCACGTTCACCAGGTCCCCGACCACTCCCCGCGCGAGGCACGTCAGTTCGTCGTCGTCCAGCTCCGGGTGCTGGAGCAGCACCTTGTTGATCGGCGCCGACCACAGGTCCGCGCGGCGCCCCACCCGGACCGTCGGCAGGTGCGGATGCGGCATCCGGTAGCCCGGCCCTATCAGCATCTCCGCGTCCACTCCCTCCTGGTCGACCGCCACGTACACCTCGCCGATCTCCGCCTCGATCTTTCCGAGGGCGACCTCCGCCAGCTCGCGGTCCATGCACACGGAGTGCAACAGGCGCCCGCGCGCCGCGTCGTACACCTGCGCGCCCTGCCCGCACACCGCGAGCCCCGTGTAGCCGAGGCCGTCCAGTACGTGGCGTACCTGCGGGACCGGGCGGCCGGTCACGATGATGTGTTCGGCGCCGGCGGCGCGGGCCCGCGCGAGGGCGGTGTGGGAACGGGCCGAGACGGTGTCCCCGGCGCGCAGCAGAGTCCCGTCCAGGTCGGTTGCGATCAAGGCGAAGGGAAGGGCCGGAAGCGGGGCGGAAGTCACGGCGCAAGGATACGGACCCCAGTGGACAAGTCCTACAAATAGCGCCCTAATCCGGCCTCCCACCCGCCCCACTGGCAACGTAACGTGTCAACGAGCCCCCGGGACACCCCCGGACCGCGTCGAAAGCGAGGCAGCAACCCATGCCCCAGCAGAGCCCCCTCGATGTCCCCGAGGGCGACCCGTTCGGACCGCACAACCTGCCCTACGGCGTGTTCTCCACCGCCGAGGACCCCCGGCGCCGGGTCGGTGTGCGGATCAGCGGCTACGTCCTGGACGCCGGAGCGGCCGCGCTCGCGCTCGGTTCCCCCTACGCCGACCTGCTCGGCCGGTCCTCCCTCAACCCGCTGCTCGCCGCGGGCCGGACCGCCTGGCGCGACGTACGGCGCGCGCTGACCGCCTGGGTGACCGACCCGGGCCACCGCGAGACGGTCGAGCCGCACCTGACGCCGCTGGACGCCGTCACCCTGCACCTGCCGTACGAGGTCGCCGACTACGTCGACTTCTACGCGAGCGAGCACCACGCCACGAACGTCGGGAAGATCTTCCGCCCGGACGGTGACGCCCTCACCCCCAACTGGAAGCACCTGCCCATCGGTTACCACGGCCGCTCCGGCACCATCGTGGTCTCCGGCACCGATGTCGTACGCCCCAGCGGGCAGCGCAAGGCTCCCACCGACCCGGCGCCCGTCTTCGGCCCGAGCGTCAAGCTCGACATCGAGGCCGAGGTCGGCTTCGTCGTCGGCACCCCCTCGGAGCTGGGCCGCCCGGTCGCGCTCGGCGAGTTCGAGGACCACGTCTTCGGCCTGTTCCTCCTCAACGACTGGTCGGCGCGGGACATCCAGGCCTGGGAGTACGTGCCGCTCGGCCCCTTCCTCGGCAAGTCCTTCGCCACCTCCGTCTCGGCCTGGGTCACCCCGCTGGAGGCCCTGGACGCCGCCCGCGTCGCGCCGCCCGCCCGGGACTTCCCGCTGCTGCCGTACCTGGACGACGCCGACGCCGACCGCCCCGGCGGCTTCGACCTGCGCATCACCGTCTCCATCAACGGGCAGGAGGTGGCCCGGCCGCCGTTCGCCTCCATGTACTGGACCGCCGCCCAGCAGCTGGCCCACATGACGGTCAACGGCGCCTCCCTGCGCACCGGTGACGTCTACGGCTCCGGCACCGTCAGCGGCCCCGAGACCGGACAGCGCGGCTCCCTGCTGGAGCTGACCTGGAACGGCCGCGACGCCATCGAGCTCACCGACGGCAAGCGCACCTTCCTGGAGGACGGCGACACCGTCACCCTCACCGCCTGGGCCCCCGGCCCCGACGGCAGCCGCGTCGGCCTCGGCGAGGTCACCGGCCGCATCGCGGCCTCCCGCTGATCCCGGCGAAGCGGCGCGCGTCCCGCCACCCCGGTCGGCCCGAGGGCCCGGCCTCCCCTCTTCGGGAAGCCGGGCCCTCGGTCGTCCGCGCCGTACGGACCTACCGCACGAACGTGCTCGCGTGCCCGGCCAGGTCCAGGAAGTACTGTGGCGCCACACCCAGGACCAGGGTCACCGCCACGCCCACCGCGATCGTCGTCATCGTCAGCGGCGAAGGCACCGCCACCGTCGGGCCGTCGGCCTTCGGCTCGCTGAAGAACATCAGCACGATCACCCGGATGTAGAAGAACGCGGCGATCGCGGACGAGATCACACCGACCACGACCAGCACCCCGGCGCCGCCCTCCGCCGCCGCCTTGAACACGGCGAACTTGCCGGCGAAGCCGGACGTCAGCGGAATGCCCGCGAAGGCCAGCAGGAACACCGCGAAGACCGCCGCCGTCAGCGGCGAACGACGGCCCAGCCCCGCCCACTTCGACAGGTGGGTGGCCTCGCCGCCCGCGTCCCGTACCAGCGTGACCACGGCGAACGCGCCGATCGTCACGAACGAGTACGCGCCCAGGTAGAACAGCACGGACTTGACGCCCTCGGCGGACGTGGCGATCACGCCGGCCAGGATGAACCCGGCGTGCGCGATCGAGGAGTACGCCAGGAGCCGCTTCACGTCGGTCTGGGTCACGGCGATCACCGCGCCCGCCAGCATCGTGACGATCGCGACACCCCACATCACCGGCCGCCAGTCCCACCGCAGGCCCGGGAGCACCACGTACAGCAGACGCAGGAGCGCGCCGAAGGCCGCGACCTTCGTCGCCGCCGCCATGAACCCGGTGACCGGGGTCGGGGCGCCCTGGTATACGTCCGGCGTCCACATGTGGAAGGGGACGGCGCCGACCTTGAACAGCAGACCCATCAGGATCAGCGCGCCGCCGATGAGCAGCAGCGCGTCGTTGCCCATGGTGGAGGCCAGCGCCGGGTCGATCTTCGAGACCGTGCCGTCCACGACGTCGGCGATCACCGCGTACGAGACGGACCCGGCGTAGCCGTAGAGCAGCGCGATGCCGAAGAGCAGGAACGCCGACGAGAACGCACCCAGCAGGAAGTACTTGACCGCCGCCTCCTGCGACATCAGCCGCTGGCGGCGGGCGAGGGCGCAGAGCAGGTACAGCGGGAGGGAGAAGACCTCCAGCGCGATGAACAGGGTCAGCAGGTCGTCGGCGGCCGGGAAGATCAGCATGCCGGAGATCGCGAACAGGGCCAGCGGGAAGACCTCGGTGGTGGTGAAACCGGCCTTGACGGCCGCCTTCTCGCTGTCGCTGCCGGGGACCGACGCGGCCTGTGCGGCGAAGGAGTCCACCCGGTTGCCGTGGGCCGCCGGGTCCAGACGCCGCTCCGCGAAGGTGAACACGGCCACGATCGAGGCCAGCAGGATGGTGCCCTGCAAGAACAGGGCCGGTCCGTCCACGGCGATCGCGCCCATGGCCGCGATGTGTGCCTTGGAGTTCCCGTACCCGCCGGCCGCGAGGCCGACGACCGCCGCGAAGGCCGCGGCCAGTGCGGCGACGGCGAGGAACACCTGGACGTAGTAGCGGTACTTGCGCGGTACGAAGGCCTCGACGAGGACGCCGAGGACCGCCGCGCCCACCACGATCAGCGTGGGCGCGAGCTGCGCGTATTCGATGTGCGGGGCCGGGATCTTGGTGGCCGGGTCCGCGGCCGCCACGGTCAGCAGGCCCTGGGCAGCAGTCAGCGTGCTCACTTCGCCGCCTCCCCGTTCTTCGCTTCGACGGCGACCTCGGGCTTGGGGTCCGTCCGCTTCACATCAGACATGGTGTGCTTCACCGCCGGGTTGACGATCTCGGTCAACGGCTTGGGGTACAGGCCCAGCCCGATCAGCAGCGCGATCAGCGGAGTCACCACCAGCAGTTCACGCAGGCGCAGGTCCGGCATCGCGCGGACCTCCTCCTTCACCGGTCCGGTCATGGTGCGCTGGTAGAGCACCAGCGTGTACAGCGCGGCCAGCACGATGCCGAAGGTGGCGATGACGCCGACGACCGGGTACCGGGTGAACGTGCCGACCAGGACCAGGAACTCGCTGACGAACGGGGCGAGGCCCGGTAGCGACAGCGTCGCGAGACCGCCGATGAGGAAGGTCCCGGCGAGGACCGGGGCCACCTTCTGCACGCCGCCGTAATCGGCGATGAGCCGCGAGCCGCGCCGCGAGATCAGGAAGCCGGCGACCAGCATCAGGGCCGCCGTGGAGATCCCGTGGTTGACCATGTACAGCGTCGCGCCCGACTGGCCCTGGGAAGTCATCGCGAAGATGCCCATGATGATGAAGCCGAAGTGCGAGATCGAGGCGTAGGCGACCAGCCGCTTGATGTCCCGCTGGCCGACGGCGAGCAGCGCCCCGTAGACGATGCTGACCAGGGCCAGGACGAGAATCACGGGCGTCGCCCACTTGCTGGCCTCGGGGAACAGCCCGAGGCAGAAGCGGAGCATCGCGAAGGTGCCGACCTTGTCGACGACCGCGGTGATCAGTACGGCGACCGGGGCGGTGGCCTCGCCCATCGCATTGGGCAGCCAGGTGTGCAGCGGCCACAGCGGGGCCTTCACCGCGAAGGCGAAGAAGAACCCGAGGAACAGCAGTCGTTCGGTGCTGGTCGCCATGTCGAGCGTGCCGGCCGCGCGGGCGGCGGTGATCTCCTGGAGGGAGAAGTTACCGGCGACCACGTACAGCCCGATGACGGCGGCCAGCATGATCAGGCCGCCGGCGAGGTTGTAGAGGAGGAACTTGACCGCCGCGTAGGAGCGCTGCGCGGCCGCGTTCTCATCGGTCCCGCCCCCGGCAGCGGCTGAACGGGAGGAAGTTGCCCGGTCCCCGAAGCCGCCGATGAGGAAGTACATCGGGATGAGCATGGCTTCGAAGAAGACGTAGAAGAGGAAGACGTCGGTGGCCTCGAAGGAGATGATCACCATCGCCTCGACCGCCAGGATCAGGGCGAAGAAGCCCTGCGTCGGCCGCCAGCGCTGGCTCTTGGTCTCCAGCGGGTCGGCGTCGTGCCAGCCGGCCAGGATGATGAACGGCATCAGCAGGGCGGTGAGCGCGATCAGCGCCACCCCGATGCCGTCGACGCCCAGCTCGTAGCGGACCCCGAAGTCGGAGATCCAGGCGTGGGATTCGGTGAACTGGTAGCGGGCGCCACCGGGCTCGAAGCGGACCGCGATGAGCACGGCCAGCGCCAGGGTCGCCAGGGAGACGAGCAGCGCGAGCCACTTTGCGGCGCCCCGGCGGGCGGCCGGGACGGCCGCCGTCAGGATCGCGCCGGCCGCGGGCACGGCCGCCGTCACCGTCAGAAGCGGGAAACTCATCTCACACCGCCCTCATCAGCAGGGTCGCGGCGATGAGGATCGCCGTCCCCCCGAACATCGAGACCGCGTAGCTGCGGGCGTAGCCGTTCTGCAGCTTGCGCAGCCGGCCCGACAGGCCGCCGACCGAGGCGGCCGTCCCGTTGACCACCCCGTCGACCAGGCTGTGGTCGACGTACACCAGGGAGCGGGTCAGGTGCTCCCCGCCGCGCACCAGCACGACGTGGTTGAAGTCGTCCTGGAGCAGGTCGCGCCGGGCCGCCCGGGTGAGCCAGCTCCCCCGGGGAGCGACCACCGGGACGGGCTTGCGGCCGTACTGCACGTACGCGAGGCCCACACCGATCAGCAGGACCACGACCGTGGAGGCGGTGATGGCCCCGGCGCCCAGCGGCGGGTTCCCGTGCTCGAAGGAGGTCACGGGCTCCAGCCACTTCACGAACGCCTCGTTGATGCTGAACAGGCCGCCGGCGAAGACCGAGCCGAAGGCGAGCACGATCATCGGCAGGGTCATGGTCTTCGGGGATTCGTGCGGGTGCGGCAGTTGCCCGGCCCGGTGTTCGGCGGCGGGTTCGGCGCTGGGAACGGCGTCCGCGTCGGGCGCCGGCTGCCAGCGCTTCTCGCCGAAGAAGGTCAGGAGCATCACGCGGGTCATGTAGAAGGCGGTGATGGCGGCGCCCAGCAGCGCCACTCCGCCCAGGATCCAGCCCTCGGTGCCGCCCTTCGCGAAGGCCGCCTCGATGATCTTGTCCTTGGACCAGAAGCCCGAAAGGCCCGGGAAGCCGATGATGGCGAGGTAGCCGAGGCCGAAGGTGACGAAGGTGATCGGCATGTACTTGCGCAGGCCGCCGTACTTGCGCATGTCCACCTCGTCGTTCATCCCGTGCATCACGGAACCGGCGCCGAGGAAGAGACCGGCCTTGAAGAAGCCGTGCGTCACCAGGTGCATGATCGCGAAGACGTACCCGATGGGACCGAGGCCGGCCGCCAGGATCATGTAGCCGATCTGCGACATCGTGGAGCCGGCGAGGGCCTTCTTGATGTCGTCCTTCGCGCAACCGACGATCGCACCGAAGAGCAGCGTCACCGCGCCGACCACGACGACCGCGGTCTGCGCGTCCGGCGCCGCGTCGAAGACCGCGCCGGAGCGGGTGATCAGGTACACGCCGGCGGTGACCATGGTCGCCGCGTGGATCAGGGCCGAGACCGGGGTCGGGCCCTCCATCGCGTCGCCGAGCCAGGACTGGAGCGGCACCTGCGCGGACTTGCCGCAGGCGGCCAGCAGCAGCATCAGGGCGATCGCCGTCAGCGTGCCCTCGGACGTACCGTCCACCGCCCCGAAGACCGGCCCGAAGGCGAACGTCCCGAAGGTGGTGAACATGATCATGATCGCGATCGACAGGCCCATGTCGCCGACCCGGTTGACCAGGAAGGCCTTCTTCGCGGCGGTGGCCGCGCTGGGCTTGTGCTGCCAGAAGCCGATGAGCAGGTACGAGGCCAGGCCCACGCCCTCCCAGCCGACGTACAGCAGCAGGTAGTTGTCGGCGAGGACGAGGAGCAGCATCGCCGCGAGGAACAGGTTCAGGTAGCCGAAGAAGCGGCGGCGCCGCTCGTCGTGCTCCATGTACCCGATCGAGTAGATGTGGATGAGGGTGCCGACACCGGTGATCAGCAGGACGAAGGTCATCGACAGCTGGTCGAGCTGGAAGGCCACGTCCGCCTGGAAGCCCTCCACCGGGATCCAGCTGAACAGCCGCTGGTGGACGGTGCGGTCATCGGCGCCGCGCCCCAGCATGTCGGCGAACAGGGCCACGCCGATGCCGAAGGAGGCGGCGGCGAAGAGGGTACCGAGCCAGTGGCCGGCCTTGTCGAGGCGGCGGCCGCCGCACAGCAGCACCGCCGCTCCGAGCAGGGGCGCCGCCACCAGCAGCGCAATCAGATTCTCCACTGTGAAGGCCCCTTACAGCTTCATCAGGCTGGCGTCGTCGACCGAGGCCGAGTGGCGGGTACGGAACAGCGACACGATGATCGCGAGGCCCACCACGACCTCCGCGGCGGCGACGACCATCGTGAAGAACGCGATGATCTGACCGTCGAGGTTGCCGTGCATCCGGGAGAAGGCGACGAAGGCGAGGTTGCAGGCGTTGAGCATCAGCTCCACGCACATGAACAGCACGATCGCGTTCTTGCGGATGAGTACGCCGGCGGCACCGATGGTGAACAGCAGGGCGGCCAGGTACAGGTAGTTGACCGGGTTCACTTCGAGGCCTCCTCTCGGCCGAGGCGCTCCGCGGACTTCTGCTCCAGCGCTTTCAGGTCCTCCAGTGCCTCGCTCGACACGTCACGGATCTGACCGCGGGCACGCAGCGTCTTGTTGACGGTCAGCTCGGACGGGGTGCCGTCCGGCAGCAGGCCGGCGATGTCCACCGCGTTGTGCCGGGCGTAGACGCCCGGGGCGGGCAGCGGCGGGAGCTGGACGCCCTCGCGCACGCGCCGCTCGGCGAGTTCGCGCTGGGTCGCGGCCCGCTCGGTGCGCTCGCGGTGGGTGAGCACCATCGCGCCGACGGCCGCCGTGATCAGCAGGGCGCCGGTGATCTCGAAGGCGAAGATGTACCGGGTGAAGATCAGCTCGGCGAGTCCTTCGACGTGCCCGGCGGAGTTGACCCGCCCCAGGCCGTTGAAGTGGGTGAGCTTGGCGTTGGCGATGCCGGCGATCAGCAGGATCCCGAAGCCGAGCCCGCACAGGGCGGCCAGCCAGCGCTGCCCCTTGATGGTTTCGGTGAGCGAGTCCGCGGCGGTGACGCCGACGAGCATCACCACGAAGAGGAACAGCATCATGATGGCGCCGGTGTAGACGACGACCTGGACGACGCCCAGGAAGTACGCCCCGTTGGCGAGGTAGAAGACCGCCAGGATGATCATCGTCCCGGCCAGGCACAGCGCGCTGTGCACGGCCTTCTTCATCAAGATCGTGCACAGTGCGCCGATGACGGCGACCGTGCCGAGGACCCAGAACTGGACGGCCTCACCCGTGGAGGTGGTCGAGGCCGCGGCGGCCAGCGCGCTCATGCGTCCACCCCCTCGGGTTCGGCCGCGTCCTGCCCGGCGCCCTCGGGGACCTCGCCCCTGGACCGCGCGACCTGCCGGACCGTCCCGGCGGCCGCGCCCGTCACCAGACCGCGGTAGTAGTCCTGGTCGTCGGTGCCCGGGTACATCTCGTGCGGCGCCTCGACCATGCCCTCGGTCAGGCCCACCAGCAGCTGTTCCTTGGTGTAGATCAGCGATTCGCGGCTGGAGTCGGCCAGTTCGAACTCGTTCGTCATCGTCAGCGCCCGGGTGGGGCACGCCTCGACGCACAGCCCGCACAGGATGCAGCGGGCGTAGTTGATCTGGTAGACCGCGCCGTACCGCTCACCCGGGGAGTAGCGCTCCTCCTCCGCGTTGTCCGCGCCCTCCACGTAGATCGCGTCGGCCGGACAGGCCCAGGCACACAGCTCGCACCCGATGCACTTCTCCAGACCGTCGGGATGGCGGTTGAGCTGGTGCCGCCCGTGGAAGCGGGGCGCGGTGGTCTTGCGCTGCTCCGGGTACTGCTCGGTGAGGCGCTTCTTGAACATGGCCTTGAAGGTCACGCCGAAGCCGGCCACCGGGTTCTGCCACTTCTCGTTCTCGGCGTCAGACATTCTCACCACCCTCCTCTCGGTCACTGTCAGTATTCGCCCCGCCACTGACAATCAGCTCCCGCTGCCCGCGAGGCCGCCTGCGCGGTACGGGCGCGGGCTGCTGCCCGGGCTTGGGGGGTACGGGGAATCCGCCCGCCATCGGGTCGAAGGGCTCGTCCGCCGCGCCCTCGGCGGCGCCGTCACGGGCCTCGCGCTTGCTCCGGAACAGGTCCGCGACGAAGGAAAGGAGCAGTACGGCGATCACCGCGCCGCCGACGTACAGCACGATCTGCTGGAAGTCGTAGTTCTCGTTCCGCAGCGCCCGCACGGTCGCGACCAGCATCAGCCAGACCACGGAGACGGGGATGAGGACCTTCCAGCCGAGCTTCATCAGCTGGTCGTAGCGCACGCGCGGCAGCGTGCCGCGCAGCCAGATGAAGAAGAACAGCAGCAGCTGCACCTTGATGACGAACCAGAGCATCGGCCACCAGCCGTGGTTCGCGCCCTCCCAGTACGTCGAGATCGGCGCCGGGGCCCGCCAGCCGCCGAGGAAGAGGGTGACCGAAACCGCCGAGACGGTGACCATGTTGACGTACTCGGCCAGCATGAACAGCGCGAACTTGATGGAGGAGTACTCGGTGTTGAAGCCGCCGACCAGGTCGCCCTCGGACTCCGGCATGTCGAAGGGGGCGCGGTTCGTCTCCCCGACCATCGTGACGATGTAGATGATGAAGGAGACCGGCAGCAGGATGACGTACCAGCGGTCCGCCTGCGCCTCCACGATCTTCGAGGTCGACATCGACCCGGAGTAGAGGAACACCGAGGCGAACGCCGCGCCCATCGCGATCTCGTACGAGATCATCTGGGCGCAGGAGCGCAGGCCGCCGAGCAGCGGGTAGGTGGAGCCGGAGGACCAGCCGGCGAGGACGATGCCGTAGATGCCGACCGACGCCACCGCGAGGACGTACAGCATCGCGATGGGCAGGTCCGTCAGCTGCATCGTGGTGCGCTGCCCGAAGATCGAGACCTCGTTGCCGGAGGGCCCGAAGGGGATCACCGCGATGGCCATGAACGCCGGGATCGCCGCGATGACGGGCGCCAGTACGTACACCACCTTGTCGGCCCGCTTGACGATGACGTCTTCCTTGAGCATCAGTTTCACGCCGTCGGCGAGCGACTGGAGCATCCCCCACGGGCCGTGCCGGTTGGGGCCGATGCGCAGCTGCATCCAGGCGACGACCTTGCGCTCCCAGACGATGGAGAAGAGCACGGTCACCATCAGGAAGGCGAAGCAGAACACCGCCTTGACGACGACGAGCCACCAGACGTCCCTGCCGAAGAGGGACAGGTCCTCCGCGGCGAGCTGTACCGGGTTCACGCCTCCACCTCCGCCGTGCTGTCGCCCGCGCCGGACGGGACCGCCGGGCCGATGCGTACGAGGGCGCCCGGGCGGGCGCCGGTGTCGGCGAGGACGCCGGAGCCGGTGGAGTTCATCGGCAGCCAGACCACCCGGTCGGGCATCCGCGTGACCCGCAGCGGCAGTTCCACGGTCCCGGCCGGGCCGGTCACCGCGAGGACGTCCCCGTCCTTGACGCCCGTCTCGGCGGCCGTGGCCGCCGACAGCCGGGCACTGGCCTCGTGCCGGGTACCGGCCAGGGCGGCGTCGCCGTCCTGGAGCCGGCCCTGGTCCAGCAGGAGCCGGTGGCCCGCGAGGACCGCCTCGCCCACGCCGGGCCGGGGCAGCGGCGCGCCGTCCGCGCGCTGCTCGGCGGCACGTTCCCCGGCCCACGGGCCGAGCCGGTCCAGTTCCCGCCGTACGGCGTGCACGTCGGGGAGCGCGATCGGCCGGTCCGCCGCGTCGGCCAGCATGTGCAGCACGCGGTGGTCGGCGGGCGCGAGCCTGCGGGTCATCTGGTCGGGCTTGAGCGCCGCCTCGAACGGCCGCACGCGGCCCTCCCAGTTGATGAACGCCCCCGCCTTCTCGGCGACCGCGGCGACGGGGAAGACCACGTCGGCGTGGTCGGTGACCTCGCTGGGCCGCAGCTCCAGCGAGACCACGAACGCCTCCTGGAGCGCGAGGCGGGCGCGGACCGGGTCGGGCAGGTCGCCCACCTCGACGCCCGCGACGAGCAGCGCGGACAGCTCCCGCCCGGCGGCCGCCTCCACGATCTGGCCCGTGTCGCGGCCGTAGCGGTGCGGGAGTTCGTCCAGCCCCCAGGCGGCCGCGACCTCCTCGCGGGCCCGCGGGTCGGTGGCCGGGCGGGCGCCGGGCAGCAGGGACGGCAGCGCGCCCGCCTCCACGGCGGCCCGCTCCCCGGCCCGGCGCGGGATCCACACCAGCTGCGCGCCGGTCGCGGCCGCCGCCCGTACCGCGGCGGTCAGCGCGCCCGGCACCCCGGCCAGGCGTTCCCCGACGACGATCACGGCGCCGGGCTCGCGCAGGGCCTCGGCGGCGGCGTGGCCGCCCTGCTCCAGGCCGGTCCGCGAGGCGAGGGCGTCCAGCCAGTCGGGTTCGGTCCCGGGGGCGGCGGCCAGCAGGGTGCCGCCCGTCTTCTCCAGGCCCCGGGTGGCGAACGGGGCGAGGCCGAAGGTCCGCTGCTTGTGCCTGCGGTGGGCCTTGCGCAGCCGCAGGAAGACCCCGGGGGCCTCCTCCTCGGACTCGATGCCGGCCAGCAGCACGGCGGGCGCGGCCTCCAGCGAGGAGTACGTCACCCCGCCGCCCCCGAGGTCCTTGCCGGTGCCGGCCACGGTGGCGGCCAGGAACTCGGCCTCCTCCGCGCTGTGCACCCGCGCCCGGAAGTCGATGTCGTTGGTGTCCAGCACCACGCGGGCGAACTTCGCGTACGCGTAGGCGTCCTCGGCGGTGAGCCGGCCGCCCGTCAGCACGCCGGCCCGGCCGCGCGCGGAGGCCAGCCCCTTCGCGGCGGCCTCCAGCGCCTCGGGCCAGCTCGCCGGGGCGAGCACCCCGTCGGAGCCGCGCACCAGCGGGGTGGTGAGGCGGTCGGGGCGCTGCGCGTAGCGGAACGCGAAGCGGCCCTTGTCGCAGATCCACTCCTCGTTGACCTCGGGGTCCTCGGCGGCCAGCCGGCGCAGCACCTTCCCGCGCCGGTGGTCGGTGCGCGTCGCGCAGCCGCCCGCGCAGTGCTCGCACACGCTCGGGGAGGAGACGAGGTCGAAGGGGCGGGCGCGGAAGCGGTACTCGGCCGAGGTGAGGGCGCCGACCGGGCAGATCTGGATGGTGTTGCCGGAGAAGTACGACTCGAACGGGTCGCCCTCGCCGGTGCCGACCTGCTGGAGGGCACCGCGCTCCAGCAGCTCGATCATGGGGTCGCCCGCGACCTGCGTGGAGAAGCGGGTGCAGCGCGCGCACAGCACGCACCGCTCGCGGTCCAGCAGTACCTGCGTGGAGATCGCGACCGGCTTCTCGTACGTCCGCTTCTTGCCCTCGAAACGGGATTCGGCGTTGCCGTGCGAGAGGGCCTGGTTCTGCAGCGGGCACTCGCCGCCCTTGTCGCAGACCGGGCAGTCCAGCGGGTGGTTGATGAGCAGCAGCTCCATCACCCCGCGCTGCGCCTTCTCGGCGGCCTGCGACGTCAGCTGCGTCTTGACGACCATGCCGTCGGTGCAGGTGATGGTGCAGGAGGCCATCGGCTTGCGCTGGCCCTCCACCTCGACGATGCACTGGCGGCAGGCGCCGACGGGGTCGAGGAGCGGGTGGTCGCAGAACCGGGGGATCTCGATGCCGAGCTGTTCGGCGGCCCTGATGACCAGCGTCCCCTTGGGGACGGACAGTTCGATGCCGTCGATGGTCAGGGAGACCAGGTCCTCGGGCGGAACGGCCGCCCCGCCGCCGCCCGCCGGGGCGTTAGTGGTGACGGTCATGCGTTCACCTCCGTGTCAGCCCAGAGGGTCGACTTCTTGGGGTCGAAGGGGCAGCCCTTGCCCGTGATGTGCTGCTCGTACTCCTCGCGGAAGTACTTGAGCGAGGAGAAGATCGGGCTGGCGGCGCCGTCGCCGAGGGCGCAGAACGACTTGCCGTTGATGTTGTCGGCGATGTCGTTCAGCTTGTCGAGGTCGCTCATCACGCCCTTGCCGGCCTCGATGTCGCGCAGCAGCTGCACCAGCCAGTACGTGCCCTCCCGGCACGGCGTGCACTTGCCGCAGGACTCGTGGGCGTAGAACTCGGTCCACCGGGTCACGGCGCGGACCACGCAGGTGGTCTCGTCGAAGCACTGGAGGGCCTTGGTGCCGAGCATCGAGCCGGCCGCGCCGACGCCCTCGTAGTCGAGCGGGACGTCGAGGTGTTCGTCGGTGAACATGGGGGTGGAGGAGCCGCCGGGGGTCCAGAACTTGAGCCGGTGCCCGGGGCGCATCCCGCCGCTCATGTCGAGGAGCTGGCGCAGGGTGATGCCGAGGGGCGCCTCGTACTGGCCGGGGCCGGCGACGTGCCCGGAGAGCGAATACAGCGTGAAACCGGGGGACTTCTCGGTCCCCATCGCCTTGAACCACTCCTTGCCCCTGTTCAGGATCGCGGGAACCGAGGCGATGGACTCGACGTTGTTGACGACAGTGGGGCACGCGTAGAGGCCCTCCACAGCGGGGAAGGGAGGACGCAGCCGGGGCTGACCGCGCCGGCCTTCGAGGGAGTCGAGGAGCGCCGTCTCCTCACCGCAGATGTACGCGCCCGCCCCCGCGTGCACCGTGATGTCGAGCCCCATCCCGCTCCCGAGGATGTTCTCCCCGAGGTATCCGGCCTCGTACGCCTCGCGCACCGCCTCGTGCAGGCGCCGCAGGACCGGCACGACCTCGCCGCGCAGGTAGATGAAGGCGTGTTCCGAGCGGATCGCGTAGCAGGCGATGACCATTCCCTCGATGAGGGAGTGCGGATTGGCGAAGAGGAGGGGGATGTCCTTGCAGGTTCCCGGTTCCGACTCGTCCGCGTTCACGACGAGGTAGTGCGGCTTCCCGTCGCCCTGCGGGATGAACTGCCACTTCATCCCGGTGGGGAAGCCGGCGCCGCCGCGCCCGCGCAGACCGGAGTCCTTCACGTACGCGATGAGGTCGTCCGGGGTCATCGCGAGGGCCTTGCGCAGGCCCTCGTAGCCCTCGTGGCGCCGGTAGGTCTCCAGCGTCCACGACTCGGGCTCGTCCCAGAACGCCGACAGGACGGGCGCCAGGAGCTTCTCCGGGCTCCCTCCCCCGGCCTGCGGCCGGGAGGCACCCTCGTTGCTCAGGTCGGAAGACACGGACATCACTCCCCTCCCTCGGTGTCGGCGTCGCCGCGCGCTTCGCCGCGCGGGTGGACGATCGGGGTGTGCGGGGACTCGCCGCGGGCGATGCGCAGGCCGATCAGCGAGGCGGGGCCCGCGCCGCCGCCCGCTTCCACCGCGCCCTCGCGCTCGTCGGGGAAGCCGGCCAGGATCCGGGCGGTCTCCTTGTACGTGCACAGCGGCGCGCCCCGCGTCGGCACGACCTGGCGGCCGGCCAGCAGGTCGTCCACCATCGCCTTCGCGGACTCGGGGGTCTGGTTGTCGAAGAACTCCCAGTTGACCATCACGACGGGCGCGTAGTCGCAGGCCGCGTTGCACTCGATGTGTTCGAGGGTGACCTTGCCGTCGGGGGTGGTCTCGTTGTTCCCGACGCCCAGGTGCTCCTTGAGCTCGTCGAAGATGGCGTCGCCGCCCATCACGGCGCACAGGGTGTTCGTACAGACGCCCACCTGGTACTCGCCGGACGGCTTGCGCCGGTACATCGTGTAGAAGGTGGCGACGGCCGTCACTTCGGCCGTGGTCAGGCCCAGCGTCTCGGCGCAGAACCGCATGCCGGTGCGCGTGACGTGGCCTTCCTCCGACTGCACCAGGTGCAGCAGCGGCAGCAGCGCGGAGCGGCTGTCGGGGTAGCGGGCGATGACCTGGGCGGCGTCGGCCGCCAGCCTCTCGCGGACCTCCGCCGGGTAGTCGGGGGCCGGGAGCTGGGGCATGCCCAACGACACGTCTGTCATCGGTCGACGCCTCCCATCACGGGGTCGATGGAGGCGACGGCGACGATGACGTCGGCGACCTGGCCGCCCTCGCACATCGCCGCCATGGCCTGGAGGTTGGTGAAGGACGGGTCGCGGAAGTGGACCCGGTAGGGGCGGGTGCCGCCGTCGGAGACGACGTGGACGCCGAGTTCGCCCTTGGGTGACTCGACGGCCGCGTACGCCTGCCCGGCCGGGACCCGGAAGCCCTCGGTCACCAGCTTGAAGTGGTGGATGAGGGCCTCCATCGAGGTGCCCATGATGGTGCGGATGTGGTCGAGGGAGTTGCCGAGGCCGTCGGGGCCCATCGCGAGCTGGGCCGGCCAGGCGATCTTCTTGTCCGCGACCATCACCGGGCCCGGCTCCAGCCGCTCCAGGCACTGTTCGACGATCCGCAGCGACTGGCGCATCTCCTCCAGGCGGATCAGGAACCGCCCGTAGGAGTCGCAGCTCTCGGCGGTCGGCACGTCGAACTCGTAGTCCTCGTAGCCGCAGTACGGGTCCGACTTGCGCAGGTCGTGCGGCAGGCCGGCGGAGCGCAGGATGGGGCCGGTGGCGCCCAGGGCCATGCAGCCGGTCAGGTCGAGGTAGCCGACGTCCTGCATGCGGGCCTTGAAGATGGGGTTGCCGGTGGCGAGCTTGTCGTACTCCGGCAGGTTCTTCTTCATGGTCTTCACGAAGTCGCGCAGCTGGTCGACGGCGCCCGGGGGCAGGTCCTGGGCGAGGCCGCCGGGGCGGATGAACGCGTGGTTCATGCGCAGGCCGGTGATCAGCTCGAAGACGTCGAGGATCAGCTCGCGGTCACGGAAGCCGTAGATCATGATCGTGGTCGCGCCCAGCTCCATGCCGCCGGTGGCGATGCACACCAGGTGGGAGGAGAGCCGGTTGAGTTCCATCAGCAGGACGCGGATGACGGTGGCGCGATCCGGGACCTGGTCGGTGATGCCGAGCAGCTTCTCGACGCCCAGGCAGTACGCCGTCTCGTTGAAGAACGGCGTCAGGTAGTCCATGCGCGTCACGAACGTGGTGCCCTGCGTCCAGTTCCGGAATTCGAGGTTCTTCTCGATGCCGGTGTGCAGGTACCCGATGCCGCAGCGGGCCTCGGTGACCGTCTCGCCGTCGATCTCCAGGATCAGCCGGAGCACGCCGTGGGTCGACGGGTGCTGCGGACCCATGTTGACGACGATCCGCTCGTCGTCCGCGCGGGCCGCCGACTGGACGACCTCGTCCCAGTCGCCGCCGGTGACCGTGTAGACGGTGCCCTCGGTGGTCTCGCGGGCGGACGCGTGCTGCGATGTGTTCGGCGTGTTCATCAGCTGTACGACCTCCGCTGGTCGGGAGCCGGGATCTGGGCGCCCTTGTACTCGACGGGGATGCCGCCGAGCGGGTAGTCCTTGCGCTGCGGGAAGCCCTGCCAGTCGTCCGGCATCATGATCCGGGTGAGGGCGGGGTGCCCGTCGAAGACCAGCCCGAAGAAGTCGTACGTCTCGCGCTCGTGCCAGTCGTTGGTCGGGTAGACGGAGACGAGCGAGGGGACGTGCGGGTCGCTGTCGGGGACCGAGACCTCCAGGCGCAGGACCCGGCCGTGGGTGATCGACCGCAGGTGGTAGACCGCGTGCAGCTCGCGTCCCTTGTCCTGCGGGAAGTGCACGCCGGAGACCCCGGTGCACAGCTCGAAGCGCAGCGCCGGGTCGTCGCGCAGGGTGGACGCGACCCGCACGAGGTGCTCGCGGGCGATGTGGAAGGTGAGCTCGCCCCGGTCGACCACCGTCTTCTCGATGGCGTTCTCGGGGACCAGGTCCTGTTCCTCCAGGGCGCCTTCGAGCTCGTCGGCGACCTCGTCGAAGTACGAGCCGTAGGGGCGGCTCGTCGCCCCGGGCAGCGCCACGGTGCGCAGCAGACCGCCGTAGCCGCTGGTGTCGCCGCCGTTCTTCGCGCCGAACATGCCCTTGCGGACGCCGATCACCTCGGGGCCGGCCGAGCCCCGGGGCGCGGGCACGTTGTTGCCGTTGTCCACGGCCGGGTCGTCGCTCACCGCAGGAGCCCCTTCATCTCGATGGTGGGGAGGGCCTTGAGGGCCGCCTCCTCCGCCTCGCGCGCCGCCTCTTCCCGGTTCACGCCGAGCTTGGAGCCCTGGATCTTCTGGTGGAGCTTGAGGATCGCGTCCATCAGCATCTCGGGGCGGGGCGGGCAGCCGGGCAGGTAGATGTCCACGGGCACGATGTGGTCGACGCCCTGGACGATCGCGTAGTTGTTGAACATGCCGCCCGAGGAGGCGCAGACGCCCATGGAGATCACCCACTTCGGGGCGGGCATCTGGTCGTACACCTGCCGCAGCACCGGCGCCATCTTCTGGCTGACCCGGCCGGCCACGATCATCAGGTCGGCCTGGCGCGGGGAGCCGCGGAAGACCTCCATGCCGAATCGGGCGAGGTCGTAGCGGCCCGCTCCGGTGGTCATCATCTCGATGGCGCAGCAGGCCAGGCCGAAGGTGGCCGGGAAGACGGATGACTTGCGCACCCAGCCCGCGGCCTGTTCGACGGTGGTCAGCAGGAAGCCGCTCGGCAGCTTCTCTTCCAGTCCCATGGAAAATTCAGCCCCTCAGTCCCATTCCAGGCCGCCGCGGCGCCAGACGTAGGCGTAGGCGACGAAGACGGTGAGCACGAAGAGCAGCATCTCGACGAGCCCGAAGATCCCCAGGGAGTCGAAGGTGACGGCCCAGGGGTAGAGGAAGACGATCTCGATGTCGAAGACGATGAAGAGCATCGCCGTCAGGTAGTACTTGATGGGGAAGCGGCCGCCGCCGGCCGGCATGGGAGTGGGCTCGATGCCGCACTCGTACGCTTCGAGCTTCGCCCGGTTGTACCGTTTTGGGCCGATCAGCGTGGCCATGACCACGGAGAAGATCGCAAACCCTGCGCCGAGGGCGCCGAGCACGAGGATGGGTGCGTACGCATTCACGCTCCTCGCTCCTTCCAGTCGTCCTTGACCGTTGGACCGCTGTGCCGGCGCCGAGCGCCCCGCCTCGCGAAGATCTTGTACATGTGAGGCAGTTCACAAGCCGGACTGGTGCGCATCTTATGCCTGCCGATCTGTGATCTGCGACACGGGTAACAACAACGAGTTTGTGATCTCCACCACCCGACGAACGATCATGAAGTCCGATGAGCGGTGATCTTCATACGCAAGGCATCCACATGACTACCAAAGGTGACATCTGCACCCGTCACCCCAGGTGGGAGCGGGGTTGCACTATCAAACGATGGCCATTGCAGGCAAATTGGCCACGGGGCGGACCCGGTGGTAAAGGAATCCGAGTCGCCCGCCCGGGGGAGCGGCCGGGGACGGGAGTGGACGCGGGGGCGGCGCCGGGGTCCGTCGCCCGGGATCCGTCGCCCGGGATCCGCAAGATCGCGGAGCCTCGGAAGCTGTGCATCCGTTCACGAACGCCACCGGAAGCTCACAGCGTGATCACGGACCGGCCACAGCGCCCGCACAGCGGTAGGTAACTGTGACCTGCGCCACACGGAATCGAGGCCGCCGAAAGGGGGCTTGGCCAACTGTCGGGCGGAATGGTAGGCGCGGATCAATTCGGACTTATTAGAGAAACCCCTTGATCACAGGCTTGTGAGCGCCTGTCCGATTCGCCCGTTACGGCGTCAATATCCCGCGCAACGCGCCCGGTTAGCGCGCTTCGCACGCAACTGTGGCGCACACCACGTTTCTTGAAGCCGACCGCTGCGCCCTGATAGCGGTTGTCCCATGTCCCACACCGCTCACATACCCAGCCACCGGAAGCCCCGCCGCAGTACCTCGAAGCTCGCGGTCCGCGCCGGAGTTGCCGGTGGCGTCCTCAGCACCCTCGCCATGGCCGGCACCGCGAGCGCGTCCCCGTCCGCCGAGCCCGTGGCCGAGACGACGCTCGAAATGCCGGTCCTGAGCCTGGACCTGACCGCCGACGTCGCCTCCGCGGTCACCACCGCAGCAGAGAACACCCGCGTGGCAGCCGTCGAGGCGGCCGTCACCGGCGAGCTGAACGCCCAGGAGGAGAGCGCCCGCAGCGGCGCCGCCGCCGAGGCCAAGCAGGCCAAGGAACAGGCCCAGCAGAAGGCCGAGAAGACGGCCAAGGAGGAGGCGGACCGCAAGGCCGAGGCCGAGCGCGCCACCCGCAGCTCCGGCCGCACCACCCTCCAGACCGCCTCCGCCTCCGCGTCCGCCGGCGCCTCCGCCGACGACGGCGAGGGCACGGTCACCGCCCCGGCGACCGGTTCGGCCTCCGCCATCATCAACTTCGCCCGCAACCAGGTCGGCAAGGCGTACGTCATGGGCGGCACCGGCCCGTCCTCGTACGACTGCTCCGGCCTCGTGCAGGCCGCGTACCGCAAGGCGGGCATCTCCCTGCCGCGCATGTCCCAGGACCAGTCCTCGGAGGGCACCTCGGTGTCGCTGAGCAACCTCCAGCCGGGCGACGTCCTGTACTGGGGCTCCCGCGGCAACGCGTACCACGTCGCCCTGTACGTCGGCGGCGGCAAGTTCATCGGCGCGCAGAACCCCAGCACGGGCATCGTCGAGCGCAGCCTCAGCTACGACATGCCGACGGGCGCCGTCCGCATCCTCTGACGCCCCCGAGGCCACAGAGAGCCGCACAGGCCCCACTGGGCCCAGTGGGGCTCTCTGGCCTCCCGAAGGGACCCGCAAGCCGCCTGAGCCGCCCTCAGGGGCCCTGGCGGGCCCTTCCGGCCACCTTGCGCCACGCGAAAGGGCCGGTACTCCCCCGCTCGGGGGCGGAGTACCGGCCCTCGGCCGTACCCGGTTCAGCCGGCCGAGGCCGCCAGCTTGAAGCGGGCGGCCCGCTGCCGCTCGTAGAGGGCGAGCGTCTGCGCGTTCTCCTCGGCCAGCCGCTGCTGGTAGGCCTTCTCGACGGCGTACCAGATCCCCACGAGGTTCACCTCGCGCTTGCACGAGACGTCGGCCTTCGCCGCCGAAACGGCCTTGGCGCCTCCCAAGTCGCTCTGGAGATCCAGCTTCTCGACCACCTCGTACGGGGTTTTGATCCCGGTGTAACCGGACTTGTCCATGCAGGCGGGCCACCTGCGCAGGACGTCGACGACCCGGGAGTCCCCCTTGGAGCGGTCGTGCGCCTCGCCCGCCAGACCGAAGGCGAAGAGCAGGTCCACGCTGTCCTTGGCCGGCGCGTACAGCTTGCGGTACGCCTCCCGCCCGCAGCCCCCGGCCGGCACCTTGCGGCCACCGACCTCGATGCCGCTGTCCACGCGCGCGGCGTCCTCCTCGTTGAGCGCGTCGGGGGCCGGCGGTGCGCCCAGCCCGCCGCCGCCCGGCGGTTCACCGTGCAGGACGGTGTACGCGCTGTCGCTCAGCTTCGGGGAGGGCGGCTTGGCCGGTTTCCCCTCGCCCGCGGTCTTCTCGTACCCGTGGGCCGCCGCACGCGCCGGGTCGGCCAGGCCGAACAGATAGGCGTGCCGGTCCTCGGTCGCCCCGGCCGGGGCGCGTTCGACCGCCGTCACCCCCTCGTACGCGAACCCGTACCGGGCCATGCCCCGGGCGACGAGGCCCTCCTGCACCACCATCCGCGACGGGCGGCTCAGCCGGTGAGCGCCGTCCGCCCCAGCCGGCTGTCCCCGTTGCGACACCGTCTCCGAGGCCGTCGCGGGCATGCTGCGCCGCCCCGGGCGGGCCGTGCTCACCGCGCTCGGCACGGTCCTCGGCGTCGGCAGCTTCGTCGCCGTCCTGGGCCTGACCGCCACCATCTCCTCGCAGATCGACGGCCGGTTCAACGTCCTGACCGCCACCGAGGTGAGCGTCGCCGACGTCGCCGCCCAGCACGACCCGTTCGCCGGCCCGGCCTTCCCCGCCGACGCCGGACAACGGCTGCACCAGGTCGCCGGCATCGCCCACGCCGGGGTGCTCTGGACCGTGCGGCTCGACCCGGGCACCCCGATCGGCGCGCTCCCACCGGCCGGCGGCCCCGGCGCGGCGGGCACCGCGGGCGGCACCTCCGTGGTCGCCGCCTCCCCCGGGGCCGTCGCCGCCCTGGCCCCGACGCTGCGCCAGGGCCGGCTCTACGACGAGTACGCCGAACGCGGCCACCTGCGGGTCGCGCTCCTCGGCGGCGGGGTGGCCGACCGCCTCGGCATCACCACCCTGGCGACCCGGCCCGTGGTCTTCGTCGGCGAGGAGCCGTTCACCGTCTGCGGCATCATCGGCGATGTCGAACGCCGCCCCGAGCACCTGCTGTCGGTCCTGGTCCCGAGGTCCACGGCCGAGGAACTGTGGGGGCCACCGGGCCCGTCCGGCGCCCACCTCCTCATCGCCACCGAACTCGGCGCCGCCCGGCAGGTCGCCGGCCTCGCCCCGCTCGCGCTGCGCCCCGACCACCCCGAATACCTGAAAGCGGTGCCGCCTCCCGACCCCCGGCTGCTGCGCTCGGGGGTGACCTCCGACCTCAGCGCCCTGTTCCTGCTGCTGGCCGGAATCTGCCTGGTCATCGGCGCGGTCGGGTCGCCACCACGACGCTCGTCGCCGTCCTGGAACGGACCGGGGAGATCGGGCTGCGCCGTGCGTTGGGGGCCCGCGGGCGCCACGTGGCGGCCCAGTTCCTCGCCGAGTCCGCCGCGCTGGGGGCGCTCGGCGGCCTGGTGGGAACGTCCCTCGGCGAGCTGACGGTGGTCGGGGTGTCCCTCGTACGGGACTGGACGCCGGTCATCCACCCGCTGACGGTGGCCGCGGCTCCGCTCGCCGGGCTCGTCACCGGACTGCTGGCCGGCGTGCATCCCGCCTGGCGGGCTGCCCGTGTGGAACCGGCCGAAGCCCTGCGAAGATAGCGGAGGCGCAGTGCCCGCCCGCCCCGATTTCACCTGAGGAGGTGGTGGCCGTGTTGAGCGAGAACGCCCCCGAGGACGCAGGGTTCGACGTGAACACAGCGGACTCCGCGGACTGCGCGCACGCCACCGCAGACCCCACCGCCGTGCCGGCCGCCGCCGGGCTCTTCCTGCTCGCCGTCGGCGGCTGGCTCCTCAACACCGCCCGCCCCTGGCACAAACCAGGACATCCACTCACCCTGGGCCTCGGCTGGGCGGCCAGCCTGACGATGCTCCTGTACGGCCTGCTCCTCCTGGCCCGCTCCGTCCGCACCGTCCACGGCACGGACGCCGAAGACGCGTAGCCACCCCGTCAGGCCTTGGGGGCGACCTTCGAGAGGCCGTTGATGATGCGGTCCATCGCGTCGCCGCCCGTGGGGTCGGTGAGGTTGGCCAGCATCTTGAGGGTGAACCGCATCAGGACCGGGTGGCTCAGGCCACGCTGCGCGGCGACCTTCATCACCTTCGGGTTGCCGATCAGCTTCACGAAGGCGCGGCCCAGCGTGTAGTAGCCGCCGTACGTCTCCTTGAGCACCTTCGGATAGCTGTGCAGGGCCAGTTCCCGCTGCGCCGGGGTGGCGCGGGCGTGGGCCTGGACGATGACGTCCGCCGCGATCTGCCCCGACTCCATCGCATAGGCGATGCCCTCGCCGTTGAACGGGTTGACGAGCCCGCCCGCGTCACCGACCAGCAGCAGGCCCTTCGTGTAGTGCGGCTGCCGGTTGAAGGCCATCGGCAGGGCCGCGCCGCGGATCGGCTGCGTCATGTTCTCCGGGGTGTACCCCCAGTCCTGCGGCATGGACGCGCACCAGGCCTTGAGGACCTCGCGCCAGTCCAGCTCCTTGAACGCGGAGGACGAGTTGAGGATGCCGAGGCCGACGTTCGACGTACCGTCGCCCATGCCGAAGATCCAGCCGTAGCCCGGCAGCAGCCGGTCCTGCGGACCCCGCCGGTCCCACAGCTCCAGCCAGGACTCCAGGTAGTCGTCGTCGTGCCGCGGCGAGGTGAAGTACGTGCGCACCGCCACGCCCATCGGGCGGTCCTCGCGCCGGTGCAGGCCCATCGCCAGCGAGAGGCGGGAGGAGTTGCCGTCCGCGGCGACGACCAGCGGCGCCTTGAAGGTGACCGGCGTCTTCTCCTCGCCCAGCTTCGCCTGCACACCCGTGATGTGGCCGGTGCGCGGGTCCCGGACGGGCTCGCCGACGTTGCAGCGCTCGTACAACCGCGCCCCGGCCTTCTGCGCCTGGCGGGCCAGGGTCTCGTCGAAGTCGTCGCGCTTGCGTACGAGTCCGTAGTCCGGATAGGAGGCGAGTTCCGGCCAGTCCAGCTGGAGCCGCTGCCCGCCGCCGATGATCCGCAGGCCCTTGTTGCGCAGCCAGCCGGCCTCTTCGGAGATGTCGATGCCCATGGAGACCAGCTGCTTGGTGGCGCGCGGGGTCAGCCCGTCGCCGCACACCTTCTCGCGCGGGAAGGCCGTCTTCTCCAGCAGCAGCACGTCCAGCCCCGCCTTGGCGAGGTAGTAGGCGGTGGTGGAGCCGGCGGGTCCGGCCCCGACGACGATCACATCAGCGGAGTGTTCGGAGAGGGGCTCGGTCACTGCCTCGGTCACTGCGGGCTCTCCCGAAGGCTCGATAAAGGGTGCCCAACGGCACGGGACATGTCGCAGTCTATGCAGCGGAAGAGATCGCGATCCGAAGGGCTGCCCCTGTGACCACCTCGCCGACCCGGCCGCCGCTCCCGGCCGTACAGCTCCGCGTGCCCACCGATGAGGACGCGCACGCCTGGCACGCCGTCTTCGACGACACCGACGTCATGGAGTTCCTGGGCGGCCCCGCCGAGCTCTCGCTGTACGAGGAGTTCACGGCGCGGCAGCGCATGCACGACGCCCGGCTCGGCTACTGCCTGTGGACCCTGCTGGACGAGCAGGGGGCGGTGATCGGGTTCACCGGCGCGCAGCCGTGGCCGCAGGAGGACTGGGGGCCCGTCGGGGAGATCGAGATCGGTTGGCGGCTGGGGCGTTCAGCATGGGGGAAGGGGTACGCGTACGCCGCTGCGCTGGCCACCCTCGACCGGCTCAGGGAGGCCGGGGTCCCGCACGTGGTCGCGATGATCCACGCCCGGAACGCGCGTTCGGTGGCGGTGGCGGAGCGGCTGGGCATGGACCTGGCCGAGGAGTTCACCAGCCCGGGCGGCAACCCGGGCCGCCGCTACGAGCTGGCCCTCGCCTGAGCCGCCCGGCGCGGTACCACCGGCGGCCCGGAGCCCGGAAGGCGCCCCGGCGCCGACCGGTGCAAGGGGCCCAGTGGGAGGGGCGCCGAGGAAGGGCCCAGCGGAAGGGCTCAGTGGAAGGGGCGTCAGAAGACGGACATGCCGGTCAGGGTCGTGAAGCGGTCCAGTGCCGCCACGCCCGCGACCGAGTTGCCGTGCGCGTCCAGCCCCGGACTCCACACCGCCAGCGCACACCGGCCCGGCACCACGGCGACGATGCCGCCGCCGACGCCGCTCTTGCCCGGCAGGCCGACGCGGTAGGCGAACTCGCCTGCCGCGTCGTACGTCCCGCAGGTCAGCATCACCGCGTTGATCTGCTTCGCCCCGCTGCGCGTCAGCAGCCGCGAGCCGTCCGCGCGCAGCCCGTGCCGGGCCAGGACCCGGGCGGCGCGCGCCAGGTCGGCGCAGCTCATCTCGATGGAGCACTGCCAGAAGTAGTGGTCCAGCAGTGCCGGTACGGGGTTGTCGATGTTCCCGTAGGAGGCCATGAAGTGGGCCAGCGCCGCGTTGCGGTCGCCGTGCTCGTGCTCGGAGGCCGCCACCTCGGCGTCGAAGGCGACGTCAGGGTTGCCGCTCTCCTCCCGCAGGAACTTGAGCAGTTCGCTGCTCGCGTCGCCCGTCAGCGTCTGGAGCCGGTCGGTCACGACGAGCGCGCCCGCGTTGATGAACGGGTTGCGCGGGATGCCGTTCTCGTACTCCAGCTGCACCAGCGAATTGAACGGGTTGCCGGACGGCTCCCGCCCCACCCGCTCCCACAGGCTGTCGCCGCCCTCGGCCGACAACGCCAGGGCGAGCGTGAACACCTTGGTGATCGACTGGGTGGAGAAGGGCACCTGCCAGTCCCCCACGCCGAAGACCTTGCCGCCCATCGTGACCAGCGCCATCCCGAACTGCGCCGGGTCCACCGAGGCGAGCGCCGGGATGTACTCGGCGGGGGTGCCGGCGCCGACCAGCGGCGCGACGTCCCGCGCGACCTGGTCGAGGACCGCCTGGTAGTCGAACGGCGTGGCGTCCACGGGATCGTCTCCTCCGTACGCCGCTACGCCTTGACCCCGCGGTGCAGCGCGACGATGCCACCGCTCAGGTTCCGCCAGGCGACCTTCGACCAGCCGGCCTTCTGCAGCAGCGCGGCCAGCGCGGGCTGGTCCGGCCACTCCCGGATCGACTCGGCGAGGTACACGTACGCGTCCGGGTTGGAGGACACCGCGCGGGCCACCGGCGGCAGGGCGCGCATCAGGTACTCGGTGTAGAGCGTGCGGAACGGCGCCCACGTCGGCTGGGAGAACTCGCAGATGACCACCTGCCCACCCGGCTTCGTCACCCGGTACAGCTCGCGAAGCGCCGCGTCGGTGTCCTGGACGTTGCGCAGACCGAAGGAGATCGTGACGGTGTCGAAGACGTCGTCCTTGAACGGCAGCTTCGTCGCGTCACCGGCGGTCAGCGGCAGCCAGGCGTGGCGCTTCTTGCCCTCGCGCAGCATCCCGAGGGAGAAGTCGCAGGGGACGACGTACGCGCCGGTCGCGGCGAAGGGCAGCGAGGACGTCGCCGTGCCGGCCGCCAGGTCGAGCACCTTGTGCCCGGGGCGCGCGCCGACCGCCTTGGCGACCTCCTTGCGCCACAGCCGCGCCTGGCCGAGGGAGAGGACGTCGTTGGTGAGGTCGTAGTTCGCCGCGACACCGTCGAACATGGAGGCGACTTCGTGCGGCTGCTTGTCCAGGGAAGCGCGGGTCACTGGCGTAGGCCCCTCGGTGCGGTGTGGCTCGGGTCGGTCGATACCGGGCCATTCTCGCAGGCGGCCCGGCCGTCGCTGCGGGCGGCTCAGCGCCGGCGGTGCAGGAGCCGGCCGCCGATGACGGTGGCCACACAGCTCGTCGCGCCCTGCTCCAGCAGGTCCCGCGCGTCCGCCACCGCGAACACCGCGAAACGGGCCGGGGCGCCCGCCTCCAGCACCCCGTGGAACGCCTCCTCGGCCGCGGCCCGCCCGGCCAGCGGGTCCAGGGACGGCGCGGCCCCGTACGGCAGCGGCGCGATGAGCGCGAGCCCCGACCGCACCACCGCCGTCCGCACCGCCGGCACCGTCAGCCGCCCGGCCACCGCCACCACCCCGCGCGCCAGCAGCTTCTGCGTGGCCCGGCGTGCGCTGTTGCCCCAGCGGGACTCGGTCAGCTCCAGGCCGGCGAGCGCGGTGGTCCCGTACGGGCCGTGGGCGTCGTCGGCGTCCCCGGCGTCGTCGGCGTCCCCGGCGTCGTCGGCGTCCTCGGACTCATCGCGGTAGTACGTCCGCTCCAGCAGCTCGTCCGCCCCGCGCACCAGCAGACCCGGGGTCAGCACCCCGGGCCAGCGGCGGACCCGCGCGTGCGCGAAGGCCGCCCCGAGCTGCTCGTACGGTCCCACCTCGGCGATCCGGCCGCCCTCCACGAGGACGGCCCCGCCGGGCAGCGCGGCGCGGCCCGGTCCGGGGACGAGGAGTTCGGCGGTGTGGAGCGTCAGCACGGGCGGTCAGTTGGTCGAGATGAGCTTCAGCTCGGGGTGCGCCGTGCCGCCCTCGATGGCGGTGGAGGAGATGTGCGAGACCACGCGGTCGTCGACCGGGTCGTTCGCCGGGTCGTCGTGCACGAGGAGGTGCTCGTACGTCGTCGCGCGCTGCGCCGGGACCCGGTCCGCCTTGCGGATCAGGTCGATGATCTCCTGGCGGTTCGAGCGGTGCCTGGCGCCGGCCGAGGAGACGACGTTCTCCTCCAGCATGATCGAGCCGAGGTCGTCCGCACCGTAGTGCAGGGACAGCTGGCCCGCCTCCTTGCCGACGGTCAGCCAGGAGCCCTGGATGTGCGCGATGTTGTCGAGGAACAGGCGGGCGATCGCGATCATCCGCAGGTACTCGAAGACGGTCGCCTGCGTCCGGCCCTTGAGGTGGTTGTTCTCGGGCTGGTACGTGTACGGGATGAACGCGCGGAAGCCGCCCGTGCGGTCCTGCGTGTCACGGATCATCGCGATGTGCTCGATGCGCTCGGCGTTGGTCTCGCCGGTGCCCATCAGCATGGTGGAGGTGGACTCCACACCCAGCTTGTGGGCGATCTCCATGATCTCCAGCCAGCGCTCGCCGGACTCCTTGAGCGGGGCGATCGCCTTGCGCGGCCGCTCCGGCAGCAGCTCGGCGCCGGCGCCCGCGAAGGAGTCGAGACCGGCGGCGTGGATGCGGCGGATCGCCTCTTCGGCGCTCACACCGGAGATCCGGGCCATGTGGTCGACCTCGGACGCGCCGAGGGAGTGGATGACCAGCTGCGGGAACGCCTTCTTGATGGCGGAGAAGTGGTGCTCGTAGTACTCGACGCCGTAGTCCGGGTGGTGGCCGCCCTGGAACATGATCTGCGTGCCGCCCAGCTCCACGGTCTCCGCGCAGCGGCGCAGGATGTCGTCGAGGTCCCGGGACCAGCCCTTCTTCGTGTCCTTGGGGGCGGCGTAGAAGGCGCAGAACTTGCAGGCCGTCACGCACACGTTGGTGTAGTTGATGTTGCGCTCGATGATGTACGTCGCGATGTGCTCGGTACCCGCGTAGCGCAGCCGGCGCGCCGCGTCGGCTGCCTGGCCGAGCGCGTGGAGCGGGGCGTGCCGGTAGAGGTCGAGCGCCTCTTCCTTGGTGATCCGGCCCCCTGCGGCGGCACGGTCGAGGACAGACTGGAGAGCGGCCTGGTCGGTCACCGGTGCTTCACCTTTCGGCGGTGTGTCAAGGTCCGGACCGATCCAGCCTACGCCAGGGGGCTCACGGGCCGGGGCTCAGGGCTGGGGGCTCACGGGCTGGGGCTCACGGGCTGCGGGTGAGGTCGCCTTCGGGGTTTCCGGCCGCGCGGTCTCCGGAGCGGTAGTGGAGGGTTCCGTTGGGGTTGAGCGTGAAGCGCTCGTCGGCCGAGCCGTCGGAGCAGATGCCGGGGGCGGGGTTGGGGCCGCCCGCCGTGTCGAGGACGAGGGAGCGGTCGGTGGCGGAGGCCAGCTTCCAGTCGCCGCTGCAGTCGGTGCCGAAGAGCGGGATGATCGACTTGTCCCGGGCCACCACCTCGCCCGTCCTGCCGCCCTTGATGGTGATCTCGAACTGCCCGGGCGCCCCCAGGTTGGTGGTGGTCGTCCCCTTCCACGTGCCGATCAGCGCCTTCGGCACGGCGTCCCGGGTGCCCCCGGGGGTGGTCGAAGGGGTGGGGGCGGGGCCGGCGGTGGAGGGACCCGCCGAGGTCGACGGCTCGCTGCCGACCGGCGGCCGCCGGCCCTCCTCACCCTGACCGGGCAGCAGACGGAGCCCGTACAGGCCGCCCGACAGCGCCGCCAGCACGGCGGCCACCGTGACGACCACCGTGCAGCTGACACGGCGGCGCCTGCCGGGGCCGCCCTCGCGGTCGCCGTCGCTTCCGGGCGCCTCCGGCACGCGCGGCGCGCCCGTGCGACCCGTGCGGGTGTCGGTGTGGACCGGGGGACTCGGCGAACCCGGGGAACCACCGCCGTCGGGCGGGCCGTAGGGGCCGACCGGGGCCGGGGCCCGCCCCACCTCGGAGTCGAGGTTCAGCAGCGCCACCGCCGCGCGGCTCGCCTCCTCCACCAGGGGCGCGGGCATCCACCCCGGCGTGCGCAGGGCGCCGTCCAGCGCGTCCGCGAGCGCCCCCGGAGCCGGGCGGTCGGCGGGCGCCTTGGCCAGGCAGGCCTCGATGAGTTCGCGCAGCTCCCCGGGCGGAACCCCGTCGAGCTCCGGCGGCTCGTGCACCACCTTGTACAGCAGCGCCGCCGAGTGGTCCCCGGTGAAGGGCGGCCGCCCGCTCGAAGCGAAGGCGAGCACCGCCCCGAGCGAGAACACGTCCGCCGCGCCCGTGACGCCACCGCCGATGATCTGCTCCGGCGCCATGTAGCCCGGCGAGCCGACGGAGACCCCGGTGGAGGTGAGGGAGGCGGTGCCGGCGGTGGCCCGGGCGATCCCGAAGTCGATCAGCCGGGGCCCGGGTCCCTCCAGCGTCAGCATCACGTTCGACGGCTTCACGTCCCGGTGTACGAGGCCCAGCGCGTGCACCGCCACCAGGGCGCGGGCCAGACCCTCGCCGACGGCCCGCACCGAGGCCTCGGGCAGCGCTCCGTACGCGGCCACCGCCCGGTCCAGGGACGGGCCGGCCACGTAGCCGGTCGCCACCCACGGCACCGCCGCGTCCGGGTCGGCGTCCAGCACGGGGGCCGTCCACTGCCCGCCGACCCGCCGGGCGGCCGCGACCTCCCGGCGGAACCGGGCGCGGAACTCCGGGTCGGCGGCGAACTGCGGGTGCACGACCTTGACGGCGACGGTCCGGCCCCCCGCGTTCCGCCCGAGGTACACCCGGCCCATGCCGCCCGCGCCGAGCCGGCCGAGCAGCCGGTACGCGCCGATGGTCCGCGGGTCGTCGGTTTCGAGCGGCTGCATCGCGTCCCTCCCCCGTCCGGCCCCGTGGTCCCCTGTGGCGTGGCCAAGAAGCACCTTAGGGCGGGGCGGGCGGGAGCGGCGGCGGTATCCGCCATCGCGGCAGGGGCGTTGGGCTCCGCTCCCCACGACGCACACCTCGCGGGCGGTGCCCGCAGGCCCGTCGGCTGCGGGCACGTGCTTTGCCGCTATCGCGGCGCGGGGCCGCCGTCGATTCCCGGCGGGAAGTGAAAGGGGAGCGAATTCCCGGGAAACGGGCTATTCCCCTTTCCGCGATACGGAAAGGGGTTCGCTCGCGTTCTCCGCTCCGCGGGCATAAGCCGCGCTAACGCACCGGCGCGGTCGCAGCCAGCAGTTCTACCGCCACATCCGCCGCGTACCCCGAGGCGGAACCGGTCCGGCGGGCGAATTCACGTACGCCGGCCAGCTGGTCCGGGCCGAAGCGGAAGTCGAGGGTGGTGAAGTACCGCTCCAGCAGCTCGGCGTCGAAGGCCTCCCAGCGCGCCGCCTGCTCGGCGACCTTGGTGACCTCCTCCAGGGAGACGTCCCGGGAGGCGAGGAAGGCCTCGTGGACCTTGCGCACGACGACGGGCTCGCGGGCGAGGTAGTCCTTGCGGGCGGCCCAGACGGCGAACACGAACGGCAGTCCGGTCCACTCCTTCCACATCAGCCCCAGGTCGTGCACGGCCAGGCCGAGCCGCGGCGCGTCGTGCAGCGAAGCCCGCAGCGCGGCGTCCCCGATCAGGACCGCGGCCTCGGCCTCCTGCATCATCACCCCCAGGTCAGGGGGGCAGGTGTAGTAGTCGGGCTGCACTCCGTACTGCTCGGCGAGCAGCAGCTGGGCGAGGCGGACGGAGGTCCGGGAGGTCGATCCGAGGGCCACCCGGGCGCCGTCGAGCTGGTCCAGGGGGACCTGCGAGACGATCACGCAGGACATGACGGGGCCGTCACAGCCCACGGCGAGGTCGGGGAAGGCGACGAGCTGGTCGGCGTTGCGGAGGAACTCCACGAGGGTGATCGGCGCGATGTCCAGGTCCCCCTGGACGAGCCGTTCGCTCAGCTTCTCGGGGGTGTCCTTCGTCAGCTCCAGGTCCAGCAGCGTGCCGGTTCTGGCCAGCCCCCAGTAAAGAGGGAGGCAGTTCAGGAACTGGATGTGGCCGACTCGGGGCCGGCTGCGATAGACGTCCACATCGCGAGACTAGCCCCCGGGGTGCCGTCAGCCTCCGGGCGGGTCTCAAACGTCCGGGTGACGTGATCTTTCCCTCTGGTCTCGGCCGCAGGGTGCGTGCTAGGCTCGTCGCAAGTTGCAGTTTGGTTTCCCTTGCAGTACGAGGCCTGCGGAGAATGTGACCCGCAGGCTTTTGTAGTTTTCAGACTTCTTAGCAGGTTCTGGAGCAGGGCGACCCTTTGGCCCATAGGAGGGCTCATGGCTACCGGAACCGTGAAGTGGTTCAACGCTGAAAAGGGCTTCGGCTTCATCGCCCAGGACGGCGGCGGCCCGGATGTCTTCGTCCACTACTCCGCGATCAACGCCTCTGGCTTCCGCTCCCTCGAGGAGAACCAGCAGGTCAACTTCGACGTCACGCAGGGTCCGAAGGGCCCGCAGGCGGAGAACGTCACCCCGGCCTAGTCGCCTGGCCGACCGGATCGCGGTTGGATTAGCAGTACCCAAGGAGCCCTGCCTCCTCCGTGCGAGCGGAGGTGGCGGGGCTCCTGCCTTTTCAATGGGGGTCCGGCACGGCAAACGCCCCCCGGCACCGTGCGTACGGTGCCGGGGGGCGGCTGGTCCGGTTCCCGCTACGGCTTGGCGGCCGTGGCAGTGGGCGTCGGGGTGGGGGTCGGGGTGGGCGTCGCCGGAGCGGTGATCTTGAGCTCCAGGACCAGCTCGACCTTCTCCGGGGTGATGACCCGGAGGAAGTACGTACCGGGTTCCACGTCCGTGGTGAACAGCTCCGGCAGGGTGATCTTCCCGTCGGCGCCGCTCGGGGCGAGGTCGACGGTGAACAGCTTCTTTCCGTCCTGGCCCTTGAAGTACGGACCGGTCGCCTTCGCCGGGTCCACCGGGACCCACACGCCGTCCGCGCCCTTCACGCCCAGGCCCGCGCTGGTCTTCGTACCGACGACCGGCCGGCCCTCGGACGTGGCGACCAGTTGGAAGTCCCTGACGCTGGTACCGACGACGGCCTCCAGCGGCTTCGTGCCGTGGTCGGCCCGCACCAGCAGGTTCGCGACCGGCTTAGCGGTGACGGTGCCCTTGAGCACCACCGTGAAGTTGTCGGCGTCGTAGGCCGAGGCGCGGAAGGAGAAGGTGCCGTCCTTCGGGCCCGCGGTGAGCGCGGGCACGCCGGCGAAGCCCTGGGCGTCGGTGAGGACGACGGCGCTGTCCTTCTTGTCCGCCTGGAAGACCGTGCCGCCGGTGGTGTCCGCCTCGACGGCGAACACGACCTTCTGCCCGACGGCCGGCTTGCCGTCGGAGAGCACCGCCTTGAACTTGGCGCCCGGGGTCAACGCGTCCCCGGCCTCGGCCTTGAGCTCCGGGTCGCCGACCAGCTCGAACTTGGCCAGCCTTGGGGCCGTGGGCTTCGGCTTCTCGGGCACGGTGGGCGGCTTGGGCGCCGGGGGCTTGGGGGCGGACGGCTGGGGCGCGGGGGGCCGCGGGGTGGGCAGGGGGGCCGTGACCGGGGGCGTCGGGTAGTTGCCCGCGGGCGGGTTCGGCACCTCGGCTACGCCGCCGTCCTGGTACTGGCGCATGTAGCCGAGTACGGAGTTCACGTAGTCGCGGGAGTCGTTGTAGCTGAGGATCGCCTGGTCGAGCTTGGCCGGGTCGGAGAGGTCCCGGTCGCCGGCGCACAGGTAGAGTCCGGCGCCCAGCGCGGCGTCGTAGAGGTTGTTCGGGTCGCGCAGGCCGTCGCCGTTGCCGTCGGCGCCCCACGTCTTCCACGTGGAGGGGATGAACTGGAGCGGCCCGACGGCGCGGTCGTACTCGGTGTCCCCGTCCCACTCGCCCTTGTCGGTGTCCTTGATCTGCGCGTAGCCGTTGCCGTCGAGGCGGGGGCCGCGGATCGGCTTCTCGGTGGAGCCGTCGGACTTGAGCCCGTAGCCGGAGGCGTGCACGGACTCGACCCTGCCTATGCCGGCGACCAACTGCCAGGGCAGGTTGCAGTGCGGCAGCGCGGCGGCGACCGACACCGCGGCCCGCTTGTAGGCGTCGAGGGCGGTGGCCGGTATGCCGCTGGCCCCTTCGGGGGCGGCGGCTCCCGGCGGCACGGGCGGGTC
Organism: Streptomyces cirratus; assembly: GCF_014650775.1. Classification (GTDB taxonomy): domain Bacteria; phylum Actinomycetota; class Actinomycetes; order Streptomycetales; family Streptomycetaceae; genus Streptomyces; species Streptomyces cirratus. The sequence goes on along the minus strand of NZ_BMVP01000002.1, from coordinate 150,310 downwards.
GGCGACCAGTCCCGGCAGATCCAGCCGGGCGTCACCGCGGTCGGTGGCCTGCGGACTGTCGGGCGTGGGCTCGGACTCCCCCGCCCCGGCGGTGGGCGTGTTGGTCACCACCGCGGCGGTGGTCAGGCTGGCGGCGAGTGCGGCGGTGCACAGGACTTTGCGCGAGGTGTTGACTACGTGGCGGTGAAGCGGCTTCACAGTGCGGCGATCCCCCCGAGGCGGCCGGCAGTACGTGTGGCAGGGCGTATGGCTGGTCGAGCCGTGAATATTCTGTCTATCAGGTATTCGTCTGCGACTCGCCGTCACCCTGGCAGATTTGACACGCCATTCGTCTCACCTTCGCCAGATGTTCGACGGGTACCGAGGCCCGGGGGGCGGTTTGGGCATGTCCGGGCGGGTTGCGGTTGATGGATCCCCACGTGCGCACGTCCCGGTCACTCGTACGTCAGCTCCTCGACCCGGACTTCGTGGAGGTCGGCGCCCCCGTTCCCCCGGAGGCCGGGTAGCCACTGCGGATGCCGCGTTCGGTCGTCCGCCTCCCGGACCTCGCCTCCGCCTTCCCATTCGGGCTCCGCACCCCTACCCTGACGAGCCGTCAGATGGACAGGAGGAGGGGTCATGCTGCTTCGCGGGAGGACCGTCGTCATCTCCGGGGTCGGGGCCGGGCTCGGACATCAGGTGGCGGCCGCCGTCGTGCGGGACGGGGGGAACGCCGTGCTCGGAGCGCGGACGGCGGCGAACCTCGTCAAGGCCGCCGCCGAGATCGACCCCGACGGCGCGCACACCGCCCACCGCCCCACCGACATCACCGACGAGGCCCAGTGCGAGGCCCTCGCCGCGCTCGCCGTGGAACGGTTCGGCGGCATCGACGCCGTCGTGCACGTGGCCGCCTGGGACTCGTACTTCGGCGGCCTCGAAGACGCCGACTTCGGCACCTGGCAGCAGATCATCGACGTCAACCTCCTCGGCACCCTGCGCATGACCCGGGCCTGTCTGCCCGCGCTCAAGCGGGCCGGCGGGTCCGTCGTCATCATCGGCACCCAGTCCGCCGTGGCCTCCCCGTCCCAGGTGCAGCAGGCCGCGTACGCCGCGTCCAAAGGGGCGCTGACCTCCACCATGTACTCCATGGCGCGGGAGCTCGGCCCCCACCGGATCCGCGTCAACACCGTGCTGCCGGGGTGGATGTGGGGTCCGCCCGTGCAGGCCTTCGTGACGTTCACCGCACACTCCGAAGGCGTGCCGGAAGCCGACGTACGGGCCCGGCTCACCGAGCGGATGGCGCTGCCGGACCTCGCCACCGACGGGGACGTCGCGGACGCCGCCGTCTTCTTCGCCTCCGACCGCGCGCGGGCCATAACCGGCCAGTCCCTGCTGGTCAACGCCGGTGAGCTGATGCGATGACGCTCCCCCGGTCCGGTCGACCGGATCGTATGCTCGGCGCATGACCACTGCGAGTGACGCCCCGACCGACAACGCGATGCGCCGCGCGCTCCGGCGGGCCCGGGACGGCGTCGCGCTCGACGCGACCGAGGCGGCCGTGCTCCTCCAGGCGCGAGGTGCGGCCCTGACGGACCTCGCCGCCTCCGCCGCCCGGGTGCGCGACGCCGGTCTCGCCGCGGCCGGCCGGCCGGGCGTGATCACCTACTCGAAGAGCGTGTTCATCCCCCTCACCCGCCTGTGCCGCGACAAGTGCCACTACTGCACCTTCGCCACCGTCCCCGGCAAGCTCCGCAGGGCCGGTCACGGTATGTACATGTCGCCCGACGAGGTCCTCGACATCGCCCGCCGCGGCGCCGCGCTCGGCTGCAAGGAAGCACTCATCACCCTCGGGGACAAGCCCGAGGACCGCTGGCCCGAGGCGCGCGAGTGGCTGGAGGCGCACGGCTACGACGACACGATCTCCTACGTACGGGCCGTCTCGATCCGCATCCTGGAAGAGACGGGCCTCCTCCCCCACCTCAACCCGGGAGTGATGTCCTGGGCCGACTTCCAGCGCCTCAAGCCGGTCGCCCCGTCGATGGGGATGATGCTGGAGACCACCGCCACCCGCCTGTGGTCCGAGCCGGGCGGCCCGCACCACGGCTCCCCCGACAAGGAGCCGGCGGTCCGGCTGCGCGTCCTGGAGGACGCCGGGCGTTCCTCCGTACCCTTCACCTCCGGCCTGCTCATCGGCATCGGCGAGACGTACGAGGAGCGCGCGGAGTCGCTGTTCGCGCTGCGCCGCGTCTCGCGCGCCTACCACGGCATCCAGGAGCTGATCATCCAGAACTTCCGCGCCAAGCCGGACACGGCGATGCGCGGCATGCCGGACGCGGAACTGGACGACCTCGTCGCGACGATCGCCGTGGCCCGGCACATCATGGGCCCCTCGGCCTGCCTCCAGGCACCGCCCAACCTGGTCGACGGCGAGTACGCGCGGCTGATCGGCGCCGGCATCGACGACTGGGGCGGCGTCTCGCCGCTGACGCCCGACCACGTCAACCCCGAGCGGCCCTGGCCCCAGATCGACCTGCTGGCACAGCAGTCGGCGGCCGTCGGCTTCGAGCTCCGCGAACGGCTGTGCGTGTACCCCGAGTTCGTGCGGCGCGGCGAGCCGTGGCTGGACCCGCGCCTGCTGCCGCACGTACGGGCGCTCGCCGATCCGCAGACGGGGCTGGCGAACGAGGCCGCCGAGGTGACGGGCCACCCGTGGCAGGAGCCGGACGACAGCTTCACCGCCTACGGGCGCACCGACCTGCACGCCACCATCGACACCGAGGGGCGTACGGGCGACCGGCGCGAGGACTTCGACCTCGTCTACGGCGACTGGGAGGCGCTGCGCGAGGCCGCCGCGCCCGGCATGGTGCCCGAGCGCATCGACACGGACGTACGGGCCGCGCTCGCGCAGGCCGCCGACGACCCGACGAAGCTGAGCGACGCCCAGGCGCTGGCGCTGCTGCACGCCGACGGGCCCGCGCTGGACGCGCTGTGCCGGGTCGCGGACGACCTGCGCAGGTCGGTCGTGGGCGAGGACGTCACGTACATCGTCACGCGGAACATCAACTTCACCAACGTCTGCTACACCGGCTGCCGGTTCTGCGCGTTCGCGCAGCGCCGCACGGACGCGGACGCGTACACGCTCTCCTTGGACCAGGTCGCGGACCGGGCCGCGCAGGCGTGGGACGTCGGCGCGGTCGAGGTCTGCATGCAGGGCGGCATCCACCCGGACCTGCCCGGGACGGCGTACTTCGACATCGCGCGGGCGGTGAAGAAGCGGGTGCCGGGCATGCACGTCCACGCGTTCTCGCCGATGGAGGTGGTCAACGGCGCCACGCGGACGGGTCTGTCGGTACGGGAGTGGCTGACCGCCGCCAAGGAGGCCGGGCTGGACTCGATACCGGGTACGGCGGCGGAGATCCTGGACGACGAGGTCCGCTGGGTGCTGACCAAGGGGAAGCTGCCGACGGCCGACTGGATCGACGTGATCACGACGGCGCACGAGCTGGGCATCCGCTCGTCGTCCACGATGATGTACGGGCACGTGGACCAGCCCCGCCACTGGCTCGGCCACCTGCGCACACTGGCCCGCATCCAGCAGCAGACCGGTGGTTTCACGGAGTTCGTGACGCTGCCGTTCATCCACACCAACGCGCCCGTGTACCTGGCGGGCATCGCACGGCCCGGGCCGACGGTGCGGGACAACCGGGCGGTGACGGCGATGGCCCGGATCCTGCTGCACCCGCACATCACCAACATCCAGACGAGCTGGGTGAAGCTGGGTGCGGAGGGCGCGGCCGAGATGCTGCGCTCCGGCGCCAACGACCTGGGCGGCACGCTGATGGAGGAGACCATCTCGCGGATGGCGGGCTCCTCCTACGGCTCGTACAAGTCCGTCCGGGACCTGGTCGCGGTCGCGGAGGCCGCCGGGCGGCCGGCGAAGCCCCGTACGACCCTGTACGGGGAGGTTCCACAGGAGCGCCGGCGTGCGGCCGAGGCGTCGGACGGGCACCTGCCGGAGCTGCTGCCGCTGGTGGACTGACGGGCTGCCGCGGGGGGGCGGGTTGCGGACGGTTTAAGGCCGGGCGGCGGCCCGGTTCCGCCGGCCGTGGGCCGGGTGAACAGGCGCGGAACACAAGGCTGTTGCTATTCCGGCCGCCGGTCTACGCGCGTCAGCATGGCCGGCATGAGGATCTCCCCACGCATCGCAGCCCTCGGCGCGGCCACCGCCTTCGCCGCCGCCCTCCTCGCGGGCCCGGCCGCCTCCGCCGCGCCCGCCTCCGTCACCCCCGCCTCCGTCGCCCCCGTCACCTCGGTGTCCGCCTCGGTCGGCCGGATCTGTTACTCCGCCCTGCCCTCCCAGGCGCACGACACCCTCGACCTCATCGACGAGGGCGGCCCGTTCCCGTACTCCCAGGACGGCGTCGTCTTCCAGAACCGCGAGGGCCTGCTGCCCAGCCACTCCACCGGGTACTACCACGAGTACACCGTCATCACCCCGGGCTCCCCGACCCGTGGCGCCCGTCGCATCATCACCGGGCAGCAGACCGCCGAGGACTACTACACGGCGGACCACTACGCCTCTTTCCGCCGCGTCGACTTCGCCTGCTGACGCCGCTGTCGCGCAGGCACGCGCGCGCCCCCGGGCGGTCGCCGACCGTCCGGGGGCGTCGTCGCGTCCGCATCAGCCGACGAGGAGGTCCTTCTTGAGCTGCTTGAGTTCACGGGCGTCGACGCCGAGGCCCTGGCCGAGGTAGCGGTCGAAGGTGCCGTACGAGGCCTTCACCTCGTCGTAGCCCGCGTTCAGGTACTCGGGGCGCACGTCGAGCATCGGCTTGTAGACGGCGGCCTGCTGCGCCGGGAGGCGGGACAGGACCGCGTCGTTGGCGGCCTTGCGGTAGTCGTTGCTGGCCAGGTAGTCGGCCATGACGGTCTCCCGCGGCACCCCGAGGGCCGTCAGCAGCGCGGCGCTCGCCCAGCCGGTGCGGTCCTTCCCGGCCGTGCAGTGGAAGATGACGGTGCGGCTGCGGCCGGCGCCCTCGATGCCCTCGAAGACCTTGGCGTACGCCGCCTTGCCGCCCGTGCCGCTGACCATGGTCTTCTCGGCGTCCGTCATGGCCTTCACGGCCTCGTCGGGGGTCTTGGGCCTGGTCAGGAAGGACGGCGAGCCCGCGAAGACGTCGGCGACGGTGTACGTGGCGTCCGCCGGGACCTTGTCGGGGGCCGTCGTGCGCTCGCCCTCCATGCGCAGGTCGAAGACGGTCTTCACGCGCAGGCGCTGGAGCACGGCGAGGTCGGCGGCGGTGAGCTTGTCCAGCGCGTCGGAGCGGTAGACCTCGCCCATCTTGACCCACTGGCCGCCCGCGGTGCGGTAGCCGCCGGCGTCACGGAAGTTGACGGCGCCTTCCAGCTTGACCAGCCGGTCCGCCAGGCGCAGGCCCTGGCCGCGGTCGGGCGTGAAGTCGAACCACTGGCGGTCGGCGGCGGGCAGCCCCGTCACCACGGCCCGCCCTTCGGCGCCGCCCTTGGCCACGGCCTTTCCGTTGGCCCTGATCTCGACCCGTCGGACGCCGCGGGCCTTCCACTTCACCGTGTACGAGCCGTCGGCGCCGGCGGTCACGGTGGCCTCGGTGAAGGGAACGGCCTGCCCCTGGTGGTGGCCCGACCAGGGCAGCTCCCAGCCGGAGGCGGTGGCGGCGGGGGCCGCGATGAGGGAGACGGTGAGTGCGGAGGCGACGACGGTCGCGGTGAGCAGTGCCTTCTTCATGCCCCGAGGCTGTGGGGCCGCCGCGAACGCCGGGTGAACGAGATGTGGCCGAAAACGACCTGCACCAAGGCCAGTGGCAAAACGTGCCATGAAAGTCCGACGGCTGAGACGGCGGCCTGAACTGTTCGGATTCCGGCCGTTCTCCGACCACTTCTGCCCGACGTGACTCCTACCTTCCGGGTTCGACCGAACATGTCCACTAAAGTGCGCGCCAAAGCCTGGGGGGAAACAGCATGGACACGAGTACGGCGACGCCTACGGCCCTTCCGGACACGGCGGCCCCCACGGGCACCCGCACACTGGCCGGCACGTCCACCTCCACCGCGTTCTGGGGCCGGGCCGAGCAGCAGGACTTCCGCAGCCGGGTCCGCGGCACCCTGCTCGGCTCCGCGATCGGAGACGCCCTCGGCGCGCCCGTCGCCGGCCTCTCCCTCGACGGCATCCGCGAGACCCACGGCCTGGCCGGCCTGACCGAGCCGGCCCCCGCCTACGGGCGCCGGGGCAGCGTCACCGCCTCCACGCAGCTCGCCCTCTTCACCGTCGACGGGCTGATCCGGGCCCACGTACGCCGGGACACCGGCGGCTGGCACCCGCCGACCGACGTCCACCGGGCCTACCTGCGCTGGGCCGCGACCCAGCACGACTGGGGCCCCGACGAGCGCCGCCGGGACAACGGCTGGCTCGCGCAGCAGGAGTGGCTCTACGCCCGCCGCGGCCCGGACCGCGCCTGCATGACCGGCTTCGCCGACGACATCCTCGGCACCCCGGACCAGCCGAAGAACCCCACCGCCCGGGACGCCGCCGCGACCGCCCGCTCGGCGCCCTTCGGACTGCTGGTCGGCTGGGAACCGGCCCTCGTCCTGCAACTCGCCGTCGAATGCGCCACGCAGAGCCACGGGCACCCCACCGCCTTCCTCTCCGCCGGGGCCTTCGCCGTGACCGTCCACGGCCTGACCCGGGGCGACTCCCTGGACGGCGCGGTCCAGCGCGCCCTCGGCCTCCTCGGTGCCCGCCCCGCCCACCAGCCGGTCACCGACGCCCTCCAGCGCGCGGTGTCGGCCGCCACGCAGGGGGAACCGAGCCCGAAGACGGTCGAATCCCTGTCCCCGGGGGACGGCCGCGACGCCGAGGACGCGCTGGCCGTCGCCGTGTACTGCGCCCTGGTCGCCGAGGACGTGCCGCACGGGCTGCGGCTGGCCGTCAACCACGGCGGCGACTCCACCGTCACCGGCGCGATGTGCGGGGCGCTGCTCGGGGCCCTGCACGGGGAGACGGCACTGCCGGCCGCCTGGCTGGCCGATCTGGAGGGCCGCGCCACGATCCTGGAGCTGGCCGACGACTTCGCGCTGGAGATGACCCAGGGGGCCGCCCTCCACGGCCCCTCCGCCTCCGCGCCGGGCTGGCTGTCGCGGTACCCGCGCGGCTGACGGGGTGTCGCAGGGGTGAAGTAGCGTTCCGATCATGAGCATGCCGCCTCCGCCCCCGCCCCCGCAGTCCCCGGGCCCGTACGGACCCCAGCCGCAGCCGAACCCGTACGGGGGCCCGCCGTTCCCCCAGCAGCAGGGCCACCCGGGGCAGCCCTACCCGCCGCAGCCGTACCCCGGCCAGGCGCCGTGGGGGCAGGCGCCGTGGGGGCAGCCGCCCATGGGGCCGCCGCCGCGCAGGAACCGGACCGGGATGGTGATCGCCGTCGTCGCGATCGCCCTGGGCGGGCTGTTCGTCGCGGGGTTCGTGGTGAACCGGATCAGCGGGGCGGGGGCCGTCGTGAGCGGGGCCGGGTTCCCTGCGGCCGAGTACCAGCTGACGGTGCCGAAGACGATGCTGAGCGGCACGTACCAGCTGTCGCAGGACGCGTCCCAGACCAAGGGCAAGGAGATCGTCGACGGCGCCTACGACCCCAAGGTGCGTGACCCGAAGCCGGTGGTCGCCCAGTACGCCTCCGCCGATTCCGCAACCGATCCCGGCGTCCTCGTCGTCTCCGGCATGTACGGCCAGTTCAAGGACCCGGCGGGCGCCCGGCGCAAGATGATCGCGGGCGCCCAGGAGGGTGACGGCGCCCAGTTGGCCGTCCCGCCGAAGGACATCACCCCGACCGGCTCGGACGTCACCTTGACCTGCCAGGTGCTGACCTCCCTCCAGAACGGCACCAAGGTCCCCCTCCCCATGTGCGCCTGGGCGGACGCCAACACGGCCGCCACGGTGGCCGTGGTCACCGCCGGAACCACCCTCCAGGACCCCGCCTCCATCGACCTCGACCGGATGGCCGAGACCACCCTCAAGGTCCGCACGGAAGCCCGCCAGCCACTGCACTGACGCGACGCGGCACGTGGTGTCGTCGGTCGGCGGCGAACGGGCCCCGGCCGGCCGTGAGCAGCGCGCGGCGCGGCCGGCCGGCCGGGTGGGCGCGGGTTGCCGGGCGGCGGGACACAGGCGGCAGGCGGCGTGGCCCGGGCTTCGGGGTGTCGGAGGGGACGGGGGAGCCGTACGTTGGGCGTCCGACGTCTCGGAGGTGTCTTCACCCATGCGGATCGCCACGACCATCTTCCTCACCGACCGCACCATCACCCCCACCCGCCTCGCCCGCACCCTGGAGGAGCGCGGCTTCTCCGGCCTCTACCTCCCCGAGCACACCCACATCCCCGTCACCCGTGACACGGCCGCACCCATGGGCGGTGAACTCCCCGAGGAGTACGGCCGCACCCTCGACCCCTTCGTCGCGCTCGCCCAGGCCTCCGCCGTGACCGAGCGGCTCGCCCTCGGCACCGGGATCACCCTGGTCGCCCAGCACGACCCCATCGTCCTCGCGAAGCAGGCCGCCACGCTGGACCACCTCTCCGGCGGCCGCTTCACCCTCGGCGTCGGCTACGGCTGGAACGTCGAGGAGGCCTGCGACCACGGCGTCGAGTGGCGCACCCGGCGGGAACTGGTCCGGGACCGCCTGGCCCTGATGCGCGCCTTGTGGGCCCCCGAACCCATGCCCTACGAAGGCGCCTTCAACTCCGTCCGGGCCAGCCACGCCCACCCCAAGCCGGCCCGCCCGGCCCGTGAGCTGCGCCCCGGCGTCCCGCTGTACGGCCCCCGCACCCTCATCGGAGGCGCCGCCGGCCCGAAGCTCTTCGCGGCCGTCGCCGACCACGCCGACGGCTGGCTCCCCATCGGCGGCGGCGGCCTCACCGAGTCGCTGCCGGTGCTGCGCCGCGCGTGGGAGGACGCGGGCCGCGACCCGAAGGCCCTCCAGGTGGTCCCGTACGCGGTCCGCCCCGACCCGGGCAAGCTGTCCCATTACGCGGACCTCGGGATCGAGGAGGTCGTACTGCAACTGCCGCCCGCGGCCGAGCAGGACGTCCTGCGCGTACTGGACGACTTCGCCCAGTACCTCTGACCGACACCGGGGCCGAACCCGGGCCGAACCATCGAGAGGTCCCCCCATGAGCGCCCCCACCCCGAGCGACCTCGCGGTCAACCTGCTCGACGCGCACTCGCTCCTCGCCACCTTCGGCGTCATCGGCGTCGCGGTGGTGATGTTCGCGGAGACCGGGCTGCTGGTCGGCTTCTTCCTGCCCGGCGACTCCCTGCTGTTCACGGCCGGTCTGCTGTGCGTCGCCGGTACCCCGGACGGTGACGCCCGGCTGTCGCTCCCGCTGGTACTGGCGGCCTCCGCGGCCGGCGCGCTGGCCGGCGCCCAGTGCGGCTACCTGATCGGGCGGCGCGCGGGCGGCGCCCTCCTGGAGCGCAGCCGGTCCGGGAAGCTGCACGAAGGCGCCGCGCGCGCCGAGGAGTTCCTGGCGAAGTACGGGCACGCCAAGGCGATCGTGCTGGCCCGCTTCGTCCCCATCGTCCGTACGGTCCTCAACCCGCTGGCCGGGGCCCTGAACGTCCCGGCCCGCGTCTTCGCCCTGTGGCAGGTCGTCGGCGGCCTCGTCTGGACGGTCGGCCTGGTCCTCGCGGGGTACGCGCTCGGCTCCTCCATCCCGAACGTCGACCGGTACCTGCTGCCGATCGTCGCCCTGGTCGTCGCCGTGTCCCTGCTGCCCCTCGGCATCGAAGTGCTCCGCTCCCGGCGGGCCCGCAAGCAGCAGAAGGGGACGGCTACTCCGTGAGGTCCGCGACAGTCGGTGCGACGACGCCGAACAGGTCGGCGATCGTCGTCAGCGCTGCCGCCTGCAACGCGCCGGCCGACAGGACGGTGCCGTCGGCGGCGGTCAGCGGGCGCGTGGCGGTGGCCTCGGCGACGACCGTGGGACGGAAGCCGCGGTAGAAGGCGCCCTCGGCGGTGAAGGTGACGCACATGTGGGTCATGAACCCCGCCAGCACCAGCTCCTTGCCCGCGCCGACCTCGTGCAGGGCCTTCTCCAACCCGGTGCCGTGGAAGGCGTTGGGGGCCTGCTTGACCACCACCGGCTCACCCGCGATCGGCGCGACTTCCTCGCTGATCGCACCGATCTCGGCGCGGATGTCGTACGGGGTGCCCTCGCCGCCGTCGTTGACGACGTGGACGACGGGGATCCCCGCCTCGCGCGCCGCCGCCAGCAGCCGGGCCCCCGCCGCGAGGGCCTGCTCGGCGCCTTCGAGGGCCATCACGCCGGTGCGGTAGGTGTTCTGGTAGTCGATCATCACGAGGGTGGTGTCGGCGAGGCGCGGCAGTTCGTCGTCGAGACCGATCACGTCGCGCAGGCGCGTGGAAGCAGGCATGGCAAAGCTCCTCGTACAGTTGATGGAACAAGATCACGGAAAACGGTCAGAGAGTGGTGCGGAAGCGACGGCGGTAGGCCGCCGGGGTGGTGCCGATCTGCTTGCGCAGCGCCCGGTGCAGCGTCTCCACCGAACCCAGCCCGCAGGCGGCGGCGACCTGCTCCAGCGGCTGGTCGGTGCCCTCCAGCAGACGACGCGCCGCCTCCACCCGGGCCGCCTCGACGTACGCGGCGGCGGTCGTGCCGGTCTCCTGGCGGAACACCCTCGCGAAGTGGCGCTCGCTCAGGCACATCCGGGCCGCGAGTGCCGCGGCGGACAGATCGCCGTCCAAGTGCTCACAGACGTACGTCCGCAGCTCGTCGATGTCCCGGCGGGAGGCGGGCGGGCGGCTCAACGGGACGGAGAACTGGCTCTGGCCGCCCTGCCGCTTGAGGTACATGACCAGCTGTCGCGCCACCGCCAGCGCCACCTCCTCCCCCGAGTCCTCGGCCACCAGGGCCAGCGCGAGATCCATGCAGGCACTGATCCCGGCGCCGGTCCACACGTTCCCGGACCGTACGAAGACGGGGTCCGGGTCGACCGTCACCGCCGGATGATCGGCGGCCAGTTGGGCCGCTGTCGACCAGTGGGTGGTGGCCCTCTTCCCGTCGAGCAACCCGGCCGCGGCCAGGAGGTGCGCCCCTACGCACACCGAAGCCACCCGCCGGGCCAGTGGCGCGACCGTCTCCAGCCACTGCACCACGTCCCGGTCGATCCGGGCGCGGGGCCCGTCGGGGTGCGGATCGACGGCGCCGGGCACCAGCAGTGTGTCCAGCACCCCGTCCACGTCGCCGAACGCGAGGTCCGCGACCAGGCGCACCCCCGCCGACGTGGTCACCACGCCCGCCGTCGGCCCGGCGAGCTCCACCCGGTAGCCGGCCCGGCCCCCGGTCTCCCGGTTGGCGAGCGCGAACACCTCGGCCGGGCCGGTGACGTCGAGGAGGTCGACGTCGGGGAAGACCGCGATGACGACGCGGCGGGTGGTGGACATGCCCCCATCGTCGTGCCCGCCGCCGGATGGCCGCAATGACGTGGTTCTGTCACATCCGGCCACCGGACACCCCCTAGGGCGGGGGGATCGGCCCCGGGGCGGTCACGCCCACGGCGGGACGCCAAAAGCGCCCGTCAGGCAAGGCCTGACGGGCGCCGAGGTAGTAGTCCGCATCACGCTGGAAGCCGAGCCCCGGGACGGCCTGCCGCAGGTGCCCCCAGATGCCGGGCGCGACGCGGTACTCACCGGCCACCATCCAGGGATCGTCCCCGAGCACGAACAGGTGCCGTATCGCCAGGAACTGGTCCCGGGTGAGGGTGACGGACTCGACCATCTCCTCGTCGGCACCGAAACCGGTCAGGTCCCAGACGAGGTTGTGCCCATCGGCAAATGGATAGTCGCTGCTCACGGCCTCAAGCTAGGCGTCCGCCATGCGGGCCGCACCTGCTTTTCCCGGCGCCGGGCGGCACCGGGGGCGCCGGCCCCCCTCCACCCGGCTCGGGGAATACGGCTAGCCGCCCGCTTCCCAGAACTGCGCGAGCGCCGCCTGCTTGTACGGGGCCGGGCTGACGCTCAGGTCCCCCGCGAACGGGCGGTCCAGGACGAGCACCAGCAGCAGGCTGAACCCGATGAGCGCCGCCACCGCCGACACGAACAGCAGCTGCATCTTCAAGCTCCGCAGCCCGAACAGGAACGTGAGCGGAAGGATCACGAGCGCTCCCCCGTACACGAGCACCTGCAACAGCGTCGGCAGTGAGGTCTCCGCCATCGTGACCCGCGCCCTGCGCTGCGCCGCGACGTCGTTGAGGTGGCTCGCGGCCTCCTGGTAGAAGGTCTCGCTGCGCGGCCCGACGGGCTCGTACGCCTGGAGCGCCGCGTAGATCGCGCGCGTCTGCTCGGCGGTCGCGTCGAAGCTGGGTCTGCCCTCGCGCATCAGCGGCCACTGGACCTCGACCACGGCGTGTACGTACGAGCCCACCGCCCGGTCGACGTTGGCGCGGTCGGCCGGGGGGAACACGTCAGCGCTGCGGACGACCAGGGCGAGGTCGGTGGCCTCGTTGGCCACGACGTTCTGGGTGTTCTCCAGCTGCGTCCAGAGCGTGACGACGACGAACGCCAGGATGATCCCGTAGATGGCTCCGAACATGCCGAGGGCGACCCCGACCATCTCGTTGTGCTCACCGGCCGCCAGGTGTGGGAAGCGGCGCCGCGCGGCGAGGCTGCCGGCCACCGCGAGGGCCGTGAAGCCGCCCACCAGGAGGACGCCCAGAACGAACGTGCTGAGGTTGTTGAGTAACCAGAGGATCATGCCCTGCCCAACGAGTACGGCCGCCCGCGGCGACGGCCGCCGCGTCCCGTCAGCCGACCTTGGGAGCCTTCGGCAGCCCGGACGTCAGTGCCGTGCCGGTGCTCTTGACGGATCCGTCGGCGGCCTTGGCCGCGCTGCCGGCCGCCGAGGTGGTGATGCCCACCGCCGTCTTCGTGTCCTGCACTGCGTGACCGGGGTGGTCGACGATGTCGCCGACGCGCTCGGTGATCGGGGGCCCTTGGACGGCGGGCTCGTCGGCGTGGGCGAGGGAGGGGGTGAGGGCGAGGGCCGCACCGCCGGTGAGGATCAGGGCGGCGAGGCTGCGCTTGATGGGATTCATGCCCGGCCCAACGACCCCACCGCGCCGGGGTCACCCCCGGGCGGACCCCGCCAGCGCGCCCTCAGTCCTCGACCACCAGCGCCGGCGTCGACTTCGTCAGGACCTCGCCCCGGAAGAAGGCGGGGCTTCGGCGTTCGGTGACCAGCATGACGACCAGGCCGAGGGCGAGCAGGCCGACGCCGATGATGAACACGCTCCCGACGCCGAGGACGGTGGAACCGGATCCGTAGGACGGGTTCCACATGTCGGTCAGGGTCTTGCAGAAGACGCAGGCCAGCAGCAGACCGCCCAGGACGGGGAAGACGCCCTTGAAGAACAGGTCGCGGACCGAGTCGCGCAGCTCGCGCCGGAAGTACCAGGCGCAGGCGAAGGCGGTCAGCGAGTAGTAGAAGCAGATCATCAGGCCGAGCGCGAAGATCGTGTCGGTCAGAACGTTCTCGCTGACCAGGGACATCACGGTGTAGAAGACGCCGGTCGCGACGCCCGCCATGACGGTGGCACGGCCCGGGGTCTTGAAGCGCGGGTGGACCTTGGCGTAGGAGGCGGGCAGCGCCTCGTACGTGGACATCGCCAGGACCGTGCGGGCCACCGGGATGAAGGTGGTCTGGAGGGAGGCGGCGGCGGAGGCGAGGACGGCCACGAAGAGCAGGATGCCGAGCAGCGGCCCCATCACGGGTCCGGCGAGGGCGGCGAAGACGTTGCCGGAGGTCTCCGGGTTGCCGAGGCCGAGGCCGGAGGTGCCGGAGCCGACTGCCATCTGGGCGGCGATGCCGGTGGCCAGGTAGGAGCCGACGAGGACGACCATGGCGATCAGCGAGGCGCGGCCCGGGGTCTTGGCCGAGCCGATGGTCTCCTCGTTGGCGGTCAGGCAGGTGTCCCAGCCCCAGTACATGAAGATCGAGAGGGAGAGTCCGGCGGTGAAGGCGCCCATGGACTCGACCGCGAAGGGGTTCATCCACTGCCAGGAGAAGTGCACGCCGGTGTCGAAGGCGCCGGTGTCGAAAGTGCCGGCGGAGGCCTTCTGGAAGGCCATCGCGACGAAGATCGAGAGGACGGCCAGTTGCAGGCCGACCAGGGTGTACTGGACGCCCTTGGTGGCGGTCATGCCGCGGTAGCTGATGGCGGTCGCGGCGGCGATCAGGGTGAGGCAGGTGACGATGTGGACGGGTTTGTCGTCGTCCAGGGCGGCGATCGCGTCGTTGCCCGTGATCTGCCCGGCCAGCAGCCAGAAGTAGGAGGTGGCGACGCCGGCCAGGTTGGACAGCACGATGATCGTGGCGATCACCAGGCCCCAGCCGCACATCCAGCCGACGCGCGGACCGAAGGCCTTCACGGTCCAGGTGAAGGAGGTGCCGCAGTCGGGGACGGCCTTGTTCAGCTCGCGGTACGCGAAGGCGACCAGCAGCATCGGGAGGAAGCCGGCGAGGAACACCGCGGGCATCTGGACGCCGACCTCGCCGGCCGTGGAGCCGAGCGTGGAGGTCAGGCAGTAGACGGGGGCGACGGTGGAGATGCCGATGACGGCGCTTCCGACGAGGCCGACGGAGCCCTTGCCGAGGCCCTTGCCGCGCACGTCGCCGTCGCCGCCCTCGCCGCCGGCGACGCCGTTCACCGTGTCCGCGCCCCGAGGCATAACGTCCAGCTGTGTCATGAGTCAGGACGTTAGAGGCTGCGTTTTCCATATCCGGAGGGATTGAGTCCGGGCAGCTACCGGCGGGAACACCTTGGAATCCTGCAACCGACTGCGTTCACGGGCATGTAATTCAAGGTTCACACTCCCGCCCGCCCCCTGGACCCCAGGAGGCGGACATCGCGTTCCGGAATGCGGAAACCGCAGCAGTGCCCCTTTTGTGGCGGTTCGAACTTTCCCGTGTGACGCCCGTCTCATGTCGTCCAGACGATCGACTGCATCTCGCTGTACGCGTGCAGCGCGTACGAGCCCACGTCCCGCCCGACGCCCGAGCGCTTGAAGCCGCCGAACGGGGCCTCCATGTTCCGGCCGATCGTGTTCACGCCGACCCCGCCCGCCCTCAGCCGCCGCGCCACCCGGAAGGCGCGCGCCGCGTCCCCGGACCACACGTAGCTGAGCAGCCCGAAATCGCTGTCGTTGGCGAGCCGGACCGCCTCCTCCTCGTCCCCGTCGAAGGGCACGACCACCACGACCGGGCCGAAGATCTCCTCCCGCACCACCCGCATGTCGTTCGTGCAGTCCACCAGCAGCGTCGGCGCCACGTAGAAGCCCCGGCCGTCCCCCACCACCGGGCGCTCGCCGCCGTGGGCGATCCGCGCGCCCTCCTTGCGGCCCAGCTCGACGTACGACTCCACCCGGTCCCGGTGGGCCGCCGAGATCACCGGGCCGACGACCGTGCCCCGCGCCCGGGGATCGCCCACCTTCATGAACGCCAGATAAGCGGTGAGCTTCTCCACCAGGGCCCCGTACACCGACCGGTGCACGATCACCCGGGTCGGCGCGGTGCAGATCTGGCCGCTGTAGAAGGAGAAGGTGGTCCCGATCCCCGCCACCGCCGCGTCGAGACCGGCGGCGCCCACATCGTCCAGCACCACCGCCGCGCCCTTGCCGCCCAGCTCCATCAGCTGCCGCTTCATGGAGCGGCCGCACGCCTCGGCGATGCGCTGCCCGACCGCCGTGGAGCCGGTGAACGACACCATGTCCACGTACGGGGAGTCCACCGCCGCCTCGCCCACCTCCACGGAGGCACCCGAGACGACGTTGACGACGCCCGCCGGGACCCCCGCCTCGTGCAGCGCCTCGGCCATCTTGAACACCGACAGCGGGTCCTGCGGGGCCGGCTTCACCACCACCGTGTTCCCCATGGCCAGCGCCGGGGCCACCTTGCCCGCGGGGTTGGCCCACGGGTTGTTGTACGAGGTGATGCAGGTGACCACGCCGACCGGCTGGCGCACCTCCAGCGCGCCGAGCACGGCCGCCTTCCCCATCGGGCCGGCCTCGGTGACCTGCGGCGGGAGCCCCCGCTCCACCGGTTCCAGGGCGCCCTTCGCGTACCGCCGGAAGCGGGCCGCCCCGACGCCCACCTGCATGCCGCGCGCGGTGCCCGTGGTCGCGCCCGTCTCGGCCTGAGCGAGCGCCGACCACGGCTCGTACTCCCGCTGGATGATGTCCGCGGCCCGGTCCAGGACCGCCGCCCGTTCCTCCGGCTCCGTACGGGACCATCCCTCGAAGGCCTCGGCCGCGGCGCGCGCCGCCTCCTCCACCTGGCTGCGCGAGGCCTCCGGGGCCAGTCCCACCACCGACTCGTCGGCCGGGTTCACCACCTCGTAGTGGCCGCCCGCCGGCTCCACCCACTCGCCGCCGATGTACAGCCTCTGCGGAGCGTTCACCGGGTGCTCACCGTCCTCGTGTCGCGGCCCGAGCGCAGCACGGTGCCGGGGACCGCGCCCGTCACCTGGTCGTCGCGGATGGTCTCCACGCCGTTGACGCGTACGGAGACGATCCCGACCGCCCGCGCGTCCAGCCGGGGGCTGTTGCCGGGCAGGTCGTGGACGAGCGTCGCCGGCCCCGCCTCGATGCGCTGCGGGTCGAAGAGCACCAGGTCCGCGTGGAACCCCTCGGCGATCCGCCCGCGCTCGCGCAGCCCGAACAGCCGGGCCGGGTCGTCCGTGAGCATCCGTACCGCCTGCTCCAGCGGCACCAGTCTGCGGCCGCGCAGGCAGTCGCCGAGGAACCGGGTCGTGTAGGGGGCCCCGCACATCCGGTCCAGGTGCGCGCCCGCGTCGGAGCCGCCGAGCATCACGTCCTCGTGCTGCCAGGTCTGTGCGCGCAGCGCCCAGCTCGCCGGGTCGTTGTCGGTGGGCATGGGCCAAAGGATCGTGCGCAGGTCGTCGTTGGCGCAGATCTCCACCAGGCAGTGGAAGGCGTCCTGACCGCGCTCGGCCGCGATGTCGTTGACGACCCGGCCGGAAAGGCCCTCGTTCTCCTTGCTGTACGTGTCCCCTATGACGTAGCGGCCGAAGTCCGCGAGGCGGCGGAAGACCCCGGCCTCCTTGCTGTCGGCGCGGCGCAGCATCTCGGCGCGCACGTCCGGGTCGCGGAGCTCGGCGATCCGCTCGGGGACGGGCAGTGCGAGGATCCCGCCCCAGCCGGGGATGAGGTTGAGTGCGCAGAAGGTGCCGAGCGACATGTTCATGGGGGTGAGGATCGGCATGGTCAGTGCGACGATCCGGCCGCCGGCCCTGCGGGCCCGCTCGCTCGGTACGAGCTGGCGCGGCACCCGTTCGGGGACGGAGGCGTCGATGGTGAGGACGTTCCAGTTCAGGGGGCGTCCGGCGGCGGCGCTCATCTCCACCAAGAGGTCGATCTCCTCGTCGGAGAACTGGTCGAGACAGCCCGCGACGATCGCCTCCAGCTGGGTGCCTTCGTGCTCGGCGACCGCCCGGGAGAGGGCGAGGAGTTCGGCGGGCCCGGCGTGCCGGGAGGCGACGGGGGCGCCCGCGCCGTCGGAGTGGGTGGAGGACTGGGTGGTGGACAGGCCCCAGGCGCCGGCGTCCATGGCGTCGTGGAAGAGGTCGAGCATCTGCCGCATCTGCTGCTCGGTGGGCTGCCCGCCGATGGCGTCCTCGCCCATGACGTGCCGGCGCAGCGCGCAGTGGCCGACCATGAAGCCGGCGTTGACGGCGATCCGCCCCTCCAGGGCGTCGAGGTACTCCCCGAAGGTGGACCAGGTCCAGTCGACGCCTTCCTCGAGGGCGGCGAGGGCCATCCCCTCGACCTTGCTCATCATGCGGCGGGTGTAGTCGGCGTCGTCGGGGCGGGACGGGTTGAGGGGGGCGAGGGTGAAGCCGCAGTTGCCGCCGGCGACGGTGGTGACGCCGTGGTTCATGGAGGGAGTGGCGTACGGGTCCCAGAACAGCTGGGCGTCGTAGTGCGTGTGCGGGTCGATGAACCCGGGGGTGAGGACGAGTCCGGTGGCGTCCTCGTCGGTACGGGCCGTCTCGGTGACGGTGCCGGGTTCGCCGATGACGACGATCCGCCCGTCCCGGATGCCGATGTCGGCGACGTACGCGGGCGCGCCCGTGCCGTCGACGACGGTGGCTCCCTTGATCAGGTGGTCGAGCATGACGCTCCTTCTTCCCGGTCCGGGGCGCGGGTACGGGCGGAGCCCGGCGCGGGCCCGGGGGCCGTGCACCGGGGCTCCGCCCCGAGACCGCGCGCCCCAGGACGCCGGCGAGGCTGAAACGGTCGGACGTCGGACGCTCGGACGCTCGGACGGCCCGGCGGTCGGACGTCGGGCGGTCAGACCGCCTGGCGGAAGCGGGTCGTGCGGTGGACCGGGTCGGTGTCGATGTGCGGGATCACGTGCTCGCCGATGAGCTTGATGGTCGTCATCGTGTCCTCGTAGGACACCCCGGTCGGCAGGCCGAAGGACAGCTGGTCGGCACCGGCCTGCTCCCAGCGCTTGCACTGGGCGCGCACCTCGGACGGGTCTCCGCAGATCAGCAGCTCCTCGGCGATCAGGAGCTCGATGATCTCCGCGTTGTACTCGGGCAGCGTCTCGGGCCACTGCGGGATCGCCTCGGGGCGCGGGAACGTGTCGTGGTAGCGGAAGACCAGCGACTGGAACCGGTTCATGTTCGCGTTGACGGCGATCTCGACGGCCTTGTCGTGGGTCTCGGCGCAGATCGCGGTGGAGGTGACCATCACGTTGTCGTTGACGAACGCGCCGATGGCCTTCGCCTCCTGGACGGCCGTCTTGTACTGCTCCAGCACCCACTCCATGTCGGAGACCTTCTGGACGCTGAAACCGAGGACGCCCAGGCCCTTCTTGGCGGCCATCGCGTACGAGGACGGCGACCCGGCGGCGTACCACATGGCGGGGTGCGCCTTGCCGTACGGCTTGGGGAAGATCTTGCGCGGGGGCAGCGACCAGTGCTTGCCCTGGAACCCCTCGTATTCCTCCTGGAGGAACATCTTGGGGAACTCCGCGATGGTCTCCTCCCAGATCTCCTTGGTGTGGTTCATGTCGGTGATGCCGGGCAGGAACCCCAGGATCTCGTGGCTGCCCGCGCCGCGGCCGGTGCCGAACTCGAAGCGTCCCTTGGAGAGGTGGTCGAGCATGGCGACCTTCTCGGCCACCTTGACCGGGTGGTTCACCGGGGCGAGGGGGTTGAAGATGCCGGAGCCGAGGTGGATGCGTTCGGTGGCGTGGGCGAGGTAGGCGAGGAACACCTCGTTCGCGGAGAGGTGCGAGTACTCCTCCAGGAAGTGGTGCTCGGAGGCCCAGGCGTACTTGAAGCCGGACTTGTCGGCCTGGATGACGTACTCGGTCTCCTCGATCAGCGACTTGTGCTCCGCCTCGGGGTCGACCTTGGACCGCGCCTCAGGCACGTATCCCTGCACGAAGAGCCCGAATTCCAAGGGGTTCACCGTCCTTAGTTTTCTGACGTAGCGTCAGATTTGATGAGGCCGACTGTTTCACCGCGCGCCGGGAGCGTCAATACCTGATGCACCATCAGCTAGAGGATGCTCACCCCGGCCATCCACCCGCCGTCGATGACGAACGGCTGACCGGTGATGTACGAGGAGTCCTCGCTGGTCAGGAACAGCGCGAGCCGTGCGACCTCCTCCGGTCGGCCCACACGGCCCAGCGGGACCACCCGCTTGTAGAGGTCGGCCATCGCGTCCCTGGCCTCGTCGGTCATCCCCGCCGGATCCAGCAGCCCCGGGTTGGCCATCGGGGTGTCCACGGCGCCCGGACACATCGCGTTGACCCGGATGTTCTTCGCCGCCAGCTCCAGCGCGGCGACGCGCGTCAGCCCCAGAACGGCCGCCTTGGTGGCGGCGTACGCACCGACGTACGCCATGCCTGTCAGGCCGGTGTAGGAGGAGGTGTTGACGATCGTCCCGCCGCCGGCCGACTCGATCTCGGGGGCCAGCGCCTTGATGCCGAGGAACGCGCCGACCTGGTTGACCCGCACGACCTGCTCGAACTCCTCCAGCGGGGTCGCGGTCAGCTCGTTGAAGCGCAGGATGCCCGCGTTGTTGACCAGGCCGTCGATGCGGCCGAAGGCCTCCTTCGCGGCGGTGGCGGCGGCCGCCCAGTCCTCCTCGCGGCTGACGTCCATCCGCACGTACCGCGCCCGGTCATCGCCGATCTCCTTGGCGACCGCCGCGCCCTGCTCGTCCAGTACGTCCCCGAGCAGCACCTTCGCCCCCTCGGCGGCGAAGAGGCGGGCCTCCTGCTCGCCCTGGCCGCGCGCGGCGCCGGTGATGAGGACGACGCGGCCCTCCAGCTTGCCGGTGTTCGTTCCCGTGCTCTTCGTCATACCCGGGCCCCTGTCGTCAGTCGTTGAGGTGTGGGGCGACCTCGGCCCCGAACGCGGTGATCTGGTCGGTGAGCTCGGCGCGGTCGCGACTGCGGAAGCGCACCTGGATCTGGTCCACGCCGAGCGCCCGGTACGCGCGCAGCGACTCCGCCAGCGCCTCCGGCTTGCCCGTGAGGGCGCGGCGGCCGGTGTCCCAGGCCGGCTCCCCGACATAGAGCGCCTCGGTGATCGCGCCGATCTCCAGCGGGCCGTCCACCCCGGCCGCCTCGCGCAGTTCCCGGATGCGGGCGATCTGCGCGGGAAGCGCGTCGCGGGGGTCGCCCTGCGGGAGCCAGCCGTCGCCGCGTACGGCGGCCCGGCGTACGGCGGCGGGCGAGGAACCGCCGACCCACACGGGAATCCGCGCCTGGGCGGGGCGGGGCAGCTGGCCGAGGTCCTTGAAGGCGAACCGCTCGCCCTCGAACTGCGGGTACTCCTCCGGGCCGAGGGCCGCGCGCAGGGCGTCCAGGGTCTCGTCGAGGACGGCCCCGCGCCGCCCGAAGTCCACGCCGAGCACCTCGAACTCCTCCGCCACGTGCCCGGCCCCGACCCCGAGGATCAGGCGGCCGCCCGAGAGGTGGTCCAAGGTGGCGTACTGCTTGGCGGTGAGCAGGGGGTGACGCAGTCCGACGATCGCGACGTGGCTCAGCAGCCGCACGTGCTCGGTGATCCCGGCGAGGTAGGCCAGGGTGGCGACCGGGTCGTACCAGACGGTGCCCATGGGCCCGGCGAGGCGGCGCGGGACGGCCACGTGGTCGCAGGTGGCGAGGTAGCCGAAGCCGGCCCGGTCGGCGGCCCGGGCCACCTCGGCGAGGTCGGCGGCGGTGGCCGCGGCCTCCCAGGGCTCGGCGTACAGGGTGCTCTGCGACTGGACCGGGAGTTGCATCCCGTATGCCAGCCGGCCTTCCGTAAACACGCGCGCCATGCCGTGACCGCCTCGCCTTCGTGTGGGCCGTGCGTCCACCGGTTCGTCGTACCGGCTCGGGGCATCGTCGTAGCTGACGGTCCGTCAGGCAATAGGCCTGACGGGATCCCGCCCTGGCGCGGGCCCGCGGCCCGGGCCTAAGGTGCGGCGCGCGGGATGGCGCGAGCACGGGAGACGTGGCGTGGAACTGTTTCTGACCCTGGTCAGCGGGGTCGCGTGGACCGGTGTGTACGCGGAGGCGATCCGGGTCGGGCTCCGGGACCGCACGTACGCCGTTCCGGCGGCCGCGCTCGCGCTGAACTTCGCGTGGGAGGCCACGTACGCGGTCGCCGAGCTGCGCACCGGGCTCTCGGCGCAGGGTGTGGTGAACGTGGTGTGGGCGGCGGCCGACATCGCCATCATCGCCACCTACCTGCGCTTCGGGCGGTCGCAGCTGCCCCCGTTCGTGACCCGGCCGCTGTTCACGCTGTGGAACGCGCTGCTCTTCGGCGCCGCCTTCGCCGTGCAGTGGCTGTTCCTGGCCCACTTCGGGATGCACGACGGGGTGCGCTGTTCGGCGTTCCTGCAGAACCTGCTGATGTCGGTCCTGTTCGTCGCGCTGTACGCCGGGCGCCGGGGCCGGAGGGGGCAGTCCATGGTCATCGCCGTCGCGAAGTGGCTGGGAACCTTGGCACCGACCGTGCTGTTCGGGGTGATCGAGGACTCCCCGTTCGTCCTCGGGCTGGGCGTGCTGTGTTCCGTGTTCGACCTGGCGTACATCGCACTGCTGGCCCGTGACCCGGCGGCCACCGGGGACTAGGCGCGGCGCTTCACCAGGACCGATCCGAGGAGCATGGCGCCGGGAGCGATCCCAGCGATCAACGCGATGACTGCTGCGGAGGAGCCGTAGGCGCCCAGCACCAGTCCCACCGCGCCGCACACCGACATCGCCGCCGCCAGCCAACACAGTGACGGCCGCCGCCAGACGGCCGCCAGGCCGAAGAAGTGCAGACCGACCACCAGTGCGATCCAGCCCACCGTCGCCTGCGCGGCGTGCAGTACGGGATTGATCACGACGAGGCCTGCCGCACCGACGACGACTTCGGCGGCGACGACATAGCGGTAGTTCCGACCGAAGTCCGCGCCGCCACCGTCGGTGACCGGCTGCTCCCCCCGGGTGCGACGCAGTGCGAGCACCAGGGCGAGGAAGGCCGCGACCCCGAGCATGCGCGTGGGGATGGCGACGGCCTCCGGCAAGGCGCCGGCGTTCGCCATGATGAAGAAGAAGCCGAATATGCCGCCGATGAGCCGGCCTGTCTGCGTTCGTGTCATGGCGTCAGTGTCAGCTATGTGGATCACCGGGGGGAATTCCGTTTTCCGGTCTCTGACCAGGCGTCTTGCGTCCGTTCCGGTTGCGCACCACGTGCGGACGCCTCCGGGGCGCGCCGGTGGCAGTTCGGGCGGCGGCTCCGACGTCAGGGCACGTCAGCCGTCTAGCGATCGCCGGCGGCCCATGCCCAGCCCAAGGCGGCCTGCGGACGCCATACGGGAGAAGCGCGTAGCGATGGCCGGCGGCCCATGCCAGCCCAAGGCGGGCCGCAGACGCTGAGCCGGGAGGAGCGCGTAGCGATCTGTCGCGCCCGTCGGTAGGCCCCACGAGGCTGAAATCGGCGGCGCGACAGTCCCTCGGAGGTAGCTCCGGCGAGGCTGAATTGGCGGGGCTCCGGAGGCGGCCCTGCGCTCGGGGCTTCGGTCCGGGGTCCCTGAGACGGGGTCATCGGAAGCTGTACCTCCCGGCCGTTCCCCTGGGGGCTTCCCGGCAGTCTTTGGCGTTTCGGGGCGGGACGGCCTGTCAAGGGTGGCCGAAGGCCATCGCGAAGCGACGCGACGACGAGGAACGAGGAGGAGCGCCCTTGACAGGCCGGACCGACACGAAAGGACAGTGGACTGACGGGAAGCCCCCAGCACCTCCCCGACACCGGGAAAAGGAGACACCGCCCACCCGGCACCGCCCCGGAACCTCCCCGGCACCGGGAAAGGGGACACCGCCTCCCGAAGCCGGCCCCCGGCCCCCGGCCCCAAGACCGTCCCGCCTCCGCCCCTCCCCCCGTACGCTGGGTCGATGAAGAGAACTCCACGGCAGGCAGCGCGAATTGTCGTACTCTCCCCGACCGGATCCGTGTTCCTCTTCCGGGAGAACAACATCGAAGTCGGCATCCACTGGCTCCCGCCCGGCGGGGGGATCGATCCCGGGGAGAGTCCCGAGGAGTGCGTGCGGCGCGAGTTGCGGGAGGAGACCGGGTGGACCGACCTGGAGCCACAGCGGCTGCTCTGCACCTGGGAGCACGACTTCACCCATCAGGGCATACCAGTCCGCCAGTACGAGCACATCTACGTCACCAGCGGCCCCCGCCGCGACCCCGTCCCGGAGTATCCCGAGGCCCACTGGCGCTGGCTCTCACAAAATGCCCTGGCCGCGCTCGGTGAGCCGCTGTGGCCGCCGCGGCTGGACGAGCTGCTGGCCCGCACCCCCGCCGGACCGGTGCACCTCGGGCTCATCGCCTGATCAGCGTGCGGACGTCGCGCGGGCGTAGAGGGACGCCGCGTACTCCCCCAGGACCGTGCTCGTGGAGACGTCGTCCGTGTCGCCGCCCGTGAGGATGCCGACGATCTTCCCGTCCCGGGCGATCCACGCGCTGCCGCTCGTGCCGCCCGGGAAGTCGGCGCAGTCGAAGCGCTGCTCCGTCGCCTTGTCCCGGATCGATACCGCCGTGCACGTGCGGGGCACCTTGCGGTCGGCCGGGTAGCCCGTCACCGTGACCTCCTCGCCGGTGCGGCCGGAGGTGTCCAGGACGGCGGCGCCGGTGAGGTCCTCGATGTTGCGGCCCGAGGCGTCCGGGGCCAGGCGGGCGAAGGCCAGGTCGTAGTCGTCGTTCCCGTCGTCCGTCCAGCGTTCGTCCTCGTAGACCTCTTCGAGCTTCCAGGCCCCGTACGGTGCAACCCCGTTCGCGTACGCGGGTGCGAAGACGGCACTGCCCACACCGCCCTTGCCCGCCACCAGACAGTGCCCGGCGGTGACGATCAGGTTGCGGCCGGGGCTGTGCACGACGGTCGCGGTGCAGAAGTGGTCCCCGTCCACACCGCCCTCGAACAGCGGTCCCGTGAAGGCGGACGGGCCGCCCGGGCGCGGGATCACGGGTGATGAGCTCGGCCGGGGCACCTTGGACAGCTGTGGCTGCTTCGGCGATTGCGAACGCGACGTCGGGCTGGACGAAACACCCCCCGAAGGGGCCGACTTCGGGTGTGCCGCCACCGTGCCACCCGCGGCCGGCACCACCGTCGTCATGGCCGCGGACGCGCCCAGCGCCGCCACCCCGCACAGCACCGCGGTCACCACGGTCCGCTTGTCCACCACCGCCACCCTCCCCACTTTGCTCTGGCGAAGCATGCCCGGCCATCCCCGCCGCCGCAAGGGCCGGAGCCCGCCAAGGTCCCGGGCTCCACCATCGCACCTCCGCGCCACGGCGTGGACACCACCTGGCGAACGGCCCCCGCTGCCCCTGCCCACCAGAGACAGCTTCCCGCGGACACGACCACGGGGGCCCGCCGGCCGGGGGCCCGGCCGCGTTGCCTCCGCCTACCGGTACCTCCCGGGGCGGCCGCGCGCCGCGGGGAACGATCTGCTCACCCCGCCCACAGTCCCTCCGGCGTCAGCCCCAGCAGCTCGATGGCGTTGCCCCGCACGATGCGCTCCACGACGTCCGGAGCGAGGTGGCCCATCTGGGCCTCCCCCACCTCCCGGGATTTCGGCCAGGTGGAGTCGGAGTGCGGGTAGTCCGTCTCGTAGAGGACGTTGCCCACGCCGATCGCGTCGAGGTTCCGCAGCCCGAACGCGTCGTCGAAGAAGCAGCCGAAGACGTGCTCCGCGAAGAGCTCGGACGGCGGCCGGTGGACCTTGTCCGCCACTCCGCCCCAGCCGCGGTTCTCCTCCCACACCACGTCCGCGCGTTCCAGGATGTACGGGATCCACCCGATCTGGCCTTCGGCGTACATGATCCTCAGGTTCGGGAAGCGCTCGAACTTGCCGCTCATCAGCCAGTCCACCATCGAGAAGCAGCAGTTGGCGAAGGTGATGGTGGAGCCGACGGCCGGCGGGGCGTCCGCCGAGGTGGACGGCATCCGGGAGGACGAGCCGATGTGCATGGCGATGACCGTGCCGGTCTCGTCGCAGGCCTGGAGGAACGGATCCCAGTCGTCGGTGTGCACGGAGGGGAGCCCGAGGTGCGGGGGTATCTCGGAGAAGGCGACGGCCCGTACCCCGCGCGCGGCGTTGCGGCGGACCTCGGCGGCGGCCAGGCGGGCGTCCCAGAGGGGCACGAGGGTGAGGGGGATGAGGCGGCCCTGCGCATCGGGGCCGCACCATTCCTCGACCATCCAGTCGTTGTAGGCGCGTACGCCGAGCAGCCCGAGTTCGCGGTCGGCGGCCTCGGTGAAGGTCTGTCCGCAAAAGCGCGGGAAGGTCGGGAAGCAGAGGGCGGACTGGACGTGGTTGACGTCCATGTCGGCGAGCCGGTCGGGAACCGAGAAGGAGCCGGGGCGCATCTGCTCGTAGGTGATGACTTCCAGTTTGATCTCGTCGCGGTCGTATCCCACGGACGTGTCGAGGCGGGTGAGCGGCCGGTGCAGGTCCTCGTACACCCACCAGTCGCCCATGGGCCCGTCGTCGCCCTTGGCCCCCATGACGGGGGCGAACTTTCCCCCGAGGAAGGTCATTTCCTTCAACGGGGCGCGGACGACGCGGGGGCCGATGTCGCGGTACTTGGACGGCAGCCGGTCCCGCCAGACGTGCGGGGGCTCCACCGTGTGGTCGTCCACCGAGATGATCTTCGGGAAGGTCTCCATGCGGTCTACGGTAGCGTCGATCTGACGGATCGTCAGCTACTCGTGCGGTCCCGGCGACCGCGTACGCCGCCGACCGGTAGCAGCCGCCGGCCGGTCGGTGGTCAGACGGCCGCCGGTCGGCCGTCAGCCGACGGGCAATCCACCGTCATCCCACCGGCAATCCACCGCCGGCCGACCGGCAGTCGACCGCCGTTCCGTCCTCCGCCCGTCGCCGGTCGGCCAGTTGGGCGTCGGTCAGGAGGGGATCACTCCGCTGCGGGCTGACGGGTACGTGCAAGACAGGGCAGACTGGCCCTTACAACAACGGAAGGCAGGGGGGACGACAGATGGACGGCATACCGGCCATCCCGCACCAGCGGAACCACCCCGAGGCAGCCCGGAGGAACCCCACCCCGGCCGAAGCCCTCATCCCGTCCGCCGCCGCCCCCGCCGACCCCGAGCCCACCGTCCCCGCCACCCGCTTCGCCGTCCTCGGCACCGTCCGTGCCTGGCGCGGCGCCGAGTCGCTGCCCTCCGGCAGCCCCCAGCAGCGCGCCCTGCTCGCCGCACTGCTGCTCCGCGACGGCCGCACCGCCACCGCGCCCGAGCTCATCGACGCCATCTGGGGCGAGGAGCCGCCCCAGCAGGCCCTCGCCACCATCCGTACGTACGCCTCCCGCCTGCGCAAGGTCCTCGACCCGGGGCTGCTCGTCACCGACGCCGGCGGCTACGCCATCCGCCTGCACCACGCGGCCGCCCTGGACCTCGGCGTCGCCCGCGCCCTCGCCGCCGACGCCGACAAGGCCCGCGCCGCCGGGGACCGGGCCCTGGCCCGTACGCTGCTCGCCCGCGCCCTGGACCTGTGGGACGGCGAACCCCTCGCGGGAGTCCCCGGCCCGCACGCCGACACCGAGCGCACCCGCCTCGCCGAATGGCGCCTCCAGCTGCTGGAGACCCGCCTCGACCTGGACCTGGAGGTCGGCCACCACGCCGAGGCCGTCTCCGAGCTCACCGCCCTCACCGCCGCGCACCCCCTGCGGGAGCGGCTGCGCGAGCTGCTGATGCTCGCCCTGTACCGCAGCGGCCGCCAGGCCGAAGCCCTCGCCGTCTACGCCGACACCCGCCGTCTCCTCGCCGACGAACTCGGCGTCGACCCCCGCCCCGAACTCTCCGCGCTCCAACAGCGGATCCTGCGCGCCGACGCCGAACTCGCCCGCGCCGAGGACCCGGTCCCGGCCGCCGCCCCCGTCGCCGTCAGGCCCGCCCAACTGCCCGCGACGGTCCCCGACTTCACCGGGCGGGCCCCCTTCGTCAGCGAGCTCGGCGAGATCCTGTCCGGCGCCGAGGGCCAGGTCATGGCCGTCTCCGCGCTCGCCGGCATCGGCGGGGTCGGCAAGACCACCCTCGCGGTGCACGTCGCGCACGCCGCCCGGCCGCACTTCCCCGACGGCCAGCTCTACGTGGACCTCCAGGGCACCGAAACCCGTCCCGCCGAGCCCGTCGCCGTCCTCGGCTCCTTCCTGCGGGCGCTCGGCACCCCCGACACCGCCATCCCCGACACGGCCGCCGAACGGGCCGCGCTGTACCGCTCCACGCTCGACGGCCGCCGCGTCCTGGTCCTGCTCGACAACGCCCGCGACGCGGCCCAGGTGCGCCCGCTGCTGCCGGGCACCGCGGGCTGCGCCGCCCTCGTCACCAGCCGGGTCCGCATGTCGGGCCTCGCCGGAGCCCACCTCGTCGACCTGGACGTGATGAGCCCCGACGAGGCCCTGCAGCTGTTCACCCGCATCGTGGGGGCCGAGCGCGTCGGAGCCGAACGCCAGGCCGCCCTCGACGTCGTCGGCGCCTGCGGGTTCCTGCCGCTCGCCATCCGCATCGCCGCCTCCCGGCTCGCCGCCCGTCGCACCTGGACCGTGTCCGTCCTCGCTGCGAAGCTCGCCGACGAGCGCCGCCGCCTGGACGAGCTCCAGGCGGGCGACCTCGCCGTCAAGGCCACCTTCGAGCTGGGCTACGGACAGCTGGAACCCGCCCAGCAGCGTGCGTTCCGTCTCCTCGGGCTCGCCGACGGCCCCGACATCTCGCTGCCCGCGGCGGCCGCCGTACTGGACCTGCCCGAGCACGAGACCGAGGACCTCCTCGAAGCCCTGGTCGACTGCTCGCTGCTCGAATCGGCCGCGCCCGGCCGCTACCGCTTCCACGACCTCGTACGCCTCTACGCGCGCGCCTGCGCCGACCGCGACGAGCAGCCCCCGGGCGGCCGCACCGCAGCCCTCGACCGGCTCCTCGACTTCTACCTGGCCACCGCCGCCGGGGTGTACGCGCTGGAGCGCCCCGGCGACCGGCTGCCCGCGCACATGTCCGCCACCCGCCACCCCGGCCTCGCCTTCACCGAGGCGCGCGCCGCTCTGGACTGGCTGTTCGCCGAGGCGGACCCGCTGCTGGCGTGCGTACGGCAGTCCTCCGTGCGCGGCGCCGAGCGGCCCGACGTGCTGCGCCGGGCGGTGGACCTGCTGTGGGCGGCGAAGGACCTCACCGAGTCCGGGGCCAACTCCAAGCAGTACGAGTCCGCCGCCCGCGCCGTGTGCGAGACGGCGCGCGCGGTGAAGGACCCCTACGCCGAGGGCCGGGCCCGCACCACGCTGACGATGGTCCACCTGGTCGCGGGCCGCTTCGCGGAGGCCGACGACGAGGCCCGCCAGGCCATGGCCCTGGCCCGGGAGGCAGACGACCCGCTGCCCAGCTGCTGGGCCCCGAACGACCGCGGGATCATCGCGCTCTACCAGGGGCGGCACGCCGACGGCGAGCGGTTCCTGCTGGAGGCGATCGCGAACTTCCGGGCCGACGGCAACTTCGTCGGCGAGGCGAGCGCCCTGTGCAACCTCTCCCGGATCCACGTCGAGCTCGGCCGCCTCCCCAGCGCCATAGACCTCGCGCAGCAGGGCATCGCGATCTACGACCGGATGGGCCTGACCCTGCGCCTGGCCAACGGCCGCTACGCGCTGGGCATCGCGCTGACGCAGGCGGGCCGGCTCGGAGAGGCGCTGGAGCAGCTGGGCGAGGCCCTGTCGCTGTTCCACGAGAACCGGCAGCCGCTGTGGGAGGGCGTGACGCACTTCCGGCTCGCCGAGGCCCATCTGGCGGCCGGCCGGCCGACGCTGGCCGCCTCGCATGCCGAGCAGGCCATCGCGCTGCGCGGGATCGGCGGCGAGTGGCGCCGGGCGACGGTGCTGACGGTGCTGGGGAAGGCCCTGGTGCGGCTGGGGCAGCGGGACCGGGCGCGGGTGTGCTGGCGGGACGCGGAAAGCGTGTTCGCGCAACTGGGTTCGGCGGAGCTGGCCGAAGTCCGTACGTTACTGGCATCGCAGTTGGCCGCCTGACCTGCACGGTCGCCCGATGAACGGGACGTTCATCGTTCGTTTATCGCCGCTCGGCATGATGAACGCATCGGCTCGGCGCGTCGGGGGGCTCGCGGGTCGACTGGAGGACTACCCGTTCGGCGGTCCACGGGGGAATCGCCGAACGGGCCCGACTCATCCATCAGGAGATCCGACGATGACGACGAACGAGAACGCCCTGCCGAACAACACCCTGCCGAACGAAGGCGACATCAAACCGCTCGACAACCACGCGTCGGGCATCGAGATCAAGCCGCTCGACAACCATGCCTCTGGCGGTACGCCGCTGCCCGGGCAGGAAGACAAGGCTCTGGACGCGGACATCGTGACGCTGGACAACCACGCGTCCGGAACGCGCCCGTAGCCGAGGCGAGCACGGCACGTACGGGGGAGACGTACGGGGACACGTACGGGGGAGACGTGCCGGTGTAAAGCACGGGGGAAACGTACGGGGGACGTACGGGGGAAGCCCACGGGGATGCGTACGGGGGGATGCGTACGGGGGAGACCCGGGGGCTCGTACGGGGGAACGGCGGCCGCGGTGGCCCGGGGGGACCACCGCGGCCGCCGCACGTCGTTGTGACGGCCCTGTGACCGGAAGCATGGCCTCCGTCACAGCCACGGGCATCCGCCCCTGATCTCCTTGGGCGATGCGCCCCGCCCCCGCCGCCACCACCGGCCCCGCCGTTCTGAGTGCCGCCCTCGCCACCGGCGTCCTCGCCGTCACCGTGCTCCTCGCCGGATGCGGAACGCGAACCGCCGCATCCGGCACCTCCGACGGCCCGGTTCCGGCGAGCTGCGCCCCCACCGCGTCGGCGCGGGCCGCCGGGGAGGACGGCGTGAGCCTCATCGACCCGGGCTGCGGCCCCTCCCCCGCCCCGGGCCCCGCGTTCCGGGTCACCAATACCGGCACGGAAGCCCTCACCTACACCATCACCTTCACCCTCCTGAACGGCTCCGGCGAGGCCATGGACGCCGTCCGGCAGACCGTGGCGTCCGTGGGCCCCGGCCAGGGCGTCACGCGCACCGTCGAGGGGGCGGCCACCACGCCCGGGGCCGGGCCGCGGGTGCGGATCGCCAAGGTGCGGGCCGTTCCCGCCGCCGAGGCGCCCGACCAGGCCGGCACGTGCCCGCCGTCCGGGATCCGGGTCACGAACGACGAGGGTGACGCCGCCATGGGACTGCGCGTCGTCGGGATCCGGCTGACGTATTGCGGCCCCGGCCGCTACGAACTCGACGGCTACCCCGGCCTCCAACTGCTCGACGAGAGCCGCAAGCCGGTGACCGGCGTCGAGGTCCTCCACGGCACCGCCGACATCTCCACGGGCCTGCCGGGCGACGTACCGCCCGCCCCGTTGACGCTGGGCCCGGGAGAGTCGGCGAGCGCCACCCTGGCGTGGCGCAACACCACCGGCTCCGGCGACGCCGTGAACGCTCCGTACGCCAGGGTGACGGCGAAGCCCGGGGCTCCGGCCATGACCGTGACACCGGAACTCGACCTCGGTACCACGGGCCGGCTCGGCGTCAGCGCCTGGCGCAAGGACCGGCCGCGGACCCCGTGAGGCCGGGCGGGCACCAGCCGCGGCAAGAGGAACGCGTCTAGGCTGGAAGGGTGTTCACCTCCCAGGGGCCGACCCTCCGCGAGCTGGCCGTGCAGGCGCTGACCTCCGTCGAGCGCGGCTACGACCTCCTCGCGCCGAAGTTCGACGAGACGCCGTTCCGCACCCCGGTGCGGATGCTCGACGCGGTCGAGGAGGCCCTGGCCGAACACGGGGGGTCCTTCGGCTCGGGGCTGGACCTGTGCTGCGGCACCGGCGCGGCCCTGCCGCTGCTGCGGCGCCTGTGCCGGGACCGGGTCACCGGGGTGGACCTCAGCGCCGGCATGCTGCGGCAGGCCGCGCTGTCCCTCCCCGAGGGGGCCGACCTCGTACGGGCCGACGCGCTGGCACTGCCTGAGGCGCTCACGGCCTCGTACGACCTGGCCGTGAGCTTCGGGGCGTTCGGCCACTTCCTGCCGACGCAGCGGCCCGCCCTCTTCTCCGGTGTCCACCGGGCGCTGCGTCCCGGCGGCGTGTTCGCGTTCCCGATCGGGGCGCCGATCCCGCCGACGTCGCCGCTGTGGTGGGCGGTGGCCGGCTTCGACGCGGCGATGCGGGTCCGCAACGCGGTGTGGCGGCCGCCGTTCGTCATGTACTACCGCTCCTTCCCGTGGGGACCGGTCCGGGCCGAACTGGACGCGGCGGGCTTCACGGTGGGGACGGTCCCGCTGGAGCACTTCGGCCGCCGGCCCGACGGGACTCCGCGCTGGCGCCTGGTGCTGGCCCGCAAGGACCGCCGGGCTCCGGCCGGAGATCCACCTGGTGGGCTGTAGCAGGCTTCGGCCCCGGACTGGGGTATTCCGTAAACGTTGTCCATTCTCCGGCAAAGAGTTGGCCGGATCCTTGCCCTGTCGGGGGCGACCGGATGAGATGCGCGAAGCCCTTTCCCGAGGCCCCACCCCCGTGACGTGCCGGACGATCCGGTACGTCACGCTTGCGAACATCGAGGTCGAGTCACACCGTGCGTCAGATATCCCTGGCCGCCAGGCTTTTCACCGTCGCGGCACTTCCGCTGGCGCTGACCGCCTGCTCCACCATCGCCCCGAAGGCCGCGGGCTTGGCGGCTTCCGCCGCGGCGCCTGTCCCCGATCCCAACAAGGGGCTGCTGACGGGCAGCCAGCTCAAGACGGCGCTCGCGCCGGCCTCGTTCTTCGCGACCGGCTTCACCGCCGACCCGGAATCCTCGCGCGACACCGGCGACGGCTACCGACCGCCGGCCGCCACCGAGGTGCCCACCCCGGACTGCACCAAGCTCGACAAGACCGCATGGACGGAGATCACCGGAATCACCGGCGTCTCCTTCGCGCAGGACGCGTACGTGAACAAGAACTCCTCCGAGGAGTTCGCCCAGGAGATCGACGTGTACCGGGGCACCACCGCCACGACCGTGCTGGACGCGCTGGGCAAGATCTCCAAGGGCTGTCCGAAATACACCGACGGCGACACCAACGCCAAGGTGGCGGTCACCGAGAAGCCCCTGGCGGGCGTGGGTGACGGTGCCTGGGCCATCACCCTGACCAGCTCCGCCTGGCAGGGCGGTACCACGCTGGTGGCCGCGCGGGTCGGCACCGCGGTGGTGACCGTACTCGCCAGCAGCAGCACCGACACCGGCATGCCGGGCGCGACCAAGCTGACGAAGCAGCTGGTGACGTCCCTCGCGGGCAAGGCCTGACAGCAGCGGTTCTCCGCCCGCAGTGCCGCTCCCGTCCGGCGGGAGCGGCACCACCCGGGGCCGACGGACCGACGCCGGGCACAGGGGGCGGCCCGTCGGGCGGCCGTCCCGCCCGCGTTGCGGAAGCCACGGCCTCCCGCAGCCCGGTCAGGGTCATCGCCCCTCCGTCGGGCGAAATGTCGTTCTCCGACAGGTCGCGCAGCAGCCAGAACTGGCGCGCGACCTCCCGGATGCCATCCCGGCCGCGCCTCATACCCGGCTGCGCAGCTCCCGCTTGAGGACCTTGCCGCTCGCGTTGCGGGGGAGCTCGGTGACGAACTCCACCGTGCGGGGGACCTTGTAGTTGGCCATCTCCCGCCGGGACCACGCGATCAGGTCGTCGGCGGTGAGGGTGGCGCCGGGGCGCCGGACCGCGTACGCCTTGCCGACCTCGCCGAGGCGCGGGTCGGGGACGCCGACGACGGCGACGTCCGCGATGTCCGGGTGCAGGCCGAGGAGCTGCTCGATCTCGGCGGGGTAGGCGTTGAACCCGCCGACGATGAACATGTCCTTGATCCGGTCGGTGATGCGCAGGTTCCCGGCGGTGTCGAGGACGCCGACGTCGCCGGTGCGCAGCCAGCCGTCGGGGGTGATGGTGCGCCGCGTCTCGTCCGGGTCCTCGAAGTAGCCCCGCATGACGTTGTGGCCGCGCACCCACACCTCGCCGGGGGTGCCGGCGGGCGCCGGTCCGCCGCCGTCGCCGGCTATCCGTACCTCGGTGTCGGGGATGGCGCGCCCGGAGGTGGCGGCGATGACCTCGGGCGGGTCGGCGCGGCGGCACATGGTGACGATGCCGCCGGCCTCGGAAAGTCCGTAGGCCGTCAGGACGGTGGCGATGTGCAGTTCGCCGCGCAGCCGCTCCACGAGCCGGAGCGGGACGACGGCCGCGCCGGTGACGACCAGGCGCAGGGCGGACAGGTCGTGGTGGTCGCGCTGGGGGTGGTCGAGGAGGGACTGGTGGAGGGTGGGCGGGCCGGGGAGGACGGAGATCCGCTCGGCGGCGACGTTGGCGAGGACGGTGTCGACGTCGAAGACGGGCTGGGGGATCATCGTCGCCCCGCGCATCAGGCAGGCGATGATCCCGGCCTTGTAGCCGAAGGTGTGGAAGAAGGGGTTCACGATCAGGTAGCGGTCGCCTTCGCGCAGTCCGGCGAGCTCGCTCCACACGTCGTAGCAGCGCAGGGTCTGGGCGTGGGTGATGACCGCGCCCTTGGGGCTGCCGGTGGTGCCGGAGGTGAAGATGATGTCGCAGGGTGCGTCGGGGCGGAGGGCGTCGGCGCGCTCGCGGACGGCCGCGGCCGGTACGGCGTCGCCGCCGGCCAGGAAGTCCTTCCAGGTGCGGAACGCCTCGGGGGCGTCTTCCGCGAGGACGACGACCTGTTCGAGGTGGGGAAGGCCGGGCAGCGGGCCGCTTCCGGGGCCTTCGGCTGCGGCGCGGCGCAGGGAGGCGACGTAGGAGGTGCCGAGGAAGGTGCCGGTGACGAAGAGGAGCCGGGCCCGGCTGCGCTGGAGCACGTACGCGGCTTCGGCGCCTTTGAAACGGGTGTTGAGGGGGACGAGTACCGCGCCGGCGGTGACGACGCCGAGGGCGGAGACGATCCAGTCGAGGGTGTTGGGTGCCCAGACGGCGACCCGGTCGCCGGGCTCGATGCCGGCGCCGAGGCAGGCGGCCGCGGCGCGTTCTACGCGTTGGCCGAGCTGGGCGTAGCTGATGCGGACGCGGCCGTCGGCGACGGCTTCGCGGTCGCGGTACCGGGCGGCGGCGTCACGCACGAGCCCGCCTATGGTCCCCCACCGCAGATCCCCGCGCCCCCCACCCCCACCGCCGCCGGGTCCCGCGACGGAACCTCCGGCCGGGCCCACGGGTGCTCCCACAAGGTCCGCGGCGTCGCCGACGGGCCCCGCGGGGGCTCCGGCCAGGCCCGCGACGTCTCCGACGGAGTTCGAAGGAGGGGTGGTGCGTTTGCCGGACCGACGGGCGTCGTTCCGTCGGTGCGTCCCGTGCAGCTCCTCGTCGCCCATCGCGCGTCACCCTCCCCGGTGCCAGTAGCTGACTATCCGTCAGATTAGCTGTAGCCTTCGCGGCTGTCAGCACTGGCGCTCACCCGGAGGTGGCGATGGCGGCAACGCTCAAGGACGCTACGGCAATCGTCGGCATCGGCCAGACCGCCTTTGCCAGACAGCTGGCCGCCGGCGAGAAGGAACTGGCCTGCCGTGCGATCCTCGCCGCGCTCGCGGACGCCGGCATCGCACCGGCCGAGGTGGACGCCTTCGCCTCGTACACGATGGAGGAGACCGACGAGGTGGAGGTCGCCAAGTCCATCGGCGCCGGCGACGTCACCTTCTTCTCCAAGGTCGGCTACGGCGGCGGCGGCTCCTGCGCCACGGTCGGCCACCTCGCCGCCGCCATCGCCACCGGCCAGGCCTCCGTCGGCGTCGCCTGGCGCTCGCGCAAGCGCGGCTCCGGGCCGCGCCCCTGGAAGAACACGACCGTGCAGCTGCCCACCCCCGGCCAGTGGACCCGCCCGTTCGGGCTGCTGCGCCCGGCGGACGAGATAGGCATGCTGGCCCGCCGCTACATGCACGAGTACGGGGCCACCCGCGACCACCTCTTCAACGTGGCGATGGCCTGCCGCAACCGGGCCAACGAGAACCCCGCCGCGATGATGTACGAGCGGCCGCTGACCCGCGAGATGTACATGACCTCCCGCATGATCAGCGAGCCGCTCTGCCTCTTCGACAACTGCCTGGAGACGGACGGGGCACTGGCCTGCGTCATCGTGTCCGCCGAGCGGGCGCGGGACTGCCGCCAAAGGCCGGTCTACGTCCACTCCGTCGCGCAGGGCCTGCCGTCGCAGCACCACGGGATGGTCAACTACTGGAACGACGACCCGCTGTCCGGTCCGGCATGGACGGCCGCCCGCCACCTGTGGAAGCAGGCCGACTTCGGGCCCGAGGACGTCGACGTCGCCCAGATCTACGACGCCTTCACCCCGCTGATCCCGCTGTCCCTCGAGGGCTACGGCTTCTGCGGGCGCGGCGAGGGGGCCGCGTTCACCGAGGGCGGGGCGCTGGAGATGGGCGGCCGGCTGCCGATCAACACCGGCGGGGGCGGCCTGTCGGAGGCGTACGTCCACGGCTTCAACCTGATCAACGAGGGCGTCAAGCAGCTGCGCGGCATCTCCACCGCGCAGGTGCCGGACGCCGCGACGTGCCTGGTGACGGCGGGCGAGGGTGTCCCGACGTCCGCGATCTTGCTGAGGAGTTGACACCGACCATGACCGCGCCCGCCGAAAGCCTCCTCCTGCCGGTCCCGGACGAGGACGGGGCTCCCTTCTGGGAGTACGCCGCCCGGGGCGAGCTCCGCATCCAGACCTGCGCCGACTGCGGCAGGCTCCGCTTCCCGCCGCGGCCCTGCTGCCCGCACTGCGGGTCGTTCGCGTCCGAGTGGCGGCTGATGAGCGGCCGGGGCCGGATCTGGTCGTACGTACGGCCGCACCCGCCACTGCTGCCCGCCTACGCGGCGCACGCCCCGTACAACGTCATCCTCGTGGAGCTGGTGGAGGAGCCCCTGATCCGGCTGGCGGGGAACCTCGTCACGTCGGCCGACGCCCCGCTGGACTCGGTGGATCCGGCCCGGCTGCGGATCGGGGCGCGGGTACAGGTGGTGTTCACCGAGACGGGCGGCATGAGCGTGCCGCGCTGGGTCCTGGAGCGGCCGTGACGGTACGGACGGAGCGGGACGGGGCGAGCGGGGTCGCGGTCGTCACCTTGGACCGGGAGCGCAGGCACAACGCGATCGATCTCGCGACGGCAGACGAACTCGCCGCGACCTGGCGGGAGTTCCGCTACGACGAGACCGTGCGGGCGGTGGTGCTCACGGGGGCGGGGACGGCCGCGTTCTGCACGGGCATCGACCGGGGCGTGGAGGCGCCGCAGCCGGCGTCCCCCTACTCGGTGGACGACCCGCTGCTGGCCATCGGACCGAAGGCCAACGACCTGTGGAAGCCGGTGGTCGCGGCCGTCAACGGCATGGCGTGCGGCGGCGCGTTCTACCTGCTGGGCGAGTCGGAGTTCATCGTCGCGTCGTCGTCCGCGACGTTCTTCGACCCGCACACGACGTACGGGATGGTCAGCGCCTACGAGGCGGTCTACATGGCGCAGCGCATGCCGTTCGGGGAGGTGGCCCGGATGTCTCTGATGGGGACGGCCGAGCGGCTTTCCGCGCGGCGGGCGTACGAGACGGGCCTGGTCTCCGAGCTGGCCGAGCCGGGGGAACTCCTGGAGGCCGCGGTGCGATCGGCACGGACGCTGGCGGGCTTCCCGACGACGGCCGTGCAGGGCACGGTACGCGCCCTGTGGTCGGCCAAGCAGGCGGCGCTGCGGCAGGCCCTGGACCAGGCTCCGGCCCTGATCGCCCTGGGCAACCTCCCCCCGGCCGGCCAGGCGGCGCTCTTCACCGGCCGCCGGGCGTCGCCGGAGCCCCGGGTCCGGTAGCTCAGGCGGTGGTGACGGGCCCGAGCCGGCAACTCGTGACCTCGGCGGCCTTCTCGGGGCGGCTCGGCTTGACCTCGATCGTGCGGGTCTCGCCCTTCTTGAGGGTGACGTCCGCGGAGGCGCTTTCGACGGTCCCGCTCACACCGCCGAAGGTGAGCCGGATCTGCACGGTGCGCTCCACGGCCGCGAGGGAGGTGACCTTGACGGTGGCCACCGGCGAGCCGGGGCCGGCGCAGGTGACGACTTCGGCGCGGGCGGGTGCGCCGGTGGGGCCGGCGCTGGGACTGCCGGTCGACCGGCTGTTGCGGTTGCTGCCGCTGCTGCTGTCGTAGCTGCTGCGCTTGCTGCTCTTGGAACCGGAGCTGGAACCGGAACAGCCTCCGTGGCCGCTGCTCTTGTGGCCGGACGAGAATCCGCTGAGCGCGAGCACCACCGTCACGAGTACCGCGCCGAATCTGATGCGACGTCCAGCCGTCATGGCCGACTCCTCCCCCTGGGCAACGGCGCGCCACGCTACCAGGGCCCCCGGACGCCCTACCCGGCGTGCGGGGGCCCGGGGCCGCGCATAGCGTCGGGTCATGATCCGCAACCTGCTCGGCTCGCTCCTCGGCCTGATCGGAGCCGCAGCCGCCGTCTGGAGTCCCTTCCGCGCCTGGTACGACGGCCGGCACGGGCGCGACTACCGGCTCGCGGACCTCTTCTCGTCGGGCGGGATCACCGACGCCAAAGCCGCGCTGTTCGCCTCGCTGCTGCTGCCGTTCTGCTTCGCCGCGGTCTTGGCCCTCGTCGCGATCGTGCTGCGCTCGCGCGCCCTCATGGCGCTCGCCGGGGTCGTGGTCCTCGGCTTCGCCGTGCTGTGGATGGTCCGTCAGGGCCAGGCCGTCGGCGGCATCTCGGTGGGGACCGACGGCAAGGGCATCGGCGCGGGCGTGGCCAGCGCGTTCGGCGCCGGCGCGCTGCTCATCCTGGCGGCGGCCGTCATGCGCGGCCGTCCCCGCCGCCGCGCCCGCGACCGCGACCTCCCACCCACCACCCCGGCCCGGTCCCCCCGCGCCGGCGCCGAACCCTGGCCCCCACCCCCCGACGACCGCCCGTAGGCCCGGCGCCCGGCGGCCTCCAC
The DNA here is from genome assembly GCF_014650775.1 of Streptomyces cirratus. Taxonomy (GTDB): domain Bacteria; phylum Actinomycetota; class Actinomycetes; order Streptomycetales; family Streptomycetaceae; genus Streptomyces; species Streptomyces cirratus. The sequence continues at coordinate 111,749 of NZ_BMVP01000002.1, read as the reverse complement.
TCGTCTAAGCTTCGGCCGTGATCAACGGTACGGAGGGCACGCACGGCACGCGGATGCGCATACGTCCGGGCGGCCCGGCCGACGCACCGGCGATCCTGGACATGCTCGACTGCGCCGTGCTCTGGATGAACGCGCGCGGCAACACCGAGCAATGGGGCACGGTTCCTTACTCGCAGCGGCCCGGCGGGGCCGAGCGGGTCGAGCGGTACACGACCGAGAACCTGCCCTTCGTCGCCGAGTGGGACGGCGTACCCGCAGGGGCCCTGGTGCTGGACTCGGGACCGAGCCCGCAGCTGCCGATCGCGCCGGCCGGGGAACCCGAGCGGTACGTCCGGCTGCTGGTCAGCGACCGCCGGTGCGCGGGCCTGGGAATCGGGTCGGCGCTGCTGGAGCGTGCCGCCGAGGAGACCCGGCGGGCCGGAGCCGGGCTGCTGCGGGTCGACTGCTGGGCGGGCGGCGGTGGCGAGCTGGTCGCCTACTACGAGCGCAACGGCTTCACCCCCACCGGCCGCTTCCGGTCCGGCACCTGGCCGGGCCGGGTCCTGGCCCGGCGGGTCTGAGCCGACAGGTCTGAGCCGGCGGGTCTGAGCCGGCCCGTCACGCCGCCGACGCAGCGGCGCCGGCCCTGACGGCGGCGGTCGAGGCCCTCCTCGCCACGGGCCGACTCACCCGCACGGCCCGCAACCTCACGCCGGCCGCCCGGTGACCGCGCGCGGCGTTCAGTCGAGGGGGAGGGCCTGGTGGGCGGCCATGATCGCGTCGATGCGATGGGCGAGGTCGAAGTCCGCCGCGGTCAGCCGGTTTCCGGTGTCGGGCGTGCTGATCGATGCGCGGAGGTGGTCGACGCGCAGGTCGAGCGCCGGGTGGTGGCGCACGCGCCGCGCCCGGTCGGCGATCGTCACGATGGCGGCGACCGCCGCGTGGTAGCCGATCGGGTAGGTACGGGTGATCGCGTCACCGTCCTGCTCCCATCCGGGCAGCTCCGCCAGACTTTCGGCGATCTCCTCGTGCGTCAGCGGCTTCGGTACGCCCATGTCGGCTCCCCTCGGTCACGGGCGCCGGGACCCGGTGGGTTCCCGGCCTACCGGGGCATGGTGCCACGGCCCCGGGGCCCGTCGCAGAGCGGTCGGTTCCCGGGCGGCCGGAACCGGCCCCGGCGTGGCGGCGGCCCCGGTCCCCCCGAGGGGGACGGGGCCGACCGGCCGGGGCGGGAGGGATCAGGCGGCGTCGACGACGCCCGAGGCGGCGATTTCGACCTTGCCCTTCGGGGCGCCGGACTGGGAGCCCAGGGCCTCGATCTGGTCGACGAGCTCCTTGCCCTCGACGACCTCGCCGAAGACGACGTGCTTGCCGTCGAGCCACGGGGTGACGACGGTCGTGATGAAGAACTGCGAGCCGTTGGTGTTGCGGCCGGCGTTCGCCATCGACAGCAGGTACGGGCGGTCGTGCTTCAGCTGGAAGTTCTCGTCGGCGAACTTCTCACCGTAGATGCTCTTGCCGCCGGTGCCGTTGTGGTTGGTGAAGTCACCACCCTGGAGCATGAACTGGGGGATGACGCGGTGGAAGCCGGAGCCCGCGTAGCCGTAGCCGTTCTGGCCGGTGGCCAGCTCGCGGAAGTTGCGCGCCGTCTGCGGGACGACATCGTCGAAGAGGTTGAAGACGATGCGGCCGGCCGGGGCGCCGTTGATGTTGATGTCGAAGTAGACGTTGCTCATGGGGTCCATCCTGTCACTCCCGGTGCCGCGCGCGACTCAGGGGCCCGGCGGCGGCGCCGGGCGGCGCTCACGCGCCGGTCCGGGTGCCCGTTCCCTTCGCCGCGTCCAGCGCGTACACGCAGCGGTCCTTGCTGCATGCGTAGACCACGCCCGAATCGGCCACCGGCGCGCCGGTGATCTCCCCGCCCGTGGCCAGCTTCCAGCGCAGCTGCCCGCCCACCGCGTCCAGGGTGTACAGGCAGTGGTCCGCCGAACCGAAGTGCACCCGGCCGTCCGCGACCGCCGGAGAGCCGGTGATCTCCCCGCCCGCCGCGAACCGCCACTTCGGGGTGCCGGTGACCGCGTCGAGCGTGTACAGGGCGCTGCCCGCGCCCAGGTGGACGTTGCCGGCCGCCACCAGGACCGGGTCCGGCGAGGGCCGCGACTCCGTCGCGATGCGCCACCGGTCCTTGCCGGTCACCGCGTCCAGCGCGTACACCGTGCCGAGGTAGTCGACGAGGTACACACCGCCGCCCGTCACCGCCGCGCCCGGCGCGAAGGCCGGGGGCGCCAGGAAGACCGCCGGGGCCTCGAAGTGCCAGCGCACGCGCCCCGAGGCCCGGTCGACAGACAGGACACGGGTGCCGGCGGCGATGTAGACGTTCCCGTCCGGCGCCGGGGTGACCCGTACCGGGACGTTCCCGCACGACGCCGCGTCGCCGACCGGGTACGACCAGGCCTCCAGGCCGGAGCGGGCGTCCAGGGCCCGCAGCCGGGCGTCCTGCCACACGTAGACGGTGCCGTCGTGCAGGACGGGAGCCGCCTCCGGGGTCTCGAAGTCGGACTGGGCGCCGCTGAGCTCCCACAGCTTGTGGCCGCTGGAGGCCTCCCAGCCCTGGACCCCGCCACCGCGCGTGGCGGTGACGACGGTGCCCCGCTCGGCGCGCAGCGCGTACACCCACGCCTCGGTGGCCAACCGCCACCGCTCGGAGCCGTCGGAGGCGTCGAGCGCGTACAGGGAGGGCCCGTCGGAGGCGTGGATGCGGCCGTCGGCGACGGCCATGGACCAGGCGACGTCCCGCGTCTTGAACTGGCGGCGGCCGCTGCCGACGTCCAGGGCGTGCACCTCGAAGGAGGTCACGTACAGCAGGTCGCCGGCGACGGTCGGGGTGCCCCAGACCTCGTTCGACATGCGGAAGCGCCAGGGGCGCCAGCGGCCGCTCTCGGGCGAGGGACCGGACGGGACCGCCTGGTGCGGCAGCGCCGGGACGGCCTCCGCGGCGGACGCGCCGCCCGGCGGGCGGACCCAGCCCGTCGCCACGTCGGCCCCGGCCCCGGCGGGCGCGGCGGCCGTCGCGCGCGGCCCGGGCCCGATCGGCACCGGGGAGGCGCCGAGCCGGACGGGCTCGCCGGAGGACACCGGGGAGCCCGGGGGGTGCGGCGGAAGCGGAGGTGCGGCCTGGCCGGTGCGCGGGTCCACCCACGATTCGGCGGAGTCGCGCCGCGGCCGGTGCGTGGCGGGGCCCGACAGCGGCCCCTCGGCGCCGCGCGGCTTGCGGGCCGGGGCGGGGACCACCGCCGTACGCAGTCCCGCGCGCCGGGCCTCGATCATCGCGACGGCCGGACCGGGCAGCCAGGCCGAGGCCGTGCCGCTGTCGTCGCCGCCGTCGAAGAGGTGCGGGGCCAGCTGCGCCTGGAGGTCGGCCGGGGTGGGACGGCGGGTGGCGTCCATCTGCATGCAGGAGTCGATGAGGGGCCGCAGCTCGTCGGGGAGCCCCTCCAGGTTCGGGCCCTCGCGCAGCAGCATGAACACCGTCTCGACCGGGTTCGCCCCGTGGTACGGCGGGTGCCCGGTGGCGGCGAACACGAGCGTCGAGCCGAGCGAGAAGACGTCGCTGGCGCCCTTGACGCTGCGCGAGTCCTTCGCCTGCTCGGGCGACATGTAGGCGGGAGTGCCGACGGCGACGTTCGTCATGGTCAGGCGGGTGTTGGAGACCCCGCTCGCGATGCCGAAGTCGATGACGCGCGGGCCGTCCTCGACGACGAGCACGTTGGACGGTTTCAGGTCGCGGTGGACGAGGCCGGCGCCGTGGATGGACTGGAGGGCTTCGGCGATGCCGGCCGCGAGCCACCGTACGGCCTGCACGGGCATGGGCCCGCACTCGTTGACGATCTCCTCCAGGGAGGGGGCCGGCACGTACGCGGTCGCCAGCCACGGCACGGCGGCGCGCGGGTCGGCGTCGACCACGGCCGCCGTGTAGAAGCCGGAGACGGCGCGCGCCGCCTCCACCTCGCGGGTGAAGCGCACGCGGAACAGCTGGTCCTCGGCGAGCTCGGTGCGCACCGTCTTGATCGCGACGCGCCGTCCGGACGCCGACCGCGCGAGGTAGACCAGCCCCATGCCGCCGGCGCCGAGCCGTCCGAGCACCTCGAAGGGGCCGATCCGTCTCGGGTCGTGCTGCGTCAGCTGCTCCACCACTGGCCTCCACACCTCCCCGTACGGGCCTTACGGGCCCACGCCGGGCCCGCCCGCAGCGCGCGTCCACCGGCGCGCACGCCCGATTCTGTCAGGCCCGCGCCGGGTCCGGCCCCGGGTCAGGGCCGGGATTCGCCTCCGGCTTTGGTCCGCGGCTCCGAGAGCAGCCCGAAGACCGCCCCCTGATTGTCGGCGACGACGGCGATGCGCCCGTACGGGGTGTCGACGGGATCGGCGGTGACCCGGCCGCCGAGGCGCTGCGCGGTGGCCACGCTCTGGTCGCAGTCGGGGACGGCGAAGTAGGCGAGGAAGTGCGACGGCATGATCTCCGGGAACGCGTCGGTGATGACGCTGCGCCCCAGGACGGCGGTGGCGGAACCGGGGGCGCTGCCGGGCGGGGACCAGACGCGGTACTCGATGCCGGAGGCGGGGTCGTCCTGGTCCTCGGGGACGTAGCCGAAGACCTTGGCGTAGAACACGTCGACGGCGTCCCGGGCCCGGGTGTAGACCTCCGCCCAGCGGTACGTGTACGGCTCGCCCTGGGCTTCGAACCCGTGGTGGGTGCCGGGCTGCCACAGGCCGAAGACGGCCCCGCCGGGGTCGGCGGCCATCGCGGCGGTGCCGTACGGGCCCACGGGCTGCGGGTCCATCACCATCTGGCCGCCGGCCGCGCGGATGCGGGCGGCGCAGGCGTACGCGTCGACCGTGTACAGGTAGATCCCCCAGACGGTGGGCATGCGGCCGTCGGGCTTGGGGGCGAGGGCGGCGACGTTGCGGCCGCGGCTGTAGGCCTGCGTGTAGTGCCCGTACTCGGCGCCCGCGCTGTCCCCGAAGGTCCACCCGAAGAGCTCACCGTAGAAGCGCTTTCCCGCCTCGACGTCCGGGAGCGAGGCGTCGACCCAGCAGGGGGAGCCCTCCGCGAATGCCGTCATGGCCCGGTTCCTTCCGTCGTCCACCCCGTGTCCGCCCTGCTCCTGCGGCCATGATGGGTCCGGGAAGGGGTCCGGGGCCTGTTGGCGAGACTATTCGGGGGATTACGCCACGATACGGGTGTGCCTGTGACGGGCTGCAACCGGCACCCGGAGGCGGGGAGGGCCGGGACGGGAACCGGCCCCCGCGGTGGCCGAAAACCATCGGATGGCGGGGCGCAGGGGCCCGTGGGCCCAGGTCCGGAGCCGGGTAACCCCATTTGCAGGCGGCCGAATAGCGCGCCGATCACCCCTCGGTAAGCTGACGGCATGACAGGACAAGTACGCACCGTCGACGGGCGTGTCGCCGGCCGGCGCGGCCAGGCGACGCGGCAGAAGCTGCTCGACTGCCTCGGCGAGATGCTCAGCTCCTCGCCGTACCGCGACGTCAAGGTGATCGACGTCGCACGCAAGGCCGGTACCTCCCCCGCGACCTTCTACCAGTACTTCCCGGACGTCGAAGGTGCCGTCCTGGAGATCGCCGAGGAAATGGCCACGGAGGGCGCGCAGTTGACGGCGCTCGTCGAGGGCCGCAACTGGGTCGGCAAGGCCGGCTGGGCGGCGGCCGAAGAACTGGTCGAGGGCTTCCTGGACTTCTGGCGCCGCAACGACGCGATCCTGCGGGTCGTCGACCTCGGCGCGGCCGAGGGCGACAAACGGTTCTACAAGATCCGCATGAAGATCCTGAACTCCGTCACCAACTCCCTCACGGAGTCGGTGAAGGAACTCCAGGCCAAGGGCAAGGTCGACAAGGACGTCAGCCCGGCCGCGATGGCCGGTTCACTGGTCGCGATGCTGGCCGCAGTCGCCTCGCACCAGAAGGGCTTCCAGGCCTGGGGTGTGAAGCAGGCCGAACTCAAGCCGAACCTGGCGCTGCTGGTGCACCTGGGCATCACCGGCAAGAAGCCCACCAAGTAGCGGCGGACCCGGGACCCCCGCCAGGGGGCCAGGTCCGCCGACGTCCACGGCGTCGGCGGCGTCCACCGCGTTCGCCGGCGTACACCGCGTTCGCTGACGTACACCGCGTTCGCCACGTCCGGGTTGCCGCGATCAACGGCGCGCGATCAGCGGCGGTCCAGGCGGAACAGCCGGATCTCGCGCTCGATGCGCGCCTGGTACGTCGCGTACGGCGGCCAGAACGCCAGGGCCTCCCGCCAGGCTGCCGCACGCTCCTCGCCCTGGAGCAGGCGGGCGCGTACCTCGATGTCCCGGCCGCGCCAACTCACCTGCGCGTCAGGGTGTCTGAGCAGGTTCGCGGTCCAGGCCGGGTGGCCGGGGCGGCCGAAGTTGGAGCCGATCAGCAGCCAGCTCGCGCCGCCCTCCAGCGGCATGCAGGCGAGCGGCGTGGTGCGCGGCTCGCCCGTCTTGGCTCCCTTGGCGGTGAGGATCACGCCGGGGAGCATCTGTGCGCTGAGGATGACCCTGCCCCGGGTGAGCTTGTGCACCGCCTTGTCCATGGCGGGGATGACGTGCGGTGCGATCTTGGCGAACAGCAGGGTCGCGGAGACCTTCTGCATCAGGCGGACGCCGACGGCGGCCATCAGACGGCCGTCCTCTCCGGGGCCGCGTCCCGGGCCGGGAAGAGGCCGGCGCGCTGCGCGGCGTGCGCCCGGAGCCGGTGGGCGGGGCCGAAGAGCAGTTCGTCGGCGGCCGCCCGCTTGAAGTAGAGGTGCGCGTCGTGTTCCCAGGTGAAGCCGATGCCGCCGTGCAGCTGGATGGCCTCCCCCGCCGTCAGCCGCAGCGCCTCCAGCGCCTGGGCGAGGGCGAGGCCGCCCTGATCCGGGTCCCAGGCGGCGTAGTACGCGGCGGAGCGGGCCGCCTGGACCTGTACGTAGAGGTCGGCGAGCCGGTGCTTGACCGCCTGGAAGGAGCCGACGGCGCGGCCGAACTGCTCCCGCTGGCGTACGTACTCCACCGTCCGGGACAGTGCCTGGCTGGCCGCGCCGACCGCCTCGGCGGCGAGCAGGGTGGCGGCGGTGCGGCCGGTCGCGGCGAGCACCCCGGACACGTCGCCGCCGTCGCCACCACCGCCCAACAGCTCGGCCTCCACGTCACGCAGCTGGACGCGGCCCTGCGGGCGGGTCTCGTCGAGGGTCGCCTGCCGGGTGCGTACGAGGCCGGGCGCGTCGGCGCGCACGAGGAACAGCAGGGTGCGACTGCGGGCGAAGCCGCCGGTGTGCGCGGCGACGAGCAGCAGGCCCGCGCTGTGGCCGTCCAGCACCTGGGCGGCCTCCCCGTACAGCCGCCAGCCGCCGTCCTCACCACCCCGGGCCTGCACCCCGCCGGCGCGGCCGCCCCCGGACCACTCGCCCAGGGTGTTGTCCCCCGTCAGGGCGAGGGCGATGGCCAGGGCCGGTCCGGGCACGGCGAGCGCCGCGGTCAGGGTTCCGGCGGCGAGCGGGGGCAGCAGCGCCGAGCGCTGGGCGGGAGTCCCGAGGGCGCCGATCAGCGGTGCGACGAGGCCGGCGGTGGCGAGCAGCGGGGAGGGCAGCAGCACGCGCCCGGTCTCCTCGCAGGCCAGCGCCAGGTCGGCGGGCGTGCAGCCGACTCCCCCGTACTCCTCGGCGACGGCGGTACCCGGCAGGCCCAGCTGCCGCGAGAGCTGCTGCCACAGCTCGTGGTCGTATCCCGCGGCGGTGCGGACGGCGGCTTTGACCTCGTCCGGGCCGCAGCGTTTGCCCAGGATCTCGCGCAGGGTGCGGCGCATCTCGTCCTGCTCCGCGGTGAAGGCGGCGTCCATCGTCGGGCTCCTCCCGTTTCTGACGGGCCGTCATGCTAGGGCGGCCGACCGTGGATGCCCAGGGCCTGTCACCCCCCAAGTGCCGCCGGACGCCCGGGATGCGGACCGGACGCGCCCTAGCGCCTGACGGGTCGTCAGATATACGGTCGCCTCATGCCTGGACCCCTTTCTGCCGCCTCCGCACCCCGCCGCAGGGTCGCGGTCGTCGGCGTCGCGCTCTCGGACTGCGGCCGGGTCGACGGACCCACCCCCTACGCCCTGCACGCCCAGGCCGCCCGCCGGGCGCTCGCCGACTCGGGCCTGGACCGCTCCGTCATCGACGGCCTGGCCTCGGCGGGTCTGGGCACCCTGGCCCCCGTCGAGGTGGCCGAGTACCTGGGGCTGCGCCCCACCTGGGTCGACTCCACCTCCGTCGGCGGCTCCACCTGGGAGGTCATGGCGGCCCACGCCGCCGACGCCATCGCCGCGGGCCACGCCAACGCCGTCCTGCTGGTCTACGGCTCCACGGCCCGCGCCGACATCAAGGCCCGCCGCCGCACCGCGAACCTCTCCTTCGGGGCGCGGGGCCCGCTCCAGTTCGAGGTCCCGTACGGCCACACCCTCGTCGGGAAGTACGCGATGGCCGCGCGCCGCCACATGCACGAGTACGGCACCACGGCGGAGCAGCTCGCCGCCGTGGCCGTCCAGGCGCGGGCGAACGCCGCGACCAACCCCGACGCGATGTACCGCGACCCGATCACGGTGGAGGACGTGCTGTCCTCCGAGATGATCGCGGACCCGTTCACGAAGCTGCACTGCTGCATCCGCTCGGACGGCGGCTGCGCCGTGCTGCTCGCGGCGGAGGAGTACGTACCGGACACCGCGAAGGCGCCCGTGTGGGTGCTGGGTTCGGGTACCTCCGTCTCCCACACCACCATGTCGGAGTGGGAGGACTTCACGGTCTCCCCCGCGGCGGTCTCGGGCCGCCTGGCCTTCGAGCGGGCCGGCCTGGCCCCGGCGGACGTGGATCTGGCGGAGATCTACGACGCCTTCACGTACATGACCCTGGTGACCCTGGAGGACCTCGGCTTCTGCGCCAAGGGCGAGGGCGGGGCCTTCGTGGAGAAGGGGCGGCTGCTGCGGGACGGCGAACTGCCCGTCAACACCGACGGTGGCGGCCTCTCGGCCTGCCACCCGGGGATGCGGGGCCTGTTCCTGCTGGTGGAGGCGGTCCGCCAGCTCCGCGGCGAGGCCGGCCCCGACCGCCAGGTCACCAAGCGGAACGGCCGCCTGCCCGAGGTGGCCCTCGCCTCGGGCACCGGCGGTTGGTTCTGCTCCTCGGCCACGCTCGTCCTCGGCCGCTAGCCGGTACCCCCGCCGGGCCTGTACCTCCGGCGGCCGGCGCCCCAGCAGCCGGGCAGCCCCGACGCGGCCGGTACCTCCGCGGCTCGGCGGCCCCGGCAGGCCAGCGCCTCCCACTGCTCAGCCGCCCCGGCGCGCCAGTACCCCGGCCGGGCCGGTACCTCAGGCGAGCCGACACCCCAGCAGCCGGGCGGCCCCGCCGCGGCCAGTACCTCAGGCGCCCCGGTGCCCAAACGGCCGGGCGCCCCTGGCGGACTGGTACCCCCTGGGCTCAGCGGCCCCGGTAGGCCAGCGCCTCCGGGGGGCTCGGCGGGCCGGCGGGGCCGGTTCCCCCGCCGGGCCTGTACCTCCGGCGGCCGGCGCCCCAGCAGCCGGGCAGCCCCGACGCGGCCGGTACCCCCGAGGCTCAGCAGCCCCGGCAGGCCAGCGCCTCCCACTGCTCAACCGCCCGGCGCGCCAGCACCCCGGCCGGGCCGGTGCCTCCGGCGGCCCCCAGCCCGGCCGGCCGGTACCCCCGGCGGGCCGGTGCCTCCGGGGGCTCGGCGGGGCGCGGGTCAGCGCCTCCCGCCGGTCGGTGGCGCCGGAGTGCCGGTGCCTCCGGTGGGGCGGTGGGTCAGTAGTTCCAGCGGGCCCGGCTGCCCTCCGAGCGGCAGTGGATCAGGCGGCCGTTCGCGGCGTGCGTCTCGCGGCCGACGTCGGCCTTGCGGCAGAACTGGCCCGCCTTGTAGCAGTTGCCGGCGTCGGAGACGATCTCGCAGGCGGCCTCCTCCGCCTGCGTCGGCTCCTGCGTCGGCTCTACGGTCGCGGCCCGCGTCGGCGCCGGGGCCTTCGTCGTCGGGGCGGGTGCGCTCGTCGTCGGTTCCGCCGACGGCGTCCGCACGGCCTCGGGCGCCGACCCCGACGCCGACGGGCCGGGCAGCGGGGAGGACGAGGCCGAGGGCGACGGCGAGGCCGAGGCCGAGACGACCGCCGACGGTGTGGCCGGTGCCAGGGAGGCGGCCGCACCGCTCCCCGTGTCGGGCCCGCACGCAACGGCCGCCCCCGCCAGCAGCAGCGCCGCCAGCGTCCGCCTGAGAACCGTCCCCGTACGCCCCGCGCGTCTGCTGCCGTCCGCGCCGTCCGCCGGTATGCCCATCGGTACCCCCAGCCCTGAGTGGTTTGATGAGGGCACATCATATGGACGCACGGGGCGTGCCGGAGGCACTTTCCGACCGCCCGGCCCCCATGGTGTTCGATGGGCCGTATGACCAGCGAGACGAGCGGCGACGACTTCCGCAAGACCCTGCACTCCCTGCGGGTCTGGGACACCCCGCTGCCCTCCTTCGACCCCGAGGCCGCACCGGCCGAGCCGCTGCCGCTGTTCCGCGAGTGGTTCGTCCACGCCGCCCGCGCCGGGCAGCCCGAGCCGCACACGATGAGCCTGGCGACGGTCGACGCCGAGGGGCGACCCGACGTACGCACCCTCATGCTGCACGACGCCGACGCGCGCGGCTGGCACTTCGCCTCGCACTCCACCAGCGCGAAGGGGCGCCAGCTGGCCGGCCACCCGCAGGCGGCGCTCGGCTTCTACTGGCCCGCCGTCGCACGGCAGATCCGGATCCGGGGGCCGGTCACGGCGTGCGGGGCGCGGGAGAGCCGTGAGGACCTGGCGGTGCGTTCGCGCGGGGCGCTGGCGGCCGCCCTGACCGGCCGCCAGAGCGAGGTGCTGGGCTCCCTGACCGAACTCGCCGAGGCCTCCGCGGCGGCCTGGGCCCGCGCGGGGGCCGACCCGCAGGCGGCGGCGCCGACCTGGACCCGGTACGTGCTGGACGCTGCGGAGGTCGAGTTCTTCCAGGGCGACCCCGCCCGCCGCCACACCCGCCTGCACTACCGGCGCGACCCCGCCGGGAGGTGGACGCGCACCCTGCTGTGGCCGTGAGGCGGCCGGCCGTGGGGCCCGCGCGTCAGCTCCGGGAGTACGAACCCAGGCCGATCAGGCAGTACACGTACTGGTTGATCGGCGTTCCGTTGAGGGTGTAGCGGTACGAGAACGCGTACTCCGTGCGCGGGGTGTCGTCGCAGCGGTGCAGGTCCGAGGTGAACCCGAAGCGCTGGATCACCTTGTAGTGCGCGTCCGACGCCGAGCAGGAGACCTCCTCCACGTCGTTGACGCGCTGCGCGGTCGTCGAGTCCGGCAGCTGCCCGTTGAGGCAGGTACCCGTGTCGAACGGGCTCGGATCCGCCGTGGTGGGGGCGGATGTGGGGTACGGGTACGCGGGGGCCGAGCTGCTGTCCGAGCCGGAGGTGTAGGAGGTGCGGGTCGGCAGCGGCTCGGGCGAATAGGAGCTGTACGTCGGACCGGGCGTCGGGCTGTACGTCGAGCCGGGCGAGGAGGAGGCGGTGGGCTTTCCGTCGTCGTCGCCACCGCTGTTCACCGCGATCGCCCCGATGATGACGACCGCGAGGACGCCGAGCACCGCCAGGCAGCCGCCGACACCGGACGACGACTTGGCCGGCTGCCCGGGCACGGCGCTGCTCGCGACGGTCGGCTGCCCCTGGGCAGCCGCCGGACCGGCCCCCGCCGCGGCCCCCGCCGCCGCCCCGCCCGCGACCCGTATCCGCAGCAGCACCTCGGTCCCGCCCACGCGTACCCGTACGAGTTCACCGTCCCGGACACCCGCCGGGATCCGCAAGCGCGTCTCGCCGGTGGGCAGTGACACCGGCAGGATCACGCCGTAGGCGGCCTGCTCGGGGGTGATCGTGAGGGGGATCTCCTGCGAGGACGCGGACACCGGCTGCTCCGAGGGGTGAGGGTGAGGTGGTACGGACCTTTCTGGCGACACCCCAGGATCACCGGATCAGGGCCGGGGACGCAGCCGTTCCGCCGGACCGGTGCGGGGCTGTGACATACGACGGACACGGCGTCACACCCCGCCAACGCCCGTGCTCCGCCGCCCGGTTGGCCGACCGCGCTCACCCGCCCGCTTGGCCGACCGCGCTCACCCCCCGGTCTGCCGCGCTCACCCCCCGGCCGGCCGGAAGACGGGCACGGCCGCGCCCGGCCCGCTCTCGCGGAACGCGACCCGCAGCGGCATCCCGACGACCAGGTCCGCCGCCGCGCAGTCCACGAGTTCCGTCATCATCCGCGGCCCCTCCGCCAGGTCCACCACCGCCGCCACGTACGGCACCCGCTCCCCGAAGGGCGGCAGGTCGTTCCGGTGGATCACCGACCAGGTGTAGAGGACGGCCGACCCCTCGGCCTCCTCCCACCGCACCCGGTCCTCGCCCGCCCAGCAGAACGGGCAGAACTCCCGCGGGTAGTGGTGCGCCCGGCCGCAGTCCGCGCAGCGCCGCAGCAGGAGCCGGCCCCCGGCGGCCGCGTTCCAGTAGGGGCGGGTGAAGTCGTCGACCTCGGGCACGTCGTGTCGCGGGCTCACAGGAAGAGTCCCGTCGCCGCGTCGAGGGACCAGACCTGCCAGCCCATGGCGAAGAGCGCGACCAGCGAGATCAGCGCCATCATGGCGTTCTGCCCCTGCTCGGCCCAGTCGTGGATCATCAGCACCAGGTACAGCAGGTTGAGCAGCAGCCCGCCGACCAGCGCCACGGGGGTCAGCAGCCCGAGCACCAGGCCGAGCCCGAGCGCGAGTTCCGCGTACACCACCACGTACGCCATGAGCTCGGGGCGCGGCCGGACGACCCGGTCGAAGCCGCCCTTCACGAACGTCCAGCGGTGTTTGCCGGCCACGTCGGCGGCCCACGCGATGCCGGTTCCGCGCTCGAACCAGCCCTTCTTGTCCTTGTGCCGCCAGCTCTCCAGCCACCACAGGCCGAGGCCTATCCGGAGCACGGCTATCCATTCGGCCCCACTGAGCCAGACGGTCTGCATCGGCAGCCCCCATCCTCCACAATCTGACGGTACGTCAGTTGACCCGATCGGGGCCCGTCCCGCAAGGCCCCCGGAGCAGGCCCGTGACCGATCCGCAATCGATTCCCTCCTTGTCCGAGACCCATCAACTCTCTGTGTCGATACGATCACACCTCATGCCCGCAGACCCCACAGTCCCCGACCTGACCACCCAGCCCCGCCCGGTGTACGTGATCGGCGCCGGTCCCGGCGGCCTCGCCGTCGCCGCCGCGCTGCGCGCACGCGGGGTCCGTGCCGTGGTGGTCGAGAAGTCCGACGCGGTCGGCGCCTCCTGGCGCTCCCACTACGACCGGCTCCACCTGCACACCACCAGGCGCCTCTCCGGCCTGCCGGGCCTGCCCATGCCGCGCCGCTTCGGACGGTGGGTCGCGCGGGAGAACGTCGTGCGGTACCTGGAGAAGTACGCCGAGTTCCACGAGCTGGAACTGGTCACCGGCGTGGAGGTGACCCGGATCGAGCGGGCCACCGACGCCGACGGCGAGGCCGGCGGCTGGACCCTGCACGCCAGTGGCGGACGCGTGCTGGCCGCCGGGGCCGTCGTCGTCGCCACCGGCTTCAACCACACCCCGGCGCTCCCCGACTGGCCCGGCCGGGACGGCTACGGGGGGCGGCTGCTGCACGCCGCCGAGTACCGCGACCCCACCCCGTACGCCGGCCGGGACGTGCTCGTCGTCGGCGTCGGCAACACCGGCGCGGAGATCGCCGTCGACCTGGCCGAGGGCGGGGCCGCGCGGGTGCGGCTCGCCGTCCGCACCGCCCCGCACATCGTGCGCCGCTCCACCGCCGGCTGGCCGGCGCAGCGCACCGGGATCCTGGTGCGCCGGCTGCCGGTACGGCTCGTGGACCGGCTCGGCGCGCTCGTCGCCAAGGCGTCCGTCCCGGACCTGTCGGCGTACGGGCTCCCGCGCCCCGCCACCGGCCTGTACAGCAGGGTCAAGGAGGGCGCCATCCCGGTCCAGGACGTCGGGCTGATCGACGCGGTGCGCCGCGGGGCGGTCGAGCCGGTCGCCGCCGTGGCCGCGTTCGACGGGGACGCGGTGGTGCTGGCGGACGGCAGCCGGATCGCCCCGGACGTGGTGATCGCGGCCACCGGCTACCGGCGCGCACTGGAAGGCCTGGTCGGCCACCTCGGCGTACTGGACGAGCGCGGCCGCCCCCTCGCGCACGGCGCCCGCACCGCCGCGCAGGCCCCGGGTCTCCACTTCACCGGTTTCACCAACCCCATCAGCGGGATGCTGCGCGAACTGGCCCTGGACGCGGAGAGGATCGCCAAGGCCGTGGCCCGCCGGGGCGGCGCCGTACGCGGGCGCCGCAGGGTCGGCTGAATCCTCCCTGGACCCCCGCCCCGGGGGTCTGGGACCGTTCCACACACCACCTCCACCATCTTTCCTGCGCAACCCTGTTCCTGACGGCGTGTCAGTTCAGTAATCTGACTGTGCGTCAGCTAGCGTGACTCATGGAGTTCATCGAGCAGGAGCGGGCGGAACGATGCTTGGATCTACTCACGGCACCCTCACCACCGACTTCCGCGCACGGGTCGAGGCCTGCGGCGAAACCCCCCGGGCGGCCGTCCACTCCACGGCGGCACCGACCGCCGAGGACGCCGCCGCCCTGGACGTCAGCGGACGACCGCTGCGCTCCGACGTGCCCGACCTGGACCGGTTCTTCCGGCCCGAGGCCGTCGCCGTCATCGGCGCCTCCGACGCCGAGGGCAGACCGAACACCGGCATCACCCGCCAGCTCATCGCCTGGGCGGAACGCGTCGGGGCCCGGATCCACCCCGTGCACCCGACCCGCGCCACCGTCTTCGGACTGCCCTGCCACGCCTCCGTGGCCGAGCTGCCCGAACAGGTGGACCTCGCGGTCCTGCTGGTGGCCGACCCGCTCCCGGTGATCGAGGAACTGGCCGAAGCCAAGGTCAGGTTCGCGGTCGCCTTCGCCTCCGGCTTCGCGGAGACCGGCGACGCGGGAGCGGCCGCCCAGGCCCGGCTCTCCGCCGCCGTCCGCCGGTCGGGCCTGCGCCTGCTCGGCCCCAACACCAACCTCAACGCCTTCGAGGCGTTCCGCGACGACCTGGACGGCCCGGCCATCGCGCTGATCACCCAGTCCGGCCACCAGGGGCGGCCCCTCTACACCCTCCAGGAACTCGGGATCCGGCTCTCCCACTGGGCCCCCACGGGCAACGAGGCCGATCTGGAGACCGCCGACTTCATCTCCTACTTCGCCCAGCGGCCCGAGGTCGGGGCCATCGCCTGCTACGTCGAGGGGCTCAAGGACGGCCGCGCCTTCCTGCTCGCCGCCGACCGGGCCGCGCGGGCGGGGGTGCCCGTCGTCGCCGTCAAGGTCGGGCGCACCGAGACCGGCGCCCGCATGGCGGCCTCCCACACGGGCAAGCTGACGGGCGCCGACGCCGTCGTGGACGCGGCCATGCGGCAGTTCGGGGTGATCCGGGTCGACGGCCTGGACGAACTCCAGGACACGGCCGCCCTGCTGGCCCGCGCGCGCAGGCCCCTGGCCGACGGCGTCGTCGTGTACTCCATCTCCGGCGGCACCGGCGCCCACTTCTCCGACCTGGCGACGGAGGCGGGCCTGACGCTGCCCACCCTCTCCGAGGCCAAGCAGGCCGAGCTGCACCAGTGGATACCGCAATACCTGAACGTCGCGAACCCCGTCGACAACGGCGGCCATCCCGTCGGCGACTGGCGCGGGCCCAAGATCCTCGAAGCGATCCTGGCGGATCCGTCCGTAGGCGTCCTCATCTGCCCGATCACCGGGCCGTTCCCGCCCATGAGCGACAAGCTGGCGCAGGACCTGGTGGACGCCGCCGAGCGGACGGACAAGCTGATCTGTGTGATCTGGGGCTCACCCGTCGGCACGGAGGAGGCCTACCGCACCACGCTGCTCGGCTCCTCCCGCGTGGCCACCTTCCGCACCTTCGGCAACTGCATCACCGCCGTACGGGCCTACCTGGGCCACCACCGCTTCACCGCGTCCTACCGCTCGCCCTTCGAGGACGCCCCGCGCACGCCGTCCCCCTCCTACCGCAAGGCGCAGGCCCTGATGCGACCGGGCCAGCAGCTCAGCGAGCACGCGGCGAAGCAGCTGTTGCGGGCCTACGGGATACGGGTCCCGCGCGAGCAGCTGGTGACCAGCGCGGCGGCGGCGGTGCGGGCGGCGGGGCTGGTCGGCTACCCGGTCGTCATGAAGGCCTCGGGGCCGCAGCTGGGGCACAAGACGGAACTGGGCCTGGTCAAGATCGGCCTGACCTCGGCGAGCCAGATCCGCGACGCCTACCGGGAGCTCACGGACATCGCCCGGTACGAGAACGTCCCGCTGGACGGCATCCTCGTCTGCCAGATGGTCGAGCGGGGCGTGGAGATGGTCGTCGGCGTCACCCAGGACGACCTCTTCGGCCCGACGGTGACGGTGGGACTCGGCGGAGTCCTGGTGGAGGTCCTGCGCGACGCGGCGGTACGGGTGCCGCCGTTCGGGGAGGACCAGGCCCGCGCGATGCTGACGGAACTGCGCGGGCACGCGCTGCTGGAGGGCATACGGGGCGCCCCTCCGGCGGACGTGGACGCGCTGGTGGAGGTCGTCCTCCGGGTCCAGCGCATGGCGCTCGAACTGGGCGACGCCCTCTCCGAGTTGGACATCAACCCCCTGATGGTCCTCCCCCGCGGCCAGGGCGCGGTGGCGCTGGACGCCCTGGCCCTCTGCCGCTGACGCTGCGCCGGCTCCCCGGTGCCCACCCCGCGGCCCGGCCGTCGCCGACCCCGATGTGCCGCCACCACGCGGCCGGACTCGCCCCCGGACCGGACCCGTGCGCCCGATCGCCTGCGCGGGCCGGGTGGTGTGCCTGTGCACCCAATCGCCGCGCGGGCTGGCCCTTCCGGCCCCGGGCCGGGCCCGTGCGCCCAACCGCCGCGCGGGCTGGTACGGGGCTCCGCCCCGGACCCGCGCCTCAAACGCCGGCGAGGCCGGCATTGCCCTCCGGGCAATCACCCAGCCCGCGCAGCGATCGGGCACACCACCCAGCCCGCGCGGCGATTGAGCGCACGGGCGCGGAGCGCACGTATCGGGGTCCGGGGCGGAGCCCCGGGGAACGGAGGAAGGGCGGGGCGGGGAGACCGCTCCGCGCAGCGGCACCCGCACCCCACGCGCACCCGCACCCGGCCCGCACCGGCACCCCACCCGCCCCGCGCCGGATCCGGCCACCACGGCCACCACGGCCACCCACACCACCCGCCATCCCCCGAACGGGAGTTCACATGACCAGCGCAGCCCCCGGCGACGAAGTACTGCACCGCATCGAGACCGGCGCCATCTCCTGGATCACCCTCAACCGCCCCGCGGCGATGAACGCCCTCACCTGGGAAAACCGCGAACGCGTCATCGCGCTCCTCGCCGACGCCTCAGCCGACCCCGCCACCCGCGCCGTCGTGCTCACCGCCACCGGCAAGGGCTTCTGCGCCGGCGCCGACCTCCGCGGCGGCCCCGCCGCCGACGGCCCCGCCGCAGGCGACCGCGTCGCCGGGGACGTCGCCCGCATGATCCGCCTCGGCGCCCAGCGCCTGATCACGGCGGTCCTCGACTGCGAGAAGCCCGTCATCGCCGCCGTCAACGGCACGGCCGCCGGCATCGGCGCCCACCTCGCCCTCGCCTGCGACCTCGTCATCGCCGCCGAACCGGCCCGTTTCATCGAGGTGTTCGTCCGCCGCGGCCTGGTCCCCGACGGCGGCGGCGCGTACCTCCTGCCCCGCCTCCTCGGCCCGCAGAAGGCCAAGGAGCTGCTGTTCTTCGGCGACGCCGTCCCCGCCGTCGAGGCCGAACGCCTCGGGCTGGTCAACACCGTCGTCCCGGCCGACGCCCTGGAGGCGACCGCCCGCGCGTGGGCGGAGCGCCTGGCCCAGGGCCCGACGCGGGCCCTGGCCCTGACGAAGCAGCTGGTCAACGCATCCCTCGACGGGGACCGGGCGGCCGCCCTGGCCGCCGAGGCCGCCGCCCAGGAGATCAACATGACCACCGCCGATGCCAACGAGGGCGTGACCAGCTTCGTGGAGCGCCGCACCCCCAAGTACCTCGGGCGTTGACCCGGGGCGGCCCGCGGCCCTACATCTGCGGGTTCGGCTTCAGCAGGGCGAACGGCGCCCCGAACGGGTCCGCCACCCACGCGATCCGGCCGACGTCCGGCACGTCCGCCGCCGGCATCAGCACCGAGCCGCCCTTGCCCTGCGCGGTGCTCACGGTGGCGTCCACGTCGCTCACGTGGAAGTACGGCACCCAGCTCGGCCCGACCCCGCCGCCCCCGGCACCCTCACCCATCGGTGCGACCCCGCCGAAGGACGCCTCGCGCTGGTCTCCGTCCTTGGTGCTCAGCACCCGGTACGTCATCCCGGGCGCCTGCATCTCCTCGCTGCGCCAGCCGAACACCCCGTTGTAGAAGGAGACGGCCGCGTCCGGGTCCGGTGCGTGCAGCTCCACCCAGATCAGCGAGTTCTCGTCCGAGGCCACCCCGAGGCCGGAGGTCTTCCCGGGCTGCCAGGAGGCGAACTGGGCGCCCTGCGGGTCGGTGAACTGCGCGAGCCACCCCTCGCCCATCACGTCCATCGGTTCCATCCGTACGCTGCCGCCGCCGTCCTTGACGGCCGAGGTGGTGGCCTGGATGTCCGGGCTCATGAAGTGCACCATCCAGGCGGACCTCGCACCCTCCTCGGTGAGCGGCCCGATCGCGGCGACGGTCTTGCCGCCCCGCTGGAAGAAGCCGTACCCGCCGGTGTCGGGCCCGGCGGAGACGAAGTTCCAGCCGAAGACGCCGCTGTAGAAGGCGGCGGCGTCGTCGATGTCGGGGCTGCCGAGGTCGAGCCAGTTGGGTGAGCCGGTACGGAAATCGGTGCCGAGCATGGGTTCTCTCCCGGGGTCTGGGGTCGTTCGGCGTACGGCGGCACGCCGGTCCCCCGCCACCATGCCGAGCCCGCACGGGGCTGTCCGGTGCACGGCCCCGGCGGGCCGGGGGATTCACCCGTCCGGGGGAACGGCCGAAGGCCTCGGGTCCCCTGTCCGAGCCGGTCCGGCACCTTCCAATCTGACGTATCGTCAGCTTCAATCGGTGGTGTGATGGGACACGCAGGGATGGCGGCCACCGTCGTCCGATACCTCAGGTCAGCAGGCTCCCCCACCTCCGCCGCGCCGGAGCCGGATCCGCTGCCGGACGGCGCCCTGCCGCGCCCCGACCTGCGGGCCGTCCGGGAGGACGAGCGGGCCCCGGTCGCCCCCGCCGAGTTCCGGGCCGTCCTCGGCAACTTCGCCAGCGGGGTCACCGTCATCACCGCCCCGGCCGTCGACGGCGCGGACGGTCCGGCCGGCTTCGCCTGCCAGTCCTTCGCCTCGCTGTCCCTGGATCCGCCGCTGGTCACGTTCATGGTGGCCCGTACGTCGGCCACCTGGCCCCGGATCGCCCGGGCGGGGGTGTTCTGCGTCAACATCCTGGGCGCCGAACAGGGGCCGCTGTGCCGGTCGTTCGCGGTCAGCGGCGCCGACAAGTTCGCCGGCGTCGCCCACCGCCCGTCCCCCGCGACCGGCTCACCGCAGCTGGACGCCGTACCCGCCTGGATCGACTGCCGGATCCACGCCGTCCACACGGGCGGGGACCACCTCATCGTGGTCGGCCGCGTCGAGGCGCTGGGCGCGGCCGGCGAAGGCGACCCGCTCCTGTTCCACCAGGGCAGGTTCGGCCGCTTCACGCCGTGAGCTCCACGCGCTCCATGAGCTCCACGAGTCCGTGAAGGCCCCTTGAACTGCCCACCGGCCCCGGGGCCCCCGCACACGGGACCCGGGGCCGCCGCGTTCAGAAGGTCAGCACCCCGCGCGCCACGCGCCCGTGCCGCGCGTCGTCCACCGCCTTCGCGAAGTCCTCCACCGGGTAGACCTCCGTCACCAGCTCGTCCAGCAGCAGCTTCCCCTGCCGGTACAGCTCGGCGTACAGCGCGATGTCGCGCTGGGGCCGGGAGGACCCGTAGCGGCACCCCATGATCGTCTTGTCCAGGTACAGGGAAGACACCTGGAAGGAGGCCTCCTCCTTGAAGCCCGGCACGCCCAGCAGCACGGCCTGCCCGTGCCGGTCGAGGAGGTCGATCGCCTGCCGGATCAGCCGTACGTGACCCACGCACTCGAAGGCGTGGTCGGCGCCGGTCGGCAGGATCTCGCGGACGGCCGCCGAGGTGTCCCCGGCGGCGGAGGCGTCGATGAAGTGGGTGGCTCCGAACTGCCGCGCCACCGCCTCCTTCGCCGGGTTGGCGTCCACCGCGACGATGGTGGCGGCCCCCGCGATCCTGGCGCCCTGGAGCACGTTCAGCCCGATGCCGCCGGCGCCGATGACGACCACCGACTCGCCGTGGTCCACCCGCGCCCGGTTCAGTACC
This sequence comes from Streptomyces cirratus, assembly GCF_014650775.1. Taxonomy (GTDB): domain Bacteria; phylum Actinomycetota; class Actinomycetes; order Streptomycetales; family Streptomycetaceae; genus Streptomyces; species Streptomyces cirratus. Next base: position 91,208 of record NZ_BMVP01000002.1, on the reverse strand, counting down.
GCGCCCACCCCGGTCAGGACCCCGCACCCGATCAGCGCGGCCGACGTCGCCGGGATGTCCTCGGGGATCCTCACGGCCTGGACCGCCTTGACGATCGTCCGCTCCGCGAACGCCGAGTTGGAGGCGAACTGGAACAGGGGCGTTCCGCCGCGGGAGAAGGGCTGCCCGGGCATTCCGATGGCCTTGCGGCACATCGTGGGCCGGCCCCGGTCGCAGTCCGCGCACGCCCCGCAGCTGGCGAGGGTGGACAGCGAGACGTGGTCACCGGCCTCCACGTGGGTGACGCCGGGGCCGACGGCCTCGACCACCCCGGCCCCCTCGTGCCCCAGCACCACCGGCGGGGGGAAGGGAATGGTCCCGTCGATCACCGAGAGGTCGCTGTGGCACAGTCCGGCCGCCGATATCGCGACCAGCACCTCCCCCGCTCCCGGGTCGCGGATCTCCAGATCGTCGACCACCTGGGCCTGCTTGCCGTCGAACACGACGCCTCGCATGTCGTCACCGCGTCTCTCTGGGCAGGCCGAGCACGCGCTCGGCGATGATGTTCCGCTGGATCTCGTCCGAACCGCCGTAGATGGTGTCGGCCCGGCTGAACAGGAACAGGCGCTGCTCCTCGTCGAGCCCGTTCTCGTACGGGCTCTCCCGGCCCCAGTCGGCAGGTCCGGCGGTGGCCTCCGCGCCGCGCACCGCAACCGCCAGCTCGCCGAGCCGCCGGTGCCAGCCGCCCCACAGCAGCTTCGCGACGCTCGGCGCGCCCTGGTCGCCGCTGCCGCCCAGGGTGCGCAGGGCGTTCCAGCGCATGGTGCGCAGCTCGGCCCACTGGCGCACCAGTCGCTCGCGCAGTACGGGGTCGTCGGCGCCCGAGGCGGCGTGGGCGGCCAGGACCCGTTCCAGTTCGGCGGCGAAGCCGATCTGCTGGACGAGGGTGGAGACGCCGCGTTCCAGGGCGAGCAGGCCCATGGCGACGGTCCAGCCGTCGCCTTCGCCGCCGACGGCCTCGGCGGCCACCGCCCCGTCGAAGAACACCTCGTTGAACTCGCTGGTGCCGGTCAGCTGGCGGATGGGCCGGACCTCGATGCGGCCCGGCTGGTCCATCGGCACCAGCAGGAAGGTCAGGCCGCGGTGGCGGCGGGAGCCGGGGTCCGTGCGGGCCAGGACGAAGCACCAGTCGGCGTCCCGGGCGAGGGAGGTCCAGATCTTCTGTCCGGTGATCCGGTGGCGCCCGTCGGCCGGGTCGCGGACGGCCGCCGTACGGATCCCGGCGAGGTCGGATCCGGCGCCCGGCTCGCTGTACCCCTGGCACCACAGCTCCTCGCCGCGGGCGATGCCGGGCAGGTAGCGGTCCCGCTGCCGCTGGGACCCGTGGGCGACGAGGGTGGGCGCCAGGAGGTTCTCACCGATGTGGCCGACCCGCCCTGGGGCGCGCAGCGCCGCGTACTCCTCCGCCCACACCACCTGCCCGGTCAGGGAGAGCCGGCGCTGCCCGTAGGCGCCGTCGGGGGCCTCCCAGCCCTGGCCGATCCAGCCGCCGCGGCCCAGCTCCCGTTCCCAGGCGCGCCGCGCCTCGACGCCCTCGTGTTCGCTGCCGGGCCCGCCGAGCCCGCGGGCGTGCGCGTACGTGCCGACGAGGTGCTCCCGCAGCCACGACCGGGCGCGGCCGCGCAGTTCCTCGTCCTCGGGCCCGAAGCCGAAGTCCATGGGCTCCCCCTCACGCGTTGGGGCGGTCCTTGGCGGCCGCCGCCTTGGCCATGGCCTCCAGCTGCGCGAGCATCGGCATCGGGTCGGTGCCCACCGTCCCCGGCAGGAAGTCGGCGATCTTCTCGGGGGTCCAGGACCCCTCGGCGTACGCGGCGCGCAGTTCGCGCGGCTGCGCCCACACGGCGATCTTCGGTCCGGCGATGGTGTACACCTGGCCGGTGATCCCTTCCGCCTTCGCGCGGTCGCTGAGCAGGTAGGTGACGAGCGCCGCGACGTCCTCGGGCTCGCCGATCTCCTTGAGCTCCATGGGTACGCCCGCGGACATCCGGGTCCGGGCGACGGGGGCGACGGCGTTGGCGGTGACCCCGTACTTGGCCAGGCCAAGGGCCGCCGAGCGGACGAGGGAGATGATCCCGCCCTTGGCGGCGCTGTAGTTGGCCTGGGCGACCGAGCCCTGGTGGTTGCCGCTGGTGAAGCCGATGAGGGTGCCGGAGCCCTGTTTGCGCATGACGGCGGAGGCGGCCCGGAAGACGGTGAAGGTGCCTTTGAGGTGGATGGCGACGACGGGGTCCCACTCCTGCTCGGACATGTTGAACAGCATCCGCTCGCGCAGGATGCCGGCGACGCAGACGACTCCGTCGACGCGCCCGTAGCGGGCCAGGGCGGTGTCGACGATGCGCTGTCCGCCTTCCATGGTGGAGATGTCGTCGGCGACGGCGACGGCCTCGCCGCCGGCGGTGAGGATCTCCTTGACCACGGATTCGGCGATCTCGCTGGTGGGCTCGCCCCCCTCGATGCCCACGCCGTAGTCGTTGACGACGACCTTGGCCCCTTGGGCGGCCGCGGCGAGTGCCACGGCCCGTCCGATGCCCCGGCCCGCCCCGGTGACGGCGATGACCTTGCCTGCCAGGAAGTTCCCCACGCCCGACCCCTTTCCGCAGTTTCTGACGGACCGTTAGATTCTATGGGCAGTCCGACGCCACAGCACAAGCCCCGGGAGTTGATGAGGCCATGACCTTGCCGGCCGAGTTCCACGACATCGCCGAGCGCGTCAACAACTGGGGCCGGTGGGGCGCCGAGGACGAGAGGGGCACCTTGAACCTGATCACCGACGCCGTGGTGCGCGCCGCGGCCGCCGAGGTCCGCACGGGCCGGCGGATCCCGCTGGCCCTGCCCCTCAAGGAGGACGGGGTACAGGCCGGCCTGATCCCCGGCCGGGTCAACCCGCTCCACACGATGGTGCAGATCAACCAGGAGCTGTTCGGCCCCGGCACGGTGGCGTGCAGCGACGACGCCGTGACGATGGGGCTCCAGGCCGGGACGCACTGGGACGCCCTCACGCACGTCTCGCACTCGGGCCGGATCTACAACGGCCGTCCGGCCTCCACGATCACCGCGCACTCCCGCGCCGCGTTCAGCGGCATCGACAAGGCCGGCGCCGTCGTCTCCCGGGGCGTCCTGCTGGACGTGGCCCGCGCCAAGGGCCTGGACCGGCTGCCGGGCGACCACGCGGTGACGCCGGAGGACCTCGCGGAGGCGCAGGAGTTCGGCCGGGTCGAGGTCCGGGCCGGTGACGTCGTCCTGGTCCGGACGGGCCAGATCCAGGTGTACCTCGCGGGCGACAAGCACGGCTACGGGTTCCCCTCGCCCGGCCTGTCGGTCCGCACCCCCGAGTGGTTCCACGCACGGGACGTGGCGGCCGTCGCCAACGACACCCTGACCTTCGAGATCTTCCCGCCGGAGATCGAGGACCTGTGGCTCCCGGTACACGCGCTCGACCTGGTCGAGATGGGCATGCTCCAGGGTCAGAACTGGAACCTCGAAAAGTTGTCCACAGCCTGTGCACAAGAGGGCCGGTACGCGTTCTGGCTCTCCGCGATGCCGGAACCCTTCGTCGGCGGCACCGGTACGCCGGTGGCTCCCGTCGCCGTCCTCTGACCGCCGCCCTCTGACCGCCGGGTGCCGGATGCCGGGTGCCGGAAGGCGCGACCTACTGGGTGGCGGCGTACGCGCATGCACGCCCCGAGCGCGGCACGGCAGCCGCCACCCCACGACCCGCACTCGTCAAGGCAGGACCCTTGGCGTCCCCTCGCGACGAGTCGCTCCACACAAGAGTGATCAACAGGTGACGAACCGTCAACACCTCGTTAGAGGTACACGCGGGGTTCCCGGTTCGGGGCAAAGAATTCGGCAGACCTTTCCGGGGCGTCCACGCCGCGCCCGGCGTCCGCTTCCCGCGCCCGGTCGATCTCGCACCAGATCCGCTTCCCCGCGCCCTCGCGCTGCCAGCCCCAGCGGTCCGCGAGCCCGTCGACCAGCTCCAGGCCGCGCCCGCCGGTGTCGTCGCCGGCGGCCCGCCGCCGGGCGGGTGCCCGGTCGCTGGCGTCCGCGACCTCCACCCGCACCCCGGGCCCCCCGAACAGCATCCGCAGCACGGCGGGACAGCCGGTGTGCACGACCGCGTTGGTGACCAGCTCCGAGATCAGCAGGATCAACGTCTCGGCGAGCGGCTCGTCTTCCCCTATCCCGGAACCCGCCAGCCGGGAGCGCGCCCACCGGCGCGCCCGGCCGACCTCGGCGGGGTCCGCTCCTACCTCAAGCTGAACCTGAAGCACCTGCACCGCTCACACCATCCGAACCGGCGGACACTTCGCCTCACGACGGAACGGGGTCACGGCCAGTGACCCCCTTGTGGAGCAGCATGGTTGACATACAGTCACCACAACAAGCGCTTCGGGCATATTCCAGCGCGAAGGAGTAGGCCTGGTGCATACTGTGCGACGCTCACGCCGCGGGGCCGCTCGCATTCGTGGGAGCGTACCGGAGCGCGCCCCCGACTCCGGTCGGTAAGGGGGCAACCCAAGGACACAAACCGATATCAACTCTGTGTAATCGGACATGAGTCCCGGCTCGTTCCTTCCGTTGCCGAACGGGGCCTCAGCCGTCGGCGCCCAGCAGGTCCGCCGCCAGCAGTTCCTCCGCCTGCGCCGCCGTGCGCCACTGCTCCGCGCGGACCCAGGCCCGCTTGAGGTGGAGGTGGACGTCCGCCTCCCAGGTGAAGCCCATCCCGCCGTACACCTGGAGGCAGTCCCGGGCCCCCTGCACGGCCGCCTCGTCGGCCAGCAGTTTCGCGGCCGCGATCTCGGCGCCGTCGCCCGTCAAGGCCGCCGCGTACACCGCCGTACGGGCCACCTCCGCCCGCACCAGCATGCCCGCGCACAGGTGCTTGACCGCCTGGAACGCCCCGATCGGCTGCCCGAACTGCTCGCGCCGGCGGGCGTGGGCCACCGCCAGCTCCAGCGTGCGCAGGGCGCTGCCGAGCTGGAGCGCGGCCGTCAGCAGCGCGCCCTCGTCACGGTACGGACCGGCCCGCCCCGGCCGGGCCACCCGGTGCAGCGGGGTCAGCGGGTCCACCGAGCGCACCGGCTCGCCCTCGGGCAGCGCGGGCGCCCCGAGGACCGCGTCGGCCTCCGCCAGGTGGGCCACCAGCGGGCCGTCCAGGTCGAACGCCGTCACCACCGCCGTCCCGGCCGCGGCGCCCGGCACCACCCCGGCCGCCAGGAACGTGGCCACCAGCGGCCCCGGCAGCAGGGCCCGGCCCGCCTCCTCGAAGACCAGGACCGCCTCCGGGAGCCCGAGCCCGACCCCGCCGTCCGCCTCCGGCAGGCGCAGCGCGAAGAACCCGGCCCCGCCCAGCTCCCGCCACAGCCGCCGGTCCACCGCGACGCCCGCCTCCACCGACGCCCGCAGCGCCTCGCGCCCGTACCGCCCCGCCAGCAGGTCCCGTACGCCCGCCCGCAGGTCGCGCTGTTCCCCGGTCGGCTGGAAGTCCACGCCGCTCACCGCCCCTTCGGCAGGCCGAGGACGCGCTCGGCGACGATGTTCCGCTGGATCTGGGAGGTGCCCGCGGCGATGGTGTACGACAGGGACGAGAGCCGGTCCAGGACCCACTCCTCGTCCAGCGCGAGGGAGCCCGCGCCGAGCACCTGCGCCGCGGCGTCGTACAGCTCTTGCCGCGCGTGGGAGTACGCCAGCTTGAAGACGCTGCCACCTGTGCCGGGCACGCCGCCCGAGCGCTGTGATTCGCTGACGTTCCACTGCGTCAGCCTCCAGAGGGCGCCGAGTTCCCCGTGGAGCCGTCCGAGGGTGCGACGTAGGACGGGATCGTCCCAGCGCCCGTTCTCCTTCGCGGCCCGGGCCAGCAGGGCGAGCGTGCGGCGGCACGCCACCACCTCCCCCACGAAGGCGGTGCCCCGCTCGAAGGACAGCGTCACCATCGTGACCCGCCAGCCGTCGTTCTCCGCCCCCACGCGGTTCTCCACCGGCACCCGCACCTCGTCCAGGAACACCTCCGCGAACTCGGCCGACCCCGCGAGGGTGCGCAGCGGCCGTACGGTGATCCCGGGCGCGTCCATCGGCATGGCCAGCCAGGTGATGCCACGGTGCTTCGGCGCCCCGGGGTCGGTCCGCACCAGCAGCTCGCACCAGTCGGCGACCTCCGCGTGCGAGGTCCAGATCTTCGAGCCGCTGACCACGTAGTCGTCGCCGTCGCGTACCGCGCGGGTCCGCAGTGACGCCAGGTCGGAGCCGGCGTCCGGCTCGCTGAACCCCTGGCACCACATCTCGTCGCCGCGCAGCACCGGCGGCAGCCAGCGCGCCCGCTGTGCGGCGGTGCCCTCGGCGGCGATGGTGGGCCCCGCGTGCAGCAGTCCGACGAAGTTCGCGCCGACGTACGGGGCGCCCGCCCGTTCCGTCTCCTCCAGGAAGATCAGGTGCTGGGTGGGGGTCGCGCCTCGCCCACCGGCGTCGAGGGGCCAGTGCAGGCCTGCGTACCCGGCCTCGTACAGCCGCCGCTGCCAGCCCGCGTCGTAGGCGCGGCGGCCCGGCCAGTCGTCGGGGGACGGCCTGGGGGGCAGGGCGGGCAGCTCCTTGGCGAGCCACTCGCGCAGCCGGGCGCGGAACTCCTGCTCCTCGTCGGTGTAGGTGAGGTCCACTACTCGTCCAGGTCCAGGCCCAGCATGCGGATGGCGTTGCCGCGCATCAGCTTGTAGACGGTCTCGTCGTCGAGGCCCTTCACGTGGTCGAGGGCGACGTCCTTGGTGTGCGGGAAGGTCGAGTCGACGTGCGGGTAGTCGGTCTCGAAGGTCGCGTTGTCGCGTCCGACGACGTCGAGCGAGGCGATCCCGTGCTTGTCGCGGAAGAAGCAGCAGAACATCTGCCGGTAGTAGTACGTGGACGGCGGCTCGGGGATCAGGTCGCGGACCCCGCCCCAGGCGCGGTGCTCGCGCCACACGTCGTCGGCGCGTTCGAGGGCGTACGGGATCCATCCCATCTGGCCCTCGCTGTAGGCGAGCTTGAGCGCCGGGAACTTCACCAGCACCCCGCTGAACAGGAAGTCCATCATCGAGGCCATCGCGTTGTTGAAGCTGAGCGAGGCCTGGACGGCGGGCGGGGCGTCGGGGGAGGCGGCGGGCATCTGGGAGGAGGACCCGATGTGCATGTTGACGACGGTGCCGGTCTCCTGGCAGACGGCGAAGAAGGGGTCCCAGTAGCCGGAGTGGATGGACGGCAGGCCGAGGTAGGTCGGGATCTCGGAGAAGGTCACGGCGCGCACGCCCCGCGCGGCGTTGCGCCGGATCTCCGTCACCGCGAGGTCGACGTCCCAGAGCGGGATGATGCACAGCGGGATCAGCCGGCCGCCGCTGTCGCCGCACCACTCCTCCACCATCCAGTCGTTGTACGCGCGCACGCAGGCGAGGGCCACTTCCTTGTCGTGCGCCTCGGCGAAGGTCTGGCCGCAGAAGCGGGGGAAGGTGGGGAAGCACAGGGAGGCCTCGACGTGGTTGAGGTCCATGTCGGCGAGCCGGGCCTTGGGGTCCCAGCACCCCGGCCGCATCTCCTCCCGCGTGATCCCCTCCAGGGTCATGTCGTCGCGGTCGAAGCCCACGGCGGCGATGTTGCGCTTGTACGGGAACTTGAGGTCCTCGTAGATCCACCAGTCGGTCGGGGGGCCGTCGGGATCCATGGAGATCACGTACTTGCCGCTGGTGTAGACGAGATCGCCGATTCCCGCGGTCAGCGCCTTCGGTCCCCGGTCGCGGTACTTGGCCGGCAGCCACACGTCGAAGAGGTGGGCGGGTTCGATCACGTGGTCGTCGACGCTGATGATCCGAGGCAGTTCCGTGTCCATGATGTCCGGTGTCCCCTCGCCGTATCTGATGGACCGTCAGAAACAAGCTAGCCCCGGCACCTCTGGACCGGCAAGCGCCGGGGCCCTACGCTCTCGCCAGATCTGACACAGCGTCAGCCAAGGGGAGGCCGGGATGACGGGAACGGACGACGGCGCGGGGGCGGGGGCGGCGGCTACGGGGGCGGGGGCGGGGGCGAGGGCGGCGGCTACGGGACCGGAAACGTCGACCGCCCGGACCCCCGAGGACTCCCGGACCCTCACGGAGTCCCGGACCCTCACGGAGTCCCGCGAGACCGCCCGCACCCTCGCGCACGCCCGCACCCTCTGGGACCTCGTCGCCCGCCGCGCCGCGCTCACCCCCAGCGCCCCCGCGCTCATCGAGGCGGCCCCGGACCCGGCCCATGACCGCACCCTCACCTTCGGCGCGCTCCACGAGCGCGCGGAGCGGGTCGCGGCAGGCCTCCACGGCATGGGAGTCGGCCCGGGCACGGTCGTCGCCTGGCAGTTGCCGACCCGCATCGAGACGGTGCTGCTCTCGCTCGCGCTGGCCCGGCTCGGCGCCGTCCAGTCGCCCGTCATCCCCTTCTACCGGGACCGCGAGGCCGGCTTCGCGCTACGGGAGTCCAAGGCGGAGTTCTTCGCCGTCCCCGGGGAGTGGCGCGGCTTCGACCACGCGGCGATGGCCGCCCGGCTCGGGGCGCGGGGCGTCTTCCGGGCCTACGAGGACCTCCCGGACGGCGACCCGGCCGGCCCGGCAGCACTGCCCGCGCCACCCGCCTCCGGGACGGACGTGCGCTGGATCTACTGGACCTCCGGCACGACGTCCGACCCCAAGGGCGTGCTGCACACCGACCGGTCCCTGATCGCGGGCGGCTCCTGCCTCGCGCACGCCCTGCGGCCCGGGCCGGGGGACGTCGGCTCGATCGCCTTCCCGTACGCCCATATAGGCGGCCCGGACTACCTGGTGATGCTGCTGCTGTACGGGTTCCCGGCAGTGCTGTTCGAGAAGTTCGCGATGCCGGACGCGCTGGAGGGGTACCGCCGCCACGGCGTCACCATCGCCGGCGGCTCCACCGCCTTCTACTCGATGTTCCTCGCCGAGCAGCGCAAGGACCCCGCCACGAAACTCATCCCGAGCCTGCGGCTGCTGGCGGGCGGCGGCGCACCGAAGCCGCCGGAGATCTACCACGCGGTGGTCCGGGAACTGGGCTGCCGGCTCACCCACGGCTACGGCATGACCGAAGTCCCGATGATCACCATGGGTGACCCGGACGACACGGACGAGAACCTCGCGACGACCGAGGGCCGCCCCCCGCAGGGGATGTCGATCCGCATCACGACCCCGGACGGCACCCCGCTGCCGCCGTCCACCGACGGGGAGGTCCGCCTGCGGGGCGAGGCGGTCTGCCGGGGCTACCTGGACCCCGACCGGTCGGCGGAGGCCTTCGACGCCGACGGCTACCTGATCACCGGCGACCTCGGTCACCTCACCCCGGACGGCCACCTGGTCCTCACCGGCCGCAGCAAGGACGTCATCATCCGCAAGGGGGAGAACATCTCGGCGAAGGAGATCGAGGACCTCCTCCACCTGCTCCCGGACGTCAGCGACGCCGCCGTCATCGGCCTTCCGGACCCCGAACGCGGCGAACGCGTCTGCGCGGTGGTCGAGCAGCCGCCGTCAGCACCCCCGTTGACGCTGACGGCGGTCACGGCCCACCTGCGCGCCCAGGGCCTGTCCCCGCACAAGCTCCCGGAACAACTGGAACTCGTCGAAGCACTTCCCCGGAACGACGCCCTCCGAAAAGTGCTCAAGTACAAACTCCGCGAGCGCTACGCGTAAAGACACTGCACGTAGAGGCGCTGACGTAAAGGCGCTGCGCGCAAAACAGGGGCGCCGGCCTCCGGGCCCGATCATCAAAGGTTTCCGGAGGCCGGCGAATGCGGTTCCCTGGTGGGGGAAATTCGGATATCCGCCGCACCCGATCTCAATCCGTGGCCGGCATCTGCAATTAGATGTTCTTCAGGTACCCGCTCTTGAACCCGTATGCGTTGGCGACGACCTGCTGGCGCTTGTCGATCTCGACGCCGAAGCCCTTGTAGATGATCGAGCCTTCCCAGACCACCTGGCCGATGGCGTTGCCGCTGGCCAGCTGGGCCTTCGGGACGCCGTGGCCGATGGAGACGGCGCCGTTGAAGTTGCGCTTGCCGCAGTCGGCGTGGTCCACGCGGTCGATCTTGGAGCCGTTGGTGTGGTAGTTCACCCACACGCTGAGCTTGGTGATGGTGATGCCGAAGATCTTCTGCCGGACGGTGTAGGTGGTGTCCCACCAGCCGGCGTGGAGCTTGCCCGCGGCCGAGATCCCGGAGGCGTCGCCCGCGTCGGCGGTGAAGGCGGCCTCACTGTCGGAGGCGATCTGCACGTCACCGCCCTTGAGGTTCACCAACTGGTGGACGGGGGCGGGGTTGGCCGTCTCGGGAACGTCGGCGACCTCTTCGAGGAGGGCCTTGAGGTTCTCGGGGTCCTCGGCGTAGTTGAGGAACTTGACCTGCTTGTCGTGGGTCAGGGCGTCGAAGTCGCGCAGCGCGTCGGCGGCGCCTTCCTCGGTGCTGCTCTTGAGGCTGTTCTGGTAGGCGGCGATGCGCATGCCGTCCTGCGAGATGAGCGAGGCGCTGGCGTTGGCGGTACCCATCAGCGTGGTGGCGGCGACGACGGCGAGAACGGCAGCGGTGCGGCGGGGGGTTATGACCTTGGACATGGCTGAGCGGAAGCCCTTCACGTTGGGGGGTGGCTTGCGAAACTCAGCTAACCAGCGGAACAAACGGTTCCCGCTCAACAGATCCTCAGATTTTTGATCTTCGTCGAGCGCGCATGCACACAGGTCGTAAACCCCGGTCCATAACCGGCAGTCGGGCAAAAAGGTGCGCCGGCGCCCGGCTCACCACGAAATGAGGACAGTCGACCTACGCGGTGCGCCGACACCCCGGGGGCCGACATCGAAGTAAAGGCCCACCGGAGAATTCGGGCGACGCACCCTCACATCCCGGCCGTGCCACCGCCGGTGAGGCCCGGGGCCAGCGCCGGGACCCAGAAGACGGCGACGGCCAGGGCGATCGAGGCGATCCCCACGGCACGGGCCACCAGCCGACCGGCCGGAGCGAGTTTTTCGGCGGTGATCACGGCGGCCAGGACCACCATGGCCCACAGGTTCATCACACCGAACGCCGCCAGCAGCACCATCAGTGACCAGCAGCAGCCCAGGCAGAAGGCCCCGTGGTGCGCTCCGGCACGCAGATCGCGCGAGGCCCTCGGGTACGAGGCGTAGCGCAGCATCAGGCCGATCGGCGAACGGCACCTCGCCAGACAACGGTCTTTGAGGGGCGTGAGCTGGTAGACGCCGCTGACCGCGAACACGGCCGCGGCCACCGCCGTCCCCGCCGCGGGGGGCAGGCGCGCCGCCCGGCCGAGGCCGACGGCCAGCGCGTACGCCGGCAGGCCGGCCGCGGCCCAGACGAGCAGGTAGGCGACGGTGAAGACGGCCATGCGCGGTGCCCGGTGCACGGTGATGGTGCGTGCGTACAAGGCGGCGACGGGTGCCGTGGCGGGCAGCATCATCGCGGTCATCATCAGCGTCCACACGGCCAGGAAAGCGCCAAGGCCCAGGCCCATGGTGCCGGGCATCGCCGGCATACCGCCCCAGCGCGTCACCATCCAGACCCAGGCGGCGGCCGCCACGAGCAGCAGTCCGACGGGGGCCGCCCGGATGCGGACGGCAGCCGGCCCACCGGTCATCCGGACCACGTGAAGGGAGCCGCGTGTCCGTTGCCGCCGGTGAAGTCCCAGGACCGGCCGTACACGCCCTCACCCGTCGCCCGGGTGGAGCGGGCGATCGTCAGTGTGCTGTTCACCGGGTGGAACATGCCCGTGAGGCGCATCACCGGGCCGTCCTCGCCGAACTGCGGGGCGATCTGGTCCTCGATCTCGATGTCGATGGCGTCGCCCACCCGCGCGGCGTGGCGGCGACCGTCGTCGCGGTACTCGATGGGGACGCGCTCCACGCCGAGGACCTCGCCGATGAGCGGAGTGAGCCCCGCCATCGGGCCGCCCGCCTGGCCCGAGAAGACCTTGCCCAGCGCCTCCGCCTGGCCGTCGTCCGCCGAGGCGTCGACGTACAGCGCCACCTGCCAGCCGCCCTCGGCCATCACCCGCGGCCCGTCGATGAAGACGGCCACGTTTCGGTCGGAGACATCGACGTCCTCCACGTTCCCGCTGTCCACGTGGAACGCGAAGGTCACCTGACAGCGCTCGTGGTCGGCCGGTGCGGTGAGGCCGGAGGTGGTGCAGGGGCACACCACGTCACAGTTGCAGCTCTCCAGATACGTGCCGTTCAGATTCCAGGGCATGGCTCTTCCTCCCTGTTTTGCGGTCCCCGGGGTCAAGGGGATGCATGGAGAGGTCCGCTCCGCCCCGGTGCCGCTCTCTTCCAGGCTATTCCCGACGGCCCCCCACGCGCAGATCCGCTGTCGGCGCAGCTCACCGGCCTGATCCCGAGGTCTTGGCGACGGCCGACCTGCCCCGCCCCACCAACCTGCCGGAGCCCCTCTCGCCCCGAAGCCGCGGCCGCCCATGCCGGCGAGGGCCGCCGCGCACCCGGGGCAGAAGCCTGGCTACAGCAGATCGGTGACAGGTATTACCACGGAGGCAGAGCTGCCGGGATTTATTTTGAAATACGTGTCGATCGGCATGCTCGCCGCCAGGCTCCTTGCCGCCACCCTCCGCAGCTCCGGCACCTCGGTTGGCGCATACCTGGGATGAGTGAACACGGGCAGAATTTTCCTGGCGCCCTCTTCCGGGTGAACGTCGAGGTACACGGTCGGCTCGGAGGGGACGAACACGAAGGCTTCTGTAAGCATCCGGACGATGTCGGCCTCACTGCCGTACCGGGTAGCGGCAAGCGGGATGGCAGAATCCACCGCATCGGTCGGCTCGGGCATTCCCATGCTGCGCGGAGAAGGTCGATATTTTGAATTAGGAGTGAATTGATCGGTTATTTCGCCCCGTCCGTCGACCCTCCACGCGCCGAAGATGGCATACGGCGGGACACGACCGGCCGGGTCGACAAAGGGATCAATCGCGTAGACCCAGGAGCCAGGATTTCTTGACGCTTCCGCTCGCATCGATTCCGTTATCCACTCCACGGGCGGCCTTAGCACTGATTCACCCACTTCCCTCACTCCTGAGTCTGTCCACAGAGACACGCTGCTCTTCCACATAGGCGAGTCGGCCGTATTCGGAGCTCGGCACAGGATCGAAGATCCCCACTGTAACCGGCCGGTCGGTGACCGGCCAGCGGTACGCTTTCCTCCCGCCGCCCATCTCCAGCGCCATTCTGCTGGGATACACATCCCGGCAGGCCCCCTCAACTGCAGGCTTCAATCCTGCTTGCTGAAGGTCAGTCCGCACCTTGGCCAGCGCCTCAAAAAGATTCCAGGCCACGTGTTCGACTACTTCGTCCCTGTCGGAGATGCGTACCGCATAGGACGCTGCGGAAAATCCCGCCTCTACCCTTCCCAGCAAACACCCGTCTTCGGAAACTAGAACGATCTCCGAATCATGTAGAATTTCCATCTCACGGAACACGTTCAGCCTCGGGGCGGTAGTTTGAATTCGGGATGAGATCACCCACCTCGCCGGTCTTCGCCGCGTCCTGCGCGTGCTTGGCCGCGTCCAAGTCGCCCTCGATGTACTCGTTCGTCGCCTTCGCCGCACCCGGCACCGCGGCCTGGATCCGGTCGACCAAGTATGACCAATGCTCTCAACAACTCTGGCTCCGAGCCCGTCAAATACCGCATCGGTGGCGGGAATCGCGCGCCCGTGAGGGCCTCAGTCCCGGTCCAGGGCGTCGAGAGCGACCGGGGAGAGGGAAGGGATCGGTGGGGTAGCCACGTGGTCTTGCCATGAGGTGAGGCGGACGCGGTGTGCCACGAAGTCGATGAAGCCGTTCTCGATGCAGAATCCGCCGCCGCGCTCCAGCAGGAGGACGAGCGGCTCGAAGGGGTCCGGCAGGGGCGGGAATCTACCCAAGGACTCGCTGGGAAGCGACGCCCAGTGGAGAGCCGCCCGGCTTGCCGCGCCGACGAGGAATCCGCTCGCATGCTCGGCCAGGAACGTGTCCAGCCGGGCCGCGAGCGCTGCTTCGGCGCGCACCCGCGGGTCGACTCGGCGGGCGATGTCGAAGAAGGGCCAGTTCTCCGGTCGGCCGACGCCGAAGACCGGGTGCGGGTCGCTCTTCTGGAACTCCCGCACCCAGAGCGCCGCTCTGCGGAGGTACTCGCGCATGAGGCGGGCGCGGGACGCACCGTGCTCGACGTCGTGCTCGGCGGCCCGCCAGTCGATGGCGACGATGCGGTCCACCAGGCGGTCCGGGCGCTCACGGGTGGGCGAGGCCGGTTGCCCTCGCTCGGCCCCGGCCTCGGCGGGCGTCACTGGCGGGCGCGGCGGGCCGCGCGGGACGTGTCGGAAGGAGTGTCGAGGGCGCCCTGCGCGAGAAGGCCGAGGATGCGCGTCAGGGCCTCGCGGTCGGCGGGTGATAGGGAGCCCAGGGCGTCGGCGTGCACCTGGTCGACGATGCGTTGGCTCTCGGCGGCGACGGCGGCGCCCCGTTCGGTGACGGCGATGACGCGGGCCCGCCGGTCCTTGGTGGAGGGGCGACGCTCGGCCAGTCCGGCCTTCTCCAGCGCGTCGACGGTGACGACCATCGTCGTCTTGTCCATGTCGCCGATCTCGGCGAGCTGGATCTGGGTCCGTTCCTCCTCCAGCGCGTGGACGAGGACGCAGTGCATGCGGGCGGTGAGCCCGATCTCGCCAAGGGCCGCAGCCATGCGCGTGCGCAGGACGTGGCTGGTGTGGTCCAGGAGGAAGGAGAGGTCGGGCTTCGTCCGGGCGGGTGCCATCGCGGTCATGGACCCAGCCTAGCAATTAGGTCCGCGATAAATCGTCTACAACGAAACCATCTGCTACGGTCTCACCATCGCTCGTTCTTCCGCCCCCTCACCGGAGAGAGACAGACCGATGTCGACCCTCACGCGCATCCCCCTGACCGCCGCCCGGGGCCCGCGCTCCCGCTGGACCGCCCTCGCCGTACTCTCGACCGGCGTCCTGATGACCGTCCTCGACGGAAGCATCGTCACCGTCGCGATGCCCGCCATCCAGGATGACCTCGGCTTCACCCCCGCCGGCCTCAGCTGGGTCGTCAACGCCTACCTGATCGCCTTCGGCAGCCTCCTGCTGCTCGCGGGCCGGCTCGGCGACCTGATCGGCCGCAAGCGGATGTTCCTGGCCGGGACCGGCGTCTTCACGGCCGCCTCGCTCATCGCCGGGTACGCGGCCTCCCCCGCCGTCCTGCTGGCCGCGCGGTTCCTCCAGGGCGTGGGCAGCGCCATGGCCTCCGCCGTCAGCCTCGGCATCCTCGTCACCCTGTTCACCGAGCCACGCGAACGGGCCAAGGCGATAGCCGTCTTCTCCTTCACCGGCGCGGCCGGCGCCTCGCTGGGCCAAGTGCTCGGCGGGGTCCTCACCGACGCGCTCGACTGGCACTGGATCTTCTTCATCAACCTGCCGATCGGGGTCGCCGCGCTGCTCCTGGCACTGCCCTCGATCCCCGCGAGCCCCGCCACCCCGACGCCGTCCGCCGGCGCCGGTGCGGTCGGAGGCCGCCTGAGTCTGAGGGCGGGGGCCGACGTTCTCGGCGCGGCACTCGTCACGGCCGGGCTGATGGCGGGCATCTACAGCGTGGTCAAGGCGGAGGAGTACGGCTGGTCCTCCGCGCACACCCTCGGCCTCGGGGCGTCGGCCCTGGTGCTGCTCGCGGCCTTCGCCGCGCGACAGGCGACGGCCCGTACCCCCCTGATGCCGCTGCGGATCTTCCACTCCCGAGTCGTCGTCGGTGCCAACCTGGTGCAGATGCTGATGGTGGCGGCGCTGTTCTCGTTCCAGGTCCTCGTCGCCCTCTACCTCCAGAAGGTGCTGGGGTACGGGGCCGCCGCGACGGGTCTGGCGATGCTGCCGGCCGCCGTGGTGATCGGAGCGGTCTCGCTGGGCGTCTCGGCCCGGCTGAACTCCCGCTTCGGTGAGCGCGCCGTCCTGTCGGCCGGGCTCGGCCTGCTGGTCGTGGCCCTGGGTCTGCTCACCCGCCTGCCGGTGCACGCCGACTACGTGTGGGACCTGCTGCCGGTGATGCTGCTCGCCGCCGGCTTCGGCCTGGCCCTGCCGGCGCTCACCGCCCTGGCCATGTCACAGGCCGGCGAACAGGACGCGGGGCTCGCCTCCGGACTGTTCAACACCACCCAGCAGATCGGCATGGCCCTCGGCGTGGCCGTCCTGTCGACCCTGGCGGCCTCCCGCACCACCACCCTGGCCACCGCCGGCCTGAGCCCCGCCGAGGCGCTCACCGGTGGCTACCACCTGGCGTTCGGCATCGGAGCCGGCCTGCTGCTCAGCGCGATGGTCATCGCCGCGACCCTGCTCCGGGGAGAGCGCCGCGGCTGATGATGTTCCACGTGAAACCACGCCCCGCCCGGGGCAGGCGTCGGCCGTCGGGCTCCAAGCGTCGGACGTCGGGCTCCAAGCTCAGGCGTCGGGCGTCAGGCGTCGGGCGTCGGGCGTCAGGCGTCGGGCGTCAGGCGTCAGGGGCGGCCACGCCGCAGTAGGCGGCGAAGGCCGTGAGGATCTCGTCCTCCGAGATGCGGCCGTCGCCGTCCGCGTCCAGGGCCGTGGCGATCTGGGCCGCCGGCTCCGGCGGGGTGCCGAGGACGCGCAGCACGCGGGTCGCCGCCGCCGGGGTGGCGCCGGGCTCCGCGCCGTCTTCGGAGGCCACCGCGATCACCGCGCGCAGGAACGGCCTGGCGATCTCCGCGAAGCGCTCGGGGTTGTCCCGCAGCCGCTTCACCGCGCCCGTCACGAACTCCTCGCGCGACACCCGCTGGTCACCGTCGACGTCCGCGATCCCGGCCATGCCCTGCCAGAACGCCTCGGCGCCCGCGAAGACGGCCTGACCCTTGTCCGACCGCGCCCGGACGCCGAATTCGGCCAGCACGGCCCGCGCGGCCACGCTGAAATCCTCGCGGTCGATGAAGCCGGACCCGTCCTGGTCGAAGGTGGCGAATCGGGATGCGATCTTGCGCTCGTACTCTGCGCTGTCCATATTCGGCGTTCCGCCTTCACATGTGCGTGTGGGTGCAGTTGAGGTGCAGTTCAAGACAAGGCAGGAGCGTACGGCCTCGGTGGCCCGCGCGTTAAGCCGAGCCGTCGGGGAGATGGCCGCATCGAACCCGCGCACGGGAAGCGCGGCAGGGCGCGTACTGATGTGCCTATGCGGGCGTCATGTTCCGGCCCGAGAGCGGGCAGTGCCCTAGCACGACGGGGACACTTCCCGGGTGGGCTTTCATCGAAGACGGGCGCATCCCGCCACGTGCCGACTACATTCGACGGGTCGACACACGGCTGGGGGCTGGGGGCACTATGCCGAAGGACGTACCACCGCGCTGGGACCGCCGCATGCAGCAGCGCCTCGCCCGCGGCGAGGCCGCCGCGCTCGGGGAGCTGTACGACCGCTTCGCCTCGCTCGTGCACAGCCTCGCGCACCGGGTGCTGGGCGACGAGACGGCCGCCGACCGGATCACCCGCGAGGTGTTCGGGTACATCTGGGAGAACCCGGACGCCTACGACCCCAAGCAAGGGTCCCTGCGTTCCTGGGTCGCCCGCATCACCCAGGGCCAGGCCGTGGCCCGGCTGCGCCAGGCCGAACTGGGCCGCGGCTCCCGCGAGGAGCTGGAGCAGAAGGTGCGCAGCGCCAACGCCGCCGCCCGGGCGGACTACATCGTCACCTCCATGCCGGCACCGCTGCGCTCCGCGCTGGAACTCGCGTACTTCAAGCGGCGCGACTACCGGCAGGCCGCCGCCGACCTCAAGATCAGTGAGGACGAGGCGCGGCGCCGGCTGCGCCTCGGGCTCCAGTTGCTGTCGACCGCCAACGCCCTCCCGCGGGAGGACACCGCCCCGCCCGGATACGGCCCGCCCGGATATGGAACGCCCCGATGACCGGCCCCGCCGAAGACGCGCCCGACGACGGTTACGAGCGGCCCGTGGGCGGTGCGGCGCGGATACCGGGCCCGCGCGGGGCCGCCGACGACCTCCACCCGCTTCCGGTGCCGAGGCCGGTGCCCGCGCCTCAAGACGTCCCCGAACCGCCGCCCACGCACGCCGTACTGAAATCCCTGCTCGGCGCGTGGGCGCTGGCCGCCTGCTCCGCCGAGGAGACCCAGGCGGTGGAGGACCACCTCACCGAGTGCGCGCCCTGCGCGGAGGAGGCGCTGCGCCTGCGGGACGCGGTGGGGCTGCTGCACCCCGAGGAGAGCCTCGACCTCAAACCGCTGCTGCGCTCGCGGGTGCTGGAGGACTGCCTGGGCAAGCGCCCGGCCCGCATCCCCGTCCCGGCGTGGGCGACCCCGTACGACACGGAGACCGCGCGGCTCGACGCCCTGCTACGGGACTTCGGCGACGCCGAGTGGCACACGCCCGTACAGCTCAAGTGGTTCGGGGACGAGCGGCGGCGGTCGCGGGACACCACGGTGGCGGGGGTGATCGGCCATCTCCTGACCGTGGACGGGCTCGTCGCGACGGCGCTCGGCCTGGACGACCCGCTGGGCGCGCAGGCACCGGCCGGCGGTACGACGCGGCGCACCGAGTTCTTCTGGGACTCCGATCGGCATCCGGCCACCGGGCAGGTCCGCGAGCCGTGGCGGGAGCAGGGGCACACCCTGGTCCGTACGGTGTCGTTCGCGGGCCACGGGGTGGCCGAGCTGGCGGTCGACTACGGGAGCTTCGCCCTGCCGCTGGGCGACGCGTTCCTGGAGCGGGCCTTCGAGTGCTGGGTGCACGCGTGGGACATCGCGGAGGCGGTGGACTACCCGTACGATCCGCCGTCCGGACCGCACCTGCACCGCATGATCGACCTGGCGGCGCGCCTGCTGCCCGCCGCGCTGGCCGAACGGCGCCGCGCGGGTCTGGCGGGGCCGGCGCGCGGCCTGGTCGCGGCGGGCGCCCCGGGGCGGACCCTGCACCTGGAGATCGAGGGCGCGGGCGGCGGCGGTTGGGACATCGCGCTGGACTCCCCTGCGGCGAAACCGTCGTCGGACCACACGGTGGCGGAGATCGCGCTGGACGGCCTGGAGTTCTGCCAGCTGGCCGCCGGTCACATCTCCCCCGAGGATGCGGCGGCGGGCCAGCACGGCGACCGCGAGGCGATCCGCGACGTCCTCTTCGCGGCGGCCTCCCTCAGCCGGCTCTAGCCTGCGGCCGGTTCGGCTCCTCGCCGGCGGTTGAGGCGCGAGCCGTGTGCCGGGGCTCCGACCCGGGCTCAGCGCCTCAACCGCCCCGGGCTGCGCGCCCCAACCTCCCCGGGTCCCGCGCCTCGACCTCCCCCGCTACCGCTGGGAGGTGCCCCCACGAGGCGGACATCGCCGACCGGTCAGGCGAAGACGACCGTCCGCGTGCCGTTCAGCAGCACGCGGTGCTCGCTGTGCCACTTCACCGCGCGGGCCAGGGCTTGGCACTCCACGTCCCGGCCGATCGCCACCAGCTGCTCCGGGGTCACCTCGTGGCCCACCCGCTCGACCTCCTGCTCGATGATCGGCCCCTCGTCCAGGTCGGCCGTCACGTAGTGCGCGGTCGCGCCGATCAGCTTCACGCCCCGTGCGTGCGCCTGGTGGTACGGCTTCGCGCCCTTGAAGCTCGGCAGGAAGGAGTGGTGGATGTTGATGATCCGCCCGCTCAGCTCCCTGCACAGGGTGTCCGACAGCACCTGCATGTACCGAGCCAGCACCACCAGCTCGACGTTCTGCGCCCGCACCAGCTCCAGCAGTTCCGCCTCGGCGTCCGCCTTGGTGTCCCTGGTCACCGGGATGTGCACGAACGGGATGTCGTACGAGCCGACCAGCTCCGCGAAGTCGGTGTGGTTGGAGACCACCGCGGCGATCTCCACCGGCAGCGCCCCGATCCGCGACCGGAACAGCAGGTCGTTCAGGCAGTGCCCGAACTTCGACACCATCAGCACGATCCGCATCCGCTCGTCGGAGCGGTGGATCTGCCAGTCCATCTCGAATGAGTCCCCGATCGCGGCGAAGCTGGCCCGCAGCTTCTCCACGGTGACCGGCGCGTCCGCCTCGAAGTGCACCCGCATGAAGAACAGGCCGGTGTCGCGGTCGCCGAACTGCCGGCTGTCCTCGATGTTGCATCCGGTCATGAAGAGGTAGCTGGACACGGCATGCACAATGCCCTTTTTATCCGGGCAGGAGAGGGTCAGGACATACTGCTGCGGCTGCGCCTGGCGCTGCGGGTCATCGCTCATGACGGCAAAGCCTTTCACACCGCGCGGGTGAGGATCCTCAGTACTTCGATCGAGCTGGGCGCGGCGTCCGGATCTTCCCCGTCCGCCGTCGCGAGCCGTACGTGCGCCTCGCGCGCCGCGCGCACCGCCTCGGGCCAGGCGTGGTGCTCCAGGTACGCGGACACGGGCGCGTCCGGACCGACCTGGTGCAGGATGCGCAGCACGCGCAGGACCGCGAGGTCGACGAGGGCCGCCTCGCCGGAGTCGCGGAAGATCGTGCCGACGTACTTCTCCGCCGACCAGCTGTCGAGCCAGGTGTCCTCGACGAGCCGGTACACGGCGTCGGTGACGTCTCCGTACCCTTCGACACCGGCCTGCCAGACCTCCTCCTGGAACACCGGGTCGGAAAGCATGTGCAGCGCCGAGCGCACGTTGCTGCGCCAGCGCCACCACGGCATGTCGTTGAGGGGCATGCCGCCCATGGTGGAGGAGCGGCCGCCGCGGCGGGAAGAGTTCTTCGAACCTTGGGCGAATGTCACGCTTTCGATCGTACGTTCCCCCCAGGCGCGATCTTGAAGCACCTGTGTGTGCCGCGGCCCCCGCAATTCACCTCCGCGTCACCGAATGTTGTGTACACCTCATGCCCGCGTTCCCCCTGGGGCGGAATGGTGCATGAACATGACCGACCGGCGACGCACGACCTCCCTCTCCCGCACCTTCCTGGCCACGGCGATGGGTGCGTGCCTCGTCGCCGGATGCGGGCTGGTCCCCGGGGGCTCGGGGGGCTCCGGGGGCACCATCACCGTGATGACCTTCGCCCCCATCGGGACGCAGGCGACCAACATGCCCGGCATGCCCGGCATGGCCAAGGCGTACGAACGCTGGGTGAACGCCAAGGGCGGCATCAACGGCCACAAGCTGCGCGTCCTGACCTGCAACGAGAAGAACACCCCCACCGGCGCCGCCGACTGCGCGCGCCAGGCGATCGCCGAGAAGGCCGTCGCGGTCGTCGGCTCGTACAGCCAGCACGGCCGCGCCTTCATGGCCCCCCTGGAGGCCGAGGGCATTCCCTTCATCGGCGGCTACGGGGTCTCCTCCGAGGAGTTCGAGAGCACCCTCTCCTACCCCGTCAACGGCGGCCAGCCCGTGCTCCTCGCCGGCGCCGGACACCAGCTCGCCAAGACCTGCACCCAGGTGGCACTGGTCCGGCCCGACACCCTCGCGGGCGATGCGATGCCCGTACTGCTCAACGCCGGGCTGCGGGCCAACAAGGTGCCGGACTCCGCCGACATACGGGCGGCCGAGGACGGCGCCGACTACACGGCCGAGGCCCGGGAGGCGCTGACCGACACCACCGGCCCCGCCGCCAAGGACCGGGGCTGCGTGACGGCGGTGCTCGGCGAGCGCACGGAGACCTTCCTCGACGCGTTCCGCCGCACCGACGAGAAGCGCAAGAAGCCGCAGATCGCCTCCGTCCTCGGCAGCGTCAGCCAGGCGCTGGTCGACCGCACCGGCGGCCGGGAGAGCCCCTTCGAGGGCGCGTACCTCACCAGTTGGTACCCGGTGTCGGGCGACCCGCTGTGGGGGCCGATGCGCAAGGTGATCTCCGAACGGGCCTTCGGGGACGACACCGTGGACCCCGACGACAGCGGGACGCAGACCACCTGGATCGCGTACACCGTGCTCAGCGAGATCGTCGGCCGCCTCAAGGCCGACGAGGACGTCACCGCACGCAAGATCGCCAAGGCCCTCAACCAGACCGCGGGCGTTCAGACCGGCGGCCTCACCCCCGAGCTCAGCTGGCGCGACCAGGACGTACGGGCCGTCGCCGGCTTCCCGCGCATCTCCAACGGGCGGGTCACCTTCCAGGTCGTCCAGCAGGGCCGCCTCGTCGCGCAGCCGGGCGAGGAACCCCAGGACATGACCCCGACCCTGGAGGCGGCGCCACGCGCGGCGTGAGACCGGGCGGCTTGACAGGCCGAGCGGCTTGACAGGCCGGGCGGTTCGACAGGCCCGGCGGTTCGAGATCGCGCGGTTTCAGACCCCGGGCTCAGGCGGCTCTCACAGCTCGGTCTTGTCCCGGCGGGTGAGCCCGTACTTGGCCGCGATCGAGTTCCACATGGTCGCGGCCGACTCCTTGGCCCGTGTCGCCTCACCGCTGGACTTGTTGGCGTCGGCGGCGTTGCCGGTGGACTTGGCCTTGCCGTCCTTGCACGTGCCCTTGTCGTGGCCGACGTCGTCCGCCCAGCCCGCGTAGCTGCGGTCGGCGGCGGCCGAGGACTTCCAGGCCTTGGTCAGGGCGGCGGCGAGCTTCACGTGGTCGGGCAGCTCGTCCATCTTCAAGTCCTGTAGCCGGGTGACCATTTCCTCGCGCTGACGGGCCGCGTCCCGCAGGTCCAGGGCCGCCTGGTCGAGGTTGCGGCAGCTCTTGATGTCGTCGACGGCCTTGATCACCGCCGCCCGGCTCTCGTTGCTGTCCGCGAGCACCTTGTCGAGCTGGACGGCCTGCTGGCGGGCCGGGTCGACCTGGGCGTCCCCGGCCGCCGTCGCGCCGGAGCCGGTCGGCGCGGGGACCGCCGCGCCCGGGTCGCTGTTGGCGGCCTTGCCGCCGTCGGCGAGCAGCGAGCCGACGCCGAGCCCGGTCACGGCGAGGCCGATGACCGCGGCGGCGATGACCCCGGCCGACACCTTGCGCGGGGGCGCGGGAGGCGGCGGGGGCGGCGCGGGCGCGTACTGCTGCCGGGGCGGTACGGGTCCCGCGGGAGGTCCTACGGGGCCCCGCGGGTGCGGGGCCCGGTGCAGCACGGGCTCCTGGACGGGCGGCAGCTGCTGGGTGTGCCCGGCGGCATCGTCGCCGCCGTCGCTGCGGAAGAGGCCGTCGAAGCCCTGTACGGCCGAGTCCCCGGGCGCTGCCGGTACGGGGGCGATGAACTGCGTCGCCGCCTCGTGGTGCGCGGGCGCTGCCGGGACCGGGGCGATGTACTGCGTCGCGGCCTCATGGTGACCCGGGACCGGCGGGATGTACTGCGTGGCCGCCTCGTTGTGGGCGGGCGCTGCGGGGACCGGGGCCATGTACTGCGTCGCCGCCTCATGGTGACCCGGGACCGGCGGGATGTACTGCGTCGCCGCCTCGTTGTGGGCGGGCGCTGCCGGGACCGGGGCGATGTACTGCGTCGCGGCCTCATGGTGACCCGGGACCGGCGGGATGTACTGCGTCGCCGCCTCGACCGGGCCGGGCGTGCCCGGTATGGGCGGGATGTACTGGGTCACCGCCTCCGGCAGCGGTGGGTACCCGTAGCCGTGCGGGTCCCCCGGACCCTCGAAGCCCGGGCCGACCACGTGCCCCGGCGGCGGGTACCCGTACCCCGGCCCGGGGGCGTACCCGGACGGGGCCTGCGCCGGGTAACCGTAGGCGGGGCCGCCCGGCGTGCGGGGCTCCCGCGCCCCGTACCCCGGGTGCTCCGGCTGCTGCGCGCCGTCCGGCTGCGACCCGTACCCCGGGTCCCGGCCCCACGGGGCGCCGGCCTGCGGGGCGGCCTCGTGGCCGCTCCCCTGTCCGCTCTCCGTCACCGGGAACTCCTTCACCGACCTGCCCGCAACGTACGGAACCGTCGGCCCACGCTACCCGGTCACCGGCCGCCCCCGTCAGTCCCGCCGGGAGCCCCGCCCCCGGCCTCAGGCCACCGCCACCTCCAGCCGCGCCGCGAACTCCCGCACCGCCGCCTCCTCGCGGTACGGCTCCAGCCGGGCCCGGAAGTCTTCCAGGTACTCCGCCCCGCGCCGGGTCCGCAGCGATTCCAGCAGGTCCGCGGCCTTCGCCGCCGTCTGGCAGGCCTGCTCCACCTCCCGCTGCTGGACCTGCGCCGCCGCCAGCAGCAGCAGCCCGATCGCCCGGCGCCGCGCCTTGGTCTCGGGCAGGCCCCGCAGCGCCTCCTCGGCCCGTCTGGCCGCCGCGTCGGCCTGGCCGAGGTCCCGGTGGCAGTGGGCCAGCTCGTCGGCGAGGTAGGCCTGGTCGAAGTGGCGGATCCACACCGGATCGTCCCCCGACTCCGGCTCCGCCCGCTCCAGCGCGGTCACCGCCCGCCCCGACAGCACGGCCGTGGCCCGGGCGTCACCCAGCAGCGCGTGCCCGCGCGCCTCGGCGGCGTAGAACATGGCCTCCACTCTCGGGGTGACCTGCCCGCGCGTGCCCTCCTGGGCGGCCCGCGCCAGCTGCGCGATCTCCCTGGGGTTGCCGAGTTCGGCGGCGAGGTGGCTCATGGACGCGGCCAGGACGTAGCCGCCGTACGCGCGGTCGCCGGCCGCCTGGGCCAGCCGTAGCGCCTGGATGTAGTAGCGCTGGGCCAGGCCCGGCTGGCCCGTGTCCACCGCCATGTAGCCCGCCAGTTCCGTGAGCCGGGCCACGGCCGCGAACAGCGCCCGCCCGACCGGTTCCCGGTAGGAGCCGCCGATCAGCCCCGACACGACGGAGTTGAGGTAGTGCACCACCACCGGGCGCACGTGCCCGCTGCCGAAGCGGTGGTCGAGTTCCTTGAGGGCCTCGGTGGTGGCCCGTACCGCTTCGACGTCGGGCATCCCGACGCGCGAGCCGCTGTTGCGGGCCACCTGCGGGTCGGCGCCGGTGATCAGCCAGTCGCGGCTGGGTTCGACGAGGGCGGAGGCGGCCACGCTGGATCCGGAGAGGAAATCGCGGCGGCCGACGTCGCTGCGCCACAGCTCGCAGACCTGCTCGATGGCGCCGACGACGGTCGGGGAGAACTGCAGGCCGACGCCGGAGGCGAGGTTCTTGCCGTTGGCCATGCCGATCTCGTCGATGGTGACGGTCCGGCCGAGTTTGCGCCCGATCGCCTCGGCGATGATGCCGGGCGCCCGGCCACGCGGCTGCTGGCCGCGCAGCCAACGCGCCACGGAGGTCTTGTCGTAGCGGAGATCGAGGCCGTGCTCGGCCCCGCACATGTTCACGCGCCGGGCGAGCCCGGCGTTGGAGCACCCGGCTTCCTGGATGAGCGCCTGCAGCCGTTCGTTCGGCTGGCGGGCGAGGAGAGGCCTGGCTGCCATGAAAACCCCCTGAAGCCGCGGGAGAGCGATGGAATGATCACTTCCCGCCTGATGTGCGGAGAATCTTCCTCTCTGCGTGGTGTCGCTACCCACGGACCGCGCCCCGGGCTCCTACGCGCCCCCGCACGTGCTTCCGTGCGCCCCATTTGCAGGATCGATGCTCCGCGTACGACCCGGTTTACGCCCGTAACCCCCGGTGGGTGCGGGAGTTGTGATGGACGTGGAAGAGACCATCGGAGTCACGGAGACCGCACCCATCCCCAAGCAGCGCGGCGAGCAGCTGCTGGACCATGCCGTGCGGTACGCGGAAGAACGGCACTGGGATGTCTTCGCGGGCACCTGGCTGGAGGTCGGCGACGGCCGGGAGGTGTGCTCCTGCGGCGATCCGGACTGCGCGGCGCCCGGGGCGCACCCGGCGGTGAAGGACTGGGCGGCGCTGGCCACCGGCAGCGCGGTACAGGTGCGGCGCATCTGGGCGAAGCAGCCGCGGGCCTCCATCCTGCTGCCGACGGGACGGACCTTCGACGCCATCGACGTGCCGTCGGCCGCCGGGATCCACGCCGTGGCGCGGCTGGAGCGGATGCAGCGCACGCTGGGCCCGGTCACCCTCACTCCCGACCACCGGATGCTGTTCTTCGTCCTGCCCGGAGCCGGGGCGAAGGTGCCGGACCTGGTACGGAAGCTGGGCTGGTCGGCGCCCGCGATCGACATGGTCGCGCGGGGCGAGGGCGAGTACGTCGCCGCGCCGCCCACCCGTTTCGGCGGCCGGGGCCCGGTGCAGTGGGCGCGCAAGCCCACTCCGGCGAACCGGTGGCTGCCGGACACCGAGGAGCTGATCGACGCGCTCGCCTACGCGTGCGGCAGCCAGGCGGCCGCGGCCCGCGCCTAGCACGGCGCCTGAGCCCGCTCCCCGTCCATGAAGGCCTGAGTTCATGACATGAGTACTTCATGACATAAGTAACTGCTGCCGACTCGTTCCCTCCTCATATGGTGAGGAAAGTACGACCACGGGGATCAGAACGAGAGGCAGGCGCATGCCGGACCAGGGTGATGCGACGGGCAGGACGGGCGGTTCGACGGGTGGCGTGCGATCCACGCCGCCCGCCGCCGTGCGGATAGAGGGGCTGTGGAAGCGGTTCGGCGAGCAAGTGGCCGTGGCCGGCATCGATCTGGAGATCCCGGCGGGCCGGTTCATCGGGCTCGTCGGCCCGAACGGCGCGGGCAAGACGACCACGCTGTCGATGGTGACCGGACTGCTGCGCCCCGACATGGGGCGGGTCTTCGTCGCCGGACACGACGTCTGGGCGGACCCGGTCGAGGTGAAGTCGCGGATCGGCGTCCTGCCGGAGGGGCTGCGGCTCTTCGAGCGGCTCTCCGGGCGGGAGCTGCTCGGCTACATGGGCCGGCTGCGCGGCCTGCCGGGCGAGGAGACGGACAAGCGGGCGACGCAGCTGCTGGAGGTGCTGGACCTCGCGGGCTCACAGCACAAGCTGGTCGTGGACTACTCGACGGGCATGCGCAAGAAGATCGGCCTGGCGGCCGCGCTGCTGCACAACCCGGAAGTCCTGTTCCTGGACGAGCCGTTCGAGGGCGTCGACCCGGTGTCGGCGCAGACCATCCGCGGAGTGCTGGAACGTTACACCGCGTCCGGTGCCACCGTCGTGTTCTCCTCCCACGTGATGGAGCTCGTCGAGTCGCTGTGCGACTGGGTGGCCGTCATGGCCGGCGGCCACATCCGCGCTGCGGGCCCGCTGGCGGACGTCCGGGGTGACGCGCCCTCGCTGCAGAACGCGTTCCTGGAACTCGTCGGAGCGCAGGACCGGGCCGCGGGCGACTCCCTGGACTGGCTGGGCGGCGGCCGATGAGCACCCCGGTCACCGCCGCCGCCCCGGCGGCACCCGTCACCGCCGTCCCGGCCCTGCCCCTGACGCCGCTCTTCGTCCGCCTCAAGCTGTCGTTGCTCAAGAACGGGCTCAAGGGCTCCTCGAAGCGCAAGGCGGCCTGGTTCGGCACCCTCGCGCTGGCGCTGGTGGTGGGCTTCTTCGTCACGCTGGGGCTGGCCCTGCTGCACGGCCGCGCGCACGCGGGGACGGTCGTCGTGATCCTCGCGGCGATCCTCGCGCTCGCCTGGAGCTTCATGCCGCTGTTCTTCCCGACCGGCGACGAGACGCTCGACCCGAGCCGGCTGGTGATGCTGCCGCTGCGCCCGCGTCCGCTCGTACGGGCCCTGCTGGCGTCCTCGTTGGTCGGCATCGGGCCCCTGTTCACGCTCTGCCTGGCCGTCGGCTCGGTGGTGGCGGTGGCGCGGGGCGCGGCCGGGGCGGTGTTCGCCGTCGTGGCCGTCCCGCTGCTGCTGCTGGTCTACGTGAGCCTGGCGCGGGCCGTGGCCACCGCCAACGTGCGGCTGCTGTCGAGCCGCAAGGGACGTGACCTCGCGCTGCTCAGCGGCCTGCTCATCGCGATCGGCGCCCAGGTGGCCAACTTCGCCAGTCAGCGCCTGTTCCAGCCGGGCGGACTGGCCCACCTGGAACCGGCCGAGGCGGTCGTCCGCTGGCTGCCGCCCGCGACGGCGGTCGGCATGGTCGACTCCGCGAGCAAGGGCGACTACGCGGCCGCCGGGGCCCAGTTGCTGCTCACCCTCGCCGCCCTGGCCGGGCTCCTGTGGTTCTGGGAGCGCAGCCTGACCAAGCTGATGGTGACCCCCGACGGGTCGACCCTCGCGGCCGCCGCGCCCCGCAAGGACCGCGACTCGGGCCCGGGCGTCTGGGCGCTGCTGCCCGGCGGCCGGACGGGCGCCGCGATGCAGCGCACCCTGCGGTACGTGCTGCGCGACCCGAAGACCAAGTCGGCCTGGGTGACGGCGCTGGCGGTGGGCCTGATCGTGCCGGTGTTCAACGCCCTCCAGGGGACCGGCTCCCTCTACCTCGCCTGCTTCGGCGCGGGCATGCTCGGCATCCAGATGTACAACCAGTTCGGGCAGGACACCTCCGCGTTCTGGATGGTCGCGCAGACCCTGTCCAGCCCGCACGACGTCTTCGTGGAGATGCGGGCCCGCGCCGGGGCGCTGGCGCTGGTCACCGTCCCGTACACGGTCCTGGTCACGGCGGTCACCGCCGCGCTGGTGGGCAACTGGGCCGACTTCCCCACCGCCCTGGGCCTGGCGCTGGCCCTGCTGGGCGCGATGCTGTGCACGGGCGCGCT
Organism: Streptomyces cirratus; assembly: GCF_014650775.1. Classification (GTDB taxonomy): domain Bacteria; phylum Actinomycetota; class Actinomycetes; order Streptomycetales; family Streptomycetaceae; genus Streptomyces; species Streptomyces cirratus. The sequence continues at coordinate 62,678 of NZ_BMVP01000002.1, read as the reverse complement.
GGCCTCGGCCCGGTTCCCGTACTCCATTCCCACGGACGGCGCGTTCAAGAACGTGGCGCCGGGCCAGGCCGGGCTCGCCTGGCTGAGCATCTTCGGCGGCATGCTCGCCTCGGCGGTGATCTGTGCCCCGGTGATCACGGTGACGGTCTACTTCGCCACCACCCCGGAGCAGCACTCCCTCGCCTGGACCGTCCTCCCCCTGGGCATCGCCTGGGCCACGCTCGCCTCCTGGGCGGGCCTGCGCCTGGCGGCCCCCCTGGCGGCCCGCCGCATCCCCGAGATCCTGACGGCGGTCAGCAAGGGCTGACGGCCGGAGCCCGGCCCGCGCTCCCGGAGGGGAGTGCGGGCCGGGCTCTCGCGTGTCCACGGCTCTTGCGCGTCCGCGGTCCTTGCGCGTCCGCGGTCCTTGCGCGTCCGCGGTCCTTGCGTGTCCGGTCCTTGCGCGTCCGCGGTCCTTGCGCGTCCCGGTCAGACCGTGGGGAACTTCGCCGTGAAGGCGGTCGGGACGCCGACCACGTCGTTGAAGCTGAGCTTGCCCTCGCCGAACTGGTCGGCCGTCATGGCCTTCTTCTTGCCGCCGACGACCTGCCAGACGGTGTTGCTGTCGGGCGACAGCAGCATCGTGCCGTCGGCCGGGGCGGCCTTCGCGGCGGCGGACACCAGCCACTCACCCGGCGCACCCTCCAGCGGACGCTTGTCGTACCCGAAGCCCGTGAAGTCCGCGTACGACAGCGGAACCGCCACACCACCCGCCATCACGTAGACCGTCGCATTGGCGCCCGAGGCGTCCTTCACGATCGTGCCGTTGGAGACCTGTGCGGACACCGTCGAGGCCAGCCAGCCGCCGGGGACGCCCATCAGGGAACGCTTGTCGTATCCGTTGGCCGTCCACTCGGCCGCCGAGATGTGCACGGCCGCACCGTTCAGCATCACGTAGCGGGAGGGGTCGGTGCCCGACTGGTCCATCAGGACGGTGCCGGTCGAGGGGACCTTCTTCGCGGCGGCCTTCAGCCACTCGCCCGGAACGCCCATCAGCGTCTGGGTGTTGTACTCGTCGGCGGTCCACTCGGAGCCCGAGATGTAAAGGGCCGCGCCGTCGACCATGACGTAACGCTTCGGGTCCTTGCCGGTCTGGTCCATCACCACGATGCCGGTCGTCAGCTGCCGCTGTGCGGCGTTCTGCAGCCAGGCCGTGGGTACCCCCATGTCGGCGCGGTCGTTGTAGCCGGCGGCGGTCCAGTCCTCGGCGCCGATCAGCAGCGCCGTGCCGTCGATGACCACGTAGCGGTTGGCGCCGCCGGCCTGGTCGTGGACCACGGTGCCGGAGGCCGGGGCGCTCGGCAGGGCCCGGAAGGCCGTGTCGTCCACGAGCACGATCTTGCTCAGGTCGTACTTGTCCGGGGTGACGTCGGAGGCCGCGACCGGGATGCCCGCACCGTTGATGATGACCTTCACGTCCGGGCCGTTCGGCGACTTCACCAGCGTTCCGGCCGGCAGGGAGGCCGGGTTGGGGAGCGAAGGCGTGTTGCTGCCGGCGGGCGAGACGTAGCCGCTGATCCGCTGGCCCCAGGGAAGCGAGCCCACGCTGTAGGAGGAGGTGGCGTTGGTGCTGACGTGGCCGGGCCTGGCGCCCTGGTTGCCGCCCGTGATGGTGACCGTGCCGCCGGAGACCGCCGTGACGAGGGCCACGTGGTCGGCGTAGTCGCTGCCGTTGTAGTTGTAGACGACCGCGTCACCGACGTGCGGGGTGTTGGAGATCGTCCCGTACTTCTTGCCGTAGTCCATGAAGCTGGCCGCTCTGTCGTCCAGGGTGGACAGACCGGTGACCCCGTTGCGGGCCCAGACCCAGCCGGCGAAGTCCGCACACCAGGCGTGGGCCGTGGTGGTGCCGCCGTAGCAGCTGCTGGACTGGTTCGGGCCGCCGACGTAACCGCCGTGGGCGCAGGCCCCGTTGCCGTTCTCGGCGCGGGCCGTGGCCGAGATGCCGTCGGTCAGCGTCGAGGCGCTGGCGGGGGCCGCGCCGACCGCGGTGAGCACGGTGACGGCCAGGGCGGAGGCGGAGGTGAGGCGGATGGCGGTGGCCTTGAGGGCGCGGGACATGACGAAGCTCCTGATGGCGTGAAGTGAAGTGAGGGGGGCGCTGCGGTGGCCGCAGGCCGGGCCTGGCGAAGGCCGGAAGAAAGGGGGCGCCGCGCCGTGATCACGTGGACGGCTGCCCTGCAGGAGCAGCTGTCAGGCGGGTGGGCACGGGGCGCCGGGTGGGGCGGTGGGGCAAGTGGTGCGCCCCGGAGGGTCGTTACTCCCAGACGGTGGTGGACTTGCCGGCCGGGGCCATCTCCCACACGGTGGTGGCGGTGGTGTGGGCGGTGTGGGCGGCGGTCAGCTGGGAGGCCGCTACGGGGGCGAGGGCGGCGAGGGTGAACGTGGTGACCGCGGCGGCCTGGGCGAGGCGGGTGCGAAGCATGGCGGTGGTCCCTTTGCGAGAGCTGGAGCGAAGCGGTTTCGGTGTCCGGATTCGCGTCCCGCGGTGACGTCTCCTCCGGTGTCGCCTGCCGGGTCCGTGTGCTGTTCCCTGCTGGCGATCACTACTTTCGTCGCAGGTCAGGGGGGATGGAAGGGCTTTCAGGTGGACGGAAACGGCCCTGGACCAATCCGGCCAGGAAGTCCGGAAACGGCCTCCAGGAGCCGCTCGTAGTACGCCGTCACCAGGGGTGCGCCGACCCGGCCGACCGACCATCCGCTCAACTCGGGGACCGCCCTCGTCGCACGGCGGCACAGCGCCTCCGCGCGGTGCTCCGCCTCCTCCAGGCCGTCCGCGAGGAGATAGACCCCGAGGACGGGGGACGGCTGCGCGTGCGGATGCGCGGAGACGTGCTCCACCGGGATGTGGGCGGGCGCCTGCGCGCGCACGAGATCGGCCGCCTGCGGCGGAAGCGCGGCTTCCGCCGACGGGGCGCGCAGGCCCACGTGGATGAGGTACATGCGCGCCACTCTGCCCAACTCCGCGGATCGGACACAGGGCTCTGACCTGGACTGTTGGGGCCCTGGCCGGAACCGTCCACGCACTTTGACCACCGGTCACGACGTGCGACGATGCAGACACCTTGTTCGAAAAGGGCTCACACGGGGGGAACCGCTGTGCTCGCCACTCTCGGCCTCGACGCCACGTCAGAGGCCGTCTACCGCACCATGCTCGCTCACCCGCAGGAGGGAGTGGCGACGCTCGCCGACCGCCTCGCCACGCCCGAGGGGGACATCCGGCGCAGCCTGGACCTCCTCAGCGAACTGGCGCTGGTCCGTCCGTCGTACGAACGGCAGGGGCAGCTGCGCGCGGTCTCTCCCGAGGTCGGCATGGAACTCCTCATGGCGCGCCAACAGGCCGAACTCGCCGCCCAGCAGCTGCGGATCGAAGCCTCCCGGGCTGCGGCGACCCAGCTGATCGCCGAGTTCGCCGACCTGACGCCGGCTTCGTCCAGCCCGGGTGTGGAGCAGTTGCTGGGCCTCGACGCCATCCGTGACCGGATCGCGGGCCTGGCGCACGAGGCCCGCACCGATCTGATGACCTTCGCGCCGGGCGGCGGGCACCGGGCCGAGAGTCTGGAGGCGTCGAAGCCCAACGACCAGGCGCTGCTCGGCCGGGGCGTGCGGATGCGTTCGCTCTTCCTCGACAGTGTCCGCAACAGTCAGACCACGGTGGCCTACGCGGCCTGGCTGGGAGAACTCGGCGGCGAGGTGCGGACCGCTCCCGAACTGCCCACCCGGCTGATGATCTTCGACCGGTCGACCGCCGTCATCCCGGTCAGCAGCGAGGACAGCGCGGCAGGCGCGGTGGTGCTGACCGGGCAGGGCACGCTGATGGCACTCTGCGCGCTCTTCGACAACGTCTGGGGCGCCGCGCGCCCGCTGGGGACGGCCGAGACGGTCCGTGACGAGGGCGGCCTCAGCCCGCAGGAGACCACCGTCATCCGGCTGCTGGCCCAGGGCCTGACGGACGAGGCGATAGCCAAGCGGCTGGCGGTCTCCTCGCGCACCGCCCGTCGGCTGGCCACGGACCTGATGGACCGGCTGAGCGCCCGTAGCCGCTTCGAGTTCGGCGTACGGGCGGTCCAGCGCGGCTGGCTGCCGCACATGGCGGACTGAGCCCCCTGGGGCCGGAGCACCAGGTCCTGTCGTCCAGGCCTGTCGTCCCCGCCCTGTCGTCCGCGCCCTGTCCGGTGGACGGGGTCTAGGAGTCGGCCTCGATGCCGGCCAGGTCGAGGGAGGCGAGGCGGTCGGGATCCGCGATGGCGTCGATGCTGACGATCAGGCCGTCGGTGACGGTGAAGGCCATGACCGACAGCGGGCGGCCGTTCGCGGTGACGACCACGCCCGCGACGCCGTTGATCAGTGCCGGGCGGACGAACCGCGACGCGCCGCTGAACATGAGCGCCTGGCCGGCCACGGTACGGGCACCGTTCAGGACGACGGTGTGGCGGCCGCGCGCCACGCCGCCGTCGGAGCGCAGGACGATGTCGGGGTGCAGCACCGAGACGAGCGCCTCGAAGTCCCCTTCGCGGGCCGCGGCGAAGAACGCGTCGACCACGCGCCGCTGCGCGCCGAGGTCGGGGTCCGGGGTCGGGGCCCGGCCCCGTACCCGGCGGCGGGCGCGGCTCGCCAACTGCCGAACTGCGGCGGGGGACTTCTCCAGCATCGGGGCGATGTCGTCGAAGGGCACGGCGAACATGTCGTGCAGGACGAACGAGAGCCGCTCGGCCGGCGACAGCGATTCCAGCACCACCATCAGCGCCAGCCCCACCGAGTCGGCCAGCATCGCCTGCTGCTCGGGATCGGTCACCGTCTCCCGGCTGACGACGGGATCGGGTACGCGGCCGCCCTCCAACGGATCCTCGTGCCGGGTCGCGCGCGAGCGCAGGGTGTCCAGGCACAGCCGCGACACCACGGTCGTCAGCCACCCGCCGAGGTTCTCCACCGCGCCGACGTCACTGCGGCCGAGCCGCAGCCAGGCTTCCTGCACGGCGTCCTCGGCCTCCCCGAGGGAGCCCAACATCCGGTAGGCAACGGCCTTGAGGTGCGCGCGGTGCTCCTCGAACCGACCGGCCAGCAGTTCGTGCTCGTCCACGTCTCGTACTTCCCTCTCCACCACGCCGCCGCCACGCCCCCGCACGCCCCGCCCGCGGGAGCCACCTCCTACGCATCCTCGGCGCCGGCGCGCCCAAATCCCAGGCGATATGGGCGGGTCCGTCAGGAAGCGGCCCTGACGCCGTCGAGGAAGGGCTCCAGCACCGCCCGCCAGGCGGCCGGCTGGTCGTAGTGCAGGTAGTGGCCGGCATCGGGGATTTCGGCGTACCGGCCGGCGGGCAGGACGCGGACCATCTCCTGGGCTTCGGCGCGGCCCAGTTCGCCGTCCAGCCCGCGCACGACCAGCGTGGGGCAGCGGACCTGGGCCAACTCCTCCCAGTGCGCGTCGTGGACCCACGTCTCGCGGGCCGTCAGCATCTGGCGGCGGGAGAAGAGGGGCCGCCAGCCGTCCTCGGCCTGGTGCATGACCTCGGCGAAGAACGCGCCGCGGCCGGGATCGGGGCGGTCCACCCGGGGGTCGTCCTCGCCGAACCAGCGGCGGGCCGCGTCCTGGGTGGGGAAGGGGAGCGGCCAGCGGCGGAACCAGTCCTCCCACTCGCGCTGCGAGGCCTCCCCGAGCGCGGAGGCCCGCATGTCGCAGATGACCAGGGCCTCCACCAGCTCCGGGCGGCGGGCCGCCAGCTGCCAGGCGGTGAGGGCGCCCATGGAGTGGCCGATCAGGGTCAGGGGGGCGAGGCCGAGCTGTTCGACGGCGGCCTCGGCATCGGCGACGAAGGCCTCGCGTCCGAAGGCGGCCGGGGCGTGGGGGCCGGCCGGCGGACGGCCGCTCTGACCGTGCCCGCGCTGGTCCAGGGCAATGACACGGCGGTGCTCGGCGAGCCAGCGGGCGGTGCCGGCCCAGTGCAGGGCGCGGCCCATCAGTCCGTGGAGTAACAGGACCGCGGGCCGCTCTGGCTCCTCGGGCGCACGGGATTCTCCACGGGTCTCACGGCCCGGTGCGAGGAACTCCCAGGCGGCCAGGCGTACGCCGTCGGCCCCTGTGACATCGATGCGCTGTACCACCGCAGATGCACCCCCTTCGATCCCCGCCAGGGTATCGAACCCGTATTCGAAAATGGCGCTCTCGCCGACAACACCGCTCTTTCGAGTGACCTTGCTCAAGGATTGGCCGCCGCTGCCGATGGAGATCCTTTCAACAGGGAGGCGGGCCGCTCGGGGAAGACGGTCCGAAGGGGATGACCTTGAGAGCTCGGGGCTCCAGGTCAGTCAGGGGAGGACCGGTCCCGGCGCCGCAAGGCGCCGGGACCGCTTGCGTAACGCCGGGAGCGGTCGCGTAACGCCGGGCGCCCGGCCGCCGCCGGTACCTCGCCTCCACCGCACCCCGTCGCACCACGTCCACGCCGTCCGCCCCGTCAGCGCCGTCAGCGCTTCGCGACGAACACGTGCGAGGCGATCTCCGCTCCCAGCTCCGCGGCCTCGCCACCACTGCCGACCAGCACCCCGCCCGGGGACTCCGTCACGCTCACCACCGACCCGGGCTGCACCCCGGCCCGCCGCAGCGTGTACATCAGCTGGGCGTCCGTCTGGATCGGCTCGCCGATCCGGCGCACCACCACGGTCTTGCCCTCGGTGCCCGGGTCCAGCTCCGAGAGGCTGACCATGCCGGCCTCCAGGAACGGGTCCGCCTCGGCCTTCTCCCCCAGCTCCTCCAGCCCCGGGATCGGGTTCCCGTACGGCGACTCCGTCGGGTGGCGCAGCAGCTCCAGCACCCGCCGCTCCACCGCCTCGCTCATCACGTGCTCCCAGCGGCAGGCCTCGGCGTGCACCTGCTCCCACTCCAGGCCGATGACGTCGACGAGCAGGCACTCGGCCAGCCGGTGCTTGCGCATCACGCGCGTCGCCAGCCGCCGTCCCTCCTCCGTCAGCTCCAGATGCCGGTCACTGGCCACGGCCACCAGGCCGTCGCGCTCCATGCGCGCGACCGTCTGGCTCACCGTCGGGCCGCTCTGGTCGAGCCGTTCGGCGATCCGGGCTCGCATGGGGACCACGCCTTCCTCTTCCAGCTCGAGGATGGTGCGGAGGTACATCTCCGTCGTGTCGATCAGTCCGGACATTCGTGCCCCTCGGATTGCGTGCGCTGGCCCTGCCCCCAATTCTGACGCATCGGGCCGACAACCGTCCCGTGCCGGACGTCAAGGCCGGTACGGGACATCCGCCGGGGGCCCTCCCACCCCCGCTGGTTCCGCGTCCACCGGATTGACGTTCGTATTGACACGCCCTTGGTCCAGACCGCACGGTGAGCGGCGGACACGGACGCAACACCCCCGCACCCCACCCCTGGAAGGGCCTTCGGCGTATGAGCGAGAGCAAGCTGGCCGGGCAGTTCTTCGACGCCGCCATCGGCCTGCTGGAGCGGGTGCGGGACGAGGAAGCCGGGCCGATCGGCGCGGCCGGGGCCGCCATCGCCGATGCCGTCGCCGGCGGCAAGCGGCTCTTCGCCTTCGGCGCCGGGCACTCCTCGCTGCCCGCCCAGGACGTGGTCTACCGGGCAGGCGGGCTGGCCCTGATGAACTTCCTCGCCGTACCCGGCACCGCGGGCATCGACGTCATGCCGGCCACCCTCGGCAGCGCCCTGGAGCGTGTCGACGGTCTCGCCGCGGCCGTCCTGGACAGCAGCCCGGCCGCCGAGGGCGACGTCCTCGTGATCATTTCCCTCTCCGGGCGCAACTCCCTGCCCGTCGAGATGGCCATGAACGCCCGCGCCGTCGGCCTCAAGGTCATCGGCGTGACCTCCGTGGCGTACGCGACCGAGACGCGGTCGCGGCACGCGTCGGGCACCTACCTCAGGGACCACTGCGACATCGTCCTCGACAGCAAGATCGCGGTCGGTGACGCCGAGCTGACCCTCGACGGCATCGACGCCCCCTTCGCACCCGCCTCCACCGTCGTGACCAGCGCGATCATGCAGGCCGTGATGGCGGCGGCGGCCGGCGAGCTGGCCGCGCGCGGGGTGCAGCCGCCGCTGCTGCGCTCGGGCAACGTGGACGGCGGCCACGAGTGGAACGGCCGCGTCATGCAGGAGTACGGCGACCGGATCTTCTTCCGCCACTAGCCTGGCCCCTCAGCCGGACCCTGCCGGCCGGGGCCCCTCAGCCGGGCTCCGTCCGCCTGGCTCCGTCCGCGCCGGCCGACGTACGCCGGGCCAGGTCCAGGTCCGCCGCGACCCGGGCCGCGACCTCCTCCGCGTACAGGGCGTCCGCGCGCTCGAACGCCGGGCGCGACGGGCCCCGCAGGAAGGTCAGCGCCCCCAGGGTCCGGCCCCGGCTGCGCAGCACCGTGCACAGCGCGTGCGCCGCGTCCGGTGGCCAGTGCCGGGCCCGCGCCCACGCCTCGGGCGGCTCCCCCGCCGGGACGCTGGCCCGCACCGGGCCGATCCGGTCCAGGGCCTGCAACGCCGGGTGCATGCCCGCGTACCGGACCGGGATCGTGCCCGGCGCCGGCAGCAGCAGGGTCTGCCCCGACGGCGACACCGCCGCGCGGACGAGCCGTCTGCGGCGCCCCGGGACCGCCTGATCGGGGCGCGCGTCCGCCGGGTCCGCCGCCTCCGCCGGGCCGTCGAGGACATCGGGAACGTCCAGGACGTCGACCAGCGCGTGCTCCGCGAAGCCGGCCAGGGCGAAGTCCAGCCGTACGGCCGCCGCCTCCGCCGGGTCCTCGCACTCGGCGGCGGCCCGCCCCGCCCGGTGGAGCTGGTTGGACCGGAACCGCAGCTGCCCGGTGTCCAACTCGGCCCGCCTGGCCTCGGTGACGTCCTGGAACAGCCAGCCGACCCCGAGCGGCACCGGCAGCTCCGCCAGCGGCGAGGCCAGCCGCAGGAACCCCGAACGCCAGCACCGCCGCCGCACCCCTTCCGGCGTGCGGACCGACACCCACAGCTCCAGCGGCGCCGGCGGGGCCCCCTCCGCGAGCACGTGCTGGAGCGCGCCCTCGAGCTCCTCCACGCCCTGCGCCAGAAGCTCCCCGAGCGGACGCCCCAGCAAGGCGGTGCGCCCGGATCCGAAGGCGCGGGCGGCGTGCAGGTTCACGACCGCCGGGCGTAAGTCGACGTCGACCAGGACGACGCCCCAGGAGGCGTCGTCCAGCAGCGCCTCGCTCAGGGCGATGGACCGCTCCAGGTCGATCTGCGCGTGCACCTCGCTGAACGCGCAGTAGACGCCGGCGGGCTTGCCGTCCACGCCCGGCACCCCGGCGGACTGGGTCCGTACGAGGACCCGGCCGTTGTCCTTGGTCAGCAGCGCGAACTCGTGGACGTGCCGGCCGGGCGAGTCCTGGGCGGACATCAGCCGGCCCTCCACGTCGTGCGCGTCGGCGGCGCGCACCGCCCACCCGGCGAACCCGCGCCGGCCGACGGCCTCGGCGGCGGTCCAGCCGAGGATCCGCTCGGCTTCGCGGTTCCAGTGGGTGATCACGCCGTCGGCGTCGAACGCGCACAGCGCCGCGTCCATCCCGTCCAACAGCGCTGCGAGCAGATCGTCGGCGGTCTCGTTACGTCCGGAAACACTCACCTGGCACCCCCAGCAGGTGTTCGCGTATGCGGCACGTCAGATCATTGAACCGGAACGTGACGCAGCCCACACCCCCTTCCCGGAATCATCCCGTTTTTTCCGTTTCGGCCGCCCGGGCGAAGTCGGCTCCATAAATGCCTTGAGCGACTCGGGACGGGCTCGTAGGCTCTGCCGTACACGAGAAGGGAGGTGGTTCCCGAAATGTACGGAAACCGGACGCGTGAGGTGGCTGCGGGCTAAAGCGCCCGTCGTCGCACGCACCCAGTGCGGTGCCCGGCGGGAACGCCAGGCGCCAATCCCAAGCAGTCACCCGACCCGCGGGCTCGCCGGTACGTCCGGCCGGCTCCTCTCACTGCAGGAGAGGATCCCGAGCCCGCGGGTCGTCTGCATTTCCCGGGGCCCCCTTCCGTGAGCGGGGCCCCCGGTCCCGTATACACCGTCCCGGACTTCCCGTCCCGGACCTCCCGCCCCGGCCGCCTACGGGCAGAGCCGCTCGACCCGCCAGTTCACGCCCTCGCGGACGTAGCGCAGCCGGTCGTGCAGCCGGTTCTCGTGGCCCTGCCAGAACTCCACCGCGTCGGGCACCACCCGCAGGCCGCCCCACTCCGGCGGCACCGGCACCTGCTCGCCCTCCGGGTAGCGCTCCGCCAGCTCCGCGTAACGCCGGTCCAGCTCCGCCCGGGAGCCGATCACCTGGGACTGCGCGCTGGCCCAGGCGCCGAGCTGCGAGCCGTGCGGCCGGGAGCGGAAGTACGCGGCGGTCTCGTCGCGGCCGATCCGGGCGGCCGTACCCGTCACGATCACCTGGCGGGCGATCGGATGCCAGGGGAACAGCAGCGACACGTACGGGTTCTCGGCGATCTCGCGGCCCTTGCGGGAGGCGTAGTTCGTGAAGAAGACGAAGCCCCGCTCGTCGAACTGCTTGAGCAGCACGGTGCGGGAGCTGGGCCGGCCGTCGGCGGTCGCGGTCGAGACGACCATGGCGTTCGGTTCGAAGAGGTGCGACGCGGCGGTCTGCCGGAACCACTGCGCGAACTGCTGCATCGGGTCCTCGGCGAGGCTCTCCTCGTCGACGATCTCGGAGCGGTAGTGCTTGCGCATGGTGGCGGGATCAAGGTCCTGGTGGGTCACGCGGGCCATCCTGCCGCAGTACGACTGCCAGGGGTGTGCCGTATGTCACGCTTCCGCAGGCCATGCGGAACGGACAAAATCTTGGGGCCGGTCCGAGGGTCCCCGCACGGATGACCATCGGCCGTGCCGGGCATCAACGGGGATGACCGCGCCGGACCGCGAATCACGCCGGGAGCCGCGCGTGTTCGCACTATCTGAGGAGCCGCCTGATGTCCGACTTCGTACCCGGGCTCGAAGGGGTCGTCGCGTTCGAGACGGAGATCGCCGAGCCCGACAAGGAGGGCGGGTCCCTCCGCTACCGGGGGGTGGACATCGAAGACCTGGTCGGCCACGTCTCCTTCGGGAACGTGTGGGGCCTGCTGGTCGACGGCGCCTTCAACCCCGGTCTGCCGGCCGCCGAGCCCTTCCCGATCCCGGTGCACTCCGGTGACATCCGGGTCGACGTGCAGTCCGCGCTGGCGATGCTGGCCCCCGTGTGGGGTCTGAAACCGCTGCTCGACATCGACGAGCGGACGGCGCGGGACGACCTGGCGCGGGCGGCCGTGATGGCGCTGTCCTACGTCGCCCAGTCGGCCCGCGGCCAGGGCCTGCCGATGGTGCCGCAGAAGGAGATCGACAAGGCCGAGTCCGTGGTCGAACGGTTCATGATCCGCTGGCGGGGCGAGCCGGACCCGCGGCACGTCAAGGCCGTCGACGCGTACTGGACCTCGGCCGCCGAGCACGGCATGAACGCCTCCACCTTCACCGCGCGGGTGATCGCCTCCACCGGAGCCGACGTGGCGGCGGCGCTCTCGGGTGCCGTCGGCGCGATGTCCGGGCCGCTGCACGGCGGGGCGCCGTCCCGGGTGCTCGGCATGATCGAGGAGATCGAGCGCACCGGCGACGCCGTGGCCTACGTGAAGAAGGCCCTGGACAAGGGCGAGCGGCTGATGGGCTTCGGGCACCGGGTCTACCGGGCCGAGGATCCGCGCGCCCGCGTGCTGCGGCGCACCGCCAAGGAGTTGGACGCGCCGCGCTACGAGGTGGCCGCCGCGCTGGAGAAGGCGGCGCTGGAAGAGCTGCACGCCCGCCGTCCCGACCGGGTGCTCGCGACGAACGTGGAGTTCTGGGCGGCGATCATGCTGGACTTCGCGGAGGTCCCGGCGCACATGTTCACCTCGATGTTCACCTGCGCCCGCACGGCGGGCTGGTCGGCGCACATCCTGGAGCAGAAGCGCACGGGGCGCCTGGTGCGCCCGTCCGCCCGCTACATCGGCCCGAGCCGGCGGGACCCGCGCGACATCCAGGGGTACGCGGACATCGCCGAAACGGCCTGATCCGCCGCCCGCCGCGCCCAGGCGCCGCACCCCGGGGCGGGGGGCGGCGCCTTGCGCTTTCCCGGGGTCCTCGGGGGCCCTCAGGGGCCCAGCGCGGCGTCCAGGATGGCGGCCCACTGGGTGACGACGCGGGCCCGGCGGGCCGTGTCGTCGGACAGGACGTTGGCCAGGCCCAGGCCCCGGGCCATGTCGAGGAGGCCCTGCACGGTCTCCCGTACGCCCGGCACCGACTCGTCGGCGCCGAGCAGTTCGACGGCGATGCGGTGGGTCTCGCGGCCGACGCGGGCTTCGAGTCCGCTGACGTGCGGGCGCAGCTGTTCCTCGTTGGAGGCGGCGACCCACAGCTGGAGCGCGGCTCGGAAGAGCGTGCCGGTGTACAGGTCGACCAAGGCCTCGACGACGGCCGTGCGGGGGGCAGGGCCCGCGTGGAACAGCTCGCGCAGGGCGGTGGAGCGTTCCTCGGCGACGTGCTCCACGGCGGCCGTGAACAGCTTCTCGCGGGTCGGGAAGTGGTGCTGGGCCGCGCCGCGCGAGACCCCGGCCCGCTCGGCGACGACGGCGACGGTGGAGCCCGCCCAGCCGTGTTCGGCGAGGCAGGAGACGGCGGCCTCCAGGAGGTGGCGGCGGGTGACGCGGCTGCGGGCCTGCTTGGGGCCGGCGGCCGGACCGGCGCCGGTCACCGTGCCCATGACGGGTCCCGGCGTTCGAAGCGGGCGGTGATGCCTTCGCGGGCCTCTTCCGAGGCGAAGTGGCGGGCCGACAGCTCGGCCAGGGCGGCGCCGTCCTCGGCGAGCGCGGCCCGGACGGGTGCGGTCAGCAGCCGCTTCGTCGCGGCGAGGGCCTCGGGGCCGGCTTTGCGCAGGCCCGCGAGGACGGGGGCGAGCGCCTCGTCGACGTCCGCGCCGTGCAGGGTGAGGAGGCCGATCCGGGCCGCCTCGGCGGCGTCGAAGGCCTCGGCGGTCAGGAAGTAGCGGGCCGCTGCGCGGGGGTCCAGGCGGGGCAGCAGCGGTGCGGAGATGACGGCCGGCACGACGCCGAGGTGGGTCTCGGTGAAGGCGTACGTGGACTGCGGCCCGGCGGCGGTGATGTCGCAGGCGCCGAGCAGCCCGAGGCCGCCTGCCCGGACGTGTCCGGTGACCCGGGCCACGACGGGCTTGGGAAGCTCCGCCACCTCACGCAGCAGGGCCAGGAAGTCGGCGGGGTCGCAAGGCGACTTGAGGTCGGCGCCGGAGCAGAAGGTGGTGCCGGTGTGGGTGAGGACGACGGCCCGCGCCGCCGGGTCCGCGCCGGCTCCGGCGAGGGCCGCGCGGAGCTCGCCGACGAGACCGGCGGAAAGCGCGTTGCGGTTGGCCGGGGAGTCGAGGGTGAGCGTGGTGATGCCGGTCGCCTGCCCGGCGTGCACGAGTGGGGCCATGTCTCTCCTCCGGAGGGGGTGGGCCGGTCGGGGGTCCTCCCCCGGGGGAGGGTATGCGGACCCGGCGGCTGCCCGCCAAGTCACCCCCCGGGGGAGGGTGGGGCGGCCCGGGGCCCCCGGGCCCGCCTCCGGGAGGCCGGGCCCGGGGGCGGCCGCGGGCGGGGGGGCGGGTGTTGGCCCGCGGGCGGGGGCGGGATAGGCCGGTCGGCCGCCTGCTGCGGCAGGACGAGGAGCCGGCCGCGGGCCGGGGCCGGGTGGTGTCGTACAGGCCCGTCGGCCGTCTGTTGCGGCAGGACGGGGGTCGGCCGCGGGCGCGCCGGCCGGTCGTGGTTCGTGTCCGTACGAAGCGGCCGCCCCGCCGGCTCCCCGACCCAGCCCGCCGCGCCACGGCGGTCAGTAGGACTTGGGCAGGCCCAGAGTCTGGTGGGAGACGAAGTTGAGGATCATCTCGCGGCTGACGGGAGCGATGCGGGCTACTCGGGAGGCGGTGATGAGGGAGGCCAGGCCGTACTCGCGGGTGAGGCCGTTGCCGCCCAGGGTGTGGACGGACTGGTCCACCGCCCTCACGCAGGCTTCGGCGGCGGCGTACTTGGCCATGTTGGCCGCCTCGCCCGCGCCCATGTCGTCGCCCGCGTCATACAGCAGCGCGGCCTTGCGCATCATCAGGCGGGCCAGCTCCAGTTCGATGTGGGACTGGGCCAGCGGGTGAGCTATGGCCTGGTGGGCGCCCACGGGTTCCTTCCACACCTGGCGGGTCTTCGCGTAGTCCACCGCCTTGGCCAGGGCGTACCGGCCCATGCCGATGGCGAACGCGGCGGTCATGATCCGCTCGGGGTTGAGTCCCGCGAACAGCTGGAGCAGACCCGCGTCCTCCTCGCCGACCAGGGCGTCGGCCGGCAGCCGGACCTCGTCCAGAACCAGTTCGAACTGCTTCTCCGCCGCCTGGAGTTCCATGTCGATGACCGAGCGGGAGAACCCGGGCGCATCACGCGGCACGATGAACAGGCACGGCACCAGCCGGCCCGACGTGGCGTCCTCCGTGCGGCCGACGATCAAGGTGGCGTCCGCGATGTCCACGCCCGAGATGAAGACCTTGCGGCCGGTCAGCACCCACGAGTCACCGTCGCGGCGGGCTGTGGTGGTGATGCGGTGGGAGTTGGATCCGGCGTCCGGTTCGGTGATGCCGAAGGCCATGGTGCGGGTGCCGTCGGCAAGGCCGGGCAGCCAGGCCCGCTTCTGGGCCCCGGTGCCGAAGCGGGAGATCACGGTGCCGCAGATCGCGGGCGAGACGACCATCATCAGCAGCGGACACCCGGCGGCGCCCAGCTCTTCCAGGACGATGGAGAGTTCGGTGATGCCGCCGCCTCCGCCGCCGTACTCCTCGGGCAGGTTGACGCCGAGGTAGCCGAGCTTGGCGGCATCGGCCCACAGCTCCTCGGGGTGACGGCCCTCGCGGGCCGTGCGGGCGAGGTACTCGCGGCCGTAGCGCTGCCCGAGGGCGGCGACGGCGGCGCGCAGGGCCTGGTGCTCCTCGGATTCCACAACGGAGTTGCTCATACTGGCGTTTCCTCCTGGACTACGGCGAGCAGGGCGCCGAACTCGACCTGGTGGCCGGTTGCGGCGTGGAGCGCGGTGAGCGTGCCGGAGGCGGGCGCGACGATGCGGTGTTCCATCTTCATGGCCTCCAGCCAGAGCAGGGGCTGTCCGGCGGTGACGGCGCAGCCGGGGGCGAGTCCCTCGGCGACGCGCACGACGGTGCCGGGCATGGGGGCGAGCAGCGAGCCGGGTTCGGTGCGGTCCTCGGGGTCCGCGAACCGGGGCAGCCGGGACAGGGTGTGGGCACCCGGCGCGCCGTCCACGTAGACCTCCGCGGGGCCGACACCCCCCTTGTTCGAATTGTGTTTCACGTGGAACACGCGCCGGACGCCGTCCACTTCGAGAGTGACGCGTCCCGGCTCCACGGCCAGGACCCGGACACCGGGGTGGTCCACGGGCTGCGGAGGCCCGCTGCGCGCCGGGTGGTAGCCGATCTCGTACTCGGCACCGGCCACGGCGTAGCGCCGTACCTGCGGCTGCGAGCGCACATTGCGCCAGCCGCCCAACCGGGCCGCGAGCGGGGCGTCCGGGCCCGGCGCGGCGTCGGAGAGGGCCGCGGCGAGCGCGGCCAGGGACGCGGCCCGCTCCGCATCGGGGGCAGGCTCGGTGAGCGCGGCCAGGTGGCGCCCGTAGAACCCGGTGTCCAGGTGCCCGGCGGTGAACTCCGGGTGCCGCAGGGAACGTACGAGGAGGTCCCGGTTGGTGGTCAAGCCGTGGATCCGTGCTCCGGCGAGGGCGTGGGCGAGGGCGCGGACGGCCTCGGCCCGGGTCGGGGCGTGGGCGATGACTTTGGCCAGCATCGGGTCGTAGTGCACGCCGACGCCGTCCCCGTCCGCGAACCCGGTGTCCACGCGTACCGCGCCGGGCACGGCGAGGGTGTGGAGCACCCCGGTCTGCGGCCGCCAGTCCCGGGCGGGGTCCTCCGCGTACAGGCGCGCCTCGACGGCATGCCCGGCGGGTTCGGGGGGCTCCGGCGGCAGCGCCGCGCCCTCGGCGATCCGTAGCTGGAGGGCGACGAGGTCGAGGCCGAAGACGGCTTCGGTGACGGGGTGTTCCACCTGGAGGCGGGTGTTCATCTCCAGGAAGTACGGGCGGCCGTCGGCGGCGACGAGGAACTCGACGGTGCCGGCGCCTTCGTAGGAGACGGCCCGGGCGGCGGCGACGGCGGCCTGGTGGAGGCGCTCGCGCAGCGATGCGGGCAGGCCGGGCGCGGGGGCTTCCTCGATGACCTTCTGGTGGCGCCGCTGGAGGGAGCAGTCGCGGGTGCCGAGCGCCCAGACGGTGCCGTGGGCGTCGGCGAGGACCTGCACCTCCACGTGGCGGCCCCGCTCGATGTAGGGCTCGGCGAACACCTCGTCGTCGCCGAAGGCGGAGCGGGCCTCCGCGCGGGCGGCCTCCAGCTCCTCCTTGAGGCGGTCGAGGTCCCGTACGACGCGCATCCCGCGGCCGCCGCCGCCCGCCGCGGCCTTGAGCAGCAGGGGCAGGTCCGCGGCGGTGGCCCCGGCCGGGTCGACGGGGTCCAGGAGCGGCACCCCGGCGGCGCGCATGAGTTCCTTGGCCCGGGTCTTGGAGGCCATGGCCTCGATCGCCTCGGGCGGCGGGCCGATCCAGGTCAGACCCGCGTCGCGGACGGCACGCGCGAAGCCGGCGTTCTCGGAGAGGAACCCGTAGCCGGGGTGGACGGCGTCGGCGCCCGCCGCGAGGGCGGCCCCGACCAGCAGGTCGGCGCGCAGGTAGGTGTCCGCGGGCGCGGTGCCGGGCAGCCGTACGGCCGCGTCGGCGCGGCGCACGTGCAGGGCGTCGGCGTCGGCGTCGGAGTGCACGGCGACGGTGGCCAGGCCCAAGTCACGGGCGGTGCGGAAGATCCGTACGGCGATCTCGCCGCGGTTGGCGACGAGCAGCGAGGTGATGGTCATCTGCGGGCTCACATCCGGAAGACGCCGAAGCCGCCACGGGCGCCCTCGACGGGGGCGTTGTGGACGGCCGACAGGCACAGGCCGAGGACGGTACGGGTGTCGCGCGGGTCGATGACCCCGTCGTCGTACAGCCGCCCGGACAGGAACATCGGCAGGGACTCCGACTCGATCTGCGCCTCCACGAAGGCGCGCATCCCGGCGTCGGCTTCCTCGTCGTAGGGCTGCCCCTTCGCGGCGGCCGACTGCCGGGCGACGATCGACAGCACGCCGGCCAGCTGCGCGGGTCCCATGACGGCGGACTTGGCGCTGGGCCAGGCGAAGAGGAACCGCGGCTCGTAGGCCCGGCCGCACATGCCGTAGTGGCCCGCGCCGTAGCTGGCGCCGATGAGGACGGACAGGTGCGGGACGCGGGAGTTGGAGACCGCGTTGATCATCATGGAGCCGTGCTTGACGATGCCGCCCTGCTCGTACTCCTTGCCGACCATGTAACCGGTGGTGTTGTGGAGGAACAGCAGCGGGATGTCCCGCTGGTTGGCGAGCTGGATGAACTGGGCGGCCTTCTGCGACTCGGCGCTGAACAGCACGCCCTGGGCGTTGGCGAGGATGCCGACGGGATAGCCGTGCAGGGTGGCCCAGCCGGTGACCAGGCTGGTGCCGTAGAGGGGCTTGAACTCGTCGAAGTCGGAGGCGTCGACGAGCCTGGCGATGACCTCGCGCGGGTCGAAGGGCGTTTTGAGGTCCTCGGGAACGATGCCGAGGAGTTCCTCCGGGTCGTACAGCGGCTCGGGGGCGGGCGGCGGATCCTGGTGCGGCTTGCGGTGGTTGAGCCGGGCGACGATGCGGCGGGCCTGGCGGATGGCGTCGTACTCGTCGAGGGCGTAGTGGTCGGCGAGGCCGGAGGTCCGGGCGTGCATGTCGGCTCCGCCGAGGGACTCGTCGTCGCTCTCCTCGCCGGTGGCCATCTTGACCAGGGGCGGACCGCCGAGGAACACCTTCGAGCGGTCCTTGATCATGACGGTGTGGTCGGACATTCCGGGGATGTACGCGCCTCCGGCGGTGGAGTTGCCGAAGACGACGGCGACGGTGGGGATGCCGTCGGCCGACAGCCGGGTGATGTCCCGGAAGATCGCGCCGCCCGGGATGAAGATCTCCTTCTGGGAGGGCAGGTCGGCGCCGCCGGACTCCACGAGGCTGATGCAGGGCAGCCGGTTCTGCCGGGCGATCTCGTTGGCCCGCAGTGCCTTCTTGAGGGTCCAGGGGTTGCTGGCACCGCCCCGGACGGTGGGGTCGTTGGCGGTGATCAGGCACTCGACCCCCTCGACGGTGCCGATGCCGGTGATCATCGAGGCGCCGACCGGGTAGTCGCTGCCCCAGGCGGCGAGCGGGGACAGCTCGAGGAACGGCGTGTCGGGGTCCAGCAGCAGTTCGACGCGCTGCCGGGCCAGGAGCTTGCCGCGGCCGAGGTGGCGGGCGGTGTACTTCTCGCCGCCGCCGCGCAGGGCGGCGGCGTGCGCGGCGTCGAGTTCGGCGAGGCGGTCCAGGGCGGTGGCGCGGGCCGCGGCGTGCTCGGGCGCGTTCGGGTCGACGGTCGTGGTCAGGCGGGTCATGAGCCGGTCCCCTCCGGGGCGGACAACAGGTGGTCCGGGATGTCGAGGTGGCGGGCGCGCAGCCATTCGCCGAGCGCCTTGCCCTGGGGGTCGAAGCGGTGGGCGGAGGCGACGCCGTCGCCGAGGATGCCGGTGACGGTGAAGTTGAGGGCGCGGAGGTGGGGGAGGACGTGCCGGGTGACGGGCAAGGCGGCGGTCTCGGGCAGCAGCTCTCGGAGCAGCCCGGTGGTCAGGACGCGCCGCAGCCACGCCCAGGCGTCGTCGCTCTCGACCCAGACGCCGATGTTCGCGTCCCCGCCCTTGTCCCCGCTCCGCGCCCCGGCCACCCGTCCGAGCGCCGCCCTGGTGGTGGGCCCGTCCCATGCCTGCGACGGCGGTTCGGACCACCCTTGCGAGGCGGCCCCAGGCCGGTCCTGCGACGCGGCCCCAGGCCGGTCCGGCGACGCGGGCACCGGCGCGGCCGGGACGCCCACGCGGGTTCCGTCCGGGAGGACGGCCGTGTGGGGGACCCCGGTGGCCGGGACGGAGTCCGCCGTGAAGACCCCGTACGGCTGCGCCGGGGCCGGCGGGGCCGTGACGTGGAAGCCCGGGTAGCTCGCCAGCGCCAGCTCGATCGCCGCCGAGGTCAGCGACCGGCCCACCCGGTCCGGGGAGGGGTCCCGCACCACCAGGCGCAGCAGCGCGCTCGCCGTCTCCTGCGTCGGCGCGTCCTCGTGGTCCGTGCGGGACAGCGTCCAGTCCACGACGGCCACCTCCCGCAGCGCGTCCGCGAGTTGCGCCCGGACCAGATCGGCCTTCTCACCGATGTCCAGGCCGGTCAGCACGAACACCACCTCGTTGCGCCAGCCCCCCACCCGGGTCACCCCCACCTTGAGGGTGTCCGGCGGCGGCTCCCCGACGACCCCCGAGATCCGCACCCGGTCCGGCCCGGCCGGCTCCAGCCGGACGGTGTCCAGGCGGGCCGTCACATCGGGGCCCGGATACCGCGCGCCGTGGGTTTCGTAGAGGAGCTGCGCGGTGACCGTGCCCGGCGTGACGGCCCCGCCGGTCCCCGGGTGCTTCGTGATCACCGACGAACCGTCCTCGCAGACCTCCGCGAGCGGGAACCCGGGGCGGCCCACGTCGTGCCGGGTGAAGAAGGCGTAGTTGCCGCCGGTGGCCTGCGTCCCGCACTCCAGGACGTGTCCCGCCACCACCGCCCCCGCCAGCCGGTCGAAGTCGTCCGGCGCCCAGTCGAACCACCAGGCGGCCGGCCCGCTGACCAGCGCTGCGTCCGTGACCCGGCCGGCGACCACCACGTCCGCGCCCGCCCGCAGGCAGGCCGCGATCCCCGCGCCGCCGAGGTAGGCGTTGGCCGTCAGCGCGTCACCGCGCGCGGACGCGTACGGCGTCAGGTCGTCACCCTCCACGTGCGCCACCGTCACCGGGACGCCCGTCTTCGCCGCCAGCTCGCGGATCGCGTCCGCCAGACCGGCCGGGTTCAGGCCGCCCGCGTTGGTGACGATCCGTACGCCCCGCTCGTGCGCGAGGCCCAGGTTCTGCTCCATCTGGCGCAGGAAGGTCTTCGCGTAGCCGAGTTCCCGGTTCTTCAAGCGGTCGCGGCCGAGGATCAGCATGGTCAGTTCGGCCAGGTAGTCCCCGGTCAGGACGTCCAGCGGGCCGCCCGTCAGCATCTCGCGCACCGCGTCGAAGCGGTCCCCGTAGAAGCCCGAGGCATTGCCGATGCGCAGCGGCCGCCGCCCGGTCACCGGGAGCCCTCCCCGTCGGCGGCCGACGGTGCACGACCGGAACCCGCCGGACCCGCGAAGGCCTGCGCGATGTCCAGCCAGCGCTCCGCGTCGGGGCCGGTCGCCGTCAGGGCGAGGTCGGCGCGGTGGGCGCGCCGGGTGACCAGCAGGCAGAAGTCCAGCGCCGGTCCCGTGACCCGCTGCCCGGCGTCTTCGGGCCCGAACGACCACACCCCGGCGCCGTCGGGGGCGAGCAGTTCCACCCGGAACTGCTCGCCGGGCGCCCGCAGGCCCCGTACCGCGTACGCGTAGTCCCGCGCCCGCACCCCGATCCGCGCGACGTGCCGCAGCCGGGCCGTCGGGGTCCGCCGGACGCCCAGCGCGTCGGCGACGTCCTGCCCGTGCGCCCAGGTCTCCATCAGCCGGGCGCTCGCCATCGAGGCGGCCTTCATCGGCGGCCCGTACCAGGGGAAGCGCGCACCGGGATCGGCGGCGGCGAGCGCCTCGTCGAGCGCGGCCCGCCCCGCGCGCCACCGGGCCAGCAGCTCGGCGGCGCCCAGCAGTACCCCTTCGGCGGCGCCCTCGTCCACGAAGGTGTCGGGGGACTTCGCGGCCACCTGCGCCATGACGGCGAAGCCATCGGCATCGGTGAGGGCGAGCAGCGAGGCCCGGTCAGTCCAGTGCAGGTGGGCGATCTGGTGGGCGATGGTCCATCCGGCGGCGGGCGTGGGCGCCGCCCAGCCGGCCTCGGGCAACTCCCCCACCAGAGAGTCGAGTTCGCTCCCCTCCGCACGGAGATCGGCGAAGACGGCGACAGCGGACGGATCGGGCACGGTGCGCTCCCCTTCTCGGCGTGGGGGAAGCCTGGCAGGGGTCCGCAAAACAATCAAGCATGCTTGCATGATTTTCGACTCGGTCCGGGCGGACGCTGTCGCGTTCCCGCCACCCACGGCAACTGTGTCTATCCGCAGGCGAATTGAGGCGACCCCAGGTCCGGCATGGGCGGCGGCAGCGGCCGCCGGTCGTGGACCGCCCGTGGGCACGGGGGCCCTTTCGGCCGTACGCCGGGAAACGCGCGGAACGTCTGCGATGTCGCGCCGATACTGAATTCCCCGCCGCCCGGAACCGCGGAACCCCCTTGCGGCGCGGCACGCACACCCCGCTCCTGTCATGGCACGTGAGGCACTCGACGAAGAGGACGAACCGACGTGACCTACGCGAACCCAGCCGACCTCTCCCTCTACCCCGAACTCGATGCCACCGCCCTGGCCGCCTTCGTCGCCGCCCTGGAAACCGGCGACGTCACGGGCCTGTCCCCCGCCCGGGCCTTGGACGTCGCCGAGGTGCGCTCGCTCGCCGTGTTCAGCCGCGGCAAGGTGACCGGCGCCGGCGGCGCCATGCTCGACGCCGCGCTGTGGCGGCACACCGGGCCGCAGCCCCGCCCGGTGATCGTGATGCCCTCGCCCTGGACGGACGCCGGCTGGCTCACGTACGCCGTCCAGGCCAGCCTCTTCGCGGCGCGCGGCTACGACGTCCTCGCCTACAGCGCACGCGGGTTCGGCGCCTCCGAGGGTCAGGTCGAGGTCGCCGGCCCGCTCGACGTCGCCGACGGCAGCCGCGCCCTGGACCACCTCATCGAGCGCACCTCCGGACCCGTCACGAAGATCGGCTTCCTCGGGGACTCGTACGGATCCGGCATCAGCCAGCTCGTCGCCGCGCACGACACCCGCGTGGACGCGGTGGTGGCGCTGAGCACCTGGGGCGACCTGGGCGAGGCCTTCCTGGAGAACTCCACCCGCCACGTCGCCGCCGTGCAGGCCCTGCTGAGCGCGGCGGCGCGGGCCCGGCTCAGCGCGCAGACGCAAGGCGTATTCGAGAGCGTCCTGGCCAACCGGGACATCGAGGGCGCCCTGCGCTGGGCGGAGCCCCGCTCGCCCTTCACCCACGTCAAGGAACTCAACCGGCGCCGAGTCCCCGTCCTGTTCGCGCAGGCCTGGCACGAGACGCTCTTCCCGGGCAACCAGACCCTCAAGATGTTCAACGAACTCACCGGCCCCAAGCGCCTCGACTTCTCCATCGGCGACCACTCGGCCCCGGAGATGCCGGGCATGCTCGGACTGCCCAACCGGATCTGGACCGACGCGCACCGCTGGTTCGACCACCACCTCAAGGGCATCGACAACGGCATGGCCGACGAGGGGCAGGTGGTCGCGGAGGTCATGTGGAGCAAGGCCCTCGAAGCCGCTCCCACCTGGCACGCCCTCACCGGAGGCGTCCGCCGGGTGCACCTCGCGGGCGGCGGGGAACTGGCCGAGAAGCCGGAGGCGGGCTGGACGGCGACCGTCGTGTGCGGGATCGACACCCCGGCCACCGTCGCCGACCAGATCGTCCGCTCCGGATACGCGGAGATCGCGGGACTGCCGAAGGTCTACCCGACTGCCGACATCGACCGCACCGTGGCCGCCGTCTGGGCCGCGGCCCCCGAGGAGGCCGTCTTACGGCTGCGCGGCACGCCCCGGCTGCGGGTGACCTACCGGGCGGCGAACCCGGGCTCCGGCTTCGTCGCGTACCTGATGGACACCGCGCCCGACGGGAGCGCCCACATCATCACGCACGCCCCGTACAGCGACCTCGACTCGGCACCGGACAGCCTGGTCAGCGCGGACATCGACCTCCAGGCGACGGCCTACGACGTCCCGCGGGGGCACCGCGTACTGCTGGTCGTCGATGCCCGCGACCCGTTCTACTCGGACCCCAACCTGCCTCGCGCGACGCTCTCCTTCACCTCACCGGAGGCGACGCCCTCGTACCTGGAGCTGCCGCTGGCGCCCTGAGCGGACGAGCCGCCGACCTGCGACCGCACCGCGCCCATGCTCGCCGCGATCACCAGCGCGATCGCGAGGGCGTCCCCGAGGGACATGCCCTGGTGCAGCACCAGGAAGCCGGCGCTCGCCGCGATGGCCGGTTCCAGGCTCATCAGGATCGCGAAGGTCGGGGCGGGCAGCCGGCGCAGGGCCAGCAGCTCCAGCGTGTACGGCAGGACGGAGGACAGGACGGCCACGCCCAGGCCCAGCGCCAGGGTGCCCGGGACGACCAGGTCGGAGCCGGCTTCGACCACTCCGAGCGGCAGCGAGATGACCGCGGCGACGGCCATCGCCAGGGCCAGGCCGTCCGCCTGCGGGAAGCGGCGGCCCGTCCGGGCGCTGAACACGATGTACGCCGCCCACATCCCGCCCGCGCCGACCGCGAAGGCCGCGCCCAGCGGGTCGAGGCCGCCGAAGCCGCCCCCGCCGTGGCCGGCGAGCAGGGTCACTCCGGCCAGGGCGAGGGCGGCCCACAGCACGTTCACCAGGCGCCGCGACACGACCACCGACAGGGCGAGCGGGCCGAGCACCTCCAAGGTGACGGCGGGGCCGAGCGGGATGCGGTCGATGGCCTGGTAGAAGAGGCCGTTCATGCCGGCCATGGTGACGCCGAACCAGAACACGGTGGTCCAGTCCGCCCGCGCGTAGCCGCGCACCTTGGGCCGGCACACCAGCAGCAGCACCAGCGCCGCCGCCGCCAGCCGCAGCGTGACCACGCCCGCCGCGCCCGTCCGGGGCATCACCATGACGGCGAGGGCGGCACCGAACTGCACCGAGATCCCCGCCGAGACCACCAGCGCGACCGGCCCGAACCGTGCGCGGGCACGGTCGAGGGCACCGCCGGCCGACGGCGCCCGCACACCGGGCGCGCCGGAGGCCCGGGCCGGGGCCGGGGCCGGGGAGGACGGTGACGGGGAGGACGGTGACGGGGAGGAGGACGGGGCCGGGGAGGACGGGGTCATTCCACCAGGCTAAGGGGTACGTAACGGGTGCCATGCCGCGTTCCGCCTTACCTCGCGCACACCCCCGTAACCCCGGCTAAAGACCCTCCCCGAGCCCCTCCCCGAGCCCCTCCGCGAGGACCTCCGCGAGGTGGCGGGCCCGGCGGCCCCCGCCCAGCTGGGCGATCTGGGTCCGGCAGGAGAAGCCGTCCGCCAGGAACAGGGCCTCCGCGGGCGCGGCCCGCAGCGACGGCAGCAGCTGCTCCTCCGCGCAGGCCACCGACACCTCGTGGTGGCCCGGCTCGAAACCGAAGTCGCCCGCGAGCCCGCAGCAGCCGCCGCTGAGCCCGCCGGTGAGGCCGGCCCGCTCGCGCAGCCGGCGGTCGGCCGCGTCCCCCAGGACGGCGTGCTGGTGGCAGTGGGTCTGTCCCGCCACCGGCCGGTCCAGGCGCGGCGGCCGCCACTGCGGGGCGCACTCCTCCAGCACCTCGGCGAAGGTCCGGACGGCCGCCGCCAGGCGAGGGGCACGCCGGTCGTCGGGGAGCAGGGCCGGCAGGTCGGTGCGCAGGGCCGCCGCGCAGCTGGGTTCGAGGACCACCACCGGGGCCCGTACCTCCCCGAGGGTGTCGAGGGTGCGGGTGAGGAGCTTGCGGGCGTGCTCCCGGCGCCCGGTGGAGAGGTACGTCAGGCCGCAGCAGACCCGCCCGGGCGGCAGGTTCACCCCCAGCCCGGCCGCCTCCAGGACCCGTACGGCGGCCCGACCGGTCCGGGGCGACAGGTACTGCGTGAAGGTGTCGGGCCACAGCACGACAGCGGCGCCCGTTCCACGCGAAGGCGTCCGGGCGCGGCGCCACCACCGCGTGAACGGCTCCCGCGCCGGCGGCGGCAGCGCACGCCGCCGGTCCAGGCCCGGTACCGGCAGCCGGCGGGCCACGGCGCCGGCCGGCCCCGCCGCCCGCAGCGCCGCGATCAGCCACAGCCACTGCGGCAGCCCGCCCAGCGTGTAGTGGGACAGCGGCCGGATCCGCCCCGCCCAGTGGCGCTCCAGGAACTGGGACTTGTACGTGGCCATGTCCACGCCCACCGGGCAGTCGCTGCGGCACCCCTTGCAGGCCAGGCACAGGTCCAGGGCCTCCGCGACTTCCGCGGAGCGCCAGCCGTCCGTCACGATCTCCCCCGCCAGCATCTCGTGCAGCAGCCGCGCCCGCCCGCGCGTGGAGTGCCGTTCCTCGCCCGTGACCCGGTACGAGGGACACATCACCTCCGCGCCCGCCGGCTGCGTACCGCGGCACTTGGCGACGCCGACGCAGCGCGCCACCTCCCCCGCGAAGGGCGTCGCCGGCAGCACCGCGAAGCGCAGGTTCTCGTCCAGGCGCGCCGGGCGGACCAGCATCCCGGGGTTCATGCCGCCCGCCGGATCCCACACGTCCTTGTACGCGGCGAACAGCTCCAGCACCTCGGGCCCGTACATCCTCGGCAGCAGTTCGGCCCGCGCCTGCCCGTCCCCGTGCTCCCCCGACAGGGAGCCGCCGTGGGAGACGACGAGGTCGGCGAGGGCGACGGAGAAGTCCCGGAAGCGGGCCACCCCCGCCGCCGTCACCAGGTCGAAGTCGATCCGTACGTGGACGCAGCCCTCCCCGAAGTGACCGTACGGGGACCCGTGCAGCCCGTGCTCCGCCAGCAGCGCCCGGAACTCCCGCAGGTAGGCGCCGAGCCGCTGCGGCGGCACCGCGCAGTCCTCCCAGCCCGGCCAGGCCATCTCCCCGGTCGGCAGCCGCGTCGCCGTGCCCGCCGCGTCCTCGCGGATCCGCCACAGCGCGCGCTGCCCCGCCGGGTCGGTGACCAGCGCCGCGTCCACGGAGTCGGCGGCCCGCACCAGCGCCCGGGCGGCGCCCTCGTCCCGCATCTCGGCGAACAGCCACGCCCCGCCCCGCGGCAGGCCGTGCGCCGCCGCGCCGACCAGGTCCCGGGCCATGCCCTCCACCGTCAGCGGCCGGTGCGGGAGCAGCCCGGCCGCCGCGTCGGCCGCCGCGCTCTCGTCGGCGTACCCCAGCACCGCGAGCACCGGCGCGCGCGGCGCTTCCACCAGGCGCACCACCGCCTCCGTCACCACCCCGAGCGTGCCCTCGCTCCCGCAGAACGCGCGGGCCAGCCCCACCCCGCGTTCGGGGAGCAGCGCGTCGAGGCCGCCGTAGCCGGAGATGCGGCGGGAGAAGCCCCCGGCCATGCCGGTGCGCAGGACGGCCAGGTTCCCGGACACCAGCTCGCGCAGGCCCTGCGGCGCGCCCGCCCAGCCCGTGGCGATCCGGTGGGAGGTGCCCCCGTACGCGGTCACCGCAAGCTCCGTCACGTTGTCGGCGGTGGTGCCCCAGGCCACCGAGTGGGCCCCGCAGGCGTTGTTGCCGATCATCCCGCCCAGGGTGCAGCGGGAGCGGGTGGAAGGGTCGGGACCGAAGGTCAGCCCGTGCGGGCGCGCCGCGTCCCGCAGCCGGTCCAGGACCAGGCCCGGCTGGACGACGGCGGTCCGGGCGGCCGGGTCCAGGGCCACCAGGGCGTTCATGTGGCGGGTGAGGTCGAGCACCACCCCGGTGCCGGTCGCCTGGCCCGCGATGGAGGTCCCGCCGCCGCGCGGCACGACCGGGACCCCGGCCGCGGCGCACACCCGCAGCGCCGTCGCCACGTCCTCGGCGTCGCGCGGGGCGACGACGCCGAGCGGGACACGCCGGTAGTTGGAGGCGTCCATGGTCACGAGCGCCCGCGCGGCGGCGCCGAAGTCCACGTCCCCGCGCAGTTCGGCCCGCAATGTCCGTTCGAGTTCCCCGGGTGCCGTCACACCGTCCACCCTGCCACCGCCGCCGTGCGTCTCACCGGGTGGACGCGCTTCCGGGACGGCGTCCGGGACCCGATACGCTCCGCTCGTGGCTGAGATCCAGATTCCCGCTGACATCAAGCCCGCCGACGGACGCTTCGGCGCGGGCCCCTCCAAGGTGCGGACCGAGGCGCTCGACGCCCTCGCCGCCACCGGTACCTCCCTGCTCGGAACCTCACACCGCCAGGCCCCGGTCAAGAACCTGGTCGGCTCGGTGCGCCAGGGACTCCGGGACCTCTTCTCCCTGCCCGAGGGCTACGAGGTGATCCTGGGCAACGGCGGCTCCACCGCCTTCTGGGACATCGCGACCGCCGGTCTCATCGAGAAGAAGTCGCAGCACCTCACCTTCGGTGAGTTCTCCTCCAAGTTCGCCACCGCCGCGAAGCTCGCGCCGTGGCTGGACGCCCCCTCCGTCATCTCCTCCGAGCCGGGCACCCACCCGGAGCCGGTCGCCGAGGCGGGCGTGGACGTGTACGCGTACACCCACAACGAGACCTCGACGGGTGTCGCGGCACCGATCAAGCGCGTCGCGGGCGCCGACGCCGGGTCCCTCGTCCTGGTGGACGCGACCTCGGGCGCCGGCGGTCTGCCGGTGGACATCACCGAGACCGACGTCTACTACTTCGCCCCGCAGAAGTCCTTCGCCTCCGACGGCGGCCTGTGGCTCGCGGCGTTCTCCCCGGCGGCCCTGGAGCGCGCGGCCCGCGTCCACGCCTCCGGCAGCCGGCACATCCCCGAGTTCTTCTCGCTGCCCACCGCGATCGACAACTCGCTCAAGAACCAGACGTACAACACCCCGGCGCTCGCCACCCTCTTCCTGCTGAACCAGCAGCTGGAATGGATGAACTCGCAGGGCGGCCTGGAGTTCACCACCGGCCGCACCGCGGAAAGCGCCCGCAACCTGTACGGCTGGGCGGAGGCGTCGAAGTACGCGACCCCGTTCGTCGCGGACCCGGCCAAGCGCTCGTCCGTCATCGGCACGATCGACTTCTCCGACGACATCGACGCGGCCGCCGTCGCCAAGGCGCTGCGCGCCAACGGCATCGTGGACACCGAGCCCTACCGCAAGCTCGGCCGCAACCAGCTGCGCGTCGCGATGTTCCCGGCGATCGACCCGGCGGACGTGCAGGCCCTCACCGCCTGCGTCGACTACGTGATCGAAAAGCTGTAACGCGCGGGTCCACGACGGGAGCCCCCGGTGCCGTCCGGCGCCGGGGGCTCCCGCCGTCGCCGGTGGTCCGCCCGGGTGTCGTCCCGCCCACCTCACCGGCGGGGAGCGGCCGCGCACGCGATACCGTCAAGAGGTCCGGGGCCCGGCGCCCCGGGTGTGGGTCCGGTAATACGTGGAGGCAGCGGCGTGAGCGTGCGAGTGACGGCGGCCCAGGGCGGCGTGGATCCCTTCGGTACGGCCCGGTTGCGGCGCGGGGTGCTCGACGCGTGGGGCGCGGGCCCCGCCCGGTTCCGTGAGGACGCCAACGCCGAGGAGGACCTGGCGCTGGGCGGCTACCGCGACCGGCTCGTGGTGGAACTGGCCCAGAACGCCGCCGACGCGGCAGCCCGCGCCGGGGTACCGGGACGGCTGCGCCTCACCCTGCACCCCGGCGACGGGGAGACCGGCCACGCGGTGCTGGCCGTCGCCAACACCGGCGCCCCGCTGGACGCGGCGGGCGTGGAGTCGCTGTCGACGCTACGGGCCTCGGCGAAGCGGGAACCCGCCGGCGCGGCCGGCTCCGCCGAGACCGTGGGCCGCTTCGGCGTCGGCTTCGCGGCCGTCCTCGCCGTCACCGACGAGCCCGCCGTACTCGGCCGCCACGGCGGGGTCCGCTGGTCCCTCGCCGAAGCCCGCGAACTGGCCCGGGACGCCGCGGGCGGCAGCCCCGGCCTCGGCGACGAGCTGCGCCGCCGCGACGGCCACGTCCCGCTGCTGCGCCTGCCGTTGCCCGCCGAGGGCACCGCACCGCAGGGCTACGACACCGTCGTGGTCCTCCCGCTGCGCGACGCCGCCGCCGAGGAACTGGTGGAACGGCTGCTGGCCGGCATCGACGACGCGCTGCTCCTGACGCTGCCCGGGCTGCGCGAGGTCGTCGTGGAGACCCCCGCCGCCGGGCACCGGGTGCTGTACCGGCGCACCGAGGGCCCGTACACCGTCATCGAGGACTCCGCCTCCGGCACGCACCGCTGGCGCACCGTCCGCCACAGCGGCCCCATCGAGGCGGCGCTGCTCGCCGACCGGCCCGTGGAGGAACGGCTGCGCCCGTTCTGGACGGTCACCTGGGCCGTGCCCGCCGACATCGAGGGCACGCCCCTCTACCCGCGCACCGCGCCCGTCGTCCACGCGCCGACCCCGACCGACGAGCCGCTGGGCATCCCCGCCCTGCTCATCGCGTCCCTGCCGCTGGACACCAGCCGCCGCCACCCCGCGCCCGGGCCGCTGACCGACTTCCTCGTGGAGCGCGCCGCCGACGCCTACGCCGAACTCCTGGGCTCCTGGGAACCGGTGAGCACCGGCCTCGTCGACCTGGTGCCCGGCCCGCTCGGCAAGAGCGAACTCGACGGGGCCCTGCGCGCCGCCGTCCTCCAGCGGCTGCCCCGTACCGCGTTCCTCGCGCCCGCCGTGCCCTCCGAGGAGCTGAAAGCGCTGCGGCCCTTCGAGGCGGAGGTGGTGGAGGGCGCCGGCGCCGACACCGTACGGGTCCTCGCGGAGGTGCTGCCGACCCTGCTGCCCGCCGGGCTGGAGCGCCGCCCCGAGCTGCGCCACCTGGGCGTCGGCCGGCTTCCGCTGGGTGACGCCATCGAGCGGATCGCCGGCATCGAGCGGACCCCGCAGTGGTGGCACCGGCTCTACGACAGCCTCGCGGGCGTCGACCCGGACCGGCTCTCCGGCCTGCCCGTGCCGCTGGCCGACGGCCGCACCGCGATCGGCCCGCGGCACATCCTGCTGCCCGGCGCGGACACCCCCGCGAGCCTGGCCCGCCTCGGGCTCAAGGTCGCCCACCCCGACGCCGTGCACCCGCTGCTGGAGAGGCTCGGCGCGCTCCCGGCGACCCCGCGCGCGGTCCTGACGACCCCGCAGGTACGGGCGGCGGTGGCGGCCTCCCTGGACGCGGGGGAGGTCTGGGACGAGGACGGGCTGGACGCCGACGAGCTGGCCGAGGTGGTCCTCACCCTGGTCCGCGACGCCGCCCTGGAGCCCGGTGACGAACCGTGGCTGGGAGCGCTCGCCCTGCCCGACGAGGACGGCGAACCGACCCCGGCGGGCGAACTGCTGCTGCCCGGGTCCCCGTTGGCGTCGGTGGTCCGCGAGGACGAGATCCCGTACCTCGACGCCGGTCTCGCCGAGCGGTGGGACGCCGAAACCCTCACCGCCGTCGGGGTACTGGGCACCTTCCAGCTGGTCCGCGCCACCGATGTGGTCCTGGACCCAGACGAACTGGAGCCCCGCGAGGGCGACTTCGCCGAACCCGACGACGCGGGCCTGCTCGACGCCGTCGACGTGTGGTGCGAGGACCTCCTCGACCAGCTCCCCGACACCCCCCTGCCGCCGGTGGCCACCGAACTGATCGGCGTACGGGACCTGGACCTCGTGGACGACGACCGCTGGCCCCAGGCCCTGGCCATGCTCGCCCAGCCCCCGCTGCGCGACGCGCTGACCCAGCCCGTGCGCGTCCTGCTCCCCGACGGCACCACCCGCTCCGTGCGCCCGTACACCGCCTGGTGGCTGCGCGACCACCCCGTGCTCGACGGCCGCCGCCCGGCCGGCCTGCGCGCGGCGGGCGGCGACCCGCTGCTGGCCGGCCTGTACACCCCCGCCGACGCCACCGGCTTCGAGGACGAGCAGGTGCTGCGGGCCCTGGGCGTACGGACCTCCGTGCACGCCCTGCTCGACGAGCCCGGCGGCGCGGCCGAGCTCCTGGGCCGCCTCGCCGACCCCGACCGGGAGGTCTCCGACCGGCAGCTGCACGCCCTCTACGGGGCGCTGGCCGAGCTGGACCCCGAGCAGGTCACCCTCCCGGACGACCTGCGGGCGGTCGTGGACGGCGAGGTCCGCGTGGTGGACGCGGCCGACGCGCTGATCGCCGACGCCCCGGACCTGCTGCCCCTGACCGCGGGCCTGCCCCTGCTGCCGGTCGCGCCCGCACAGGCCGCCGACCTCGCGGAGCTGCTCCAGGTGCGCCGTCTGTCGGACACCGTCCCGGCGGAGGTCACCACCCCGGGGGAGGAGCACGAGGTCCCGGAGTCCGTACGGGTCCTGCTGGGCCCCGCCACGCCGCTCACGTACGTCGAGCACGAGGAACTCGTGGCGGGCGGCACGGAACTCGACTGGCGCCGCACCCCGGACGGCACCGTGCACGCAGCCACCCTGGAGGGCGTCGCGGCGGGTCTCGCCTGGTCGGCGGGCCAGTGGCCGCGCCGCTTCGAGGTCGCGGCCCTGCTGGAGGACCCCTCGCGCACGGCGGAACTGGCCCGAGACCGCTGGTTCGACTAGACGGCCCGCGGGGCGCCCTCATCAGCGGAAGACCACCGCTGGGGGGGCGCCCCTCAGCGGAAGACCACCGCGGCCGCTCCCCACTGGGACGTGGTGGTCCCCGTGGCGGCGCACATCTGGTCCGCCGGGACGATCCGGTACGCCGTGGACAGCCGGTAGGACGACAGCCTGAGGACGGGCAGCGCGGTCCACTCGGCGGTGAAGACCGGGGCGGTGCCGCTGTTGGAGCCGACCGTGCCCACCACGAGGTCCCCGGCGGCGCAGTCGAGCCGGGTCGACGAGGTGCTGAACGCGGTCTGGCCGGATTCGCCGTGCGCCTGCGCGTACCCGACGGCCCGGCTGATCCCGCTGAACTCGTCCACGGCGACGTGGTACTTGCTCGCGTGCGGGTACTTCACCCTGATCGAGTCCGCCGTGGTGAGCGGACGGACGTGGAAGGCGGCGAGGACCAGCGTCCGGTGCAGGCGGGCATCGGTCTCGTCGGCCACGATTCGGAAGGCGTTCCCCCGGGTGTCGGTCACCGTGACCGGGCCGGGGCAGGTGGCGGTCAGCATCATCGTGACGACGAGCGCGTTTCCCTCGGTGACCGCGTTGGTGACCGGCAGCACCACGTCGGTGCCGCCGAGGATCTGCTGGTCCGCGGCGGCCCGCGCCACCCAGGCGGCCGGCTCGTCCCCGGTCCGCGGGCCGGCGTCGGCGGCCCCCGCCGAGGAGGGCGCCGCATTGGCGGTCGGCGGCGGACAGGGCTGCTCTTCCACCGGGAACCCCACTTTGACGCCGGCCGGCCCCCCGGCGGGGTCCGCGCCGGTCAGGCCCTCCATGGCGCCGACACCGACGCAGACGCCGAGGAGCAGGCTCGCGGAGTGCGTGAGGACCCGCCGCACGGTGGGGCCGCGCCGGGCTCCGCGTACGGCTCTCCCCGCCCCGTCGGCGGGCTCGCCTCCCCCGTCCGCCCCCGTGGGGCCCGGGAGGACCTCCGCCGTGGGCGGGGCGACCCCGACCGGCGGCGGCGGGGCGACCTCAACCGCGGGGGGCGGCGCGACGGGCGCGGGGCTCGCGCCGGCGTCCGCCGCCAGTCGCAGGCCCGTCCATGCCCGCCGCCACCCCGGCAGCTCGCTCTCGGCCACCCCGAGGGCCCGCAGCAGCGCCAGGACCCGGTCCCACGGCGGCAGCGACTCCCGCTCCCTCTCCAGCGCGTGCGCGATGGTCGTGCGGGGCAGCCCGGTGCGCCGCTGCAACTCGCGCAGGGACAGCCCCTCCACCGCCTTGAGGGACCGCAACGCCCCGATGAACTCCCCCACCGTCGCCGGCTGCCCCGGCACGTCCCGCTCCGACATCGACACGGCTCCCCCCGCTCGCGTCCCCCTGGACCGGCCCGTCCGAAGGTGTCCCACGACGGCCCGGTGGCCGGAGCCTACGAGGGTCCCGGGCCGCCCCGTAACGGCTCGACCGGCCAACTCCGCCGCGCCGCGCGGACCGGCCCGTCCGGGGCCGTCCAGGGTCGTCCGAGCCCGTCGAACCCCCTTGTCGGACACCGTTGCCGCTGCTGATGGTTGGCCCCATCGCCGGACCCGGTGGACGGGCCCGGCAGCCGACTTCCGACAGGAGAACCCATGAAGTTCACGCTCGGGCGCCGCGGCGCCATGGCCGGTGCGGTCGCGGCCCTGACCGTAGGCGCGCTGGCCGCGGGGGTCACCACCGCCTCCGCCACCAGCGGGTGGACCCGCCTTTCCACCTCGCACGGGGTGGGCGTCTACGGCAACCACACCTCGACGGCGGGCAAGGTCACCTCGGACGTCTTCAACGGGGACTACGTCGACGTCCTGTGCTGGAAGCGCGGCGAGAACATCGCCAACCAGGGCAACGTCTGGTACTACGTCGACAACGAATGGCACAGTTCCGGCTGGTACGGCAACGCCTCCGGTTGGGTGTACGCGCCCTACACGGACGCCTCCTACGCGTGGCGCACGGGCCTGGGCGAGTGCAACTTCGGCTGAGCACGACCTCGGCTGAGCACGACCTCGGCTGAGCACGACCTCGGCTGAGCACGACCTCGGCTGAGCCGGCTCCCTCACCCGCCGGTTCCCGGCCAGGCCGCGTCGGCCTAGGCCGGGAACCTCCGGCCGACCCAGCGGAACGTGAACTCGATCAGCGCGGCGCCGGCCGCCGCGACCGCCACCGCCGTCCACGGCAAGGCCGTGCCCTCCAGCCGCAGCTGGAAGAAGTCCTGTAGCCACGGCACGACCAGCACGAGGAGGAACGCCCCGCCCATCGCCCCGACCAGGGCGATCCGCCACCACGTGTAGGGGCGGGCGATGATCGCCAGCACCCACATCGAGGTCAGGAACAGGGTCAGCGTCGCGGCGCTGGTCTCGGCCTTGAGGCTGTCCGCCCCGGTGTAGTGGTGGCGGGCGAGCAGGTACGTCACGAAGGTGGCGACCGCCGCGATCACCCCGCCCGGGATCGCGTAGCGCATCACCCGTCTCACGAAGTGCGGCTTCGCCCGCTCCTTGTTGGGGGCGAGCGCGAGGAAGAACGCGGGGATGCCGATGGTGAGCGTCGACAGCAGCGTCAGGTGGCGCGGCAGGAACGGGTACTCCACCTGCCAGCAGACCACGAGGACGGCCAGCAGCACCGAGTAGACGGTCTTCACGAGGAAGAGGGTGGCCACCCGGGTGATGTTGCCGATGACCCGGCGGCCCTCGGCGACCACCGAGGGCAAGGTGGCGAAGCTGTTGTTCAGCAGCACGATCTGGGCGACCGCGCGCGTGGCCTCCGAACCGGAGCCCATGCTCACCCCGATGTCGGCGTCCTTGAGGGCGAGTACGTCGTTGACGCCGTCGCCCGTCATCGCGACGGTGTGCCCCTTGGACTGGAGCGCGGCGACCATGTCCCGCTTCTGCTGCGGGGAGACCCGGCCGAAGACCGCGTTGCCGTCCAGGACCTCGGCCATGTCGGCCCGCACCTCGGGCAGTTCGCGCGCGTCGACCGTGTTCTGGGCACCTGGCAGCCCGAGTTTGCCGGCCACCGCGCCGACGGAGACGGCGTTGTCACCGGAGATGACCTTCGCCTTGACGTCCTGGTCCTCGAAGTAGCGCAGCGTGTCGGCGGCGTCGGGCCGCAGCCGCTGCTCCAGGACGACGAGGGCTGTGGGCCGGACCCCGTCGGCGACGGCCGGGTCGTCCAGCTCGCGGGCGGAACGGGCCAGCAGGAGCACCCGTAGGCCCTGTTCGTTGAGGGCGCCGATCTCCTCCAGCGCCGGGTCCCCGGCGGGCAGCAGCACGTCGGGGGCGCCGAGCAGCCAGGTGGTGTTCTCGCCGTCGCCCTCGCTGAAACTGGCGCCGCTGTACTTGCGGGCGGAGGAGAACGGCAGCGATTCGGTGCAGCGCCACTCCGCGTTGTCGGGGTAGGCGTCGATGATCGCCTGGAGGCTGGCGTTGGGGCGCGGGTCGGACTCCCCGAGCGCGCCGAGCACCTTCTCGACGTACGCGCGGTCCTCGCCGCCGAGCGGGCGCAGCTCGGTGACGTCCATACCGCCTTCGGTGAGGGTGCCGGTCTTGTCGAGGCAGACGACGTCGACGCGCGCGAGCCCTTCGATGGCGGGCAGCTCCTGGACGAGGCACTGCTTGCGGCCGAGCCGGATGACGCCGATGGCGAAGGCGACTGAGGTCAGCAGGACGAGCCCTTCGGGGATCATCGGCACGATGCCGCCGACGGTCCGGGCGATGGAGTCCTTGAGGTTGGAGTTCTTGACGACGAGCTGGCTGACGATGAGGCCGATCGAGGTCGGGACCATCATCCAGGTGACGTACTTGAGGATGGTGGAGATGCCGGTGCGCAGCTCGGACTGGACGAGGGTGAAGCGGGACGCCTCCTCTGCGAGCTGGGCGGCGTAGGCCTCGCGGCCGACTTTGGTGGCGGTGAACGCGCCGCCGCCGGCGACCACGAAGGAGCCGGACATGACCGGGACGCCGGGCTTCTTGAGCACCGGGTCGGCCTCGCCGGTCAGCAGGGACTCGTCGATCTCCAGCCCTTCGGCCTCGCCGAGGACCCCGTCGACCACGACCTTGTCCCCGGGCCCGAGTTCGATGACGTCGCCGAGGACGATCTCGGAGGTGGAGATCTCGGCGGTCCGGCCGTCGCGGCGGACGCTGGGTTTGGCCTCGCCGATGACCGCGAGCCCGTCGAGGGTCTTCTTGGCGCGCAGCTCCTGGACGATGCCGATGCCGGTGTTCGCGATGATCACGAAGCCGAAGAGGCCGTCCTGGATCGGCGCGACGAGCAGCATGATCAGCCACAGCACGCCGATGATGGCGTTGAAGCGGGTGAAGACGTTCGCCCGGACGATCTCGGAGGTGGAGCGCGAGGAGCGCACCGGCACGTCGTTGACGTCGCCGCGGGCCACGCGTTCGGCGACCTCCGCGGTGCTCAGACCACCCGGCTTGAACCGGGGCGCCGGGGGACGCACGGGGTGGACGGGGTCCAGCTCGGCCCCCGCGTCGATGGCCGTCCCGGAGGCGGCCGCGCCACCGGCGCCGCTGCCACCGCCCGTACCGCCACCGGTACCGCCCGGCTCCGGTCCGTTCGTGTCGGTCTTCGCCCGCTGCGTCATGCTCTCGACGGTAAAGGGCGTTCGAACGCTTCACCCG
This sequence comes from Streptomyces cirratus, assembly GCF_014650775.1. Lineage (GTDB taxonomy): Bacteria > Actinomycetota > Actinomycetes > Streptomycetales > Streptomycetaceae > Streptomyces > Streptomyces cirratus. The sequence continues at coordinate 26,518 of NZ_BMVP01000002.1, read as the reverse complement.
CCGAGCGGACGGAAGGTCCGGCTTCGGGACGATCCGGATCATCCGCCGGCAGGCCGCTCCGGCGGGCCCCCGTCAGACCTCGGGGTGCGGCTCCGCGACGGCCTGCGCCGACTGCTGCTCCTTGTGCCGCTTGATGGCCGCCTCGCGGCCGCGGGCGTACCAGATGCCGAACAGGCCGAGGGCCGTGCCGGCCGCCGGGGTCCAGACCCACCACAGCATGCCCCGGTCCGCGAACCACCCGTAGAAGGGGAGCTGAACGAGGAAGAGGACGAACCAGATGATCGTGCCGCCGACGACGGTCGCGACGACGGGGCCCTCCAGGGGCTCGGGGGCCTCGTGCTGTGCGGTCCATTTCGCCATGCGGCCAGTCTAGGCGGGCGGCCCGGGGCGGCCGGAGGGAGGCCGAAGAGAGGCCCGGGGGGAGGCCGGGGCGAGGCACAGAGGAGCCGTCCGCGGTGGTCCGCACCACGTCCGGGGGGTCTACGCGCGGAGATGGACGCACGTTCCCTCATCTGTTCATACTGAAACGGTTTGCCTGCGACCGGTTTTATTCGTATGAATAACCAAATGACCCTTTGAGGACCGCATGAGCACCTCGGCACCCGCCGCGGCCCCCACCAACGCCGTCGACCGCTACTTCAAGATCTCTGAGCGCGGTTCGACCGTGGCCCGCGAGATCCGCGGCGGCTTCGCGACGTTCTTCGCGATGGCCTACATCATCGTGCTGAACCCGATCATCCTCAGCAGCGCGAAGGACATGTACGGCCACCAGCTCGACGGCGGCCAGCTCGTCACCGCCACCGTTCTGACGGCCGCGTTCTCCACCCTCCTCATGGGCGTCATCGGCAACGTCCCGATCGCCCTCGCGGCCGGCCTCGGCGTCAACACCGTCGTCGCCCTCCAGCTCGCACCCCGGATGAGCTGGCCCGACGCCATGGGCATGGTCGTCCTCGCCGGCTTCGTGGTGATGCTGCTGGTCGCCACCGGCCTGCGCGAGCGGGTCATGAACGCCGTCCCGCTCGGCCTGCGCAAGGGCATCTCGATCGGCATCGGCCTGTTCATCATGCTGATCGGCCTGGTCGACTCGGGCTTCGTCTCCCGCATCCCCGACGTCGCCCACACCACGGTGCCCCTCCAGCTCGGCGCCGGCGGCCACCTGCACGGCTGGCCCGTGCTGATCTTCGCGCTCGGCGTGCTGCTCACGCTGACCCTGCTGATCCGCAAGACGCCCGGCGCGATCCTGATCTCCATCGTGGCCATGACCGTGCTCGCGGTCGTCGTCCAGCTGGTCACCGACCTTCCGGCCGCCGCCTGGGGCCTGACCGTGCCGCAGTGGCCGGGCAACCCCCTGTCCGCACCCGACTTCGGGCTCGTCGGCCAGGTCAGCCCGTTCGGCGGCTTCGGCAAGGTCGGCGTGCTCACCGGCGTCCTGTTCGTCTTCACCGTGCTGCTGTCCTGCTTCTTCGACGCGATGGGCACCATCCTGGGCGTCGGCGACGAGGCCAAGCTGACGAAGCCGGACGGCACCTTCCCCGGGATCAACCGGGTCCTGCTCGTCGACGGCCTGGCCGTCGCCTCGGGCGGCGCCACGTCCTCCTCGGCCACCACCTGCTTCGTGGAGTCCACGGCCGGCGTCGGCGAGGGAGCCCGCACGGGCCTGGCCAACGTGATGACCGGCGCCCTGTTCACCGTCTCGCTCTTCCTCACGCCGCTGGCGACGATGGTCCCCTCCCAGGCGGCGACGCCCGCCCTGGTGGCGGTGGGCTTCCTGATCCTGGCCGGCTCGGTCCGGGACATCGACTGGAGCGACTTCACCATCGCCGTCCCCGCCTTCCTGGCGATGGTGATGATGCCCTTCACCTACTCGATCACCAACGGCATCGGCATCGGCTTCATCAGCTTCTGCACCCTGCGCCTGACGACCGGCCGGGCCCGCGGCGTCCCGGTGGCCATGTGGGTGGTCGCGGCGGTGTTCGTCTTCTACTACGCGATGCCGGCCCTCGGCCTCACATAGCGGGCCTCACGGAGCGCGCAGGGCCTACGTGAGCCCGTAGAACTTCTCCGTCTCGTCGACGGCCGCCTTGAAGCGCTCGTCGAAGTCATCGCGAATGAGCGTCCGGACGACATAGTCCTGGACGCTCATTCCGCGTTTGGCGGCATGTGTCCGGAGGCGGTCGAGCAGCTCCCCGTCTATGCGCATGCTCAGCACATGAGTCCCCATGCCGCAAAGAGTCGGGGCACCGCCCCGGGACGCGTGTCACTTTCCGCACGCACCTCACCCGGACGAGTGACGAAACCCGCGGGCTGTCCGATGGTGTGACGTGTGACGCCCGGAAACCGGTGTTCTTTAGCGAGAGTAATGAGTTACTCTAAAGAACATGCACGACCTTTCCCACGGCGACGACGCCGCCGCCGTGAACGACCTCCGCTCCGCCGTCATGCGGCTGGGCCGCCGGCTCAAGCACCAGCGCGTCGACGAGTCACTGAGCCCGACCGAGATGTCGGTGCTCGGCACCCTCGCGCGCTGCGGCCAGGCCACCCCCGGCGAGCTGGCACGGCGCGAGCACGTGCAGCCGCCGTCGATGACGCGCATCGTCGCGCTGCTGGAGGCCAAGGGACTGGTACGGCTGGAGCCGCACCCCGACGACCGCCGCCAGAAGGTGGTCAGCCAGACCGAGGAAGCCGAAGCGATGCTCGAAGAGAGCCGTCGCAAGCGCAACGCCTTCCTGGCCGGGCTCGCGGCCGAGCTCACCGAGGACGAATGGGCCAAGCTGCGCGCCGCGGCACCCGTCCTGGAGAAGCTCGCGCACTTGTAACCGTCCGACGCCAGGAGGCGAACGCTTTTGAGTACGGGAACCGGAGCAGACTCCGCACCCGGCCACACATCCACCACTACGCGACCCGCGAGCCGGAACTCCATGTTCAGCTCGCTGAGGATCCGGAACTACCGGCTCTTCGCCACGGGACAGGTCGTCTCCAACACCGGTACCTGGATGCAGCGCATCGCCCAGGACTGGCTGGTCCTGTCCCTCACCGGCTCGGCCTCCGCGGTGGGCATCACCATCGCGCTGCAGTTCCTGCCGATGCTGATGTTCGGCCTCTACGGAGGCGTACTCGCCGACCGGCTGCCCAAGCGGCCGCTGCTGCTGGCCACCCAGGGCGCCATGGGACTGACGGGCGTGGCACTCGCCGCCCTCACCCTGGCCGGACACGTCCAGGTGTGGCACGTCTACCTCGCCGCCTTCGTGCTCGGCCTGGTCACCGTCCTGGACAACCCGGCGCGCCAGACGTTCGTCCCGGAGATGGTCGGCAAGGACCAGCTCGCGAACGCCGTCAGCCTGAACTCCGCCAACTTCCAGTCCGCGCGGCTGGTCGGCCCGGCGATCGCCGGTGTGCTGATCACCGCCGTCGGCTCCGGCTGGGCCTTCCTGCTGAACGGACTGTCCTTCGCGGCCCCGATCGCCGCGCTGCTGATGATGCGGACGCGTGAACTCCACCCGGTGGAGCGGCAGCCGCGCGGCAAGGGCCAGCTGCGGGAGGGCCTGCGGTACGTCGCCGGCCGGCCCGAGCTGATCTGGCCGATCGTGCTGGTCGGGTTCATCGGGACGTTCGGGTTCAACTTCCCGATCTGGCTCTCGGCGTTCGTGGGCAACGTGTTCCACGGGGACGCCGGCACGTACGGCCTGTTCAACACGCTCATCGCGGCGGGTTCCCTGGCGGGCGCCCTGCTGGCGGCCCGGCGCGGGCACTCGCGGCTGCGGGTGCTGGTCGTGGCGGCGGTGCTGTTCTCCGTCCTGCTGGTCGTGACGGCCTTCGCCCCGTCCTACTGCCTGTTCGCGGCACTCCTCGTCCCCATCGGGATGTTCGGCCTGACGGTCAACGTCACGGCGAATTCGAGCGTGCAGATGGCGACCGACCCGGAGATGCGGGGCCGGGTGATGGCGCTGTTCATGATGGTCTTCACCGGCGGCACCCCGCTCGGGGCCCCGCTGGTGGGCTGGATCACGGACACGTACGGCGCCCGCATCGGCATGGCCGCGGGCGGCGCGGTCTCGCTGGCGGCCGCGCTGGCGATCGCCCTGGTCCTCTCGCGCGTCGGCAACCTCCGCGTCAGCCTCTCCCGCCACGGCGTCACCTTCGTCCCGACGACCGGCCACACCTTGGTCAAGGCGGCCTGACCCCTGCCGGGGGCGCCGCGGGGGCGGGCGCCCTCGCGGCGACGCCGGGGGGCGGGCCCCCTGCGCGGAGGCCCCGGGGGACGGAGACGTCACCTCGCGGCGAAGCCCAGGACGGGAGCCCCCTGCGCGGAGGCCCCGGGGACAGAGACATCCCCCTCGCGGCGAAGCCCATGGCGGCAGCCCCCTGCGCGGAGGCCCCGGGGACGGAGACGTCACCTCGCGGCGGGGTCCGGGGGCGGGGCCCTTGCCGTGAGGCCGGGGGGCCAGGAGCCCCGGCCCAGCGCCGCCTGCGGAGACCCCGCACCTCCGGCCCCGCCGGAGCCACCCGCCGATTCGGCCTCGTAGGGGCACCTCCCAGCGGTAGCCGGGGGAGCTTGAGGCGCCGGGTCTGGGCGGAGCCCCGGAAAGCCGGGCGCAGCGAGGGGGCCCGCCCACCGGCGCAACAGATCGCCACGCGCTCCTCCCGCACAGCGTCCGCAGGCCCCCCTCGGCTCGGGCCAAGCCGCCGACGATCGCCCCGCGCTCCTCCCGCCACGGCGTCTGCGGCCTGTCCGGGGCTGGGCACAGGCCGCCAACGACCGCCACACGGCTCACGTGCCCCCGCGTCGAAGCCGCCGCCACTCCAGCCCCGCAGGGGCCGCCTCGCAGGGCTCGGCGCCGGGGGAGCTTGAAGCGCGGGGTCCGGGGCGGAGCCCCCGAAAGCCGGGCGCAGCGAGGGGGCCCGCCCCCCGGCACAACAGATCGCCACGCGCTCCTCCCGCACAGCGTCCGCAGGCCCCCTCGGCTCGGGCCAAGCCGCCGATGATCGCCACGCGCTCCTCCCGCCACGGCGTCTGCGGCCTGTCCGGGGCTGGGCACAGGCCGCCAACGACCGCCACACGGCTCACGTGCCCCCGCGTCGAAGCCGCCGCCACTCCAGCCCCGCAGGGGCCGCCTCGCAGGGCTCGGCGCCGGGGGAGCACGTCCGGCCCCGCCGGAGCCGCCCCGGGGGCTGGGGCGGAGCCACATCGGGCCGCGCGTCGGCGCCGCAGACGTCCGCAGGGCTAAGGTCACCCCCATGAGGCTGTTCGCCGCCGTTATGCCCCCGGCCACCGCCGTCGCGGAACTCCGCCGGGCCGTCCGGGCACTCGCCCCCGACCCCTCGCTCCGCTGGACCGCGGAAGCGTCCTGGCACTTCACGCTCGCCTTCATGGGCGAGGTCCGCGAGGAGCTCATCCCCGAGCTCCACACCCGCCTCGCCCGCGCAGCGGCCCGCACGGAGGCGTTCCCCCTGCGCATCCACGGCTCCGGCCACTTCGGCGACACCGCCCTGTGGGCCGGCGCCGCGGGGGACCTCGACCGGATGCGGCTCCTCGCCGAGCGCGCCGACGCCGCCGCCCGCCGGGCCGGGATCCCCATGGAGCAGCACCGCCGCTACACCCCGCACCTCACGCTTGCGCGCGGCTCCCACGGTGCCCACCTCCGCCCCCACCTCGACGCCCTCGCCCCCTTCGAAGGCACGCCCTGGCAGGTCGACACCCTCAGCCTCGTCCGCAGCAACCTCCCCGCCCACGGGATCCCGGGCGAGCAGCCCCGCTACGAGGTGGTCGGCGCCTGGCCGCTGGCCGCCGCGTAGCGGCTCGCCGCCGGGAGGGGGAAAACACGGGCGGCGGTAGCGCGAGTTCGGCCCCGGCAGCACGGCCTGTGAGCGGTGTCGCAGCGGCCCCGCGACAGCCGGCGCCGCGTATCGCGTTAGGCTCGACGGGTGGATCCGAAGACCAGAAACCGTGTCATGGCCGGTGTGCTCGTGCTGATGTTCGTCGTCGTCGCCGTGGCGGCCGCCGTCGGGCAGTAGTCCTCACGACCCTCGGTGCTCTTGCTTCGAGTCGACTCGAAGCAGTTGGCTTGGGTCCCATGAAGTACACGCAGCTCGGACGCACCGGACTCAAAGTCAGCCGACTCGTCCTCGGCACGATGAACTTCGGTCCGCAGACAGACGAACCGACCAGCCACGGCATCCTGGACGCCGCGCTCGACGCGGGCCTCAACTTCGTGGACACCGCCAACGTCTACGGGTGGGGTGAGAACAAGGGCCGCACCGAGGCCATCATCGGTACCTGGTTCGCCCAGGGCGGTGGCCGCCGGGACAAGACGGTCCTGGCCACCAAGGTCTACGGGAACATGGCCGCGGAAGGCGACCCGTGGCCCAACCACGACCGCCTGTCGGCCCTCAACATCCGGCGGGCCGTGGACGCGAGCCTCAAGCGGCTCCAGACCGACTACATCGACGTCTACCAGTTCCACCACGTAGACCGCCGGACCCCCTTCGAGGAGATCTGGCAGGCCGTCGACGTCCTGGTCCAGCAGGGCAAGATCCTCTACGCGGGCTCGTCCAACTTCCCCGGCTACAAGATCGCCCAGGCCAACGAGACGGCCGCCCGGCGCGGCTCGCTCGGACTGGTCAGCGAGCAGTGCCTGTACAACCTCGCCGAACGGCGCGCCGAGATGGAGGTCGTCCCGGCCGCCCAGGAGTACGGTCTCGGCGTCATCCCCTGGTCCCCGCTGCACGGCGGGCTGCTCGGCGGGGTCATCAAGAAGGAGGCGCAGGGCGGGCGCCGCGCCTCGGGCCGCTCGGCGGACGCGCTGGCCAACAGCTCGGTACGGGCGCAGGTGCAGGCGTACGAGGACCTCCTCGACAAGCACGGCCTGGAGCCCGGCGAGACGGCGCTGGCCTGGCTGCTGACCCGGCCAGGGGTCACCGGCCCGATCGTCGGCCCGCGCACGTCCGAGCAGCTCGACAGCGCCCTGCGCGCGCTGGAACTGGAGCTGGACGAGGAGGTGCTGGCGGCGCTGGATGAGATCTTCCCCGGCCCGGGGCCGTCCCCGGAGGCCTTCGCCTGGTGAGCCTCGTGAGCGGGGTGAGCCGGTGAGGCTGGGTGACCGGCCGGCGAGCCGGTGAGGCTGGGTGACCGGCCGGCGAGCCGGTGAGGCTGGGTGACCGGCCGGTGAGCCGGTGAGGCTGGGTGACCGGCCGGTGAGCCCGGTGAGGCTGGGTGACCGGCCGGAGAGCCCGGTGACCGGCCGGCCCCTGCCCGGCCGGGGCCCTCAGGCGTCCGCGTCCGCCGCCGCCCGGTAGGGACCGCCGACCGCCCACGCCTGGTGGAGGGCCGACGCGAACTCGGCCGCCAGGCGGTGTTCGCCCGAGGCGTTGGGGTGGGTGCCGTCGTACGTGTCCCGGGCCAGCTCGTAGCCCTGCGGGCGCGCGGCCAGCAGGATCGGCGAGGCGGGGGTGGACAGGTCCGCCACCGCCTTGCCGAGCAGCTCGTTGAAGTGGGCCACCTGGGCGGCGAAGGGCGCGTCGTAGTCGGCCCGGACGTTCGGTATGACGGGCAGCAGGACCATCCGGACGCCGGGGCGGGCGGCGCGGGCCCGCGCGATGAACCGGCGGACGTTGACGGCGGTCTGCGGCGCGTCCGTGTAGAAGCCGAGGTCTATCAGCCCGAGCGAGACGAGCAGCACGTCCGGCTCGGCCGCGGTGGCCGCCGGCCCGATCAGCGGGGCCATGTGCTGCCAGCCCTCGCCCCAGCCGGCCAGGTGCCGACGGGCGTCCTCCGGGAACTCGGGGTCGGCGTAGGCGTGGCTGACGGGAGCGTCGGCGGCCGCGTCGTACAGCGCGCTGCGCGGGCCGACGATGCGGAAGGAGTCGCCCAGGGTGGCGCACAGGTGCTGCCACATCCGGTAGCGCCAGGTGTAGTCGCCGGCGCGTCCGATGGTCATGGAATCGCCGACGAACATGAAACGCATCCGGTCATCATCGCGGATCACCGGTCCACGGCCGCTGTGATGCCCGCCACGCCCGGCGGCCTGGCAGGCTTGGGGAATGCGCCTGCTGCCGATCTTGACCGCGTTCACCGCCGCCGTCGTCCTCACCGGTTCCCCGGTGGCCGCGGCCGCCGCCACCGGAGCCGGGGCCGGGGCGTCGGACTTCACCCTCCAGGACCCGCGCATCAAGGAGTCCAGCGGGCTCGCGGCCAGCCGCATCCACCCGGGCGTCTACTGGACGCACAACGACAGCGACGACGGCCCGTTCGTGTACGCCGTCGATTCCGCGACGGGCCGGACGGTGGCGCGGGTGACGCTGACGGGCATCGGGCGGCCGCGTGACGTCGAGGCGATCTCGCTGGGCCCGGACGGGCAGCTGTACGTCGCGGACATCGGGGACAACAGGGACGGCACCTGGGACCACGTCTGGATCTACCGCTTCCCGGAACCAAGGGAGTTGGCGGACGCGACGGTCAAGGCGGAACAGTTCACGGTGCGGTACGCGGACGGCCCGCGCAACGCGGAGGCGCTGATGGTGCATCCGGTGACGGGCAGGGTGTACATCGCGAGCAAGAACGAGCGGACGGGCGGGCTCTACGAGGGACCCGAGCGGCTGTCGGCCGACGACACCAACGTGTTCCGGCGCATCGCGGACGTGCCGTGGGTGACGGACGGGGCGTTCTCGCCGGACGGCGGCCGGCTGACGCTGCGCGGGTACTTCTTCGCGAAGACGTACCCGTGGAAGGACGGGCGGCCGCAGGGTCCGGGGGAGGCGGTGTCCGCGCCGTGGCAGGGGCAGGCGGAGTCGGTGACGTACACGGCGGACGGCTCGGCGCTGATGTTCGGCTCGGAGGGCACGAACAGCCGGGTCATCGCGGTCCCGGTCCGCCCGACGACGACGAGCACCCCGCCGCCGTCAGCCGGCCCCGTCCAGGGCGCGCCGCCCGCATCCCCGAAGCCCCGGCCGGGCTCCTTCACCAAGGGCGCCCTGACCCTCGCCCTGGCCACGGCCCTGGTCCTGGCCGGCCGCACTCTCCTCCGCCGCCGCCGCAACCGCTGATCCGGCCCCGCCGGCGCCCCCGCAGCCCCGGCCGGGGGCACATCCAGCCCCGTGGGGCACCCGTCAGGAGTGGCCCAGGTCCGCCGGCGGGAGGTCCGCCACCGGCACCGACCCCGAATCCTCGGCCGGCCGCAGCAGGAACTCGTCCGACGCCATCGAGTCCAGCACCGGCGGCGCCGGCCGCAACGGCTTCGGCATGACGGCGGCCTCCGAGTGCGCCCCGCACCCGTAGGACAGCGACACCAGCCGCCCGTCCGCCGGACTGAACTCGTTCGCGCACACCCCGAAGGCCTGCCCCAGCGAGCCGCCGATCTTGACGAGGAACCCGCACGACACGCACGACGCCGGCGCCGCCTGCGCCATCGGGGTCTTGGCCCCGAACGCCTCGTCCCAGCGGTCCGCCGCACTGTGCAGCCCGTACCGCGACAGCACCCGCGCCCGCCGCATGCCGAGCTCCTCGGCGACGGAGGCGATGGAGCCGCGCTCCGGCACCACGACCCGGTCGGTGACGTCGGCGTCCTCCGCCTCGACCAGCTCCGCCATCTCCTCGGAGACCACCGAGTTCGGCGGCGGCGCGTCCTCGCCCGTCCAGCCCGGCTCCAGCCGCAGGTCGTCGGCCTCGGTGGGCAGCAGGTCGCCGGGCCCCAGGTCACCGGGGCGAAGCCGCTCGCTCCACGGCACCCACTCGGGGGCGAGCAGCGCGTCGTCGCCCGGAAGCAGCACCGTTTCGTCGAGGGTGACGAGCTTCGCGCGGGAGGCGCGCGTCACGGTGACCGCCCACCGCCAGCCCCGGTAGGCGGGGTCCTTGCACTCGAAGAAGTGGGTGACGACCCGGTCGCCCTCGGAGACGACGGAGACATGCCCGCCCACCACTCCGGGGGCGGCGGCCTCCTCGGCCGCCGCACGGGCGAGGTCTACCGCCTCGGCACACAGGCGGTCGGGGGTACGGCTTCGCGTCGTCGCAGCACTCACAGGTCTCGTTCTCTCCTACGCCGTCTCACGAGTGCGCCGTCCGTACTGTCGTCCACAACGACCCGTCGGTCTTGTCCGTACGTAGTGCGGGCGGAGCGGACCAGAGGGCCGCGTCGACGTCCGCACCCGATCGGCCTCGGGCGCACCTACCTGCAATCCATTCTGCGGGATCGCGAAGAGGCGCGCGGCCAAGAGCAACCGCCGGTGGCGCGCTACGCACGCTACCTCCTCCGACGGCTTCGGCCCACATGCAAGGTCCGATTCGCGGACAACCCGAGACCGGCCAGGGGCCCGAAACGCGCCGGGAAGGGTCCGTGAGGGCCCAGTGGGGCACTATGGCCAGGTGACACCCGTACGGTCGTCCGCCGACGGCCCGGGACCGGCCAGGCGGGCCGGCCGGGCCGTCGGTCGTGCCCTGCACCTCCCGATCACCGGGACGGTCCGCGGGATCCGGCGGGCCACGCACGCACACGGGGCGGGCGAATCGGGGCTCGGCAAGCTCATCGAGCTGCATGCCATCAACGGCGCCGGCGACGTGATGGTCACAGTGGCTTTGGCGTCGACGGTGTTCTTCTCCGTCCCCACGGACGAGGCACGCGGCCGGGTGGCCCTGTACCTCGCCATCACCATGGCCCCCTTCACCCTGCTGGCCCCGGTGATCGGCCCGCTGCTGGACCGGCTGCCGCACGGGCGGCGGGCCGCGATGGCGAGCGCGATGCTGGCGCGGGCCGTGCTGGCGGTGATGATGTCGGGCGCGGTGGCCACGGGCGGACTGGAGCTGTATCCGGCGGCGCTGGGCGTCCTGGTCGCGTCCAAGGCGTACGGAGTCGTCCGCAGCGCGGTGGTACCGAGGCTGCTCCCGCCGAAGTTCTCACTCGTCAAGGCGAACTCCCGGGTCACGCTGGCCGGGCTGCTGGCCACCGGCGCGGCGGCGCCGGTGGGTGCCGGGCTCCAGGCGATCGGCCCGCCATGGCCGCTGTACGGAGCGTGCGCGATCTTTCTCTGGGGGACCGTCGCGGCGTTCACGCTGCCGCACAAGGTGGACGAGGCGAAGGGGGAGCGGCGGGCGCGGCTCTCCACCCACCAGGCGCACTCGCGCAAGCCGGGGCTGCGGACGATCAGCCGGCCGGTGCTGTGCGGGCTGCTCGCGAACGCGTCGATGCGGGTGCTGTCGGGGTTCCTGATCTTCTTCCTGGCGTTCCTGCTGCGCGAGCACCCTCTGGCGGGGCAAAGCGCGGCGGTGTCGCTGGGCATCGTCGGCGTGGCGGCGGGCGTCGGCAACGCGGGCGGTACGGCGGTGGGCGCGTGGCTGCGGGCGCGGGCTCCGGAGACCATCATCGCGGCGGTGCTGTCGGTGACCCTCGGGGTCGCGGTGCTGGCGGCGGTGTTCTTCAGCGGGTTGCTCGTGGCGGTGCTGGGCGCCACGGCGGGCTTCTGCCAGGCACTCGCGAAGCTCTCCCTGGACGCGATGATCCAGCGGGACGTCCCGGAGGCGGTGCGCACGTCGGCCTTCGCCCGCTCGGAGACGCTGCTCCAGATGGCGTGGGTCGTGGGCGGCGGAATAGGCATCGTGCTGCCGCTGAACGGCGTACTGGGCATGTCGGTGGCGGCGGCCGTCGTGGCCACGGGCACCACCCTTGCCCTCCGCGGCCGCCTCGCCACCACCGCCCACCACCCGGGCTCCTCCCGCCCCCGCGTGGCCTGAGGGCCCCTGTCCCCCTCCACCGCCATCCCGGGCGCGGACCCGGGGCCCAACCCCGCCGGGGCGGCGAATCCAGCCCCGCCGACGCTTGAGGGGCGGCGTCCGGGATCCCAACCCAGCCCGGGCGGCAAAACCAGCCCCGCCGGCGCTTGAGGCGCGGGAGCCGGGGCGGAGCCCCGGGAGGCCGGCGCGGCCGGGGGCGCGCAGCGCCCGCGGCCGGGGGCGCGCAGGGCAGCGACGCCGCAGCCACGCCTGAGCACCCCCGTGCGGCGGCTCAGCCAACCGGCCCGATAGCCTTCGGCTCATGACCGCACCGCTTATCCCGGGTAGGGCCCGCCGCAGCGTCGCGGCCCTCGGAGCCGTGTCCGCCGGCCTCCTCCTCGTCTCGGCCTGCGACAACGCCAAGCCGACCCCCCTCACCACCGTGACCATCGGCAGCTCGACGGTGTCCTCCCAGGCGGCCTGCCGGCCCGCCAAGGGCGAGGACCTCTCCATCGAGAAGGTCCAGGCCTGCCTCGCCAACGTCAAGGACGCCAAGACCATCGAGTACGGCCGCGGCGACACGCTGCGCCTGGGCGTCGAGCCCGCCGTGGTCGAGGACGACAAGAAGTGGCAGGCGGTCCTCGACGGACAGCCGATCACCGAGCCCTCCGCGAACACCTACCGCAGCTTCGCGGGCGCCGACGTCTTCGCCACCGGCGGCCAGGGCGAGGCCCCCGCCTCGAAGATGCTGGGGTTCGTCCAGGTCGGCCCGGACGGCAAGCCGCTCGCCGTCTGGACCTACAAGGTCAAGCTCAAGTAGCCGCACCGTGCGCGTGCTCATCGTGACCGCCGTGGGCGCGGAGGCAGACTCCGTGACCGCCGGTCTGACCCCTCTTCCGGATCCGGTCACGCCGGAGCCGCGCACCCTGCCCGGCGGGTATCCGCTCCACCGCCGGGACCTGCCCGGTCTCGCCGCCGACGTGCTCGTCGGCGGCGTGGGGCCGGCCGCCGCCGCGGCCGCCACGGCCACCGCGCTGGCGCTGGCCGACTACTCGCTCGTCGTCTCCGCCGGCATCGGCGGCGGGTTCGCGCCCGCCGCCCCGCCCGGCTCCCTCGTCGTCGCCGACGCCGTCGTCGCCGCCGACCTGGGGGCCGAGACACCCGACGGGTTCGTGCCGGTGGACGCGCTCGGCTTCGGCCGCAGCGTGCACCTGCCGCCCGCCGAGCTCGCCGCCCGGGCCGCCGAGGCCACCGGCGCGCTCCTCGCACCCGTCCTCACCGTCTCCACCGTCACCGGCACCGCCGCCCGGGCCGCCGAGCTCGCCGCCCGGCACCCCCTCGCCGGCGCCGAGGCCATGGAGGGCTTCGGCGTGGCGGAGGCGGCCGCCGCGCACGGGCTGCCCGTCCTGGAGGTCCGGGCGGTGTCCAATCCCGTCGGGCCCCGCGACCGGGACGCCTGGCGGATCGGGGACGCCCTGGCCGCGCTCGCCGACGGCTTCCAGGCGCTGGGACCCGTACTCGTCCACTGGGGAGAACACCATGAGCGGCAGTCCTGACACCGGCCCCACCGGCAGCGGCAGCGGCGGCGCTCCCGTCCGGATCGCCTATTCGCCGTGTCCCAACGACACCTTCGTCTTCGACGCCTGGGCGCACGGCCGGGTCCCGGGCGCGCCCGCCCTCGACGTCACCTTCGCGGACATCGACGTCACCAACGGCATGGCCGAGCGCGGCGAGCTCGACGTGCTCAAGGTCTCCTACGCCGTGCTGCCCTGGGTGCTGGAGGAGTACGCGCTGCTGCCCTGCGGCGGGGCGCTCGGGCGCGGCTGCGGCCCGCTCGTGCTCACCCGGGAGCCCGGCACGGACCTCGCGGGGAAGACGGTCGCCGTGCCGAGCGAGCGTTCAACCGCGTACCTGTTGTTCCGGCTGTGGGCGGCGGACGTGCTCCCCGCGCCGGTCGGCAAGGTGGTGGTGCTGCCGTTCCACGAGATCATGCCGGCGGTGCGCGACGGCCGGGTGGACGCCGGGCTCGTCATCCACGAGGCCCGGTTCACCTATCAGGACTACGGGTTGCACTGTCTGGCCGACATGGGCGAGCACTGGGAGTCCACCACCGGCCTGCCCATCCCCCTCGGCGCGATCATCGCCAAGCGCTCGCTGGGCGCGGACACGCTGCGGGCGCTGGCCGAGTCCGCCCGTACGTCGGTGCGGATGGCCTGGGACGACCCCGAGGCGTCCCGCCCCTACGTACGCGCCCACGCGCAGGAGCTGGATCCGGCCGTCGCCGACCAGCACATCGGGCTGTACGTCAACGAGTTCACCGCGGACCTCGGCGACAACGGGTACGCGGCCGTGCGCGGCCTGCTGACCCGGGCCGCCGCGGAGGGTCTGGTTCCCGCCATCGCACCCGACGCGCTGCGCTTCCCGTAGCCGCGAACGCCGGTGCCCCGCCCCCCGTGGGAGGGGCGGGGCACCGGCGGCGGACCACCTCAGACGTCGAGCTGGTCGGCGACCGCCCGCAGCAGCCCGGCGATCTTCGTGCCGTGCGTCTTGTCGGGGTAGCGGCCGCGCTCCAGCATCGGCGTGATGTTCTCCAGCAGGGTCGTCAGGTCCTGCACGATCGAGGCGAGCTCGTCCGGCTTGCGGCGCTGCGCGGCTGCGACGGACGGGGCCGGATCCAGCACCGTCACCGAAAGCGCCTGGTCACCGCGCTGTCCGGCGACCACGCCGAACTCCACGCGCTGGCCGGGCTTGAGGGCGTCCACCCCGGCGGGCAGCACCGACGAGTGCACGAAGACGTCCCCGCCGTCGTCGCGGGAGAGAAAGCCGAAGCCCTTCTCACTGTTGAACCACTTGACCTTGCCGGTAGGCACGTCCGTCCTCTGTTCTTGTACGTGTCGGGTCCGAAGGGCCGTGTGACGGCTCCGGACAGCAGTGCAGCGGGTCCCCTGACCCGCCACCTCCAGGCTAATGCTCAGGAAACGGGTGACAAGTCGTTACCCGGTCCTTCCCGCACCGCTGCTTCGGCCAGGGAACTACCCTGGTGGGGTGACTGTTACTCCTCACCCCGATCACGACGACGCGCCCCGGCCGGGCGACGGACTGATCCGGGCCGGCGGCATCGTGTTCATCGTCGGTGCCGTCGCCACGCTCGTGACGATGGCGCCGCTGTTCCTCGGCACCGACCCGTTCCCGTCGTACGCGTGGGCGGTGTGCATGCTGATGGGCGTCGGGTTCGCCGTGTCGGCGGCGGGCGTGGTCCGCTCCGCGGCCGCGCAGCGCAGGGCGGCCCGGGAGTCCCAGGCCGCCGCGCGCTGAGGGCCGGAGGGTCAGACCTCGCGGGTACGGACGTACTCCTCGAGCCACTCGGGCAGCTCGGTGAGGTCCGTCAGAACGACGTCGGCACCGGCCGCGAGCAGCTCGGGCTCGGGGCAGGGGCCGGTCGGCACGGACACCGACACCGCGCCGGCGGCGCGCGCCCCGCGTACGTCGCCGACGTGGTCGCCGACGTAGACCTGCGCCCCGTACTCGCGCAGGGCCTCCGCCTTGGCCTCGGCCCACAGCCAGCCGATGACGGCGTCGGGCTCGATGCCGAGGTGCTCCAGGTGCATGCGGGCGTTGGGCTCGTTCTTGGCGGTCACGACGATCGCCCGCCCGCCGAGCCCCTGCACGGCCTTGATCGCCTCACGGGCGCCGGGCATCGCGGGGGTGGAGTGGATGGCGTGCGTGGCGTAGATCTCGCGGTACCGGTCGACCATCGCCGGGATCTGCTCCTCGGGGAACCACCGGGCGATCTCCTCCTCCAGCGGCGGCCCGAGCCGGGTGACGGCCTCGTCGGCGTCGATGAAGGTGCCGGTCTCCGCGGAAAGCGCCAGGTAGTTGGCTCTGATGCCGGGGCGGGAGTCGATGAGAGTCATGTCGAGGTCGAAACCGACCGTCAACGGCGGGACGGGGGGTGCGGTGGGGGGCGTCTCGGAACTCATGGCAGCCATTGTGCCGAGACCGGTCAGACGGGAGGGAACACGGCCTTGGCCCCGGCTGACCGGGGGATGAAATATGCGTACTTGTCACACCGGAACCCCCCTCCCGCTATAGGCCCCCTCAAGCGATCCATGACGCCGTATCGAACCAACCGGAAACCCCACCACCACTTCCCGGCCGTTAAGTCCGAAATCCACCGCCGTGCGGTGCTCTCTTCTCAACCCGGCCCGACCTGAAAACGACTGCCCGGGACGCCCCAGCGCCATCCGCCCGGCGGGGCACCTCCCGGCGGTAGCCGGGAGGTAGAGGCACGGGCCCGCACATCCAGCCCCGCCGGGGCACCTCCCGGCGGTAGCCGGGAGGTAGAGGCACGGGCCCGCACATCCAGCCCCGCGGGGACACCTCCCGGCGGCAGCCGAGGCAGGGGTCCGGGGCGGAGCCCCGGGAGGGCCGACGCGGCCGGGGTTGGGCAAACCCCGCCCCGTGGGGCACCTGCCGGCGGTAGCCGGGGGAGTTCGGAGCGGCGTACGGGTGCACTCCCCGCGGAGCAGCCCCGGGCTCCGGGCAGAATGCGGCCTCCGCCGCGCCCGGGACGGCCTCGGGCCCCGGCACATCCAGCCCCCTGGGGCACCTCCCGGCGGTAGCCGGGGCGCGGGGGCCGGGGCGGGGGGGCGGGGCGCGGGGGGCGGGGCGGGCCCGCACATCCAGCCCCGTGGGGCACCTCCCAGCGGTGGCCGGGGGAGTTCGAGGCGCGGGCCCGCAAACCCAGCCCCCCCCTGGGGCACCTCCCAGCGGTGGCCGGGGGAGTTCGAGGCGCGGGCCCGCAAACCCAGCCCCCCCCTGGGGCACCTCCCGGGCGGTAGCCGGGGCGCGGGGGGCGGGGCGGGGCCCCGGGAAGGGCGGTGCGGCCGGGGCCGCTTCGTGGGGCGGCGCCGCGGCGAACCGGCCGACGGTGCGACGGGATCGCGGACCAGACTCAGGACCGGCGCGAGCGCCACGCCACGTACGCCGCCGCCACCACGCCGGACACCCGCGCCAGCACCGGCCACATGTCCTGGAACACCGCCCCCAGCTCCTGGTCCCCCAACGCCTCGCCCCACCGCCCGGTGTGCCGCCCCCACAGCCACACCACCGCCCCCGCGAACACCACCCCCGGCACTCCGAACACCACCGCCTTGCGCTCCGCCGGCCCCAGCACCCGGGACGCGTACGCCAGCAGGAAGCCGGCCGCCAGGACCAGCCAGTACCCCGACACCGCCCCCGCGACCAGCACCACCGCCGCCAGCAGCAGGAACGCGTTCGGCTTCGGCCGGGGAGCCGCCACCGCCACCGCCGCCGGCGGCGCAACCGGCACCGCCTCCCGCCGCCGCTCCCGCAGGGCCCGTACCACCACCCGCACCCGGGACGACGAACCCGGGGCCGCCGCCTTGGCGACAGGGGCCGCCCCGGCCTCCTCGTCCTCGTCCTCCCCGAACCGGTCCGGGAGCTCGATCCCCCCGGCGAACCCCTCCACCTGCGGCCCCGCCCCGTACCCGCTCGGCCCGAGCCGCCACCAGTCCGGCTCGCCGCCGTCGCCCTCGTCGCCGAGCTCGTCCAGCCCGGCCAGGTGCGGCGGCACGTTCTCCGCCGGCCGCGGCTCCGGCGCCCGCTTGCGCCGCACGCCCCGCTGCTCCGGCACGGACGGCACCGGCGGCACCGGCGACACAGACGGCACGTCCGGCGAAGCCGACACCCCCGCCGCCCCCGCCAGCACCTCCTCCGGCGTACCGATCCGCTCCAGGATCCTGCGCACCGCCGCCGGCGTCTCCGGCTCGTACTTGGCGCGCCGCCGGTCGATCTCGTCCCGCAGCCCCGCCACCAGCCGCATCCGGTCCCCCGACGACAGCTGCCTGCGCTGCGCCAAGTCCCCGACCCTGCTCAGGTATTCGTAGACCAGCTGGTCACTCTCGATCCCCACGCCCCGCCTCCTCCCGTCCCGCCTGCCCCGAAGGTAGCGCGTACGCCGTGGAGCCGCTGGCGGCGCAACGGAGACCGCAGCGGATACCGTTGACCGGATGGGGACCGGCCGACGGACCGGCCGACGCGACCAGGAGGCGACCGTGCCCGACCCAAGCACCGCGGAGCCAAGCACCGCCCAGGCCCGCACGGCGGAAGCCCGCGCCACCGCGGCCACCGCCCCGCGCTCCCTCGCCGAGGCGCTCCGCGCCCGCGACGACGTGGCCCTCGCCGCACTGCTGCACGCCCGCCCGGACCTGCTGACCCCGGTGCCCGGCGACGTCACCCAGCTCGCCACCCGCGCCGGGACCCGCGCCTCCGTGGTCCGCGCCCTGGACCGCCTCGACCGCTTCGCCCTCCAGACGGCCGAGGCCCTCGCGGTGGCCCCGGACCCCTGCCCGTACCCGGTGCTGGAGTCGCTGCTGGCCGGCGACACCGGCAGCTCCGGCGAGGACAACGGTGCCCGCGCCGCCCTCCCCCGCGCCCTCGGCACCCTGCGCGACCAGGCCCTGGTGTGGGGGGACGACGACCGGCTCCGCCTGGTCCGCACCGCCCGCGAACTGCTCTCCCCGTCACCGGCCCGCCCCTCCCCCACCGGCCTCGGCCCCACCGTCGCCGAAGCCACCTCCGGGATGTCCCCGACCCGCGTCCAGGAGATCGTGGCGACCGCCGGGCTGCCCGCCACCCACGACCCCGTCTCCGCCGTGTCCGCGCTGACAGCCCTGTTCACCGACCCCGAGCGGATGTCGGCGCTGCTGGACCAGGCCCCGGCGGAGGCCCACCAGGTGCTGGGGCGGCTGGTGTGGGGGCCGCCGTACGGGGAGGTGACCCCCGATCCGACGCCGCCGGTGCGCTGGCTGCGCGACCGGGGCCTGCTGCTGCCCGCCTCGGCGCGCACCGTCGTACTGCCCCGCGAGGTGGCGCTGTACCTGCGCGGCGGCCTCGCGCACCGGGTGACGGAGCCGGTCGCGCCCCCCGTACGGCTGCACCGCGAGCACCGTCCACAGCTTGTGGACGCGAACGCGGCGGGCCAGGCGCTGGCGGCGCTGTCGACCGTGGAGGAGCTGGTCAAGTCCTGGGAGCACACCGGTCCCCCGGTGCTGCGGGCCGGCGGTCTGTCCGTACGGGACCTCAAGCGGACGGCGGCGACGCTGGACACCACCGAGCAGTCGGCGGCGTTCTGGGCCGAACTCGCCTACGCCGCCGGGCTGGTGGCCGGTGACGCCGAGGCCGACGAGCGCTACGCGCCCACCCCGGCCTTCGACGGGTGGCTCGAACTGCCGCCCGCCGAGCGCTGGTCGGCGCTGGTACGGGCGTGGCTGCCGGCGACCCGCACGGCCGGGCTGGTCGGCGAACAGGACAGCAAGGGGCGTACGTTGTCGGCGCTCGGCCCGGAGCTGGACCGCTCCGCCGCGGCCGAGGTCCGCCACCGGGTCCTCGGGCTCCTCGCCGAACTGCCGGAGGGCGGATCGCCGGAGCCGGACGCGCTGCTGGCCCGGCTGGCGTGGGAGCGCCCGCCGCGCGGCACGAGCGACCTGCGGGCCCGCCTCGCGCGGTGGACGCTGACCGAGGCCGAGGTCCTCGGCGTCACCGGCCGGGGCGCGCTCAGCGCGTTCGGCCGCGCCCTGCTGGAGGGCCGCGACCCGGCGCCGGTGCTCGCCCCGCAGCTGCCGGAACCGGTGGACCACGTCCTGTTGCAGGCGGACCTGACGGCCGTCGCGCCCGGCCCGCTGCGGCGGCCGCTCGGCGACACCCTGGCGGTGCTCGCGGAGGTGGAGTCAAAGGGCGGTGCGACGGTGTACCGCTTCACTCCGGGCTCGGTACGCCGGGCCCTGGACGCCGGGCACACCGCCGTCGACCTGCACGCCTTCCTCGCGGAGCACAGCCGTACCCCGGTGCCGCAGCCGCTGTCGTACCTCATCGACGACGTGGCCCGGCGCCACGGGCACCTGCGGGTCGGCGCCGCCTCCTCGTACCTGCGCTGCGACGACGACGGCATGCTGAACGAGATCCTGGCCGACAAGCGCTCCGCGGGGCTCGGGCTGCGGAGGCTCGCGCCGACCGTGCTGGCCGCGCAGGCCGAACCGGGGGCCCTGCTCGACGGGCTGCGGGCGATGGGCTACGCGCCGGCCGCGGAGTCCCGTACGGGCGACGTGCTGGTGGCCCGGGCGGACGCGCACCGTTCCCCGGCGCGGTCTGCGCCCGCGCCGGTGCCGGACGGCCCGCCGGTACCGGACGCGACCCTGCTCGGGGCGGCCGTACGGGCGATCCGCGCGGGCGACCTGGCGGCGACGGCGGTGCGCAAGGACCCCGCCGCCACCCCCTCGGGCGGCAGCGGCCCCGGCGACCTCCCGCGCACGAGCGCGGCGGAGACCCTGGCGACGGTGCAGGCGGCCGCGCTGACCGGCTCGGCGGTGTGGATCGGGTACGTGAACGCGGAAGGCGCGGCGAGCCAGCGGGTCATCGCCCCGGTCCGGGTGGAGGGCGGCTTCGTCACCGGCTACGACCACACGGCGGACGAGGTCCGCACCTTCGCCCTCCACCGCATCACGGGCGTCGCGGAACTCGCGGAGGACCAGGTCTAGGGCGTCGCGGCGACGCGGCGGGATGCGGTGCCGGGCGTTTTGGCAACGCGGCGGGGTGCGGTGCCGGGCGTCGCGGGCCGGGGGGCGCTCCCGGGCCCGCGACGCCGGTAAAACCGCTGGCCCGGCGGCCCCGGGCACCCGCACCCTAGGGGCATGTCCGCCCAGCCCGCCCGCGCTGTCCGCGCCGCCCACACCGCTTCCACGATCACCGTCTACCAGGCGTACGCGCCCGCCCTGGGGCTCGCGGCGGCCCGTGACGGGCGGTTCCCGGCGGCCTGGAAGCGCGAGCGGATGACCTGGATCAAGCCCTCGTTCCTGTGGATGATGTACCGCTGCGGCTGGGCCACCAAGGCCGGCCAGGAGACGGTGCTGGCCGTCGAGATCACCCGCGAGGGCTTCGACCGGGCTCTGGCCGGGGCCTGCCTGTCCCACTTCGAACCCCGCACCCACGTCGACCGCGCGGCCTGGCGGGACGCCCTGTCCCGCTCGGCGGCCCGCGTGCAGTGGGACCCCGAACGCGACCTGCATCTGAACCCGCTGCCGTACCGCTCCCTCCAGCTGGGACTGTCGGGCCCGGTCTCCCGCGCCTACGCCGACACCTGGACGGTCTCCATCCGCGACGTCACCCCGCTCGCGCGGGAGATCCACGCCCTGCTCCGCTCCGGGCGCCCGGACGCCGCCCGCGCCCTCCTCCCCGCCGAGACCCCGTACCCCGCCGGCCCCCTGCCCCACCTGGGCGCGTAGTCCTCCTCACTCGGCGGCCCGCGAACCGCCCCGACCGCGCGGCGATACGGCAGACTGGAGGTTTGGCCGTCCGCGCCCGGGCGGCCGACCCCACGCCGGAAAGGGACGCGTGTGAACGGGCCTCTCATCGTCCAGAGCGACAAAACCCTCCTTCTCGAGGTCGACCACGAGCTGGCCGGCGCCGCGCGGCGGGCCATCGCGCCCTTCGCCGAGCTGGAGCGGGCGCCCGAGCACATCCACACCTACCGGATCACCCCGCTCGGGCTGTGGAACGCCCGCGCCGCCGGGCACGACGCCGAGCAGGTGGTGGACGCGCTCGTCGAGTTCTCCCGCTATCCGGTGCCGCACGCGCTGCTCGTGGACGTCGCCGAGACCATGGCGCGCTACGGGCGGCTGACCCTGTCCAAGCACCCCGTCCACGGGCTGGTGCTGACCAGCACCGACCGGCCCGTGCTGGAGGAGATCCTGCGGTCCAAGCGGATCACCCCCCTGGTCGGGGCCCGGCTCGACCCGGACACCGTGGCCGTGCACCCCTCCGAGCGCGGCCAGATCAAGCAGACCCTGCTCAAGCTGGGCTGGCCGGCCGAGGACCTCGCCGGGTACGTCGACGGCGAGGCGCACGCCATCGACCTGGTCGAGGACGGCTGGGCGCTGCGGCCCTACCAGCAGCAGGCCGTCGAGGGGTTCTGGCACGGCGGCTCCGGCGTCGTCGTGCTGCCCTGCGGAGCCGGCAAGACGCTGGTCGGCGCGGGCGCCATGGCCATGGCGAAGGCGACCACGCTGATCCTGGTGACCAACACCGTCTCGGCCCGGCAGTGGAAGCACGAGCTGGTCAAGCGGACCTCCCTGACGGAGGAGGAGATCGGCGAGTACTCCGGCACCCGCAAGGAGATCCGGCCCGTCACCATCGCCACCTACCAGGTGCTCACGACGAAGCGGAAGGGTGTCTATCCGCACCTGGAGCTGTTCGACTCCCGGGACTGGGGCCTGATCCTCTACGACGAGGTGCACCTGCTGCCCGCGCCGGTCTTCAAGTTCACGGCCGACCTCCAGGCCCGGCGGCGGCTCGGCCTGACCGCGACCCTGGTCCGGGAGGACGGCCGCGAGTCGGACGTGTTCTCCCTGATCGGCCCCAAGCGGTTCGACGCGCCGTGGAAGGAGATCGAGGCCCAGGGCTACATCGCGCCGGCGGACTGCGTCGAGGTGCGGGTGAACCTCACCGATTCGGAGCGGCTCGCCTACGCGACCGCCGAGACGGAGGAGAAGTACCGCTACTGCGCGACGACCGCGACGAAGCGGAAGGTCACCGAGGCGCTGGTGCGCAAGCACCGGGGCGAGCAGACCCTGGTCATCGGTCAGTACATCGACCAGTTGGACGAGCTCGGCGAGCACCTCGACGCACCCGTCATCAAGGGCGAGACCTCCAACGCGCAGCGCGAGAAGCTCTTCAACGCCTTCCGCGAGGGCGAGATCAGCGTGCTGGTCGTCTCGAAGGTCGCGAACTTCTCCATCGACCTGCCGGAGGCGACCGTCGCGATCCAGGTGTCGGGCACCTTCGGCTCGCGCCAGGAGGAAGCGCAGCGTCTGGGCCGGGTCCTGCGCCCGAAGGCGGACGGACACGAGGCGCGGTTCTACTCGGTCGTCGCGCGCGACACGATCGACCAGGACTTCGCCGCGCACCGTCAGCGCTTCCTGGCGGAGCAGGGCTACGCCTACCGGATCATGGACGCCGACGAGCTGCTGGCGAGCGACTGACCCCGGGCGGCGCGCGCCAGGAACGCCAGCAGCGGGACGCACCAGACCCAAACGTGCGCCGGCTCCGGCAGCAGGGCCCGGCCACCGGCGGCGAGGTGGCGGGTCCAGAAGTCGGCGGAGGCCTGCGGGAGGACGAGCAGGCCCAGCAGGCCGGTGCCGGCGAAGGCGGCCAGTGCCGTCAGGCCGGTCCGGATCCGGCCGGTCAGCAGCAGGTACGGGATGAGGACCGCCGGGGTCAGGGTGATCCCGGCGGCGGTGCCCAGCGCGAAGCCCTTGCCGAGCGCCACGCGGGGACGGCCGAGGTCCCAGACGGCGACGCAGGCCAGCGCCAGGTTGATCTGCCCGGGCAGCGGGCTCTGGAACAGCGTCTCCACCCACAGCCCCGCGACGGTGGCGGCCAGGACGTGCCCCGGCCTGGCCCGCAGCCCCGCGAGGCGGCAGGACCACAGAGTGAGCAGGGCGAGCAGGCCCGCGCTGCCCAGGACGAGCACGGCCTTGAGGACACCGGCCGGCAGCCAGGCGGCAGGCGTGAACAGGATCGCGGCGAACGGCGGATAGGCGGTGGGCGGGCGCCACTCGGCGGCGGAGAAGCCCTGGACGAGGGCGTTGGCCATCGGGACGCGCGGGGCGATGCAGAGCACCCCCAGCGCGAGCAGCGAGCCGGTGATCAGCAGGCGGTACGGGGGCGACGGCGAGCGGGCGGGCTCGGGGCTCGGGGTCACGCGCGTGACCCTAGTGGATCAGTGGCCCCGACAGGGGACGGCAGTGGCCCGGGAGTGGATGACTGGCCGAACGCCGCCGTGATCAGGCCGGTTCGCCTCCGGCGCGGACGGTCGTGCCGGGACCCGTGGCGGTCCGGCCGGGATCCGTGCCGGTCCGGCCGGGATCAGCGGCGTATGAGGCCGGTCTCCTCGGAGTATTCACCCAGGACGACGACGCTCACGGCGGTCGCGGCGAAGACCTTGGCGGCGCGCAGGACGTTGCCGAGGCGGTGGCGGGGACGGTGGTCGGAGGTGGCGGTGGCGCCGCGAGGGCGGCCGCCCTGGATCGGGGTGCAGGTTGCGGTGCTCATGTGTCCATGGTGGCTTTCCTCCCCCGATGTCACATCGCCCCCAGGAAGGAACCCCCGGGCCTCCCGCCTCCTCCTCCGGGCGCATGCCCGCCCCTAAGGTCCTGCCTCAGGTCTGACACTCCCCCGCATGCCCCCACCCGGAGCGCCGGCCCACCACCGGCCCGGGCACCACCTCCCAGCCCGCCCCCGGGCCTGCTCCGGACTCGGTCACGTGCCCGGTCCGGCCTGCTCCGGGCCCGGCCACTGCCCCCACCCGGGCCTGCTTCGGGGCCGGACCATGCCCGGGGGCCGGGACCGGGCCGGTCGGGCGCCGGGGCGAGCGGGCGCCGTCACAAGGCCCGTAATCCATTCGCGCACCGGCCGCCCGGTGGCTACACTCGCCGCTCTTGCCGCCTCCCTCCGCCCCATCGGGAGAGCGCCCGCCGGCCGGTACCGGCGGGCACGTGTCCGTACCGCACCGCTCCCCCGGAGCGAGCTCCCGCACACCAGCCGTTGGAGGCAGTCCGT
Organism: Streptomyces cirratus; assembly: GCF_014650775.1. Classification (GTDB taxonomy): domain Bacteria; phylum Actinomycetota; class Actinomycetes; order Streptomycetales; family Streptomycetaceae; genus Streptomyces; species Streptomyces cirratus. The sequence continues at coordinate 2,187 of NZ_BMVP01000002.1, read as the reverse complement.
GCCCGCGCACGCCCCCGAGCCCGCCGCACCCACCCGGGCGGAAGCCGAAGCCGAGCCCGCCCACCCCCTCGCCCGCGAGCAGGCGCACCTCACCGCCTCCCGCGCCGCGCTCCGCGCGATGCGCGCGGACGTCGAGTCCCTCGACATCCGCGACGTCACCGCGAACTGGGTCAACGCGATCGTCCTCCAGGGCCAGATCGACGACCGCATCAAGGCCCTCGCCGACCTCGCCCACACCCCCCTCTTCTTCGGCCGCCTCGACTACCTCCACGCACCCGGCGCCGAACTCGCCGAGGGCGCCGAGGGCGAGATGTTCTACATCGGCCGCCGCCACGTCCACGACGCCGACGGCGACCCCATGGTCATCGACTGGCGCGCCCCCGTCTCCCAGCCCTTCTACCGCGCCTCCAAGGCCGACCCCCAAGACGTCGCCCTGCGCCGCCGCTTCGGCTACACCGGCGGCGAACTCACCGCGTACGAGGACGAGCACCTCAGCGACCCCACCGAGGGCGCGACCGTCAGCAAGCTCCTCCAGCAGGAGATCGAGCGCCCGCGCGTCGGCCCCATGCGCGACATCGTGGCGACGATCCAGCCCGAGCAGGACCGGCTGGTCCGCTCCGGCCTGTCCGGCTCCGTCTGCGTCCAGGGCGGCCCCGGCACCGGGAAGACGGCCGTCGGCCTGCACCGGGTCGCGTACCTGCTGTACGCGCACCGCGAGCGCCTCGCCCGCACCGGCACCCTCGTCATCGGGCCGAACCGTTCCTTCCTCCACTACATCGAGCAGGTCCTGCCGGCCCTGGGCGAGCTGGAGGTCAAGCAGGCCACCGTGGACGACCTCGTCGCCCGCGAAGGCCTGGAGGTACGCGCCGCGGACGCCGCCGAAACCGCCGTGGTCAAGGGCGACGCCCGGATGGCGGAGGTCCTGCGCCGCGCCGTCCGCTCGCACGTCAGCGCGCCGGTCGAGCCGCTGATGGTGGTGCGGGGGTCGCGCCGCTGGCGGGTGCCCGCGTACGAGCTGGAGGAGATCGTGTCCGAGCTCCTCGACCGGGACATCCGCTACGGCGCCGCGCGCGACGCGCTGCCGCAGCGGATCGCGCACACCGTCCTCGTCCGCATGGAGCAGGCGGGCGAGGCCCCCGACGACCGGGTGCAGGACGCGGTGGCCCGCAACGCGGCGGTCAAGGCGGCGGTACGGGAGATCTGGCCGCCTGTGGAGCCGGCGAAGCTGGTGCTGCGGCTGCTGTCGGACGCGGAGTTCCTCGCCGCGCACGCGGACGGCATCCTCGACGACGACGAGCAGAAGCTGCTGCTGTGGCCCAAGCCGTTCCGCAGCGTGAAGTCGGCGAAGTGGACGGCCGCGGACCTGGTCCTGATCGACGAGGCGGCGGACCTGGTGGAGCGCACGCACTCGCTGGGCCACGTCGTGCTCGACGAGGCGCAGGACCTTTCGCCGATGCAGTACCGGGCGGTGGGGCGGCGTTGCACGACGGGCTCGGCGACCGTGCTCGGGGACCTCGCGCAGGGCACCACGCCGTGGGCCACGCGCAGTTGGGACGAGGCGCTGACGCACCTGGGCAAGCCGGCGGCGGTGCTGGAGGAGCTGACGGCCGGGTTCCGCGTACCGCGCGAGGTGATCGCGTACGCGTCGCGGCTGCTGCCGGTGATCTCGCCGGGGCTGGCGGCGGTGTCGTCGGTCCGCGAGACGCCGGGCTCGCTGGTCGTGTCGGAGGTGGTGGCGGCGGAGCTGACGGCCGCGGTGGTCGCGGCGTGCGGGGAGTCCCTGCGGTACGAGGGCTCGATCGGCCTGATCGCGGCGGACGCCCGGATCCCGGAACTGGCGCGGGCCCTGGAGACCACGGGGCTGCCGTACCTGGCGCCGGGCGAGGAGACGACGGAGCGGGCCCGGCTGACGCTGGTGCCGGCCTCGCTGGCGAAGGGCCTGGAGTACGACTACGTCGTGCTGGACGAGCCGGCGGCGGTCGTCTCGGGCGAACCGGACGAACGCACCGGCCTGCGCCGGCTCTACGTCTGCCTCACCCGAGCCGTCTCCGGCCTCCACCTCCTCCACGCGGCCCCCCTCCCGGAAGCCCTGGCCTGACGCGCCCGGCGGCCCCCCGCCCGGCGGCCCTAGTGCTGTGACCGGGAAGGTTCGCCGGGTTGCTTGTTGTGCTGGTTGGTAATGCTTTC
>NZ_BMVP01000001.1 GCF_014650775.1 Streptomyces cirratus | reverse complement strand
GCCCTTCATGGGTTCGGTGCGGGGCTTTTCTGCGTTCACCAGCCTTCACCAGCGTCCACCGGGCCGCGCCGCCAGGGCCGCCGACTGGTGCTGCTTCACCAGTCAGCGGGATAGCTCTTGAGGCTGCTCGTGTCGAGCGTCCACCGGCCGGCGGTGACGGTGTCCCCGAAGGCGTAAGGGACCTTTTTGCGGTATCGGACGCCGTCCGGACCATCCGAGGGGTCGCTGTGCACCGTGACGGTCTTCTTGTCTTTGCGGGGGTCCACGACGACGTAGAGGGGCACGCCCATCCTCGGATAGTCGTGCAGCTCGTCCGGGATGTCGGTGAGGGAGTTCGTGCGGCTGACGACCTCCACGACCATCAGGACATCACGGGAGTTGACGACCTTCGCCGTGTCGTCGGTGTCCTCCTCCGGAATGACCATGAGGTCCGGAACCTTCGTCAGGCCCGTGACCGGATCCCCCATATTGGTGTCGTTGAGGGCCATGACCTCGGGTGACTGAGCCTCGATCTGACGGCGCAGCCGTACCACGTTCAGTCCATGGGGAGCCGTGGGGCTCATCATGGTGAGGAAGATCTGACCGTCGGTGGTCTGCAGCTTCCACGGGTCTTCCTGATGCTCGGCCAGCTCCGCGAGCTGCTCCGCGAACGCGTGCATGCGACGCATCTGTCGGGGGTGATGTCGGCCATGGGCCCTCCTGCTGGGGGTGCACGACCAGCGTAACCACCCCGACCGGGCGCCCCGGGAGGTTACAGGCGGCCGGCGGCCTTGAGGGCGAGGTAGGTGTCCGCGAGGGCGGGGGCCAGGGTGTCCGGGGTGGCGTCGAGGACGTGGACGCCGAGACGGGTGAGGTGGTCGGCGGTGCGGCGGCGCTGGGATTGGGACCGGGCGGCGGCCGCGGCGTCGTAGACAGAGTCGATGCTGCCGCGCGACCGGGCCATCTCGGCGATGTGGGGGTCCGCGACGGAGGCGAGCAGGACCGTGTGGCGTTGGGTCAGGCGCGGGAGGACGGGGAGGAGGCCCTCTTCGACGGGGGCGGCGTCCAGGCTGGTCAGGAGGACCACGAGCGAGCGGCGTGGGGCGGTGCGCAGGATGGTGGAGACGAGGGAACGGGAGTCGGTCTCGACGAGTTCCGGTTCCAGGGTGGCCATGGCGTTGACGAAGGCGGGGAGGGTGTCGGCGGCCGAGCGGCCCTGGACCTGGGCGCGGGGGCGGCGGTCGTGGGCCAGGAGATCCACGCGATCGCCCGCCCGGGTGGCGAGGGCGGTCAGGAGCAGGGCCGCGTCCATGGCGGCGTCCAGGCGCGGGGCGTCGCCGACGCGGCCGGCCGAAGTGCGGCCGGTGTCGAGGCAGATGAGGACGTGGCGGTCGCGTTCGGGGCGCCAGGTGCGGACGGCGACCTTCTGGCCGCGGGCGGTGGCGCGCCAGTCGATGGAGCGGGTGTCGTCGCCGGGGAGGTAGTCGCGCAGGCTGTCGAACTCGGTTCCCTCACCGCGCGTCAGGAGGCTGGTGCGGCCGTCGAGTTCGCGGAGCCGGGCCAGGCGCGAGGGGAGGTGCTTGCGGCTGGTGAACGGGGGCAGGACCCGGACCGTCCAGGGCACGGTATGGGTGCCCTGGCGGGAGAGGAGTCCGAGGGGGCCGTAGGAGCGGATCGTGACGCGGTCGGCGTGCCGGTCGCCGCGGCGGGTGGGCCGCAGGCGGGTGGTGAGACGGCGGCGTTCCCCGGCGGGGACGGCCAAATCGTGGCGGGACGCGGAGGGTTCGGTGTCGGCGGGCCAGCTGCTGGGGGGCCAGGCGTCGCGGACGCGGGCCCGGAGCGTGCGACCGCCCGGGTTGGTGACCGTGAGGTGGACGTCGGCGGGTTCGCCCAGGCGGACGGAGGTGTCGCCGGAGCGGGCCAGGCGCAGGGCGCGGACGGGCGCCGCCAGGGCGTAGTCGACGGCGCAGGCCAGTCCGAGGGCGCCGTTGACCGCGAGGAGGCCGGTCCAGCTCGGTTCGAGGATGCCGACGGGGAGGCTGCCGAGGGCCGCGAGCAGCGCGGCGCGTCCGGTGAGGGCCATCAGCGGGGGACGGGGACGTGGGACAGGATCGCGGAGATGACCGCGTCGGCGGAGACGCCCTCCATCTCGGCTTCCGGGCGCAGTTGGACGCGGTGGCGCAGGGTAGGCAGGGCGAGGGCCTTCACGTCGTCGGGGGTGACGTAGTCGCGGCCGGTGAGCCAGGCCCAGGCGCGGGCGGTGGCCAGCAGGGCGGTCGCGCCGCGCGGGGAGACGCCGAGCGTGAGGGAGGGGGATTCGCGGGTGGCCCGGCAGATGTCGACGACGTAGGCGGCGATCTCGGCGGAGACGGTGGTGTTCTCGACGGCGGTGCGGGCGGCTTCGAGTTCGGCGGGCCCGGCGACCGGGCGGATGCCGGCGGCGTGCAGGTCGCGGGGGTCGAAGCCGGCGGCGTGCCGGGTCAGGACGCCGATCTCGTCCTCGCGGGACGGCAGGGGGACCGTCAGTTTGAGGAGGAAGCGGTCCAGTTGGGCTTCGGGGAGGGGGTAGGTGCCCTCGTATTCGACGGGGTTCATGGTGGCGGCGACGAGGAAGGGCTCGGGGAGTGCGCGGGGGAGGCCGTCGACGGTGACCTGGCGCTCCTCCATCGCCTCCAGGAGGGAGGACTGGGTCTTGGGGGGCGTCCGGTTGATCTCGTCGGCGAGGAGGAGGTTGGTGAAGACCGGGCCGTTCTGGAACGAGAACTCGGCGGTGCGGGCGTCGTAGACGAGGGAGCCGGTGACGTCGCCGGGCATCAGGTCGGGGGTGAACTGGACGCGCTTGGTGTCGAGTTCGAGGGACGCGGCCAGCGCCCGTACGAGGAGGGTCTTGGCGACGCCGGGGACGCCTTCGAGGAGCACGTGGCCCCGGCACAGGAGTGCGACGACGAGTCCGGTGACGGCGGAGTCCTGGCCGACCACGGCCTTCGCGATCTCGGTGCGGAGCGCTTCCAGGGAGGAACGGGCGCTGTCCGTGGTGGCCGTCATGAGGTGCGGACCTCTCTTTCGAGGGCGTCGAGGTGGTCGGCGAGCGCGACGAGTGCCGCGTCGTCGGAGGGTGTGGTGCCGAAGAGCAGGGTGGCGGGGTCCGTGGTGCGGTCGGCGGTGAGCCGGGCGGTCACGGCGGGGAGCAGGGTGGCGGGCTCGTGCGCCTGGGTGGCGGGTACGCCGACCAGCGCGGCGAGGCGTTCGCGGCTCGCGGTGCGCAGCACGGTCGCGGCGCGGTCGCGGGCGCCGGCCCTGCGGTAGAGGCGGGCGCGGCCCTCGGTGGTCTCGGAGGCGCGGATGGCGACGGGGAGGTCTTCGGTGACGAGCGGTCCGAGGCGGCGGCCGCGCCACAGGGCGGCGAGGGTGGCGGCGACGAACAGTTGGAGCAGGGCCCAGGTCCAGCCGGACGGGACGAGGTCGAGGAGGTTCTTGTCCTCGGGGGCGTCGGGGTCGTCGGGGGCGAGCTGGTCGGCGGGGCCGGGCAGGTACCAGACGAGTTCCGGGCGGGTGCCGAGGAGTTGGAGGGCGAGGGAGGCGTTGCCCTCCTCGGCCAGGGTCCGGTTGAGCAGGATGTCTTCGGAGCCCACGAGGACGGTGTCGCCGCCCTTGGCCGGCGCGGGCAGTACGAGGAGGGTGGCGCGGCCGGCGTCGGGGTAGCAGGCGGTGGCCGCGGCGGCGTCGGTGCTGTAGCGGGGGCCGTCTCCGGTGGTGGCGCGGCCGGCGGCGCGGGCGGCGGGCAGGGCGCAGTCCGGGTCGAGGGCGCGGTGGTCGGAGTAGGGGTGGGCGCGTACGGCGGGGGCGAGCTCGGCGAGGCTCGCGGCGGTCGGCGCGAGGAGTACGGTGCGGCCGCCGGAGAGGTCGGCGGCGTCGCGCAGGGTGCGGCGCCGGGTGGCGTCGAGGGTGTCGGGGTCGGTGACCAGCAAGGTGGTGCGGGGGCCGGTGGCGGCGGCCGCTTCCCGGGCGGTGGTGACGACGCGGGTGGTGACGCCCTGCTGCCCCAGGAGCTCGGAGACGGCGCGGCTGCCGTAGGGGTCGGGGGAGCGCGGGTCCAAGCGGCCGTGGTGCCCGTCGGAGCTGAGGGCGGCCAGGGTGACGCCGCCGGCCAGGAGGACGCCGAGGGCGGCCAGGAAGCCCCGGGAGCGGGCCCAGAGGGTAGTGGTCCGGGGTATCGCCGCGGCGGCGGGAGGGGCGGCCGTGGCGGGATCCTGGGGGGCGCGGGAGGTGGGGGCGGGGGCGGTCATGCCGTGGGTCCCGTCAGGAGCGGGGTGGCGCGTTCCAGGGCGAGGTCGAGGGTACGCAGGCGGCCGTAGGTGTCGGGGTCGCCGGTGCGGCCGCCGTAGGTGACGTCGTCGAAGGCGCGGGCCGCGGCGCGCAGGTCGCCGGCGTGCTGGGGGAGGCGGGTGGCGGCTTCGGCGGCGGCCTCGTCGGCGGTGCGGCCGGGGCGCGGGTCGAGCAGGGTGCGTTCCTCCAGGGAGCGGACGACGGCGCGCATGCGTTCCTGGACGGCTTCGGTCCAGCGGCCGGCGGCGGCGTGGGCGTCGGCGGCGGCCCGGTGGTCGGCGGCGGTGCGCGCGGCTTCGTCGAAGAGGGCGGTGGCGCCGGTGACGGCGCGGCGGGGGGTGCCGAGCCGCCACCACAGGGCCCCGATGGCCAAGGCGGCCAGGAGTACGACGACGAAGAGGCCGACCGGGCCGCCGGGGGTCGCCCCGGAGGCCCGGTCGAAGAAGTCGCCGAGCCAGTCCCAGAACCCGTCGAGGGCGCGCTGGAGCGGGCTCGGGTCGTTCTGGTGGTACAGCGGCTTGGACAGTTCGCGTTCGGCCGCCTCGCGGGCGGCGTCGCGCCCGGTCGTCACCGGTGGTGCGGCGGCGGTGGTGATGAGTCCCCCCGTGCTCATCGGTGTGTCAGCCTCCGTGCCCGGGGCCGCCGGCGGTGCTCCCGTAGCCCTCTAGGCCGGCCGCGCGGCCGAGTTCCATGTCGAGGGCCTCGCGGCGGATGCGCTGGTCGATGTACAGCAGGACGGTGACGCCGGCCTGCATCGGCAGGACGAACGTCATGCTGATGACCGCGCCGATGCCGCTGATGAGCAGGAACGACCAGGACTGCGCGACGGAACCGTCGGCGAGGCCGCTGAGGCCGCCGGGGTTGGTGAGCAGGGCGAGGACGGTGAAGGGCAGGCTGGCGATGCCCGAGACGATGGCGGCGATGACGGTCGTGAGGACCGTGATGCCGAACAGCCGCCACCAGGAGCCCTTGACCAGCTTGGCGGAGCGCCTCAGCGCCGTGAAGACGCCGGCCCGCTCCAGCATCAGGGCCGGTGAGGCCAGCAGGAAGCGGAACCACAGCCAGACGAAGAGCGGCAGGGCGAGGGCCACGCCGAGGAGGACGAGGCCGACGCTCTTCAGGAGGGCGCCCGGCAGGACCAGCACTGCGACCAGGAGGACGGAGCCGACGCCGAGGAGCAGGGTGAGCCCGATCAGCGGCAGCAGGCGGGGGCGGGCCTCGCGCCAGGCCTCGCCGACCGAGGAGGGCCGGCCGATCACGGCGCGGCTGTAGATGACGGTCAGCAGCGCGGTGGCGAGGACACCGAGGAGGAGCTGGACGAAGCCGTTGGAGACCGTCAGGACGAGGGTGTCGCGCAGGTCGCCGAGGAACTGGGTATCGCTCGTGTCGGCCGTCGTCATGGCGAGGTCGCCCAGGCCGTACTTGCGGACCAGCGTGCTGCCGACCTCGGTGAGGACGGACACGACGAGGCTGACCGACAGGACGGAGCGCCAGTGGCTGCGCATGGTGCTGACCGCGCCGTCGAGGATCTCGCCCAGGCCGAGCGGGCGCAGCGGGATCACGCCGGGCTTGGCGGCCGGGGGCGGGCCCCAGGGGCCGCCGGGGTGGCCGTACTGGCCGCCGTAGGGGGAGCCGTACTGACCGGGCTGGCCGGGCTGGGGTCCGTACGATCCCCAGCCGGCGCCCTGCTGCGGCTGCGGCGGGGGCGTCTGTGCGGGCGCGGGGGCCTCGGCGGCGGGGCTGGACCACTGGCCGGGGGGCGGCTGCGTGTCGGACCACTTGGCGCCGGCGGGGGCCTGGGCGGGGGGCTGTATGCCCTCCGGCGTGCCCGGAGTCCCCGGAGTACCCGGAGTGCCCGGGCCGCTCTGACCGGCTTGACCGGCTTGGCCGCCCTCGCCTTCCGACGGGGAGGACCCGGGCGAAGCCCAGCCCGGAGAGTCGTTCATCTCGCTCCTTCACGTGCGTCCGCTGCGGCGGGGGCGCAGGTCGGCTGCCATCGTGCCACGTGGGAACGGAGAGCGGGCCGGGTGTCCGCCAAGATCCGGTGTGCTCCCGCCTTCAGATGCCGCCCGGATCCGGGGCAGACTGGTCGGCCTGATCGCCACGCAGGTCCGGGGGGCGATTTCCAGCCCTTTTGGCTGTGGGACAGCTCACCGCCAGGTAACGATTAGCTAATGGGATGATGTCAACCATGAAGGGACGAGTCCTTGTCGTTGACGACGACACCGCGCTGGCCGAGATGCTCGGCATTGTGCTGCGTGGAGAAGGTTTTGAGCCGTCGTTCGTAGCGGACGGTGACAAGGCACTGGCTGCCTTCCGGGAGGCGAAGCCGGACCTGGTGCTGCTCGACCTCATGCTGCCCGGACGGGACGGCATAGAGGTGTGCAGGCTGATCCGGGCCGAATCGGGCGTGCCGATCGTCATGCTGACGGCGAAGAGCGACACCGTCGACGTGGTCGTGGGCCTGGAGTCCGGGGCCGACGACTACATCGTCAAGCCGTTCAAGCCGAAGGAGCTGGTGGCCCGCATCCGGGCCCGCCTGCGCCGCTCGGAGGAGCCGGCGCCCGAGCAGCTGGCCATCGGTGACCTGGTCATCGACGTGGCCGGGCACTCCGTCAAGCGCGACGGTGCCTCGATCGCCCTGACCCCGCTCGAATTCGACCTGCTGGTCGCCCTCGCGCGCAAGCCCTGGCAGGTCTTCACCCGTGAGGTGCTGCTGGAGCAGGTCTGGGGCTACCGGCACGCGGCGGACACCCGCCTGGTCAACGTGCACGTGCAGCGACTGCGCTCCAAGGTCGAGAAGGACCCCGAGCGCCCCGAGATCGTCGTGACGGTCCGCGGCGTCGGCTACAAGGCCGGACCGAGCTGACATGCAGCCCGGCAAGCCCCGGGGCGGCTCCCGTCGGGGAGCCCTGCGGGGCGGCCGACTGCTCAAGGACCGAGTGGCCGGCAGCCCCGCGCTGCGGCTGTGCGTACGCCTGGTACGCCGGCCGCTGCTTCCGGCTGTCCGGCTCTGGCGGCGCAACATCCAGCTCAGGGTCGTCGCCGCCACCCTGCTGCTCTCGCTCACCGTCGTCCTCGCCCTGGGCTTCGTGGTCATCGCCCAGGTCAGCAAGGGCCTCCTCGACGCCAAGGAGGAGGCCGCGCAGAGCCAGGCCGCCGGCGGCTTCGCGGTCGCACAGGAGAAGGCCAACGCGCCCTTCGCCGCCGACGGGGCCGACGTCACCGACAACAAGGTCGGCCGTGACGCCAGCACCTGGATGAACTCCCTCGTCAAGCAGCTGGCCAGCGGCGGCCAGACTGCCTTCGAGGTCGCCGCGCTCGGCGCCGGGGCGGGCGAGCCGGCCGCGCCCGGCGCCCAGGGCGTCAAGGGGGCCCGCGCGTCCGGCAACGTCGATCCGACCGCCAGCGTCCCCGTCAGCCTGCGCCGCGCCGTCAACCACTCCACCGGCACCTTCAAGACGTTCTCCGAGATCCGCTACACGGCCGGTTCCGGGGACAAGGCGCCCGCGCCCGCGCTGGTCATCGGCAAACGGCTCACCGACATCAACGGCGACCCCTACTACCTGTACTACCTCTTCCCTCTGACCCAGGAAGAGGAGTCCCTCAACCTCATCAAGGCCACCATCGCCACCGCCGGCCTGTTCGTCGTCGTGCTGCTCGGCGCCATCGCCTGGCTCGTCGTACGGCAGGTCGTCACGCCCGTCCGGATGGCCGCCGGGATCGCCGAACGGCTCTCCGCCGGGAGGCTGCAGGAGCGGATGAAGGTCACCGGCGAGGACGACATCGCCCGCCTGGGCGAGGCCTTCAACAAGATGGCCCAGAACCTCCAGCTCAAGATCCAGCAGCTGGAGGAGCTGTCGCGGATGCAGCGCCGGTTCGTCTCCGACGTCTCCCACGAGCTGCGGACACCGCTGACGACCGTCCGCATGGCCGCCGACGTCATCCACGACGCCCGCGTCGACTTCGACCCCGTCACCGCCCGCTCCGCCGAACTGCTCGCCGGACAGCTCGACCGCTTCGAGTCGCTCCTCGCCGACCTGCTGGAGATCAGCCGGTTCGACGCGGGCGCCGCCGCCCTGGAAGCCGAGCCCATCGACCTGCGCGACGTCGTACGCCGCGTCATCGACGGCGCCGAACCGCTGGCCGAGCACAAGGGCACCCGGATCCGGGTCCTCGGCGACACCCAGCCCGTCATCGCCGAGGCCGACTCCCGGCGCGTCGAGCGGGTGCTGCGCAACCTCGTCGTCAACGCCGTCGAGCACGGGGAGGGCCGCGACGTGGTGGTCCGGCTCGCGTCCGCGGGCGGGGCCGTCGCCGTCGCCGTACGGGACTACGGGGTCGGGCTCAAGCCCGGCGAGGCCACCCGCGTCTTCAACCGGTTCTGGCGCGCCGACCCCGCCCGTGCGCGGACCACCGGCGGGACCGGCCTCGGCCTGTCCATCGCCGTCGAGGACGCTCGGCTGCACGGGGGCTGGCTCCAGGCGTGGGGCGAGCCGGGCGGCGGCTCGCAGTTCCGGCTCACCCTGCCGCGCACCGCCGACGAACCGCTGCGCGGCTCCCCGATCCCGCTGGAGCCCGAGGACTCCCGCTCCAACCGGGCCAGGGCCGCCGCCGAGGCGGCGGCACGCGCCGGCTCCGGCAACGGGGCCGCGGGAGACGGGCCCCGCCCCGCCGGCCGGTCCCCGATACCGCCGCGGCCGGCCGTCGCCACCGCGATGCCCGTCCCCGCCGACCCGACGGCGCTGCCCGGCAGCGGGGCCCGGGTCGTCGCGCGCCCCGCCGACCAGGCGGCACCCGGTCAGGCACCCGATCAGGCAGCACAGGAGGACGGACCCGGTGGACGCTGAGCGCGGGCTGGCACACGTACGGGCCCGGCGCGGCAGGACGCGGCCGGCGGCCGTCCGGGCCCCCGCCGTGCTCGGCGCTCTCGCCCTGCTGCTCGCCGGATGCGCCTCCATGCCCGACAGCGGCGAGATCCGGCAGGTCCAGGCATCGCAGGGCGTCGACTCCCAGGTACGGGTGTTCGGCGTGCCGCCGGCCGACAACGCCAGCGCCGCCGACATCGTCGACGGCTTCCTGGAGGCCATGACCAGCGACGACCCCCAGCTGGAGACGGCCCGCAAGTACCTCACCCAGGAAGCCGCGAAGAACTGGAAGCCCGGCTCGGCCGTCACCGTGCTCTCGTCGGGCCTGGACCGCTTCCCCGTCCAGGGCACCAAGGAGCCCGAGGACACGCGGTGGAAGGTCACCGGCAAGAAGCTCGCGACGGTGGACGAGCGCAGCGCCTACCAGCCGGAGACGGGCGGGGTGCGCTACGAGGAGGAGCTCCAGCTGGTCCGGGAGAAGGACCAGTGGCGGATCGCGACCCCGCCGAGCAGCCTCGTCCTCAGCGAGTCCGACTTCCAGCGCATCTACAAGCCGGTCAACAAGTACTACTTCGCGGGCGGCACGCTCGTCGCCGACCCGGTGTACGTGCGCCAGCGCAGTGACCCCGACTCGCGGATGGACCCCACCACCCAGACCGTGCAGTCGCTGCTCGCCGGGCCCTCCAAGTGGCTGGCGCCGGTCGTCACTTCCAGCTTCCCCACCGGGACGGAACTGCGCGCGGGCACCAAGTCCCTCTCGTACGACGGCCAGAACACGCTGCGGGTGCCGCTGAACGACAAGGCGAAGAACGTCGCGCAGCCGCAGTGCCAGAAGATGGCCACCCAACTCCTGTACACCATCAGGGACCTGACGGCCTCCCGGCTCGACCGCGTCGAACTGCTGCGCCCCGACGGCAAGACCTCGCTGTGCTGGGTCACGCGTACGGCCGCGGCGGCGCTCGCCAACCCGGCGCAGAGCCCCGAGCACCAGTACTACGTCGACAAGGACTTCCGGCTCGTACGGATGTCGCTCAACGTCAAGGCCGAGGACCAGCAGCAGGACAAGCCGGAGCTCGCGCCCGGGCCGCTGGCCACCGCCACCGGGTTCAAGGTGGGCTCGGCGGCCGTCACCTACGACGAGAAGAGGGCCGCGGTCGTCTCCGACGACGGGCACGGGCTGTACGTGGTGACGCTGACGACGGCCGGGCCGATGCCGCAGCCGCTGCCCCTGCCGGCGGGCAGGACCGGCAAACTGACCGCGCCCAGCTGGGACACCCGCGGTGACTTGTGGATCGCGGACCTCGACCCGCAGAACCAGGCGCTGTGGCGGGTGCCCGGCGGCACCGGGACACCGCAGAAGGTGGACGTGGCCGGGCTGGACGGCGGCCGGATCACGGCCCTCAAGGCCTCCCCGGACGGGGTGCGCATCGCGCTGCTCGTGGAGAAGGACGGCGGCCGCAAGAACCTGTACACCGGGCGGATCGAGCGGCCCGACGGCAAGGCGGACACCTCGCCGGTGTCGGTGCGGGAGCTGCGGCCGGCGGCTCCGCAGATGGCGGACGTGATGGCGATGAGCTGGGGGCCGCGGGGCCGGCTGCTCGTGGTGGGCCGGGAGAGCGGCGGGGTCGTGCAGGCCCGCTACATGCTGTCCGACGGGTCCACGGCGGCCGCGAGCCTGCCGGGCGCCTCCGGGCTGGCCGGGGTCGCGACGACGGAGGACGAGGAGAAGCCGGTGGTGGCGTTCTCCGTCGAGGACGGCATCGTGTGGCTGCCGCCGGGGGCGCAGTGGCGCACGGTGGCGGCGGGCGGCCGGGGGCCGGTCTACCCAGGCTGAGCCGCGGCGCGCCGGATTCGGGTTCCGGCACCGGCACCGGCTCCGGCGTGGGTTGTCCACAGGGGTGGCGGAGCGTTCCGGCCGGGCGGCAGAGTCCTCGTATGCGGGGGTGGTGGCAGGAGCTGGCCGGGCTGGTGCTGCCGGCCGACTGCGCCGGGTGCGGGGCGCCGCGGGTGGTGCTGTGCGCCCGCTGCCGGACCGCCCTGGGCGGCGGCGCCGGACGGGTCCGGCCCGTGGGGGCCCCGGCCGCTCTGCCCGCGGTGCACGCGGGCGCGGCGTACGGGGGTGCGGTACGGGCCGTCGTGCTGGCCCACAAGGAGCGCGGCGCGCTCCCGCTGGCGGGCCCCCTCGGCGCCGCACTGGCGGCGGCGGTCCTGTCGGCAGGCCTGGGCGGGGCGGGTGGCCCGGGGGAGGGGCGGGAGCTGGCCCTCGTCCCGGTGCCCTCCGCCCGCCACCAGACCCGGGCCCGCGGCCATGACCCGGCGCGCCGGATCGCGCTGGCCGCCTCGGCGCGGCTGCGCCGGGCCGGTGTTCCCGCGCGGGTGGCTCCCGTACTGCGGTTGCGGCGCCGGGTCGCCGACCAGGCGGGTCTGGGGGCCCGGGAGCGGTGGCGGAACCTGGCCGGGGCCCTGGAGGTGCGCCCGGCCGGGGTGCGGCTGGCGGGCGGTGCGCGGATCGTGGTGGTGGACGACGTACTGACGACCGGCGCGACCCTGGCGGAGGCGGCGCGGGCCCTGCGGGCGGCGGGGCTGCGCGTGGCCGCGGCGGCGGTCGTGGCGGCTCCGGCGGACGCCCTGCGGCCGGACCGGCCCCCGGCATGCCCTCCGCGAGGGAAAACCGGCGCGTAGATCGCATAGAGGTGGAACCCCTGGGGAAGGCGCTTCGTTACGGTGGCAAGAGATGCCCAAGACGTGCACAAGAGGAAAAAGCGAGCTGAACAGAACTGAACGGAGGTATGTTCCGGCAGCGGGTGCCGACAACCGGCATTGAGAGATATGTTCGGTTGTGAGGACTGGCGATCCTTGGGCCCCACGTCATCGGAGCACCGACCCGCCCGTTTTTGAATCTTCGTGTCAGAGGGTGTCTCTCTGCTCCGAAGTCGGTGGGATGTAGATCTTGCCGATGGGGGAGTAGGAGGTGAAAGTCGCCAAGTCCGAGGCTCTGGTGTTCACCGGAGCCTGGTGCGAAAGGGAGACGCTTCGCCCCGAAAGGCGGAGCTATCCGGGAACGGAGTTCTGCGTGGACATCGTCGTCAAGGGCCGCAAGACCGAAGTGCCCGAGCGGTTCCGCAAGCACGTGGCCGAGAAGCTGAATCCCGAGCGGATCCAGAAGCTCGACGCCAAGGTGATCAGCTTGGACGTCGAGGTGTCCAAGGAGCACAACCCGCGCCAGGCCGACCGTTCCGACCGCGTGGAGATCACCCTGCACTCGCGGGGCCCGGTGATCCGGGCGGAGGCGGCGGCGGCAGACCCGTATGCGGCGCTGGACCTGGCTCAGGACAAGCTGGAGGCCCGGCTGCGCAAGCAGCACGACAAGCGTTACACCCGCCGGGGCAACGGCCGGCTCTCGGCGGCCGAGGTCGCCGACGTCGTGCCCGGCGTCGCGCAGCTCAACAGCAACGGGGAGCCGGTCTCCGAGGAGCGCACGGACGGGGTACCGACCACCCGGATCGGGCCTCTGGAGGTGCAGGGCGAGGGTCCGCTCATCGTCAGGGAGAAGACCCACTCCGCCGCACCCATGTCGCTCGACCAGGCCCTGTACGAGATGGAGCTGGTCGGCCACGACTTCTACCTGTTCGTCGACGCCGACAGCAAGCTGCCCAGCGTCGTCTACCGGCGTCACGCCTACGACTACGGCGTCATCCACGTCAATCCCGACGGTGCCTCCAGCACGGAGGAACCGCGCGGCGGCGCCGGGGGATCGCTCGGCGGCTGAGTGTTCGAACCTTGCCCCCGTGGAGTGCCGTACCGGTCTCCGCGGGGGCACTTGTATGACGCGTATGAGCCAGTCGGCCCTCCGGCTGAGCCCCTCCCCGGGGCCGGGGCATGGAATCATGGCGGGCAGTCAGGCGGCCGCACAGCCCGCCGCCTTGGCCCAGCAGGCAGCGCGGGCAGTCAGCCCGGGCGGTGGGCGGATGAGCAGGTCGAGAGCTCGGCACATGCAGGGGGAGGAACGATGGCGGACAGCTTCGGGCCGGTACGCGGTGACGACGGCGCGGGCTGTCGCGAGGCGGGGCGCGCGGCGGACGGCCACGCGGACGCCCCGGCCGACGGGTCGGCCAGGGAGCCGATCCGGGTGCTCGTGGTGGACGACCACGCCCTTTTCCGGCGCGGGCTGGAGATCGTCCTCGCCCAGGAGGAGGACATCCAGGTCGTCGGTGAGGCCGGGGACGGGGCGGAGGCGGTGGACAAGGCCGCCGATCTGCTGCCGGACATCGTCCTGATGGACGTACGGATGCCCCGGCGCGGCGGTATCGAGGCGTGCACCACGATCAAGGAGGTGGCGCCCTCCGCGAAGATCATCATGTTGACGATCAGCGACGAGGAGGCGGACCTCTACGACGCGATCAAGGCGGGGGCGACGGGGTACCTCTTGAAGGAGATCTCGACGGACGAGGTCGCGACGGCGATCCGGGCCGTGGCGGACGGCCAGTCGCAGATCAGCCCGTCGATGGCGTCGAAGCTGCTGACCGAGTTCAAGTCGATGATCCAGCGTACGGACGAGCGCAGGCTGGTACCGGCGCCCCGGCTCACCGACCGGGAGCTGGAGGTCCTCAAGCTGGTGGCCACGGGGATGAACAACCGGGACATCGCCAAGGAGTTGTTCATCTCCGAGAACACCGTGAAGAACCACGTGCGCAACATCCTGGAGAAGCTCCAGCTGCACTCCAGGATGGAAGCGGTGGTGTACGCGATGCGCGAGAAGATCCTCGAAATCAGGTAACCGGCCGAACCCGGGCGCCCGGGGCGACGGCGGCCGGCCAGCGCGGCCTCGGGTCGGCGCGGCGTCAGGCCAGCGGAACGGCGTCAGGCCAGCGGAGCTGCGTCAGGTCAGCGCGGCCAGTTCCGCGGTGACCGCAGCGGCCTCCGCGGGGGTGCCGGCGCGCTCCACGCGCACGGAGTCGCAGCCCACCCACGACGCCGCCTCCAGCAGGGCCTCGGCCATGGGCCGGGCGGCCTTGGGCGTGGTCAGCGAGAGCTGGCGGGCCACCAGGGCGGAACCCTCGCGGGCCGGGTCGACGCGGCCCTGGAGCCTGCCGCCGGCCAGCAGCGGCATCGCGAAGTAGCCGTGTATCCGCCGGGGCTTGGGGACGTACGCCTCCAGCCGGTGCGTGAAGCCGAAGATCCGCTCCGTCCGCGCCCGGTCCCACACCAGCGAGTCGAACGGGGACAGCAGCGTCGTGCGGTGGCGGCCGCGCGGGGCGGTCGCGAGCGCCGCCGGGTCGGCCCAGGCGGCCTTCCCCCAGCCCTCGACCGCTACGGGAACCAGCCCCGAGTCGGCGATCACCGCGTCGACCTGGTCGCCCTTGAGGCGGTGGTAGTCCGCGATGTCGGCGCGGGTGCCGACGCCCAGGCTCTGCCCGGCGAGAGCGACGAGCCGGCGCAGGCACTCGCGGTCGTCCAGGTCGTCGTGGAGAAGCGCGTCGGGGACGGCCCGCTCGGGCAGGTCGTAGACCCGCTTCCAGCCGCGCCGCTCGGAGCAGACCACCTCACCGATGTCCAGCAGCCACTCCACCGCGATCTTGGTCTCGGACCACTCGAACCACTCCCCGCCGTTCTTGGCGCCGCCCAGCTCGGTCGAGGTCAGCGGGCCGTCGGCCTTGAGGCGGTCCAGGACGGCCCGCGTCGAGCGCACCTTGTCCTGGAGGACGTGCCAGCGGTGGCCGCGCGCCCGGCGCGCGCGACGGCGGAACGCGAAGTGCGGCCACTCCTCGATGGGCAGGACACAGGCCGCGTGGGACCAGTACTCGAAGGCATGGCTGTCGGACCAGTAGGCCTTCTCCACGGTGTCGCGGCCCACCGCACCCAGGCGCGCGTAAGGGACCAGCTCGTGCGAGCGGGCCAGCACGGAGATCGTGTCCAGCTGTACGGCGCCCAGGTGGCGCAGGATCCCGCGCACGCCGCCCCGGCGGTCGGGCGCCCCGAGGAAGCCCTGCGCGCGCAGGGCGATCCGGCGCGCGTCATCGGCGGACAGGGACACGTTCGGCGGCGGCGCGGTCGTCATGGCCGCAGCTTAGGACGGGGCACTGACAGCGGGCAGGTACGGGAGCGCCGAGGGCAGGCCGAGGTCCGAGGGGAGCAGGGCGCCGACCCAGCAGTCCCGGGCGGTGCCCCCGCGCAGGAGGCCGGCCCGCAGGAGGCCCTCGAAGCGGAAGCCCACCTTCTCCGCCACGGCCCGGGAGGCGAGGTTGCCGGCCTCGGCGCGCCATTCGAGCCGGACGGCGCCGACCTCGGTGAAGGTCCAGCGGGCGACGGCGCGCAGGGCCTCGCCCATGTAGCCGCGGCCGCGGTGTTCCCCGGCGGTCCAGTAGCCGATCTCGTAGGAACCCGGCCCGCGCACGTGGACGCCGACGGCCGCGACCAGCGGGCCCCGGGCACCGAGGCGGACGGCGAAGGTGTACGCCTTGTCGTCGCGCCAGCCGTCCGGGACCGTCTCGCGGACGAAGCCGCGGGCGTGTTCGCGCTCGTACGGGGAGGGCACCAGGGTCCAGCGCTGGATGGCCGGGTCCTGCGCGGCGGCGTACACCTCGTCCTCGTCGGAGGGGGCGAAGGGCCGCAGGTGCAGGCGCTCCGTGGTCAAGGTGGTGGGCTCCATGAACGGATTCTGCTGCGGGGGCACGCCGTGGGCGAACAGTTTTCGCTCACACCGGCACCTTCCGCGCCCCCCGTACGTTCTCATTCCGGGCGCCCGCGCCCTGCGGATAGTGCGGACCTCCCGACGCGACCGCGTCCTCGCTTACGATGGCCGTTGCGGTGGGGCCCACCCTCCGTGCCCGTGTACGAACCAGTGCCAGGCCCGACCGGCAAGGAGACAAACCTCGGTGTCCGTCTTCAACAAGCTCATGCGTGCAGGCGAAGGCAAGATCCTGCGCAAACTGCACCGCATCGCGGACCAGGTCAACTCCATCGAAGAGGACTTCGTCAACCTCTCCGACGCCGAGTTGCGGGCGCTCACGGACGAGTACAAGCAGCGGTACCAGGACGGCGAGAGCCTGGACGACCTGCTGCCCGAGGCCTTCGCGACCGTTCGCGAGGCGGCGAAGCGCGTCCTCGGCCAGCGGCACTACGACGTCCAGATCATGGGCGGCGCGGCGCTGCACCTCGGTTACGTCGCCGAGATGAAGACCGGTGAGGGCAAGACCCTCGTCGGCACGCTCCCCGCGTACCTGAACGCGCTGTCCGGCAAGGGCGTCCACCTGATCACGGTGAACGACTACCTCGCCGAGCGCGACTCGGAGCTGATGGGCCGGGTGCACAAGTTCCTCGGCCTGGAAGTCGGCTGCATCCTGGCGAACATGTCGCCGGCCCAGCGCCGCGAGCAGTACAACGCCGACATCACGTACGGCACGAACAACGAGTTCGGCTTCGACTACCTGCGCGACAACATGGCGTGGTCGAAGGACGAGCTGGTGCAGCGCGGCCACAACTTCGCCGTGGTCGACGAGGTGGACTCCATCCTCGTCGACGAGGCCCGTACGCCGCTGATCATCTCCGGCCCGGCCGACCAGGCGACGAAGTGGTACGCAGACTTCGCCAAGCTCGTCACCCGTCTGACCAAGGGCGAGCCGGGCAACCCGCTCAAGGGCATCGAGGAGACCGGCGACTACGAGGTCGACGAGAAGAAGCGCACCGTCGCCATCCACGAGGCGGGCGTGGCGAAGGTCGAGGACTGGCTCGGCATCGACAACCTGTACGAGTCGGTGAACACCCCCCTCGTCGGTTACCTGAACAACGCCATCAAGGCGAAGGAACTGTTCAAGGTCGACAAGGACTACGTCGTCATCGACGGCGAAGTCATGATCGTCGACGAGCACACCGGCCGTATCCTCGCCGGCCGCCGCTACAACGAGGGCATGCACCAGGCGATCGAGGCGAAGGAAGGGGTGGACATCAAGGACGAGAACCAGACCCTCGCCACGATCACCCTCCAGAACTTCTTCCGCCTCTACACCAAGCTGTCCGGCATGACCGGTACGGCCATGACCGAGGCCGCCGAGTTCCACCAGATCTACAAGCTCGGTGTCGTCCCGATCCCGACCAACCGCGACATGGTCCGCAAGGACCAGCCGGACCTGATCTACCGGACCGAGGTCGCGAAGTTCGCCGCCGTCGTCGACGACATCGCGGAGAAGCACGAGAAGGGCCAGCCGATCCTCGTCGGCACGACGTCGGTCGAGAAGTCCGAGTACCTCTCCCGGCAGCTCTCCAAGCGCGGCATCCCGCACGAGGTGCTGAACGCCAAGCAGCACGAGCGCGAGGCCTCGATCGTCGCCCAGGCCGGCCGCCGCGGCGCGGTCACCGTCGCCACGAACATGGCCGGCCGCGGTACCGACATCAAGCTCGGCGGCAACCCCGACGACCTCGCCGAGGCGGAGCTGCGCCAGCGCGGCCTGGACCCGGAGGAGCACATCGAGGAGTGGGCGCACGCCCTTCCCGAGGCGCTCCAGCGGGCCGAGGCGGCGGTGAAGGCGGAGTTCGAGGAGGTCAAGGAGCTCGGCGGGCTGTACGTGCTGGGCACCGAGCGGCACGAGTCGCGCCGTATCGACAACCAGCTGCGCGGCCGCTCCGGCCGACAGGGCGACCCGGGCGAGTCCCGGTTCTACCTCTCGCTGGGCGACGACCTCATGCGCCTGTTCAAGGCGCAGATGGTCGAGCGGGTCATGTCGATGGCGAACGTGCCGGACGACGTGCCGATCGAGAACAAGATGGTGACGCGGGCGATCGCGTCGGCCCAGTCGCAGGTCGAGACGCAGAACTTCGAGACGCGCAAGAACGTCCTCAAGTACGACGAGGTCCTCAACAACCAGCGCGAGGTCATCTACCGCGAGCGCCGGCGCGTCCTGGAGGGCGAGGACCTCCAGGACCAGGTCCGCCACATGATGGACGACACCATCGACGCGTACATCGCGGCCGAGACGGTCGAGGGCTTCGCCGAGGAGTGGGACCTGGACCGGCTGTGGGGCGCCTTCCGTCAGCTGTACCCGGTGAAGGTCACCGTGGAGGAGCTGGAGGAGGCCGCGGGCGACCGGGCCGGCATCACGGCCGAGTTCATCGCGGAGTCCGTCAAGGACGACATCCACGAGCAGTACGCGGAGCGCGAGAAGGCGCTCGGCTCCGACATCATGCGTGAGCTGGAGCGGCGCGTGGTGCTGTCGGTGCTGGACCGCAAGTGGCGTGAGCACCTGTACGAGATGGACTACCTGCAGGAGGGCATCGGCCTGCGGGCGATGGCCCAGAAGGACCCGCTGGTCGAGTACCAGCGCGAGGGCTTCGACATGTTCAACGCCATGCAGGAAGGCATCAAGGAGGAGTCGGTCGGCTACCTGTTCAACCTGGAGGTACAGGTGGAGCAGCAGGTCGAGGAGCTTCCGGTGCAGGACACCGTGCCGGCGCCGGCGAAGCCGGAGATCCGCGCGAAGGGTCTGGACGCTCCGCAGCGGCCGGACCGGCTGCACTTCTCGGCGCCGACGGTGGACGGGGAGGGCGGGGTCGTCGAGGGCGACTTCGACGCCGATGCGGATGGCGATGGCGACGAGGCCGGCGTCGGGATGACGCGGGCGGAGCGTCGCAAGGCGCAGAAGGCCTCCGGCGGGCGGCGCCGGAAGAAGTAGCCGCCGCCGTTGCCGGGGCCGGACACCGCTGTACGGGTGTCCGGCCCCGGCCGCGTTTGCGGGCGGCGCCGGCGCGGGGGCCCCGGCTGCGCCGGGCTTTGCGGGGCTCCGCCCCGCACCCCGCGCCTCGATCGCCGGCCGGGCGGGATTTGGCCGCGTCCCGCGCCCCGATAGCCGGCGGGGCCGGATTACGGCCGGGGGCCGTGGATTTCGATTGCCGCGCAGCGCCAGCGCAGGTCGGGGCCCAGTTCGAGGCGGAAGGCCATGGCCGAGACGCGGTCGCCCGTGGCGACGCGGGCGAAGGCTTCGATGACGCCCGGGCCCGGGTAGAAGCGGCCGCAGTGGCGCAGGACCGGGGTGAGGCGGTCGCGGAGGGGGTCCGTGGGGGCCAGCGTGATGAGTTGCTCGTACGCCGGGCCGACCGTGTGGCCCAGGAGCGAGTGGACCGGGCGGCGGCCGCTGAGGACGGCCAGCAGGCGTTCCGCGAACCAGTCGTGCGGGCCGCGCGGGCGGCGGCGGGCGCCGGGGGCCGGCTGGTCGCGGCGGCCCGGAGGGCGGGTGGTGGTCCTGGTCCTGGTCATGGCGATCGTCCCCGAGAAGGCCGGGCCCGGTCCTCGCGGATGCCGGGCGGTCACTGCGTGCACTGGTACGGGGCACTTTTATGGCCCGCCCGTCACGCTCCGCAATGGCGCGGTGGCAGGACCCGCTCGCGGTTGCGGTTCACCTATCAGGGGCGGCGCCGTGCCGCGCCAGTGCGCAGGGGTGCGCGGGCCGCGGCGGCGGGTGGACGCGGCGCCGGCGGGGGATCGCGCCCGAAGGGGGACAGCAGTCGTCCCCCGGTCGGACGCGGAGTGCGGCGGTCGCCGTATCCTGAGGGGGTTTTCCGACTAACGAAAGCGGCCGGCCATGCGCGTGTACGTCCCCCTGACCCTCTCCGGGCTCGCCGAGGTGTACAAGGCCGGCGAGCTGGGCCCGGCGCCGCTGCGCGCGTACGCCGTCACGCCCGGGCTGCGCGAATGGTACGTCTCCGACGACATCGAGGAGCTGGAGTACGCCGCCCTCAGCCGGGCCGCCGAGGCCTCGCTGCGGCTGCTCGCCGCCGACCCGGCCGCCCCGCGCAAGCGCGTCGTCGTGGCGGTCGACGTCGACGACAAGGCCGCCTCCGCCGTTCCGGGCCTCGACGAGGCCACCCTCGGGCAGGTCAGCCTGGCCGAGCCGGTGCGGCTGACCGTCGCCGCCGCCGTTCACGTCGACGCCGATGACGCCCGGACCGACGTAGAGGCGGCCGCCGGGGCCGTGGAGGCCGCCGACCGCGGGGACGACGACGCCCGCTTCACGGTGGACGGCGCCGAGGACCACGAGCTGCTGTGGTTCGGCGTGCAGGAGATCCCGGGGCTGCTCCCGTGAGCCCGCAGAGCCCGCACCCCCACCTGGTGTGGGACTGGAACGGGACCCTCCTACACGACGTGGACGCCGTCCTGGCCGCCACCAACGCCTCGTTCGCCGAGTTCGGCTTCGCGCCGATCACCCTGGAGACGTACCGCGAGCTGTACGTCGTACCGGTCCCCAAGTTCTACGAGCGGCTGATGGGCCGTCTGCCCACGGACGCGGAGTGGCTCGTCATGGACGAGACCTTCCACCGGTACTACTGGTCCGCGGCGGACGCCGTCGGGCTCGCCGCGGGTGCGATGGAGCTGCTCCAGGACTGGCAGGGCGCGGGCGCCACCCAGTCCCTGCTGTCGCTCGCGCCCCACGAGAAGCTGGTGCCGCTCGTGCGCACCCTCGGCATCGAGCGGCACTTCCTCCGCGTCGACGGGCGTACCGGGCCCTCGCACACCACCAAGGCGGGTCACCTCGTACGCCATCTGGCCGCTCTGGAGACGGCCGGTGTGACCGCCGCCCGTTCGGTGCTGATAGGTGACGCCGTGGACGACGCGCTCGCCGCCGCCCACGTGGGCGCGCAGGCGGTCCTGTACACGGGTGGTTCGCACAGCCGCCGCAGTCTGGAATCGGCCGGTGTGCCCGTCGTGGACACCCTCGCGGAGGCGGTGGCCACGGCTCGGGAACTGGCCGGATAACGCCTTGATCCGGGCCGCGGTCGGGGGTGTGCACGTACACCGCCGTCCGTCGCTGTCCAGAGCGGCAAAAATGCACCCCCTGATTTGTACAGAAGCCGCTCGTGACGAGTCGGGGGGCAGGGGGGATAGCCTGGTACCCGTGATCAGCGCGATAACCATCGGGGGTCCTGATACCCCCGGCACGCGCCCGGCGCACGACCGTGCCCGGGCTTTCGCTGGTCCCCGCTTCCGGGACGTGCCGCCGATCATGGCCGATTCCCTCCCGGTGGCCTCTCTCGACGGCATAGCGTCGATCCCGAACGGACACCCCGCCTCGCGGCGCTATGTCATTCCTTCCTTCACCTACGTCACGCAATGGCGCGCGACAGGAGCCAGAGGACATGCAGACCAAGCTGGACGAAGCAAAGGCCGAGCTGCTCGCGCGGGCGGCACGGGTAGCTGAGAACAGCCCGGCCGGGGGGCTACTTCCGACTGGGTCCGAACAAGGGGAGCGGCCCGATCCGGGCACGACGCTCGCCTACCTCCAGCGGTACTACCTGCACACCGCCCCCGAGGACCTGCTGGACCGGGATCCGGTCGACGTGTTCGGGGCCGCGCTCTCCCACTACCGGCTCGCCGAGCAGCGCCCGCAGGGCAAGGCCATGGTGCGCGTGCACACCCCCACGGTCGAGGAGAACGGCTGGACCTCCAGCCACTCGGTCGTGGAGGTCGTCACCGACGACATGCCGTTCCTCGTGGACAGCGTCACCAACGAGCTCTCGCGCCAGGGCCGCGGCATCCACGTGGTGATCCACCCCCAGGTGGTGGTCCGCCGTGACCTGACCGGCAAGCTCATCGAGATCCTCGGCCCGGACTGCGACGCCCACGGCCCGAAGACCGCGCGCCCCCACGACTCCCTCGTGGAGTCCTGGATCCACGTCGAGATCGACCGCGAGACCGACCGCGCCGACCTCAAGCAGATCACCGGCGACCTCCAGCGCGTCCTGTCCGACGTGCGCGAGGCCGTCGAGGACTGGGAGAAGATGCGCGACGCGGCGCTGCGCATCGCGGAGGAGCTGCCGGGCGAGCCGACCGCGCCCGACCTGCGCGAGTACGAACTCGAAGAGGCCCGCGAACTGCTGCGCTGGCTCGCCGACGACCACTTCACCTTCCTCGGCTACCGCGAGTACAACCTGGTCGAGGACGACGCGCTGGCCGCCGTGCCCGGCACCGGCCTCGGCATCCTGCGCTCCGACCCGGTCCACCACCAGGAGGACGCGCACCCCGTCTCGCCGTCCTTCAACCGGCTGCCGGCCGACGCGCGCGCCAAGGCCCGCGAGCACCGGCTGCTGGTGCTGACGAAGGCCAACAGCCGCGCCACCGTGCACCGCCCCTCGTACCTGGACTACGTGGGCGTCAAGAAGTTCGACGCCGAAGGCAACGTCGTCGGCGAGCGCCGCTTCCTCGGCCTGTTCTCCTCCGCCGCGTACACCGAGTCGGTGCGCCGCGTGCCGGTGATCCGCCGCAAGGTCGCCGAGGTCCTCGAAGGCGCCGGGTTCTCGCCCAACAGCCACGACGGCCGCGACCTGCTCCAGATCCTGGAGACCTACCCGCGCGACGAGCTGTTCCAGACCCCGGTCGACAAGCTCCGCGAGATCGTCACCTCCGTCCTGTACCTCCAGGAACGCCGCCGGCTGCGGCTGTACCTGCGCCAGGACGAGTACGGCCGCTACTACTCGGCGCTGGTCTACCTGCCGCGCGACCGGTACACCACCGGGGTCCGGCTGCGCCTGATCTCGATCCTCCAGGAGGAACTGAACGGCACCAGCGTCGACTTCACCGCCTGGAACACCGAGTCGATCCTCTCCCGCATCCACTTCGTCGTCCGCGTCCCGCAGGGCACCGAGCTGCCCGCGCTGACCGACGCCGACGTCGAGCGCATCGAGGGCCGCCTGGTGGAGGCCGCCCGCTCCTGGGCCGACGGCTTCGGCGAGGCGCTGATCGCGGAGACCGGCGAGGAGCGCGCCGCCGAGCTGCTGCGCCGCTACGCGAACTCCTTCCCCGAGGGCTACAAGGCCGACCATTCGCCGCGCTCCGCCGTGGCCGACCTGGTCCGCCTGGAGCGACTGTCGGAGAGCGGCCGCGAGTTCGACCTCTCGCTGTACGAGCCCGTCGGCGCGGGCCCGGGCGAGCGCCGCTTCAAGATCTACCGGCAGGGCGAGCAGGTGTCCCTGTCCGCCGTGCTGCCGGTGCTCCAGCGCCTGGGCGTCGAGGTCACCGACGAGCGGCCGTACGAGCTGCGGTGCAGCGACCGTACCCACGCCTGGATCTACGACTTCGGTCTGCGGATGCCGGTCGCGCCGGGCAACGGCGACAGCCACCTCGGCGACGACGCCCGCGAGCGCTTCCAGGACGCCTTCGCGGCGGTCTGGCAGGGGCAGGCGGAGAACGACAACTTCAACTCCCTGGTGCTGAGCGCCGGGCTCACCTGGCGGCAGGCCGTGGTGCTGCGCGCGTACGCCAAGTACCTGCGCCAGGCCGGCTCCACGTTCAGCCAGGACTACATGGAGGACACCCTCCGCAACAACGTCCACACCACCCGGCTGCTGGTCTCGCTCTTCGAGGCGCGGATGTCCCCGGCCCGGCAGACCGCCGGCACCGAGCTCGTCGACGCGATGCTGGAGGAGCTGGACGGGGCCCTGGACCAGGTCGCCTCGCTGGACGAGGACCGCATCCTGCGCTCCTTCCTCACGCTCATCAAGGCGACGCTGCGTACCAACTTCTTCCAGTCGAACGACGCGGGCGAGCCGCACGCGTACGTGTCGATGAAGTTCGACCCGCAGGCCATCCCGGACCTGCCCGCGCCGCGCCCCGCCTTCGAGATCTGGGTGTACTCCCCGCGCGTCGAGGGCGTCCACCTGCGCTTCGGCAAGGTCGCCCGAGGGGGCCTGCGCTGGTCCGACCGGCGCGAGGACTTCCGTACGGAGGTCCTCGGCCTGGTCAAGGCGCAGATGGTCAAGAACACCGTGATCGTGCCGGTCGGCGCGAAGGGCGGCTTCGTCGCGAAGAACCTGCCGGACCCGTCGGTGGACCGTGACGCGTGGCTCGCCGAGGGCATCGCCTCGTACAAGATCTTCATCTCGGCGCTGCTCGACATCACCGACAACATGGTCGCCGGTGCGGTCGTACCGCCGAAGGACGTGGTCCGCCACGACGAGGACGACACCTACCTCGTCGTCGCCGCCGACAAGGGCACCGCGACCTTCTCCGACATCGCCAACGGGGTCGCGCAGTCCTACGGCTTCTGGCTGGGCGACGCCTTCGCCTCGGGCGGCAGCGCCGGCTACGACCACAAGGGCATGGGCATCACCGCCCGCGGCGCCTGGGAGTCCGTGAAGCGGCACTTCCGCGAGCTGGGCCACGACACCCAGACCGAGGACTTCACGGTCGTCGGCGTCGGCGACATGTCGGGTGACGTGTTCGGCAACGGAATGCTGCTTTCCGAGCACATCCGCCTGGTCGCGGCCTTCGACCACCGGCACATCTTCCTCGACCCGACCCCGGACGCGGCGACCTCCTACGCCGAGCGCCGGCGCCTGTTCGACCTGCCGCGTTCCTCGTGGGCCGACTACGACACCGCTCTGCTCTCGGCGGGCGGCGGCGTCCACCCGCGTACGGCGAAGTCCATCCCCGTCAACGCGCACGTCCGCGAGGCCCTCGGGATCGAGGCCGGCGTCACCAAGATGACCCCGGCGGACCTGATGAAGGCGATCCTGCAGTCCCCCGTGGACCTGCTGTGGAACGGCGGCATCGGTACGTACGTCAAGGCGACGGCCGAGACGCACGCCGACGTCGGCGACAAGGCCAACGACGCCATCCGCGTCAACGGCGCCGACGTGCGCGCCAAGGTCATCGGCGAGGGCGGCAACCTGGGCCTGACCCAGCTCGGCCGCATCGAGTTCGCCCGCGTCGGGGCCGGCGGCGAGGGCGGCAAGGTCAACACCGACGCCATCGACAACAGCGCGGGCGTGGACACCTCCGACCACGAGGTGAACATCAAGATCCTGCTCAACTCGGTGGTCGCGGACGGCGACATGACCGTGAAGCAGCGCAACGCGCTGCTCGCCGAGATGACCGACGAGGTCGGCACGCTGGTGCTGCGCAACAACTACGCGCAGAACGTGGCCCTGGCCAACGCCGTCGCCCAGGCGCCCAGCCTGCTCCACGCACAGCAGCGCTTCATGCGCCGCCTGGGCCGGGACGGACTGCTGGACCGCGCGCTGGAATTCCTGCCCAACGACCGGCAGATCCGCGAGCTGCTGAACAACGGCAAGGGCCTGACCCAGCCGGAGCTGGCCGTCCTGTTCGCCTACACCAAGATCACGGTGGCGGACGAGCTGATCCACACCGGGCTGCCGGAAGACCCGTACCTGCGCCGCCTGCTGCACGCCTACTTCCCGGCGCCGCTGCGCGAGAAGTTCGGCGAGCAGATCGACGCGCACGCGCTGCGCCGGGAGATCATCACCACCCTCCTTGTCAACGACACCGTCAACACCGGCGGCTCGACGTTCCTGCACCGCCTGCGCGAGGAGACCGGGGCCGCGACGGAGGAGATCGTCCGGGCGCAGCTCGCAGCCCGCGAGATCTTCGGCATGGCCGAGGTCTGGGACGCGGTCGAGGCGCTGGACAACGAGGTCGCGGCCAGTGTCCAGACCCGGGTGCGGCTGCACTCGCGGCGTCTGGTCGAGCGCGGCACCCGCTGGCTGCTCAACAACCGCCCGCAGCCGCTGGAGATCACCGGGACCATCGAGCTGTTCCGCGACCGGGTGACCCAGGTCTGGGCGGAACTGCCCAAGCTGGTGCGCGGCGCAGACCTGGAGTGGTACCAGTCGATCATGGACGAGCTGACCGGCGAGGGCGTGCCGCAGGAGTTGGCGGCCAAGGTTGCCGGCTTCTCCTCCGCGTTCCCGACGCTCGACATCGTCGCGATCGCCGACCGTACGGGCGTCGACCCGCTGGACGTCGCCGAGGTCTACTACGACCTCGCCGACCGCCTGGACATCACCCAGCTGATGGACCGGATCATCGAGCTGCCGCGGGCCGACCGCTGGCAGTCCATGGCCCGCGCCTCCATCCGTGAGGACCTGTTCGCGGCGCACGCCGCGCTGACCGCCGACGTGCTGGCGGCCGGCGACGGCGACGCAACTCCCGAGGAGCGCTTCAAGGCGTGGGAGGAGCGGAACGCGGCGATCATCGGCCGGGCGCGGACGACCCTGGACGAGATCCGCGGGTCGGACGACTTCGACCTGGCGAACCTGTCCGTCGCGATGCGGACGATGCGTTCGCTGCTGCGCTCGCACGGCTGACAGCGGTGAAACGAACGGCCCCGGGACTGCTGTCCCGGGGCCGTTCGTTGTGAAGTGCGCGGTGCGCGGGGGTGGTGCGGGGTGCGCGGTGCGCGTCTCAGCCGGTCCGGCTGAACGCCTCGTACGCGTCGCAGACCTCGTCCGCGGGGCCGTCCATGCGCAGGACGCCGGACTCCAGCCAGATCGCCCGGTCGCAGGTCTCGCGCACCGTGCCGATGCCGTGGCTGACGAGGAAGACGGTGCCGGCGCTTTCGCGCAGCTCCTCGATGCGGTCCTGGCTGCGGCGCTGGAAGGCGGCGTCACCCGTGGCGAGCGCCTCGTCGATCATCAGGACGTCGTGGTCCTTGGCCGCGGCGATGGAGAAGCGCAGCCGGGCGCCCATGCCGGAGGAGTAGGTGCGCATGGGCAGGGAGATGAAGTCGCCCTTCTCGTTGATGCCGGAGAAGTCGACGATGTCCTGGTAGCGCTCGTGGATCTGCTGTTTGGTCATGCCCATCGCAAGGCCGCCGAGCACGACGTTGCGCTCGCCGGTCAGGTCGTTCATCAGGGCGGCGTTCACCCCGAGGAGGGACGGCTGGCCTTGCGAGTAGACGCGGCCGCGGGCCACGGGCTGGAGTCCGGCGATCGCCTTGAGCAGGGTGGACTTGCCGGAGCCGTTGGAGCCGATGAGGCCGATGGCCTCGCCCTTGTACGCGGTGAAGCTGACGCCCTTGACGGCGTGCACTTCGCGGACGCCGGGGGCGGGTTTGCGGGAGATGATCCGGCTCAGGGCGGCCGTCGCACCGCCCTTGCGGGTGCCGGTGCCGTACACCTTGTAGATGACGTGGACGTCGTCCGCGATGACGGTGGGGATGCGGTTGGCGGTGTCAGCCACGGCCGTACTCCTCCTCTGCCTTCCAGAAGAAGACGAAGCCGCCGATACCGGCGATCAGGGCCCAGCCGACGGCGATCAGCCATACGTGGGGCGGAAGCGAATGCGCTTTGAAGCTGTCGATCAGCGCGAAGCGCATCAGGTCGATGTAGACGGCCGCCGGGTTGAGCTGGAGGGCCGTGGTCACCCAGTGCGGCAGGTGGTCCGACTTGAGCGTCGACTCGATCGACCACATCACGCCGGACGAGTACATCCAGGTGCGCAGGATGAACGGCATCAGCTGGCTGACGTCCGGGTTCTTGCTGCCGATGCGCGCCATGGCCAGGGCGCAGCCGGCGCAGAAGACGGCGGCCAGCAGCAGGGCCGGCACCACGAGGAGCCAGGACGGGGCCGGCATCTGGCCGAACGCGAGCAGCAGGATGACCAGGGCGCCCATGGTGACCAGCAGCTGCTGGAAGAGCTGGATGACGGTCGACAGGGGCAGGGCCGCGCGGGGGAAGTGCAGGGCGCGCACCAGGCCGAGGTTGCTGTGGACGGCGCGGGTGCCCGCGTTGATGGAGCTCCCGATGAAGTCCCACACGAACACGCCGGTGATCAGGAACGGGATGTAGTCCGCGACGCGGTTCCCGGCGTTCATGATCACGCCGAAGATGAAGTAGTAGACCGCCGCGTTGAGCAGCGGGGTGGCCAGGTGCCAGACCTGGCCGAGGCGGGCCGCGCTGTACGTGGCCTGCATACGGGCGGTGGCGTACGCCGTCACGAAGTGGCGGCGCTCCCACAGCTGTGCGACGTAGCGCGGGAGGGTGGGGCGGGCGCCGCTGAGGGTCAGGCCGTGGGCGGCAGCCAGCTCTTCGGGTGTCACGGCCGTCGCCGTCAGGGGCGGCGGCGCGGTCACGGGGGGCACGGTCACGGTCACTGGGTCGCTTTCGACGGGAGACTCGCCACTTCGGACTACGGACGACGGAGGACGGACTACGGAGGACGGACTACGGACGGGACGGTTACGTATCGTCGTGACGCTGAGAGTAGGTCCCCCGGCGTTGAGACGCAACCGTATCGTCGTGACGGCCCGGTGGCGGCGTGCGCCGTTATGCTCTGTCCCATGACCACCGAGCCCGCCGCCCCCGCCTCCGAGCCCGCCGCCCCCGCCCGCCGCGCCCCCGCCGGCGCCGCCGTCCTGCGCGAGGACGTCACCCGGGCGATCCGGACGGCGGTCCTGGAGGAGCTCGCCACGGTCGGCTTCGCCCGGATGTCGATCGAGGGCATCGCACGGCGGGCGGGAGTCGGCAAGACGGCCGTCTACCGGCGCTGGAAGTCCAAGCTCCACCTCGTGCTGGACCTGGTCGGCGCCTTCGCGGCCGACGGCCTCCCGGTGCCGGCGACCGGCTCGCTGTACGGGGACGTACGGGCCCTGCTGGAGGTCATGTCCCACGTGCTGCGCCACCCCGTGGCGTCGGCGGTCATCCCCGACCTGCTGGTCGAGGCGGCGCGCCACCCCGAGATCGCCGACGCGGTGCGCGGCGCACTGCTGGAGGGCGAGCGGAGCATGGCGCAGGGCATCGTCTCCGAGGCCGTCGCGCGCGGCGAGCTGCCCGCGGGGACGGACCCGGGCCGGGCGCTGGACCTGGCCATCGGCCCGCTGTACTGGCGCCAGGTCGTGGTGCGGGACAAGGTGCCGGCGGGCTACCTGGACGAGCTGGCGCGGTCGGTGGTCGCGGGCCTCAAGGCCGCCGCCGGGTAGGGCGCGACGAGGCGGGCTACGGCCAGAGCTCGGCGTGAGCTCCGGCGACGGCACGGCCGAAGCCGGCGGGGGGTCAACGGCGCACGCCAACCTCCCGATCATGGCCCGGGTGCCGGACCCGGAGCCGGGTCATTTGACCGCCCCGGCCATCACCCCCGTCACGAACTGCCGCTGGAAGGCGAAGAAGACGACCAGCGGCACCACCATCGACAAGAACGCGCCCGGCGCGAGCACGTCGATGTTGTTGCCGAACTGCCGTACCTGCTGCTGGAGCGCCACGGTGACCGGCGGATGCGCGGAGTCCGCGAACACCAGCGCCACCAGCATGTCGTTCCACACCCACAGGAACTGGAAGATGCCCAGCGAGGCGATCGCCGGACCGCCCAGCGGCAGTACCACCCGTGTGAACAGCCGCAGTTCGCCCGCACCGTCCAGCCGGGCCGCCTCCAGCAGCTCGCGCGGGATCTCCGCGAAGAAGTTCCGCAGCAGGAACACCGCGAACGGCAGCCCGAAGGCGGTGTGGAACAGCACCACCCCGGCCGTGGTCTCGAACAGCCCGATGGCGCCGAACAGTTCCGACACGGGGATGAGCGCCACCTGGACGGGCACCACCAGCAGCGCGACCACGATCAGGAACAGCCAGTCCCGGCCGGGGAACTCCAGCCAGGCGAACGCGTACCCGGCGAACGCGCCCAGCGTGACGACGAGCAGGGTCGCAGGCACGGTGATCGCGACCGTGCTCAGCAGCGAGCCGGTGATCGTCCCGTTGGACAGCAGGTGCGCGTAGTTGTCGGCCGTCAGCCGCGACGGCGCGCTCAGCGCCTGCCACCAGCCGCCCCTGTTCAGGTCGGTGGGCGAAAGGAACGAGGAGATCAGCAGGCCCAGCGTCGGCAGCAGCCAGAACAGCCCGGCGAGGACAAGGAACACCCGCAGTGCTCCGCCGGCCAGCCGGGCGGCCAAGCCCTGCGGGGACCAGGACCTGGTTGCGGCGCTCATCGGCGGGCCTCCCGGCGCATCCGGCGGATGTTGTAGAGCATGACCGGCACCACCAGTACCAGCAGCAGCACGGCGATCGCGCTGCCCAGCCCCTGGTCGGCGTCCGTGCCGAAGGACGTGCGGTACAGCTGGAGCGCGAGCACGTTCGCGTCGTCCTGGACCGCGCCCGGAGCGATCACGAACACCAGGTCGAAGATCTTCATCACGTTGATGACGAGGGTGACGAGGACGACCGCGAGGACGGGCGCCAGCAGCGGCACCGTGATCCGGCGGAACACCTGCCACTCGTTCGCCCCGTCCACCCGCGCCGCCTCCAGCAGCTCGCGCGGTACGGACGCCAGTCCGGCCCCGATCAGGACCATCGCGAACCCGGCCCACATCCACACGTACGCCCCGATCACCGCCGGGGTCACCAGCGTCGGACCGAGCCACTCCACGCCCGCGTACGCCTCGCGGAAGTTCGACGCGGGCAGCCGCAGCCGCGCCCCGTCGGCCTTCGCGGACAGGGTGAAGGTGCCGTCGGAGCCGGCGGTCGCCCTGTCGACCACCCTGCCGTCCTTGACCGCCTCGATCCGCATGCCCGCCAGCGCCTGTTCCGTCGGGTCGACCGTGTTCGTACGGCCGCCGCCGCCCCGGGTGAAGTCCTGCCAGACCGTCCCGGTGACCTTGCCGGGCTCGGCCGCGGGGGGCCGGGCCGTACGCGTCCCCTTCGGCAGGGCGTCCGGGGCCACGCCGACCAGCGGGAGCGGTACGGCCGAGCCCGCCCGTACCGGGTCACGGGTCTCGAACGCGCCGCCCGGGGCCGCCACCAGCGGGGAGTCACGGCCGGGGCGCGCCTTCGGGAACGCCGAGGACTCCGCGAAGGTGTCGTGCACCCCGACCCACACGGCGTTCGCGACACCGCGGTCGGGGTCCTGGTCGTAGACGAGCCGGAAGATGATGCCCGCCGCCAGCATCGAGATCGCCATCGGCATGAACACCAGCAGCTTGAACGCGGTTCCCCAGCGCACCCGTTCGGTGAGCACCGCGAAGATCAGCCCGAGCGCGGTGGCGGTGGTCGGTGCCAGCACCACCCACAGGGCCGTGTTCCCGAGAGCGGTACGGATCGTGCCGTCGCGCAGTATCTCCGCGTAGTTGGCGCCGCCCACGAAGGTGTCGCCCGAACGGTCGAAGAGGCTGCGGTACAGCGAGTAGCCGATGGGGTGGACGACGAGCGCGCCCAGCAGGACCAGCGCGGGGAGGAGGAACGCCGCCGCTATGAGACGGCGGCGCCTGGCCTCCCCCGCCCGTGAGACGTCGGGGGCGGCCACCGGGTCAGTTCCCGAACGCCTTGGCCGCGTCCGCCTCCAGCTTCGCCTGGGCCCCCGCAACGTCCGACGGGTTCGCCAGGAAGTCCTGGAGGTCCTTCCACTCACCGGCGCCCGGCGTGCCGCCGAAGGCCGCAGGAGCCTGGTCCGACATGTCGAAGCGGAAGTCGTCGCCCGCCGCGATCAGCGCCTTCGCGATGCCCCGCTGGATGTCGTTCGGGTACGCCGCCGGGTCCACCGACTTGTTCGGCGAGATGAAACCGCCCTCGCGGGCCTGGATCTCCGCCGCGTCCGCCGAGGCCAGGAAGGTCAGCAGCGCCTGCGCGCCCTTGGACGCCTTGAGCGCGACCGCCACGTCACCGCCCGAGACGACGGGCGCCTTGCCGCTGCCGACCGCCGGGAAGGGGAAGACGAGCGCGTCCTTGCCGACCTTCGCCTCCGTCTGCGCGATGTTCACCGCCACGAAGTCGCCCTCGAAGACCATCGCGGCTGCCGGCCGGTCACCGCCGGTGAAGGTCTGCGTCACGGACTTCGGGAACTCCGTCGCCAGGGCCCCGCTCTGGCCGCCCGCCAGGTAGTCCTTGCGGCCGAACAGCTCGCCGAGCGTCGTCAGCGCCTGCTTGACGCTGTCGTCCGTCCACTTGATCTCGTGCTTCGCCAGCTTGTCGTACTTCTCCGGCCCGGCCTGCGACAAGTAGACGTTCTCGAACCAGTCCGTCAGGGTCCAGCCGTCCGCACCGGCCACCGACACCGCCGGGGTACCGGACGCGGAGAGCGTGTCCGCCGCCGCGACCAGGTCCTTCCACGTCTTCGGCGGCTGCACGCCCGCCGCCTCGAAGGCCTTGGCGTTGTACCAGACCAGTGACTTGTTGGCCGCCTTGTAGTACACGCCGTACTGGGTGCCGTCGACCGCGCCCAGCGCCTTCCAGCCCTGCGAGTAGTTCTTCTCCAGCTCCGCCCTGGCCTCCGGACCCACCGGCTGCGCCCACTTGTTCTGCACCGCCGAGACCAGCGCCCCGACCTGCGGGAGCAGCGCCACGTCCGGTGGCTGCCCGCCCGCGATCTTCGTACCGAGGAAGGTGACGATCGGGTCCTGGGCCGGCACGAAGGTGACGCTGGCGCCGGTGCGCTTCTCGAACTCCTTGAGGACCTTCGTGAAGTTGGCCTGCTCCGGGCCCGTCCAGACCGCCGCGACCTCCAGCTTCTCGCCGGTCAGCTGCGGTAGCGACACCCGCGGACTCGCGGAGGCCCCGGCCGCCGGAGGGTCCTCCTTGTCACCGCCGCCGCCGCACGCGGTGAGCGCGAGCGCGCCCGTCGCGAGCAGGGCCGCCCAGGTGCACGCCCTCGTACGGCGGGCTCCCTGGCGCTCCCTGTTGGCTCCCGTGTGGCCGGTTCCGTGCTGCCTGCGCATGGCTCTGCCCCCGATGCCGGTGTGCTCGTGGTGTGTTGCGTGCCACAAGGTCTACGCGGAGCGGCGCGCCCCCGCAATACCGCGTCACGGGGTTGAGGGGGCCGGGTGGGGGTGTCGCGCGGGTGTTGCGCCCGGGGCGGGGCGGGCTCAGGGGGCCGCCGGGAACAGGACGGGTATCGCCGAGACCAGGTGCGACGCCCGGTCCAGGGCACTGGCCAGCAGCGCCAGGTCCGTCGGGCCGTTGCCCAGCTCACGGACGGGACGGCGGGCCGGTGGATCACCCATCCGTTCCCACTCCACCGGGACCACGGTCGGCCTCGACGTGGCGGTCCGGGGGATCCGGCCGGTGACGCGGCCGCCCTGGAAGGGAACGGTCCGGCCGTCGCCGTAGTGGAGCAGGCCCCGGCCCGGACCGGGCTGGTCGGGGGCGTCGAGCTCGACCCGCAGGGTGGCGAGGCGGGCCGGTTCCGTGCCGGCGGTGCGGTCGGGACGGGCGCTGGTGGCCACCAGGTGCACCCCGAGCCGGCCGCCCTCGCGGGCCAGCCCCTCCAGGATCCGGACCACCGAACCGGCCGCGGGACGGCCCGTACTGCCGAGGCCGGGCGCGACCAGCGCGTCGAAGTCGTCCACGAGGACCACCAGGCGCGGCAGCGGTCCGGGCCCGGCGGCCACTTCGGTACGGGTGGCGGAGGCCCGCAGCCGCAAGGTCCCGGTGCGCTGGGAGTTCTCGCCGCCGATCGTGCCCGAGGAGGAGTTCCGGCCCTCCTCCGGCGCGGGGCGGCGGGGCGAGACCATCAGGTCGCGGACCTCGCGCCGGGCATGCCAGTCGTTGAACGTCACCCCGTCCAGCAGCTCGTGACGGCGCTTGAGCTCGGCGCCGAGGGCCTGGGCGAACTCGCGCATGCGCAGCGGGTCGGATGCGACGAGGTGCGCCGAGACGTGCGGCAGCTCGGTGCAGGGCAACAGCCCCTCGCCGCGCTCGCCGCCGGCCCCGTCGATCAGCAGGAGGCCGAGCCGGTCGGGGCGGGCCGCGGAGCACAGGGAAGCCGCGACGGAACGCAGCAGTTCCGTCCGCCCGCTCCCCGGCGGCCCCTCGATGAGCAGGTGCGGGCCGTCGTGGACCAGCTCCACGCCGACGGGGCCGCGCCGGCCGGCGCCGAGGACGACCTCGGCGAGACCGCCCACGGTCTGCCCCTGCCCGGTACCTGCGGCCCAGCGGGCCATCAGGGAGGCGGGGGTGGCCCGGGCCAGGCCGAGCTCGTCGAGCAGGCGGGAGGTCTGCGGCAGGCTGGCCGCGGCCGGACGGTAGCCGCCCGCGGGGACCGCTTCGGCCCGCAGCGGGGCCAGGGCGCGGGCGAACCGCTCCGCCCAGGCGGCGGAGACGGCGTCGGCAACGGCCGTCTCTCCCGGGCGGACGGGCCTGCCGCCGCTGACCGGGAAGGTCCGTACGGCGGTGGCGACCTCGCCGCTGAGGACGGCGACCGCGCCGCAGGCCCGGAAGGCGGGGGTGCTCGCGCAGGCGGCCTCGTACGTCTCGGCGAGCGGGCTCGCGGGCGTGGCGGCGGGGGCCTCGGCGAGCGCGAGGAGGTGGACGCCGGCGGCGGGCCCGTGGGAGGCCAGCCGTGCGGTGACCTCGCGGAGGGCGCCGGTACCGGGGTCGCCGTCGAGCACGACGAGGGTGTACGGGCCCTCGTACGCGGACGCCGCCCGGCGGACGGCGTCGGGCCCGGCGGTGGCCCAGCCGGTGCCGAGGGGGCTGTCGTCGAGGCGCCGGGCCAGCTCGCCCGTGCGGGCGGCGGCCTGCTCGCGGTCGTGGGCGAGCAGGAGGCGGCAGTGCTGGCCGTGGGCGGGACGGACGTGCGGGAGCCAGCCGAGCCAGCTCCAGTCCGTGGTCGGGTCCATGGCGAGCAGCACGATCTCCAGCTGCGCCGGGGAGTGGAGGGCGGCGAGCTGGGCGATCACGGAGCGGGCCACGCCGGTGCGGCGGGCGCGGGGGCCGGCGATGCCGAGCGCGCCGGCCTCGCGCAGGTCGACGCGGCTGCCGGCGCCGAGCCCGACGTCGAGGGCGCCGGGCGGGCGGGACCAGAGCCGGCCCGTGGGCCCGAGGGCGGCGAGCAGCAGCGCGGCGGGGTCGTCGTCGGCGGGCGGCGCGGCGGGCGGCGCCTCGGCCTCGACGGCCACCTCGGCGATGTCCTCCCCCCGCACCCACTTCCGCGCCCACGCCCCGATCCCCCGCCGCCGTCCGCCCCCGGCGACGGGCCACACGGCAGCGGGCGCCCCCACCCTGGGCGTCCCCCGCGGCACGGAGGCGGCCGGGGTTCCGGGTGCCTCCGTGGCGGGCGTGGCCCAGGCCGGTCCGCCGTCCCGGCCGTGCGGCGTGCGGCCGGCCGGGGTTCCGGGCCCGTGCGGGCCGGCGGGGTCCGGGGCGGAGCCGTCCCGGCCGCCCTGGGTGGGGCGCGGGGCGTCGGCTGCGGGGTGGGCCGCCCCGTGCGGGGCGGGCCGTGCCGGACCGCCCGGGTGGGCGCCGGTGGCGGGGTCGGGGGTGGAGCCCCCGTTTCGGGAAGGGGCGGGGTGGGGGCTCAGCCCCTGCGGGCCACCCCGGCCCGCGCTCCCGGCCGTCCCCGCGCGGTGGCCGCCCGCGTCGGCCCCCGTGTCCTCGTAGCCGCCGGCTGCCCCCGCGCCGGTGCCGTCGTGGCTCGTAGCCGCGCGGGCCGTGCCCGTACCTCCGGCTGCCCCCGCGCCGGGGGCGGTGTGACCCGCCGTCGCGCGGGCCGTGTCCGTACCGCCCGGGGCGTCGTGGGCCGCCCCCGCGCGGGGCGCGCCCGGGACGCCGGAGAGGTGGCCCTCCATGTCCGGCGTCAGCGCCAGGATCGACTCCGTGCCGCCCGCCGCCAGCCGGAGCGTCGATTCGCCGATGCGCAGCAGGGCGCCCGGCGCCAGCGGGACCGGCCGCGAGCCCACCGGGACCCCGTCCACGGTCGTGCCGTTCGTCGAGCCGAGGTCGGCCACCGTCACGTGCCCGTCCGCCAGCACCGTCACCGCGCAGTGCAGCCGCGACACGTCCGGGTCGTCCAGCGGCACGTCCGCGCCCGACGACCGCCCGATCCGGACCGCCCCCGGGTGCAGCAGGTGCACCCCGCCCGCGTCCGGCCCGGCCACCACCCGCAGCTGCGGGGCGTCCAGCCCCTCCTCGGGCAGCGCCGGCACGACGTCAGCCACCGGCGTGTGCAGCGCCAGTACGGCCCCGTCCACCAGCGGCGGTTCGCCCAGGATCCGGCGCTGGAGGTCGAGCCGCTCGGCCCCCGCGTACAGCACCACCGTGCCCCCCGTGTCGGGGCCGCCCACGGTCGCCGCGAGCGCCGAGGCCACCGCGGCCAGCGCGGTACCGGCGGGGGCCGTGACGAGCACGTCACAGCGGGCGGGTGCGGTCGCGGTCTGGTGGCCGCTGCGCGACCCGAGGACGGTCAGCCGGATCTGCATCGCCGTCAGCGGTCCCTTCTGCGCAGAGCGCAGTGCACGGTGCGCGTGCGCGGGAAGGGGAACGGCCGGGCGAGCCAGCCCGGTCACCCCCCGCCCGGCACGGACGCGTCGTCCGGTCAGGTCTGCCGGAAAGACCGGGCTCCCGCCCCGGCCGTTCCGTACGGGTGCATCCTCGCATCTGTCGCCGACAACACGCCCGGCCCCCACCGATAAATGATCTTGATTGATCATCGCCCCGCACGCTCATCGCACACATACGGTCAACGGCCTGCCGAAAATCGCCTCCGGCATACCCCGCACATCTCACCCTTCGCACATATGTACGGCAACCAACCTCCGCCGTCCGGCGTCTTCCCCCCGTACACCCCCTAGAGTGGGCCGGAAAAGACAGCGTCGGAATCATCCGAAACCAGACGCCAGACACGCGACAGACACACGACAGCAGGGGAGCGCGAGACGTGCGGCCAGTGGGCAGCAAGTACCTGCTTGAGGAGCCCCTCGGGCGCGGCGCCACCGGTACCGTCTGGCGGGCCCGCCAGCGGGAGGCCGCCGGCGCGGAGGCGGCCGTCGCCGGGCAGCCCGGCGAGACCGTGGCCATCAAGGTCCTCAAAGAGGAGCTGGCCCAGGACCCGGACATCGTCATGCGCTTCCTGCGCGAACGCTCCGTCCTGCTGCGCCTGACGCACCCCAACATCGTCCGCACGCGCGACCTCGTCGTCGAAGGCGACCTGCTGGCCCTCGTCATGGACCTGATCGACGGTCCCGACCTGCACAAGTACGTCCGCGAGAACGGCCCGTTCAGCCCCGTCGCCGCGAGCCTGCTGACCGCCCAGATCGCGGACGCGCTCGCCGCGAGCCACGCCGACGGCGTCGTGCACCGGGACCTGAAGCCCGCGAACGTCCTCCTCGACGAGCGCCACGGCCAGATGAAGCCGATGCTCACGGACTTCGGCATCGCGCGCCTGGCCGATTCCCCGGGCCTGACCCGCACGCACGAGTTCGTCGGCACCCCCGCCTACGTCGCCCCCGAGTCCGCCGAGGGCCGCCCGCAGACCTCCGCCGTCGACATCTACGGCGCCGGGATCCTGCTCTACGAACTGGTCACCGGACGCCCGCCGTTCGCCGGCGGAACCGCCCTCGAAGTGCTCCACCGCCACCTCAGCGAGGACCCGCAGCGCCCGCCGAACGTGCCCGAGGCGCTCTGGATCGTCATCGAGCGCTGCCTGCGCAAGGAGCCGGACGAGCGCCCCAGCGCCGAGAGCCTGGCGCGCGGCCTGCGCGTGGTCGCCTCCGGCATCGGCGTGCACTCCTCGCCCGCCGAGGTGGAGGCCGCGCTCGGGGTCGGCGCGCTGCTCGCGCCCGACCCCTCGCCCGCGCCCGTACCGGCGACGCCGGGTTCCGCCGACCCGACCCAGGTGCTGCCCGCGGGCGCGCCGTCCCCGATGGGTGCCTACGACCCCAACGCCATGACCAGCGTGATGCCGCCGGTCGGCGGGGGCGACGCGACGACCGTGCTGCCGAGCACCGGGGCGCCGGCCGCGGACGCGACCTCCGTCATGCCGCCGGTCGAGCGGCCGGACCAGCCGCACCCGTGGCAGTCGCAGATGCAGGCGGCCCGGGACCGCAACGAGCAGACGCAGGTGCAGTACCTCGGCCCGGACGACGACCCCCTGCGCCGCCGCCCGCAGCGCCAGGCACCCCCGCCGCCCCAGCAGCCCCCGTACCGCCAGCAGCCCCAGCCGTACCAGCAGCAGCAGTACGCGCCGCAGCCTCCGCAGTACCAGCCCCCGCAGCCGCAGTACCGGCAGCCGCAGCCTCCTCCGCAGCAGCCCCAGTACCGCCAGCCCCAGCACCAGCCCCAGGCCCAGCCTCCGCAGCAGCAGCCCCAGTACCGGCAGCAGCCGGTCCGGCCGCAGGCCCCGCCGCCGCAGCAGCCGGCGCCCCGGGAGCCGCGCGAGCCGCGCCGCCGAAGCGCCAACCCGGTCCGCATCCCCGGGCTCGGCTGCCTCAAGGGCTGCCTGGTGATGATCCTGCTGTTCTTCGTGGCGGGCTGGCTGGTGTGGGAGCTGACCCCGCTCCAGGAGTGGGTCGGGACCGGCAAGGGCTGGTGGGACCAGCTGTGGTCCTGGGGCTCGGACGCCGCCGACTGGATCTCCACCATCGGCGACTCCGCCGGCAAGGCCCGGTCCTGATCCGCCGTCACGACCGCGCTGGTACCGACTTCGTGGATTTGTCGACTTCTGGAGCGTGATTTCGCCCGCAGAAGTGAAGGTCGCCGCGAATCGGACCCCCTACTGGCCTGAAACCCGCACCCGGCCGCGTAGCTTTGGTGCGTACGCCAGCCGCTGAGGGAGCAGTCGTGGCACGGAAGATCGGCAGCCGGTACACCGCGCACCAGATCCTGGGGCGCGGCAGCGCGGGCACGGTGTGGCTGGGCGAGGGGCCGGACGGGCCCGTCGCCGTCAAACTGCTGCGCGAGGACCTCGCCTGCGACCAGGAGCTGGTCGGACGCTTCGTCCAGGAGCGCAGCGCCCTGCTCGGCCTGGACCACCCGCACATCGTCTCCGTCCGGGACCTCGTCGTGGACGGCGACGACCTCGCCCTCGTCATGGACCTCGTACGCGGTACGGACCTGCGCACGCGCCTGGACCGGGAGCGGCGGCTGGCCCCCGAGGCGGCCGTGGCCATCGTCGCGGACGTCGCCGACGCGCTGGCGGCCGCCCACGCGGCGGGCGTGGTGCACCGCGACGTCAAGCCGGAGAACGTGCTGCTCGACATGCAGGGCCCGCTCGGCCCGGCCGGTGCCCACCCCGCGCTGCTGACCGACTTCGGCGTCGCCAAGCTGATCGACTCGCCGAGGCGGGCCGGGACGGGCCGGACACCGGCCCCCAGCACCCGGATCATCGGCACGCCGGACTACCTGGCTCCGGAGATCGTGGAGGGACTGCCCCCGCGGGCGGCGGTCGACATATACGCCCTGGCCACGGTGCTGTACGAGCTGCTGGCCGGGTTCACCCCGTTCGGGGGCGGACACCCCGGCGCCGTGCTTCGGCGGCACGTCACCGAGAGCGTGGTCCCGCTGCCCGGGATCCCCGACGAGCTGTGGCAGCTCATGGTGCAGTGCCTGGCCAAGGCCCCGGCCTCGCGGCTGCGGGCCTCCGAGCTGTCGGCCCGGCTGCGGGACCTGCTGCCACTGCTGGCCGGGATGCCGCCGCTGGACGTGGACGAACCGGACGACGCCGAGCCGGAGCCCACGGAGGCCGAGGAAGTTCTCCCCGCCGACCTGACGCGGCGGCGGGGCGTGGTGCCGCTGGTGCCGGGCTCGGCGACCGACTCCAACCGGGACACGCACACCTCGATGCGGGTCCCGGGACCGGACGAGCTGGCCGGGGGAGCGCTGGGCACGGCCCGCGTCCCGCGCCCGGCCGGCGGGCACCGCCCGGGCTCGGCCCGCCACCGCGCGGAGACGGCCCGCAAGCGGCGCCTGGCGCTGACGGCCGGGGGCGTCGCCCTGGCCGTGGCGCTCGGTGTGGGCGGCTGGCTGGCCACCTCCGGCGACGAGCCCCCGCCCCAGGACAACAAGCACTCGGCGCCCCCGCAGCCGTAGGGGGCCCCGCTACGCCCGCGCAGTCGTGAGAGCCCCCCGCCACACCCCCGCTACGCCCGGACCAGCTCCGGGTGCCAGCGGCGCGCGACCTCCGGGTGCGCGCGGACCCAGCCCTTGAGCTCGTTGCGGCCGTACTCCGCGTGCAGGGGGTTCGACTCGTCGTGGGCCACGCCGGGCGCCGCACGCAGGTAGTCGCCCGGCACCGTCTCCACGACCGCGTCGAGGCGCGGGTTGTAGAAGAACGGCACCGAGAACCGCTCCACCGCCCCCGGCGGGCTCACCACCCGGTGGTCGGTGGCCGTCAGATAGCCCTCCGTCGCGATCTCCAGCAGCTCGCCGAGGTTGACGACGAACGCCCCCGGCCGCGGCGGGATGTCGACGTAGCCCCCGTCCCGTACCACCTGGAGCCCGCCCACCGAGTCCTGGAGCAGCAGCGTCAGGAACCCGTAGTCCTTGTGCGCCCCCACGCCCTGGTCGGCGCCCGACGGGGCGGACCCGGGGTAGCGGATCAGCTTCGTGTGGAGGTGGGGCCGGTCGGCGAAGGCCGCGTCGAAGAAGTCCGAGGGGGCGCCGATCGAGGCCAGCAGCTCCCGCAGCAGCCGGTGGGCGACCGAGGCGAGCCGCGCCTGCCAGTCCAGCACCACCTCGCGCAGCTCCGGCAGCGCCTCGGGCCACTGGTTGGGCCCCTCCAGCCACAGGTACGCCGGGTCGTCCGGCCCCAGCCGCGGCGCGGGCCGCTCGGCGCCGACGTCCAGCTGGTCCCGCCAGTCGGAGGAGCCGCCCGTCAGCTCGTGCCCGATCCGGGTGTAGCCGCGGAAGTGGGGCGAGTTCAGGTTGCTGACCGCCAGCCGGTCGGCCTCGGGGAGCTCGAAGAAGGCCCTGGTCAGCTCCAGGATGCGGGCGGTTTCGGCTTCGCTGATGCCGTGCCCCGTCAGGTACAGGAACCCGGTGTCGCGGGCCGCGGCGTGCAGCTGCTTGAGGAAGTCGGCGCGCTCGGCGGGGTCGTCAGCCCGCGAGAGGTCGATGACCGCGAGCGAGGGCAGCGAGGGTATGGAGGAGTCGGCGGGAGAAGCGGAAGGAGAGGGGTGCGCGGACGGCATGACGGCTCCGTTTCGGATGTCACGGGGTCCTGTTCCCCGGAGGTGGCGGGGCAGCGGGTGAGGAAGGCCGTCGGCAAGGGTGGCGCCGGGAGGCCGCGTAGCCGCGTACAGGACCGAAGTCGGATCGGGTTTGATCAGGCTCGTGCGAGGTCCGGCGGCAGACAGCTCGTGGTGGTGACACGCATGTGATCCACATGGCGGCGCTTCACGAGTAGAACGGTCATACGGTGAGCGTACGCCCGTACCCGACTCGATCTGTACGGGCCGATCCGGCCTGGCCGGAGAGTGCCGCCGGAGGACCGGCTACGCTGGACCCGTGGCAGTCGTCGATGTTTCCGAAGAGCTGAAGTCCCTCTCCTCGACCATGGGGTCGATCGAGGCCGTCCTGGACCTCGACAAGCTGAGGGCAGATATCGCCGTGCTCGAGGAGCAGGCAGCCGCGCCGTCCCTGTGGGACGACCCGGAGGCCGCCCAGAAGATCACGAGCAAGCTTTCGCACCTCCAGGCCGAGGTCCGCAAGACCGAGACCCTGCGCGGGCGCATCGACGACCTCTCGGTGCTCTTCGAGCTCGCCCAGGAGATGGACGACGCGGACACCCTCGCGGAGGCGGAGGCCGAGCTGGTCTCCGTGCGCAAGGCGCTGGACGAGATGGAGGTCCGGACCCTGCTCTCCGGCGAGTACGCCGAGCGCGAGGCCCTGGTCAACATCCGCGCCGAGGCCGGCGGCGTCGACGCCTCCGACTTCGCCGAACGCCTCCAGCGCATGTACCTGCGGTGGGCGGAGCGGCACGGCTACCCCACCGAGGTGTACGAGACCTCGTACGCGGAAGAGGCCGGGATCAAGTCGACCACCTTCGTGGTCAAGGCGCCGTACGCCTACGGCACCCTCTCCGTCGAGCAGGGCACCCACCGCCTCGTGCGGATCTCGCCCTTCGACAACCAGGGCCGCCGCCAGACGTCCTTCGCGGGCGTCGAGGTGCTGCCGGTCGTCGAGTCCAGCGACCACGTCGAGATCGACGAGGGCGAGCTGCGCATCGACGTGTACCGCGCCTCCGGCCCCGGCGGCCAGGGCGTCAACACGACGGACTCGGCGGTGCGCATCACGCACCTGCCGACCGGCATCGTGGTCTCCTGCCAGAACGAGCGGTCGCAGATCCAGAACAAGGCCAGCGCGATGAACGTGCTCCAGGCCAAGCTGCTGGAGCGGCGCCGCCAGGAGGAGCAGGCCAAGATGGACGCCCTCAAGGACGGCGGCAGCTCCTGGGGCAACCAGATGCGGTCCTACGTCCTGCACCCGTACCAGATGGTCAAGGACCTGCGCACGGAGTTCGAGGTCGGCAACCCGCAGGCGGTGCTCGACGGCGAGATCGACGGCTTCCTGGAGGCCGGGATCCGCTGGCGCAAGCAGCAGGAACAGACCGCCTGAGCCACCGCGCAACCCACCCGGACGTGAGAAGGGCCCGGACACC
The DNA here is from genome assembly GCF_014650775.1 of Streptomyces cirratus. Lineage (GTDB taxonomy): Bacteria > Actinomycetota > Actinomycetes > Streptomycetales > Streptomycetaceae > Streptomyces > Streptomyces cirratus. Next base: position 1,049,495 of record NZ_BMVP01000001.1, on the reverse strand, counting down.
CCGAGGTGTCCGGGCCCTTCCGTCTGCACGATCGGTCACGCGTTCGGTGACCTGTGGTGATCGGGACGCGGTGGAGGACTACGCGGCCTTGGCCACCACCGCGAGGGCGGCGACCAGCATCACCAGCAGCGCGATGAGCGCCATCGGGTTCAGGCCTGCGAAGGGGCTCTCCTGCTGGAGGCGCTCCCGGTTCGCCCGGCACACAGGGCAGCGGCCCTGGCTCACGGGTGCGGCGCAGTTCGCGCACACGAGCCGGTCATATGTCATGCGCTCCTCCTCTCGTCCCCTGGTACGACGGTCGTCCGCTGGTACAACGGTGCGGGGAACGAGTCCGTTCCCCCTACCACTGTGCCAGCTTCGGCGACATTCGGCGCGGCCCGTCCGGGCAATCACTCCCCAGCTCGTACGGGACGCGGGGACATATCGGGCAACTCCGGATGCCGGGCCCACACCGCGCGCCCGTTCGCGTATGGTCACGCACACCTACTCCCGGCGACCGTGGTGCACCCGTGATCCGATTCGACAGCGTCTCCAAGTCCTACCCGAAGCAGAGCCGCCCCGCACTCAGAGATGTCTCGCTGGAGATCGCGAAGGGCGAGTTCGTCTTCCTCGTCGGCTCCTCCGGCTCCGGCAAGTCCACGTTCCTGCGGCTGGTGCTGCGCGAGGAGCGGGCCAGCCACGGCCAGGTGCACGTCCTGGGCAAGGACCTCGCCAAGCTCTCCAACTGGAAGGTCCCGCACATGCGGCGCCAGCTGGGGACCGTGTTCCAGGACTTCCGGCTGCTGCCCAACAAGACGGTGGCGGAGAACGTCGCCTTCGCGCAGGAAGTCATCGGCAAGCCGCGCGGCGAGATCCGCAAGGCCGTCCCGCAGGTCCTGGAGCTGGTGGGCCTCGGCGGCAAGGAGGGGCGGATGCCCGGTGAGCTGTCCGGCGGTGAGCAGCAGCGCGTGGCCATCGCCCGCGCCTTCGTCAACCGCCCGGCCCTGCTGATCGCGGACGAGCCGACCGGCAACCTGGACCCGCAGACCTCCGTCGGGATCATGAAGCTGCTGGACCGGATCAACCGGACCGGCACCACCGTGATCATGGCGACGCACGACCAGCAGATCGTGGACCAGATGCGCAAGCGCGTCATCGAACTCGAACAGGGCCGTCTCGTGCGCGACCAGTCGCGCGGCGTCTACGGCTACCAGCACTGAAAGGACGCCATGCGCGCCCAGTTCGTCATGTCGGAGATCGGCGTCGGTCTCCGTCGCAATCTCACCATGACCTTCGCGGTCATCATTTCCGTGGCCCTGTCGCTGGCCCTGTTCGGTGGCTCCCTGCTCATGCGCGACCAGGTCAGCGCGATGAAGGGGTACTGGTACGACAAGGTCAACGTCACGGTCTACCTCTGCAACAAGAGCGACGCGAAGGACGCCGCCGACGCCGCGACCGACGCCGCGGCCAAGGGGGACAGCGGGGCCGTCGCGAAGGGCCCCTGCGCCAAGGGTGCGGTGACCCCCGAGCAGAAGCAGCGGATCGAGGCCGACCTCAAGAAGCTGGACCTCGTGCAGAGCGTCACGTACGAGTCCTCCGACGAGGCGTACAAGCACTACAAGGAGCGGTACGGCCAGACCGCGCTGGCCTCGGTCGTCACCCCCGACCAGATGCCGGACTCCTTCCGGGTCAAGCTCAAGAACCCGGAGCAGTACAAGGTCATCACGTCCGCGTTCGCCGGCCGGGACGGCGTGCAGTCGGTGGCCGACCAGAGCTCCGAGGTCGACAACCTGTTCAGCCTCCTCGGTACGCTCAACTGGGCGGCGCTCGGCATCATGATGATCATGCTGATCGTGGCGCTGCTGCTGATCGTCAACACGGTGCGCGTCTCGGCGTTCAGCCGTCGGCGGGAGACCGGGATCATGCGGCTCGTCGGAGCCTCCGGCTTCTACATCCAGGTGCCCTTCATCATGGAGGCGGCCGTCGCCGGGCTGATCGGCGCGGTGCTCGCCTGCGTGATGCTCGGGGCCGGGCAGTACTTCGTGATCGATCACGGCGTGGATCTGCGCCACAAGCTGGAGCTGATCAACTTCATCGGCTGGGACTCCGTCTTCACCAAGCTGCCGCTGGTGCTGGTCGTCGGCCTGCTGATGCCCTCGCTGGCGGCCTTCGTCGCGTTGCGCAAGTACCTCAAGGTCTGACCAGCCTCAAGGTCCGCCGGGCTCCGAAGGTGTGACGAGCGCCCCGTGTGACGTGCGCCCAACGCGCCGTGTGCGCGCGGGCCTTGTCCTAGACTCGGCGCCATGCCGGGTTCCCCCGACCACTGTCCCCGGCCCCGTGACCTGCGTCGCGGGGCCGCTTTGACGTTGGTCTTCCTCGTGTCGGTCACTGCGGCCGCCGGCTCCGGCTGCTGGGGCGCGGACGCCGCCGCCCCGCAGTCACGGGCCGCCCGTACGGAGGCCGGTGCGGCCGCGGCCCCCCGTGAGGCGGGCACCGCCGACCGGGACGCCGTGGCCCGGGCCGTCGCGGAGGCCGTCGCGGAGGGCAAGTCCGGCAAGAGGGCCGCCGAGGAGGAGGTCAGCCGCAGCGGCGACCGCTGGGGCGCCGTCTACGACCCCGCAGAGTACGCCGCCTTCGCCGATGACCTCGACGGTCACTGGACCGGTGTCGGGGTGTGGGCCGGGCGCCGCCGCGACGGCCGGATCGAGGTGGAGCGGGTCCAGCCCGAGGGCCCCGCCGCGCGGGCCGGGCTGCGCGCCGGGGACCGGCTGCTGAGCGTGGACGGCCGCGGCGTCACGGGGCTGTCCGTCGCCGACGTGGTGGCGATGCTGCGCGGCGAGGCCGGGACCCCGGTGGTGCTGGGCCTCAGCCGGGACGGCGCCGACCTCACCGAGACGGTCCGCCGCGAGCAGCTCAGCGCCGATCCGGTGACCGCACGGCGCCTCGCCGACGGCACCACCGTCATCAAGGTCGCCTCCTTCACCCGGGGCTCGGGGGACCGCGTCCGGGACGCCGTCCGCGCGGCCCCGCCCGGCGGGGGCGTACTGCTGGACCTGCGCGGCAATCCGGGCGGGCTGGTCACCGAGGCCGTGACGGCCGCCTCCGCCTTCCTGGACGGGGGGCTCGTGGCGACGTACGACGTACGGGGCTCAGAGCGCGCCCTGTACGCCGAGCCGGGCGGCGACACCGCCCGGCCGCTGGTGGCGCTGGTCGACGGGGGCACGATGAGCGCCGCCGAGCTCGTCACCGGCGCCCTCCAGGACCGCGGCCGGGCGGTGACGGTCGGCACCCGCACCTTCGGCAAGGGCACGGTGCAGATGCCGACGCAGCTGCCGGACGGCTCGGTGGCGGAGCTGACGGTGGGCACGTACCGCACCCCTGCGGGCCGCAGCATCGACGGGAGGGGCATCACCCCCGACCTGACGGCGGCCGACGGCGCCGAAGAGCGGGCCCTCGGAGTATTGGGTGGCCTCGGGGTGGGTCCGTAGTGCGAAAATGACCGCACTATGGCTAAGGAAAAAGGGCGGAAGCTGATCGCCCAGAACAAGAAGGCGCGGCACGACTACACGATCCTCGACACCTACGAGTGCGGTCTCGTACTCACCGGCACCGAGGTCAAGTCCCTGCGCCAGGGGCGGGCCTCCCTCGTCGACGGCTTCGTGTCGGTGGAGGGCAACGAGGCCTGGCTGTACAACGTGCACGTGCCGGAGTACAGCCAGGGGACGTGGACCAACCACAGCGCCCGGCGCAAGCGCAAGCTCCTGATGCACCGGGAGGAGATCGACAAGCTGGCGCGCAAGGCGGACGAGTCGGGCCACACGATCGTGCCGCTGACGCTGTACTTCAAGGACGGCCGGGCGAAGATCGAGATCGCGCTGGCGAAGGGCAAGAAGGAGTACGACAAGCGCCAGACGCTGCGGGAGAAGCAGGACACCCGCGAGACGAACCGCGCGATCTCGGCGATCCGCCGCAAGCAGCGGGGCACGGTCTAGCCCGCCCGGGCGGGCACGCGGTTAATCACCTGGCATCCCGTGGTCCACTTCGCGTACCATGGGCGAAGCACCGCACCGCCTCCGGGCAGCGCGGTTTGTCAAAAAAACATGGGGATGATCGGTTTCGACAGCGGATGTCGATGCAGGGGAAGCGAGCCGAGGAAGCGGCAATGATCTCGTAAACCACCTGTCGCAAAAAATAATCGCCAACACCAAGAGCGATAACTCCCGCTTCACCCTCGCTGCCTAATAACAGTGAGCTGAAGCCTCTGTGAGGAGCGTCAGCCCGGAAGTGGTCCCGGTCCGGATCCTGGCGTCAATTAGGGATCTAAACCTCTAGCCCCGGTCACGGGGGCCTGAGGGAAATCAAACAGTGACTGAGCCCGTCGGAGACTTGTCCGTGTGATCTCCGGGGCCGAGAAAAGCGCAGCGGACTGCGCTCGGAGAAGCCCTGCTTCTGCACCGTTGGACGCGGGTTCGATTCCCGCCATCTCCACTCATCCCATGTGGGCGAAGGCCCCGCAGTCACCGACTGCGGGGCCTTCGTCATGCAGACTCTTGGCTCGAACGCGAAAGTGGTGGGGCATGGGCAGGATGCACGCCGACGAAGCGTGGACCGACGCCGGCCTGGTACGGCGGCTGCTGCGCGCTCAGTTCCCGCAGTGGGCGGAGCTGCCGATATCGCGACTCGCCTCCGGGGGCACGGTCAACGCGATCTACCGGCTCGGAGAGGACCTGACCGTCCGGCTGCCGCTGCGCCCCGGCGGCGACGACGCCATCGCGATGGAGGCACGGCTGCTCCCGCGGCTCGCGCCGCTGCTGCCCCTGCCGGTCCCGGAAGTGGTGGCGACCGGCGCCCCGGGCGAGGGGTACCCCCTGGCGTGGGCGGTGCACCGGTGGATCGAAGGACGCAACCCCGTCGAAGGGCACCTGGCCGAACCCGAACGCGTGGCGCGTGACCTCGCCGGGTTCGCGCGCGCGTTCCGCGGTATCGACCTCCCCGGCGGTCCCCCCGCGCACCGCGGAGGCGAGCCGCTGATCGCCCAAGACCCGGAGGTGCGGGCGGCCATCGAGGCATTGCGCCGCACCGACGAACCCTTCGACGCCGATGAGATCACCGAGGCCTGGGAAGAGGCGCTCGCGGCGCCCCCGTGGACAGGCCCGGCCTGCTGGACGCACTCCGACCTGATGCCGAGCAACCTGCTGCTCGTCGGCCACCGCGTCGGCGCGGTCATCGACTTCGGAACCGTCGGCATGGGCGAACCGGCCACCGACCTCATCCCCGCCTGGAACCTGTTGCCCTCCGCGGCCCGGCCGGCGTACCGCGGGGCGGTGGACGTGGACGACGCGACCTGGGCCCGCAGCAGAGGCTGGGCGCTGTCCATGGCGGTCATCCAGCTCCCGTACTACCGGACGACCAACCCGGTCATCTCGGCGAACGCCCGGCACGTCATCCGCGAAATCCTCGCGGCCTCCGCGTAGGTGGGGATCAGGGGATCCGACGCATCAGAGCTGTTCTGGATGTACATGAACCGCGGTCATGCCAGGCGTGACCGCCGCGCCGAGGTGAGCAGGGCCAGGAGGGCGGCGGACGCCGGGAGGGCGTAGGCGCTCGGGGGGCCGAGGTGGTCGATCAGCTGGCCGGCGCCGGCCGAGCCGGCGGCGATGCCGGCGAGGATCCCGGTGACCGCGAGGGTCATGCCCTCGTTGAGGCGGCCCTCGGGGGTGACGCGGTGGACGCGGGACATCGCCGTCACCATCGTCGGGGCGGTGGCGATGCCCGCCAGGAGGAGGGCCGCGGCCAGCAGCGGCAGCGAGCCCGCGGCAGCCGCCGCCCAGGGCAGGGCCATGGCCGCGGCCAGCGCCACGAGGCAGGTGGTCAGGCCGCGCGGGCGCAGCGCCCCGTAGAGCAGGCCGGCCGCGCAGGAGCCGAGGGCCTGGAGCGCCAGGACCGGCCCGGAGGCGGCGCCGAGGCCCAGGGCGCCGAGGTGTGCGATCGAGGTGACCTCCATCGCGCCGAACATCACGCCCAGGGCGAGGAACAGCGGCAGCAGCGGAGCCACGGCCCGCAGCGCCGAGCCGCGCGGGCGCAGCGCGGCCACGGGGGGCTCGGTGGCACGCCGGGACGTGAAGAGCAGCATGCCGGTGAGCAGCAGGGCGGCGGCCGTGAGGGTGCCGGCCTCGGGGAAGACGGCCGAGCACAGGAACGCCGCCACGACCGGGCCGAGCATGAAGCACAGCTCGTCGGCGGCCTGTTCGAAGGACATCGCCGCGTGGTGCTCGGCGGGCCGGTCGCGCAGCAGGTGGGTCCAGCGGGCGCGGGACATCCCGCCGATGTTGGGGGTGGTGGCGGTCGCCGCGTACGAGGCGAACAGCGTCCAGGCCGGTGCGTGGGTACGGACGCCCAGGACCAGCGCGAGCGAGCCGAGGACCGCGATCAGCGTGGCCGGGACGGCGACCCGGGCCTGGCCGTGGCGGTCGACCAACCGGGCCGTCCAGGGCGCGGCCAGCGCGGTGGCCGCCATGCCCGTCGCGGTGACGGCGCCGGCCAGGGCGTACGAACCCCGCTGCCCGGCGATCATCATCACCGCGCTGACCCCGAACATCCCCATGGGCAGCCGGGCGAGGAGGTTCCCGGCGGTGAAGGCCCGCGCCCCGGGCAGCGCGAACAGCCGCCGGTAGGGGCCGGGTGCCCCCGCCCGGCCTTCACCGGGCGGAGTCCGGCGCAACGGCCCGAAGCCCGCGGGGCCCACAGGGACCGAGGGGCGCGAGGGGCGCGAGGGGCGCCTGGAGAAGGAGACGTGGACGAGGGTGGAGCCGGAGACGGTCATACGGGGGGCGGAGGTGGCGTACGGCATGGGAACAGCCTCCGGCCGGGCGGCCCACGGGGTCCAACACCTGTTCCGGAGCCATTCACCGCCCCGTGTTGTTAGTCTCCCCGGGTGATCCCCCGTGATGTGGAACCCCGGCTGCTGCGCGGGTTCGTCGCCGTCGCCGAAGACCGTCACTTCACCCGCGCCGCGGCCCGCCTGTACGTCGCGCAGCAGGCGCTGAGCAGGGACGTACGGCGCCTCGAACGGCTCCTCGGCACCACCCTGTTCCTGCGCACCACCCGGGCCGTGGAACTGACCGCCGACGGGGAGCGGCTGCTGGCGCCGGCGCGCAAGGTGCTCGCCGCGCACGAGGAGCTGGCCGCCGCCTTCACCGGACCCCGGGCGCTGCTCGTCGACCTGAACACCGACGGCCCGAGCACCGCCCGCACCGTCTTGGAACGCGCCCGCGAACTCGCCCCCGCCTGCGAGCTGATGGCCCGCTTCGAGAGCGGCCTCACGCACGCCGCCGCCGAGATCGCCGCCGGGCGCCTGGACGTCTCCTTCGGGTACGCCGACGGCCTGGCCCCCGCCCTGCGCGCCCGCCTCGCACACCGGCCCGTACGCTACGAGCCGCTCGCCGTGCTGCTGCCCGAGGGGCACGCGCTGGCCGTGCACGCCGACGTACCGCTGTCGGCGCTGGCCGGGGAGAGCGTGTACGCCGGAGCCGGGAACCCGCGGACCCTGGAGTGGACCGGGCTCGCGCGTGAACTCTTCGCCGGGCGGGGCATCGTGATGGCGCCGCCGGCGCCCGTGGCCGTCGGCAAGGACGAGTTCCGCCGGGTCATGGCCAAGACCCGCAACCCGGTCCTGGTCACCGTCGACTTCCCCGACATGCCGGGCTGCGCGAAACGGCCCCTGGTCGACCCGGTGCCGCTGTCCCCGCTGTCGATGGTGTGGCGCAAAAACTTCACCCACCCCGGCCTCGACGCCCTGCACGAGGCGGCGGCCGCCGGCGCGGCCGCCCGCGGATGGCTCGACGTCCCCCCGGGCGCCTGGCGTCCGGCCGCGCTCACAGACGCCCCCGGCGGCGGGTGAGAGCAAGGTATCCCGGCGGTCATCAGCCGGGGACCGGAGCCGAAACGCGCCGCTCCTACGGTCTTCCCACGGACGCGACAGCTGTGGAGGCGTGTGATGAGCACCGGTACGACCGCACCGCGCGAAAGGGGCCGCTGGATCGAGCGGTGGGACCCCGAGGACGAGACGTTCTGGAAGGAGACCGGGGAGAAGACCGCCAAGCGGAACCTGCTGTACTCCGTGCTCTGCGAGCACATCGGGTTCTCCATCTGGTCGCTCTGGTCCGTGATGGTGCTCTTCATGGGCCCCGCGTACGGGATCGACCCCGCGGGCAAGTTCTTCCTCATCGCGACCGCCACCGCCGTCGGTGCCGTGGTGCGCGTCCCGTACACCTTCGCCGTCGCCCGCTTCGGCGGCCGCAACTGGACGGTCGTCAGCGCGGCCCTGCTCCTCGCGCCGACCGTGGCCGCGCTCGTGGTGATGGAACCCGGCACCCCGTACGGGGTCTTCGTCGCCGTCGCCGCGCTGACGGGCGTGGGCGGCGGGAACTTCGCCTCGTCCATGACCAACATCAACGCCTTCTTCCCGCTCCGCAAGAAGGGCTGGGCACTCGGGCTGAACGCGGGCGGCGGGAACATCGGCGTACCGGTGGTGCAGCTCGCCGCCCTGCTGGTGATCGGGACCGCCGGGGCCGGGCACCCGCGGCTGCTGCTCGCGGCGTACGTCCCGCTGATCGTCGCCGCCGCGGCGCTGGCCCTCGTACGCATGGACAACCTGGCGCCGGTACGCCGTGACGCGGGCGCCGTGCGGGACGCGGCGCGTGACCCGCACACCTGGATCATGGCGTTCCTCTACGTGGGCACCTTCGGCTCCTTCATCGGCTACAGCTTCGCCTTCGGGCTGGTACTGCAGACCCAGTTCGGGCGCACCCCGTTGCAGGCCGCCTCCCTCACCTTCATCGGGCCGCTGCTCGGCTCGCTGGCCCGCCCGGTGGGCGGGGCGCTCGCCGACCGGCTGGGCGGGGCGCGGATCACCCTGGCGACGTTCGTGGCGATGGCGGGGGCGACGGGCCTGGTCGTACTGGCCTCGGTCCGCGAGTCGCTGCCGGTGTTCCTCGTCGGGTTCGTGGCCCTGTTCGCGCTGAGCGGCCTCGGCAACGGCTCCGCGTACAAGATGATCCCCGGGATCTTCCAGGCGAAGGCAGTGGCCCGCGGGATGACGGGCGAGGCCGCCGCGGCCTGGGGACGCCGGCTCTCCGGGGCGTCCATGGGCCTGATCGGGGCCGTGGGGGCGCTCGGCGGGCTCGGCATCAACCTGGTGTTCCGCGAGACGTTCACGGACTCCGGATCGGGCACCGCCGCGTTCGTCACCTTCCTCGGTTTCTACGCCGTGTGCTGCGCCGTGACCTGGGCGGTATACCTTCGGCGGCCGGCCGCCGGGGCGCTGCCGGTGGCCGGGGCGGCGGCGAAGCAGCAGCTCACCTCGGTGTAACGGGGGTTAACGGCCGCGAAATACGGTGGAACCGAGCCCGTCACGGCGATTTGGCAGGCTCGGTCCCCGTTGAGCGACACACGTGAAAACCCATGCGCGAGGCAGGACACGACTATGGACGACGACGCCGCCACGGAAACGGCCACCGGCCCCCTCTCCGGGTTCACCGTCGGGGTCACCGCCGCCCGCCGCGCCGACGAGCTGATCGCGCTGCTGCGCCGGCGCGGGGCGACCGTGCTGCACGCCCCGGCCCTGCGGATCGTTCCCCTGGCCGACGACGGGGAACTGATGGCCGCGACCAAGGAGTTGATCCTGCGTACGCCGGACGTGGTCGTCGCCACCACCGCGATCGGGTTCCGCGGCTGGATCGAGGCCGCCGACGGCTGGGGGATCGGCGAGGAACTGCTGGAGCGGCTGCGCACCACCGAACTGCTGGCGCGCGGGCCGAAGGTCAAGGGCGCCGTCCGGGCCGCGGGGCTGGTGGAGTCCTGGTCACCGCGGTCGGAGTCGCTGGCGGAGGTGCTGGACCGGCTGCTCGACGGGGGAGTCGCCGGCCGGCGCATCGCGCTCCAGCTCCACGGGGAGCCGCTGCCGGGGTTCGTCGAGACGCTGCGCGCGGGCGGGGCGGAGGTGGTGGTCGTACCGGTGTACCGGTGGATGCCGCCGCAGGACCTCGGCCCGCTGGACCGGCTCCTGGACGCGGTCGCCACCGGCGGGGTCGACGCCGTCACCTTCACCTCGGCCCCGGCGGCGGCCTCGCTGCTGTCCCGGGCCGGCGAACGGGGGATGCGGGAGGCGGTCCTGGAGGCGCTGCGCGGGGACGTCCTGTCGGCGTGCGTGGGGCCCGTGACGGCACTGCCGCTCCAGGGGGAGGGCGTGGCGACGGTGCAGCCGGAGCGGTTCCGGATCGGGCCGCTGGTGCAGGTGCTGTGCCGGGAGCTGCCGGGGCGGGCCAGGGTCCTGCCGGTGGCGGGGCACCGGCTGGAGATCCGGGGCCACGGGGTGCTCGTCGACGGGGAGCTGCGGCCGGTGCCTCCGGCGGGGATGGCGCTGCTGGACGCGCTGGCGCGGCGGCCGGGCTGGGTGGTGGCGCGGGCGGACCTGCTGCGGGTGCTGCCGGGGGCGGGGCGGGACGAGCACGCCGTGGAGACGGCGATGGCGCGGCTCAGGGCGGCGCTGGGGGTGCCGAGGCTGATCCAGACGGTGGTGAAGCGGGGGTACCGGCTGTCGCTGGACCCGGGCCATGTGCCGCCGGCGGTGTGAGGGGGCCGTCTGCGGCGCCGTCGCGCGGGGCGGCCCCGGCTGCGCCGGGCTCCCCGGGGCTCCGCCCCGGACCCCGCGCCCCAAACGCCGGCGGGGCTGGTGGTGCGGGCCCGGCGCCTGAAGTGGTGGCGGGGGTGGTAGTGCGGGCCCGGCGCCTCAAACGCGGGCGAGGGTGGGGAATGTGGGCCCCCAAGGGCCGGCGGGGGCGGTTGTGCGGGTTCGGGGTCTTGAGGGCCGGTGGGGGCTGGAGCGGGGGGTGGTCTTGGTGGCGGGGGTGGGTTAGCGTGCCGCGGTGATGATCAACGGGGTGGAGATGAGGGGCGTCACCATCGATGACGCCGCAGGGCTGGCCGACACGCTGGCGCGGAACCGGGCCTACATGGCACCGTTCGAGCCGCGGCGGCCCGAGGGCTTCTACACCGAGGCCGGGCAGCGGGAGCGGATAGAGGCGCTGCTGGCCGACCGGGACGCCGGGCGGCTGCTGCCGTTCGTACTCGTCGCGGGCGACACGCCCGTCGGCGCCATCAACCTCGGCCGCATCGAGCTCGGTCCCTTCCGCAGCGGCGGCGTGGGCTACTGGGTCGACCGGGAGCGGGCCGGGAAGGGGCTGGCCACCGCCGCCCTGGAGGAGGTCTGCCGGATCGCCCGCGACGAGGTCGGGCTGCACCGGGTCGAGGCCGGCACGCTCGTCGACAACGTGGCCTCCCAACGGGTCCTCGCCAAAGCCGGCTTCGAGCAGTTCGGCCTCGCGCCGCGCTACCTGCACATCAACGGTGCCTGGCGCGACCACTGCATGTTCCAGCGGCTGCTGCACGACGATCCGCCGCCCGCCCACTAGGTCCCGGCCCCCGCGGGCCATTGCTCAAAGATCCCCCGGACAGGACCTAGCCGACCGGGCAGCCGACGGGCACTCTGGGGAGGCGGCCCACGGCAACCGAGGCGGTGACCGGTATGTGGTTCGACTCCGGGCGGGTCTGCCTGGACCTGCTGGCCACCTCCGCCCCGCGGCGGGACGCCGAAGGCATCCGGGACGGCGACGAGCTTCGGCTGTGGCTCGTCGGAGCCGGGCTGGTGCCCGACCGGACGCCGCTGGGGCGGGTCGGGCCCGACTGGGTCGGGGCCTTCCGGCAGCTGCGGGCCGATGTGGGGAGTCTCGTACGGGCCGAGCTGTACGGGGCCGCGCCCGACGAGGAGGCGCTGGCCCGGGTCAACGCGGCGGCCGCCGGTCCACCCCCGGGGCTGTGTGCGGTGCGGGACCAAGACGGGCACCTCGTGCGGGAGTTGTGCGGCGGGGTCGAGTGCGCCGGGCTGCTCGCCGCCGTCGCCCGGGACACCGTCGAGCTGCTCACCGACCCCGGCGACCGGGCGCTGCTGCGCGCCTGCGAGGGCGAGGGCTGCGACCGCGTCTACCTCGACACCTCGCGCGGCCACCGGCGCCGCTGGTGCTCCAGCGAGCTGTGCGGCAACCGCGAACGCGTCGCCCGCCACCGCCGGCGGGTCCTGGCGGCCGGATCGGCGTAGCGCGGGACCGGCCCGCAGGCGGCGATCCGCCGACGGTCCCGGAACGGGCGTGCGGACCCGGCCCCGCTTCGCGTACGGTTGACGGTCGCCCATGCACGTCAGAAGGGGGCCTTGGTGGCCGCGCAGAATGCCGCTGTCGACAGCACGGCGGATTCCGTCCGCGATCGGGAGATCGCGGTCGAGCAGACGCATCTCGACCGGGTGTACCGACGCCTTGAGGAGAAGATCCACGAGGCCGAGTTCCTGATGAACGACGCCGCCAAGCGCGGGCAGGTCGGCACGCCCGGCGCGCTCGCCGAGCGCGACGCGCAGGTCTTCCGCGCCGGGATCCACCTCAACCGGCTGAACAACGAGTTCGAGGACTTCCTGTTCGGCCGCGTCGACCTGGTCCTCGGCAAGGACGGCGAACGCGGCCCCGACGGCGCGTACACCTCGGTGGAACCCGCCGACGACGCCATCCGCGACGATCTCACCGCCGACATCGCCGAGACCCTGCACATCGGGCGCATCGGCGTACTCGACTCCGACTACGCGCCGCTGGTCATCGACTGGCGGGCCCCGGCGGCAGCGCCGTTCTACCGGTCCACGCCGAAGGACCCGGGCCGGGTGGTACGCCGCCGCGTGATCCGCTCCAAGGGCCGCAAGGTCCTCGGCGTCGAGGACGACCTGATGCGCCCGGAGGTCACTGCCTTCCTCGACGGGCACGAGCTGCCCGTCATCGGCGACGGCGCGCTGATGGCCGCGCTCGGCCGGGCCCGTACGCACTCCATGCGGGACATCGTCTCCTCCATCCAGGCCGAGCAGGACCTGGTCATCCGGGCCCCCGCCGCGTCCGTCGCGGAGGTGGCGGGCGGCCCCGGCACCGGGAAGACGGCGGTGGCCCTGCACCGCGCCGCCTACCTGCTCTACCAGGACCGGCGGCGCTACTCGGGTGGCATCCTCATCGTCTCGCCGACGCCGCTGCTCGTCGCGTACACCGAGGGCGTGCTGCCCTCCCTCGGCGAGGAGGGGCAGGTCGCCATCCGGGCGCTGGGCTCGCTCGTCGACGGGGCGGAGGCGACGACGTACGACGAGCCGGCCGTGGCCCGCATCAAGGGCTCCTCCCGGATGCTCAAGGTGCTCCGCAAGGCGGTCCGGGGCGCGCTGGAGCTCGGCGGTGCCGGCGGGGGCGGGGCCCCCGACCGGCTGCGGGTCGTGGCCTTCGGGCGGCGCCAGGAGCTGGAGGCCGACGAACTGAACCGCATCCGGCAGAACGTGCTCGGCGGCACCGCGCCGGTCAACCTGCTGCGTCCGCGCGCCCGCAAGCTGCTGCTGGACGCCCTGTACGCGAAGTCCGGCGCCAACGGGCGGCACAGCGACCCGGAGCTGGCCGCCGAACTGCGCTCCGCGTTCGACGAGGACATCTCCACCGAAGACTCCTTCATCGACTTCCTGAACGCCTGGTGGCCCGAGCTGACCCCGCGCGGGGTGCTGGCCGCGATGGCCGACGAGCGCAAGCTCGGCCGCTGGTCGCGCCGGGACCTCAACCCGCGCGAGGTCCGCCAGCTGGCGCGTTCGCTGCGCCGGACCGGCCCGGACGGCAAGGGGCCGCTGTCGGTGCACGACGTGGCGCTGCTGGACGAGCTCCAGCAGCTGCTGGGCGCGCCCGCGCGGCCCCGCCGCAAGCGGGAGTTCGACCCGTTGGACCAGCTCAGCGGGGTGGAGGAGCTGATGCCGACCCGCGAGGAGACCCAGTGGGAGCGGGCCGAGCGGATCGCGGCGGAGCGCACCGAGTACGCGCACGTCATCGTGGACGAGGCGCAGGACCTGACGCCGATGCAGTGGCGGATGGTGGGCCGCCGGGGCCGGCACGGGACGTGGACGGTGGTCGGCGACCCGGCCCAGTCCTCCTGGACGGACCCGCAGGAGGCGGCCGCGGCGCGTGACGAGGCGTTGGGGTCCCGGCCGCGCCGCCGGTTCACCCTGACCGTGAACTACCGCAACCCGGCGGAGGTCGCGGAGGTCGCCTCCCGCGTGCTGCGCCGGGCGATGCCGGGGATGGAGCCGCCGCGCGCGGTCCGTTCGACGGGCCTGGAGCCCCGTTTCACGGCCGCCGAGGGCGACCTGGGCCGTGCGGTACGGGAGGAGACCCGGCGGCTGCTGGAGCAGGTGGACGGCACGGTCGGCGTGGTCGTGGCCATGGACCGGCGCGCGGAGGCCGCCGGGTGGCTGGCGGACCTCGGCGAGCGGGCGGTGGCGCTGGGCAGCCTGGAGGCGAAGGGACTGGAGTACGACGCCACGGTGGTCGTCTCCCCGGCGGAGATCGCCGACGAGTCGCCGGCCGGGCTGAGGGTGCTGTACGTGGCGCTGACGCGCGCGACGCAGCAGCTGACGGTGGTCTCCACCTCCCGGGACGCGCCCGACGCCTGTGGCGTGCCCTCGCTCCTGGCCCCGGACGCCGGCTGAGGGCGCGGCCGGACGCCGGTGCGGCGCGGGCCACTGGGCCGGATGGCCCGCGGCCGGGGGTGTGGTGGCGGGAACAACGGCCGGGAGGGGGATCGCATTCGGCGATCCTTTGTTAGCCTGGGTACGACACCGGCTCGATCCAAGCCCCCGGGCCCAACCTTCGTCGCCTAGAGCGACCACTTGCCGCGAGGCGAGCATGGCGGGTCGGTGTTTCAACGTGAAGACAGGTCTGCCCCTCCGCCGTCGCGGAGGGGCAGACCTGTTTTGCGTGGTCCATACAGGGTTCCGCGCAGCCGCTAAATCTCGTATGGTGGAAGAGTTCTTCCGAAATTTGTAGCTGGTTACCTTATACCGGCCGGTAGGTGGGACGATCGGACAACAGGTCCTGCCGCACCTGTCGTGCAGCGGGGCCCTGTGTACAGAAAAACCAGGGACAGAAGAGGAACACGGCCATGGCAACGGCGCCCAGCGTCTCGTACTCGATGACGGTCCGCTTGGAAGTGCCCGCGAGCGGAACCGCGGTCTCCCAGCTCACCACCGCCGTGGAGTCGTCCGGAGGATCCGTCACCGGCCTCGACGTCACCGCGTCGGGTCACGAGAAGCTCCGTATCGACGTCACCATCGCCGCGACCTCCACCGCGCACGCGGACGAGATCGTGGAGAAGCTGCGCGGCATCGAGGGCGTCAGCCTGGGCAAGGTCTCCGACCGAACCTTCCTGATGCACCTCGGCGGCAAGATCGAGATGTCGTCCAAGCACCCCATCCGCAACCGCGACGACCTCTCGATGATCTACACCCCGGGTGTCGCCCGCGTCTGCACGGCCATCGCCGAGAACCCCGAGGACGCGCGCCGCCTGACCATCAAGCGCAACTCCGTCGCAGTCGTGACGGACGGCTCCGCCGTACTGGGCCTCGGCAACATCGGCCCGATGGCCGCGCTGCCCGTCATGGAGGGCAAGGCGGCCCTCTTCAAGCGCTTCGCCGGCATCGACGCCTGGCCGATCTGCCTCGACACGCAGGACAGTGACGAGATCGTCGCCGCCGTCAAGGCCATCGCCCCCGGCTTCGCCGGCATCAACCTGGAGGACATCTCCGCGCCGCGCTGCTTCGAGATCGAGGCCCGGCTGCGCGAGGCCCTCGACATCCCCGTCTTCCACGACGACCAGCACGGAACCGCCATCGTCGTCCTCGCCGCCCTGACCAACGCACTTCGCGTCGTGGGCAAGGCAGTTGGCGACGTCAAGGTGGTCATGTCGGGCGCCGGCGCGGCCGGCACCGCCATCCTCAAGCTGCTCCTGGCGGCCGGGGTGAAGAACGCCGTCAGCGCCGACATCAACGGTGTCGTGCACGCGGACCGCCCCGACCTCGTCGACGCCGCCCCCGACTCCCCGCTGCGCTGGATCGCCGACAACACCAACCCCGAGGGTTACACCGGCACCCTCAAGGAGGCCGTCGTCGGCGCCGACGTGTTCATCGGCGTCTCGGCCCCGAACGTCCTCAACGGCGACGACGTGGCCGCCATGGCGCAGGGCGCGATCGTGTTCGCGCTCGCGAACCCGGACCCGGAGGTGGACCCGGCCGTCGCCCGCCAGACCGCCGCCGTCGTGGCCACCGGCCGCTCCGACTTCCCCAACCAGATCAACAACGTGCTGGTCTTCCCGGGCGTCTTCCGCGGCCTGCTGGACGCCCAGTCGCGCACCGTGGACACGGGCATGATGCTGGCCGCGGCCACCGCGCTGGCCGACGTCGTCGGCGAGGACGAGCTCAACGCGAACTACATCATCCCGTCGGTGTTCAACGACAAGGTCGCGGGGGCGGTCGCCGGAGCCGTCCGCAAGGCCGCCTCCGCCTCTGTGACGGCACCCACCTCCGCCTGATACCGGCGCGTCGCGGGATGCGGGCCCGGCCGGGCGCCTCTAGGGTTGCGGGGATGCCCGCGGGGCCCGCGGTCCGCATCCACCGGAACGACAGGTGCGGACGGAGCGTCACCGCGGCGTGACTGTGGCGCTTTTCGTGTGACCCTGGCGGGTGCCGGATTGGCTTTCCCGCCGCTGGTGGGGGCAGGATGCGTAACCGGGCGAGAGGGTCTGACGTTCAGACCCGGGTCCGGGGACTGTCCGAGGGCCCTGGCAGCATCGGCTTCGATCTCACGCCTCTAAGGCAAGTTGAACACGGGAGTACAACATGAACCGCAGTGAGCTGGTGGCCGCTCTGTCCGAGCGCGCCGAGGTGACCCGCAAGGACGCCGACGCCGTTCTGGCCGCGCTCGCCGAGACCGTCGGCGAGATCGTCGCCAAGGGCGACGAGAAGGTCACCATCCCCGGCTTCCTGACCTTCGAGCGCACCCACCGTGCCGCTCGCACCGCGCGCAACCCGCAGACCGGCGACCCCATCCAGATCCCGGCCGGCTACAGCGTGAAGGTCTCCGCGGGCTCCAAGCTCAAGGAAGCCGCCAAGGGCAAGTAGTACCGCCCTTGTGCCGGGGGCCGCGCAGGCCCCCGGGACGGCAGTGGTACGCACAACCGCCAAGGGCGGCCACCCCCGTACGGGAGTGGCCGCCCTTCGGCCTTCCCGGGGCCCTCGGCGGGCCCCGGGCACGAGCGTGCGCCCTAGACGAGGTCGCCGTTCGGCAGTTCGACCTTGGCGCCCAGCTCCACGAGCTTCTCCATGAAGTTCTCGTAGCCGCGGTTGATGAGGTCGATGCCGTGCACCCGCGAGGTGCCCTCGGCCGCCAGCGCCGCGATCAGGTACGAGAACCCGCCGCGCAGGTCGGGAATGACCAGATCGGCGCCCTGCAGCTTGGTGGGGCCTGACACGACCGCCGAGTGCAGGAAGTTGCGCTGCCCGAAGCGGCACGCCGAGCCGCCCAGGCACTCCCGGTACAGCTGGATGTGTGCACCCATCTGGTTGAGCGCGGAGGTGAATCCGAGCCGCGACTCGTACACCGTCTCGTGCACGATGGACAGGCCCGAGGCCTGCGTCAGGGCGACGACCAGCGGCTGCTGCCAGTCGGTCTGGAAGCCGGGGTGCACGTCCGTCTCCAGCGCGATGGCCTTGAGCGGGCCGCCCGGGTGCCAGAAGCGGATGCCCTCGTCGTCGATCTCGAACGCGCCGCCTACCCGCCGGAAGGTGTTCAGGAACGTCATCATCGAGCGCTGCTGCGCGCCGCGGACGTAGATGTTGCCGCCGGTGGCCAGCGCCGCGGAAGCCCAGGAGGCGGCTTCCAGGCGGTCCGGGAGCGCCTTGTGGTTGTAGCCGGTGAGCTCGTCCACACCGGTGATGCGGATGGTCCGGTCGGTGTCGAGGGAGATGATCGCGCCCATTTTCTGCAGGACGCAGATGAGGTCTTCGATCTCCGGTTCGACGGCGGCGTTGCTGAGCTCGGTGACGCCTTCGGCCAGGACGGCCGTCAGGAGCACCTGTTCGGTCGAACCGACCGAGGGGTAAGGCAGCCGGATCTTGCAGCCGCGCAGGCGCTGCGGCGCCTCCAGGTACTGGCCGCCTTCGCGCTTCTCGATGGTCGCGCCGAACTGGCGGAGCACGTCGAAGTGGAAGTCGATGGGACGGCCGCCGATGTCGCATCCGCCGAGGCCGGGGATGAAGGCGTGGCCGAGGCGGTGCAGCAGCGGGCCGCAGAACAGGATCGGGATCCGGGAGGAACCCGCGTGCGCGTCGATGTCGGCGACGTTGGCGGCCTCGACGTACGTGGGGTCGAGGATCAGCTCGCCCGGCTCCTCGCCGGGGCGCACGGTGACGCCGTGCAGCTGGAGCAGGCCGCGGACGACGCGGACGTCACGGATGTCGGGCACGTTGCGCAGCCGGCTGGGGGCGCTGCCGAGCAGAGCGGCCACCATGGCCTTCGGCACGAGGTTCTTCGCGCCGCGGACACGGATCTCGCCCTCGAGCGGGGTACCGCCGTGGACAAGCAGGACATCGTCAGTGCCGGTCATGGATCTCGCGTTCCGAAGAGGTACTCCCCGGCGATCGGGGGAGTGTGGGCAGGGGCCAGTGAAAAGGGTAAGGGGCACCACCCCCTTGTTCGTAAGGCTGACGCGGCCGTAGGACTGTCATCAATTAGGCACAGCCACCCGCATGGCACCCACCGTGCGCGCGCTGTTGCGGAGTGTCGCATTCCGGGCCGATCGCGGCCGTTCGGGGTCGCATCGTGGGCCGTTCGGGGAACTTCCCGGAGCGCGCCGGCGATCCCGTCGCGATCGGATGCCGTCCCCGGCTCCCCGTCGGGGGCCGATATGCGGGATCATGTGCGCATGACCGAGGTGTCCTCCCTCACAGGGCGGCTGCTCGTGGCCACCCCCGCCCTCGCGGACCCGAACTTCGACCGCGCGGTGGTGCTGCTGCTCGACCACGACGAGCAGGGCTCGCTCGGCGTCGTCCTCAACCGGCCCACCCCGGTGGGCGTCGTCGACATCCTGCTGCCCTGGGCCCCGCTGGCCGGCGACCCCGGGGTGGTGTTCCAGGGCGGCCCGGTGGGACTGGACTCGGCCCTCGGGATCGCCGTGATCCCGGGTGAGGAGGGACCGCTCGGGTGGCGCCGGGTGCACGGGGCGATCGGGCTCGTCGACCTGGAGACGCCGCCGGAGCTGCTGGCCGCCGCCCTGGGCTCGCTGCGGATCTTCGCCGGCTACTCCGGATGGGGCCCCGGCCAGCTGGAGAACGAGCTGGGCGAGGGCGCCTGGTACGTGGTGGACTCCGAGCCCGGCGACGTGTCGTCACCGGACCCGGAACGGCTCTGGCGGGCGGTGCTGCGCCGCCAGCGCAGCGACCTCGCGATGGTCGCCACCTATCCGGACGACCCGTCGCTCAACTGACCCGCGCGAGGGTCGGTACCCTGGATTTCATGAGCACTGTTGAGCCCGAGCGCGGGACTGGTACGGGGACCCTCGTAGAGCCGACGCCACAGGTGTCCCACGGCGACGGCGACCACGAGCGCTTCGCCCACTACGTCCAGAAGGACAAGATCATGGCGAGCGCGCTCGACGGCACCCCCGTCGTCGCGCTGTGCGGCAAGGTCTGGGTCCCGGGTCGCGACCCGAAGAAGTACCCGGTCTGCCCCATGTGCAAGGAGATCTACGAATCCATGGGCGCCGGCGGCGACAAGGACAAGGGCGGCAAGGACAAGTAACCCCCTGCCGCGAGGGCCCCACCGCGCCGTCCGGCAGCGCGGCGGGTCCCGGCCGGGTGCGGACGCAGGCCCCCGGGTGCGCCACGGCGCTTCCGGGGGCCTGCGGCGTACCCGTAGGGTCGGCTCGACCGGCGCTGCGCGCAGCGGTTGTTGCGCGGGGCGCGCCGCTGCGTCGCGAAGGGCCGACCATGGACCTGATCCCGCTGCCCCGCCGTGCCGAGTTCCGCGAGGGGCCGGGCATGACGCTCGGCGCCGGGACGGCGCTGGTCGCCGGGCCCGGGACCGAGGGGGTGGCGCGCTGGCTGCGCCGGGAGCTGGGGGCCGCGACCGGGTTCGCCTTCCCGGACGCGGCGCCGGGCGCGCGCGGCGACGTACGGCTGGCCCTGGACGCGGGCCTGGCCGGCGAGGAGTACCGGCTCGCGATCGGTGCGGACGGGGCGCAGCTGACGGGCGGGTCGGCGGCCGGCGTGTTCTGGGCCGCCCAGACGCTGCGTCAACTCCTCGGCCCCGACGCCTGCCGGCGGGCGCCGCTGCCGGGGCGGGTGTGGGAACTCCCACTCGGGACGGTGGAGGACGGCCCCCGGTTCGGCTGGCGCGGGATGATGCTCGACGTGGCGCGGCACTTCATGCCCAAGGACGGGGTACTGCGCTACATCGACCTGCTCGCGGCGCACAAGCTGAACGTCCTGCACCTGCACCTGACCGACGACCAGGGCTGGCGCGTGGAGATCGAGCGCTACCCCCGGCTCACCGAGGTCGGCGCGTGGCGGCCGCGCAGCCGGTGGGGCCACCGTGCCTCGCCGCTGTGGAACGAGACCCCGCACGGCGGCCACTACACCCGGGACGACATACGCGAGATCGTCGCGTACGCGGCGGAGCGGCACGTACGGGTGGTTCCCGAGATCGACGTGCCCGGGCATTCGCAGGCGGCGATCGCCGCGTACCCCGAGCTCGGCAACACCGACGTCGTGGACACCGCCGCGCTGGGCGTGTGGGACGACTGGGGCATCAGCGAGAACGTCCTGGCCCCCTCCGAGGGCGTACTGCGGTTCTACGAAGGGGTCTTCGAGGAGCTGCTGGAGCTCTTCCCGGTGGAGGTCTCGCCGTTCGTGCACGTGGGCGGCGACGAGTGCCCCAAGGGGCAGTGGCGCGCCTCCCCGGCGGCGCAGCGGCGGATCCGGGAGCTGGGGCTCGACGGTGAGGACGGCCTCCAGTCCTGGTTCATCCGGCACTTCGACCGCTGGCTCGCCGAGCGGGGCCGCCGCCTGATCGGGTGGGACGAGATCCTGGAGGGCGGCCTGGCGCCCGGCGCGGCCGTGTCCTCCTGGCGCGGATACGCGGGCGGCGTCGCGGCGGCCGAGGCGGGCCACGACGTGGTGATGTGCCCCGAGCAGCAGGTGTACTTGGACCACCGGCAGGCGGGTGGCCCCGATGAGCCGATGCCGATCGGATACGTACGGACCCTCGCCGACGTGTACCGCTTCGAGCCGGTTCCGCCGGGACTGTCGCCCCGGGCGGCGGCGCACGTGCTGGGCGCGCAGGCCAACGTGTGGACCGAGGTGATGGAGAGCCAGAGCCGCGTCGACTACCAGGTGTTCCCGCGGCTGGCGGCCTTCGCCGAGGTGGTGTGGTCGCGGCTGCCGGAGCCGGCGGGGCGGGACCTGCCGGGCTTCGAGGCGCGGATGGCGGGGCACTACGCGCGGCTGGACGCGCTCGGTGTCGACTACCGGCCGCCCGGCGGCCCGTCGCCCCGGCAGCGGCGCCCGGGCGTGCCGGGACGGCCGATCGAGGGAGAGCCCCCGATCGTGTGACCCGGGCAACCGGTTGGCCGTGCGGTGCCGGACGGGATGGTTCGCAGCGATTCGCAATCGTTCCGGGTGGTTCGGAAAGCTTATGAAGTTTGTCGGAATTCTTTCCGGATTCGGTCGAAACCCGGTGAAAGCAGGGGACTTGGCCGGACGTGGCGAGGACGGCGGGCGCGCGGGTGGTGCAGGGGCGACCCTCGCGCCGGGAGACCCGGAAGATGTGCCAGAGTTGCCACGTCCCGGCGGTGAGCACGTACCGTACGGCGGACAGGCGTGAGCGCCGGGACCGGGACATCGGGAAGGGGCAGCTGGGTTGACCACGCACGCACCGCATGCACTGCACGCACCGCATTCATCTCAGGGGCCTCATGCGCCTCAGGCGGTGCAGTCCGTCACGCTGCCGGCCTCGCTCGACGAGGCCGTGGCGGCACTCACGGCCATGCCCGCCGCCGTGCCCGTGGCCGGCGGCACCGACCTGATGGCCGCGGTCAACGCGGGCCTGCTGCGGCCCGCCGCGCTCGTCGGCCTCGGCCGGATCAACGAGATCCGCGGCTGGCAGTACCAGGACGGCCACGCGCTGCTCGGCGCCGGGCTCACCCACGCGCGCATGGGGCGGCCGGATTTCGCCGCTCTGATCCCGGCCCTGGCGGCCGCCGCGCGAGCCGCCGGACCGCCGCAGATCCGCAACGCGGGCACCCTCGGCGGGAACATCGCCTCGGCCGCGCCGACCGGTGACGCACTGCCCGTGCTCGCGGCGCTGGAGGCGGTCCTGGTCATCGTCGGGCCCGGCGGCCTCGGCGACTCGGGCGTGGCCCGGCGGGAGATCCCGGTCTCCCACCTGCTGGCCGGGCGCGAGATGCTGCGGCCGGGCGAACTGATCGGCTTCGTGCGGGTGCCGCTGCTGCACGCCCCGCAGGTGTTCTTGAAGGCGACGGGGCGTACGGGTCCGGGGCGCGCGGTGGCGTCCGTGGGGCTCGTACTGGACCCCGCGCGCCGGGGCGTGCGCTGCGCGATCGGTGCGGTCGCGCCGATGCCGCTGCGGCCGCTGGAGGCCGAGCAGTGGGTGGCCTCCCTGATCGACTGGGACGGCGAACGCGGCCTGGCCCCCGAGGCGCTGGAGGCGTTCGGCGAATACGTCGCGGCCGCCTGCGTGCCCGACCAGGGGGAACCGGTCGCGGCCGGGGTACTGCATCTGCGGCGGACGGTGGCCGTACTGGCACGGAGGGCCCTGGGGAGGGCGCTGAGCTCATGAGTGGGAACGAGAACGTGAGCGGAACGACCGGGAGCGCGGGTCCCGCGGACGCCGCGGGCCACACCGGGGCCGCCTGGGGCTGGGAGCCGGTGCCGCAGGGCGGCGAGTACGACTCCGAGGCCACGGCCTTCGTGAAGCTGCCGCAGGACATGCTGGACGCGCTCGACGGCGGGGAGCCGCTGGCGGCGCCCGGGCACGGGTACGTGCCGCCGCCGATGATCGTGCCGTTGGGCTCGGCCAGTACGGACCCCACGGCCACCGGCACGTGGACGATGCCCGTGCCGTGGCCCGAGGCGGGCGGCTCCGGCGGTGGGACTGCCGCTGCCGCTGCCGCTCCGGCGCGCGGACCCATCCCCGCGTCGATCCCGCTCCCGGCGTCGGTGGCGGCGGCGTTCGCCGACGCCGCGCAGGGCGGGACGGGTCCGGGCGGGACGGGTCCGGGCGAAGTGCGGCCCGGGCAGGACGCCGGGCACGAGCCGGAGGCCACGGCGGAGTGGCGCTTCCCCGAGGCGGCGCAGCCCGAGGAGCCGCAGGCCACCGGGCAGTGGACGTTCGGGACCGGTGCGGCGGCCGCCGACTGGAGCCAGGCCCCGGCGACCCTGCCGGGCGGCGCCGCCGCTCCCTGGGCGACGCCGGCGTACGACACCTCCATGAGCTCGGGCGTGCTGCCGGGCGGAGCGGACCCCGGCGCGGCCGCGATGGCCGCGGGGCGCGGTCCCCGGGTGCTGGGCGGGCCCGGAGTGGGCACGCCGCTGCCGGTGTCGGCGCAGGCGGCCGAGCCGGAGCCGGAGCCCGCGGTGTACGCCGCCCCGGACATCGAGGCGGCGCACGGCGCGGCGCGGATGCCGGTCGAGGAGGAACGGCCGCGTCCGGTGGGCGCGGAGCCGGGGCCCGGGGACGGGTTCGGGGACGGACACGGGTTCGGGTTCGGGGCGCCGGTGGCCGGAGAATCGGTGACCGGGGCGGACGCGGACGCGGCGGAGGCCGCCGCGGGGCCGGGGTCCGAGCCGGAGCTGGCGCCGGAGGCCGGGTTCGGCGTGCCGGGGACCGAGCCGGAGCTGGCGCCGGAGCCGGGGCACGGGTTCGACGGGGCCGACCAGGGGCCGGTCGGCGAAGCCGCCGAGTCGTTCGCGCCGGGTGCGGGAAGCGCCGACAGCGGCGAGGCACTGCCGGGTGCGGACACCACCGCAGGTTTCCCGGCCGGGGATGCGACGTACGACGAAACGCCCGTCGACGCCCCCGCCCCCCATCACGAGCACCCGCTCGCCTCCTACGTCCTGCGCGTCAACGGGGCCGACCGGCCCGTCACCGGTGCGTGGATCGGTGAATCCCTGCTCTACGTGCTGCGCGAGCGCCTCGGGCTGGCCGGCGCCAAGGACGGCTGCTCGCAGGGCGAGTGCGGGGCCTGCGCGGTGCAGGTCGACGGCCGGCTCGTCGCCTCCTGCCTGGTCCCGGCCGCGACGGCCGCGTCCAGCGAGGTCCGTACCGTCGAAGGACTCGCGACGGACGGGGAACTCTCGGACGTGCAGCAGGCGTTGTGCAGGTCGGGCGCCGTGCAGTGCGGATTCTGCGTGCCCGGCATGGCCATGACCATCCACGACCTGCTGGAAGGCAACCACGCCCCCAGCGAGCTGGAGACCCGGCAGGCGCTGTGCGGCAACCTCTGCCGCTGCTCCGGCTACAAGGGCGTCATCGAAGCGGTCCGCGAGGTCGTGTCCGAACGCTCGGCCGCAGCCTCGGCCGGCACCTCGGCCGGCGCCTCGTCCGCAGACGAATTCGCGGCCGCCGCCGAGCCGCGCATCCCGCACCAGGCCGCACCGGGCGAGGGCGGCATCCACCACAACGGAGGCATGGCGTGAGCGGGCACGACGCGGCCACGACCACCCTGATGACGACGACCGTCCCGACCGGCGCCGGCGCCGGCGACGGGGAACCGGAAGTCCTGCGCGGCATCGGGGTCTCCGTCCCGTCCGCGCACGCCCGCGCCAAGACCGAGGGCACCTTCCCCTACGCCGCCGACCTGTGGGCCGAAGGGCTGCTCTGGGCCGCCGTGCTCCGCTCCCCGCACGCCCACGCCCGCATCCTCTCCATCGACACCACGGCCGCCGCGGCCATGCCCGGCGTGCGCGCCGTCGTCACCCACGCCGACGTCCCCGGCGCCACCACCCACGGCCGCCGCATCGCCGACCGGCCCGTCTTCGCGCACGACGTGGTCCGCCACCACGGCGAGCCCATCGCCGCCGTCGCCGCCGACCACCCCGACACGGCGCGCCTCGCCGCGGCCGCCATCGCGGTCGAGTACGAGCTGCTGGACGCGGTGACCGACCCCGAGCAGTCGTTCGGCGCGCCCGCCCTGCACCCCGACGGCAACCTGATCCGGCACATCCCGCTGCGCTACGGCGACCCGGAGGCCACCGGGGAGGTCGTCGTCGAGGGCCTGTACCGGATCGGCCGCCAGGACCCCGCTCCCATCGGAGCCGAGGCGGGGCTGGCCGTACCGCGGCCCGACGGGGGCGTGGAGATCTACACCGCCTCCACCGACCCGCACACCGACCGCGACCTGGCGGCGGCCTGCTTCGGCCTGGACCCGGACCGGGTACGCGTCGTCGTCACCGGCGTCCCGGGCGCGACGGCCGACCGCGAGGACCCCGCCTTCCAGCTCCCGCTCGGGCTCCTCGCCCTGCGTACGGGCTGCCCGGTGAAGCTGGCCGCCACCCGCGAGGAGTCCTTCCTCGGCCACTCCCACCGCCACCCGACGCTGCTGCGCTACCGCCACCACGCGGACGCGGAGGGCCGGCTGGTCAAGGTCGAGGCCCAGATCCTGATGGACGCAGGCGCCTACGCCGACGCCTCCTCGGAGTCCCTGGCGGCGGCGGTGGCCTTCGCGTGCGGCCCGTACGTCGTGCCGCACGCCTTCGTGGAGGGCTGGGCGGTACGCACCAACAACCCGCCGTCCGGGCACGTGCGGGGCGAGGGCGCGATGCAGGTGTGCGCCGCGTACGAGGGCCAGATGGACAAGCTGGCGGCCGCGCTCGGCATCGACGGCGCGGAGATCCGGATGCGCAACGTGCTGGCGACGGGCGACCTGCTCCCGACGGGCCAGACGGTGACCTGCCCGGCGCCGGTGGCCGAACTCCTGCGCGCCGTGCGCGATGTCGAGCTCCCGTCCCTGCCGAAGGACACCCCGGAGGAGGAGTGGCTGCTGCCGGGCGGCCCGGAGGGCGCGGGCGAGCCCGGAGCGGTGCGGCGCGGGGTCGGGTACGGCGTGGGCATGGTGCACATGCTCGGCGCGGAGGGGACCGACGAGGTCTCCACCGCCACCGTGAAGGTCGTCGACGGTGTGGCCACCGTCATCTGCGCGGCCGTCGACACCGGCCAGGGCTTCTCGACGCTCGCCCGCCAGATCGTCCAGGAGGTCCTGGGCGTGGACGAGGTGGTCACGGCCCCGGTCGACACCGACCAGCCGCCGGCCGGCCCGGCGGCGCACGGCCGCCACACGTGGGTGTCCGGGGGCGCGGTCGAGCGGGCCGCGAAGATGGTCCGCACGCAGCTCCTCCAGCCGATGGCCCACAAGCTGGGCATGTCGACGGAGCTCCTCCAGATCCAGGACGGCCGGATCACGTCGTACGACGGCGCGTTCTCCACCACGGTGGCGGAGGCGATGGCGGGCAAGGAACTCTGGGCGACGGCCCAGTGCCGCCCCCACCCGACCGAACCCCTGGACGCGGACGGCCAGGGGGACGCCTTCGTCGGCCTCGCGTTCTGCGCGATCCGCGCGGTGGTGGACGTCGACGTGGAACTCGGCTCGGTGCGCGTGGTCGAACTGGCCGTCGCGCAGGACGTGGGCCGGATCCTCAACCCGGCCCAGCTGGAGGCCCGTATCGAAGCGGGCGTCACGCAGGGCGTGGGCGCGGCGCTGACCGAAAACCTCCGCTCGGTGGCGGGGGTGATCCGCCACCCCGACCTGACGGGATACGCGCTGCCGACGTCGCTGGACGCCCCGGCGGTGCGGATCGTCAAGCTGGTGGAAGAGCGGGACGTGGTGGCCCCGTTCGGCGCGAAGGCGGCGAGCGCGGTCCCGGTGGTGACGACCCCGTCGGCGATCGCCTCGGCGGTCCGCGCGGCAACGGGCCGCCCGGTGAACAGGCTCCCGATCCGGCCATCGGCGGCGGTGGCGGCGCCGAACTCTTGACGTCCTGACCCGGGTTGGTGCCCTACTCGACCTCCACTTCCAGGTGCAACCCGGCAGTTGGGGGTGTCGGAGCCGGTCGCTAGAGTGATCGGAGCGGGGGCGCGGAACGCGATGCGGGCGTCGCTCCCGAAGGGGTTCACGGGGTAACGGGGAGTCGGGGAGGCCATCGTGGCGGAGGAGAACGGCGGGCTGGCAGGCATCATCGGCGCGAGCAGCGGCGTGGCGGACGCGATCATGCGCCAGGCGAAGGCGCTGGAAGTCGAGTACGAAACGCTGAACGGCTTCAAGAAGCTGGTCGATGCCCAGCTCAAGAAGCTCGACGGTTCCCAGGCGTCCCCGGACAAGCTCCAGGACGGCACGCTGCCCGCGGGAACGCTGGGCACCGGGTTCGCGGAGGCGGATGCGCTGTTCAAGGCGTACGGGACGGTGCACGCTCAGCTGACGACCCTGTCGAAGGGCCTGGCGGACCAGATCGAGGGTCTCGGGATCGCGATCATCACGGGCGGCAAGGGGTTCGCTGGCGTGGACGAGGAGGTTCGGCAGCGGATGCTGGCGATCGCCCAGCGGGCGAAGGAGCACTATGTCGCCGACCGTGATCCCTCGGCCAAGCACGAGCAGCCGCAACAGCAGCCGCAGGGCGCGGGTAAGCCGTCCGGCACTCCTGCCCCAGCGCCGAGCACGTCTAGGGGCCACATCTGATGGTGACGGACTTCGACGGTTACACCCACGAACAGCTGATGGCGATGATTGCCTCGATCAAGCCGGAGACCGTCCGGACGCGGGCGACGCAGCTTGAGGAAGCCGCGGTCGCGATCAAGGAGATCGGCGAGAACCTCAAGAACCACAAGGTGACGGGCTGGGAGGGTGAGGCCGCCACGGCTTTCCAAACCTGGGTTAACTCGGCGGGTAACGCGACGCTGCGTCTTGCGGACTACAGCAAGGACGCCTCGAAGTGGATGACGATCGCGGCTCAGCACATGTTCGAGGCGCAGAGCACGCCGGGCGTCGACACATCGGCGAAGGACAACCTGGCGGCCGCGCGTAAGTATCACAACGACCCAGACTCGGCGAAGATCGGTGCACTGGCGGCGCAAAAGCTGGAGGCGGACCGCCTCCAGGCGGTGCAGCAGCTGAAGAAGTTGGCGGAGTCGTACGACGAGTCGTCGCGCAACATGAACGCGGCGCAGGTCCCGACGTTCCCGCTGCCACCAGGGAACTTCGTGCCGCAGGATGGTGTCAACGCAGGTGGCTACATCTCGGGCTCGGGTGGAAGCTCGTCCGGAGGCGCTGGGACAGGTGGCGGGTCCGTGTACACGACAGCGGCGCCCGACAGCGGCGGTTCTGCAAGTGACTCCCACCGCCAGGCGTACTCCGGATCTGGTCTGCCCCCCGCCGTGGGACCGACTCCCGGAGCTCTTCCCGCAGCTCCCGACCGCAGCGTCAACGTGGACCTGAACACCGTGGGGACACTGCCGCCTACGAACCTTCCTCCGACGAGTAACCTGCCCACTGGCCCGGCGCCGGTCATTCCGGGAGGCGGCCCTACCCCCGTTCCGGTGGTTCCTCGACTGACGTTTCCCCCAACCACTAGCTCGGCCAAGCCGGTTGGCAGTGGAGCATTCCAGCGCCCCACCCTGCCTCCTGGCAAGGTTGGTGGCACCCCCGGACTGCCCCCGCGTGAGGCAGGCATCGTCGGCGGACGCCCCGTGACTCCGCGTGGGCCGAGTGCCGGCATCCCGCGCGGTACGGTCATCGGTGCGGAAGGTCCCCAGACCGGTGGACGCGGAATGATGGGTGGTGGCATGGGCAGTGGCGCGAGTGGCCCCCACGGCGGCCCTGGCTCGGCTGTAGGCCGTCGACTGGCCATGGAGCCGGGCGGAGTCGTCGGCGGCCGTCAGACCGGAGGCGGTGGGCAGTCGGCCACGAGCGGTCGGCCGTTCACGCAGGGTGGTTCGGGCCTCGTACGCAACGGGACGGGAGCCGGCCCGGTTGGAGGCGCGGCGAGTCACGCCCCGAGTAAGCGGCGCGACGGCGGTGGGGGTGAACGCCCAGATTACCTGGCCGAGGAAGAAGAGACCTGGCAGGTGGAACGTCCTGTTGTGCCGCCAGTTATCGACTGAGTAGAACGGACGTTGTACGGGATGCGCATGCGGAAGGCGACCTCAGCTCTGGTGGGGCTGCTGCTGGCCGGGGTCGCCGCGACCCCGGCTCAGGCGCAGACCATCCGAGAGCAGCAGTGGCACCTCGACGCCATGAAGGCCGATGACATCTGGAAGATCAGCACCGGCAAGGGGGTCACCGTTGCGGTGATCGATTCCGGAGTCGCCCGTATTCCTGAGCTTGAGGGGCAGTTGGTTTCCGGGAGGGATTTCGCGCCGGAGAATATCGAAGGTGACGAACATACTGACTACCGCAATCACGGCACGTCTATGGCGGCGATCATCGCAGGTAACGGCAAGGGTGTCGGGGGGGCGGATCGTGCGCTCGGGCTGGCCCCGGATGCAAAAATTCTACCCGTTCGCGTAAATCTGTACGGCAACGGCGCTTCTAGTGACACCACCCTTGTGGAAGCCATCCGCTACGCCGCCGATTCTGAGGCCAAGATCCTCAACATTTCCCTTGTCGGGTGGGATGACGCCGCTACCTTGCGGGATGCAGTCAAGTATGCCTGGTCGAAAGGCAAGTTGATTTTCGCGGGAGCTGGCAACGACGGTGGTTCCTACGCCAACTATCCTGCGGCGACGCCTGGAGTGGTGGGCGTCGGTGCCGTTGATGCAGATGGGAAGGCGACCACCGAATCGCAGCACAATGCCTTCGTGGATATGTCCGCTCCAGGGGTTGACATCGTCAGCGGTTGCAACGGCGGAACCGGACTCTGCAAGACCCACGGCACCAGCGACGCCACCGCCCTCGCTTCCGCCTCCGCCGCGCTGCTCTGGTCCGTCCACCCCGACTGGACCAACAACCAGATCCTCCGCGTCCTCCTGAACACCGCCGGGAAGCCCGTAGACGGCGTCCAGCGCAACGACTACGTCGGATACGGCGTCGTCCGCCCGAGGATCGCCGTCCCCACGCCCGGCGACCCCGGGCCGGCAGACGTCTACCCGCTGCCGGACCTCGCGGCAGCCGCCTCCCCCGCACCGGCCCCCGCCGCCCCCGGCGGCAAGGCCGGCCCCGCACCCAAACCCGAGGCGAAGAAGAGCAACAGCGACACCGGCAGTGCCCTGCCCTGGATCGCCCTCGGGCTCGGAGCCTGCCTGATCGTCGGCGGCGCCGTCACCGCGGTCGTCATCCAGCGCTCGCGACGCTGAGGATCCGGCCCGCCGCACACCCCAAGGAGAGCTCGGCATGTCCTTCGACGAAGAGTGGGCCACCGCGCGCGCCACGGCCGCGGCCAACGTGTCCATGCGGCTCAACCACGTCCCCACCGAGCCCGGCAGCGGCCCCGGCGCGGGTGACCTGGAACTCAACCAGGACCACATCGGCGCCATCGGCACCGAAGCCTTCAAACTCCATGAGCGCCTTTCCACCGACGGCAAGCACGCCGGCACCTCCACTGCCGCAGCCGCCGGCGCACTGTCCAAGGAGGGCTTCGCCAGCGGAGCGGCCCTGGCCAAGGCCGCCCACCGCTGGGAGAGCCAGGTCAAGACCCTCGTCGCCGCCTGCGCGACCATCTCCAACGGCCTGAACTACTCCCTCGCCTCCCACAGCAAGGACGAGAAGCAGCTGTACGCCGAGTTCACCAGCTCCAAGATCGACGAGTACCTCAAGTAGCCCGCTCCGCACACGCTGGAAGGCGACGTAGACACGTGTTGTCGTACGAGAACGTCCTGAACGCCCCCGTCGACCAGCTCGCGACGGCGATCGCCGACTGGGCCGCCATGGTCACCAAGCTGGACGAGCTCGCCGAGGCGGCGCGCAACGGCATGAAGGCCAAAGCCGGCAAAGCCGAGTGGGACGGGGTCACTGCGAGCGTGGGCCGGTCGTTCATCGACAAGACGGCCAAGGAGTTCGAGGACGCGGCCAAGGAGGCCAAGGGGATCCACCAGGCCCTCACCGAAGGCCACGCCACCTTCAAGTCCTCCCGCGAACAGCTGAAGAAGATCGCCGAGGAAGAGGCCCCGGCCGCCGGCTTCCGGGTGGACGGCAAAGGGAAGGTGTCGCCGGCACCCCTCTCCGAAGCCGAGCGCGGCGCGGCGCTGCACGACCCCGACTACCAGCAGTCCATCCGCGAGAACCAGCCACTCTGGCAGGCGAAGGTCGACGCGATCATCGACACCTGCGACGACGTCGACCAGTCGCTGTCCCGCCTGCTCAACGCGAACATCGCCGAGGACCACAACTTCAGCGGCCCCAAGTACGCCGACCTCACCGCCGAACAGGCCGGCCACGCCATCGACCTGGCGCACAAGGGCCGGAACCTCTCCCACGCCGAGCTGGTAGAACTCAACGAACTGCTGGCCGACAACTCGACCAAACCCACCTTCTCGACCGCGTTCTACGGTGCGCTCGGTCCAAAGGGGTCACTCGAGTTCTTCGGGCAGATGTCCACCGACACGTACGACTACGCGAAGCTGGACGCGCAACGCCTCAAGGACGTCCAGGAGCTGCAGCGGAACCTGGGCCTGAACCTCGCGACGGCCACGCAGTCCAAGTCGGAGCCCCGCCTTCCCGACAGCTACGCGCTGGAGTTGCGCAAGCTCGGTACCGAGCGGATTCCACTGGCGAGGTACGACCAGAACCCGCCCTTCGGCTACCAGCTGCTCGGCGGCATCATGCGGTACGGGAACTACGACCCCAAGTTCCTGCTGCCGATCGCCGAGCACGCGACCCAGATCCACGCCAAGGACCCCAACTTCTTCAACGAGTCGCGGCAGCTCAACGGCTACGGCAAGAACATGCTCAACCCGTCCGGCATCAACGGCGCGGGCTACGACCCGGTGACGAGCTTCCTGGAGTCGCTGGGCCACAGCCCCGACGCAGCGTCCCAGTTCTTCGACCCGGAACGCAAACCGCACGCCTACAACCAGGACGGCACGGAGAAGCCGGGACACGCGAACCTGGGCACGGGAGCGGACAAGAAGCCGATCGAGAACTACCTCGACTACTTCGGCAACGCGAAGTACGCCCCCACGATCGACATGGAGGGCTTCAACCCCGACGACCTTCCCAAGGTCCAGAAGTACATGCCGGACGCCCTGGGCCACGCCCTCGAAGCCGCCACCCTC
Source organism: Streptomyces cirratus (assembly GCF_014650775.1). GTDB lineage: Bacteria > Actinomycetota > Actinomycetes > Streptomycetales > Streptomycetaceae > Streptomyces > Streptomyces cirratus. The sequence continues at coordinate 1,017,297 of NZ_BMVP01000001.1, read as the reverse complement.
GGCCACGCCTGGGACGACCCTCAGCCGGCCCTCCACCGCAGCGACGCGGGCGCGCGCATCATGCACGATGCCGTGCTCAAGTACGGCGGAGATGCCGAACTACTCAAGAAGCAAGAGACCCTCGCCGACAGCCTCGGACGTATGGGTGCGGGGTACATCGACGACCTCAACTATGCGCTTCGTAACAACGACACCCACAGCGTGTTCGAGCCGGGGGCGAAGCTAAACACGGAACTCACCCAGGTAGACGTCCGGAAGTTCCTGAGCAGCCTGGGTCAGTACCCCGACTCCTATCTCACGATGTCCCGTGCCGAGTCGGTCTTCTCGGCCTCGATGCTGGAAGCTCAGGTGGGACCGGACGGCACGCTCAACCAGAGCAGTCTTGAGGAGATCGCCCGGACAGGAGGCGAGTTCCAGGGTGCCCTGGACGAGTCCCGTGCGAAGCAGATCCAGCAAGACGCCGACAAGTGGAACGATGACTACGAAAGGGCATTGGAGAAGAGGTCGGGCTGGGTGGAGTTCGCGGCGACCGGGGCGATCGCTGCCGGCGTCGCCTTCCTCCCCGCTACAGTGGCCGCAGCCGGTGCGGCAGCTGTTCTGGTGCCGCTTGGGGTCGACCTGAGCACTGGGGCGCTGGAGCAGGTGGCCGGAGACCTCGTGGGTGACTGGTCTCACGACGAGGCCGAGCGGCAGAAGGACCTCCACGACGGCAAGGCCCATGACGCGAAGGCGAGCGTGTACAGCCAAGGTGAAGCCTCGGCGTCCGGGCCGGTTGAACACTTCCTCGAACGGCACCCGGTGGGTCCGTCGGACCCGTTGGACGAGCGGCTCCGCCAAGCCCTTCTGACCGGATACAACAGCGGGTGGGCCAACGAACAGCACATGGGCAATGAGCCGGTGAAGCCGAAGAAGGCGGGCGAATGATCAGGCGCCGCTCGAAGGCCCCCATACTTTTGAGCTGGCTGGTCGTGAGTGTGAGTGTCTCCGGATGTGGTGTTGAGGAGCCGCCTCCCGGGCCGAGCGAAGTATTCGCGGCTGATGTCTGTTCCGAGGGGTTGCTCAACCAGGACGCGGTGCACGCTTTGGAATTGCTGACCGGCGTCGGCACGCCGTTCCAACCGCCCAAGAACGTCGGGGACGTGGCTTGGGTGGCGGGCGTACTGGAGCGGGGCTACGCGAAGAATCGTGCGTCGCTGGGCGGGGAGGTGTGCAGGGCCCGTCCGGTTGACCGCAAGAACCGGCGTGATCTCTCGGTGTCGTTTGAGATCGAGCACGAGCTGACGCGGATGGATGAGCACACCGAAAGCGGCCAGGGCTACTACTGGGAGTACGACCTGGGCCGCAATGCGCTCTCCAGCGCAAAGCAGGGCCGACTTTTCTTCGACTGCGCGAGCAGCCGGCTCGCAGGACCGGACAAAGCCGTGCCGATAAGGGTGAATGTGGACACCCTCGGGCCTCCGGCCGACGTCGACCCCCGGGCGCTGCGCGAGGCGAACCTCACCATCGTGCACTCAGCCGCCCGGGCGATGGCCAAGGAGATGGGCTGTAAGGACAACGGGAACCTGCCCGAGCAGCTGGTGATCAAGGAGAAGGCCGCACCCACGCGGTAGGGCCCGCGCGGTAGCACCCGCACACGACAGCGGCCGCCCGGGGAGCTCTCCCCGGGCGGCCGTCTTCGAAGCCGTGACCGGAATCGAACCGGCGTAACCCGCTTTGCAGGTTTGTCCGTGCTGGTCAGGGCGTGATCCGGATGCGTTCGCCGGCGTTCATTCCCGTATGAACGCCTTGTGAGCCGGGTCCGACAGAACGGCCTTGGACGGCCGCGTACGGCGATGAACGAGACGGAAACCGAGACGGGCGCAGCCTCCTCTGGGGCTGCGCCGCCGGGCTGGCAAGCTGCCCGGGGATGCCATTCTGATGTGGCCGTAGTTACAGCGCGACCTCAGCGCACGGGCATGACGCCGCACATGGATCAGGGGACAGTTGCTGTGCTCGGGGCGTGTGTTGGCGTTGTCGGAGCTTCGGGACACATGTCGAGACTCCCTGCTGGTCGCAGCCGGAAGTCGAGCGCGACCTTGACCTGACAAACACGGAGCGCTCGCAACTGCTGGTCAGACCCCACCAGGAATCCGTTCCGGTTGCGGGCCGGTAGGCACTGTAGGAGTGTGGTGGGCGAGGCCCTAGAGGCTGCCGAATCCGCTGGTACAAGCGCGGCAGCTGACTCCGGCCGATTCACGGACGACCCCGCGGAACCGAGCGCTCTGCGGGTCGCGCCTGTCATTCCGGCATCCGGGTCGGCCCGCTCAGAACTACTCATACGCCAGCGAGCAGGTGATTCCCATGTCTACGCGCGTGTTCCGCAGGAATCGTACTCTCACGGCCATGGCCCCGATGGTCACCGCGGTGCTGGCCGGAGGTCTCCTGATGGCCGCTCCTGCCTCCGCAGCGCCCCCGGTCGGGACGGTGTCCTTCAGCGGCAAGGTGACCTGCAAGAGTGCATTCCCGGCCCCCAACAACTCCGTCCCCACCCGGGTGTCGTTGGACAGCGACGAGGACGATGCGTCGGGTCCTACCAACAACCCAACCAACCGCAGGGCGACGTTCGGCCCCATCAGCCTCGACGTCCCGTTGGACTCAAAGTTCAGCCTCACGGTCGATGTCACGTGTAAGGCACCAGGGAAGAAGGCCCAACAGTTCACCAGAACGATCGCACAGGACAGCCTCACCGAAGGCGACACGGTCCCGCTGAACATCAAGTAGGCGCACATCGCCCCGTAAGGCCACCGGCCTGACGGGGCGTCTGCCTCTGTGCAGGGTGCCGCCCATTGTTTTGCCTGTTCGGGCTTTACCGTGGAAGCCGTGACCGGAATCGAACCGGCGTAACTCGCTTTGCAGGCGAGTCCCTCAACCACTCGGGCACACGGCTGGGTGGTGGTGATAGGACGACCGTACGAGGGGGCGGGGGAGGTGGGGAAGGGGGCCGGCGGGGGTGCAATGGGACTGTCATGCCGCGTTCACAAGGGGCCGGGGGCGTAGGTCCGGGGGAGGAGGGTGGGTCGGTCCAAAAGACAGGGGCGAGAGCCGGGTACGCGCCTTACTCTGGGGCGATGAGTGTCCTGAAACCCCGTGTGCCCCAGAAGGCGGCCGCCGCCGTTGCGTCGCAGTCCGAGGGCGGGGTGCTCGCGCCGCCGTACCGGGCGCTGAGCATCGGGATGGTCTCCGTCATCTTCCTGATCGCCTTCGAGGCCACCGCCGTGGGCACGGCAATGCCCGTCGCAGCCCGCGAGTTGGACGGGGTCGGGCTCTACGCCTTCGCCTTCTCCGCCTACTTCACGACCAGCCTCTTCGGCATGGTGCTGGCCGGCCAGTGGGCCGACCTGCAGGGCCCGCTGCGGCCCCTCGCCGTCGGGATCGGGGCCTTCGCCGCCGGGCTGGTGGTGTCGGGGACCGCCGGCGTGATGGGCGTGTTCCTGATCGGGCGGGCGGTGCAGGGGTTCGGGGGCGGGCTGGTGATCGTCGCCCTGTACGTCGTCGTCAGCCGGGCCTACGAGGAGCGGCTGCGGCCCGCCATCATGGCGGCGTTCGCCGCGAGCTGGGTCGTGCCGTCGATCGTCGGCCCGCTGGCCGCCGGGACGGTGACCGAGCGGCTCGGGTGGCGCTGGGTGTTCCTGGCGATTCCCGCGCTGGTCGTCGTACCGCTGGTCGTGGCCCTGCCGGCGATACGCCGGACCGCGGGTGGCCCCGTACGGACGGCGGACGGCCCCGAGCCGTTCGACCGTCGCCGGATCCGGCTCGCGCTCGGGATCTCGACGGGCGCGGGGCTGCTCCAGTACGCGGCCCAGGACCTGCGGTGGCTGTCGCTGCTGCCGGGTGCGGCGGGCGCGGCGCTGCTGGTGCCGGCGGCGCTGGGGCTGCTGCCGCGCGGGACGTACCGGGCGCGGCGCGGGCTGCCGGCGGTGGTGCTGCTGCGCGGGGTGGCGGCGGGGGCGTTCATCGCGGCGGAGAGCTTCGTACCGCTGATGCTGGTCACCCAGCGGGGGCTGAGCCCGACCATGGCGGGGTTCTCGCTCGCGCTCGGCGGACTGACCTGGGCGGTCGGGTCGTGGGTGCAGTCCAAGGGGCGGATGGAGCCGTACCGGGAGCGGCTGATGGTGGCCGGGATGGTGATGGTGGCCGTGGCCATCGCGACGGCGCCGGCGGTGCTGGTGCCGTGGGTCCCGGTGTGGACGCCGGCGCTGGCCTGGGGCGTGGGCTGCTTCGGGATGGGCCTGGTCATCGGGCCGACGGGCGTGCTGCTGATGAAGCTGTCCCCGCCCGAGGAGGCCGGAGCCAACTCCGCCGCGCTGCAGATCTCCGACGGGCTGGCGAACGTGGTGCTGCTGGCGGCGGGCGGCGCCGCGTTCGCCGCGCTGGGCGGGGGAGCGGTGGGGGCCGGGCACGGCCTCGCGGACGGGGCGACGGCCTCGCACCCCGCCGCCTTCGTGGCGGTCTTCCTGCCGATGGCCGTCGTGGCGCTGGTCGGCGCGTGGGTCGCCACCCGGCTGGATCCGGTGCCGGAAGGCGCGTGACACCGGTTGGTCGCCCGCGCCCGCGCCCGCGCCCGCGCCACCGTCGCCGCCCACCGCCGCCGCCCTGGCTGGTCTCGACGTCCGATTCCCCGAAGAAGAGGCCGAGGCCCAGGGCCGGAGCATGCGGTCCTTCGTGCACGACGCGGTCACGCAGGCGAGCGCCGAGCCCGATCGGAGGCCGGCCTGGTGCCCGGACGTGTGGCAGAAGGCGGCCGTCCGGATGGAGTGGATCTCCTGCACGGGAGCGACCACCCGCCCGACACCCGCTTCGACGTCGACGCGGCCGAGCGCTCCGTGTCTCCGTGTTCGGCGTGTGCCGGGGGACGCTGGGCGGCGCCCCCGAGGTCGCGGGCCGGCTGCCCGGGTTCGCCGACCGAAACGCCGGTGTGACGCTCGCCGCACCCGGCGAGGTCGCGGGCCTGTCCCTCTCCGAGGGGCGGGTCCGCACCGGTAGGGTGGCCCGGTTGTCCTACGTACGACTGCCGAGAGCGACGAACCGGAGACCGTGACTACTACCGCCTCCCACCACCTCTCACCCGCCTTCCCCGGCCGTGCGCCGTGGGGTACCGCCAGCAAGCTGCGTGCCTGGCAGGAGAGTGCGCTGGGCCGATACCTGGAGACCCAGCCGCGCGACTTCCTCGCCGTCGCGACCCCCGGCGCGGGCAAGACCACCTTCGCGCTGACGCTGGCCTCCTGGCTGCTGCACCACCACGTCGTCCAGCAGGTGACCGTCGTCGCGCCGACCGAGCACCTCAAGAAGCAGTGGGCCGAGGCCGCCGCCCGGATAGGGATCCGGCTCGATCCGGAGTACTCCGCCGGGCCGCTGAGCAAGGACTACCACGGCGTCGCCGTCACGTACGCGGGCGTCGGCGTGCGCCCCATGCTGCACCGCAACCGGTGCGAGCAGCGCAAGACCCTCGTGATCCTCGACGAGATCCACCACGCGGGCGACTCCAAGTCCTGGGGCGAGGCCTGCCTGGAGGCGTTCGACCCGGCCACCCGCCGGCTCGCGCTGACCGGTACGCCCTTCCGGTCCGACACCAACCCGATCCCCTTCGTCACGTACGAGGAGGGCAACGACGGCATCCGCCGGTCCTCCGCCGACTACACCTACGGGTACGGGAACGCGCTGGGCGACGGCGTCGTGCGGCCCGTCATCTTCCTCTCCTACAGCGGCAACATGCGCTGGCGCACCAAGGCGGGCGACGAGATCGCCGCCCGCCTCGGCGAGCCCATGACCAAGGACGCCGTCTCGCAGGCCTGGCGCACCGCGCTGGACCCGCGCGGCGACTGGATGCCGAACGTGCTGCGCGCCGCCGACCAGCGGCTGACGGAGGTCAGGAAGGGCATCCCGGACGCGGGTGGCCTCGTCATCGCCTCCGACCAGGACTCGGCGCGCGCGTACGCCAAGCTGATCCGGGAGATCACCGGGACCAAGCCGACCGTCGTACTGTCCGACGACACCGGCGCGTCCAAGCGGATCGACGATTTCAGCGCGGGCGACGACCGCTGGATGGTCGCGGTCCGGATGGTGTCGGAAGGCGTCGACGTACCGCGCCTCGCGGTCGGGGTGTACGCCACCACCATTTCGACGCCACTGTTCTTCGCGCAGGCCGTCGGGCGTTTCGTGCGTTCGCGCAGGCGCGGCGAGACGGCTTCCGTGTTCCTTCCGACGATTCCGTACCTGCTCGGATTCGCCAATGAGATGGAAGTCGAGCGGGACCACGTTCTCGACAAACCGAAGAAACAGGGCGAGGAAGACCCTTATGCCGAGTCCGAGAAGGAAATGGACGAGGCGAACAAACTGGAAGACGAGGACACCGGCGAGGACGAGCAGATGTCCTTCGAGGCGCTGGAATCCGACGCCGTCTTCGACCGGGTGCTCTACGACGGCGCCGAATTCGGCATGCAGGCGCACCCCGGCAGCGAGGAGGAACAGGACTACCTCGGCATCCCCGGACTGCTGGAACCCGACCAGGTGCAGATGCTGCTCCAGAAGCGGCAGTCGCGGCAGATCGCGCACAGCCGGCGCAAGCCGGACGCGGACGCGGACCTGCTGGAGTTGCCCGCCGACCGGCGTCCGGTGGTTTCGCACAAGGAACTGCTGGAGCTGCGCAAGTCGCTCAATACGATGGTCGGTGCGTACGTCCACCAGAGCGGCAAGCCGCACGGGGTGATCCACACGGAGCTGCGCCGGGTGTGCGGCGGGCCGCCGAGCGCGGAGGCGACGGCGGGTCAGCTGCGCGAGCGCATCAAGAAGGTGCAGGAGTGGGCCACCCGGATGCGGTGACCCGGCGGTAATTGAGCACTTTGGTGTGCCGGGGCATCACGAATTGACACACGCGTCAGAAAAAATCGGAACAAACCGGCGGTAGGCGCCCGGATTCTGGACGAGGCCTTCCGCTGAGCGGACCTGCTCGCTACTGTCCCCGAAACGAACGCCCCGTGGCAGCGCCGCCGCGGGAGCGCAGCCGGAGCCATGCCATGGCCGCAACCGGCGGCCTCTCCGTGCGTCGCCGAGGGACCGGCAGCGCTCCACCCCGCGAGAGTCACCGCCGCCCAGTGAAAGAGGGAGAGGCGTCGTGACTGCGGAAACCTCCCAGACCCTCGACCGAGGGCTCAGAGTTCTCAAGCTGCTCGCGGACACCGACCACGGTCTGACCGTCACCGAGCTGTCCAACCGCCTCGGTGTCAACCGCACCGTCGTCTACCGTCTGCTCGCCACGCTCGAACAGCACGCCCTGGTCCGCCGCGACCTCGGCGGCCGGGCCCGGGTCGGGCTCGGCGTGCTCCGGCTGGGGCGTCAGGTCCACCCGCTGGTCCGCGAGGCGGCCCTGCCCGCGCTGCGCTCCCTCGCCGAGGACATCGGGGCGACCGCGCACCTGACCCTCGTCGACGGCACCGAGGCGCTCGCGGTGGCCGTCGTGGAGCCGACCTGGACCGACTACCACGTTGCCTACCGGGCCGGCTTCCGCCACCCGCTGGACCGCGGGGCGGCCGGCCGGGCCATCCTGGCCGCCCGTCAGGGCTCGCTCACCGAGCCCGGGTACACCCTGACCCACGGCGAGCTCGAAGCGGGCGCCAGCGGTGCTGCCGCTCCCCTCGTCGGGATCACCGGGCTGGAGGGCAGCGTCGGCGTCGTCATGCTGGCCGACGCCGTGCCCGAGCGGGTCGGCCCGCGCGTGGTCGACGCGGCCCGCGAGGTGGCCGACGCCCTGCGCTGAGGGCGGCCGGCCTCCGCGGTCCCGAGGCCCGCGGTCCCGACGTCCGCGGCCTCGACGTCCGCGGCCTCGACGTACGCGGTCCCGGGTTCCGCAGCCGGCTTCGGCGGCCCGGTCTCCGCGTCCCGGTCCGCCGGGGCGCGGCTCGGGCATGCGCGCGCTCCGTCCGCTCGCGGCGGCCCGATAGATTGACCGGGTGCTCTCTCGCCTCACACGTCTGCCGCGCCCCGCCGCCCTGGCCGTCTGCGCCCTGCCCGTGCTCGGGCTGTTCGCCGCGGCGGCCTTCGCGCCGCTGCCCTTCGTGATCGCCCAGCCGGGGCTCACCGCCGACGTGCTCGGCGCCCGCGACGGCAAGCCCGTCATCGTCGTCACCGGCGCCCCGACCCGCGAGACCAAGGGCCAGCTGCGGATGACCACCATCCAGGCGACCGGCCCCTCCTCGACGGTGCGGCTGCCCGAACTCGTCGCCCGGTGGTTCGACAGCACCCGGGCCGTCATGCCCCGGGAGTCCGTCTACCCGTCGGGCGGAAGCGACAAGGAGATCGAGGCGCACAACCTGGAGGAAATGGCCAAGTCCCAGTCGACCGCCTCCCAGGCCGCGCTCGGGTTCCTGCACAAGGACCCGGCGACGGTGAAGGCCGAGCTCAACCTCGCCGACGTCGGCGGTCCCAGCGCCGGCCTGCTGTTCTCCCTCGGCATCGTCGACAAGCTCGACGGCGACGGCAGCGGCGGGGACCTCACCGGAGGCCGTGTCATCGCCGGTACGGGAACCATCACCGCCGGGGGCGAGGTGGGCGCGGTCGGGGGGGTCGCGCTCAAGACGCAGGCCGCCAGACGGGACGGGGCGAGCGTGTTCCTCGTCCCGAAGGCCGAGTGCTCCGACGCCCGCTCCGAACTCCCCGAGGGGCTCCGCCTGGTCCCCGTCACTTCGCTGACGGGTGCGGTGAACGCCCTTCGTGCGCTGAACCGGGGGGAGCAGGTTCCGTCCTGCTGACGGGCCCACTCTGATCGGCGGGCGACAGCGGACCGGCCTGAGCCGGCTGACCGGCCTGCGCCGGCGGGCGGTCCATGCCGCGCCAGGCCGGGAACACCAGGGGGCTCAGCGTCGCCAGCAGGTAGACGCCGCCGAAGGCGAGGAGCGCCCCGGTGGTGCCGAAGCCGCCGACCAGCAGGCCCGCCGCGAGACCGCCCAGCGGCATCGTCAGCTCGCAGCCGGCCGTGCTCACCCCCGCGACCCGGCTGCGCAGCCCGTCCGGCACGTGCTCGTAGACGACCGTGGACAGGATCGGGTTGAGCATGCCCGCCCCGAGCCCGGACAGGGCCATCGTCACCGCCAGCGGCAGCGGGGTGCCGGTGAGGGCGGCCACCACGTAACGGGGCGCCCCGCACAGCAGGAACGCCACCGCGAACACCGTCCTGCGGTGCAGCCGCTCGCCCCACGCCCCGTAGAGCAGCGCACTGAGCAGTGCGGAACCGCCGAAGAGGGACACCATCAGGCCGAGCGCGGCGGGGCCGCCGAGGGCCTCGCGGCCGTGCACGGGCAGCAGCACCGAAGACCAGCCCTGGTCCAGGCCGTTGGTCATCATCACCATCACGGTGATGCCCAGCAGCAGCCGCGACCGGGTCAGGAACGCCCAGCCCTCGCCGAGTTCGGCCCGGTAGCCGGCGAACGAGATCTTCCCGGCGGCGCGGTGCGGTTCCGCCGCCGGGACGCCGCGCAGGAAGACGGTGACGAGCAGCGCCGACGCGCCGAAGGTGGCGGCGTCCACCAGCAGGATGGACTCCGTCCCGAACGCGGTGATCAGCACTCCGGCCAGCGCGGCCCCGATCATGCGGGCCCCGCGCGAGACGCCGTCGTAGAGGCCGGCGGCGCGGGTGACGGTGGTGCCCGCGTGCGCCGCGAGGTCCGGGAGCAGGACGCCGCGGGCGGTGAGGCCCGGGGTGTGCACGAGGCCGCCGAGGGCCATCAGGGCGCACAGCATCCAGAACTCCAGCACGCCCGCGTAGTGCAGCAGCGGGATCGCGCCGACGGACAGGGCGCAGACCAGGTCGGAGGCGGCGGAGACCCGGCGGCGCCCGATCCGGTCGATGACGGGGCCGCCGACGAGGGCCGCCACGACGACGGGCACGGTGGCGCAGAAGGCGACGACCCCGGCCCGGCCGGGGCTGTCCGTGGTCTGGAGCACGAACCACGGAACGCCGATGAGGGTGAGGGAACTTCCGGCTATGGAGATCGTGTTGGCGGCCAGTACCGCCGCGAAGGGGCGCCGGCTCATGCCGTGCCCGCCGACCGCCGGGTGGGGTCGCCTTCGCGCGGGAAGGCGTGCGTGTGGACGCGGACGGGCTGCCGGCCTTCCGCGGGCGGCAGGTCGCGGTAGCCGTTGACCAGGTCGTGCATCCTGTGGATCAGCTCCAGGGCCTGTTCGGCCGTCAGGTGCAGCGTGAAGTCACTGAGGTCGGAGCCGCGCCGCCACTCGGCGGACCACGTGTGGGCGTTGCCGAGCCAGGAGTTGACCTCCTGCGCGTGGGTCGTCGCGATCTCGTGCAGGAAGAAGTCCGCCGCGCCGCGGGTCGCCGGGTCGTCGTCGTAGAGCAGGGACTCGTCGAACCGGGTGCCGTCGTGGGAGGCCTTCCACCACCGCTCGCGGCCCTTGCCGTGCTCGGGTGCGTCCTCGACGAAGCCGTAGGCGGCGAGCTGGCGCAGGTGGTAGCTGGTGGAGCCGCTGGATTCCCCCAGCCGTTCGGCCAGTCGGGAGGCGGTGGCGGGTCCCTCGTGGCGCAGCGCGGCCAGCATGCGCATGCGCAGCGGGTGGGCGAGGCCGCGCAGCGAGCGGGCGTCGAGGGTGCGGAGCTGGGGCCGTGGGGCTTCCGGTGTCTGGGGCACGGGCCAACCGTAGGGTTGCAAAGATTTCTCTGCAAGGGTTTCTTTGCAACCCGCCTGCGGTCAACTCCCTTGGTGCGAGCGGCTCGTCGGTCGTGCGCCCGTCGGTCGTCCGCCCGTCGATCGTCCGCCCGTCAGTCGTCCGCGGCCGCCTGCTCCACCAGGGGGATGATCCGCAGCGGGACGGGGTTCTCCATGACGATCGCCGTCGACGCCCGCACGATGCCCCCGAAGCCGACCACCCGGTCGATCACCCGTTGCAGGTCCGCGTTGGACCGGGCGACCAGCCGGCACAGCATGTCCCCGTGGCCGGTCGTCGTGTGCAGCTCCAGGACCTCCGGCACCCCGTCCAGGTGGGCGCGCACGTCGGCGCCCTGCCCCTGCTTGATCTCCAGCGTGGCGAACGCGGTCACCGGGTACCCCAGTGCCGCCGGATCGACCTGGGGGCCGAACCCGCGGATGACGCCGTTCGACTGGAGCCGGTCCAGGCGCGCCTGGACGGTGCCGCGCGCCACCCCGAGCCGCCGGGACGCCTCCAGAACCCCGATCCGGGGCTCGCGGGCCAGCAGCACGATCAGGCGCCCGTCCAGTTCGTCGATGCCCATGGCTGCCTCCGGACCGCTCGGCTGGTGGTCATACTGCACAGATCTTTCAGTCATCCTGCGCCTGTGCTGGTCATTCTGTACAGCGGAAATGGAAACTATTGCGCAGCTTGTGGATGGGCGGGACTCTGCGCTCATGACTGAGTCTTTGGCGAACCTCGAAACCACCACCCCTGCCACCGCGCGTGAGGCGGACCCCTTCCCGGTGAAGGGCATGGACGCGGTCGTCTTCGCCGTGGGCAACGCCAAGCAGGCGGCGCACTACTACTCCACCGCGTTCGGCATGAAGCTCGTCGCCTACTCCGGACCGGAGAACGGCGTCCGCGAGACGGCCAGCTACGTCCTGACCAACGGCTCCGCCCGCTTCGTCCTGACCTCCGTCATCAAGGCGGCCACCGACCACGGCCGGTTCCTCGCCGAGCACGTCGCCGAGCACGGCGACGGCGTGATCGACCTCGCGATCGAGGTCCCGGACGCCCGGGCGGCGTACGCGTACGCCGTCGAGCACGGCGCGCGCGGGCTGGACGAGCCGTACGAGGTCAAGGACGAGCACGGCACGGTCGTGCTCGCAGCGATCGCCACGTACGGGCAGACCCGCCACACGCTGGTGGAGCGCAAGGAGTACTCCGGCCCCTACCTGCCGGGCTTCGTCGCCGTGGACCCGATGGTCGAGCCGCCGGCCAAGCGGACCTTCCAGGCGATCGACCACTGCGTGGGCAACGTCGAGCTGGGCCGGATGAACGAGTGGGTGGCGTTCTACAACAAGGTCATGGGCTTCACGAACATGAAGGAGTTCGTGGGCGACGACATCGCGACCGAGTACTCGGCGCTGATGTCGAAGGTGGTCGCGGACGGCACCCTCAAGGTGAAGTTCCCGATCAACGAGCCGGCGATCGCGAAGAAGAAGTCCCAGATCGACGAGTACCTGGAGTTCTACGGCGGTGCGGGCGTCCAGCACATCGCGCTGGCGTCGAACGACATCGTGGCGACGGTGCGGTCCATGCGGGCGGCGGGCGTGCAGTTCCTGGACACCCCGGACTCGTACTACGACACGCTCGGCGAGTGGGCCGGCGAGACGCGGGTGCCGGTGGAGACGCTGCGCGAGCTCAAGATCCTCGTCGACCGCGACGAGGACGGGTACCTGCTGCAGATCTTCACGAAGCCGGTGCAGGACCGGCCGACGGTGTTCTTCGAGATCATCGAGCGGCACGGGTCGATGGGCTTCGGGAAGGGCAACTTCAAGGCACTGTTCGAGGCGATCGAGCGGGAGCAGGAGAAGCGGGGCAACCTGTAGGTTGCGGTCGCGCTGACGTGGCCCCGGCCCCGCCGGTCCCCCTGAGGGGGCGGCGGGGCCGAGGCGTGCGGTGGGGTCCGTGCGGCGCTGTCCCGCGCAGCGGCCCCGGCTGCGCCGGGCTTTGCGGGGCTCCGCCCCGCACCCCGCGCCTCGAACGCCGGCGGGGCTGGGTGGGGGCGCCTCGAACGCCGGCGGGGCCGGGTGGGTCCGGCGCGTGCCTCAAGCGCCGGTCGGGCTGGGTTTGGCCGGGGATGGGACCGGCTCGGCGGGCTTGGGCTTCGGTTTCGGGGAGGCCTTCGGGAGGTCCGGGGCGACCCAGGGGGTGGGCGGCTGCATGTTCTCCGGGCCGCCCGGCGGGGGCTGGGCCAGGGCGGCGAGGGCTTCCTTCGCCATCGGTCCCCGCACCGGAGAGAAGCCCGGGTTCGTCCGCAGGGCCTCCTGCAAGTGCCGTCGCGCCCCCGCCTCGTCGCCCAGGCCGCGCTCGATCATCGCCCGGTGGAAGGCGAACTCCGCGCTGCGCAGCCCCGGTTCCGTCGCCTTCTTCGCGTACTCCAGCGCCATCGCGTCGTCGCCCGTCCTGTGCAGCGCCCACCCCAGTGCGTCGGCGACCTCCATGCTCTTGTGCCGCCCCCATTCCTGCGTCAGCCTCCGCACCGCCGCCTCCGGATCGCGGTGGTCGGCCTCGAAGAGCCCGAGCACCACGCTCTCGTCCACCGGCTGCGCCCCCTCCTGTCCCGCCAGCGCCCCCAGCGCCTCGTACGGGGCCCGGGCCTCCTCCGCCCGCCCCAGCGACTCCAGCAGCTCGCCCAGCTCCAGCTGCAGCCGCGGTACCGCCGCCCGCCCCAGCGCCATCCGGTAGTCCCGGACCGCCTCCCCGCCCCGCCCCAGCGAGGCCAGCGCCCGGGCCCGCCCGCCCAGCGCGTCGGCCTGCGCCGGGTCCGTCCGCAGCGCCGCCTCGTACTGGCCCAGCGCCTCCTCCGCGTCGCCCCGCTCCCAGGACAGCTCCCCGAGCCGGAACAGCGCGTACGCCTTCTCCACCGGGGCCTTCGCCGCCCCGGCCGCGTGCTCCATGGCCATCACCGCGTCCTCGCGCCAACCGCGGTCCCGGTACACCTGGGAGGCCTTGAGGTACGCCGCCAGCCCCGAGTGCAGCGCGTCCAGCTGCTCCAGTGCCTTCTGCGCGGCCTTGTAGTCGCCGAGTCCCGAGTACGCGTCCACGAGCACCGGGTACGCGGTCCAGCGCCGCGGGGCCTGTGCCCGTACGAGCTCGCCCCACTTCTTCGCGGTCCCGAAGTCGCGCCGGGCGTTGGCCAGCGCGCCCATGCCCGTCATCGCGTCGAGGTTGCCCTTCTCCGCGGGCCGCAGCTCCAGCGACCGTTTCAGCGCCCCCTCCGCCTTCGGGAACCAGTCCGCGACGGCGGTGCGCCGCGCCTGCTCCAGGTACGCCGATCCGAGCACCGCCCACGACGCGTCGTCACGCGGGTGCGCCGCGAGCCACTTCTCCCGGTCCGTGACCAGCGCGGTCAGGTCCACCGCCGCCGCCGGGGCGCCCAGGCCCATCGCCGCCGCCGCACGCTCGCCGGGCCCCGGCGGTCGCGCGTCGTCCCCGGTCCTCGCCGGCCTGATCACCAGGGCCCCGACGATCAGGACCACCGCGACCGCGGCCGCCACGAGCGTCTTGCGGCCGGTGAACGTCACGGCCGGCTCGGCCTGCTCCGATGCGTAGTCGATACGGTCCATGCGTTCACTGTGCGTCAATATGAAGAGCACGCCGGGGTGTCCGAAGAAGGCCGCGTCCGTGTTCACACCTATGGCCCCAGCTGCCACGCTGACCCCATGGATGATGACCTCTCCACCCCACCCCGCGCGGACCTCCATGACACGCTCCACGAAGGACTCCACGAAGCGCTCCTGGAGGGACTGCCGGCCGAAGCGGTCCTGACCGACCCTCAGGTGACCGCCTCCTACGCCACCGACATGGCGAGCTTCTGCGCCGCCGGCACACCGGCCGCCGTCGTCCTGCCCCGGACCGTCGAGCAGGTGCAGCACGTCATGCGCACCGCGACCGCCCTCCGCGTCCCCGTCGTCCCCCAAGGCGCCCGCACGGGCCTGTCCGGCGGAGCCAACGCCTCCGAGGGCTGCATCGTGCTCTCCCTCGTGAAGATGGACCGGATCCTGGAGGTCTCCGCGGTCGACCGGATCGCCGTCGTCGAGCCCGGGGTCGTCAACGCCGTCCTCTCCCGCGCCGTCGCCGAACAGGGCCTGTACTACCCGCCCGACCCCTCCAGCTGGGAACAGTGCACCATCGGCGGCAACATCGGCACCGCGTCCGGCGGCCTGTGCTGCGTCAAGTACGGGGTCACCGCCGAGTACGTCCTCGGCCTCGACGTGGTCCTCGCCGACGGGCGGCTGCTGCGCACCGGGCGGCGCACCGCCAAGGGCGTCGCCGGGTACGACGTCACCCGCCTGTTCGTCGGCTCCGAGGGCAGCCTCGGCATCGTCGTACGGGCCGTGCTCGCGCTGCGCCCCGCGCCGCCCCGGCAGCTCGCGCTCGCCGCGGAGTTCCCCTCGGCCGCGGCCGCCTGCGAGGCCGTGTGCGCCGTCATGGAGGCCGGTCTGACGCCCTCCCTGCTGGAACTGATGGACCGTACGACCATCCGCGCCGTCAACGCCCTCGGCAAGATGGGCCTGCCCGAGACCACCGAGGCGCTGCTGCTCGCCGCGTTCGACACCCCGCACGCCCCCGACGACCTCGCCGCCGTCGGTGCCCTGTGCACGGCCGCCGGGGCCACCGCCGTCGTACCGGCCGAGGACGAGGCGGAGTCGGAACTGCTGCTCCAGGCCCGGCGGATGTCGCTGACCGCGCTGGAGGCCCTGCGGCCCGCGACGATGATCGACGACGTGTGCGTCCCGCGCTCGCGGCTCGCCGAGATGCTCGACGGGACCGCCGGCATCGCCCGTACGCACGACCTGCTCATCGGGGTGTGTGCGCACGCGGGCGACGGCAACACCCACCCGGTGGTCTGCTTCGACCCGGCCGACGAGGACGAGACGCGCCGGGCCCGCGAGTCCTTCGACGCCATCATGGCGCTCGGGCTGTCGTTGGGCGGCACCATCACGGGGGAGCACGGGGTCGGCGTCCTCAAGAAGGAGTGGCTCGCCCGCGAGCTGGGGCCGGTGGGGGTGGAGGTGCAGCGCAACATCAAGCGCGCCTTCGACCCGCTGGGGCTGCTGAACCCCGGCAAGCTGTTCTGACGGGGCGTCCGGGCCCGCGGCCCCCGGCGACGACGCCCGCCTCCCCGGCCCCGCGAGGCCCACGTTCGCGGCCGGCGTCCCGCCCACGCCCGGGCCCTCAGGAGTCCCCGTCCGGCGACTCGTCCGAGGGCCACGGGTCCCGCAGCCACAGGTCGTCCGCCGGGGTCGGGGTGAGCAGCTCCGCCAGCTCCGCGTCCAGGCCGAGCCGCTCCGCCTCCGTCCCCGGCGGAACCACGCGCAGGGTCCGCTCCAGCCAGGCCGACACGGCGGTGGCGGGCGCCTCCAGCAGGGCGTCGCCGTCGGGGGAGCTGAGCGCCAGGGACAGCACGCACCCGTTGTCGCTCTTCGTGGGCCAGATCCGGACGTCTCCGTGGCCGCACGGGCGGAACACCCCTTCGACCAGCAGCTCGCGCGCGAAGGTCCAGTTCACCGGGGCACTGGAGCCGGTGTGGAAGGTGATGTGCACGGCGTACGGGTCGTCCGTGAGGTAGAGCAGCCTGGCGGGGACGGGGATGCTGCGCTCGGGGGACACGACCAGCTTGAGTTCCAGTTCGCGCTCGATGACGGGGTGGTGCATGACGGCCTCACTTCGTTGCGGATCTCGCGTCCGGTGCGCGGGACCGGGATTCGCCCCGCGTCCGGAGAGAGCACCGGTGTGCCGGGGTATGACGCGACTTCGCGCGGTGCGGCGGAGATTGGCCGAAATCTGTCGGATGACCGAAAAAGTGCGCCCGGCGAAAGGATTCGCTCGAAGGCTTGGATTCTCCCGTTACCCGACCGGCCGGAGGGAGGTTCTTCGCTATGGTCCTGCCCTTCACAAGCCTCAAGCCACGATCGGAGTTGGGGACATTGACGGCCTCCCCTGGTGACGGCGAGCACGCGGCCCGCGAGGGCTACTACCCCGATCCCTCCATCCCCGGGTACGTCCGGTACTGGAACGGCTCGGCCTGGGTCCCGGGTACGAGCAGGCCCGCCACGCCCGCGGACGGGACGGGTCCGGCATTCCTGGACGAGACGTCGGCGACGGAGGCGCTGCCGGACCCGGATGCCGAGCCCGGGCATGAGCCGGAGCGTGAGCGTCAGCGCGAGCCCGAGCCGGTCGCCGCCGCCGTGGCCGCGTGGCAGGCGGACCCCGCGCACCAGGCCGGCTTCGGCGGCCCGCGCGACGTCCGGGTGTCCTGGGGCCACGCCGAGGAGCCGGCGGGGGCGCTGCCCGCCCGGGCGGCGGTCGCCGCGCCGCCCGTGGACCGGTTCCCCGCGCAGGCCCCGGCGGAGGCGGTGGGCATCCTGTCGGCCCGCTCACCGGTGGCGGCCGCTGCCCCCGCGCCCGCCCCGGCCCCCGCGTGGCCGGCCGCTCCCGGAGGCGGCGATGCCCCGTCCGGGGTCACCTCCTCCTGGCCCGAGGCGACCGAGGCCCCCCGTCCGGCGCCGGCCCGGCCCCGTCCCGTGGTGACCGCGCCCAGGCCGGCCCCCGAGCCCCCGCGGCCCGCACCCGTCGCCGCCCCCGCGGCCGCCCCGCAGTCCGCCGCCCCGCAAGCCGCCGCTCCCCGAACCCCCCTCCCGAAGGCCCCCGTCCCCGCCTCCGTCCCCGTCCCGCCGCCCACCGCGCACGCAGTCTTCGAGCGCATGGCCGAGCGGGCCGTCCGCCCCGCCGGCCTGGTCCGCCGCGCCCTGGCCCGCCTCCTGGACTCCCTCGTGCTCGGGGCCGCGGCGACGGGGGCCGCCCTGCCCCTCGTCCCCCGGGTGACGGCCCACGTCCAGGCCAAGGTGGACGCCGCCCGGGGGATCGGCCGGCACACCACCGTCTGGCTGCTCGACGCCACCGTCACCGGCTACCTGGGCCTCGTACTCGCCGCCGTCCTGCTCTTCGGGATCCTCTACGAGGCCGCCCCCACCGCCCGCTGGGGCCGCACGCCGGGCAAGAAGCTGCTCGGCATCCGCGTCCTGTCCACCGCCACCCGCCGCCCGCCCGCCTTCGGCGCGGCCCTGCGCCGCTGGCTGGTGTACGCGACCCTCGGCATCCCGGGCAGCCTCTGGTGCCTGGTCGACCGGCCCCGCCGCCAGGCTTGGCACGACAAGGCGGCGAAGACCTACGTAACCCGCTAGGCGCAGCGCCACCCCCGGACGGACGCCGTCCCGTTGCGGGGTCCGCGCGCGCGGGGTCGACTCGGGCCATGAGCACCGATCAGCCGCCGCCGGAGCAGCCGCCCGAGGACGACCCGTTCCGCAAGAGGCCCCAGGAGCCGACGCCCCCGTCGGGCGGTTCGCCGTACGGTTCGCCGCCGCCCGGCGCGGGCGGGTACCCGCCGCCCCCGCCCCCCGGCGGACCCGGCGGGGGCGGCGGGTACCCGCCTCCGCCGGGCCCGTACAACGGCAGTGGCGGCGCCGGGAGCCCGTACGGCATGCCGGACCCGCTCTCCGGCATGCCCCCGCTCGCGGACTTCGGCAAGCGGCTCGGCGCGCGGATCATCGACCTGATCATCGTCGCGGTCCCGCTGTTCCTGATCCAGTTGCCGTTCGGCACGCGGCGGTACGTCGTCGACACGGGCAAGGGCGAGGACGTCACCGAGGTCATCACCAAGTCGTACAACGGCACCGGGCTGCTCTGGACGCTGATCTCGATCATCGCGTACGTCGGCTACGACTGGTGGTTCACCAAGAGGCGCGGTCAGACCATCGGCAAGCGGGCGCTGGGCCTGCGCGTCGCGATGCTCAACGACGGCAGCGTGCCGCCCTCCGGTGCCGCGCTCAGCCGTGGCGCGGTGCTGTGGGTGCCGACCTTGATCTGCTGCTTCTGCCTGTGGCCGCTCGCACTGATCATCTCGATCCTGGTCGACAAGCCGTACAAGCAGGGGCTGCACGACAAGGTGGCGAAGACCGTGGTGGTCCGCACGACTTGAGTCCGCATGACTTGGGTCCGCATGGCTTGGGTCCGCACGACGTGGGTCCGCACGACGTGAGTGTGCACGGCTCGACTCCGGGCCGCGTGGATCCGCGGCCCGTCACGCGTCCGGTGCGGGCGGCCGTCCCCCGGGGACGGCCGCCCGCACCGTCGTACGCGTACGCCTCAGTGGTGCACGGGGTGTTCGGACGCGGCCCTCGGCTCGGGCACCCGCGCTCCCGGCGCCACCTCGACGGGCACGGCGCCGGCCTCCGGCGCTGCACCGGAACGCCCGGCGGCGTGCCGGCCGCGCCGGCGCGGGATCGGCACGGTGAGCGCGACGAGGAGCCCGAGGGCGAGCGCGGCCGCGGAGATGACCGCGATGCCGATCCCCGTGCTGGTCTGCGACAGCAGCAGCATGGCGATCGTCGACACGATGACGGTGGCGGACCCGTAGGCGAGTTGTGCGGCAGTCGGACGCGGCATGGCGATATCCGTCCTCAAGGCGGTGAGGGAGAGTCGGCTCAACTCGTCGCGCGGCAAGAGACTCTACGACGGGGCATGCCCGAGCGGAACCGTCAGTAAGCGTGCCCTTACCGTAGGACGGCTTCGCGCGGGAGCACGGGGGGCGCACGGCGTCATGGACCGTGCATCCTCCGGCGGTTCTCGGACGGTTCTCTGACGATTCTCCGGCCGTTCTCCGATGCTTCTGCGGTCGCCCTCCAGGGGCCGGAAGCTCCCCTTCGCCCCGACTGGCGACGAACGTCCGAATAGCGGAACTCGTTGCCCGCATAGTGCAGTTGTAAGGAACAAGTCAAGGTCTGTCTTTTCTTTCATCTCTCCGGTCAAATGTCGTCACTTGAGACGCGCGCCGCGCGGAACCCCCCGCTCCTATGGAGACGTTCCGACCAACGCTGCGGCCGCGGGAGGGGAACGACATCAAGTGACCGGCAACTCCAAGAGAAGGCGCGCGCTGCGCACCGCGGCCATCGCCGTGACGCTGGCCGCCACCGCGGCCTCGGGCGCCTTCCTCACCACGGCACAGGCGGTACCGACTCCGGCCGGCGCGCCCGCCTCGGACCGCCAGGACCCGACCGCTCCGAACAAGGAGCAGGTCAAGCACGACCTGGAGGGCCCGTTCAGCAAGCAGCAGGCGCAGGCGCGCGAGGCTGCCCTTGACCAGGTGCTGAGCGGTAAGAAGGCAGTCGAGCAGCGCGGGGCCTCCAAGGTCGTCAAGCTGGACGACAAGAAGTACGTCGAGCTGGGCCGTGAGAAGACCGACAAGATCTTCACGATCCTCGTCGAGTTCGGCGACCAGGTCGACAATACGACCATGTTCGACCCGGACGGCCCGAGCGGCCCCAAGCCGCCGGTCCCGAAGTACGGCGGCACCCCGGGCCCCGCGCACAACACGATCGCGCAGCCCGACCGCGCGACGAACAACAGCACGGCCTGGCGCAAGGACTTCAGCCGCGACTACTTCCAGGACCTGTACTTCGGTACCGGCCAGGGCAAGAACTCGCTGAAGACCTACTACGAGAAGACCTCCTCGGGCCGCTACTCGGTCGACGGCCAGGTCGCCGACTGGGTCAAGATCCCGTACAACGAGGCCCGTTACGGCTCGAACTACTGCGGCCAGACGAACTGCTCCAACGTCTGGGACACCGTCAAGGACGGCGTCAACGCCTGGGTCGACGGCCAGAAGAAGGCCGGCAAGACGGACGCCGAGATCAAGGCGACGCTGGCGCAGTACGACCAGTGGGACCGCAACGACTACGACGGCGACGGCAACTTCAACGAGCCCGACGGCTACATCGACCACTTCCAGATCGTCCACGCGGGCGAGGACGAGTCGGCCGGCGGCGGCGTGCAGGGCACCAGCGCCCTGTGGGCGCACCGCTGGTACGCCTACGGCACCGACGTCGGCAAGACCGGCCCGGCGAACAACAAGGCCGGCGGCACGCAGATCGGCGACACCGGCATCTGGGTCGGCGACTACACGATGCAGCCGGAGAACGGCGGCCTCGGCGTCTTCGCGCACGAGTACGGCCACGACCTCGGTCTGCCCGACCTCTACGACACCTCCGGTGGCGGCGACAACAGCGTCGGCTTCTGGTCCCTGATGTCGGCGGGCTCCTGGCTCGGTGACGGCAAGGACTCCATAGGCAACCTCCCGGGCGACATGGACGCCTGGAGCAAGCTGCAGCTGGGCTGGCTGAACTACGACAAGGCCAAGGCCGCGACGAATTCGACCCACAAGCTGGGCGTCTCCGCGTACAACACCAAGGACAAGCAGGGTCTGCTCGTCGAGCTGCCGAAGAAGCAGGTCAAGACGGACATCGTCGCTCCCGCCGAGGGCTCCTCGCAGTGGTGGAGCAACATGGGTGACGACCTCAAGAACACCCTGACCCGCTCGGTCGACCTGACCGGCAAGTCCTCCGCGGCCCTGTCCCTCAAGAGCTGGTGGGACATCGAGCAGGACTACGACTTCCTGTACACCGAGGTGTCCACGGACGGCGGCGCCACCTGGACCGCCCTCGCCGGCACCGCCGACGGCGCGGCCATCCCGGCCGACGCCTCCGGCGCCCCCTCGCTGACCGGTGTCTCCGGCGCCTGGAAGTCGCTGAACTTCCCGCTGGACGCCTACGCGGGCAAGAAGGTCGACCTCCGCTTCCGCTACCAGACGGACGGCGGCGCGGGCGGCAAGGGCTTCACCGCCGACGCCATCACCCTCACCGCGGACGGCTCCACGCTGTTCACCGACGGCGCCGAGAACGGCGACAACGGCTGGACCGGCAAGGGCTTCTCCCGCGTCGGCGCCGGCTTCACCAAGGAGTACCCGCAGTACTACCTGGCGGAGAACCGTCGCTACGTCTCGTACGACTCGACCCTCAAGGTCGGCCCGTACAACTTCGGCTTCGCCAACACCAAGCCGAACTGGGTGGAGCACTACCCCTACCAGGACGGTCTGCTGATCTGGCTCTGGGACACCTCCCAGAAGGACAACAACACGAGCCAGCACCCGGGCTCGGGTCTGATCCTGCCGATCGACGCCAACGCCAAGCCGATGAAGTGGGCGGACGGCACCCTGCTGCGGAACAAGATCCAGCCGTACGACGCGACGTTCAGCGCATACTCGACGGACGCCTTCACCCTGCACAAGAACGGCGAGGCGCTGTTCCTCAAGCCGAAGCCCGCGAACCTCGTCTTCGACGACCACAAGGGCAAGTACTTCTACGACGAGAACCCGACCGGTTCGGTGAAGACCACTGACACCAACACCAAGATCAAGATCGCCAAGGAGCCGTACGACGGTCTCCAGATGACGGTCGAGGTCGGTCCCGCCGTTAAGTAATTCGTAAAAATTGCAGGTCAAAGCATGATCGGCCGTCGCCCTCTAGCGGGCGGCGGCCGATCACGTTTAGATGCGGGTCGGAAGTTGTCTTATTGACGGGGGAGCTGAAGATCATGCCCGGTGGAGGTTTCGTCAGACTGCCAGGCGGCAGCGTGGTGGTCGCGCTGATGCTGCCGCGGCCGTCCGGCGAGGACGGCAACGTGCGGGTGCTCGTCCACGCCGCCAACCGGGCCCGCGCCCTGACCAGGCTGCGGAACCTCGGCATGCGCGCCGTCTACCTGCGGGGCAACGCCCACCCCCCGACCCCTGACGAGGTCACCGCCGTCCTGCACCACCCGGACGGCCTCCTGTGGCGCTGCACGCCCGACCGCGCCCAGGAACTCTGGCACCCGATCGGCGCCCTCCTGAGGGGCGCGTAGGCGCCGCTACGCGCCCCCGAGCACCGGCGCGCCCGTGAGGCGTACGCCGGCCGTACGGAGGTCTTCCAGGGCGCGGGCGGTGGTGTGGGGGGCGACGCCCGCCGTGAGGTCGAGCAGGACCCGCGTGCGGAACCCCTCGCGGGCCGCGTCCAGGGCGGTGGCCCGCACGCAGTGGTCGGTGGCGATGCCGACGACGTCGACCTCCGTGACGCCCCGCTCCCGCAGCCAGTCGGCGAGGCCCGAGCCGTTCTCGTCCAGGCCCTCGAACCCGCTGTACGCGGCCTCGTAAGCCCCCTTGTCGAAGACGGCGGCGATGGCGCCGGAGGCCACCGCGGGGGCGAAGTTCGGGTGGAAGCCGACGCCCTCGGTCCCGGCCACGCAGTGCACCGGCCAGGAGCTCTCGTAGTCGGGCGCGGCCGGCGGGTGCGCGAAGTGCGGACCGGGATCGATGTGGTGGTCACGCGTGGCGACGACGTGCCGGTAGCCCGGCGTGGCCTGCCCGATCAGCTCGGTGATGGCGGCGGCGACATCGGCCCCGCCGGTGACCGCGAGGCTGCCGCCTTCGCAGAAGTCGTTCTGTACGTCGACGACGATCAGTGCGCGGTGCATGTCGCGTGTCCTTAGGTCGATGTGGTTGCCGCTGGGCGGGCTCTTCCCCCGCCCCGCCCCTTCCCGAACCTGGGGCCCGAACCCGCGGCCCGGGCCCGGGGCGGGCTGCCCGGACGGGGCTCAGACGTACTCCGTCGGGATCACGGGCTCGCCGCGCGAGAGCTGCGTCGCGGACAGCGGGAGTCCCGACCGGGCCGCGATGTGGCGCT
Organism: Streptomyces cirratus; assembly: GCF_014650775.1. Lineage (GTDB taxonomy): Bacteria > Actinomycetota > Actinomycetes > Streptomycetales > Streptomycetaceae > Streptomyces > Streptomyces cirratus. The sequence goes on along the minus strand of NZ_BMVP01000001.1, from coordinate 994,003 downwards.
CCCGGGCCGCCTCCAGGGGCTCGCGGGCCACGACCTCGCCGCCCTTGACCAGCTGGACCAGCAGCTGCCGGTCGGCCAGGGCCGTCGGTACGGGGCCCACGCCCACGACCTCGGCCTCCGCGACCCCCTCCGCGTCCGTCCGCCGGGCCGCCCACTTGCGGCCGCCCAGCGAGGTCTTGCCGCCCGAGGACTTCTTCGCCACCGGCAGCAGCGGCGCCTTGGGGTCCGCCGAGGTGGCCCGGGCCACCAGCTTGTAGACCATCGAGCAGGTCGGGTGCCCGCTGCCCGTCACCAGCTGCGTGCCCACCCCGTACGCGTCCACCGGCGCCGCCGCCAGCGAGGCGATCGCGTACTCGTCCAGGTCGGAGGTGACCACGATCCGCGTCTGCGTCGCGCCCAGCTCGTCCAGCTGCTGCCGCACCCGGTGCGCGACCAGCAGCAGGTCCCCGGAGTCGATGCGCACCGCGCCCAGCCCCGTCCCGGCGACCTCGACGGCCGTGCGCACGGCCTCGGCGACGTCGTACGTGTCCACCAGCAGGGTCGTGCCGCTGCCCAGCGAGGTCACCTGCGCGGTGAAGGCGTCGCGCTCGCTGTCGTGCACCAGGGTGAAGGCGTGCGCGCTCGTACCGACCGTCGGGATCCCGTAGCGGAACCCGGCCGCCAGGTCCGAGGTGGAGGTGAAGCCGCCCACGTACGCGGCGCGTGCGGCCGCCACGGCCGCCAGCTCGTGGGTGCGCCGGGCGCCCATCTCGATCAGCGGCCGCCCGCCCGCCGCGGAGGCCATCCGGGAGGCGGCCGCGGCGATCGCCGAGTCGTGGTTGAGGATCGACAGGACGACGGTCTCCAGCAGCACGCACTCGGCGAAGCTGCCCTCGACGCGCAGGACCGGGGAGCCGGGGAAGTAGACCTCGCCCTCCGGGTAGCCCCAGACGTCGCCCGAGAAGCGGTACGAGGACAGCCAGTCCAGCGTCCGCGCGTCGACCACGGCCCGCTCGCGCAGGAACTCCAGCACCGCGCCGTCGAAGCGGAAGTTCTCGACCGCGTCCAGTACCCGTCCGGTGCCCGCCACCACGCCGTAGCGCCGGCCCTCGGGCAGCCGCCGGGTGAAGACCTCGAAGACCGAACGCCGGTCGGCGGTGCCGTTGGCCAGCGCGGCCTGGAGCATCGTGAGCTCGTAATGGTCCGTGAAGAGCGCTGTCGACGGCACGTCCACCGGCAGGCCCAGGTCCGCAGGGTTCATGTCACGGATGCTAGCGCACATCTCGTCAGAGTGACGAGATGTAGGGCCGGTTTGTGCGACGGGCCCGTCACAGTGGCAGCATGGGACAAGTGAGTGTTGCTCCCATTGAGATCGAACGCACCGAATCGGCCGAAGAGACCTCCGCGGTCCCCGAACCCGACGTCCCGTGGGTGACCCTGGTGCACAACGACCCGGTCAACCTCATGAGCTACGTGACGTACGTGTTCCAGGCGTACTTCGGCTACCCCAAGGACAAGGCGAACCGGCTGATGCTCGACGTCCACCACAAGGGCCGGGCGGTCGTCTCCAGCGGCACCCGCGAGGAGATGGAACGCGACGTGCAGGCGATGCACGGCTACGGGCTCTGGGCGACGCTGTCGCAGGACCGCGGCTGATGGGCACCTTCGAATCCCGCGAGGGCGGCGGCGCGGCGATCGCGCTCGACGACATCGAGATCTCCATCCTGCGCTCCCTGGCCGTGCAGCTGCTGGAGCTGATCGGTCCGGGTGAACCGGAACCCGCGGAGGACGCCGACCCGCTGGCCGTGCTGTTCGCCTCGGACGGCCCGACCGAGCCCCCGTCCGACCCGGCGCTCGCCCGCCTCTTCCCCGACGCGTACGGGGCCGGGCCGGGCGCGCAGGACGACCTCGGGAACGGCCTGGCGGGCGGTCTCCCGGGCCCCGAGGCGCAGGAGCTGCGGGCCCGCTCCGCCGAGTTCCGCCGCTTCACCGAGAACGACCTGCGCACCCGCAAGCGGGAGGACGCCCTGGCCGTCGTCCACAGCCTGAACGGGCTCACCCCGGCGGGGGACGGGGCGGCCGTGCTGGAGCTGACCGGGGAGCTGCCGCTGCGCTGGCTCGGCGCGCTCAACGACCTGCGCCTGACCATCGCCGCCCGGCTGGAGATCACCGAGGACGACGAGGGCGCGAGGCTGTTCCGACTGCCGGACGACGATCCGCGCAAGCCGATGGTGATGGCGTACCTGTGGCTCGGCGGGCTCCAGGAGAGCCTGATCGAGACCCTCTGAGCCGACGGCCACCGCGGCAGCGGCTCTGTTCGCTCAGCGAACGCTCAAATCCGGATAACGATCAGATCACCGCGATGCGGTGATCTGATCTGTTTCAGGACTCATGTTCCGATTTGCCTGTGCCGTGCGCCACATTCCGCCCTCCCGGTCACCCGTAAGCACGTGATAAATCTTCACGACTGCCGACGGGACGCCACCCATGTCCCCCGGCTCGCTTGAACCGGCTGATCGCCGGCGTGCAACTCCATCCGTATCCGGGGGGATCGAGGACCCGATCCGCAGCCATCGAAGGCGCGGGTCGGCGTGGAGAAAGGCGCACCAGACATGACCTCTGTGCAGGTCGAGCAGCACGACAAAAAGCCCGGCGCGGACGCCGGGACCGAGGGTGGCGGCGAGGGGTACCACCGCGCGCTCGGAGCCCGCCAGATCCAGATGATCGCGATCGGCGGGGCCATCGGCACCGGCCTGTTCCTGGGCGCGGGCAAGGCCATCTCCAAGGCCGGCCCCAGCCTGATCCTGGCCTACGCCATCGCGGGCCTGGTCATCTTCTTCATCATGCGGGCCCTGGGCGAGCTGCTCATGTACCGCCCGGTCTCCGGCTCCTTCTCGGACTACGCGCGCGAGTTCCTCGGCCCCTTCTGGGGATACGTGACGGGCTGGACGTACTGGCTGTTCTGGGTGGTCACCGGCATCACCGAGGTCACCGCCGCCGCGCAGTACATGTCGTACTGGACCCACGACAGCTTCCCGCAATGGGCGTACGCGCTGATCTTCACCGTGGTCCTCTACGCCGCCAACCTGATCTCCGTGAAGCTCTTCGGCGAGCTGGAGTTCTGGTTCTCCATGGTCAAGGTCACCGCCATCGTCGGCATGATCTTGATCTGCGCCGGCATCCTCACCATCGGGTTCTCCGACGCCGCGGACACCGCGACCGTCGCCAACCTGTGGAACGACGGCGGCTTCTTCCCCAAGGGCATCGGCGGCACGCTGATGACCCTCCAGATCGTGATGTTCGCCTTCCTCGCGGTCGAGCTGGTCGGCGTCACCGCCGGCGAGTCGAAGGACCCCGAGAAGACCCTCCCCAAGGCCATCAACACCGTGCCGTGGCGGATCGCCGTCTTCTACGTCGGCGCGCTCATCATGATCCTTTCGGTCGTCCCGTGGCACGAGTTCCAGCCCGGCGTCAGCCCCTTCGTCGCCGCCTTCGAGAAGATGGGCCTCGGCGTCGGCGCCGCCATCGTCAACTTCGTGGTGCTCACCGCCGCCCTGTCGTCCTGCAACTCCGGCATGTACTCCACCGGCCGCATGCTGCGCGACCTCGCGCTCAACGGGCAGGGCCCGAAGGTCTTCACCAAGCTGACCAGGAGCGGCACCCCGCTCGTCGGCACGACCTTCTCCGCCGCGCTGATGCTGGTGGGCGTCTGGATCAACTACGTCGCCCCGGGCAAGGCCTTCGACTACGTCGTCTCCTTCGCCACCATCTCCGGCATGTGGGCCTGGATCATGATCCTGGTCTGCCAGATCCGCTACCGGGCCGCCTCCGACCGCGGCGACCTGCCGAAGTCCCCGTTCCGGGCGCCCGGAGCCCCGTACACCAGCTGGTTCGCGCTGCTGTTCATCGTCATGGTCATCGTGATGATGGGCGCCGACAAGGACTCCCGCGTCTCGCTCTACTGCGCCCCCCTGTGGGGTGTGATCCTGGGCGTCTCGTACCTGTTCATGAAGTCCCGCAACCCGCGGGGTGCGGCCTTCATTAAGGCCGGACAGGCCGAGTAGGCGCAGGCGCCCCAGGGCACCCGTCCACCATTCGGGCCCTCCCGTACCACGCCTCGGTACGGGAGGGCCCGTCTGTTTATCCTGTCGCTCATGCTGACCCTCACCCAGGCCCTGTACGACCAGATCGTGGAACACGCCCGCAGGGACCACCCCGACGAGGCCTGCGGGGTCGTGGCGGGCCCGGCCGGCACCGACCGGCCCGAGCGCTTCATCCCGATGCTGAACGCGGCCCGCTCGCCCACGTTCTACGAGTTCGACTCCAAGGACCTGTTGCGGCTCTACCGCGAGCTGGACGACCGGGACGAGGAGCCCGTGATCGTCTACCACTCGCACACCGCGACCGAGGCCTACCCCTCGCGCACCGACGTCACCTACGCCAACGAGCCCGCAGCGCACTACGTACTCGTCTCCACCGCCGACCACGACGGCCTCGGGGAGTTCCAGTTCCGCTCCTACCGCATCGTCGACGGAGTGATCACGGAGGAAGAAGTGCAGGTCGTAGCAGGCTACTGACCAGTATGTGAGCGCTTGGTGTCCACGATGCGGGATCACACTCCAAACGGGGGACCGGGAATCGTTAACATGACCGCATGGTTTCCCACGACGTGAGCAACGAGACGCCCGGCAGGCCGCTGCTGCTCGTGGCGCGGCTGCACGTCGACCTGTGCCGCCTCGCAAGCGCCATCTGTCCTGCTGCCTGAGCACGAGCACCACAGCCCTGCCGCGCGGGGCACCACGCGCACTCGACCCCCCCCGCGCCCCTTTGCACGCCTCTTCACGCCCCTTCACGACTTGACTTGACGACACTGGAGCCCGCCATGGCCATCGAGGTCCGCATCCCCACCATCCTCCGCACCTACACCGACGGCGAGAAGGCCGTCACGGGCGAAGGCAGCACCCTGGCCGACCTGTTCGCGGATCTCGAAACCCGCCACAAGGGCATCCAGGAGCGCATCGTCGACGAGGCGAAGGGCGGCGAGCTGCGCCGCTTCGTGAACGTCTACCTCAACGACGAGGACGTCCGCTTCCTCGCCGGCATCGCCACCGAGCTCAAGGACGGCGACAGCGTCACCATCCTCCCGGCCGTGGCCGGCGGATCGAAGTAATGCGCTACGACTCCCCCCTCGCCGCGGTCGGGAACACCCCGCTCGTCAGGCTGCCCCGGCTCTCGCCCTCCGACGACGTACGGATCTGGGCGAAGCTGGAGGACCGCAACCCCACCGGCTCGATCAAGGACCGCCCCGCGCTCCACATGGTCGAGCAGGCGGAGAAGGACGGCCGCCTGTTCCCCGGCTGCACCATCCTGGAGCCCACCTCCGGCAACACGGGCATCTCCCTTGCGATGGCCGCGAAGCTCAAGGGCTACCGGATCGTGTGCGTGATGCCGGAGAACACCAGCCAGGAGCGCCGGGACCTCCTGACGATGTGGGGAGCCGAGATCATCCCGTCCCCGGCCGCGGGCGGCTCCAACACCGCGGTCCGGGTCGCCAAGGAACTCGCGGCCGAACACCCCGACTGGGTGATGCTCTACCAGTACGGCAACCCGGACAACGCGGGCGCCCACTACGCCACGACCGGCCCCGAGATCCTGCGGGACCTGCCGTCCGTGACCCACTTCGTGGCCGGCCTCGGCACGACCGGCACGCTGATGGGCGTCGGCCGCTACCTGCGCGAGCACGTGCCCGGCGTCAAGATCGTGGCCGCCGAACCGCGCTACGACGACCTCGTGTACGGCCTGCGCAACCTGGACGAGGGCTTCGTCCCGGAGCTGTACGACGCCTCGGTGCTCACCACCCGCTTCTCGGTGGGATCCGCGGACGCGGTCACCCGCACCCGGGAACTGCTGCGCGAGGAGGGCATCTTCGCGGGCGTCTCCACGGGTGCGGCCCTCCACGCGGCCATCGGTGTCGGCCGCAAGGCGGTTGCGGCGGGCGAACAGGCGGACATCGTGTTCGTGGTGGCCGACGGCGGCTGGAAGTACCTCTCGACGGGCGTCTACACGGCGGCGACGACGGAAGAAGCCATCGAGGTCCTCCAGGGCCAACTCTGGGCCTGAGACCAGCCGAAGGAGCCCTGCCGGGGCCTGAGGCGCGGGTCCGGTCGGAGCCCGGTTCGGGGAAGGGGCGGGGTGGGGGAGAGCCCCGCGCCCCGGCCCGGCCGCCTCGGCCCGGCCGCCTCGGCCCCGCCGCCCCGGGCCCGAATTCACCGGGACAGGACGTCCGCCAGCACCGCCGCGTGGCTCCCCGCCGGGTCCTTGACCGCCGTCAGCAACGTCACCCGCCCCGCCGCGGCCAGCCCCCGCAGTCGCTCCAGCTCCGCCACCGCCTCCGGCTCCGCCAGCTCCGCCTCGTACCGCGCCCGGAACTCCCGCTCCGTCCCCCCGCCCCCGTGGTACCACTTCCGCAGCTCCGCCGACGGCGTCACCGCCTTCGGCCACTCGTCCACCGCCGCCTCGGCCTTCGCCAGCCCCCGCGGCCAGAGCCGGTCCACGAGGACCCGTACGCCGTCGCCCTCCGCCCCCGGCTCCGGGGGGTCGTAGACCCGCCGCACCCTGATCGCCGGCCCGCTCACCCGTGGCCTCCGCCCAGCCCTTTGACCTCGTCCCACAGCGTCGGGTCCAACATGCCCAGCCGCCTGTCGAGCTCGGCCGACGACACCTCAGCGGGCCGGTCCGCCTCCAGGTAACCCGTCCGCCCCTGCTGCCCCCCGACCCCCGGCGGCAACGGGATCACCCCCGCGCGCCGGTCGTCGTACTTCCCGGTGATCCACGCGACGCGGGCCCGCCCCCGCGCCCCCACCGCCAGCACCAGACACGACCGCCCGTCCGCCAGGCACCACAGGTCGCCCGGCCGCACCCGCCCCGGCGTCCCCGGCACACGCCGCCGCACCGCACCCCGTCCGCCCGGCCGGGGCAGCAGCACCAGCACCACGACGGCGACCACGGCCACCGCGGCGGGCCACCACGACGTGTCCATAACCCGACCGTAGCCGCGACCCCCGCCCCCGGCGCGGCAACGCCCGTACCTCCTGTCGCTCCCCCGGGTGACAGCACAGGTGATTCCCCCCACAACGGCCCGCCGTGGAGGAGCGACCGGACGTTTCGCGCCTTACGCTCGACGCACGCTCGGCCCGCATTCCGTCCACGGACCGTCCACGGAGGTTCACGCTCCATGAAGCTCACCGTCGTCGGCTGCTCGGGGTCGTTCCCGTCCGCGGAATCGGCATGTTCGAGCTACCTCGTCGAGGCCGACGGCTTCCGGCTGCTCCTCGACATGGGCAACGGCGCCCTCGGCGCGCTCCAGCGCCACATCGGTCTCTACGACCTCGACGCGATCTTCCTGAGCCACCTGCACGCCGACCACTGCATCGACATGTGCGCGTACTTCGTGGCCCGCTACTACCGGCACGAGGGCGGCCGCTGCGGCACCATCCCCGTCTTCGGCCCCGAGGGCACCGAGCAGCGGCTGACGGCGGCCTACGACGACGTCCCCGACGCGCGCTCGATGAGCGAGGTCTTCGACTTCCGGACCCTCAAGTCCGGCGCCTTCGAGATCGGCCCGTTCCAGGTCCGCACGGAGCGGATGTGCCACCCCGTCGAGTCGTACGCCATCCGCGTCGAGCACGGCGGCCGCTCGCTCACCTACTCCGGGGACACCGGCGTCTGCCCGGAGCTGGCCACGCTGGCCGCCGGCGCCGACCTGTTCCTGTGCGAAGCCTCCTTCACGCACGGCAAGGAGGACATCCCCGACCTCCACCTCAACGGCCGCGAGGCGGGGCGGTACGCGGCCGACGCCGGAGCGGGCCGGCTGGTCCTGACCCACGTCCCGCCGTGGACGGACGCCGCCCGCAACCTCGCCGACGCCCGCGCGGTGTACGACGGCCGGGCCGACCTCGCGCAGCCCGGCGCGGTCTACGAGGTCTGACGCCCCGACGGCGTACGACGGAGCCCCCGCCCTCCCTTGCCGGGAGAGCGGGGGCTCCGTCGTACGTGGGACCGACCGGCCTACTTGGCCTCGGCCTTCGCCAGCTCGGCGAGCTCCTCGTCGGACTCCCGGCCCGGCGTGGGGAGGTTGAACTTCGTGATCGCGAAGCGGAAGACGAAGTAGTAGATCGCCGCGAAGACGAGTCCGACCGGGATGATGTACAGCGGGTTCGTCGCCTTGTTCCAGCCCAGGCCGAGGTCGATCAGACCGGCCGAGAAGGTGAAGCCGGCGTGGATGCCGAGCGCCCAGGTGACGGCCATGGAGATGGCGGTCAGGACGGCGTGGATCGCGTACAGCAGCGGCGCGATGAACATGAACGAGAACTCGATGGGCTCGGTGACACCCGTGACGAACGAGGTGAGGGCGAGCGAGACCATCATGCCGGTGACCGCCTTGCGGCGCTCCGGGCGGGCGCAGTGCGCGATGGCCAGGGCGGCGGCCGGCAGGCCGAACATCATGATGGGGAAGAACCCGGTCATGAAGAGGCCGGCGTCCGGGTCACCGGCGAAGAAGCGGTTCAGGTCGCCGTGGACGACCTCGCCGGCGGCGTTGGTGAAGTCACCGATCTGGAACCAGGCGACGGTGTTGACGAACTGGTGCATGCCGATCGGGATCAGGCCGCGGTTGATCAGGCCGAACAGGCCGGCACCGCCGGAGCCCAGGCCGGTCATCCACTCGCCGAAGTTGGAGATGACCTCGCCGATCGGCTCCCAGACCAGGCCGAAGAAGACACCGGCGAGAACGCCGACGAACGCCATGATGATCGGGACGAGACGGCGGCCGTTGAAGAAGCCCAGCCAGTCCACCAGCTTCGTGCGGTGGTAGCGCTGCCACAGGACCGCGGCGAGCAGACCCATGATGATGCCGCCGAGGACGCCCGGGTTGTTGTACGTCGCGGCGACGTCGACACCCTTGTTCTCGGTGGTGTTGATGACGGCCTCGGTCACCGGGAAGGCGGTGAGGACGTTCTTGTAGACCAGGAAACCGACCAGCGCGGCGAGGGCGGTGGAGCCGTCGGCCTTCTTGGCGAAGCCGATGGCGACACCGATGCAGAAGAGCAGCGGCAGGTTGGCGAAGACGGCGTCACCGGCGGTGGCGAACACCGTGGCGACCTTGCCCCAGCCGAGGCCGTCCTTGCCGAAGACGTCGGGCTGGCCGAGGCGCAGCAGGATGCCGGCGGCGGGCAGGACGGCGATGGGCAGCTGGAGGCTGCGGCCGACCTTCTGCAGACCCTGGATCAGGCCGGCGCCCCGCTTCTTGGCGGGCGGCGCCGCGGCGTCAGTAGCCGTACTCATAACTTCCTCCGGGGAGCAAGGCGCCGCCAGGGGTGAACCACGGGGGACGGCGACGTCTCGAAAAGGGGGCACACGCCGCCGGGGGGAAGCGGTCGTGGTCTACACCAATGCATGGTGTAGACCAGTTGTAACACGGTCGGGGTTAGATAAGGAACCTTCAATTTTTTGTTGTAGGAACCACGCTCCCGACGGGCAGCGAAAAGCCCCCGGATCCCGGCATCCAGGGGCCCTTCGACCGGGCGGAGCGGAGGCGCTCAGGCCTTGGTGACCTCCGCCTGCATCGCCGCGATCTCCTCGTCCGACTCCCGCCCCGGCGTCGGGATGTCGAACTTCGTGATCGCGAAGCGGAACACCGCGTAGTACACCACCGCGAAGCACAGGCCGATCGGGACGATCAGCCACGGCTTCGTCGCCAGCCCCCAGTTGATGACGTAGTCGATCAGGCCCGCCGAGAAGCTGAACCCGTCGTGCACCCCCAGCCCCCACGTCACCGCCATCGACACACCCGTCAGCACCGCGTGGATCGCGTACAGCGCCGGTGCGACGAACAGGAACGAGTACTCCAGCGGCTCCGTGATCCCCGTGACGAACGACGTCAGGGCCACCGACAGCATCAGACCCCCCACCTCCTTTCGCCGCTGCGGCTTCGCACAGTGCGTGATGGCCAGCGCCGCCGCCGGCAGCGCGAACATCATGATCGGGAAGAAGCCGGACAGGAACTGCCCCGCGCGCGGGTCGCCCGCCAGGAACATGTTGATGTCACCGTGCTTGATCACCCCGGTCGGGGTGACGTACGTACCGAACTGGAACCACACCGGCACGTTCAGGAACTGGTGCAACCCGATCACCAGCAGTGCCCGGTTCGCGACACCGAAGATGCCCGCACCCCACGACCCCAGGCCCACCAGCCAGTCCGAGAAGCTCTCCAGCCCGTCACCGATCGGCGGCCAGATCCACTGGCACAGCGCGGCGAACGCGATCGCGACGAACGACATGATGATCGGGACCAGCCGGCGGCCGTTGAAGAAACCGAGCCAGTCCACCAGCTTCACCCGGTGGAACCGCTGCCAGAACCAGGCGGTCAGCAACCCCATCACGATCCCGCCGAACACCCCCGGGTTCTGGTACGTGTACCCCGCGAACGTGCCGGTCGGCGTCAGACAGCCGCCCCCGATGTCCTTCGTCCCCGTCGGGCACGGCTTGGGAAAGGCGTGCAGCACACCCCGGTAGACGAGGAACCCCGCCACCGCCGCCAGCGCCGTCGAACCGTCCGCTTTCTTCGCCATGCCGATCGCGACGCCCACGCAGAACAGCAGGGGCAGACCCAGGTCCGCGTCCAGCAGCGCACCGCCCGCGCCCGCCATGACCTTCGCGACGTCGGTCCAGTTCAGTCCGTCCTTGCCGAAGACGTCGGGCTGGCCGAGCCGGTTCAGGATGCCTGCGGCGGGCAGGACGGCGATCGGCAGCTGAAGACTGCGCCCCATCTTCTGGAGCCCCTGGAACAACCCGTTCCGCCACTTCGGCCGCGGCCTGGCTGCGGCGCTGCTCGCGCTCATCGGCGTCCTCCCTGACCGGCCCGTTTTGGCAGGTGCGGCACGTACGGCACACTGGTGTAGACCACTGTCAAGACCGCTTGCCACGCGGTCACATCCACCGGCCGGGACGGCGGACGGATGTTGATCGTTATCATTCGGCAGGTGCCGGGCACGCGCTCGCATAGATGGGCCAACCGTGAGTTACCGTGACAAAGCGGACCTCCGGGTGGGCGAACCAGGCATCCGACCGCCGAGACTCGTTCTTCGTCACACGCAGGGAGACACACATGGCCACCAAGGCTGAGAAGATCGTCGCCGGGCTCGGCGGTATCGAAAACATCGAAGAAGTCGAAGGCTGCATCACCCGCCTGCGCACCGAGGTCGTCAACCCCGACCTGGTCGACGAAGTCGCCCTGAAGGCCGCCGGCGCCCACGGCGTCGTCAAGATGGGCACCGCGATCCAGGTCGTCATCGGCACCGACGCCGACCCCATCGCCGGCGAAATCGAAGACATGATGTGAGCTGAGCCCACCAGCTCACCCCACCCGTCTCACGGCAGGACCACGGACCCCGTACCGGAACCACCCGGACGGGGTCTTTCCGTACCCCCGCACCGACTAGGCTCGGCAGCATGTCTCGCATCGACGGCCGCACGCCCGAACAGCTCCGCCCGGTCACCATCGAGCGCGGATGGAGCAAGCACGCCGAGGGCTCCGTCCTCATCTCCTTCGGAGACACCAAGGTCTTCTGCACCGCCTCCTTCAGCGAAGGCGTCCCCCGCTGGCGCAAGGGCAGCGGCGAAGGCTGGGTCACCTCCGAATACTCGATGCTGCCCCGCTCCACCAACACCCGCGGCGACCGCGAATCGGTCCGCGGCAAGATCGGCGGCCGCACCCACGAGATCTCCCGCCTCATCGGCCGCTCCCTGCGCGCCGTCATCGACTACAAGGCCCTCGGCGAAAACACCATCGTCCTGGACTGCGACGTCCTCCAGGCCGACGGCGGCACCCGCACCGCCGCCATCACCGGCGCCTACGTCGCCCTCGCCGACGCCGTCGCCTGGGGCCAGAAGAAGAAGCTGATCAAGGCCGGCCGCAAGCCCCTCACCGGGACCGTCGCCGCCGTCAGCGTCGGCATCGTCGACGGCGAACCCCTCCTCGACCTCTGCTACGAGGAAGACGTCCGCGCCGAGACCGACATGAACGTCGTCTGCACCGGCGACGGCCGCTTCGTCGAGGTCCAGGGCACCGCCGAAGGCGAGCCCTTCGACCGCAAGGAACTCAACGCCCTCCTCGACCTCGCCGCCGGCGGCTGTGCCGACCTCCAGGCCCTCCAGCTCAGCGCCCTGGACCTCGCCGCGTCCTGACGCCTGACGGCCCTGTCGACCCCGCCGGACCCGTCCCGGCAACCGCCGGGCCGGTCCCGGCGTCTACGCCGGTACGGGCGCACGGTGTCAAAGCCGTGCGCCCGTCCACGTACCCGAGCCCTGCACCGAGCCACTGGGGGACCTGAATGAAGCCCATGCACCGAGCCGCGGCCATCGCCGTCGCAGCCGCCCTGGCCGTCCCGGCGCTCTCCGCCTGCGACACCCTCAACACCGCGATGGACTGCGCCAACACCGCCGTCGCCATAACCGACGGCGCCAACGACCTCCAGCAAGCGGTCTCCCAGGCCGGCAACAGCCCGCAGGACGCCCAGAACGCCCTCAACCAGATCGAGACGAGCCTCAAGAAGATCGGCGACCAGACGGACAACGCCGACCTGAGCAAGGCCATCGGCTCCATGAAGACGGCCGTCACGAACGTCCGCACCTCGATCGACAACGGCAACACCACCCCGGACATCACCCCGGTCGGCAACGCCGCGAAGGAGATCTCCAAGGTCTGCACCCCGGGCTGAGCGCCCACCGGCGGGGCGGCCGCGCCGGGCCCTGGCCGATACTGGTCGGCATGACCCGCCTGATCCTCGCCACCCGCAATGCGGGCAAAGTCTCCGAACTCCGCGCCATCCTGTCCGACGCCGGCCTGCCGCACGAATTGGTCGGCGCGGACGCGTACCCCGAGATCCCGGACGTCAAGGAAACCGGCGTCACCTTCGCGGAGAACGCCCTCCTCAAGGCCCACGCCCTGGCCCGCGCCACCGGCCTGCCCGCCATCGCCGACGACTCCGGCCTGTGCGTCGACGTCCTGAACGGCGCCCCCGGCATCTTCTCCGCCCGCTGGGCCGGCCGACACGGCGACGACAAGGCCAACCTGGACCTCCTGCTGGCCCAGCTCTCCGACATCGACGCCCCCCACCGCGGCGCCCACTTCGCCTGCGCGGCCGCCCTCGCCCTCCCGGACGGCACCGAACGCGTCGTCGAAGGCCGCCTCCCGGGCACCCTGCGCCACACCCCGTCGGGCACGGGCGGCTTCGGCTACGACCCGATCCTCCAGCCGGAGGGCGACACCCGCACCTGCGCGGAACTCACCCCGGCGGAGAAGAACGCCATCTCCCACCGCGGCCACGCCTTCCGCGCCCTGGTCCCCTTCATCCGCGCCCTGACGACCTGACGGCCGGACCGACGGCGAAGGCCCCGTACGCGACATGCGCGTACGGGGCCTTTCGGTGCGTGCGGTTGGGGGGACTCGAACCCCCACGGGTTTTACCCCACTGGGACCTAAACCCAGCGTGACTGCCAATTCCACCACAACCGCGACATGACGCCCAGTCCGGACATCGGTCGTGAGCGACTGGGCTCAGTCTACGGCTGCCCCGCCCTGCGGGGCGACGGAGTTGCCCCCGGCTTGCGACACCACGTGTCGGTGAGCGAATGGCAATTCGGGCGCAGGTGGCGGAGGTTCTCGCGGCGGTTGTGGAGCCGGTCCCCGCTGATGGGGTCGATCTGCAAAGTGATCGAGCGGCCCCGCCATTGGCCGGGGTTCCCGCACTCGGCGCAGGTGTACGGAACGCCGACCTCCCGCAATGCCGAATGCGGCGACGGAGGTCACCAGCGTGTCCCGCTCGTACGGAGTAACGGAGGTGCGAGGCGTGCGGTTGCGGGTGGTTTCGCCCGACAAGCGGAGCGGCCCGCGCCGGGTGGGGCGGGCCGCTGGGGGAGGGGAGGCGGGGGTCAGATGCCGAGGTCCTTGATGATCTTGGCTACGTGGCCCGTCGCCTTCACGTTGTAGAGGGCGCGTTCGACCTTGCCCTCCTCGTCCACGATCACCGTCGAGCGGATGACCCCGGTGACCGTCTTGCCGTAGAGCTTCTTCTCGCCGAACGCGCCGTACGCCGTCAGGACCTCCTTGGAGGGGTCCCCGACCAGGGTCACCTTCAAGTGCTCCTGCTCGCGGAACTTCGCCAGCTTCTCCGGCTTGTCCGGCGACACGCCGATCACGTCGTAACCCGCCTGGGCCAACACGGCCAGGTTGTCCGTGAAGTCGCACGCCTGCTTGGTGCAGCCCGGCGTCAGGGCGGCCGGGTAGAAGTACACGATGACCTTGCGGCCCTTGTGGTCGGCGAGCGAGACCTCGTTGCCGTCCGCGTCGGGCAGGGTGAAGGCGGGGGCGGTGTCGCCCGGCTCAAGTCGCTCGCTCATGTCAGCAGTCTCCTCGGGAGGGGATCGGTACGGTCCGAGACTAAGCTGACAGACTGTTCATGGTGGGCCACGCCCCCAACGACCGATCACGACGACGACGGAGGCAGCGCGGTGCCGGAAGCCAGGACCCCCGCACAGATCGAGGCGGACATCGTCCGCCGCCGTGAGCAGCTCGCCGAGACGCTCGACGAGATCGGCGTGCGCATGCACCCGAAGACGATCGTCGGGGACGCGAAGGCCAAGGTCGCGTCCAAGGTCGACCACACCGTCGGCCGAGCCGTCGTGGCCGTGAACCGGCTGGTCACCGATGTGAAGGGCGGCCTGCGCCACGAGGACGGAGCGCCTCGCGTCGAGCGGATCGTGCCCGTCGCGCTGGTGGCGGCGGGGCTCGTCGGGCTGGTCGTGCTGACGGCGCGCCGCAAGCGCGGATGACGGCGGTGACCCTGCGGGGTGCCGGCCGGGCGGGGGCGGGTAGGTTCGGGTCGTGAGCGACAACACCACCACCCACGACAAGCTGCCGATCCGCATGCTGCACGACCGTGTGCTCGTACGTTCCGACGTGCCGGAGGGCGAGCGCCGCTCGGGCGGCGGCATTCTGATCCCGGCGACGGCCGCCGTCGGCAAGCGGCTGGCCTGGGCCGAGGTGGTCGCGGTCGGGCAGAACGTGCGCGGCGTCGAGCCGGGCGACCGGGTGCTGTACGACCCGGAGGACCGGGCCGAGGTCGAGGTGGGCGGGGCGACGTACGTGCTGATGCGCGAGCGGGACCTGCATGCCGTGGCCGCGGAGCGGCTGGAGGGGTCGAAGGACTCCACCGGGTTGTACCTCTGACGGCTCTGCGGGCCCCTTGCGACCCCTGATCGAACCCAGGAAGGGCCGGTGACCGAGGTCACCGGCCCTTCCGCATGCCCTTTACTACGGTGGTGGGGAACCCCCGACGAGACGCGCCGTACCGGGTAGCTGGACGCAAAGACGACGCACCCCGTTCCGCTCTCGTCCCGGAGGTGCCCGTCATGGCCTGGGTTCTGCTTCTCGTCGCCGGTCTGCTCGAAGTGGGCTGGTCGATCGGTATGAAGTTCACGGAGGGTTTCAGCCGCTTCTGGCCGAGTGTGTTCACGGGTGCCGGCATCGTCGCGAGCATGGTGTTGCTGTCGTATGCGGCGAAGACGCTGCCCATCGGTACGGCCTACGGCGTGTGGGTGGGCATCGGTGCGGCCGGTGCGGCGGTGCTGGGGATGGCGGTGCTGGGGGAGCCCGTCACCGCCGCCCGGATCTTCTTCATCTGTCTGCTGCTGGTCGCGGTGGTGGGGTTGAAGGCGACCTCCGGTCACTGACCCGGGCGTGGCGGGCGCGTGCGGGCGCGGCCGGCCTGGCGGGCGCGCGGGCGGGGCTACTCCAGGTAGCGCGACGGGGGCCGACGGCCTGCGCCGGTGCCGCCCAGGACGCCGGCGGTGGTGCCGGCCAGGGCCCCGCCCGGGCCCGTTCCCGTACCGCTGGTGCTTCCGCTGGTGCTTCCGCTGGTGTTCCCGGCGGTGGTTCCGGCGGTGGTTCCGCTGTCGGTGCCGGCGTCGCTCTGGCCGCCGTTCGTCCGACCGCCCGTGTCCTGGCCCGCTGTGGTCTCGCCGCCGTCCTGTCCGCCCTGGTCCTGTCCGCCCGTCGGGGGAGTGGGGCGTTGGGGGCGGCCCGGTCGGCTGGGCGGGACGGGCGGGAGGGGGGCGGTGCCCGGGGGCTGCTCCGGGTTGTTCGGTGTGAAGGGCGGCGGGGAGGGGACGGCGCCCTGCTGGAGTTCGAGGTCGAAGTCGAGGGGGTCGCTGCCGGCCAGTGCGGTCTTCGTGTACTGGGCCCAGATCCGGGCCGGGTACCCGCCGCCGCCGAGGCGGTCCTCGCCCAGTGCCCCGTACAGGGACTCGAGGGCGCCGGTGTCCGGGTCCTGGCCCATCACGGACACCACCGTCACGAGGTCCGGGGTGTAGGCGGCGAACCAGGCGGAGCGGTCGAGTTCCGCGGTGCCGGTCTTGCCCGCGGCCGGGCGGCCGGCCGCGAGGGCGGCGGTGCCGGTGCCGTTGTCGACGACGCTGACCAGCATGGAGGTGGTGGTGTCGGCGGCTTCGCGGCTGACGGCCTGGCGCGGGGCCCGGTCGGGCAGCCGGACGTCCTCGTCGCCCTTGCTGATCTTGTCCACGAGGGTGTACGGGGTGTAGCGGCCGTGGTCGGCGAGGGTGGCGTACGCCTGGGTCATGTCGAGGACGCTGGCTTGGAGGGTGCCGAGCGCCATGGCCGGTCCGGGGTCGAAGTTGGGGGTGTCCTCGGGGATGCCGAGGGCGATGGCGGTCCGTTTGACCTTCTCGGTGCCGACGTCGACGACCATCTGGGCGAACACGGTGTTGACGGACAGGTCGGTGGCGGTGTTGACGGTGATGTCCCCGTACGACTGCTGGCCCTCGTTCTCGGGCGCGTAGGGGATCCGGGTCCCGACGACGCGGCGCTTGTTGTCGCCGTTGTAGAGGGTGTTGGGGGTGATGCGGCGGCCGTCCTGGGTGCGGGCGTCGTTGTCGACGGCTGATGCGAACACGAACGGCTTGAAGGTGGAGGCGACTTGGTAGTCGTGCCGGGTGGCGTTGTTGACGTACTGCTTGGTGTAGTCGAGGCCGCCGTACATGGCGACGACCTTGCCGGTGGCGGGGTCGATGGAGACGCCGCCGGCCCGGACGACCCGGTCGGCCTTGTGGGTCTGCGGGTCGAGTTTGCCGATCAGCTGCTTGTCCGTGGCGGCGACGATGGCGTTCTGGCGGCGCTTGTCGATGGTGGTGGTGATGCGGTAGCCGCCTTCGGAGAGCGTCTTGTCGTCGACGATCTTGTGTTCGACGATGTAGTCCTTGACGGCTTCGACGAGGTAACCGCGCTGTCCGGAGAGGCCGGCGGCGGGGCGGACCTTTCCGGGTTCGGGGAAACGGACGGCCGCGCGTTCGGTGGCGGTCATCCAGTTCTTCTTGACCATGCCGTCGAGGACGTAGTTCCAGCGGGCGAGCGCGCGGCCGCGGCTCTGGGGGTGGGCGACGACGTCGAAGGCGCTGGGGGAGTTGAGGAGGGTGGCGAGGTAGGCGCCTTCGGCGGTAGTGAGTCTTCCGACGTCCTTGCCGTAGTAGGCCTGGGCGGCGGCTTGGATGCCGTAGGCGTTGCGGCCGAAGTAACTCGTGTTCAGGTATCCCTCAAGGATGTAGTCCTTTGACTTCTCGCGACCGAGTTTGATCGCGATGAAGAATTCCTTGGCTTTGCGTTTGACCGTCTGCTCCTGGCCCAAGTAGTAGTTCTTGACGTACTGCTGGGTGATGGTGGAGCCCGACTGGGTGCCCCTTCCGGCGAGCGTGTTCCAGGCGGCGCGCAGCATCGCCTTCGGGTCCACCGCCCGTTCGGAGTAGAAGTCCCGGTCTTCTGCCGCCAGTACGGTCTCCTGGACCGTGCGGGGGACCTGTGAGAGTGCGACGTTGACGCGGTTGACCTCGCCGTCGCGGGCGAGCTGGGAGCCGTCCGCGTAGAGGTAGAGGTTGGACTGCGCGGTGGCGGTGGCGTTGGCGGGCGGGATGTCGACCAGCAGGTAGCCGGCGATCAGGGCGCCCCCGATCAGCAGGGCGACGAGCAGGATGCCGGCCAGGAGCATGCGCCAGGTGGGGAAGGCCCTGCGCCACCCGGTCCGCTTACGGTTCCGGTTCCGCCCGGTCTCCGGGTCGGTCGTGGAGCCGGCCGTCGGGCCGGTCCTCGGGTCGGGCCCGGGGCCGGGCGCCCTTCCGGCCGGCGGTCCGGTGTTCGCCTTCGGGGTGTTCGCCTTCGGGGTGTCGGGGTCGCGAGGGGTCCAGCCCGGGGGTGGTGACTGGTCGTTCATCTCCGGGGCTCCTCGACGGTGTACGACATATCGGCATCTGTACCAATGGTGTCTACCTGATGGCCGATGTGCGTGCTTCGGACGGACGTAAATCCGTCGCGTGGCTCGCCCCTCCGCACTAAGCTCGCGCGCTTTGGCCGACGTAGGAACGACCTGGGAAGGGGAGGGATACGGTGAGCCGGCAACTGAGCCCGGACGCGGAAGCGGATGCGGAAGCGGAAGCAGGTAAGGGGAGCGGGGGCGTCCGCCGGAGGGCGGTGGTGCGGGACGCGGTCCACCGCTCACAGCTCTACGGGGCCGTCGCGGTCGGCGGGTTCCGGCGCTACGCCACCTACGGGGCGGCGACGGCGGCCGGCGTGTTCACCAACACCGTGTTCGGCTTCATCCTCGCGTACACCTACGTCGCGCTGTGGGACGAGCGGCCCGGCCTCGGCGGCTACAGCCAGGGGCAGGCGCTGGCCTTCATCTGGGTCAGCCAGTCGCTGCTGGCCGCCGCCGCACTCATGGGCGGTGGGTTCCAGGAGGAGTTCCAGGAGCGTGTCCGTACGGGAGACATCGCCGTCGACCTGTACCGCCCGGCCGACCTCCAGCTGTGGTGGCTCGCGGCCGACCTGGGCAGGGCGGCCTTCCAGCTGCTGGGGCGCGGACTGGTGCCGGTGCTGGCGGGGGCGCTGGCGTTCCCGCTGGAGCTGCCCGTCGATCCGCTGCGCTGGCTGCTGTTCCTGGCGGCCGTAGTGCTCGCACTGGTGGTGAGTTTCGCGGTGCGCTACCTGCTGGGGCTGGCGGCGTTCTGGCTGATGGACGGCACCGGGATCAACATGATGGCCGGCCTGGTCTCGGTCTTCTTCTCCGGGATGCTGCTGCCGCTGACCGTCTTCCCGGGCGGGTTCGGGGACGTGGTGCGGATGCTGCCGTGGGCGGCGATGCTCCAGGTGCCGATGGACGTCCTGCTGGGTGAGGGCGCGGGGGCGGGCGGTGCGGTACGGGCGTTCGCGTTCCAGGCGGGGTGGGCGCTGGCGCTGCTGGGTGCGGGCCGGCTGATGCAGGCGGCCGCGACGCGGAAGGTGGTGGTCCAGGGTGGCTGAGGCGGTGCTCGGGCGGGAGCGCGGGCGGGAGCGGCCGCCGGCCGTGGTGTGGGAACGGGAGCGCCGACGCCACCGCGCGCTGGAGGGGCTGCGCGGCTACGGGCTGATCGCCGCGATGTGGATCCGGTCGTCCATGACGTACCGGATGTCCTTCCTGCTGGCCACCGTCGGGAACGCGGCGGTCACCCTCCTCGACTTCGCCGCGATCTACATCATGTTCACGCACGTGGACGCCCTCGGCGGGTTCTCGCTCCCCGAGATCGCCCTGCTGTACGGGTCCTGCTCGACCTCGCTGGGCCTGGCCAACCTGCTGCTCGGCAACACCGACCGGATCGGCACCCGGATCCGTGACGGCTCGCTGGACGGCATGCTGGTGCGCCCGGTCCCGGTGCTCGCGCAGGTCGCGGCGGACCGGTTCGCGCTTCGCCGGCTCGGGCGGATCGCGCAGGGGTCCGGGGTGCTGGTGT
This sequence comes from Streptomyces cirratus, assembly GCF_014650775.1. Classification (GTDB taxonomy): domain Bacteria; phylum Actinomycetota; class Actinomycetes; order Streptomycetales; family Streptomycetaceae; genus Streptomyces; species Streptomyces cirratus. The sequence continues at coordinate 974,137 of NZ_BMVP01000001.1, read as the reverse complement.
GGGCGGTCGTGGTGCTCGACGTGGACTGGACCGTGGGGAAGGTGCTGCTGGTGCCGGTGATGGTGCTGGCGGGTGCGGCGATCTTCGCGGCGGTGATGGTGGCCGGGGCGGCCTTCCAGTTCGCGGCCGGGGACGCGGCGGAGGTGGTCAACTCCTTCACCTACGGCGGCTGCACGATGCTGGAGTACCCGCCGACGGTGTTCACGCGGGAGCTGCTGCGCGGGGTGACCTTCGTCGTCCCGCTGGCGTTCGTCAACTGGCTGCCCGCGCTGTACGTGCTGGGGCGGCCCGATCCGTTGGGGCTGCCGGGCTGGGTCGCGTTCCTGAGCCCGCTCGTGGCCTTCGTGGTGTTCGTTCCCGCGTCGCTGGCGTGGCGCGTGGGACTTCGTTCGTACCGGAGCACGGGGAGCTGAGGACAGGGCATGGGAGAGGTACTGATCGAGCTGGACGGCGTCGAGAAGGTCTTCACGGTCCGGCGCCGGGCGGGGCTGGTGCGGCGGGAGAAGCGGCAGGTCAGGGCCGTGGACGGGATCGGTTTCACGGTGGACCGGGGGGAGATGGTCGGCTACATCGGGCCCAATGGCGCGGGGAAGTCCACGACGATCAAGATGCTGACCGGGATCCTCACCCCCAGCGCCGGCCGGCTGCGCGTCGCGGGCATCGACCCGGCCCGGGAGCGGATGCGCCTCGCACACCGGATGGGGGTGGTGTTCGGGCAGCGCACGACGCTGTGGTGGGACCTGCCGCTCAAGGACTCGTACGGGCTGATGCGGCGGATGTACCGGATCCCGGAGGCGAGGTACCGGGCGAACCTGGAGCGCTGCGTGGAGCGGCTGGACCTGGGGGAGCTGCTGGAGGTACCGGTACGGCAGTTGTCGCTGGGGCAGCGGATGCGCGGGGACATCGCGGCGGCGCTGCTGCACGATCCGGACGTGCTGTACCTGGACGAGCCGACGATCGGGCTGGACGTGGTGAGCAAGGCGAAGGTGCGGGCCTTCCTGCGGCAGCTGAACGCGGAACTCGGGACGACGGTGCTGCTGACGACGCACGACCTCCAGGACATCGAGCAGCTGTGCGAGCGGGTGATGGTGATCGACCACGGGCGCCTGATGTACGACGGTCCGCTGGGCGGGCTGCACGCGTCGGGGGCGGCGGGGCAGAGCGAGCGGACGCTGGTGGTGGACCTGGAGCGGGAGCTTCCGCCGCTGGAGGTGGCGGGGGCGCGGGTGGTGCGCGTGGAGGGGGCGCGGCAGTGGCTGGCGTTCCCGGCGCAGGCGTCGGCGGCGCCGCTGGTGGCGGCCGTGGCGGCGGGGTACCCGCTGCTGGACCTGTCGGTGCGGGAGCCGGACATCGAGGAGGTCATCGCGCGGATGTATGCGGGGCGGGGGTAGGGGGAAATCAGGGTCGGTCCCGGGGTCCGGTACGGGGCCGAGGCATACAACTGCCCCGGCCCAGTACATAGTCTGGTCCCATGAATGAGGAGCGGCCGGAGAAGCCGTTGACGGAGGGGTCGTTGCCGCAGGAGCCGTCCTTTGAGAAGGCTCCCCCGGAGAAGGCTTCCCCGCAGAAACCGTCCTTGGAGAAGCCGTCCTTGGAGAAGCCGCCCCTCGCCGGGGAGGCGTTGCCGCAGCTGAGGGCCTCGGACGCCGACCGGGAGCGGGTGGTGGAGCGGCTGCGGGACGCGGTCGCCGAGGGCCGGCTCGACATGGAGGAGTTCGAGGAGCGCCTCGACGCGGCGTACAAGTCGCGCACGTACGCGGAGCTGGAGCCGCTGACCCGCGACCTGCCGCAGGCGGGTGCGGAGGCCCCCCTGGCGTCGGCGCCGCCGGGGTCCGGAGTGGCGCGGGCGGGGTCCGGGTCGGCGTGGGCGGAGCGCATCGGGGGCAAGGGCACCTGGTCGACGGGGATCGCCGTCATGTCGGGGTTCCAGCGCAAGGGCCGCTGGACGGTGCCGGCCCGGTTCGACGCGTTCGCGCTGATGGGGGGCGGGGAGCTCGACCTGCGCGAGGCGAACTTCGCGGAGCCGGAGGTCGTGATCAACTGCATCGCCGTGATGGGCGGCATCGAGATCACCGTCCCGCCGGGCGTGGAGGTCGATGTACGGGGCATCGGGTTCATGGGCGCGTTCGACCACCGCGAGGGCCCGGAGCAGCCCGAGCCGGGTGCACCGCGGGTGGTGGTGACCGGCCTCGCCCTGATGGGAGGGGTCGAGGTACGGGTCAAGGAGCCGAAGGGCGCCAAGGGGCCCAAGCGGGGCAAGTCGGTGGACGGGCGGCCGCCGCGGAAGGAGCTGTAGCGGATTCCCATGGCCCGCGGGCGCGCCGGGAACTCTTCGGACCGCCGGGGAGTCGGATGCTATGCGGACAAAACCGGCCGCGGGGGAAGGCAGGAGCACGTGGAAGACGTGGACCGACGCGACGTGGACCAGCCCGACGTGGACCAGCCCGACGTGGACCAGCGCACGGGAGCGGGCGGCACGACGTCCGGGGCTGCCGTCGGGCGCGGCGCTTTCGTGTTCAGCGCGGCGGACGAGGAGCGGCGGCGCGGTGTGCGCCGGATGAAGACCACCGCGACGGGGCTGCTGACCCTGGTCGCGCTGGTCTACGTACTGGCCAAATGGGCGCAGCACACCGGCGCGGGCGGCTGGGCCGGTTACGTCGCGGCCGCCGCCGAGGCGGGCATGGTCGGCGCGCTCGCGGACTGGTTCGCGGTCACGGCCCTGTTCCGGCGGCCCCTGGGGCTGCCCATCCCGCACACCGCGATCATCCCGACGAAGAAGGACCAGCTGGGTGTGTCGCTGGGCGAGTTCGTGGGCGAGAACTTCCTGTCCCCGGAGGTCGTCCGGGCCCGGCTGCACGCCCTCGGTATCGGCGGCCGGCTCGGCTCCTGGCTGGCGGATCCCGCGCACGCCGAGCGGGTCACGGCCGAACTGGCGGCGGCCCTGCGCGGCGCCCTGACCGTGCTGCGGGACTCCGATGTCCAGGCCGTGGTGGGCGAGGCGATCACGAGACGGGCCGAGAGCGCGGAGATCGCTCCGGGGATCGGCAAGACCCTGGAGAAGGTCGTCGCCGACGGTGGTCACCACCGCGCCGTCGACCTGATCTGCGTCAAGGCCCACGACTGGCTCGTCACACACGGGGACTCGGTCATGGACGCGGTCCAGGGCGGCGCACCCGGCTGGACGCCGCGCTTCGTGGACCGCAAGGTGGGCGAGCGGGTGTACAAGGAACTGCTGCGCTTCGTGACGGAGATGCGGGACATGCCGGAGCACCCGGCGCGGGGCGCGGTGGACCGGTTCCTGACGGACTTCGCCGCCGACTTGCAGTCGGACACCCGGACCCGGGTGCGGGTGGAGCGGCTCAAGTCCGAGATCCTCGCGCGGGGCGAGGTGCAGGACGTGATCGCCTCGGCTTGGGCCGCAATCCGGTCGATGATCCTGGCGGCGGCGGAGGACGAGCAGAGCGAGCTGCGCCGGCGCGTGCGGTCGTCACTGATGTCCCTGGGCGCCCGGCTGGCGACCGACGGCCGGCTCCAGGCCAAGCTGGAGGGCTGGATCGAGGGGGCGCTGGTGTACGTGGTCACCACCTACCGGACGGAGATCACCTCGCTGATCACCGACACGGTGGCGGCCTGGGACGCCGAGCACACCTCCCGCAAGATCGAGGCCCACATCGGCCGCGACCTCCAGTTCATCCGCATCAACGGCACGGTGGTGGGCGCCCTGGCGGGCCTTCTGATCTACACGGTGTCCCGGGCGCTGGGGGCGTAAATCCAGCCCGATCGCACCCCGGCTGCGTGGGGGCCCTGCCCGGGGGAGCTTGGGGCGCGCGGGGTCCGGCACACTCAGCCCCGCCGGCGTTTGAGGCGCGGGTCTGGGGCGGAGCTCCAGGAAGCCCGGCGCAGCCGGGGCCGCGCACGGCGCCGCACCGACCGGCCACCCCAGCCAAAAACCAGCCCCGCCGGCGATTGAGGCGCAGGGCCTGGGGCGGAGCCCCAGAACACCGGCGCAGCCGGGGCCCGCGCAGCGGGGCGCCGCCGCCCCCTGGCGCCCCCCGGCGCTACCCCCGCCGGTCGGCCACGACCCACGCGGCCCCCGCCACAACCCCGGCCGCCCCGAAAACGGCCGGCCACGCCCCGACCTTCCGCGCCAGCGGATGCGCCCCCGCAAAGCCGGCCAGGTACAACGCCCCGAGCCCGGCCGCCGCCGGCACGCCACCGCGCCGGTGCCACTCCCGCCCAGCCGCGATCCCCGCCGCGCCCAGCACCACACCGCCCAGCGGCCGCTTCTTGGTCCAGCGCGCCACCGCGTAGCCGCCCACCAGCCCGGCCGCCGCCACCACCGAGGTCGGTACCCGCTCCATGTCCACTCCCTACTCGTCCCGGCCGTGCCCGTACGGGCCCTCTCCACACGCCCCACGAGGCTAACGGGCCCGCCTGACGGCCCGCCGCGCACCCACCCCGCCCAGCACCAGTACCGCCCCGCCGATCACACCCTCCGGCACGGCCTCCCGTACGGCGGCCGGCAGCAGCGCCATGACCCCGAGTACGAGCAGAAAGGCGAGAGCGGCCCGCCCAAGGGCCCGGAGCAGTGTGTCCACGACCCCTCAACGCACCCGCGGCCCCCACGACACGCACCACCACCCCCACCACGCCGCCGCAGTCGGATTTGTCGCACACTCGCCGGATCCGCCTGATACGCCGCTCATGGAACCCGGACCGCATAAATTCACTCTCCAAAGACAAACGGGAAAATCCCCGCCAACGCGCCCCAGGAGCCCGGACATCGTGATCTGCTACGGACAGGCCGTCCTCGACCTCGTGGACGAACTGGTCGACGCCTACGCCGACGTCTTCTCCGCCCCGCCGTGGAACGAAGACGAAGAAACCATTCGCCAGTTCGCGGGCCGCCTCCCCGCCGACGCCCGGCGCCGTGGGTTCCGTACCGCCCTCGCCCAGTCCCCGGCCGGCATCGACGGTTTCGCCACCGGCTGGCTCACCCCGGCCGCCTTCCCCAAGAACCGCGCCTACGGCCAGGTCGCGGCGCAGCTCGGACCCGACCGGGTCCGGGAACTCCTCATCGGGGCGCTGGAAATAGACGAACTCGCCGTACGTCCCTACGCGCGCGGCCGCGGCACCGGCCGCGCCCTGCTCACCGAGATCACCGCCGACGCCCCGGACCGCCGCGCCTGGCTGCTGACCTCGCGGCTGGCCCGGGACACGGTGGCGACGTACCGCCGCCTGGGCTGGCACGAGGTCGCCGCCCTCCCCGGCACCGAGACCGGCGTGATCGTCTTCCTGGCCCCGGACCATCCGAGCCGCTGACCGGGGGTATTGCGTTCCGGGGGCGGGCATAACCCGCGCCATGATCACCACGACGCCCCAGCGGCTGGCCCGGCGCCAGCTCAACATGGCCACCCGGCACCAACTCACCACCGCCGCCGGAGTACCCGACGGCACGATCACCTCACGCACCCGCCCGGGCGGCCCCTGGCAACGCTTACTGCCCCGGGTCTACCTCCTCCAGACCGGTCCCCCCGACCACCGTCAACGCGCCCTCGCCGCCGTCCTGTACGCCGCCGAGCCCACCGCCGACCCCCTCTCGGGCGACACGGCCGCCCTCACCGGCGGCGCCGCGCTCGCCCTGCTCGGCATCCGCGAGGCCCCGTACACCCCGGCCGACGTCCTGATCCGCGCCCCGCGCCGGCTCACCGCCACCCCCGAGGTCCGCCCGCTGACCACCTCCCGCTGGCCGCGCACCATCACCGTCCGCGGCATCCCGAGCACCCGGCCGGTCCGCGCGGCCGCCGACTTCGCCGCCCGCGCCGACGACCCCGACCGCATCCGCTCGACCCTGGCCCACGTCGTCCAGGCCGGCTGGTGCCACCCGCACGACCTGCACGCCGAACTGCGGGCCTCCCGCCTCCTGGGCCGCCCCGCGATCCGCTCGGCGGCCTCGGAACTCCTGGCCGGCGTCCGCTCGGTGGCCGAAGCCCGGGCCCGCGACACCCTCACGGCGACCGACCTCCCCACCCCGCTGTGGAACGCCCGCCTCTACACCCCGGACGGCACCTTCCTGGCCAGCCCGGACGCCTACTGGCCCGACGAGGGCGTGGCCCTGGAGATCGACTCGGCCGAGTACCACTACACCCGCGACGCCTGGCACGCCACCCTCCGCCGCCGCCTGCGCCTGGAGTCCCACGGCATCCTGGTGGTCAGCGCCACCCCCTCCATGATCCGCGACACCCCCACCGAAGTCATCGCCGCCCTTCGCGCCCTCCTCACCCTCACCACCCCCCGCCCCCACCCCCCAACAGCCTCCGCCCGCGGCCACCAACAGCTCTCCCTCTTCCGTGACGAGAGGTAACGCGCATCGGCGCCACCCGCTGGCCAGTTACCGACGCCATGTGATCGAACAGGATTGACTTGGTTCGATCTGCGCCTAGCGTCTTGCCATGACGATGCGGGATTTGCTTCTTGAGGTCGCTGGGACGTACGACTCGAAGGCTGGTACGCGTGCCGGGGTGCCCGGCCAGGAGGTTCTGCGCCGAGTGTCCAAGCGCACGGACCTTGGATCAACGGACGGCCTGCGCGTTGCCGGCTTCGGTGGTAACGGGACCGCTGCGGCCGCGCCCTGGATCGGCCTCTTCGACCCGGAGATCAACACTGATCCCAAGAGCGGCCTGTACCTCGCCTACATCTTCAGCACCGATCTCACGTCGGTAACCCTCACTGTGCAGCAGGGGGTTACCGACCTCATGCAGAAGATCAAGCAGAGGCGGCCTCGTCTCACCCACCTCGAGAGGCAAGCGCAGCGACTCTACGGCTCCCTCCCGTCCGCCGTGGCCGAAGAGTGGAAGCACCGACCGTCGTTGGGGCCTGGGGAACGTCCCGAGGCGTATGAAGCGGCAAGCGTGGCGGCTCGGCGCTACGAGATCGATGACCTTCCTACGGACGGACAACTGCAGCAGGATCTGCGGGTAGCCGTGAACCTCCTCCAGCGTGCGGCTGCCGCGGACACTGCCTGGCGAGCTGCAAGAGAGGAGGACGACGACGATGACGATCAGGAGGTCTCGGACGCGCCGGAACAGCAGAAGAAGAGCAAGCGGGCCGTACCTTCGCCTTCGGGCTTCAAGCCCCGAGACAGCGGTGAGTACATCGCGAACATCGCTGCTCACCAGCAGTTGAAGAGCAAGAAGCACGAGGCGCTGATCGAAGAGTTCGGTGCATACATCAAGACGCGCGACTACACGCCGGTGAACCTGTCCATCCATCCGAAGGATGTGATCCTTCGACAGGGTGACGGGGCGTCGCACGCGCCCGGAAAGCCCGAGTGGCTCGTCGAGGTGAAGGTCGTACGAAACGGCAAGACAACCACTGCCGTGCGTGAAGCGGTCGGTCAACTCCGCGAGTACAGCTACTTCCTCTACCGCGAGAAGAACCTCACGCCACCCCACCTCGTCGCGCTGTTCTCCGAGTCGATCGGCGCCTACGGTGCCTACCTCGAAGATCAGGGCATTGCAGCGATGTGGCAGACCGGCGACGGCTGGGAAGGGACGTCCACAGCCGCCGCCTGGGGGTTGGTCGACTGATCAGCGCTGGGGTTCGCCGTGGCATTCCGGGTAGGGCTTGCCCGAGGTGCACCAGCAGGGGGAGGTGGGGGAGGGGGGCCAGGGGGTGGCTTTGCCGCGGGCGGCGAGGGTGGTGGCGTATTCCGCCAGGAGGCTGGGGGAGGCCGGGGAGGTTTTCTCGGAGGCCGCGAAGGCCTCGTACGAAGGGACGCTCGCGGTGACGATGCCGAGGTTCGTGGTGCCCGAGGCGGCAAGGGCGCGGAGCGAGGATTCGATCTGCTCCAGGTGCTGCGCGTGCGAGGGGTACTCCGCCGCGAGCGTCGGGTAGCTCGTGAGGAGCTCGGCCAGTTCGCGCTCGGGCCAGTGGAGGAGCGCCACCGGGAAGGGGCGGGAGAGGGCGGCGCGGCGGTCGCCCAGTTCGGCGCGCAGGCGGGCGATCTCGGCGCGGAGCTCGGCCGGGTCGTCGGAGCCCAGGGCCCAGATGCGCTTCGGGTCGTGGAGCTCGTCCAGCGGGATCGGGCCGATGTGGCGGGTGTCGGCGACCATGTCCCAGTCGTCGTGCGGGCGCCCGAGGAGGCGCCGGACGCGGTGGCGGCCCGTGAGGAGGGCGGTGGTGGCCCGGGTGAGGGGGGCGTTCTCCGGGATCAGGAGGGTCGCCGCCTGGGTGAAGCACTCCTCCGAGGCGGTCAACTCGTCGTGGTTCTCCAGGGCTTCCGCGATGACCTCCCAGGGGGCCGGGTCCGCGGGGGCCGCCGTACGGATGCCCTGGATCAGGGCGCGGGCCTCGGCCTCGTGGCCGTACTCCCACAGGTTCGAGGCCTGGAGCGCCTTGATCAGGTGGGGGTCGTCGGGTTCGGAGGCGAGGAGCCGGTCGTAGAGCGCGCTTGCCCGTTCCCGTTCGTCGGCCAGTTCGAGGTGGGCCGCGGCCTGGAGGAGCAAGGGCTCCTGGTCCTCGGGGTAGCGGGTCGCCGTGCGGATGAGGCGCTCGGCTTCGGCGATGTGCTCGGCAGGCGTGTCGGGGCGCATGGTTCACACCGTACTGCCGCTGGTCAGTTGACGGGGGAGGTCTTATGGTGCCGCCCGTGCGGGATCACATACCTGTGGTGGTGCAGGGGAGCGGCCGGCGGGGGCGCCGGGCCGGTCTCGCGGGGGTGCTGTGGGCCGCCGCCGAACTGGCCGTCACGGTGGGGGTGGTGGTGTTGCTGCTGGTGGTGCACGAGGTGTGGTGGACCAACCGGCAGGCCTCGGCGGGCGCGCGGGAGGAGGTCCGGGCGCTGGAGCGGGGGTGGGAGGAGGCGCCGGCGGGAGGGATCCCGCCCGTGGCGGAACCACAGCCCCAGTCAGGGACCGAGCCGGAGTCGAAGCCTGAGGCCGAGCCCGAGGCCGGGCGGTCGGTCGCGCCTGCGGCGGCCGAGGCGGGGGCGGGGCCGTCTTCGGGGCCTGCGGGCCGGGCGCCCGTGCGGGACCAGTCGTACGCCGTGCTGCGCATCCCGCGCCTCGGGCTCGTCGTGCCCGTCGCGCAGGGGATCGACAAGAAGGCCGTCCTGGACAAGGGGTACGCCGGGCACTACCCGGGAACCGCGCAGCCCGGTGCGGAGGGGAACTTCGCGCTGGCCGGGCACCGCAACACGCACGGGGAGCCGTTCCGGTACCTGAACCGGCTCAGGGCGGGGGACGAGGTGACGGTCGACGTGCGGGGGCAGAGGTACACCTACGTGGTGGGGCAGATCCTGCCGGAGACCACCGAGCGGGACACGGGCGTCGTGGCACCGGTGCCGCGCAGCGTGGTGAAGCCGGAGTACGGCTACAGCGCGCCCGGTGCGTACGTCACGCTCACCACCTGCACGCCCGAGTACACCTCCAAGTACCGGCTGGTGGTGTGGGGGACCTTGAAAAGGTGATCGCGGGAACTGCGGCGTGGGGCGGGCCGTTGTGTCAGTACAGTAGTTCGTGTGCGTGAGCAGAGGGGGGTGGGCGGCATGGTCGGGCGTTTTGCAGAGCTGTTGCTGACCCTGCTGCTGCTCGGAGGCCTCCTCGGGCTGTTGCTCGGGGAGAACGGGCTGGCCGGCGTGGTGGTCGCCCTCGCGGCCGCCCTCGCGGTGGCCGCCGCCGCTTTGGCGGCGAGCCGGGTGCGTCCCGTACCGCCGCACCGAATACGCACCGCGATCCGTGATCGCGAGCAGCGCACGGCGTTCCTGCCGCAGCGCGATCCCGACGCCTCGGGCCGGTCGCGGCCCCGGGCTCCCGGCCGCCTCGTCCCGACGGCCGCGTAGGGGCGCGCAGTACATCAGGGCGGGGCCGCAGGTCGGCCCTGGCCGTGGCACCGTTTTCCGCTCACTGATCATGTCGTCGCCCCTCGCGGGTCGTCACGCCGAAATGCATCTCTTTCGACGTTCGACGAGACCCTTCGGAGGGCCCGCGTGTCCGTTTTCACCCACCTTGTTGCCGAGCTGGGCCGGCTGTTGGAGCCGGTACTGGCCGAGTCCGCGACCGCTGTGGCGATCGTGCTGTTCACCGTGCTCGTACGCCTGGCGCTGCACCCGCTCAGCCGGGCGGCCGTGCGTGGCGGGACGCCGATGGCCGGCTGCTTGCCGGCGCTGTTGCAGGTGCCGGTGTTCTACGTGATGTACCGCGGGTTCTCCTCGGCGGAGGTCGGCGGGGCGGCCAACGAGCTGCTGGGTCACCGGCTGTTCGCCGCGCCCCTCGGGGGCCGCTGGGCCGACGCGCTCGGGGAGGGCGGCGTCTTCGGGGCGCCGGGGCTGGTGTTCCTCGGGCTGTTCGCGGCCATCGCGGCGGTGGCGGCCTGGAGCTCGGTCCGGGGGCGCCGGGCGGCGCTTGCCGCCTCGGTCGAAGCGGCGGGCGCGGGGGCTGGTCGGGCCGCGGTCCTGGCTGCTTCCGGGGCGGGGGCCGGGGCCGGGGTGAAGGCCGGGGGCGCCGGGCGCGGGGGTGCGGGGGTGCTGACCGCCGAGCAGGAGGCGGCGATGCGGAAGGTGAGCGGCGTACTGCCCCAGCTGTCGTTCGGAACGCTGGTCACCGCCGCCGTGGTGCCGCTCGCCGCCGGGCTCTACCTGCTGACGACCACCGCCTGGTCGGTCGCCGAGCGGGCCTGGCTCCAGCGGGGCACGGCGCGCGGCTGAGGAGGGTGGCGTTCCAGTCCGTGAACAGGGTCTTGCAGATTGGCCGGACATCTTGGAGGATCGGCCAATCCTCCGATGGCCGCAACCCATCGTCCGGCCCGGGGCATGCCCATGGGCCGACCACCCTCGACCACGGGAGAATGCCCATGAAGCTGCTGCGTGTCGGACCCGTCGGGTCGGAGCGCCCCGCGCTGCTCGACCAGGACGGAACCCTGCGGGACCTGTCCGGCCTGATCACGGATGTGGACGGCGCGCTCCTCGCCGACGACTCCGTGCTGTCCCGGGTACGGGACGCGGCCGCGGTGCCCGGGGCACTCCCGGCGCTCGACGCCGAAGGGCTGCGCGTGGGCTCTCCGATCGGCCGCGTCGGCAAGGTCGTGGGCATCGGCCTGAACTACTTCGGGCACGCCGCCGAGATCGGCGCCGAGCCGCCGGCCGAGCCGATCCTGTTCCTCAAGGCGGCGGACACGGTAGTGGGCCCGGACGACACGGTCCTCATCCCGCGCGGCAGCGTGAAGACGGACTGGGAGGCCGAGCTCGGCGTCGTCATCGGCGCCACCGCCCGCTACCTGGCTTCCGCAGAGGAAGGCCTGGCGCACGTGGGCGGGTACACGGTGGTCAACGACGTCTCGGAGCGCGAGTTTCAGATAGAGCGCGGCGGCACCTGGGACAAGGGCAAGAACTGCGAGACCTTCACCCCGCTCGGCCCCTGGCTGGTCACGGCCGACGACATCCCGGACCCGCAGGCGCTCGGCGTCCGCCTCTGGGTCAACGGCGAGCTCAAGCAGGACGGGAACACCTCGGACCAGGTGTTCCCGGTCGGCGAGGTCGTGCGGTACCTGAGCCAGTTCATGACCCTGTACCCCGGCGACGTCATCGTCACGGGTACCCCGGCGGGCGTGGCCATGGGCCAGCCGGAGCCCAAACCGTACCTGCGCACCGGTGACGTGGTGGAGGTCGAGATCGACGGCCTCGGGCGTCAGCGCCAGGAGTTCAAGGGCGCGTAACGAGCCGGCGGCCGGGAAGGCAGGACGGCCGGGAGCGGGCGGACCCCCGGGGGGCGGCCCGCCCCTCCCGGCTGCCTGCGCTCCCGGTCGCCCCGCCGCCCCGGTGGCCCCTCGGCCGGCCTGCCCAAGTGGCCGGCGGCCGGCCGCGCCTCAGGTGCCGCGACGGAGTGCCGTCCCCGAGTGTCCGGCCAGAGTGCCCGGCCGGAGTGGCCGCCCGGGGTGCCGCGCTCTGAGTGCCGCGCCGGGAATGGCCGGCCGCTCTACGCCGCGTCGCCGGGGGCGAGTGTCACCGTGACGCCGTCGCGCGACGACCGGCGGGCCGCTTCCAGGACCGCCAGGCAGTGCGCCGCCTCACGTGCCGTCACCGGAGCCGGCCCGCCCTCGCGCAGTGCCGCGGCCACCGCCGCGTAGTACGCCGGGTAGTCGCCCGGCACGGTCGGCACCGGGGTCCCGCCGCCGGTCAGCGGGGATTCCCCCGCGCCCAGCCGGCCCCACAGGTGCTCGGGCTCCACGCCCCACTCCTGGCCGTCCCCGCCCGGCCGCAGCCCCTCGCGCAGCGCGGCCTCCTGCGGGTCGAGGCCGTACTTGACGTAGCCGGCACGCGAGCCGAGCACGCGGAAGCGCGGACCGAGCTGGGCGGTGGTCGCGCTGACGTACAGGTGCGAGCGGACCCCGCCGGCGTGCGTGATCGCGATGAAGGTGTCGTCGTCGGCCTCCGCGCCCGCGCGGCGCACGTCCGTCTCCGCGTAGACCCGTACGGCCGGGCCGAAGAGCACCAGCGCCTGGTCGACGACGTGGCTGCCGAGGTCGTACAGCAGTCCGCCGATCTCCTCCGGCGCCCCGGACTCCCGCCATCCGCCCTTGAGCTGCGGCCGCCAGCGCTCGAAGCGGGACTCGAAGCGCTGGACGTCGCCGAGTTCGCCGTCGGCCATGAGTCGGCGCACGGTGAGGAAGTCGTTGTCCCAGCGGCGGTTCTGGAAGACGGACAAGAAGGTGCCGGTCCGCTCGGCGAGCGCGGCGAGTTCCTCCGCCTCGGCGGCGGTGGCGGCCAGCGGCTTGTCCACGACGACGGGGACGCCGGCGGTGAGGGCGGCCGTGGCCAGCGGGACGTGCGTCTTGTTGGGGGAGGCGATGACGACGAGGTCGACGGGGTCCGCTCCGTCCGAGCCGTCCCAGAGCGCGGCGGCGGAGCCGACGATCCGGACGCCGGGATACTCCTCGCGCGCCTGGGCCTGGCGGCCGGGGTCGGAGGTGACGACCGCGTCGAGGGTGAGTCCTTCGGTGGCGGTCACGAGGGGGGCGTGGAAGACGGAACCGGCCAGTCCGTAGCCGACGAGTCCGACGCGGAGGGGGGAGGTGGCGTTCAGGGGCATGGGTCATACTTTGGCAACAGTGTTGCGTAAGTGCAAGGAGAGGCGGCGGGGTGAATCGGGGCAACGGGGTCAACCTGCCCGTGGTGCGGGGGCACAACGAGGCGCTGCTCCTGGGGTTGTTGCGGGGGGCCGGACCGGGCGGGCTGGGCCGCGCCGACCTCGCCGACGGTACCGGGCTCACCCCGCAGGCCGTCAGCAAGATCACGGCGCGGCTCGCGGCGGAGGGCCTGGTGGCGGAGGCCGGCCGGGGCGCGTCGACGGGCGGCAAGCCGCGGACCCTGCTGCGGCTGGTCCCGGCAGCGCGGTCAGCGGTGGGGGTGCACCTGGACCGCGACGAGCTGACGGCCGTACGGGTCGACCTGGCGGGGGGCGTTGTCGCGCGGTGGCGCGGGCCGCTGGACTTCGCGGCGGGGCCGGTGGCGGCGGTCGACGCCGTGCTACGGGCGGTCGCGCGGGTCCGCGAGGCGGGCGGGGCGGGGGCGCCGCTGCTCGGGGTGGGCGTCGCGGCGCCGGGTCCGCTGGACTGGCGGGACGGGGTACTGGGGCGGGTCACGGGGTTCCCGGAGTGGGAGGGGTTCCCGCTACGGCAGGTGCTGGCGGGGCGGCTGGGGGCGGGGGTGCCGGTGGTGGTGGACAAGGACACCAACGCGGGGGTTGCGGCGGCGGGCGGGAGCGGCGCGAGCTGCGTCTACGTGCACGTCGGGACCGGGGTGGGGGCGGGGCTTCGGCTGGACGGTGCGGTGTTCCGGGGGCCGCGCTCGCTGGCGGGGGAGTTCGGGCACCAGGTGCTGGAGCTGGACGGACCGCCGTGCCGGTGCGGGGGGCGGGGGTGCGTGGAGGCGCTGTGTCTGTCGGCGCTCGCGCGGGGGGATGTGGCGGGGGCGGCGCGCGTGCTGGGGGAGGGGGCGGCGAACGTGGTCGCGCTGCTGGACGTGGAGCGGGTGGTGCTGGGCGGGAGGGTGGTGGAGGCGGAGCCGGGGGCGTTCGTGGAGGGGGTCGGGGCGGTGCTGGTGAGGCGGGCCGGGGTGGCGGTGGCCGTGGCCGTGGCCGGGGTGGGGGTGGCGGAGGGGGCGGCGGAATTGGTGCTGGGGCCGGTGTTCGATCGGGGGGTTTGACGGGGCGCCCTGCGGCGCCGTCGCGCGGGGCGGTCTCGGCTGCGCCGGGCTTTGTGGGGCTCCGCTCCAGGCCCCGCGCCTCGAATTCCCCCGGCTGCCGCTGGGAGGTGCTCCCACGAGGTCGGATTCGGCTGGTGTGGGTGGTTGGGTGCGGCGCCGTTGCGTGGGGGTCCCGGCTGCTCCGGGCTTTGCGGGGCTCCGCTCCAGGCCCCGCGCCTCGAATTCCCCCGGCTGCCGCTGGGAGGTGCCCCCGCGAGGCCGGTTCCTGTACCCGCGCCTCAGACTCCCCGGTGCCGTTGCGCGGGGTGGTCCCGGGTTTGGGGCCGGGGGTGGGGCCGCGTCCGATCAGGCGTAAAGGCGGGGGCCGTCCGCGCGGATGGGCGGGGGGCGGGGTGGGCCGTGGGAGAGTGCGGGGGCGGGGTGATTGTCGCCTCGTCTGATCATCGTCATCACCGTTTCCGTCCGGCGAGCTGCGAAGGCCCTCCATGCGACTGCGCGAAGCCCTTGCCCCTCCCGCCCTGCTGGCCGCCGCGTTCCTCTCCCTCCTCGCGCCCGGCACCGCCAGCGCCGACATCGGCAACGGCGGCGGGGCGCGCCCCGCGCCCGCGCTGCCCTCCCGCGCGAAGGCCACCTGCGGGGACGCCAAGAGCAGCGCCTTCCCCATCGGAGCCCGCATCCGCGGCGGTCCGGCCGTGTACCGCACCGGCGACGGCGCCCAGACCTGGTACCTGGACCTGACCAACACCACCGCCGGCGAGTGCACCGCCATCCACCCCGTCGTGGTCTTCACCGACAAGGCCCGCACCCTGCGCCCCTCCCACCTCCGGATGGACTTCGAGACATCCGGCGGCCCCCGCCCCGTCACCCTGGAACGCAGCGACCGCGACGAGATCATCGCCGTGTTCGACGGAGGCGGCGGTGGCGGTGGCGGTGGCGGTGGCGTTGGCGGCGGCGGCGGTGAAGCCTTCTCCGGGTTCGCCATCGGCGCCGGCGGCTCCCGTACCGTCCGCGTCTCGCTCGCCTTCGCCCCCGACGCCCCGCACGGCGAGGTCCTCGCCGACGCCGCAGTCGTCCAGCGCAAGGGCGACGACGGGGACTGGGTCGGCGAGGCGGGCGGCTACCGGTTCTCCGTCGAGGGGCCCGAGGACGAAGCCGGCGAGGCGGGCTCGCTCGCGCACACCGGTCCCCGCCCCTGGGTGTCCGCCGCGGCCGCCGTCGCCACCCTCGCCACCGGCGGCGGCCTGCTGCTCGGCGCCCGCCGGCTGCGGGCCCGCGCCGCGGACTGACGTACACCTGTCCCGCGTACAGTCCGAGGGTGGAACATCCCAGTCAGAGCCAGCCCCACCGCCCCGGACAGGCCGTGCGGTCCGGCATCCCCGAGCACGGGCGCATCCCCAAGTACTACGCGGTCAAGGCCCGTGTCTCCGTCCTGGTCGAAGAACTCGGGGAGGGTGGCCTGCTGCCCACCGAGCGTGATCTCGCCGAGCAGTACGAGGTCTCCCGCGAGACCGTCCGCCAGGCCTTGCGCGAGCTGCTGCTGGAGGGCCGGCTGCGCCGCTCCGGCCGCGGGACCGTCGTCGCCGGGCCCAAGCTGGAGCAGCCGCTGTCCCTCGCGAGCTACACCGAGGGCGTACGCCGCCAAGGCCGCCGCCCGGGCCGTCACCTCATCGGCCTGGAGCGGTTCCCCTGCCCGCCCGAGCTGGCCCGCGGCATCGGCGCCGAGGCCGGTGAACCCGTCTGGCACCTGGAGCGCGTCCTGCTCGCCGACGACGAGCGCGTCGGCCTGGAGAGCACGTACCTGCGCGTCGCCCGCGCGCCCCGCCTCGACAGCGATTTCCAGCCGGACTCGTCCTTCTACGAGTACCTCCGCGACCGCCTCGGCATCTCGTTCGGCGACGCCGACGAGAAGCTGGAGACGGTCCTCGCCACCCCCCGCGAAGCCCTGCTGATCGGCACCCCGCCAGCTCTGCCCATGCTGCTCATCCACCGCTTCTCCCGGGACCAGGACGGCCGCCCGCTTGAGCGGGTGCGTTCGCTCTACCGTGGCGACCGGTTCAGCTTCACGACCCGGCTGCGTCCCGAGTAGCCTCCGTAATCCGCACCAGAGCGACCGAAAGGGACGTAGTGTTGTCACAGAAAGATAACGGGTCTAGTCCAAACGTCGAGGCATGTTCACCGCCCCTCCACCACGCCGACCCCTCCGGGCCACGGCCCGCGCCCACCGTGGACGGCGTGAGAGTCATAGTCGTCGGAGGCGGCGTGGTCGGCACCATGCACGCCTGGCAAGCAGTCGAACGCGGCCACGAGGTGGTCCAGATCGAACGGGAGGCGGAGGCCCGCGGCGCGTCCCTGCGCAATTTCGGCCAGATCTGGATCAGCGGACGGGCCGGGGGCGAGGAGCTCGACACCGCCCTGCGCGCCCGCGAACTCTGGGAGCGGATCGGCGCACGGGTGCCCGGCCTGGGCTTCCGCGCCATCGGCTCCCTCACCCCCGTCCGCAACCCCCGTGAACTCGCGGTCGCCGAAGCGGCCGTGGCCCGTCCCGACGCCGCCGCCCGCGGATACGAGCTGGTCACCGCCGAGGAGGCCCGGGCGATCAACCCGGCGCTGCGCGGCACCTTCGAGGCCGCCCTGTGGTGCGAGCGGGACGCGGCCGTGGAACCGCGCACCGCGCAGCCCCACCTGCGCGACGCCCTGCGCGCCACCGGCCGTTACACCTTCCTCCCCGGACGCGAGGTGCGCGAGGTCGTCGGGACCGGAGCGGTACGCGACGACCACGGTGATGTCTACCGCGGCGACGCCGTCGTCCTCGCCACCGGCGCCTGGCTGTCCGGCCTGGTCCGCGAGCTGGTCCCCGACCTGCCCGTACGCCGCGTCCGGCTCCAGATGATGCAGACCGCCCCGCTCGGCGAGCCGCTGACCACCTCGGTCGCGGACGCCGACAGTTTCCGCTACTACCCCGCGTACCGCTCGGAGGCCCTCGACGCCCTGAGCGCCGGACAGGCGCAGACGCCGGTCGCCGCCGCGCACAAGATGCAGCTGCTCATGGTCCAGCGCCACGACGGCGGACTGACCATCGGTGACACCCACGAGTACGAGCACCCGTTCGCGTTCGACACCGTCGAGGACCCGTACGAACACCTCACCGAGGTGGTCGAGTCCTTCCTGGGCCGCCCGCTGCCCAGGATCCGACGCCGGTGGGCGGGCGTGTACGCGCAGTGCACCGACACCACCCGCGTGGTCCACCGCCAGCAGGTCGCCGACGGCGTCTGGCTGGTGACCGGACCCGGCGGGCGCGGCATGACCTGCTCGCCCGCGATAGCCGAGACCACCGCGAACGAACTGGGCTGGTAAGCGACATGACAGACACGAACACCCACGTGACGGACACCGACACCCACGCGACGGACACCGGCACCGGCATGGCAGACACCGACACCGGCGTGGCAGACGCGAACACCCCCACCGGAGCCCGGGCCCGCAACCTGGTCGTCCTCGACATGGCCGGCACCACCGTCTCCGACGGCGGCCTCGTCGAGCGCGCCTTCGAACGTGCCGCCGAACGCCTCGGCGTCGAGCCCGGCAGCGCCGACCACACCGCCAAGCTCCAGTACGTCCGCGACACCATGGGCGAGTCGAAGATCTCCGTCTTCCGTCACCTCTTCGGTACGGAGGACCTCGCCGTGCGCGCCAACACCGCCTTCGAGGAGGCTTACGGGGAACTCGTCGACGGCGGCCTCATCGCCCCCGTCCCCGGCGCCCGCGAGACCATCGAGAAGCTCCGCGTCGACGGCCGCACCGTCGTGCTGACCACCGGCTTCGCCCGCGTCACCCAGGACGCCATCCTCGACGCACTCGGCTGGCGCGAGCTGGCCGACCTCACCCTCTGCCCGGCCGACGCCGGCGGCCGGGGCCGTCCCTACCCCGACATGGTGCTGGCCGCCTTCCTGCGCACGGGCGCGGTGGCCGACGTGCGGGACGCGGTGGTCGTGGGCGACACGGCGTACGACATGCTCAGCGGTGTCCGCGCCGGCGCCGGGATCGTGGCCGGCGTCCTCACCGGCGCCCACGGCCGCGAGGCACTGACCGCCAACGGCGCGACCCACGTCCTCGGCTCCGTCGCCGAACTCCCGGCCCTGCTGGCGGAGTCGGCGTGAGCGGCATCCGCTTCGACTCGGTCTCGGTCGCCTACCACGGCACGACCGTCCTGGACCGGCTCGACCTCACCGTCGAGCCGGGCGAGGTGATGGCGCTGCTGGGCCCCTCCGGCTCGGGCAAGACCACCGCCCTGCGCGCGGTCGCCGGCTTCGTGCGGCCCGTCGCCGGGCGGGTGCTGATCGGCGGCCGGGACGTCACCGGCCTGCCGCCGCACAAGCGCGGCATCGGCATGGTCGTCCAGCAGTACGCGCTGTTCCCGCACATGCGGGTCGAGCAGAACGTCGCTTTCGGCCTCAAGGCGCAGAAGGCGTCCAAGGCCGAGATACCCGGGCGGGTCGCCGAGGCCCTGGAGATGACGGGGATGGCCTCCTATGCCGCCCGCTACCCGCGCGAGCTCTCCGGCGGCCAGCAGCAGCGCGTGGCCATCGCCCGCGCCCTCGCCATCCGCCCCGGCGTCCTGCTGCTGGACGAGCCGCTGTCCGCGCTCGACGCGCAGCTGCGTTCCGGAATGCTCGCCGAACTGGCCCGGCTGCACCGCGAGTTGCCGGACGTCTCGATCCTCTACGTCACCCACGACCAGGTCGAGGCGCTGACCCTCGCCGACCGGATCGCGGTCATGGACCGGGCCCGGCTCCAGGACTGCGGCACCCCGCAGCAGCTGTACCGGGCGCCGGGTACGGAGTTCACCGCCGCGTTCGTCGGCAACGCCAACCTGCTCCCGGTGACCGTGGCCGAGGGCGGGGCGGTCTTCGAGGGGCACGCGCTGGAGCTGGACCGGGGCCTGGCCGCACCCGGCGCGGGGGCCACGCTGTGCGTACGGCCGCACCTGCTCGCCCTGGGCGAGGGGCCGAACGCGCTGCGCGGCAAGATCACCGAGGTGCAGTGGCGGGGTTCGACACACCGGCTGTACGTCGACGTCGACGGCCACCGGGTCAAGGCGGACCTGCCCGAGCTACGGGAGACCCCGGCGCTGGGCGACGAGGTGACCCTGCACTTCGAGCCCCGGGACGCGGTGCTGCTCTCGGCGGGAGTGTCCGGTGCCTGAGGCCACGGACAGCCGCCCCCAGCCCTCCCCGCAGCCGGCCCCGGCCCCGCAGCCGGCCCCGGCCCCGGCCCCGGCCCCGGCCCCGACCGTACCGACCCCGGCCCCGCCCCCGGCATCCGCCCCGACCCCGGCCGTACCCGTCCCCGCCCAGCCGTCCGGCGCGGACCGGGGGGCGGAGCGCCCCGGCACCCCCCGGCCCCGGCCCCGGCAGGCGCGCGCGGTGCCCGCCTGGGTGTGGTCGCTGCCGCCGCTCGCCGCGCTCGCGCCGGCCTTCCTGTACCCCCTCGCCCTGGTCGTCCGGCAGTCCTTCACCCCCGACAACGGCGGCGGCGCCCTCGACGCCTACTCCTCCGTCTTCGCCTCCACCGCCTTCCGCGAAGCGCTCGGCACCACCGTGTGGCTCGCCGCCGGCGCCACCGTCGGCTGCCTCCTCCTCGGCTTCGTCCTCGCGCTGGTCATCGCTTTCGTGCCCTTCCCCGGGGCCAAGGCGGTCGCCAAGTTCATCGACGTCTTCCTCTCCTTCCCCTCCTTCCTCATCACCCTCGCCCTCCTCTTCGTCTACGGCACCGCCGGCATGGCGAACGAACTGTGGCGCGATGCCTTCTCCACCCCGGACGGCCCGTTCCGCTTCCTCACCACCCCCTGGGGAGTCCTGCTGGCAGAGATCACCTACTTCACGCCGTTCGTGATGCGCCCACTGCTCGCCGCCTTCTCCCAACTGGACACCGCCCAGCTGGAGGTGGCCTCCTCGCTCGGCGCGAGGCCCGCCCGGATCATCCGCAAGGTGATCCTCCCCGAGGCCCTGCCGGCCCTCGCCGCCGGCGGCAGCCTCGTCCTCGTCATGTGTCTCAACGAGTTCGGGATCGTCCTGTTCACCGGCGCCAAGGACGTCACCACGCTCCCGATGCTCATCTACGGCAAGGCGATCCTCGAATCCGACTACGCGGGCGCCTGCGTGGTCGCCGTCGTCAACGTCGCCGTATCCGTCGGCCTGTTCGGCCTCTACCGGGTGGTGGGCAAGCGTGCTGGTGCATAGCAGGACCGGCCGCTGGGCGGCCTGGGCGCTGTTCGGCGCCCTCTTCCTCCCCCTCTTCGCGCTGCCGCTGCTCGTCGTGGTGGCCGCCTCCTTCGCGACCCACTGGTCCGGCGCCTTCCCCTCCGGCCCGACCACCCGGAACTACGCCTCCGCCGTCCAGGGTGAATCGCTCCAGGCCCTTACGGCCTCCCTGGTCACCGCTCTCGTCGCGAGCCTCGTCGCGCTCATGGTCGGCAGCTGGGCGGCACTGGCCGCCGCGAGCCTCAGGAAGCGCGGGAAGCGGACCATGGACGGCCTGTTCATGCTGCCGGTGGCCGTGCCGTCCGTCGTCGTGGGCCTGGCCGTGCTCGTCGCGTTCAGCAAGCCCCCGCTGCTGCTCAACGGCACGAGCTCCATCGTCGTCCTGGCGCACACGGTTCTTGTGACGGCGTTCGCCTACCAGTCCCTTTCGGCCGCCATCGTCCGTCTCGATCCCGCGTACGAGCAGGCGGCGGCCTCTCTGGGCGCCCGCCCCTCGTACGTCCTGTGGCGGGTCAAGTTCCCGTTGCTGCTGCCGTCCCTGACAGCGGCCGCCGGGCTCTGCTTCGCCCTGTCCATGGGCGAGCTGAGCGCCACGATGATGCTCTACCCGCCGGACTGGATGCCCCTCCCGGTCCGGATCTTCACCGCCACCGACCGGGGTTCGCTGTTCAGCGGCTCCGCGATCGCGGTGGTCCTCATGGGCGCCACCCTGCTGGTCC
Source organism: Streptomyces cirratus (assembly GCF_014650775.1). Lineage (GTDB taxonomy): Bacteria > Actinomycetota > Actinomycetes > Streptomycetales > Streptomycetaceae > Streptomyces > Streptomyces cirratus. The sequence goes on along the minus strand of NZ_BMVP01000001.1, from coordinate 952,958 downwards.
TGCTGGCCGTCTCCCGCGTCCGCACCAAGGCGTCCTACCGCTGAATCCCCGCCCCGGCCCCGCCCGACCCCGTCCCCGTCCCCGGCCCCAGCCCCCGCCCGACCCCGTCCCCCGCAGACTCCCTTTCCCCGTAAGGAAGTTCCATGCCCAGATCCCGCATGCCCCTGCGCACCGCCGCCGCCCTCACCGGCAGCCTCGCCCTCGCCGCCTCCCTCACGGCCTGCGGCGGCTCCGCCTCCTCCGCCGACTCCGACGACGGCGCGAAGACCGTCACCGTCTACAGCGCCGACGGCCTCAAGAGCGACAAGGGCGACGGCTGGTACGACAGGGTCTTCGCCGACTTCACCAAGAAGACCGGCATCGAGGTCAAGTACGTCGAAGGCGGTTCGGGCGAGATGGTGCAGCGCGCGCTCCGCGAGAAGACCAACACCCAGGCGGACGTCCTCGTCACCCTGCCGCCCTTCATCCAGCAGGCCGACGGCAAGGGTCTGCTCCAGGCGTACAAGCCGCAGGGCTCCGACAAGGTCAAGGGCGGCGACAAGGCCCCCGACGGCAAGTGGACCTCGGTCGTGAACAACTACTTCGGCTTCGTCTACGACAAGAAGGAGCTGCCCGAGGCCCCCAAGACGTGGGAGGAGCTGCTCGACGCCAGGTACAAGGGCAAGCTCCAGTACTCCACCCCGGGCGTCGCGGGCGACGGCACCGCCGTCCTCGTCAAAGCGATGCACGACTTCGGCGGCAAGGAGCCGGCGATGGAGTACCTGAGGAAGCTCCAGGCCAACAACGTCGGCCCCTCGTCCTCGACCAGCAAGCTCGCGCCCAAGACCGACAAGGGCGAGCTGCTCGTGGCCAACGGCGACGTGCAGATGAACTACGCGCAGTCCAAGTCCATGCCGAACCTCGGCATCTGGTTCCCGGCCAAGGACGGCGGCAAGCCCACCAGCTTCGCCCTGCCGTACGCGGCCGGTCTGGTCGACAAGGCCCCGCACACCGAGAACGCCAGGAAGCTCCTCGACTACCTGCTCAGCGAGGACGCCCAGAAGCTGGTCAGCGAGGTCGGCGGCGGCTTCCCGGCCCGTACCGACGTCAAGCCCACCGACGCCAACGCCGTGGAACTCGCCAAGCTCATGACGGGCGTCGAGGTCTTCGAGCCGGACTGGGCGGACATCGACAAGAACCTCTCCGCCTACGTCGACGCGTGGAAGTCGGCAACCGGCAGCTGACCGGTCCCTCCCGGTCACCCGCGACCGGCAAGGACTCCCTGTCCGGGCCGTGGACGCCCTCCGCGCCCACGGCCCGTGCCGGATAGGGTGGCGGTGACCAGCACCCGAGGTCAGAGGCCCCGCAGAGCGGAGAACAGTCCCGTGGCAGAGCGCAAGCCGATCGAATCCTGGCTCACCGACATGGACGGCGTCCTCATCCACGAAGGAACCCCGATCCCGGGCGCCGATGCGTTCATCAAGCGGCTGCGCGAGTCCGGCAAGCCCTTCCTGGTCCTGACCAACAACTCCATCTACACCCCGCGCGACCTGCACGCCCGCCTCAACCGGATGGGCCTGCACGTCCCCGTCGAGAACATCTGGACCTCGGCGCTCGCCACCGCCAAGTTCCTCGACGACCAGCGCCCGGAAGGCACGGCGTACGTCATCGGCGAAGCCGGTCTGACGACCGCCCTGCACGACATCGGCTACATCCTGACCGACCACGAGCCCGACTACGTGGTCCTCGGCGAGACCCGTACGTACAGCTTCGAGGCGATGACCAAGGCCGTCCGCCTGATCAACGGCGGCGCCCGCTTCATCTGCACCAACCCGGACGAGACCGGCCCCTCCGTCGAGGGCCCGCTGCCCGCCACCGGCGCCGTCGCCGCGCTGATCACCAAGGCGACCGGCAAGCAGCCCTACTTCGCGGGCAAGCCCAACCCGCTGATGATGCGGACCGGCCTGAACACCATCGGCGCGCACTCCGAGAGCAGCGCCATGATCGGCGACCGGATGGACACCGACGTACTGGCCGGCCTTGAGGCGGGCATGCAGACCTTCCTCGTACTGACCGGCCTGACCGCGATCGAGGACACCGAGAAGTTCCCCTACCGCCCCACCAAGACGGTCGACTCCATCGCCGATCTGATCGATCTGGTGTAAATCGATCCGGCGCGGCCCTCGGCCGCCCCTCGGCCGCCCCTCGGCCGGTGGTCCCTTGGTGCGTACGGCTGACTCGTACGGTCCAAGGGTGCGCCGCTCCGGATGCGGAGCGGCGCGCCGCGCGTGAATCTCCTTGTTGAGGAGGTTCACCATGCGCAGTGCTCTGATCGCTCTCCGTGCCACCGGGGTGGCCGTCGCCCTGACGGCCCTGACCGCCGTGACCGCACCCGCAGCCGTCGCCGAGGACTGGGGTCGCGGCGGCGTCTCGGTCAGGCCGGACCCCGCCGAGCCCGGTGACCTGGTCAAGCTGGAGGTGCGGGGCTGCGACGGGGGCTGGGCGTCCGCCAGGTCCTCCGTCTTCGTCTCCGAGGTCCACCTGTCCTCCGGCCACGACGACCGCCACGCCCTGTGGGGCGACGCGCTCATCGCCTCGCACGCCCAGCCCGGCTCGCACGAGATCCGCGTCAAGTGCGACGGGCGCGACGACCGGGTCAGCGGCTCCATCCGGATCCAGGAGCGGCGCCACCACCCCGATCCGCACCACTCGCCCGTCTGGCCGGTCCACGCGGGCGGCGGCGCGATGGCCGCCGACGTCGCCGCGAGGACGACGGAGCTGGCCGCGCCCACGAAGAAGAACCACGGCGGCGACGGCCCGGGGCTGCCCCAGACCGTGATCGGCGCCGTCCTCGCCGGCGTGGCCACCCTCGCCGTCGCGGGCAGGGCGCTGGCGCTGCGCCGCCGTCGCAGCGGCGAGTGAGGGCCCGCCGGTGAACGAGGAGCCCCGCGGCTCCGGCGGCTCCCGGTTGCTGATCTTCGCCGCGTGGACCGTGCTGGTGTTCGGGCTGTGGCTGTGGGGGCGGGAGATCACCGGAGTTCCCGCCGCGCCCGCGGGTCAGGCGGGCGGCAGCGGGGCCGTGGTTCCCGGCCTGCCCGCGGTGCACTCCCCGCTGGCGGCGGCCCCGCCCGCGCGGCTGGACGTGCCGTCCCTGGGCATCCAGGCGCCGGTGATCTCGCGCGGCCTGGACCGCGAGGGGGCGATCGAGCCGCCCCCGTACGAGAACCCGGGCACGGTCGGCTGGTGGAGCGGCGGCACGCAGCCGGGCAGGGCCGGGACCGCCCTGCTGGTCGGCCACGTGGACACGCGCTCGAAACCGGCGGTGTTCTACGGGCTGAGCACGGTGCAGCGGGGGGAAAAGGTCGGCGTGGTCCGGTCGGACGGCTCGGTGGCCGAGTTCACGATCGAGGACGTACGGGTCTACGAGCGCGCGGGCTTCGACCCGGGGAAGGCGTACGGCCCCAAGGTGCCCGGCCGCGCCGAGCTGCGGCTGGTGACCTGCGGCGGTACGTACGACAAGAAGGCCAAGCAGTACTCGGCGAACGTGGTGGTCGCCGCCTACCTGACGGGCGTGAAGGGCGGACCCGGTACGGCGGTGTGAGGGACCGCCGTCCGGTCCGGAACGAAGAAACCCCCGCAGCTTTCGCTGCGGGGGTTTCTCCCGTCTGTGCGCCGCCAGGGACTCGAACCCCGGACCCGCTGATTAAGAGTCAGCTGCTCTAACCAACTGAGCTAGCGGCGCTTGCTGACAGGGAAAACTCTACCCCACCTGCGGGGGTGCTCATGACCAGCCGCGCCCGCGTTGTCCGATTAACCCATGTTTGGGGGGTTTATCGTGCACGATATGTCTGGGCCGAGCCGAATCTGATGCCCCGCCAGATACGTGCGCGGCCGGACGAGTGGACGAGCAAGGGGAGTGGACGGACGCATGACGACGCAGCCTCCGGTGCATGTGCAGACGGCGCCATCGGTGCCGATGCCGATGCCGGTCTTCGAGGAGTACGAGCCCGCGGGCGACTGTGTCTGCCTGGGCTGTGTGCACCGGCGCCGCACCCTCGCCCGCGGGCGGGCCATAGCGCTTCGCGACGGCGGGCCCCTGGGCGCGCGCGGCGCCCGCCACGCGCTGGTGCTGGCCACCGCGGCGGGTGTGGTGCTGAGCGGTGGCGGCACGACCGCGCTGGCGACGGCTCGCCCCGCGCCGGGCCCGAGCCCGGTCCCGGTGACGCCGACGCCGCCGAGGCCCCCGTCGGACGGGCCCGGGTCTCCGCAGGGCGGACCGGCGCCACTGCACGGGCCGAAGGGATCACCGGCCAAGCCGCCGGGCCGGCCGGGGGCGCCCGCGACGGTGAGGCGGATCGACCGGTCGACGATCATCAACCGGGCGAAGGTGTGGCTGGAGGAGCAGGTCCCGTACAGCATGTCCGACTACTGGTCGGACGGCTATCGGCAGGACTGCTCGGGCTTCGTCTCCATGGCCTGGAACCTCGGCACGAACGAATGGACCGGCAGCCTCGACAAGTTCGCGAAGAAGATCACCAAGGAGGAGCTGCTGCCGGGGGACATGCTCCTCTTCCACAACCCCTCCGATCCCAACAACGGCTCGCACGTCACCCTCTTCGGCGGCTGGGTCGACGAGACCCGCACGAGCTACATCGCCTACGAGCAGACCCGCCCGACGACGCGCAAGCTGGCCACGCCCTACGGGTACTGGAGCAACGCGACGAAGTACCTCCCGTACCGCTTCACCGGTGTGACGGGCGGGATCCTGCCGGACGGCCCGGGCACCGACCCGAAGCCGACGGCTCCGTCCGCGTTCCCCGGGGCGAAGATGTTCGGGCCGGGTGCGAACAACGAGTACGTGGCGCGCCTGGGCCGGATGCTGATCGACCGGGGCGGGCGGCGCTTCTACCCCAAGGGTCCGAGCACCAAGTGGAGCGAGTCCGACCGGCTGGCGACGCAGGCCTTCCAGAAGGCGCAGGGCTGGACGGGCGCCGAAGCCGACGGCATCCCGGGTGCGCACACGTGGCGGCTGCTGGTCGAGGGGCAGGGCAACGACATCGTGCCGACACCGGATGCCGCGCCGGGGCCCGGCGGGCACCCCGCGTACCCCGGACCGGGGGCGTTCCGGCCGGGGCGGTCCGGCCCGGCGATCGCCGCGCTGAGCCGGCAGCTGATGGCGAAGGGGTTCGGCAAGTACTACACGTCCGGGCCGGGCTCCGTGTGGAGCGAGGCCGACCGGCGCAACGTCGAGGCCTTCCAGCGCGCGCAGGGCTGGCGCGGGGCGTTGGCCAACGGTTATCCGGGCCCGGAAACCTGGCGCCGGCTGTTCGCATGACGGAGGCAACGATGTACCCCACGCGCACCACGACCACGACGGGCACCTTCCCCGTCCCGCCGGCCACCCGCCCCGCCCGCCCCCCGCGCCCGGGCCGCTGGACCACCCACCGCCCGACACCGGTCCCGCTCCCGGGCCCCGCCCTGGGGGAGTGCCCGGGCCTGACCCCGGCCGGGGCCCGGGCGGAGGATCCGGCGGCGGCTTCGGCATCCGCCTCGGCCGCGGTGCCGGGGGAGTGCCCGAATCTGGGCCCGTTCCCGGCCCGGGCGGAGGATCCGGTGGCGGCTTCGGCAGCGGCCTCGGCCTCGGCCCCGACCTGGACGCCGGGCCCGGTGCCGGGGGAGTGCCCGGACCTGAGCCCTGCCCGGGCCCGGGCAGCGGACTCGGCTCCGGTCTGGTCCGCACCGTCGGCCCGGACGGCGGTTCCAGCCGGTCCGGCTGAGACGCCGCGCTCGGCCTCGGGGGCGGCCGCGCCCGACGGCTCGTCCGTGCAGCCGGGTCGGCCCTCTGCCGGGGCGGCGGCTGCGGCCTCGGCCGGGGCGCGGGGAGCGGCCCCCGTTGCGGCTCCTTACGCTCAGGCCCCGGCCTGGCCCGCGTCTCCGGACCGCGCGGTGACCCCGTTCCCGGCCCGGGCGGAGGTACCGGCGGTGGTTCCGGTCCCTGTCCCGGTCCCGGCTCCGGCGGACAGCCCGGGGCCGGCTCCGGCCCGGACGGCCTCGGCCGGGATGGCTTCGCCTCCGGCCCCGGCAGGGGCCCCGTCGCAGGACCCGGCCCAGATGGAAGCCACGGGTCCGACTGCGGCCCCCCTCAGCCCTTCCTCGCAGGCGGGCCCTTCTGCCGGGACGGTGACTCCGCCCCAGTCCGCGGGCCCGTTGGCGGCTCTGACGGCCGCTTCGGCGCCCTCCTCGGAATCGGCTCCGCCCAAGGCTTCGGCTACGGCCCCAGCTTGGTCTGCATCGCCAGCCCGATCCGAGGTACCGGCTGCGGTCGCCGCCCCGCGGGACTCGGGCGGGTCTTCTGCCGGGGCGGCTGCCTTCTCCGCGGCGGAGGCTGCGGCCGGATTCCCGAGGCGGTCCCAGGAGTCGGGCCCGTCGTCTGCCGGGGCGGCTGCCTCGGCATCGGTCCCGGCGGTGGCTTCGCATCAGTTCCCGGCTACGGGCGCAGCATCGGCGGCACCCCCGGCCCGGGGGGAGGCTGCGGCCACGACCGCGTCTCCGGCCCCTAGCGAGGCGGTGGCCCCCTCTCAGGCGCCGGCCCCGGTCCTGAACCCCGGCCCGACTCCGGACGCGGGTCCCGGAACCGGCCCGGCGCCGGTGCCGCAGGCGGTTGCGGTGCCTACTCGGGCGCAGTCCCGGGTCGGGGCCCCTGCCGTCGCGGGCGCTGGAACCGGCTCGGCGCCAGCGCCGGCGCCGGTGCCGCAGGCTGTCGCGGTCCCTGCTCGGACGCAGGCTTCGGCGCCGGCCCCGGCCGGGGCGACTGCCGTCGCGGGCGCTGGAACCGGCTCGGCCCCAGCGCCGGCGCCGATGTCGGTGCCGGTGCCGCAGGCGGTTGCGGTGACTGCTCGGGCGCAGTCCCCGGCCGGGGCCACTGCCTTCGCGAATCCCGGAACCGGCTCGGTGCCGGTGCCGCAGGCGGGCGCTGTGCCTGCTCGGACGCAGGCTTCGGCGTCGGCTCCGGTCGGGGCCACTGCCGTCGCGGGTCCCGAAACCGGCTCCGCGCCGGTCGCGCAGGCGGGCGCTGTGCCTGCTCGGACGCAGGCTTCGGCGCAGTCCCCGGTCGGGGCCACTGCCGTCGCGGGTCCCGAAACCGGCTCCGCGCCGGTCGTGCAGGCGGGCGCTGTGCCTGCTCGGACGCAGGCTTCGGCGTCGGCTCCGGTCGGGGCCACTGCCGTCGCGGGTCCCGGAATCGGCTCGGTGGCGGAGTCGGCCTCGGGTTCCGGCCGGATGCAAGCTCCTGCCCCCACCGGGACCCCGCACCCGGCCCCGGCGCCGCAGGACGGCGCAGCCCCCGAGCGGCACGAGCGGCACGACCGGCTCGGCGGGGAGGGGGGCCGCGGAGACGGTGGGGCAAGGTCGCATCCCGAGGGGATTCCGGCCGCCCGGGGGCAGGCCGCCGCCGGGCAACGGCACCGGCCCGTCGCCGATCTCGTGGCCCGGGCCGTCGCGCGGGTGATGGACCCCGGGGTCAAAGAGGGCCCCGCCCCCGAACCCGCCCCCGAACCCGTACGCGGGACCGCCGTCACCGAGGTCCCCGTACACCTGCCGTTCCTCGGCCAGGCCCTTCCGGCCCCGCACCCCCGCCGGCAGCCCCCCGCGCCCCCGGCCGCCAAGCCGGCCACCGCCGGCCGCCGCGTCCCCCGGGGCGACGACGGCCTCCGCGAGCACCGCGGCCCCGTCCTGCCCGGCTGGTGCGCCGTCGGCATCGGCGCGCTCGCCCTCACCGGCTGCACGGCAGTGCTCTGGCGGGCCGGCGCCACCCCCGACGTCCTCGCCGTCGCCTTCGGCATGCCCCCCCGCGCCTACCACGGCCTGCCCGCCACCTCCTGGCCCCCGCTCGCCTTCCTCGGCATCGTGGCCCTGCTCGCCCTCGGCGGACTCGGCCGCGCCAAAGCGGGGCACGCCTGGGTGCTCACCCTCTTCGGCCGCTACCGCGGCACCGTCCGGCGGACCGGCCTCACCTGGGTCAGCCCGCTCCTGCTGCGCCGCCGGGTCGACGTACGGCTGCGCCACTGGCGCAGCGAGCCCATGCCCGCCGTCGACGCCGGCGGCCTCGCCCTCCGGGTCGTCGTCCAGGTGGTCTGGCAGGTCAAGGACACCGCCCGGGCCACCTTCGCCGTGGCCGACCACACCGCGTACCTCGCCGAGCAGGTGGAATCGGCCATGGCCCGGGTCCTGTCCCGGCTCCCGGCCGACGCCTTCCACGAGGACGCCCCCACCCTGCGCGACGCCGAGGCGGTCGGTGACGCGCTGACCCGGATGGTGGCGGCCGAAACCGAGGCCGTCGGGATCGAGGTTTTCTCCGCCCAGCCCACCCGCATCGAGTACGCCCCCGAGGTCGCCGAGGCGATGCGCCGCCGCCGGGTCGCGGCGATCGACGCCAAACACCGGGACACCGTCCTGAGCTCGGTCGTGGACGCCGTCGACGACACCGTCCACCGGCTCACCTCGCGCGGGATCGTCGAACTGGACGACTACGAGCGCAAGGCCCTGGTGAAGGACCTGACCGTCGCCTTCTACACCGGGCGAGCCGACCAGTAACAAACACAGGACATCACCACGGAACGGGTGGCCGGTTGTGACCGGACCACCCGTTCCCCGTTTGGTATGGACATGGCCAACTCCCGTCAATAACCTGGAACTTGGTCTAGACCTGCACCCGCACAACCCGCACAACCCGCACGACCCGAACGCCATCCCCACCGCGTGCGCACGCTCTCCCGCCCGACTCCCCCCACGTCCAAGGAGCATCATGCGTCTCCTCCGCATGCCCAAACGGTCCGCCGCCGCGCTCGGTCTCGGCGTCCTGGCCACCGTCACCTTCGCCGGCGCCCCCACCGCCAGCGGCCACGGCTACACCGACACCCCCATCAGCCGCCAGAAGCTCTGCGCCAACAAGACCGTCCCCGACTGCGGCCCCATCCAGTGGGAGCCGCAGAGCGTCGAGGGCTACAAGGGCTTCCCCGCGGCCGGCCCCGCCGACGGCCAGATATGCTCCGGCGGCCACAGTGAGTTCGCCCAGCTCGACGACCCGCGCGGCGGCGCCTGGCCCGCCACCGCCGTGAGCAGCGGCCAGAGCTATTCCTTCCGGTGGCAGTTCACCGCCAACCACTCCACCACCGACTTCAAGTACTACGTCACCAAGAACGGCTGGGACCCCAAGAAGCCCCTCACCCGGGCCTCGCTCGACCCCCAGCCCTTCCTCACCGTCGCCTACAACGGCGCCCGCCCCGCCATGACCACCGTCCACCAGGGCACCATGCCGAGCGGGAAGACCGGCCGTCACATGATCCTCGCGGTCTGGACGGTCAACGACACCCCGATGGCCTTCTACGCCTGCTCCGACGTTCAATTCTGACGTCTCGTCAGCTAACCTCCGGCGGCATGCGGACGACACCCGAAACCGTCGCGGAGCTCATAGCGCGCCAATGGGGCGACCACCGGCCCGGGCTGAGGTACGAGAGCACCGTCCTCACCCACCACCAGAGCGCCCGGGCGACCGCCGCACGCGCCGCGCTGCTCGTCGACCTCTTGCCGCCGGGGGCGGAGCCGCACATCGGCGTGCTGCTCGACAACACCCCGGAGTTCCCGTTCTGGCTCGGCGCGGCGGCCCTCGCGGGGGCCGCCGTCGCCGGGATCAACCCCACCCGGCGCGGCCCCGAACTGGCCCGCGACATCCTGCACACCGAATGCCGGATCCTGGTCACCGAACCCGCCCACCTTCCCCTGCTGCGCGGCCTCGACCTGCCCGGCGTACGGATCCTCGTGACCGGGAGCGAGGAGTACGCCGCCCTCCTCGCCCCCTTCGCCACCGCCACCCCGGGCGAGGCGGTCCTCGGCTCCGGTCCTGGCCCCGGCTCCCGCCTCCTCCTCTACTTCACCTCCGGCTCCACCGGCGCCCCGAAGGCCGCCGTGTGCCGCCAGGGCCGGCTGGCCGCCGCCGGAGCCTCCCTGGCCCGCACCTTCCGGGTCACCCCGGACGACGTCCACTACATCTGCATGCCGCTCTTCCACGGCAACGCCGTCATCGCCGACTGGCTGCCCGCCCTCGCCGGGGGCGCCTCGGTCGCGCTGCGCCGCCGGTTTTCGGCCACCGCGTTCCTCGACGACGTACGGGCCCACGGGGCGACGTACTTCACCTACGTCGGCCGGGCCGTCCAGTACCTCCTCGCCACCGAGCCCCGCCCCGACGACCGTGACCACACCCTTCGCCTGGGCTTCGGCACCGAGGCCGGAGCGGTCGACGCGGCCCGCTTCGCCGAGCGGTTCGGGGTCCGGCTGGTGGAGGGCTACGGGGCGACCGAGGGCGGCGCCTCCGTCCAGCGGACCCCCGGCACCCCGGCGGGCGCCCTGGGCCGGGCCGCACCCGGGGACGACCTCGCCGTCATCGACCCGGAGACGGGCAAGGAGTGCCCGCCGGCCCGACTGGACGGGCGGGGCCGCCTCCTCAACGGGGAGGAGGCCATCGGCGAGCTGGTCAACCGGGGCCGCAGCCTCTTCGAGGGCTACTGGCGAAACCCCGAAGCCGAGGCGGCCCGCACCCGCGACGGCTGGTACTGGACCGGGGACCTCTTCTTCCGCGACCCGGAGGGCTTCCTCTACTTCGCGGGCCGCACCGACGACCGGCTGCGGGTCGACAGCGAGAACCTGGCGGCGGCGGTGATCGAGAACATCCTGGCACGCTGGCCCGAGGCCTCGGCGGCCGCCGTGTACGCGGTCCCCGACGAGGTCGCGGGGGACCAGGTGATGGCAGCCCTGGCCCTGCGCGGGGGCGCGGCCTTCGACCCGCGCGCGTTCGAGGCCTTCCTCGCGGCCCAGCCCGACCTCGGTACGAAGATGGCCCCGCGTTACGTCCGCGTCCTCGACGCACTGCCGGTGACGGCGACGAACAAGGTCCACCGGGTCGCCCTGCGCCGCGCGGGTTTCCTCGTGCCCGAACCGGTCTGGTGGCGCCCGCCCGGCGCCGACGGCTACCGCCGCCTCGACGAGGAAGGCCTGCGCGCGCTGCTCGCGGCGTACGAGACCCGGGGCCGCCGGGACCTCCTGGACCGCTGAGGCAACCGACCGGGGCGGCCGCCCGTCTTGAAGGAGAAAGGCGACAAGGGGGGTGGTGCGATGAAGGCGAGGACGACGACGGCCGCGGTCGGCCGGTCGGTGGTGGCCGGGGCGCTGTGCGTGCTGCTCGCGGCATGCGGCACGCGCGTGGCGGGCACCGCCTCCCCGTCCGCCGACCCGGCCCCGCCGACCTGCGCGCCCAACCTCCCCACGGAGGAGGAGACGGGCGGTCCGCCCAACCTCCCCACGGAGGAGGAGACGGCGACCACGCCGAACATCCCGACCGAGGAGGAGACGGGGACCACCCCGAACATCCCCACGGAAGAGGAAACGGGCCGCACCCCGGACATCCCCACCGAGGAGGACACGGCAGGCCCGCCGAACCCGCCGACCGACCAGGACGGCGGGACTCCCGGGCCGCCCACCGACGGCGCGCCGGCCTGCCAGGTGGTCGACGGCTGGTACGACATGACCCGCGACTTCAACGAGTACTACGCCCGCCACCGCACGGAGGAGGACACCTTCATGCCCGCGGGCAGCGTCACCCAGGTGCGGATCCGCAAGACGGCCCACAACACCGAGGCCTGGATCACGTTCTCCACCGGGGCGGTCGGCAAGGGCGAGGGTGAGGACGCCCGCCGCGTCGCCCGGGTCTTCGGCGCCTGGCGCCAGGAGGTCTTCGGGGACCGGGGCACGGTCGGGGTGCGGACCGAGCGCGAGGTCAAGGTCAGCACCACCTGGTGATCGCCTGAGGCGCCGGTAGTGGTTTTGAGCACCCCACGGGACCAGGTAGTATTTTCTCTGTCAGGCGCCGCTAGCTCAGTTGGTTAGAGCAGCTGACTCTTAATCAGCGGGTCCGGGGTTCGAGTCCCTGGCGGCGCACCTGTACTTCGGGCGGTTCCCGGTTCACCGGGAACCGCCCGAAGTGTTTTCCGGCCTCACGCCCCGGCCTTCACGCCCCCGGCCTCCACGTCCCGCCCGTCACAGGGTGAGCGACAGCAGCAGCGGCGCGGCCTTCCGGTTCAGCGCGTCCGCGGCGGCCCGCAGGCGGTGCGCGTGCTCGACCGGCATCGACAGGGCCAGGCAGCCGACGGAGGCCCCGGCGGTGATCGGGACCGCTGCGCAGACGGTGCCGACGGCGTATTCCTGGAGGTCGAGTACCGGGACGGTGGCCGGCTGGCTGTCGAGCTTCGAGAACAGGATCCGCTCGTTCACGATCGTCTTCGAGGTGAGCCGGGCGATCTTGTGCCGGGCCAGGTGGTCACGGCGCCCGTTCTGGTCGAGCTGGGTGAGCAGGCACTTGCCGACCGCGCTGGCGTGCGCCGCCGAGCGGAAGTCGACCCACTCGTGCACCTTCGGGGTGCGGGGGCTGTCCGCGAACTGCGTGATGCGGACCTCGCCGTCCACGTACCGGCTGATGTAGACCGCCGCGCCGACCGAGTCCCGCAGTCGGTCCAGGGTCTCCTGGAGCTTCTCCTGCAGCGCCTGTTTCCGGTCGCTCCCCGAGCCGAGCAGGACCAGTGAGTCCCCTATGGCGTAGGCGCCGTCGGACACCTGCAGGACGTACCCCTCCCGGCGCAGCATGAGGAGCATGGGCGCGAGGTGGGCCGCGGGCAGGCCGGTCTCACGTCCGATCTGTGCGTCCGTCACGCCACCGGTGTGGCGCGCGATCGTTTCGAGTACGCGAAGCGCGTACTGCACCGAGTGGAACGGCGCGGTCGGCTCGGGCTTCAGCGCCACGGTTTCCCCCTACCAGGTTGTTACCGCTTGCCCTACCACGATAGCCATCAAGAGGCCCATCCGGAGCGCCTGTTGATGAGATTGATGGCTCAATCAAGTCGCTTCGCCAGCAGGTATCCGAGTGGCATATGCCTATGGCAAGTCCTCGGTATGAACATCTTCCCGGTCTGCCGGGAATGCCCGGCCTCGGCCCATGGTTCGAATTCTTCGTACGGACGTGAAGGAGAGCGGCATGGGACGGGAGCGACGATGAGTGACGCCGGGGACGCGAGGGACGCGGGGAAGGGTGCAGACGCGGCCGGGAGCCCGAACGTGAGTACGGGGGAGGTGCCGGGCGCGCGGGCGGGCGCGGAAGCAGGCGCCGACCCCGCGGACCCCGTTCGCGGGCGGGCTCGGGGCCGGGCGCCGGTGCCGCTGTCGGTGCTGGACCTCGTCACCGTCGGGTCCGGCAGCACCGCGTACGAGTCGCTGCGCACCAGCGTGGCGATCTCCCGCCTGGCGGAGTCCCGCGGCTACCACCGCCACTGGGTCGCCGAGCACCACTCCATGCCCGGAGTGGCCAGCTCCTCCCCGGCGGTGATCCTGGCCCACCTCGCCGCCCACACCTCCCGGATCCGGCTCGGATCGGGCGGCGTCATGCTGCCCAACCACGCCCCGCTGACCGTCGCCGAGCAGTTCGGGACCCTGGAGGCCTTCGCCCCGGGCCGGATCGACCTCGGCCTCGGCCGCGCCCCCGGAACCGACCCCGGCACGGCGGCCGCATTGCGCGGGCCCGCGCGGGCGGAGGAGGCGCACGACGAGTTCCCGCGCCGCCTCGGGGAGTTGGTCCGCTTCCTGGACGACAGCTTCCCCGACGGGCACCCCTACGCACGGGTCCATGCCGTACCGGGGCCGGTGCAGGGTCCCGTCGGGCGGCCACCGGTGTGGCTGCTCGGCTCCTCCGGGTTCAGCGCCCGCCTCGCCGGCGAGCTGGGCCTGCCCTTCGCGTACGCCCACCACTTCTCGGCGGCCGGGACGCTGCCCGCGCTCGACCTGTACCGGCAGAGCTTCCGCCCCTCGGCGGTGCTGGACGCCCCGTACGCCGTCATCGGGGTCTCGGCGCTGGCCGCGGACACCGAGGAGGAGGCGCGGGCCCAGGTGTTGACGGGCGCGCTGTCGATGCTCCGGCTGCGCTCCGGCCGGCCCGGTCTCGTCCCGACGCCCGAGGAGGCGGCCGCGTACCCGTTCTCGCCGCTGGAGCGGGAGTTCGTGGACGGCTGGACGGCGAACATCGTGCACGGCACGCCCGATGAGGTGCGTTCCGGGCTCGACGCGCTGGTCGCGCGGACGGGGGCGGACGAGCTGATGCTGACGGCCAACGCCCACGGCGGAGCAGCCCGGTTGCGCTCCTACGCTCTCGTAGCAGATGCGTACGGGATGCCCGTGGAGGGCTCGCTTCCGGCTTGAGTCCGGGAGAACGGGGTTCGGCTGGTTCGTTGCCGAAACCTTGCGGGAGTGTGGCTTAGGGGAGTCTTAAACCGCTCGTCACCAGGGGTGGCGGGCGGTTTCCCGTATGCGCCCAGGGCTCTGACGAGCGAGTTTGACCGCCGAGTGGTCTAGTCCTTGTTTGGTCCAAACCATTGACTGGGGCATCGGGTGATCGCTATCACTTCTCTCACCCGAAGCTGACGCATCCCCTCCCACCCCCACGGAGTCAGTTCATGCACATCCGTAAACCCCTCATCGCGGCCGCCGCCACGGCCGCGCTGGCAGCCGGAGCGCTGGCCACCTTCGCGGGACTCGGCACCGCACAGGCCGCGGGCGCCGCCGGCACCACCGCGGCGGCCGCGGGCAACGTCAAGATCGCCTACTACGACCAGTGGAGCGTGTACGGGAACGCCTTCTACCCCAAGCACCTCGACACCCGCGGCATAGCGGGCAAGCTGGACGTCATCAACTACTCGTTCGGCAACATCCACCCCACCGACCTCACCTGTTTCGAGGCCAACAAGGCGGCGGGCGACGACAACAACGCCGGCGCCGGTGACGGGGCGGGCGACTCCTACGCCGACTACCAGAAGTCGTTCGGCGCGGCGGACAGCGTCAGCGGGGTCGCCGACAAGTGGGACCAGCCGATCGTCGGCGTCTTCAACCAGTTCAAGCAGCTCAAGGCGAAGTACCCGAACCTCAAGATCAACATTTCGATCGGCGGCTGGACGTACTCGAAGTACTTCAGCGACGCGGCGAAGACCGACGCCTCCCGCAAGAAGCTCGTCTCCTCCTGCATCGACCAGTACATCAAGGGCAATCTGCCGGTCGAGGGCGGCTACGGCGGCCCGGGCAGCGCGGCCGGGATCTTCGACGGGATCGACATCGACTGGGAGTACCCCGGTTCGGCGGGCGGCCACCTCGGCAACCACTACGCCCCCGAGGACAAGCAGAACTTCACGCTGCTGCTCAAGGAGTTCCGTACCCAGCTCGACGCCTACGGCCAGGCCAACGGCGGCAAGAAGTACCTGCTGACCTCGGCGCTCCCGGCCGGCCAGGACAAGATCAAGTACATCGAGACGGACAAGATCGGCGCGTACCTCGACTACGCGAACATCATGACCTACGACATGCACGGCGCCTGGGACGGCGACGGGCCGACGTACCACCAGTCCCCGCTCTACCCCTCGGCGGCCGACCCGACCGACCCCATCGCGCCGGGCACCGAGAAGTACAGCATCAAGAACGCCATCGACTCCTGGCTCGACGGCAACCCGGCCTACGGCATCGCGGGCGGCTTCCCCGCCAACAAGCTGACGCTCGGCTACGAGTTCTACTACCGCGGCTGGAAGGGCGTCCCCGCCGGAGCCGCGGGCGGCCTCGCCCAGACGGCGACCGGTCCCTCCGCCGCCCGGCCCACCAGCCAGCAGGCGGGCATCGCCAACTACAAGGAGCTCGGCGGGATCGTCGACAACCCGGCGGTCACCTTCTGGGACGACCAGGCGAAGGCCTCGTACTTCTACAAGGACGGCGAGTTCTTCACCGGCCTCAACCAGAAGTCGATCCAGGCCCGGGTCGACTACGGCAAGCAGCGCGGTCTGGCCGGCGCGATGATGTACTCCCTGCTCGGCCTGGACGACAAGACCACGCTGCTGAACCAGATCTCCACCGCCCTCGGCGGCTCCACCCAGCCCCCGGTCACCCCGACCGCGACCCCCACGCCCACCCCCACGCCCACCGCGACGGCGACGCCGACCCCCACCGCCACGCCCACGACGGGCTGCACCGCCCCCGCCTACGCCGCGGGCACGGTCTACACCGGCGGCAACGAGGTCTCGCACAAGGGCCACAAGTGGAAGGCCCAGTGGTGGACGCAGAACGAGGAGCCCGGCACCACCGGTGAATGGGGTGTCTGGAAGGACCTCGGCGCCTGCTGATCTCCCCCCACCCCGCGCCGAGCGGCCCTGCGTCCCGACCCCAGCCAGGGGTGCGGGGCGCAGGCGTGCGCGGCGCCGGTCCGTCAGGGGCCGGTGCCCTCGGGGCGGGTGCCGATCATCTCCGCGATGCGTTCCGGGGCCACCGCGCGGGAGTAGAGCCAGCCCTGGCCGGTGTCGCAGCCGACGCGGCGCAGGCGGGCCGCCTGGCCGGCCGTCTCCACGCACTCCGCCGTCACCGTCAGGCCCAGCCGGTGCGCCAGCTGCACCAGCGCCTCGACGATGGTCTCGTCGGCCGGGTTGGGGTGGGCGCCCTCCTCGTAGCGGAAACCGCGCACGAAGGAGCCGTCCAGCTTGAGCACCGACACCGGCAGCCGGCTGAGGTAGGCGAGGTTGGAGTACCCGGTGCCGAAGTCGTCGATGGCGATCCGTACGCCCATGTCGCTCAGCGCCTGGAGCGCCTGCAACGGCCGTCCCGCCGAACCCATGACCGCCGACTCCGTCAGCTCCAGCTGGAGCAGCTGCGGGGCGAGGCCCGTCTCGGCGAGGATCTCCGCGACGTCACCCACCAGGTCCGAGTCCCACACCTGCCGCACCGCGACGTTCACCGACACGAACACCGGCGAGTCGCTGGGCTGCTCGATCTGCCAGCGCCGCGCCTGCCGGCAGGCGGTCCGCAGCACCCATTGACCCAGCTGGACGATCGAGCCGTCTTCTTCCGCAATTCCGATGAACCGATTCGGCGTCAACGTCCCGAACTGCGGGTGGTTCCAGCGCACCAGCGCCTCCACCCCGCGCACCGCGCCGCTCTCCAAGTCCACCAGCGGCTGGTACTCCAGCTCGAACTCGCCCCGCTCCACGGCCGGCCGCAGCGTGGACGAGAGCGCCTGACGGGTCATGCGGTGCGCGTTGCGTTCCGGGTCGAACAGGGTCCAGCGGGCCTTGCCGTCCGCCTTCGCCCAGTACAGGGTCGTGTCCGCGGCCTGCATCAGGCCGGTCGCCGAGGTCCCGGCGGCGGCCCGTTCCACCACGCCGATGGACGCCGACACCGACAGCCGCTGCCCGGCCAGGTCGAACGGCTCCTGTACGGCGGTCAGTACGCTGCGGGCCAGCTCCGCGAGCTGCTCCGTGCCGGTGGAGTCCTCGACCAGCAGTGCGAACTCGTCGCCGCCGAGCCGGGCCACCAGGTGCCCGCTGGTGCGCCCGTAGCCGGACTGGTCGGCGCACTGCGTCAACCGGGCCGCGACCGCGGTCAGCAGCCGGTCGCCGACGCGGTGGCCGAGGGTGTCGTTGACCGCCTTGAAGCCGTCGAGGTCCAGGTAGCACAGGCCGATCCGGCCCGTGCCGCCGTCCTCGTACGAGGCGGCCTCCAGGGCGGCGGAGAGCCGCTCGAAGAACAGCGCCCGGTTGGGCAGCCGGGTGACGGGGTCGTGCATCTGGAGGTGGCGCAGCCGGGCCTGGAGGTCGCGGCGGTCGCTGATGTCGGCAACGGACAACAGGACGTCCCGGGTTCCGGGTACGGGCCCCAACGTCACCTCGGTCCACAGCGAGTGCCCGTCGGGGTGCTTGAGCCGGCGGGTGCAGCGCAGTCGCGCCTGGCGCCCGCGGAGCACCTCCTGGTACGCGTGCCAGGTCCGGGCCTCCGCCGCCAGGTCGACCAGCTCCGCCGCGGCCCGCTCGACGAGTTCGTGCGGGTCGGCGCCCAGCAGGGCGGCGAGGGCCTTGTTGGCGGCGACGACGTAGCCCTCGCGGTCGACCACGGCCATCGCGAGGTGCGCCGCGTCGAAGGCGGCCCGGAAGTCGCGTGCTCCCGGGGCGGGCCGGGTGGGCGAGGCCATCGACGCGACCTCCGGCTCGCTCGACATGCCCGGCAGGGCCGGCACTGCTGGGTGACGCTCCGTAATGGCCGATCGGATGCTGTCGGCCGCCGAACCGGTTCCCTCTGAGGTTCCGCTCACCGTTGGCTCCCGCAGTGCTCGTGAGTGTCCGTGCAGGAAAGTGTGCCGATCATAGAGGCTGCCGGACGGCCCTATCCAGCGGCGTCGCCGGGCGGACGGACCTACTTCGGTGGGATGACGCCGTGATGACGGTTCGTCGGCCTGACCACGGGTGATCGTTTCTGCGCGGCTGTGAGCATGCGGAGCCCGTCATTGATCTCCGGTGACCGGTCGTGACGGTCCGTAGGCAGTGCCGTGAAGTCCGGGGGTCACCGACTTGCCCTACTGCTCACTCATGTGGGGCACCGGAACAGGGCATAAGTAAGACAATCGCCTCAAGGTGGACGAGATGGTACGAATCCACCACCGGAGGTCGATGTGCCGCCCCAGCAGACACCCGGGGGAGTGGACCATCCCGGCATCCGAAGTGCCGCGGCGGTTCTCACCTCCATGGCCGCGGTCGCCGCCATGTCGCTCGTCGCCACCCCCGCGGCCGCCGCGTCCGGCGCGGGCCCCTGCGCCCTGACCCGCACGGCCGCCCACCACTCCCTCGGCCTGGACACCTGGAACCGCGCCTACCCCAGACCCGTCCGCACCCTGCACGCGGTCATGGTCTTCCTCTCCTTCCCCGACCACCGCGCCGCCGTCACCCCGCAGCAGCTGACGGCTGACTACTTCCCCGCCACCAGCGAGTTCTTCGAGCGCGCCTCCTACGGGCGCTTCCGGCTGGTTCCGCATCCGCAGAAGCAGTGGGTCGCGATGCCCAGGCCGTCCACCGCGTACGGGATGCAGCGCGACTGGGCGCCCGAGGCCCGCGCGGCCTACCTGCGGGACGCGGTCGCGGCCGCCGACCCCTCGGTCGATTTCAGCCAGTACGACGTCGTGTACTTCGTCGCCGACCCCAACGCGCCCGGAGTGGACTCGGACGCCACCAAGGTCGTCAACTTCGACCGGCCCCTCGTCGCCGACGGCACGCAGCTGCGGCGGATCGTGACCGTCTTCGAGCGGCACCCGCCGGACCGCAACGTCCTGGCGCACGAGACCGGGCACGTCTTCGACCTGCCCGACCTCTACCACCGGCCGACGGACGGCAAGGGCGACTGGGACACGTACGTCGGGGACTGGGACGTCATGGGCAGCCAGTTCGGGATGGCGCCGGACCTGTTCGCCTGGCACAAGTGGAAGCTGGGCTGGCTCGACGCCTCCCAGGTGGACTGCGTGCCCTCGGGCACCTCCCTGCACACCCTCCAGCCGATCGCCGAGGGGGTCCCGAGGGGCGGTTCCGGCGGGACCCGGCTCGCGGTGGTGCGCACCGGCCCGGGCAGCGCCATCGCCGTCGAGGCCCGCGGCTCCGCCGGCAACGACGCGGACACCTGCACCGAGGGCGTACTGGTCTACCGGGTCCGCAACGAGGCGGCCTCGGGCGGCGGCCCGATCGAGGTGATGGACGGCCACCCGCGCACGGAGGCCTGCTGGGACCGCTCGGTCTACCCGCCGCTGGCGGACGCCCCGCTGGAGGTGGGCGAGGCGTTCACGGTGCCGGGAGAACGGATCCGCATCGAGGTGGCGGACCGGACGCCCTCGGGCGCCTACACGGTCAAGATCACGACATAGGGACCCGGGAGCGGCCGTCCGGGCACACGAAGAAGGCCCCCACTCGCGTGGGGGCCTTCTTCCGTCTGTGCGCCGCCAGGGACTCGAACCCCGGACCCGCTGATTAAGAGTCAGCTGCTCTAACCAACTGAGCTAGCGGCGCCTGCTGACGTCGTAGACATTAGCATCCCGATCGGCGGAACGAAAAATCGATACCTGCAGGCGGGCGGCGTGCAAGAACGCCCACAGCAGCGTGTCGGGCCCGGGCAGCCGGGGCCGCCGGGAGTCCGGTGCCACCAGCCAGCGCGAGGGTCCGGCCACCGCGAGGAGCGGCGGAACGGTGACGGCGTCGCCCGGCCCGTGACAGATCGGGGCCGCCGCGTCCGCGCTCCACCCTCCCCCCGGCTTCGTCGGGGGTTCCCCCACCCAGGCGAGCAGGGCGGGCAGCCGCTGCGCCGTGCCGGGGGCGGCGAAGAGCAGCATCCGGCCGCGGTGCACGGCGGCGGGCCCGCAGCCGGGACCCTCGGCCCAGAGCAGGTCGAGCATCCGCCGGCCGAGCACGAGCGGGACGTTGACGACGTCGAAGGCGACCCCGCAGGGCAGCACCGCCGGGGCGGCGGGCCGCTCCTCCCACACCGTGAGGGCGCTGCGCGGGTGGGTGCACGCGGAGGCGAGCCAGGCGGCGCCCTCGTGGGTGACCTGGGTTGCGGGCTCGGGGCGGACGTCGAGGGCGGGAGCGGGGCAGCCGGTCAGGGTCGTCATGCCCCAGGTCTACCGCCGGTAGTGGCGCGACTCCCCCGGGTTACCGAAAATCCGGACACGGCGGAGGGAACCGGAGTATGGTGCGCCCCGCATATGCCACGGGCCGCGGCACCCGACAGCGCTTGCCGTGCCGCGACCCCGCCCGTCGCCCGGCCGGCAGCGCTCACCCGGGCCCTACGCCTCGTCCGGGCCGCCGCCGCGCTGGAGGCTCTCGCCGAACTCGATCATCTTCACGGCGTAGTCCTCGGTCCACTCCGCCCGTTCCGCGATCTCGGAGGCGGGCAGCCGGTCGAACCGGCGCGGATCGGCCAGCTGCGCCGCCGCCAGCGCCTGGAACTCGACGGCCCGGTCCTGCGCCGCCCGGAAGGCCAGCGTGAGCTCGGTGGCGCGGGTCAGCAGCTCCCGCGGGTCCTCTATCGACTCCAGGTCGAAGAAGTGCTCGGGGTCCGAGGCCGCCTCCGAGGGCTCGAAGAGCAACGGCGCGGGCCGCAGCCTCCGCTCGGTCCGCTCGGGCTCTGCCATGCCTGTCCTCCTGTGTGCTGCGCGCGAATCCTTCCGGGCCACCCTCCATTGTCCAACGTCCCGCAAGGGCGCACTCGCGCCCGCGCGCGCCTCAGGCGGAGACGGGTTCCGAGGCCAGGGCGGCGACCTCGTCCAGCATCCCGGCCAGCTCCTCGGCGAGGCCTTCCGGGGCCTGGAAGCCGTCCGGGCCGATGAGGGCGTTGATGCCGGGGACGGCCACCCGGCGCTCGGTGGGGAGCATGCCGAGGCGGGTCAGGACCGGCAGCAGCATCTCGGCGGCCGGGGCGCCGCCCGTCGGGCCCGCGCTGTAGCTGAACAGGGCGACCGGCTTGCCGCCCCACTCCTTGTAGAGGAAGTCGATGGCGTTCTTGAAGGGCGCGGTGAAGCCGCCGTTGTACATCGGCAGGACGAAGACGAACGCGTCGGCGGAGTCGACCAGGGCGCTCCACTCCAGGGTGTGCGGGTTCGTGTAGACGCCGCTGGAGGCGTACTCGGGCTCGTCGAGGAAGGGCAGGGCGATCTCGGCGAGGTCGACGGAGGTGACCTCGAAGCCGCCGTGGGCGCGCGCCCGTTCGCCGACCCATGCGGCGAGCGGGCGGCCCGAGGAGGTGGGGCGGGTGGCGGCGGAAATGACGTGCAGGCGGGTCATGGTCGAACTCCCGTGTGGCGTGGGTGTGCTGTCTCGGCGACAGTCTGGTCGCTGCCGCGCCCCGCACAAAGCCGCGTCCGCCTGCTGTGTCACACCCGCCGGGCAACCCTCAGGTGAGCGCCAGGGCCCTGACGCCCGAGAGCAGGGGGATCGGCTCGTAGTTCCCGTCGCCCGCGCCGCAGGACGGCTCGGCGCCGGCGGTGTCGGAGACGTTCGTGCCGGCCCTGAACCGCCCGTCGTCGCTGGGCGCCACCGTCGTGAAGTGGTCGTTGAAGCGGGTGAAGTAGTACACGCACTGCTCCAGGTTCAGGTACTTCCCGGCCCTCAGGTCCAACGCCTTGACGGCCGACAGCAGGGGGATGAGCCGGTAGCCCTCGGCGCCCGGTTCGCAGGACGGCTTGGTGTCGGCGGTGTCGGAGACGTTCGTGCCGGCCGAGAACCCGCTGGTGGTGTCCGGGATCACCGTGGTGAGGTGGTCGGTGCCGCTGTCGGAGTAGTAGACGCACTGGTGGAGGTTCAGGTAGCGCCCGGTCCTCAGGTCGAAGGTGGTGAACCACGACCTGTTGACGTTCTCCCGGTAGTTGCCGTCACCCCGACCGCACGACAGCGTGTGGTCGGCGGTGTCCGAGACGTTCGTCCCGGTCCTGAACCGCCCGTCGTCGCCCGGTCCCACCATCGTGATCGTGTTCGTGTTGGGGAGCAGCGCGAAGTACACGCACTGGTGCAGGTTCAGGTAGGCGCCCGCGAGCCGGTCCCGCTCCGCGCCGGAAGCCGGTGCCGTCACGAGAGTGAGCACGGCGGCGCCGACGGCGGTGGCGAGCCACCTCCTGGCGTGTCCCGTAAAGCGCACGACCGTCCCCTTTCCGCTGTTCCGTCCACGCGGACGCAGGGGTAGCAGAACACGTACCACGGCCGGGGGGCCGGCGGTTGCGCGCGCAGTTCACCCCAAGGGGTGCAGGGCCCCGGGCGCGGAATCCGTGGGTCAGGGCCGCCACGGGATGCGGTGGTCGGACCAGAAGTCCCAGGTCGACATCATCGCCTCCCAGCCGTCCGGGAACTTCACCGTCACGCCCAGCTGGACCGGTTCCGTCGACGGGTGGTCGTCCAGGAGGGCCGCGATGCCCGCGCGGGCCACGATCACACAGGCGTGGCGGTGGCGGGAGGCCAGGACGCACAGGCGGCCCGTCTCCAGGTGGAAGGCCGTGGCGTCGGGGCGGCCCGACAGGGGGTGCAGGACCACCGTCAGGTCGTACTCGCGGCCCTGGAGGCGGTTCGCGGTGTCCACGGTGACGCCCGTGACGCCGAGGCCGGCCAGGGCCGTACGGACGGCGGCCGCCTGGTCGCGGTGGGCGGTGCCGACGGCGATCCGGTCCGCCGTCAGCGGGGTCGGGCCGCCCGGGTGCTCGTCCTGCGTCACCGCGCCGCGGTCCAGGGCCCGGCGGACCACCAGCGCCACCGCCGCGACCGCCTCCGGATCGGTGCGCGGGGCGTGCCGCGCGGGCAGCTCCAGCAGGCCCCACCCCGACTCGGCGGCCTCGTCCAGCACCCGGTCCGGGCCCGACCCGTCGGAGGCGACCCCGTACGACAGCCGCCGCTCACCCGGGCCCGTACCGCTGCGGAACCGGCTGTAGGGGTAGAAGGCGCGCGAGACCAGCGGGGCCGCCGATGCCGGCAGCCGCCACGACACCGGCAGCCGGTGCTGCGGCAGCCCTGGGTTGTGCGCCAGCAGCGTGGACACCGCCGACGCCGAAGGGTCGTAGGACAGCCCCGCCCACTGCTCGGCGCCGACGACGCTGAACGGGTCCAACTGCCCCGGGTCGCCCACGAACAGCGCCCGCTCGAACAGCCCGGCCACGGCCAGCAGCGCGTCGGAGCGCATCTGGTAGGCCTCGTCCACGATGGCGTGCTCCCACGGCTCGGCGTCCTTCACGTACGCCCACTTCGCCGCCGTCGACACGGTGACCGGAAGCTCCGTGAGGTCCCCCGGCTTGGCAGAGAGGGTGACCGAGGGCAGCTCGCGCAGCGCGGGATCGTAGGCGTCGCCCTCACTGCTGTGCAGCCGGCCGACCTTCAACCCCGGATCCTTCTCGTGCAGCCGCAGCACCAGGTCGTCCACCTGGGCGTTGGTCTGCGCGACGATCATCAGCCGGCGCCCCGCGGCGGCGAGTTCCCGGGCGGCCCGCACCACCAGCGTGGACTTCCCGGCCCCGGGCGGGGAGTCCACGACCACACCCCGGTCGGTGCCGTGCAGGGTGTCGTGCAGGATGGCGGCGGTCGCCTGGGCGGCCGCGGCCCCCGGGTCGAAGGCGGTCAAAGGATGTCTCCGTCGGTGACCGGGTCGGGGAGGGGAAGCGCGGCGGTCGCCGATCCCGGGGGGCCGCCGTGGGTCCACGGGGTCTGCTCCGGGTCCGGCAGCTTCGGGCCGCCGCGCGCGTCGTGCTCGAACAGCGTCCAGCAGAGCCGGTCGCCCTTCTCCGGGACCGTGCCCGGCGCCGGTTCCCGGCCCGAGCCCATCTTGTCGAGCAGCCGCAGCACGATCCCCCCGGCCCCTTCGAAGCGTACGAACTCGGCGGCCTGCGGGCGCCCGTCCAGCGACCGGAACACCTTCGCGGCGGCCCCGTCGGCCAGTTGGGGCCGGTCCTCGGTGA
The DNA here is from genome assembly GCF_014650775.1 of Streptomyces cirratus. Classification (GTDB taxonomy): domain Bacteria; phylum Actinomycetota; class Actinomycetes; order Streptomycetales; family Streptomycetaceae; genus Streptomyces; species Streptomyces cirratus. The sequence goes on along the minus strand of NZ_BMVP01000001.1, from coordinate 928,621 downwards.
CCACCGTCACCAGTGGCCGCGGGCGCGGGCGCGCCGACTCGCTCCACTCCATGACCACTTCGGTGACCTCACCGGCGAACGCCTCGCCCGCCAGGCGCCGCCCCGCCATCACCAGGGGGTCGTCCAACGCCTCCTGGGCGTCGAGCCGCACCTGCTCCGTCTCCCGCGTGGCCAGCTTCTGCGCCGCCGTCACCGCGTCGTCGCGGCGCGGCTGCGGCGGCTCACCCGCCCGTACGCGGTCGCGGTGGGCGGTGTACGACCAGCGGTCGCGGGTCCAGCGTTCACCGGTCCGCTCACCAGCGGGCAGGGCGCGCAGCAGGTCCAGGGAGCGCCACACCGCGTCCCACGTGGGCCGCAGCTGCCCCTCGACCAGCTCGCGCAGCGTCCGTCCGGCCCGGTCGGCGGCGTCCCGGTCGTCCGCGGCGCGCGCGGCGTCGTAGCGGGCCATCGCCGGGGCCAGCAGCTTGTTGTCGAAGGCCGGGTCGGTGGCGGGCCCGGCGGGCGGGACCAGCAGCTGCCCGTCCCGGTCGCGGGCCAGTTCCGCGCGCAGGGCGGCTTCCGCGCCGGTCCCCGGGCCGTTTTCGCCGCCCGGCGGGGCGATCCAGGCGAGCAGGGCGCCCAGGTGCTGGTCCTCGACGCTGCTCTGACCGGTCGCCCAGTGCCGGGCCAGCAGCTCGGTCGCCGACAGCAGGAGTGCGGACCCGGGCACCCGGGAGCGTTCGGCGAGGTGGGTGAACCAGCGTCCCAGCAGCGGCACCTGAGTGGGCACCGGATACGGGTTCTCGGGATCCTCCTCCGCGGTGCGCCGGAACCGCATCGACCGCCCGAGCAGCCGCACGTACTCCACGCCCGCCCGGCTCGGCACGATCAGCTGCGGCGCGTCCACGCACAGCTCGGTCTCCACCTTGACCCGCTTGCCGGTCTCGGGGTCGGTCTCGGTGCGCTCGGCCGGCTCGACGTCGTCGGCGTACGCGTCGATGTACGGCATCACCTGCCGCGCCAGCTCCGCCAGGAACTCCCAGCGCAGGTCCCGGTCACGCGGCTGCGGTATGACCAGCAGGCACGGGTCGTGCCGGTCGGTGCCGACCAGCGCGCCGAGCGGCGCCCCCGCCTCGCCGGAGGTCGTCAGCGGTACGAGGACCAGCGGGCGCCCGCTCAGATGCCGGTGCCGTACGGTCGCCAGGGGCCGGGCCCGGCCCGAGCGGACCGCCTCCAGCCGCGCGAGGGTGTTCAGCAGGGGCATGCGGAGTCCTCCGACGGGGTGCGGGCGGGCGCGAGCGCCAGCGCCTCGGCGCGCAGCCGGGCGGCCTGACGCAGTGCGGCCGCGGTCGGGTCCTCGGCGGGCCCGGCTCCGGCGGCGGCCGCCAGGGCCTCCCCGACGGTGCCCAGCCCGCCCAGCTCGGCCCGCAGCGACCGGCCGAGTGCGCCCACCTCGTCGGCGGCGCGGGCCCGCTGCCGGCAGTGGAAGGCCAGCTCGCAGGCGGCCAGGCACTCGGGGGCGTAGGCGGCGGGCACCGCCGAGACGGCCCGGTCGAGTTCCTCGGCGGGGCGCGCGGGATCGAAGCACAGGTCCTCGGGCAGCAGGGCGGCCAGTTCCTCGACCCGGGTCAGCCGCTCCAGCTGGCGCCGGGTGACGGAGCGCTCCCGGCGCACGTCGACCGGCGCGGCGGTGGGCAGGTTGGAGAAGTCCTTGGGGCAGACCAGCAGCACCTCGTGGCCCACGGCGGCCCCGGGCAGCTTCCCGGCGGTGTTCTCCAGGGCCAGCACGTACACGGCCGCCTGACGTGCGGCGGCCCCCACCTTCGCCGGGTCGGCGCCCCCGTCGATCATCGGGAACGACTTGATCTCCACCACCGTCCAGCGTCCGTCGGGGTGCACCACGACGGCGTCCGGCTCCAGGTACGCGGGGGAGCCCGCCACCTCCAGGGCCAGCATCGGGTGGTCCAGCAGTGTCCAGGCGCCGGCGGAGGTCGCCTCGCGCAGCGCGAGGGCGGTGCGGGCGGCGCGTCCCTGGGGGCCGGCGGCGGTGAGGTCGGGGACGAGGGCGGCCGCGCCGGGCGGCTCGGCTCCGGCGCCGAGGTGTTCGTGGACCAGGCGCAGCAGCTCCGCTCCGCCGTCGCCCTTGACCTTGGCCTCGAAGGAGTTGCCCCGGACGATGGCGAACTGCGACTGCCCGAAGGCGGAGGGCGAACCGAGGGCCGTGGCGAGGGCGGTCTTGTCCACGCCGGCGCCGTCGAGCAGGGCCCGTCTGCCGCAACCCGGGTTGGCGGCGAGGGCGGCGAGCGCGCGGGCGTCGAGCGGACGGGGCGGCACGGCGGGGCCGCGCAGGTCGGCGAGCCGCTGCCGCAGGGGGGTCGTCTGCGGAGTCGTCTGCGGGGGGACGCTGGGCGGGTAGGAGCTCACGGGCGGAAGTGTCCCATCCGCCACTGACAATCGTGGCCCTACGCCTGAAATCCGGCTGCGTCGCCCGGGCGCGGCTGCCGGTGTGCGGGACGCGGCCCGGCGTCCCGGGCGATGCGGCCCGGCGTCCCGGGCGATGCGGCCCGGCGTCCCGGGCGACGCGGTCCGGTACCGCGTCGGCGATGATGGAGGGGCGCGACGGACGCATCCGTACCGGTACGGGCGTCATGTCCGCCGGTACGTCCATCCACCCCGACCGGGAGAAACGCACATGGCCCCCCGCATCCTGCTGGCCCGCCACGGCCAGACGGCGTGGTCCCAGCTCGGCAAGCACACCGGACGCACGGACGTGCCGCTGCTGGAGGAGGGCCGGCGGGGCGCGAAGCTGCTCGGCGAGCGGCTGGCGCGCGACCCGTGGGCGAGCCTGCGCGGCCTGGAGGTGCGCACCAGCCCGCTGGTCCGGGCCAGCGAGAGCTGCGACCTGGCGGGCTTCGGGGCGCAGGCCGAGGCGTGGGACACGTTGATGGAGTGGGACTACGGCGACTACGAGGGCATGACCCCGGCCGAGATCCAGGCGGTCCGGCCGGGCTGGCTCATCTGGCGCGACGGGGTGCCGGGCGGCGAATCCGTCGCCGACGTCGCGGCCCGCGCGGACGAGGTCGTCGCCTGGGCGCGCTCGGCGGAGCGGGACGTCCTCGTCTTCGCGCACGGCCACATCCTGCGCACCCTCGCCGCCCGCTGGCTCGGCTTCGAGGCCTCCTTCGGCGCCCGCATCCGCCTGGACCCCACTTCCCTGTCGGTCCTGGGCTGGGCTTATGGCGCCCCGGCGCTGGAACGCTGGAACGACACGGGCCACCTGGACGCCTAGGCCGTCAAGTGCCGTAAGGCATGACGCCGTCGAGCCCCGACTGCGAGGATCGGCGTACGGCGATCGCTTCCGTGGCGCTGCGGCGCCGAGTGGACGCCTCGAACAGGCCCTGCCCTCCTACGAGAAGCTGACGGGCGAGGCACCGGCCCGGTGCGCCTCCGCCGGGCCGGAGCCGGCGAGCGCCGGACCGTTCCTCCTGTTCGCGGGGCCGCCGCAGGTCGCGGCGCCGGCGGACACCCCCAACGGGCGCCGGGCCGTCCTGCGCCACCCCGACGGGGCGGTGTACGAGTACGTCGGCACCTGACCGGGCGCCGTCACGTCAGAGCGCCGCCTGGCGTGCGAGGAACTCGGCCACGTGCGGGGAGCGCTGGTGGGGCAGCAGGGTACGGGCGGTCGTCGCGAGCATGGAGCTGATCCGCGTCGACTGCACCGCGGCGAGCAGGTCCAGCACCCGGCCCCCCGCCCAGGCGGCCTCGTCGGGCGCCCCCGCGTTGGCCAGGTCCCCGGCGAGTTCGGCGGTGTAGAAGGCCACGTTCCGGGCGAAATGCGGATCCTGGAGGTCCGCCGCCCGCCGGGCGTGCCGGGCCGCGCGCGCGTGCTCCCCGAGCGCCGCCCAGCACCGGGACTCCAGGGACTCCAGTTCGGCCTCGCCGAAGAAGCTCATCCACTCCGGGTCGGCGGCCGCCTCACCCCGCGCGAACTCGGTGTGCGCCCGTGTCAGCGCCTCCTCGCAGGACTTGCGGTCGCCCAGCCCCGCCCAGCCGCCCGCCTCCCGCAGCGCGAGGAGCGAGAGCAGCCGCGGGGAGCCCAGCGAACGCGCTGCACGGCGGCCCGCCTGGGCGGCCCGTACCGACTCCCGGGCCCGCCTGCAGTCCCGGGCCAGGAACGCCATGTTGCTGAACGCGTGCGCCTCCAGGGCGGGGTTCCCCGCCACCCGGGCCGTGGCCAGGGCTTCCGCGTAGTGCGAGCGGGCGTCCTCGAAGCGGCCCGAATCGTGGGCCAGCCAGCCCACCGAGACGGCCAGTTCCCCGGCGCCCGCGTGCAGCCGGTCCTCGGTCGACTGGCGGGTGGCCCCCGCGTCGAGCAACGCGTAGGCGGCGCACAGCGGTTCGGCGGCCCGCCGGTACAGGGCATCGGCGCCGTGCCGGTCGTCGAGCAGCCGGATCTGCCGCACGGCGTCCTCGACGGCGGCGGCCTCCGCCGCCCCGGCGCGGGAGGGCGGCCGGCGGGAGTCGCCGAGCAGGGGGGTGAGTCCGAGCGTCGCGGCCGCCACGGTCGCGGAGCCGCCCGCCATGAACGCGCGACGCAGCACGTCACTCTCCTTGGAACGGGGGACGGGGTGGGAGGGGACGGGCGGCGCGGCCACGGCGCGCCGCCCCGAGCGGCCGCGCACCGACTCGCGCGGGGAGAACCCGAGGTCGGCCGGGGTGCGGCCGGGGAACATGTGCAGGAACACCCGCTCGTAGGCGTAGTTGGGGCAGCGGATCTCCCCCGATTCGACCCGGCCGATGTAACGGGCGTCGCAGCAAACCGTTTCGCCGATCTCGCGTGCCGCGCGGCGCACCAAGGCCGCGAACTCTGCGGGGGAGTGGGAGCCGCGCAGCCGCCGGAAGGCGGTATTGGGTGAGTGGGGGAACGCCGCCATGGACGTGGCCTCTCTGGACTTCGGGCTTTGTACACACTGGTGCCCGGCGGGCACGAACGTACCGTCGCCGGAGGACCGTTCATGCGATGTTTGCCTACAAAACGGATATCTCACCCGTGATCTGCCATGAACTGCCATCCTTTGCGGCATCGTTGCGCCGCACCCGTTGACGTTCCGCCGCGTTGAACCCATGCGGAGTGGCTCGTACGCGGATCGAGGAGGGGTTCCCTTGATGGAGGGCGGCATGGAGAGCACTGGAACGAACACCGCGCCCCGGCCGGGCGCGCCCCTGGCCGCTGGCCTGTCCCTGACCGCGGAGGCGTATCCGGCCGCGGACTCCCACCCGGCCGTGGGTGCGTACCCGGCCGCGGGGGGACCGGCCGACGCGCCCGACCTGGTGACCGTACCCACCCGCCAGGGCCTGGAGGCGGTCGACATCATCCGCCGGACCACCGGCCACACCGCCCCCGGAGTCGGGCCCGTCCTGCACGACGGCTCCGGCGACACCCTGGGCTTCCTCGTCCCGCCCGGCACCGCCGACGCCTGGGACCTGCCGGGCAGCGCCTGTACGCACACCAACGGGCGCGGCATGCGCTTCGGTGACCTCGCGGGCGGGAACCCCAACGGTGCGGACGGCGCCGACGCGGCCCCGCCCACGGCCGGGGCCGCGGCCTGGCTGCTGCCGCCGGAGGCCGTGGGGCCGGTCACCGACCCCGACGTGCTGCGCGCCGCGCTCGGCGAGGCCGCCCGGCTGATCGAAGCGGCGGACAACTGCCGCTGAGGCCCTGACCAGCCAAGACGCGACCCGGGGCCGGCGGGCCCGGCATACTGGGGCCATGGCTGGCAAGAGCAAGGGCAAGCGGCGCGGGGCCTGCGAGGCGGTCGTCGGGCAGGTGGACGGCGGCCGCGCGGAACTGGCACCCGACCGCGAGCGCGCCCAGGCGTGGACCCTGCTCATCGACGGGGCCCCGCAGTCCCACGTCGACCTGGCCGACCCCCTCCACCTCGACTTCGCCTACCAGCGGCGCATCGGCCACCTCATCGACCTCGTCGCGCCGGCCCGCCGCCCCTTGAACGTGGTGCACCTGGGCGGCGGGGCCCTGACCCTGGCCCGCTACACCGCGGCGAGCCGCCCCCGCTCGACCCAGCAGGTGGTGGAGATCGACGCCGCGCTGGTGGCCTTCGTACGGGAACACCTGCCGCTGGACCCCCAGACGCGGGTCCGGATCCGGGCGGTGGACGCGCGGGCGGGGCTGGCCAAGGTGCCGGACGGCTGGGCGGACATGGTCATCGCGGACGTGTTCAGCGGCTCCCGCACTCCCGCGCACCTGACCAGCACCGAGTTCCTGGACGACGTACGCCGGGCCCTGGCGCCCACCGGGTGGTACGTGGCGAACCTGACGGACGGCCCGCCGCTCACCCACCTGCGGGGCCAGATCGCCACCGCCGCCTCCCGCTTCGCCGAACTGGCGCTGGCGGCCGACCCGGTGGTGTGGCGGGGCAAACGCTTCGGCAACGCGGTCCTCGTCGCCGCCGACCGGGAGCTGCCGGTGGCGGAGTTCACCCGCCGGGTAGCGAGCGACCCCCACCCCGGCCGCGTGGAACACGGCCGCCCCCTCTCGGACTTCGCCGGCGGCGCCACCCCGGTGGCGGACGCCTCAGCCGTCCCCTCCCCGCAGCCCCCGCCGTCGGTGTTCCACTAGGGCGCGTTTCGAAAGTCCCGCCTGCCCCGCGACGCCCGGTACGCACGCTCGCCGCGTTGTCGGGATCGCCCGTGTACGGCCCGGTACGAGGGCGACCCTCCGCCTTGCGGTCGCACGCACCGGACGCCGCGGGGCCCGCCCTTCGGGCGGCCGGCGCTACTTTCGAAACACGCCCTAGTCCGGCCCCCCTTCGCCGGCCTCCCGCCGGCGCTCCGCGTCAGTGCTGTGGCCGCGATGTGCGGCGGCGGTCGCGCGCAGGCGGGTCTTGTCCGGCTTGCCCCGGGCGGTCAGCGGGAGGGAGGGGAGCCAGAAGAACGCCGTCGGGCGGTGGGCCGGGGCGAGGCGGGTGGCTGCCAGCGCGCAGGCGGAAGCGGCGGTCGCCTCGTCGGGGGTGTGGCCGGGGGCCGGGACGAGGAAGGCGCAGAGCTGTTCCCCGGTGACGGGGTGCGGCCGGCCGACCACCGCCGCCTCGGACACCGCCGGGTGGCGGGTCAGGGCCGCCTCGACCGGGCCGCAGTAGATGTTCTCCCCGTCCACCATCACCACGTCCTTGACCCGGTCGTCCAGGTACAGGTAGCCGTCCGCGTCGAAGTGGCCGAGGTCGCCCGTCCGCAGCCAGCCGTCGCGCAGCACCTCGGCCGTCAGGGCGGGCTGCTTCCAGTAGCCGGCCATCACCGTCCGGGAGCGCACCCACACCTCGCCGGTGGCCCCGGCCGCCGCGCGGACCTCCACCTCCACCCCGGGCGCGGGCCGCCCGACGGAGCCCAGCAGGGCCGGCCGCGCGGCCCGTGCGGCGTCGTGGTCGGCCTCCGACAGGCGGCAGATCACCCCGGCCTCGTTCATCCCGTACCCCTGGCGCCAGCGCACTCCCGGACCCCAGCGGGTCAGGGCCTGCCGCAGCCGTTCGGGGGCGATGGGGGAGTCCCCGTACGAGACGCGCTCCAAGCCGGGCACGCCGTCTGCGGTCACCGGGTCGTCCAGCAGCCGGTACACCATCGAGGTCGTCAGGTACGTGGACACGGGCCCGAGCAGCCGGCACGCGGCGGCGAACTCCCGCGGGACGAACGGGCCGTCCAGGACCTGCGACCGGCCGCCCGCCCGCAGCTGCTCCAGGCACCGGCCCCCCGAACGCTGCGCCAGGGAGGTCACCGACAGGTAGACCGTCTCCGCGCTGCGGGCGGAGTCCCGGGCGGCCATCGCCGCGAACGTGGACGCGACCCCCTTGGGCCGGCCCGTGGTGCCGCCCGTGTACGTCACCCGGGCCACGTCCTCCTCGCGCGCCCGCACCGGCACCGGCCGCGCCTCGCGGGCGGCGGCCCGCTCCAGCAGCGCCGCCAGGGTGACCCGCGGGGCCCCGCCCTGCGGCACCGGGGTGTCGTGGACCACCAGGACGGGCTCGCAGTCCCGCAGGAGGAAGTCCAGACCGTGGGTGGCGGGGCCCACGCTCACCTGGGTCAGCCGCGCCCCCAGCACGTGCGCGGCCAGCCGCACCAGCAGCGCCTCGTGCGGGTTCCCGGCCGTCACGCAGGCCAGTCCGGCCGCCCGCCGCACGCCGAGCTCCTCCAGGGCACCCGCCAGCCGGTACGCCCACGCCAGCACGTCGGCGTACGTCAGCAGCACCGGACCGGCGCCGACGGCGGGCCCGTCGGCGTACCGCTCGCAGGCCTCCACCAGCTCCGTGACGTACCGCGCTCCAGCACCCATGTCCGGCTCCCCGTCGTCCGCCCCGCCCCTGGTGACCGTATCCCTACCGGTCGTCGACCTGCACCCGCGGCGCCTCGTTGTACCAGGTGCAGAACACCGACACCTCGCGGCCGTTCAGGGTGAAGGTGACGCGGATCCAGTAGTCCTGCTTCCACACCTGCATGCGCCAGCCGCCCGCCGGGGTCGCGGAGACCAGCTCGGCCGAGGAGGCGCCGATGTCGAAGACCACCCGGCCGCCCGCGACCGTGTACCCCTTCACGTCCCCGGACTCCTCGTCCCCGGCCACCCTGCGGGGCGGCGGCGGGGACTTCGGCTTCCCGGCGGGCGGCGAGGGCGAGGCCGAAGCCGCCGACGCGGACGCGGACGGCGAAGGCGGCCCGGGCGCGGGAGCCGGCGTATCGGAGGGCGCCGCCGGAGACGCCTGCGAACCCTGCGCGGAGGGGGCCGGCGGCAGCGCGGCCAGCGGAACGGCGCGCGGGGGATCGTAGGCGGTTCCGGACATGACGGTGTGGACGCCCCACCACGACAGCGTCACCGCTGCCCCCGTGGCGAGCGTCCAGGCGAACGCGTGCAGAAGTCCCCGGTGCATCGGGGCACATACTGCACCACTCGTCCCAGGGGTGGTCCGACACCCCGCCCGGTCGGCCGAATGGACTACGGTGCCGCCATGGCAAGTGTGCTCGTGGTCGAGGACGACCAGTTCGTACGTTCCGCCCTCATCCGGCACCTGACCGACGCCTCCCACGCCGTGCGCAGCGTCGGCACCGCCCTGGAGGCGCTGCGCGAAGTCGCCCACCACCGCTTCGACGTGGTCATCCTGGACCTGGGCCTGCCCGACCTCGACGGGTCCGAGGCGCTCAAGATGCTGCGCGGCATCACCGACGTACCGGTCATCATCGCGACCGCCCGGGACGACGAGGCGGAGATCGTGCGCCTGCTCAACGACGGCGCCGACGACTACCTCACCAAACCCTTCTCGGTGGAGCACCTCTCCGCCCGGATGGCCGCCGTCCTGCGCCGCGCCCGCGCCGCCGGGGCCGAACCGCCCTCGCGGGTGCTGCGGGTGGGCGGGCTCGCCATCGACCCGCTGCGCCGCCAGGCCGAGCTGGACGGCGCGGTACTGGACCTGACCCGACGGGAGTTCGACCTGCTGGCCTTCCTCGCCGGGCGCCCCGGCGTCGTCGTGGCCCGGCGCGAACTGCTCGCCGAGGTGTGGCAGCAGGCGTACGGCGACGACCAGACCATCGACGTCCACCTGTCCTGGCTGCGCCGCAAGCTGGGCGAGACGGCCGCGAACCCCCGCTACCTGCACACCCTGCGCGGGGTCGGGGTCAAGCTGGAGCCGCCGCGGTGAGGCGGCGGCCGTGAGGTGGGCGCTGGTCAAGGTGTGCCTCGCCGTCACCGCGATGGTGGTCATCGCCTTCGCCGTCCCGCTGGGGCTGGTGGTCCGGGAGATGGCGAGCGACCGGGCGTTCTCCAATGCGGAGCGGCAGGCCGCGAGCATGGCGCCGACCCTGTCCATCACCACCGACCCGATGCAGCTGCGCAAGGCGGTCGAGTCCACGCAGATGGGCGCCGCCCAGCGGATGGCCGTCCACGTCCCGCCGATCGGCGGCCGGGTGGCGGTCGACATCGGGGCGGGCTGGGCGGGCCCGCACGCCGTGGAGGAGACCCGCCGGATGGGCCGGGCCACGACCGCATCGGTGGCGGGCGGCGGATCGGCGCTGCTCCAGCCGACCGCGCTCGGCTCCGGCGACATCGCGGTGATCGAGATCTACGTACCGGAGAGCGAGGTCAGCAACGGCGTTACCACCGCCTGGCTGGTCCTCGCCGGGGTCGGCCTCGCCCTGATCGTGGGCTCGGTGGCGGTCGCGGACCGGCTCGGCGCCCGCCTGGTACGGCCGGCGGAGCGGCTCGCGGACGCCGCGCACCGGCTCGGGCAGGGGCGGCTCGGGGTGCGGGTGCCGGAGCAGGGGCCGAAGGAACTGCGCTCGGCGGCCGTGGCGTTCAACGCGATGGCGGACCGGGTGGTGGAACTCCTCGCCAACGAGCGGGAACTGGCGGCCGACCTCTCGCACCGGCTGCGGACCCCGCTGACGGTGCTGCGGCTCAACGCGGCCTCCCTCGGGGACGGCCCGGCCGCCGAGCAGACCCGGGAGGCCGTGGAGCAGCTGGAGCGGGAGGTCGACACGATCATCCGTACCGCCCGTGAGCAGCGCGCCCCGGCCGTCGCCGGCGGCCCCGGCGCCGGGGCGGGCTGTGACGCCGGCGAGGTGATCCGGGACCGGATGGCGTTCTGGTCGGCGCTCGCGGAGGACGAGGGCCGCGAGGTCCGCCTCGCCGGGGTGGACCGGCCCGTCCGGATCCCGGTGGCCCGGCCCGAGCTGGCGGCCGCGCTGGACGCGCTGCTGGGCAACGTGTTCCGGCACACCCCGGAGGGGACCCCCTTCGCGGTCGACGTGCATGACGCGGGGGACGCCGTCATCGTGCTCGTCTCGGACGCCGGTCACGGGATCGCCGACCCGGAGGAGGCCTTGCGGCGCGGCAACGACGGCGGCCGGGACGGCTCGACGGGGCTCGGCCTGGACATCGTGCGGCGGGTCGCGGAGTCCACGGGCGGCGACGTCCGGCTGGGGCGCTCGGTGCTCGGCGGTACCGAGGTCCGGATGTGGATCGCGCTGGACGGCCGGACGCGGGGCGAGGACCGCCGCAGCCGCCGCAAGGGCCGCGGCACGCGGTAGTGGCGTCCGGTGGCGCCGCCGCCCGGACGGCCGCGGCCGGGTCGCCGCCCCCACCGGCCGCCCCGAGGGCGGCCGGGAAGGACCGACCCGCTGAGGCAGCCGTTCACTCCAGCCGGCCGCTGCGGGCCAGACCGGCGTACCAGCGGGCGCTGGAGCGCGGGGTGCGGGCCTGCGTCCCGTAGTCGACGTGGACGATGCCGAACCGCTTGCCGTAGCCGTAGGCCCACTCGAAGTTGTCCATCAGCGACCACAGGAAGTAGCCCTCGACCGGGGCGCCGTCCGCGATGGCGCGGTGGACCGCCGCGAGGTGTTCGCGCACGTACCGGATGCGCTGCGGGTCGTGCAGGTCGGGGGCGTAGGCCGCGCCGTTCTCGGTGACCATCAGCGGCAGCCCGGGTGCCTCGCGGGAGAAGCGGGTCAGCAGCTCGTGCAGGCCGCTCGGGTCGATGGACCAGTCCATGTCGGTCCGTTCGCCCGGCGGCTGGTGGAAGGCGACCGAATCCGCCCCCGGCCAGGGGGAGTGGCCGCTGGAGCCGTGACCGTCCGCGCGGGGGCCGCCCGGGGCGGTGGACGCGGAGACCACCGCCGGGGTGTAGTAGTTGACCCCGAGGAAGCCCAGCGGCTGCCGGATCAGCGCCTCGTCGCCGGGCCGCACGAACGCCCAGTCGGTCACCCCGGCGGTGTCCTCCAGCAGGTCCTGCGGGTAGGCGCCGTGCAGCAGGGGCCCGGTGAAGATCCGGTTCGCCAGGGCGTCGATCCGGCGTGCCGCGTCCGCGTCGGCCGTCGATCCGGTCAGCGGCCTCACCGCGCTCGGGTTGAGCGCTATGCCGGCCCTCGCCGAGGAGGGCAGGACGGCCACCGCCAGGCCGTGCGCGAGGTTCAGGTGGTGCGCGGCCCGCAGGGAGTCGGCGGGACTGGTGCGGCCCGGCGCGTGGACCCCGGAGGCGTAGCCCAGGAAGGCGCTGCACCAGGGCTCGTTGAGGGTCGTCCACAGCCCGACCCGGTCGCCCAGCACCCGCGCGACCTGCTCGGCGTACGCGGCGAAGGCGTAGGCGGTCCCGCGCTCCGGCCAGCCGCCCGCGTCCTCCAGTTCCTGCGGCAGGTCCCAGTGGTAGAGGGTCGGGCAGGGCTGGATCCCGTACGAGAGCAGCTCGTCCACGAGGGCGTCGTAGAAGCCGATCCCGCCGGAGCGCACCCGCGGCCACGACACCGAGAACCGGTAGGCCCCCAGGCCCAGTTCGGCCATCAGCGCCACGTCCTCGCGCCACAGCCGCAGGTGGTCCGTCGCCACGTCGCCGGTGTCACCGCCGCGCACCTTGCCCGGCGTGCGGCAGAACGTGTCCCAGATGCAGGGGCCGCGCAGCTCGGCGCCGCCCTCGATCTGGAACGCCGCAGTGGCCGCGCCCCACAAGAACCCCTCGGGGAACTCCATCGCGCTCAACCCTTCACCGCCCCCTGCATGATGCCGCCGACGATCTGGCGGCCGAAGACCAGGAACACCAGCAGCAGCGGGAGCGTGCCCAGCAGCGCACCCGCCATGATCACGGACTGGTCGGGGATGTAGCCGCGGCCCAGCCCCGTCAGGGCCACCTGCACCGTCGGGCTGCCGTTCTGCGTCAACGCGATGATCGGCCAGAAGAAGTCGTTCCAGGTCATCACGAAGGTCAGCATCCCCAGCACGGCCATCGCCGGGCGGGCGGCCGGGAAGACCACGTGCCACACGATCCGCAGCGAACTCGCCCCGTCCGTCCTCGCCGCCTCCACCAGCTCCACCGGCAGCGCCTGCGCCAGGTACTGCCGCATGAAGAACACCCCGAAGGCGGACACCAGCGCCGGCAGGACCACCGCCTGGAGCCGGTCCGTCCACGACAGCTCTGCGATCAGCATGTACAGCGGTACGACGCTCAGCTGTGGCGGGATCAGCATCGTCGACACCACCAGTGCCAGCAGGCCCTTGCTGCCCCGGAACCGCAGCCGGGCGAACGCGAAGCCCGCCAGGGTGGACAGCAGCACGGTCCCCGCCGCGACCGTGCCCGCGACCACCAGCGTGTTCAGCAGGGCGGTGCCCATGTGGGCGTCGGTCCAGGCGATCGACAGGTTGCGGCCCAGGTTCCCGCCGAACCAGAACGGCGGCGGGGTCTGCGCGAGCCGGGTGTTGGTGCGGGAGGCCGCGATCGCCGTCCACACCAGCGGGAAGAGGGAACCGGCCGTGAACAGCGCCAGGACGACGTACGTGGGCTTTCCCGCGCGCAGGACCTTCACCGCGGTCCTCCCCGCACCAGCCGGACCGCGCCCGCGACCAGCAGCAGCATCAGGAACATCGCCCACGCGATCGCCGACGCCCGCCCCAGGTGCAGGTTCACCCAGCCCTGTTCGTAGAGGTACAGGCCCAGCGTCTGGAACTGGTGGTCCGAGCCTCCCGTGGCGCCCGAACCGCCGTTGAACAGCAGCGGTTCACCGAACAGCTGGGTGGCGCCGATCGTGGACACCACACAGGTGAAGAAGATCGTCGGCCGTAGCGCAGGCACCGTCACGTGCCGGAACTGCTGCCACCGCGAGGCGCCGTCCAGCGCGGCGGACTCGTACAGGTCCCCGGGGACGGCCTGCATGGCCGCCAGGTAGATCAGCGCGTTGTAGCCGGTCCACCGCCACACCACGATCGTGGACACCGCCACCTGGGAGGCCAGGGTGCCGTTCTGCCAGTCGACGGGCCCGAACCCGACCGTGGACAGCGCCCAGTTGACCATGCCGTAGTCCCGGCCGAAGAGCAGCACGAAGACGAGCGTGGCGGCGGCCACCGAGGTCGCGTACGGGGTCAGCACCGCGACCCGGAAGAACGCCGAGCCCCGCAGCCGGTAGTTCAGCAGGTGCGCCAGGCACAGCGCGATCAGCAGCTGCGGCACCGTCGACAGCAGGCCGATGGTGACCGTGTTGCGCAGCGCGTTCCAGAAGAACGCGTCGTCCCACAGCCGGGTGAAGTTCCGCAGCCCCACCCACGTCATGGCGCCCGGGTCGGTCAGCTCCACCTGGTGCAGCGCCGCCCACCCCGTGTACAGCAGCGGGAACAGCCCGAAGGCGGTGAAGAAGAGGAAGAAGGGCGCCACGAAGGCGTACGGGCTCAGGCGCAGGTCCCACCGGTAGCGGCGCGAGCGCCACACCTGGCGCCGGCCGCCGGCGTCCCGCCCCGTGGCGGGGGAGGACGCGGGCGACAGCAGGACGGTCTCGTCGCTCACCGCCGCCTCACTGGTCCAGGGCGTTGTCGATCGCGGCCACCGCGGCGTCCCAGCCCTCCTGCGCAGACCGGCCCTTCTGGTCCACCTGGAGCATCCCGACGTCCGCCAGGTTCTGCGCGATGACCAGGTCCTTCGGCCCGAGCACCGTCACCGGTACGCCCTCGGCCGCCCGGGCGAAGATCTCCCCGATCGGGGCGTCGCCGAAGTACGCGTGGTGCGCGCCCGCCACCGTCGGCAGCCGGTACGCGGCGCTCGCGCTCGGGAAGCTCCCGCGCTTCTCGAACAGCTTCGCCTGCTGCGCCGGGGCAGTCAGCCAGGCGGCCAGCTTCGCCGCCTCCTGGGCGTGTTTGCCCGCCTTGGGCACCACCAGGAACGAGCCGCCCCAGTTGCTCGGCTTCGGGGCCGCCGCCACGTCCCACTTGTCCTTGCCCGCCGGGCCCGCCTTGTCCTGGATGTAGCCGAGCATCCAGGCCGGGCAGGACACGGTGGCGAAGTTTCCGTTGGAGAAGCCCTGGTCCCAGGCCGGGGTGAACTGCTGGAGCTTCGCGCTCAGCCCTTCGGAGGCGAACCGGGCGGCCAGGTCGAAGGCCCCGCGCACCGCCGGGTTCGTCTTGTAGGCGACCTTGCCCTGGTCGTCGTAGAACCGCTGGGCGCTGCCGCCGGTGACGGCCGCCATCACGCCGGACGCCGAGTCCACGAACGCCTTGCCGTCGCCCGCCTTCGCCTTGTAGGCCTTGCCCGTCTCCAGGTACTTGTTCCAGTCGCCCGCCCAGAGCGCGCCGACCGCCGCCCGGTCGGTGGGCAGCCCGGCCGCCGCGAAGAGGTCCTTGCGGTAGCAGATTCCCTGCGGGCCGATGTCGGTGCCGAGCGCGACGGTCGCACCGTTCTTCGCGGTGCCCTGCGCCCACTTCCACGGCAGGTACGCCGCCTTGTCCACGCCCGGCGCCCTGCCGAGGTCGACCAGCTTGTCGGCCTGCGTCGCGGTGATCTCCGCGATGTTGTTGACCTCGACGGCCTGGACGTCTGCGAGGCCGCTGCCCGTGCCGAGGTGGGTGAGGAGCTGCGGGTAGTAGTTCTCGTTGCGCTCGATGGAGGTCTGCTCGATCCGCACGCCCGGGTTCTGCGCCATGTACTCGTCGTACAGGCCGGCCTCCTTGAGCCCGAACGCGCCGAACACCCCGACGGTGAGGGTCGTCGTCGCCTTGCCGCTCCCCGCGCCACCCTGCCCCGGGGGGTCGGCGGGGTCCTGGGAGCAGCCCGCGAGGAGCAGGGCCGCCGCGGCGGCGACGGCGAGGGCTCCGAGGGGCGCGGGGGAGCTGGGACGGGATCGGGCTCGCATCAGGATCCTCCTGGAAGGACAGGACGTGCCGGGTGTCGTGTGCCACAGTGTGGGAGCGCTCCCATCGGCGTCAAGAGGCGGTCAAGAGGTAGATTCACAGCCGGGAGGAAGCCATGAGCGGGCAAGGGCGCAGCGGGGGACGGCCGACCCTCGAGGAGGTCGCGGTCCGGGCCGGTGTGGGACGCGGCACCGTCTCCCGGGTCATCAACGGATCCTCCAAGGTCAGCGAGCACACCAGGGCCGTCGTGGAGGCCGCCGTCGCCGAGCTGGGATACGTGCCCAACCGCGCCGCCCGGGCGCTTGCCGCCAACCGTACGGACGCCATCGCCCTCGTCATCCCCGAGCCCGAGGCCCGCTTCTTCGCCGAGCCCTACTTCTCCGACGTGGTGCGCGGTGTCGGCGCCACCCTCGCCGAGACCGACGTCCAGCTGGTGCTCACCCTGGCGGGAGGCGAACGGGAGCGCCGGCGCCTGGCCCAGTACCTGTCCGGACACCGGGTCGACGGGGTCCTGCTGGTCTCCGTACACGCCGGGGACCCGCTGCCGGAGCTCCTGGCAGAGCTGGGCATACCGGCGGTGATCAGCGGGCGCCGCTCGGCCGACGAGACCTTGCCCTGCGTGGACTCCGACAACCTGGCGGGCGCCGCCGGGGCCGTGCGCCACCTCCTGGGGCGCGGCCGCCGGGCGGTGGCCACCATCACCGGGCCGCTGGACGTGTACGGGGCCCAGTGCCGCCTCGACGGCTACCGCCAGGCCCTCGCCGCCGCCGGGCACCCCGTGGACGAGCTGCTGATCGCGCCCGGCGACTTCACCGAGGAGGGCGGCCGCCGGGCCATGCGGGAGCTGCTGGAGCGCCGCCCCGCCCTAGACGCGGTCTTCGCCGCCTCGGACGTCATGGCGGCGGGCGCCCGCCTGGAGCTGCGCGCGGCGGGGCGCCGGATACCGCAGGACGTGGCGCTGGTGGGCTTCGACGACTCGGTGGTGGCCCGGCACATGGACCCCCCGCTGACCAGCGTGCGCCAGCCGATCGAGGAGATGGGCCGGACCATGGCGCGGGTGCTGCTGGAGCGGATCGCGGGCGGCCCGGCGGACGCCGCCGTCGTCCTGCCGACCGAGCTGGTGGTCCGGGAGTCCTCCTGAGGCGGCCCCGGACGTGCCCGGACATGCGGAAGGCCCCGGCCGCTTCCGCGTACCGGGGCCTTCCCACAGGGTGAGTGACGGGACTTGAACCCGCGGCCACCTGGACCACAACCAGGTGCTCTACCAACTGAGCTACACCCACCATGTCCGGTCGCGTGAGCGACCGGCCGAAGAAAAGGGTACAGGGTCCGGGAGGGTGCTCGCTCCACCCTTTCCCCGCGCCCCCTCCGCCCGGCCGCCCGACCGGCTCCTACTCGCCGGCGACGACGTACTTCGCGGCGATGGTGCGCGCCGTGTCCGAGTCGGGCCCGGGCTGCGGGACGAAGACCGCCTCGCGGTAGTAGCGCAGCTCGGCGATGGACTCCTTGATGTCCGCCAGCGCCCGGTGGTTGCCGTTCTTCGGCGGACTGTTGAAGTAGGCCCGCGGGTACCAGCGGCGCGCCAGCTCCTTGACCGAGGACACGTCCACGATCCGGTAGTGCAGGTACGACTCCAGCGCGGCCATGTCCCGCAGCAGGAAACCGCGGTCGGTGCCGACCGAGTTCCCGCACAGCGGCGCCTTGCCGGGCTCCTTCACGTGCTCCCGCACGTACGCCAGGACCTGGGCCTCGGCGTCCGCGAGCGTGGTCCCGCCCGCCAGCTCGTCCAGCAGGCCGGAGGCGGTGTGCATCTGGCGCACCACGTCGGGCATGGTCTCCAGGGCCGCGTCCGGCGGGCGGATCACGATGTCCACGCCTTCGCCGAGCACGTTCAGCTCCGAGTCGGTGACCAGTGCGGCCACCTCGATAAGTGCGTCGTCCGTCAACGAGAGCCCGGTCATCTCGCAGTCGATCCACACCATGCGATCGTTCATGAACCCCACCTTAGGGGGTCCCGCGACGCGAAGGTCCCCCACATCGGGGACACCGATGTGGGGGACCTTCGTCACCTGCTCGCGGCAGGGCTACGCGTGCTCGCGCAGCACCCGGCCCGGCGAGTACAGCTCGGTGACCGTGGGACCGGCCGCGGCCAGGGCCGCCGCCGCCCGCTGCGGAGTGCGCTGGTGCGGCACCGGGCCACCGGAGAGCTCGGCCACGTGCGGTACGTCGGCCTGCGGCCGGCGCGCCCGGTAGGCGGAGCGGTAGGCAGCCGGGGAGGACCCCAGCTGGCGCCGGAAGTGACCGCGCAGCGCGACGGGCGAACGGAACCCGCAGCGCCCGGCGACCTCGTCGACCGAGTAGTCGGAGGTCTCCAGCAGCCGCTGCGCCTGGAGCACCCGCTGGGTGATCAGCCACTGGAGCGGCGCGCTGCCGGTGAGCGAGCGGAACCGGCGGTCGAAGGTGCGCCGGCTCATGTAGGCGCGGGCGGCCAGGGTCTCCACGTCGAACTGCTCGTGGAGGTGTTCCAGCGCCCAGGCGACGACCTCGGCCAGCGGGTCGGCGCCGATCTCCTCCGGCAGCGACCGGTCGAGGTAGCGTTCCTGGCCGCCGGTGCGGCGCGGCGGGACGACGAGCCGGCGGGCCAGTGCCCCGGCCGCCTCGCTGCCGTGGTCCGTGCGCACGATGTGCAGGCACAGGTCGATTCCGGCCGCGGTGCCCGCGGAGGTCAGTACGTCGCCGTCGTCGACGAACAGCTCGCGCGGGTCGACGTGGACGGACGGGTAACGCTTGGCCAGCGTCGGCGCGTACATCCAGTGCGTCGTCGCGGGCCGGCCGTCCAGCAGACCGGCGGCGGCGAGCACGAAGGCCCCCGTGCACAATCCGACGATCCGGGCCCCCTCCTCGTGCGCCAGACGCAGTGCGTCCAGTGCCTCGGGCGGCGGCGGTGAAGTGATGGACCGCCAGGCCGGAACGACGACCGTGCCCGCCCGGGCGATCGCCTCCAGCCCGTACGGAGCGGTCAGTTCGAGTCCGCCGGTGGTCCGCAGCGGACCGTCCTCACCGGCGCACACGAGTAGTCGGTAGCGTGGAACTCCCGCGTCCTGCCGGTCGATGCCGAACACGGAAAGTGGAATTGAGCTCTCGAAGATCGGTCCGCCGCTGAACAGCAGCACCGCGACGATCTCCCTGCGGCGACGCCCCGCGAGCTTCCGGCCCGCGTCCGCGACGACTGCGGTGGAATCCTGGCTCATGGCGCTAAGCCCCCCTTGGGTGTCGCGACTCCTTGGTCTGGTCGCACCTGCACGTTTCCCCTCGGCCTTGCACGTGGATCCCCCGCCGTAAATACATGATCGAATCTACTGCGTCCCGTGGTGTCGGCGTGACAAGTTCAGCACGCAGCGCTATGTCGACTTGGCAACTTGGCGAAAAGCATTCGATCAGTAAGGGTTCCACTCCGCTACCCGTTCAGGAAGCGCTCGGTCCGGCCATGGCCAGTACTCATGGGGTCGGCGGCGCACCGGCACTCCGTCGTCGCTGGTGGTAGGGGGGTTGGGGGGACATTCCGGCAAGGAACGGACCCTGCCGGGAAGTTGGCCGAAAACAACCGGGTGTGTACGTGCGAACCGGTCAGTCGTGCGGGGACATCGGTCCGGGAGCGTGACATCCACGGTGTGAACCGGCCCCGCTGCGCGAGTGCCGGCCACGGTGTGCGGACCGGGACGCCTCCTCGGTGCGGATCCGGGCCGCGGCCCGCTCCGCCTTCTCCGAGTGCCGCAGGAGCACCCGGCAGGCGGCGGTGACGGCCGCCAGGCCGAGCGTCGCGACGGCGGCCCCGCCGAAGGAGGCCCCGTAGACGACGAGGACCACGGGGACGAGCAGACAGCTGAACGCGGCCCAGCGCACCACTTCACCCGCCGGGTCGTCATGCGAGTGACGGGCGGAGCGCACGGACGGGTGAACGGCGGAAGGGGTGAAACGGTGTCCCGGTCCGGCGGACCGGGGGGACCGAGTCGGCGGAGCGGGCTGGACGGGGTGATCCGGATGGCCGGGCACGGCGTACTCCCTGCGGCTCTTCCTGGACGGTCGGACCCTTGTCCAACGGCGGGCGACGGGCTCGGTCACTGCGCGCACGGGTGGCGCGCCGCACTCTCGTCACTGGCTGTAGGGGACAGCCGCCATTGCCAATGCGCCGCCCCTCGGGCATGCTCCCTGGGACGCTCCTCAAGGGCGGCAAGCCCTGTGCAGGACAAGGGTGTCGCCGTACTCTGAGAGGTAAGGGCTTGGGAAGATGCTTCCCGGACAGAGCTCCGTCACAGTGCGTCGCCGAAATCTCCCCCGTCGCTTCCCCGAGGACCCTTCGCCGAGACACCCATGGCCGGTCACGAATACTCCGAACCCGCGGACCGCAAGCGCAAGCGCCTCGCCGACCCCGCGTCGGCCGACCTGCGCGCGGTGGAACAGACGCGCCTGGCTTGCGACCCTGCCTTCCGGCACGGCGTCGTGGTCGGCTTCGACGGCTCCACGTCCAGCGAGCGCGCCCTCGCGTACGCCATCGGGATGGCCCGCCGCTCCGGATCCGGTCTGATCATCGTCCATGTGGCCAACCGGCTGCCCACCACCGTGTGGGCCGGCTGCGAGCCGCCCGTCTTCGTGGACGTCCCGGACCACCGCACGGAAGTGCTGGGGCTGGAACTCGCCTGCGCGGATTACCTGGCCGAGGTGCCGTGGATCCTGGTCGAGCGGGGCGGTGACATCTGCCACGAGCTGGAGGAGGTCGGCCGCGAGTACTCGGCCGACGCCATCGTGGTCGGCTCCACGCACGGCATCGTCGGCCGGATCTTCGGCTCTGTGGCGGGCCGCCTGGCCAAACGGGCACAGCGACCCGTTGTTGTCATTCCGTAACACGCTGTCCGCCGGTTGTGCGGTTGTGAACCCCCTTGTAAGGGGTAGATAAATGCTGCTGGGACGCAGCAAACAACTGCAGATCGAAGGGAGCCCGCCGTGGACAATGGTGTCTCTGCGGGAAGCACGGCCTCGACTTCGACCCTCGGGCACATAGCCCTGGGTCTCACCCTTCTCGCATTCGGTATCGGCCACACCGGCATCATCAGCGGCGTGAGCGCGGCAGACTCCGTATCCCTCGCGATGTACGTGGGCGGTCTCGCCCTCTTCGTCCTCGGACTCCTCGAGTTCCGGGGCGGCAACGGCTTCAACGGCACCGCGTTCGCGGGCCTCGGGGCCTTCTGGTTCACCTGGGCCGGCGGAGCCGACGCCAAGGTGTCGGCGCACGCGGCCGGGCTGTTCCTGGTGCTCTTCGCCCTCCTCGCCCTCACCCTGACGCTGGGCGCGGCCGCCGGGCTGTTCGGGCAGGGCGTCTACGGCCTGCTCACCCTCTCCCTGGTGCTCCTCGCGGTGGGCACCTTCGCCGGCAGCGGCGGACTGGCCAAGGTGGCCGGCTGGGTGGCGGCGATCGGCGGCCTGCTGGCCTGGTACGGGGCCACCGCCGCCCTGGCCTCCTGGCCGATGGCGCTCGGCAGGGGCTCCCGGCGCGGCGCCGTCGCGGCCGGGTAGCGGACGCGCAGACGGGAACGGGCCCCGGGGGCGATCCCCGGGGCCCGCTGCGTGCGGTGTGCCTACTCGACCGTGACCGACTTGGCCAGGTTGCGCGGCTTGTCGATGTCGCGGCCCAGCGCCAGGGCGGTGTGGTACGCCAGCAACTGGAGCGGGATGCCCATCAGGATGGGGTCCAGCTCGTCCTCGTTCTTGGGCACGACGATCGTGTGGTCGGCCTTCTCCTGCTCGCGGTGGGCGACCGCCAGGATCCGGCCGCTGCGGGCCTTGATCTCCTCCAGCGCCGCGCGGTTCTTGTCCAGCAGGTCGTCGTCCGGGACGATCGCGACCGTCGGCATCGCCGGCTCGATGAGGGCGAGCGGACCGTGCTTGAGCTCGGAGGCGGGGTAGGCCTCGGCGTGGATGTAGGAGATCTCCTTGAGCTTGAGGGAGGCCTCCAGGGCCACCGGGTAACCGCGCACCCGGCCGATGAACATCATCGACTTGGCCTCGGCGTACTCGGCCGCCAGCTTCTTGATGTCCTCCTCGCCCTCCAGGATCTCCTGGATCTGGGCGGGCAGCTTGCGCAGGCCCTCGATGATGCGCTTGCCGTCGGTCACCGACAGGTCCCGGATCCGGCCCAGGTGCACGGCGAGCAGCGCGAACGCCACGACCGTGTTGGTGAAGCACTTGGTGGACACGACGCAGACCTCGGGGCCGGCGTGCACGTACACGCCGCCGTCCGCCTCGCGGGCGATGGCCGAGCCGACCACGTTGACCACGCCGAGGACGCGGGCGCCCTTGCGCTTGAGCTCCTGGACGGCCGCGAGGACGTCGTAGGTCTCCCCCGACTGGGAGACCGCGATGTACAGGGTGTCCGGGTCCACGACCGCGTTGCGGTAGCGGAACTCGGAGGCCGGCTCGGCGTCGGCGGGGATGCGGGCCATGCCCTCGATGAGGCCCGCGCCGATCAGACCCGCGTGGTACGAGGTGCCGCAGCCCAGGATCTTGACCCGGCGGATGCCGCGCGCCTCGCGCGGGTCCAGGTTCAGGCCGCCCAGGTGCACGGTGGAGAAGCGGTCGTCGATCCGGCCGCGCAGCACGCGGTCGACGGCCTCCGCCTGCTCGGAGATCTCCTTGTGCATGTACGTGTCGTGGCCGCCCATGTCGTAGGAGGCGGCCTCCCACTCCACGGTCTCCGGCGTGGCGGTGGTCGTCGTACCGGAGGTGGTGTAGGTACGGAAGTCGTCGGCCTTGAGCGTGGCCATCTCGCCGTCGTCCAGGGTGACGATCTGGCGGGTGTGGGCGACGAGCGCGGCGACGTCCGAGGCGACGAACATCTCCTTCTCGCCGATGCCGAGGACGACCGGGGAGCCGTTGCGGGCGACCACGATCCGGTCCGGGAAGTCGGCGTGCATGACGGCGATGCCGTAGGTGCCCTCGACGACCTTGAGCGCCTCGCGGACCTTCTCCTCGAGGGAGTCGGCCTGGGAGCGGGCGATCAGGTGGACGAGCACCTCGGTGTCGGTCTCGGAGAGGAAGACGACGCTGTCGGCCTCCAGCTTGGCGCGCAGCTCGGAGGCGTTGTCCACGATGCCGTTGTGGACGACCGCGACCTTGTTCTCCGCGTCGAGGTGCGGGTGGGAGTTGATGTCGCTCGGGGCGCCGTGGGTGGCCCAGCGGGTGTGGGCGATGCCGGTGGTGCCGGCGAACCGCTTGGGCACGCGGGATTCGAGCTCGCGGACCCGGCCCTTGGCCTTGACGACCTTGAGGGCCGAGGACTTCGGGCTGTTGACGACGATGCCCGCGGAGTCGTAACCGCGGTACTCCAGGCGCTGGAGACCCTCCAGCAGCAGCGGTGCGACGTCACGCTTGCCGATGTATCCCACAATTCCGCACATACGGTCTTGCCCCTCCTGAGGTTCCGGTGGATCGTGCTCGTACCCGGCCGGGCCGTCCGGCCCGGCCGCCTGGCCCCGTGGGGGCCGTGTCTCACCCGTAGACGATGCGGCGCAGCTGCCGGAGCGAGAGCTCCGGGGGCGCCACGGCGCGGTGCGGCAGTTCGGCGGCGATGCGTTCGAAGATCTCCGCGTTGACGGAACCGCCGGACTGCAGCTCGCGGTGGCGGCGGCGGACGAACGTCTCGGTCGTCTCGTCGAAGTAGGCGAGCACGTCGAGCACCACCCGGGCGGCTTCCCCTCGCTGGAGCGAGGTGCTGCGCACCAGGTGGTCGACGAGGTCGTCATGCGACGGGCGGCGGTCGAGCACCCGTAGATACTGACGGTCCACGGGCTGGAACGCAAAGATCCTGCCCGAAACCGGGCAGGATCAAGCTGGTCTGGACCAGGGGAATGTCTACTTCCGGTCAGGCTCGATTAGAAATGCCCCAAAATGGCCGCTTTTGCGGTCAGGAATTCCTCGGAGGTGAGGACGCCCTCCTTGTGCAGCTCGCCGAGCTCGCGCAGCCGGCGCAGGAGCACGTCGTGGTCGCCGGGGCCGGCGGGGGCCGGGATGGCCGGCGCCTGCGGCCGGCTCGCCGCCGGGTGGGGGAGGCGCACGGTCACGGCCGCCGCGACCAGCGCGGTCAGCAGCTCCTTCTTCCCGAAGCCGAAGAGTTCCGCCGCGTGGGGGTCGTACTTGGGCGCGGGCGCCGCCTGCGCACCCGCGAGAGTGAACCGGAGCCAGCCATTCGAGAGGCCCTTCGCCGGAACCCACTCCACCGCCCGGACGTCCGCGACCCGGAACCGGCTCGGGCCGGCCGAGTGCTTGGCGTCCTCCGCCGTCCAGTTCCAGTCCAGCGTGAGCGTGTCGCCGTCGAAGGACACCGTCGAGTCGCCCGCCTCGGCCGTGACCGGCACGGGCGGCCCGGGCAGCAGGTACGCGTCCGCCGGACCGGGATCGACCTGGTCGAGCAGCAGCGCGTTGCGCACCTCGTCCACGAAGTACTCCGCGACCGCGGCCCTGGCCGCCTCGACGGTCAGCTTGTACGGGTCGGCGGTGTCGGGCAGCCGGCCGCCCGTGCCCTGCGTCAGCGGGTCGGCGCCGTCGCGGGGCCGAAGACGCAGCCGGCCCGACTTGCGGCCCGGCTCATAGGAGACGCCGGCGATCGCGTGGAGCGGTACCGAAAGTTCCCCGAGGCTCTGGCGCAGCGGGCCGACGTCCTTGTCCCGGCCCGGCACGATGCGTACCGCGTCGCCGTCGAAGGTCCATGTGCCGTCCTTCTGGATGATTTCCGCCATCTTACGATTCTGTCACCGGTGTTGACCGCCCCGGTGGCCTATACCTGGGCGCATGAGAGTCCTGCGACGCACGCTCGGCACCCTCCTCGTCCTCGGCGGCGCCGCCCTGTCCTGCGCCGCCGCCCCCGGCTTCGACGCCGGACCGGCCGATGCCGGGCCGCCCGCCCGCCCGGTCGCCGCGCTGTCCCCGTACGAACGGCTGCTGCCCGCGCCGGCGTCCGTGCGGATGGCGGGCGCCGGGTACCGCTTCGGGGCGGCCACGGTGATCCGCGCCTCCGGCACGTCCGAGGAGGTCCGACGGGTCGGGGAACTGCTCGCGGAACAACTGCGCCGGTCGAGCGGGCTGCGGCTGCCGGTGGTCGACGCGCAGACCGGGGACGGGGTGCGGCTGCGCCTGGACGCGGCGGCGCCCGGGCTGGGCGCGGAGGGGTACCGGCTGGAGACCCGGGCGGACGGGGTCACGCTCACGGCCAGGACCCCCGCCGGACTGTTCCACGCGGGGCAGACGCTGCGGCAGCTGCTGCCGGTGCGCGGAACGGGGACGGTACCGGGCGGGACGGTCACCGACGCGCCGAGGTTCGCGTACCGGGGCGCGATGATCGACGTCGCGCGACACTACTTCACGGTCGAGCAGGTCAAGCGGTACGTGGACCAGCTCGCCCAGTACAAGGTGAACACGCTGCACGTGCACCTCACCGACGACCAGGGCTGGCGCCTGGAGTCCGCGTCCTGGCCCAGGCTCGCCGAGTACGGCGGCGGCAGCGAGGTGGGCGGCGGGCCGGGCGGCCACTGGACGAAGGACGAGTACCGGGACCTGGTGGCGTACGCGGGCGAGCGGTACGTGGACGTGGTGCCGGAGATCGACATGCCGGGCCATGTGAACGCGGCGCTGGCCTCGTACGCGGAACTGAACTGCGACGGCAAGGCGCGCGAGCGGTACACGGGGACGAAGGTCGGGTTCAGCTCCCTGTGCGTCGGCAAGGAGCGGACGTACGAGTTCATCGACGACGTGCTCGGCGAACTCGCCGAACTGACGCCCGGCCGCTACCTGCACATCGGCGGCGACGAGGCGCACTCGACCCCGGCGGCGGATTACGCGGCGTTCATGGACCGCGCCCAGGAGGTGGTGGGCCGCCACGGCAAGACGGTGGTGGCCTGGCACCAGCTGGCGGCGGCCCGGCCGGCACCCGGGGCGGTGCTCCAGTACTGGGGCCACGGCGGGACCCCGGCGAAGGAGAAGGAGCACCTCGCGGAGGTGGCGGGGGCGGGCCACCGGCTGATCCTGTCCCCGGCGGACCGGCTCTACCTGGACATGAAGTACGACACCACGACGAAGCCGGGCCTGGCGTGGGCCGGCTACGTCCCGGTGAAGCGGTCCTACGACTGGGACCCGGGCACCTTCCTCCCCGGGGTCCCGGAGCCGGCGGTCCTGGGCGTCGAGGCGCCGCTGTGGACGGAGACCATCGGGACCCGGGCCGACTGGGACTTCATGGCCTTCCCTCGGATGCTGGGCCTGGCGGAGCTGGGCTGGTCCCCGGCGGCGAAGCGGGACTGGGCGGGGTACAGCCGCCGCCTGGCGGCGCAGGGCCCGCGCCTGGCGGCGCAGGACATCGCGTTCTACCGCGCTCCGGACGTCCCCTGGCCGTAGCGGTCCTGCCCGGGGCAGGTGCGACGGTGGGCGTTCCCCGGAGGGAACCGTACCCGGGGAGCGTCCGACCGCCGGCGTCCGCCGGCGGTCGGACGGGGGTGTCAGCCCTGTTTGATCGCGGAGATGTCGAACTCCAGGTCGATCTTGTCTCCGACCAGCACGCCGCCGCCTTCCAGGGCCGCGTTCCAGGTCACGCCGAACTCCTTGCGGGAGATGGTCACCGACCCCTCCAGGCCGACCCGCAAGTTGCCGTAGGGGTCGACGGCATTGCCGGTGTACTCGAAGTCGATGGTGACCGGGCGGGTGGTGTCCTTGATGGTCAGGTCGCCGGTGACGCGGTATTCGGTGTCGGAGCGCCGCTCGACCGAGGTGGTGCGGAAGGTGATGTCGGGGTAGGTGGGGGCGTCCAGGAAGTCGTTGGTGCGCAGGTGCTGGTCGCGCTGTTCCACGCCGGTGTCGATGCTCTCGGTCTTGATCACCACCTGGGCGGTGGAGCGGGAGGGGTCGGTGCCGTCCAGGTGGGCGGTGCCCTCGAACTGGTGGAACGTGCCGCGGACCTTGGTCACCATGGCGTGACGGGCGACGAAGCCGATTCGGGTGTGGGCCGGGTCGAGGACGTAGTCCCCGGTGAGTTCTGCGACGCTGGCGGTCATGGCTGAGGTTCCTCCGAGAGACCGGGATCCCCGGGCGCGGTATGCCCGGATCGTTCCGGACCCACGCTAGGGCGCGACCGATTCCGGACCCGGCCGGACGCACGGGGCGACGGCCAAGTGCACTCCGACAGCGACCCCGGTCCCTCGGCCCGCCGCCGTCCGCGAGGCCTGGGGCGGGCGGGTGCCGAGGGACCGTATCGACACCCGCCCGTCCCGGTTCACCGTCGCGCGAAAGGGGCGACGGGGTTCTTGAGGGTGCCGATCAGCTGGAGGGCCGCCGAGGGGTCGGTGAGGTCGACCATCTGCTGGTTGTTGCGCAGCTGGAGGCGGTTCAGACAGGACAGCTGGAACTCCGGCGCGAAGAGGTCGTAACGGGCGAAGCGGTCCGCCAGCTCCGGCACGGACTCCTGGTAGGCGTGGGCGCAGTCGGCCACAGCCCGCCAGAAGGTCTCCTCCTCGCAGATCCCCTCCGCCGCCAGGATCGGACCCAGGAAGCGGAAGAAGCAGTCGAAGACGTCCGTGAAGACGGACAGGAGCTTCATGTCCTCGGGGACGTCCGCCCGGATCCGCTCGACGGCCGGCGGAAGGACCGCGTCCGGGTCCATGACCACGATCTCCTCGGCGATATCCTTGAAGATCGCCCGCTTCACCACACCGCCCTCGATGACGAGGATCGTGTTCTCGCCGTGCGGCATGTACGCGAGGTCGTACGCGTAGAAGCAGTGCAGGAGGGGGACGAGGTAGGCGCGCAGGTAGGAGGCCAGCCACTGCTCGGCCGGCAGCTTCGATTCCTCGATCAAGGCGCCTACGAAGGACTTTCCCTCGGCGTCGACATGGAGCAGGGACGCCATCGTGGCGAGGCGCTCTCCCTCCCGCAGCGACGCGACGGGCGATTCCCGCCACAGCGCCGCCAGCATCTTGCGGTACGGCGAGTACCGGTCCGTCGCGCGCTCGTACTGGCGGTGGTGGTAGCCGATCGCCGCCCGCTCGCGGATGATCGAGAAGTCCACCGACCGCAGGACGGCGTCGGACCCGATCAGCTGGTGGAGCCAGTCGTTGATCGCAGGGGTGGCCTCCATGTACGCCGCCGACAGGCCCCGCATGAAGCCCATGTTGAGCACCGAGATGGCGGTCTTCACGTAGTGCTTCTCGGGGGCGCTGGTGTTGAAGAACGTACGGATCGACTGCTGGGCCAGGTAGGCGTCCGAGCCCTCGCCCAGCAGGACCAGACGGCGGTTCGCGATCTCCGCCGCGAAGGTGACCGTCGTCTTGTTCCACCACTGCCAGGGGTGGACGGGGAAGAGGTGGTAGTCCGCCGGGTCGAGGCCCAGGGAGACGAGGCGGGCGGCGAAGGAAGCGACGGTCTCCTCGCCCAGTTCCTCGCGCATGAACGAGTCGTGGTCCAGGCCCGCGCCCGCCGTGAAGGTGGAGACGTCCTTGTGGGTCGCCACCCACACCAGGTGGACCGGGTTCGCCGCCTCCGGGGCGTACGCGAGGTATTCGTGCACGCCGAAACCGAGGCGGCCGTTGTTCGCCACGAAGCAGGGATGGCCCTCGGTCATGCCGGTCTCGACGTCCTGGAAGGAGGACTTGGCCAGGACGGAGGAGGAGACCTGCGGCTTCGTGTACTTGAACCCGGAGCCCGCCAGGGTGGAGGAGATCTCTTCCAGGTACACCGGCAGGACCTCCGCGCTCAGGCCGAGCGTCCCGCGCAGCTCGATGTGGAAGTCCAGGGCGTCGAGGGGGAGCTCGGCCCCGTCCCGGTGGCGGGTGATCGAGGACTCGTCCACCGCCCAGTGGTCCAGCGCGTACAGGGCGGCGCGGAACCGGTACTCCACGCTGCCGTCGTCGCTGGAGAGCGCGTACCGCTCGTCGCCGAGCGGCTCGGGGGTCAGCAGGCGCTCGTGGGAGAACTCCGCGAGGGCCTTGCGCACCAGGGCGCGGTTGGCCCGTGCCCACAGCTCGGGGGAGAGGTGGGAGACGGCGTCGGCGAGGCTCATATGGACCCCTCCCGGGTGGCCGCTTCGAACTGCTCGCGGGTGCAGAAGCTGAGCAGTGCTTCCTTCTCCGGCTTGCGCACCGGGCCCTCCGGCACGAAGCCGACGGCCGCGTTGAGGGCGTGGACGGCGGTGTTGCGGACGTCCGGCTCGACCACGACGCGCCGGGTGGCGGGGTCCTCGAAGAGGGCCGCCATGACGGTGGTGATGACCGCGCGGGTGAATCCGTGGACGGGGGTGTCGCTGGGGGCGACCAGGAAGTGCATGCCGACGTCGCCCGGCTGGGCGTCGTACAGGCCGGCCAGCTCCAGCCGGCTCGGGTCGTACTTCTCCATCAGGAAGGCGGGGCGCCCGTCGTGGAGGCCGATGAACGCCTCGTGGTGCTCGGCGGCGGCGATCCGCATGTACTCCCGCTCGACGTCCGGCAGGGAGGCGTCGCCCATCATCCAGAAGGCCGCTTTGGGGTGCGTGACCCAGCCGTGCAGCAGTTCCGCGTCGGAGAACGGGTCCAGGGGGCGCAGTGCGAAGTCACCGAGGGCCGGATCGGTACGGGTGAAGAGGAGTTCGGTGGTGCTCATACGAGGGTGCCTTCCGGGGCGGCGAACTGCTGGAACGCGATGGACTTCTCGACCTTGTAGTGCTCGCGGCCGAGGAGCTCTCCGATGATGTACGCGTTGCGGTACGCGGCCATGCCCAAGTCGGGCGAGGTGACGGAGTGGTTGTGGACGGTGCCGTTCTGCAGGAAGACACCGCGGCCCGTCACGTCGATGCTGTAGTTGCGGGCCGCGTCGGGCCGGCCGTGGCCGTCGAAGCGCAGCCGGTCGCGTACGGGGGCCAGGAACTCCGGCAGCGTGTAGCGGTAGCCGGTGGCGAGGACCAGGCCCTCGGTGGCCAGGGAGAAGTCACGTTCCTGCTCCTCCTGGCGCAGGCCGAGGGTGTACGTGCCCGTCGTGGTGTCGTACGCGGCCGAGTTCAGCGAGGTGTTGGTCAGCAAGGTGGTCGGGACCGGGCCCGGACTGCTGATCCTCTTCTGGTAGAGCAGGTCGAAGATGGCGTTGATCAGCTCGCCGTCGATGCCCTTGAACAGGTTCTTCTGCTGCGACTCCAGCCGGTAGCGGGTCTCCTCGGGCAGCGCGTGGAAGTAGTCCACGTACTCGGGGGAGGTCATCTCCAGCGTCAGCTTCGTGTACTCCAGCGGGAAGAACCGCGGGGAGCGGGTGACCCAGTTGAGCCGGTAGCCGTGGACGTCGATCTCGCTGAGGAGGTCGTAGTAGATCTCGGCGGCGCTCTGACCGGAGCCGACCAGGGTGATCGACTTCTTCTGCTGGAGCTGCGCCTTGCGGTCCATGTAGGCGCTGTTGTGGGTGAAATCGCCACCGAGGCCCTCGCAGGCCGGCGGGACGAACGGCGGGGTGCCGGTGCCGAGGACCAGGCGGCGGGCGAGATGGGTCTCGCCGCGGTCGGTGTGGACCTCGTACAGCCCGGCCCGCTCGTCGTAGGTGACCTCGGTGACGGAGGTCGAGTACAGGACGTTGTCGAGGCGGTCGGCGGCCCAGCGGCAGTAGTCGTCGTACTCGGCGCGCAGTGGGTAGAAGTTCTCCCGGATGTAGAAGGAGTACAGCCGGTCCTTGTCCTTGAGGTAGTTCAGGAAGGAGAAGGGCGACGTCGGGTCGGCGAGGGTGACGAGGTCCGACATGAACGGCGTCTGCAGGTGCGCGCCGTCCAGGAACATCCCGGCGTGCCACTCGAAGTGCGGCTTCGACTCGATGAAGAGACCGTCGAGCTCGCCGATCGGTGCGGTCAGGCAGGCGAGTCCCAGGTTGAAGGGGCCGAGACCGATACCGATGAAGTCACGGGGTTCACGAGTGGACGGCAAGGGATGCTCCCAGGTACTGCTCGGCGTGTACGGCGAGAAGGTCGAGGACGGCCGAGATGTCGGACGTCGTGGTCTGCGGGTTGAGGAGGGTGAATTTGAGGTACTGCCTGCCGTCGACCTTGGTACCGGCGACGACGGCCTCACCCGAGGCGAACAGGGCCTTGCGGGCGTGCAGGTTGGCCTCGTCCACCAGGTCCGGGCGCAGGTCGCCCCCGGGGACGTAGCGGAAGACGAGGGTGGAGATCGTGGGGCGTACGACGACCTCGAAGCGGGGGTCGGCGTCGAGGAGCTCCCAGCCCGCCGCGGCCAGGTCGACGACCTCGTCGAAGAGCGAGCCGATGCCGTCGGCGCCCATCACTCGCAGGGTCATCCAGAGCTTGAGGGCGTCGAAGCGGCGCGTCGTCTGGATGGACTTGTCGACCTGGTTCGGGATCCGCTCCTCGGCCATCCGGCGCGGGTTGAGGTAGTCCGCGTGGTACGTGGCGTGCCGGAGGGTGTCGCGTTCGCGGACCAGTACGGCGCTGGAACTGACCGGCTGGAAGAAGGACTTGTGGTAGTCGACGGTGACCGAGTCGGCGTGCTCGATGCCGTCGAGGAGGTGCCGGCGGGTGGGCGAGACCAGCAGTCCGCAGCCGTACGCGGCGTCCACGTGCATCCACGTGGAGTGCTCTGCGGCCAGGCGGGCGATCTCGGGGAGCGGGTCGATGGACCCGAAGTCGGTGGTGCCGGCGGTGGCGACGACGGCCATGGGGACGAGGCCGTCGCGGGTGCAGCTCTCCAGTTCCAGTGCCAGGGCGGAGGTGTCCATCCGGCGGCCCATGTCGACGGGGACGGAGATGACGGCCTCGTAGCCCATGCCCAGCATGGCGGCGGACTTGCGGACGCTGAAGTGGCTCGCCTCGGAGGCCAGGATGCGCAGCCGCGGGAGGACGTCGGCCTTGGTGAGGTCCCTTCCCTCGGCGTGGGCCCGCTGGAGGGCGATGCGGCAGGCCTCGTCGCGGGCCAGCAGCAGGGCGTGGAAGTTGGACTGGCTGCCGCCGGAGGTGAACACGCCGTCGGTGCGGGGGCCGAGGCCGATGCGGCCGGCGGTCCAGTCGATCAGACGGCGCTCGATGAGGGTGCCGCCGATGGACTGGTCCCAGGTGTCCAGCGAGGAGTTGACGGCCGAGAGTATCGCTTCGCCGAGCACGGCGGGGATGACGACGGGGCAGTTGAGGTGCCCGAGGTAGCGGGGGTGGTGGAAGTACACCGCGTCCCGCAGGTAGACCTCTTCGAGCTCGTCGAGCGCGGCAGCCGGGTCCTCCAGGGGCTTGTCGAGGTCGATGCTGTTGATGACCGGGGCGAGTTCACCGACGGCGATACCGGTGTGGGGCCGTTCCGTGGTGGCCAGTTTGGCGGCGACACGGTCGACGCCTTCGGTCACGGAACGCCGGTAGAGGTCCGCGGTCGTCTCATTGAGCAGATGCGAACGCATCAACTTTCCTCCGGACAGGGGCAGTGGGGGTGGGCGGCAGTGCTCGGAAATACGCTGCTTAGGTTAGCCTAACCTTACTTGTTCACCAAACGGAGAGGGCCCCGGCCGATCGGCCGGGGCCCTTCGAAATGAGCTCTGTACAGGGGAAGTTCGGGCTTACAGCTCCGCGCCGGGGTCCTCGCTGGGAGCCCGGCCCGAGTACGCCTCGGCGAGGAGTTCCTCCTCGCTCGCGCCGAGCCTCCAGTAGCCGGTGAAACGCACCCGGCGCCGGTCGACGCCGCGTTCCCGCACCAGGAGGCGGCGTACCGCGCGGATCGTGCCGGCCTCCCCGGCGATCCAGACGTACGGGGCTTCGCAGGCGGGCGGTGCGGCAGCCCGGACGACCTCCAGCAGGTGTTCGGTCCGCTCCCGGCCGGCGCCCGCGCCGCGCACCACCCAGGTGATGTCCGCGTCCGCGGGGGAGGGCAGGGTGAGCCGGTCGTCCTCGTGCGGGACCTCGAACCAGGCCTTGACGCGGCTGCCGGAGGGGAGCCGGCCCAAGATCGCGGCCGCTGCGGGCAGGGCGGTCTCGTCCGCGTACATCAGGACGAGGTCCGTGTCCGCCGGGGGCTGGAACCGCACGGACTTGTTCTGCGCGACGGCCGGCCCGATCGCGAGGATCCGGCGGCCGGTGACCGCCCGCCCGGCCCACGCGGAGGCGGGGCTCGTGTCCCCGTGGAGGACGAAGTCGATGTCGACCTCGTCCACGCCCTCGGGTGTACGCCGCTGCTCGCGCACGGTGTACGAACGCATCACCGGGCGCTCGGCTTCGGGCATGGCGCGCCAGGCGCCGAACCAGGTGTCCTCCTCGGTGGAGGGGAGCTCGGTGCGCTCCCGGTGCGGGGGCGGCAGGAAGAGCGAGAGGCTCTGGTCGTAGCCGCCCGAGCGGAAGCCGGTGAGGGACTCACCGCCGAAGGTGACGCGCAGGAACGAGTGGCCGAGGCGGCGCGTGCGGAGCACTTCGAGCTCGAAGAAGCGGAAGTCCGCGACGGGCTCGGTGGTCTCGGTGGCGTCCGTACCGGCGCCCGTGCGGGCGCGGGTGCCGGCGTCGGCGGTGGTGGTGGCGGTCATGCGGTGGGTTCCCCCCGGGGAGTCGGCCGGCGGCGCCGGAGCGGAGCTCGGGTCAGCTGACCTTCTTGGCGTTCTGGATCGCCTTCGCGAGGTCTTCCAGGATCTTGGCGCACTTGTCGTACGAGTAGATCGGCTCGGTCACGCGCGGAGTGACCTGGCCGGCCTTGACGGCGGGCAGCTCGGCCCAGGTCGGCTTCGCCTTGAGCTCCTCCGGCTGGAGGGTGCCGGTGCGGTTGTCGAGGAGGATGACGTCGGCCTTGTACTTGCCGGCGTTCTCCCAGCTCAGGCTCTCGAAGAAGCCGCCCTGGTCCAGCTTCTCCGGGATGACGAACTCGACGCCGAGGGACTCGAAGTACTTGAGGTCGGCGGAGGTCTTGGGGGTGGAGACGTAGAACAGGTCGGCGGCGCCGGAGCCGACCAGCACCTTGATGCCCGGGTTGGCCTTGGTGGCCTCGCGGACCTTGGCGGAGGCGGCCTCGAAGCGGGCCTTCGCGTCGACCGTGGCTTTGGAGTTCATGTCGGCGCCCAGGGACTTGGCGAGGTCGGCCGTGCGCTCCAGCGACTTGTCCAGGGTGGCGTCGCCGCCCACCGAGACCGCGGCGGCCGGGGCCAGCTTGAGGATCTTGTCCTTGGAGGCCTCGGGGACGTACCAGTAGCTGCCGTCCCAGGTGTTGGTGACGAGCAGGTCGGGCCTGAGGGCCGCGTACTTCTCGACGTTGAACTCGTCGTAGACGTTGCCCAGGATCTCGACCTTGGAGATGTCCATCGTGCCGGCCTGGACGTCGGGCTTGCCGTCGGCGGTCTTGGTCGGGCCGAAGACGCCCTTCACCTTGACGCCGTAGTCGGACAGCGCGGCCGCGGTGCCGGTGAACGCGACGATGTTCTTCGGCGTCGACTTGGCGGTGACTTCCTTGCCCAGGTCGTCCTTGAAGCTCCAGGGACCGGAAGCCGCGGCGCCCTTGCCCGATTCGCCCGCCCCGTCCTTGGCCTTGTCGGCGCCGCCGCAGGCGGAGAGCGCCGCGACGAGGCCGAGGGCGCCGCCCGCGGCGATGAGGCCGCGGCGGGTGAAGGGGGAGGTCCGGGACTTGGGCATGTCGATGTCCGCTTTCGTGCGTGGTGCGTGCCGGGCGGCCGCTCAGGCCGTTCCAAGGAAGGTTAGCCTAACCTTGCCAGGATGGGTAAGGGGGCCCTCACTTACGTCGGGCCCCCTGACCTGCACGCGTGCGCGAACGGACCGACTCTCAGCCCCCGAAGCCCAGTTCGCGTGCGATGAGCATGCGCTGCACCTCGCTCGTGCCCTCGCCGATCTCCAGGATCTTGGAGTCACGCCACATCCGTGCCACCGGGTACTCGTTCATGAACCCGTAGCCGCCGTGGATCTGAGTGGCCTCCCGGGCGTTGTCGACGGCGACCGTGGAGGAGTACAGCTTCGCGATCGCCGCCTCCTTCTTGAACGGCTCGCCCGCCACCAGCCGCGAAGCCGCGTCCCGCCAGCCCACGCGGGCCATGTGGGCGCGCATCTCCATGTCGGCCAGCTTGAACTGGATGGCCTGGTTGTCCCCGATCGGCCGGCCGAACGCCTGCCGCTCCTTCGCGTACTTCACCGACTCGTCCACACAGCCCTGCGCCAGGCCGGTGGCGAGCGCCGAGATGGCCACGCGCCCCTCGTCCAGGATGCGCAGGAACTGGGCGTAGCCGCGGCCCTCCTCGCCCACCAGGTTGGCGAGCGGCACCCGTACGTTGTCGAAGGCCAGCTCACGGGTGTCGGAGGAGTTCCAGCCGACCTTGGAGTACGGCGCCGCGACCGTGAAGCCCGGGGTGCCGGACGGGACGATGATCGAGGAGATCTCCGGGCGGCCGTCCGCCTTGCGCCCGGTGACGGCGGTGACGGTGACCAGGCCGGTGATGTCCGTACCGGAGTTGGTGATGAAGCACTTCGAGCCGTTGATCACCCACTCGTCGCCGTCCTTGACGGCGGTGGTGCGGCTGCCGCCCGCGTCCGAGCCCGCACCCGGCTCCGTCAGGCCGAAGGCGCCGAGGATCTCACCGGAGCACATCCGCGGCAGCCACTCCTGCTTCTGCTCCTCGGTGCCGAACAGGAAGATCGGCATGGCGCCGAGGGAGACCCCGGCCTCCAGGGTGATGGCGACAGAGGAGTCGACGCGGGCCAGCTCCTCCAGGGCGATGCCGAGGGCGAGGTAGTCACCGCCCATGCCGCCGTACTCCTCGGGGAAGGGCAGGCCGAACAGGCCCATCCGGCCCATCTCGCGGACGATCTCGTACGGGAACTCGTGCCGCTCGTACAGGTCGCCGATCTTGGGGGCGATGACGTCGTGGGCGAACTCCTCGACGGTGCGGCGGAGTTCCTCGTGCTCGGGGGTGAGCCGGTGGTCGAGGGGCATGTCTTCGTTACTCCTTGTGGGAGAGGGCGCGGACGGTACGGGAGGGGCTGGGCCGGCCCAACTGCTCGGCCATCCACACGCTCGTGGCGGTGAGGGCGGCCAGATCGACCCCGGTCTCGATGCCGAGACCGTCGAGCATCCACACCAGGTCCTCGGTGGCGAGGTTGCCGGTGGCGCTCTTCGCGTACGGGCAGCCGCCGAGGCCGCCGGCGGAGGCGTCGACCGTGGTCACGCCGTGCAGGAGCGCGGCGAGGGTGTTGGAGAGCGCCTGGCCGTAGGTGTCGTGGAAGTGCACGCCGATCCGGTCGGTGGCGACGCCCTCGTCGTTGAGGGCGCACAGGAGTGCCCGGACGTGGCCGGGCGTGGCGACACCGATGGTGTCGCCGAGGCTGAGCTCGTCGCAGCCGAGGTCGAGCAGCGCCTTGGCGGTGCGGACGACCTGGGGGAGCGGGACGGCCCCCTCCCAGGGGTCGCCGAAGCACATGGAGAGGTACCCCCGTACGTGGGCGCGGTGTTCCTTGGCGCGGGCCACGACGGGCTCGAACATGGCGAGGGACTCGGCGACGGTGCGGTTGAGGTTGCGGGCGGCGAAGGTCTCGGTGGCCGAACCGAAGACGGCGATGCGGGTGGCGCCGAGGGCGAGCGCGCGGTCGAGGCCGCGCTCGTTGGGGACGAGGACGGGGAGGGCCGCGTCGACGTCGGCGAGGAGGGGGAACAGCTCCTCGGCGTCGGCGAGCTGGGGCACCCACTTGGGGTGGACGAAGCTGGTGGCCTCGATGGTGGTCAGCCCCGCCGCGGCCAGACGGTGGATGAACTCGGCCTTGACGGGGGTCGGGACGGCGCTCTGCTCGTTCTGCAGTCCGTCGCGGGCGCCGACCTCGTGGACGCGGACGCGGGCCGGCAGTCCGGGAGCCGGGACGGTCATGGGCAGCCCGTTCACGACGCCTCCTCCTCTTCCTCGTCCGGGGTGACGACGGCCAGGACCTGGTCCATGGCGACGGTGGTGCCGGGGGATACGTCGAGTTCGGTGACGGTGCCGGCGTGCGGGGCGGAGATGACGTGCTCCATCTTCATCGCCTCGACGACGAGCAGGCTCTGACCGGCGGTGACGTGGTCGCCGACGGCGACCTTGACGACGGTGACGGTGCCGGGCATCGGGGCCGCGAGGGTGTCCGCACCGGCGTGGCCCCGGCCGGTGAGGGCGGCGGCGACGGGGTCGTGGGCCTGGACGTGCCAGGAGTCGCCGTCACGGCCGAGCCAGGTCCCCTCCGGGGAGGCGGCGTGGGCGAAGCGGTGGGTGACCCCGTCGAGTTCGACGGTGACGGTGCCGGCGGTGCGGGCCACGATCCGGCCGCGGGCCGGAGCACCGGGGCTCAGCCCCGGACCCCGCGCCTGATTCCGGTCGGCGCCGCTGTTGTGTGCGGGGACGAGGAGCAGCTCCGTCCCGGAGCCGTACGGGCGGGCGCGGACCGCGACCGGCTCCTGGCCCGGGAGGCGGAAGTGGTGGACCGTCCAGGCCGGGGTGCCGCCGAGGCGCCAGCCGTCGGCCGCCCCGAACGGGTCGACCCAGGCGCCGGCGCCGCCGGCTCCCGCCGGACCGTTCGGCGCGGCGTGCGGGTATACCGGGACGGAGCCGGCCAGCAGCGCGGCCGCCGCGTAGACCTCCGGCGGGGTGCCGTCCGGCAGGAGGGACGGCAGGTCCCGTTCCACCAGGCCCGTGTCCAGGTTGCCCGACACCACATCGGGGTGCGCCAACAGCCTCCGCAGGAAACCGGCATTGGTCTGGACACCCAGGATCACGGTCTCCGCCAGCGCCCCCCGCAACACCCGCAACGCCGCCGCCCGATCCGGGCCGTACGCGATCACCTTCGACAGCATCGGGTCGTACGTGGAGCCGGTGTCCACCCCCGCCACCAGCCCGGAGTCCGTCCGCACCGCTCCGCCCGCCGGCTCCGACAGCGCCAGCACCGTACCGCCCGACGGCAGGAACCCCCGCGCCGGGTCCTCCGCGCAGACGCGGGCCTCGATCGCGTGGCCCGTCAGGGTGACGTCGCCCTGGCCGAAGCCGAGCGGCTCGCCGGCGGCGACCCGCAGCTGCTGCTCCACCAGGTCCAGCCCGGTGATCAGCTCCGTCACCGGGTGCTCCACCTGGAGCCGGGTGTTCATCTCCATGAAGTAGTACGAGGACGGGTCCCCGCCCGGCACGATGAACTCCACCGTGCCCGCGCCGACGTACCCGCAGGAGCGGGCCGCCTCCACCGCCGCCGCACCCATCGACGCCCGCAGCTGCGGCGTCAGCAGGACCGAGGGGGCCTCCTCGATGACCTTCTGGTGGCGCCGCTGCAGCGAGCACTCCCGCTCGCCCAGGTGCACCACGTTGCCGTGCGCGTCCGCCAGCACCTGGATCTCGATGTGCCGCGGCCGGTCCACCCACCGCTCGACGAGCAGCGTGTCGTCCCCGAACGAGGACCGCGCCTCGCGGCGGGCCGCCGCGATCTCCTCGCCGAGCAGGTCCGCGTCCCGTACCAGGCGCATGCCCTTGCCGCCGCCGCCCGCCGACGGCTTGAGCAGCACGGGCATGCCGATCTTCTCTGCGGCGGAGGCCAGTTCGGCGTCGCTCAGGCCGCTCCCCGATGAGCCGGGGACGACCGGGACCCCGGCCGCCTTCACCGTCTCCTTCGCCCGGATCTTGTCGCCCATCAGCGAGATCGCGCTCGCGGGCGGCCCGATGAACACCAGACCCGCCTTCTCGCAGGCCGCCGCGAACCCGGCGTTCTCCGCGAGGAAGCCGTACCCCGGGTGGACCGCCTCGGCGCCGGTGCGGCGGGCCGCGTCGAGCAGCCGCTCCACCGACAGGTAGCTTTCGGCGGCCGCCGCCGGGCCGATCCGGACGGCCGTGTCGGCCTCCCGGACGTGACGCGCGTCCGCGTCCGCGTCGCTGAAGACGGCCACGGAGCGGATCCCGAGCTGTCGCAGCGTCCGGATGACCCGTACCGCGATCTCGCCCCGGTTGGCGACCAGAACAGTGCTGAACATCAGTGAGGTCCTCACGTCACATACGGAAGATGCCGAAGCCGCGCTGTGCTTCGTCCTTTTGTCCCAGCGGGGCGTTCGCGCACGCGGTCAGGGCCAGCCCCAGCACCTGCCGGGTCTCCAGGGGGTCGATGACCCCGTCGTCCCACAGCCGGGCGGTGGCGTAGTAGGCATTGCCCTGTTCCTCGTACTGCGCGCGGACCGGGGCCTTGAAGG
This sequence comes from Streptomyces cirratus, assembly GCF_014650775.1. GTDB lineage: Bacteria > Actinomycetota > Actinomycetes > Streptomycetales > Streptomycetaceae > Streptomyces > Streptomyces cirratus. The sequence continues at coordinate 889,792 of NZ_BMVP01000001.1, read as the reverse complement.
CCTCCTCGTCCTCGGCCGGCCACTCCTGGCCCGCGCCCTCGATCTGGTCGCGCTTGACGGTCGCGAGGACGGACGCGGCCTGTTCGCCGCCCATCACGGAAATCTTGGCGTTGGGCCACATCCACAGGAAGCGCGGCGAGTACGCCCGGCCGCACATCGAGTAGTTGCCGGCCCCGTACGAGCCGCCGACGACCACGGTCAGCTTCGGGACCCGGGTGCAGGCCACCGCCGTGACCATCTTCGCGCCGTGCTTGGCGATGCCGCCCGCCTCGTAGTCGCGGCCGACCATGAAGCCCGAGATGTTCTGGAGGAACAGGAGCGGGATGCCGCGCTGGTCGCACAGCTCGATGAAGTGGGCGCCCTTCTGCGCGGATTCGGAGAAGAGGATGCCGTTGTTGGCGACGATGCCGACGGGGTGGCCGTGGATCCGGGCGAAGCCGGTGACCAGCGTCTGCCCGAACTCCGCCTTGAACTCCTGGAAGCGGGAGCCGTCCACGATCCGGGCGATGACCTCGCGGGCGTCGTAGGGGGTGCGGGAGTCGACGGGGACCGCGCCGTACAGCCCGTACGGGTCCACCTTCGGCTCTTCCGGCGCCTCGACCGACCAGGGCAGGGCCCCGCGCGCGGGCAGGGTCGCCACGATGGTGCGCACGATCCGCAGCGCGTGCGCGTCGTCCTCCGCGAGGTGGTCGGTGACGCCGGAGGTCCGGGAGTGGACCTCGCCGCCGCCGAGCTCCTCCGCCGTGACGACCTCGCCGGTGGCGGCCTTCACCAGCGGCGGGCCGCCCAGGAAGATGGTGCCCTGGCCGCGGACGATGACGGCCTCGTCGCTCATGGCCGGTACGTACGCGCCGCCCGCGGTGCAGGAGCCGAGGACGGCGGCGATCTGCGGGATGCCGGCGCCGGACATGCGGGCCTGGTTGTAGAAGATGCGGCCGAAGTGGTCCCGGTCGGGGAAGACCTCGTCCTGCATGGGGAGGAAGGCGCCGCCCGAGTCGACCAGGTAGAGGCAGGGGAGACGGTTCTCCAGCGCCACCTCCTGCGCGCGCAGGTGCTTCTTGACGGTCATCGGGTAGTACGTGCCGCCCTTGACGGTGGCGTCGTTCGCGACGATGACGCACTCGCGGCCGCTGACCCGGCCGATGCCCGCGATGACGCCGGCGGCCGGGGCCGCGCCCCCGTACATGCCCTCGGCGGCCAGCGGGGCCAGCTCCAGGAAGGGGGAACCCGGGTCGAGGAGGGTGTCCACGCGGTCGCGCGGGAGCAGCTTGCCCCGGGCGGTGTGGCGGGCGCGGGCCTTGTCGCCGCCGCCGAGGCGGGCCGCTTCCAGCCGGGCGCGCAGGCCCTCGGCGAGTTCCCGGTGGGCGGCCTCGTTGGTCCGCCAGGCCTCGGACGCCGGGTCCGCGGCGCTCGTCAGCACTGGTGCCTGCTGCATCGGTCGAGCTCCCTTGCTCGGTCCACGTAAACCGGTCACGCTGTTAATGAGCGTTAACGCTTGTGGGGCCTAGGTTAACGAGCGCTAACGGCCCTGTCTAGAATGGATTCCCATGAGCACCAGAGCGGCCGCCCCCACCCGTCGCGAGCAGATCCTCAGTGAGGCCGCCCGCCTCTTCGCCGAGCGCGGGTTCCACGGCGTCGGCGTGGACGAGATAGGGGCCGCGGTGGGCATCAGCGGACCCGGCCTGTACCGCCACTTCGCGGGCAAGGACGCGATGCTCGCCGAGCTGCTCGTCGGGATCAGCGAACGCCTCCTGACCGGGGGCCGGCGCCGGGCCGAGGAGGCGGCCGGGGATCCGGCGGCGGTGCTGGCCTCCCTCGTGGAGGGCCACATCGACTTCGCGCTCGACGACCGCGCGCTGATCACCCTCCACGACCGCGAGCTCGACCGGCTGCGCGACGCCGACCGCAAGCTCGTGCGCCAGCTCCAGCGGCAGTACGTCGAGCTGTGGGTGGAGGTCGTGCGGCAGCTCCACCCACAGGTGGGCGAATCGGAGGTGCGGGTCTGCGTGCACGCCGTGTTCGGCCTGCTGAACTCCACCCCGCACCTGGCGGCCCTCGGCCGGGAGGCGACCGAGTCGCTGCTGAGGAGGCTGGCCGACGGGGCCTTCGGGGCGCTGTCGGGGTGACACGCGGTGTCCGCTGGTCGGAATGGAACAGACGGCTCCGGCGGGGCGGCGGCACAATGAACCGTATGCCGAAGCCGATACAGACGCCCGCCGGGACGCCCGCCCAGCCCGTGGCAACGCCGAGCCGTACCGAACTCATCGACCACCTGGTCCGTACGCGGATCGCGGGTGACGTGGCGACGGCGCGCGAGAACAACCTCTCCCACTACCGCAAGCTCGCCAACGGCGACCGGCACTACTGGCTCGGCCTGGAACTCGGCGACCGCTGGACGGACGAGCAGGACGTCCTGGCCGTCATGGCCGAGCGGTGCGGGGTGGTGGACGACGCGGAGCACCGGTACGGCCAGGACACCATCGACCCGGAACTGACCGTCGCCGCCCTGGACCGGATGGCGGCGCGGCTGCGCAAGGCGGCGCTGGACCGCCAGCGGGTCCTGCTGGCCACCGGTCACCCGGGCGGCCTCCTGGACGTGCACCGGGCGACGGCGGCCGCGCTGCGCGACGCGGGCTGCGAGATCGTGGTGGTCCCGCCGGGGCTGACGGCCGACGAGGGCTCGGTGTGGCAGTTCGCGGACGTGGCCGTACTGGAGCGCGGGGCCACGCTGTGGCACACCCACTCCCCGGCTCCGATGGCGGCGATCCTGGACGGCCTGGAGGCCGCGGGGCGCCCCCTGCCGGACCTGGTCGTGGCCGACCACGGCTGGGCGGGCTGCGCGGCGCAGCGGGGGCTGGACGCGGTGGGGTACGCGGACTGCAACGACCCCGCGCTGTTCCTCGGTGAGGCGGAGGGCACCCTCCAGGTGGCGGTACCGCTGGACGACCACGTCCGCGACCCGCGCTACTACGACCCGATGGTGGCGTACCTGCTGGCGGCGGCGGGCCTGCGCTGACGGTACCCGGGCCCCGCGGGGCCGGGGCCGGGCCGTCCGGTGCTGTGGCCGGGAAGGTTTGCCGGGCGTCGCGGCCCGGTGGACATTCCCGGTCGCGGCACTAGCCGAGCCAGCCGGTCATCTCGGTCTGGACGGCCGAGCCGTCGAGGTCCGTGAGCTTGACGGCGACGAAGTCGCGGGCCCAGTCGGAGGTCTGGATCCGGAACGGCATCCGGTCGGCGGTCAGGGCGTCGACCACGGGCGCCGCCGCCTGCTCCGAGGTCTGGGCGTTGTCGCTGCCGAAGGACTTGAGGGCGTGGTCGACGTAGCCCCGGAGCGCCGGGGCGTACGGCCCGGCCTGGGCGAGCATGGCCGGTACGTCGAGCCGTACGTTGTTCACGAACTCGCTGGTGACGGCGCCCGGTTCGACCACGGCCACCTGGACTCCGGTGCTCGCGGCGACCGGGGCGAGGGACTCCATGAAGCCCTCGACGGCGAACTTGGCCGCGCAGTACGACTCGTTGAAGGGCTGCCCGACCACGCCGCCGATGCTCGTGACCGTGATGACCCGGCCGCCCGACGCGCGCAGGTGGGGGAGCGCGACGCGGGTGAGCTCGACGACGCCGAAGAAGTTGACCTCCATGACCGACCGGACCTGCTCCATGCCGTGCTGCTCGATGGTGCCGACGAAGCCGGCGCCCGCGTTGTTCACGATCGCGTCGAGGTGCCCGTGCTCGGCGACGACCTCTGACACGCAGGTGGCCACCGAAGCGGCGTCGGTCACGTCCAGCCGCTTGACCTGGACCCGGTCGGCGACGCCGGCCTCACGGGCGGCCTCCAGCAGGGCGTCCGCCCGGCCCGTGTCGCGCATCGTCGCCACGGCGTGCCAGCCGGCCCGGGCGGCGCCGACCGCGGCGGCCAGGCCGATGCCGGAGGAGGTGCCGGTGATGAGGACGGTCTTGGCCATGAGGAACTCCTGATTGAGCGCGGGATCGTAAGTGCGTGTGCACACACACATTAGCTTTGTGTGCGTGTGCACGCAACCTTCCTCCCGGTAGGCTTGCCCCATGGCGCAGAACAACCTCACCCCGGGTGACTTCACCCCCCGCGACCACGCCTTCTACGGCCTCGTATGGGCGGGCTCCACGCTCAGCGCCCGCGTGGACCAGGCGCTCGCGCGCCGCCACGACCTGCCGCTGTCGTGGTTCGAGGTGATGCTGTGGCTGCGCGCGCAGAAGGAACCGGTCGCCGCCTCCGAGCTGGGCGCCGTGACCCTGCTCAGCCGCAGCCAGGTCTCCCGGGTGGTGGACTCCCTCCAAACCCGCGGCCTGGTCGAGCGGATACCGTCCCCGACCGACGCCCGTTCGGTCCGGATCGCGCTCACCGAAGCGGGCCACCGTGCCTTCGAGGAGGCCGACGCAACCCGCCGCGAGGTCCTCGCCGAGGTCTTCGACGACCTGCTGGACGATGCGGACATCGCCGCCCTGGCAGGGATCTGGGCCAAGCTCAAGTCCCGTCCGGCAGCCCGCGACCGGCTCAAGGGCTGACGAAGCAGAATTCGTTGCCCTCCGGGTCGAGCATGGCCTGGAAGCAGCCCTGGTCGTCGGTCACCACTGCGCCCAGGCGGCGTGCGCCCAGCCCCACCGCCTCCCGGGCGGCGGCCTCGACGTCGTCGACCGCCACGTCGAGGTGCAGGCGGTTCTTGACGGCCTTGGTCTCGGGAACAGGCTGGAAGGCGAGCCGCACGGAGCCGGACAGCTCGACGTGCGACCAGCCGCGGCCACGGTCGACCGGTTCCCCGCCGAGGAGGCGGGCCCAGAAGCGGACCAGTTCCCTCGGCTCGTGACAGTCCACGACGACCTGCCGCAAGTGTCCGCGCATGGTGCCCGAGTGTATGGACCGGCTGGCGGACCCGCCCACGGATCCACCTACGACGGCCGGGCGGACGGTCCGGCCGGGGGCGGCGTCGGGTCCAGGTACACGCGGCGGATCGACGGCCAGCGCTCGCGCAGCTGCGACTCCGCGTCCTCGCACGCCGCCTCCACCTGCCGGGCCGAAGCCAGGTCATGGAAGTCGATCTTCGCCGCGATGAGCACCTCGTGCGGCCCCTGCACCAGCGTGGTCAGCTCCAGCACGGCCTCGATGTGCGGCACCGAGAGCAGTTCCTCGCGCACCTCCGCGCGGGTCGTCGCCGGCAGGGGCCGCCCGATGAGGTACTGCGCGTTCGAGCGGCCCAGCTCCCACGCCACCCACACGAGCAGCAGCCCGATCAGCAACGACGCCACGCCGTCGTACGTCCCCGAACCCGTCAGCTGCGCCCCCAGCAGCCCGCCGGCCGCCAGGACCAGACCGATGAGCGCGGCCGCGTTCTCCAGCAGGACGGCCTTCACCGCCGTGTCCGGGGTGTGCTTGACGTACCGCCGAAGAGGCGCCCGCATCCGCGCCGCCTCGCCGCGCACCTGCCGCCAGGCCACGAGCAGCGAGTACCCCTCCAGCAGGAAGGCGACCGCGAGGATGACGTACGACACCGTCGGATCGCCCGGGTCCTCGCCGTGCAGCAGCGTGTGGATGCCGTCGTACACCGCGAAGACCGCGCCGCCGACGAAGGTCGCGATCGAGGCGAGCAGCGCCCAGATGTAACGCTCCGGCCCGTACCCCAGCGGGTGCGCCTCGTCGGCCGGCCGTGCGCTGCGTTTCAGCGCCGTCAGCAGAAGTACCTCGGTGACGGTGTCGGCCACCGAGTGCGCGGCCTCCGACAGCATCGCGCTGGATCCGCTGATGATCCCGCCGACCACCTTGGCGGCGGCGATCCCCAGGTTGGTGACGACCGCGACGACGACCGTCCCGACGCTCTCGGACTCCGCCGCTTCGGTCGCTGCTCGCGGTGCGCCCGACGCTCCGGGTGGTGGTGAGGCCATGCGGCGACGGTAGACGCGACTACCGCCGCGGGACGCGTACGACACCCTCCTGGATGACCGTCACGGCCAGCCGGCCGTCCTGGGTCCAGATCCGGGCCTGGCCCAGGCCCCGCCCCGCCGCCGCCGAGGGCGACTCCTGGTCGTACAGCAGCCACTCGTCGGCGCGGAAGGGCCGGTGGAACCACATCGCGTGGTCCAGGGAGGCGCCCACGACGTCGCCGACGGCCCAGCCGCCCCGGCCGTGCGCGAGCAGCACCGCGTCGAGGAGCGTCATGTCGGAGACGTACGTGGCCAGGCAGGTGTGCAGCAGCGGGTCGTCGGAGTCGAGCTTGTCGGCCGTACGGAACCACACCTGCGAGCGCGGCTCCCGCGGCTGCCCGACCGAGCCCCACGGGGGAGTCGTCGCGTACCGCAGGTCCACCGCGCCGCGGGCGTCGATCAGCCGCTCCACCGTGCCCGGGTCGCGGAAGACCTCCCGGTAGAGGGGGAGCGACTCGGCGGCCGTCGGCAGGGTCTCCGGGTCGGGCGCGTCCGGCATCACGGCCTGGTGGTCGAGCCCGTCCTCGTACGTCTGGAAGGACGCGGAGAGGTGGAAGATCGGCTGCCCGTGCTGGACGGCGACGACCCGGCGGGTGGTGAAGGAGCGCCCGTCGCGGATCCGGTCGACCGAGTACACGATGGGCGCGCCGGGGTCACCGGCGCGCAGGAAGTAGGAGTGCAGCGAGTGCGCGGTGCGGTCCGCGGGCACGGTACGGCCGGCCGCGACCAGCGCCTGGGCCGCGACCTGACCGCCGAAGACCCGCGGTACCAGCGACGTACGGCTGGTACCGCGGAAGATGTCCTCCTCGATCTGCTCCAGGTCGAGCAGATCGAGGAGTGTCGTCAGTGCCTCGTTCATGGACTGGGACTGAGTCCCTACAGGCCCATGGACTTGGCGATGATGGACTTCATGACCTCGCTGGTGCCGCCGTAGATGCGGTTCACGCGGTTGTCGGCGTACAGACGGGCGATCGGGTACTCGTTCATGTAGCCGTACCCGCCGTGCAGCTGGAGGCACTTGTCGATGACGCGGTGCGCGACCTCGGTGCAGAACAGCTTCGCGGAGGCGGCCTCGGCGGCCGTCAGCTCGCCGGCGTCCAGGGCCTCCAGCGCGCGGTCGGCGACGGCCTCGGCCGCGTCGACCTCGGCCTGGCAGGCGGCCAGTTCGAACTTGGTGTTCTGGAAGTGCGCGACCGGCTTGCCGAAGACGGTGCGCTCCGTCACGTACTGCTGGGCGAAGCGTATGGCGGCCTTGGCCTGCGCGTAGGCGCCGAAGGCGATGCCCCAACGCTCGGAGGGCAGGTTGGCGCCGAGGTAGTAGAAGCCCTTGTTCTCCTCGCCGAGCAGGTCCTCGACCGGCACCTTGACGTCGACGAACGCGAGCTCGGCGGTGTCGGAGGTGCGCAGGCCCAGCTTGTCCAGCTTGCGGCCGACGGAGTAGCCCTCGGACTTGGTGTCCACGGCGAAGAGGGAGATGCCGAAGCGGCGGTCGTCCTCGCGCGGGGCGGAGGTGCGGGCGCAGACGATCACGCGGTCGGCGTGCACGCCACCGGTGATGAAGGTCTTGGCGCCGTTCAGGACGTAGTGGGTGCCGTCCTCGGAGAGCTTGGCGGTGGTCTTCATGCCCGCGACGTCGGAGCCGGTGCCGGGCTCGGTCATCGCGAGGGCCCACATCTCCTCGCCGGTGACGAACTTCGGCAGGTAGCGCTTCTTCTGCTCGTCGCCGGCCAGCATCTTGATGTAGGGCAGGGCGAGCAGCACGTGCACGCCGGAGCCGCCGAAGTTGACGCCCGCGCGCGAGGTCTCCTCGTACAGGACGGCCTCGAACTTGTGGGTGTCCAGGCCCGCGCCGCCGAACTCCTCGGGCACGTTGATGCCGAAGACGCCGAGATCACCGAGCTTGTAGTAGAACTCGCGGGGCGCCTGGCCGGCGGCGAACCACTCGTCGTAGACGGGGACGACCTCGGCCTCGATGAAGGCGCGGATGGTCTCGCGGAACGCCTCGTGGTCCTCGTTGAAAACGGTACGGCGCACGGCCGGCCTCCCTCTGCGGCTAACCCGCCGCCGCTCTCGCGGAGGTGGTTGCGCGCCGTCGTGGTTGCTCGATTGATGGCTTACGTCTAAGCGCTTGCTCAGATTAAGTTACCGGCGAGTTGTCCCCGCTGTCCAGGGTACGTAGCGCGAACCACAGTTCCATGCGCGTGTCCGGGTCATCGAGGTCACGGCCGAGGAGGGCGGCGCAGCGGGCGATGCGCTGGCGGACCGTGTTGCGGTGGACGCCGAGGGCGGCGGCGCTGCGGTCCCAGCTGCCGTGGTGGGCCAGCCAGCCGCGCAGGGTGGCCGCCTGGGCCGGGGTGAGCGGCGCGAGCAGGGCCTCGGCGTGAGCGCGGGCCTCCGCCGGGTCCAGGAGGCCGGGCAGGCCGGCGTCGGAGTGCCGGACCAGCGGGGTCCGGGCCGCCTCGGCGCGTTCCAGGGCGCGGCGGGCCTGGGTGTCGGCCGCCGGCAGTGCCGCGGGCCCGGCGGGCGCGCTGACCCCGAGGCGCCACCCCGGCTGCGGGGCGGGGTCCCGGTCGGTGAGGAGGCGCAGCGCCGGGCCGTGCGCGTCCAGGAGCACGGTGCCCAGCGCGCCCGCGAGGGCCTGCGGGTCCCCCGCGCCGCGGGCGTGGACCACCTGCCAGGGCCCGGCGGCCAGGGCTTGGGCCGGGTCCCCGTCCAGCAGCAGCCGGGTCAGCGCGGCGGCCTCGGCGGCGGCCGGGCGGTGCGTGGTGAGCAGGCCCAGCAGGACGGCCGCGATGGCGGTGATGGCGTGGTCCCCGGGGGTGCGCTCCGGGACGGCGACGCCGAGGACGGGGGCGGGAGCGGGCCCCGGGCGGGGGGCGGGGCCCGGATCGGCCCTCGGGGCGGGGTTCGGGTCCGGGGTGCCGCTCGGAGCGGGGGCGCCGGGGCCGCCGGGGGCGCCGGGGCCGGGGGTGCCGGCCGGGCGGAGGGTGCCGCTGGGCGCGGGGCCGCCGGGGCCGGGGGTGCTCGGGCCCGGGGTGCCGCTCGGGGTCCGGGTGCCGCCCAGGGCGTACGCGGACAGCTGCCACCCCGCCGCGGAGTCCGTCGCCGTCGCCGGGCCACCCGGGGCGGCGACCCGCGCGAGCAGCGCCTCCAGCGCGGCCGCCGCCCCGGGCGGCACCTCGCGGCCCGCTTCCCCGGCCCCGGCGCCGCCGCCCGGGCCGCCGCGCAGCAGGACGACCCGGCCGCCCAGGCTCGCCGCGAGCCGGCGCAGCACCGCCGGGACCGGCTCCGGCCGGGCGGCGGCCGCGGCGAGGGCCTGCTGCGCCTCGGTGACCCGGCGCAACTCACGCGTGCGGGCTTCCGCCATCAGTCGCCACACGGTACGGGCGACCGCGGTGAACGGGGTCCCCGGCGGGACCTCCAGCAGCGGCAGCCCGTGCCGCGCACACGCCGCCACCAGAGCCGGCGGCACCTCCTCGTACACCGGCGCCACCCCGAAGCCGAGCGCCGCCGCGCCCGCCGCGACGAGCCGGGCCACGTACCCGTCGGCGTCCGGCCCCAGCTGCGCTCCGGCGGTGAGCAGCAGTTCCCCGCCCAGCAGGTACGGCGACGGGTCGGCCATCTCCGAGGCGTGCACGGCGTGGACGTCGGCGTGCCCGGCGGCCGCCCCGGCCACGTGCAGCCCGCGCAGTCCCAGCTCCCGGTCGGCGAGCAGGGCGGAGAGCGCGACACCCGGAGTCGGCGGCTGTTCCGGCATGGCTACTCCGTACATAGGGGGAACGCCTGATGGATGAAACGTACACTTCGCGACCCCGGGGTGTCCCCTTACGCTCGAAGGACCGCACACCCCCTCCGGAAGGCACCCCCATGAGCACGCAGCCGCGCGGACCCGTCGACTCCTCCCGCATCCCGCGCTACGCGGGCCCGGCGACCTTCGCCCGGCTGCCGCGCCTGGACGAGGTCGGCTCGGCCGACGTGGCCGTCGTCGGCGTCCCGTTCGACTCCGGTGTCTCCTACCGCCCGGGTGCCCGCTTCGGCGGCAACGCCATCCGCGAGGCCTCGCGCCTGCTGCGCCCGTACAACCCGGCCCAGGACGCCTCCCCGTTCGCGCTCGCCCAGGTCGCGGACGCCGGTGACATCGCCGTGAACCCCTTCAACATCAACGAGGCCGTCGAGACGGTCGAGGCCGCCGCCGACGAGCTGCTCGGCGCCGGGTCCCGCCTGATGACCCTGGGCGGAGACCACACCATCGCGCTGCCGCTGCTCCGCTCGGTCGCCAAGAAGCACGGCCCGGTCGCACTGCTGCACTTCGACGCCCACCTCGACACCTGGGACACCTACTTCGGCGCCGAGTACACGCACGGCACCCCGTTCCGCCGCGCCGTGGAGGAGGGCATCCTCGACACCGAGGCGCTCAGCCACGTCGGTACGCGCGGCCCGCTCTACGGCAAGCAGGACCTGGACGACGACGCCAAGATGGGCTTCGGCATCGTCACCTCGGCGGACGTCTACCGGCGCGGCGCCGACGAGGTCGCGGACCAGCTGCGCCAGCGCATCGGCGACCGCCCGCTGTACATCTCCATCGACATCGACGTCCTGGACCCGGCGCACGCGCCCGGCACCGGCACGCCGGAGGCGGGCGGCATGACCTCCCGCGAGCTGCTGGAGATCATCCGGGGCCTGTCGTCCTGCAACCTGGTCTCCGCCGACGTGGTCGAGGTCGCCCCGGCGTACGATCACGCCGAGATCACCTCGGTCGCGGCCTCGCACACCGCGTACGAGCTGACCACGATCATGTCGCGACAGATCGCGCAGGCGAAGGGCAAGTAACCGACGTGACGCACGACCACGACCTGGTACTCCGTCCCACCGAAGCCCAGACGGCGGCCGCGCTCGCGCCGCCGCCCGGGCGGACGGGCGGGGACCTGGTCGTGGAAACGCTGCGCTCCCTCGGCGCTACCACCGTGTTCGGCCTGCCCGGGCAGCACGCCCTGGCCGTCTTCGACGCGGTGGGCCGCTCCGACCTGCGGCTGGTGGCGCTGCGTACGGAGAACAACGCCGGGTTCGCGGCCGACGCGTACGGCCGGCTCACCGGCGAGGCCGTCCCGCTGCTGCTGTCCACCGGCCCGGGCGCGCTGATGGCCCTGCCGGCGCTGGCCGAAGCCGCGGCGGCCTCGGCACCGGTCCTCGCGATCTCCTCCCAGGTCCCGTCCCCGGGTCTGGGCGGAGGCCGTCGGGGCCACCTGCACGAGCTGCGCGACCAGTCCGCCTCCTTCCGGGACGTGGTCAAGTCGGTCCACACCGCGCGCACCCCGTCGCAGATCCCGTCCGTCATCGCGGAGGCCTGGGAGTCGGCGCTCACCACCCCGCACGGCCCGGTCTGGGTGGAGATCCCGGAGGACGTCCTCCGCGCGGAGACGTTGGTCCCGCAGGTCACGGGCGTGGACGCGACCCCGCACGAGCTGGTCCCGCGCCCGGAGCTGACGGCCGTCGCCGCCCACTGGCTCTCGAACGCCTCCCGCCCGGTGATCATCGCGGGCGGCGGTGTGATCCGTGCGGACGCCGCAGGCAAGCTCAAGCAGCTCGCGGAACGCCTGGACGCGCCCGTGGTCACCACCTTCGGCGGCAAGGGCGCCTTCCCCTGGACCCACCCGCTGTCCCTCCAGTCCTGGCTGGAGGACCGCCACATGACGGACTTCCTGGAGGACGCGGACGTACTGCTGATCGTCGGCTCCGGCCTCGGCGAGCTGTCCTCGAACTACCACACGTTCTTCCCCGAGGGCCGGGTCATCCAGATCGAGGCGGACCTCGGGAAGCTGGAGTCCAACCACGCGGGCCTCGGCATCCACGCGGACGCCCGGCTGGCGCTCCAGGCCCTGCTGGAGACGGTGTCCGAACGCGAGGACCCCTCGGCGCCCGCCCGCGTCCGGATGGTCCTGGACGAGATCGGCGCCCGCCTCGCCGAGCAGGACGTGGCGCTGGAGCAGGAGTTGCTGGCCTCCATCAGGTCGGCCCTGCCGCCGCGTTCGCCGTCGTTCTGGGACATGACGATCCTGTCCTACTGGGCCTGGTCCGCCTTCGACGCGAAGCACCCCAACACCATGCACTCGGCGCAGGGCGCGGGCGGCCTGGGCTACGCCTTCCCGGCGGCCCTCGGCGCGTGCGTCGCCGAACCGGGCACCCCGGTGCTGGCCGTCTCGGGCGACGGCGGCGCGATGTACTCGATCGCGGAACTGGCCACCGCGAAGCAGCACGGGCTGGACGTGACCTGGTTGATCGTGGACGACGGCGGCTACGGGATCCTGCGCGAGTACGGCTGCGCGACGGGTACGGACCTGACCGGCCCGGACTTCGTGGCCCTGGCCGCCTCGTTCGGTGTCCCGGCCGCGACCACCTCGGCGGCCACCCTCCGCGAAGACCTGACCACGGCCCTCACCTCCCCGGGCCCCTCGGTCCTGGTCCTCCCGACGACGTTGAAGATGTTCGCCCCGACCCACCTGTGAACCCCCGGTCTCTCTGCTGCGGGGGCTCACCATGAGGCTGACCCCTCCTGCGAGGAGGGTCCGACCTCCGCCCAGACTGCCTTCCCGATGCCATGCGGCCTGGGCAGGCACCCCCAGCGCTCGGCCAGCGCCGCGACGATCGCGAGCCCGCGGCCCCGCTCGTCGCACTCCGTGGTGACCTGCGGCGCGAGGTCGACGACGGCTCCGGCGTCGGACACCTCGACGCGCACCCCGCCCTTCCGCCGGGCGAGCCGGACTCCGATGCCTCTCCCCTGCGGCGCGCCGGAGTGCCTCAGGGCGTTCGTCACCAGCTCGGAGACCACCAATTCGGCGGCGTCGGCGGTGTCCGGGTCCACGCGCCACACCCTCAGCCGCTCGCGCAGCAGGGCCCGGGCCCTGCCCGGGGCCCGGTGGCCGCGCGGCACGATCCAGAAGTACTCGTCGGCATGAGCAATCGCCATGGCACCACCTCTCTAGAGATGACCAGTGAAGCGCTCCGGCGAGTCTGCCGTCAAGCGGATCTCTAGAGATGTGTTCAGGCGGCCTGTCGGACCAACGTGCTGTCTCCGCCGTGCGAGGGCATGCCTAGGATGACTAGAGATGATCAGGGAGGACCGCATGCCGAGAGACGGCGCTGTACGGCAGCCCAAATACCAGCACATCGCTGCCGCGCTGAAGGCGGCCATCGAGTCCGGCGAATACGGTCCGGGGGACCGGCTGCCCGGCGAGAACGACCTGATGGTCACTTACGGAGTCGCGCGGATGACCGCGCGGCAAGCGCTCGGCGTGCTCCGGTCCGAGGGCCTGATCGAAGCGCGGAAGGGCGCGGGCGTCTTCGTCCGGGAGTTCCGGCTCATCCGGCGACGCGGCATCCAGCGGCTGGGCACCGACGTGTGGGGTGGGGGTCGGTCGATCTGGGCGGCCGACACCGAGGACCGCGAACCGGAGGTCGAGCTGCTCGGCGTCACCGAAGAGGCGGCGCCCGAGGCCGTCGCCGGGGTGCTCGGGCTCACGGAAGGCACGGCGGCATGCGTGCGTCGGCGGAGGTTCCTGCTCGACGGGAAGGCCGTCATGCTCGCGACCTCGTACCTGGATGCCGACCTCGTCGCCGGCACCCCCGTCACCGAGCCCGACACCGGCCCGGGCGGGATCTACGCCCGGCTCGCCGAGCTCGGCGTCGGCCCCACCCGGTTCCGCGAGGAGGTCCGCTCACGGATGCCGAGCCCGGATGAGGCCGCGCGGCTCGGTCTCGGGGCCGGAACCCCCGTCGTACTGGTCTGCCGTACCGCCTTCGCCGCCGACGGGCGGGTCGTGGAGGTCAACGAGATGGTCCTCGACGCCTCCGCCTACGTCCTGGAGTACGAGTTCGACGCGCCGTAGCGGTATCCGGCCGGCTGCGCCGCGGCGGGCAGGCCCCCGGCCGCCGGCCGGTCGGGATGCTCCGGGCGGCGTACGCTCGGCGGTAGGACCCGACGAGACCGCGGGAGGGCCGATGACCGCGCTCGGTGACCTGATCGAGATCGACGAGCGGACCGTCCTGGTCCTCGGACAGGAACTGGATCTCGAACACGATCAGCCCGACGTCGCCAACGCCCTCGTCCACCGGGCCGGCGACACCCTGGTCATCGTCGACACCGGTGTCACGCCCGCCTTCCGCGCCGCACTGCGCGAGGCGGCGGACCGGGTCGGGCGCTGGTCGAGGGCGCTGGTGCTGACCACGCACGGTCATGTCGACCACGTCGCCAACAACGACCTGGCCGACGAGCTGGACGTGCCGGCCGAGCACTACGTCCCCGCCCGGGACCTCGACCAAATGCGGGACCCCGTGTCGTACTGGACGCGGTCCTTCGAGCGCATCGCCGCCATGGCGCCGCTGCCCGCGCCCGCGCTGGCGGCCCGGGTGGTGTCACTCTTCCGGCCCATGCGCCCCTTCGGCGCCACGACCCGGACCTACGAGGAACGTCCGCCGGAGCGGATCCGGATCGGGCCGGTGCGGTTCACCGGCTGGACCTTCGCCGACGGCGCGGTCCGCGTGCTGCGCAGCGAGGGCCACACCGCCGGGCACGTCATCGTGCACCTGAGGGACAACGGCGTCCTCCACCTCTCCGACGAGGGCAACGGAGCCTGCGGCGCGATGGCCGACGCCGACCAGCTCAAGATCCAGAGCGCGCTCGGTTCCGTCGCCCTCCTCTTCGAGCAGTCGGAAGCCGCACTCCTCACCGACGGCCATACCTTCGCCGTACGCGGCGGCGCCGAGGCGGTGTCCCACCTGGACGGCCTGCTGGAGCAGGCCACCGCCCTCCAGCGGGCGGCCCTGCGCCTGACCGGGGACAGCCCGCAGGTCCGGCCCGGCGAGTTCACCACCCGTTACGCGGACGCCTTCGCCGAACTGGGCGTCACCGGCGCCAACCCGAACGCCCTCTTCGCGGCCATGATGGCGGTCAACCAGCTCCGCGAACTAGGGCTCCGGCCGCAGTCCGACGGCGTCGACGCGCCCTGGTCCCGGCCCTCGACCGCGAACCCCGCCCCCGCCTAGACGCGGTCCCCCCAACGGCCCACGCCGCCCGGCGCCCCCGCGCGGAGCCCTGTTCGATTGTTGCAGCGGGATGAAATCCGCCGGTCGGGGCGTTGCCGCTTCCGGCAGGACAGGATCGACGGGGAGGCTCGACGTGGCGGCGGCGGAGACGGAAGCAGGCTCAGAACAGGGCTGGGGCAGGCGGCTGGCCGCGTACACCTGGCGGTACAAGGCGAACGTGCTGCTCGCGCTCGGGTCCTCGCTGGCCGGCATGGCCGTCATGGCGCTCGTCCCGCTCGTCACCCGCACCATCATCGACGACGTCATCGGTGACAAGAGCAAGCCCATGGGCCCCTGGGCCGCCATGCTCATCGGTGCCGCCCTCCTGGTGTACGTGCTCACCTACATACGCAGGTACTACGGCGGGCGCCTCGCCCTCGACGTCCAGCACGACCTGCGCACCGAGATGTACGCCACCATCACCCGCCTCGACGGCCGCCGCCAGGACGAGCTGTCCACCGGCCAGGTCGTCGGCCGGGCCACCAGCGACCTCCAGCTGATCCAGGGCCTGCTCTTCATGCTCCCGATGACCATCGGGAACTTCCTGCTCTTCGGGATATCCCTCGGCATCATGCTGGCGCTGTCCCCGCTGCTGACCCTCGTCGCCCTCCTCATGGCCCCCGCGCTCTGGTACATCGCCAAGCGCAGCCGCAAGAAGCTGTTCCCCGCCACCTGGTACGCGCAGAGCCAGGCCGCCGCCGTCGCGGGCGTCGTCGACGGGGCCGTGACCGGCGTCCGCGTCGTGAAGGGCTTCGGGCAGGAGGAGCAGGAGACCGGCAAGCTCCGCGAAGCCGGCCGCCGCCTGTTCGGGGGGCGGATGCGGGCCATCCGGCTCAACTCGAAGTACACCCCCGCCCTCCAGGCCGTGCCCGCGCTCGGACAGGTCGCGATGCTGGCCCTCGGCGGCTGGATGGCCACCCGCGGCCAGGTCACCCTCGGCACCTTCGTCGCCTTCTCGACCTACCTCGCCCAGCTCGTCGGCCCCGTCCGCATGCTCGCCATGGTGCTCACCGTCGGACAGCAGGCCCGCGCCGGCGTCGAGCGCGTCTTCGAGCTGATCGACACCGAGCCGGTGATCGCGGAGGGCACGACGGAACTGCCCGCCGACGCGCCCGCCACCGTCGAGTTCGAGGACGTCCGCTTCGGCTACGACCCCGAGCGGCCCGTCCTCGACGGGTTCTCGCTGCGGATCGAGGAGGGCGAGACCGTCGCCCTCGTCGGCTCCTCCGGCAGCGGCAAGTCCACCGTCTCGCTGCTCTTGCCCCGCTTCTACGACGCGGACCGGGGCGCCGTCCGCGTCGGCGGGCACGACGTGCGCGAGCTGACGTACGCCTCCCTGCGCGGCGCGATCGGCCTGGTGCCCGAGGACTCGTTCCTCTTCTCCGACTCGATCCGCGCCAACATCGCCTACGGACACCCCGGGGCCGACGAGGAGCAGATACGGGCCGCCGCCCGCGCCGCCCAGGCCGAGGGGTTCATCGAGGCCCTGCCCGCCGGCTACGACACCACGGTCGGCGAGCAGGGCCTGACCCTGTCCGGCGGCCAGCGCCAGCGCATCGCGCTCGCCCGCGCCCTCCTCACCGACCCCCGGCTGCTCCTGTTGGACGACGCCACCTCCGCCGTCGACGCGCGCGTCGAGCACGAGATCCACGAGGCCCTGCGCGCCGTCATGGCCGGTCGCACCACCCTCCTCATCGCGCACCGCCGCTCCACCCTCGCGCTGGCCGACCGGATCGCCGTACTCGACCACGGGCGGCTCAGCGACATCGGCACCCACGAAGAGCTCGAACGCCGTTCGCCCCTCTACCGCAGGCTGCTGACCGACCCCGAAGCCCTCGGCGCCGCCTCGCCGCGCGTCCCCGAGGCCGCCGCGATGGCCGAGTTCGAGCGCGACCTCGAACGGGACATCGAGATCGAGGCGGAGATCGACTCGGAGCCGGTCAATGCCAAGCGCCGCGTCTCCGGCGGGATCACCCCCGAGCTCTGGCGCCGCCAGGACGAAGCGGAGGACAACCCCGCGAACGTCGCCGGCAGCCCCGCCACCCCGGAGCTGCTCGCACAGGTCGCCGCGCTGCCGCCCGCCGACGACCTGCCCAACGTCGACGAGGACCGGGCCGCGGCCGCCGAGGACAGCTACGGCCTGCGCCGGCTGCTCCGCGGGTTCTGGGCACCGCTCGCCATCAGTCTCGGCCTCGTCGCCGTCGACGCGGGCTCCGGGCTGCTGCTGCCGATCCTGATCCGGCACGGCATCGACAAGGGCGTCGAACAGGCCGCGCTCGGAGCGGTCTGGGTGGCCGCGGGGCTGGCCCTGGCCGTCGTCATCGGGCAGTGGGCCGCGCAGTTCGCCGAGACCCGGATGACCGGCAGGACCGGTGAGCGCGTGCTGTACGCGCTGCGCGTCAAGATCTTCGCCCAGCTCCAGCGCCTCGGGCTCGACTACTACGAGCGCGAACTCACCGGCAAGATCATGACCCGGATGACCACCGACGTGGACGCGCTCTCCAGCTTCCTCCAGACCGGTCTGGTCACCGCCGTCGTCTCCGTCTTCACCTTCTTCGGCATCCTGATCGCCCTGCTCGTCCTGGACGTGGAACTGGCGCTGATCGTCTTCGCCACCCTGCCCCTGCTGGTCGTCGGCACCATCGTCTTCCGCCGCAAGTCCGTCGCCGCGTACGAACTCGCCCGCGACCGGGTCAGCGGCGTCAACGCCGACCTCCAGGAGTCCGTGGCCGGGCTGCGCATCGTCCAGGCCTTCCGCCGCGAGGGCGACGGCGCCGTCCGCTTCGCCGGGCGCAGCGACTCCTACCGCCAGGCCCGGGTCCGCGGCCAGTGGCTGATATCCGTCTACTTCCCCTTCGTACAGCTGCTGTCCTCGGGCGCCGCGGCCGCCGTGCTGATCGTCGGCGCGGGCCGGGTGGAAGCCATGACGCTCACCACGGGCGCGCTCGTCGCGTACCTGCTCTACATCGACCTGTTCTTCGCGCCCGTCCAGCAGCTCTCCCAGGTCTTCGACGGGTACCAGCAGGCGACCGTCTCCCTCGGCCGGATCCAGGACCTGCTGCGCGAGCCGACCACCACCCCCCGGCCCGCCGATCCGCGACCGGTGGCGGAGCTGCGCGGCGAGGTCGCCTTCGAGGACGTGCGCTTCGCCTACGGCACGGCCGAGGAGCGCGGCGAGAAGGGCGAGGCCCTGGCCGGAATAAGCCTGCGGATACCGGCCGGACAGACCGTCGCGTTCGTCGGTGAGACCGGCGCCGGAAAGTCCACGCTGGTCAAGCTGGTGGCCCGGTTCTACGACCCCACCTCCGGCCGGGTCACCGCCGACGGCGCGGACCTGCGGGAGCTGGACCTGACGGCCTACCGCCACAGGCTGGGCGTCGTCCCCCAGGAGGCCTACCTCTTCCCGGGGACGGTCCGTGACGCCATCGCCTACGGGCGGCCCGAGGCGAGCGACGCCGAAGTGGAGGCCGCCGCCCGCGCGGTCGGCGCCCACGACATGGTCGCCACCCTCGACGGCGGCTACCTGCACACCGTCGCCGAGCGGGGACGCAACCTCTCGGCGGGCCAGCGCCAGCTGATCGCGCTGGCCCGCGCCGAACTCGTGGACCCGGACGTCCTGCTGCTGGACGAGGCGACGGCCGCCCTCGACCTGGCCACCGAGGCGCAGGTCAACCTGGCCACCGACCGGCTCGCGGGCAAGCGCACCACCCTCGTCGTCGCCCACCGCCTGACGACCGCCGCCCGCGCCGACCGGGTGGTGGTCCTCGACCGCGGCGTGGTCGTGGAAGACGGTACGCACGCCGAACTGCTGGCGCGCGGCGGCCGGTACGCCGAGCTGTGGCGGACCTTCGCGGGAGAGGACGAGCGGGCCGCCGCCTGAGCCGACGCGTGCGGGCCGGCCGGAGTCGGCCCGAGGCCGCCGGCCGGATCCCGGCCGCCCGGTGCAACCTTCGGGGAGGCAGGGGCGTCGTACGGGCGTACGTGCCGCGTACGAACGAGCGAAGGGCCGGGATGCCGACGCAGGGGTGGAAGCGGGTGCGCGGGCGGGGGCCGAAGCCGCACCGGGAGGGGCCCGGCCGGGCGCGGGCGCTCGGCCTGGGGGCGTTCGCGGCGGCGCTGTGGCTCGTCGGCGGCGCACTGCTCACCGCGCCCCCGGCGCGGGCCGCCACCGCAGGCGGCGACCGCTGTACGGGCCGGCTGGCCAAGGCGGTGCCGTTCCCGGCGGGCGAGGGCGAGCTGCGCGTGTACAAGAGCCGCGCCCGGGTCTGCGCCGTGACCGTCGCCTCACGCCCGGGCGAGCGCCGCCGGATGGCGGTGAGCGTTCAGCCGCGTGGCGGTGTCCCCGTCGCCGATGCGGGGCGCTTCACCCGTTACGCGGGCCCGGTCACCGTCGGCGCGATCAGCCGGTGCGTGTATGTAAGGGGGAACGTAGCGGCCGGATCGGCCGATTCCGGCTGGATCCTGTGCTGACGACTTCCCCGCGGCCCAACTTGGTCTGTTCAGAGGCGCGTTGGCCCCGCTAGGTTCACGGCGACCGAAGTGAACGCAAGGGGAGGGCGAATGCGCAAGACGCTCGGATGGCTGCTGTCGCTCGTGGTGCTCATCGGCACCACGGGTGCGGCCGGCGCCACCGCACAAGCGGCCGACGCCACGGAACAAGCGGCCACCGCCGCACGGCCGGCCGCCGCCGCGGACATCAAGGACCAGATCCTCGGCATCCCGGGGATGAGCCTGATCGAGGAGAAGCCGTACCCGGGATACCGCTTCTTCGTGCTCGCCTACGAGCAGCCGATCGACCACCGTCAGCCCTCCAAGGGGACCTTCAAGCAGCGCCTGACCCTGCTGCACAAGGACACCTCCCGGCCCACGGTCTTCTACACCTCCGGCTACAACGTCAACACCAGCCCGCGCCGCAGCGAGCCGACGGCCATCGTCGACGGCAACCAGGTGTCCTTGGAGTATCGATTCTTCACACCCTCCCGGCCCGACCCCGCCAACTGGTCGGACCTGGACATCTGGCAGGCCGCCAGCGACCAGCACCGCCTCTTCACCGCCCTCAAGAAGATCTACAGCAAGAACTGGATCGCCACGGGCGGCAGCAAGGGCGGTATGACGGCGACGTACTACGAGCGCTTCTACCCGCGTGACATGGACGGCGTCGTCGCCTACGTCGCGCCGAACGACGTCAACAACAAGGAGGACTCGGCCTACGACCGGTTCCTCGCCAAGGTCGGCACCAAGGAGTGCCGCGACAAGCTGAACGCCGTCCAGCGCGAGGCGCTCGTCCGCCGCGAGCCGCTGGAGGCCAAGTACGCGGCCGCCGCCGCCGAGAACGGCTGGACCTTCACCACCGTCGGCGACCTCGACAAGGCGTACGAGGCCGTCGTGCTGGACTACACGTGGGCCTTCTGGCAGTACAGCCTGCTCGCCGACTGCGCCGGCATCCCGGCCGCGGCGACCGCCTCCGACCAGGAGATCTGGGACACCGTCGACACCATCTCCGGCTTCTCGGCCTACACCGACCAGGGCCTGCAGACGTACACGCCGTACTACTACCAGGCCGGAACCCAGCTCGGTTCGCCCGACATCAAGCAGCCGCACCTCAAGGGGCTGACCCGCTACGGCTACCAGCCGCCGCGCGACTTCGTGCCGCGTGACATCCCGATGACCTTCCAGCCGGGCGTCATGGCCGACGTCGACGCCTGGGTGCGGGCCCACGCCGAGCGGATGCTGTTCGTGTACGGGCAGAACGACCCGTGGGGCGCCGAACCGTTCCACCTCGGCTACGGGGTGAAGGACAGCTACGTGATGATCGCCCCGGGTGCCAACCACGGGGCCAACGTCGCCAAGCTCCAGGACGGCGAGCGGAACCTCGCGACCGCGAGGATCCTCCAGTGGGCCGGGGTGGCGCCGGCCGCCGCCCTCACCGACGCGGGGCGGGCGACGCCGCTGGCGAAGCCGGACCCGCAGCTCGACCGCCAGGACCTGCCGCGCGAGGCGCAGCTGCGTCCGTAGCCCCCGGGCCCGTGGCTCCGGAGCAGCAGGGCCGCGGGCCCGGCGTACGACTCGGCGAAGCCTCAGTCGTACGCCAGCCCGTGGCCCAGCGGGTAGCGGCCCGGCACCGGGACCGGGAGGCGGCCGGCGGGCCGCCGCTCACCGGTGATCACCCGGGCCGCCGCCCGCATCTCCACGTCCGTCCAGGAGTACGTGGCCAGTTCCGCGGCGCACTCCGGCAGCCGGGCGGCGTCGTACGGGTTGCGGATCGCGACCGCCACCACCGGCACCCCGGTGGCCAGCAGGTCCGCCACCAGCTTCCGCTGCGGGCTCTCGCCCTCCGGGACGTTGTACGTGCACACCACCACCGCTGCGTGGCCGGACGCCGCCGTCACCGCTCCCTCGGCCGCGACCGCCGAGGCCCGGCAGCCCAGGGCCGTCAGCTCCCGCGCCAGTACCTCCGCAGGGGGCCCGGTGGTACCGCTGGGGGAGGGCGGGGCGGCGCCCGTCACCAGCACCCGGGGCGCGGCAGCCGTGTCCAGCGGCAGTACCCCGGCGGGGTTGGCCAGCAGGGTCGTCGTGCCGGCCGCGATCTCGTCCGCGGCCGCCAGGTGGCCGGACACCCCGACGACGTCCGCCAGTTCGGGCCCCGCGGTGTAGGGGGCGGCGAACAGGCCCCGGCGCGCCTTGAGTTCGAGGATCCGCAGCACCGATTCCTCGATCCGAGCCACGGTCAGCTCGCCCGACTCGACGGCCCCCAGCACGCTGCGGTACGCCAGCGCCAGGTCCGGCGGGTTCAGCAGCTGGTCGCAGCCCGCCTTGAGGGCCAGCACGGGTACCCGGTCGTTGCCGTACTTCTGGCGGACGCCGGCCATGTCCAGGGCGTCGGTGACCACCACGCCGCCGAAGCCGAGGCGGTCGCGCAGGATGCCGGTCACGATCGGCCGTGAGAGGGTCGCCGGGTCCCCCGAGGGGTCGAGCGCGGGGAAGACGATGTGCGCCGTCATGACCGCGTCCACACCCGCCGCGACGGCCGCCCGGAACGGCGGCTCGTCCAGCTCCTCCCACTGGGCGCGGGTGTGCCGCATCACCGGCAGTCCGACGTGGCTGTCGGTCTCGGTGTCGCCGTGTCCGGGGAAGTGCTTGGCGGTGGCGGCCACCCCCGCGCCCTGGTAGCCGCGCACCTGGGCGGCGACCAGCGCCGCCACCGCCTTCGGGTCGGCGCCGAAGGACCGTACGCCGATCACCGGGTTCGCCGGGTTCACGTTCACGTCCGCGACCGGCGCGTAGTCCTGCCGGATGCCCATCGCGGCCAGTTCCGCGCCGGAGATCCGCGCGGCCCGGCGTGCCTCGGCGGTCGAACCCGTCGCGCGGTGGGCGGCGCCGAGCGCCATCGCCCCCGGCAGCAGGGTCGCGGGCTTGCCGATGCGGGCGACGGCGCCGTGCTCCTGGTCCGTGGACAGCAGCAGCGGGATGCCGGCGCCCGAGCCGGCCGCCGCCTGCTGGAGGCCCTGGGACAGGGCGGCGATCTGCTGCGGGGTGCGGGTGTTGTGGGCCCACGCGAAGTAGATGACCCCGCCCAGGTGGTAGCGGGCGACGAGTTCGGCGGCGGTGCGCACCCCGAACTGTGCGAGGTTCACCTCCGCGTCCGCCGCGTCGGGCTCGCTCGCCGAGTGCCCGTACGCCCGGGACACGAACAGCTGCCCGACCTTCTCGGGGAGGCTCATCCCGGCCACCAGCCGGCGCAGCTCCGCCCGGTCGGGGTAGCGCCCCGGCCGGCCGCCGGGCCCGGAGTCGGAGGGGCGCGGGTCATCGGGGGCGCCGTCGGGGGAGCCGTTCGGGGCGCTGCGGACGTCCGAGGCGGAGGAGGCCGCTCCGGTGGCCGTGACGGCGGCCAGGGCGGCCGCGGTGAGCAGGGTCCGGCGGGAGGCGTGGTTCGGCACGCGCCGGACCCTACTGCCGGGCTGCCTCCCCGGAGCCACGGACACTCGCGCTGTCCCCCGGAAGTGGCCCTTCGGGAGCAGTCGCCGCACCCAGGGCCCGGGCCGTCCAGTGCGCCCGGAGGGTACGGACCGCCGCGGTGATCGCCGGGCGGCGGGCCGCGCCCGTGCGCCACAGCGCGTACAGCCGGCGGACCGGCCCCGGCTCCAGCGGTACGGCCACTGCCCCCGGGGGCAGCGCGCCCGTGCCCAGGCGCGGTACGACCGCCACCCCCAGGCCCGCCGCCACCAGGGCGACGATGGTGTGGTTCTCCTCGGCGACGTGCGCGATGTCGGGCTCGTGCCCCGCCGTGCGCAGCGTCCGCACCAGCCAGTCGTGGCAGACCCGCCCCGGAGGCTGGCACACCCACCGCTCGCCGCCCAGATCCGTCCGGCGGATCACGGCCCGCGCGGTGAACGGGTGTCCGGCCGGTACGACCAGGTCGCAGTGGTCGTCCCCGATCACCGCCTGCTCGATGCCCTCGGGAGCCGGGAGGGGGGCGATGTCCCAATCGTGCGCCACCGCCAGATCGGTGACCCCGCGCGCCACGAGGTCCACCGACAGGTGCGGGTCGACCTCCGTCAGGCGGACGTCCAGCGCCGGATGCCGCGCGGCCAGCTCCGCCAGTACGCCCGGCAGCAGCCCGCGCGCCGCCGAGGCGAAGGCGGCCACCGTCAGCAGCCCGCTCGGCTGCCCGCGCCGCTCCTCCAGCGTCGTCTCGGCCCGCTCCACGATCGCCAGCAACTCCCTGGCGGTGTCGGCGAGGTGGCGGGCCTCCTCGGTGAGCGCGACCCCGCGCCCGCGCCGCTCCAGCAGCGTGGTGCGGGTCTCGCGCTCCAGTTTGGCGATCTGCTGCGAAACGGCCGAGGGGGTGTAACCGAGGGCGGCCGCCGCGCCCGCGACCGAACCGTGTACGGAGACGGCGTGCAGGGCGCGCAGCCGGGACAGGTCGAGCATGCCGCGATGGTAGCGCCGTCCGGCCATGACACGTAAGCGTTGCTTCATCCATCACGGAAGAGATCCGCGCTGGTGCTACATGGTCCGGCCGTCGATGCTCTGAGCATGCGTCCTGTACACACCGCTCTCGCCGTACTCGTCACCGCCGTCTGGGGCTTCAACTTCGTCGTCATCGAGATCGGCCTCGGCCACTTCCCGCCGCTGCTCCTGTCCGCCCTGCGGTTCCTCGTCGCCGCCCTGCCCGCCGTGTTCTTCGTCGGCAGGCCCAAGGTGGCCTGGAAGTGGATCGTCGGCGTCGCGGTGGCCCTGGGCATCGCCAAGTTCGGCCTGCTGTTCACCGGCATGGCCGCCGGGATGCCCGCCGGGCTGTCCTCGCTCGTCCTCCAGGTCCAGGCCGTCTTCACCGCCGTCCTCGCCGCCCTCGTGCTCCGTGAGCGGCCCGGCCCGCTGCGGGTGCTCGGCATGGGGGTGGCGCTCGCCGGGATCGCGGTCGCCGCCGTGGACGAGGGCGCCTCCGGGCCGGTCGCCAGCTTCGCGCTCGTCGTGGCGGCGGCCGCCTGCTGGGGCGTGTCCAACGTGCTGACCCGCAAGGCCGCCCCGCCCGACGCGCTGAACTTCATGGTGTGGGTGTGCACCGTCCCGGTGCTGCCGCTGATCGCACTGTCGCTGCTGCTGGAGGGCCCCGAACGGGACCTGGCCGCGCTGCGCGCCCTGGACTGGTCCGGGGTCGCCGTCATCGGGTACGTCGCCTGGGTCTCGACGGTGTTCGGCTTCGGCGCCTGGGGCTACCTGCTGCGCCGCTACCCGGCGTCCGCCGTGGCGCCGTTCTCGCTGCTGGTCCCGGTGTTCGGCATGTCCTCCGCCGCGCTGGTGCTCGGCGAGGGCGTCTCGGGCCTGCGCTGGCTGGCCGCCGCGCTGCTCGTCGGCGGGGTGGGCCTGACGTCGCTGGCCCCCGCGCGCACGAAGTCCCGTACGGCGGTGGCAGGACCGGCGGCCGCCGCCGCTGCCGCCGCTCCCGCCGCCGCTCCCGCCGCCGCTCCGTAAGGGCGGCTGCGCAGGTGGGGCGGCTACTTCTTCCCGCCGCCCAGGATCTGGCCGAGCACGTCGCCGAGGCCGCCGCCCGCCGAGGGGGCCGCGCCCGGTGCCGGGGCCGTGCCCGGTGAAGGGGCTCCGGCACCCTTGCCGGCCGCGCGCTTGGCGAAGACCGCCACCACCACCGGGATCAGCATCTCGACGACCCGGCTGACGGTGGCCACCGGGATGCCCGTCTTCTTCGAGACGGCGTTCGCGACGGGCCCGCTGACCTTGGCCAGCACCCCGGCCATCATCGAGCCGCCGAGCAGACCGCCGAGGCCGCCGCCCAGGGTGGACACACCCTGCAACGGGGCGCCCGCCCCGCCCGCCCCGCCCGCCCCGCCCACCTCGGCGACGGCCCGGCGTACCTCCTGGCCTTCGTCGTCATCGACGTCGGCCTTCTGCCGGAGGTCGCCGGTCATGGCGCCGACCGTGGTGCCGACCGCCTCGCGCGCGCCGCCCGCGTCGGTGCCGAGCAGACCGGCGATCTCGGCCAGCCCGTCGTCGCCGAGCTCGTGCAGCACGTCGTCCTGGAAGGAGGGTTCACTCATGCCGGAAACGCTACGTGCGACCCGGTTTGACGGCACCTCGGACGCGCCGGGCATCGTACGCCCGTACGACTTGAGTAATGGTGGAGTAAAGACCTGCCCCCGGCTGCAACCCCCGGCGGCGCCGGCGGGTCGTAAGGAGCGTCGGCGCTTCCGGGAGGGGATCTGGGGGGATCGGGAAGTCCGGCACGGGAGGGGTAACCGTGAGGGGGTCCGGCCGGAAGGCCGGGCCCCCTTCGGTTTGTCCACAGGCGCGGCGCCCTGTCGGCGGCGGCCGGTACTTTCTTGGCATGACGAGCAACGGGGCAGTGCAACTTGCCGTGGTGGAGGGGGTGCTGGAACGCATCACCTACGCCAACGAGGAGAGCGGCTACACCGTCGCCCGGGTCGACACCGGCCGGGGTGCCGGCGACCTGCTGACCGTCGTCGGATCCCTGCTCGGCGCACAGCCCGGCGAGTCGCTGCGCATGGAGGGCCGCTGGGGCTCCCACCCCCAGTACGGCAAGCAGTTCAGCGTCGAGAACTACTCCACGATCCTGCCCGCCACCATCCAGGGCATCCGGCGTTACCTCGGCTCCGGCCTCATCAAGGGCATCGGCCCGAAGATCGCCGAGCGCATCGTCGACCACTTCGGAACCGACACCCTCGATGTGATCGAGGGCGAACCGAAGCGGCTGATCGAGGTCCCCGGCCTGGGACCCAAGCGGACCAAGCTGATCGGCGCCGCCTGGGAGGAGCAGAAGGCCATCAAGGAGGTCATGGTCTTCCTCCAGGGCGTCGGCGTCTCCACCTCCATCGCGGTCCGCATCTACAAGAAGTACGGGGACGCCTCCATCTCCGTGGTCCGCAACCAGCCCTACCGGCTCGCCGCCGACGTCTGGGGCATCGGCTTCCTCACCGCCGACCGCATCGCCCAGGCCGTCGGCATCCCGCACGACAGCCCCGAACGGGTCAAGGCCGGGCTCCAGTACGCCCTGTCCCAGTCCACCGACCAGGGCCACTGCTTCCTCCCGGAGGAACGGCTGATCGCCGACGGGGTCAAGCTGCTCCAGGTGGACACCGGGCTGGTCATCGAGTGCCTGGCGGAACTGGCCGCCGACCCGGAGGGGGTCGTCCGCGAGTCCGTGCCCGATCCGCAGGGCGGCCCGCCGCTCACCGCCGTGTACCTGGTCCCCTTCCACCGGGCCGAGCTGTCGCTGGTCGGCCAGGTCCGGCGGTTGCTGAACGCCGAGGAGGACCGGATGCCCGGCTTCCAGGACGTGGACTGGGACAAGGCGCTGGACTGGCTGGCCGGCCGCACCGGTGCCAAACTCGCCCCGGAGCAGCGCGACGCGGTGCAACTGGCCCTCACCCGCCGGGTCGCCGTCCTCACGGGCGGCCCCGGCTGCGGCAAGTCCTTCACCGTGCGCTCGATCGTGGAACTGGCCCGGGCCAAGAAGGCCAAGGTGGTGCTGGCCGCGCCCACGGGCCGGGCCGCGAAGCGGCTCTCGGAGCTGACCGGCGCCGACGCCTCGACCGTGCACCGGCTGCTGGAGCTCAAGCCCGGCGGGGACGCGGCCTACGACCGGGACCGGCCCTTGGAGGCGGATCTCGTCGTGGTGGACGAAGCCTCGATGCTGGATCTGCTGCTGGCGAACAAACTGGTGAAGGCGGTGGCCCCGGGCGCGCACCTGCTGCTGGTCGGGGACGTGGACCAGCTGCCGTCCGTGGGCGCGGGCGAGGTGCTCCGGGACCTGCTCGCCGAGGACGGACCGGTGCCCGCCGTGCGGCTGACGAGGATCTTCCGCCAGGCCCAGCAGTCGGGCGTGGTCACCAACGCCCACCGGATCAACACCGGTGTGCCGCCCATCACCGACGGGCTGCCGGACTTCTTCCTCTTCCCCGAGGAGGACACCGAGGAGGCCGGCCGGCTCACCGTGGACGTGGCCGCACGGCGGATTCCGGCCAGATTCGGCCTCGACCCGCGCCGCGACATCCAGGTGCTCGCGCCGATGCACCGGGGCCCCGCCGGGGCCGGCCATCTCAACGGCCTGCTCCAGCAGGCGGTCACCCCCGCCCGCCCCGGCCTGCCCGAGAAGCGGTTCGGCGGCCGCGTCTTCCGGGTGGGCGACAAGGTGACCCAGATCCGGAACAACTACGAGAAGGGCGCCAACGGGGTCTTCAACGGCACCGTCGGTGTGGTCACCGGCCTTGACCTGGACGAACAGCGTCTGACGGTGCGCACGGAGGAGGACGAGGAGGTCGCTTACGAGTTCTCCGAGCTCGACGAGCTGGCCCACGCCTACGCCGTCACCATCCACCGCTCCCAGGGGAGCGAATATCCGGCCGTCGTGATCCCCGTCACGACCGGTGCTTGGATGATGCTCCAGCGGAACCTGCTCTACACGGCCGTGACCAGGGCGAAGAAACTGGTCGTTCTGGTCGGGTCACGCAGGGCGCTCGGCCAGGCGGTGCGTACCGTTTCCGCAGGCAGGAGGTACACGGCGGTCGCCCCCAGGCTGTCCGGCCGGATACCGGTGGGAAACATCACCTAAATGATCGATCATTTTGGGTTCCGCGTGGTGCGCCCAGGGGGCAGGATGTTCAGGTTGGCGGCACTCAGTGCCGTCGAATGCACCAAAGGCCGACCCCGAGTGCACTCTCCTGCGCCAAATGGGGGAAGGTAGAGGCAGTCAGGGCACCTCGAAGAAGAGGCACTACGTCGGTGAGGGATGACGTGAGCGACAACTCTGTAGTACTCCGGTACGCGGACGGTGAATACACCTACCCGGTGGTCGACAGCACCGTCGGTGACCAGGGCTTCGACATCTCGAAGCTGCGGGCCCAGACCGGGCTCGTCACCTTGGACAGTGGCTACGGCAACACCGCCGCCTACAAGTCCGCGATTACCTACCTCGACGGCGAGCAGGGGATCCTGCGCTACCGCGGCTACCCGATCGAGCAGCTGGCCGAGCGTTCGACCTTCATCGAGGTCGCCTACCTGCTGATCAACGGGGAGCTGCCGACCGTCGACCAGCTCGCGTCGTTCCGCAACGAGATCACCCAGCACACGCTGCTGCACGAGGACGTCAAGCGGTTCTACGACGGCTTCCCGCGCGACGCGCACCCGATGGCCATGCTGTCCTCCGTGGTCAGCGCGCTGTCGACGTTCTACCAGGACAGCCACAACCCGTTCGACGAGAAGCAGCGCCACCTCTCGACGATCCGCCTGCTGGCCAAGCTCCCGACGATCGCGGCGTACGCGTACAAGAAGTCCGTCGGCCACCCGGTGGTCTACCCGCGCAACGACCTCGGCTACGTCGAGAACTTCCTGCGCATGACCTTCTCCGTGCCGGCCCAGGAGTACGACCTGGACCCGGTCGTGGTCTCCGCGCTCGACAAGCTGCTCATCCTGCACGCGGACCACGAGCAGAACTGCTCGACCTCCACCGTGCGTCTGGTCGGCTCCTCGCAGGCGAACATGTTCGCCTCGATCTCCGCCGGCATCTCGGCCCTGTGGGGCCCCCTGCACGGCGGCGCCAACCAGTCGGTGCTGGAGATGCTGGAAGGCATCAAGAACGACGGCGGCGACGTCGACGCCTTCATCCGCAAGGTGAAGAACAAGGAAGACGGCGTCCGCCTCATGGGCTTCGGACACCGCGTCTACAAGAGCTTCGACCCCCGGGCGAAGATCATCAAGGCGGCGGCGCACGACGTCCTCTCGGCACTCGGCAAGAGCGACGAGCTGCTCGACATCGCGCTCAAGCTGGAAGAGCACGCGCTGGCCGACGAGTACTTCGTCTCGCGCAACCTCTACCCGAACGTGGACTTCTACACCGGTCTCATCTACCGGGCCATGGGCTTCCCGACCGAGATGTTCACCGTGCTCTTCGCGCTCGGCCGCCTTCCCGGCTGGATCGCCCAGTGGCACGAGATGATCAAGGAGCCCGGCTCCCGCATCGGCCGCCCGCGCCAGATCTACACCGGCGAGGTCCTGCGCGACTTCGTCCCGGTCGAGGCCCGCTGACCCGAGGCGCACGCAGCCGCAGAGCTCACGAAAAGCGCCCCGCCGCCGATCCCCCCACGGGTCGACGGTCGGGGCGCTTTCCTTTCCCCGGAACGGATTCCCCCCACGGGACCCGAGCCGGGGTGTCGGCGAGGAGTGCGGTTCCGATGCACTCCAACGGGGTTTCTGCCGGGACCCGTACGGGTCGGGAGGGCCGCTCAAAGCTCCCCGGGGTGCACGTGTCCCGGCCGGCTGATGCCCGGGACGTCCCCCAAGACCTCCCGCGAACGTCCCCCAAGACGTTCCTGGCATCACCCCATTAGACCCGGGCATCTGCCCGATGGTTACGTTCGAATCACTGTGATCTGCGTCTCCCGTGAAGGAGTTGTGTGCGCGGTGCGAAGGGGATCCTCTAGCGGAAGGACCGCAACCGCAGGCTGTTGGTCACCACGAACACAGAAGAAAAGGCCATCGCCGCACCGGCGATCATCGGGTTGAGCAGCCCTGACGCCGCCAGCGGCAGCGCGGCCAGGTTGTATCCGAACGCCCAGAAGAGGTTGCCCTTGATGGTGGCCAGGGTCCGGCGGGACAGGCGGATCGCGTCCGCGGCCACCCGAAGGTCGCCCCGTACGAGGGTCAGATCGCCCGCCTCGATGGCCGCGTCCGTGCCGGTGCCCATCGCCAGCCCCAGGTCCGCCTGGGCGAGGGCGGCCGCGTCGTTGACGCCGTCCCCGACCATGGCGACCGTCCGGCCCTCGGCCTGGAGGCGGCGCACGACCTCCACCTTCTCGTGCGGGAGCACCTCGGCGATCACCTCGTCGATGCCCACCTCGCGGGCCACGGTGTGCGCCGCGGCCCGGTTGTCACCCGTCAGCAGGACCGGGGTGAGGCCGAGTGCCCGCAGCCGCGCCACCGCCTCGGCGCTGGTCCCCTTCACCGCGTCGGCCACGCTCAGCACTCCGCGCACCTCCCCGTCCCAGGCGACCAGCACCGCGGTGCCGCCCGCGGCCTCGGCGGCCGCCATGGCCCCCGCCAGGGCGGCCGGCACGGCGGCGACGCCGCGCTCCGCCAGCAGCCGCTCCCGGCCCACCAGGACCGAGCGCCCCTCCACCACGCCCCGTACGCCCAGCCCGGCGAGGTTCTCGAAGCCCTCGGGGACCGGCAGCGTCCCCGCCCGCTCGGCGGCGCCCACCGCGACGGCCCGGGCGATGGGGTGCTCGGAGGCGTGCTCCAGGGAACCGGCCAGGCGCAGCAGCTCCGACTCGTCCACTCCCGGGGCCGGGTGCACCCCCGACAGGGTCATCGTGCCAGTGGTGACGGTGCCGGTCTTGTCCAGGACGACGGTGTCCACCCGGCGGGTCGACTCCAGCACCTCCGGTCCCTTGATCAGGATGCCGAGCTGCGCGCCCCGGCCGGTGCCGACCATCAGCGCGGTCGGCGTGGCCAGTCCCAGGGCGCAGGGGCAGGCGATGATCAGGACGGCCACGGCAGCGGTGAACGCCGCCGTGGGGTCGTCGGTGATCAGCAGCCAGGTCACCCAGGTCCCGAGGGAGAGCAGCAGGACGACGGGGACGAAGACGGCGGAGATCCGGTCGGCGAGGCGCTGCACCTGCGCCTTGCCGTTCTGCGCCTCCTCGACCAGCCGCGCGATCCGGGCCAGCCGGGTGTCCGTCCCGACCCGGGTCGCCTCGACGACGAGCCGCCCGGACGTGTTGACGGTCGCACCGGTCACGGCGTCGCCGACGCCGACGTCGAGGGGGACGGACTCGCCGGTCAGCAGGGACACGTCCACGGCGGAGGCGCCCTCCGTCACCGTGCCGTCGGTGGCGATCTTCTCGCCGGGCCGGACCACGAACCGGTCCCCGACGGCGAGCGCGCCCACCGGGACCCGCACCTCGCGGCCGGCCCGCAGGACGGTGACGTCCTTGGCTCCCAGCTCCAGCAGCGCCCTGAGGGCCGCGCCCGCCTTCCGCTTGGAGCGGGCCTCCAGGTAGCGGCCCAGCAGGATGAAGGTCACGACGCCGGAGGCGACCTCCAGGTAGAGGGCGTCGCCCGCCGACGAGGCGGTGAGGGCGAATTCGTGCCGCATCCCGGTCATACCGGCGTGGCCGAAGAACAGCGCCCACAGCGACCAGCCGAACGCGGCGAGCGTGCCCAGCGAGACCAGGGTGTCCATGGTGGCGGCGCCGTGCTTCACGTTCGTCCAGGCGGCCCGGTGGAAGGGCAGCGCGCCCCATACGGCGACGGGCGCGGCCAGGGTCAGCGACAGCCACTGCCAGTTGTCGAACTGGAGGGCCGGGACCATGGCCAGCACGACGACCGGCAGCGCCAGCACGGCGCTCACCAGCAGCCGTTGACGCAGCGCGGCGAGCTCCGGGCCGTCCGCGACCGCGTCCGCCGGGGCGCCGACGGGGGCTTCCGCGGCGGCTTCCGCGGCGGCCGGTTCCGGCGCGGGCGGCGGCGGGGGCTCCTCGGCGGTGTAGCCGGTCTTGACGACGGTCGCGATCAGGTCGGCCACCCGTACCTCACCGGAGTACGAGACCTTGGCCTTCTCGGTGGCGTAGTTCACCGTGGCGCTGACCCCGTCCATACGGTTCAGCTTCTTCTCGATGCGGGCGGCGCAGGAGGCGCACGTCATCCCGCCGATGGCAAGCTCGACTTCGGCCGCGCCGGCCACCGCCACCGGTCCCTCGTGCACTGCGCTGCCGCTCATTTCCGGGTCATCTCCGGTTCGTCTCCGGCTCAGGTGAAAGGCCGGGCCGTACGGGGCCGGCAGGGGCCGTCCCGTACGACCCGGCAGGGTCCTTCTACTGTTCCACGGACCTCAGGACCGGTCCGCCAGCTCGTACCCGGCCTCGTCCACAGCGGCGCGCACGGCGTCCTCCTGGAGCGGGGCGGCCGAGACCACCGTGACCTCACCGGTCGCGGCGACGGCCTTGACCGAAGTCACACCCGGCAGCGCCGAGATCTCGGCGGTCACCGCGCCCTCGCAGTGCCCGCAGGTCATGCCGGTCACCTGGTAGACGGTGGTGGTCCGGGTGTCCGTCTCGGTGCTCATGTCGTTCTCCTCTGTGCGGGCGGGTCGGTCGCGGGCCGGCGGCGTCTTCACACCATCCTCCCCGGTCACCGCCAAGTGTACCCCTAGGGGGTATTCCACCCACCGTTGTTCAGCCGTCGCGGCGACCTCGGTTGCCCGGGCGGCGGGCCACCCAGGCGCGGATCGTATCGTCGTACCAATAGGGCTTCCCGTGCTCCACATGGTCGGGAGCCGGCAGCAGTCCGTGCTTGCGGTAGGAGCGCACGGTGTCCGGCTGGACCCGGATGTGGGCAGCGATCTCCTTGTACGACCACAGCTGTCGGTCGCTCATGCACGACACCTCCTTGTCCACGCCACTGGGGCCGGCCGGGAGGCCGTCGGGGGAGCCGGGGCGTGGGCGGACGATCACTCGGGTTGTGCCCGGAGAACGACGCTCGGTGACGTCAGGCGAGTGCCTGTCGACCGTCTGTGACGGAAGGCCCGCGAAACGCGGACATGCGTGACACGGCAGCGACTTCCGTGACGGAAGTGGCACCCGTGTCCGGCGGCCGGGGCGCCGGCCCGCTATCGGTAGAGCGCGGGCCGTTCCACCAGCTCAACGGGCGTCCGGACACCGCTGCGGGCGGCGGTGATCCCCGCCTCGGAGACGACCGCGGCCGCGTAGCCGTCCCATACGTCGGGCCCGTCGATCCGCCCCCGCGCGGCCGCCGCCACCCACCGCCGCACCTGCCGGTCGTAGGCGTCGGCGAACCGGGTCAGGAAGTCCTGGGCGATCTCCCCGCCCCACCGGCCCGCCGACTGGACGACCATCGCCTGGGCGTCCCCGATCCGGGCGCTGCCCGACTCCCCGACCGCCTCGCACTGCACCTGGTAGCCGAAACCGCAGTTGACGAAGATCTCCACGTCGACGATGGCCCCGCCGGAGGTCTCCAGCAGCACGAAACGGGGATCGCCCAGTCCCTCGGGCGCGGCCGCGGAAGGGGTGGGGGACAGGACCGTCACCGCGGTGATCTCCTGCCCCAGCAGCCAGCGGGCGGCGTCGACTTCATGCACCACGGAATCGCTGATCAGCATGTCGCTGGTGAAGAATGAGGGGGAGGCCGCGTTGCGGTGGCGGCAGTGCAGGAACAGCGGCCGGCCGATCCCGCCCCCGTCCAGCAGCTCTTTCAGCCGCTCGTACTCGGCGTCGAAGCGCCGCATGAAGCCCACCTGGACCAGCCTGCGGCCCAGCCTCCGCTCGGCCTCCAGCACCCGCAGGGCTCCCGCCGGATCCGGCGTCAGCGGCTTCTCGCACAGCACCGGCAGCTCCCGCGCCAGGGCGTGCAGGAGAGCCTCCTCGTGGGCGGGCCCGGGCGAGGCGACCAGTACGGCGTCGACCCCGGGCGCG
This sequence comes from Streptomyces cirratus, assembly GCF_014650775.1. Lineage (GTDB taxonomy): Bacteria > Actinomycetota > Actinomycetes > Streptomycetales > Streptomycetaceae > Streptomyces > Streptomyces cirratus. The sequence continues at coordinate 855,800 of NZ_BMVP01000001.1, read as the reverse complement.
GCGACCGCCGCCACGGCGTCGCTGTGCGCGCTCACCCCGTCCAGGCCCGCCACGGCCTCCTTGGCGCGGTCCCCGTCCGGATCCGCAACGGCCACCACCCGCGCCCCGCCGACCGTCCGGCCGATCCGGCGGACGTGGTCGGCGCCCATCCTCCCGGCGCCGATGACGGCGATGCCGAGCGTGCTGGTCATGTGCAAATCCCCCTCGGGGTGTAGGCGGGTCAGCGGGCGCCGCAGGAGCGCAGGTAGGAGCGTGTCCGGAGGGCGATCGGCAGCGGCCGGTCCGGCGGGCACGGGTACATGTCCTGCTCGACGATGGCGAACAGGTCCACTCCGAGCCCCTGCGCGGCGGCCAGTACGGGCTCCAGCGCGGGCACCCCCGACGGCGGCTCGCACATCACCCCGCGCGCCACGGCCGGCCCGAACGGCACCTGCCCGGCGACGACTTCGGCCAGGATCCGCGGGTCCACCTGCTTGAGGTGCAGGTAGCCGATCCGCTCGCCGAACGTTTCGAGGGCCTGGACGCTGTCCCCGCCGCAGTACGCGTAGTGCCCGGTGTCCAGGCACAGCGAGACCAGTTCCGGGTCGGTGGCGTCGAGGAACCGGGCGACGTTCTCCGGGGTGTCGATGTGGGTGTCCGCGTGGGGGTGGACCACGATCCGCAGCCCGTACCGCTCGCGCACCTCCCGGCCCAGCCGCTCGGTCTGCGTGGTCAGTTCGCGCCAGCCAGACGCCGTCAGGGCCGGGTCCTCCAGCACCTCGCCGGTCTTGTCGTCGCGCCAGAACGAGGGGATGACCACGAGGTGCGCCGCCCCCATCGCCCGGGTGAGTTCCGCGATCCGCGACACGTGCTCCCAGGTCTGCTCCCACACGCCCGGCCCGTGATGGAGTCCGGTGAAGACGGTGCCCGCCGACACGCGCAGGCCGCGCTTGGCGGTCTCGTCGGCGAGACGGCCCGGATCGGTGGGCAGGTAGCCGTACGGGCCGAGCTCGATCCACTCGTACCCGGCGTCCGCGACCTCGTCCAGGAAACGCTCCCACGGCGTCTGGCGGGGATCGTCGGGAAACCAGACGCCCCACGAGTCCGGAGCGGAACCGACGCGGATACGGGTCAGCGCGGGTGGGGAGGACGGGGGAGTGGAAGGCGGGGTAGCGGAGGACGGCGAGGACGTCATGGCGGCCACCTTAGGGTGCGAGGCTCGAAAGGGGACGGGGAAGAGCAGTGGGAGAGGAAGTGGGAGCAGTGGCACCGGACAGCGGGGACGGGGACGGGTTCGACCCGGAGCGGACCACCGGGGACGGGGACGCGTTCGACCTGATCACGATGGGGCGCATCGGTGTGGATCTCTACCCGCTGAGAACCGGCGTACCGCTCGCCGAAGCGGACACCTTCGGCAAGTTCCTCGGCGGCTCCCCGACGAACGTCGCGGTCGCGGCGGCCCGCCTCGGCCGGCGGGTGGCCGTGATCACCCGGACCGGAGCCGACCCCTTCGGCGCGTACCTGCGCGCGGAGCTGCGCGGTTTCGGCGTCGACGACCGATGGGTGCGCGAGGTGGCCGCCTACCCGACGCCCGTCACCTTCTGCGAGGTCTTTCCGCCGGACGACTTCCCGCTGTACTTCTACCGCTTCCCCAAGGCACCCGACCTGGAGATCGCGGCCGATGAGATCGACGCCGGCGCGGTCCGGGCCGCCCGGGTGTTCTGGGTGACGGGTACGGGCCTGAGCGCGGAGCCGAGCCGGAGCGCCACCCTGGCCGCGCTCGAAGCCCGCTCGAAGTCCGGGACCACTGTCTTCGACCTCGACTGGCGGCCCATGCTGTGGAGCGACGAGCCGGGGCCCTGGTACGAGCGGGCGCTCGCCGGGGCGACGGTCGCCGTGGGCAACGCCGAGGAGTGCGCGATCGCCACGGGGGAACGGGAGCCGTACGCGGCGGCGCGGGCGCTGCTGGCCGCCGGGGTGGAACTGGCCGTCGTCAAACGCGGCCCGGCCGGTGTCCTCGCCGTCCACCGCGACGGGACGGCGGTCGAGGTGCCGCCGGTGCCGGTGGAGGTCGTCAACGGGCTCGGCGCGGGCGACGCCTTCGGTGGTGCGCTGTGCCACGGGCTGCTCGCGGGCTGGGACACGGAGCGGGTGCTGCGCTTCGCCAACGCGGCGGGCGCGATCGTCGCGTCCCGCCTGGCCTGCTCGACGGCGATGCCGTACGCGAAGGAGGTCGAGGAGGTGCTGGAACGGTGACGGTGACCGCCTCCCACGCGATGGCCTCCACGGCCCTGCGCGTGCTGGACCTCGCCCCCGGCGAGAGCCACGAGCACTCCTGCGGCGACCACGAATGGATCGTCCTGCCGCTGGCCGGCGCCTGCGCCGTCGCCTGCCGTACGCCCGGTCCACAGCTGTTCGAACTCCGGGGCCGGGAGGGCGTGTTCGCCTCGGTGACCGATTTCGCCTACCTCCCGCGCGACGGCCGCGCCTCGATCACCTCCCCGGGCGGCGGCCGGTTCGCGCTCGTCGGGGCGCGGTGCGAGCGGACGCTGCCCGCCCGGTACGGGCCGGCGCGGCAGGTGCCGGTCGAGCTGCGCGGCGCCGGACAGTGCTCCCGCCAGGTCAACAACTTCGCCGCCGCCGACGCCTTCGCGTGCGACCGGCTCATCGCGGTCGAGGTGCTCACCCCCGGCGGCAACTGGTCCTCGTACCCGCCCCACAAGCACGACGAGCACCGACCCGGCGAGGAGTCCCGGCTGGAGGAGATCTACTACTTCGAGATCGCCCCGCACGGGGACACGCCCGGCTGCGGATACCAGCGTGTCACCCCCTCCCCGGCCGGGAAGACCGACATCCTCACCGAGGTGAGGACCGGGGACGCCGTGCTCATCCCGGACGGCTGGCACGGGCCGTCCATCGCCACCCCCGGGCACGACATGTACTACCTCAACGTGATGGCCGGCCCCGAGGGCCCGCGGGAGTGGCTGATCCGCGACCACCCCGACCACGGCTGGATCCGGTCCGCCTGGGCCGGCGCGGAGGTCGACCCCCGGCTGCCCTTCTACCGAGCGGAGGACCACCGCCGATGACCACGATCAGACTCACCGTGGCGCAGGCCCTCGTACGCTTCCTCGCCCGCCAGTACACCGAGCGCGACGGGCGCAGGCAGCGGCTGGTCACCGCCACCTGGGGGATCTTCGGGCACGGCAACGTCGCCGGGATCGGGCAGGCCCTGCTGGAGAGCGGCCCGCAGGAGATGCCCTTCCTCCAGGGGCGCAACGAGCAGGCCATGGTGCACGCGGCCGTCGGATACGCGCGGCAGTCGGGGCGGCTGTCGGCGCAGGCCGTGACGACCTCCATCGGGCCCGGCGCGACCAACCTCGTCACCGGGGCCGCCCTCGCGACCGTCAACCGGCTGCCGGTGCTGCTGCTGCCGGGGGACGCCTTCGCCACCCGGCCCGCCGATCCGGTGCTCCAGCAGCTGGAGGTGGCCCACGCCGGTGACGTCTCCGTCAACGACACCCTGCGGCCCGTGTCCCGGTTCTTCGACCGGATCACCCGCCCGGAGGCGCTGATCCCCGCCGCGCTCCAGGCGGTGCGGGTGCTCACCGACCCCGTCCAGACCGGCGCCGTGACCCTCGCGCTGCCGCAGGACGTGCAGGCCGAGGCGTGCGCGTGGCCCGAGGAGTTCTTCGCCGAGCGGGTGTGGCGGGTGCGCCGGCCGAGGCCCGACCGGGACGAACTGGCCGCCGCCGCCGAAGCGGTACGGGCCTGCGCGCGCCCCCTGCTCATCGCCGGGGGCGGCATCCGGCACAGCGCCGCCCAGGCCGCCCTCGCGGAGTTCGCGACCGCGACCGGGATCCCGGTCGCCTCCACCCAGGCGGGCAAGGGCGCGATCCCGTTCGACCACCCCGCCGAGGTGGGCGGCATCGGGCACACCGGCACGGCCACCGCCGACGCCCTCGCCCGCGACGCCGACCTGGTGATCGCGGCGGGCACCCGGCTGACCGACTTCACCACCGCCTCCGCGACCCTGTTCCGGAACCCAGCCGTCCGATTCCTTGGGCTGAACCTCGACCCGTACGACGCCCACAAGCTCGCCGCCCGGCCGGTGGTCTGCGATGCGCGGGTGGGCCTGGAAGAACTCCGGGCCGCGGTCTGCGGGTACCGCGTGGACCCCTCGTACGAGGCGGCGTACAAAGAGGACAAGCGCGCCTGGGAGCGGCTGGTCGAGCGGGCCTACGCGAGTCCCGACGAGGACGCCGCCCCGACGCAGGCACAGGTGCTCGGCCTGCTCGACGCCGTCGTCGACGCCTCCGACATCCTGATCAACGCGGCCGGCTCGCTCCCCGGGGACCTGCACAAGCTGTGGCGCCCCCGGTCCGCCGACCAGTACCACGTCGAGTACGGCTACTCCTGCATGGGTTACGAGATCCCCGCCGCCATCGGGACGGCGCTGGCCGCGCCCGGGCGGCCCGTGTGGGCGCTGGTCGGCGACGGCACGTACCTGATGAACCCCACCGAGATCGTCACCGCCGTACAGGAGGGCGTCCCGGTCAAGATCGTCATCCTCGACAACCACGGCTACGCCTCGATCGGCGGCCTTTCGGGGGCGGTGGGCGGCGAGGGCTTCGGGACCGCGTACCGCTTCCGGGCGGCCGACGGGGCGTACACCGGTGCGCCGCTCCCGGTGGACCTCGCGGCGAACGCCGCCTCCCTCGGGATGGCCGTCATCCGCGCCGACACCGTACGTGACCTGCGAAAAGCCCTGGTGGAGGCGCGGGCGTCGGACCGCCCCACATGTGTCTACACGCAGACCCGAACACCCGACACAGTGTCGGGCCCACCCCCGGCACAGGCATGGTGGGATGTTCCCGTGGCCGAGACCACGACCCGTGCGGCGGCGGCCTCGGCCCGCGAAGAGTACGACCGGCAAGCCGCGCAGCGACGTCGCCATCTGTGAAGGAGCAAGGCACATGAAGACCGTCAACCACTGGATCGGTGGCAAGACCGTCGAGGGCGCGTCGGGCAACTACGGCCCGGTCACCGACCCGGCCACCGGCGAGGTCACCACGCAGGTCGCGCTCGCTTCCGCCGAGGAGGTCGACGCGGCCGTACAGGTCGCCACCGAGGCCTTCCAGAGCTGGGGCCAGTCCTCGCTCGCCGCCCGCACGAAGGTGCTGTTCGCCTACCGCGCCCTGCTGGACGCCAACCGCGACGCGATCGCCGAGCTGATCACCGCCGAGCACGGCAAGGTGCACTCGGACGCGCTGGGCGAGGTCGCGCGCGGCCTGGAGATCGTCGAGCTGGCCTGCGGGATCACCACCCAGCTCAAGGGCGAGCTGTCGACCTCGGTGTCCAACCGCGTCGACGTCGCCTCGATCCGCCAGCCGCTGGGCGTGGTCGCGGGCATCACCCCGTTCAACTTCCCGGCGATGGTGCCGATGTGGATGTTCCCGCTGGCCGTCGCCTGCGGGAACACCTTCATCCTCAAGCCGAGCGAGAAGGACCCGTCGGCCGCCGTCAAGCTCGCCGAGCTGGCGAGCGAGGCCGGCCTCCCGGCGGGCGTCCTGAACGTCGTCCACGGCGACAAGGTGGCCGTCGACGCGCTGCTCGCCCACCCGGGCATCGCGGCCGTCTCCTTCGTCGGCTCCACGCCGATCGCCCGCCACATCCACACCACCGCCTCCGCCAACGGCAAGCGCGTCCAGGCCCTGGGCGGCGCCAAGAACCACATGCTGGTGCTGCCGGACGCCGACCTGGACGCGGCCGCCGACGCGGCCGTCTCCGCCGCCTACGGCTCGGCCGGCGAGCGCTGCATGGCGATCTCCGCGGTCGTCGCCGTGGGTTCGATCGCCGACGAGCTGGTGGACAAGATCCGCGAGCGCGCCGAGAAGATCAAGATCGGCCCCGGCAACGACCCGGCCTCCGAGATGGGCCCGCTGATCACCGCCGCGCACCGCGACAAGGTCGCCTCGTACGTGAAGGGCGCCGCCGACCAGGGCGCCGACGTGGTCCTGGACGGCACCGGGTTCACGGTCGACGGCTTCGAGAAGGGCCACTGGATCGGCCTCTCGCTGCTGGACAACGTCAAGACCGACTCCGACGCCTACCGCGACGAGATCTTCGGGCCGGTGCTGTGCGTGCTGCGCGCCGAGACCTACGCGGAGGGCGTGGCGCTCATCAACGCCTCGCCGTTCGGCAACGGCACCGCGATCTTCACCCGCGACGGCGGCGCCGCCCGCCGCTTCCAGCTGGAGATCCAGGCGGGCATGGTCGGCGTGAACGTGCCGATCCCGGTGCCGGTGGGCTACCACTCCTTCGGCGGCTGGAAGGACTCCCTCTTCGGCGACCACCACATCTACGGCAACGACGGCATCCACTTCTACACCCGCGGCAAGGTCGTCACCACCCGCTGGCCGGACCCGTCCGAGGCCCCGGTGGGCATCGACCTCGGCTTCCCGACGTCTCGTTAGTGCCTGACGCCTGACAGGCACCCCAAACCCAGGAACCCTCGGCCAACCCTCACAGGCCGGGGGTTCCTGCTGTCTCCGTCCAGCAGGTTCCGGCCGGATAGGGACATCCGTCGCGCAAGTCCGTGCAAGTTCGGTGCGCCAGAGAGTGCCAGCGGCGCAAGCTTTCACACAGCGATCGGCAGCCCCGAGCGAGGAGGACACCATGACCCTGCACAAGCTTGGCAAGGACCCTGAGAGCAAGGACGGCGGCTCGCCCACGATCTATCTGGACGACGCCACTGACACTTACCTGGTGCAGGGGTTCAAGGTGACGGACGCGGAACGCAGGCAACTGATGGACATCCCCGATCATGAGGATGTCATCGAGCTGCCGCGACGCATGGTGCAGTTCTTCTTGGAGGTCAAGGGTGCCGATGGTCCCGTCATTTGAGCAGCTTCTCGCTTCGGCCGAGCGCAGCGCGATCCACCTGGAGATGCGGGACGGCTACATGGAGTCGGACCCCAGCTTCATCGCCTGGAAGCAGGGCTTCCGCGACCTCCCCGAAGACAACGATCCGGAGATGCGTCACTGGCTGAAGTGGGTCCGCGACGCCACGGACAGGGGCGTGTCCATCCGTCGCGCCCGTGTGTTCTCCGTCCCGGAATCGGACTACCTCCGGTTCGAGCACCACGTCTCGGACGCCAACGTGGAGGCCGGGGAGGAAATCAGGTGGCTCCCGCGACGGAACGCTACTGATATCGCCTTCCCAGGCAACGACTTCTGGGTCTTCGACAACAGGACTGTTCTTGTCCTGCACTTCGACGGGAACGGCGAGTGCGCCCCTGGCGACTGGTTGGAGATGACCGAGGACCCAAGGATCCTGAAGCTGTGCGTCGGTGCGTTCGAAGCTGTCTGGGAACGGGCTACGCCGCACTCGGAGTACCAGCCCACCTAACGCGCTCGAAACCTCAGTGAACACGTCACCTTCATCAGCAGTACAGGACGCCCGCGCTGCCCTCGGCAGGCGGCTGCGAGACATGCGCAAGCCGACCGGCCTGACAGCGCGGGCGCTGGCCGCGCGTGCGGGTTGGAGCGAGTCCAAAGCCTCTCGCATCGAGAACGGCAAGACGCCGCCCTCGGACCAAGACCTCCTCGCCTACGTCACCATCTGCGGGGTTCCGCAGGACTACGAAGACCTACGCGCCACGGCACACGGCATCGATGAGATGTACGTGGAGTGGAAGCGCTTGCAGCGAGCCGGCCTCAAGCGCGGTCAAGAGGCTCATGTGCCGCTGTACGCCCGTACGAACCGCTTCCGTATCTACGAGCCCGGAGTGATCCCGGGCCTTCTCCAGACGGCTGACTACGCCACTGCGATCATGAACCGCATTGTCACGTTCAGGCAGATCCCTGACGATGTAGAGGCAGCGGTCAAAGTACGGATGCTCCGCCAGCGCTACCTGCACGACGCGCACCGGCACTTCGGGATAGTGCTTGAGGAGTCCGCGTTGCGGTCCCGCTTCGGCGGCCCCGAAGTCATGGCCGCCCAGCTTGGGCACCTGCTTCAGATCGCCGTACTGCCCAACGTCAGCCTCGGCGTGATTCCTATGGCCACAGAACGGATCATGTGGCCCGTCGAAGGCTTCTGGATCTACGACTACTCCCAAGTGATCGTCGAGCTCGCCACAGCTCAGGTCACCGTGAAGCAGCCGAGCGAGATCGAAACGTACGCGCGCATGTTCGCTGAGCTGGTGAAACTGGCCTGTCACGGGCAGCCGGCCCGCGCCCTGATCGCGGAAGCCATCGCGGTGCTCGGGTGATCTCCTGCAAGCTCGTGCAAGTTCATTGAGCGCACCGCAGCCCGCTCCCTACGGTCGTTGCATCGACCGCGAAGTCATCGGGAGGGGTGCCAATGGCCAGCATTCAGACGAAGCCCATGAACCCGGCGGTAGATCGCCTCTCCATGCCGCCGACGTGGACCGGCAGTGCATGAACCACACGGCCCGGAACCTCTACCACAAGATGTTCCGCCGCTTCTACGAAGACGTGGCCGGCGTGCAGGTAGTGAGCCCGTGAGCCGCTCCTTGAGCGTCGCGGCTGCCGCCGCATGGGTGGTCACCGTGGCGCTTGTCGCGCCCCGTGCCTGGGGCGCTTAGCCCCTCAGAGACCCCCGCCCCTTCCGGAGCGGGTAGCACCCCCCTTCCGTCCCCCTGCGTCGAAAGGAGGTGAAGCGATGACCGATTCCGGAGACAAGTCCGGAGGGGGCGGGGACCAGTTCCCGCCCCCGCCCGCAGCCTGAACCGACCCGACAGGAGCCACTCATGACGACCATGCTGGAATCTCCCGTCGCCTTAAGGCGCGGGCGGGACCTTGTCAGTCCCGAGCTGTTCGAGAAGGTGTCCGAGTTCTGTTCTGAGGAGTACGGGCACGAGCTGTCCGCGGCCCGTCGGATCGTGGACCAGGCCCTTGCCTTCCTCAAGGTCATGGGCGACACCCGCGCGTTCGACATGAGCCCGTCGGACGCCGTGGACCCCGGATGGCACTCGTTCGTGCTTCACACCCAGGCGTACGCCGCGTGGTGCGACGAGCAGTTCGGGTTCTTCCTCGGTCACGAACCCAAGGCCACCGTCCGCACCCGTCCGCTGATCGGGTCCGTGGTGGACCGCGTGAAGGAGGCCGGGTTCTACGTCGATGACCGGCTGTGGGGTGCCGCGAAGGAGTGCAACCCGCCGGCCTGCTGCGGCGACGGCGACGGCTGCTGAGCCACCCGTGAACGGAACGGTCCGGGCGTGGCTAAGGCGCCCGGACCGTCACAGAGCCAAGGGTTCCATCAATGAGCAGCAATGACGAGGGCCTCACCTGCAACGGCAGGGTCACCGTGTTCACCATGTTCGGCGTCGTCTTCGGCTACGCCACGCACCACCTGGACGACCGACGCATCGGGGACGTTGGTGTCGTCGGCCCCGTGACCCCGGGGGTGGGGTGGCCTCGGCTCTGGGACATGGCCCGAAAGTGCGGCAAGTCCGCCGCCAAGGACACCGAGCTTGCGCAGTGGATCCTCATCCAGGCCACGCGAGCGTTCGTCTGCGGGAGCGACCGCATCGCCCAGTTCGAGCAACAGGGCTGGAAGCTGGAGCCCGGTGGCAAGCGGGTCAGCTTCGAAGCCACCTACGCCAACCGCGACCACCTGTGGACCGGGAACCTGACCGTAGAAGGGCTCACGCCGGAGCAGGCGGCGGAACAGCCTACCCTCTACCGAGCCTGACACGAGTCCTGCGCTGGCTTTGTGGAAGGCCGCTGGCCACTTCCGGTTCCCGCGCAACCACTGACGGCACGCCCTTCCGCCGGACCGCTCGCCCCCCCGCAACCCTCACGCGGGGGGCGAGCCCCGTTCCGGACGGAGGCCGCGTCGACGGCGCAGGGCCCGGGCGGCGAGCGCCGTCGCCGCGAGGAGGAGGGCGGCGCCGAGCGCGGGCCAGGGAACGGCGAGGAAGTCGGTACCGGCCCGGGAACGCAGGTCCGGGTAGGCGGACGCGCCGGCCTCGACGCGGACGCGCACCCGGTCCGACTGCGGGGCGTCCGGCCACGCCTCGGTCAACTCGATCCGCCGGCCCGGGAGCAGCGTCAGCTTGAGGTCGCGGGCCGGCCGGTCCAGCACCCTCCGCCCGAACAGCCCCTCGGCGGACAGCGTCACCCGCGGCTCGACCACCACGTTGCCCCGGTTGACCAGGGTGTACGAGACCTTCGCGGAGGCGCGCCGCACCCAGGGCAGCAGCGGCGCGTCCCGGCTGACCCGCACGTCCTCCACGGACAGGCCCGCCGCCACCGGCCCCGGCACCCGCAAGTACAGCCGGGCGCCGACCGAACGCTTCACCCCGACCTGGACCTTGCCGTCCTGGCGGATCCCCTCCACCGCGGTGTTCAGCGCCACGATCCCGCCGACGTGGTCACCCGGAGCGGCGTCCTCGGGGACCTTCACCGTGAAGGGCACGTCCTTGCGGCCCTTGGGCGGGACGGTGACGGTGTGCGCCGTCCCGGGCGGCAGGGCGATCCAGGCGCCGACGTCCTTGGGCAACGTCTCGACCGGCAGCAGCGCGAAGGCCCCGCCGACCGGAGTGTTCACGGCGTCGGCGGCGAAGACCTGGAAGGTCAGCTCCTTGTCGGAGGAGTTCACGATGGTGACGCTGTCGCTGAGGGTGGACCCGGCGGCGCCCTGGTGGAAGAAGTACGCCCGCTCCGTCATCGCCGCCCCGGGAGGCGGCGTCGGGAAGACCCCCCAGGTGCCGTTGTCGGCGGCGCTCGCGGCGGGCGCGCCGAGCAGGAGCGAGGCGACGGGGAGCAGGAGGGCGAGGAGCAGGGCGTAGGGGGAAGGGGTGCGGGGACGCATGTCGGGTCTCCAGCCTCGGGCGGGCGCCACGGTCGCGGACCGGCAGTTCGCGGACCGGCGTTTCACGGACCGGGAGGGTGGCGCGGCGCCCGGCCGCACCACCCTCCCGGCGACGGATCAGGCGATCGAGAAGGTCACGACCGACTGGTAGGTGTCGGCGAACATGAACGGCGGCAGCTGGAGCATCGCCGCGCCGCCCACCGCGAACTCGCCGCCCGTCAGCTCGTCACCGCCGGCCGCCTGCGAGGCGATCTTCATCGGGGTGTCCGTGATGGCGCCCGGCGCACCCGCGGTGCAGGTGCTCGGGCTGTCCGGGTTGGTCACCGTGCAGGACGGCTGGATGCCGATCTGCGCCTTGGCCATGGAGTGGCCCGTGGAGGAGTTCAGGAACGGCGTGCGGGTCGCCGTGACGTCCCAGCCCAGGGAACCGCCGCGGAAGTCCTGCACGGTGGCGGCGTTGAACGCGCCGAACACCGACTGCGCCTTGCCGTTGATGGTGACCGCGCCGAAGCTCACGGCCGGCTGGCCGTCCTTCGGACCGAGGGCCAGCGGCCCGGGCAGCACCTCGACGTCGACGGGGTTCTTGACGCCCGCCTGGTCCTCGACGAACACGAACGATTTGTACGGGGTGACCGAGCCGTCGATCCTGATCGCGTCGGCCTTCTTCGTCACCGTCAGACCGCAGGTGGCGGCGCCGGAGGCGTCCGCCGTGCCGCTGCCGGTGTCACCGGTGGCCGCACCCGCGAGGAGCGCGGAGCAGGTGACCGGGCCGGCCGGGAAGTTGGCACCGGTCACGGAGACGGCGGTGCCCGCCTTGCCGCTGTTGGGCGTGACCTTGGTCGTCACCGGGTCCTTCGGCAGCGCCTCGACCGCGATCGAGCCGACGGAGGCGCTGGGGCGCGGGTCCGGCGTGCAGGTGGTGGTGTAGACGGTGCCGCCGAGGTCGGCGTCCGTGACCACCTGGTCGATGGTGATCTGCAGCGTGGTGCCCTCGCTGCCGTCCGGGACGGTGATGGTCCCGCTGAACGCGGGCGGGTCGGACTTCTTGCCGGCCTCTTGGTGGCTGGGGACGGCGGGGCCGGTGACCGTCTGCGCGACCCCGCCGACGAGCAGCTTCGCCTTGATGGTGTTGACCGTGTCGATGGTGAACATGGGGATGACCGGGGTCTCGCCCGGGTCGATGGTGATGGGCACGCTCTGACCGGCCTTGGCCGTGTCCGGCACCGTGATCGTGTAGTCCTGGGTGCCGTTGGCGCCCGGCTGGGGAGCGGGGGCGACGCACTTCACCGGCACCGGGGTCGTCTTGGTCGCGGCCTGCGCCGTCCCCGTCATGGCGACGACACCACCCGTAAGGGCCAGGGACAGCGCGCCCGCCCCGGCCAGCACTCTTCGTCGGAACGTTGTACTCACTGGGTCGCGACTCCTTCGTCGGACGGACCCTCCCCCCACCCGCTGTGTGGGGGAGGACGAGCCGGTGCGGAGGCCGACATTGACGCGTCGCGGTGATGAGAAGTCAATGACTTGGCTTCCCGCGAAGCGCACACACATTGATGTCCCATCAGGGTCGGTGAAATCGGGTTCTAGCCGACGGTGGGCGTGTGCAGGAGGAGGTTCGGGGTGCCCGCGGGGAGGCCGGTGATCCGGTCGGGGACGGCGCTGCGCAGCATGGTCTGGGTGACCTGGGCGGGCGTCCTGCGGATGCCGTCGGCCAGGATCAGCGCGGCGACGCCTGCCGCGTGCGGGGCGGCCATGGAGGTGCCGGTGGCCCGGGCGAGGGCGGTGGTGGAGCCCTTCCAGGCGGAGGTGATGCCGACGCCGGGGGCGGAGAGGTCGACGCAGGAGCCGTACGCGGAGAAGGCGGCGCGGTGATCGGCGGTGTCGGTGGCGGCGACGGTGACGGCGTCGGGGACACGGGCGGGGGAGCCGGTGCAGGCGTCCTTGCCGGAGTTGCCGGCGGCGACGGTGAAGGTGATCCCGGCGGCGATGGCGCGGGTGACGGCGGTGTCGAGGGCGCGGCTGCGGGTGCCGCCCATGCTCATGTTGGCGACGGCGGGCGCGGCGGCGGTGGCGGTGAGCGGGGTCGCGGGCGTGGTGGTGGGTGTGGTCGTGGGCGCGGTGCCCTTGCCCGCCGCTGCCGCCGCTGCCGCCGCGTTCGCCGCCTTGGCCGCCTTGAGGGCGTCCCTCACCATCCAGTCGATGCCGTTCACGAGGGACGACAGCCGCCCGCTGCCCCGGCAGTTCGCCACCTTCACCGAGACGAGCGAGACCCCTTTCGCCACCCCGTACGTCGCCCCGCCGATCGTTCCCGCCACATGGGTCCCGTGGCCGTTGCAGTCGTCGGCACCCTCCAGCCACACGGTGTTGACGCCGGCCCGGGCGCGGCCCCCGAACTCCTGGTGCAGCGTGTTGATCCCGGTGTCGACGACGTACACGGTGACGCCCTCGCCCTTGGTGGCGTACGTGTACGAACCGTCGAGCGGGAGTTCGCGCTGGTCGAGCCGGTCCAGGGCCCAGGGGGCCGGCTGCTGGGTGTCACTGGTGCGGAACTCCGTGTCCGGCTCGACGTACGCCACCCGGGGATCCGCGGCGAGCTCGGAGGCGCGGGCGGCGGTGGTGCGGACGGCGAAGCCGGCGAGGGCGGTGTCGTAGACGGCCATGACCTCGTCGCCGGACCCGGCCGTCTCCGCGGCCATGACGCGGGCCGCGGCGGCCGGCGCGCGCGAGGCGCCGTCCTTGAGGACCACGACGTAGGGGGCGGTGGGGGCTTCGGGGGACGGAGCGGTGGACAGGGCGGCCGTGGCCAGGAGGGCTGCGGTCGGGAGCAGCGCGGTGAGTGCGGTCATGCCGCGATGTTCGGCCGGGTGGGGGGCGGCCGCGCGGGGGGTGCGCCGAGTGGCCCCCGACACGCCGCCGCAGGGGTTACGGGGCGTCAGCCGGCGCCCAGCCGCGCATGGCGAAGACGCCCTCGTCCCGCCCGCCGGCGCAGGCGTACGTGGCCAGCGCCGCTTCGCTGTCGGTGTCGACCCCCACCCACATGCCGTGACACCCCGCGCGCCCGGGCCTCTTCGGCGAGGGCCGGCGCGAGCTGCCGGCCGATGCCGCGGCGCCGGTATCCCTCGTCCACCGAGAGTTCGTACAGGCACATCTCGGTGCCCTTGTCGGGGTGGCTCATCTCGATGCCGGAGACCATTCCGGCAGGGACGCCGTCGACGTGGGCGAGCAGCATCAGATGCCCGGGCGCGTCCGGGAACCGCTGCGCCCACTCCTCCCGCACGGGCCCGTCGAACAGCCCTTCGGCGGCAACCAACTCGGCGACGGTCCGCGCCCGACGGATCTCCATGCCGCCGATACCAGTGCTGTGGCCGGGAGGGTTCACCGGGTCGCGACGCCCGGCACGGCACCTCTCCCCCGGCTGCCGCTGGGAGGTGCCCCCACCGTTGTCGACACCGCGCGAGTACGTCCGGTACGGGCCACGGCCCTCCGCCTTGCGCTGCACCGCACCGGACGCCGCGACCGGGCAAACCTTCCCGGCCGCAGCACCAGGCCGCGCCCGCGCGAGCTCGGCGTGCCTTCCCGGCGGGCGGCGGGCGCGGCGCCCCCGTCGTCCGCCGGGTTCCCCGAGCCCGCCGCAAGCGTCGGTCCGCCGCACGCCGATCGGGCCGCGCCGGTGAACACGCCGGCGCGGTACCTTGCCGTCCGGCCGGGGTGTGCGCTCCGCCCGGTCGGTCCACGGTGCGGGGACGGGTGCGGGCGCGTCCCGGTCAGGGGATCGGTTCAGGCCCGGCCAGGGCTACGGCCGCGGCGTAGTCCGGTGGGGCCGGGAGGTCGCGGAGGGTCCAGCCCGTCACCCGGGCCGGGGTGGGGCCCGAGCCGACGTAGGGTTCGGCCACGCCACGCGCGAGGCCCGCGCCCGTCGCCTTGAGGACGGCCTCCTTACGGGCCCACAGGCGGCCCAGCGCCACCGGGCGGTCCGCCTCCGCCAGCGCCGTGAGCTCCGCCGTCTCGGCAGGGTGCAGCGTGCTCAGCACGTCCGTCACCACCGCCGCGCCCGGAGTGCCCTCCACGTCCACCCCGACCGGTATCGCGGCGAACGCCACGTACGCCACTCCGGCGGTGTGCGACAGCGAGAAGTGCAGCCCGCCGCCGGCCACCGCCGGGCGCCCGTGCGGGCCGCCGCAGCAGGGACACTCCTCACGGATCAGGCAGACGTCCGCCGGGGCCTGCCCGAGGTAGGCACCGAGCAGCGCCCGCAGCCCCAGGTGGGAGGCCAGGTAGGCGTGCCGGTCGGTGAGCCGCACCAGCCGTCCGGCCCGCTCCCGCTCCGCCGCGTCGAGTACCGCCGCGGCCTCTTCCACCGCGTGCCCGGCCACCACACTGCGGCCCGTGTCCAAGGCCCACACGGTCACGGCCTCGCCCTCGGGCGGCGGGCCGACGCGCGGTAGGTCACCGCCGAGTTGGTTCACGTACACCGTCACCTGACGAGGGTAGACGAGGCCGCCTCCGCCTTCCGAGGCCCGGCTACCCTCAAACCGACTCCGCCGCACCACCGTTCCAGGGGAAACATCGTGCACAGTGCCGCCGTGACACCGCAGGACGACCGCATCCGCTGGGTCGAACTGCCCGGGGAGGAACCCGCGCGCGTGTACCTCCACGGCCTCGGCTCCACCTCGCCCGCCTACTTCGCAGCCGCCGCCGCCCACCCGTTGCTGGCGGGCCGGCGCTCGCTCCTCGTCGACCTGCTCGGTCACGGGCTCAGCGACCGGCCCGAGGGGTTCACGTACACCCTGGAGGCGCACGCCGACGCCCTCGCGAAGGCACTCGGCCAAGCCGGCACCGAGGGCGCCGAGGTGATCGCCCACAGCATGGGCGGTGCCGTGGCCGTCGTCCTGGCCACGCGCCACCCCGAACTGGTCTCCCGCCTCGTCCTGGTCGACGCCAACCTCGACCCGGTGCGGCCGGACCGGCGCGCGGCGGGCTCCGGAGCCATCGCCTCCTACACCGAGGAGGACTTCCTGAACGGCGGCTGGGCCGAGATCCGCGACCGGGTGGGCGCGCACTGGTGGTCCACCATGCGGCTGGCCGGCCGCACCGCCCTGTACCGCTCCGCCGTGCACCTCGCCGCGGGGACCACGCCCACCGTGCGGCAACTCCTGCTGGAGCTGGAGATACCCCGCACCTACCTGCTCCCCGAGGCGGACGGGCCCCTCCCGGGGGCCGAGGAGCTCAAGGCCGCCGGCGTCGCGGTCGTCCCCGTCCCCGATTGCGGGCACAACATCATGCTGGACAACCCCGACGGCTTCGCCCGGGCCACCGCCGGGGCGTTGCGCGCGGCCTGACGGGCCGGTGACCCGCCCGGCCCCGGCGGCCGCCGGACCGGCACGCCCTACCGATGGGCGGACGCCCGTACCGCCGGGGCCGTCCCCTGCGGTACGAGGCCGCCCGGGGACGGCGTCCCGTCGGTCCAGGCGTAGACCCGCTTGCCGCGCACCGCGACCTGGTACTGGTAGTGGTCCCGGCAGTCGGGCCGCGCGTCCTCGCGGGCGTCACCCGGCCACCACCGGGCGTTCAGCTGCGGACCCCGGACCTTGCCGGGCGCCGTCCCCGCCGCGCACCGCGGGCCGTCCAGAGGGGTGGCACCGAGCGTGAACCGGATCAGCCGGGCCCGGCCGTCGGTGCGCGCCCGTACGCGTATGTCGGTGGCGTCCTTCGGTACCCAGCTCGGCAGGGCGAACGCCCGGTCACCGCGCGTCGGCGCATCGGCGGTGGTCGCGAAGTGCTTCCCCTTCTCCTTGAACAGGCTCTCGTTGAAGGAGTCGGAGACCGGGTTGGGCGGCAGGTGGGGCAGGGCGAGGGCGGCGGTGGCCAGGACTCCCGCCGTGGCGGCGACGATGACGAGCGGGCGGCGGTTCATGAAGCCAAGTGTTCGCTCGGGGGACCCGCTCGCGCGTCCCTCCGCAGAACGAACCGGAAATCTGCCGGAAGTCTGACATGGCTCATACCTGAGAGCGGTGTCCGCCTCCCGCGCACGTTCCGCCCCAACGCGAAGCGCTCGCCTCCTCCCCCTCCCCGGCGCCTCCCGGACGCCCGCGCGGTGCGAACGGCCCCGGTCACGGCCTCGGCCCCCTCCGCACGCCGGCCGGCCGGCGGCAGCCGACCGCCCGGCCGACGAGTGACACGAAGTCATACCTGAGGCGTACACGACCGGCCCCGCCCCGATACCCCCGAGTGAGCCCCGCCCCGATACCCGCGAGTGAGCCCCGCCCCGATACCCGCGAGCGAGCCGCGCGTTGGAACAGCCGTAGCCGCCGGCCGCCCCGTGCGCACCGCCCGTTGATCCGTCCGTTCCCGGAGGACCCCTTGCGCCTCTTCGCCCCGCTCCTCGTGTCCGCGGCCGCCGGTTTGCTCGCCCTCGTGCCCCCGCCGGACAAGCCGCGGATCCTGAGCGACTGGACCCGGACCAGCGCCGCGAGCTACGACGCCTGGGCCGACGCGCGCGCGAACCGGCGCAACTGGGCGGCGTACGACTTCGACTGGACGACGGACTACTGCACCACTTCCCCCGACGACCCGTTCGGCTTCCCGTTCCGGATGGCTTGCGCGCGCCATGACTTCGGTTACCGCAACTACCGTGCGGCGGGCCGTTTCCGCGAGTCCAAACCGCGTCTGGACGACGCCTTCCACGCCGACATGAAGCGCGTGTGCGGCCACTACGCGGGGGCGCGCAAGGCCTCCTGCCTCAGCACCGCCTGGACTTACTACCAGGCCGTCAAGACCTTCGGCGTCGGCCCGGGCACCGCCGTCGCCCAGGACGCCGTCACCCCTGCCCCCTGAGCCCCCGGACACGCACGTGTGCTGTGTCCCCGCGAGCCGGCGGACACAGCACACGTCACCGCACTACTTCTGCAGCTCCGTACTTCGCACGACCCCGAGCGTCAGGGGCGCTTCATGCTCTGCGGGGCGGCCATGGGGCTCGCGGCTCCCTTGGGGCCGGCGGCGGGCTTCACGGCCGACGAGAACTTCTTGCTCCGGAGCGTCACCGGCGTCGGGGTCGTCTGCTGGGTCCAGGCCTCGTCCCAGACGAACGTGGTGCCCGCGACGTCGCCGTGTGTCTGCCACACGGTCCCGTTCACCGTCACCGCCTTGACCCAGGCATTGCCGTCCCGCACCTCGATGGCGACGCCGCAGACACCCGCGGGGTAGTCCGGGTTCGCGGGGTCGTTCATGGTGGCCGTGGTGTTGGTGAGGTCCTGCCAGACGATCGGTCCGCCCAGCGGGGTCCCCCTGCCCACGTACGTCTTGCCGCCGGTGAGCACGGCCTGGAAGTCCACCGCGTCCCGTGCGGCGAAGGCGTCGATGTCGGCGCACGGCCCGGTGGCACCCGCCGGACCGGCCGGCCCTGCCACTCCCTGGGGTCCGGCCGGTCCGGCCACGCCCGCCGGTCCCGCGGGTCCCCCGGGTCCTGCGACTCCCTGGGGTCCGGCCGGTCCGGCCGCACCCGCCGGTCCCGCCGGTCCGGCCGCACCCGGCGTCCCTGCCGCACCCGTGTCACCCGTCGGACCCGTGTCACCCGTCGGACCCGTGTCACCGGTCGGCCCGGTGTCGCCCGTCGGTCCGGGAGGACCCTCGGGGCCGGTCGGTCCGGTGGGGCCTTCACACCTGTCGTCGTGGGCCGCCTTCTTGGCCGCCGGCTGGCCGGGGACCATCTTCTCGGCGCCCGGCTGGCCGAGCCGCGCCTGCTGGTTCTGCTCCTGCGACGGGCCGTCCTCGTGGTGGTGCGGCGGCCGGCCCTGGCAGTGGTCGTCGTCGGCGGCCGGCGCACCCGACAGACGGATGCCGGCTGCGGTCGTGGCGTGCGGCGCCATGGCGATCGCGGGACTCGCGATTCCCGTCAGCAGCAGGGCGAGCGACGCGACGACGCCGCCTTTCAGCCAGGTGCCGCGTTGGGGAAGCGGTCCAAGACAGGACCGGTTCGTGGGCCCAGGACTCATTCGTGTGCTCCTTGTCGAGCCGGATCAGGTGGTGTGGGGGAAGCGGGTTCACGCTTCCCCTGCCGTCTTCGGAGTCCCGATGTGGTGACTTGAGGCTTTTGTCGGTCGATTAACGGATTGGCCTACAAGCCCACCTCCAACAGCCGCACGGCCCCGGCGAACCCGCCCGTGCGCCTCGGCGTGCCGCCCACGGTCGTCCCGAACCGGTCCCTAAGGTCGCATGTCGCCAGGTCGCCCGGCCCGACCCGCACGAAATGGTGATGCCGTGAAGAAGCCGTCCATCTGCCTCTGCATGATCGTCAAGAACGAGTCGAAGGTCATCGAACGATGCCTCGCCCCCGTCCGCGACCTCGTCGACACCTGGGTCATCTCCGACACCGGCTCGACCGACGGAACCCAGCAGCTCATCCGCACGGCGCTCCACGGCATCCCGGGCGAACTCCACGAGGAACCCTTCCGCGACTTCGGCCACAACCGGAGCCTGAACATCGCCCGCGCCCGCGGCCGCGCGGACTACCTGCTCCTGCTCGACGCCGACCTGGTCATCCGCCGCGACGGCCCGCTTCCCGCGCTGACGGCCGACTCCTACATGCTCCGCCACGAGGGCCCGACCGAGTACCGCATCAAGCGCCTGGTCCGCGGTGACCTCCCCTGGCGCTACGAGGGCGTCACCCACGAGTACCTGACCGCCGACCAGGACCACTCGCAGGAGAACCTGGACGCGCTCGTCATCGAGGACTACGGCGACGGCGGCTCCAAGCACGACAAGTTCGAACGCGACGAGCGGCTGCTGAGCGCCGAGATGGAACGCGACCCCACCAACCCTCGAACCGTCTTCTACCTGGCCCAGACCCTGCGCGACATGCGGCGCACGGACGAGGCGATCGCCCTGTACGAGCGGCGCGCGCAGATGGGCGGCTGGGCCGAAGAGGTGTACTTCGCGCTCCTGCAGTCCGGGATCCTGCGCGCAGAATCCGACGACTGGCCGTCCGCCATGGACGCCCTCTCGCGCGCCTGGGAGGCGCGCCCCCAGCGCCTCGAAGCCTGCTACGAACTGGCCAGCCGGCTGCGCCGGATGGGCCGGTACCACGCGGCGCACGCCTTCGTCCGGCTCGCGCTCGGGCGGGAGCGGCCGGACGACCTGCTCTTCATCCAGCCGTGGGTGTACCGCTGGGGGCTGCTGTTCGAGTACTCGATCACGGCGTACTGGGTGGGTGACTACGCCGCTTCGCTCGAAGCCTGCGACCGCCTGCTGGAGCTGCCCGACCTCCCCGAGGCCCACCGCAAGCAGACCCTCGCCAACCGCGAATTCTCCGCCCGCCGGCTCGCCCCCCTCCCCGAACCGGCCCCGGCGACGCCGTAACCCCTGGCGGCACTGCCCGGGCGCGGATCCTCCGGACGGTGGCTGTAAAAGGCACTCGCCGGGTACGGATCGGCGCGCCGCCCCCGGCGCTTGGGGCCTGCCGACGGGTCTGCCCCGGCCTGCACGGAAGCCCTCCGCGGTGGGAGGGCTTCGTGTGTGGAAAGAGTGCCCCCGGCAGGACTCGAACCTGCGGCCAAGCGCTTAGAAGGCGCCTGCTCTATCCACTGAGCTACGGGGGCCGGAAGGTGGCCGTGGTGGCCTGGAGCCCCTGGGTGGGGGTGGGACTGTGGTCCGTGCCGGGTCAAGGATAGGGCTCCGGTCGCCTTGTC
Organism: Streptomyces cirratus; assembly: GCF_014650775.1. Taxonomy (GTDB): domain Bacteria; phylum Actinomycetota; class Actinomycetes; order Streptomycetales; family Streptomycetaceae; genus Streptomyces; species Streptomyces cirratus. The sequence continues at coordinate 835,298 of NZ_BMVP01000001.1, read as the reverse complement.
CCGGTTGCTTCACCCGCGTGCCACGATGTGGAGGTTCGGTGAAGCGGTCCGATAATCGCAGGCAGGTGCGATTCTCGCATCGCTTTTGCGCCGCGCCGCCCCTGGGTGTTGTGCACTCGTTATGCCTGCGTCCCACTCGTCCGCCGTGTCCATGATGTCCCGCTGGAGTCGCGGTCGGCGCGCAGAGGGCGTATAAGCTTCAAAAATGGCCTTAAATTGGGCATTCTTCGCATGTGGTGACCTTGGATGTTCGGCCTCAGCTGCTCGATGCCCTGTCCGCCCTGCGCGACCGGGTCGCGTCCGTGCGTCTGCCGCTGCCCCTGCCCGGCGCCCCGCGCGCCCGCCAGACGAGAGCCGAGCTGCTCGCGCAGCTCGACGACTACCTCGTACCCCGGCTCAAGGCGCCCGAGGCGCCGCTGCTCGCCGTCGTCGGCGGGTCCACCGGGGCCGGAAAGTCCACCCTCGTCAACTCCCTCGTAGGCCGCCAGGTGAGTGAAGCCGGTGTCCTGCGCCCCACGACGCGCATCCCCGTGCTCGTCTGCCACCCCGACGACCACCACTGGTTCGCCGGTATGCGGGTCCTGCCCGACCTCACCCGCGTATGGGCTCCGCAGGACGAGGAGGACGCACGCCCCGCACCCAGAAGGACGAATCCGCGCGGACATCACCACGCCACCCGCGAACTGCGCATCGAGACCGTCTCCACCCTCCCCCGCGGCCTCGCCCTCCTCGACGCACCCGACATCGACTCCCTCGTCGTCGAGAACCGGACACTCGCCGCCGAACTCATCTGCGCCGCCGACGTCTGGGTCATGGTCACCACCGCCTCCCGGTACGCCGACGCCGTCCCCTGGCACCTCCTGCGTACCGCCAAGCAGTACAAGGCCACCCTCGTCACCGTCCTCGACCGGGTCCCGCACCAGGTGCTCGCCGACGTTTCACGGCAGTACGGGGCCCTGCTGACGCGGGCCGGCCTCGGCGACGTACCGCGGTTCACGGTCCCGGAGCTGCCCGAGTCGGCCGGCGGGGGCGGGCTGCTGCCGGCCAGCGCCGTCGCGCCGCTGTTCGAGTGGCTCAGCCACCACGCCACGGACCCGGCCGCCCGCCAGTACGCCGTGGGACGCACCGCGCTCGGCGCGCTCGACTCCCTCGGCCGCCGCATGCCGGAACTCGCCTCCGCCGTCGCCGCCCAGCACGCCGCCGCCGTACGGCTGACGGCCGCGGTCGAGGACGCGTACAAGCGCGAGGGCAGGCGGGTGCGCAACCGGCTCGACCGAGGAGCCGTACTAGCCGGTGACGCCCTGACGCGCTGGCGCGGCTACCCCCTCGACACGAGCGCCGACGAACTGCTCGACTCGCTAGCCGAATCCCTCGCCGCGCTGCTCCAGTGCGCGGTCGCCGCCGCCGACGAACGGATCGCCGACGCCTGGAGGCGCGAACCCGCCGCCGCGGCCCTGCCCCTGCCCGCCCCCGACCGCGAAGCGGCGGAACGTATCGGCATGGCCGTACGCCGCTGGCGGCGCGTGCTGGAGGAACTCGCCGAGGACGAGGTCGCACAGCTCGACCGGCAGCCCGCGCCCGACCCCGACGCCGTCGCGGCCCTCCTCGTCTCCGCCCTCCTCGGCGGCAAGAGGGCCCGGCCGGCCGGGGAGAAACTCGCCGAGCGGATCGGCGCACAAGCCGCCCTGCGCCTGCGCGACCGGGGCGGGGAACTGGTCGGCGACCACCTCGACCAGGTGCTGCGCGCCGAACGCGACCGTCGGCTCGCCCCGCTGGAAGCCCTCGAAGTGACCCCCGAACCACAGGCCGAGCTCATCGCCGCGCTGTCCGTACTGCAGAAGGAGAGGTGACACGGTGAGCGCCTTGACCGACCGCAACGGGGAACGCTGGGACGACGGCTTCATCGCACGTTCGCGCCCCAAGCCCACCGGCGAGGGCCCGGACGACGACGACAGCGACGACGCGCTCGTGCGGGCCGTCTCCGGAGCCGGCAGCGACGGCGGCAAGGTGCCCGCGCCCCCGCCCAGCCCCGAAGCGCAGGCGCTTCGGACCCGTCTGGACGCGCTGCGCCAGCTCGTCGGGCTCTCACGCACCCGCATCCTCGACGGCAAGAGCCTCGCCGAGGCCGGCCGCGTGCTCGACGAGGCGGCGGCACGGCGCGGGCTCTCCCCCCAGCACACGGTCGTCGCGATCGCCGGAGCCACCGGCAGCGGCAAGTCCACGCTCTTCAACGCCCTGGCCGGAGTGCAGATCTCCGAGACGGGACTGCGCCGCCCGACCACCGCCGCGCCGATCGCCTGCAGCTGGTCGGACGGGGCGGCCGGACTGCTCGACCGGCTGGAGATCCCCGGACGGCTGCGGCGCCGGCCCCGGGAGACGCCGGAGGCCGAGGCGCTGCGCGGCATGGTCCTCGTGGACCTGCCGGACCTGGACTCGGCGGTCGTCGCGCACCGCGAGCACGTGGACCGGGTACTGGCCCTGGTCGACGCGGTGGTGTGGGTGGTGGACCCGGAGAAGTACGCCGACGCGGTGCTGCACGAGCGGTACCTGCGGCCGCTGGCCGGGCACGCGGAGGTGACGTTCGTCGTGCTGAACCAGGTGGACCGGCTGCCCGGGGAGGCCGCCGACCTGGTCCTGGACGACCTGCGGCGGCTGCTCGACGAGGACGGCATGGCGCTCGGCGAACACGGCGAGCCCGGCGCCACCGTCCTCGGCCTGTCCGCGCTGACCGGGGAGGGCGTCGGGGAACTCCGCGAACTCCTCGCACAGTTCACCCAGGAGAAGGGCGCCGCGACCCGGCGGATCTCCGCCGATGTCGACCGGGCCGCGGCACACCTGCACCCGCTGTACGTCGCCGACGGGCACTCCGGGCCCGAGATCGGGGAGGCGGCGCGCGCCGCCTTCGAGGACCGGCTCGCGGAGGCGGTCGGGGCGTACGCCGTCGGGCTCGCCGCAGAGCGGGCCTGGCGGCGCAACGCCGGGAAGGCGTGCGGGACGCCGTGGCTGCGCCTGTGGCGCTGGTACGAGAGCAGGCGCTCCCCGCGCTCCCTGTCGGGACTGGCCGCCCTCGCGGCGATCGGGCGCTCCCCGGGGGCCGGACCGGCGCCGGCCGAGGAGGAGGTCACGGCCCGGCAGCGGGTGGAGCAGGCCGTACGGACCGTCGCGGACGAGGCGGCCGTCGGGCTGCCGGAGCCGTGGGCGCAGGCGGTACGGGAGACGGCGGTGCGCGGGGCCGAGCGGCTGCCGGAGGCGCTGGACGAGATCGCGGTGACTTTGGGAACGGCCGTCGCGGTACCCAGGGCCAAGCCGCCGCGGCCCAAGTGGTGGCCGGCGGCGGTACTGGCGCAGGCGGCCATGACGCTGCTCCAGGTCTTCGGCGGAGTGTGGCTGACCGGGCAGATCATCGGGGTCCTGGAGCCGCGCCTGATGCCTCCGGTACTGCTGATGGTGGCGGGCATCGTCGGCGGGCCGCTGGTCGAATGGGCCTGCTCGATGGCGGCGCGGGGCCCGGCGCGCCGGTACGGGCAGGATGCGGAGCAGCGGCTGCGGCAGGCGGCGGCCGGGTGCGGGCGGGCGCGGGTGCTGGAGCCGGTCGCGGCGGAGCTGCTGCGCTACCGGGAAGTGCGCGAGCAGTACGCGACGGTGGCGAGGTTGTCCACAACCCGCCAGTAATCCACAGGCCCGAGCGGGACGGGGGGCAGCGGGCCAGCATGGTCGTACCGCGTGCGGACGGTCCGCGCGGGGACGGGATGCGGGGGAGGGGAAGCCGGGATGAACGACACCCAGGTGACGCTGGTGGGCCACGTGGCGACCCAGATCGACTTCAAGGAGACGCCGGCGGGTCCGTCGGCGAGGTTCCGGTTCGCGGTGACGCCGCGGTACTTCGACCGGCGCAAGGAGGCGTGGGCCGACGGGTCCACCAGCTTCTACACGGTGTGGGCGCGGCGGGCGCTGGCGGTGAACCTGGCCAGTTCCGTTTCGGTCGGGGAGCCGCTGGTGGTGCACGGGCGGCTGCGGGTCAGGGAAGACCCGCCCGACGGGGACGGCGTGCGGTGGTTCTCGGCGGACATCGACGCCACCGCCATCGGACACGACCTCAACCGGGGGACGGCGGCATTCCGCCGGGTCGTGAGAACGGACGTGCCGCTGATGGATGCTCAGAAGGCGGCGGTGGTCTGAATGTTCGAGGGGGCTAAGATCACCCGGTACTCACGGGCACCTGGGCCTTCGGCCCGAAGGGGAAGACTGTGTCGATCGCTGTTCCCGCACCCTCCGTTCCTGCTCCCGCCGCTGTTCCTGCTCCCGCTCCTGAACCTGCTCCTGAACCTGCTGCCGTTACGGGCCCGCCGCCGGCTCCACCGGCCGGTGTTCCGGTTCCGGACGCCGGGCGGTCTTCCGTACGGGCCTCCGCGCGGCGGCCGCTGGCGGTGGCCCTGCTGGCCGCGGCCCTCACCGCCGCCCCGGGAGCGGCGGCCGCGGCAGATTCCGGTTCGACCGCGGACCGGGCCCCGGGGGGCGCGAGCGCCGTGCTGGACGGGCTGAAGACGTACGGGCAGGCGGTCCTGCGCGGCGGAGACGGATCGGTCCGGCAGATCCCGGCCGGGCTGTACGAAATGCGCGTCGACGGCGGCGGCATGCTCCAGACGTACGGAGTGGGGGTGGCGGGCTTCGCGCAGCCCGAGGCCCGGTACACAGAGAGCGGGTGGGGCGGGACCCCGCTGGCCGCCAACCAGGACGCGGGCCGGATCCGCTGGGTGCTGGAGCACTCCTACCCGCAGCTCAACGACCTGGCCGGGCTCGCGAAGGCGGCCGGGGCCGGATCCCTCACCGCCGAGAGCGCGGCGGCCGGGACCCAGGTCGCGATCTGGCGGCTGGCCGACGGCGCGCAGGTCGAGGCGGCGGACCCGGCGGCGGAGAAACTGGCCGGCTACCTCCAGCGGGAGGCGGGCCGGCTGTCGGAGCCCCCGGCGTCGCTGGGGCTGGACCCCGGGCAGGTGTCCGGTCCGGTCTCAGGGCCGACGGGCGCCCGGCTGGGGCCGGTCACGGTGCGGACGGGCGCGCAGAGCGTGACGGTCACCCCCGACGCGGCGGCGGTGGCGATGGGCGTGCGGGTGGTGGATGCCGAGGGGCGGCCGCTGACCACCGCCGGCAACGGGACCCGGCTGTACTTCGAGGTGCCCGCGGGGACCCCGGACGGGCACGCCTCGGTCGTCGTCCAGGGCTCCACCAGGGTCCCGGTCGGGCGGGTCTTCGCCAACGGGGTCCCGGGGCAGGCGCAGATCGTGGCCGGCTCCAGCGCGGTCGCGACGGCCGCCACCGCGACGGCGCTGTGGCCCTCGCCCGACGCGATGCCGATGGGCGGCGCGACGGCGGTGGCGCTGTCGGCACCGCAGGACTCCGCCGACGGGGAGCGCCTGGCCGTCAGCGGCAGCTCGGGGGCGACCCCGGTGATCGCGGCCCTGGCGGTCGGCCTGGTGATCCTGGGCGGCATGGTGGTCCTCCTCCTCCGCAAGCGCCCCCTGGAGGGCGAGGACGACGCCTAGTGCGGTGGCCGGGAAGGTTCTGCCGGGTCGCGGCGTCCGGTGCGGTGCAGCGCAAGGCGGAGGGCCGTGGCTCGTACCGGACGTACTCGCGCGGTTTCGACAACGGTGGGGGCACCTCCCAGCGGCAGCTGAGGGAGAGGTGCCGTGCCGGGCGCCGCGACCCGGTGAACCTCTCCCGTCACAGCACCAGCGCGCCCCAGCCGGCTGCCCGGCGCGGAAACCCGCGGCCGACACCCCGGCGGGGGCCGGCCACCGGCGCCGGGGCCCCGGCCCGCACGAGGCGGGGCGTGTCCCGGGTGGGGCGGGGTTGCCCCGTGCGGGCCGACTACCGGGGAGCCGGGGGGCTCCGGCTCGCGGTGGCCTGGGCGGGCCCCGGTCGCCCCCCGGCTGCCACGGGCGGGGAGGGGGTGTGCGGCGGGCCGGCCCGGTGGGGAGGCGGCCGGCGCCCAGCGGCGTCACCGCTGGTGGCGGGCTCGGGCTCGGGTCTGGACGGGGCGGCCGTCTGCGTGGTGGGACGGCGCCCGGCCCCGGCCTTCGCGCCCCGGCCGGATCCCGCGCGGCGGCGGGCACCGCCCCGCAGGTGGTGTCCGGTCCCGCCCCCGCCGCAGCCCGGGCCGCACCGCCCGATGCTTCGGGTGCCCCGCCGCCGTGTGGGGTCGGGCGGTGGCGTGGAGGAGGCGCGTAGGGGGCTGATTCGGAATCGGGGCTGCTGGGTAGGCGGTGGCAATGGGTGATCAGGATCTGACGTGGCAGGGCACATTCGCGCGGTGGGACCGGCGGCTATTCGACGCGGTGGCGCAACGGCACTGGCCCGGAGCCGACCGGGTGCTGCCGCGACTCGGACGGGCCGCGAACCACGGCGTGCTGTGGGGCGGGGCCGCCGCGGCGATCGCCGTGTTCGGGTCGACCCGCTCCAGGAAGGCCGCGCTGCGTGGCGCGGCCTCGCTCGCGCTTGCTTCGGCGACCATCAACACCGTCGGCAAGTTGTCGGTGCGCCGCGCCCGCCCGCTGCTGGACGGCGTGCCCACCGTGCGCCGGCTGACCACCCAGCCCTGGACCACCTCGTTCCCGTCGGGGCATTCCGCCTCCGCCTTCGCGTTCACCACCGGTCTCGCCCTGGAGGCCCCGGGATGGGGCGCGCTCCTCGCACCGGTGGCCGCCTCGGTGGCGTTCTCCCGCGTGTACACCGGGGTGCACTACCCCTCCGACGTGGTGGCGGGTGCCGCACTCGGCGTCGCCGCCGGGCTCGTCGTGCGCCGGCTCGCGCGGGACGTGGAGGAGGCCCGGGTCGTGCCGGGCGACGAACGCAGGGCGGTCGGGGCGCCCGCACTGCCCGACGGGGACGGGCTCACCGTCGTGGTGAACACCGACTCGGGGACGGCCGCCCGCGCCGGGCTGGACTCGGTGCTCGACCGGCTGCCCAAGGCGGAGCTCGTCGAGTGCGCGGGCCCCGACCTGCCGGCGGAACTCGCCGCGGCGGCCGCCCGCTCCAAGGTGCTCGGGATCTGCGGCGGAGACGGCACGATCAACGCCGCCGCCACGGCCGCCCTGCGCGCCGAGATCCCCCTGGCCGTGTTCCCCGGCGGCACCCTCAACCACTTCGCCCTCGACCTCGGGCTGGCCGGGGCCGAGGACACCTGCCGCGCCCTGGCCGCCGGGCACGCGGTCCGGGTCGCCGTCGGCCGCTTCACCCCCGGCGCCCGCCCCGCCCCGCGACACGCCGCGGACGATCCCGCCGGGGAGGGCACCGAGGCCGGGTACTTCCTGAACACCTTCAGCATCGGCGCCTACCCCGAACTGCTGCGCCACCGGCTGCGCTGGGCGCCCCGGATCGGCGGGGGGCCCGCCGCGCTGCTGGCCGCCTGGCGGGTGCTGCGCGCCGAGCACCCCGTCGCGCTGCGGCTCGCCGGCCGGCCCCGCAAGGTCTGGCTGCTCTTCGCGGGCAACGGCACCTACCACGGCACCGGCCCCACCCCCCGCCGCCGCGACAGCATCGGTGAGGGGCTGCTGGACGTACGGATGGTCTACGGAGGCGGCCGCCCCGGCCCCCGCCTCCTCGCCGCCGCCTTCGCCGGCCCCCTCACCCGTTCCCCCGTCCACACCGCGACCAAGCTGCGCAGCCTGCGCATCGCCGACATCCCCGAGGGCACGCCCCTGGCCTACGACGGCGAGTACGCCCACGCCCCTTCCGCCTTCGTCCTCGACGCCCTGCCCCACGCCCTCACCGTCTACCGACCGCACTGAGGGCCGCCACGGGTCCCCAGTGCTGTGACCACCACCTACGTGATCGACGGCGCCGGCATCCACACCCCTGAGGACTTCTGGACGGCGCTCGGAGAAGCCGTCAACGGCCCCGGCGGCTACTTCGGCAAGGGCCTCGACAGCCTCACCGACTGCCTCCGCGGCGGCTTCGGCACGCCCGACGACGGCTCGTACGTCTTCGAATGGCGCGACCACGCCGCCTCCCGCCGGGCCCTCGGCCACCCCGGAACCGCCCGCTACCTGGAAGGCGTCTTCTCCCGCTGCCACTACACGAACCGCGAGCGCGTCGCCGAGGAGCTCGCCCGGGCCCGCGCCGGCCGCGGCCCCACCCTCTTCGACATGCTGACGGGGGCCTTCACGGACGCGGCACCCGCCGTCCTCCGCCTCCTGTGATCTGCCGGACGCGCAGGCCTGCCGGACGCGCAGGCTTGAGGCGGGAGCACCGCCTCACCCCTCCGGGGCCGTCCGCAGGCCGTCGGCGATGACGTCGCCGCCGTCAGGGACGGAGCGCCCCGCCGGCGGAGCCACCCCCAGGTCGGCCCGCATGGCGCCGCGCATGACCACCCACTGTTCGTTGACCCGCAGCAGAGCGGCCCGCATCTCCTCGAACGACTCGACCGAGCCGCCGGATGCGGCGGTGTCCTCCTCCAGGCGCAGCACCCCGTCGTAGATCTGCGCGAGCGTCCGCGACATGGAGTCCAGCTCCGCCAGCACCGCGTCGGAGGCGGCCATCTGCGCCTCGGCGAAGGACGCGTGCATCGCATGGCGCGCCTCCTCCAAGGCGGTGCGCGCTTCCACGGTCACCTCGCCCCGGTGGACCAGCCACAGGTACTTCATGAGTTCTATGCGGTAGCGGCGGTAGCCGGCGTTCGAGGTCACGTAGCACTCCCGCCTCTTGTCCAGTTCGACGGCCTGCTGCTCGCGGGCCCACTGCGCGTCCGCCGCCCGTTCCTGCCGGTCGAAGCGGTGGGTCTCGGCGCGTGTCACGAGCCGCTGCGACAGGACCGGCGCGAGGAGGGTGCCCGCCACCGCGATCGTCGTGCCGGCGAGCGCCAGCAAGGCGTTGTCCACGAATCCTCCCCCGCCCCAGCTCAGGGGCTCTGACCTACCCATTCGCCCGTGGGTATGGACGTCAGGCAAGATGGGGTGTATCTGCCCACCATCGATCTGCCGGACGGTTTCTCTTGGCTGAGTTCATCTACACCATGCGCAAGACGCGCAAGGCGCACGGCGACAAGGTGATTCTCGATGACGTCTCCCTGAACTTCCTGCCAGGCGCCAAGATCGGTGTGGTCGGCCCCAACGGCGCCGGTAAGTCCACCGTTCTCAAGATCATGGCCGGCCTGGAGCAGCCGTCCAACGGCGACGCCTTCCTGTCGCCCGGCTACAGCGTCGGCATCCTCATGCAGGAGCCCAAGCTCGACGAGTCGAAGACCGTACTGGAGAACGTCCAGGACGGCGCCGCCGAGGTCATGGGCAAGCTCAAGCGCTTCAACGAGGTCGCCGAGCTGATGGCGACCGATTACACCGACGCGCTCATGGACGAGATGGGCAAGCTCCAGGAGGACCTGGACCACGCCAACGCGTGGGACCTCGACGCCCAGCTGGAGCAGGCCATGGACGCCCTGGGCTGCCCGCCCGGCGACTGGCCGGTCACCAACCTCTCCGGTGGCGAGAAGCGCCGCGTGGCGCTGTGCAAGCTGCTGATCGAGGCCCCGGACCTGCTCCTCCTCGACGAGCCCACCAACCACCTCGACGCCGAGTCGGTGAACTGGCTGGAGCAGCACCTTTCGCAGTACAAGGGCGCCGTCGTGGCCGTCACCCACGACCGGTACTTCCTGAACAACGTCGCCGAGTGGATCCTCGAACTCGACCGCGGCCGCGCGCACCCCTACGAGGGCAACTACTCCACCTACCTGGAGAAGAAGGCCGCCCGCCTCAAGGTCGAGGGCCGCAAGGACGAGAAGCGCCAGAAGCGCCTCAAGGAAGAGCTGGAGTGGGTGCGGTCCAACGCCAAGGGGCGTCAGACCAAGTCCAAGGCCCGTCTCGCCCGCTACGAGGAGATGGCGGCCGAAGCGGACAAGATGCGCAAGCTCGACTTCGAAGAGATCCAGATCCCGCCGGGCCCGCGTCTGGGCTCGATCGTGGTCGAGGTCAACAACCTCTCGAAGGCGTTCGGCGACAAGGTCCTCATCGACGACCTGTCCTTCACGCTGCCGCGCAACGGCATCGTCGGCATCATCGGCCCGAACGGCGCCGGCAAGACCACGCTCTTCAAGATGATCCAGGGCCTGGAGACCGCGGACTCCGGCTCCATCAAGGTCGGCGAGACCGTCAAGATCTCGTACGTGGACCAGAGCCGCGCCAACATCGACCCCAAGAAGACCCTCTGGGCGGTCGTGTCGGACGAGCTGGACTACATCAACGTCGGCCAGGTCGAGATGCCGTCCCGCGCGTACGTCAGCGCCTTCGGCTTCAAGGGCCCGGACCAGCAGAAGCCGGCCGGCGTGCTGTCCGGTGGTGAGCGCAACCGCCTGAACCTGGCGCTGACCCTCAAGGAGGGCGGCAACCTGCTCCTCCTCGACGAGCCCACCAACGACCTCGACGTCGAGACCCTGTCCTCGCTCGAGAACGCGCTGCTGGAGTTCCCCGGTGCGGCCGTGGTCATCTCCCACGACCGCTGGTTCCTCGACCGGGTCGCCACCCACATCCTCGCCTACGAGGGCGAGTCCAAGTGGTACTGGTTCGAGGGCAACTTCGAGTCGTACGAGAAGAACAAGATCGAGCGTCTCGGCGCGGACGCGGCCCGTCCGCACCGTGCCACCTACAAGAAGCTCACCCGAGGCTGAGGTCCGAGGCCATGGCCAGACACCACTATCGGTGCCCGCTGCGCTGGGCGGACATGGATGCCTTCGGGCACGTCAACAACGTCGTCTTCCTCCGCTACCTGGAGGAGGCGCGCATCGACTTCATGTTCCGCCTGGCGCCGGGGGAGGGCAGCGAGTCCTTCACGGGCGGCTCCGTCGTCGCCCGGCACGAGATCGACTACAAGCTGCCCCTCGTGCACCGTCACGAGCCGGTCCTCATCGAGAGCTGGGTGACCCGGATCGGCGCCGCGTCCCTGACCATCCGCTACGAGGTCAAGGACGAGGCGACCGAGGACGCACCGGAGACGGTCTACGTGCGCGCCGAAACCGTGGTCGTGCCGTTCAACCTCGCCGAGGGGCGGCCCCGCCGCATCACGGCCGAGGAGAGGCGCTTCCTGGAGGAGTACCTCGACGAGCCCGTACCGGCGGGTGCCCCGAAGCGCAGTGAAGGGCGCATCGCGGCATGAACGGGCAGTTGCGCTTCGCCGATTCCGGGGAGGCGGCGGACCTCGCCGCCTTCCTGGGCCGGCTGGTGCACTACGACCGTGCCGCCGTCGTCCGCCTGCAGGCCCGGGCGGAAGGCGGGGCGCTCGCCGTCTTCGGACGGCCGCCGTCCTTCGACGTCCTGGCCGTCCGTGCGGTGCGGCTCGCCGCGCCCGTCGGGCGGCCGCTGGACCTGACGGTGTCCGCCGGCGAGCTGCTGGAGTCGGTGGACGAGGTCGCTGCCGGCGCCGTCGTGCCGCAGCCGGTCACCGGGCCGCCGTGGGCCGGTGTACTGCCGCCGCGGGGCGGCTGGGAGCAGGTGCCCGGGCTGCCGGGCGCCGAGGCCATGCGGGCCGCCGTGGCCGGGGCCGTCGCGGAGTTCCGCGCCCGTGACGCGGCACTGCCCCCGCAGCACCGGACCCGGTCGGAACGCGACCGGATCGGCCGCGACATCTGGTCCCGGGCCCTCGGCGACACGGAACTGCCGCTGCGCGCCGTCCACGCCGCGCAGTCCCTCGGCTTCCTGCGGCCGGTGCGCACCACCGTCCCGGCACGGGCGGCCCACGAGCGGCCCGAACCGGTGGCGCTGTTCACCTGCGGCGGCTGGCTGCGGCTGAGCACGCCGTACGGGTCCGTCGCGATGCGGCGCCCCGGGCGGACCGGGGGGCTCGGCGCCCTGCTGGTGCGGCCGGTCTGAACCGGGTCGACCCGGGATCTCGATCACGCCGCGTTGGCCGGCGCCCGTTGGCCGGTGCCCGTTGGCCGGAGCCCCTGGGCCGTAGCCCGTTGATCAGGCCGTGTTGATCATCGAGGCGGCCGCGTAGGTCAGGTACCGCCACAGCTGCGCCTCGTGCTCCGGCGCCAGCCCCAGCTCGTCCACCGCGACCCGCATGTGGCCCAGCCACGCGTCGTGCGCGGCCGCGTCCACCTGGAACGGCGCGTGACGCATGCGCAGCCGCGGGTGCCCGCGGTTCTCGCTGTACGTGGACGGGCCGCCCCAGTACTGCATCAGGAACAGCGCGAACCGCTCCTCGGCCGGGCCGAGATCGCCCTCCGGGTACATCGGGCGCAGCAGCGGGTCTTCGGCGACGCCCTGGTAGAAGCGGTGGACGAGCCGGCGGAAGGTGGCCTCGCCGCCCACCAGCTCGTAGAAGGTCTGCTCCTGGACCGTGCCCTGCGGATTGTCATTCACCCGACCATCGTCTCAGACACCCGGACGGAGGACCGGGGTCCTAGGACCTCCCCCAGCCCGGCCGACGACCACCACTCGCCTTCGCCGCCGCCGGGCAGGACAGTGGAGGCATGGGAGCACACACCACAGGACGGGACGTGCGCGAGCTCGCGCACGCCGCCCAGGTGCGGGAGCTGACCGCCGCCGGGGTCTTGCAGGACCCGGCCTGGCGGGCGGCCTTCGCGGCCGTGCCCCGCCACGTCTTCGTGCCGTACTTCTGGACCGGCCGCGGCGCCGGGCACGAGCGGCTGTGGGGCGAGGACCCGGACCCCGAGCGGCGGGCCCGCTGGCTGCGCGGGGTGTACACGGACGCGCCCCTCGCGACCCGGCTGCGCGACGGGGAACTGCTGTCCTCCAGCAGCCAGCCCTCCCTGATGGCCAAGATGCTGGAGGCGCTGGAGGTACGGGACGGGGACGACGTACTGGAGATCGGCGCGGGCACCGGCTACAACGCGGCGCTGCTCTGCCACCGGCTCGGCGACGACCACGTCACCACCGTGGACCTCGACGAGGAGATCACCGAGTCCGCCCGCGCCCACCTGGCCCGGATCGGCTACCGGCCGACCGTGGTCACCGGCGACGGGGCGCGCGGCTGTTCCTCCCGCGCCCCCTTCGACCGGATCCTGGTGACCTGCACGCTCCCGCTGATCCCGCCGGCCTGGCTGGGCCAGTGCCGGCCCGGCGCGCGCATCCTGGCGCCCCTGTCGACGGGGCTGATCGCGCTCACCGTCCGCGACGCCGACTTCGCCGAAGGCCGCTTCCTGCACACCCCGGCCTACTTCGTCCCCCTGCGCGGGGCCACTGCGGCGGCCCCGCCTTCCGCGGCCGCGCAGGAGGCGCTCCCGTACGAGCTGGTGGAGAACGAGCGCTTCCAGTTCATGCTGATCCTCAGCGCAGGCGCGCTGCACCCCCGGGAGGGACTGGACCTGTGGCGCCGCGAAGGACGCCCGGGCCGCGAGCGGTTCGGCGTGACGGTCACCCCCGAGGGCCAGTGGTCCTGGCTGGACGACCCCCAGGGCCCGTACGTGTGGCCGCTGGGGGAAGCCGCGTCGGTGTGAGCCCCGGGGGGCTCAGCCGCGCCGGACGGTGATGGTCGTCCAGGCGCCCACGTGGACGCGGTCGCCGTCGGCGAGGGGGATGGGGACGTAGGGCTGGATCGGGTCCTCGCCGCCGTTGATGGTGGTGCCGTTGGTGGAGTTCTGGTCCACCACCGCCCAGCTGCCGTCGGGCTGCTGGACGAGGACGGCGTGCTGGTGGGAGACGCCCGGGTCCTCCGGGGGCACCGACAGGTCGATGTCGGGGGACTCGCCCGTGGAGGCACGGCGGCGGCCGATGGTGATCTGGCCGCCGGAGAGCGGAAGGTGCTGCTCGGGCGAGTAGGCGGGGAGGTTGAGCCCGGCTGCCTCGGGGCCGCTGCGCTGCATCATCGCCATGAAGTACGAACGGTCCGGGCCGACCGTCGCGCTCCAGGACCCCCCGCCGCCCTGGGACGGGAAGGGCTGCTGCTGCTCCGGCTGCTGGTGCTGCTGCGGTGCGTACTCCTGCTGTTGCTGCCGGGGCTGCTGGTACTCATGCGGCGCCTGCTGGTAGTGCTGTTGCTGCTGCTGGGGCGCGTACTCCTGCCGCAGCGGCTGCTGCTCGTGCGACGGGGGCGGAAGCAGCCAGTCGTCCTCGCGCTGGAGCGGCTCGGCCGGGCGGTTGACCCGGGACGGGCGGGAGCCCTGGTAATCGAAGTGGTCCTGCGAGAAGGTCGGCGGCGCCGGTACCGGCGGCGGGGGCACCGGCGCCCGCCCGGGGCCCGCCGGCGCGTCCGGCGCGAAGGAGGGCGGCGTCGGCGTACGCGTCAGGAAGTTGAACCGGCACTCCTCGCAGAACGGCGCCATCGCCTCGCGCGGGGTGCGGCACTGCGGGCACAGCTCGGCCTGGGCGGTCGGCTCGCCGGCCGTGGGAGGATAGCCGTAGCCGTAGGAGGGCGCCGCGGGAGCGCTCGTAGCGGCAGCCATGCGGTGGCCGCAGACCTCGCACCAGTCGTCGGAGGCGGACTGGTGTCCGTTCGGGCAGGTCGGCATGGCGACGCTTCCCCCTTCTCCCTGCGTCATCGCGTCAGGTTCTTCTCAGGTCTTCTTCACTCGGACGGTCTGCGTCGAACGCGTTTCAAGGGTCATCTCGTCGGCATCGGCGACCTTCGCTTTCAGCCGCACAGTACCCGCCGCCGCATCCACGACATCCACCACCTTCGCCAGAAGTCTGGCAGTGCCGGCGTTCCCGGACGCGCTCGCCAGCTGCACGGCGCGTCCCAGCTTGGCGGTCGCGCCGTCGACATCGCCCAGTTTGCGTGCCTCCAGGCCCTGCTGGATAGCCTGCGCCAGCTCCGCCTGTCCCGTGTAGTGCGCCACCTGCGGGCTGATGGCGGTGGAGGCGGCGAGGTCGTCCGTCCACACCGCCCTGACCAGGCCCTGGGCGAGCGTGACCGGCGGCTCACCGGCGACCGGGGGCATCACCAGCATGGCCCGCGCGGCCAGCATCTCCTGGCCGACGGACGCGCCCGGCACCCGTACGCACACGTGGTACTCGCGGGACTCGTCGCCCCACGAACCGGTCGGGTAGTCGCCCGCGCGCGGCCCGGCCGCGGTCCGGCGGTCGGTGAGGTCCTGGACGGAGGGCGCGACCTGCTTGACGTACTGGATCTCCGCGCCGACCGGCGTCCACAGGCGCAGCGAGACGTCCGCCACCTCCTTGCCCATGACGTTCTCCATCATGCGCGTGAAGTCCTCGCTGAGGTGGGCGGGATCGGCCACGATGTCGGCGGAGCCGAGCAGCGCGCCCGCGATGTCCGTGACGTCCTTCACCTCCCAGTCGGTGCCGACTCCGCGCGCGTCACAGGTGAAACGCCCCGCGCAGGCGTCGAGCGTGGCGCGCAGCACGGCCGGTTCCTCGTGTTCGTTGCGGCCGTCGGTGAGCAGGATCCCGTGGCGGATGGTGGCGGCGGACCCGCGCAGCAGGCCGTCGGCGAGGCGCAGCCAGGTGCCGATGGCGGTGCCGCCGCCGGCGGCGAGGCCGCGCAGCGCCTCCTTGGCCCGGGCGCGGGTGGCGGGGTCGGCGGTGGCGAGACGGCCCTGGCCGGGATAGATCTCGCGGGCCACGTGGGTGCCGGCGATCACCGCGAACGAGGTGCCGTCGCGCAGGGTGTCGATGGCGGCGGCGGTGGCCTCGCGGGCGCCGCGCATCTTGGTCGGCGGGTGGTCCATCGAGCCGGAGCAGTCGAGCATGATCACGACGGCCGAGCCGCCGGGTGCGAGGGCGGCGGAACGGGTGGCGGTGGCGCCGCCGGTGGAGGTGACCGTGACGATGGCGTGGACGTCGCGGCCGCCCTCGGGGAGGAACTCGTTCTGGTACACCTCCACGCTGAAGCGCGGGGCGCTCGGCTTGGCGAAGTTCGCCATCGGTGGGCTCCTAGGAGGTCGGTTCCGTTTCCGGTTCCGTTTCGGCGTGGACGGGGGGCCGCGGCGGGACGGCGGCGAACGGGACGACGGCCACGGTGATGTTGTCGTGGCCGCCCCCGTCGAGGGCGTGCCCCACCAGGACCTGCGCGCTGTGCAGGGGCCGGAACGCCGCGTCGGAGGGCAGGACCTCGGCCATCTCCCGTGCGGACTCGGCGTAGTTCCACAGGCCGTCCGTGCAGACGACGACGACGCCCGGGTGGTCCGGCTTGAAGCTGGCGGTGTGCGGTTCGAGGTCGTACGCGTCGGCGCCGAGCCAGCCGGTGATGGCGTGGGCGCGGACGTCCGCGTACGCCTCGGCCTCGCCCATCAGCCCGGCCGCGACCATCTGGGCGGCCCAGGAGTCGTCCTCGGTGAGGCGGCGGGGGAGGGCGGCGCGGTCGTCGGGCACCCAGTAGGCGCGGCTGTCGCCGACCCACCCGATGGTGAGGACGCCGCCGCTGACGACTGCGCCGACGAGGGTGCAGGCGGGGGCGTTCTGGGCGCCGGGGACCTCCGGCGCGAGCGCGTTCACGGCGGCCGCGGCGGCGAGGATCGCGTCGTGCATGGCCTCCTGGGGGTGGGCGCCGCGGGGGAGGGCTTCGAGCAGCGCCTCGTTGGCGGCGCCGGCGGCGGCGGCGGAGGCCTCGTCGGGGCGGCTGGCGGAGGAGACGCCGTCGCAGACGATGGCCACGGTGGCGGCGGAGCCGTCGGGGAGTGCGGTGGCGGCCACCGCGAAGGAGTCCTCGTTGCGGTGGTGGCGCAGCCCGCGGTCACTGACGGCGGCGACGCTGCCGAGCTCCTCTTCGAGGTGGTCCCGCTCGCGCGGCTGCGCGTGCCCGCAGTGCTCGCAGTACCCATCGGTATCCACCCGCCCGGCCCGGCATGCGACGCAGGTCTTCCCCTCACCCTGCGGTGACCCCTGCGGGGGGCTGTACGGGGGCTCTTGGGCGGGGCCGGTCCCCTGCTGGGGGCTGTACGCGGGTTCTTGGGCGGAGCCGGACTGCCAGGGGGTGGCTTCGGCCGGGGTGGTGGGGGTGCCGGACCAGTCGTCGGCGTCGCCGACCAGCGTCGGGGCGGCGCTGGTGACGCTGCCCCACCCGGGCGCGGGCACCCCGGAGCCGTATCCGCCTGCGGGCGCGGCCGGTTCGGCGTGATCGCCGTAGGACCGGCTCCCGCCGGACGCGGATGCCGGTACCGCCCGGGCGGCGTACTCCCCGGCGGACCCGTGCTCGCTGCGCTCCTGTTCGTCCCCGGTGTAGCCGGGCCCGCCGGGGCCCCAGGCCGCCGGGGTGTGGTCGGACCCGGTCGCGCCGCCCGGTCCGGGCTGGGCGTACGGCGGGCCGCCGGCGGCCGGGTTCCCCTGCTGGTCGGGCGTCGGGCGGGCGGGATCGCCCCCGCCGGGGGGCGTGGGTGCGGCGTAGCCGCTCCGGTCGGGGCCGCCGGGCACGCTCGGAGCGGTGGCGTCGTGTCCGCCCGAGGCGGCGTCAGGGGCGCCGGGGGGCCGGGGCGCCGTGCCGCCGGGGTGGGTCGTGGTTGGGCCGGGCGCCCAGGGCGCGGCGCTGCCGGGACCGCTCGGGGCGGCGATCGGGTGGCCGCAGACGCCGCAGAAACGGTCAGCCTCTTCCAGGGGCTCCGCGCAGCCGGGGCAGCCCGACAGCCGATGCATCGACATCAATCACACCCACGTCCGGGGACGGAAACGGTTTGCCCGCTCCACCAGTTCGATCCTCTCCTCGCCCCGCTGCGCCAGCCGGGCGAGGACGCGGTACGAGCGCTCCAGACCGAAGCGCAGTGCCCGCTCGTCCAGTTGACTGCCGAGCAGCGAGGTCCGGCCGGGGTCGGCACCCCGGCTACCCGACAGTACCCAGTCCAGGGCCGAGCCCAGAACCTCCACCGACAGCCGTTCCCTGCGCACCGAGTCCAGCCCGAACCGCCCCAGCGCCTCCACCTGCGCGGCAGCCGCCACCAGGTCGGGCAGCAGCAGCTCTTCCGGGGACCGGTCGCGCAGGCGTGCCCGTACGGCCGCCACCCGGGCGGCGGTGTAGTGGATCGACACCTCCGGCACCGACTCCAGGGTCCCCACCGCCCCCGCCCGGTCGCCGGAGGCGAGCTGCACCCGGGCCAGCCCGAACGCCGCGCTCACGAAGCCGGGATCGGTGATCCAGACGAGCCGGTAGTACTCGGCGGCGTTGTCCAACTGCCCCAGGACCTCCGCGCACAGCCCCAGCGCCAGCTTCGGCGCCGGCTCGCCCGGGAAGGCGTCGTAGACGGCGTCGAAGGACAGGGCGGCAATCTCGTCGTCCCCGGTGGCCAGGGAGGCGATGCCGCGCGCCCACACCACCCGCCAGTCGTCCGGGTGCAGGACCTCCAGCTCGGCCAGCGCCCGCCCCGCCACCGCGAGTTCGCCCAGCTCCAGCCGGGCGCGCAGCTCCCGCAGCCGCAGTTCGGCGGAGTCGGCCGGTGCCGAGGCCAGCGCCCCCAGGAGGTCGGCGGGCGCGGCGGTGAGCAGTCCGGCCAGGAACCCGGCGTTGGCATCG
Organism: Streptomyces cirratus; assembly: GCF_014650775.1. GTDB lineage: Bacteria > Actinomycetota > Actinomycetes > Streptomycetales > Streptomycetaceae > Streptomyces > Streptomyces cirratus. Next base: position 816,893 of record NZ_BMVP01000001.1, on the reverse strand, counting down.
GCCGGGTCCACCAGCGGAACCGGGAGCGCCAGCGCCGCGCCCCGGGCGTCCAGCGCCGCCAGCCGGCCGCGCGGAGCCGGGGCGACCGGGACGGCCGGGGCGACCGGGGCGGACGCGAGGGCCCGCGTCACCGCCCCGCCCCGCCGCTGCGCCGGAACCACCGCCCCGGCCCCGGCGACGACGGTCCCCGCCTCATCGGCGTACAACCGGGTGTCCGTGACCCGGAGTTCCGGCCCGAACAGCGTCGACAGCTGGGGCCGCGGCCGGCCGGTCTGCAGCGCGACGACCTCCCGCAGCACACCCGTCAGCTGGTCCGCCATCTCCTGCGCCGACGCGAACCTCCGGCCGGGATCGGGATCCGTGGCCCGTACCAGCAGCCGGTAGAACGACTCGTACCGCCGGAACACCTCGATGTGTTCGGGGTCCGGCAGCGAATCCACGAACACGTTCGTGTAGCCCTGGAAGTCGAAGGTCAGTACCGCCAGGGTCCGCGCCACCGTGTACAGGTCCGACGCCACCGAGGGACCCAGCTCCGCGACCTCCGGCGCCTGGTAGCCCACCGTGCCGTAGATGGCCGACTCCTCGTCGTCCATCCTGCGCACCGCGCCCATGTCGATCAGCTTGAGCTGGTCCTGCTGCTGGATGGCGTTGTCGACCTTGAAGTCGCAGTACAGCAGGTTCCTGCTGTGCAGGTGACCGAGCGCCTCCAGCGCCTCGATGCCGTACGCACACGCCTGCTCGACCGGCAGCGGGTCCCGCCGCCCGTCCGGCCGCCGCCGCTCGTTGGCGATCTCCTTGAGGGACTTGCCGCCGACGTACTCCATGACTATGTACCCGTCCAGCGAACCGGTCCGCTGGTCCAGGTGCTCCACGAAGTTGTAGATCCGCACGATGTTGGAGTGCTCGATCTCCGCGAGGAAGCGCCGCTCGGAGATCGCCGCCTCCATCGCGTCCTGGTCCCCGGTGTCCAGCAGGCCCTTGAGCACCACCCACCGGTCGGAGACCGCCTTGTCCACCGCCAGGTACACCCAGCCGAGGCCGCCGTGGGCCAGGCAGCCCGCCACCTCGTACTGGCCGCGCACCACGTCGCCCGGGTTCAGCTTGGGCACGAAGGAGTACGGGTGCCCGCACTTGGTGCAGAACCCCTCCGTCCGGCCCGGCCGGTCGCCGCGCGCCCGCCCCACCGGGGCCCCGCAGTCCGAGCGGGAGCAGAACCGCTTGCGCTCGGGGACCTCGGGGTTCTCCAGCACCGCCGCCGAGGGGTCCGGACGAGGCACCTGCGGCACCTCGACCAGTCCGGCCCCCAAGCGGCCGCGCCCCGAGGACGAGCCGGCCGAAGCCGAACTGCGCACCGACACCGACCGGCTGGACGCCGTCCCCGGGAGGGAACGCGACAGCCGCCCCGACACCGAGCGCCGCGACGAGGACGACCGCGAGGATCGCGCCGAACGGGAGGAGCGGGCCGACGCCGACGAAGAGCGCCCCGAGCCCCGGGAATCACCGTGCCGCGCGGCACTGGTCATACCGGTGGGCGGCGACACCAGTTCCCCCGCACCCGCCGACACGGCGCCGACCGGCGCCAGCCCGCAGGTGTCGCAATACACCTCCCCGCCCCCCATGTCCTCGTACGACCCCGGGCAGCCGGGGCGCACGCACGCGGTTCCGATCAGGCTCATACGTCTTCTTCCCTCTCCGCCCCGCCCACGGCGGGGGGCGTCTCCTGCGGCTCGGGCTGCGGCTGCGGCTGCGGCTGGGGCTGCGGCGTCAGCGCCTCGGCCGCCGCCCACTGGTAGCGCAGTACGGCCTGCTCGGCGGCCCGCAGGTCGCAGGGCGCGCTCCACAGCATCCGCCGGGCCGTGTCGTAGCGCTCCATCAGCAGCGGATCCTCCGCCATGCCGTGCCGGGCGACCTTCGCCTTGTACGCGTCGAGCCGGCCCCGCAGCTCCGCCCGCACCGCGAGCGGCGCCGTCACCGCCGTCAATGACTCGCGTGCGCGACGCAGTTCGTCCTCGGCGCGTTCCTCCAGGGATTCCAGCAGCGGGGACAGCCGGTGCCACTGCGCCTGACGGCGGTACTCGGCCGCCGCCACGAGCTGCTCCTGCAACGCCGTGGGCGGACCACTGACCGCCGGAACCTCCGAAGCGGCGATCTTCGCCAGCACCTCGCCGCGCGCCGTCCGCGCCTCCGCGAGGGTCCGGTCGGCCCGCGAGAGGAGGTCCCGCACGCACATCAGCCGCTGCTCGGCGTCCTGCCGTACCGCCAGCACCGCCTCGATCTCGCGGCGTACGTCATCCAGCGCGCGCGCCGCCCGGTCGTACCGGGTGGTGTCCGGACGCCCGCCGCCCGGGGCGGAACTCCCCGCCACGGGGACCCAGAACGCCAGCGGGTCCGCGATCACCTGCTCCCGCAGCTGCGCCAGCTCGGCGGTGATGTCCTCCAGGTCGTCCCCCGAGGGGTGTTCACCGGGACGCACGCCGACCGAGCGGGCCAGCGAACGCGTCCGGTGCAGCTCGGCGGCGAGCAGGTCGATCCGCGCGGGCAGCGCCGACCACACCGCGTCGGCGGCCACCACCACGTCCAGGGAGCCCGCGTACAGCTCGTTCATCCGCAGCACCAGCTCCGCGAGGGAGAACCGCTCCGCGAGCCCGGCCCCCTCGGCGCCGGCCCCGGCGACCACCACGCCGGGCCCGCGCAGCCGCTCGGTCAGCTCCACGAGGTCCTCGCGGCTCGGCCAGCGCCGCCGTTCGCGGATCTGCCGGGCGGCGGCCAGCGCCCCGCTGTAGGCGTCGAAGTACGTCCAGAGCCGGGTGATCGCCGCGTCGGCGGCCGTCCAGCGCTCCTTGGTGGTCCCGGTCAGCCCGGCGCCCTCCAGGAGGCGCCGCCCGGCGTGGTCCTGGAGCGCGAGCAGGGAGGTCTCCACGGCCTCGTGCTCCGCGCCCAGGCGGGCCAGCGCACGGTCGACCTCGTCCCGGTCCATCACTGCCGATCCCGTCTGCGGACGGCGCACCCGGCCCTCCCCGCTCTCCTCGCCCACGTACGGCAGCGATCCCGATCCCGATCCCGATCCCGCTCCGGCCACGGCCTCAGCCGTCCCGGTACTTGGGCGCGGGCGGCGCGGTGACGTTCGGCAGCACGGCCTCCAGGTGGGTGCGGTAGGCCTGCATCCAGGGGCTGTCGTTCCCGCCCGCGCGGTAGTTCTCCAGCACCTTGTTGACGCGGCGCACCAGGTCGCCCGCGTCCTTGTTCATCGCGACCCCGTAGAACTCCCGGGTGAACGGCGAGCCGACCAGCTGCACGGACGGGTCCTGCGCCGCCTGGCCCGCCGCGAGGGCGTTGTCGGTGATGATGCCGTCCACCTCGCCCAGCTGGAGCCGGACCAGGCAGTCCAGTTGGTTGGCCACGGAGACCGGGACCGAGCCGTACGACTGGGACTTGAGGGCCGCCTCCGCGGTGGAACCGGCGGCCGTGCAGATCTTGCGGCCGTTCAGCGAGGTGTCGTACCCGGTGATCGGGGAGCCCTTGGGGGCCAGCACCTGCTGCCCGGCCTCGAAGTACGCCGTCGAGAAGGCGACGTCCTCCAGCCGCTTGCAGTTGATGGTCATGGTCCGCACCACGATGTCGACGCGGTTCTCCTTGAGCGCGGGGATGCGCTGGCTGGTCGGGATGGCCCGGTAGATGACGGCGTTCTCATCGCCCAGGATGTCCTTGGCGATGGCCTTGACCAGGGCGATGTCGAAGCCGTCGAGGTGGCCGTCGGGCTTGCGGTAGCCCCACTTGAAGCTGTTCTGGTCCACGCCCGCGACGAGTTTGCCCGCCTTGCGGATCCGCTCGACCGCCGGTCCGTCCACCCCGCCCGGCCGCAGGCTGGCCTCGGGGTCCTGGCAGGTGTCGGCCGGGGTCGCCGGGGCGAGCGCCATCGTGGCGGGCGGGCGGACCGCGCCGGGCCCGACGCCGTCCGGGGCGGCCTGGGCCAGCGGCAGCAGCACGACCGCCGCGGTCAGCGCGCAGGCGGCCGCCATCGCGCCGACACCGCCCCAGCCGCGCAGCCGGCGCGCGGGCCGCCGCACCGGGGCGCCTGCGCCGGCCCCGGAGGCTGCGCCGGCCCCGGAGGCTGCGCTCGCCGCGGCCGGGCTGCCGTCGCCGCCGTACCCGTGGTCCCGTCCCGCGCGTATCCGCATCGATCTCACCTGTACTCCGAAAGCCTGCGACCGATGCCGAGCAGTGCCGCCGCCGCGCCGATGACCGCCAGGGCCGCCGAGCCCGTCACCAGACCGCCCAGCGCCCCCAGTCCGCCCCGGGCCGCCTGAGTGAACTGCTCCTGCTCGTGTGCCACGGCCTGCTCCAGGGAGGCGTCCACGGTGTCGAACGAGGCCCCGCTGCTGTCCTTGTGGTCCTTGTCGCCGATGACCTGCGGCAGCGCGAGCTCGTAGTCGCCGCGCATGTCGGTCTCCCGGGCAGCCGCGTGCCGCCGCTTCCACTGCGCCACGCCGTCGACGGCCTGCTGGACGGGCCGGCGGCCGCTGCTGTCATCGGCCAGCCGCAGCGCCGTCGCCAGTCCCGAGTCCAGTTCCTTCATGTTCTTCGTGAACTCCACGTCGTACTTGTCGGAGGTCTTGTCCTCGGCCAGTACGGCGCCGCGCGCGATCAGCGTCAGGTTCTCGCCCGCGCGCGCCTGGAGAGAGGCGATCCGGGCGTCGTTCAGCACCTTCAACGACTCCTGCCCGCCGGACCGGGCTTCACTCAGCCCCGACCGCGCCAGCGTCTGCCCGACGGTCAGCCACAGCAGCACCACCGCCGCGGCGGCCGTCGCCGCGACGAGCCCGTGGTTGAAGACGCGGTTGGTCCGACGGTAGTTGCGCCGCTGCGCCCACACCAGGGCGCCGAGCGCGAGCAGGCCGGTGAGCGTCGCGACCGCAGGCCAGGACCGGGCGTCGTCGTAGTCCTTGTAGAGCCGGCCCGTCTCCGCCTCGTAGAGCCGCTGGGCGGCCGGCAGCAGCACCGTGCTCATCTGCTCGTTGGCGTACCGGAGGTAGGCGCCGCCGAGCGGCAGGCCCTGCCGGTTGGTGGCGCGCGCCTGCTCGATCAGGCCCGTGTAGCGCGGCAGCTGTTGTCCGAGGAGCGCAATTTCCTTGCGGGAGTCGCCGCCGGCGTCGGTGTTGGCGGCCGCGTTCACCAGCAGGCGGGACGCGTTCGCGATGTCCTTCTCGTACCGCTCGCGGACCTCGCGCGGCTCCTGGGCGCCCGCGAGGAAACCGCTGGAGGAAGCCGTGTCCGCGTCCGCGAGGGAACGGTAGAGGCTCGCCGCGTCCGCGCTCAGCGGCTGGCTGTGGCCCACCACGTCCTCGGCGGCGGTCACCCGGTCCGAGACCTCCCACACCGCCGACGTGCCGAACAGCAGCACCAGGGCGGCGAGCACCGCCCCGATGATGCGCAGCCGTCCCGGCTCGGTCGTCGCTGCCGCGCGCAGCCGCTCGACGCCCTCGGCCCAGGCCGTGCGCGGCCCGGGCGGTGCGGGCGGCGGCGCGGGCGGTCCGGCGGCGGGCGTCGTGGAGACACCGCCGCCGGGCGCGGGCGCGCGTGATGTGATGGCCACCGTGACCTCCCCCTCGGTCATGTCTTCCCCCCCGGCTGCCGGGCGGGGCGCCCCCCGGTCCGGTCACCGCGGAGTACCCGTCGCAGCAGTATGGCCGCATCGGCGGTCAACTACAGCACCAGGTACCGGATCTTGACGATCGTCCCCCCGGTCCTGGACCGCCGCCGCTTCCGCCGCCCCTTCCGTCGCCGCTTGCCTCTCCCCTTCACCGTCAATACGTCCGGGCGACCGTCACGGTTCCAGACCGGGCGCCCCCGCGGGCAGGTTCACCCGAAATGGGCACGGAGTTTTCCGTACGCCTCGGGCGGCGCCCCCACCGCGTCCAGCCCGAGCAGTCCCGCGCCCAGCACCGGCGGGGCCACCACCACCGACACCCGCGCCCGCGGGGCCGCTTCCGCCAGCCCCGCCTCGATCGCCCCGTTCAGCTGCGGGTGTCCGGCGGCGAGCACCCCGCCGCCCAGTAGGACGGCCACCTCCTCGTCCAGCAGCCCGAGCCGCGCTAGTGCCACCGACGCCATGGCGACCACCTCCCGCGCCTGGCGCTCCACCACCGCCGAAGCCACCGGATCACCGGCCGCGGCGACCGCGAACAGCACCGGCACCAGTTCGTGGGTGCGCTCGTACGCCACCGCGCCCAGGTGCAGCGCCTCGATCAGGCCGGCCATCGTCGTGAACCCGAAGTGTCCCGGCACCGCCGACGCCAGCCCGGTCGGGCCGCCGCGCCCGTCCTCGGCCCGCGCCGCCCACCACAGGGCCTCACCGGCCAGGCCCGAACCGCCGCCCCAGTCGCCGGAGATCCGCCCGAGCGCGGGGAAGCGTGCGGTCCGCCCGTCGGGGGCCACCCCCACGCAGTTGATGCCGGCCCCGCACACCACGGCGACGCCGTACGGGGCCCCGGGCTCCGTCAGCCCGGCCCGCAGCACGGCGAAGGTGTCGTTGCGCACCTCGGTCCGCGAGCCCCAGCCGCGGGCACCGATCGCGTCCGCGAGCCGCCGTTCCTCCACCGGCAGGTCCGCGTTGGCCAGGCAGGCCGACACCTGCTCGGCGTACGGGCCGCCGGGGCACAGCCCGGCCGCCTCCGCCGCCTCCGCGACGGCCTGCCCGAGCACATCCACGGCCGCCTCGACCCCGGTCCGGGGCGGCTGGAAGCCCCCGGAGCGGCCGGTGCCGAGCACCGTGCCGTCGGGGCCGATGAACGCCGCGTCGGTCTTGCTGTTCCCGGCGTCGACGGCCAGCACGGCGGCGGGCGGGACGGGCGGGACGGGCAGCGGGGCGGGCAGCGGGGCGGCGCGCGGCGCGGCCCGGTTCAGGCCCATGCCAGGTACTCCTTGTTGTGCGCGAGCAGCCGTTCCGTCAGGCCCTCGGCGAGGTCGAACTGCCCGACCAGCGGGTGGGCCAGCAGTGCCCGGAAGACCCGCTCGCGCCCGCCGCGCAGTGCCGCGTCCAGCGCGAGGTCCTCGTACGCGGTGACGTGCGAGATCAGCCCGGCGTACAGGGGGTCCAGCCGGGGCACCGCCAGCGGCACCGGCACCGGCCCCGGCCCGCCCGGGCCGCCCGCGCCCTCGATCCGTGCCTGCACCTCGATCACGGCGTCGTCCGGGAGGAACGGCAGGGTCCCGGCGTTGCGGGTGTTGACGACCTGCACCGGGGACGTGCCGGAGCCGTCGCCCAGCAGGGCCGCCGCGAGGTCCACGGCCGCCTCCGAGTAGAACGCCCCGCCCCGCTTCGCCAGCAGGGCGGGCTTCTCGTCCAGCGCGGGATCGGCGTACAGGGCGAGCAGTTCCCGCTCCATCGCCGCGACTTCGGCGGCTCGCGAGGGCTTCGAGCCGAGCTCCCGGACCACCTCGTCGTGCGCGTAGAAGTAGCGCAGGTAGTACGACGGCACCACGCCGAGCCGGTCCAGGACGGCCCGCGGCAGCCGCAGGTCGGTGGCGATGGCCCCGCCGTGCGCGGTCAGCAGCCCGGGCAGCAGGTCCTCGCCGTCGGGGCCGCCCTTGCGCACGCCCAGTTCCCACGTCAGGTGGTTGAGGCCGACGTGGTCGAGGTGGATGCCGGACGGGTCGACCTCCAGCAGCGCCGCGAACTTCCGTTGGAGGCCGATGGCGACGTTGCACAGCCCGACCGCCCGGTGCCCGGCCTGCAGCAGGGCCCGGGTGACGATGCCGACCGGGTTGGTGAAGTCGATGATCCAGGCGTCGGGGCTGGCCCGCCGGACCCGTTCGGCGATGTCGAGGACGACCGGGACGGTGCGCAGGGCCTTGGCGAGGCCGCCCGCACCGGTGGTCTCCTGTCCGACGCAGCCGCACTCCAGGGGCCACGTCTCGTCCTGGAGCCGGGCCGCCTGTCCGCCGATCCGCAGCTGGAGCAGCACCGCGTCGGCCCCCTCGACGCCCGCGTCCAGATCGGCGGTGGTGGTGATCCTGCCGGGGTGGCCCTGCCTGGCGAAGATCCGCCGGGCCAGGCCGCCGACCAGCTCCAGCCGGTCGGCGGCCGGATCGATCAGCACCAGTTCGCTGACGGGCAGGGTGTCGCGCAGCCGTGCGAAGCCGTCGATCAGCTCGGGGGTGTAGGTGGAACCGCCGCCCACCACTGCGAGTTTCATCGTCGCTAGCCTTTCACTCCGGTCAAGGTGACTCCCTCGACGAACGCCTTCTGGGCGAGGAAGAAGAGGACGATCACCGGCGCCATGACCAGCACCGTCGCCGCCATGGTCAGGTTCCAGTTGGTGTGGTGCGCCCCCTTGAAGGACTCCAGTCCGTAACTGAGCGTCCAGGCGGCGGGATTGTCGGAGGCGTAGATCTGCGGGCCGAAGTAGTCGTTCCAGGCGTAGAAGAACTGGAACAGCGCGACGGCGGCGATCCCGGGCCTGGCCATCGGCAGGACGACGCGCAGCAGCGTGCGCAGTTCGCCGCAGCCGTCGACGCGGGCCGCGTCCAGGTACTCGTCGGGGATCGTCAGCAGGAACTGGCGCAGCAGGAAGATGGAGAACGCGTCGCCGAACGCCATGGGGATGATCAGCGGCCACAGCGTGCCAGACAGGTCCAGCTGCTTGGCCCAGAACAGGTACATCGGGATGACCACCACCTGTGGCGGCAGCATCATCATCGCGATCACCAGCAGCAGGGACAGCCGCCGCCCGCGGAAGCGGAACTTGGCGAGCGCGTAGGCGACGGGCACTGAGGAGACCACGGTCAGCAGTGTGCCGACTCCCGCGTACAGCAGCGTGTTGCGCCACCAGGTCAGGAAGCCGGGGGTGTGCCACACCTCGGCGTAGTTGCCCCACTGCCAGGTGTGGGGCCACAGGTCGCGGGTCAGGGCCTGCCGGTCGTCCATCAGGGAGGTGAGGAACAGGAAGACGAAGGGGAGGACGAAGAACAGGGCGGCGGCCACCCCCAGGCTGTGCACGGCCACCCAGTGCACCAGCGGGCCGCGGCCGTGCCGGGGCGCCGGGCGAGCGGTCCGCGCGGTGGCGGCGTCCGTCGCCGTCGTGGTCACGGCCATGTCAGTCACCTGATCCGATCAGTCCGCCACGGCGGCGCATCAGCAGCGCGGTGAAGGCCATGGAGAGGGCGAAGAGGACGAGGGCGACCGCACACGCGGTGCCGTAGTCGAAGCGCTGGAAGCCCAGGTTGTAGACGACCTGCGGCAGGGTCAGCGTGGACTTGTCGGGGTAGCCCGGCTCGAACTGCTGGCCCGAGCCGCCGATCACCCCGGCCGCCACCTTCCCGGCGACCAGGGGCTGCGTGTAGTACTGCATGGCCTGGATGACCCCGGTGACCACGGCGAACAGGATGATCGGGGAGATGTTCGGGAGGGTGATGTGGCGGAACCGCGACCACGCGCCGGCCCCGTCCAGCTCGGCGGCCTCGTACTGCTCCTTCGGTACGTCGAGCAGCGCGGCCATGAAGATGACCATCAGGTCACCGACGCCCCACACCGCGAGCACGGTCAGCGCCGGCTTGGACCAGTCGGCGTCGGTGAACCAGCCGGGCGAGTGCAGCCCGACGCCCTCCAGCAGCACCCCGGCAGGCCCCGTGCCGGGGTTCAGGAGGAAGACGAACGCCAGCGTCGCGGCCACCGGCGGGGCGAGGTAGGGCAGGTAGAACAGGGTCCGGAAGAGCCCGGGCGCCGTCTTGATCTTCGTGATGAGCAGCCCGGTGCCCAGTCCGAAGACGACCCGGCAGCCGACCATCACCACGACCAGCCACAGGGTGTTGCGCATCGCCGGCCAGAACAGCGGATAGTCGGTGAACAGGTACGTCCAGTTGTGCAGGCCGTTGAAGACGGGCGGACGGAAGCCGTCGTACTTGGTGAAGGAGAAGTACACGGTGGACAGCAGCGGGTAGGCGAAGAAGAGCGCGAACCCGATCAGCCAGGGCGACATGAAGGCAGCGGTACGCAGCGCGGAGCGGCGCCGCTTCGCCTGCGCGGTGTGCGGGGCGGCCATCGGGGCTACTTGGCCTTCGCGATGTCGGTGTCTATCTGCGCGTCGGTGCGGGCGAGGCCGGCGGGGACGTCCGCCACGGCGCCCTTCTCGACCCCGTACGCGAAGTCCTCGAAGGTCAGCTGGTAGGTGCCGCCGTCCGCCTGGGCCGGGGTGGAGGAGGACTTCGGGTGCCGGGCGATGTCGATGAACGTCTTGAACTCCGGGGTGACCTGGAGCTTCGGCGAGGCCAGCGCCTCCAGCGTGGAGGGGACGTTGTGGATGGCGTTGGCGAAGGCCACCACCGCGTCGGTGTCGGTGGTCATGTACTTCACCAGTTCCCAGGCGGCGTTCTGCTTGCGGCCGGCCGCCGAGATGCCCATGACCGTGCCGGAGACGTAGCCCTTGCCGTAGTCGGCCGCCTGGTCGTCCGGCACGGGCAGCGGCGCGGTGCCGATCTCGAACGTCACTCCGGCCTCCTTCGCCATCGCGGGCCGCCACTCGCCGTCGATCTGCATGGCGACCTTGCCGGTGTGGAGGGGGTGTTCGGCGCTCCACTCGTCACCGAAGGACGCGCGGTACTTCTCCAGCTTCTCGTAGCCGCCGAGCTTGTCCACGAGGTCCTTCTGCGCGGCGAGCATCTTCGCGAAGGCCGGGTCACCGGCCAGGTTCGACTTGCCCCGGGCGTCGAAGTAGGTGCCGCCCCACTGGGCGGCCAGCCGGGTCGGTTTCGTCTCGTAGCCGTGGAAGGTGGGCATCACGCCGAGCCGGTCGTAGGTGTCGCCGCGCGCCACCGTGAGCTTCTGCGCGTCCTCGGTGAACTGGCTCCACGTCCTGGGCGGCTCGGTGATCCCCGCCGCCGCGAAGGCGCTCTTGTCGTAGACGAGGCCGTACGCGTCGCTGAGCAGCGGCAGCGTGCACTGGTTGCCGTTGTACTGCGTGTACTGCAGCAGCGTCTTGGGGAACACCTGCGTCTTGTCGACGCCGGACTTCCGGAGGAAGGGGTTCAGGTCCGCGAAGGCGCCCGAGTTGCAGAACTTGCCGACGCTGTCGGTGGTGAAGGAGGAGACGACGTCGGGCGCCTTGCCGCCGCCCGCGCGCAACGCCTGGTTGATCTTGTCGTCGGTCATGTCGGCGGTGACCTGGACCTTGATGTTCGGGTGGGCCTGCTCGAACCGGGCGATGTTCTCCTCGATCGCCTTGACCTCTCCGGGCGCGGACCAGCCGTGCCAGAAGTTCAGCGTGACCTGCGCCTTCGGGTCGTCGTCGGGGGAGGCGCCGCTCTGGCCCGTGCAGGCGGTGGCGAGGGCGGTCATCGCCGCGAGGACGGCGATGGCGGTGGTCGGGCGTCCGGATCTGGGCATGGCGGGGCTCGCTCTCTGGGTGAGGAACTTCCGTGGGGGGTGCCGTGGACGGGGTGGGACGTGGGAGTCGGGCGGGGCGTGGAGTCGGGCGGGGCGTGGGCCTGGGTGGGGGCGTCAGCGCCGGCGGGAAGTGTCGAAGACCTCTTCGCGGGTGGTGATCAGGGCGCTCTCCAGCGCGCCGCGCAGGACGGGCCGCTCGCGCACCTCGCCGGGCACGAGGCGGGGCCGGGACGGCGCCAGTTCGGCGAGTTCGGCCTCCAGCAGCGCGCGCAGCGCCTCGCCGCCCGCGCCGATCGCGGCTCCCGACAGCACCACGATCTCCGGGTCGAGCACGGCGACCAGCGAGGCCAGCCCGGTCGCGAGGACGGTGGCGTACGACTGGAGGAACCGCAGGTGCGCGCCCTGCGGCCGGGCGGCGGCCCGCTCCAGCAGGGCGACCCCGGCGGCGACCTGCGGGCGGTCCGGGGTCCCGGTTTCCTCCGGAGCCTCGATCCCGAGTTCCCGCGCGAGGCGGGGCAGTACCTGTACGCCCGCCAGCTCCTGGTAGCCGCCGGTGTTGGCGCGGGTGACCTGCCGGACGAGGGGGTGGCCGGACACGGGCAGGAAGCCGACCTCGCCCGCGCCGCCGGTCCAGCCGCGGTGCAGCCGGCCGCCGAGCACGAGCGCGGCGCCGAGCCCCTCCTCGTTCCACAGCAGGACGAAGTCCTCGTGGCCGCGCGCCGCGCCGAGCCGCTGTTCGGCGATCGCGGCGAGGTTCACGTCGTTCTCGTACTCGACCGGCATCGGCAGCGCGGCCGCCAGCTCGTCGAGGAGGGTGGGGGAGTGCCAGCCGGGCAGGTGGCTGGCGTAGCGCAGCTGGCCGGTCTGCGGGTCGAAGGCACCCGGTGTGGCGATGACCAGCCGGTGCACGTCCGTGCGCCGGAGACCGGCGGCCCGGGCGGCCTCGCCGAGCGCCTCGGTGACCTGCTCGACGGCGTCGCTGCCCTCCCGGTAGGGGAGTTCGAAGCTGCCGACGACCTCGCCGGTGAGGTCGCAGACGGCGGCCGCGACGCGTTCGGGGGTGACGTCGAGTCCGCCGACGTGGGCGGCGCGGGCGTTGAGGGCGTAGAGCTGGGCGTTGGGCCCGGGCCGCCCTCCGTCGGTGCCGGTGGCCACGACCAGTCCGGCGGCCTCCAGCCGGGCCAGCAGCTGGGAGGCGGTGGGCTTGGACAGGCCGGTCAGGTGCCCGATCCGGGTCCGGGACAGCGGTCCGTGCGTCAGCAGGAGCTCCAGCGCGGCGCGGTCGTTCATGGCGCGCAGCAGGCTGGGCGTTCCGGGAGTGGCGGCGGGCATGGGGGTGGGTTCTCCCTCACCGAGGCGAACTGTTAGGTAAGTTTCCTATTGCCGTCCGAGCCGTGTCAATGGCGCTGCCCCGCAGGTTGTGACCTGCGGGGCAGCGGTGGGGCAGCGGTGCTGCGCGGCTACTTCGTGATGCGGGGAGTCCCCGGTGCGGCCGGCGGCGGAATCGGGCTGGTGGCCAGGGACTGCGCCGAGGCCGGGTTGGCGAGGGCCGACGGCGGGGCGACGGCGGCCGCCGGGTCCGCGGCCTCCTCGGCGTCGTCGGCGGCCGGCAGACCGCCGATGATGCCGATGCCCGCGGCGTCGAAGGCCTCCTTGATCCGCCAGCGCAGCTCGCGCTCCACGGCGAGCTGCTGGCCGGGCATCGTCTTCGCCGACACCTTCACCGTCATCGAGGCCAGCAGCACCTCGTCGAGGCCCAGCACCTCCACCGGGCCCCACAGCCGCTCGTCCCACGGCGACTCCTTCGCCATGCCGTCCGCGACCTGCTGGACCACCTCGCGCAGCTGGGAGAGGCTCTCGGTCGGCTTGACCTGGACGGCCACGCCGGCCGTGGCCCAGCCCTGGCTGAGGTTGCCGATGCGCTTGATCTCCCCGTTGCGCACGTACCAGATCTCGCCGTTGTCCCCGCGCAGCTTCGTCACGCGCAGTCCGACCTCGACGACCTCGCCCGAGGCCACCCCGGCGTCGATCTTGTCGCCGACGCCGTACTGGTCCTCCAGGATCATGAACACGCCGGACAGGAAGTCCGTCACCAGGTTGCGGGCACCGAAACCGATCGCCACACCGGCCACACCGGCGCTCGCCAGCAGTGGCGCGAGGTCTATCCGGAGCTGGGAGAGCACCATCAGCACGGCCGTGCCGAGGATCAGGAACGAGGCCACCGAGCGCAGTACCGAACCGATCGCCTCCGAGCGCTGGCGTCGCCGCTCCGCGTTGACGAGCAGCCCGCCCAAGGCCGTTCCCTCGACGGCCTCCGCGCCCCGGTTCATCCGGCTGATCAGCTTGGTCAGCGACTTGCGGATGACCGAACGCATGGCGAAGGCGATGACCAGGATCAGCAGGATCCGCAGGCCCATGGCCAGCCAATCGGCCCAGTTCTTCTGGATGAAGTCCGCGGCGTTCGTCACGCTCTCGGTGGCGGCACCCGTCGTCGTCGGGATGTCGTCTGCCAGCGGTAGCAGGGTGGCGGGCGAGGGCACGGCGGGGAACCTCCAGGCATAGCGGGCCGACCGCGGGGGAAAAGCGGGCGGCCCATCCACACTAACGGGGCGGCCGCCCCGACCCCGCAGCCCTGTTCGGGGGAGAGACCGGACTCACGTGGGGATGAAGCGGGTGTGTCGCAAAACACCTCCGACCCGTTACGGGCGCGTGGTGGCGCTTCCACCAGCCGTAAGGGGAGACTGGAGAGCAGATCGTCCCGGCGCGAGCCACGCGCCGCCGGCGTACAAGGAGGCAGTCCGTGCCGCACGTCCTGGTCCTCAACGCGTCGTACGAGCCCCTCGGCGTCGTACCGCTCCGTCGCGCGCTCGTCCTCGTCCTGGAGAACAAAGCGGTCTCCCTGGAGGAATCCGGCGCCTTCCTGCACAGCGCGACGAGAGCCGTCCCCGCGCCCAGCGTGGTCAGGCTCAAGCGCTTCGTGCGGGTCCCCTACCGGGGGCCCGTTCCACTCACCCGCCGCGCGCTCTTCGCCCGCGACGGCGGCCGCTGCATGTACTGCGGGGCCGTCGCGACGAGCGTCGACCACGTCGTCCCGCGCAGCCGGGGCGGCCAGCACGTCTGGGACAACGTGGTCGCCGCGTGCCGCCGCTGCAACCACGTCAAGGCCGACCGGCACCTGCTGGAGCTCGGCTGGCGGCTGCGCCACCAGCCGGCCCCGCCGTCGGGCCTGGCCTGGCGCATCATCGGAACGGGTCACCGTGATCCCCGCTGGATGCCCTACCTGGAGCCCTACGGGGCCGAGGCGGCGCTGGACCGGATCGGGGTGGCGGCGTCATAGGACCGTTCAGGGTGTGACGGCGTTGGCCGTCGCCGACCAGAGGCTGCACCCGAAGCGGGTGGCGCGGCTCTCGCAGGTCACGCGGACGAAGCGGGTGTCCGGCGCGTCCAGCCGGACCGCGTCCACGCCGCCCCGGGAGGTCACGGACGCCGCCCGGCGCCACGACGTGCCGTCCGCGGAGGTCTCCACCCGGTACGCCGAGGGGTAGGCGTCCTGCCAGTGCAGGGTCAGCAGGCCCACCCGCGCCGGGACCGCCAGTTCGGCCTGCCACCACGCGCCGTCCACTGCCGGGGACGACCACCGCGTGGTGTCCGAGCCGTCGACCGCCGCCGAGGCGGGGAAGGCCGGGGTCTCGTTCCCCGACGAGGTGGCCCGCGCCCCCCGCAGCAGGTCCGGGCCGCCCGTGCGCGGGACCGCCCGCACCGTGAGCACCCGCGTTTGCCCGGCGAAGGTGACCGGGACCGGGTACTCCCCGGCCGGGGTTCCCGCCGCGACGCTCACCTCGACCGGTATGGCGACCTGGGTGCCCCGGGGAGCCTTCGCCTCGGCCGGGATGCGCACCTGCACCCCGGGCGGCGGCGCGGCCGACAGCGGCCCCCGCACCTCGCCGGGGCGCAGCGCGGACAGCTGCGCCGACACCTGCCGCGGGGCGCCGCCGATCTCCGCGTCCGTGCGCGCCCCGTCGGCGAGTTCGAAGCGGGCCTCGGGGCCGTCCGCGAACCACGGCACGACCTGCCGGACCGCCGGGGCCGCGCCCTGCCAGGACAGCCGGACCGCGTCGGCCCGTACGCCCGCCGCGTCGGCCTGGGTCCAGCCGGAGGCGGCGGCGTCGGCCAGTTTGCGCCAGCCCTCGCCCGGCACGTGTGCCTCGACCGAGCCCCGGGCCCCCTCGGGCAGCGGCTCCGTCATGACGGTCACCGCCGACACGGGCCGGACCGCCTCCAGCCGGACCGTCCACGCACCGGGCTCCCGCGACACCGTCCCGGCCGGCCGGGACGCGCCCGTCCAGCTGTCGGACTCCGCCGCGGCCTTCGCCAGGAACGGCTCCAGCACGGCGGTGTCCACACGGGCGCCCCCCGGTTCCGCCAGACCGCGCCGGGCCCGTGCCAGCTCCCGCGACGCCTGCCAGGCGGCCGCGCCGTCGCCGCGCGCCTGGGCCGCGAGCACGTCCACCGCCAGTTGCCCGGCGTCTGCGTAGCGCGAGAGCCGCTCCAGCCACGGGCCGGCCTCCGCCGACAGCCCCGGCAGCCGCGCCGGGGCCTCCCGCAGCACCGTGAAGGCCGCGCGCAGCCGCTCACCGGCCGCCGGGTCCCCCGCGGCGCGGGCCCGCCAGAACTCCTCGACCAGCGGTCTCAGGTACGCCGACTCCTCCTGCTTCAAACCCGACGACGCCGTGTTCCCCGCGAGGGCGGCCAGTGCCTCCCGGGCCCGCGCGTCGGGGCCCGCCAGCTCGCGCACGGCCGCCGCCCAGGAGTCGCCGGCCCGGTACCCGCGCGGGTTCCACGCGTAGTCGGCCGCCGTGAAGAGGGGAATGCGGGACACGGCGGCCTGCGGCATCGCGTTCAGCAGCAGTCCCGCCGAGCCGGCCGCCACCGCCGGGTCGCGTCCTGCGTAGGGGCCGAGGAAGATCCGCCCCGGATCCCAGTCGTTCACCGGGTAGTTGTCCATGGTGACCAGTGGGTGCCCCAAGGCCGAGCGGGCCGCCGCCAGTTCCTTGCCGGTGATGGTGCGCGGCACCACGCCCACGCCCGTCCACGCGACCTCGACCCGCCCGTCGAGCGCCCCGGCCAGCGCGGTCCGGTAGGTGGTGGCGCCCTTCTGGTGGTACTCGGTCGGCAGCAACGACAGCGGCGGGGCCCCCGGGTAGCGGACGGCGAGGTGCGCGGCCAGGTCGTCCGCGACCTCCGCGTGGGCCTTCGCGGCCGCCGCCGGGCCCTTCCCGTACCGGTCGCGGTCGGCGTCGCAGCCCCACTCCGTGTAACTGACGTCGGGGAACTGGAGCTGGAACGCCGTGAATCCGAGGTCCCACATCGCGTCGACCTTGCGGGCGAGCGCCGCCCGGTCGGCCGCCGAGGACAGGCACATCCCGTGCCAGGGCGCCACCGCCCAGCCGAGGACCACCCGGTTGGCGCGGGCCCGCTCGGCGAGGGCCCGGAACTCCTCGCGCCGCTCGGCCGGGTAGTCCTGGCGCCAGGCCGTGGTGCGGTACGGGTCGTCGCCGGGCGCCAGCAGCAGCCGGTTCTGTTTGGTGCGGCCCATGAAGTCCAGTTGTGCCAGGCGCTGTTCCTGCGTCCACGGCTGCCCGTAGAAGCCTTCCGTGATCCCGCGCACCGGCGCCGTCGGCCAGTCCCGCACCAGCACTCCGGGTACCTTCGCGGTGCCCGGAGCCAGGAGTTGCCGCAGGGTCTGCGCCGCGTGGAACAGCCCGTCGTCTCCCACGCCGGCCAGCGCCACGGTGTCCCGGCCGTCGGCCCGGCCCACCGCGAGCCGGTAGCCCCCGGCCGGCAGGTCACCGGCGTCGGACGCCCCCAGCGCCCGCAGCGCGGCCAGGGCGTCGGGCCCCTGGACCCGTACGACCGGGCCGGCTTCCGGGAGCTCCGCACCCGGCGCCCGCTCGTGCACGGTGGTGACACCCGCTTCGCGCAGGGCGGCCCGCACCACCGCGACGGCGTACGGGTCCGCGTCCGCCGGCGCGACCAGCACGGCCTGCGCCCCCAACGGCACCTCGCGCGCCGGGTCGGCGGTCATCGTCTGCGGCCGCGGCCACACGGCCGGCCCCTCGACGGCGGCTCGCGGAGCATCGGAGCGGGGGTCCAGGACCGGTCCGGGCACGGGCTGTCCCGGACCCGCCTCGGTACCGGGCGCGGCGGGCCGCGCCGGCGCGGCGAAGGCGCCCGGCGGGCCGGTCACCGTCGAGCCGCCGAGCAGCGTCCCGATCACCGCGACCGCGGCCGCGGTGGCCCGCCTCCTGCCCCTGAGCTGCACGGAGCCTCCCCGTCCCGAGTCGTCCCCGCCCGTACGAATCCGCCGAGCCCACCATCCGGGCGGCGGGGGTGTCAACGCCCGCGGGTGATCTTGGACGGATACGCCAGGAATGCCGGGCGCCCGACGGGGTAGTGCTGCGGTGTTCGCCGGGCGTGTTACATCGGTCCCACGAACCCGCGCGAAGGAGTGCTTCCATGAAAGCCCGACCGGTCCGCAAACCCGCCGTCCACCCCTCGGCCACCCGCGCCCCCCTCCGCCACCTCCGCGCCCAGAGCGGCCCGGCCGAGGTGTCCTGCACCCCCCTCACCAGCGAACCCCCGCTCGCCTGCACCGCGTACGCCCCGCTGACCAGCGAACCCCCGCTCACCTACGAGGCCGCGCTGACGAGCGAGCCCTCCGTACCCACCCGCGCGGGCGACTGACCACCACCCAGCGATCAGACAGGGACTCACATGGACGACCTCGACCGGCTCGCGGCCCTGCACGGAGTCGCCACCGCCTACCAGCCCGCCGAGGACGTCACGCTGCGCGTCCCGCAGGCCACCGTCGTCGCCGTGCTCGGCCGGCTGGGGGTGGCCGCCGGGGACCCGCAGGCCGTGCGGGCCGAGTTGGGGGCGGCGGAGCAGGCCGCGGCGGACCGGCTGCTGCCGCCCGTCCTCGTCGGCTGGGCGGGAGCCGGCCCCGACGAGCTGGCCGCACTACCGCCCGGCACCGCGGTCCGTGTCGCCCTGGAGCAAGGCGGCGAACTTCCCTGGGGGCCCGGACTGCCGCTGGGCGTACACCGCCTGACGGCCCGGACCCCCGACGGCCGCACCGCCACCGCCACCCTGATCCTGGCCCCGGACCGGGCCCCGGCCGCGCCCGGACGCACCCACGGCCTTCTCGTCCAGCTGTACTCCCTGCTCTCGGAACGCTCCTGGGGGATGGGGGACCTCGGGGACCTCGCCGCCCTGGCCGACTGGGCGGGCCGTACGCACGGCGCCGGTTTCCTCCAGGTCAACCCGCTGCACGCGGCCGTGCCCGGCAGCCCCACCGACCCCTCCCCCTACCGGCCCTCCTCGCGCCGCTTCCCGGACCCGGTCTACCTGCGCATCGAGGACGTCCCCGAGTACGCCGCCTGCCCCGACCGCGAGGCGCTGGCCCGGCTCGCCGCCCGAGCGGGGGAGCTGCGGCGCGCGGTGCTGGACAAGGGCGCCCTCATCGACCGGGACGCGGTGTGGGAACTGAAACGCGCCGCCCTGCGACTGCTGTACGCGGCTCCGCGCGAGCCCGCCCGGGATGCCGGGTTCCGCACGTTCCGGGAGGCGGGCGGCTCCGCACTGGCCCGGCACGCCACCTGGTTCGCGCTGGCCGAGCGGTACGGCACCGACCGGGCCCAGTGGCCCGAAGGCGCCGAGGACGCGCCGGAGACCGCCCGGGACGCCGAGTTCCACTGCTGGCTGGCCTGGCTGACCGACGCTCAGCTCACCGCCGCCCAGCGCGCCGCCCGTGACGCGGGCATGACGGTCGGCCTGGTCCACGACCTGGCCGTCGGGGTGCACCCGGAAGGCGCGGACGTCTGGGCCGCCCCGGACATGCACGCCGCGGCGGCCACCGTCGGCGCCCCGCCGGACGCCTTCAACGCGCGCGGCCAGGACTGGGGGCTGCCGCCCTGGCGTCCCGACGCGCTCGCCGCGAGCGGCTACGCCCCCTTCCGGGCCCTGCTGCGAGGGGTGTTCCGGTACGCGGGCGCGCTGCGCATCGACCACGTGATGGGACTGTTCCGGCTCTGGTGGATCCCCGAGGGCACCCCGCCCGCCGAAGGCACGTACGTCTCCTACGACGGGGAGGCGATGCTGGCCGTGCTGGTGCTGGAGGCCCACCGGGCCGGCGCCCTGGTCATCGGCGAGGACCTCGGCACGGTCGAGCACGGGGTGCGCCGCGCGCTCGCCCGGCGCGGCGTGCTCGGCACGTCGGTGCTGTGGTTCGAGCGGGACTGGCAGGGCGACGGGCAGCCGCTGGAGCCGGCCGACTGGCGCGCGGACTGCCTGGCCACCGTCACCACCCACGACCTGCCGCCCACCGCCGCGAAGCTGGCCGGCAGCCACGTCGAACTGCGCGACCGGCTCGGCCTGCTGACCCGGCCCGTGGACGCCGAGCGGGCCGAGGACGCCGCCGACACCGCCGAGTGGCTGGCCGTGCTGGACCGGCTGGGCCTGGAGGCCAAGGGCGAGGAGGCCGCCGTACGGGGCTTGTACGCCTTCCTGCTGCGCACGCCCGCCCACCTGGTCGGCGTGTGGCTGCCCGACGCGGTGGGGGACCGGCGGCCCCAGAACCTGCCGGGCACCTGGGACCAGTACCCCAACTGGCGCCTGCCGGTCGCCGACGAGGCGGGCCGGCCGGTGACGCTGGAGGCGCTGACGGCCTCACCCCGCGCGAACGCCCTGCTGAGCGCCGTGCGCGAGGGCGCGCGCACCCGTACGGCACCCCCGGGCGCGCGGCCCCTTTAGGTGTTCGCTACGTTTGCACCGTGGACAAGAAGAACGCTCTGCGCGCCGGCGCCGTCACGGCCGGAACGACGCTGATGATGCTGCTGATGACGTCTCCCGCCCTCGCGGTGATCCGCGACGACGGCGATGACCCGGGCCCGGGCCTGAGCATCGGTGAGACGCTCGGTCTGTACGTGGTCACGCCGATCGTGCTGTTCCTGGTCATCGCGGGTCTGGTGATGGTCGGCGACAAGTCGCGCAAGCAGCGTCCGACCGACTGATCCGGCCGCCCTCACACGGGCGGTCCCACAAGACTTCCGGGGCGCCGGGGGTCCGCACCCCGGCATGTGGCCGGCGGTCGCGGGGCCCCCGGCGCTCCGTCGTGCCCGGCGCCGGCGAACGGCGCCCGGACCGGCTGTCCGGGAGCGGCCGCCTCCGAGCGGCCCCTCGGACCGGCTCCCCTGGGTGCGGCTCCCCTCGGACCGGCTCCCCTGGGTGCGGCTCCGCTCGGACCGGCTCCCCTGGGTGCGGCTCCGCTCGGACCGGCTCCCCTGGGTGCGGCTCCGCTCGGACCGGCTCCGCTGGGGCCGGCTTCGCTCCGACCGGCTCCGCTGGGGCCGGCTTCGCTCCGACCGGCTCCGCGGTGAACGGGGCGCGGGGCAGCGGGCTCAGCCCACGCCCGCCATCAGCTTGCGCAGCAGCCCGCTGAGCGCCTCGACCTCTTCGCCGGCCAGCCCCGACAGCGCGGCGCGCTGCACTTCCAGGCCCGCGGCGACGGCCTCGTCGATGAGCTTGAGCCCGCGCTCGGTGATCGTCACCTGGAGCCCGCGCCGGTCGTTCGGGTCGGGGTTGCGGCACAGCAGCCCGGCCTTCTCCAGTTTGTCGAGCCGCCCCGTCATACCGCCGCTGGTGAGCATCAGCGTGGCCGAAAGCTGTCGCGGCGAGAGCGTGTACGGAGCCCCGGACCGGCGCAGGGTGGCGACCACGTCGAACTCGCCGAGGGAGACCCCGTAGCGGTTGTAGGTCCGTTCCATCTCGTCGCTGACGGCCCGGGCGATCCGGTTGATACGGCCGAACACGGCCATCGGGACGGTGTCCAGGTCCGGTCGCACCGCGTGCCACTGGTCGGTGATCGCGTCGACGGCGTCCTTGTTGGCCTCGGTCATGAGCACAGTATCCGGCCTTCCCTTCTTCGATCCCCAAAGTCGCTTGACGAAAAGTAGCTTAGCGCTAAGCTACTTACAAGCAACCTAACGAGGGCGTCGCCGACCTCGAAGCCGTCCCCACCCCGAGGAGTAGCCGTGAACCGCCTCGCCACCGTCGCCCTGACCGCTCTGGCCCCCATCTCCTGGGGCTCCACTTACGCCGTCGCCACCGAACTGCTGCCACCCGACCGGCCGCTGTTCACCGGGGTCATGCGGGCGCTGCCCGCCGGACTGCTGCTGACCCTCCTGTCCCGCCGCCTCCCCAAGGGCCAGTGGTGGTGGAAGTCCGCCGTCCTCGGGGCGCTCAACATCGGGGCCTTCTTCCCGCTCCTCTTCCTCGCCGCCTACCGGCTGCCCGGCGGCGTCGCGGCCGTCCTCGGCAGCGCCGGCCCGCTCTTCGTCGTGGGACTCGCCACCCTCGTCCTGGGCGAGCGGGCGAGCCTGCGCACCGTACTCGCCGCCGTCACCGGCGCGCTCGGCGTGAGCATGGTGGTCCTGACCGCCGCCGCGAAGCTCGACCTGGTCGGCATCATCGCCGGTGTGGTCTCCTCCGCCTCCATGGCCGCGGGCACCGTGATGACCAAGCGCTGGGGCCGCCCGGACGGGGTCGGACCGCTGGCCATGACCGGCTGGCAGCTCACCGCCGGCGGGCTGATCATCATCCCGATCGCGGCCCTCGTCGAAGGGGCCCCGCCCGCGCTCGACGGCAAGGCCTTCCTCGGCTACGGCTACATGATGCTCATCAACACCGGTACCGCGTACTGGCTCTGGTTCCGTGGCATCGGCAAGCTCTCCGCCACCTCCGTCACCCTGCTCGGCCCGCTCTCCCCGCTCACCGCGGCCGTCATCGGCTGGGCGGTCCTCGGCCAGGCGCTCTCCCCGGTCCAGCTCGTCGGCATGGCGATAGCCTTCGGGGCCACCGTCGCGGGCCAGCTGTTCGCCGCCCGGACCGCCGCGCAGGCCGCCCGCACCCCCGAACCGTTCACTTCTGCTGAAAAGACCGATCGGAACATTTCGATGGACCTGACAGCTGGGCCGGTGCGACCGTAGTCCCACGAACCGTCGACCGAGTCCCGAGGGGGAGACACCCAGTGGCCGTCCTGGACCGCACCCGCACCGTCACACAGGCAGCACAGCAGTCCACCGGCAAGGGGAGGAAGGGAGCAGCCGGACTCGGCGTGCTCCTGGCCCTGGTCGCGACGGTCGTCTGGTCCGGCAGCTTCGTCGCCACCCGGGGAATGGCCGAGACGGTACCGCCCGTCCAAGCCGTCTTCTGGCGCTGGGTCATAGCCGCCCTCGCGGTCACCCCGTTCGCCGCCCGCCAGGCCTGGCGGCAGCGGACCCTGATCCGGCGCCACCTGCGCTACATCGCGCTCGCCACCCTCTTCGGCGTCACCCTCTACAACACCCTCGTGCACCAGGCGGGCCTGACCACCTCCGCCTCCAACATGGGCATGATCATGGCGGCCTCGCCGGTCATCATGGCCCTCTACGCCCGCCTCGGCGGCGAACGGCTCGGCGCCCGCCGCGTCCTCGGGATGCTGCTCGCCGCCTTCGGGGTACTGCTCCTGGTCGGAGACGGCTCGCTCGGCTTCGACTTCGCCGCCGGGGACCTGTGGATGTTCGCCGCCGCGCTCTCCTTCGCCACCTACAGCGCACTGCTCAAGCGCAAGCCCGCCGAACTGGGCGGCCTGGCCTTCCTCCTCACCACCTTCGTGCTCGGCGCCCTGATGCTGGCGCCCGCCTACGCGGTGTCCGTCACCGTCCAGGGCGGCTTCCGCCTCACCCCCGGCACCGGCGGCATGCTGCTGTACGTCGGCGTGATGTCCTCCGCCGTCGCCTTCTTCGCCTGGAACAAGGCCATCTCGCTCATCGGCGCCGCCCGCGCCGGCGTCGTCTACTACCTCCAGCCGGTCTGCGTCGCCGGCCTCGGGCTGCTGCTGCTGGGCGAGCGGACCGGCCCGGCGCAGCTGCTGTGCATGACGCTGATCCTCGTGGGCGTGGGGCTGGGGAGTGCCCGCCGGTAGGTTCGGGCCCATGACCGAGTGGGACATCAAGAAGCTGCGGATCCTGCGGACGCTGGCCGACCGGGGAACCGTGACCGCGACGGCCGGGGCGCTCCACATGACCCCCTCGGCCGTTTCGCAGCAGCTGACCAACCTGGGCCGGCAGCTGGGGGTGCCGCTGCTGGAGGCCCAGGGGCGGCGGGTACGGCTCACGGACGCCGCCCACCTGGTCCTGCGGCACGCCGAGGCCGTCTTCGCCCAGCTGGAACGGGCCGACGCCGAACTGGCCGGGTACCTGTCCGGGGAGGCGGGCGAGGTACGGATCGGAGCCTTCTCCACCGCCGTGCCCGCCCTGGTGGTGCCGGCCGTCGCGGCCCTGCGCCGGACCGCGCCCGGGGTGGAGGTGCGGGTGCGGGAGACCGAGGCCGCCGAGTCCTACGAGCTGCTCTCCGCCGGGGCCGTCGACCTCGCCCTGTCCCTCGCGGCCCACGCACCGACCGCCCGCGACCCCCGCTTCACCCGGGTCACGCTGCTGGAGGACCCGCTCGATGTGGCGCTCCCGCCCGGCCACCCCCTCGCCGCCGCACCGCTCCTGCGGCTGGCCGACCTGTCGGGGGACCGGTGGATCTTCGGCGGCAGCGGCCCCTGGTCGGAGATCACCCGATCCGCCTGCGAGGCGGCCGGGTTCGTGCCGGAGCAGGCGCACTCGGCGTCCGGCTGGAGCGCGATCCTGGCCATGGTCGAAGCGGGCATGGGGGTGGCCCTCGTACCCCGCATGGTGACCGAACGCGCCTCGGGCACCGCCGTACGGGTGCTGGCCCACGACCGCCCCGCCCGGCACGTCATCGCGGCCACCCGCAGCGGAGCCGAGTCGGCCCCGGCCCTGGCCACCGTCCTGGAGGCGCTACGGGACGCGGCGGCGCAGCGCACCGCTCCCTAGGGCGCGTTTCGAAAGTCCCGCCTGCCCCGCGACGCCCGGCACGCACGCTCGCCGCGTTGTCGGGATCGCCCGCGTACGGCCCGGTACGAGGGCGACCCTCCGCCTTGCGATCGCACGCACCGGACGCCGCGGGGCCCGCCCTTCGGGCGGCCGGCGCTACTTTCGAAACACGCCCTAGTGCTGTGACCGGACACGCGTGTGCCCCGGCCGCCGCAGCGGGCCGGGGCACACGGGCTCAGGCCGCGGCGGCCGCGTCCGCCGCCTGGGCCTTGAGGGCACGCTCGACGCCCGCGCGCGCCTCCGACACCAGACGGCGCAGGCCCGCGTTCGGCTCGGCCGAGGCCAGCCACGCGTCCGTCGCGTCCAGCGTCGCGTGCGAGACCTGGAGCGACGGGTACAGCCCCACCGCGATCTGCTGCGCGATCTCGTGGCTCCGGGTGTCCCAGACCTCCTTGACCGCCGCGAAGTACTTCTGCGTGTACGGCGCCAGCAGCTCGCGCTGGTCGGTCTGGACGAAGCCGCCGATCACCGCCTCCTGCACCGCGTTCGGCAGGTCGCCCGACTCCACGACCGAAGCCCACGCCTGCGCCTTGGCCTGCGCCGTCGGGCGCGCCGCCCGGGCGGTGGCCGCGTGGCGCTGGCCCGCCGCGGTGGCGTCCCGCTCCAGCTCGGCCTCGATCGCCGCCTCGCCGGCCACGCCCGTCGCCACCAGGCGCTCCAGGAACGCCCAGCGCAGCTCGGTGTCGACCGCCAGACCCTCGATCTGCGCCGAGCCGTCCAGCAGCGCCGACAGGTACGTCAGCTGCCCCTCGGTCCGGGCCGTCGCCGCGAAGGCCCGGGCCCACGCCAGCTGGTGGTCGCTGCCCGGAGCCGCCGCCCGCAGGTGCTCCAGCGTCGCCTCCGTCCAGGTGGCGAGGCCCTGCTCGCGCCACGCCGGGTCGGCGTACAGGTCGACGGCCAGCTTCACCTGGCGGTGCAGCGACTGCACGACGCCGATGTCCGACTCCTTGCCGATGCCCGACAGGACGAGGGAGAGGTAATCGCGGGTCGCCAGCTCACCGTCACGGGTCATGTCCCACGCCGAGGCCCAGCACAGCGCCCGCGGCAGCGACTCGGTGAAGTCGCCCAGGTGCGCGGTGACGTTGGAGAGGGACACCTCGTCGAGCCGGACCTTCGCGTACGAGAGGTCGTCGTCGTTCAGCAGCACCACGGCCGGACGGGCGCGGCCCACCAGCTCCGGCACCTGCGTCAGGCCGCCGTCGATGTCCAGCTCGATCCGGTCCGTGCGCGTCAGCGCGCCGTCGCGCAGCTCGTACAGGCCGATCGCGATCCGGTGCGGGCGCAGCACGGGCTCGCCCTTGGCACCCGCGGGCAGGGCCGGGGCCTCCTGGCGGACGGCGAAGGCGGTGATGACGCCCTGCGCGTCCGTCTCGATCTCCGGGCGCAGGACGTTGATGCCGGCGGTCTCCAGCCACGCCTTCGACCAGGCGGTCAGGTCGCGGCCCGAGGTCTCCTCCAGCGCGCCCAACAGGTCGGACAGGCGCGTGTTGCCGAAGGCGTGCGCCTTGAAGTACGCCTGCACGCCCTTGAAGAAGGCGTCCATGCCGACGTAGGCGACGAGCTGCTTGAGCACCGAGGCGCCCTTGGCGTAGGTGATCCCGTCGAAGTTGACGAGGACGTCGTCCAGGTCACGGATGTCCGCCATGATCGGGTGCGTGGACGGCAGCTGGTCCTGCCGGTACGCCCAGGTCTTCATCGAGTTGGCGAAGGTGGTCCACGCGTGCGGCCACTTCGAGCCCTCGGCGTAGGCCTGGCAGGCGATCGAGGTGTAGGTGGCGAACGACTCGTTCAGCCACAGGTCGTTCCACCACTCCATGGTGACCAGGTCGCCGAACCACATGTGCGCCAGCTCGTGCAGGATCGTCTCCGCGCGCACCTCGTACGCCGCGTCCGTCACCTTCGAGCGGAAGACGTACTGGTCGCGGATGGTGACGGCGCCCGCGTTCTCCATCGCACCCGCGTTGAACTCGGGCACGAAGAGCTGGTCGTACTTGGCGAAGGGGTAGTCGTACGCGAACTTCTCCTGGAACCAGTCGAAGCCCTGCCGCGTCACCTCGAAGATCGCCTCCGCGTCGAGGAATCCCGCGAGCGAGGGCCGGCAGTAGATGCCGAGCGGCACGGACTGCCCGTCCTTGCCCTCGTAGGAGCTGTGCACCGCGTGGTACGGGCCGGCGATCAGCGCGGTGATGTACGTCGAGATCCGCGGGGTCGGCTCGAAGCGCCAGACGTTGTCCTCGGCGTCCCCGGGCGTCGCGCCTTCGGGGACCTCCCGCGGGGAGTTCGAGATGACCGTCCAGCCCTCGGGCGCCGTCACGGTGAACCGGAAAGTGGCCTTCAAGTCGGGCTGCTCGAAGCTGGCGAAGACCCGCCGCGCGTCCGGCACCTCGAACTGCGTGTACAGGTACGCCTGCTCGTCGACCGGGTCGACGAAGCGGTGCAGGCCCTCGCCGGTGTTGGTGTAGGCGCAGTCCGCGACGACGCGGAGCTCGTTGTCCCCCGCCGCCAGGTGCTCCAGCGCGATCCGGGAGTCCCGGAAGACGGCGGCCACGTCGAGGGCCTTGCCGTTCAGTACGACCTCGTGCACGGCCGGCGCGACCAGGTCGATGAAGGTCGCGGCGCCCTCCTCGGCCGACCGGAAGCGCACGGTGGTCACGGACCGGTAGGTGCCGCCCTCCTGCGCACCGCCGAGATCGAGTTCGATCTCGTACGAGTCGACGGTGAGCAGCTTCGCCCGCTGCTGAGCCTCTTCACGGGTGAGATTCGTGCCAGGCACGCGGTCATCTCCTTTGATGGTGACGTTGCCGCCCCATCCTTCCACGCGCCCCGCGTCACCCACGCCCGGACGATTCACGGGCGGACAGGGGCGGGCCGGCCCGTCTCCCGGCACGCCGAAGGGGCGGCGCCGGCTCGCGGCGCCGCCCCTTCGGCGGGCACGGGTGGGACCGGCAGGCGATCAGCCCTGCTTGAGCTCCTCGGCGATCAGCTCCGCGATCTGGACCGCGTTCAGGGCCGCGCCCTTGCGCAGGTTGTCGTTGGAGAGGAACAGCGCGAGGCCGTTCTCCGCCGTCTCGTCGGCGCGGATGCGGCCCACGTACGAGGCGTCCTTGCCCGCCGCCTGGAGCGGGGTCGGGATCTCGGAGAGCTCGACGCCGGGGGCGTCCGCCAGCAGCTCGTAGGCGCGCTCCACGCTCAGCGGACGCTCGAAGCGGACGTTGACCTGGAGGGAGTGGCCCGAGAAGACCGGCACGCGCACACAGGTGCCGGAGACCTTGAGCTCCGGGATCTCGAGGATCTTGCGGGACTCGTTGCGGAGCTTCTGCTCCTCGTCGGTCTCGAAGGAGCCGTCGTCCACGATCGAACCCGCCAGGGGCAGCACGTTGAAGGCGATGGGCCGCTTGTAGACGCCCGGCTCGGGGAACTCGACGGCCTCGCCGTCGTGGACGAGCGCGGTCGCCTCGCCGGCCACAGCCTTGACCTGGCCGTCGAGCTCGGCGACACCGGCCAGGCCCGAGCCCGACACGGCCTGGTAGGTGGTGGCGACCATCGCGGTCAGGCCGGCCTCGTCGTGCAGCGGGCGCAGGACCGGCATCGCGGCCATGGTGGTGCAGTTCGGGTTGGCGATGATGCCCTTGGGGCGGTTCTTGATCGCGTGCGGGTTCACCTCGGAGACGACCAGCGGGACCTCCGGGTCACGACGCCAGGCCGAGGAGTTGTCGATCACGACGGCGCCCTGCGAGGCGACCTTCTCCGCGAGGGCCTTGGAGGTGGCGCCACCGGCGGAGAAGAGCACGATGTCGAGGCCGGAGTAGTCGGCGGTGGAGGCGTCCTCGATGGTGATCTCGCGGCCCTCCCACTCCAGGGTCGAACCGGCCGAACGGGCCGAGGCGAACAGCCGCAGCTCGTCCACCGGGAACTTCCGCTCGGCGAGGATGCCGCGCATGACTCCGCCGACCTGTCCGGTGGCTCCGACGATTCCGACCCTCACGGTGACTCCCTCATGTGTGCGTTCGACGCGGGCGCGCGTAAGGCCATCATGCGTTCGGTCCTACGAGCCTTGTCCAATCCATTGTCCGAGGCGCGGACGATCTGCTGCGCGCGAACACCCTGACGAGTCGGTCACAAGGCTGCGGGCCGCCCGCCCCGGCCTGTGTTTTGCCTGGTCAGCGGAGGTGTGCCGGCTTGCGGAACGCCCGAAGGGGCGGCGCTCGACCGAGCGCCGCCCCTCCGGTGTGCTGCGTACTACGGCAGGACCTTCTCGATCTGCACGCTGCCGGTGCCCGCGGCGGTACCGCGGCCGTTCAGCAGCTGGACCTGGCCGAAGAACTGCCGGCCCTCGGGGGCCGGGCTGCTGACCAGGACGTTCGCCGAGACCTGCGCGCTCGCGCCGTTGGCGAGGCTCACCGCGGCGGCCTCGTCGACCTGGACGGAGCCCAGGGCGGCCGAGAAGTACACGTCGCGGTAGTCGTACGTGGTGCTGCCGGACGGGACGGCGTAGCCGATCACCTTGATGCTGTAGGTGCCGGCGGCCGGGTTGAGCAGGCTCACGGCCTCCTCGGAGTCGCCGTCGGCGGAGGAGCCGACCTTGACACCGTCCTTGTAGACCTCGAGGTCGAGGTCGGCGGCGGCGTCGGAGACCTTGCCGATCGCGACGTCGAGGCGCGAGACGCCCTCGCCGACCGTGACCTCGCTGGTCTGGGTCTCACCGGCGGCGATGGTCGGCTTGGCGACCTTCGCGGAGCCGAGCGGGCCGCCCTTGAGCTTGCCGCCAGCGATGGCCGCGGCGTCGTTCTTGATGCTCCACTGGACGGGCGCCGGGGCACCCTGCTTGACCTCGGAGAGCACCTTGACCGCGGGGTCGAAGGTGGCGCCGAGGACCGAGACGTCCAGCTTGAACGGGTTGTCGAGCAGCGGCGACGTACGGCGCGCCTCGACCTCGATCTCCCAGACGCCCGGGGTCGGGTCGGCGTAGGAGCGCAGGTCGGGGCGGCACTGGTTCGCCGGGTTGTCGTAGTTCGGGTAGCACTGGGTCGTCGCGCTGTCCTCGACGCCCGTGCCGTACGGGTGGATCGAGATGAAACGCGTCTGGCTGCCGGCCGCGAGGCCGCCGAGGGCGACCTCAAGGGTCTTGGCGCCCTGCGGGACCGTCACGAAGTACGACTTGTGGCTGTTGCGCTGGACCGAGGAGGTGTCCGACAGCGCGAACGACGGCTTCGCCAGCGGGGCCGAGGCGACGACCGTGGTCATGATCTGCTTGTCGATGCCCTCGGTGGTCTCGTCGTCCAGCTGCAGGATGCCGCTGTGCACGCCGGCCGACTTGACGTTGGCCTCGACCTTGATGGTGACGGGCTTGTTCAGCGGCAGGGTGACGTAGTCGTAGCCGCCGACGACCTTGAAGGTCCCGTCGTTGTTGCGCCAGCTCAGGTTGTGCCGGGTGCCGTACTTGACGCCCGTGGTGCGGGTGACGACGACGTCGTAGACCTTCTTCTGGCCGACCTTCAGGCCGCCCTCGCGGTCGTAGAGGCCGGTGCCGAAGCCCGGGGTCTTGAGGAACTGGTCGATCGCGGTGTCGACCGGCGCCTTGACGGTGAACTCGTTGGCCTTCGCGCCGCGCTGGAGGGACTCCCACGCGCCGACGATGTTGATCAGACCCGCGCCCTGGGCGTGCGCCGGGACGTCGTCGATCCTCTTCGCGGTGCTGGTGAGCGCCACGCGCAGGCTCGCCGGGGTCACCGCCAGGTGCTGCTGCTTGGCGGCCGACAGCAGCAGGGCGCTGGCGCCCGTCGCCTGCGGCGAGGACATCGAGGTGCCCTGGAGCATGGAGTAACCGGCCGGCAGGGTGTAGCCGGCCTCCTTCACCGGGGAGCCGGGCAGCCAGGTCTGCGTGGTGTTGATGGCCGCACCGGGGGCGGTGAGGGTCGGAGTCATGCCGCCGTCCTCACGCGGACCGCGCGAGGAGAAGGGGAACATGTTGTACTTCTTGGTCACGCCGGAGCCGTAGTTGGCGGCCCAGGTCTCCTTGGAGACCGCGGCGCCCACGGAGATGACCTTGTCCGCGAGACCGGGGTCGCCGATCGTGTTGACGCCCGGGCCCTCGTTGCCGGCCGAGATGACCAGCTGGACGCCGTAGGTGTCGATCAGGTTCTTGTAGAGCTCGGCGCGGGCGTTGTTGCCGTCGTTGAGCGCAGGGAGACCGCCGATGGACATGTTGACGATGTCCACGCCACGGTTGGCGACCAGGTCGATCATGCCCTCGGTCAGCGCGACGTTGGTGCAGCCGCCGGACCACGAGCAGGCGCGCGAGGAGACGATCTTGGCGCCGGGCGCCTCGCCGTTCATCTTGCCGCCGAAGAGGCTGTTGGCGGCGGTGATGCCCGCGACGTGCGTGCCGTGCTCGGACTCGATGATGCCGATGTTGACGAAGTCGGCCTTCTTGCCGACCCAGTCACCACCCAGCGGGTCCATCGGGACGTCCTTGCGGATCTGGATCACGAACGGGATCCGCTCGGCGACGTCGGTCGCCGGGTTGTCCGTGCCGAAGTAGCCGATCTGGTAGCCGTCCTTGTACGGCTTCATCGGCTCGTTGTTCGTGAAGTCGCCGTCCTGGTCGGTGTCGACGCGGACGGTGCCGGCGGCGGCGTCGTAGAGCATGCCGAACCGGTCGGTGGTGTCCCCGTCCCGGTTGACGTCGCCCTTCTCGTCACCGGTCGCGGTGATCGACTCGCTGAAGCGGCTCCACTGGTACGAGCCCTCCGGGGCCTTCCAGCTCTGGCCGCCCGCGGTGAAGGTCCCGCCCGTGGCCGTGACCGGGGTGATCTGGGCGCGCCAGGTGGCGTCGTTGTCCGTGATCGGGTCGGTCGCGGTGACCCAGTCGACGATCTTGCGCTCGCCGGTGGTGGTCTTCTGCAGCGCGGGGTGCGCGAGGTCGACGCCGGAGTCCAGGATGCCGATGGTCACGCCGCGGCCGTCGGCCTGCGGGTTCTTGGCGACGAAGTCGACCGCGCCCGTCTCGAAGGACGGGTTGTACGGGTTCTTCGCCGGGGTGTCCTTGCCCGGCCCCGGGTAGGTCTCGGCCGCGGTCTTCTTGCTCGCGCCGGCGTCCTTGCCCGAGTCAGGCCGCGGGTCCGACAGCTGGATCTCGTGCTTGAGGTCCATGGCGTGGACCGAGGACAGCTTGCCGGCTTCCCTCAGCGCGGCCTCGGCCTTGCCGGTGGGGATCGTGGCGCGCACGTAGCCGAGCTTGTCGTTCGTCTGGCCCACCGAAGCGCCCTGTACGGCGCCCAGCTGGTCGGCGACCTGCTTGGTCTGACCGGGCGCGGTGGCCACCATGACGGTGACGGTCGCGTCGCCCTTGGCCTTGGCGTCCCGGAGCAGTTCCGCGTCGGACGAGCCGAGCTTCTGGTCCGCGGACTTGACCGCCGTCGGGGCGCCGGGGTCAGTGGCTCCCGTCGCGGCGAAGACGGGCATCGCCCCGGACGCGCAGAGCGCGGCCACCAGGCCTGCGGCCGCCGCGACGCGGGCGACGCGCCTGGAGGCCGGTATTGCCCCGGATATGGAGCTGGGGGATTCGAGGGTCATCAGCATCCCTGGCTAAGAGAAAGATACGGTCCGGATTTCGGTGCCGGATGACCGGTCAGCCTTGCGCAAGTGACCACTGTTTGGGGAGACATGTCATTGACCGAGACCTGACATGGCGGACTCTCGCCACCGTGGAGGATGCGCCAGCGGGGATGCAACGGGGCATAGGGGGGCGACTTGCGGGGGTCAGTGAGTTGACTTGTCGACTTTCTGGCGGAGTGTCAGGCTGGAACCCGCGCCCGGACGCACCGCAGGTGTGACAACTTCCGTCCGTTCAGCGCACGCGCGTGCGCGCGTTATGAAATTGGGGGAGGCCTTCGCCGGGCGCCGGCCACGGCTCCGGCTCGCGGCTCCGGCTCGCGGCCGGGCCGGCCCCCGGCCGCGCTCCCGTTCACCGGGGCAGTACGACGAGGTAGGCGGCGGGCTCGCGGTCGCCGGACGCCGTCAGCGCGGTCCGGACGACCGCGGCCTGCTGCTCGGGCCAGTCGCGCAGCTTGCGCGGGGTGATGTGGATGACGGTCACCCCGAGCCGCTCCAGGGCGTCCCGCTTCCGGACGGTCTCCGACCACTGCTCGTCCTCGCCCTGGCGGGGTGCCCGGGTGTCGATCTCGACGGCGACGGCGTGATCGGGCCAGTATGCGTCGACCCCGCCGAGGTGGGGGCCGCCGGGCAGCCGCAGGTCCACGTTCCAGACCGGCTCCGCGAGTTCGTAGCCGCGTACGAGCTGGTACAGCCGGTCCTCCGCGATGGCCCGGCCCTCGGCGAGCAGGGACTCGACGGCGTCGACCACGTGCGGCCGGTTCAGCAGCCGGGCCACCGTCAGCTCCCGCACCACGGCCGCCGGTTCGCAGTGCCCCGCCCGGACGGCCTCGCTCAGCAGGCGGCGTACGGTGCCGGCGTCGGAGAGCCGGGCGACGGCGTCGGCGACGGCGCGGGCCACCGGGGCGACCGGCAGGCCGGTCACCTGCATCGGCCGGGGCGGGGTGTGCGCGCGGATGATCCGGACGCCGCCGGTGGACCGGAGCCGGCGGGTGTTCGAGACGAGCACGTCGATGTGCGGGAGCGCCGTGAGCGCCGGGGCCGCGCTGAACCGGTACAGGGCGAGGGCTGCGAGCCCGGTGATCATGGCCTCGTCGGCGGTGCGGCGCCCGGCGTACAGCAGGGCGGCGTGCAGCCGTTCCTCGCTGGTCGGGGCGCCGGGGTGGAGCAGGAACACCCCCGGGAGGATCTGCTGCCAGGCCCGGCCGGCGGCGTCGGCGGCGCTGACGCCGTGCTCGCGGAGCTGCGCGAGGGTGAGCACGCGGGGGCGGCTGCCGGTGAGGTGGGTGAGGGGGAGGGGCGCGTTGTGGTTCATGCCGCGGAGATTCCCGCACGGCGGGGGCCCGCTAACCCCTGTTACGTTCCCGTCGACAAATCGGGACAAGCCCGCACTAAAGTACGGCCGTTCGAAAGCCGATACCGCCGTTCGCTTCCGCTCGACCCGCTCGACCCGCCCGGCCACCGGCCGGCACCGGGGCCGGGCCCGCGCGGCCGGGCGGGAAGCGCACCGGGCCCTAGCCGGCGGTGGCGTCGGCCTTGGTGGCGCCCGCGTCATGGGCTTGGGCTCGCAGCGCGCGGGCCAGGTCGTCACGGGACTCGGCCACCAGCCGCCGCAGCGCCGGCGGAGCCGACTCGTGCGCGGCCAGCCACGCGTCCGTCGCCTCCAGCGTGCCCCGCGAGTCCTGCAGGGCCGGGTACAGGCCCTTCACCACGTCCATCCCGATCTGGATCGACCGCTCGGCCCACACCCGCTCGATCGCCTCGAAGTACCGCTCGGTGTAAGGCGCCAGGAGGGCCCGCTGCGAAGACTGCTGCATCCCCGCGATCGTGGCTTCGACCAGCGCGTTCGACAGCGCGTCCGACTCCACCACCGCCGCCCAGGCCTGGTCCTTCACCGCCGCCGACGGCCGGGCCGCCAGGCACCGCACGTGGTGGCGGCGGCCCGACGCCGTGTCGTCGCGCGCCAGTTCCGCGGCCAGGGCGCCCTCGTCCACCGCCCCGTGAGCGGTCAGCGGCAGCAGGAAGTCCCAGCGCAGCTCCTGGTCGACCTCCAGCCCGTCGATGTGCGCCGAACCGTCGAGCAGCCCCAGCAGCAGCTGGAAGTCGCCCTCCGTGGTGGCGGCCGCCGCGAAGAACCGGGCCCAGATCAGCTGGTGCTCGGAGGCCGGCTCGGAGAAGCGCAGCTCCTGCAGGGCGACCGCCGACAGCACCCGGCCGCCCTGCTCGCGCCACTCGGGCGCCGCGTAGTGGGTGACTGCCGTCAGCGCCTGGTGGTGCAGCATCTGGAGCACCCCCAGGTCGCTCTCGCGGCCCGAGTGGGACAGGACCAGCGAGACGAAGTCGCGGGCCGGCATCAGGGCGTCGCGCGTCAGGTTCCACAGCGCCGACCAGCACAGCGCGCGGGCGAGGGGGTCCCGCAGGTCGCCCAGGTGGGTGCGCAGCGTCGCCAGCGAGCCCTCGTCGAAGCGGATCTTGCAGTAGGTGAGGTCGTCGTCGTTGACCAGGATCAGGTCGGGCCGCTCCCGCCCGGCCAGTTCCGCCACCGCCGTACGCGCCCCGGCGACGTCCGTCTCGGTCCGCGCGTACCGCACCAGGGCGCCGTCCTGCAGCCGGTACAGGCCCACCGCGACCCGGTGCGGGCGCAGCTCGTCGCCCTCCTGCACCACCACCAGTTCACCGATCCTGCCGTCCGGGCCGTAGGTCACCTCCGGCGTCAGCGCGTTCACGCCGGCCGTCTGGAGCCACGCCCGCGACCACTCGGCCATGTCCCGGCCCGAGACCTCCCCGAGCACCGACAGCAGGTCGTCCAAAGTGGTGTTCCCGTACGCGTTCGCCTTGAAGTAGCGCCGCGCGCCTTCCAGGAACGCCTCCCGGCCGACGTACGCGACGAGCTGCTTGAGCACCGCCGCGCCCTTGGCGTACGTGATGCCGTCGAAGTTCAGCTTCGCGGCCTCCAGGTCGGGGATGTCGGCCGTGATCGGGTGCGTGGAGGGCAGCTGGTCGGCCCGGTAGGCCCATGCCTTGCGGTTGTTGGCGAAGGTCACCCACGCCTGGTCGAACCGGGTCGCCTCGACCAGCCCGAACGAGCCCATGAAGTCGGCGAAGGACTCCTTGAGCCACAGGTCGTCCCACCACTTCATGGTGACCAGGTCGCCGAACCACATGTGCGCCATCTCGTGCAGGATGACGTTCGCGCGCCGCTCGTACGAGGCCTGCGTGACCTTTCCGCGGAAGATGTACTCCTCCCGGAACGTCACCATGCCCGGGTTCTCCATCGCGCCCAGGTTGTACTCCGGCACGAAGGCCTGGTCGTACTTGCCGAACGGGTACGGGTAGTCGAACAGCTCGTGGAACAGGTCGAAGCCCTGCTTCGTGACGAGGAAGACGTCGTCCGCGTCGAAGTGCTTAGCCAGGCCCTTGCGGCACATCGCGCCGAGCGGGATCGTCAGGTCCCCGCGCGTGTAGGTGTCGGTGACGTAGTGGTACGGGCCCGCCACCACGCAGGTGATGTACGTGGAGATCGGCGCGGTCTCGGCGAAGCGCCGCGTCTGCCCCTCCCGGGACTCCTCGGCCCCGTTGCTCCACACCTGCCAGCCCTCGGGCGCGGTGACCTCGAAGCGGTAGGGCGCCTTCAAGTCGGGCTGCTCGAAGTTGGCGTACACCCGCCGGGCGTCGGCCGGCTCGTACTGGGTGTAGAGGTAGACCTCGCCGTCCTCCGGGTCCACGAAGCGGTGCATGCCCTCGCCGGTGCGGCTGTAGGCGCAGTTCGCGTCGACCACCAGGACGTTCTCGGTGGCGAGGCCGTCCAGGGCGATCCGCGAACCGTCGAAGACGGCGGCCGGGTCCAGCGCGCGACCGTTCAGGGTGATCGCGTTCACCGAGGGGGCGATCAGGTCGGCGAACGTGGCGGCGTCCGCGGTCGCGGCCCGGAAGCGGATCGTCGTTACGGACCGGAAGGTTCGCGGACCCTCGGCGGGTTCGGCCTCGTCCACCGCCGACCTCAGGTCGAGGGACACCTCGTACCCGTCGACGGACAGCAGCTCGGCCCGTTCGCGGGCCTCGTCACGGGACAGATTCTCTCCGGGCACGTGCACTCCTTCGTGCGTGATCGCGGTCTTGCCTCGAATCCTCGCACGGGGGGAATGGGAGCGGCCCTGAGCTGGTTGGGGAGGGGGCAACGTGACCGGAAACGGGCGAACGATCTGAGGAGAGACATGGCCGACACGCAGGTGAGCGGGAAGACCCCGGTCGATTTCTGGTTCGACCCGATCTGCCCCTGGGCGTGGATGACCTCCCGCTGGATGCTCGAAGTCGAGAAGGTGCGCGACGTCGAGGTCCGCTGGCACGTGATGAGCCTCGCCGTCCTCAACGAGAACAAGCTCGAAGACCTGCCCGAGCGCTACCGCGAGATCCTCGGCCCCAAGGGCTGGGCGCCGGTGCGCGTGGTCATAGCCGCCCAGCAGAAGCACGGTGACGAGTACACCGGCAAGCTCTACACGGCCCTCGGCACCCGCATCCACAACGAGGACAAGGGTGCGACCCGCGAGGTCATCGCGGAGGCGCTGGCGGAGGTCGGCCTCCCGGCCGAGCTGCTCGCCTACGCCGACTCCGACGAGTACGACGAGGTGCTGCGCGCCTCGCACAACAACGGCATCGACCGCGTCGGCCAGGAGGTCGGCACCCCGGTGATCTCCGTACCCGGCGCCGACGGCGACGAGGTGGCGTTCTTCGGGCCGGTCGTGACGCCGACCCCGCGCGGCGAGGCCGCAGCCCGGCTGTGGGACGGCACGCTGCTCGTCGCGTCCACCCCGGGCTTCTACGAGATCAAGCGCACCCGTACCCGGGGGCCCGTCTTCGAGTAGGCGCACCCGGGGATCCCGGGCACAGAAGACCCCCGTGAGTCACGTCCTCACGGGGGTCTTCCGCTGTACACGCCCGCCGGTGAAGGTTGAGAAGACGATCACGAGGCGGCCGGGCCGGTGGCGCCGATCAGCCCTTGACGGGGATCAGCAGCGGGGTGTTGGCCTTGGCGTCGGCGTAACGCCTGGCCACGTCCTGCCAGTTGACGACGTTCCACATCGCCTCGATGAAGTCCACCTTCTGGTTCTTGTACTGCAGGTAGAAGGCGTGTTCCCAGGCGTCGAAGACCAGGACCGGCACCGAGGCCTGGCCGACGTTGCCCTGGTGGTCGTAGACCTGCTCGACGATCAGGCGGCCGCTGATCGGCTCGTACGCGAGCACGCCCCAGCCGGAGCCCTGGGTGGCGGAGGCCGCGAAGGTCAGCTGCTTCTTGAACTTCGCGAAGGAGCCGAAGGACTCGGTGATCGCGTCCGCGAGATCGCCGACGCCGTCCGCGGCGGTCGGCTCGCCGCCGCCCTCGCCGGTCTTCGGGCTGGCCATGTTGTGCCAGTAGATGCTGTGCAGGATGTGGCCGGAGAGGTGGAAGGCCAGGTTCTTCTCCAGGCCGTTCAGCGCGCCCCAGTTCTCCTTGTCGCGCGCCTCCTCCAGCTGCTCCAGCGTGGTGTTGGCGCCGGCGACGTAGGCCGCGTGGTGCTTGTCGTGGTGCAGCTCGATGATCTGCGGGTTGATCACCGGCTCCAGTGCCGCGTAGTCGTACGGAAGCTCAGGAAGCGTGTAGATGGCCATGCGTGTATCCGGTCCCCTCAGCGTGCCAACTGCTTATTGCAATCACTGCGCAACTGCACGCTAACAGTATCTATTCCTGAACACACGTAAGGGTCGCCTGTCTTCGGCGCCCACGACAAAGGCGCGCCCCGTGCCGTCGCACGGAACGCGCCTCGACCTGCGCGGGCCCCTCAGGCGGCCGCGGCCCGCCGTCCGCGTACCAGACCGGCCACCGCGAGGGCGGCCGTCAGCCCGGCCGTGAAGACGACCTGGACCCGGGTGTCCTCGCCCAGGGCCATCAGCACCAGCACCCCGGCGACCCCGGCGAGCGCCACCCACGTCAGGTACGGGAAGCCCCACATCCGCACGACCAGCTTCCCCGGCGCCTCCCGCTCCAGACGGCGGCGCAGCACCATCTGCGAGACGGCGATGAAGCCCCAGACGACGAGGATCACCCCGCCCACCATGTTCAGCAGCCAGGCGAAGAGGGTGTCCGGGTACCAGTACGACAGCAGCACGGTGACGAACCCGAAGCCGGAGGAGGCAAGCACCGCGCGGCGCGGCACGCCGCCGCTCACCTTCCCCAGCGCCTTCGGCCCCTGACCCCGGGTCACCAGGGAGTGGGCCATGCGCGAGGAGCCGTAGATGTTGGCGTTCATCGCGGACATCAGGGCGATCAGGATGACCACGTTCATGATCTGGCCGGCCGCCGGGATGCCCAGGTGGTCCAGGGCGGCGGCGTACGGGCCCTGCTCGACCACCGACGGGTCGTTCCACGGCAGCAGCGTGACGATGACCAGCATCGAGCCGACGTAGACGATCGCGATCCGCCACATGGTGGTCCGCACGGCCCGGGCCACGCCCTTGACCGGGTCCTCCGACTCGGCGGCCGCGATCGTCACCGTCTCCAGCCCGCCGTAGGCGACCACGGACGCGAGCAGCCCGACGAGCAGCCCGTCCACCCCCTCGGGCATGAAGCCGCCCTCGTGGACGAGGTGTGCGGCGCCGGGGGAGGCGGTCCCGGGCAGCAGCCCCAGGACGGCCAGCACCCCGAGGCCCAGGAACAGCGCGATCGCCCCGATCTTGAGGGCGGCGAACCAGAACTCGAACTCGCCGAAGTTCTTCACGGCGGTCAGGTTGCTGACGGTGAACACCACCATGAAGAGCAGCACCCACATCCATGACGGGCTGCCGGGGAACCAGCCCGTCATGATGTGCGCCGCGCCGATCCCCTCGATGGCGACGCCGACGCACAGCAGCGTCCAGAACATCCAGCCCGCCGTGAACCCGGCCCAGGGACCGATCGCGCGCTCCGCGTGTACGGAGAACGAGCCCGAGGCGGGGTTCGCGGCGGACATCTCGCCGAGCATCCGCATCACGCACATCACCAGCACCCCGGACACCGCGTACGCGAGCACGATCGAGGGGCCCGCGGCCGCGATGCCGGCGCCGGAGCCGACGAAGAGCCCGGCGCCGATGACCCCGCCGAGGGCGATCATCGACAGGTGGCGTTGCTTGAGGCCGCCGCCGAGGGCTGACCCGCTGCCGGCCCCGGGCGGCGCCTGCCGCTGCTCGGGCGGGGCGGTGGTGTTCTCGTCGGCGGTGCTCTGGCTCATGGCGCCATCTTGCCCACCGTCCGATAATCGGATGCCTCGCGTCCGGCATTCGGACAACGGGGTGGGCGGGAGGCTGCTTTCAGGCCCGGCGGGCCCGCAGTTCCCTGATGCCCGCGATCGCCAGGACCACCGCGGCCGCCCCGGAGGACCACAGCAGCTGCGGCCGCGCCGAATCGTCGAACAGCATCAGTACCAGCACGGCCGCCATGCCGAGCAGCGCCGCCCAGGTCAGGAACGGGAACCACCACATCGGCAGCGTCAGCCGCTCCGGCATCTCCCGCTCGATCCGCCCGCGCAGCCTCAGCTGCGAGACCGCGATCAGTGCCCACACGAACAGCAGCACCGCGCCGACCGCGTTGAGCATGTAGAGGAACACCGTGTCCGGCCACAGCAGGTTCAGCACCACCGACACGAAGCCGAACGCGACCGACGCGAACACCGCGCGGCGCGGCACCCCGCCCCGGGACACCTTGAGCAGCCCCTTGGGAGCCTCACCCCGCTCGGCGAGCGAGAAGACCATGCGGGAGGACCCGTAGAGATTGGCGTTCAGCGCGGACAGCAGCGCCACGAACACCACGATCTCCATGATCTGACCGGCCGACGGGATGCCGATGGAGTCCAGCACGGCCACGTACGGGCTCTGCCCCGGCTCCAGCGAGTCCCAGGGCAGCAGGGTCACGATCACCAGCATCGAGCCGACGTAGAAGAAGAGGATGCGCCACACCGCGCTGCGCACCGCGCGGGCGACGGAGCGGGCCGGGTCGTCGGACTCGGCGGCCGCGATGGTGACGACCTCCAGGCCGCCGAAGGCGAAGACGACCGCGAGCATGCCGGCGACCACCCCGCCGAACCCCTTCGGGAAGAACCCGCCGTGGCCCGTCAGGTTCTGCACGCCCACGGGATCGGTGTCGGGGAGCAGTCCGAAGACCGCCAGCGTCGCCAGGATCAGGAACAGCACGATGGCGGCGACCTTGAGCGCGGCGAACCAGAACTCGAACTCGCCGAAGTTCTTCACGGCGGTCAGGTTGGTGACCGTGAACACCACCATGAAGATCAGCACCCAGACCCACTGGTCGACCGAGGGCAGCCAGCCGTTGGCGATCTTCGCGGCGCCGGTCGCCTCAACGGCGAGCACCACGACGAGCAGGAACCAGTACAGCCACCCCGCCGAGAAGCCCGCCCAGCGCCCCAGCGCCTTCTCCGCGTAGACGGAGAACGAGCCGGACGCGGGCATCGCGGCCGACATCTCACCCAGCATCCGCATCACCAGCATCGCGAGGACGCCTGCGAGCAGGTACGAGCAGATGATGGCGGGTCCGGCGATGGAGATGCCGGCGCCGGAGCCGACGAAGAGCCCGGCGCCGATCACTCCGCCGAGGCCCAGCATGGTCAGGTGGCGCTGCTTGAGGCTGTGGCTCAGGGGTTCGGGGGAAAGCCCGTCCGCGGGGGCGGGCTTGTCGGTCAGGCGGTCGCGCATGAGGGTGGGCTCGTACTCTCGTTCGGCCTGGTGGCGATGGGGATTCGCGCAGATTGGAGGGACCCTACAGTCTCGCCGGAGGGCGTCCGTCTGCGCAAAACGGACGTGAAGTCTCTAGTAGGTCGTGATGGGGATCACTGCAACTCTGGTGTCGGGAAGGGTTTTTGTCCACTCCCCACCAAACCGGGCAGTACGGCTTGTCCCTGGCGGCGGTGGGGCGGCGACCGGCCCCGGACTAACGTCGATGATCGTCCCGTCATCCGATCACCCCCACGCGGAGTCCCCAGATGAGCACTGCTTCCGTCTCCTCCCGGCCCGGCGCCGTCCTCGCCGACCTGCTGCCCGCGAGCCGCGTCCGTGACATCGCGCTCGTCGTCGGCGGAGCCGCGCTCATGGGCGTCGCCGCCCAGATCTCGGTCAAGGTGCCGGGCCTGATCGTGCCGATCACCGCCCAGACCTTCGCCGCGCTGCTGGCCGGCGCCGCGCTCGGCGCGGGCCGCTCCTTCCTCTCCATGGCGCTGTACACGCTCGTCGGCATGGCCGGCGTGCCGTGGTTCGCGCACGGCGCCTCGGGCGCGGGTGGCGCCACCTTCGGCTACGTGCTCGGCATGCTGCTCGCCTCCACCGTCGTCGGCGCCCTCGCCCGGCGCGGCGCCGACCGATCCGTCCTGCGTACGGCGGGCACGATGGTGCTCGGCTCGGCCCTCGTCTACGCGGTGGGCGTCCCGTACCTGGCGCTGGCCACCGGGATGTCCTTCGGTGCGGCGGTCGCGGGCGGGCTGACCCCGTTCCTGATCGGCGACGCCGTCAAGGCGGCCCTGGCGATGGGCCTGCTGCCCACGACGTGGAAGCTCCTCGACCGCGGCTGAGCGGCCCGCGCGCGAAGCGGAGCAGCCCCGGACCACGAGCGTGGTCCGGGGCTGCTTCGTGGGGGAGTGCCCCGGGACTACGCGGGCGTGGCGGTCTTGGCGGCCTTGCGGCGCCGGTCGCGGACCACGCCGATCGCCAGGACGACCGCCGCGACCAGCAGCGACAGCATCACGGTCTGGCGGTTGTCCTTGTCGTAGACCATGTAGGCCAGGACGAAGGTGATCATCCCGGCGGTGATCCAGGTCAGACCCGGGAAGAGCCACATCTTGACGATGAGCTTGTCCGGCGCCTCGCGCTCCAGGATCCTGCGCATCCGCAGCTGGGTCAGGCAGATGACCAGCCACACGAAGAGCGCGATCGCACCCGAGGAGTTCAGCAGGAAGTCGAAGATCGTGTCCGGGAACGCGTAGTTGAAGTACACGGCGAGGAAGCCGAAGACCACGGAGCCCAGGATCGCGGCGGTCGGCACACCGTTCTTGCTGACCTTGGCGAACGCCTTCGGGGCGTCGCCGCGCTCGCCCAGCGAGAACGCCATGCGCGAAGCGGTGTACAGGCCCGAGTTCAGGCAGGACAGCACGGCCGTCAGGACGATCACGTTCATGATCTGACCGGCGTGCGCGATGCCGATCGAGTCGAGGGCGGCGACGTACGAGCCCTTGTCGACGATCGACTTGTCGTTCCACGGCAGCAGGGTCAGGACGATGAAGATCGAGCCGAGGTAGAAGACGCCGATGCGCCAGATCACCGAGTTGGTCGCCTTGGTGACCGCGCGGCGCGGGTCCTCGGACTCGCCGGCGGCCAGGGTGACGATCTCACTGCCCATGAAGGAGAAGACGACCATCAGCACACCGGTGAGGATCGAGCCCCAGCCGTTGGGCATGAACCCGCCGGCGTCCGTGAGGTGCGCGAAGCCCGCGCCCGGGTTGTCCGAGCCCGGCAGCACGCCGAAGACGGCGAGCATGCCGACGATCACGAACGCGCCGATGGCGACGACCTTGATGCCCGCGAACCAGAACTCGAACTCGCCGTACGAGGCGACCGAGCCGAGGTTGGTGACGGTCAGGACCGCCATCACGATCAGGGCCCAGCCCCACTGCGGGACGGCCGGTATCCAGCCTTCGAGGATCTTGGCGCCCGCGGTGGCCTCCACGGCCAGGACGACGACCCAGAAGAACCAGTACAGCCAGCCGATGGAGAAACCGGCCCAGCGGCCGAGCGCGCGGTCGGCGTACGCGGAGAAGGAGCCCGAGTTCGGGCTCGCGGCGGCCATCTCGCCGAGCATGCGCATCACGAAGACGACCATCGCGCCGACGAGTGCGTACGACACGAGGATGGCGGGACCGGTCTTGGCGATGCCGCCGCCGGAGCCGACGAAGAGTCCTGCTCCGATGACGCCGCCGATGGCGATCATGGACAGGTGGCGGTTCTTGAGACCGGCCTTCAGACCATCGGAGGGCTTGGCGTCGCCGGGGGTGCCGGAGGGGTCGCCTGCCTTCTGAAGGGTCGTCGTGGAGCTCATGGACGATTCCTTAGGTTCTCGGGTTGCGAGTCCCGGCATTGAAACCTGAGATGAACGTCAGACGGAAGACCTGGTTCCGGAAGGTTGCCCGGGGCTAAAGTCCGGGACCTTCGCCCCACCCCGTCCCGTCTGGGTTGTTGGGGATAATTTGAGCTTGCCGAGTGACCCATGCCACACCCGGCCCGGCACCCTCCAGCGGCAGTCCAGGGCGGCCGTGCCACACTCGGACCATGCGCGTGTACCTCGGATCTGACCATGCCGGCTTTGAGCTGAAGAACCACCTCGTGGACTGGCTCAAGAACAACGGCCACGAGCCCGTCGACTGCGGGCCCCACATCTACGACGCCGTCGACGACTACCCGCCGTTCTGCCTGCGCGCCGCGGAGAAGACCGCCGCGGACGCCGACGCCCTCGGCGTCGTCATCGGCGGCTCCGGCAACGGTGAGCAGATCGCCGCGAACAAGGTCAAGGGCGTCCGCGCCATCCTGGCCTGGAGCGTCGAGACCGCGAAGCTCGGCCGTGAGCACAACAACGCCAACGTGATCTCCGTCGGTGGCCGCATGCACACCCAGGACGAGGCCGTCAGCTTCATCGAGGCCTTCCTGGCGACCCCGTACTCCGGCGAGGAGCGCCACACCCGCCGCATCGACATGCTCACCGCCTACGAGACCACCGGCGAGCTCCCTCCGATCCCGGCCCACCACCCCCAGGGCTGATCCGCCCGATCCAGCCGTGCCGTGCCGTGCCGCCGGACGTCCGGCGGCACGGCAGGTTCCGACCGCTTCCCGCCGGTCTCCGGGCCCGTGCACCGCTTGCCCTGCGCGTCCGCCCGCCCGTGTGCGGGCCCGCCTTCCCGCTCGTCCGCCCGCCTTCCCGCCCGCCTTCCCGCCCGTCTTCCCGCTCGTCGCCGTGAGGAGCCCCGCCGTGCCCGAGGGGCATACGATCCACCGCCTCGCCCAGGACCACACCGCGCGCTTCGCCGGGCGCCCGGTACGGGTGAGCAGCCCCCAGGGCCGCTTCGCCGAGAGCGCCGCCCTGCTCGACGGGCGCACCCTGGAGAGCGCCGAGGCGCACGGCAAGCACCTCTTCCTGGAACTCGGCGACGCCTGGATCCACATCCACCTCGGCCTCTTCGGCAAGCTCGGCTTCGGCCCCGCGCCGGCCCCGCCCGCCACCGACACGGTCCGGCTGCGCCTGGCCAACGGGGACCACTGGGCCGATCTGCGCGGGCCGACCGCCTGCGCGCTGCTCGGCGAGGGGGAGAAGAAGGCGATACACGAGCGGCTCGGCCCCGACCCGCTGCGCCCGGACGACGACCCCGACCGGGCGTGGAAGCGGATCTCCCGCTCCCGTACGAGCGTCGCCGCGCTGCTCATGGACCAGAAGGTGATCGCGGGTGTCGGCAACGTCTACCGCGCCGAGGTGCTCTTCCGGCACGGCATCGACCCGTACCGGCTCGGCAAGGACCTGACGCGGGCGCAGTGGGACGCGATCTGGGCCGACCTGGTGGGCCTCATGCGCGAGGGCGTGCGGAACAACCGGATCGACACCGTCCGCGACGAGCACCTGCCCGAGGCGATGGGCCGCCCGCCCAGGGTCGACGACCACGGCGGCGAGGTGTACGTCTACCGCAGGGCGAACATGCCCTGCCACGTCTGCGGGGGCGAGATCCGCACCGCCGGCCTCGCCGCCCGCAACCTCTTCTGGTGCCCGCACTGCCAGATCCGCTAGGCCGGGCGTTTCAGAACCCGTGCGGCAGCCAGGGAGCCACGTCGCTGGCGAAGGCCCGTGAGGCCCGCGCGAGCGTGCCCGGGCGCAGCTCGCG
Source organism: Streptomyces cirratus (assembly GCF_014650775.1). Classification (GTDB taxonomy): domain Bacteria; phylum Actinomycetota; class Actinomycetes; order Streptomycetales; family Streptomycetaceae; genus Streptomyces; species Streptomyces cirratus. The sequence goes on along the minus strand of NZ_BMVP01000001.1, from coordinate 771,966 downwards.
CACGCGCCCGGCGCCGGCCAGCGAGGTCAGCGTGATCCCGCCCAGGTACGCCGAGCCCAGGTCCCGCACCGACAGCTCCAGGTCCACCGGGTCCGCGCTGCGCACGCAGGACGCCGTCCCCTCCGGCCCGACGCGCAGTCGCCACCGCCCCTCGTTCCACGGGCAGAACGCGTCCTCGACCTCCAGGACCACGTCCAGCGGCGTCCCGTACCTGCGCGCCTCCAGCGCCGCCCCGAGGTCCACCAGCCGCACGTACAGCGCGTCGCGCGGGTTCGGCCGGGACCGCCGTACGTCGCTCACCAGGTGCAGCACGGGATCGTCCGCCGGACGCCCCGTGGCCCGTACCGTCGAGGTCAGGTCGATCTCGCAGAGGTAGCGCCACAGCGCCGCGTACGCCGCCGGGTCCGGCGCGTCCAGATCCGACACCTCCACCGTCCCCGCCGCGCCCGTGGGCCCCCACTCGGGCTTCACCCGGTAGCGGGCGTACCCCGCCACCTGCCCGTCCGGCCCCTCGGCGACCACGCACGTGAGCGCGGAGGCGCCCGCGCGCAGCGACTCCGCGTCCAGCAGCCCCTGCCGCTCCCAGCCCGGCTGCCGGGCCGGCATCCCCGGCCGCCGCGCCACCAGGGCGGCGTAGACCCGCTCGCAGTCGGCCAGTGCCTTCTCCGGGTCCACGAGGCGCAGCCGGATCCCGTCCGTCCCCGGCGGCACGCAAAGCCGTACGCGAGCGGTGTCGATCTCCAGGGCCAGCCCGTAGGTACCGGTGCCGTAGCCGAAGCGCCCGTAGATCGCCGGCTCCGAGGCCGTCAGCACGGCGAGCGGTTCACCACCCGCCCGGATGTCGTCCAATTGGCGGCGCATCAGCGAAGTGAGCACTCCTCGCCGGCGGTGGGTCGGCGCGACGCCCACCATGGTGACCCCGGCGGCGGGCACCAGCAGCCCGCCCGGCACCGACAGCCGGAAGCTGAACGCGCCCGCCGAACCCACGCAGTCCTCGCCGTCCCACACGCCGAGCGAGCGCTCCAACTCCGCGAGGGACTTGTAGAGTTCACGCTCCTCGGGGGACTCGGGCACGCCACCGAACGCCAGTTCAAGGTGGTCGTACCAGACATCCCACTCATCAGCCTGCAATACCCGCGTCTCAAGAGCCATATGCGCATCCTTATCAGGGCAATCCCGTCCAGTCGAAGCGATTTCGACCTTCGGCGGGCCCCAGGTCCGGGGGTACCCCTGCGCACGCACAGCCATGATGGATAGGGTCCCGAAGCAATGGCCGGAGCACGTGTGGAGACGCTCATGGCCCGGACGCGCATGCTGTCGCACCGGGCCCGCACCGGGCTGCGCAAATCCGCGGTCGACTACTTCCGCGGTGACGCCTCCGACTGGCTCGCCTTCGGGGGCCTGCTCCTGACCGTGCCCGCGATCGCCTTCGGCACACTGATGATGCCCGTCTGGTTCTCCTCGTCGGCCCTCGTCCTGCCGATCGTGGCGGGCGGACTGCTGCTGCGGCCGGCCAGCCTGCTCGCCCTGTACGCCGCCTCCGCCGTCGCCCTGATCGTGGAGGCGCTCGTACTCGGCCCGTACACCGAAGGGCCCGCCCGGGTCACGCCCGGCACCGTGCTGGTGGTCGCGGCCTGCGGGTTCTTCGGGCTGGTCATCGCCCAGTTCCGCAGCCGGGTCGGTGTCCCGTGGCGGCGCGGCGGCACCATGCTGTTCGACCTGCGCGAACGGATCCGGGTGCAGAGCAAGCTGCCGTCCCTGCCGGCCGGGTGGCACCGGGAGATGGCGCTGCGGCCGGCCGGCGGCCAGTCCTTCTCCGGGGACTTCGTGGTGGCGGCCCGCACGAACGGCGGCCGGACCCTGGAGGTCGTCCTCACCGACGTCTCCGGCAAGGGCATGGAGGCCGGCTCCCGCGCCCTCCTCCTCTCGGGAGCCTTCGGCGGACTGCTCGGGGCCCTGCCCCCGCACGGCTTCCTGCCCGCCGCCAACGGCTACCTGCTGCGCCAGGACTGGGAGGAGGGCTTCGCCACCTCCATCCACCTCGTCCTGGACCTGGAGACCGGGGACTACGAACTCCTCTCCGCGGGCCACCTCCCCGCCCTCCAGCTCTCCGCGGGCACCGGCCGCTGGCGGGAGGTCTCCGGCGAGGGCCCGCTCCTCGGCGTCTACGACGGCACGGAATTCACCCCGGCCCGCGGGAACCTCCGCCGCGGGGACGTCCTGATGCTCTTCACGGACGGCCTGGTCGAAACCGCGGACCGCGACATCAGCGAGGGCATCGACCGCCTGACGGGCGAAGCCGACCGCTACGTCGCGGCCGGCTGGGACGGCGCGACCTGGCACCTCATCGAGAAGGTGGCCAAGGACGTCAACGACGACCGCGCCCTCCTCCTCATCCGCCGCTCCCCATAGCCCCCGGCCAATCCGGCCTCGCCGGCGTTTGCGGCGCAGCCGGGGCCGCCCGCGCCGAGACGCCGCACCCGGACCCGCACCCCCGGGGCCGGCCCGCCACCCCCGACGCCCATGCGGGAACCCCCGCCCTCCGCGCCGCGTTCTCCAACCGGCGCACCACCGAAGCCGATGCGCGCTCCGGGCCGCTCAGGCCCTTCGTACGGCAGCAAGGGAGCTCACATGACGGACCGGGCCCTGACCCTCCTCGAAGTGGAGGCCCTCGCCCGCTCGGCGCACGAGGGACAGACCGACAAGGCCGGCCGTCCCTACGCGGAGCACCTCGCCGCCGTCGCCGAGGGCGTCCGCCTGCGCGGCGGCACCCCCGAGCAGCAGGCCGCCGCCTGGCTCCACGACGCGATCGAGGACCACGCCCTCGCCCCCGATTGGCTCGAAACAGCCGCCCTCCCCGAGGGGGTCAAGTCCATGGTCCTCGCCCTCACCAAGATCCCGGGCGAGCCGGTCGAGGAGTACACGGCCCGCATCCTCGCCACCGAGGGCGCCCTGCTGGTCAAAGAGGCGGACCTGGCGCACAACGCCGACCCCGCCCGCCTCGCCGTCCTGGACGGCCCCACCCGCGACCGGCTGTCCGCGAAGTACACGTATGTCCGCTCCCTCCTCGGCCTGCCCACCCCTTGACCCCGCCCGGTGGCGGAAAACCCGCGATGGCGATTCGTCACGAGACGGATAGCCGGGCCCGGTTGGTGGGAGGATGGTCCATGTGGGGGCAAGCGCCCCAGGCCGACCAGGGGACGACCGAAGGTGTGATCAGTAGTGGCCATTTCGCTGTCAGTGGTGGTTCTGTTGGCGATCATTTTGGTGGTGCTGATCCGCGGCAGCCACATCAAGGCCGGCCCCGCGATCGTCGCGGTCCTCTTCGGCTTCTTCCTGGCATCCAGCTCCATCGCCCCGGACGTCAACCGCTTCCTGAACTCCCTGGCGGACACCATCGCCGGCATCAAGCTCTGACCCGGGGGGCGAACCCGCCCCGGGAACGACCAAGGGCCAGGCGGAGGAAACATCCTCTGACCTGGCCCTTGAGTCTTCAGAGCGGGTGACGGGAATCGAACCCGCGTAGCTAGTTTGGAAGATCGCGTATGTGGATGGCTGCTGAGCTGGCACCTTGCTGACCTGCGGGAAGGTGGACTCCTCACCCCGGTTCCCCGCAAGTCCCCGCTGGTTTTCGCTGGACCGGGCACGCCAGGGGCACGCTGACTGGGCCACCGCAGCCACCCTTCGCGCACACGTCTAACGGGCGAAGGACCAGACCAGCAAGATCACCACTAAGACACCAGCCCACAGAGGTATGCCGGTCTTCGTGAACCTTCCTCGGCTGTCCCTCGGCTGCGGCCGTCGACGCTTAGCCATCCACGCCCCCTCGCTGGCCCCCATGGGCCCCCGGCACACGGTGTCGAAGAAGTGCGGCGGGCAACAGGCGCATGGCGGTTGCAGCGGGGGCACTGCATGGCACAACGCCACATTCGACACATGAGGCGGGTTAGAACGGGTGGAACGTCTGGGCCTCGAAGCCAGGGAGGCGCTGGCGGCTGAACGTCACGTAGACCGGGCCGTAAGGCGTCTCCGTTTGGATGTTCTCCCACTGGTCCAACTCGTGGGTGCAGAACCTGCGGAGGAGCGCGTTCATCTGCTGAAACTCCTCGGGGCTCAATCTGCCCCCGTTTGCGCTGTCGTCCATGCCGGCACCGTATCTCGGCAGATTGGGCGCAGGAGTAGAGCTTGAGGATCACCGATCTTTCGCAGCAGAGCCGTTCCCTGTGACCGGCCCTTGCGTCGGCCGCGCTAGCGGCCCACAGGGATCTCGTAGACGATCTCGCACACTGCGGCGGGGATGACGATGTCCGCGGTCTCCACGGGCTGCCCCTGGTCGCTGTAGTACGTCCGCCGGATGTGGGTCACCAGAGCGGCCTTCTGGATCCCGAGGAGCGACGCCTCCTCGGCTGTCGCCTGCCGCGGTTCCGGCTGCTCCACAGCATGGCTGACGGTAATCCCGATCGCGGCCATCCGGTTCACGACGCCAACGCCGGCATGCGGTCCGCCCTCCGGCAGGACGACGAGCGTGCCCGCGGTGAGTTCGTACGGCTCCCAACTCGTCGACAGCTGCACCGGTCGACCATCAGCAAGGAACTCGTAGACCGTACGCACGCACAGCTCGCCCTCGGCGATCCCGAGCCGCGCCGCGATCCCGGCCGGCGCGGGCACCTTCGCCTCGGTCCGGCTCTCCCAGTTCCCCTGCTTGCCCAGGGCCTGCATGTCCGCGCGGAACGGGGAGCCGCTGAGCTGCTCGCGGGCCGAGGAGCGCACCACCCGGACGCGCTGACGAGACTCCGCGACGTACGTACCCGAGCCCGCGCGGCCTTCCAGCACACCTTGCGAAATCAGCAGTTCCTGCGCCCGGCGGACCACGTTCTCGCCGACACCGCACTCCTGGGCGATCTGGGCTCGTGAGGGGAGCCGGTCGCCAGGTGTCCACTCATGATCCGCGACCCGCTGTCGCAGTACGTCGGCGATGCGGAGATAAGGCGGCTGCTCAGGCATGTAGAAAATCTAGTCCACTAGCTCTAACCTAGTTAACTAGCTTTTGCGTCTTGGTTGGTGCCGGGGTGGTGGCCGTCTTCATTACCAGCAACCAAGCCGGTTCTGTCGCGCTTCTTCTAGTCGGTGCCGTTCTCCTGATCATGGCCATCAACGGGTCATCGCTCACTCGCGCTCGCTACCAGGACTATGAGCTGCTGATGGCACGTCGTAGGCATCCGATTGTCGCCAGCATCGAGCAGGACACGCCGCAGGATGCACGGCAAGCTCTACAGGTTTTGAGTGCCATTGATCCGAGATCCACTGATGACCCCTTGGTGGCACAGGTCTCCGCGGCTGTCTACGAGCGAGAGGTAGCCGATCGCCTTGCGAGGGTCTATCCCGAATCGCATCGTGTTGGTGGTGCTGGTGACCTTGGTATCGACGTACTCGTGCAGACACCAACTGCCCTGATTGGGGTGCAGGTCAAGGCAGGTCGAACCGTCTTGCAAACCTCTACGCTCCGCAGCGTCATTCATGCTGCTGCAGGAGCCCGTAACTCTCGGAGGGCTCCGATCGACGGTCTTCTTCTGGTCACGAACCGACCTCTGCCGCAGGATGTCTCTCGGCGGCTTAGGGAAGTGGCAAGTCCAGACCTACCGACGGCTGCCGTTCGGTGGGTGGACGATCAGGACGATGCGGTCCTCGAAGCGAAAGTTCAGGAACTCGTCTCACGCATCAGTCCATCCACGTGAAGTGGGTCTTCTGAACCTTCCGGGCCTCACGGTGCAGGCGGCGTCAGCCGCAGCAGGTCCTGCTGTCATCCCGTCTGCCGTCGTCCCACACGGAGTGGTAGCGGGGCAGTCGTCAGGGGCCCAGGTGGAGCGCCCCGCTGGACGAACGACCTGGGCCCCTGACGACTGCCCCGCTACGGCTTGCCCTGGGACGATGGCAGACCGGATGACAGCCCCCACCCCAAACCACGGCGCAGCCGCGGCCGCCCGACGTGCCCCCGCATCCCAGAGTCAGAGCGCCCCCGCCGGAGGCATCGCCTTGAGGGACGGTTCACCGATCAGGCCGGGCTCCCATCAAGTCCTTAGCCATTAGCGCGCGGACGGCGGCCGGGCTGGAGCGGGGCGGAGACAGGAGCGCAGGCCCGGGTGACGGGCCGCGCGCGCCGCGCGTGCGCGGCGGGTGCCTTGACCGGCTATGGCACAAGGCGTGTCGCGAGGCTGGGATCAAGGGGCTTCATTTCCATGATCTTCGGCACACGGGCAACACCCTGGCCGCGTTCACGGGAGCCAGCACGCGGGAGCTGATGGCGCGGATGGGCCACAGCACCGCCCGCGCTGATCTACCAGCACGCCAGTGCGGACCGGGACCGGCTGATCGCCGACGCACTGAGCGGGCTCGTGGAGAGGGGCAGGAAAGACACGGACGAGCGCAAGGGGCACGCGGGGGACGGCTGATCACAGCCCCCGGGAACGACTCAGGGCCAGGCGGAGGAAATGTCCTCTGGCCTGGCCCTGAACTGTAGAGAGCGGGTGACGGGAATCGAACCCGCGTAGCTAGTTTGGAAGACTAGGGCTCTACCATTGAGCTACACCCGCAACGCCTGCGCCGCAGGTCCGGGGACCGCGGCACGGACAGAATACTAGCGGGTCGGGCGGGGGGATCGCACACCGCATTTCGTTCCGGCGTCGTGGTCGACTCCGCAGGAGGGGCGGGCGCGGGGCGAGGTCCGTGGGAAACCGGCGTGTCGGACCGTCTTCGGGCATGTACCCTACGTGTCGCACCGACGGGGTGTGGCGCAGCTTGGTAGCGCGTCCGCTTTGGGAGCGGAAGGTCGTCGGTTCGAATCCGGCCACCCCGACCAGTAGCACCTTCTCCACACGCAGTGTCCCCGGGCACGCCCGCCGGTGATCGCCCCGGTGATCGCGTTGTGGGCTGATTGCCGCTTGCGGTTACTATGCAAGCTGCGTGCCCGTGTGTCTGATGCCGGGCCGAATCCGCTGAACCGCTGAATCGCAGCGTGACGGCAGAACCCCCAGCAGTCAGCCACAAGGAGACCGAACCGTGAAGAGCGCCGTGGAGACCCTGAACCCGACTCGGGTTCGGCTCACTGTTGAGGTGCCCTTCGAGGAGCTCAAGGACAGCCTCGACGCGGCCTACAAGAAGATCAACCAGCAGGTCACGGTGAAGGGCTTCCGCAAGGGCAAGATCCCGGCCCGCGTCATCGACCAGCGCTTCGGCCGCGGTGCGGTGCTGGAGGAGGCCGTCAACGACGCCCTCCCGAAGTTCTACACCGAGGCCGTCAACGAGGCCGACCTGAACCCGCTGGGCCAGCCCGAGGTCGACATCACGGAGCTGAAGGACGGCGAGCTGCTGGCCTTCACCGCCGAGGTGGACGTCCGCCCCGAGATCGAGATCCCGGACTACTCCGGCATCGAGGTCACCGTGGACGCCGTCGAGGTCACCGACGAGGACGTCGAGAAGTCGGTCGAGCAGCTGCGCGGCCGTTTCGCGTCCACCAAGGACGTCGAGCGCGCCGCCCAGGACGGCGACGTCGTCACCATCGACCTGGAGGCCAAGGTCGAGGGCGAGGTGCTGGAGGACGGTGTCGCCCAGGACGTCTCCTACACCATCGGCTCGGGCGAGCTCCTCGACGGCATCGACGAGGCCGTCAAGGGCCTGGAGGCCGGTGGCGAGGCCACCTTCACCTCCCAGCTCAAGGGCGGCTCCGCCGAGGGCAAGGACGCCGAGGTCACCGTCAAGGTCACCAAGGTCTCCGCTCGCGAGCTGCCGGAGCTGGACGACGAGTTCGCGCAGATGGCGAGCGAGTTCGACACCCTCGAAGAGCTCAAGGCGGACAGCCGCAAGCGCCTCGAGAACATGAAGCAGTACGACCAGGCCACCCAGGCCCAGGAGCGCGTCCTGGAGAAGTTCCTGGAGCTCGCGGAGATCCCCGTCCCCGAGAAGCTGCTCGCGGACGAGGTCCAGACCCGCAAGCACAACCTGGAGCACCACCAGCTCGGCCAGATGGGCCTGAACCTGGAGAAGTTCCTGGAGATCCAGGGCAAGACGGCCGAGGAGTTCGACGCCGAGACCGCCGAGCAGGCCGTCAAGGGCATCAAGACCCAGTTCCTGCTGGACGCCCTGGTCAACAAGGAGAAGCTGGGCGTCAACCAGGAGGAGCTCACCGAGCACCTCATGCGCCGCGCGCAGTCCTCCGGCATGTCCCCCGACCAGTTCGCCCAGGCGGTCGTCGAGGGCGGCCAGGTCCCGATGCTGGTCGGCGAGGTCGCCCGCGGCAAGGCCCTCGCGGTCGTCGTCGAGGCCGCCAAGGTCCTCGACACCAACGGTGAGGTCGTCGACCTCTCCGACGACGAGGACGAGGTCGAGACGGCCGCCGAGACGGTCGAGGCGGCCGTGGAGGCCGACGCCGAGACCGAGGGCGACGAGGCCAAGTAACACCCCCGGGCGGGCCTCGCGCCCCGCCCACCCGGCAGTGCCCCGAAGGGCCCGGACGCGGCTGCGTCCGGGCCCTTCGCCGTACGGTGGGAAAGGGCTCCGGACCTTGCGCTCCGAGCGAACAGTTCGGGAAGCGGGATGGCGTTGTCCGACCTGCGCGTTAGGGTCCATGAATACGAGGGCACGGGATTACCCGACGCCGGCGGACATCGTCCGCACCGGCTGGTCCGCGCCCCAGAACGAGACGCTGAGACGGCATGTGGCCGTCGGAGACGAGCAGGTGGATACGTGACGAATCTGAAGCCTTACGCCGCGGGTGAGCCGTCCATCGGTGGTGGCCTCGGCGACCATGTCTACAACCGGCTGCTCAGCGAGCGCATCATCTTCCTCGGCCAGCAGGTCGACGACGACATCGCCAACAAGATCACCGCGCAGCTCCTGCTCCTGGCCGCCGAGCCGGAGAAGGACATCTACCTGTACATCAACAGCCCCGGCGGCTCGGTGACGGCCGGCATGGCGGTCTACGACACCATGCAGTACATCAAGAACGACATCGTCACCATCGGCATGGGCATGGCGGCCTCCATGGGCCAGTTCCTGCTCACCGGCGGTACGGCCGGCAAGCGCTTCGCGCTCCCGAACACCGACATCCTGATGCACCAGGGCTCCGCCGGCATCGGCGGCACCGCTTCTGACATCAAGATCCAGGCCCAGTACCTGCTGCGCACCAAGCAGCGGATGGCCGAGATCACCGCTCACCACTCCGGCCAGACCGTGGAGGCCATCATCCGCGACGGCGACCGCGACCGCTGGTTCACGGCGGAGGAGGCCAAGGAGTACGGCCTCATCGACGAGATCATCTCCGCCGCGTCCCTGGTCCCCGGCGGTGGCGGCACCGGGGCCTGATCCCGGCACCGCACCAGGCAAGCCTCAGCCCGCAGAACGCCACCAGGATGGTGAACACCCAGATGCACATGAACAACCTCTCTCCCGCGAGCGGCCTCTACACCGGCGCTCAGGTGGACAACCGGTACGTGATCCCGCGCTTCGTCGAGCGCACCTCGCAGGGTGTGCGCGAGTACGACCCGTACGCGAAGCTCTTCGAGGAGCGCATCATCTTCCTCGGCGTGCAGATTGACGACGCGTCCGCCAACGACGTCATGGCGCAGCTGCTGTGCCTGGAGTCGATGGACCCCGACCGCGACATCTCCATCTACATCAACAGCCCCGGCGGCTCCTTCACCGCGCTGACGGCGATCTACGACACGATGCAGTTCGTGAAGCCGGACATCTCGACGGTCTGCATGGGCCAGGCGGCCTCCGCCGCCGCCGTGCTGCTCGCCGCGGGTACCCCCGGCAAGCGTCTGGCCCTGCCGAACGCCCGTGTCCTGATCCACCAGCCGTCCGGCGGCACCGGCCGCGAGCAGCTCTCCGACCTGGAGATCGCGGCCAACGAGATCCTGCGCATGCGCGACCAGCTGGAGACGATGCTGGCCAAGCACTCGACCACGCCGATCGAGAAGATCCGCGACGACATCGAGCGCGACAAGATCCTCACTGCCGAGGACGCACTGGCGTACGGCCTGATCGACCAGGTCGTCTCCACCCGCAAGAGCACCGCGGTCTGATCCTTGCCGCCAGTTGGCGTGGCCACCCCGTCGCATTTCGGCGATGTGAACCACGTCAAGGGGGCCCCGTTCGGGGCCCCCGGCAAGGTACCGTCGGATATGAGGCACCAGGAGCGCTGAACCAGGCGTCTCCCAGGCGAAGGGGAAGCACCTCGTGGCACGCATCGGTGACGGCGGCGATCTGCTCAAGTGCTCGTTCTGCGGAAAGAGCCAGAAGCAGGTGAAGAAGCTCATTGCAGGACCCGGTGTCTACATCTGCGACGAGTGCATCGACCTCTGCAACGAGATCATCGAAGAGGAACTCGCGGAGACTTCCGAGGTCCGGTGGGAGGAACTCCCCAAGCCGCGCGAGATCTACGAGTTCCTGGAGAGCTACGTCGTCGGCCAGGAGCCGGCGAAGAAGGCGCTCTCCGTAGCGGTCTACAACCACTACAAGCGGGTCCAGGCCGGCGAGAACGGCGGCGCGCAGGGCCGGGACGACGCGATCGAACTCGCGAAGTCCAACATCCTGCTGCTCGGCCCCACCGGCTCCGGCAAGACCCTGTTGGCCCAGACACTGGCCCGCATGCTCAACGTCCCGTTCGCCATCGCCGACGCGACGGCGCTGACGGAGGCCGGGTACGTCGGCGAGGACGTCGAGAACATCCTGCTCAAGCTGATCCAGGCGGCCGACTACGACGTCAAGAAGGCCGAGACCGGGATCATCTACATCGACGAGATCGACAAGGTCGCCCGCAAGAGCGAGAACCCGTCGATCACGCGTGATGTGAGCGGCGAGGGCGTCCAGCAGGCGCTCCTCAAGATCCTGGAGGGCACGACGGCCTCGGTTCCGCCGCAGGGCGGCCGCAAGCACCCGCACCAGGAGTTCATCCAGATCGACACGACGAACGTGCTCTTCATCGTGGGCGGCGCCTTCGCCGGCCTGGAGAAGATCATCGAGTCGCGTGCGGGCGCCAAGGGCATCGGCTTCGCGGCGACCATCCGCTCGAAGCGGGAGATCGAGGCGAGCAACCAGTTCCAGGAGGTCATGCCGGAGGACCTGGTGAAGTTCGGGATGATCCCCGAGTTCATCGGCCGCCTCCCCGTGATCACCTCGGTCCACAACCTGGACCGGGAGGCGCTGCTCCAGATCCTCATCGAGCCGCGCAACGCGCTGGTGAAGCAGTACCAGCGGCTGTTCGAACTCGACGGCGTCGAGCTGGACTTCGAGCGCGAGGCGCTGGAGGCCATCGCGGACCAGGCGATCCTGCGCCAGACGGGCGCGCGCGGCCTGCGTGCCATCATGGAAGAGGTCCTGATGTCGGTGATGTACGAGGTCCCGTCCCGCAAGGACGTGGCCCGCGTGGTCATCACCGCCGATGTGGTCCGCTCCAACGTCAACCCGACGCTGGTCCCCCGCATCGTCCCGAAGGACCAGGGCCCGCAGGAGAAGTCGGCCTAGCCGCAACGGACATACGCGAAGGGGCGCCCCGGAGAACCGGGGCGCCCCTTCGCGCTGGGGCCGGGTCAGACCTTGGTGCGCGAGGTGTTGTAGAGCTTGGCCGCCAGCTTGGAGACCTCGTCCTGGGTGCCCTGGCTGCCGCCGGTCAGGATCGTGGTCTGGTCCATGTGGTTCACCGCGACCAGGGCGGAGTGGTCGCTCCACGCGCAGGTGGGGACCACGAGTGCGCTGGGCTCCCCGGGCTTGGTGGGCTTCGACGTCGTCATCTTGACGTCGACGCACTTCATGATCGCGCCCTTGAACCCGTCCGGCGTGAACGCCTTGGGGGAACCGACCTTTTCGTATTTCAGGCCGAGCTTGTCGGTCTCCGGGTTGGGCGCGCCGATGGTGCCGAAGTAGGCGTCGAGAGCCCGCTCCGGATCGTCGATCTGGCCCCAGAAGCCGCTCGCGGTCATCTGCTTGGCCTTGCCCTTGACGCCGTTGAGGTACTGCTGGGCCGCCTGGTGCGCGTCCTTGACGCCGATGGACTCCGCCTTGGTCTTCTGTTCCGCTGTCAGGGGTTTGTCGCCGTTCGAGGTGCCGAGCGCGTCCGGGTTCTTCACGTACGCGTCCACCGACGCCGGGAAGGTCAGCTTGTAGCCCTTCGTGTCCGCCGCCACCGCGCCCGAGGCGCCGCCGCCCTTGGTGAAGTACCAGCCGGCGCCGGCGATCACGCCGAGGATGACCACCACCGCGATCACCGCGCCCGCCTTGGACTTCTTCGGCGGCTGCTGCGGGGGCATCCCGCCGTACGGGGCCGCCTGCTGGTAGCCGTACGGCGGTGCCGGGGGCTGCTGGGGGTAGCCCGGCTGCTGGGGGTAGCCAGGCGGCGGGGGCTGCTGCGGGTAGCCGTAGCCGGGCTGGGGGGCGGGCTGTCCGCCGTAGGGGCCCGGCTGCTGGCCGTACGGTCCCGGCTGCTGCGGCTGCTGACCGTACGGTCCCGGCTGGTTGTAACTCATGACCCGCGTCCCCCTTTAGGAACTTCTTATGTTGGTCATATCTTGGCCGAAGTCCCCGCAGGTCCGGGCTCCGGGGCCCCATGCGTTACCGAACTACGACGCCCGGACCTCCATGACGCCCCGCAGCGCCCGGGTCCGTTCCGCGAGCGCGGCGAGCGTCACCGGCTCGTTCTCCACCGGGACGGTCACCGTCACCAGCGAGCTGTGGTCCGCCCACATGCACACCGGGAGCTCACCGGCATCGACGTGGACCGTGCCGCACGACATGGCGGCGCCCTCCGGCGTCCCGGCCGGCTCCGTGACCGCGTCCACCGTCCCCATCTCGTGGAGGCCGCGGACCAGTACCGAGCCCGGATCCCTGTCGGCGAACCGGCCGGCCGCCCCGCTGACCACCAGCCGCGCGGTGCCCGACGCGTCGGCGTAGACCACGGCGACCGGCTCGGTGCCCGGCTTCCGCGGGCTCTGGCCCAGCTTGATCGCGTCCACGCGCGGCCCGGAGTCCTGGAGCGTCAGGCCCTGGAAGGAGGCGGGCGGCGTCAGCCGGTACCGTCCGGCGTCGGACGGGCCGCCGTCGAGGACCGCGGTCACGGCCGCCCTTCCGGCGACCACGCCCACGACGGCCCCCAGCGCCACCCCGACCTTCACGAGCACGCGCTTCTTCGGCGGGACGTTGGGGGCGGACGCGTAGGGATGTACCGGAGGCGCCGCGGCGGGCTGCCCGGTGATCTCGTTCATGCGCACAGTCAGACCGATCGGTCATGCCCCGGTCAAGGCGAGCCGGAGGGCGGAACGGATTCGTAACCGGGGTGGGGCCGCCCGTATCCTGTGGTGCGTGACCGAGAACACGCAGACACCCAGCAGCCCCAACTCCGAACTGCCGACCCAGTACGCGCCGGCCGAGGTAGAGGGGAAGCTCTACGAGCGCTGGGTAGAGCGTGGGTACTTCGAGGCGGACGAGAAGAGCGAGAAGCCTCCGTACACCATCGTCATCCCGCCGCCCAACGTCACCGGAAGCCTCCACCTGGGCCACGCCTTCGAGCACACGCTGATCGACGCCCTCACCCGCCGCAAGCGCATGCAGGGCTACGAGACGCTGTGGCAGCCCGGCATGGACCACGCCGGCATCGCCACCCAGAACGTCGTCGAGCGCGAGCTCGCCAAGGAGGGCAAGTCCCGCCACGACCTCGGCCGGGAGGCCTTCGTCGAGCGCGTCTGGCAGTGGAAGGGCGAGTCCGGCGGCCAGATCTCGGGCCAGATGCGCCGTCTCGGTGACGGCGTCGACTGGTCCCGTGAACGGTTCACGATGGACGAGGGCCTCTCCGAGGCCGTCCAGACCATCTTCAAGAAGCTCTACGACGACGAGCTGATCTACCGGGCCGAGCGCATCATCAACTGGTGCCCGCGCTGCCTGACCGCGATCTCCGACATCGAGGTCGAGTACCAGGACGACGACGGCGAACTCGTCTCCATCCGGTACGGCGACGGCGACGCGTCCATCGTGGTCGCCACGACCCGCGCCGAGACGATGCTCGGTGACACCGCGGTCGCCGTCCACCCGGACGACGAGCGCTACGCGCACCTGGTCGGCACGGAGATCGAGCTGCCGCTCACCGGCCGCCGCATCCCGGTCGTCGCCGACGAGCACGTCGACCCGGAGTTCGGCACCGGCGCCGTCAAGGTGACCCCGGCGCACGACCCGAACGACTTCGAGATCGGCCAGCGCCACGGCCTGCCGAACCTCGCCGTCATGGACGAGCACGCGGTCATCACCGTCCACGGCCCCTTCCAGGGCCTGGACCGGCTGGAGGCCCGCTCCGCCATCGTCGCCGCGCTCCGCGCCGACGGGCGGATCGTCGCCGAGAAGCGTCCGTACAGCCACTCCGTCGGCCACTGCTCGCGCTGCAAGACCACCATCGAGCCGCGCCTGTCGATGCAGTGGTGGGTCAAGGTCGGCCCGCTCGCGAAGGCCGCCGGTGACGCGGTCCGCGACGGCAAGGTCAAGATCCACCCGCAGGAGATGGAGAAGCGCTACTTCGACTGGGTCGACAACCTGCACGACTGGTGCATCTCGCGCCAGCTGTGGTGGGGCCACCGGATCCCGGTCTGGTACGGCCCGAACGGCGAGGTCGTCTGCGTCGGTCCCGACGAGCAGCCGCCCGCCGGCGAAGGCTGGACCCAGGACACCGACGTCCTCGACACCTGGTTCTCCTCCGGCCTGTGGCCCTTCTCGACCCTCGGCTGGCCTCGGCAGACCGAGAGCCTGGCGAAGTTCTACCCGAACTCCGTCCTGGTCACCGGCTACGACATCCTCTTCTTCTGGGTCGCCCGGATGATGATGTTCGGCCTGTACGCGATGGACGGCACCCCGCCGTTCCACACCATCGCCCTGCACGGCATGGTCCGCGACCAGTTCGGCAAGAAGATGTCGAAGTCCTTCGGCAACGCCGTCAACCCGCTGGACTGGATGGACAAGTACGGTTCCGACGCCGTCCGCTTCACCCTGGCGCGCGGCGCCAACCCGGGTGTCGACGTCCCGATCGGCGAGGACTGGGTCCAGGCGTCCCGGAACTTCGCCAACAAGATCTGGAACGCCACGCGCTTCGCGCTGATGAACGGCGCCACCATCGAGGGCGAGCTGCCGACCCCCGAGGAGATGTCGGCGACGGACCGCTGGATCCTGTCCCGCCTCAACAAGACCGTCGCGCAGGTCGACGCGTACTACGAGGACTACCAGTTCTCGAAGCTCAGCGAGGCGCTCTACCACTTCGCGTGGGACGAGGTCTTCGACTGGTACGTCGAGCTGTCGAAGACGACGTTCTTCGCGGGCGGCGAGGGCGCCAGGGTCTCCGGTCGCGTCCTGGGCGAGGTCCTCGACGTCACGCTGCGCCTGCTGCACCCGGTGGTCCCCTTCGTCACCGAGACGCTGTGGACCACCCTCACCGGCCGCGAGTCCCTCGTGATCGCCGAGTGGCCCACGGACAGCGGGTTCCGCGACGAGGCGGCCGAGGCCGAGATCGAGAACCTCCAGGCCGTGGTCACCGAGGTCCGCCGCTTCCGCGCGGACCAGGGGCTCCAGCCGGGGCAGAAGGTCCCGGCGCGCCTGGACCTCGCCGGTACCTCGCTGGCCGCGCACGAAGGCGCCATCCGCCAGATGCTGCGCCTGCAGCCGGAGGGCGACGACTTCAACGCCACCGCGACGCTCCCCGTCGCCGGCGCCAGGGTCGCGCTCGACCTGTCGGGCACCATCGACGTGGACGCCGAGCGCAAGCGCCTGACCAAGGACCTCGGCGCCGCCGAGAAGGAGAAGCAGCAGGCGCAGGCGAAGCTCGGGAACGAGGCCTTCCTGGCCAAGGCCCCCGACAACGTCGTGGACAAGATCAAGGGCCGGCTCGCCAAGGCCGAGGCGGACATCGCCCGGATCCAGGCCCAGCTGGCCGGGCTGCCGCAGGCGTAGCGGCTTCCCGTAGGCGACGCGCGAAGGCGCCCACACCGTCGGTCGGTGCAGGCGCCTTCGCCGTATGCCGTCCCCCGTGCCGAGTGCCGGATATCACCCCGGCGCCCCTCACCCCCGGTCCGATCGCCGACGGCGACCGCGCATGATGGAGGGCATGCACGTCAAGCCCGTCGCCTCGGCACTCCACCGGGTCGTGGCCGCCGGCCGCCGGTTCACCGCGGGCTGGGCCGGGTCGCCGCGTGCGCTGGACGTCCTGACGGCGCTGAGCTGCCTCGCCCTGATGGCACTGGACCTGCCGGGACTCGCCGCAGCCGACCATTCCCCTGGCGGTCCGGCGGCGGCCGTCGTCCTCACCGCCGGCTGCGCGAGCCTGCTGGTGCGGCGGCGGCAGCCCTGGGCCGCATACCTCACCGCTCTGCTGTTCATCGGCTGGCTGCACGAGCTGACGCTGATCCAGTTCGCCCTGTATTCCGTCGGCCGCTACCGGGGCCGCCGGGCCGGGATCCTCGCCACCGTCGGGTACGTGGCCTTCGCGCTCGCCGTGTTCAGCCTGCCGGGCTGGCCCGAACCGAGGGCGCAGACCCTCAGCGCCTTCCTCAGCCTGGTCGTCCCGATCGGGGTGCTCGCCTCCGCGGTCGGCATCGCCGCCTACCGGCACGACCTCGTGCGGGAACTCGACACCCGCCGCGCCGAGTCCGCCGTCCTCCAGGCCGTCCAGGACGAGCGGACCTCCGTCGCCCGCGACGTCCACGACTTCGTCGGGCGGGAGCTGACCTTGCTGACGGTGCGCTCGGAGGTGCTGGCGGTGCGGGCCCGCGAGAGCGCCTACGCGAAGGACTTCGAGGAGCTCGCCGACACGGCGCGCCGGGCGCACCTGGTGCTGAACGACATCATCGCGCAGCGCGGGGAGCGGGCCGCGACCCCGGGCGTGGACGGGCTCGAGGCGCTCGCGCGGGAGAGCGGGCAGGCGGGCTCGCCCGTACGACTGGTGATGGACCCTCAGGCGCGGGAGCTGTCGCCGCTGCGGCAGGCGGCGGTCTACCGGGTGGTGCAGGAGTGCCTGACCAACGCCGCCAAGCACGCCCGCGGGGAGACCGTCGAGGTGTCGGTCACCGCGGACGGCCGGTGCCTGCGCATCCGGGTCACCAACGGCCTCGCCGACCGCAACCCGGCCCGCGCCCCCGTCTCGGCCGGCTCCGGTACGGCGAGCATGGCCGAGCGCGTCCACAGCCTGGGCGGAACCCTCGCGGCGACCCGTACCGAGGACGCGTACGTCGTCGAAGCGACCCTGCCGCGCGGCTGAACGCCCCGGCGGGGCCTACGCCTTCGCCGGGGCCAGCAGCCCGGCGAGGGTGTCCATGTCCTCCACGCAGCGGCCCGAACCGAGGGCCACGCAGTCCAGCGGCGCGTCCGCCACGAACACCGGGATACCGGTCGCGGAGGCGATGCGCAGGTCCAGGCCCGGCAGCAGCGCCCCGCCGCCCGTCAGGACGATGCCGCGCTCCATCACGTCGCCGGACAGCTCCGGCGGGCATTCCTCCAAGGTGGTGCGCACGGCGGCGATGACCGCCTCGACCGGCTCGTCGAGGGCGGCCCGCACATCGAGCGCCGTCAGCTCCAGCGTCCTCGGCATGCCGCCGGCCTTCTCCCGGCCGCGCACGGTGTACGCGCGGCTCTCCAGCTCGGGCAGGCCCGGGACCGGCCAGGCCGAGCCGATGGCGACCTTGACGTCCTCGGCGGTGCGCTCGCCGATGAGCAGCGCGTGCTCCTTGCGCACGTGGTCGGTGATGGCGGCGTCCATCCGGTCGCCGCCGACGCGCAGCGACTGCGAGGTGACGATGCCGCCCAGCGAGATGACGGCCACCTCCGAGGTGCCGCCGCCGATGTCCACCACCATCGAGCCCCGCGGCTCCGACACGGGCAGCCCCGCACCGATCGCCGCCGCCATCGGTTCCTCGATCAGGTGTACGGACTTGGCCCCGGCGCGGGTGGAGGCGTGGATGATGGCCCGCCGTTCGACCGGGGTGACGCCCGACGGCACGCAGATCACCATGCGGGTGCGCGGCCGGCGGCCGGGGACCGCCTTGCGCACGAAGTGCCGGATCATCTCCTCGGCGGCCTCGTAGTCGCAGATCACCCCGCCCCTCAGCGGGCGGATCGCGGTGATGGAGCCCGGCGTGCGGCCGATGGTCTCCTTGGCTTCCGTCCCCACCGCCAGGGCCGTCGTCGTACCGGCCTTGACCGCGACCACGGACGGCTCATTGAGGACGATCCCGTGCCCCCGGGCGTAGACGAGGGTGTTCGCGGTCCCCAGGTCGATCCCTATGTCACGGCTGGAGGCCGTCTTCTGCCTGCTGGCGTCCGTGCTG
Organism: Streptomyces cirratus; assembly: GCF_014650775.1. Taxonomy (GTDB): domain Bacteria; phylum Actinomycetota; class Actinomycetes; order Streptomycetales; family Streptomycetaceae; genus Streptomyces; species Streptomyces cirratus. The sequence continues at coordinate 753,625 of NZ_BMVP01000001.1, read as the reverse complement.
GTCTGCGGCATTCGTTCCCCTATCTGCTGCCGCAAGGCTTGCATAACGAAACGGTCGCGGAGGCAGCCGAAGGTCCCGAAACGGCCGGGCCGAAGGTCCCCCGGGTCCTCGTCCGTAGACTGGTCCCCGTGAGTGAGCAGCAGCCCGACAGCCACGGCCCCGACGACCTCGGCCGGCCCTTCGACCAGACCGACGAGTTCGACCGGATCGTCGCCGAAGAGTCAGACCGCGACCCCGACCTGGCGGTGATCGAGGCCGGGAGCCGCACCCTGCGCGCACACGGCGGAGCGCCGCAGGGCGAGCAGGTGCCCGCCGCCCCCGCCGACCCGGAGGTGGCGAAGGCGCTCCAGGAGGTGGAGCAGGAGCTGTCGACCCGCTGGGGCGAGACCAAGCTGGAGCCGTCCGTCTCGCGCATCGCCGCGTTGATGGACGTCCTGGGCGAGCCGCAGCGTGCGTACCCCTCCATCCACATCACCGGCACCAACGGCAAGACCAGCACCGCCCGCATGATCGAGGCCCTGCTGAACGCCTTCGACCTGCGTACCGGCCGCTACACCAGCCCGCACGTGCAGTCGATCACCGAGCGGATCAGCCTGGACGGGGCGCCGATCAGCGCCGAACGGTTCGTCGAGACCTACCACGACATCAAGCCGTACGTGGAGATGGTCGACGCGTCCGAGGAGTACCGGCTGTCCTTCTTCGAGGTGCTCACCGGGATGGCGTACGCGGCCTTCGCGGACGCGCCCGTCGACGCGGCGGTGGTCGAGGTCGGCATGGGCGGCTCGTGGGACGCGACCAACGTGATCGACGGCGCGGTCGCGGTGATCACCCCGATCAGCCTGGACCACACGGACCGGCTGGGCTCCACCCCGGCCGAGATCGCCCATGAGAAGGGCGGCGTCATCAAGCAGGGCGCCACCGTCATCCTGGCGCAGCAGCCGGTGGACGCGGCGCAGGTGCTGCTCAAGAAGGCCGTCGAGGCCGATGCGACCGTCGCCCGCGAGGGCATGGAGTTCGGCGTCGTCTCCCGCGAGGTGGCGGTCGGCGGCCAGATGCTGACCCTGCGCGGCATGGGCGGCGAGTACGACGGCATCTTCCTGCCCCTGTACGGCGCCCACATGGCGCACAACGCGGCGGTGGCCCTGGCCGCGGTCGAGGCGTTCTTCGGCGTCGGCGGCGAGCACGCCCGCGAGCTGGACGCGGACACCGTCCGCCGGGCCTTCGCCTCGGTGACCTCGCCGGGCCGCATGGAGGTCGTCCGGCGCAGCCCGACCGTGGTCCTGGACGCCGCGCACAACCCGGCGGGGGCGCAGGTCACCGCGGAGGCGGTCACCGAGGCGTTCGGGTTCAGCCGGCTGATCGGCGTGGTGGGCGCGAGCGACGACAAGGACGTGAAGGGGGTCTTCGAGGCCTTCGAGCCGATCTTCGCGGAGGTCGTCGTCACCCAGAACTCCAGCCACCGGGCGATGCCGGCCGACGAGCTGGCGGCCATCGCGGTCGAGGTCTTCGGGCCGGACCGGGTGCAGGTGGAGCCCCGGCTGGACGACGCGCTGGAGGCGGCCGTCACCCTGGCGGAGGAAGAGGCCGAATACGGTGGGGCCGGGGTCCTGGTGACCGGGTCCGTGATCACGGTGGGCGAGGCCCGCCTGCTGCTGAAGAGGGGCTGAGGAATGCGCACGCTGTGTGCTTCGACGCTGATCGGCGAGTTCTTCGTGATCGGGTTCGCGGGTCTGGTGGCCATGAAGGACCCGGACCTGACCCAGGCGGCCGTGTGGACGGTGTGCGGGATCGCGATGCTGCTGTCGGTGCTGCTGTGCGGGATGCTGTCGCGCCCCGGCGCGGTCCAGCTCGGCTGGGCCCTCCAGATCGGGCTGGTCCTCAGCGGGTTCGTCGTCCCGACGATGTTCTTCCTGGGGGCGGTCTTCGCCGGCCTGTGGTGGTGCTCGGTGCACTACGGCCGCAAGGTCGACGCCGCCAAGGCCCGCTGGGCGGCGCAGAGCGAGGCGCAGGCCGAGGCGTAAGGCGGCCCCGGGCCCCCTGTAGCCTCGTCGGACCGCACCCGTATGCCGCAAGGAGTTACCACATGACCCAGCGCACGCTCGTCATCCTCAAGCCCGACGCCGTCCGTCGTGGCCTGATCGGCGAGATCATCGGCCGCATCGAGCGGAAGGCCGGCTGGACCATTCCCGCACTGGAGCTGCGCACGCTGGACCAGGAGACCCTGGAGACGCACTACGGCGAGCACAAGGGCAAGCCCTTCTACGAGCCCCTCATGGGCTTCATGGCGAGCGGTCCGGTCGTCGTCCTCGTCGTCGAAGGCGAACGTGTGATCGAGGGTGTCCGCCAGTTGGCGGGTCCCACCGACCCGATCGCCGCCGCGCCCGGCTCGATCCGGGGCGACTTCGGCTCCATCACCCGGGAGAACCTCATCCACGCCTCGGATTCCGAGGAGTCGGCCGGGCGCGAGCTCAAGCTCTTCTTCCCCGCGCTCTGAGCCGATCCGGAATCCGCGGCGCGGCCTCGTCCGCGCCGGTCGCCCTGACGCGCGATCAGCCAAATAGCGCTCATGACCTGGGGCGACCGAAGTAATTTCGGTCGCCCTTCGGTATGACGGGCGGTGAGCGGGAACGCATGTGCAGGACACGACGTCACCACTATGGGGGCGGGTATCCGTTCCGGCGGGATTGCCGGAGTCCCGTCGCGCGATGTCCGTACCTGCGGCACTACGATGGGGCCTCCACCCACACACCCACCTCGCCGACCTGACAGCAGCCGCTATCAACTGGAAGGCCAGACGCTCCTCATGGGGAACAAGGGGAACAACATGTCGTTCATCGGCCGTGACATGGCGATCGACCTCGGGACCGCCAACACGCTGGTGTACGTGAGGGGCCGGGGGATCGTCCTGAACGAGCCGTCCGTGGTCGCCATCAACACGAACACCGGTGGGATCCTGGCGGTCGGCTCCGAGGCGAAGAAGATGATCGGCCGGACGCCCGGCAACATCGTCGCCGTAAGGCCCCTCAAGGACGGCGTGATCGCCGACTTCGAGATCACCGAGCGCATGCTCCGGTACTTCATCCTCAAGATCCACAAGCGCCGCTACCTGGCCCGCCCGCGCGTCGTGGTCTGCGTCCCCTCCGGTATCACCGGAGTGGAGCGCCGCGCCGTGATCGAGGCGTCCACCCAGGCCGGCGCCCGCCAGGTACACATCATCGAGGAGCCGATGGCCGCCGCCATCGGCTCGGGCCTGCCCGTCCACGAGGCCACCGGCAACATGGTCGTGGACATCGGCGGCGGCACCACCGAGGTCGCCGTCATCTCCCTCGGCGGAATCGTCACGGCACAGTCCATCCGGGTGGCCGGCGACGAGCTGGACAACGCGATCATCCAGCACATCAAGAAGGAGTACTCGCTCCTCCTCGGCGAACGCACCGCCGAGCAGATCAAGATCACCATCGGGTCGGCGTACGACCTCGACAAGGACGAGCACACCGAGATCCGGGGCCGCGACCTCGTCTCCGGCCTGCCGAAGACGGTCGTCATCTCCGCCGCCGAGGTCCGCAAGGCCATCGAGGAACCGGTCAACGCCATCGTGGACGCGGTGAAGACCACCCTCGACAAGTGCCCGCCGGAACTCTCCGGCGACATCATGGACCGCGGCATCGTCCTCACCGGCGGCGGCGCCCTGCTGCGCGGACTCGACGAGCGGCTGCGCCGCGAGACGGGCATGCCGATCCACATCGCCGAGGACCCCCTCGACTCCGTGGCCCTCGGCTCCGGCAAGTGCGTCGAGGAGTTCGAAGCACTCCAGCAGGTCCTGGACGCCCAGCCCCGGCGTTGACCCGAACCCCCGTAAGGGGGCATGTGGAACACAAGGATCCGCCGTACGGGTGCTACCGCGCCTGTGCGGCGGATCGTTGATATACAGGCACAGTCCGGTGCGAGCCCCGGCTCCGTCGGAGCGGCTCCGGCACCGCGAATACCTACGAGGAAGGCACGCCGCCGCACGTGAGGGACACACGAGAGAGCCGGCTGCTCCTGGTGCTTCTGATCGCCATCGCGTTCGCTTTGATCACGGTGGACATCAGGGCGGGCGAGGAGTCACCGGTCGACGGCGCCCGGCAGGCCGCAGCGGCGGTCTTCGGCCCCGTGGAGAAGGGCGTGGCGACCGCCGTCGACCCCGTCGCCCACGCCATAGGCGCCGTACGGGACTCCGACGAGCGCCACAACAGGATCAAGACGCTCGAACGCGAGAACACCGCGCTCAAGGCGAAGCTGGGCAGCGCGGACCAGACCCGCAGCCGGATCCACGAACTCGACGAGATGCTCAAGCGGGCGGGCGCCGGACAGTACGGCATCAAGGGCGCCGAAGTCATCGGAATAGGAGCGGCCCAGGGCTTCTCCTGGACCGTCACCATCGACGCCGGCAGCAAGGACGGCATCGAACGCGACATGACCGTCCTCAACGGCGAAGGCCTCGTCGGCCGCGTCGCGACCGTCGGCCCCGACACCGCCACCGTGGTCCTCGCCAACGACCCCGACTTCACCGTCGGCACCCGCCTGGAGAAGACCGGCGAACTCGGCTTCGCCACCGGCCAGGGCGACCGCGCCCTGTCGGTCCAGATGCTGAACGGCAAGGCCAAGATCGCCCCCGGCGACCGGCTCGTCACCTTCGGCTCGCGCGGCAACAAGCCCTTCGTGCCGGGCGTCCCGCTCGGCGAGGTGGTCAAGGTCGACCCCTCGCGCGGTGACCTGACCCGCACCGTGTGGGTGCGTCCGTTCGTCGGCTTCTCGCGCCTGGACATCGTCGGCGTCGTGGTGATGCCGCCGCGCGAGGACCCGCGCGACACCGTCCTGCCGCCCAAGCCGGAAGTGAAGCCCACCCCGACCGTCACCGTCACCGTGACCCCGTCGGCGTCCGCCAGTGCCCCCGCCAAGCCGGCCGACGAGTAGGAGCTGACCGCACATGCGCTTCAACCGGATCCTGCTCTCGGCCACCCTGATCGTGGTCGCCCTCGTCATCCAGGTGACCGTCCTCGGCCGGCTGCAACTCCCCGGAGCCGTCCCCGACCTGCTGCTGCTCACCGTCGTCGCCCTCGCCCTGGTCTACGGACACCTCAGCGGCGCCTTCGTCGGCTTCGGCGCGGGCCTCCTCGCGGACCTCGCTCCGCCCGCCGACCACGCCGCCGGACGGTACGCCCTCGTCCTGTGCATCGTCGGATACCTCGTCGGCCTGGTCCGCCCCGACAACGGGCGGTTCCGCTCCGCGTGGGGGCCGCTGACGACCGTCGTCGCCGCCGCGATCGGCTCCACCCTGCTGTACGCGGGCGTCGGCGCCCTCGTCGGCGACACCGCCGCCCGGCACGTGGGCCTCACCGAACTGCTGTTCACCGCCACGCTGTACGACCTGCTCCTCGCGCCCTTCACCGTGCCGCTCGTCATGGCCCTCGCCCGCCGTGCCGACAACGACCCGATGGCCGTCGAAGCGGGCGGCGGACCGCCCCAGGGCAAGGCCGTCTCCTCGGGCTGGCTGGCCGGCGGAACGGGCCTGCGGATCGGCAGCCAGCGCGGCGGACTGCGGCTCAAGACGGCACGCGGCCGCGCCAACAGGGCCGGTCGCATAAAGGGCGTCAAAGGTGTGAAGAGCGTCAGGAAACTGTGAGGGGGGAGCGGACGTGACCAACATCCCGGAGACCGGCCGCACCCCCCGGGTGCAGATCCGGCTCGTCATCATCCAGGTACTCGTCTTCTCGCTGCTGTTCACACTCGGCGGACGCCTGTGGTACCTCCAGATCCGCAACGGCGCCGAGTACGCCGACGAGGCCAAGAACAACCACGTCCAGCAGGTCGTCCAGCCCGCCGTGCGCGGCTCGATCCTGGACGACCGCGGTGTGCCGCTCGCCGACAACGAGACGCGCCTGGTCGTCTCCGCCAGCCGCACCGAGCTGATGAAGATGAAGGACAAGGGCAAAGGCGTCCTCACCCGGCTCGCCGGCGTACTGGACATGAAGCCGCGGGACGTCATGGACAAGGTCCGGCTCTGCGACTCCAAGACCCCCCAGCCGTGCTGGAACGGTTCCCCCTACCAGCCGATCCCGGTCACCCTGGTGGCCACCACCCAGCAGGCCCTCCAGATCCGCGAACGCCCCGAGGACTTCCCCGCCGTCACCGCCGAACCCACCGCCGTACGCCGCTACCCGGCGCCCGGCGGCGCCAACACCGGCCAGGTGCTCGGCTACCTCTCCCCGGTCACCGACGACGAGATCCAGAAGGCCAAGAACACCAACTCGCCGTTCCTGCGCTCCGACCAGGTCGGCCGCTTCGGCCTGGAGCGCACGTACGACAAGGAGCTGCGCGGCAAGTCCGGCGTCACCCGCTACGAGGTCGACAACCTCGGCCGGGTGATCGGCGAGGCGAAGAACGACCCGGCCGTCCCCGGCGCCCACGTCGTCACCAGCATCGACGCCCGGGTCCAGGCGGTCGCCGAGTACGAGCTGAACGCCGCGATGGTCGAGGCGCGCAAGCAGATCGACCGCAACACCGGCGTCCCCTACAAGGCCGACGCCGGAGCCATCGTCGTCCTGGAATCCAAGACGGGCCGCGTCGTGGCCATGGCTTCCAACCCGACCTACGACCCGAACATCTGGGTCGGCGGGATCTCCGGCAAGGACTACGCCAAGCTCACCGCCAAGGAGTCCAACGTCCCGCTGATGAACCGGGCGATCCAGGGCCAGGCCGCCCCCGGCTCCATCTTCAAGGTCATCCCGACCACCGCCGCCGTCAACGCCGGGTACAAGTTCGACGGCAGCTACCCCTGCCCCAGCTCGTACTCCATCGGCGGCCAGGTCTTTCGGAACTTCGAGTCCCAGGGCCACGGTTCGATCACCCTCGGCAAGGCCCTCGAAGTCTCCTGCGACACCGTCTTCTACGGCCTCGCCCACCAGCAGTGGCTGAAAGACGGCGGGCTCAAGCCCGTCAAGCACCCCGGCGACATCTTCTTCAAGACCGCCCACAAGTTCGGCCTCGGCGCCGAGACCGGTGTGGACCTGCCCGGCGAGGTGACCGGCCGCGTCCCGGACCGCCAGTGGAAGCAGCGGTTCTGGGCGGCCAACAAGGACGACTGGTGCAAGACCGGCAAGAAGGGCGGCACCTACGTGGAGCTGCTCAACTACGAGAACTGCCTCGAAGGCAACCTCCTGCGCGCCGGTGACGCCGTCAACTACTCCATCGGGCAGGGCGACACGCTCGTCACCCCCATCCAGATGGCCACCATCTATGCCGCCATCTCCAACGGCGGCACCATGTGGAACCCGACCATCGGCAAGGCCATCGTCAGCGCCGACGGCAAGAGCGTCCGGCAGATCCGGGTCAAGGCCCACGGCAAGCTGCCCATGGACGAGAAGACCCGCCGGCAGATGGTCGGGGCGCTGGAGGGCGTCGCCACCCGAGGCACCGCCGCCTGGCGCTTCGGCGGCTGGCCGCAGAAGCAGATCCCGATGCACGCCAAGACCGGTACCGCCGAGGTCTACGGCAAGCAGACCACCTCCTGGTTCGCCACGTTCACCGACGATTACACGATCGTGATGACGATCTCCCAGGGCGGCACCGGCTCCGGTGCCTCCGGCCCCGCCGTGCGCAACGTCTACAACGCCATCTACGGTCTCGACATGGCCGGCAAGCAGGACCTGTCGAAGGCCTTGCTCCCCAAGCCGCAGGCGCAGCTGCCGGCCATCCAGCCGGACGGCTCCATCGACGCCCCCGAGATCAAGCCCTACGTGCCGCCGTCCCCGGAGGACGTGCCGCCCCCACTCGCGGGACCGCCCGCCCCGCCCGTCGCCCGGCAGGACTGAGGACCCGATGCAGACCGCCAACAAGTTCTCCGTCTCCCGCTACGCGCCCGAGCAGCGCGGGGCGATGGCCAGGCTCACCGCGCGCGACTCGGTGCTGCGCCGGCTCGACTGGCCGATACTGCTCTCCGCGATCGCGCTGTCCTTCATCGGCTCGCTGCTCGTGTGGTCGGCGACCCGCAACCGGACCAACCTGAACCAGGGCGACCCGTACTACTTCCTGGAGCGGCACGCCCTGAACACCGGGATCGGCCTGGTGCTGATGATCGGGACCGTGTGGCTCGGCCACCGCACCCTGCGGGGTGCGGTGCCGATCCTGTACGGGCTCTCGCTCGTCCTCGTCCTCGCCGTCCTCACCCCGCTCGGCGCGACCATCAACGGCGCGCACGCCTGGATCGTGATCGGCGGCGGCTTCTCCCTCCAGCCCTCCGAGTTCGTGAAGATCACGATCATCCTGGGCATGGCGATGCTGCTGGCGACCCGGGTGGACGCGGGTGACCTCGACCATCCCGACCACCGCACGGTCGTGAAGGCCCTGTGCCTGGCCGCCGCCCCGATGGGCATCGTCATGCTGATGCCCGACCTCGGCTCCGTCATGGTCATGGTCGTCATCGTGCTCGGTGTGCTGCTCGCCTCCGGCGCCTCCAACCGCTGGGTGCTGGGACTGATGGGCGCGGGCGCGGCCGGGGCCGTCCTCGTCTGGCAGCTCGGCATCCTGGACGAGTACCAGATCAACCGTTTCGCGGCCTTCGCCAACCCCGAACTCGACCCGGCGGGCGTCGGCTACAACACCAACCAGGCGCGGATCGCGATCGGCTCCGGCGGTCTGAGCGGCGCGGGGCTGTTCAAGGGGTCCCAGACCACCGGGCAGTTCGTGCCGGAGCAGCAGACCGACTTCGTCTTCACGGTGGCGGGGGAGGAGCTGGGCTTCATCGGGGCCGGGCTGATACTGGTCCTGCTCGGCGTGGTGCTGTGGCGCGCCTGCATGATCGCCCGGGAGACGACCGAGCTGTACGGGACGATCGTGTGCGCCGGGATCATCGCCTGGTTCGCCTTCCAGGCCTTCGAGAACATCGGGATGACGCTGGGCATCATGCCCGTGGCGGGGCTGCCGCTGCCGTTCGTCTCCTACGGAGGATCGTCGATGTTCGCCGTGTGGGTGGCGGTGGGGCTGTTGCAGTCGATCAGGGTCCAGCGGCCGATATCAGCCTGATCCGACCTAACGGCGGATAACCTTCCGTTTCCGTTCACGTTGTGATCCGTTCAGGGCTACGTTCGAAGCATGGCGGACACGAAACGAGAGATCGAACGCAAATTCGAGTTCACTTCGGCCGCGACGAAGCGGCTGCCGGACCTGACGGGCACGGCCGGGATCACCGCCGTGCGCCGTCAGGGCACCGCCCGACTCGACGCCGTCTACTACGACACCCCTGACCTGCGGCTCGCCGCCGACGGCCTCACCCTGCGCCGCCGCACCGGCGGCGCCGACGAAGGCTGGCACCTCAAACTCCCCGTCTCCCCGGGCGTCCGCGACGAGATCGCGGCCCCGCTCGGCGACGACACCGTCCCCCGCCCCCTCGCCTCCCTCCTGCGCTCGCGCACCCGCGAAGCCGAACTCGCCCCCCAGCTCCGCCTGCTGTCCAAGCGCAAGGTCACGCACCTCCTCGACGCCGACGGGACCCTGCTCGCCGAACTGAGCACCGACACGGTCACCGCCGAGCGCGGACCGGCCACCGCCGCCTGGACCGAAGTCGAGGTCGAACTCGCCGACGGCACCGACCCGGCGCTCCTCGACGCCGTCGAGAAGGTGTTTCGCAAAGCCGGCCTTAAGGTCAGCGACGCCCCCTCCAAACTCGCCCGGGCCCTCGCCGAGACGGGCGCCACCCCGCCGGCCCGCCCCGCACCCGGCCCCGCCGACGACACCGCCGGCGCGCGCGTCCTCGCGTACCTGCGCGAGCAGTGCGAGGCCCTGATCACTAAGGACCCCGCCGTACGCCGCGACCTGCCCGACGCCGTCCACCAGATGCGCGTCGCCACCCGCCGGATGCGCAGCGCCCTCGCCACCTACCGCAGCGTCCTCGACCGCACGGCCACCGACCCGCTGCGCGCCGAGCTGCGCTGGCTCGCCGCCGAACTCGGCGTCGACCGCGACCAGGAAGTGCTCCGGGAACGGCTGCTCACCCGGCTCGGCGAACTCGACGTCACCCTGCTGCTCGGTCCCGTCCGCGCCCGCCTGCGCATATGGGACACCGTCCGCCGCACCGAATCGCGCCTGCGCGCCCTCTCCGCCCTCGACAGCGAGCGCTACCTGACCCTCCTCGACTCCCTCGACGCCCTGCTCGCCGATCCGCCCCTGCGCAAGGCCGCGGGCCGCCCCGCCGCGAAAGTCCTGGCCAAGGCGGTACGGCGCGACCACGACCGGCTTGCCCGCAGGGTGGAGCGGGCCCTCGCCCGGGACGCCGGCCACAAGCGCGACCTCGCCCTGCACGAAGCCCGCAAGGCGGCCAAACGCGCCCGTTACGCGGCGGAAGCCGCCGCCCCCGCGCTCGGCAAGCGCGCCGAGCGCCTCGCCAAGGCCACCAAGAAGGTGCAGACCCTGCTCGGCGACCACCAGGACGGCGTCGTCGCCCGCGACGCCCTGCGGGGCCTCGCCGTCCAGGCCGCCGGGGCGGGGGAGTCCGCCTTCACCTGGGGCCTGCTGTACGGCCGTGAGGAAGCCCTCGCCGAGCGGTACGAACGGAAGCTGCCGAAGGTGTGGGCCAAGACGGCCCGCCGGGGCGCCGCCTTCGCCCGCGGCCGGTGACGGGAGCGGTGACCGTGGAGCGATGATCGTGGAGCGGTGATCATCGCGGCGGGGGGCGGCCGGGCCGCGCGGTACGCTTGAGAGTCGCCCCCCTGCCCGCTTCACGAAAGTCGCGTGATGTCCGAGTCGGTCTTCCCACAGCTCGAAGCGCTGCTCCCGCATGTGCAGAAGCCCATCCAGTACGTCGGTGGTGAGCTCAACTCCACCGTCAAGGCGTGGGACGAGTGCGACGTCCGCTGGGCGCTGATGTATCCGGACGCGTACGAGGTCGGTCTGCCCAACCAGGGCGTCATGATCCTCTACGAGGTGCTGAACGAGCGGGAGGGCGTGCTCGCCGAGCGCACCTACAGCGTGTGGCCGGACCTCGAAGAGCTGATGCGCGAGCACGAGGTCCCGCAGTTCACCGTCGACTCCCACCGCCCCGTCGGTGCCTTCGACGTCTTCGGGCTCTCCTTCTCCACCGAGCTCGGCTACACCAACATGCTGACGGCGCTGGACCTCGCGGGCATCCCGCTGGAAGCCCGCAACCGTACGGTCGACCACCCCATCGTGCTCGCCGGCGGCCACGCGGCCTTCAACCCCGAGCCGATCGCGGAGTTCATCGACTGCGCCATCATCGGCGACGGCGAGCAGGCCGTTCTCGACATGACCGAGATCATCCGGACCTGGAAGGCCGAGGGCCGCCCGGGCGGCCGCGAGGAAGTCCTCCTGCGCCTGGCCAAAACCGGCCAGGTCTACGTCCCCGGCTTCTACGACGTCGACTACCTGCCGGACGGCCGCATCGCACGCGTCGCCCCGAACCGGTCGGGCGTCCCGTACCGGGTCTCCAAGCACACCGTCATGGACCTCGACGAGTGGCCGTACCCCAAGCAGCCGCTGGTCCCGCTCGCCGAGACCGTCCACGAGCGGATGTCCGTCGAGATCTTCCGCGGCTGCACCCGCGGCTGCCGTTTCTGCCAGGCCGGCATGATCACGCGCCCCGTGCGGGAGCGAAGCATCACCGGCATCGGCGAAATGGTCGAGAAGGGCCTCAAGGCCACCGGCTTCGAGGAGGTCGGCCTCCTGTCGCTGTCCTCCGCGGACCACACCGAGATCGCGGACATCGCCAAGGGCCTCGCGGACCGCTACTCGGACGACAAGGTGGGCCTGTCCCTCCCGTCGACCCGCGTGGACGCGTTCAACGTGGACCTGGCCAACGAGCTGACCCGCAACGGCCGCCGCTCCGGCCTGACCTTCGCCCCCGAGGGCGGATCCGAGCGGATGCGCAAGGTCATCAACAAGATGGTCTCGGAAGAGGACCTCATCCGCACCGTCGCCACCGCGTACGGCAACGGCTGGCGCCAGGTGAAGCTGTACTTCATGTGCGGCCTGCCGACGGAGACCGACGAGGACGTCCTGCAGATCGGCGACATGGCGGTCAACGTCATCGCCAAGGGCCGCGAGGTCTCCGGCCAGAACGACATCCGCTGCACGGTGTCGATCGGCGGCTTCGTCCCGAAGCCGCACACCCCCTTCCAGTGGGCCCCGCAGCTGTCCGCGGAAGAGACGGACGCCCGCCTGACGAAGCTGCGCGACAAGATCCGCGGCGACAAGAAGTACGGCCGCTCCATCGGCTTCCGCTACCACGACGGCAAGCCCGGCATCGTGGAAGGCCTCCTCTCGCGCGGCGACCGCCGGATCGGCGACGTCATCCGCGCGGTCTACGAGTCCGGCGGCCGCTTCGACGGCTGGCGCGAGCACTTCTCCTACGACCGCTGGATGCAGGCGGCGGAGAAGACCCTGCCCGCCTACGGCGTGGACGTGGCCTGGTACACCACCCGCGAGCGCACGTACGAAGAGGTCCTTCCCTGGGACCACCTCGACTCGGGCCTCGACAAGGACTGGCTCTGGGAGGACTGGCAGGACGCCCTCGACGAAACCGAGGTCGACGACTGCCGCTGGACCCCCTGCTTCGACTGCGGCGTGTGTCCTCAGATGGACACGCAGATCCAAATCGGCCCGACGGGCAAGAAGCTGCTGCCGCTGTCGGTCGTGAAGTGACCTGAGTTCGCGCTCTTGGACGTGCCCCCCACCGGATCCGGTGGGGGGCACGTTCATTGGGCCCCTTCGCCGCAACGGGCGGAGGGTTTCGTGTGTCCTTACAGGTATGGAACTCGACAAGCGACAGCACGCGGAGCCCGGTGACGGTTGCCTGGTGGGGGTCGTCCGGGTGCCCGTCAAGATCGTGGCGCTGATCGTCGTACTGCCCGTACGGGTGGTGTGGGATCTGCTCGTCGCCTTCGGGCGGGGCGTGCGGCGTCATGTGCTGGGGCCCCTTTTCGTGTACGTCCTCCGGCCGGTGCTGCGCGGCATCGCGTGGGCGCTGACCGTGCTGCTCAAGCTGGTGTTCGTCTGGCCCTGGGCCGGGTTGTGGCGGTTCCTGGTGGAGCCGGTGTACCGCCATCTGCTCGCTCCGGGCGGCCGGTTGCTGTACGAGCACCTGCTCCGTCCGCTGGGGAGGGCGCTCTCCCGGACCGGCCGGGGCCTGCTGTGGCTGGGCGGGGTCCTCTACCGGTACGTGCTCACTCCCGTCGGACACGCGTGCGCGTGGACCGGAACGGTGCTGTGGCGGTACCTGCTGCGACCCGTCGCGCTCGGGGCGTACCGGTACGTGCTCACGCCGCTCGGCCGGGCGCTCGTCTGGGCGTGGCGCGTCGCCGGCCTGGGCGTACGGACGGTGTGGCGGGCGTTCCGGCTGATCGGGTGGGTGCTCGTGGGATGGCCCCTGTCGCGGGTGTACCGGCATGTGCTGACACCGGTCGGACATGTCGTACGAGAGGTGTGGCGCACCGTCCGCGCCACCGTCCGCGAGGTCCGGGCCGACGTGCGGAAGGTGCTGTTCGGGGGCCCCGGCCGGGAACCGGGGAGGTCACGGGCGCGTACTCTGGGTAGTACGACAGCCGTGGGTGACACGCCCGCCCGCGAGACCCCCCTGCGCGCGCCGCAGGGGTGAGCCGCCGGGCGGAGAGTGGCCCGCCGGCCCACCAGACCTCAGGGCGACGCGCGAGCCGCGGAGCCCCGCACAAGGAGAAGAACCACTGGGCAAGCGACAGCCCGAAGGCCCGCCCCCCGCACCGGTGGTGCAGCGCATCCGACTGCGCTACACCAAGCGCGGCCGCCTCCGGTTCACCAGCCACCGGGACTTCCAGCGTGCCTTCGAGCGGGCTCTGCGCCGCTCCGAGGTGCCCATGGCGTACTCGGCCGGCTTCACCCCCCACCCCCGGGTCTCGTACGCGAACGCCGCGCCCACCGGCACCGGCAGTGAAGCCGAGTACCTGGAGATCGCCCTCGCCGAGCCCCGCGACCCCGCGATGCTCCGCGAGCTGCTCGACGAGTCGATGCCGGTCGGGCTCGACATCGTCGACGCCGTCGAGGCCCGGACCTCCGGGCTGGCCGAACGGCTCACGGCCTCCGTGTGGGAGCTGCGCCTGGACGGCGTCGACCTCGCGGACGCCGAGCGGGCCGTGACCGCCTTCCTCGACGCCGAGACCGTCGAGGTCCAGCGCCGCACCAAGAACGGCATCCGGACCTTCGACACCCGAAGTGCGGTGGTCAGCCTCGAAGCGCATCCCGCTCCGGTTGATAGGCCACTGGACAATGCCTGTGCGATACTGCGGCTGGTTGTTCGGCATCTGACACCTGCCGTGCGACCCGACGACGTCCTGTCCGGTCTCCAAGCTGTGGCCGACCTGGCGCCGCCGGTCCCCGCAGCGGTGACCAGGCTGGCGCAGGGGCTCTTCGACGAGGAGTCCGGCACGGTGACCGACCCGCTCGCGCCCGACCGCGAGGCTGTCACGGCCGCCCCACCCACGGCCGCCGTAGCAGCCGACGCGAAGGCGCCGGAAGGTCCCGCCGCGTAAGGATCGTCGTCGTCGCGCCGCCCTGGCACCCGGGAGCCAACCGGGTCGGGCAGCGCACAGACCTGAAGACTTCCGCCAGGCCGTACCGACAACGTGTACGGAACCGGCGGCCACGAACTGAGCTCCCGTGTGGCGAACGCGCCCCGGAGGCCGGCTCCACGCCCAACGCGCGGAGCCGTGCCGGACCGGATGTCAGCCGCGGCGCCCGGGAGCGTGACGGGAGAACCGCCCGCATGCTCGAGAACGAAACCGAGAACACCAACCCCTCGGCCGCCGGCCAGGCCGACAGCGGAACCCCGAGCGACAGCCTGCCGCCGCGCAGGCGTCGTCGTGCCGCGTCCCGGCCCGCCGGGCCGCCCGGTGCCGCTGCCGCCGAGACCGCCCCGGCCGCCGCGCCTGCCGCGGCTCCCGCCGAGGAGGCCGCTCCGGCCGCCGCCCCGGCCCGTGCCCGCCGCCGCGCGACCCGCGCCGTGGCCGCTCCGGCCGCCGACACCGTGGCCGAGGTGGTGGTCGAGGCTCCGGCCGCCGCCGCCGCCCCCGCTGCCGCCGCCGAGGGCGTTCCCGCCGTGGAGGAGACCGCCGCTGCTCCCGCGCCGCGTGCCCGTCGCCGTGCGACCCGCGCCGTGACGGCCCCCGAGGCCCCGGCCGCCGAGGAAGCCGTGCCCGCCGTGGAGGAGCCCGCCGCCCCGGCCCCGCGTGCCCGTCGCCGTGCGACCCGCGCCGTGACGGCCCCGGAGGCCCCGGCCGCCGAGGAAGCCGTGCCCGCCGTGGAGGAGCCCGCCGCCCCGGCCCCGCGTGCCCGTCGCCGTGCGACCCGCGCCGTGACCGCCCCGGAGGCCCCGGCCGCCGAGGCCGCCGCAGCCCCCGCGCCCGCCGCCCCGGAGCCGGTCGCCGCCAAGGCCACCGTCACCGTCGCCGACGCCGTCGACTCCCCGAAGCGCGGCGGGCGCCGCCGCGCCACCCGCTCCGCCGCCCCGGCTGCCCCGGCCGCGCCCGCCCAGCCCGCGGCCGCCGCTCCCGCCGCCGAGACCGAGGCGCCCGCCGCCCCGGCCCCCTCGCGTGGCGGCCGCCGCGCCGCACGTCCCGCCGTGGCCGTATTCCAGGCCCCGGTGTTCGCCGAGCCGATGTTCCAGACCCCGGAGACCGCCGCCATGGCCGCCGCGGCCGCTGCCGCCGCCTCCCGGGCCGAGGAAGCCGAGGAGGCCGAGGAGGAGCCCGAGGCCGAGGTCGAAGCCGCTGCACCCGCCGCGCAGCCGGCCGGCCGTCGCCGCCGCCGTGGCCGTGGCGCCGTCGAGACGGCTCCGGCCGCCGAGTCGGCCCCCGTCTCGCTGGCCGACGTGGAGATGCACGAGGCCGAGGAGCCCGAGGCGGAGGCCGAGACCGCCGACCTCGACGACGAGGAGGGCGACGGCGAGCGTCCGTCGCGTCGCCGCCGTCGTGGTGGCCGTCGCCGTCGCCGCGGTGAGGCCGCCGACCTGGACGAGTCCGCCGAGGACGAGGCCGAGACCGAGGCCGCCGAGCAGGAGGCGGAAGAGGACGAGGAGCCCGCCGAGGAGGACGACGAGGAGAGCGGCGCCCTCGGCTCCAGCTCCAGCCGTCGCCGCCGTCGTCGTCGCCGTCGCAGCGGTGACAGCGGTACGGACGTCGAGGCGTCCGAGGACGACGGGGTCCGTACCGTCGTCAAGGTCCGCGAGCCCCGTCCGGCCCGCGAGAAGGCCGAGCCGTCCGACGAGGTGCAGTCCATCAAGGGCTCGACCCGTCTGGAGGCGAAGAAGCAGCGCCGCCGCGAGGGCCGCGAGCAGGGCCGCCGCCGCGTCCCGATCATCACCGAGGCCGAGTTCCTGGCCCGCCGTGAGGCCGTCGAGCGCGTGATGGTCGTCCGCCAGGCCGGCGAGCGCACCCAGATCGGCGTCCTCGAGGACAACGTGCTCGTCGAGCACTACGTCAACAAGGAAGAGGCCACCTCGTACGTCGGCAACGTCTACCTGGGCAAGGTCCAGAACGTGCTGCCGTCGATGGAGGCCGCCTTCATCGACATCGGCAAGGGCCGCAACGCCGTCCTGTACGCCGGTGAGGTCAACTTCGAGGCGCTGGGCATGGCCAACGGCCCGCGCCGCATCGAGTCCGCCCTCAAGTCGGGCCAGTCGGTCCTGGTGCAGGTCACCAAGGACCCGATCGGCCACAAGGGCGCCCGCCTGACCAGCCAGGTCTCGCTGCCCGGCCGCTACCTGGTCTACGTGCCCGAGGGCTCGATGACCGGCATCAGCCGCAAGCTGCCCGACACCGAGCGCGCACGCCTCAAGACCATCCTCAAGAAGATCGTCCCCGAGGACGCCGGCGTCATCGTGCGCACCGCCGCCGAGGGCGCGAGCGAGGACGAACTGCGCCGTGACGTCGAGCGTCTGCAGGCCCAGTGGGAGGACATCCAGAAGAAGTCGAAGCAGATCACGACGTCTTCGCCGAGCCTGCTGTACGGCGAGCCGGACATGACCGTCCGTGTTGTGCGCGACATCTTCAACGAGGACTTCTCGAAGGTCATCGTCAGCGGTGACCAGGCGTGGGAGACCATCCACGGCTACGTGTCCCACGTGGCGCCGGACCTCGCGGACCGGCTCTCGCGCTGGACCTCCGAGGTGGACGTCTTCGCGACGTACCGGATCGACGAGCAGCTCGCCAAGGCGCTCGACCGCAAGGTGTGGCTGCCCTCGGGCGGCTCCCTCGTGATCGACAAGACCGAGGCGATGATCGTCATCGACGTCAACACCGGCAAGTTCACCGGTCAGGGCGGAAACCTGGAGGAGACCGTCACCAGGAACAACCTGGAGGCGGCCGAGGAGATCGTGCGCCAGCTGCGGCTGCGCGACCTGGGCGGCATCGTCGTCATCGACTTCATCGACATGGTGCTGGAGTCGAACCGGGACCTGGTGCTGCGCCGCATGCTGGAGTGCCTGGGCCGTGACCGGACCAAGCACCAGGTGGCGGAGGTCACCTCGCTGGGTCTGGTGCAGATGACCCGCAAGCGGGTCGGCCAGGGTCTGCTGGAGTCCTTCTCCGAGACCTGCGTCCACTGCAACGGCCGCGGCGTGATCGTGCACATGGACATCCCGACCGCGGCGGGCGGCGGCGGCAACGGCAAGCGTGCCAAGCGCCGCGGTGGCCGTGGTCACGAGCACGACCACGAGGTCGAGTCCGTCGGCACGGCCCTGTCGGTCGACGCCGACGAGTACGAGGCCGAGACGGAGGCGGAGGTCGCGGCCGAGGTCGCGGCTCCCCGCGCGCTGCCCGAGCCGGAGTTCGTCGCGGGCGAAGAGCTGTACAGCAGCCCGGCCGAGGCGGAGGCCGCCGCGGGTATCAGCGGTCGGCGCAACCGTCGCCGTGCCACCCGTAAGGCGACCGCTCCGGCGGGCGCCCCGCGGGGTACGGCAGCCGTCCCGGCGCAGGCCCCGGCCGAGGTGGCCGCCCCGGTGACCCCGGTCATCGAGGAGGAGCCGGCGCTGGAGCCGGCCGACACCGTCCTGGAGCCGGCTGCCGAGGTCGTCGAAGAGGCCGTGGAGGCCTCCGACACGGTCGTGGCCGCGCCGGTGGAGGAGGCCCCGAAGGGCCGTACGCGTCGCCGTGCGACCCGTAAGGCCACCGCTCCGGCGGGCGCCCCGGCGGCTTCGGCCGAGCCGGAGGTCGTGGTCGAGGCCGTGGTCGAGGCGGCGCCCGCGCCGGTGGCCGAACCGGTCGTCGAGCCCGAGCCCGAGCCGGTCGTCGCCGAGGCACCGGCGGAGCCCGTGGCCGAGGCCGCTCCGGCCCGTCCGCGCCGCCGTGCGACCCGCAAGGCCACCGCCCCGGCCGGTTCCCCGGCGGGCGCGGCCGAGGCGGCCGTGCTGGTCGTGGAGACGCCGTCGGCGGAGCCGCAGGCCCCGGCCGAGGCGCCGGTGGAGG
The DNA here is from genome assembly GCF_014650775.1 of Streptomyces cirratus. Taxonomy (GTDB): domain Bacteria; phylum Actinomycetota; class Actinomycetes; order Streptomycetales; family Streptomycetaceae; genus Streptomyces; species Streptomyces cirratus. The sequence goes on along the minus strand of NZ_BMVP01000001.1, from coordinate 735,143 downwards.
CGGAGCCGGCCGAGGAAGCCGCTCCGGTCGTCAAGAAGGCCGTCCGCAAGACGGCCGCGAAGAAGGCGACGACGGCCACCGCGGCCAAGAAGGCGGCGGCGAAGAAGGCCCCGGCCAAGAAGGCGGCGGCCACCAAGACCGCGGCCGCGAAGAAGACGACCGCCAAGAAGGCCGCCACGGGCACCACGGCGGCCAAGAAGGCCCCGGCCAAGCGGGCGACGAAGAAGACGGCGGCGGCCGAGCAGCAGACGCCCCCGTCGGTCTCGGCTCCCACCGAAGCCTGATCCGTCGTACGGCCTCGGGCCCCGCCGCTCGGCGGGGCCCGAGGCCTTGCGGGGCCGGTTTGACCCCCCGGAACCTGCCCCGTAACCTAGACCGTCGGCATGTCCTAGATGATTTCCACGTCTAGTGCGCGTCGCGCTCCTGAGCACCTTCCTCCGGCCGGGCACCGCCCGCAGGAGAGGCCGCTCGTCCATTCCGGATCACCGTGGGCCCCGGCCCATGTGAGCGGCTGGCTTCAGGAGCATCCGTCCCGAGTGAGAGAGAGATCCGCGTGTACGCCATCGTGCGCAGCGGTGGTCGCCAGCACAAGGTTGCTGTTGGTGACATCGTTGAGGTTGACAAGATTTCCACTGCCAAGGTTGGCGACACGGTCGAGCTCTCGACCCTGCTCGTTGTCGACGGCGACGCCGTGACCAGCGACCCGTGGGTGCTGGCCGGGATCAAGGTCCAGGCCGAGATCGTGGACCACCACAAGGGCGCCAAGATCGACATCCTGCGCTACAAGAACAAGACCGGCTACCGCCGTCGCCAGGGTCACCGCCAGCAGTACACGGCGATCAAGGTCACCGGTATCCCCACGGCTGCGAAGTAAGAGGGACTGAGACATGGCACACAAGAAGGGCGCATCGTCCACCCGGAACGGGCGCGACTCCAATGCCCAGCGGCTCGGCGTGAAGCGCTTCGGCGGTCAGGTCGTTTCCGCCGGCGAGATCCTCGTCCGCCAGCGCGGCACCCACTTCCACCCGGGCTCGGGTGTCGGTCGTGGTGGCGACGACACGCTGTTCGCGCTGCAGGCCGGTTCGGTCGAGTTCGGCACGCACCGTGGCCGCAAGGTCGTCAACATCGTTCCGGCCGCCTGATCTCAGCTCTGCTGAACAGGCGTACGTAACTTCCCGAGGGCGGATCTCAGCTCTTCCCGGCGCGAGCCGGGAAGAGAGGTCCGCCCTCGGCGCGTTGGTCATATAGACCACGTTTAATGGGCAGTGGTAGCAATACGGACTGCCCGGGACATTTCCCGTATGTATCTGGAGGAACACCCATGACCACCTTCGTGGACCGCGTCGAGCTGCACGTCGCCGCGGGTAACGGGGGCCACGGCTGCGCCTCCGTTCACCGGGAGAAGTTCAAGCCCCTCGGCGGCCCCGACGGCGGCAACGGCGGCCGTGGCGGCGACGTCATCCTCGTCGTGGAGCAGGCGATCACGACCCTGCTCGACTACCACCACAGCCCCCACCGCAAGGCCACCAACGGCAAGCCCGGCGAGGGCGGCAACCGCTCCGGCAAGGACGGCCAGGACCTGGTCCTGCCCGTGCCGGACGGCACCGTCGTCCTCGACAAGGAGGGCAACGTCCTCGCCGACCTCGTCGGCCAGGGCACCACGTACGTCGCCGCCGAGGGCGGTCGCGGCGGCCTCGGCAACGCCGCGCTGTCCTCCGCGCGCCGCAAGGCGCCCGGCTTCGCGCTGCTCGGCGTCCCCGGCACCACCGGCGACATCGTCCTGGAGCTCAAGACCGTCGCCGACGTGGCGCTGGTCGGCTTCCCCAGCGCCGGCAAGTCCTCGCTGATCTCGGTGCTCTCCTCCGCCAAGCCGAAGATCGCCGACTACCCCTTCACCACCCTCGTCCCGAACCTGGGCGTCGTCACGGCCGGCTCGACCGTCTACACGATCGCCGACGTCCCGGGCCTGATCCCGGGCGCCAGCCAGGGCAAGGGCCTGGGCCTGGAGTTCCTGCGCCACGTCGAGCGCTGCTCGGTGCTGGTGCACGTACTGGACACCGCCACCCTGGAGTCCGACCGCGACCCGATCGCGGACCTCGACGTCATCGAGGAAGAGCTCAAGCTCTACGGCGGCGGCCTGGAGAAGCGCCCGCGGCTCGTCGTCCTCAACAAGGTCGACATCCCGGACGGCCAGGAGCTCGCGGACATGGTCCGCCCGGACCTGGAGGCGCGCGGCTACAAGGTCTTCGAGGTCTCCGCGGTCGCCCGTACGGGTCTCAAGGAGCTCTCCTACTTCCTCGCCGAGGTCATCGCGAAGGCGCGTGCCCGCAAGCCGAAGGAGGAGGCGACCCGCATCGTCATCCGCCCGAAGGCCGTGGACGACGCCGGCTTCACCGTCACCTACGACGAGGTCGAGGACGTCTACAACGTGCGCGGCGAGAAGCCCGAACGCTGGGTCCGCCAGACCGACTTCAACAACGACGAGGCCGTCGGCTACCTCGCCGACCGGCTCAACCGCCTCGGTGTGGAGGACGCCCTCAAGAAGGCCGGTGCCCGCGCCGGTGACGGCGTGGCCATCGGATCCGACGAGAACGCCGTCGTCTTCGACTGGGAGCCGACCATGATGGCCGGCGCCGAGATGCTGGGCCGCCGTGGTGAGGACCACCGCATGGAGGCCCCGCGCCCGGCCACGCAGCGCCGCAAGGAGCGGGACGCCAAGCGCGGCGACTCCGCGCAGCAGGAGTACGACGAATTCCGTCCCTTCTGACGGTGGCTGACCGGTCCTGTTGAGGTGGCCTTTACCCGTGTCGCCTAGGATCCACTGGGTGACCAGCACCAATGCCGCCACCGTTTCCGTCGTGGTGATCGCGTACAACGACGCCGGGCTCGTGGGCGAGGCCGTTACCTCGGCTCTCGCCCAGGGCCCGGTGGTCGCCGAGGTCCTCGCCGTCGACGACGCCTCCTCCGACGGCACCGCGAGCGTGCTGGACGAGCTGGCAGCCCTGCACCCCCGGGTCAAGGTCCTGCACCGCGCCGAGAACAGCGGCGGCTGCGGGACCCCGCGCAACGACGGGATCGCGGCTGCGACCGCCCCGTACGTCCTGTTCCTCGACAGCGACGACGTCCTGCCGCCCGGGGCGGCCGACGCCCTGGTGAGCGCCGCGAGGGAACACAAGACGCCGGTCACCGTCGGCGCGTGCGTACGGCGCGAGCTGCCGCAGCACCAGGACGTGCCGTGGGCGGCGAACCTGTACACCCCGGGTGACGTGATCGAGCGGCCCGCGGAGCGGACCGGGCTGGTCCGCGACACCCTCTGCGTCAACAAGCTCTACGAGCGCGCTTTCCTGGACGAGCACGCCATCCGCTTCCCCGACGGCCGCTTCCGCTACGAGGACTTCGTCTTCACCGCCCGCGTGCTCGCCGCGGAGCCGCGCATCGCGGTGATCGGCGACCTCGTCTACGTCTGGCACGTGCGCCGCGACGCCGCGCGGGTGTCGATCTCCCTCGACCGCAAGGACGTCGGCAACTGGGCTTCGCGCATCGAGGCCCACCGCACCGCGTCCCGGATCCTCACCGAGTCCTCGCCGGAACTGGGGCACGCCTGCCAGGTCAAGTTCCTGGAGTACGACCTGCGCATGTACCTGCGCGAGATCGGCCGGGACCCCGAGTACCAGGCCGCCTGGTGGACCCTGACGCGGGAGTACCTGGCCGGCTTCGCCGACTCCGACATCGAGGCCGCGGGGGCGCACGCGCGCTGGATCGTACGGGTGCTGCGGGCCACCGCGACCCCGCCCGCCGACCTCGCGCGACTCGCCCGCTTCGCCGCCGAACCCCCGCGCCTGGAGCCGCCCTACGCGACCTCCGCCGCCGGGCTGCCGGTGTGGAGCGAGGAACTGCCCGTGGAGCTGGACGGCCTGGCGGAACTGCCGACGGACGGGCTGCCCGTCACTATCGACGCCCGGGCGGCGGGTGTCGCGGGGCTGCGCCTGCGGGTGCACGACCTGTACGGGCGCCTCGCCGCCGCCGGGCCGCGCACCGCCCGGCCGGTGTTCCTGCCGCGTTCGGGCGGGGAACCCGTACGGGGAGAGCCGGTGGAGCTGCGCCCGGCCGAGGACGGCGACGGCTGGGTCTGCGACGTGCCGTTCCGCCTCACCACGATCGCGGAGGCCGGACGGCGTCAGGGCCGGCGCGGGATGCAGGCCTGGGGCGTGCAGATCGGCGTGGAGTGTGCCGACGGTAGCTCCCTGATCACCTCTCCGCGCCCCCTCGACGGCCTGCTCCGCCGACGCGTGCTCCTCAGCAGCCGGTACGGTGTTCTGCTGGCGCAGCCGTACCGCACGGGCGGCGGTTCGCTGGCGGTCCGGCTCGCGCCGGGCGCGGCGGGTGCGCTGAGCTTCGTGCGCAACCGGCTCGGCAGGGCCACGGCCAGGGTGAAGGCCAAGGCCGCGGTGCGGTCGGACTGACCGGCACGGCAACGAGGCGTGGTCGGCAGGGACCGGAGGCGGTCGGCACGGAACCGGAACCGGCCGGCGCGGCAAGACCCACAGGATCCACAGGACAGACAGGACTCGGGAGACTAGGCATGACATTTCTGATCACCGGCGGCGCCGGGTACATCGGCGCCCACGTCGTCCGCGCGATGCTGCTCGCGGGCGAGAAGGTCGTCGTCATCGACGACCTTTCCACGGGCGACGAGAGCCGTGTGCCGGAGGGCGTGCCGCTGGTGATCGGCTCGGTCCTGGACCGGCTGACCCTCGACGAGACCATCGCGCAGCACAAGATCACCGGCGTGGTGCACCTCGCGGGCAAGAAGCAGGTCGGCGAGTCCGTCGAGAAGCCGCTGTACTACTACAACGAGAACGTGCAGGGCCTGACGGTCCTGCTCCAGGCCGTCGCCGCCGCCGGCATCCGCAACTTCCTCTTCTCCTCCTCCGCCTCCGTCTACGGGATGCCCGACGTCGACCTGGTCACCGAGGACACCCCCTGCCTGCCGCTGAGCCCGTACGGCGAGACCAAGCTGGCCGGCGAGTGGCTGGTCCGCGCCGCCGGCAAGGCCCACGGCATCTCCACGGCCTGCCTGCGCTACTTCAACGTGGCGGGCGCAGCGACGCCCGAGCTCGCCGACACCGGCGTCTTCAACCTCGTCCCGATGGTCTTCGAGCGCTACACCGCCGGTGAGGGCGCGCGGATCTTCGGCGACGACTACCCGACCCCGGACGGCACCTGCATCCGCGACTACATCCACGTCGAGGACCTGGCGGACGCCCACGTGGTGGCCGCCCGCAAGCTCGCCGAGTGGGGCGCGCAGGGCCAGTACCAGGACCTCACCGTCAACATCGGGCGCGGCGAAGGCGTCTCCGTGCGCGAGATGGTCGAGCTGATGAACGCCCACACCGGGCACGACCTCGCTCCCGTGGTCACCCCCCGCCGCCCCGGCGACCCGGCGAAGGTCGTCGCCTCGGCGGACAAGATCGCCGCGGAGCTGGGCTGGAAGGCCAAGCACGACGTCCGCGAGATGATCACCTCCGCCTGGGCGGGCTGGGAAGCCAACCGCAAGGGTGCCCTCGACCCCGCCGGACGCTAGCCGTTCCGTACGAAGCCGCCCGCCCCGGACCAGGTCCGGGGCGGGCGGCTTCGTACGCGTCAGAGGCCGGTCAGCGCTCCAGGAAGGAGAACAGCTCCTCCCAGCGATCGGTGATTTCGGCGCTGGAGTACCGGCGGACATCGCGGAACGCGGTGTCGCCCAGCCGGTCGCGCAGACCGCCGTCGGCCATCAGCACGTCCAGGTGCCCCGCCAGCTCCATCGTGTTGCCGAGCCGGGCCAGCAGCCCGTCCTCACCGTGCCGCACGATCTCCCGCACGCCCGGCGCGCAGTCGAAGGCGGCCACCGGCAGGCCCGCGGCCATCGCCTCCAGCAGCGTGATGGGGAACCCCTCGGCCCGCGAGGCCTGCGCGAAGACCGAAGCCCCGCGCAGCGCACCCAGCACGTCGTCGGTGCTGCCCATCCACCGCACGGACTCCTCGATCCCGAGTTCGGCGGCGTGCGCCCGCAGCTTCGGCTCCTCCACGCCCGCCCCGTAGATCCGCAGGACCCAGTCGGGGTGGCGCGGCGCGGCGTCCGCCCAGGCGTCGAGCAGCAGGTCCATGCCCTTCTCGAACGCGAGGCGGCCCACGCTGGCCACGACCTTCTCGGTGCGCGCCGCGGGGGAGTCCGGCATGAACGGCAGCGGGTTCGGCATGCTGTCGACGTTCTGCACGCCCGCCCGGATCCAGAGGTCCGCGTCCTCGGGCGTCAGCACCAGCAGCCGGTCGACGTCCTGGAAGAAGCGGCGTACCCGCTCGCCGCGGGAGGACTTCTGACTCGCCTCGTAGGACTCGTGGCTCATGCCGATGACGGTGAGCCCCTTGGTGTCGGCGAGCGCGACCCACTCCATCGCCCACACCTGCGTGACGATGACCACGGCGCCCGGGCGGGCGGCGCGGAACAGGGTGTTCAGCGTCTCGGCCTTGGCCCGCATCCCCGCGCGGCGGGCCGCCTGACGCCGCCGCTCGGGGGCGTTGAGCCGGCCCTTGAGGCCGGTCAGGCGGCGCGCGGACGGCGGACGGCTCGGGTACAGGGTCGTCGTCTCGTACGGCAGGTTCTCGGGGAACTTCTGCCGCAGCTCCTCCTCGACCGGCGCGATGCCGATGAGGTGCACCCGGTGGCCGCGGTCGGTGAACAGCCGGGCCATCTGGTGCGACCAGGTGGTCACACCGCCGAGCTCGTCCACGCTGTTGGACACGAGGAAGATGTCACGGCCGTCCGGCGCGGACGCGTCGGCCGGTCCGGCGGCGGTCTGCTGGCTCACTTGCCGCTCCTGGTGAAGAACTTCTCGACGATCCGGCGGGCGGCGTCCCCGCGGTCGTACTCGCCGAACTCGGTGAGGAAGCGCTGGCGCGCCTCCGCGTACTTGGCGTCGGCCTCGTCGAAGGCGGAGACGGCCTGCATCAGCTCGTCGGCGGTGGCCACGACCGGCCCCGGCGCCTTCTCCTTGAGGTCGAAGTAGGTGCCGCGGATGTCCGTCGCGTACGCCTCGTAGTCGTAGGCGAAGAACAGCATCGGCCGGTCCAGCACCGCGTAGTCGAACATCACCGACGAATAGTCGGTGATCAGGCCGTCCGCGAGCGCCAGCAGCGGGGTGATGTCGTGGTGCCGGGAGACGTCGATCACCCGGCCCGCGACCGACGGCGGCAGCGAGACGCTGTTGAGGTAGTGCGTCCGCACCAGCAGGACGAAACGCTCACCCAGCCGGTCCGCGAACTCCTCCACGTCGAAGGGGAAGGTGAAGTTCTCCACCGCGCCGTCGGCGGCCGCCCGGAAGGTCGGCGCGTACAGCAGCACCCGCTTGTCCGGGTCGATGCCCAGCTCGGCGGCGAGCGGCCCGCGCACCCGCTCCCCGCTCTGCACCTCGGCGCGGTGCGCCTCGACCAGGGCGTCGTTGCGCGGGTAGCCGCTGCGCACCAGCACCTCGTCGCGCAGCCGGAAGCCCTTGGCGAGGGTCCGGGCGTCGTGCTCGGAGCGGATCAGGAAGTGGTCGAAGCGGTCCACGGCCGCCTGGAAGCGGTCCTGTCCGGCCTTGCCCTGGGCCTTGGTGCGGGGTTCGTGGAAGCCCATCCGCTTGAGGGCGGAGCCGTGCCACGTCTGGATGTACGTGGTGCCCGCGCGCTTGGTCAGCGCCAGGGGGAAGCCCTGGTTGTCGACCCAGAACTCGGCCTGTGCCAGCGCCCGCAGGTACGGCCAGCTCCAGCGGCGGACCAAGGTGGCCTCCTTGGGGAAGCCGGTGGGCTTGGCGCCCGCGTACGACCAGATCGCCTCGAACGGCACGCCCTGGCGCACCATCTCCTCGTAGATCGCCTTCGGGCTGTCGCTGTACTGCTTGCCCATGTGGCTCTCGAAGACGACGGTGCCCTTCTTGAGCGGCAGCTTCGAGAAGACCTCGTGGTAGACCTTCACCTTCTGCTCGCCCGAGCCGATGTTGCGGCGGGCCCGCAGCGCCTTGCGCAGACCGCGTTTGACCACGCCCGCGGCCTTGCCGTGCATCGCGCTGTCGATCAGGGTCCTCGTGCGCTGGGCGGCGGCGCCCTCGGCGGTCAGGACGTAGGAGAGGTTGCCCTTCTTGGTCACCTCCGGCTCGAACCGGTCGGAGACCAGCCGGGTCAGCCGGGGCCGCACGCGCAGCCGGGCCGCCGACTCCAGGTCGACCCCGCCGACCGAGACGCGGGTGGTGATCCGGTCGCCGCCGGCCGTCAACTTGAGCCGGACGTCCCAGACGGCGTCGATGATGCCGAGCGGGCGGACGGTGCTCGCGACGTCGGCGGTCGCGGTCCACTCGATCGTGTCACCGGCGTGGCGCACGGTTGTCGCGGGGAAGCTGAACGAGCGCACCCCGATCTGTCGCCGTGCCCGGAATTCCAGGGTGGCCTTGAGGTCCTGCCCCTCCGCGATGCGGCCGAGCGGGTTGACGACGGCGCCGGACAGCGTGACGGTGCCGCGCCCGTCGTCCTCGTACGAGGTGAGGCGGTTGCCCAGGGACAGCGAGCGGAGCGGGGCGGTGTGGAAGCCCTGCTCGGTGACGTCCAGTATCCGACGGCCCTCGGCGTCGTCTAGGTGCCGGCCACACCAGTAGACGCGGCCGTCGCGCTCGGCCAGCGGGGACGTGAGGCGGCCCTTGTTGGTCATCGCGTCGGCGGCCGGGAGCAGGTTGTCCCAGTCCTCCTTGCCGAGCAGGTAGGCGCAGATGGCTTGGAGGTGGGTGACGCTGTCGTACGCCGCCGGGTCGATGCCGGCCAGGTAGCCGTTGGCCAGGCGGGCGAACTCCTGGCGGTACGCGTCGCCCAGCAGGGGCAGGTCGCGCAGGTGCAGCACCAGGTCGTGCTTGAGGAACTTGGCGTCCTTGGCGGTCTTGATGTCGGTGTGGCCCTTGGCGGCCAGCAGCTCGTCGACGCGGCGGTGGATCTCCATCCGGTGGACGAAGTTCGCGATCTCGTGCCGCCGGTTGCTGATCGACTTCGAGGCCGCCTTCTCCACCACGTTCCAGAAGTAGACGTGGTTGGGGATCAGCGTGATGCGGCGCGCGGCGACGTACGCCTGCGCGGAGAACAGCAGGTCCTCGTAGTGGATGCCGACCGGGAACTCCAGGCCCTGCTCCAGCAGGAACGCGCGCCGGTAGCACTTGTTCGTGGAGAGGGTGTCGTACACCAGCAGGTCCGGGTACTCGGTGATCGACTCCAGCGTGCGGGTGCGGGAGTAGATCCAGGGGTACCACTCGGTGGTCTTGCCCCACCGGTTGTCCAGGTGCACGCGCACGCACATGCCCGAGACGAGGTCGGAGCCGGTCCGCTCGGCCGCGGCCAGCATGTTGCGGCAGGCGTTGCGTTCCAGCACGTCGTCGCTGTCCAGGAACATGACGTAGGTGCCGGTGGCCTGCTGGATGCCGTGGTTGCGGGGCGCGCCGCAACCGCCGCTGTTCTCCGGCAGGCGGAAGGCGCGGACCCTGCCCGGGTGCGCGGCCTCCAGTTCCTGGGCGACCGCGTAGGACCGGTCCTTGCTGCAGTCGTCCACGATCACGACTTCGACCCCGTGCAGGGTCTGGTCCAAAACCGACTGGACGGCTGTCGACAGACGCTCTGCGTCGTTATAGACGATGACGACCACGGAGACGTCAGGCACGTGCACCTCGATCCCTTTGTTCCAATCCGCCCCCGGACTCCGTCCGAGGGGACCCCCCGCCCGTCAAAGCTACCGTGTGTCACGCGAGACTCCGGCAGGCCGACCCAGCCGTGCATACTTCTGAGGAAGTGGTGTGTGGCGGGTCCGGTCGCCGACAATCACCCGTTCGGACCCAGCAGGAAGTGTTCATGACCAAGCTGTCGGTAGTTGTCCCTTGCTACAACGAAGAAGCCGTCATCGACAGCTTCGACGCCGAGATCCGCAGGGTCCTGGACGCACTGCCCGTCACCTATGAGGTTTGTTACGTCGACGACGGGAGCCGTGACGGCACCCTGGAGAAGCTCCGCAAGATCGCCGCGGAGCACGGCGAGCAGACCCGCTACGTCTCGTTCAGCCGGAACTTCGGCAAGGAGGCCGGCATGCTCGCCGGCCTGCGCGAGGCGACCGGCGACGCCGTGGTGATCATGGACGCCGACCTCCAGCACCCGCCCGAGCTGATCGCCACCATGCTCGACTACCACCGCCAGGGGCACGACCAGATCATCGCTCGGCGCACCCGCGAGGGGGACAAGAAGGTCCGCTCCGCGCTCAGCCGGCTCTACTACCGCGGCGTCAACCGCTGGGTCGACGTCGAGCTCACCGACGGTGTCGGCGACTTCCGGCTGCTCTCCCGCCAGGCCGTCGACGCCCTGCTGTCGCTGCCGGAGTACAACCGCTTCTCCAAGGGGCTCTTCTCCTGGATCGGCTTCGACACCGTCCACTTCGACTACCGCAACGCGCAGCGCGAGGCCGGCGAGACGAAGTGGAAGTTCGGCTCGCTGCTGAACTACGCCATGGACGGGCTGATCTCCTTCAACAACCGGCCGCTGCGGATCGGCATCTGGCTCGGCGTGTCCCTCGTCGGCCTCACCGGGCTCTACGCGTTGTGGATCACGGTGATGGCGATCACCCACGGCGTCGAGTCCCCCGGGTACGTCACCCTCGTCGCGCTCATCACGGGCCTCGGCGGCGTACAGATGATCATGCTGGGGCTGATCGGCGAGTACATCGGCCGCATCTACTACGAGACCAAGCGCAGGCCCCACTTCCTGGTCAAGGAGGCGCACGGCGCGGGGCGCGACGGTACCGCCCGAGCCGCGGACGCCGACGCCACCGAGGCCGCGATCGTGGAGCGCAGCCGAGGATGACGGCCGACGACACCCCCGGCAACGGCGACAGCAGCGGCGGCGGCCGCGACAGCAGCGGCAGCGGCCGCAGCAGCCGGCGCGAGCAGTTCGGGCAGATCCTGCGCTTCGGCCTCGTGGGCGGGGTGAACACCTGCACCTTCTTCGGCATCTACCTGCTCCTGCACCCGTGGATGCCGTACTTCGCCGCCTACACCCTGGCCTTCCTGCTCTCGATGGTCGGCTCGTTCTTCATGAACACCTACTTCACCTACCGCACCCGGCCGACCTGGAAGAAGTTCGCGCTCTTCCCGCTCACCAACGTCACCAACTACGTGATCCAGTCGGCCGGGCTCTACGCCCTCGTCACCTGGGCCGGAATGGACACCCGGATCGCGCCGCTGGTCGCGGCCGTCGTGGCGATCCCGTTCACCTTCCTGCTCTCCCGCAAGATCCTCGTCCCCGGCGCGGTCCGCGCGGCTGCGCAGGAGCCCGCCCGGAGCCGGTCCACGCTCTGAAACCGCCGCGCGGCCCCGTCCGGCCACCCCGTAGATTGAGGGCGCAAGGATCAGGCAGGCAAGGGGCAAGGGGAAGACGTGTCAGCGGCTAGGCAGAGCGTCGTGGACGCCCGCAGGATCGTGGTCAAGGTCGGCTCCTCCTCGCTGACCACCGCGGCGGGCGGCCTCGACGCCGACCGGGTGGACGCGCTGGTCGACGTACTGGCCAAGGCCCGCAGCGGCGGCGAGAAGGAGATAGTGCTCGTCTCCTCCGGCGCCATCGCCGCCGGGCTCTCCCCCCTCGGACTGCGCCGCCGCCCCAAGGACCTGGCGCGCCAGCAGGCCGCCGCCAGCGTCGGACAGGGTCTGCTCGTCGCCCGGTACACCGCCTCCTTCGCCAGGTACGGCATCCGCGTCGGCCAAGTGCTGCTGACCAGTGACGACACCAGCCGGCGGGCGCACTACCGCAACGCCTACCGGACCCTGGACCAGCTCCTGGTCATGGGGGCGCTGCCCGTCGTCAACGAGAACGACACCGTGGCCACGGACGAGATCCGCTTCGGCGACAACGACCGGCTGGCGGCCCTCGTCGCCCACCTCGTCCGCGCCGACCTGCTGGTCCTGCTGTCCGACGTCGACGGCCTCTACGACGGGGACCCGTCGCTGCCCGGCACCACCCGCGTCGTGGAAGTACGCGGCCCCGAGGACATCGCCCACGTCTCGATCGGCAGCGCTGGCAAGGCGGGCGTCGGCACCGGCGGCATGGTCACCAAGGTCGAGGCCGCCCGGATCGCGGCGGCCGCCGGGATCCCGGTCGTCCTGACCTCCGCCAGCCAGGCCGCGGACGCCCTCGCCGGGCGCGGCACGGGCACCCTCTTCCACGCGACGGGCCGCCGCTCGGCGGACCGCCTGCTGTGGCTCCAGCACGCCTCGACTCCGCAAGGGCACCTCGTACTCGACGACGGCGCGGTGCGCGCGGTCACCGAGCGCGGCAGCTCGCTGCTGCCCGCCGGAATCGCGGCGGTGGAAGGGGAGTTCGTCGCCGGGGACCCCGTGGAGCTGCGGTCGGCGGACGGCCGGGCGGTGGCCCGGGGCCTGGTCAACTTCGACGCCAAGGAACTCCCGAGGCTGCTGGGGCGATCCACCCGCGAGCTCGCGCGAGAGCTCGGACCCGCGTACGAGCGGGAGGTCGTCCACCGGGACGATCTGGTGCTGCTGGAGGGCTGAGGTTCGGTAAAACCGCCGCACGGCAGGCCAAGGACTGGTCAACTGTGAGAGGCAGACGGACACGCGGGGTGTGGTGGAGCAGACAGGAGGCGGCTGGTGAGACGAGCGCTGACCAGCGTCGGCACCGGGGACGGTGACGGCGGCGGAGGCGGGGACGAGGGCGACACCTCCCGCCTCTGGCACGTGACCCTGAGCGTCTCCGGCAAGCCGGCCCCGCTGTGCGAGGTGCGTCGCGGGCTGGAGCAGCTCGCGCATGATCACCCGTTTCTGCTGACCAGCCGGTATGCCGATGACCATGCGGAGATCCGGTACTGGGAGGAGGCCCGCGACCTCCACGACGCGGCGGCCGTCGCCCTGCGGCTGTGGGGCGAGCACCGCTCGTCGGCGCGGCTGCCACCGTGGGAGATCGTCGGCCTGGAGGTCATCGACCGCTCGACCTACCACCAGCGCGTGGCGGAAGGCTACGGTCCGCCCCCGGCCCACCCGGTCGGCGTGCACCCTTACTGAACGCGCCCCTCGCACGGCTCGGCCCCGGCGGGCCTCCCCGGCTCCGGGCCGCTGTGCCGGATTCCGTCCGTCGTTTCGCCAGCCGGGGGTTCTGGGCTGCCTGCCCAGGGGGGCAGTTCCGCCGACCCCCGCTTGAGGCCCGGCGCCGGCGGGCGGGGCGTTCGTCTGCGGCTCGGGGCATTTCCGGCCCCGTCGGCGTTTGAGGCGCGGGGTCCGGGGCGGAGTCCCGGATGGCCGCCGGGCAGGGCTGTGGCTTACGGCCCGGTGGGGCTTCGCCCGAGCAGTCGGCCCCGCCGGCGTTTGAGGCGCGGGGTCCGGGGCGGAGTCCCGGATGGCCGCCGGGCAGGGCTGTGGCTTACGGCCCGGTAGGGCTTCGCCCGAGCAGTCGGCCCCGCCGGCGTTCGAGGCGCGGGGTCCGGGGCGGAGTCCGGATGGCCGCCCGGCAGGGCTGTGGCTTACGGCCCGGTAGGGCTTCGCCCGAGCAGTCGGCCCCGCCGGCGTTCGAGGCGCGGGGTCCGGGGCGGAGTCCCGGGAAACGGTGAAAGGGCGGGGCGGGGAGAAAGCCGGCGCAGCGCCCCCGGCCCCGCCGTGTCCGGGCCCGGAGGCCAGGGCCGACCGGTGGCTCCCCCGGGGAGAACCGGCGCGGGATCACGGCCCCGCCCCGGGCCGCGGGTCCGGCCCCGTTCCGCCCGGCAGGGCAGGGGTGTCTTACGGGGTGGAACCCCCGTGGGCGGCGGGCGGGCGGGGATTACCCTGGGCCGCATGACCTCGTACGACGCCCCCAGCACCGTCACCGCCACCGCGCAAGCCGCCAGGACCGCCGCCGCGGCCATCGCCCCGCTGCCGCGGTCCGCCAAGGACACCGCCCTCCTGGCCGTCGCGGACGCGCTGGAGGCCCGTACGTCCGAGATCGTCGAGGCCAACGCGGTCGACACCGCCAAGGCCGCCGCAGCCGGCACCAGCGAGACCGTCATCGACCGCCTCACCCTCACCCCCGACCGCGTCCGCGCCATCGCCTCCGACGTCCGCGACGTCGCCGCCCTCCCCGACCCCGTCGGCGAGGTCGTCCGCGGCTCGACCCTCCCCAACGGCATCGACCTGCGCCAGATCCGCGTCCCGCTCGGCGTCGTCGGCATCATCTACGAGGCCCGCCCCAACGTCACCGTCGACGCCGCCGCCCTCTGCCTCAAGTCCGGCAACGCCGTTCTCCTGCGCGGCAGTTCCTCCGCCTACGCCTCGAACACCGCCCTCGTCGGGATCCTGCGCGACGCCGTCGTCTCCGCCGGCCTGCCCGCGGACGCGATCCAGCTCGTGCCCGGCGAGTCCCGCGACTCCGTCCGCGAGCTGATGCGCGCCCGCGGCCTCGTCGACGTCCTCATCCCGCGCGGCGGCGCCTCGCTCATCAAGACCGTGGTCGAGGAGTCCATCGTCCCGGTCATCGAGACCGGCACCGGCAACTGCCACGTCTACGTCGACGCCCAGGCCGACCTCGCCATGGCCGTGGACATCCTCGTCAACTCCAAGGCCCAGCGGCCCTCCGTCTGCAACTCCGCCGAGACGCTCCTGGTCCACCGGGACATCGCCGCCGCCTTCCTGCCCCTGGCCCTGGACGCCCTCGCGGACGCCGGCGTCACCGTCCACGGCGACGGCGAGGTGCTCTCGTACGCCGAGGGCACCAAGGTGACCGCACTGCCCGCCACCGACGAGGACTGGGCCGCCGAGTACCTCTCCTACGACATCGCGGCCGCCGTCGTGGACTCCCTCGACGACGCCGTCACCCACATCCGCCGCTGGACCTCCGGGCACACCGAGGCGATCGTCACCACTTCGCAGGCCGCCGCCCGCCGCTTCACCCAGCTGGTCGACTCGACCACGGTCGCCGTGAACGCCTCCACCCGGTTCACCGACGGTGGTCAGTTCGGCTTCGGCGCGGAGATCGGCATCTCCACCCAGAAGCTGCACGCCCGCGGCCCGATGGGCCTTCCCGAGCTGACCTCCACCAAGTACATCGTCACCGGCGACGGTCACGTCCGGTAGCCGCCCGCCGCACGCGGTGTGGCCGGATTTCCGCTCACACCCTGCCCAAAGCAGCCCCCCAGGTCTACGCTGTCCCCGTGCCGGACGACGTGGGGGGCAAGCCGTTCCCGGACGACGGTGAGCCCGACGACGACCGCGGAGGCGCGGATCAGGACTTCGCCTCCGTGGTGTTCGACGAGGCCTTCGTCCGGAACGCCGAGATTCACGAACCGAGCGCGGCCGAGCGCCAGCGCGCCGCCGACCGGGCCCGCGCCGAGGCCGCCGAGGCCGCGCGCGTGGCCGGGGGCCGGAGCAGCGAAGACGACTACGAGGGCTACGAGGGCTACGACGGCTACGGGTACGGCCCTCCCGGGCTCTACGGCCTCGACGAGCCCGGCTGGGAGCACGGCGGCTACGGCCACGGGTACCCGGACGGCGGCCCCTACGGCATCTACGGGGGCCGCCTGCGGCCCTACCGAGGACGCTCGCCGTGGCTCCGTCCGGTCGCCTGGGTGCTGGCCGTCGTCATGGGACTCGGCATGGTCGCCCTGGCGTTCAGCGCGGTGTACCGAAGCGCCGAAGCCGACTCGGACCCCGCCCCGGCCCCGGCCAGTACCCCGCTGCGCGAAGTCACCGGCGCGGGTGCGTTTACGTACCCCGTCGGCCGCCAACCCTGAAAGTACGACCCCTTGAGCACGACCCCACTCGCGTGACCGGAGCCGGGGGCTTCTCTACAGCGGGGACAGCGGGGAGAAGCGATGGCCGTTCCAGGAGATCCACCCAACGGCACCCCCGACGGCATCGGCGGGGGCGATGACGACTTCCGGGCGGACGAGTACCGGTCCGTCGTGTTCGACGAGGACTTCGTGCGCGCTGCCAGGCTCCAGGAGTACTCCGCCGAGGAACGCATGGGCGAGCACGCCCGGGCCGTACGCAGCCGCTCCCTCTGGTCGGCCGGCGGCCCCGGGCACCGCACCGGGAACCCCGGCAGGGGCGCCCGGCAGGGCATGCTGCTCGTGCTGCTCATCGCCACGGCCTTCGCGGCCGCCGTGTACATGGGCCTGCGCAACCCGTACGTCCCCACGCCCCAGGGCGACGCCCAGCCCCTCGGCAGCGTCGTCGTCCCGCTCGCGCCGACCGTCCCCGTGCCCGGCGGACGCCCCGCCGACCTGTACGCGAACAGCCCCGCGGCGCAGTACGCCGTGGGGGCGGCGGGGATCAGCCTGCCCGCCGTGCGCCGCACCCCGCACTTCAGCGAGAGCCAGATCGTCGCGGCGCTGTCCATCGCGAAGGACTACCTGGTGCAGTCCTCGCTGGACCCGGACGTCCTGGCCGGCACCGCCTCCCGGCCCGTACGGGTCCTGCTCGACCCGGGGCAGCAGTCGCAGTTCGACCAGAGCATGACCTCACCCTCCGGGGACGGCCGGCACGCCGCCACCGGGTGGCTGGTCCGCTTCGCCCCGGACACCGCCGCCATCGTCGATGCACACGTACGGGTGAACGGCACCCTCGGTTTCGAGGAGGTCACCCCCGACGCGCTGGAGGTGACCACCGACCACACCTTCGTCTACGCGGTCCGCCCGGCCACCGGCTCCCCGGCCGCCGCCGACGGGGCGTCGCTCTTCACCGTCCGGCGCGAGCTGCGGCTGCGCTTCGACCGCGCGGACCTCGTGGCCCGGCGCACGGAACTGCTCTCGGCCTACGTGATGGCCGGACCGGAGGACTGCGCCACCGACCCGGCGGCCGGTTTCCGCCCGCTGCTGGCCGGGGCGGCACCCACCACCGTCGGGCCGCCGGCCAGCGACCCGTACGCCAGCGGCCAGCCGAGGCGCACGGCCGGGCTGTGCGGCGTACTGGCGGCGCCCACACCCCCGGACGCCTCCGGCGCGACCCCGCCCGACCGCCAGAACCCGCCCGACGGCGCGGCTACTGCTCCGTAGCCCTGCCCTTGCCGCCCGCGCCGCCCTGGGCGCCCTTCCCGTCCCGGTCGGCGCCGCCCGCCTGCGGACCGCCGTTGGTGCTGGACCCCGAGCCGGTGAACACGTCACGCAGCTTGCCGCCGAGGTCGCCCGCACCGCCGGCTATGTCGCCGACCAGCTTCATCAGCGGATCCTTGCTGCTGCGCACGGAGTCGGCGTAGTGCGAGGCGGACTCCCGGAAGGAGTCGCCCACCGAGGTGTCCTTGTCCTCGTCCCGCCGCGGGTAGTGGCCGTCCATGATCCGCTGGTAGTCCCGGCTCTGCGACCACTTCTTGAGCTCGGCCGCGCGCACCGTGGTGAAGGGATGCGTACGCGGCAGCATGTTGAGGATCTTCAACACGGAGTCGCGCAGGTCACCGCTCTCCTCGTACTCCTCGGCCTGTGCCAGGAAGGCGTCCACGTTCATCTCGTGCAAGTGGTGACCGCCGGCCAGCTTCATCAGCCCGCGCATCGAGGCGTGCACGTCCTGTCCCGCCAGCAGCCCGGCCCGGTCCGCCGACAGTTCCGACTTGCGGAACCACTCGCGCAGCGCGGTGACGATGGCCGTGATCGCCACATTGCCCAGCGGGATCCAGGCCACCTTGAGCGCCAGGTTCGTCAGGAACAGCAGGACCGTGCGGTACACGGCGTGCCCGGACAGCGCGTGGCCCACCTCGTGGCCGACCACCGCCCGCATCTCCTCCTCGTCGAGCAGATCGATCAGGCCCGTCGTCACCACGATGATCGGCTCGTCCAGCCCGATGCACATCGCGTTCGGCTTCGGATCCTGCTGCACGTACATCTGCGGGACCTGGTCCAAGTCCAGGACGTAGCAGGCGTCGAGCAGCATCCCGTGCAGGTGGGGGAACTGCGTCTCGCCGACCCGGACCGAATCCGACAGGAACAGCAGGCGCAGGCTCCGCTCCGGCAGCAGCCCGCTGAGGGCCTTGAACACGGTGTCGAACCCGCTGAGGTTGCGCAGCGCGACCAGCGCCGAGCGGTCCGCCGGATGCTCGTACGCCCGCGATGAGATGCCGGGGAACCTCCTGCGGTTCCGCGCCGGTACCTTCTCGGGTCCGGTGTTCGTCATGGCGCCCTCCCCCTGGATAGACCTGTGTGCTCGCGTCCATCCTCTCCAACGCCTGAGTCGGCGTGAGGGTGCCCGGGGGCCCCGCATACGATGTGAGGGAAGTCTCCGCTCCCTCCCGACTCGATAGGTACCTGCCTGATGAGCCTCTCCACCACCACCCACAACCTGGTCGTTCTCGCCTCGGAGGGTGCCGAGCAGCACGGCGGCAACCACGACAGCCTGAGCCCGTACCTCACCGGCGGCGGCGCCTTCTGCGTGCTGCTGCTCCTGCTGTGGGTGACCACGCGCCTCAACCGCGACCGCTAGACCCGTTGTCCGAGCGCACCGCCCGGCCGCCCGAGCCCTCGGGCACTCGCTCGAATGCGGGTCCGGGACGCGCCACCGGGCCAGTAGGCTCTGCGCTCATGGGAGAGCAGGGAACGCCTACCGGCCCGGTCAAGCGCCGCCTCGGCGTGATGGGCGGGACATTCGATCCGATCCACCACGGACACCTCGTGGCCGCCAGCGAGGTGGCCGCCCTCTTCCACCTCGACGAGGTGGTGTTCGTACCGACCGGACAGCCGTGGCAGAAGTCGCACAGTGTCGTGTCACCGGCCGAGGACCGCTACCTCATGACGGTCATCGCGACGGCCTCGAACCCCCAGTTCTCGGTGAGCCGCATCGACATCGACCGCGGCGGACCGACGTACACCATCGACACCCTGCGGGACCTGAGCGCCCTCAACCACGACTCGGACCTGTTCTTCATCACCGGTGCCGACGCCCTCGCCCAGATCCTGACCTGGCGCAACGCCGAGGAGCTGTTCGCCCTCGCGCACTTCATCGGAGTGACCCGGCCGGGCCACGTGCTCACCGACGACGGGCTGCCCGAGGGCGGTGTCTCCCTGGTCGAGGTGCCCGCGCTGGCGATCTCGTCCACCGACTGCCGGGCGCGCGTCGCGCAGGGCGATCCCGTCTGGTATTTGGTGCCGGACGGTGTCGTGCGCTACATCGACAAGCGTGAGCTGTACCGAGGAGCCTGAGCTTCCGGTTCAGCAGAGAGGGGCCCGCGGTGAACGACCGACAGGATCCGTACGACCCGTACGCCGCCCAGGAGCAGCAGCTCATCGGCTACGACCAGTACGGTCGGCCGGTGTACGGGCCGGCGCCCGCCCAGGCCCCCGCGCCCGCGTACGAGCAGCCGTACGGCTACGGCGGCCAGGGCTACGAACAGGGCTACGACCGCCAGGCCCACGCCGCCCCGCAGCCGCCCGCCCAGGAGCACGGCACCCGGTACGGCCAGGAGCAGTACGCCCCCGGCTACGGGTACGGCACGCAGCAGGCCCAGCAGTGGATCCCCCAGCAGCAGGCCCCGCAGGAGCCGGCCCCCCAGCGGCAGCCCGCACCGCAGCCGGACCCGGATCCACGGCCGGCCCCCCAGGTCCCCGAGCCGCGCCGGGCCGCCTCCGAGCCCGGGCCCGAGGCCGGCCGGGACTACCGCACCGAGATGTTCGCCTTCATCGACCAGCCGGACGAGGAGTCCGAGGACGTCATCGACTGGCTCGCCTTCACCGAGAGCCGTACCGAGCGCCGCGAGGAGGCCCGCCGCCGCGGCCGCAACCGGATCGTGGCGCTGGTCGTCGTCCTCGCCCTGTTCGTCGTGGGCGGCGCCGGTTACCTCTGGTACGCCGGCAAGCTGCCCTTCCTCGACGGACCGGGCGGTCAGAAGAAGACCGCCGCCGCCCCGGGGGCGCAGAAGCGCGACATGATCGTCGTCCACGTGCTCAACACGAAGAAGGGCGGCTCCTCCACGGTGCTGCTCGTCGACAACGTGACCACGAAGCAGGGCGCCACCGTCCTGCTGCCGAACACCTTGAACGTCCCCAAGGACGACGGCACCGGCCAGCCCCTGTCCAAGTCGGTCGAGGACGGCGGCACCGGCACCCGCGAGTCCCTCGACTCGGTCCTCGGCACCCGCATCGGCGGCACCTGGCGTCTGGACACGCCCTTCCTGGAGCGGCTCGTCGAACTGGTCGGCGGCATCGAGGCCGACACCGACACCGCCGTCCCGGCCGACGACCAGGCCAAGACCCCGGCCGTGTCCCAGGGCGCCAAGCAGAGCCTGACCGGCGCGATGGCCGTCGCGTACGCCACGTACCGCGCCCAGGGCGAGCCGGAGACCAAGCAGCTGGAGCGGCTCGGCAAGGTGCTGTACGCCGTCCTGCGCAAGATCCCCGGAGACCCGAAGGCGGCGGCGGTGACCGTCGAGAGCATGGGCCAGATCCTGGACCCGGCGCTGAACGCGCAGAACCTGGGGGCGCTGCTGTCGCGGATCGGGGAGCACGCGAAGACGGGCGCCTACCGCACCGAGGTGCTCCCGGTGAAGCCGGACGGCACCCTCGGAGACGGCGCGGGCAAGAAGGCCGTCGACGAGATCCTCGGCGGCTCCGCGGCAGCGGTCCCCGGGGCCGCTGCCCGGATCGGCCTCAAGGACGCCACCGGGGACGAGAAGACGCAGCTCGCGGCGAAGGCGGCGCTGCTGAACGGCGGCTACACCCTCGTGGAGGGCGGCAAGGCCGACAAGAGCGCGGCGCTGTCGCAGATCACCTACCAGGACGAGACGCAGCGGGCCAAGGCGATCGAGGTGGCCAAGACGCTGGGGCTGCCGGAGACGGCCGTCAAGAAGGCCCAGAGCACGGTGAACGCGGACGTCGTGGTGGTCCTGGGCAAGGACTACAAGGCGTCCTGAGCTGCCGAGACCTCGGGCCGGCGGACCGCTGAGCTGTGATTTCGCCCGCGCGGAACGTTCCGCGCGGGCGGTGTCGGCGGTACATGAGACCCTTGAGAGGATCTGCCCGCCAACCCGAAAGCATGGCCAGTGACCGCCACGGACCGCTCCATCGAGCTCATCACCGCCGCCGCCCAGGCCGCGGCCGACCGGCTCGCGCACGACATCATCGCGTACGACGTCAGCGACGTGCTGTCGATCACCGACGCCTTCCTCCTCGCCTCCGCGCCCAACGACCGCCAGGTCAAGTCGATCGTGGACGAGATCGAAGAGCGCCTGCTCAAGGAACTCGGCGCCAAGCCGGTGCGCCGCGAGGGCGACCGCGACGCCCGCTGGATCCTGCTCGACTACGTCGACATCGTCGTGCACGTCCAGCACAGCGAGGAGCGGGTCTTCTACGCGCTGGAGCGCCTGTGGAAGGACTGCCCCGAGATCGAGCTCCCCGAGGACGCCAAGCTCACCATCGGCAAGGCCGAGGAGCACGCGAAGCTGCGCGAGGCGCAGGGCGACGACGAACTGGACGGTGATCTGTTCTGAGCACGACCGACACGGGTACGACCGGTACGGCCGCCTCCACCGCACCGGCCGCATCGGACGGCAAGGACGGTCGCAGCGGCCGGAAGATCGTCCTTTGGCGGCACGGCCAGACCTCCTGGAACCTGGAGCGCCGCTTCCAGGGCTCCACGGACATAGAGCTGACCGAGACCGGTGTGGCGCAGGCGCGCCGCGCCGCCCGGCTGCTCGCGTCGATGAAGCCGGACGCCATCATCGCCTCCGACCTGCGCCGCGCCTCGAACACGGCCGCCGAGCTGGCCGCCCTCACCGGCCTCGCGGTGGAGCACGACGAGGCGCTGCGCGAGACGTACGCGGGCGAGTGGCAGGGGCTCACGCACGAGGAGATCCTCCACAAGTACGGCGAGCAGTACGCCGCGTGGAAGCGCGGCGAGCCCGTGCGGCGCGGTGGCGGCGAGCTGGAGACCGAGGTCGCCGACCGGGCCGCGCCGGTGGTGCTGCGCCACGCCGACCTGCTGCCGGAGGGCGGCACGCTGGTGGTGGTCAGCCACGGCGGGACGATCCGTACGACCATCGGCCGTCTGCTGGGACTGGAACCGTCCTCCTGGGAGAGCCTCGGCGGGCTCACCAACTGCTGCTGGTCGGTCCTCGGCGAGGGCGCGCGCGGCTGGCGCCTCATGGAGCACAACGCCGGCACGCTGCCGGAGCCGGTGCTCGGCGACGACGACTGAGCACGTCGATGCGGGGCCACGGCCCACGTCGGTGAGGGCCCACGGCGAACGCCGGTGAGGGCCCACGGCCGGATTTCACTTTCCGGCTGGTCACAGGCTAGAGTTCTTCTTGTTCGCAGCGCGGAACGCCGGAAACGGGGGAGCGCGGTGAAGAGCGGGGCTATAGCTCAGTTGGTAGAGCGCCTGCATGGCATGCAGGAGGTCAGGAGTTCAATTCTCCTTAGCTCCACAATCGGTATCCCGTCCCCAACAGGGGGCGGGATACTTGCGTTTGTTCCTTTTGTGCTTGCTGACCGGGCCCGTACCGGCATGGCAGAATCGGACCGCCGGAGGGGGACACGACGGCCCGACGCGGGAGGGAGTCGCTGACGGATGGGTGCACACCGGCGGCGGTGCGACTGGTGCAACAACGGCACGCCGATCGTGCGGGACATGGAGCCGGTCAACCCCGACTACCAGTACTGGTGCGAGGAATGCGCGCGGGCGCTGATCATAAAGGGCGACCCCATCGAGACCTACCGCGAGCTGGAGGGCGAGCCGATCTACGGCCGACTGCTCGACGAGCACTGCACGCTCAAGCGGTTCTACCAGTTCGCCAAGGCGTGATGAAACGGACTTAGCGGTACATGTCGGTCATGGCTCCGGAGGTGCGGAAACCGATTTTTGGACCAGGGCCATGACCGTGTAATGTTTGGGACGTCGCCAAGGGGAACCGGCAAGGGAAACCGAAGCGGCGGGCAACACGAGGGGCTATAGCTCAGTTGGTAGAGCGCCTGCATGGCATGCAGGAGGTCAGGAGTTCAATTCTCCTTAGCTCCACAAGTTCCACAGTGAAGAAGCGGGCCACCCGGATCGGGTGGCCCGCTTCTCGTTGTGCGGAACGCCCGAGCGGGCGTCGGGGCCGCTGCGGTACCCTGACGCCATGCGTGCCGTACGCCTTCTGCTTACCGAGCCGCGCTGATCAGTACCGACCCTTCGAGACGGTCGGCATCGGCGCGGCGTCCCCTCCTGTGCGAGGGGTTTTTTCGTTTGGGCAGGCAGAGACGGCAGAGACGATCGATGGAGCTTCAGAAATCATGAGCGAGACGAACACCCCGGCCCCCGAGGCGGCCGAGGCGCACCGCTACACGGCTGCCATGGCCGCCGACATCGAGGCACGCTGGCAGGACGTATGGGACGCGGAGGGCACCTACGAGGCCCCGAACCCGACCGGTGACCTGGCCGGGACCGACCCCGCGAAGACCGCGGCGCTCGTCGCGCGGCCCAGCAAGTTCATCATGGACATGTTCCCGTACCCCTCCGGTGCGGGCCTGCACGTCGGCCACCCGCTCGGATACATCGCCACGGACGTCTTCGCCCGCCACCAGCGGATGACCGGCCACAACGTCCTGCACACCCTGGGCTTCGACGCCTTCGGCCTGCCGGCCGAGCAGTACGCCGTGCAGACCGGCACGCACCCGCGCGTGTCCACCGAAGCCAACATCGAGAACATGAAGGTCCAGCTGCGCCGGCTGGGCCTGGGCCACGACAAGCGCCGCTCGTTCGCGACGATCGACCCGGACTACTACAAGTGGACGCAGTGGATCTTCCTGCAGATCTACAACTCCTGGTACGACGCCGACGCGAAGAAGGCCCGCCCGATCGCCGAGCTGGTCGCCGCCTTCGAGGACGGCTCCCGCGAGGTCCCCGGAGGCCGTGCCTGGGCGGAGCTGAGCGCGGCTGAACGAGCGGACGTGCTGAACGAGTACCGGCTGGCCTACGCCTCGGACGCGCCCGTGAACTGGTGCCCGGGGCTGGGCACCGTACTGGCGAACGAGGAGGTCACCGCCGACGGCCGTTCGGAGCGCGGCAACTTCCCCGTCTTCAAGGCGAAGCTGAGCCAGTGGAACATGCGGATCACGGCCTACGCCGACCGCCTGCTGGACGACCTGGACGCACTGGACTGGCCCGAGGCCATCAAGCTCCAGCAGCGCAACTGGATCGGTCGCAGCGAAGGCGCCCGCGTGGACTTCCCCGTCGGCACCGACGCGATCACCGTCTTCACCACCCGCCCCGACACCCTGTTCGGCGCCACCTACATGGTGCTGGCGCCCGAGCATGAGCTGGTCGAGAAGATCGTCCCGGCCGCGTGGCCCGAGGGCACCCACCAGGTGTGGACGGGCGGCGCCGCGACCCCCCGCGAGGCGGTGGACGCGTACCGCAAGCAGGCAGCGGCCAAGTCGGACGTCGAGCGGCAGGCCGAGGCCAAGGACAAGACCGGCGTCTTCACCGGCGCGTACGCCACCAACCCGGTCAGCGGCGACCAGGTCCCCGTCTTCATCGCCGACTACGTCCTGATGGGCTACGGCACCGGCGCGATCATGGCCGTTCCGGCGCACGACAGCCGCGACTTCGAGTTCGCCCGCGCCTTCGAGCTGCCGATGCGCTGCGTCGTGGAGCCCTCCGACGACCGCGACGCCGACCCGGCCGAGTGGGACGACGCGTTCTCCTCCTACGACGGCACGATCGTCAACTCGACCGGCGAGGGCATCTCGCTGGACGGCCTGGGCGTCGTCGACGCGAAGGCCCGCATCACCGACTGGCTGGCCGAGCGCGGCATCGGTGAAGGCACCGTCAACTTCCGCCTGCGCGACTGGCTGTTCAGCCGCCAGCGCTACTGGGGCGAGCCCTTCCCGATCGTCTACGACGAAGACGGCGTCGCGCACCCGCTGCCCGAGTCGATGCTGCCGCTGGAGCTGCCGGAGGTCGAGGACTACTCGCCGCGCACCTTCGAGCCCGACGACGCCGCGTCGAAGCCCGAGACCCCCCTGTCGCGCAACGAGGAATGGGTCGAGGTAGAGCTGGACCTGGGCCGCGGCGAGGGCGTCAAGCGCTACCGCCGCGAGACCAACACCATGCCCAACTGGGCCGGCTCCTGCTGGTACGAGCTGCGCTACCTGGACCCGCACAACGAATCGGCGCTGGTCGACCCGGCCGTCGAGCGGTACTGGATGGGCCCGCGCGAGGGCGCCCCGCACGGCGGTGTCGACCTGTACGTGGGCGGCGCCGAGCACGCGGTGCTGCACCTGCTGTACGCGCGCTTCTGGTCCAAGGTGCTGTTCGACCTGGGCCACGTCTCGTCCGCCGAGCCGTTCCACAAGCTGTTCAACCAGGGCATGATCCAGGCGTACGCGTACACCGACGCGCGCGGCGTGTACGTGCCCGCGGCCGAGGTCGAGGAGCGTGACGGCGGCTACTTCTACCAGGGCGAGCCGGTCAAGCGAGAGCACGGCAAGATGGGCAAGTCCCTCAAGAACGCCGTCACGCCGGACGAGATCTGCGAGGAGTACGGCGCCGACACGCTGCGCCTGTACGAGATGGCGATGGGCCCGCTGGACGTGTCGCGTCCGTGGGACACGCGGGCCGTGGTCGGCCAGTACCGGCTGCTGCAGCGCCTGTGGCGCAACATCGTGGACGAGGAGACGGGCGCGGTGACCGTCGTCGACGCCGAGCCCGCCGAGGACACCCTGCGCGCGCTGCACAAGGCCATCGACGGGGCCGGCGCGGACCTGGCGGGGCTGCGCTTCAACACCGCCATCGCGAAGATCACCGAGCTGAACAACTTCCTGACGAAGGCCGGCCGGCCGCTGGAGCGCTCGGTCGCCGAGCGGCTGGTGCTGCTCGTCGCCCCGCTGGCGCCGCACATCGCGGAGGAGCTGTGGCACCGGCTGGGACACAGCGACTCGGTGGTCCACCAGGACTTCCCGGTCGCGGACCCTGCGTACGTGGTGGACGAGAGCGTGACGTGCGTCGTCCAGGTCAAGGGCAAGGTCAAGGCCCGCCTGGAGGTGCCGCCCACGGTCTCCGAGGGTGACCTGGAGCGACTGGCGCTGGCCGACGAGGCGGTCGTGGCGGCGCTGGGCGGGGCGGAGATCCGCAAGGTGATCGTGCGCGCGCCGAAGCTCGTGAACATCGTCATCTGAGGGTCGGCGGCCTGATCCACCGGATCTAGGGGTCTTCCCGTACGGGCAGGTTGGGGGTTCGAAGGGAACCCCCGACCTGCCCGTTGCGTTTACGGTGGAGGGGACGGAATAAGCAGGGGAAGGGAGCCTCATGGAGGCGGGCGCGTTGGTCATCTTTGCCCTGTTGGTGCTGTTCGCGTTCTTGGGGCTGGGCGTGTGGGCCACGGTGAAGGCGGTCGGCGCGGCCAAGCGCGGCGTGGACCGGACGATCACGCAGGCCCGGCGGACGGTGGAGGACACGACCCTCAGGGCCAGGAGCCTCGGCCAGGTGGGGGTCACGGCGGGGCTGGCGCAGCTGCGGCTCGACCTGCGGACTTCGATGAGGGCGACGCAACAGGCGCTGTACCAGGGCGTCCAGACGGACGGCTCGCTGAGGGAGTCGATCGGCCTCTTCGAGCGGCTGAGCGAACACGGGCACGAGCTCGACGCCGAGCTGAAGCGGCTGGAGCAGGAGCCGGACCGCAAGCGGATCGCCGCGGCCCTGCCCGATCTGCGGGCACGCACGCGCAAGATCACGGAGTCGGCGGACTCCTTGCGGTGGGCGGCGCGGGAACGCGCCCGGCGGTTCGCGGAGGACGACCTGTCCGCGCTGTCGGCGCAGATCGAGGTGGAGTCGGGTGCGCTGCGTGACTGGTCGCGGGAGTCGGTGGAGGACCTGACGGCGGCCGCCGCCTCCCGGGAGGCGACCGAGCCGGCCGAGCCGGAGCGCCGGGCGGACGGCCCGACCGAGCCCGCCCCCGCGGCTCTGAACCCGGCCACCCGGGCGCCGCGTCACCCCTGGGAGAAGACGCCGGGGAAGACGCCGAGGCCGGAGACGACGGCCTGAGAGTGGGAAGACCTGCCCGGCAGGCCATGCAGGCCATGCAGGCCATGCAGGCGGGGCAGGCGGGGCAGGCGGGGCAGGCGTAAGGGCGGCGGGTCGGCGGTCACGGGTGGGGTTCGCGCGGGACGGTCCCGGTCGGCGGGCAGAGGCCAGAGGCCCTGGTGAGGGGCTCGTGCTGCCGGAGGGGGGTCGCTGGCGGTAACCTCCCGCTCATGTCCCGCCATGTCGCGATCGTCACCGATTCCACGGCCTATCTGCCCCAACCGGCGATGGCGCGGCATCGGATCACCGCTGTCCCCCTGACCGTGGTGCTCGGCGACGAGGCGCTCGAAGAGGGCACTGAGATCTCGGCCCGCAGCCTCGCGCTCGCCCTGCAAAAGCGCCGCTCGGTCACCACCTCCCGCCCCAGCCCCGAGGATTTCGCCAGGGCCTACCAGGCCGCCGCCGACGCCGGCGCGACCGGCATCGTCAGCCTCCACCTCTCCGCCGAGTTCTCCGGGACCTGCGACGCCGCCGTGGTCGCCGCGAAGACCGCCCCCGTCCCCGTCCGGGTCGTGGACACCGGCATGGTGGCCATGGCCCTGGGCTTCTGCGCGCTCGCCGCCGCCGAGGTGGTGGAGACCGGCGGTTCGGTCGACGAGGCGGTGGCGGCCGCGGAGAAGCGGGCCTCCGACATGTCGGCGTACTTCTACGTCGACACCCTCGACTACCTCCGACGCGGCGGCCGCATCGGAGCCGCGCAGGCACTTCTCGGCTCGGCGCTCGCCGTCAAGCCGCTGCTCACGCTCGACGGCGGCCGGATCGAGATGCTGGAGAAGGTGCGTACGGCGTCCAGGGCCATCGCCCGCCTGGAAGAGCTGGCCGTCGAACGAGCGGGCTCGGGCAGCGTTGACATCGCCGTGCACCACCTCGCGGCGCCGGAGCGGGCCGAGAAGCTCGCGCAACGGCTCCGGGAGCGGATCCCCGGGCTGGTCGAGCTGCACGTCAGCGAGGTCGGCGCGGTCATCGGCGCGCACACCGGCCCGGGTCTGCTGGCGGCCGTCGTCTCGCCGCGCTGACCGGCCGGCGGGTCACCGGAACGGGTGGCGGGGTTATCCACAACGGCTGGGACATCCACCGGAATTGAGGCTTCCGAACGAGGATCGGAAGGGGCCCCTACCGTCGTGGCATGACTCTACGAACGCGTACTTCGCCCCCTTCTCGAGCCGACGGCACCAGTGGCCCCGGCCGTCAACCCCGGTCCGACGGACGGTTCCGTGACCGTCGGCGGCAGCCGTACCCCGATCCCGTGACGGTGCGGCGCCGGGCCGAAGCCATCTTGACGGCGCCGCCGCCCGATCCCGTGCCCGACTCCGATCCCGTGCCTGACTCCGATCCCGTGCCTGACTCCGACCCCGTGCCCGACTCCGATCCCGGGGTTCGGGGCCGTGACCCCGGGGTCCGCGTCCGCGAGCCCGAAGTGCCGGTGCGGGTGCCCGACGCGGTGGCGGTTCCGCCGGAGCGGCGGGGCGCGCGGTGGCTTGCGGTGCGGGAGCGGCTTCCCGTGTGGCTCCAGGCGCGGTGCGGGGTGGAGCCGCGGACGGTCGCGGCGCTCTCGGTGGTGCTGGTCGCGGCGGTGGGCTTCGCGGCCCAGCAGTACTGGTCGGCGCGGCCGGGGCCGGTGACCGCGCCGGCCGTGGTCGCGCCCGCTTCGCTGCCCGCCCCGGCACCCGCGCCGCCGGCCCCGGCCCCCACCGGAGCCAACCGGGTCGTGGTGGACGTCAGCGGCAAGGTCCGCGAGCCGGGGGTGCGGACGCTGCCCGCCGGTGCGCGGGTGGAGGACGCCCTGGCCGCCGCCGGAGGAGTGCGGCCGGGCACCGACATGACCGGGCTGAACCGGGCCCGGGTGCTGGTGGACGGCGAACAGGTGGTGGTGGGCGCGCCCGCGCAGCCCCCGGCGGGGGGTGGCGGACCGGGTCCCGGGTCCGGTGGCGGCCCGCTCAGCCTGGGCAGCGCCACCGTCGCGCAGCTCGACGGGTTGCCCGGGGTCGGTCCGGTGCTCGCGCAGCACATCATCGACTTCCGCACCGCGCGGGGCGGTTTCCGTTCCGTGGAGGAACTCCGGCAGGTCAACGGCATCGGCGAACGCCGCTTCTCCGACCTGCGCAAGCTGGTGCGGCCGTGAACCGCCCCGAGGGGACCGGGCCGATGGACCTGCGGCTCGCCGGGCCGGCCCTGGCCGCGTGGGCGGCGGCCGCCGTCTGCCTGGACGTGCCGGCCGCGTGGACCGGCGCCGGGGTGGGCGTGGCGGTGGTGGCGGCGGGGCTGTTGCTGCTGGCCGGCTGCCGCAGGCCCGGCCCGCTGTGGAGGGTGGGTACGGTCGTTGCCGCCGCATTGCTCTGCGCGGGCGCCGGTGCCGGGGTGGCCGGGCTCCAGCGTGCGCAGGCCCGCGACGGTCCCGTTCTCGGGCTGGCCGGGGAGCACGCCCGGGTCCTGGCGGAGCTCACCGTCGGCTCCGATCCCCGGTCCGTGGCGGGCCGGGGCGGGCCGCCGATGGTGATGCTGGACGCGGTGGTGACCCGGGTGACCGGCCCCGACGGGGTGCGGGCCGCAGTCGAGACGCCGGTGCGGGTGCTGGCCGGGCACCCGGCGTGGGCGGGGCTACAGCCCTCCATGCGGGTCGAGGTGGTGGGGCGGCTGTCCCCCGGCCGGGGTGGGGAGCGGGCGGTGGCTCTGCTCCGTCCGGCCGGGAACGCGCCGCCGAGGGTGACGCACGGCCCGGACGGGGTGCAGCGCCTCGCTGGAACCCTGCGGGCCGGGCTGCGGGAGGCGACGCGGGGGCTGCCGCCCGACGCCCGGGCGCTGCTGCCGGGCCTGGTGGTCGGCGATGTGTCGCGGGTCCCGCCCGATCTGCACGACGCTTTCCGCGCCACCGACCTGCTGCACCTGCTGGCGGTGTCCGGCTCCAACCTCACCGTGGTGCTGTTCCTGCTCATCGGGCCTCCGGCTGCCGCCCAGCACGCCGAGCGGCGTGGGCTGGCCCCGCGCCTGGGGCTGTCGCTGCGGGCGACGGCCCTGTGCGGCGCCGCGCTGACGCTCGCCTTCGTGGTGGTGTGCCGGCCCGAACCCAGCGTGCTGCGGGCCGCCGCCTGCGGGGCGATCACCTTGCTGGCCCTGGCCACGGGTCGGCGCAGGTCCCTGGTGCCCGCTCTGGCCGCGGCCGTTCTGCTGCTGGTGCTGTACGACCCGTGGCTGGCCCGCAGTACCGGGTTCCTGCTCTCCGTGCTGGCCACCGGGGCGCTGCTCACGTTGGCACCGCGGTGGGGCGAGGCCCTGCGGCGGCGGGGCGTGCGGCAGGGGCTCGCCGATGCGCTGGGGGCCGCCGCGGCCGCCCAGGCGGTGTGCGCCCCGGTGGTCGCGGTGCTCTCCGCCCGGGTGAGCCTGGTTGCGGTGCCGTGCAACCTGCTGGCCGAACTCGCGGCGGGTCCGGCCACGGTGCTCGGCTTCGCCACGCTCGCGGTGGCTCCGCTGTGCATGCCGGCGGCGGAACTCCTCGCCTGGTGTGCGGGGGTGCCGGCCGGGTGGATCGCGGGGGTGGCCCGCGCCGGGGCGGGGCTGCCCGGGGCGGAGCTGGCGTGGCCCGACGGGTGGGTGGGCGGTGCGCTGCTGGCCGCCGTCACGGCCGGTGTGGTCGGCCTGTGCGTCCGGTGGGGGCGCAGGTGGTGGTTCTGCTCCGCCCTGGCCCTGGCGCTGCTCGCGGCCGTACTCAGGCCGCCGCTGCTCGTTCGTACATTCAAAGGATGGCCGCCGCCCGGTTGGAGTTACGTCCAGTGCGCGGTGGGGCAGGGGGACGCGGCCGTCCTCGCCGTGGGACCGGGCACGGCGGTGGTCGTGGACGCGGGACCGGAGGCCGGGCCGGTGGACGCGTGTCTGCGGAGCCTGGGGGTGCGGAGGATCCCGTTGCTCGTGCTGACGCACTTCCACGCCGATCACGTGGGCGGCCTCGCCGGGGTGCTGCGGGGCCGGGCCGTGGGGGCGATCCAGACGACGACGCTGGAGGAACCGGCGGGCCAGGCCGAGTTCGTCCGGCGCACGGCCGCCGGCGCCGGGGTGCCGGTCATGGCCGCCGTCGCGGGCGAGCGGCGCCGGACCGGGCCACTGGAGTGGCGGGTGCTGTGGCCGCCGCCCGCCGGCCCGCCGACGGACGGGCCGAACGACGCGAGCGTCACCCTGCTGGTGCGAACCTCCGGCCTGACCCTGCTCCTCCTCGGTGACCTCGAACCACTCGCCCAGCAGGCCCTGTTGCGGGATCATCCGGAACTGGCGCCCGTGGACGTGCTGAAAGTCGCCCACCACGGCTCCGCGCACCAGGACCCCGCGCTCCAGGCCCGGGTCCGGCCACGCATCGCGCTCGTCCCGGTCGGCGCCGGCAACCGGTACGGACATCCCGCGCCCGCTACGCTCGCCGGGCTGCGGGCGATGGGCACGGTCGTCCTACGCACCGACACGGACGGCAGCGTGGCCGTCGCGGGAAGCGGCCCCGGGCTACGGGCGTTTCCGGCCGGACGGCGACGCAAACGACGCGGGCATACCGGGCGCGTCCCTTCTGTTTGCCCACAACCCGGCAGCATGATCGAATGCGTTTTCGCCAGCACGGTCCAAGTCCACACCGCACGGGGGTGCATCAACCATGTTCGGACGCCGACGGGGGATGGAGACGGGCGGCAGCGCCGCCTCCCATACGGCCGCGACACTGACGCTGCCACCGACGGCCCGGTTGCTCAGTTGCCGGGTGCTCGACACGGTGCACCAGCCGGTGCGCCAGGCGAAGTTCGAAGTCACCGACCCGATAGGCCGCCGGGTCGTCAGCGGGGAGACCGACCCGTACGGCGGGTTCAACGCGGCCGTACCGGAGGGGGAGTACCGGCTCTCCGTCACCGCCGAGGGCTACGCGCCGTTCCACGGGGCGACGCTGGTCGGGGACCCTGCGCAGCACGGCACCGCGGAGATCGTCCTCGACGCGGTGGAGCCGCCGCGGCTGCCCGCGCCCGGACACTGGGAAATCGACCCGACGCACTCCTCGATCGCCTTCACCGCCCGTCACATCGGCTTCGCCCGGATCCACGGCCGGTTCACCACGTTCGCCGGCGGGGTACGGATAGCCGAGCGGATGGAGGACTCCTCCATGCGCGTGATCATCGACGCCGGGAGCATCGACACCGGGCTGCGGATGCGGGACGACCACCTGCGCTCCGCCGACTTCCTGGATGCGGCGCGCCACCCCACGGTCGAGTTCTACAGCGAGCGCTTCATCCACCGCGGTGGCAGCCGCTGGGCCGTCGCGGGCGCCCTGACCCTCCACGGCGTCAGCCGCTCGGTGACCCTGGACACCCAGTACATGGGTACCGGTACGGGCCTCCAGGGCGAACCGCGGGCCGTGTGCCGGGCGACCACCGCACTGAACCGCGAGGACTTCGCGCTGAACTGGCAGTCGGTGCTGGCCCAGGGGGTCGCGGCGATCGGCGCGAGCGTCGAGGTGGAGCTGGACGTCCAGATCGTCCACAAGGCCTGAGGAGGCGGGCGCGGGCGCGGGGATCAGGGGGCTTCCAGCCACCCTTCGTAGACGGAGGCGAGGTCGTCCAGCTCGGCGGAGTCGAGCTTGTCCCGCGGGTCCTCGATGACCACCAGCCACTGGGCGTCCTCCGCGTCGTCCTCGCCGGCGAGGGCGTCGCGCACCAGTTGGGGCTCCTCGGGCAGGCCGAAGCGGTCGACGATCTCGGTCGCCACCTCCTCGGCGGCGTCGCGGTCGGGCAGGACCAGTACATGTCGCACGTTCACCCGGCCATTGTCCGGGACGGGGCCGCGGCCGGGGAGCGGGGGAGGGGGACTGTCGGTGGGGCGTGGGATGCTGGAGGCGATGGCCACCAGGAAGAACCCCACCGACGATCCGCTCGCCCCGCTCACCCTCGCGGTGGGGCAGGAGGACCTGCTGCTCGACCGCGCCGTACGGGAAGTGGTGACGGCGGCGCGTGCCGCCGATGCCGACACGGACGTGCGGGACCTCGTCTCCGAGCAGCTCCAGCCCGGCACGCTGGCCGAGCTGACCAGCCCGTCGCTCTTCTCCGAGCGCAAGGTCCTGATCGTGCGCAACGCGCAGGACCTTTCCGCCGATTCGGTGAAGGAGGTCAAGGCGTACCTCGCTGCGCCGTACGAGGAGATCATCCTCGTCCTGCTGCACGCCGGTGGCGTCAAGGGCAAGGGCCTGCTGGACGCGGCGCGCAAGGCCGGCGCCCGGGAGGTCGCCTGCCCGAAGATGACGAAGGCGGCGGACCGGCTGTCGTTCGTCCGGGGGGAGTTCCGGACGCTGGGGCGTTCGGCCACTCCCGAGGCGTGCCAGAGCCTGGTCGATGCGATCGGCAGCGACCTGCGGGAGCTGGCGAGCGCGGCGGCCCAGTTGTGCGCGGACGTCGAGGGGACCATCGACGAGGCCGTGGTCGGGCGGTACTACACGGGCCGGGCGGAAGCGTCCAGCTTCACCGTCGCCGACCGGGCGGTGGAGGGGCGGGCGGCGGAGGCGCTCGAAGCCCTGCGCTGGTCGCTGTCCACCGGTGTGGCTCCGGTCCTGATCACCAGCGCCTTGGCCCAGGCCGTCCGCGCCATCGGGAAGCTGGCCTCGGCCCCGCGCGGGGCCCGCCCGGGCGACCTCGCGCGGGACCTGGGCATGCCGCCGTGGAAGATCGACCGGGTCCGGCAGCAGATGCGGGGCTGGTCGGCGGACGGCGTCTCGGAGGCGCTGCGCGCGGTGGCGCTGGCCGACGCGGGCGTGAAGGGCGGCGGCGACGACCCGGAGTACGCGTTGGAGAAGGCGGTCGTAGCCGTCTCCCGCGCAGCCCGCCGCTAGCCTCCGGCGGTGCGCGACCGCCCCCCCGAGCAGCTGGTGGGCGCGGGTGGCCCGAGTGGCCGGCTCGCGGTGCCGTGGGCTGCTTGCGGCGGGGAAGGGAGCCTCTGAGGAGGTGGCTCCGGTTGGCCGGCCGGGCCGTTGGCTTCCCGGTGCCCACCGGTCGTCGACCCGCGGCGTGAGGGCTCCTCGGGAGGTCGGGACCGTCCCGGCGTGGCGCACGCGCTCGTCCCGCTCGACGGGAACGCGTGACAGGCACGGCCCTGCTCGCGGTGGGGTCGGCGCGGCCGCGGGCCTCTTGTCGTGCGTGGCTGGAAGACGGAAGACGGAAGACGGAAGACGGAAGGCGGGCGGCGAGGACGAAGCCCCGCGCCGCTTCCCGGCTGTTCTCCGCCCCGTGACAGCGGGGTTCGGTGGGCGGGCCCCACCGCCGATCAGCTGCTGCGTTCGACGTCCGTGGGCGCCGGGGCCGGTAGGGGTCGGTGCCGCCGGCTCACCGGCCAGGGTCCGTCGGCTCACCGCCGCGGCGGTGAGCCGGGCGGCCCGGCGCCGTCGGTGGCGGGGGTCGGAACGGGGCCGACAGTCGGTGCCCGCTGTCCGCCGGATCGCAGGAGGCGGGCAAGACGAAGGCCCCGGCCGCGTCCTGGGGAAGGATGGCGGTCGAGGCCTTCGGTACTTCTGGGTGCGCCGCACCCGCGTGGCGAACGCTTCGCGTGCGGCGCGGTTGCCGGTCAGGAGCGGGAGAGAGGGCCCGCTGGGTCCCTACCCGGCGATCACATCAGGAGCTCAGCCCTGGAGGGTGGCAACCTTGGTGGCCAGCGCCGACTTCTTGTTGGCGGCGGCGTTCTTGTGGATGACACCCTTCGAGACAGCCTTGTCGAGCGCACGCGCGGCGGCGCGGGAAGCCACGGTGGCCTTCTCGACGTCACCGGCGGCCACGGCCTCGCGGGCCTTGCGGATCGCGGTCTTGAGCGAAGACTTGACGGCCTTGTTGCGCAGGCGCGCCTTCTCGTTCGTCTTGTTCCGCTTGATCTGGGACTTGATGTTCGCCACGAAAGAGCCTTTTCAGGTTCAGAGTTTGATCTTCGGATTGTGTCCCGGACGGTGAGAGGCCATACGAGACACAGCTGCCCAGGCTACCAGGCACGCTCCGAACGGCCCAAACCGAGCGCACTGCGCCGTCCATGGGACCATGGGACTCTGCATCTACGAGATATACGACCCGAGAATCAGGACACTGCGTGCCCGCGATCCCCAGCCACGTGCCCGAGCCGAGCCGTACCGACCCGGCGCTGATCCGCAATTTCTGCATCATCGCGCACATCGACCACGGCAAGTCGACCCTCGCCGACCGGATGCTCCAGCTGACCGGCGTCGTCGACCAGCGGCAGATGCGCGCCCAGTACCTCGACCGCATGGACATCGAGCGTGAGCGCGGCATCACGATCAAGTCGCAGGCGGTCCGTCTGCCGTGGGCGCCCACCGAGGGCCCGGGCAAGGGCGACACGCACATCCTGAACATGATCGACACCCCCGGTCACGTCGACTTCACGTACGAGGTCTCGCGCTCCCTCGCGGCGTGCGAGGGCACGGTCCTGCTCGTCGACGCCGCCCAGGGCATCGAGGCGCAGACCCTCGCCAACCTGTACCTGGCGATGGAGAACGACCTCGCGATCGTCCCCGTCCTGAACAAGATCGACCTGCCGGCCGCCCAGCCGGAGAAGTTCGCCGAGGAGCTCGCGAACCTGGTCGGCTGCCAGCCCGAGGACGTGCTGCGCGTCTCGGCGAAGACCGGTCTGGGAGTGGAGGCGCTGCTGGACAAGGTCGTCGCCACCGTCCCGGCGCCGGTCGGCGTCAAGGACGCTCCCGCCCGCGCGATGATCTTCGACTCGGTCTACGACTCGTACCGCGGCGTGGTCACCTACGTCCGTGTCGTCGACGGCCAGCTCAACAAGCGCGAGCGCATCCGGATGATGTCCACCGGCGCCACGCACGAGCTGCTGGAGATCGGCGTGTCCTCCCCGGAGATGACCCCGGCCGACGGCATCGGCGTCGGCGAGGTGGGCTACATCATCACCGGCGTGAAGGACGTCCGTCAGTCCAAGGTCGGTGACACGATCACCAGCCTGCACAACGGCGCGACCGAGGCCCTCGGCGGCTACAAGGACCCGAAGCCGATGGTCTTCTCGGGCCTGTACCCGCTCGACGGCTCGGACTACCCGGACCTGCGCGAGGCCCTGGACAAGCTCCAGCTCAACGACGCCGCGCTCGTCTACGAGCCGGAGACCTCGGCGGCGCTCGGCTTCGGCTTCCGCGTCGGTTTCCTCGGCCTGCTGCACCTGGACGTGGTCCGCGAGCGCCTGGAGCGCGAGTTCGGCCTCGACCTGATCGCCACCGCCCCCAACGTGGTCTACCGCGTCGTCCTGGAGGACGGCAAGGAAGTCACCGTCACCAACCCGAGCGAGTTCCCCGAGGGCAAGATCTCGGACGTGTTCGAGCCGGTCGTGCGGGCCACGATCCTCGCGCCCAGCGAGTTCATCGGCGCGATCATGGAGCTGTGCCAGACCCGCCGCGGCACGCTGCTCGGCATGGACTACCTCTCCGAGGACCGGGTCGAGATCCGCTACACGCTCCCCCTCGCGGAGATCGTGTTCGACTTCTTCGACCAGTTGAAGTCCAAGACGCGCGGTTACGCGTCCCTCGACTACGAGCCCACCGGCGAGCAGTCCTCCAGCCTGGTCAAGGTCGACATCCTGCTGCACGGCGACAAGGTCGACGCCTTCTCCGCCGTCTGCCACAAGGACGCCGCCTACGCCTACGGTGTGCGCCTCGTCGCCAAGCTGCGTGAGCTCATCCCGCGCCAGGCCTTCGAGGTCCCGATCCAGGCGGCCGTCGGCTCGCGCGTCATCGCCCGCGAGACCATCCGCGCCATCCGCAAGGACGTCCTCGCGAAGTGCTACGGCGGTGACATCTCCCGTAAGCGGAAGCTTCTGGAGAAGCAGAAGGAAGGCAAGAAGCGGATGAAGATGGTCGGCTCCGTGGAGGTCCCGCAGGAGGCCTTCATCGCCGTCCTCTCCAGCGACGAGTCCGGCGGCAAGAAGAAGTAGCCGGCGGGCGACCCCGATCGCGACAAACGGGCCCACATGCGGACGCATGTGGGCCCGTTTCGTTATGAAGCGGCCGCTCGCCGCCTCTTACGCGCGGGCCGGGCGGCCTTTAGTCTGATCACTGCTCGATGGTTACTCGCCAGTCACAAACTCGCCAACAGCACGTGCGCAGGTCCCCACCCCGCCAGCCCCAAGCGCCCCACGCCCACGCTGCCGCGTGGACCGGTCCGGAGGATGTCGTGAGCGACACACAGACCTTGATCGAGAACCGCCCGCCCACCGTGGCGGCCCTCTTCCTGGAGCGTGTCGCCGCCACGCCGGACGGGGAGGCCTACCGGTACCCGGTCGCCTCCGCCGACGGCGGGCCCGACGACTGGAAGTCGCTCAGCTGGGGCCAGGCCGCCGACCGGGTGTTCGCCATTGCCGCCGGCCTCGCCGACCTCGGCCTCGGCTCCGAGGACCGGGTCGCGCTCGCCTCCAACACCCGCGTCGAGTGGATCCTCGCCGACCTCGGCGTGATGTGCGCCGGCGCCGCGACCACCACCATCTACCCCAGCACCAACGCGGAGGAGTCGGCGTTCATCCTGGCCGACTCCGAGAGCCGGGTCCTGATCGCCGAGGACGCCAAGCAGCTCGCCAAGGCGCGCGCGCACCGCGCCGACCTGCCCCGCCTCGCCCACGTCGTCGTCCTGGACGCCGAGGACGCGCTGGAGGCGGAAGGCGACCCCGAGGGCTGGGTCCTCTCCCTCGACGCCCTGGAGGCGCGCGGCAAGGAGTACCTCGCCAAGCGCCCCGAGGCGGTCAAGGAGCGGATCGCGTCCATCACCGCGGACCAGCTCGCCACGCTGATCTACACCTCCGGCACCACCGGCCGCCCCAAGGGCGTGCGCCTGCCCCACGACAACTGGTCGTACATGGCCAAGGCGACCGTGGCCACCGGCATGATCAACGCGGACGACGTGCAGTACCTGTGGCTGCCGCTGGCCCACGTCTTCGGCAAGGTGCTCACCTCCGGCCAGATCGAGGTCGGGCACGTCACCGCCGTCGACGGCCGCATCGACAAGATCATCGAAAACCTGCCGGTGGTGCAGCCGACCTACATGGCGGCCGTCCCGCGCATCTTCGAGAAGGTCTACAACGGTGCCGCCGGCAAGGCCCGGGCCGCGGGCGGCGCCAAGTACAAGGTCTTCAAGTGGGCCGCCGAGGTCGCCCGCGAGTACGCCAGGACCAGCCAGGACAACCACCGGCGCACCGGAAGCACGAAGGTTCCCCTCGGCCTCGCCGCCAAGCACAAGGTCGCCGACGCGCTCGTCTACTCCAAGCTCCGCGAGGCCTTCGGCGGCAAGCTGCGCGCCGCCGTCTCCGGCTCCGCCGCACTCGCACCCGACATCGGCTACTTCTTCGCCGGCGCCGGCATCCACATCCTGGAGGGCTACGGACTCACCGAGTCCAGCGCCGCGTCCTTCGTCAACCCCGGCGAGGCCTACCGCACCGGCACCGTCGGCAAGCCGCTCCCCGGCACCGAGGTCCGCATCGCCGACGACGGCGAGATCCTGCTGCGCAGCCCCGGCATCATGCAGGGCTACCACCGGCTGCCCGACAAGACCGCCGAGGTGCTGGAAGCGGACGGCTGGCTGCACACGGGCGACATCGGGGAGCTCTCGCCCGACGGCTACCTGCGCATCACCGACCGCAAGAAGGACCTGATCAAGACCTCGGGCGGCAAATACGTGGCCCCGGCGGAGGTCGAGGGCCGGTTCAAGGCGATCTGCCCGTACGTCTCCAGCATCGTCGTGCACGGCGCGGACCGGAACTTCTGCTCGGCGCTGATCGCGCTCGACGGCCCGGCGATCCTGGCCTGGGCGGCCGAGCACGGCCTGGAGGGCAAGACGTACGCCGAGGTCGCGGCCGCGCCCGAGACCAACCGGCTGATCGAGACGTACGTACAGACCCTGAACGAGGGCCTCCAGCGCTGGCAGACGATCAAGCAGTTCCGGCTGCTGCCGCGCGACCTGGACGTCGAGCACGGCGACCTCACCCCCAGCCTGAAACTCAAGCGTCCCGTCGTCGAGCGCGAGTTCAAGCACCTCATCGACGAGATGTACGCCGGGGCCAACGAGGCGTAAACGACCTTGGGGCAGTGCGGGACAATGGGCCCATGCCTTCCGCACTGCCCGACGGTGACCCCATGCCCGAAGACGGCTCCCTGCCGGCGCACGCCCTGGCGGCTGCCGGGGACCGGCCGCTCGGGTTCTACCTGCACGTCCCGTACTGCGCCACGCGCTGCGGCTACTGCGACTTCAACACCTACACGGCCACCGAGCTGCGGGGCACCGGAGGCGTGCTCGCCTCCCGGGAGAACTACGCCGACACCCTGATCGACGAGGTGCGCCTGGCCCGGAAGGTGCTCGGGGACGACCCGAGGGCCGTGCGGACCGTGTTCGTGGGCGGCGGTACGCCGACCCTGCTGCCGGCCGCCGACCTCGTACGGATGCTCGCGGCGATCCGGGACGAATTCGGTCTGGCACCGGACGCGGAGATCACGACGGAGGCCAACCCGGAGTCGGTCGACCCCGAGTACCTCGCGGAGCTGCGGGCGGGCGGGTTCAACCGGGTCTCCTTCGGCATGCAGAGCGCGAAGCAGCACGTCCTCAAGGTGCTGGACCGCACGCACACCCCCGGGCGGCCGGAGGCGTGCGTCGCCGAGGCGCGGGCAGCGGGGTTCGAGCACGTGAACCTGGACCTGATCTACGGCACGCCCGGGGAGACGGACGAGGACTGGCGGGCGTCGCTGTCCGCGGCGCTCGGGGCCGGTCCGGACCACATCAGCGCGTACGCGCTGATCGTGGAGGAGGGCACGCAGCTGGCGCGGCGGATCCGGCGCGGCGAGGTCCCGATGACGGACGACGACGTGCACGCCGACCGGTACCTGATCGCGGACGCGGTGATGGCGGAGGCCGGGTACCACTGGTACGAGGTGTCGAACTGGGCCACCTCCGAGGCCGGGCGGTGCCTGCACAACGAGCTGTACTGGCGCGGCGCGGACTGGTGGGGGGCGGGGCCGGGGGCGCACTCGCACGTGGGCGGGGTGCGGTGGTGGAACGTGAAGCATCCCGGGGCCTACGCGGCCGCGCTGGCCGCGGGCCGTTCCCCAGGGGCCGGGCGGGAGCTCCTGTCGGAGGAGGACCGGCGGGTGGAGCGGATCCTGCTGGAGCTGCGGCTGGTGGACGGAGTGCCGTTGTCGCTGCTCGCGGAGGCGGGGCTGGCGGCGTCGCGGCGGGCGCTGGCGGACGGGCTGCTGGAGGCGGGGCCGTACGGGGCGGGGCGGGCGGTGCTGACGCTGCGGGGGCGGTTGCTGGCCGACGCCGTGGTCCGGGACCTGGTGGACTGACGCGGGCGGCCGGCCGGGGGCGGCCGGCCGGGTGCGGCCGGCCGGGTGCGGGGTTGCCGGGTGCGGCGCCGCCCCGCTGCGCGGCCCCGGCTGCGCCGGGCTCTCCGGGGCTCCGCCCCGGACCCCGCGCCTCGATCGCCGGCGGGGCTGGGTTGCCCGGACCCCGCGCCTCGATCGCCGGCGGGGCTGGGTTGCCCGGACCCCGCGCCTCGATCGCCGGCGGGGCTGGGTTGCCCGGGCCCGCGCCTCAATCGCCGGCGGGGCTGAGTTGCCCGGACCCCGCGCCTCAGACGTCGGCGGGGCTGGGTTGCCCGGGCGGCCGTGTCTCAGGCGCCGGCGGGGGCCGTCACGTGGTCGATGAGGTGTTCCACCGCACCCAGGAGGGTGGGGTCGAGGTCCTTGTAGGACGTGACGCGGGACAGGATGTGCTGCCAGGCCGCTCCCGTGTTCGGGGGCCAGCCCAGGGCGCGGCAGATGCCCGTCTTCCAGTCCTGGCCCGGGGGGATCACCGGCCAGGCCGGGATGCCCAGGGCCGACGGTTTCACCGCCTGCCAGACGTCCACGTACGGGTGGCCCACCACCAGGACGTGCGGGGACGTCACCGACGCCGCGATGCGGGATTCCTTCGAACCCGGCACCAGGTGGTCGACCAGCACGCCCAGACGGGCGTCCGGCGCCGGGCCGAAGTCCGCCACGATGGCGGGGAGGTCGTCGATGCCCTCCAGGTACTCCACGACCACCCCCTCGATCCGCAGGTCGTCGCCCCACACCCGCTCCACCAGCTCCGCGTCGTGACGGCCCTCGACGTAGATCCGCCCCGCCCGCGCCACCCGCGCCCGCGCCCCGGGGACGGCCACCGAGCCCGACGCGGTACGCGTGGGCACCGCGGCCGCGCGGGCCGGGCGGGTCAGCGTGACCACCGCGCCGTCCAGCAGGAACCCGCGCGGCTCCAGCGGGAACGCGCGGCGCTTGCCGAAGCGGTCCTCCAGGGTCACCGTGCCCGCCTCGCAGGCCACCACCGCGCCGCAGAAGTCGGTGCCCGCCACCTCCACCACCAGGCCCGGGTCGGCCGCCACCTCCGGCACGGCCTTCGGGCGCTTCCACTGCGGGGTCAGATCGGGGGAGTACTCGCGCATCCGGCCGACGGTACGAGAGAGCCCGCCCTCACGCGCCCGACACGCCGAACCGGCCCGCCAGTGTGGCGCGTTGCTCACGCACGAAGCCCGCGTCGACCACCGCTCCGTGACCCGGCACGTACAGCGCGTCGTCCCCGCCCAGCGAGAGCAGCCGGTCCAGCGCGGCCGGCCACTGCGCCGGGACCGCGTCCGGGCCCGCCTGGGGTTCGCCCGATTCCTCCACCAGGTCCCCGCAGAAGACGACCTCCCGCTCGTCCGGTACGAAGACCGCCAGGTCGTGCCGCGTATGCCCCGGCCCGACGTTGGCCAGCAGCACCTGGACCCCGCCCAGCTCCAGCGTCCACTCGCCCGACACCAGGTGCCGGGGCAGCGGAAGCGCCCGTGCCGCTTCGGCGGCCTCCGCCGGCTCCAGTCCCTGCCGGACCGCGTCCTCCCGTAGGCCGTCCCGGTCCAGCGCGAGGTGCGTGTCCAGCCCGACCGCACCGTAGAAATCGGCCTCCGGGAAGGCGGAGCCACCCAGCACGTGGTCGAAATGTCCGTGCGTGAATGCGATATGGGTCACGTGCCGGCCGGTCAGTCGCTCCGCCTGCGCCCGCAGCCCGACGCCCTCGCGGACGCAGGAGCCGGGGTCGATCAGGAGTACCGACTCGTCCCCCACCACCAGCCCCACCGTGCAGTCCCACACCGGCAGTCGGCGCCTTCCGGCCCGCCCGGTCAGCCGTTCCCAGCCCGCCTCTTCCCAACGCACGTCCATGCGGGGACGCTACCCTGGCGGGCCGCCCTTGCCCGCGGCGTACCACCCGGCCGTACACTGACCGGGGGATCTCTGGCACTCGGATGCGCAGAGTGCCAGCGGCCCGTCCCGGGCCGGCCGAAAACGACCGCAGCGACGACCCACCGCACTGGAGGTGTGCACGAGTGCTCAGCGAACGCAGGCTCGAAGTGTTGCGCGCCATCGTCCAGGACTACGTGGGGACGGAGGAGCCGGTCGGCTCCAAGGCGCTCACCGAGCGCCACCGGCTCGGCGTCTCCCCGGCGACGGTCCGCAACGACATGGCCTTGCTGGAGGAGGAGGGCTACATCGCCCAGCCCCACAC
This sequence comes from Streptomyces cirratus, assembly GCF_014650775.1. Lineage (GTDB taxonomy): Bacteria > Actinomycetota > Actinomycetes > Streptomycetales > Streptomycetaceae > Streptomyces > Streptomyces cirratus. Next base: position 692,533 of record NZ_BMVP01000001.1, on the reverse strand, counting down.
CAGCGCCGGACGCATCCCCACGGACAAGGGCTACCGGCTCTTCGTCGACAAGCTGGCGGGGGTCAAACCGCTGTCGACGCCCGAGCGACGGGCCATCCAGAACTTCCTCGACGGAGCCGTCGACCTCGACGACGTCGTGGGGCGCACCGTGCGGCTGCTCGCGCAGCTCACCCGGCAGGTCGCCGTCGTCCAGTACCCGAGCCTGACCCGCTCCACCGTCCGGCACGTGGAGCTGCTCTCCCTGGCGCCCGCGCGCCTGATGCTCGTACTGATCACGGACACCGGGCGGGTCGAGCAGCGGCTCGTCGACTGCCAGACCCCTTTCGCGGAGACGTCGCTCGCCGACCTGCGGGCGCGCCTCAACAGCCGGGTCGTCGGCCGTCGTTTCACCGACGTGCCGCCGCTCGTGCAGGACCTTCCGGAGTCCTTCGAGGCCGAGGACCGGGCGACGGTCAAGGCCGTCCTCGCGACCCTGCGGGAGACGCTGGTGGAGGAGGCGGAGGAACGGCTGATGATCGGCGGTACCGCCAACCTCACGCGCTTCGGACATGATTTCCCCCTGACGATCAGGCCGGTGCTGGAAGCGCTGGAGGAGCAGGTCGTGCTCCTCAAGCTGCTGGGCGAGGCGAGTGAGTCGGGGGTCGCCGTGAAGATCGGGCATGAGAATGCCTACGAGGGACTGAACTCCACGTCCGTCGTCTCGGTCGGCTACGGTTCGGGCGGCGAAGCAGTCGCCAAACTCGGCGTGGTCGGACCGACCCGCATGGACTACCCCGGAACGATGGGAGCGGTACGCGCAGTGGCACGTTACGTCGGACAGATCCTGGCGGAGTCGTAAGTGGCCACGGACTACTACGCCGTTCTCGGCGTGCGCCGCGACGCATCGCAGGACGAGATCAAGAAGGCCTTCCGTCGCCTGGCGCGCGAACTCCACCCGGACGTGAATCCGGACCCGAAGACGCAGGAGCGCTTCAAGGAGATCAACGCGGCCTACGAGGTCCTCTCGGACCCGCAGAAGAAGCAGGTCTACGACCTCGGCGGCGACCCGCTGTCCTCCTCGGGCGGTGGCGGCGGCGCGGGCGGCTTCGGGGCGGGCGGCTTCGGCAACTTCTCCGACATCATGGACGCCTTCTTCGGCCAGGCCTCGCAGCGCGGACCGCGCTCGCGCACCCGCCGGGGCCAGGACGCCATGATCCGTCTGGACCTGGAACTGGACGAGGCGGCCTTCGGGACCACCAAGGACATCCAGGTCGACACGGCCGTCGTCTGCACCACCTGCTCCGGTGAGGGCGCCGCCCCCGGCACCTCCGCGCAGACGTGCGACATGTGCCGCGGCCGCGGCGAGGTCTCGCAGGTCACCCGGTCGTTCCTGGGTCAGGTCATGACCTCGCGGCCCTGCCCGCAGTGCCAGGGCTTCGGCACCGTCGTCCCCACCCCGTGTCCCGAGTGCGCGGGCGACGGCCGGGTGCGCTCCCGCCGCAGCCTCACCGTCAAGATCCCGGCCGGTGTCGAGAACGGCACCCGGATCCAGCTGGCGGGCGAGGGCGAGGTCGGCCCCGGCGGCGGCCCCGCCGGCGACCTGTACGTGGAGATCCACGAGCTGGCGCACCCGACCTTCCAGCGGCGCGGGGACGACCTGCACTGCACGGTCACCATCCCCATGACGGCGGCGGCCCTGGGCACCAAATGCCCGCTGGAGACGCTGGACGGGCTGGAGGAGATCGACATCCGGCCCGGCACCGGATCCGGCCAGGCGATCCCGCTGCACGGCCGCGGGGTCACGCACCTGCGCGGCGGCGGCCGGGGCGACCTGATCGTTCACGTCGAGGTCACCACCCCGGGCAAGCTGGACGCCCAGCAGGAGGACCTGCTGCGCCAGCTGGCGAAGCTGCGCGGCGAGGAGCGGCCGATGGGCCAGTTCGCGCCGGGCCAGCAGGGCCTGTTCAGCCGCCTCAAGGACGCGTTCAACGGCCGCTGACCGGCCTGCGGCACCTCGTACGAGCCCGGCCCGGGGAACCCCCCGGCCGGGCTCGCGGCGTTCCCGGGCGCCCGCCGGGAAGCGGACTATGCCAGGCGAATGCCGTGATTCGGCCCGGTGCGCGGGACGTGGCACGATGCAGGGCATGTCCACCGCGCCGAACGGTCTCTCCCCGTACCCGATCGTGCAGGCCCCCATGGCGGGCGGTGCCTCCTGTCCGCCGCTCGCCGCCGCCGTGTGCGACGCGGGCGGACTCGGTTTCCTGGCCGGCGGCTACAAGACCGCCGACGGGATGTACCAGGAGATCAAGCGGCTGCGCGCGCTCACCCGGCGCCCCTTCGGCGTCAACCTGTTCATGCCGCAGACCGGCTACGTCGACCCCGCGGCCGTCGAGACCTACCGGGGGCAGCTGGCCGGCGAGGCGACCTGGTACGGGGTGTCCCTGGCGGCGGACGACATCGTCGGCACCTGCGACGACGGCTACGACGCCAAACTCGCCATCCTGCTCGACGACCCCGTCCCGGTGGTGTCCTTCACCTTCGGCTGCCCCCCGGCGGCCGTCCTGACCCGGCTGCGTGAGGCGGGTACGTACACCGTCGTCACCGTGACCGGTGTCGAGGAGGCCCGCACCGCCGAGGCCGCGGGTGCCGACGCGGTCTGCGTCCAGGGCCTCGAAGCGGGCGGCCACCAGGGCACCCACCGCGACGACCCGGAGAACGACGGCACGGCGGGCGTCGGCCTGCTCGTGCTCGTCACGGCGGTACGGGAGGCGGTGGCGCTGCCGGTCATCGCGGCGGGCGGGGTGATGCGCGGCGCGCAGATCGCGGCGCTGCTCGCCGCGGGCGCGGCGGCCGCTCAGCTCGGCACCGCCTTCCTGCCCTGCCCGGAGTCCGGCGCCGACCCCCTGCACAAGCGGGCGCTGACGAACCCGCTGTTCCCGCACACCGAACTCACCCGGGCCTTCTCCGGCAGGCCCGCCCGGAGCCTGGTCAACCGCTTCATGCGCGAGCACGGCCCGTACGCCCCGGCGGCGTACCCGCAGGTCCACCACCTGACCTCGGGGCTGCGCAAGGCGGCGGCCGCCGCCGGGGACCCGCAGGGCATGGCGCTGTGGGCGGGGCAGGGGCACCGGCTGGCGCGGGCGCTGCCGGCGGGGGAACTGGTGGAGGTGCTCGCGGCGGAACTCGTCGAGACACAGAGTGCGTTGAAGGTCATGCAGATGAGGAGAGCGTCATGACGGCCCCGGTGTTCGTGGTCGAGGAGGTCCCCGCGGGGCCGGAGTTCGTGCTCGACGGCCCGGAAGGCCGCCACGCGGTCTCCGTGAAACGGCTGAACCCCGGCGAGGACGTGGTCCTCACCGACGGGCGCGGCCACTGGGCGCAGGGCGTCGTCAAGGCAGCCGAGGGCAAGGACCGCCTCGTCCTCATGGACCTGAACTCCATCGAGGAGGAGCCGCAACCGGACGTCCGGATCACCGTCGTACAGGCCCTGCCCAAGGGCGACCGGGGCGAACTCGCCGTCGAGACCATGACGGAGACCGGTGTGGACGCCATCGTCCCCTGGCAGGCCTCGCGCTGCATCACCCAGTGGCGCGGCGAGCGGGGCGCCAAGTCCCTGGCCAAGTGGCGGGCCACCGCCCGGGAGGCCGGCAAGCAGTCCCGGCGGGTGCGGTTCCCGGAAGTCGCGGAAGCCCTGTCCACGAAGCAGGTCGCGGCGCTCCTCGCCGAAGCCGACCTCGCCGTGGTCCTGCACGAGGACCGCGACACCCCCTCGGGCGCGCTGGCCACCGCCGAACTGCCGACCGCGGGCTCCATCGTGCTGGTGGTCGGCCCGGAGGGCGGGGTCTCGCCGGAGGAACTCGCCGCCTTCGCGGCGGCCGGGGCGCACCCGTACCGCCTGGGCCCCTCGGTCCTGCGCACCTCCACCGCCGGTACGGCCGCGACGGCGGTCCTGCTGGCTCGGACGGGCCGCTGGTCCTGAGGCCGCGCCCCCGACGGGATCGAGCAGGTCATGAGCCGGAGGATCATGTCGCCGGTTACGATGCCCCGACCGATCAACGTCACGAGAGGCGCAGCAATGGCCGGGGAACCGCAGGCGGACTGCCTGTTCTGCAAGATCGTGGACGGGAAGATCCCGGCGACGATCGTCCGCGAGTCCGAGACGACCGTCGCCTTCCGGGACATAAACCCGCAGGCACCCACGCACGTCCTGGTCATCCCCAAGGCGCACTACCCCGACGCCGCGTCCCTGGCCGCCGCCGAGCCGGCGATCGCCGCCGACGTGCTCCGCGAGGCAGGGCAGATCGCCGCCGACGAGGGAATCGCCGACCACGGCTACCGGATCGTGTTCAACACCGGAGCGGGCGCCGGCCAGACCGTCTGGCACGCCCACGCGCACGTCCTCGGCGGCCGCGGCCTCCAGTGGCCCCCCGGATAAGCGGTGTCCGTACGCGAGTTCGTGGTCCTCGGGACCGCCAGTCAGGTCCCCACCCGGGCCCGTAACCACAACGGCTACCTGCTGCGCTGGGACGGCGAGGGCATCCTCTTCGACCCGGGCGAGGGCACCCAGCGCCAGATGCTGCGCGCCGGGGTCGCCGCGCACGACATCAACCGGATCTGCGTCACCCACTTCCACGGTGACCACAGCCTCGGCCTCGCCGGGGTGATCCAGCGCATCAACCTCGACCAGGTCCCGCACCCCGTCACCGCGCATTACCCGGCCTCCGGGCAGAAGTTCTTCGACCGGCTCCGGTACGCCACCGCCTACCGGGAGACGGTGCGGCTGCGCGAGGAGCCGGTGGCCGGGGACGGGACGCTGGCGCAGGCGGCCCCCTACACCCTGGAGGCCCGGCGGCTCTCGCACCCCGTGGAGTCCTTCGGCTACCGGATCACCGAGCCCGACGGGCGCCGGATGGTGCCGGAGCTGCTGGCGCGGCACGGGATCAAGGGGCCGGACGTGGGCCGGCTCCAGCGCGAGGGGAGCCTGGGCGGCGTCACCCTGGACGAGGTCAGCGAGCACCGGCGGGGGCAGCGTTTCGCCTTCGTGATGGACACCCGGCTGTGCGCGGGCGTGGACGCGCTCGCCGAGGGGTGCGACATGCTCGTGATCGAGTCGACGTTCCTCGACGAGGACGTGTCGCTGGCCACCGACCACGGCCACCTCACCGCCGGACAGGCGGCCCGGGTGGCCAGGGAGGCGGGGGTCCGTCACCTGGTGCTGACGCACTTCTCGCAGCGCTACACCGACCCCGGCGAGTTCGAGCGGCAGGCGCGGGCGGCCGGCTTCGAGGGCGAGCTGACGATCGCCGCGGACCTCGTACGGGTCCCCCTGCCCAAGCGCGCCTAGCGGGGGCCCGGGTCCGCGGAACCGGCCGGATCCGAGCGCTCGTGTGGTGATGTACGTCACACTGGGTCGTGGTTCGTCCGCGTCCGGGCACCGGCGGGGACTGCCCGCCGCAAGCCCGGGCGCGGGCACGAACCGTCCACCTCGGCCGCACACGCACGAAACGGGGAGAGCACCGTGACCACTCGGGAAAGCCGTACCAGCCCCGGAGCGAGACTGGACCCGCTCGGTCCGGTGCGCGACCCCCACGAACCGGGCTGCGACGTCTTCCTCACCGGCACCGTCTTCCTCGACATCATCTTCACGGGCCTCGACTCCGCCCCCGTCCGCGGCACGGAGTCCTGGGCGCGCGGCATGGGCTCCAGCCCCGGCGGAGTCGCCAACATGGCCGCCGCGCTGGCCCGGCTCGGCCTGCGCACCTCGCTCGCCGCGGCCTTCGGCGACGACCACTACGGCGAGTACTGCTGGGACGCGCTGGAACAGGGCGAGGGCATCGACCTGTCCATGTCCCGCAGGATCCCCGGCTGGCACAGCCCCGTCACCGTCTCCATGGCCTACGAGGGCGAGCGCACGATGGTCTCCCACGGTCACGAGGCCCCCCTCCCGGCGGGCCCCGGCCGGTTCCCGCAGTGCCCGCCGCGCACCCGGGCGGCCGTGGCCTCCCTGGGCCCGGGCGGCGGCGAGGAGTGGATCGCCCAGGCGGCCCGGCAGGGTTCGCGGGTCTTCGCCGACGTGGGGTGGGACGAGAGCGGCCGCTGGGACCTCGGGGCCCTGGCGGACCTGGAGCACTGTGAGGCCTTCCTGCCGAACGCGGGCGAAGCCATGCGCTACACCCGCACCGACTGCCCCCGCGCGGCCGCCCGGGCGCTGGCGGAGAAGGTGCCGGTGGCGGTGGTGACCATGGGCGCGGACGGCTCCTGCGCGGTGGACGGCCGCACGGGGGAGACGGCGGAGGTCCCCGGGATCACCGTGGACGCCCTGGACCCCACGGGAGCCGGCGACGTGTTCGTGGCCGGCTTCGTCACGGGCACCCTGGCGGGCTGGCCCCTCGCGGACCGGCTGGCCTTCGCCGGGCTCACGGCCGCCCTGTCGGTGCAGGAGTTCGGCGGCTCCCTGTCGGCCCCGGGCTGGCCGGAGGTCTCCCACTGGTGGCGTGCCGCCCCGGCGGACCTGCGTGACCGGTACGCCTTCCTGGACACCCTGGTCCCCCCGGGCGCGCCGCCCGGCCCCCGCCGCCGCGCCGTCCCCACGATCGGCTTCCGGCCCACCTTCTAGTGCCGTGCCGGGCGTCGCGACCCGGTGGACCTTTCCGGTCACGGCACTGGCCGCGGCCGGGAGCAGGAACGCACGGCCCGGAAAAGCCCTCGGGGATGGCGCCGGGGAGTCGTACCCTTGGTAGTCCGGAGGTCGACGATCGGCGCGACCCCTCAGTAGGAGGTATGCGCAGGCCACAGTGCCGGCCCATGACTCAGACACCGACAGCCCGTACCCCAGCGCCGGGGCAGGCGCGAGCCCACTTCACCGTACCGGCCACGCACCCGATGGTGACCGTGCTGGGCTCTGGTGACGCCCTGCTGCGCGTCATCGAGAATGCCTTCCCGAAGGCCGACATCCATGTTCGGGGCAATCAGGTCAGCGCGGTCGGCGATGCGGTGGAAGTCGCCCTGATCCAGCGCCTGTTCGACGAGATGATGCTGGTGCTCCGCACCGGGCAGTCGATGACGGAGGACGCAGTGGAACGCTCGATCGCCATGCTCAAGGCGAACGGCAAGGCGGGCGGCGGCGAAGGCGGCCACGACGAGACCCCCGCAGAGGTGCTCACCCAGAACATCCTCTCCAGCCGCGGGCGGACCATCCGTCCCAAGACGCTCAACCAGAAGCGCTACGTCGACGCCATCGACAAGAACACCATCGTCTTCGGCATCGGCCCCGCCGGCACCGGCAAGACCTACCTCGCCATGGCCAAGGCGGTCCAGGCCCTGCAGTCCAAGCAGGTCAGCCGGATCATCCTGACCCGACCCGCCGTCGAGGCGGGCGAACGCCTCGGCTTCCTGCCGGGCACCCTGTTCGACAAGATCGACCCGTACCTGCGCCCGCTCTACGACGCCCTGCACGACATGCTCGACCCGGACTCGATCCCCCGCCTGATGGCCGCCGGCACCATCGAGGTCGCGCCGCTCGCCTACATGCGCGGCCGCACCCTCAATGATGCTTTCGTCGTACTGGACGAGGCGCAGAACACGACCGCCGAGCAGATGAAGATGTTCCTGACCCGGCTCGGGTTCGATTCCAAGATCGTCGTCACGGGTGACGTCACGCAGATCGACCTGCCGGGCGGGGCCAAGAGCGGCCTGCGACAGGTGCAGGAGATCCTCGACGGGGTGCCGGACATCCACTTCTCGCGGCTCACCTCCGAGGATGTCGTCCGGCACAAGCTGGTCGGCCGTATCGTCGACGCGTACGAGAAGTACGACGACAGCCAGGACTCCCCGCAGTCCCGGAACGGCTACCAGCGGAAGTAGAACTCAGCGCACCATGTCGATCGACGTCAACAACGAGTCCGGGATCGAGGTCGACGAGCAGGCGGTCCTCGACATCGCCCGCTACGCGCTCACCCGGATGCGGATCCACCCGCTGTCCGAGCTGTCCGTCATCGTCGTCGACGAGGAGGCGATGGAGCAGCTCCACATCCAGTGGATGGACCTGCCCGGACCCACCGACGTCATGTCCTTCCCGATGGACGAGCTGCGCCCCCCGGCGAAGGACGACGAGGAGCCCCCGCAGGGGCTCCTCGGCGACATCGTGCTCTGCCCCGAGGTGGCCAAACGGCAGGGCGAGGAAGCGCCGACGCGGCACTCCATGGACGAGGAGCTCCAGCTCCTGACGGTCCACGGGGTGCTGCACCTGCTCGGGTACGACCACGAGGAGCCCGACGAGAAGGCCGAGATGTTCGGTTTGCAGGCGGCCATCGTCGACGGCTGGCGCGGTGAGCGGGGCCTGACCGGCCCGTCCCCGGCCCCCACCGTCTCGTGATCGGCGCACCGCAGCTGATCAGCGGCGCGGTGCTGCTGGTCGTCGTGGCCTGGTTCGCGGCCTGCGCGGAGTCCGGTATCGCCCGCGTCTCCAGCTTCCGCGCCGCCCAGGCCGTACGGGAGGGCCGGCGCGGCAGCGCCAAGCTGGCGCAGGTCACCGGGGACCCGACCCGCTACGTCAACGTGGCGCTGCTGGTCCGGGTCACCTGCGAGATGGCGGCGGGCGTGCTCGTCACGTACGTGTGCCTGAACGAGTTCGGCGAGACCTGGACCGCGCTGCTCGTGGCCATCGCCGTGATGGTGCTGGTCTCGTACGTGGCGGTCGGGGTCTCCCCGCGCACCATCGGCCGCCAGCACCCGCTGAACACGGCGACCGCGGCCGCGTACGTACTCGTGCCGCTCGCGCGGATCATGGGGCCGGTCCCGCAGCTGCTGATCCTCCTCGGCAACGCGCTCACCCCGGGCAAGGGCTTCCGCAAGGGACCGTTCGCCTCCGAGGCGGAGCTGCGGGCGATGGTGGACCTGGCGGAGGCGGAATCGCTGATCGAGGACGACGAGCGCCGGATGGTGCACCAGGTCTTCGAACTCGGCGACACCCTCGTGCGCGAGGTGATGGTGCCCCGCACCGACCTGGTGTGCATCGAGCGGTACAAGACGGTGCGCCAGGCGACGACGCTCGCGCTGCGCTCGGGCTTCTCGCGCATCCCGGTGACCGGGGAGAACGAGGACGACATCGTCGGGATCGTCTACTTGAAGGACCTCGTCCGCAAGACGCACATCAGCCGGGAGGCGGAGAACGACCTCGTCTCGACGGCGATACGTCCGGCCGTCTTCGTACCCGACACCAAGAACGCCGGCGACCTGCTGCGCGAGATGCAGTCCGTACGCAACCACGTGGCCGTCGTCATCGACGAGTACGGCGGCACGGCGGGCATCGTGACGATCGAGGACATCCTGGAGGAGATCGTCGGCGAGATCACGGACGAGTACGACCGCGAACTGCCGCCGGTGGAGGAGCTGGGCGACGACCGGTACCGGGTCACCGCGCGGCTGGACATCACCGACCTCGGGGAACTGTTCAAGGTCGAGGCGTTCGACGACGAGGACGTGGAGACGGTCGGGGGGCTGCTCGCCAAGGCGCTGGGCAGGGTCCCGATCGCGGGTGCGTCGGCGGTGGTGGAGCTGCCCGACGGGCGGCCGCTGCGGCTGACGGCCGAATCGCCGGCCGGGCGCCGGAACAAGATCGTCACGGTGCTGGTGGAGCCGGTGGTGGAGGAGTCCGACGAGGACGCGGGGGATTCGCCGTGACGCCGGCGCAGCTGCGCGCGTTCTGCCTGGGCTTCAACGCGGCGGTGGAAGAGTTCCCGTTCACGCCCGAGACGTCGGTGTTCAAGGTGCTGGGGAAGGTGTTCGCGCTGACGGCGCTGGACGCGGAACCGTTGAAGGTCAACCTCAAGTGCGAGCCGGAGGCTGCGGTGCGGCTGCGGGCGGAGCACGAGGCGATCGTGCCGGGCTGGCACATGAACAAGCGGCACTGGAACACGGTGACGGTCGGCGGGCTGCCGGACGAGCTGGTGCGGGAGCTGGTGGAGGATTCCTACGACCTGGTCGTCGCCGGGCTGCCGAGGGCGGAGCGGCTGCGGCTGGACCGGCCCTGAGGGTGGGTGCGGGTGGCTCGGGCGGGGGCGGTCCTTATGCTTTCGACCATGAGCGAGAACACCGGGATCGACCCCGAGGACAGCAAGATCATCACGCTGGCGCGCAGCGCCCGGGCCCGTAACGGGGTGCCGGAGGGGGCGGCGGTGCGCGACGAGACGGGCCGCACGTACGTGGCCGGGACGGTGGAGCTGGACTCCCTCAAGCTCAGCGCCCTCCAGACGGCGGTCGCGATGGCGGTGGCGAGCGGGGCCCAGTCCCTGGAGGCCGCCGCCGTGGTGAGCGCGGCCGACGCCCCGGCCGACGCGGACCGCGCGGCGGTCCGCGACCTCGGCGGCCCGGACACCCCGGTCCTCCTGGCCACCCCGGACGGCACCCTCAAGTCCACCACCCCGGCCGGCTGACGCCCCCGCCCGTTCGGCGCGGACGGGCCGGGCCGGCCCCGGCGCCTGCGGCGGTGTGGGGCCCGGGCGGGCGGTGCTGCGTCAGGCCGGGGCCGGGGTGGCGGAAGGGCGGCGGCGGATGGTCATGGACATCAGGGCGGCCACCGCGCAGAGGGCGCCCGCCGCGTACCAGACGAGGTCGTACGAGCCGAAGGCGTCTCGGGCCAGCCCGGCCAGGAAGGCCACCAGGGCCGCGCCGACCTGGTGCGAGGCCAGGACCCAGCCGAAGACGATGGCGCTGTCCTCCCCGTACTGCTCCCGGCACAGCGCGATGGTCGGCGGGACGGTCGCGACCCAGTCCAGGCCGTAGAAGACGATGAAGAACACCATCGGCGGATGCACGTACGGCGCCATCAGCATCGGCAGGAACAGGAGCGAGACCCCGCGCAGGGCGTAGTACACGGCCAGCAGGCGCCGCGCCGCGAAGCGGTCGGTGAACCAGCCGGAGGCGATCGTGCCGACCACGTCGAACACGCCGACCACCGCCAGCAGCCCCGCCGCCGCCGTCACCGGCATGCCGTGGTCGTGGGCCGCGGGCACGAAGTGGGTCCGCACCAGCCCGTTCGTGGAGGCGCCGCAGATCGCGAAGGTGCCCGCCAGGAGCCAGAAGGGACCGGTCCGGGCCGCCTTGAACAGCACCGACACCGCCCGCCCCGCCGAACCCCGCACCGGCTCGGGCTTGGCCGCGTAGGTGCCCCCGTACGGTGCGAGCCCCACGTCGGCGGGGTGGTCGCGCAGCAGCAGCCAGACGAACGGCACCACGACCACCGCGGCCAGCGACACCGTCACCGCGCCCGGCCGCCAGCCGTGCCGTTCCACCAGCCAGGACAGCAGCGGCAGGAAGAGCAGCTGCCCGGAGGCCCCGGCCGCGGTCAGGATCCCGGTGACGAGCCCCCGGCGGGCGGTGAACCAGCGGTTGGTCACGGTCGCGGCGAACGCCATGGCCATCGAGCCGCTGCCCAGGCCGACCAGCACGCCCCACAGCAGGACCAGTTGCCAGGCCGCGGTCATCCAGACGGTGGCGAGCGCCCCGCCGGATATGACGAGCAGGGCCAGCGCCACGACCCGGCGGATGCCGAAGCGGTCCATCAGCGCGGCCGCGAACGGCGCGGTGAGCCCGTACAGGGCGAGGTTGACGGAGACGGCGAAGCCGATGGTGCCGCGCGACCAGTCGAACTCCTCGTGCAGCGGTTCGATGAGCAGTCCGGGCAGGGAGGCGAACGCGGCGGCGCCGACGATCGTCACGAAGGCGACGGCCGCGACGAACCAGGCGCGGTGGACGCGTCCGGGCGGCCGGGGCGTGAGGACGGGGGCGGGCGCGGGTGCTGTCTGGGTCACGGGGACAGCTTCCGGCCCGCGGTGACCCCGACGACAGTGGCCTGACCGACATGCTTCGGTACGATCGGGCCATGGAGTCCCGCACGCACCGGGTCGTCGTCCTGGCCCTCGCCGGATTGCTGCCCTTCGAGCTCGGCATCCCGCACCGGATCTTCGGCCGGGCCAAGGATCCCGCCGGGCGGCCGCTGTACGAGATCCTCACCTGCGGCCTGTCCGCCGGGCAGGTGCCCACCGACGCCGACTTCGCGATCCACGTCGGGCACGGCCCGGAGCTGCTCGCCACGGCCGACACGGTCGTGGTGCCGGCTTCGTACGAGCTCGGGCCGGTGTACGAACACGGCAGGCTGACGGACGCACTCGCCGCCGCCCTGTCCCACGTCCGGCCCGGCACCCGGCTCGTCTCCATCTGCACGGGCGGCTACGTACTGGCCGCCGCCGGGTACCTCGACGGTCGCCGCGCCACGACGCACTGGGCCTCCGCCGCCCACTTCCAGCAGCTGTTCCCCCGGGTGCTCGTCGACCCCGACGTGCTCTACACCGACGACGGGGACGTGCTCACCTCCGCCGGGGTCGCCGCCGGCATCGACCTGTGCCTGCACATCGTGCGCCGCGACCACGGCGCCGCCGTCGCCAACGAGGTGGCCCGGCGGACGGTGGTGCCGCCCCACCGGGACGGCGGGCAGGCCCAGTTCATCGAGCGCCCGGTGCCCGAGCCGCAGCTGGCCAGCACCACCGCCGCACGGGCCTGGGTGCTGGACCGGCTGCACGAGCCGATCCGGCTGAGCGACCTGGCCCGGCAGGAAGCCGTATCGGTACGGACGTTCACGCGCCGGTTCCGCGAGGAGGCCGGGGTCAGCCCCGGCGAATGGATCGTGGCGCAACGGGTGGAGCGGGCCCGGCGGTTGCTGGAGCGGACGGAGCTTCCGATGGAACAGGTGGCGCGCGAGGCCGGGTTCGGGGCGGCGCAGTCGTTGCGCAAGCACGTACGGGCTGCACTGGGGGTGAGTCCGACGGCGTACCGCAGGACCTTCCGGGCGGTCGCGGACTCCCCGCCATCACCTGATGGCCCATCAGGCGAGGTGGCATCCGCGCCTTGACTTCTCCCGCCCGCCGCCCCTGAATGGCCCCCAGGTCGCAGGCAACCCAGGGGGCGGGCAGTGCGGACAGGGGCGCGCAGCACAAGAGGCGCGGCGGCGCTCGTCGGCCTGGCCGTCCTCGCGGCCGTCACCGGGGGAGCGCTGGGCGCGCCGGCCGCCGCCGAAGAGGGAACGCCCCCGGGACGGGTGGAGTTCCCCACGCACTGCCTGCCGCCGCAGGAAGCCGGGCTGCCGCCTGCCGAGGGGCCGACCACGGCCCGGATCACCGTCGACGACCCGGCGCCGAAGGCCGGCGACACCGTCACGGTGACCTACCAGCTGGCCTCGACCCCGGCCGCGAACCCCGTCCCCGGCGTGCTCCCCGCCGACGTGCTCACCCCGACCGGGCGGGTCGTGCTCGGGGGCGCGCAGCAGGGTGAGGTCACCGTCGTCGGCGCCCAGCGCAACGACCCCGTAGCGGCGGGGGAGAAGCTGCCCGGGGTGACCATGACCGGCACCTTCACCGTCACCGCGCCCGGCGTGATCACGCTCGCCCCCGGCGGGTACACCCTGCACACCCGGCACCTGGGCGACCTGGACACCGTCTGCGCCCCGGCCGCGCCCGCGCCCGTATCGGAGCGCCTGACCGCCACCCCGCTTCCGACGGCGAACCTGCGCACCCTCGCGCTGCGCTCGGCCTACGGCAATCCCGGCGCGGCGGTCGCGGTCACGGGCGTCGGCTTCGTCCCGGGCGCGGCCGTCACCGTGGCGGGCCGCGCGGGAGCCGCCGAGACCGCCGACCGGGTGGCCGCCACGGCCGACGCGACGGGGACGGTCCGGGCGGAGCTGCCCGTCAGGGACAGGGCGACGACGGGCGTGGTGGCCTACGAGGGCACCGGGTGGTCGGCGCAGCGGGGCTCGGGCGTCGCGGCGTACACGGTCATCGGCGCCGTCGCCGGGCCGGCCGGGGCCCAGAAGGTGACGGCGGTGGTGGAGCCGGGCGCGCTGGCGATGACCCAGGCCGGGGATTCCGTGACCCTGGGCGGCGTCCCGTACGGCGACGGGGGCACGGCGCCCGGCCGGATCGCCGCCGTCACCGTCACGGACGCCCGGGGCGGGCCCGCGGGGTGGTCGCTGGTCGGCAAGGTCACCGATTTCACGGGGCCGGGCGGCGTACGCATCCCCGGGGCCTCCCTGTCGTGGACGCCGTCCTGCATGGCGGCTGCGGGCAGCCCGAGCCGGTGCGCGGCCGGCAGCCCCGGAGCGGTGGGCGCCGAGGGCGCCGTCCTGGCCTCGACCCCCGACGCGGCGGTGGTGGGCGGCACGTTCACCGTCGACGCGGGCGTGCGGCTGCGGGTACCGCCGTACACCCCGCCCGGGGCGTACACGGCGGTCCTGACGCTGACCCTGTCGTGAACGGCGCCGCCGCGCGGCGGGGGCTCGGCGCCCTGGCCCTGCTCGGGGCGCTGCTGCCGGGGACCGCCGGGACGGCGTGGGGCGCCGACAACGGGGAGTGGTCCGTACTGCCCGCCGCCAACGCCGTCGGGCAGCGCCCGTACTTCTACCTCGCCGCCGCCCCCGGAACGGCCGTCCGGGACGCCGTCACCGTCACCAACCGCACCGACCGGCCCCGCACCTTCCGCCTCTACGCCGCCGACGCCTACAACACCGCCCGCGACGGCGGCTTCGCCGTGCGCGGCCCCGACGAACCGCGCCGTGCCACCGCCGCCTGGACCGGACTCGCCCGCGACCGGGTGACCGTCCCGGCCCGGGGCTCGGTGAGCGTCGCCCTCACCGTGACCGTCCCCGAGCGGGCCGAGCCCGGGGACCACCCCGGCGCCGTCGTCGCCCTGGAGGACGAGCCCGCCACAACCCCCACCCCCGGCCTGGGCGTGCGGCAGGCCGTCGCCGCCCGCCTCTACCTCCGGGTCACCGGACCCGCCGCCCCCGCGCTCGCCGTCCGCGACGTCCGGGTCCGCGCCCACGGCAACGGCGCGGAGATCACGTACACCCTCAGCAACCTCGGCAACGTCACCCTCCGGCCCCGCGCCACCCTCACCGCCACCGGCACGGCCGGCCGCGGCCTGCCGGCCCGCCCGCTCGACGGTCCGCCGGCGGAACTCCTGCCCGGCCAGGAGGTGCGCCTGCGCGGCCGGTGGGCCGATCCGCCCGCCTTGCAGTGGGCCCGGCTGACCGTGCGGGCCCGCGACGGCGGAGCGAGCGCCGAAGGCACCGCCGACTACGCGCGCCACCCCCGGCTCGCGGCCGCTCTGGCCGCCGCTCTGGCCCTCGCGGCCGCGGCCTGGTCGGCGCTGGGAGCGGCATCGGGGAGAATGGCCCGTATGAGCGATCGTTCCCCCGAGCCCACCGCCCCGCACCGCGCGGGCTTCGCCTGTTTCGTCGGCCGCCCCAACGCGGGCAAGTCGACCCTGACCAACGCGCTCGTGGGCACCAAGGTCGCGATCACCTCGAACCGGCCGCAGACCACCCGCCACACCGTTCGCGGCATCGTGCACCGCCCCGACGCCCAGCTGGTGCTGGTCGACACCCCCGGCCTGCACAAGCCGCGCACCCTGCTCGGCGAGCGCCTCAACGACGTCGTACGGACCACGTGGGCCGAGGTCGACGTCATCGGCTTCTGCCTGCCGGCCGACCAGAAGCTCGGCCCCGGCGACAAGTTCATCGCGAAGGAACTCGCGGGGATCAAGAAGACCCCGAAGATCGCCATCGTGACCAAGACCGACCTGGTCGAATCCAAGCAGCTGGCCGAGCAGCTCCTGGCCATCCACCAGCTGGGCGCGGAGCTCGGCTTCGAGTGGGCCGAGATCGTCCCGGTGTCGGCGGTCGGCGACAGCCAGGTCCAGCTGCTGGCGGACCTCATCGCGCCGCTGCTGCCGGAGAGCCCGCCGCTGTACCCGGAGGGCGACCTCACCGACGAACCCGAGATGGTGATGGTCGCGGAACTCATCCGCGAGGCCGCGCTGGAGGGCGTGCGAGACGAGCTCCCGCACTCGATCGCGGTGGTCGTGGAGGAGATGATCCCCCGGGAGAACCGTCCGGCGGACCGCCCGCTGCTCGACATCCACGCGAACGTCTACATCGAGCGGCCCAGCCAGAAGGGCATCATCATCGGCCCGAAGGGCTCCCGCCTCAAGGAGGTCGGGATGAAGTCGCGCAAGCACATCGAGGCGCTCCTGGGCACGCCCGTCTTCCTCGACCTGCACGTGAAGGTGGCGAAGGACTGGCAGCGGGACCCGAAGCAGCTGCGCAAGCTCGGCTTCTGATCCGTCAGACACCCCCTACGGCAGTCGCAGGACCTTGACCGCGTTGTCGGTGCGGGTGCCGGGGCGGCCGTCGGGGCGGGTCTGGACGCGCTCGTGCTCCTCCGCGAGCAGCACCTCCCACTTGCCCTCCGGCAGCTCCAGCGCCGCGACCACCTCGTCCGGGGTCGGGAAGTGCACGCGGTGGTCGGGATGCTCGTGCCAGACCGGCCAGCCCGCGTGGCCGACGATCAGCAGGATGCCGCCCGGGGCGACGGCCGCGGCGGCCCTGCGCAGGATCCGCTCGCGAGGGAAGTCCCCGTAGGAGTGCAGGAAGCAGGCGGAGACAAGGTCGAACTCGCCCTCCGGGAACGACACGGCGAAGTCGTGACGCTGCCAGTCGACCCGGTCGCCGACCCCGGCATCCTCCGCATGGCTCCGCGCCCGTTCCAGCGCGACGCCGGAGATGTCGGTCGCGGTGACCCGCCAGCCCTGCCGGGCCAGCCACACGGCGTCGCCGCCCTCGCCGCAGCCGAGGTCCAGGGCGCGACCGGGGGTGAGCCCCTCGGCCTCCCGGACCAGGACGGCGTTGGCGTTGCCGCTCCACACGCGCTCGCTCTCGCCGTAGCGGGAGTCCCAGTAGTCCTCGCCGCCCTCGATGGCGGTGTGCGCGGCGTCTGCGGCGTGCGTGGCGCGTTCGGCGTGCGTGGTGTGTTCGGCCTCTTCGGGCATCGGCGTCTCTCTTCCCGTGATGCGTGGACGCGTGCGGTCGCGATACGCCGATGGTCCGCCCGGCCGCGGCGGCCGGGCAAACATCCTTGCCGTTCCGGCAAAACCCCGTGGCCGGCGCTCAGGCGCCGTCCGTCGCCGGGGGTTCCGCGATCAGGGCCGTTGCGACCCGGCGGAAGCCGGCCCGTCCGTAGATCCGGGCCACGTCCTCGTCGCCCGCCGACAGGAACACCGTACGGATGCCCCGCGCGAGCGCCTCGGTGACCAGTGCCGCCGTCACCGCGAGGGCCAGCCCCTGGCGGCGGGCCGCCGGGAGGGTGCCGACGGCGACGATCTCGGCCACCTCGCCGACCGGGTTGTACTGGCCCGAGCACAGCACCACGCCGTCCCGTTCGGCGGCGGCCAGCACGGTGCGGCCCGAGGCGATCGCCGCCGCGACCGTGGCGCGGCGCACCTCCACCGCCGGATCCGCGGTCGCCGCTGCGAGTTCCGCCGGACCGGCCTCGCCCAGTGCCGTCCCCCCGGCCGCGAAGGCGAGCATCGGCACCGTCACGGCCGCCGCCAGCAGAGGGTCGTCGGCGCCGAGCAGCCGGGCCCCTTCCGGCTGCGGCGGGAGCGGTTCGGCCGTGTCCAGGACCATGAGCGGGTGGGCGTGGACGTGGAGCCCCGCGGCCTCCACCGAGGCGCGCAGGGAGGGGCTGTTTTCGGCCACCCATTCGAAGGCCTCGGGCAGTTTGAGCTCCCGCTGGCGGGCCAGGACCCGCTCGACGTCCGCGACCGAGGCCCCGGAGCCGCCGAGCGTGGGCCGCGCGTAGTACGCCCAGCCGTCGCCCTCCTGTACGAAGAGGGTCAGCGGACCGAAGTCCTCGGCCCGCGCGCCGCCCGCGCGCGGCACGGCGTCGTAGTACTGCTCCAGCGAAGCCAAGATTGTTTGGATGGTCATCCGGTCATCCAAACAAAGCCGCGGGTGCCGGTCATCCGATTTCCGGCCCGGCGCCGCTAAGCGCCCTCCTTGAGCACCCGGGTGATCAGGCTCCGCTGGGCCTGCGACAGGTACGGCTCCGCGCAGGACACGGTGCGCCCGTCCACCGTGATCCGGTACGAGAACCCGTCCCGGACCCGGTCCGCCCCGTGCCCCGGCGGACCGGGCCGCAGCGCCAGCAGCGCCAGTGCCCGCAACTCGTCCTCGTCCGACCGGCCCGAGGTGTCCACCTCGGCCCGGCGCTCGATTCCCGCGAAGCCGCCCGTCCGTACCACCAGAATCCGCATGTCGGCCCTCTTACCCCAGGCCGACCGCCGACCACGCCTTCTGCATCGCCTGGTGTTCCGCGCCGCCTTCCCCGTACCGGGCGACGGCCGCCGCCGTGGAGAGCCGGGCGAAGCCGGCGAAGTCGGCGTCGGGGGCGAGGTCGCCGCCGGTCAGGGTGTCGTACCAGATCCGCCCGGCCCGCTCCCAGGCCTTGCCGCCCAGTTCGCTCGCCACGATGTAGAACGCGTGGTTGGGGATGCCCGAATTGATGTGCACGCCGCCGTTGTCGCTGTGCGTGCGGACGTAGCCGTCCATCGTCGCGGGCTGCGGGTCCTTGCCGAGCTCGTCGTCGTCGTACGCCGTCCCCGGCGCCTTCATCGAGCGCAGCGCCACCCCGGTGACGGAGGGCCCGAGCAGGCCGGCGCCGATCAGCCAGTCCGCCTGGTCGGCCGTCTGACCCAGCGAGTACTGCTTGATGAGGGAGCCGAACACGTCCGACATCGACTCGTTCAGCGCACCCGACTGGCCCCGGTATTCGAGATTGGCCGTGTACTGGGTGACGCCGTGCGTCAGCTCGTGCCCGATCACGTCCACGGACACCGTGAAGTCGAGGAAGAGGTCGCCGTCCCCGTCGCCGAAGACCATCTGGCGGCCGTCCCAGAAGGCGTTGTCGTAGTCCTGGCCGTAGTGGACGCTCGCGTCCAGCGGCAGACCCGCGTCGTCGATCGAGTGACGCCCGAACCCCTTGAGGAACAGTTCGTACGTGGCTCCGAGGCCCGCGTACGCGCGGTTGACGCTGGCGTCGCCGGTGGCCTCCTCGCCCTCGCCGCGCACCTTCGTACCCGGCAGCCGGGTGCGGTGCCCGGCGTCGTACACCGTCCGTTCCGGCTCGTCGGACACGGGCGCACCGAGCGCCGGGGTGATGCCCCGCACCGTGGTGATCCGGCGGCGGGTGCGCAGGGCGGCGTCGTGTTCGAGGGTCCGCTGGGCGGTGTCGGCGCGGCGGGTGTGCTCGGACCCGGCGATCCGGTCGAGGAGGTGGGGAGGCACCACCGTGCAGAAGACGGGGTGGGCGGGGCGAAGAGTGGCATCCATGTGCGCAATGTGGCAGTGCGTAATGATCCTGTCACTAATCGCGACCATGATTCATTCGGTTGTCTGAAAGCCGTCGCACCACGTTGACGGATCGACCGGACATTCCCTGCGCGCGTCGGTGCATAGCGAGTCTTAACTCACAAAAGGGTACAAAACTGACCAGGGGGTCTTGCATACTGAAACAGGTCCTCGCGTTACGGCGCGGCTCCGCTAGGCTCGGCCCATCATGCGTTTCGGGCTGCTTCTCCTTAGCTGCCGCGGCGAGGGTCTGTAGTCGTAGGCCGGCCCCCTCCCCGCGGAGTCTGGTGTTGCGGATTTACGACCGCCGTCGGCCGTCCCAGCGAACTACACGCGGACACGCGAGGAGCCCCACGCCATGAGTCAGCACACTTTCGCAGGTCGCCCCACGCCCATCACGAACGCGACCCATACGCAGAAGCCCTCCGGGATGCCGATCCACAAGTACGGCTCCTACGAGCAGGTGGACATCCCCGACCGCACCTGGCCGGACGCCCGCGTCACCAAGGCCCCCCGCTGGCTGTCCACCGACCTGCGCGACGGCAACCAGTCGCTGATCGACCCGATGACCCCCGCCCGCAAGCGCGAGATGTTCGACCTGCTGGTGCGCATGGGCTACAAGGAGATCGAGGTCGGCTTCCCCTCCTCCGGTGAGACGGACTTCGCCTTCGTCCGCTCCATCATCGAAGAGGGCGCGATCCCCGACGACGTCACCATCTCCGTACTGACGCAGGCCCGCGAGGACCTGATCGAGCGGACCGTGGAGTCGCTGGTCGGCGCCAAGCGCGCCACCGTGCACCTGTACAACGCGACCGCCCCGACCTTCCGGCGGGTCGTCTTCCGCGGCTCCAAGGAGCAGATCAAGCAGATCGCCGTCGACGGCACGCGCCTGGTGATGGAGTACGCGGAGAAGCTGCTGGGCCCGGAGACCACCTTCGGCTACCAGTACAGCCCGGAGATCTTCACCGACACCGAGCTGGACTTCGCCCTGGAGGTCTGCGAGGCCGTCTGTGACGTCTGGCAGCCGGCCGAGGGCCGCGAGATCATCCTGAACCTGCCCGCCACCGTGGAGCGTTCGACGCCCTCCACCCACGCGGACCGCTTCGAGTGGATGGCCCGCCACCTGACCCGCCGCGAGCACATCTGCATCTCCGTACACCCCCACAACGACCGCGGCACCGCCGTGGCGGCCGCCGAGCTGGCCCTGATGGCCGGCGCCGACCGCATCGAGGGCTGCCTGTTCGGGCAGGGCGAGCGCACCGGGAACGTCGACCTGATCACCCTGGGCATGAACCTGTTCTCCCAGGGAATCGACCCGCAGATCGACTTCTCGCAGATCGACGAGATCCGCCGCACCAGCGAGTACTGCAACCAGATGGAGGTCCACCCGCGCCACCCCTACGCGGGCGACCTGGTCTACACCGCCTTCTCCGGCTCCCACCAGGACGCCATCAAGAAGGGCTTCGACGCCATGGAGGCCGACGCGGCCGCCGCCGGCAAGACCGTGGACGAGATCGAGTGGGCCGTGCCCTACCTGCCGATCGACCCGAAGGACGTCGGCCGCTCGTACGAGGCCGTCATCCGCGTCAACTCGCAGTCCGGCAAGGGCGGCATCGCCTACGTCCTCAAGAACGACCACAAGCTGGACCTGCCGCGCCGCATGCAGATCGAGTTCTCGCGGATCATCCAGGCCAAGACCGACACCGAGGGCGGCGAGGTCACGCCGAAGGCGATCTGGTCGGTCTTCCAGGACGAGTACCTGCCCAACCCCGAGAACCCGTGGGGCCGCATCCAGCTGCGCTCGGGCTCGACGGCCACCGACAAGGACGGCACCGACACGCTGACCGTCGAGGCGGTCGTCGACGGCGTCGAGACCGTCCTGACCGGCACCGGCAACGGTCCGATCTCGGCCTTCTTCGACGCGCTGGCCGGCATCGGCGTGGACGCCCGCCTGCTGGACTACACCGAGCACACGATGAGCGAGGGCGCCTCCGCCGTGGCCGCCTCGTACATCGAGTGCGCGATCGACGGCCGTGTCCTGTGGGGCATCGGCATCGACGCCAACACCACCCGCGCCTCCCTCAAGGCGGTCATCTCCGCCGTCAACCGCGCGGGCCGCTGATCCCACCGGATCCCACCCGCTCCGCGAGCGAACCCCGCACCTCCCCACGGAGGCGCGGGGTTCCGCTTTTCCCGGGCGCCGCCACGCCCCGCGACGGGGGCGCAGATCGGCCAACTCCGGTTCCGGGGCCAGGTTGTCTCGTCACACGACTGACACACACTCACGGATGTGGCTAACATCACGCCCACCCGGCGATGGTGCCGTGGGGTCCGCATACGGAGGTGCGACGTGCTGCCAGTTCGGGGTGGGGACGGCCGGAAACTGACCGTATGGGGCATCCGTACCACCTGGAGCACCGTGGCCGACGGGGAGTTCTTCTGCCCCGGCTGCGGCGGTGACCGCAACTACCGCAGGCGCACCGGCCGCCGCCGCTTCGCGGTCCTCGGCGTGCCGCTGCTGCCGCGCGGATCCGCCGGGCCGGTGGTCGAGTGCCAGGCCTGCAAGGAGCGCTTCGGCACCGACGTGCTGGACCACCTGACCACCACCCGCTTCTCGGCGATGCTGCGCGACGCGGTGCACACCGTGACGCTGGCCGTCCTCGCCGCCGGCGGGACCACCTCGCGCAGCGCCCTGGAGGCGGCCGTGGCGGCCGTACGGGGCGCCGGGTTCCAGGACTGCACCCAGGAGCAGCTGGAGTCCGTGGTGGACGCCCTGGCGACCGACGAGGGACGGCTGGGGTTGTACGACGGCCCGGAGTGCTGCGGGGCCGCACTGTCGATAGAGCTCCACGAGGCACTGGAGCCGCTCGCGCCGCACCTGGCCGGCCCGGGGCGGGCGTCGCTCCTGCTCCAGGGCGCCCGGATCGCGCTCGCCGACGGACCGTACATCCCGGCCGAGCGCGAGGTGCTGGCCACCGTGGGCGCGGCGCTGCGGATGGACGCCGACGAGGTCGCCCGGCTGCTGTCGGCGGTCCGCGCTCCGTAGCGGTCCGCCGCACGTCGGTCCGCCGCACGTCGGTCCGCCGCACGAGGGCCCCGCGCGGGTCCCCGCACAGGGGACAATGGGGTCCATGAGTCTGTTCCGCGACGACGGCATCGTGCTGCGCACCCAGAAGCTGGGTGAGGCGGACCGCATCATCACGCTCCTCACCCGCGGCCACGGGCGGGTGCGGGCCGTCGCGCGCGGGGTACGGCGTACGAAGTCCAAGTTCGGCGCCCGGCTGGAACCTTTCTCCCACGCCGACGTGCAGTTCTTCGCGCGCGGCAGCGAGCTGGTCGGCCGCAGCCTGCCGCTGTGCACCCAGACCGAGATCATCGCCCCGTACGGCAACGGCATCGTCACCGACTACGCCCGCTACACCGCAGGCACCGCGATGCTGGAGACCGCCGAGCGCTTCACCGAGAACGAGGGCGAACCGGCCGTCCAGCAGTACCTGCTGCTCGTCGGAGCCCTGCGCACGCTCTCGCGCGGCGAACACGAGCCGCACCTCATCCTGGACGCGTTCCTGCTGCGCTCGCTGGCCGTCAACGGCTACGCGCCGAGCTTCGAGGACTGCGCGAAGTGCGGCATCCACGGCCCCAACCGGCACTTCTCCGTCGCCGCGGGCGGGGTCATATGCGGGGACTGCCGGGTGCCGGGCAGCGTCGTACCCTCGTCGGAGGCCATCGCTCTGCTCAGCGCTCTGCTGACGGGCGACTGGGGGCACGCGGACGCCTGCGAGGCGCGGCACGTGCGGGAGGGCAGCGGGCTGGTCTCGGCCTATTTGCACTGGCATCTGGAGCGCGGGCTACGCTCCCTGCGATACGTCGAGAAATAGGAGCTGGGCACATGGCACGACGCGGGATTCTGGGACGCTCTCGCCGGGAGTACAAGGTTCCCGAGCCGCACCCGTCCGGTGAGCGCCCGCCGAAGATCCCCGGTGAGCTCGTCCCGAACCACGTCGCGGTCGTCATGGACGGCAACGGCCGCTGGGCCAAGGAGCGCGGACTGCCGCGCACCGAGGGCCACAAGGTGGGCGAGGGCGTCGTGCTCGACGTGCTCAAGGGCTGCCTGGAGATGGGCGTCAAGAACCTGTCCCTGTACGCCTTCTCGACGGAGAACTGGAAGCGCTCGCCCGACGAGGTCCGCTTCCTCATGAACTTCAACCGGGACGTCATCCGGCGCCGCCGGGACGAGATGAACGAGCTGGGGATCCGCATCCGCTGGGTCGGCCGGATGCCGAAGATGTGGAAGTCGGTCGTCCAGGAACTCCAGATCGCGCAGGAGCAGACCGTCGGCAACGACGCGATGACCCTGTACTTCTGCGTCAACTACGGCGGCCGCGCCGAGATCGCGGACGCGGCGCAGGCGATCGCCCGGGACGTGGCCGCGGGCAAGCTGGACCCCTCGAAGGTCAACGAGAAGACCTTCGCGAAGTACATCTACTACCCGGACATGCCGGACGTGGACCTGTTCCTGCGCCCGAGCGGCGAGCAGCGCACCTCCAACTACCTGATCTGGCAGAGCGCCTACGCCGAGATGGTCTTCCAGGACGTGCTGTGGCCGGACTTCGACCGCCGCGACCTGTGGCGCGCCTGCCTGGAGTACGCCCAGCGCGACCGCCGCTTCGGCGGCGCGGTCCCCAACCAGCCGGAGCCGAACACCCTGGGCTGACCCGCCGGCCCCGTCCGTGATCCGGGCGGGGCCCCGGCCCCGCCCGGATCACGGACGGCCGTGGGGTTCGCCGCCAGGGGGGACGTCGCGTTCACCGGCCTGCCCCGGCGGGGCGCCCAGGACCTGCCGGCATCGACCCGCTCCCGGCGATCCTCGACCGGAACCTGCGGCGGCTCCGGGCCCTGTCCGGGCCCCGCTAGCCGGCGGCCGCGCAGTCCGCGCAGGTGCCGAAGATCTCCACCGTGTGGGCGACGTTCACGTAGCCGTGCTCGGCCGCGATCGCCTCCGCCCACTTCTCCACCGCAGGGCCCTCGACCTCGACGGCCTTGCCGCACTTGCGGCACACCAGGTGGTGGTGGTGTTCCCCCGTGGAGCAGCGCCGGTAGACGGATTCGCCGTCGCTGGTGCGCAGCACGTCCACCTCGCCGGCGTCGGCCAGGGACTGGAGGGTGCGGTAGACCGTGGTCAGGCCCACGGAGTCGCCGCGGTGCTTGAGCATGTCGTGCAGCTCCTGGGCACTGCGGAACTCGTCCACCTCGTCCAGCGCGGCGGCCACGGCGGCGCGCTGCCGGGTGGATCGTCCTCGTACTGGCGCGGTCTCGCCAGGCGCAGTCGCCACCGGTTCCTCCTCGTATCGGCCTCGCCCCATTGTGCCAGGCTGCCGAACGGCTAAACCTTCACGTCGTCGCGCGTGCAGACCTCTTCGGCCACCCGGGCCGCCTTCGCGCGGCGCCGGGCCAGCGGGGTGGACAGGGCCGTCATGACCATGAAGACGCCGATGGCGAACAGCACGATCGTGGCGCCCGAGGGTACGTCGATGTAGTACGTCACCGCCGTGCCCGTCAGGGACACGGTCAGGCTGATCGCGATGGCCAGGCCCAGCGTGGCGGCAAAACCGCGCGTCAGGCGCTGCGCGGCGGCGACCGGGATCACCATCATCGCGCTGACCAG
Organism: Streptomyces cirratus; assembly: GCF_014650775.1. GTDB lineage: Bacteria > Actinomycetota > Actinomycetes > Streptomycetales > Streptomycetaceae > Streptomyces > Streptomyces cirratus. The sequence goes on along the minus strand of NZ_BMVP01000001.1, from coordinate 667,652 downwards.
CAGCAGGCCGACGATGCGCATGGCGACGGTCACGGTGATCGCGGCGGTGACCGCGATCAGCAGGTTCAGGGCGCGTACCGGCAGGCCGGTGACGCGGGCGAACTCCTCGTCCTGGCAGACGGCGAAGAGCTGCCTGCGCAGCCCGATGGTCACCGCGATGACGAACGCCGCAAGGATCACGACGGCGGTCACGTCCTGGGTCGAGACGGTGGTGATCGAGCCGAACATGGCGCTGAGCAGGTTGGTGGTGGAACCGCCGGGAGCCATGTTGATGATCATGACGCCGCCGGCGAGACCGCCGTAGAAGAGCATCGCGAGCGCGACGTCGCCGCTGGTCTTGCCGCGGGAGCGGATCATCTCCATGACGACGGCGCCGAGGACGGCGACGAGCGTGGCCATCCACACCGGGCTGGTGTTGAGCAGGAAGCCGAGGGCGACGCCCGTCATGGCGACATGGCCGAGACCGTCCCCCATGACGGCCTGGCGGCGCTGGACGAGGTACGTGCCGATCGCGGGGGCGGTGATGCCGACCAGGGCGGCGGCGATCAGGGCACGCACCATGAAGGGGTAGTGGAGGAGGTCCATCAGCTCAGCAGTCCCGTCCGCAGGGGCTCGGCGTCGTGCGCCGCGTGGGGGTGTACGTGGTCGTGGCCGGGCAGGGCGTGCTGGCCGACGGCCTGCGGGGGCGGCCCGTCGTGCACGACGCAGCCGTCGCGCAGGACGACGGCCCGGTCGATCAGCGGCTCCAGGGGGCCCAGCTCGTGCAGGACGAGCAGGACGGTCGTACCGGCCGCCACCTGGCGGCGTACGGCCTTGGCGAGCACCTCCTGGTTGGCCAGGTCGACGCCGGCCATGGGCTCGTCCATGATCAGCAGTTCGGGCTCCACGGCCAGCGCCCGGGCGATGAGCACGCGCTGGTGCTGCCCGCCGGAGAGGGCGTTGACGGAGGCGTCCGCGTGCGTGTTCATGTCGACGAGGTCCAGCGCGCGCTCCACGGCGATCCGGTCGGCCTTGCGCAGGACGCCGAAGCGGGAGCGGGCCAGCCGGCCGGCGGAGACGACCTCCCGGACGGTGGCGGGGACGCCGCTGGCGGCCGTGGTGCGCTGGGGGACGTACCCGATCCGCGACCACTGGCGGAAGCGCTTGAAGTCGGTGCCGAAGAGGGAGAGCGTGCCGTCGCTCAGCGGGACCTGGCCGACGACGGCGCGGACGGCGGTGGACTTGCCCGAGCCGTTGGCGCCGAGGAGCGCGACGACCTCGCCGCGGCGCACGGTGAGGTCGACCCCGCGCAGCACGGGGCGCGAGCCGAGCGAGGCGGTGGCCCCGCGCAGGGATATGACGGGCTGCTCGGCCGCCGATGCGGCTGTACCGGACTCCATGGCTCGCGCCTCCGTTGCTGCTACTGCTGTCACTTGGTGCCGAGCGCCTTCTGGAGGTTCTTGAGGTTGGACCGCATGACCTCGAAGTAGTCGGCGCCCTGGGACTTGTCGGTGATCCCCTCAAGGGGGTCGAGGACATCGGTCTTGAGGCCCGTGTCGGCGGCGAGGGTCTTGGCCGTCTTGTCGCTGGCCAGCGTCTCGAAGAACACGGTGGACACATTGTCCTCCTTCGCGATGGCCTGCAGGTCCTTCATCCGGGCCGGGCTGGGCTCGGACTCGGGGTCGACGCCGGAGATGCCCTCCTGGTCCAGGCCGTAGCGCTCGGCGAGGTAGCCGAAGGCGGCGTGGGTGGTGATGAAGGTCTTGGAGGCCGTGCTGCCCAGGCCGTTCTTGTACTCGGTGTCCAGGGCGGTCAGCTCGGCCAGCAGGTCGTCGGTGTTCTTCTTGTAGTCGGCCGCGTGGGCGGGGTCGGCCTTCTCCAGGGCGGCGCCGACGCCCTGGGCGATCTCCGCGTACTTGCGGGGGTCGAGCCAGACGTGGGGGTCCGCGCCGGCCTCGCCGTGCTCGTCGCCCCCGGCCGGGTGGCCGTCATGGCCGGACGCGGCGTGCTTCTCCAGCTTGGTGAGGGTGGCGGCGTCGACGGTGTTCTTCACGCCGGCCTGGGCCACCGCCTTGTCGACGGCGGGCTGGAGGGTCTTGAGGTAGAGCACGACGTCGGACTCGCCGAGCCGGGCGGTCTGCTTGGGGGTGATCTCCAGGTCGTGCGGTTCGACGCCCGGCTTGGTCAGGGTGGTGACCTGCACGTGGTCCTTGCCGATCTGTTCGGCGAGGTACTGCAGCGGGTAGAACGACGCCATCACGTCGAGCCTGCCGTCCTTGCCGCCCCCCGCGGCACTGGCGCCGGAACAGGCGGTGAGGGCCGTCGCGGCGAGGGCCACGGCTCCGGCGAGTGCGGCGGTCGGTATAAGGCGTCGTACGTTCATGACATCCATTTTCATCAAAGATGGAAACGGTTGTCAAAAAGCCTGGTGGGGCGGCCCTTGGAAGGCCGTCGAAGGGGTCCCGATTTGATAGCGGGGGTGCGGGCGCCGGTAACCTAAAGGCTTCGCCGTTCGTCCTCGTAATGAAGAGAGCACCGTGGCCGCCGACAAGATCGAAACCATCGTCAGCCTGAGCAAGCGCCGTGGCTTCGTTTTCCCGTGCAGTGAGATCTACGGCGGCTCCAGGGCTGCCTGGGACTACGGTCCGCTCGGCGTCGAGCTCAAGGAAAACATCAAGCGCCAGTGGTGGAAGGCCATGGTCACCGGCCGTGAGGACATCGTCGGCCTCGACTCCTCCGTGATCCTGGCCCCCGAGGTGTGGCAGGCCTCCGGCCACGTCGCCACCTTCTCCGACCCGCTCACCGAGTGCACCTCCTGCCACAAGCGGCACCGCGCAGACCACCTGGAAGAGGCGTACGAGGCCAAGCACGGCCGCCCTCCGGCCAACGGTCTTGCCGACATCAACTGCCCCAACTGTGGCGTGAAGGGCCAGTTCACCGAGCCGAAGCAGTTCTCCGGCATGCTGGAGACGCACCTCGGCCCGACCCAGGACACCGGCTCCAAGGCGTACCTGCGGCCCGAGACCGCCCAGGGCATCTTCACCAACTTCGCCCAGGTGCAGACCACCTCGCGCAAGAAGCCCCCGTTCGGCATCGCGCAGATGGGCAAGTCCTTCCGCAACGAGATCACCCCCGGCAACTTCATCTTCCGCACCCGCGAGTTCGAGCAGATGGAGATGGAGTTCTTCGTCAAGCCGGGCGAGGACGAGCAGTGGCAGGAGTACTGGATGGCCGAGCGGTGGAACTGGTACCGCGACCTCGGCATCCGCGAGGAGAACATCCGCTGGTACGAGCACCCGAAGGAGAAGCTGTCCCACTACTCGAAGCGCACCGCCGACATCGAGTACCGCTTCAACTTCGGTGGCAATGAGTTCTCCGAGCTGGAGGGCGTGGCCAACCGCACGGACTTCGACCTCAAGGCCCACTCCGCCGCCTCCGGCCAGGACCTGTCGTACTTCGACCAGGAGGCCGGCGAGCGCTACACCCCGTACGTCATCGAGCCGGCGGCCGGTGTCAACCGCGCCATGCTCGCCTTCATGCTCGACGCGTACAACGAGGACGAGGCCCCCAACGCCAAGGGCGTCATGGAGAAGCGCACCGTCATGCGCCTCGACCCGCGCCTGGCGCCGATCAAGGTCGCCGTCCTGCCGCTGTCCCGCAACCCGCAGCTGTCGCCGAAGGCCAAGGGCCTCGCCGCCGACCTGCGCAAGAACTGGAACATCGAGTTCGACGACGCGGGCGCCATCGGCCGCCGCTACCGCCGCCAGGACGAGATCGGCACGCCGTTCTGCGTGACCGTCGACTTCGACACCCTGGACGACAACGCGGTGACCGTGCGCGAGCGCGACACCATGAAGCAGGAGCGCGTCTCCCTGGACCAGATCCAGAGCTACCTCGGCAGCCGTCTGCTCGGCTGCTAGGCCCCGACCCAGGCCTGTCGGTTCCGCTTCCCGGCGGAATGGGCGGTGGCCCGGTGCGCACTGCGCACCGGGCCACCGCCGTTTTCCGTACTGCTGCCCGTCAGGCCGCTGCTGCCTGCGCGGCGGCGGCCGCCTCCGCGGCGCGGCGTTCGCCCTCGGCCTGGGAGCGCTTGCCGTAGCGCGCGGTCCAGACGGCCAGCAGGCCGAGCACCGTGTAGATCATGACCGGGCTGACGGTCACCATCGTGTCGGTGTCCAGGATGTACGTCAGGGCGACCCGCACCCCGGCCTCGACCAGGTACGCCACGCCCCAGACCGTGGTCATGACGGTCAGCGTCCGGCGGAAGCCCTCGTACTGCCACAGGCCGTTCCACCAGGCGGTGCTCTCGGGAGTGCCGTCGGTGGCGAACTTGCGGCCGAAGTAGAACATCAGGGGCCTCGGGGCGAGCAGGGTGGCCAGGCACAGCAGCCCGAACAGCCCGGTGACGCACGAGTCCTTGATCAGCAGTGCGCGGGCCGAGTGCGCGCCGACCAGCGAGACGACGGCCGTGATGACCAGGAACACCAAGGTGACGATGGCGAACTCGTCCAGCTTGCGGCGCCAGGCCAGACTGACCGCGCTGTCGAGCACCGGCCAGGCGCTGCTGATCAGCAGCGCGCTGAACTCGCTCCAGCCGTGGGCGTGCAGCTGGTTGTAGGTGATGACCGGTGCGACCACGTTGAGACCGATGGTCACGATCCAGCCGACCGCGGCCGCGCCGGTCGACCGCGCGGGTGGCTTCGGACGGCTGGCCTGTGACTGCGTAGTGGACATGCTTCCCCCTGAGAAGTGCTTGATGGTGTTCGGGGGGAACCTAGGCCAGGCGTGCGGGCCCGCGACAGGGCCCCCGGCTCAAATGATCACCAAGTCCGGCCGGAATGGCCCAGTCCGGGAAGGGGGTCAGGCGCGCAGGCCGCGGACGATCAGCGAGGTGACCGCCTCGAACTCCGCAGTGATCGTGGGCGAGAGCCAGTCGGCCGCGTACTGGGGATCATGGAAGCGTCCGGTGGCGTCGAACACCGCGCGGGCGGCGGCCGGCACGTCCTGCGCGGCCAGCGTCCCGTCCGCGACACCCTGGGCGATGATCCGGGTCAACTGTCCGATCAGCTCGCTCAGGTGGTGATCCACCACGCCGCTGCTCTCGGCCAGCAGCACCGTGTACGTCGCGAACAGCTCCGGGTCGTCACCCGCCTTGTGCCGCTTGGCTTCGAACAGCGCCTCCAGCCATGCCTCCAGCTTGGAGGGGGCCGGCTCGGCCGGCGCCGAGGCGATCTCCTCCAGTCGTACGACGCTCTTGGCGAGCCAGCGGTCGGTGACGGCTTCGCGCAGCGCCGCCTTCGAGGGGAAGTGCCGGTACACGCTGCCGTGACTGACGCCGAGGGCGCGCGCCACGTCCACCACGGTCGCCTTGGTCGGGCCGAAGCGGCGCAGCACTTCCTCGGTGGTTTCGAGGATGCGCTCGGGAGTCAGGGGTTCGGCAGCAGCGGAGGGCATGAGTACGACCGTACCGCCAGGTCAGCGTTCGCTGTCCAGGTGGGCCATCTGCGCCGCCGGGTAACGCTCGCCGGCCGCCGCCCCCGCGGGTATCGCCGCCTCGATGGCGGCCACGTCGGCGGGGCTCAACTCCACCTCCAGGGCGCCCAGTGCCTCCTCCAGCCGGTCCCGGCGTCGGGCGCCCACGAGCGGCACGATGTCCACCTGGTGTCGCCGGCCCTGGGCGAGCACCCAGGCGATGGCGGTCTGGGCGACGCTCACGCCCTTCTCCTGCGCCACCTTGCGCAGGGCGTCCACCAGGTCGAGGTTCCGGTGGAGGTTCTCGCCCTGGAAGCGCGGGCTCATCCCGCGGAAGTCGCCGGGGGAAAGCAGCCGGTCGCGGCCGAAGTGGCCGCTGATCAGGCCCCGGGCCAGCACCCCGTACGCGGTGATGCCTATGCCCAGCTCGCGCGCGGTCGGCAGGATCTCCGCCTCTATCCCTCGCGACATCAGCGAGTACTCGATCTGGAGGTCCGCGATCGGGCCCACGGCGGCGGCCCGGCGCAGGGTGTCCGCGCCGACCTCGGAGAGCCCGATGTGCCGCACGTGCCCGGCCTGGACCGCCTCGGCGATGGCGCCGACCGTCTCCTCAATCGGTACGTCCGGGTCCAGGCGGGCGATGCGGTAGATGTCGATGTGGTCCCGGCCGAGCCGCTGGAGCGAGTAGGCGAGGAAGTTCTTCACGGCCTCAGGCCGGCCGTCGACCCCGGTGAAATCGCCCTCGACGGTCCGCAGGGCGCCGAACTTCACGCTGGTCAGCGCCCGCTCCCGCAGCGCGACGGGCGCACTGCGCAGGGCCTCGTTGATCAGCAGCTCGTTGTGGCCCATGCCGTAGAAGTCGCCGGTGTCGAGCAGGGCGTCCATGCCGTCGGGGACGGCGTCCAGGTAGGCGTGGATGGTCGCGACCGACTCGGCCCGGTCGCTCTCTCCGTACAGGGCGGACATGCCCATGCAGCCGAGCCCAACCGGAAAGACGGCGGGGCCGGTGGTTCCGAGGGTCGTGGTGGTGGTCGTAGAGGTGCTCTCGTTCGTCGTCATGCAACGAGAATGACATGACGGGTGACAGATTTCAATATCTGTCACTCGTCAGTGTGCGCCGCCCCGGCAGGCACCAGTCACGGTCGTCGGCGTGGCCGCCGGGGCGGCGCCGGGGCAACGGGGCTCGGGCGGCCCGGACACGAGGGGTGTGCAGATGGCGCGGGTCGTGGGGCGCCGGCCTCGGCTCGGGGTGGAGGGCGCCGTTGCGCGTTACTTCGGCGACAGGACCTCGCTCAGGGCACCGGCCGTGCGGGTGGCCGTCTGCCGGGCCCAGTGGCCCGTCGTGGCGAGGCCCGTCGCCAGCACCAGGACCCCGCACACCGTGATGATCCACCAGGCCGGCCGCGCCGCGGCGATGAAGCCGCCGCCCTGGGACAGGCCGGCCGCGAGCACCGCGCCGATCACCGCCACGCCCAGCGTCCCCCCGGTCTGCCGGCTGGTCGACGCCACCGCCGCCGCCACCCCCGCCTGGGCGCGCGGCATCCCGGACACCGCCGTGTTGGTGATCGGCGCGTTGACCATGCCGAAGCCGAGCCCGAACAGCACGTACCCGGCGAACATCAGCGGGTCCGACCCCTCCGCCGCGAACGCCGCGAACAGCAGCCCGCTCGCCCCCATCGCCACCCCCGCGATCACGAGCGGCAGCCGCGGCCCCACCGCCCCGACCAGCCGCCCCGACAGCGGCGCGCACAGGAAGGCCGGCGCCGCCATCGGCAGCATGTACAGCCCGGCGTCCAGCGCGTCCAGCCCCCGCACCTCCTGGAGGTAGAGGGTGTTCAGGAACAGGAACCCCGACAGCGCGGCGAAGGCGCTCACCGCGATCACCGTCGCCCCGCTGAACGGCGCGCTGCGGAAGAACCGCGGGTCGATCAGCGGCTCCGGCCGCCGCGGCTCGTACGCCAGCAGCCCCACCAGGGCCGCCACCGCGAGCGCCGCGCAGCCGAGCACGGTCGGCGAACCCCAGCCGGCCGACGGGGCCTCGATGATCCCGTACGTCACCGACCCCAGCAGCGCCACGACCAGCAACTGCCCCACCGGGTCCGGACGGCGCGGGTGCCCGGCCCGCGACTCGGGGATGTGGCGCAGGGTCAGGACCAGGGCGGCCAGCCCGACGGGGAGGTTGATCCAGAAGATGGAGCGCCAGCCGACGGAGTCCACCAGCAGGCCGCCGATCAGCGGTCCGGCGGCCATCGAGATGCCGACGACCCCGCCCCAGACGCCGATGGCGCGGGCGCGCTCCTTGGGCTCCGTGAACGTGTTGGTGATGATCGACATGGCCACCGGGTTGAGCATCGAGCCGCCCACGGCCTGGACCATCCGGAACGCGATCAGCCACTCCAGGCTCGGCGCGAGCGAACACAGCACGGAGCCGGCGGTGAAGACGATCAGGCCGGTGCTGAACACCTTCCGGCGCCCGATCCGGTCGCCCGTGGACCCCGCCAGCATCAGCAGCGAGGCCAGGACCAGCGTGTAGGCGTCGATCGTCCACTGCATGCCCGCCACCGAGGCGTGCAACTCCTGCCGCATGGAGGGCAGGGCGACGTTCAGAACGGTGGTGTCCAGGCTCACGAGCAGCAGGCTCATGCAGCAGATCGCCAGCACGAGGCTGCGTCGCCTGGGGCTCAGGGTTCGCATGACTCAGATAGTACGCCTAACTAATGAAATACGGGACGGGGTCCGGCTGGGCGACAATGGGGGGATGACCACGCTCCCCCCGCCCCTCGCGATCGGCCCGCACACCGTGCAGCCCCCGGTGGTGCTCGCACCCATGGCCGGTATCACCAACGCCCCGTTCCGCACCCTGTGCCGCGAGTTCAGCGGCGGCAAGGGGCTGTTCGTCAGCGAGATGATCACGACGCGCGCCCTGGTCGAGCGCAACGAGAAGACCATGCAGCTGATCCACTTCGACGAGACCGAGAAGCCCCGCTCGATCCAGCTGTACGGAGTCGACCCCACGACGGTCGGCAAGGCGGTCCGCATGATCGTCGAGGAGGACCGCGCCGACCACATCGACCTCAACTTCGGCTGCCCGGTCCCCAAGGTCACCCGCAAGGGCGGCGGCTCGGCCCTGCCCTACAAGAGGAACCTGCTGCGCGCGATCCTGCGCGAAGCCGTGGCCGGCGCCGGCGACCTGCCCGTCACCATGAAGATGCGCAAGGGCATCAACGACGAGCACCTCACCTACCTCGACGCCGGCCGGATCGCGGTCGAGGAGGGCGTCACCGCCATCGCCCTGCACGGGCGCACCACCGCCCAGCACTACGGCGGCACCGCCGACTGGGACGCCATCGCGCGCCTCAAGGAGCACGTGCCGGAGATCCCGGTGCTCGGCAACGGCGACATCTGGTGCGCCGAGGACGCGCTGCGCATGGTCCGCGAGACCGGCTGTGACGGAGTGGTCGTGGGGCGCGGCTGCCTGGGGCGGCCGTGGCTGTTCAACGACCTGGTCGCGGCCTTCGAGGGGCGCCCCGAGGACTTCCACAAGCCGACGCTGCGCGAGGTCGCGGCGACCATGCACCGGCACGCCCAGCTGCTGGGGGAGTGGATCGGCGACGAGGCGCGCGGGGTGATCGACTTCCGTAAGCACGTGGCCTGGTACCTCAAGGGCTTCGCGGTGGGATCCGAGATGCGCCAGAAGCTGGCGGTGACCTCTTCCCTCGCCGAACTGGACGCTCATCTGAGCGAGCTTGATCTGGACCAGCCCTGGCCCGACAGCGCCGACGGTCCGCGCGGCCGGACGTCCGGAAACAACCGGGTTGTCCTGCCCGAGGGCTGGTTGAAGGATCCGTACGACTGCGCAGGCGTGAGTGAAGACGCCGAGACGGACACCTCCGGAGGCTGACGGAAGCCGACAAATCGCCCTCGGTGTAGCGTGATATACGCCACGCATGGGAGAGGTTTCGCTCAGATGAGCAGTTAAGTCACGGGTAAGACTTTCAAAGGGTGGCACTGGGTGCCACCCTTTGTTCGTTCAATACTTGAACGCAAATGTATCGATGATCGCTCATCCGAGCGTGGACAGGCCCCAGGGGCCCCCTCATCCTTCGGGTTCTGAACGCTCAGCGCCCTTCGGCATTACTTACCGGTTACTTTCGATTGGCTGGCACACGGGTGGTTACAGCCTCATGACGACCAAGTGGACATACCCAGACGCCTTCGATCTGGGTATGTTCCTGGCCGTCAGGGCAGCCACCCGAGTCCTCGAGGAGTCGAGACCCGTGTCGGAAAACAAAGATCAGAAGTTCGTCTACGACTTCACCGAGGGAAACCGCGACCTCAAGGACCTTCTCGGCGGCAAGGGAGCCAACCTCGCCGAGATGACCAACCTTGGTCTCCCGGTGCCTCCCGGCTTCACCATCACCACCGAGGCCTGCAAGGTCTACCTCGAAAGCGGTGAGGCCCCGGCCGCGCTGCGCGACGAGGTCAGCGCCCACCTGGCCGCCCTCGAAGCGAAGATGGGCAAGAAGCTCGGCCAGTCGGACGACCCGCTGCTGGTCTCCGTTCGTTCCGGCGCCAAGTTCTCGATGCCCGGCATGATGGACACCGTCCTCAACATCGGCCTCTCCGACGAGTCCGTGGCCGGCCTCGCCGCCCAGGCCGGCGACGAGCGCTTCGCGTGGGACTCCTACCGCCGCCTGATCCAGATGTTCGGCAAGACCGTCCTCGGCGTGGACGGCGAGCTCTTCGAGGACGCCCTCGACGAGGCCAAGGCCGCCAAGAAGGTCACCGTCGACACCGACCTCGACGCCGCCGACCTCAAGAAGCTGGTGAAGGCCTTCAAGAAGATCGTCGCGAAGGAGGCCGGCCGCGAGTTCCCGCAGGACGCCCGCGACCAGATGGACCTCGCCGTCGAGGCGGTCTTCAACTCCTGGAACACCGACCGCGCCAAGCTCTACCGCCGCCAGGAGCGCATCCCCGGCGACCTGGGCACCGCCGTCAACATCTGCTCCATGGTCTTCGGCAACCTCGGCCCGGACTCCGGCACCGGCGTCGCCTTCACCCGCGACCCCGCCACCGGCCACCAGGGCGTCTACGGCGACTACCTGCAGAACGCCCAGGGCGAGGACGTCGTCGCGGGCATCCGCAACACCGTCCCGCTGGCGGACCTGGAGACCATCGACAAGGCCTCCTACGACCAGCTCATGACGATCATGGAAACGCTGGAGACCCACTACAAGGACCTCTGCGACATCGAGTTCACGATCGAGCGCGGCCAGCTGTGGATGCTCCAGACCCGCGTCGGCAAGCGCACCGCGGGCGCCGCCTTCCGCATCGCCACCCAGCTCGTGGACCAGGGCCTGATCGACGAGGCCGAGGCCCTCCAGCGCGTCAACGGCGCCCAGCTGGCGCAGCTGATGTTCCCGCGCTTCGACGAGGCCGCCAAGACGACCATGCTCGGCCGCGGCATCGCCGCCTCCCCGGGCGCGGCGGTCGGCAAGGCCGTCTTCGACTCGTACACGGCCGTCAAGTGGTCCCGCTCCGGCGAGAAGGTCATCCTGATCCGCCGCGAGACCAACCCGGACGACCTGGACGGCATGATCGCCGCCGAGGGCATCCTGACCTCCCGCGGCGGCAAGACCTCGCACGCCGCCGTCGTCGCCCGCGGCATGGGCAAGACCTGCGTCTGCGGCGCCGAGGACCTCGAAGTCGACACCAAGCGCCGCCGGATGACGGTCGGCGGGACGGTCGTCGAAGAGGGCGACGTCGTCTCCATCGACGGCTCCACCGGCAAGGTCTACCTCGGCGAGGTACCCGTCGTACCGTCCCCGGTGGTCGAGTACTTCGAGGGCCGCATGCACGCCGGCGCCGACGACGCCGACGAGCTGGTCGCCGCCGTGCACCGGATCATGGCGTACGCGGACCGCGTCCGCCGGCTGCGGGTGCGCGCCAACGCCGACAACGCCGAGGACGCCTCGCGCGCCCGCCGTTTCGGCGCCCAGGGCATCGGCCTGTGCCGCACCGAGCACATGTTCCTCGGTGAGCGCCGCGAGATGGTCGAGCGCCTGATCCTGGCCGACACCGACGACGAGCGCGAAGCGGCACTCAGTGCCCTCCTCCCGCTGCAGAAGAAGGACTTCGTCGAGCTGTTCGAGGCGATGGACGGGCTGCCCGTCACCGTCCGCCTCCTCGACCCGCCGTTGCACGAGTTCCTCCCCGACATCACCGAGCTGTCGGTGCGCGTCGCCCTCGCCGAGTCCCGCAAGGACGCCAACGAGAACGACCTGCGCCTGCTGCAGGCCGTGCACAAGCTGCACGAGCAGAACCCGATGCTGGGTCTGCGCGGCGTCCGCCTCGGCCTGGTCATCCCCGGTCTGTTCGCCATGCAGGTCCGGGCGATCGCCGAGGCCGCGGCCGAGCGCAAGAACGCCAAGGGCGACCCGCGCGCCGAGATCATGATCCCGCTCGTGGGCACCGTCCAGGAGCTGGAGATCGTGCGCGACGAGGCAGACCAGGTCATCGCCGAGGTCGAGGCCGCCACCGGCACCAGCCTCAAGCTGACCATCGGCACGATGATCGAGCTGCCGCGCGCCGCGCTGACCGCCGGCCAGATCGCCGAGGCCGCGCAGTTCTTCTCCTTCGGTACGAACGACCTGACCCAGACGGTGTGGGGCTTTTCCCGCGACGACGTCGAGGCCAGCTTCTTCACCGCGTACCTGGAGAAGGGCATCTTCGGGGTCTCGCCCTTCGAGACCATCGACAAGGACGGTGTCGGCGCCCTGGTCCGCAGCGCGGTCGAGGCCGGCCGGGCCACCCGCCCCGACCTCAAGCTCGGCGTCTGCGGTGAGCACGGCGGCGACCCCGAGTCGGTGCACTTCTTCCACGAGGTCGGTCTCGACTACGTCTCCTGCTCGCCGTTCCGGATTCCGGTGGCGCGCCTGGAGGCCGGCCGCGCGGCCGCCGAGTCGAAGGGCTCCGACAGCCGCTGAGCCCCCCCCGTGCCGGGTTCCGGCGCGGCTCGGCCGGGCACGAACCCGGCCGGCGGCACCGGTTCCTGAGGCTGCGCCCTGCTTCCGGTTTCCCTGACCCCCGGAAGCGGGCGCAGCCTGCTTTGCGTTTAAGGCCCGTATTCAACCAAGTCGCCATTACGGCACCAGGCGGTGGACGGATCCCCACCCGTCCACCGCCTGCCGCCTATCGCCAGGCACGTCGGCGCTTACCTGTGCGACCGACCGCCAGGCCCCGCAAAGCCCCCCACGGCCTTCACGGAGCGTTTCGGTCGCACCGGAGTGTGCCTGGCGGAGTACAGGATTTCGGTTGTCACGCTCCTGCCGAAAGGGGTTTCAACTGTGGCTGAAAGGGCGTGGTGACCACGTGTGACGGCGTGCATACTCATGGGGCGGGGGGATTGCGGTTGCACAGGTGGGGGTTCGGTGCTTCGTATCCATTTCACGGGAGTGGATCTCGCACGCGTACGGATGGCGGGACGTCCCGATGCGTTGTGGGAAACGATTCTCAGCTTTCACCGCTTAAGGGACCGGCGTGATGCCCGGTTGTTCGGTGAATGGCGTACGGAAACCCGGAGCCGGTTGAATAGTGAAACAAGACTCCTCGGCGCGCTGATACCGGGGCGCGGCTATTTCCCCGATTTCCTGACCCCGGTCGAGGGCCAGTACGGGTGGGACCTCGGCCTCGACGCGCTGCGCGGCATACGCCCCGAGCGAATACGCCGCGAGCTTTCGATGCTGGGCGCGGGAGCGCGCGTCGGCGCCGCCTTCGGCATGCCGCCGGGAGCGGGCGGCGCGGGCGACACCCTCGTCCCGCGCCGGCTGCGGGACTTCATGGACGACGCGTCCAAGCACATGCCGAGGCTGCTGGGCGAACTGCGCGCGTACCACCGGGTGGCCGTGGAGCCCTACTGGACCCACATCCAGGCCCAGATCGAGGCCGAGCGGGCAGCCAGGGGCCGCGCACTGCTGGACGGCGGCGCGGACGAGCTGCTCGCGTCGCTGCCGCCGATGCTGCGCTGGCGGGCGCCGGTCCTGGAGTGCGACTACCCGGTGGACCGGGACGTCCGGTTGCGGGGGCGGGGGCTGCTGCTCCAGCCGTCCTTCTTCTGCCGCCGTACGGCCGTCACCCTGCACGACCCGGAGCTGCCGCCGGTCCTGGTGTACCCGGCGGCGGCGCAGCTCGCCTCGGCCCCCGCCCAGGGGGAGGCCGCCCGCCCCGCGGAGGAGCAGCGCCAGCGGACCTTGGGAAAGCTCGTCGGGCACACCCGCTCGGTGGTGCTGCGGGCCATCGGCGACGGGGCCACGACCAGCGAACTGGCCCGCCGGGCGGGGGTGTCCCTCGCCTCCGCGAGCCAGCACGCCTGTGTGATGCGGGAGGCGGGCCTGGTCACGACCCTGCGCCGGGGCAACGCCGTGCTGCACACGGTGACCCCGCTGGGGGCGGCGCTGCTCAAGGGCGGCGCCGTGGCGTCCTGACGGCGCGGGGAGCCGCGTAGGAGATGAACGACGCAGGGACGGGCCGGAAAAACCTTTCCCGGGAGCGATGAGTTTCCCGGGGCGGCCCGGTCTACCCCTTCGAACGCACCACCGCGAGAGAAGAGAGACCGAGATGTCCGCCACCATGATCTTCGTCAACCTGCCGGTCAAGGACCTGGAGGCGAGCAAGGCCTTCTGGGGCAAGCTCGGCTACTCCTTCAACGCTCAGTTCAGCGACGAGAACGGCGCCTCCCTGGTCATCAGCGACACCATCTACGCGATGCTGCTGACCGAGGCCCGCTTCAAGGACTTCACCCACAAGGCCATCGCTGACACCTCCACCACCACCGAGGCCCTGCTGTGCCTGAGCGCCGAGAGCCGCGACGCGGTGGACGCGCTGGTCGACGCGGCCGTCGGCGCGGGCGGCACCGAGCCCCGGGCCGCGCAGGACCACGGCTTCATGTACGGGCGGGCCTTCGAGGACCTCGACGGTCACACCTGGGAGATCATGTGGATGGACCCGGCGGCGATCCAGGCACAGTAGTCCCCCCGGCTGCCCTACGCGGGCGAGGGCACGGCGGTCCGTACCGGATAGGTCCGGACCGCCACCGCGTCGTCGTCCAGACAGCGCCCCGACTCCAGGTCGAACCGCTGCTTGAGCAGCGGCGAGGCCACGAAGGGGCGTCCCGTCACCGCGCCCACCAGTCCCCTGGCGAGCACCTGCGCGCCGGTGAAGGGGTCCCGGTTGCCGATGGCGTACGGGCGTCCCCCGCGGTCCACGAACACCGCGGCCTGGCTCCCGTCGGGCAACAGGGCCGCGACCCCGCGCCCAGGGATCAGCTCCGACAGCTCGCACACCGTCAGCCAGCCGCCGTTCACTTCCAGCTCGATGGTCACCGGTCGCCTCCCACGGGCTCAAGGGTCAGTACGGTCAGGTCGGGCTTGACCTGGTCGCGTTCCGGCACGAACCGCACGCTGGGGTCCGGGGCGCCGGGCGCGTTGACGAAGGAAACGAACCGGCGCAGCCGCTCGGGGTCCCGGAGGGTCTCGGCCCACTCGTCGCGGTAGTGGGCGACGTGGTCGGCCATCAGCGACTCCAGCTCCGCGCACAGACCGAGCGAGTCGTGGACGATCACGTCCCGCAGGTGGTCCAGCCCGCCCTCCAGCCGCTCCAGCCAGGTCGAGGTCCGCTCCAGCCGGTCGGCGGTGCGGATGTAGAACATGAGGAACCGGTCGATGAGGCGGACGAGTTCGGCGTCGGACAGGTCCTGGGCGAGCAGGTCGGCGTGGCGCGGGCTGGCCCCGCCGTTGCCGCCGACGTAGAGGTTCCAGCCGTTCGCCGTGGCGATGACGCCGAAGTCCTTGCTCTGTGCCTCCGCGCACTCGCGGGTGCACCCCGACACCGCCGACTTCAATTTGTGCGGGGCGCGCAGGCCCCGGTAGCGCAGCTCCAGGTCGATGGCCATGCGCACGCTGTCCTGGACCCCGTAGCGGCACCACGTCCGGCCCACGCAGGACTTCACCGTGCGCAGCGCCTTCCCGTAGGCGTGCCCGGACTCGAACCCGGCGTCCACCAGCCGCGCCCAGATGCGCGGGAGCTGGTCGACCGCGGCCCCGAAGAGGTCGATCCGCTGCCCCCCGGTGATCTTCGTGTAGAGGCCGAAGTCGCGGGCCACCTCGCCGATCACGATGAGCTTGTCGGGGGTGATCTCACCGCCGGGAATGCGGGGGACGACCGAGTACGAGCCGTTGCGCTGCATGTTCGCCAGGAAGTGGTCGTTGGTGTCCTGGAGGGCGGCCTGCTCCCCGTCCAGGACGTATCCGCTCGCGCCCAGCGTCGCGGCGAGCGAGGCGATGACCGAGGCGACGGCGGGCTTGCAGACCTCGCACCCCTCGCCGCCCCGGGCGTCTTCACGGCCGTGGCCGTCGAGGATCTCCCGGTAGGAGGTCAGGCGGCGGGTGCGGACGATCTCGTACAGCTCGGCGCGGGTGTACGGGAAGCAGCCGCACAGCCCCTTGTCGGCGGCGGCGGGAAGCAGCTGCCCGATCACCTTGAGGCAGCCGCCGCAGCCGGTGCCGGCCTTGGTGCACTTCTTGACCTCGGGCAGGGAAGTGAAGGCGGTGATCTCCTTCTTGGTGACGTTGTGGCAGGAGCAGATCACCGCCGTGTCGGGCAGCGCGGACGGCCCGAGCTGCGCGGCCGGGCCGATGCCCGCGGGCAGCACCAGCTGCTCGGGCAGGACCGGCGGGACGCTGCCGGTGAGCGGGCGCAGCAGCCCGTAGGCGTCGGCGTCACCGACGAGGACCCCGCCGAGCAGCACGCCGTCGGGGGAGACGACCAGCTTCTTGTAGACGCCGGAGCGGGAGTCGGAGTAGACGACGTCGAGGCAGTCGGGGGTGGCTCCGTGGGCGTCGCCGAAGGAGGCCACGTCCACGCCGAGCAGCTTGAGCTTGGTGGACAGGTCGGCCCCGGTGAACTCCCGCTCACGGCCCAGCAGGTCGTCGGCGGCGGTCTCGGCCATCTCGTAGCCGGGGGCGACCAGGCCGTAGACCCGGCCGTCGACGGCCATCGCGCATTCGCCGATCGCGTACACGCCCGGGTCGGAGGTCCGGCAGCGGGCGTCGACGGCGATCCCGCCGCGTTCGCCGACGGCAAGCCCGGCGTCGCGGGCGAGCTGGTCGCGGGGGCGGACACCGGCGGAGAAGACGACCAGGTCGGCGGGGACGGTCGAGCCGTCGGAAAGGCGCATCCCGCTCACCGAGCCGTCCTCGCCGGTGAGGATCTCCTGGGTGCCGACGCCGGTGTGGACGCTCAGTCCCATCGCCTCGATGGTGCGCAGCAGGGCGGCGCCGCCCCCGTCGTCGACCTGGACGGGCATCAGGCGCGGGGCGAACTCCACGACCCGGGTGGCCAGCCCCAGTCCTTGCAGCGCGCCCGCGGCCTCCAGTCCGAGGAGTCCGCCTCCGACGACGGCCCCGCTGCCGCGGCCCCTGCCGTACGCCTCGATCGCGAGGAGGTCCTCGATGGTGCGGTACACGAAGCAGCCGGGGGCGTCCTTGCCGGGCACGGGCGGCACGAAGGGGTAGCTGCCGGTCGCCAGTACGAGGACGTCGTACGGGAACACCCGCCCGGAGCGGGAGGTGACGGTGCGGGCGCCGCGGTCGATGGTCTCGGCGGGGTCGCCGAGGTGCAGGTCGATCCCGTGCCGGGCCATGAACCCGTCCGGGGTCAGCGACAGGTCCTCGGGGGTGCTGCCGGAGAAATAGGAGGTCAGGTGGACCCGGTCGTAGGCGGGCCGGGGCTCCTCGCACAGGACGGTGACGCGGTGCGTGGCGGTGATCCCGCGCTCGGCGAGGGCCTCCAGGTAGCGCTGGCCGACCATGCCGTGGCCGACGAGCACCAGGGCGGGGCCGGCCGCGGATGCGGGTCCGGGGGTGGGCGGGACTGCGGCCATGATCAGGAGCCTCCGTCGTCGGTGAGCAGGTGCGAGAAGTCGGTCAGGGCGGCCCCGTCCTCCCAGGAGCGGGCCAGGGCGCCCACGGTGGACAGTTCGCCGAGCAGGACCCCGCCGACCAGGCGGTCGCCGCGTACGACGACCTGCCGGTAGGTCCGGCGGGTGGCGTCGGCGAGGCGGATCACGTCGTCACCCGGCAGCGGGGTCGGCTCCCCGAAGGCGGCGAGGTCCAGGGAGCCGCCGCCGCCGGGGGAGCCCTCGCCGTCGCGCGAGCCTTCGCCGCCGGGGGTGAGGGTGAGCCGGGTCAGCGCGCGGGTGCCGGTGTAGGCGCCGGCGGGGCCGCCGGTACCGGTCAGGGAGGCCGCGAGGGCGTCGGCCTGCTCCAGCGCGGGCCCGGCCAGCCCGTACACCCGGCCGTCGTGCTCGGCGCAGTCGCCGATGGCGTGGATGCGGGGGTCGCTGGTGCGCAGCCGGTCGTCCACGACGATGCCGCCCCGCACCTCCAGCCCGGCGGCCCGCGCCAGTCCGGTGCGCGGGCGCACCCCGCAGGCGAGCACCACGAGTTCGGCGTCGAGCCGGTAGCCGTCGGCGAGTTCGACGCCGGTGACCCGGGTTCCGGCCCCGGCGCGGGGGTCCGCGGTCTTGGTCAGGCCGCGGACCCGGCACTCGGTGTGGATCTCGATGCCGAGAGCGGTGAGGTGGGCGCCCAGCAGGGCCGAGGCGGGCGCGTCCAGCTGGCGTTCCATCAGCCGCTGGGCCTGCTGCGCGAGCACCACCTGGGCGCCGCGGGCGGCCAGGGCCCGGGCCGCCGAGACGCCGAGGAGGCCGCCGCCGATCACCACGGCGCGCAGGCCGGGGCGTACGGCCGCCGAGAGGGCCAGGCAGTCGTCCATGGTGCGGAACGCGTGCACCCCCTCGGGGAGCGCCCGGCCGTCCGGCTCGAACAGGCCGCGCAGAGGGGGGAGCACCGGGTTCGAGCCGGTGGCCAGGACGAGGGTGTCGTACCCGAGCACCGCCCCGTCGTCGCAGTGCACCGTCCGGTCGGCGCGGTCGACGCGGACCGCGCGCACGCCCCGGCGCAGCACCGGGCCCGGGTCCGGGAGCGCGGTCACCTCGGCGGCGTACCGGCCGGCCAGGATCTCGGCCAGCAGCACGCGGTTGTACGGGGCGTGCGGCTCCTCGCCGAGGACCGTGACCGCCGCGGCACCGCCGGCGGTCAGCCGCGCCGCGCACCGCAGGCCCGCCAGGCCGCCGCCGATCACCACCACATGCCGGTCCGAAGTCATGGAACGAGCGTGCGGGGCCGCTGTTTCCCCGCCGCATCGCCGCTGTTACCCGGACGGAACGCGCACCTCAGCGCCCGGCCGGACGGCCCGTGAGGCCTTCGAACCTCAACCTTTGCGCAAGTTTCCCGGTATCCGTGCCCATTGCAGCGAACCGCTCCATAGGGTCGGAGCCGTGCCTGACATATCAACCACGATGATCATCGTGCTGTGCGTGGCCGCCGCGGCGGCCGGCTGGATCGACGCGGTGGTCGGGGGCGGCGGACTGCTGCTCCTGCCCGCGCTGCTGCTCGGCCTCCCGCACACGCCCCCCGCCGCCGTCCTCGGCACCAACAAGGCGGTGGCCATCGTCGGCACCACCGGAGCGGCCGTGACGTACGCCCGCAAGGCGCCGGTGAACGTGAAGCTCGCCGTCCGTATCGGCCTGGCCGCGCTCGCCGGTTCGATGGGCGGCGCCGCGCTGGCCGGGGGGATCAGCAAGGACGCCATGCGGCCGCTGATCATGGCGGTGCTGGTGGTCGTGGCCGCGGTGGTGATCTTCAAGCCCGGTTTCGGCGCGGCCGCGTCCACCGCGCCCGTCAGCCGCCGGCGCGTGCTGCTCGCCATCGGCCTGGCGGGACTCGGCATCGGCTTCTACGACGGGCTCATCGGGCCCGGCACCGGCACCTTCCTGGTCCTCGCCCTCACCGCACTGCTCCACCTCGACCTGGTGACCGCCTCCGCCACCGCCAAGATCGTCAACTGCTGCACGAACGCCGGGGCGCTCGCCATGTTCGCGTACCAGGGGATGGTGCTGTGGCAACTGGCCGCGCTGATGGCGGCCTTCAACCTGGCCGGGGGCATGATCGGGGCCCGGATGGCGCTCACCAAGGGCAGCGCGTTCGTCCGCACGGTGCTGCTGACGGTGGTCGGCGCGCTGGTGGTCAAGCTCGGCATCGAGCAGTGGGGCTGAGGCCTGCCGGCCGCTAGTACGTCCCCGTCAGGTGGGCGAAGACGACCACGTTGCCCTCGTACCCGGTGCGGGGGGAGAAGCCGCCCCCGCAGGTGATGACCCGCAGCTCGGCGCGCGGCGAGGGGCCGTACACCCGGGAGTCGGGGAAGGCCTTGGCGTCGTACACCTCCACGGCGTGGACGGTGAACACGGCCGTACGTCCGTCCGCGCGCGCCACCTCGATCGTGGCCCCGCGGCGCAGCGCGCCCAGGTGGTAGAAGACGGCCGGGCCGGTGGCGTGGTCGACGTGGCCCGCGATGACGGCGGTGCCGATGGCGCCCGGGGTGGTGCCGTCGCGGTACCAGCCCGCGAGGTCGCGGCGGCCCGGCGGCGGGACTTCGAGGCTGCCGTCGGCCTGGAGGCCCAGCCCGGTGAGCGGGGCGTCCACGCGGATCGAGGGGATCCGGATCCGGGTGGGCGGGGAGCCGGGCAGCGGGGCGATGCTCCCGGCGTAAGAGGCCTGACCGCTGAGCGCGCTGAGCGCCTCGGCGGGGGACGGCAGCGGCGGACCGACGCGCTCCCCGGAACCGCTGCCGACGAGCCAGATACCCACGCAGGCGGCGAGGGCCAGGAGCCCGCCGCGGCCGGCGACGCCGGAGGTGCCCACCATGCCTGCCCCCTCGTGCTCGCTTCCCGTGCGTATGACTGGCCGTCGCCCGGCCCCGCGAACGGGGGGACCTCGCGGGGCGGGCGACGGGGGACGGTACCGCTCGGACCGCGGCCTCGGCCGCGGTCCGTCAGCTCCGCGTGCCGCTCGCCCGGCGACGCAGGAGCCAGGTACCGCCGACGGCGACCGCGGCCAGCAGGGCCGCTCCCGCCGTGATCTTGGCGGGGTCGGTGGTGGTGGTCGTGCCACCACCGACCCCGGTCCGTACGTGGCCTTGCGGGCCACGGTCGGTGACGACCAGGTCGCCGCTGGCGAACTTGCCGTTCGCGCAGGTCGCGCCGATGTCGTAGGTGCCGGGGCGGAGGTCGCGGGCGACCTGGAACTGTCCCGTGACCACCTCCTTGCGGGTGCCCGGCAGCAGCTTGAAGCGGCCCCCGCCGACGGTGGTGGCGTCACCCTCGGCGTGGCCGGAGGGGCCGCAGGCGCTGGTGTTCACCGTCACGGTCACGCCCGGGGAGGCGGACTTCGGCCAGACCTCCAGCGGAGCGAAGTCGCCCGGCGCGAAGCCGGGCATGCCGAGTTCCGCGGCGGCGACCGCGCCCGCGACCGGGCCGGCGAAGGCGACGGCGGTCAGCGCGGTGGCGGTCAGCACGTGTGCGGTGCGGCGGCGCATGAGGGCTCCTGGGAACGCGGGGTCGTGTTCCCGAGATAACCCGTCCCGCCCGCGCCGCGCCTCCTGATGCGGCGTCAGCTTCACCGGCCGGCCCGGTGTCACCGCAGCTCAACCGCCTCGGCTTGGGCCGTCCGGGCGACCCTGCCCGTCCGGGTGACACCAGCCACCGCCCCGTACCGTCCACCGCCGTGCCGGCCCGCCCGCCGCCGCGGGGGAGGCCTCGTCGTCCGGGGGCAGCCGCCGTGCTGTGGCTGGCCTTCCCACCCGGCGGCCGCCCCGTGCCGGCCCGCCGCCGTCGCGGGGGTGGCCTCGTACGTCCGGAGCGGCTGCCGTGCTGCGGCTGGACTCCGCGCCCGGCGGGCGGGCTGCGGGGGCCGGGTGCGGAGAGGGGTTACGACGGCCGGCGGGCGGTGCGTACGGTGGAGGGCCGCGCGGGCGGGTGGGCCCGTGGGCCGCCGACAAGTCCTGGGAGGGCCTCGTGACACCGCTCGACCGGCCGCTGCCGTTCTTCGTGTACGGGACCCTGCGGCCCGGCGAGGTCAACCACGACCTCTTCCTGCGGGGCCGCACCGTGGCGGAGGAGCCGGCCCTGCTGCCGGACGCCGCGCTGTACGAGGGCCCGGGATACCCGTACGCCGTCGCGCGCCCCGGACCCGGGATACACGGGGAGGTGATCACCCCCGAGCCCGGGGCCTACGCCGAGCTGCTGGTCGCGCTCGACCTGCTGGAGGAGTACCGGGGCCCGGGCCTCCCGGGGAACGTCTACGACCGGGTCGCCCGCGAGGCCCTGCGCCCCGACGGCACCCCGGTCCTGGCCTGGGTGTACCTGGCCGCCGCACCGCTGGCCCGCGCCCTGGCCCGCTCCGGGACCGAGATCCCGGGCGGGGACTGGCTCGTCCCCGGCCGGGCCGGGTGACGACCGGCGGCTACAGCCCCTCGGCCCCGCGGTTGCGCAGCCGCTGCCCGTACTGCTGGAGGACCCACAGCTCCTCCTGGACCGCCGCCAGCTGCTCCGGCGGGGCCTGCGCCCCCAGGCGCGAGAGCGTGCCCTGGACCTCCTGCACCCGGCGGTCCACGGCGCGCAGCCGCACCTGCACCAGCTGGACCCCCGCGTAGATCTCGTCCACCGTCTTCGCGTGGATGGCTTCGACCGCCAGTTCCGTGACCAGCGCGCGCACGGTGTCGTTGGGCGCGGCCTCCCGGACCCGGGCCAGGTAGTCCTCGGTGCCCAGGGAGGCACCCCCGGCGTCCTGGATGGCCTGGCGGACCGCCGCGTAGGGCGGCGCGGTGAACTCGTCGATCCCGTAGGCGTCGAAGGCGGGGGAGACCAGGGCCGGTCTCTGCAGCGCCAGCTTGAGCAGCTCGCGTTCCGTGCGGTGGGCGGGGCTGCGCAGGTTCAGCGCCGGGCCCCCCGCTGTCGCGGGCGCCGGTGCCGGGGCGGCCTCGTACGTACGGCCGCGCCCGCCCTGCTCGGGCCGGCCTCCCCGCTCGCGCGCCCAGCGGGCGAGCTGCGCGACCCGCTTGACCACGAACTGTTCGTCGCGGATGCCCAGCATCCCCGCCAGCTGGACCGCCGACTCGTGCTGGATCGCGATGTTCTTGATGTTGGCGACGACGGGGGCCGCCTCGTCCAGCGCGGCCGCCCGGCCCGCCGGGTTCTCCAGGTTGTGCCGGGCCACGATGTGCCGCAGCGCGAACTCGAACAGCGGGGTCCGCGACTCCACCAGTCCCGACACGGCGGCGTCGCCCTGCGCGAGCCGCAGGTCGCAGGGGTCCATCCCGCCCGGGGTGATCGCGATCGAGGTCTCGGCGGCGAACTTCTGGTCGTCCTCGAAGGCGCGCAGCGCGGCCTTCTGGCCCGCCGCGTCACCGTCGAAGGTGAAGATCACCTCGGCCGTCGCGTTGTCCATCAGCAGCCGGCGCAGGATCTTGATGTGGTCCCCGCCGAAGGCCGTGCCACAGGTCGCGATGGCGGTGGTGACCCCGGCCAGGTGGCAGGCCATCACATCGGTGTAGCCCTCCACCACGACCGCCCGCGAGGTCTTCGCGATCTCCTTCTTGGCCAGGTCGATGCCGTACAGCACCTGGGACTTCTTGTAGATCGCCGTCTCGGGGGTGTTCAGGTACTTGGGGCCGTTGTCGTCGTCGCGCAGCTTGCGCGCGCCGAAGCCGACGACCTCGCCGCTGATGTCCCGGATCGGCCACATCAGCCGCCCGCGGAACCGGTCGATCGGCTTCCCGCTGCGGCTGTCCTGGGCCAGGCCCGAGGTGATCAGCTCCTTGTCGCTGAACCCCTTGCCGCGCAGGAAGCGGGTCAGGTGGTCCCAGCCGGCGGGGCTGTAGCCCACGCTGAAGTGCGCGGCCGCGGCCTGGTCGAAGCCGCGCTCCGCCAGGAACTTGCGGCCGATCTCCGCCTCGGGACCGTCCAGCTGGTCGACGTAGAACTGCGCGGCGGCCTTGTGCGCCTCGACCAGCCGGATCCGCTCGCCGCGGCCGCTGGTACCGGCGGTGTAGCCGCCCTCCTCGTACCGCAGGGTGATGCCCGCCTGGCCGGCGAGGCGCTCGACCGCCTCCGAGAAGGAGAGGTGGTCGATCTTCATGATGAAGTCGAGGGTGTCCCCGCCCGCCTGGCAGCCGAAGCAGTGGTAGAGCCCCTTGCTCGGGCTGACCTGGAAGGACGGGGACTTCTCGTCATGGAAGGGACACAGGCCCTTGAGGTTGCCGCCGCCGGCGTTGCGCAGCTGGAGGTAGTCGGAGACCACGGCGTCGATCGGGACCGCGTCCCGTACCGCCTTCACGTCGTCGTCGTTGATCCGTCCTGCCACGCGTGAAGTCTACGGCCGGGCGCCGACAAACCCGTCAGGCCCCCTCCGCCGCCACCAGGGAAGAGAGCGGAACCGACGGGTCCGCCAGTTTCTCCCGGTCCACCGGCGCGTGGGAGCGGATCAGGGCCTGGATGTGCCCGGTGACGTCCCACACGTTGACGTTCATCCCGGCGAGCACCCTGCCCTGCGACAGCCAGAACGCGATGAACTCCCGCTTGCCCACGTCGCCGCGGATCAGCACCTGGTCGTAGCCGCCCACCGGCGCGTACCCGGAGTACTCCAGGCCCACGTCGTACTGGTCCGAGAAGAAGTAGGGCACCCGGTCGTACGAGACCTCCTGGCCCAGCATCGCCCTGGCGGCGGCCGGGCCGCCGTTGAGCGCGTTCGCCCAGTGTTCGACGCGCAGCCGGGTCCCGAGCACCGGGTGGTGGGCGGCCGCCACGTCCCCGACGGCGAAGACGTCCGGATCGGAGGTCCGCAGCGACGCGTCGACGGCGATCCCGCCGCCGTGCTCCCGGTCCACCAGCGCCAGCCCGGAGCTCTCCGCGAGCGCCGTGCGGGGCGCCGCGCCGATCGCGGCGAGCACCGCGTGCGCCGGGTGCTCCTCGCCGTCGTCGGTCCGGGCGGCCAGCACCATGCCGTCCGTCCCGACGATCTCGGTGAGCCGGGCGCCGAAGTGGAAGCGGACGCCGTGCTCGGCGTGCAGGTCCCCGAAGAGCCGGCCGATCTCCGGGCCGAGCACCGCGTGCAGCGGCGTGGCCAGCGGCTCGACCACGGTCACCTCGGCGCCGTACCCGCGGGCCGCCGCCGCGACCTCCAGGCCGATCCAGCCGGCGCCCGCGATCAGCAGGTGGCCGTTGTCCCGGCCCAGCCCGGTCAGGACCTGCTTGAGCCGCTCCGCGTGCGCGAGGCGCCGCAGGTGGTGCACCCCCACCAGGCCGGTGCCGGGGACGTCCAGGCGGCGCGGCTCGGCGCCGGTGGCCAGCAGCAGCTTGTCGTAGTGCAGCGCCGTGCCGTCACCGAGGACGACCTTCTTCGCGGACCGGTCCAGCTGGACGGCGGGCTGGCCCAGGTGCAGCTCGATGTCGGCGCCCGCGTACCAGGACGGCTCGTGGACGAAGACGCTCTCGCGCTCCTCCTTGCCCGTCAGGTACCCCTTGGACAGGGGAGGGCGCTCGTAGGGATGCTCACGTTCGTCCCCGATCAGGATCACCCTGCCCGTGAACCCCTCGGACCTCAGGGTCTCGGCCGCTTTGGCCCCGGCGAGACCCGCGCCGACGATGACGAACGTCCGGTGTGCGTCGACCACCTGATGCCTCCTCATAACCTCTGCGCCACATGCGGCCACATGCGAGCGTCCCGCACCGAGCCTGCCCCGTGAAGGGGGAGTGGCCCGATCGGCTCACCCTTGGGCGCGTCGTGGGCGCCTGGTGAGACGGGCGTGCAACGAGCGGGCCGAGGCGTCGGTGAGGGCGGCGATCTGGTCGATGACCGCGCGTTTCCTGCCCTTGTCGTCGGGAGCGTCCTCGAAGATCGCCCGGAACTGGGGGTCGAGGCCCTCGGGTGCCCGGGCGCTCAGCGCCTCGGCGAGTTCGGCCAGGACGATGCGCTGGTCCGCGCGCAGCCGCTCCTGCTCGTCGCGCTGCATCACGTACAGGTCGGCGACCGCCTTGAGTACGGCGCACTCGTTGCGCGCCTCCCGGGGGAGGACCAGCTCGGCCGTGTACCGGGTGAGGCGGCCCGACCCGTACGCCTCCCGCGTCGCCGCCTCGGCGGCCAGGCAGAAGCGGCCGATCAGCTGGCTGGTGGCGTCCTTGAGCCGGGCCTGGGCGACGGCCGAGCCGTCGTAGCCGTGCGGCCACCATTCCTGCTCCATCAGCCGGTCCAGGGCCTCCCGCAGCTCTTCCGGCGCGGTGTCCGCGGGCACGTACCGGCCGATCGCGACCCGCCAGATCGCATCGCGTTCCGGTTCGGCGAAGAGCATGTTCGGGTCGAGGTGCCCGGCGTGCAGACCGTCCTCGAAGTCGTGGACGGAGTAGGCCACGTCGTCCGCCCAGTCCATGACCTGTGCCTCGAAGCACTTGCGGTCGGCGGGAGCGCCCCGGCGCAGCCAGGCGAAGACCGGCAGGTCGTCCTCGTACGCACCGAACTTCACCGAATCGGGGTCGGTGGGGTGCCCGCCGCGCGGCCACGGGTACTTGGTGGCGGCGTCCAGCGAGGCCCGGGTGAGGTTGAGACCGACGCTGACGAGTCGACCCGTCGCCGGATCGGGCACGAACCGCTTCGGCTCCAGCCGGGTCAGCAGGCGCAGGGACTGCGCGTTGCCCTCGAAACCGCCGCAGTCCTTGGCGAACTCGTTGAGGGCCTCCTCGCCGTTGTGCCCGAAGGGCGGGTGGCCCATGTCGTGGGAGAGGCAGGCGGCCTCGACCAGGTCGGGGTCGCAGCCGAGGGCCGCTCCCAGCTCGCGGCCCACCTGCGCGCATTCCAGGGAGTGGGTCAGACGGGTGCGGGGGCTCGCGTCCCAGTCGTAGGAGCGGGTCCCGGGGGTGACGACCTGCGTCTTGCCGGCGAGGCGGCGCAGCGCGGCGGAGTGCAGTACGCGGGCGCGGTCCCGCTGGAAGGCGGTGCGGCCGGGCCGCTTGTCGGGCTCGGCGGCCCAGCGCTCGGTGTCGGCAGGCTCGTAGGGGTCGGTGCGGGCGGTGCTTTCCATGCCTTCCATGTTCAGACGTTAACCGGAACAGCCGACAATGCGGGTGATCCGGGCGGCCGGACCCGCCCGCTGCCCTACGCGGTGGCCAGTTCCAGGGCTGTCCGGCGCCGGGCGAGTGCCTGGTCGTAGCGCAGGAGAACGAGGCGGGCGAGTGCCGGGTGGTCGCCGAGCGGTGCGGCGGCCGGTCCGGTCGCGGCAGCGGCGCTCTGGGCGGCGAACCGGCCGGGAGCGGTGAAGTACGAGGCCACGGCGATCCGGTGGTGGCCGCGGGCGGCGAGGGCGCGCAGGGCGTCGGGCACGGCCGGGGTCGCGGCGGAGGCGTAGGCGGCCACGACGGGCACTGCGCCGAGGCGTTCGGACAGCAGGGCGGCGGTGCGGCGGGTGTCCTCGGCGGCGTCCCGGTCGCGGGAACCGGCGGCGGCGAGCACGACCGCCGTCCCCGGGGCCCAGCCGGCCTCCAGGAGCCGCTCGTACAGGGCCTCGACCAGCAGCGGGTGCGGGCCGAGCGGGGCGGCGACCCGGGTGCGCAGGTGCACGGCGCGGGCGGCCGCCGCGGGGAGGTCCCGCTTGACGTGGTGCCCGCGGCTCAGCAGCAGCGGCACGAGGACGGCCTCCCCGGCGACGGCGTCGAGCGTCTCGCCGAGCAGCGGCCGGTTCAGCTCGATGTGCCCGAGGCGGACGTCGAGGCGGGGGCGGAGCTCGCGGACCCGCTCCAGCAGGGCCCGGACGCTGGGGAGCGCGCGGGGGTCACGGCTGCCGTGGGCGACGGCGACGAGGGTGGGCTGCATGCGGGGACTCCGTTGGTCCGGGCCCCCGGCGGACGCACGGCGTCCAGCTGTGCCCCGAGCTGGACGGTGATCCGGGTCAGCAACTCGGCGGCGGTGGCGGGGGGAAACGGGAAGAGCGGGAATTCGGGAGGGTGCGCGGGCTCCGTCATGAACCGATCCTGCGGGGCGCAGGTTGCCGCCGCGTTGCGCCGTCATGACGGGTCTTTGCGGGCTGCTCACAGCGGGCGGGGCGGGGTGCGGCCCGGCGGCGGGTGAAACCGCACCGGCCCCGGCCGCGTCCTGACCAGCGGACACCGGGCGAAACCGGCCATGACCAACGACGACCAGCGACAACCAGGGGGAACGTCATGCGCGGAGTGCGCCTGAGCCGGACAGCGGGCGGGGTGCGGGGGCTGCTGCCGCGTACGGTGCGGGCCAGGCGGCGCGCCGTACGGGCCGTGATGGTGTTGTGCGTGCTGGCACTGCTGCCCTCGGCGTGGACGCACGCGGTGGCCGCCGACCGGCTCGGCGGTACGGCCCAGGCGCCCGCCGCCCCGGTGGCCGTGGTGTTCGGCGCGGGCCTGCTGGGCGCCCGCCCCACCCCGTACCTGGCCGACAGGCTCGACGCGGCCGCCGAGCTGTACCGCGCCGGGAAGGTCAAGGTCGTGCTAGTCACCGGGGACAACAGCCGTACCGAGTACTCGGAGCCGGACGTGATGCGCGCCTACCTGACCCGCCACGGGGTCCCGGACGACCGGATCGTCAGCGACTTCGCCGGATTCGACACCTGGGACTCCTGCGTGCGGGCCCGGCGGATCTTCGGAGTGGAGCGCGCGGTGCTGATCAGCCAGGGCTTCCACATCCGGCGGGCCGTCGCCCTGTGCCAGGCGGCGGGGGTGGACTCGTACGGCGTCGGGGTGGAGGACGTCCACGACGCGACCTGGTACTACGGAGGCGCCCGCGAGGTCTTCGCAGCCGGGAAGGCGGCGCTGGACGCGGTGTTCAAGCCGCGGCCGACGTTCCTGGGGCCGAAGGAGGACGGGGTGTCGCGGGTGCTGACGCTCTGACAGACTGGCACGGATTGTCAGACTCAGGGGGGCTGTGGTGGATCTGAGGGACAAGGCCGTCGTCATCACCGGAGGGGCCCGGGGGCTGGGCGCGGCCGCCGCGCGGGCCGTCGTGGACGGCGGCGGCCGGGTGCTGATCACCGACGTCCTGGAGGCGGAGGGCGCCGCGACGGCGGCCGCACTGGGCGGCGCGGCCCGCTTCCTGCGGCACGACGTGACGAGCGAGGACGACTGGACGGCGGCCCTGGAGTACGCGGCCGCCGAGTTCGGCCGCCTCGACGGCCTCGTCAACAACGCGGGCATAGCCACGGGCCGGTTCCTGGAGCACGAGAGCGTCGAACACTTCCGCCGGGTCGTCGAGGTCAACCTGGTCGGCACGTTCATCGGCATCAAAGCGGCCGTCCCGCTGCTGCGCGCGAACGGCGGCGGCTCCATCGTCAACATCTCCTCCGCCGCCGGCCTCACCGGGCTCGCGCTGACCGCCGGGTACGGCGCCTCCAAGTGGGGCGTGCGCGGCCTGTCGAAGATCGGCGCGGTCGAGCTCGCCGAGTCCCGGATCCGCGTCAACTCCGTCCACCCGGGCATGACGCTCACCCCGATGACCGCCCCGGTCGGCATCCGGGCCGGCGAGGGCAACTACCCCGGAACCCCGCTGGGCCGCGTCGGCGCCCCCGAGGAGATCGCCGCGGCCGTCGCCTTCCTGCTCTCCGACTCCGCCGCCTACATGACGGGCGCCGAACTCGCGGTCGACGGCGGCTGGACGGCGGGCCTCACGGTGCAGCACTTGGCAGCGGATGCCCGCCTCACCGAGCGGCGGGGGGTGCGCTGAGGGGGAGCACCCCCGGCCGTAACGCGAGGGGCCCGTCCGCGTAACACCGGCGGCGCACCGTGGTCGGCATGCACACCGAAGGCACCGCCGGGCCCGTCACCGCCACGCACTGCCCGTACTGCGCCCTGCAGTGCGGCATGAACCTGCGCACCGGGCCGGACGGCGGCGTCGAGGTGGAGGAACGGCCCGACTTCCCCGTGAACCGGGGCGCCCTGTGCGGCAAGGGACGTACCGCCCCCGCCGTGCTGTCCTCGCGGGTGCGCCTGACGCAGCCGCTGGTGCGCGGCCGTACCGGGCGACTGGAGCCGGCCACCTGGGAGCAGGCCCTGGACGCCGTCGCCGAGGGCCTCGCCCGCACGGGGCGCTCCTACGGCCAAGACGCGGTCGGCGTCTTCGGCGGCGGCGGGCTGACCAACGAGAAGGCCTACGCCCTCGGCAAGTTCGCCCGCGTCGCCCTGCGCACCTCCCAGATCGACTACAACGGCCGCTTCTGCATGTCCTCCGCGGCCGCCGCCCACCAGCGCGCCTTCGGCCTCGACCGCGGCCTGCCGTTCCCGCTGGAGGACGTCCCCCGCACCGGCTGCGTGATCCTCGTCGGCTCCAACCTGGCCGAGACCATGCCGCCCGCCCTGCGTTTCCTGCGGGAACTCAAGGACAACGGCGGCACGTTGATCGTGGTGGACCCGCGCCGCACCCGCACCGCCGAACAGGCTGACCTGCATCTCGCCCCCCGCCCCGGGACGGACCTCGCGCTCGCCCTGGGCCTGCTCCACCTCGTCGTCGCCGAAGGGCGCACCGACGAGCCGTTCATCGCCGATCGCACCACCGGCTGGCCCGAGGCGCGGGCCGCCGCGATGGCGCACTGGCCGGAACTGGTGGAGCGGATCACCGGGGTCCCCGTGCCCCGACTGCGGGAGGCGGTACGGATGTTCTGCGCCCCGGAGTCCGCCATGGTGCTGACCGCGCGCGGCCCGGAGCAGCACTCCAAGGGCACCGACACCGTCGGCGCGTGGATCAACCTCTGCCTCGCCACGGGCCGCGCCGGGCGGCCGCTGTCCGGGTACGGCTGCCTCACCGGCCAGGGCAACGGCCAGGGCGGCCGGGAGCACGGCCAGAAGGCCGACCAGCTCCCCGGATACCGCAAGCTGACGGACCCGGCGGCGCGGGCCCACGTCGCCGGCGTGTGGGGCGTCGACCCCGACGACCTGCCCGGCCCCGGCCGCAGCGCCTACGAACTCCTCGACGCCCTCGGCACCGACGTGCGGGCGCTCCTGCTGATGGGCTCCAACCCGGTGGTCTCCGCGCCCCGCGCCGCCCACATCGAGGGCCGGATCCGCTCGCTGGACTTCCTCGCCGTCGCCGACGTCGTCCTCTCCGAGACCGCCGAACTGGCCGACGTGGTACTGCCCGTCACCCAGTGGGCGGAGGAGAGCGGTACCACCACCAGCCTGGAAGGCCGCGTCCTGCTGCGCCGCCGGGCCCTGACCCCGCCGCCGAGCGTGCGCACCGACCTGGAGGTCCTGCACGGCCTCGCCGCCCGGCTCGGCGTAGAGAAGGGTTTCCCCACCGCCCCCGAGGAGGTCTTCGAGGAACTGCGCCGCGCCTCGCAAGGCGGTCCCGCCGACTACTCCGGGATCTCCTACGCCCGCCTCGAAGCCGAACAGGGCGTCTTCTGGCCCTGCCCGGACGGCTCGCCCGGGACGCCCCGCCTCTTCCTGGACCGTTTCGCCACCGACGACGGCCGGGCCCGCTTCGTGCCCGTCGCGCACCGGGACGCCGCCGAGGTCCCCGACGCGCAGTACCCGCTGCTGCTCACCACGGGGCGGGTCGTGGCCCAGTACCAGTCCGGGGCCCAGACCCGACGGGTCGCGGAGCTCAACGCGGCCGCCCCCGGCCCGTTCGTGGAACTCCACCCCCGCCTCGCCGCCCGCCTGGGCGTGGCCGAGGGGGCCGTGCTGGCGGTCGTCTCGCGGCGCGGGCGCGCGGTGGCCCCGGCCCGCATCACCGACGCGATCCGGGCGGACACGGTGTTCATGCCGTTCCACTGGCCGGGGGAGGGGCGCGCGAACACGCTCACCAACCCGGCCCTGGACCCGGTGTCAGGCATGCCGGAGTTCAAGACCTGCGCGGTCCGCGTCGAGCCCGCCTGAGCCGAGGGCCCGCTCGGACATGCGTCCGGGCGGCTTCGGGCATCCCGGCGAGGGGTAACCATCCGGTCACGCACCGGACTCAGAAAGTGCTCGCACGCCCCTCGTGGCTGCGATGTGTCGTACCCCACACTGAAATCCGGTGCCCCCGTCCTCGGAGCCCTGGAGGTCGCCCCCGTGCAGACCCAGACCCTGACCGTGAACGTGAGCCACCCCGCCGCCCAGGCCGACGAACCCGCCGACGCGGAGGCCGAAGTCGTGGACGCGGAGCCCGAGGAGCCGGAGGTGCTCGACCTGACCGGGGAGTTGCCCGGGCAAGGCGGGCGCGACGGCATCCGCGAAGGCGGTACGGGAGGTACGGGCCGGGCGGCCGGCACGGGCGGAGCGGGCCCCTCCGCGGACCTCTTCAGGCAGTACCTGCGCGAGATAGGCAGGATCCCGCTTCTGACCGCCGCCGAGGAGGTCGAACTCGCCCGGCGCGTCGAAGCGGGACTGTTCGCCGAGGAGAAACTCGCCGCCGCCACCGGGCTCGACCTCCAGCTCACCCTCGACCTGGACAAGCTCGTCGTCATGGGCCGCATGGCCAAACGCCGCCTCATCGAGTCCAACCTGCGGCTCGTCGTCTCCGTGGCCAAGCGGTACGTGGGCCGCGGGCTCACCATGCTCGACCTCGTCCAGGAAGGGAACCTCGGGCTGATCCGGGCCGTTGAGAAGTTCGACTACGCCCGCGGCTACAAGTTCTCCACCTACGCCACCTGGTGGATCCGGCAGGCGATGTCCCGGGCCCTCGCCGACCAGGCCCGGACCATCCGCGTGCCCGTACACGTCGTCGAACTGATCAACCGCGTCGTGCGCGTACAGCGCCGCATGCTCCAGGAGCGCGGGTACGAGCCCACCGCCGAAGAGGTCGCCGCCCACCTGGAACTGACCCCGGAACGCGTGCTGGAGGTGCTCCGCCTCGCGCAGGAGCCGGTCTCCCTGCACGCGCCGGTCGGCGAGGAGGACGACGTCGCCCTCGGAGACCTCATCGAGGACGGGGACGCCGCCTCACCCGTCGAGTCCGCCGCGTTCTTCCTGCTGCGCGAGCACCTCGAAGCCGTGCTGTCGACCCTCGGCGAACGCGAACGCAAGGTCGTCCAGCTCCGCTACGGCCTCGCCGACGGCCGCCCGCGCACCCTGGAGGAGATCGGACGGATCTTCGGCGTGACGCGCGAGCGGATCCGCCAGATCGAGTCCAAGACGCTCAACAAGCTGCGCGACCACGCCTTCGCCGACCAGTTGCGCGGCTACCTCGACTGAGCGGGACCCCCTTGCGGACGACCGCTGCCCTCAGGACGCCACTGTGCGCGAAAGGGGTGCCCCCGTACGAGGGCACCCCCGACCCGGACCTCAGGACGAGGTCCGCTGGTTGCGCTAGTCGACCTCGGCCACCGCCTGCGCGAACTGCGCCGCGTACAGCCGGGCGTAGGCGCCGTCCGCCTCCAGCAGCTCCTCGTGCGTGCCCTGTTCCACGATCGAGCCGTTCTCCATCACCAGGATCACGTCCGCGTCGCGGATGGTGGAGAGCCGGTGCGCGATCACGAAGGACGTACGGCCGTGCGCGAGACGCGCCATCGCCTTCTGGATCAGCACCTCGGTACGGGTGTCCACCGAGCTCGTCGCCTCGTCGAGCACCAGGATCACCGGGTCCGACAGGAACGCCCGCGCGATCGTGATCAGCTGCTTCTCGCCCGCGCTGACGCCCGCGCCCTCGTCGTCCAGCACCGTGTCGTAGCCGTCCGGCAGGGTGCGGACGAACCGGTCCGCGTGCGCGGCCCGCGCCGCCCCCTCGATCTCCTCGCGGGTGACCTCGCGCGAAGCCCCGTAGGCGATGTTCTCCGCGATGGTGCCGCCGAACAGCCAGGTGTCCTGGAGCACCATGCCGATGCCCGCGCGCAGTTCCTCGCGGGTCATCTTCGCGGCGTCCACCCCGTCCAGGGCGATCCGGCCGCCCGTGACCTCGTAGAACCGCATCAGCAGGTTGACGAGGGTGGTCTTGCCGGCGCCCGTCGGGCCGACGATCGCGACCGTCTGCCCCGGCTCGACGCTCAGCGAGAGGTCCTCGATGAGCGGCTTGTCCGGCTCGTAGCGGAACGCCACCTTGTCGAGGGTGACCTGGCCCCGCAGCCGCTCGGGCCGCTCGGACACCTCCGCGTCCGGCTCCTGCTCCCGCGCGTCCAGCAGCTCGTACACCCGCTCCGCTGAGGCGACACCGGACTGGACCAGGTTCGCCATCGAGGCGACCTGCGTCAGCGGCATCGAGAACTGGCGCGAGTACTGGATGAAGGCCTGGACGTCACCGATCGACAGGGAGCCCGAGGCCACCCGCAGACCGCCGACCACCGCCACCAGCACGTAGTTGATGTTCGAGACGAAGAACATCACCGGCTGCATGATCCCGCTGACCAACTGCGCCTTGAACGAAGCCCGGTACAGCGCCTCGTTCTGCTCGGCGAAGACGGCCGCGGACTCCTTCTGCCGGCCGAACACCTTGACCAGCGTGTGGCCCGAGTACATCTCCTCCACGTGCGCGTTGAGCGCACCCGTGGACTTCCACTGCGCCACGAACTGCGGCTGCGACTTCTTGCCGATCTTCGCCGCGACGAACACCGACACGGGGATGGTCACCAGGGCGACCAGCGCCAGCAGCGGCGAGATCCAGAACATCATCGCCAGCACGCCGACGATCGTCAGCAGCGAGTTGAGCAGCTGGCCCATCGTCTGCTGGAGCGTCTGCCCGATGTTGTCGATGTCGTTCGTGGCACGGCTGAGGACCTCACCGCGCTTCTGCTGGTCGAAGTACGACAGCGGCAGCCGCGACAGCTTCCCCTGGAGCTCCTCGCGCAGCCGGAACACGGTGCCGTTCATGATGTGGTTGGACAGCCGCGTCGCGACCAGCATCAGCAGTCCGGCGAGGGTGAAGACCACCAGCGCCCAGACCGCGACGGCCCCGACCGCGGAGAAGTCGATGCCCTGGCCCGGGGTGAAGTCGGTGCCGGACAGCATGTCCGCCATGCCGCCCTGCCCCCTGGCCCGCAGGCCGTCCAGCGCCTGCGCCTTGGTGATCCCGGCCGGCATCTGCCGCCCGACGATCCCCGCGAACACCAGGTCGGTGGCGTTGCCGAGGATCTTCGGCCCGACCACCGAGCAGGCGACGCTGCCGACGACGGCGGCGACCATGCCCCAGATCCTGGTCCGGTCCTGCGCGAGCTGGCCCAGCAGCCGCTTGCCCGACCCCTTGAAGTCCATGGACCGCTGGACCGGTCCCGTCATCATCCGTCCTCCGGGCCCGCTCATGCGGCCTCCGCCTCCGTCAGCTGGGAGAGCACGATCTCCCGGTAGGTCTCATTGCCGGCCATCAGTTCCTGATGGCGCCCCTCGCCCACCACCTGGCCCTCGTCCAGGACGATGATCCGGTCGGCGTCGCGGATCGTGGACACGCGCTGGGCCACGATGACGACGGTCGCGTCCCGCGTCTCCAGGGCCAGCGCGGCACGCAGCGCCGCGTCCGTCGCGTAGTCCAGGGCCGAGAAGGAGTCGTCGAACAGGTAGATCTCCGGGCGCTGCACCAGCGTGCGGGCGATCGCCAGGCGCTGGCGCTGCCCGCCGGAGACGTTCGTGCCGCCCTGGGTGATCGGCGCGTCCAGGCCGCCTTCGAGTTCGGAGACGAACCCGCGGGCCTGCGCCACCTCCAGGGCCTGCCACAGCTCTTCGTCCGTCGCCTCCGGGCGCCCGTAGCGCAGGTTGGAGGCGACGGTCCCGGAGAACAGGTACGGCTTCTGCGGAACCATGCCGACCGTCTTGGCCAGCAGCTCCGGGTCGAGCCGGCGTACGTCCTCACCGTCGACGAGCACCTCGCCGCCCGTCGCGTCGAACAGCCGCGGCACCAGGCCGAGCAGCGTGGACTTGCCGCTGCCCGTGGAGCCGATGACGGCGGTCGTCTCGCCGGGGCGGGCCAGCAGGTCCACCCCGCGCAGCACCGGCGCCTCGGCGCCCGGGTAACGGAAGTCGGCGCCGCGCAGCTCCAGCTGCCCGCGCCGCAGGAGCTTCCTCACCGGCTCGGCGGGCGGGATGACGCTGGAGTCGGTGTCCAGGACCTCCTGGATGCGCTCGGCGCAGACCTCGGCGCGCGGCACCATCATGAACATGAAGGTGGCCATCATCACGGACATGACGATCTGCATCAGGTAGGCGAGGAACGCCGTCAGCTGGCCGATCTCCATGCCGCCGCTGTCGACGCGCATCGCGCCGAACCAGATGACGGCGACGCTGGAGATGTTCACGACGACGATGACGACCGGGAACATCAGCGCGAGCAGCCTGCCGGACGCCAGCGACACCCCCGTCAGCTCCGCGTTCGCCTCCCGGAAGCGCTCCTTCTCGTAGGAGTCGCGGACGAAGGCGCGGATGACGCGGTTGCCGGTGATCTGCTCGCGCAGCACCCGGTTCACGATGTCCAGGCGCGTCTGCATCTTCCGGAACAGCGGGCGCGTCTTGAAGACGATCGTGCCGACGGACAGACCGAGGACGGGGACGACGGCGAGCAGCACCCCGGACAGCTTCACGTCCAGCGACAGCGCCATGGCGATGCCGCCGATGCACATGATCGGCGCCGAGACCATCAGCGTGAAGGTCATCAGGACCAGCATCTGGACCTGCTGGACGTCGTTGGTCGTACGGGTGATCAGCGACGGGGCGCCGAACTGGCCGAGCTCCCTGGCGGAGAAGCTCTGCACCCGGTCGAAGACGGCGGCGCGGACGTCCCTGCCGACGGCGGCCGCGGTGCGGGCACCGAAGTAGACGGCGCCGATGTTGCAGGTGAGCTGGACGAGCGAGACGCCCAGCATCAGGGCGCCGAAGCGCAGGATGTAACCCGTGTCACCGCTTACGACACCGTTGTCGATGATGTCCGCGTTGAGGGTGGGCAGGTAGAGGCTCGCGCTGGTCTGCAGCAGTTGCAGCAGGACCAGGAGGGCGATGGGTTTCCTGTACGGACGCAGGTGCGTCCCCAGAAGTCGTATGAGCACGCGCAGGCTCCGGTCGGCATGATCGAGGGGGGTTCACCCCATCTTCGGCCAACCGGAGGCCGGAACCCCAACGGTTTTCGCAAAGCCCGGTCAAAAGGAGTACCCCTCCCCGTACTCCTACCGACGGAGGTCCTACGCCGTCCCGCCCTGGAACGCCCCGGGGTGGATCTGCTCGCGCGTCGCCACGTACTGCTGGCGCACCGCCTGCCACGCCGGGAACTCCTCGCCCGGCTCGAAGGTCTGGGCGGACGGGGCCGGCCACACCGGCGGGGTGTGCGGGGCCAGCGTGCCCTGCGCCACCCCGAGCGCCCACGCCGCCTGCCGCGCGGATCCCAGTGCGGCGTAGTCGGCCGGAGCCGGCACCACGACCTGCGTACCGAACAGGCCCGGCGCGGCGGCCTGTACGGCGGGCAGCTCGGCCGCCGCCCCCAGCAGGAACACCCGGCGGATCTCCACCCCGCGGTGCCGCAGCACGTCCAGGGCGTCGACCAGCCCGCACAGCATGCCCTCGAACGCGGCCCGCGCCAGGTGCTCGGGCTTCATCGAATCCCGGCGCAGCCCGGACAGGGTGCCGGCGGTGAGGGGCAGGTTCGGGGTCCGCTCCCCTTCGAGGTACGGCAGGAGTACCAGGCCGTGCGCACCCGGCGTCGACTTCAGCGCGAGCGCGCTCAGCCCTTCCAGGTCGGTGCCCAGCAGCTCGGCGGTGCCGCGCAGGGCCCGTACGGCGTTGGAGGTGTTCACCACCGGCAGGTGCATGCCGCTGGCGTCCGCGAGCGAGGTGATCAGGCCCCCCGGGTCGGACACCGCCTGGTGGTGCACGGCCATCACCGACCCCGAGGCGCCCAGCGAGACCACCGCGTCGCCGGGGACCAGCCCCAGCCCGAGCGCGGCGGCCATGGTCTCCCCGGTCCCGGCCGAGATCAGCAGCCCCTCGGGGGTCGTCCCGGCGGCGTCGGCCGGGCCGAGCACCTCGGGCAGCAGTGCCTGGTGCCCGAGCGCCAGCTCGACCAGGTCGGGGCGGTAGGAGCCGGTGGCCGGCGACCAGTAGCCGGTCCCGGAGGCGCCGCCCCGGTCCGTGGTGCGGCGCGCGGGCCGGCCGAGCAACTGCCAGACGAGCCAGTCGTGCGGGGACATCAGTACGGCCACCCGCCGGGCCGCCTCGGGCTCGGTCCGGGCCAGCCAGGCGAGCTTCGCCAGCGGCTGCGCCGAGTGCGGGACCGAACCCACGGCCTCCGCCCAGGCCTGCCGGCCGCCGAGCGCCTCGATCAGGTCGGCCGCCGCGACCTGGCCCCGCTTGTCGTTGCCGACCAGGGCCGGACGGACCAGGCCGCCCTGCGCGTCGAGCGGGAGCAGGCCGTGCTGCTGCGCGGAGACGCCGATGGCCTGGACCCCTTCGAGGAGCCCGTTGCCGGCGGCCTCGCCGAGCGAGAGCAGCCAGGCCTGCGGGTCGGTCTCGTGCTTGTTCGCGCCGGCGCCCTCACCGGTCGGCTGCGGATGGGGCGCGTAGCCCTGGCGCAGCACGGCCCCCGTATCGGTGTCGCAGACGACGATGCGAGTGAAGGCGGAAGAGCTGTCCAGCCCGGCGACTATCCCCATGCGGAGAATTCTGCCGCACCGCGCGGCGGTCGTGACCGCCGAGTAGGCACGCAAACGCCGCGGGCCCCGGAAAGTTCCGGAGCCCGCCGCTTCGCCGTCACCGTCAGGTGTTGCTCGTACCCCACTCGTCCTCGCCGGAGCGGCCCCGGCCGCGCAGCGTACGGACCCGTTCCGAGAGGGATTCCGGCAGCTTGTCGCCGACCTTGTCGCCCACCACGGCGAAGGCCTTGCCCGCGTAGGCGCGCCCGGCCTGACCGGCGGTCTCGGCGGCGTTGCGCACCGCCGGCGTCTGCGCGACCTCCCGCGCCGACTTCTTCAGCTGCTCGTACCGCTCGCGCCCGGCCCGGGTCCCGAGCACGTACCCGACGGCCAGTCCGATCGCGAACGTGACCTTGTACCGCATGCTTGCCACCCTTCGTCGTGTGGTGCCCGGCCCACTGCCGATACCGATTGGCGGAGCACCCCCCTGCTTGCGCTAATCTATGACTCGCAACGGGCGCTCGCCCTTCGGCAAGGCCGGAGGTGGGCTGTTCGGCGCACCGCAGCAATCCCCTGTAGCTCAATTGGCAGAGCAGCCGGCTGTTAACCGGCAGGTTACTGGTTCGAGTCCAGTCGGGGGAGCGCGATCCCCTGTAGCTCAATTGGCAGAGCAGCCGGCTGTTAACCGGCAGGTTACTGGTTCGAGTCCAGTCGGGGGAGCACCGAAGACGAGGACCCCGGGCGGGTCCTCTTCTTTTTTGCCCCGAACCCGGAACCGGGCAGCGCCCGGCACGGTCTTCCTGGGCAGGCGAAGCCGATCATGCGAGGCAGCAGATCGTATGAGCGGCTATGCTGCGGCAGACGGCGCGCACACATGTACGCGCCACGCCGTAGAGGGGCGGTAGCTCAGCCGGTTAGAGCAGCGGACTCATAATCCGTCGGCCGTGGGTTCGAGTCCCACCCGCCCCACTGCGAGCCGCAGGTGAAGAATCGTTTTCACCTGCGGCTTTTGTGTTTCCAGGGGCGGTCGTGGCGTCAGGCGGACGGTGCGAGGGGTGCGGCACGTCCCTCCAGGACGCGGCGGGTCTCGACGGCGATCTGCTGCGTCTCGCCGGTCGCGACGACGATGACGGGCACGCCTGCGCCGGGGACGTCGACCCTGCGTGCGCCCTCCTCGAACAGCTCCTCCAGCGGCGGGACCGCCAGACCGGCCCCTACGCCGAGGACCCGGAGTCCCGCGCACACCTCCTCGCGCACCTCGGGCTGGTCCTCGCCGATCTCGCCGGTGAAGACCAGCGCGTCCAGGCGGTCCAGCGAGGCCGCCATGGCGGCGATGCCGCGCCGGCAGCCGTGCACGAACACGGCGAGCGCCGTCTCGGCGGAGGCGTCCCCCCGCCCGCGCGCCCGCACCAGGTCCCGGGTGTCCCCGGACGTGCCGGAGAGGCCGAGGAGACCGGAGCGCAGGTGGAGGTCCTCTTCCAGCTCACGAGCGGTCAGGCCGTGGCGGCGCTGCAGCCACAGCAGGGCGCCGGGGTCGACGCTGCCGCTGCGGCGGCTCATCACCAGTCCCTCCAGCGGGGTGAGGCCCATGGTGGTGTCCACGCTGCGGCCGTCACGGACCGCGCACGCGGAGCAGCCGCCGCCCAGATGGACGAGCACGGCCTGGAGACCGCCGGCAGGCCGCTCCAGCACCTCGGCGGTCCGTTCCAGGCACCACGCGTAGGACAGCCCGTGGAAACCGTAGCGCCGCACCCCGTACTCGTTACGCCACCGCTGCGGCACGGCGTAGTCACGGGCGGCGGGCGGCAGGTCGCGGTGGAACACGGTGTCGAAGCAGGCCACGTGGGGCAGGTCCGGCAGCAGCTCCCGGGCCGTGTCCACCACGGTGAGGGCGGGCGGCAGGTGCAGCGGCGCCAGGTTCGCGGCGTCTTCCAGCAGTTGGCGGACCCGTCCGTCGATCACCATGTGGTGCGTCAGGCGCGGACCGCCGTGGACGAGACGGTGACCCACGGCGGCGGGCGGGGGCACGGTGGCCAGGAAGTCCCGCAGGTCCCTTGCGGACTCGGGACCGGGCGGCTCTGACGAGTCCCTGCCCGCGATCCGGGTGCCGTCGGCCGAGAAGAGGGTGAGGTGAAGGCTGGAGGAACCGGCGTCGAGGACCAGAACGCTCCGGCGGGAAGGGAGGGAAGACCGGGCGGGGCCCATCGCTGCCCTCCTTCCGCGCCGTGCGCTCAGCCGACGAGGTCGGCCTTGCCGAACAGGACCTCCCCGGGGGCTGATCCGGCCGGCCGCTCAGGACCTGCCCGGTGACTTCCGCTGCTTCGTCCCGGTCGGAGTCACGCGAGCCATGCGGACTCCTTGCGGCGGGTCCGCGGGGAGTCGTCGGTGTGGCCGGGCGTGGGGGTGGTCCCCAGGTGCCGGTGTACGAAGTGGACGGCCATCGCTCCTTCACCCGACGCCGATGCGACCCGTTTCACCGAACCGCTGCGGATGTCGCCGGCCGCGAAGACGCCGGGCAGGCTGGTCTCCAGGGTCAGGCAGTTGCGGTCCAGGCCCTCCCACACCGTGGGGGCCGAGCGGGCTTGGGCCTCGGATCCGGTGAGTACGAAGCCGCGGGCGTCGAGCGCGAGGGTGTCGGACAGCCAGCCCGTGTCGGGGTCGGCACCGGTGAAGACGAACAGGGCCCGGACGGCGAGACGGCGGTGCTGC
Organism: Streptomyces cirratus; assembly: GCF_014650775.1. Taxonomy (GTDB): domain Bacteria; phylum Actinomycetota; class Actinomycetes; order Streptomycetales; family Streptomycetaceae; genus Streptomyces; species Streptomyces cirratus. The sequence continues at coordinate 627,014 of NZ_BMVP01000001.1, read as the reverse complement.
CCCGTACGGTTGTCCACCACGTCGACCGCCTCCAGGGCCTCTTCGCCGATGACTTCCGTGGCCTCCGTGTGCAACAGCGTTTCCACCCGCGGATGCCGTTCGACCTGATCGATCAGGTAGCGGGACATGTGGGTGGCGAGGTCCGCCCCGCGGACCAGCAGGTACACCTTGGGCGAGTACGCGGCGAGGAAAAGGACCGCCTGGCCCGCGGAGTTGCCGCCGCCGACCACGGCGATGGGGTCGGTGCGGCACTGCTGGGCCTCGTACAGGGTCGCCGAGTAGTGGACGCTGGTCCCCTCCAGGCGTTCGATGCCGGGGATGGTCAGCCGTCGGTAGCGGGCGCCGGTGGCCAGGAGGACGGTGCGGGCGGTGATCTCCGTGCCGTCGGCGAAGGTCACGGCGTAGTGATCGTCGCGCGGTTCGAGCCGGGTGGCCTCCGCCGGGACACTGATCCCTGCGCCGAACTTGGTCGCCTGGAGCACTCCGCGTTCGGTGAGTTCGGCGCCGGAGATGCCGGAGGGGAAGCCGAAGCAGTTGTCGATGCGGGACGAGGTCCCTGCCTGGCCGCCGGTGGCGACCGCCTCCACGACGGTGGTGCTCAGGCCCTCGGAGGCGGCGTGCACCGCGGCGGCGAGCCCGGCCGGCCCGGAGCCGATCACGAGGAGGTCGCCCCGGCCGTTCGACGCCGCCAGCTGGGGCAGACCGATCAGCCGGGCGAGTTCCGCGTTGCCGGGATTGCGCAGCAGGGTGGTGTCGCGCCAGATGACGAGGGGGGTTTCCTCCGGCTTGACGCCGAAGCGGCGGAGCAGCGCCTCGGCCTCCTCGTCCGTCTCCAGGTCGACCCAGCGGTGGGGCAGCCGGTTCCGGGCTGCGAACTCGCGCAGCCGCCGGGTGTCGGGGGAGTAGCGCGAACCGATGATGCGGAAGCCGGCCCCCTGCCCGACCAGCAGGGCGCGGCGGCCCAGGCACGCGCGCAGCACGAGATCGCCGAGGACCGGGTCGCGGGTGACCAGGCGGCGCAGCTCGTCCACGGAGAGGACGAGGACTTCTCCCGGTTCCCTGGCGACGGCGGTGTAGAAGGCCACCTGTCCGTGCAGGAGGCCGAGTTCGCCGAGGAAGCGACCCGGGCCGTGCACGCGGAGCACGTGTTCGTCGGGTGTGCCGTAGTCCTCGACGATCGCGGCGGAGCCGCTGAGGACGACGAAGAACGTCTCGCAGCGCTCGCCCTCGCGGATCAGCACGTCGTCCGGGCGCATCTCACGCCGCTCGCCGTGTTCTGCCAGGCGGGCTATCTGGTCGTCCGACAGCCGTGGGTAGGCGCCGTAGACGTCGGGAGTCTCGAAGGGCGTGACGTCCTCCGGCTCCGCCGGGGCCGGGTCCTCGCGCGGCAGCGCGCCGTCGCCGGACATCACACCAACGCCTCGTGGACGAAACACCACCGCCAGTCCTCGCCGGGTTCCATCGACGCCACGATCGGATGGCCGTCGGCGGCGGAGTGACGGCGTGCGTGCCGCTGCGGGGAGGAGTCGCAGCAGCCGACGTGCCCGCAGGTCAGGCACAGCCTGAGGTGGACCCATGGGGAGCCGATCCGCAGGCATTCCTCGCATCCCTCCAGGGTGTGCGGCTCGACGGGGCGTACCAGGGCGAGGTGGGGGTCGGCAGGTAGGGTCATCGCGATCATCCTCCTGGGGCGGGTTGACGGCCTGCGAGGGACTGTTCCACCCACTGGCGCAGGGCGGGTGCGGGCGCGGCTCCCGCCTGTCGGGCGACGGTCCTTCCCCGGTCGAGGACCAGGAGCGTCGGCACGGCCTGGACCTCGAACCGCTGCGAGAGCCGGGGGTTCTTGTCGATGTCGACCTTGGCCAGTTTGATGCGGCCGGCGAGGTCGGTGGCGACCTTCTGCAGCGCCGGACTGACCATGCGGCAGGGGCCGCACCAGGTGGCCCACAGGTCGACCACGACGGGCACGGTGGCTCCTTCCACGACCTCCGCGAAGTCGTCGTCGCCCGCGTCCACGATCCAGGGCAGCGGCTGCTTGCAGTTGCCGCACCGGGGGCTTCCCTCGGCGGCCGCGGGAACCCGGTTGCCGCGGCCGCAGTGCGGACACGTGACGGTCGTCGCGGGCGCGGTGCTCATGCCGCCCTCGCCTCCTCGTCGTCCTCGGCCGGTTCGTAGGTGACGACCAGCTCCTGATGCTGGGCGTCCACCCGGATCGTGGCGCCTTCCTGGACGTCGCCGCGCAGCAGGGCCCTGCCGACGAGCGTTTCGACCTCGTGGGAGATGTAGCGGCGCAGCGGGCGCGCCCCGTAGACCGGGTCGTAACCCTGGTGGGCGATGAACTCCCGTGCCGCGTCGGTGAGTTCGACGGTGATGCGGCGCTCGGCGAGCCGGCTGCGCAGTTCGTCGAACTGCAGCTCCACGATCCGCTCGATCTGGGTCTCGCCCAGCGGCTTGAACAGCACGATGTCGTCGACCCGGTTGAGGAACTCCGGACGGAAGTGGCCGCGCAGTTCGCCCATCACCAGCGCCCGGGCGTCCGGTTTGATCTCGCCCTCGGCGGTGGCGCCGTCGAGGAGGTGCTGCGAGCCGATGTTGGACGTCATGATGATCACGGTGTTGCGGAAGTCGACGGTGCGGCCCTGGGCGTCGGTGATGCGGCCGTCGTCGAGGATCTGCAGCAGGGTGTTGAACACGTCGGTGTGCGCCTTCTCGACCTCGTCGAACAGCACGACCGAGTACGGCTTGCGGCGCACGGCCTCGGTGAGCTGGCCGCCCTCCTCGTAGCCGACGTATCCGGGCGGCGCCCCCATCAGACGGCTGACGGTGTGACGCTCCTGGTACTCGCTCATGTCGAGCCGGACCATGTTGTCCTCGGAGTCGAACAGGGCCCGGGCCAGGGTCTTGGCCAGCTCGGTCTTCCCCACGCCGGTGGGGCCGAGGAAGATGAACGAGCCGATGGGCCGCCGCGGGTCGCGGATGCCGGAGCGGGCCCTGATGATGGCATCGGCCACCAGTTTGACCGCCTCGTCCTGGCCGATGACCCGCTCGCGCAGGATCTCGTCCAGGCGCAGCAGCTTCTCCCGCTCGCCCTCCTGGAGGCGGGAGACGGGGATGCCGGTCCAGGCGGCCACGATCTCGGAGATCTCCTCCTCGGTGACGACCTCGCGCAGCAGCCGGTTCCGGCCCTGCTTCGCCGACAGCTGCTCCTCTTCGGCGGCCAGCCGGCGCTCCAGGTCCCGCAGGCGGCCGTAGCGCAGTTCGGCGGCGCGGTTGAGGTCGTAGGCACGCTCGGCCTCCTCCGCCTCGATGCGGACCTGTTCCAGTTCCTGGCGCAGGTCCTGCACGCGGCGGATCGCCTGCCGTTCGGCGTCCCACTGGGCGTGTTTGGCGTCGGCCTCGGCCCGCAGGTCGGCGAGTTCCTTGCGCAGTTCCTCCAGGCGGGTCCTGCTGGCGGGGTCGGTCTCCTTGGACAGGGCCGCGTCCTCGATCTCCAGGCGGGTCACCCGGCGGGTGATCTCGTCGAGTTCGGCGGGCATCGAGTCGATCTCGGTACGCAGCCGGGCGCACGCCTCGTCGACGAGGTCGATGGCCTTGTCGGGCAGGAAGCGGTCGGTGATGTAGCGGTGCGACAGGGTCGCCGCCGCGACCAGCGCCGTGTCCTGGATCTTGACGCCGTGGAAGACCTCCAGGCGCTCGCGCAGGCCGCGCAGGATCGAGATGGTGTCCTCCACGCTCGGCTCGCCGACCAGCACCTGCTGGAAGCGGCGTTCGAGCGCGGCGTCCTTCTCGATGTACCGCCGGTACTCGTCCAGCGTGGTCGCACCGATCATGTGCAGCTCACCGCGGGCCAGCATCGGCTTGAGCATGTTGCCCGCGTCCATGGCCCCCTCGGCGGCGCCCGCGCCGACGACGGTGTGCAACTCGTCCACGAAGAGCAGGATCCGCCCCTGCGCGGCCTTGACCTCGCTCAGTACGGCCTTGAGGCGCTCCTCGAACTCGCCGCGGTACTTGGCGCCCGCCACGAGCGAGCCCATGTCGAGGGCGAACACCGTCTTGTCGCGCAGTCCTTCGGGTACGTCGCCGCGCACGACGCGCTGGGCCAGGCCCTCGACGATGGCGGTCTTGCCGACACCCGGGTCGCCGATGAGGACGGGGTTGTTCTTGGACTTGCGGCTGAGGATCTGGGTGACGCGGCGGATCTCGGCGTCCCGGCCGATGACCGGGTCGAGCTTGCCCTGCCGGGCCTCGGCGACCAGGTCACGGCCGTACTTCTCCAACGCCTCGTACGCCACTTCTGGGTTGGCGGAGGTGACGCGCTGGTTGCCGCGTATCCGCGTCAGCGAGCTCAGGAACGACTCGCGGGTCACCCCGTGCTGCTTGAGCAGTCGCCCCGCCGTGGTCGTCGAACCCTCCTCGGCCAGGGCGAGCAGGAGGTGCTCCACGGACACGTATTCGTCCTTGAGGCGTTTGGCCTCCCGCTCGGCCGCGTCCAGCAGCCGGGACAGCCGCTGGGTGACGAAGACCTGGCCGGGGGCAGCGCCCGGACCGGTCACCCTGGGCCGGCGGGACAGGTCCTCGCGTACGGCCGCGCGCAGTTCCTTCGGCTCGGTGCCCGCCTGTTGCAGCAGGCGGGGGATCAGGCCGTCCTCCTGGTCGAGGAGGGCGAGCAGCAGGTGTTCGCCGTCGACCTCGGTCTGCCCCATGTTCACGGCGACGGTCTGCGCCTCTTGCAGGGCTTCCTGGGACTTCTGGGTCAGGCGGTTCATGTCCATGGCGGTGTATCACTCCTCGTGCCGGCGCGGCGCAGTGCGGCTTCCAGCAGGCTGATGCGGTCGAGCAGGTCGAGCACCAGCCCGAGGGACGCGTAGTTGAGGCACAGCCCGGTACGCAGTCGCTGGACGCGGGCCAGCTCGGCCGGTGCCGTGGGGCCGAACGCGAGCCCTCCGGAGGCGTCGCGGTCGGCGTCCACCAGCCCGAGGGCCACGAACCGGCGGATCAGATCGGGATGGAGGCCGGAGCGGCGGGCCACGGTGTCCAGGGAGAGCCTGGGCACGGGCACGATCGCGTACTGCACGCGCGCCGTCACCGGGGCCGTCCGCTCCGGCGGCCGGCCCGTATTGGGCGGGCGGTCTCTCATCGGGTCCTCCTGGGGTCGAACGAGGAGACGGTGGCGAGTTCCTCGAACAGCTCCCGCTCCCGGTCGCCGAGCCGGGGCGGCACCATGATGCGGAGCTCGGCGTACAGGTCGCCGTTCGCGCCGCGCCGCCCGGGCATGCCCTCGCCGCGCAGCCGCAGCCGGCGGCCGCTGGAGGACCCCGCGGGCACGTTCACCTTCGCCGTGGCGCCGCTCGGAGTGGGCACGGGCACGTTCGCACCCAGCGCGGCCTCCCAGGGGGTGACCGGAAGCTGCACGTGGACGTCCCGGCCGTCGAGGCGGAACCGGGGGTGCGGTTGGATCCGCACCCGCAGGTACAGGTCTCCCGCGGGGGCGTCGCCGTTGCTGCGGCCGCCCTCGCCCGCGAGCCGGATGCGCTGCCCGTCCGTGGTCCCGGGCGGCACGTCGACCTCGTAGCGACGCTGCCCGGACGGCCCGGCGAGGGTGACGGTCCGGCGGCCGCCGCGGTACGCCTCCTCGACGGTGAGCGGCAGTTCGGCCTCCTGGTCGGCCCCGGGGACGCGCATGCGCCCGCCGCCGCCGAAGAACGAGCCGAACAGGTCCTCGAAGTCGACCCCTTCGGCGCCTGCTGCGTCCTGACCGCCGAAGCCGGTGGTGCCGTACCGCACGCGGGGACCGCCCGCGCCGGAGGACCAGCGGGAGCCGCCGCCTCCCGCGCCGGCACCGACCCGTTCCTCCCAGTCCTCGGGGACCTTCCGGAAGTCCTCGCCGAACCGGTCGTAGCGCGCCCGCTGCCCGGGGTCGGACAGCACGCTGAACGCCTCGTTGACCTCCTTGAACCGGTTCTCCGCCCCGGGGTCCTTGTTGACGTCGGGGTGGTACTTGCGGGCCAGGGCGCGGTAGGCCCGCTGGATCTCGTCCCGGTCTGCGTTGCGGGGGACGCCGAGGACCTCGTAGAAGTCGCGTGCCATCGCCGCTCACTCCCGCTTCGCCACGGTCACGGCTGCCGGCCGCAGCTGCCGGTCCGGCCGGCCGTAGCCGGGGCGGACGACCTGGACCACGGTGTTCGGTTCCGCGCCGGGGTCCTGGACGACGCCGACGACCTCGTGCCGGGTGGGGTCGAAAGGCACTCCCGTCTCGGCGTCGCGCGGGTAGCCGAGGCGTTCGAGGACGTCCACGGCCTGGTCGCGCACGGCCTGGACGCCCTCGACGATCGCCCCGGGGTCGGCGGTCGCGTGGCTGAGGGCGAGTTCGAGGTTGTCGATGACCTGCAGGAACGCCGCGGCGGTGCGCGCCCTTTCGGCCGCGCGTTCCCGCTCCAGCTCCCTGGCATGGCGTTTGCGCAGGTTGTCGAGGTCGGCCAGGGCGCGGCGCCAGCGGTCCTCCAGGTCCTTCAACGCCTGCGTGTACTCGTCGTCGGGCCCGGCGGGACCGGTGGCCGCGTCCGGGCCCGGTGCGGCCCCGTCGGCCGGCGGCCCGGCCGGGGGCAGGTCCCCGCGCGGCGGCTGCACGGCGCCTTCCGGCGTCGGATCGGGTGCCTGGGGCTCGGTCGGCATGGCGGGCACCTCAGCCCTTGTCGAACTCGGCGTCGATCACGTCGTCGTCGCCACCGGCACCGCCCGGCTCGGAGCCGGCGGGCCCGGATCCGTTCGGTGATCCGGCGTCCGACGGGCCGCCCGCGGGGGCTCCGGCCTGGTGTGCCGCCAGTCCCGCGAAGACCTGCTGGAGTTCGGAGGCCAGGGGCCTGACCTTGTCCACACCGGCCTCGTTCTTGACCGCCTCGCGGGCCTCGGCCACCAGCATGTCGGCGCGGGCCTTCTCGTGTGCGGGCGCGGCATCGCCCATCTCGCTCAGCCGCTTCTCGACCTGGTAGGCGATGGCGTCCAGTTCGTTGCGGGCGTCGACCGCCTCGCGCAGCGCCTGGTCCTGGTTCCGGTTTCGCTCGGCCTCCTCGACCATGCGCTCGACCTCGCCGCGGTCCAGGTTGGAGCTCTCGCTGATGGTGATGCTCTGCTCCTTGCCGGTGTCCTTGTCCCGCGCGGTGACGTTGAGGATTCCGTTCGCGTCGATGTCGAAGATGACCTCGATCTGCGGCTCTCCCCGCGGGGCCGGGCGGATGTCGGTGAGCTGGAAGCGGCCGAGGACCCGGTTGTCGGCGGCCAGTTCGCGCTCGCCCTGGAGGACGACCACATCGACGGCGGGCTGGTTGTCGACGGCCGTACTGAAGGTCTCGGTACGGCGCACCGGGATGGTGGTGTTCCGCTCGATGATCTTCGTCATCACGCCGCCGCGCGTCTCGACTCCGAGCGACAGCGGCGTCACGTCCAGCAGCAGGACGTCCTTGACCTCGCCCTTGAGGACCCCGGCCTGGATCGCGGCGCCCATGGCCACGACCTCGTCGGGGTTGACGCTCATGTTCGGGTCCTTGCCGCCGGTCAGCCGCCGCACCAGCGCCTGGACGGCGGGGATGCGGGTGGAACCACCGACGAGGATGACCTCGTCGATGTCGTTCTCGCCGACCTTCGCGTCGCCCATGGCCTGCTCGACCGGGCCGAGGCAGCGCTCGACCAGGTCGCCGGTGATCTGCTCGAAGGTGGACCGCATGATCGTCGTGGTCAGATGCTTGGGCCCGGACGCGTCGGCGGTGATGAACGGCAGGCTGACCTGCGTCTGCGTCACCGAACTGAGCTCGGTCTTGGCCTTCTCGGCGGCTTCGAAGAGGCGTTGCAGTGCCTGCGGGTCCTTGCGCAGGTCGATGCCGTTGTCCTTCTGGAAGCCGTCCGCGAGGTGGTCCACCAGGCGGCGGTCGAAGTCGTCGCCGCCCAGATGGCTGTCGCCGGCGGTGGACCGCACCTCGACCACGCCGTCGCCGACGTCCAGGATGCTCACGTCGAAGGTGCCGCCGCCCAGGTCGAAGACGAGCACCGTCTCGTGTTCCTTCTTGTCCATCCCGTAGGCCAGGGCGGCCGCGGTCGGCTCGTTGATGATGCGCAGCACTTCCAGGCCGGCTATCCGCCCGGCGTCCCGGGTGGCGGTGCGCTGGGCGTCGTTGAAGTAGGCGGGCACCGTGATGACCGCCTCGGTGACCTTTTCCCCCAGCTGCTTGGAGGCGTCGTCGGCCAGCTTGCGCAGCACCTGGGCGCTGATCTCCTCGGGTGCGTGGAGCTTGTCGCGCACCTTGAAGCGGGCAGCGCCGCCCTCGCCCTCGACGACGTCGTACCCGACTGCCTTGGCCTCCTCGGAGATCTCGTCGAAGCGCCGGCCGATGAACCGCTTGGCCGAGTAGATGGTGCCCTTGGGGTTGAGGATCGCCTGGCGCCGGGCGAGCTGGCCCACCAGGCGCTCACCGGTGTCGGTGAAGGCCACCACGGACGGGGTCGTGCGGTTGCCCTCGCTGTTGGGTATGACCGTCGGCTCCCCGCCCTCCCAGACGGCGATTACCGAATTCGTGGTACCGAGGTCGATTCCGACTGCCTTGGCCATGAGGGGACTCCTTCCGCGGTGCGGGCCGGCGTCCGTGGGCGTCCTTCGCCGCCCGTTCGCCGGCCTGGTTCTCCGCGCTCGTTCAGGTGGGGGCGGATCCGCCGTGCGGACGACCGCTCTCGCGCGGCTCGCTCTCGCGGGGATCGGCGGTTTCGCTCGGCTCGGTCTTGCGCGGCTCCGTTTCGCGGGGGGTGGTCTGGCGGGGGGCGCTCTGGCCGGGCCCGGTCCCGTGGGGGGCGGCTGCCCCGCCGTCCAGTGCGGCGAGCAGCCGGGCCGCCTCGTCGGCGACCTCCTCGTCCGCCGTGACGTCGTAGCGGGTGGGCTGCAGGGAGCGGACCGAGGTGAAGTCCCGCTGGTGGCCGCGTGCCGCGTACAGCAGCAGGCCGAGCAGGGCGCCCACGATCGCGCCGAAGATCAGCCCGTAGAGGGCGAGGACCAGGCTCGAGATCACCGGGTCCAGCCAGTTCAGCAGCCCGAAGATCCAGCCGATGAGCGCGCCGGGCAGCGCGCCGCTCGCCGCTCCGTGCAGCGCGGCCTCGCCGTACCCCATGCGTCCGATCACCTGTTCGACCAGTTGGAGGTCCTGGCCGATGATGGCCACCCGCTCCACCGGGAACCCCTGGTCGGAGAGGTGGTCGACGGCGCGCTCGGCTTCCTGGTAGGACGGGTACGAGACGACGGTCCTACGGCTCTGCTCGCCCATCGGTCGGGTCTGCTCGTTCATCGGTCAGTCCCTCCTGCAACCGGTCCAGCCCAGCGGTACCCGTGGATCCAGCCTGAGGACCCGCAAGGCCTCGCGCCTGCGCCCGGCAGGTCGAAAGGCGACCCGCCCGGTCGCTCTGTCAGGCCGAGACGGCTGAGGCGAGGCCGCGCCGGATGGACTAGCCTCGGTGGTAGGCGGGGCTCACTCGACCGCTTGCGACGCCGGCGGGAGCGGGGTGATCTCATGGGCGGCCGTAGGAACAGGGCGCCGGCACCTCGCCGCACCCACCGGGAGCCCCTCCCTTCTGCGGGCAGTGCGCTCCACTCGGGCGACGAGGCTCACGGGGTGGCCGGGGACTCGGATCCGGACGGGCTGCTGGCCCTGTCCGACCCCCTGTTCCACTGCACCGACGGCAACGAGATCCTGCGCATGGCCATGGCCCACGTCGTCGGCCTCGGTGGGTACCGCCTGGAGGCGGGCTATCTCCAGACCGGTGACGCGATGGTCCGAGTGGCCTCGCGCGAGTCCGGGGCGGGCGCGGGACAGGCGGTCGACCGGCGGCTGCGGGAGCTGGCCGAGGCCGACGGGCCGGTCGATTTCCCCAAGCAGCTGTGGGGCTGGGCGTTCGGCCTGCGCGGGTTCGGCCACCTGCTCGGCTACCTCGTCGTCTCCTCCCGGCTGCCGCCCACCGAGCGGGACCACCTGCTGATCACCAGGCTGATACGGCTCACCTCCGCCGCCCTGGCCCTGGCGGCCGCGCGGCACCGTGAACACGATGACGCGCTGGAACTGGACCGGCTGCGCAGCGAGCGCGCCCTCAGCAGTCAGCGGCTCGACTCCCTGCGGACCGAGCTGCGCCGGCAGCGGATCGTGGACGAGACGCTCGCCGACGTCGCGGCCCGGGGCGGCGGCGAGGACGCCATCACCAACGCCGTGTACGAACTCACCGGTCTGCCGGCAGTGATCGAGGACCGGTTCGGGAACCTCCGGTCCTGGGCCGGTCCCGGGCGGCCCGACCACCACTCGGCACCACCGGCGGAGCGTCAGCAGGAGATGCTCCGGCAGGCCGCCGTCGGCCCCGGGGCGGTCCGGGTCAAGGACCGGCTGATCGCTCTGGCCCGTCCCCGCGGCGAGGTCCTCGGGCTGCTCGCCGTCCTGGATCCGGACGGGACGGCAGACGCGCACACCCTGTTCGCTCTGGAGCACGCCGTGCGGTCGCTGGCCCTGGAGCTGGCCCATCTGCGCAACCTCGCCGAAGTGGAGCTGCGGTTGAGCCGCCAACTGGTCGACGACCTGCTGGAAGGCACGGGCGAGGCGAGCGCCTACGCCAGGTCCGAGGCGCTCGGGCACGACCTGCACAAGGCCCACTACGTCATCGTCGTGAACTGGCGGGGCAGGCCGGCGGACGGCTCCTTCACCCGGGCCGTCGAACACGCGGCGGCGACGGTGGGCGTCCGGGCGCTGGTGACCTGTCGCGGCAGCCAGGTGGTGCTGCTGACCCAGGTGAAGCCGAACGGCGACGTGCTGTACGCGGCGCTGGCCCGCGAGCTCGGGACGGGCACCGGGGCGGTCGGGGTCAGCGGCCGCTGCGAGTCCCCGGCAAGCATTCCGCGCCGCTACCAGGACGCGATGCGTGCGCTGGAGGTGCGCAGGCAATCGCGCGACCGGGACGGGGCGACGTCCTTCGACGACCTCGGCCTGTACCGGATCCTCGGACCCGGGAGCGACCGCAGCGAACTGGAGGCGTTCGTCCGGGAATGGCTCGGCGGGCTCATCGACTACGACGCACAGCACGGCACGCAGCTGGTGGAGACGCTCTCGCGGTACTTCGACTGCGGGGGCAACTACGACGAGACCGCCACCGCGCTGGCCGTCCACCGCAGCACCCTGCGCTACCGGCTCCAGCGCATCCGCGAGATCGGCGACCGCGACCTCGCGGACGTGGACACCCGGCTCAGCCTTCAGGTGGCGACGCGGGTGTGGAAGATCATGCTGGGCGGGTGAGGACGAGGCACCTGCTCCGGCGCGGCCGGCAGCCGCCCGGTAGCCGCCCGGTAGCCGCAGATGCGGACAGCGGTCGCATCTGCGGCTTCCGTGGTGCGTGCGCGGCGGGCGGTGCGGGGGTCAGCAGTCCTCCGTTTCGTCCGCCGCCTGGCGCAGGACGTCCAGGAGGTCCTGGTGGCGGGCGTAGGCGCGGCGCTGACGGTGGGCGCCCGAGCCGTCGCGCAGGAGGCGGGCCATCGTCTTGGCCGCGTGGTCGAGGTCCCCGTACGCGGCCAGTTCCGGGGCGACGAGGTCGAGCAGCGCCTCGGCCAGGTCGGCCGCCGGGAGTTCGACGCCCGTGTACGGGTCGAGGCCGAAGCCCTCCAGGCCGTCGTGGGCCGCCCGCCACCGGGCCAGGCGCAGCACCTCGTCGCGCAGGGGCGGATCGGGGCGCTGCTCCGCGATCTCGTGGAGGGCGGTGGCCACCAGGGCACGGCCCAGTTCCGCCTGGAGGACGGCCGAGTCGATGTCCGAGGACATGTCGGGCGCCCGGATCTCCAACGTGGGCCAGTTCCCCGACGGGCGCAGGTCCCAGTAGACCATCTTGGTGTCCAGGGCGGCTCCGGAGCGCAGCAGGGTTTGCACCGAGCGCCGGAAGTGGGCCGTGGACGCGAAGTGCGGGGGCAGCCCCGCGGAGGGCCAGCCGGACCAGGCCATCGCCCGCCAGCTGGAGTGGCCGGTGTCACGGCCGCCCCAGAACGGCGAGTTGGCGGCCAGCGCGATCAGCGTCGGCAGCCACGGCCTGACCCGGTTCGACACCGCCACCGCCGTGTCCACGTCGAGGGTGCCGATGTGGATGTGCCGCCCGCAGCTGACCAGCGTCTCGGTCAGCGAGCCGAAGCGCCGGTGCTGTTCGCGCTGGCGCGGCTCGTCGTCGGTCAGGTGCAGCGGACCCTGCACCGCCACGATCGGCGACGGCGCCGCCACCAGCCGGCAGCCGTGCGCACGGGCGGCCCGGGCGAGGGTGCGCCGCAGGGCGGCGAGCTCCTCGCGCAGGGTCACCGCCGAGTCGGCGACCGGGGTGGAGAGTTCCACCTGGTAGCGGGTGCCCTCCGCGTGCAGCTGGTGCGCGTGCCCGCCGGCGGTGGCGAGGATGAGCGGGGCGGCGGGGACCACCCGGAAGGTGCGGGCGTCGACGAGGAGGAACTCCTCTTCGACCCCGACCGTGAGGGGGGCGGTGCCACCGTTCAAGCCGCGCAGTCCGACTTCCGCCTCACTGGTGCTCGTGGTGCTGTTGCCAGGTTCGATCACTACGCCTCCCTGGACATACGAGTCTTTTCATCATGAGCTGAACCGGAGGGGTGGCGGCTACGCCGATTCGGTCAAATGTCCGGTGGCCGTGGCGGGTTAGCGGCAAGGACGGGGGAGGGCCGGGGCGCGCGGGGCGCCGGGGGCCCGTGTTGCGGGCGTGTGACCAGGTGTCCGGGTCCGGCCGTCCTCGACCGGAGGGCGGTTATCATCCGCTGTGACCGCTACGACGACCCCGACCCGGCCCCGGCGGCGAATATTCGCCGACCTGACCCCCCTGCGCACTTCCCCGCACTACCGCAGGCTCTGGGTGGGCAGCACGGTCTCCTGGGTCGGCCAGGCGATGACCACCCTCGCTATCTCGCTCCAGGTCTACGAGATCACCGGCTCCAGTTTCTCGGTCGGGCTCGTCGGACTCTTCTCCCTGGTTCCGCTCCTCGCCTTCGGCCTCTACGGCGGCGCGATCGCCGACACCGTGGACCGGCGCAAGCTCGGCCTCTACAGCTCCCTCGGCCTGACCGTGCTGTCGATCGGCCTGGCCGCCGCCGCGCTGCTCGACTACGACAGGGTCTGGCTGCTGTACGCGGTCGTCGCCCTCCAGGCGGTCTGCGGCGCGCTCAACGGGCCGGCCCGGTCCGCCATGATCCCCCGGCTGCTGCCGGCCGAGCAGCTGCCCGCCGCCAACGCGCTGAACTCCGTCACCATGACTTCCGGGATGATGGCCGGGCCGATGCTGGGCGGCCTCGCCGTCGGGTGGTGGGGCTACCAGGCCGCCTACCTGATCGACGCCGTCACCTTCGTCGCCGCGCTCTACGCGATGTGGCGGCTGCCCTCGATGGCGCCCGAGCGGGGCCAGGGGAAGCGGGGCCGGGCCTCGGTGATGGACGGCCTGCGGTTCCTCGGGACCCGGCCCAACATCCGGATGACCTTCTTCTCCGACATGGCCGCCATGGTGCTGGCCCAGCCGAAGGCGCTGTTCCCGGCGATCGCCGTGCTCTGGTACGGGGGCGACGCCAAGACCGTCGGCCTGCTGGTCGCCGCGCCCGCCGTCGGGGCGCTGCTGGGCGGGCTGTTCTCCGGCTGGCAGGGCCGGATCCGGCGGCACGGGCTGGCGATCTTGCTGTCCGTCGCCGCGTGGGGGCTGGCGATCGCCGTCTTCGGACTGACCCGGAACCTGTGGCTCGGGCTGCTCTTCCTCGCGCTCGCCGGATGCGCGGACACCATCTCCATGGTGTTCCGCTCGACGATGATGCAGGCCGCGACCCCCGACGAGATGCGGGGCCGGCTCCAGGGGGTCTTCATCGTGGTCGTCGCGGGCGGGCCCCGGCTCGGGGACTTCCTCGCCGGAACCGCCGCCGACCTCACCTCGCCGGCCGTCGCGATCACCGGCGGGGGCCTCGGGTGCGTGCTGGTGGTGGGCCTGCTGGTGGCGCGCTGGCGCGGATTCGCCCGCTACGACGCGCGCTCGCCGCAGGCCTGACCCGGGGGTGGCCGGGGGCGTACGTCCGCGCCCGTGCGCCCCGCCCCGCCCCGCGCCGCCTGCCCGTGGCGCATGTAGGCCTGCCGGGCCCCGGTTGCCGGTGGTGGCGGGGTTCGTCTGCGGCGCCGCCCCGCTGTGCGACCCCGGCTGCGCCGGGCTTTCGGGGCTCCTCCCCGCACCCCGCGCCTCAAACGCCGGCGGGGCTGGATCGCTCGGCTGCGTCGACGGCCCCGCGGGTTCAGGCGAGCCAGAGGGCGGCGCGGCGGTGGCGGGCGGGGCGGATGTCCGTCTCCTCGGCCGGGCGGAGGTCGAGCTGCCCGTCTCGGCCGGGGTGCGTGAGGCGGAGCAGCGTACGGGCGTCCGCGCGCAGTCGTTGCCGCGCGCGGCGTTCCTCCTGCGCGGCCCAGCGGGACACCGACCGGTCGCGCCGCACGCGCGGGAAATGGCGGATGGCGGTATGGCGGCGCGTGGCCTGGGGGCGGGGCCGGTGGCGGCCGCGGGCCGCCTCGGCGCGGCAACGGGCGCTGTAGCGCAGGTCGTGCACGAGCACGGCGAGCACCGCCGCCGTGTGGTCGGTGCGGCGGCGGGAGCGGATGTGGTGGGCGGTACGTGACATGGACGGCTCCTGGGCAGGGCGCCGCCGGGGGATCCGGCGGGCACTACCGGAAGCCGTACGGGCCCGCTCCCCGGGACCGGTCGGTCATGCGCCGGCCTCCGGGGCCACGACGCCCCGGGCGACGCCGAGGGCGACCAGGTCGTGGGGGCGGATGCGGAGCTGGTCCGCCGTGGCGGGGGCCTGGGAGGCGGGGCGCTTGAGGATGGCCGCGGCCAGTTCGGGGGCGATGACCGAGAAGTAGCTGTCGGGGGTGACCCAGGTGTTCCCCGGCGCGGCCAGCGCGAGGGCGCCGCCCGAGCCGCCCTCGCCGATCAGCAGCGTGGTCACCGGGACGGTGGCCGCCGCCACCGCCGCGAAGGCGTCCGCGATGGCCGCCCCCGCCCCGGCCCGCTCGGCGGCGGCGTCGTTGGCCGCGCCCGGGGTGTCGACCAGGGTGAGCACCGGGATGCCGAGCCGGTCCGCGAGGCGGATCACGCGGGCCGCCGTGCGGTAGCCCGCCGGGAGGGTGGCGGTGCCGCACTGGGCGACGTAGGCCACCGCCCCGCCCTCGCGCAGCCCGAACCCGCACAGCATCCCGGGGTCGGTGCCGCCCACCCGGTCGCCGTGCAGGGGGAGGCGGAGCCCGAAGTACGCCTCCAGGTACGCCCCGGCGCGCGGGCGGTCCGGGTGGCGGGCCTGCCGGACTGCGTCCCACCCGGTCACGGGCGGTGCCACGTCGGCCAGCGCGGCCGGGGGCGCGACCGGTTCGGCCCGGCGGGGCGCGGCCAGCAGCCGGAGCCAGTCCGTCACGGTCCGGGCGAGCTCCGGGACGGGCACGACGGCGTCGACGTGCCCGGCCGCGTACTGTCCCTCGGCGGTGTAGGCCGCGGGGTCCGCGTCCGGCGGGCGCACCCGGGACCCGGCGAAGCCGACCTGGGCCCCCGGGACGGCGAGCACGACGTCGGCGCCCGCCCCGAGGGTGGCCCAGCCGCCGCCGGTGGTGGGGTCGCGCAGCACGGCGATCTGGGGGAGGCCGGCGGCCCGGGTGAGGGCGGACTGGGCGGCCACCCGCTGGAGTTGGGTCAGCGCGAGCATCCCCTCCTGCATTCGGGACCCGCCGGTGGCGATGAGGGAGACCAGGGGGAGCCGGTGCTCGCGCGCGTACCGGTAGGCGGCTTCCAGACGGTCCCCGGTGCCCCGGCCCAGGGAACCCCCGAGGAAGCCGAACTCGAAGGAGATCAGGGTGGCTTGGTGACCGCCGATGCGGGCGGCGCCGACGACGACGGACTCCCGCTCACCGGTGGTGGCGGCCGCCCGGGTGCGGGAGCCGTCGTAGCCGGCCCAAGCCAGGGGGCCGTCGGGGGCCGACTCCCGCTCCGGGACGCCGAGTTCGGCGAAGCTGCCGGGATCGGCGAGGCAGGCGATGGCCGCGCGGGCCGACAGGCGGGTCGTGGTCACGGGCCCACCATAGGCCGTCCCGACCGGGCGGCGTCCCTGAGTGTGGGCCGGTTCACGGGCCGGCCCGCGGGGCGGGTTGAGGGCCGGTCCGTGGGGCGGGTTGAGGGCCGGTCCGTGGGGCGGGTTGAGGGCCGGCCGGCGCGGCGGGTCCCCGACCGGTCCGGGGTGGACGATCAAACAGGTGTGGACGGACCACACCGCGCGGGGCACCGCCGCGGGCGCGCAACGCGGAAGCCTGGTACGGGCGATCCTCGACGACCCGACAGCGTTGTGGGTCAGCCCGTGCGGCGGGTTGTGGGCCGGTTCGCAGGCCGGTTACGGGGCCGGTTCGCGGGGCGAGTTCCGGGCCGGTCTGCGGGGCGGGTCGTGGGTCGGCCCGCGCGGCCGGTCCGCGGGCCCGTTCGCGGGGCGGGTTGAGGGCCGGTCCCCGGGGCGGGTCGTAGGCAGGCCTGCGGGGCGGGTTACGGGCCGGGTTGTGGGTAGGTCCGCGCGGCCGGTCGTGGGGCGGTCGGCGCGGCGGGTCACGGGAGTGGGAATGCGATCTTGAGGGCGTAGGCGGCGACCAGGCCGTAGCCCAGGCGGAACGTCCGGGCGCGGACGGCGGGGGAGATCCGGGCGGCGGCCACGGAGCCCACGGCGACCAGCAGTTGCTGCCACAGGAGGGACGCGAGGCCGACACCGGTGAGGAACGCCGCCCCCGCCGCGCCCGAGCGCAGGGCCGCTCCCTGGGCGGTGGTGAGGGCGGCGAAGTAGAGGGCGGTGGTGGGGTTCACGGCGGTGAGGCCTACGTAGCGCGCGAACGCGGCGCCCGCCGGACCGCCCGGGCCCAGCGCCGAACCGGGCGATCTTCGAAGGCCGGCCCGAGCCGCCGGACGCGGGACGTCCCGAGGCGGAGGAGCGCCCTCGCACCGGACGTACTCGGGCGACTCCGGCAACGCGGGGCGGCGCCGCGTCCGACGCCGCGGGCCCGAGAAGACCGCCCGGACACGACCTGAGCCCCGCGGCGCCGGCCCACCGATGCCGCGCAGGCCCCGGGCGGCGATCGCGAGCAGGACGGCCGCCGCCGCCAGGCGGACCCAGGCTTCGACCGGTCCGACGTGCGCGGCCACCCGGGGGCCGAGCGCGGTGGCCAAGGCCGCGTAACCGAGGTCCACCACGGCGACGCCCGCCGCCGCGGCCACCGCCGTGCGGCGGCTGCGCATCGCCTCCTGGAGCAACAGCACGCTCATCGCACCCATCGGCATCGCCACGCCCAGGCCCGCCGCCGCGCCCGAAAGGACGGGCGCCACCAGCCCGCCGGCCGCCGCACTCGGTTCGATCAGATGGCTCAGTTCGCTCATGCACCGACCCTCGGCCGGGCGGACACCGGCACGGCAGCGCATTATGGCTCCCACTGCGATAATCGCGGGATGGACCGCCTGGACAGGGAAATCCTCGGAATCCTGCGAGAGGATGCGCGGATCTCCTACCGCGACCTCGGCGTGCGCGTCGGACTCAGCGCCAACGCCACCGCCGACCGGGTCCGCAGGATGCGGCGGGACGGGGTGATCCTCGGCTTCACCGTCGTGGTCGACCCGGCCGCCGACACGCGCGGCGGGCTCGTCGTGTTCATCGACCTCACCCTGCGCGAGGACGTCACCAACGAGGAGTTCGAGCGGCGGGTCCTGCGACTGCCCGGAATCACCGAGGTCGTCCACGTCACCGGCGCCTACGACTACCTCGTGCGGGCCCGCGCCGCCGACGCCGCCGCGCTCGACGCGCTGTTGCGCCGTCTCAAGCGGGACGCCGGGGTGGCCCAGTCCAGTACGAGGATCGCGCTCCGCGCCGCCGGCCATTCCACCGGCGCGGCCTCAACCGGCGCGGCCACGACCGGCGCGGCCTCAACCGGCGCGGCCTCAGAGCGGTGACTCCCAAGTGAGTGTCGTCCCCCGGGTGCCCGCCTGCGTGCGGCCGTCGTCGGAGACCGTCAGGCGGACCCGGCCCGGGACCACGTCCACCTCCACCTCGATCGAGGTGACGTCCGCCCGGCGGTGGGCCGCCGCCAGGGCGCCCCGCAGGGCGGAGAGCAGCTCGGCCGCCACCGCGTCCGGGAGCAGGGCGTCGACGGCCCCGGCGAAGTGCACCGACGGCTGGAAGCCCAGCAGCACCGCCGCGCCGCCCGTCTCGCGCAGCACCCGGCCGCGGAAGGTCGTCGGGGCGTCCGTCGGGGGCTGTTGGAGCGCGAAGATCGCGGTGCGGACGTCCTGGATGGTGGAGTCCAGTTCGTCCACGGCCCGCGCGAGTTCGGCGCCGACCGTGTCCCCGGCGGCGGCGGACGCCGAGCGCTTCTTCGTGCTCTCCAGCATCATCTCCGTCGCGAACAGCCGCTGGACCACCAGGTCGTGCAGGTCGCGCGCGATCCGGTCGCGGTCCTCGTAGACGGCCAGCTGCTCGCGGTCGTGCTGTGCGTCTGCCAGTACGAGGGCCAGCGCGGCCTGGGAGGCGAACTGTGAGGCCAGCAGCCGGTCCACGGCGTCGTACGGGCGTCCGCCGCGGGCCCGTGGCAGAGCCAGGGTGCCGATCAGCCGGCCGCCGCTCTGGAGCGGGAGCATCATGCTCGGGCCGAACCGTTCCCGTACGTGGGTGGTCATCCGGGGATCGGTCGCCGAGTCCTCTATGAAGACGGCTTCTCCGCCGAGCAGTTGCTCCAGGACCGGCGAGCCGGGGGCGATGGTGGTGCCGACCAGGTCACCGGGGTCGCCGTGCGTCGAGGCGGCGACGATCTCCATGCCGCCCTCGGCAGTGGGCTGGAGCACCACCCCGGCCATCGCGTCCGCCAGCAGCCGGGCGCGGTCCGCGACGCACATCAGCGCATCGGCCGCCGGGCGGCCCGCCAGCAGGGTGGTGGTCACCGCGGCGGCGCCCTCGATCCAGCGCTCCCGGCGGCGGGCGGTCTCGTAGAGGCGGGCGTTGCCGATCGCTATCCCGGCCTGCGAGGCCAGAACGCGCAGCAGGGACAGGTCCTCGTCGGTGAAGCTGCCGCCGCCGCGCTTCTGCGTGAGGTAGAGGTTCCCGAACACCTCCGTGTGCACCCGGATGGATACGCCGAGGAAGCCTCGGACAGGGGGGTGCCCGGGCGGGAAACCGGCCGAACGGGGATCCAGGGCGAGGTCGTCGAGCAGCAGCGGGCGGGGGTCGCTGATGAGCGCGCCGAGCACGCCCGTGCCGCCGTCGGGCAGCCGGGGGATCGCTGCCCGCTCGTCGGCGGTCAGGCCGGAGGTGAACAGCTCGGTCAGCCGGCCGCGCTCGGGATCGATGACCCCGAGCGCGGCGTAGCGCGCCGCGCACAGGTCGGCGGCAGAGTCCACGAGGTGCTGGAGGGTGCTCCGCAGCTCCAGCTGCGACCCGACGGCGAGCACCGCCTCCAGCAGCACGGGCAGGCTCGCCGGGACTTCTGCGCCGGAGTCCTGGCCGGGCCGGCGTTCCGGGGCGTCGGGTGCGTGGCCCTCGGGTGCGTGCTCCTCGGGTGCGTGGTCGTCGGGTGCCTGGTCGTCCGGTGCGTGGCGTGTCATTCGGTCAAGGGGTTGAGGACCATCGGGGCGATCTTTCCTTCCAGCATCGCGCCCAGACCCAGCACCGCGCACACGTCGGGGCGTTCCGCGATGGCCACCGGCATCCCCGTCGCGTCGCGCAGCATCTGGTCCAGGCCCGGCAGCAGGGCGCTGCCGCCGACCATCATGATGCCCCGGTCCGTCAGGTCGGCCACCAGGTCCGGCGGGCAGTCCCGCAGCACCTTGCCGATGCCGTCGAGCACCGCCGTCAGCGGGGTGTGGATCGCGTCGCGCACCGCCGCGGTGTCCACGTGCACGGAGCGGGCCAGCCCGGTGGCCACGTCCCGGCCGTGGATGAGCGTGGAGGCCGGGCCCTCGGCGGTGATGCCGTTGCCGTGCAGCGCCAGCTGGAGCGGCCGGACGGCCTGGCTGGGGAGCATCAGCTCGTGCGCGTGCCGCAGGTGCTGCACCACCGCGTGGTCGATGGCCTCCCCGCCGACGGGGATGCGCTCGGCGGTGACGATGGAGCCGAGGGACAGCACCGCCACCTGGGTGGCCGCCGCCCCACACACCATGATCATGGTCGCGGTCGGCTGCTCCACGGGCAGGCCGCAGCCGACGGCCGCCGCGATCAGGGTGTCGACCAGCTCGACACGCCGGGCGCCGAGGCCGACCAGCGTCTCCACCGCCGCCCGCTGCGCGAGCGGATCGGCGTCGTGCGGGGTGCACGCGGCGGCCCGCAGCCGGGGCTTGCGCCGCAGGGCGCGGCGCAGCTTCTCGCCGAGCAGGTGACGCAGCATCCGCTGCGCCATCTCGATGTCGACGACGGTGCCGCCGGACACGGGGCGCACCACCCGGATGTAGTCGGGCGTACGGCCCGTCATCCGTTCGGCGAAGGTGCCGACGGCGATGAGTGCCCCGGTACGGGTGTTCACCGCGGCGACGCTGGGCTCGTCGACGACCAGCCCGGCGCCCTTCACGTAGACGCGGGTCCTGGCCGCCCCCAGGTCGACAGCGACGTGGCAGCGGCGCAACTGCTCAAGACTGACGGTCACGGCAGATCCCTCCGAGAGCGCTGACGCAAGAAGACCGGCGACTGCCGGTCGGACAACTCATATCTTCTCGGGTCAATAGGGTCTTGCGCCTGTTGGGATGCTCCGGCCGGGGTGGGGCGCGTGTGCCGGACGGTGCTGCACAGGGGTGGTCTTCTGTACCGACAGGCGCCACGATGCGCGCACTGTCCGCGCTACCGGCGCGTAACAAGGTAAAGGGGACCCGATGCTGACGCCCCGCCAGGGATTTCCGGCCCTCCTGACGCTCTGCCTGACCCTCTGCGCCGCCCTGCTCGCGCCCACAACGGCCCTGGCCGCCCCCCGGACGGCCGTCCGCAATCCGGTGGTCTTCGTGCACGGTTACAACGCCGACCCGGGAGTGTGGGGGTCGCTGCGCGAGGACCTGCGCGCCGACGGGTACGCCGACGCGCAGCTCTTCTCCTGGGGCTACGACACCCACCGGTCGGTGAACGAGGTCCTCGCCGGGCAGCTCGGTGCGTACGTCGACCAGGTCCGCCGGCAGACCGGGGCGGCCAAGGTGGACATCGTGGGGCACTCCTTCGGCTCGCTCGTCAGCCGCTGGTACGTGAAGTACGGCGGCGGTACGGCGGCCGTCGCCCACTGGGTCTCGCTCGGCGGCCCGAACCACGGCACCTCCACCGCCTGGGCCTGCGCCCTGTGGGACCAGGCCTGCCGGGACATGACCCCGGGGTCGTACGTGGTGAAGAACCTGGCCGCCGGGGACGAGACGCCGGGGGCGGTCGCGTACGCCACCTTCTGGTCGGACTGCGACGAGGTGGTCAACCCGGACGACAGCGTCCCGCTGGCCGGGGCCGTCAACGTGGCCGTGGGCTGCCTGAAACACAACGACCTGCTCGGCGACGACGCCACCTCGGCCGGGGTGCGGGCCTTCCTCGCGTCCTGAACCGGGCGCGTCCTTGACCGGGCGCGTTCCGAAGCGGGCGCTTTCCCGAGCGGGCGCGTTGCGAAGCGGACTCGTTGCGACTCGGGCTCGTTCCGAAGCGGGCTCGTTCCGATCCGGGCCCGGCGGCCTCAGGCCGTCCCCGGCCGGACCTCCTGGAGGAGGCCGTAGGTGAACTCCGCCACCAGCGGCTCCCCCGACGCGGTGAAGGCCAGCCGCCACCGGGTCGGGGCGGTGCCCTCCAGCGGGCGGACCGGCGCGAAGGCCCGCGCCACCTCGTCCACCGTCGCCGACCAGGGCAACAGGTCCCGCGCCGTCTCCAGTACGGGTCCCCGCGCGCCCGGGGCCCGCACCAGCCACTCGTTCCACACCGCCCCGTCGGGCCCGGCCAGTACCTCGAAGCGCAGGTCCGGCCAGAGCGGCACCGGCCACAGCAGCGCCTCGCACTCCAGGTCACCGATCCGCCGGTGTGCGGTGGACTCGGGCGGGCCGAGCACCGAGCGGTAGCGGGCCAGGGCCCCGCGCGAGCGCGGCGACCGGACCATGGCCTGCCAGCGCTTGTTCGCCTGACGCTGCTCGGCGGGGGAGGCGCCCAGGCGCAGCCGGGCCTGTTCGGCGAGGTCGGGCCGGAAGTCCGCCATCCTGCGCAGCAGCACCAGCTGGAAGGCGGCCGGGCCGAAGGCCCCCGAGGCGGCGGCCGGATGCGGGGTCGGCGGGGTCGCGGTCATGGAAGACACGATTCCACACAGGATCCTTACGTTCCCGGAATCCCGCTGTTGCCGCCGACCACGTAGCCTGCGGGCCCTATGAATTACTGCCCTGCCTGCCAGAGGTACCTCAACGGCGCGCTCGCGTGCGCCGGATGCGGAACCCCGGCCGAGTACCTCATACCCGCCCCGCCGGCCACCGCCGCGGCGCCCGGCCATGAGCACCAAGGTCATGCGCAGCACGGTCACGCGCAGCCGGGGTTCGCCGCGCCGGCGCAGGACCACACCCCGTATCCCGGCTACGCAGCGACGCCGGCGTACGGGGGCCACGGCGACCCCGGGTACGCCGAGCACGCCGGGTACGGCGGGTACGCCGACCCCGGGTACGGCGACCCACGCAACCCGGAGCAGGACGGGTACGCCTGGCCCGGGTACCCCGCCGCCCCGGACCCCGGCCGACCGCGGTACCAGGACGCGCCCCCCGGCCCCGCCCCCGAGCCCGCCGACCTCGACGCCGAGTCGCTCGTGGTGCTGTCGGGGCCGGTGGACGGCCGGGGCCGGGCGCGCGGCCGGGCCGCCGCCCGGGGCGGGAGCAGGACCCTGATCAGCGTCGGGCTCGGGCTGCTGCTGGCCACCGGCGGCTCGGTGGCCCTGGCCCGGATGACGACCGACGACGGGGGCGGCGGCCGGGCCGCCAAGGTGGAGCTGACCGACGAGATCGGCCCCGAGAAGCCGGAGCCGGCACCGGACGCACCGAGCGGCGGGGCCCACTCCGGCGCGACGGGTACCGGCAAGGGCGCCGGGGGCGCGAAGGCCACCGCGAACGCAACGAAGTCCGCCGGGCCGAGCGGGTCCCCGAGCGGGTCCGCGCAGCCGGGCGCCGGGGCGAGCGCCTCCGCCTCCGGGGAGCCGGGGCCGACGCCCACCGGCTCGGCGCCGGGGCCCTCCGTACAGCCCACGAAGCCGGGGCAGCCCGCGCCCAGCACGTCTGGCTCGGCGCAGCCGCCCGCGCCGGTGCCCACGCCCACCCCGACCAAGACGAAGAAGCCCAAGCCGACGTGCTGGTTCATCTTTTGCTAGAGCGGGTCAGCCCAGCATCCGCCTGAGCAGGTCCCGCAGCATCCCCCGCTCGGCGTCCGACAGCCCGGCCAGCGGCTCGCGCGCGAAGTCGAGCGACTCGCGCAGCCGGTCCGCGGTCAGCAGCCCCTCCTCGGTGGGGGCGGCCAGTTTCACCCGGCGGTCCGCCGGGTCCGGCCGGCGTTCGACCAGGCCGCGGGTCTCCAGCCGGTCCACGATGCCGGTGATGTTCGAGGGCTCGCACTTGAGCTTCTGCGCTATCCGGCGCATGGGCATCGGCTCCAGGGACAGCAGGTTCAGTACGCGGGCCTGGGCGCCGGTGAGCTGGTGGCCGGCGGCCGCGTGCTCGTACTCCTGGTGGTAGCGGGCCACGACGTCGCCGATGAGCTCGACGACCTCAAGGGTCAGTGGGTCTGTGCGACGACTGGGCATGGATCCAGAGTACCCATTTACTTGACAACATGAAATATCCAGGAGCATGGTTGTTTCAGGTAGTGAAGCATTTTGCCGCCGGGTTCCGTTTTCCCTCATGCCTCAGGAGCACCTCATGTCCCAGATCCCCGCCGTGAGCCGCGAGTGGCACCTCGTCCGCCGCCCGCAGGGCTGGCCCGTCGCCGAGGACTTCGCCCTGCGCGAGGTGCCGGTGAACGCCGAGCCCGCCCCGGGCCGGATCCTGGTGCGCAACCTCCACATGTCCGTCGACCCCTACATGCGCGGCCGGATGAACGACGTGAAGTCCTACGTCCCGCCGTTCCAGCTGGACAAGCCGATGGACGGCGGCGCGGTCGGCGAGGTCGTCGCCTCGGCCGCCGAGGGCATCGCGGTCGGCGACCACGTCCTGCACGGCCTGGGCTGGCGCGAGTACGCCGAGCTGGACGCCAAGCACGCCACCAAGGTCGACGCTTCGCTCGCCCCGCTCTCCACCTACCTCGGTGTGCTCGGCATGCCGGGCCTGACCGCCTATGCCGGTCTCTTCGAGGTCGCCTCCTTCAAGGAGGGCGACGCCGTGTTCGTCTCCGGCGCCGCGGGTGCTGTCGGCAGCCTCGTCGGCCAGTTCGCGAAGATCAAGGGCGCGTCCCGGGTGATCGGCTCGGCCGGCTCGGACGAAAAGGTGACGCTCCTCACGGAGAAGTACGGCTTCGACGCCGCCTTCAACTACAAGAACGGCCCGGTGGCCGAGCAGCTCAAGGACGCCGCGCCCGAGGGCATCGACGTCTACTTCGACAACGTCGGCGGCGACCACCTCGAAGCGGCCATCTCCTCCCTCAACGTGCACGGCCGGGCCACCCTCTGCGGTGCGATCGCCCAGTACAACGACACCGAGCCGGCGCCCGGCCCGCGCAACCTCGTGCAGGTCATCGGCAAGCGGCTGCGCCTCCAGGGCATCCTCGTCAGCGACCACGCCGGGATCCAGAACCAGTTCGTCCAGGACGTGGCCGGCTGGCTGCGTTCCGGTGAGCTCCGCTACGACGAGACGGTCGTCGAGGGCGTGGAGAACGCCGCCGACGCCTTCCTCGGAATGCTGCGCGGCGAGAACACCGGAAAGATGATCGTTTCCTTCACCCGTTAGGCTCACTCCACACCGTCGTGATCGTGGGCGCGAGTCACGGCGATTCATCTGGAGGATCCACTTCATGTCCATCACGCAGTCCGACGTCGCGTACACCGCCGTGGCCACCGCCGAGAACGGCCGTGACGGTCGCGTCGCCAGCAACGACGGCAAGCTCGACGTCGTCGTGAACCCGCCGAAGGAGCTCGGCGGCAGCGGCGAGGGCACCAACCCGGAGCAGCTGTTCGCCGCCGGCTACAGCGCCTGCTTCCAGGGCGCCCTCGCGGTCGTCGCCAAGAACGAGAACGCCGACGTCTCCGGCTCCACCGTCACCGCCGAGGTGGGCATCGGCAAGAACGACGACGGGTTCGGCCTGATCGTCAAGATCTCCGCCGTGATCCCGAACGTCGACGCCGCCACCGCCAAGGACCTCGTCGAGAAGGCCCACCAGGTCTGCCCGTACTCCAAGGCGACCCGCGGCAACATCACGGTCGAGCTGGCCGTCTGATCGCACGCGCCGAAGCGAAGGCCGCACTCCCTCCAGGGGGTGCGGCCTTCGCCGTAAACTGGCCCGCATGGGTGATCTTGTGGGGGGCTTCCGGTACCTGCTCGCCGGACAGCGGTGGGTCTTCGCCAACGGCCGCTGGCTCGGCTTCGGTCTGCTGCCGGGGCTGGTCTCGCTGGTGCTGTACGCGGGCGCGCTGGTCGGCCTCGGCTTCGGCGCCGACGACCTGACGGCGTGGGCAACCCCCTTCGCCGACGACTGGTCCTCCCCGTGGCTCGCGCTGTTCCGGGGCTTCCTGACGGCCCTGGTGTTCGCCCTCGGGCTCTTCCTGGCGGTGATCACCTTCACCGCCGTGACCCTGCTGATCGGCCAGCCGTTCTACGAGTCCCTCTCCGAGCAGGTCGACCGGACCGAGGGCGGCGAGGTGCCGGAGTCCGGGCGGGGCCTGTGGCAGGACCTGTGGATCTCCGGCCGGGACAGCGTGCGGCTGCTGCTGCGGGTGGTGCTGTACGGGATCCTGCTGTTCGCCCTCGGGTTCGTCCCGGTGATCGGGCAGACGGTGGTCCCGGCGATCGGCTTCTGCGTGTCCGGCTACTTCCTCACCCAGGAGCTCACCTCCGTCGCCCTCCAGCGGCGCCGGGTGGACCTGGGCGGGCAGTTGGCGCTGCTGCGGGGGAGGCGGGCGCTGGCGCTCGGCTTCGGGGTGCCGCTGGTGCTGGCGTTCCTGGTGCCGCTGGTGGCGGTGTTCCTGATGCCGGGCGCGGTGGCGGGGGCGACGCTGATGGGGCGGCACCTGTTGGGGGAGGACACCGGGCGGGAGGACGCAGGGCGCAAGGACGCGCCGGCGGACTCCGGGGCCGCTCCCGCCGGGGAGTTCAGCCCGCCGCCGTCCTGGTAGGGCCGCGCGCGGCCCGTCAGGGCTCGATCGTGGCCGTCACCACGGACGGCGTACGGTCGTCCGCCTCGGCCACGAGGGTGCCGTCCGGGGCCCATACGGCGGAGCCGCCGCAGCCGGTCCACGCGCCCGCCGGGCCGACGTGGTTGGCCAGCACCACGTACAGGCCGTGCGCCCCGGCGATGCCCGGGTAGACGGTGGCCCGCTCCCGGATGCCGTCGCCCGTCCCGTACAGCGAGCTCGCCAGGTGCACCCGGCAGCCGTCCGCGGCGGCCCGGGCGGCCAGTTCCGGGAAGTGGTTGTCGTAGCAGACGCCGAGGCTGAAGCGGATCCCGCCGAGGGTGAAACGGCCGTCGGCGGTGCCCGGCGTGAAGGCGTCCCGCTCGTGGCGGTAGAGGTGCTGTTTCGCGTACGTCGTCACGTGCGCGCCGTCCGCGTCGTGGACCAGCGTGGCGAGGGCGGGGAGCGGCCCGGAGGTGCGCAGGGCGACGTTGACGGCGGTGGCGATCCCGGCGGAGCGCAGCGGGTCCAGCCGGGGGTCGTCGGCGTCCGACAGCCACAGGGCCGGGTCCGCGGCCAGGGCGTCCAGTTCGTAGCCGGTCAGGGTGAGTTCGGGGAACACCACGAGTTCGGCGCCCTGCCTCCGCGCGGCGCGGGCCAGCCCGACGGCCGCGGCCACATTCGCGGTGACGTCGGCCGGTACGCAGGTGAGCTGGGCTGCGGCGATCTTCACGCCCCCAGAATGCCAGGGCCCGTCCGGGGTTTGACCCGGGGGGCGCGAGGCCGAGGCGTGCAGCCCCGGGTGGAGGGCCGATCCCCCGCCTCACCGGGCCCGGCGGCGGCCGGCCGGATGGATCCGGCGCTGCCCGGCCCGGTGGACCCGCTTTTGACGCGGGGCGGTGGCCGGTTGGTCCCGGGCCACGCCCGGCCGGTGGACCGCGTTGGATGGGGGCGTGTGGCCGGGCGGTTCCGGGGCTTGGCCGGCCGGTGGACCGCGTTGGATGGGGGCGTGTGGCCGGGCGGGTCCGGGGCCGTGCCCGGCCCGGTGGGCTGCGTTTGGCGCGGGGTGGGTAGTCGGGTGGGTCCGGGGCTTGCCCGCCTGGAGGATCCGTATGTGATGCGCGGCGGGGAGCCGGGCTTGCCCGATTCGCGTGGGGCGCGGGGTGGGCGGTCTAGGCCGCTGGTCAAGGGCCCGGCGGGCCGTGCCTCGCGCGGCCGCGCGGTGGGGCCCCCGCCCTCCGCTGTTCAGCCCGGGCGGCAGGGCTCAAGGGGTCGTCTGCGGGCCCCGGAGCAGGGTCAGGAAGGCGCGGAACGCGGCGGGCATGTCCACCGACTGCGGGGCGAGCAGCCACTGGTACTGGAGGCCGTCCATCACCGCCGTCAGCAGCGGCGCCGCCTCCTCGGGGGTGAGGCCGGAGGGCAGGCGGTCGCCGAACTCCGCGCGCAGCACCGCGGCCATCTCGGCGCGGACCTGCGCGTAGCGGTCGGTGAAGAACTCCCGGGCCGGGTGGCCGTCGGTGACGCTCTCGCCCAGCAGCGCCGAGAACGTCTGCACGATGCCCGGCCGCATCGCGTTGTACTCGACGAGGGAGGCCAGCAGGTCGAGCCGCCAGGTGTCCGCCGAGGCGCGCGAACCGCCGCCGGTGTCCCAGCGGTCCCGCTCCTCCAGCACCGCCACCAGCAGCGCCTCCTTGGTGGGGAAGTAGTGCAGCAGCCCTTGCTGCGTCAGGCCGACGCGCTCGGCGACCGCGCCCAGGGACGCGCCCCGGTAGCCGCGCTCCGCGATCACCTCGACCGCGGCGCGCACGATCTCGCCGCGCCGCTCCTCGCTCCTCGTCCTGGCCATCGCCCCGGCACCCCTTCCCGTCCGCACGCTGCCCCGCCAGCAGGACCGTACGGCATGTCGATATCACAAAAACATAACAACACCTACCGCTCTACAGGAAGCGGGTCCACGATGGGCGCACCGCACCGCACCGCACCGCACCGCACCGCACCGCACACCGCACACCGCACCCACCCCGACGAGGAGGCACGGCCGTGACCGATGCCGATCAGGCCCGCGAAGACGCCGTAGAGGCCGCGCTCGACAAGCTGGACCTCGACACCAAGACCCGACTGCTGGCCGGCCAGGACATGTGGTCACTGCCCGCCGTACCCGGGATCGGGCTGGCCTCCCTGGTCATGTCCGACGGACCCATCGGCGTGCGCGGCGTGCGCTGGACCGCCGACGACCCGTCCATCGCCCTGCCCTCCCCGACCGCGCTCGCCGCCGCCTGGGACCCCGCCCTCGCCCGCCGGGCCGGCCGGCTCCTCGCCCAGGAAGCGCGCCGCAAGGGCGTCCACGTGCTCCTCGCCCCGACCGTCAACCTGCACCGCTCCCCGCTCGGCGGCCGGCACTTCGAGTGCTACTCCGAGGACCCGTACCTCACCGGCGCCATCGGTAGCGGCTACGTCAGCGGCGTGCAGGACGGCGGCGTCGCCACCACCGTCAAGCACTTCGTCGGCAACGACGCCGAGACCGACCGCTTCACCGTGGACAACGTCATCGCCCCGCGCACCCTGCGCGAGCTGTACCTGGCGCCCTTCGAGGCCATCGTCAAGAACGCCCGCCCCTGGGGCATCATGACCGCCTACAACCAGGTCAACGGCACGTCGATGACCGAGCACCGGCACCTCGTCAACGACGTGCTGCGCGCCGAGTGGGGCTTCGACGGGTACAACGTCTCCGACTGGATGGCCGCCCGCTCCACCGCCGGCGCCCTCCTCGGCGGCCTCGACGTGGCCATGCCCGGCCCCCGGACCGTCTACGGCAGCGCCCTCGCCGAAGCCGTCCGCGCCGGGGAGGTCCCGCAGGAGGCGGTGGACGGTGCCGTGCGCAACGTCCTGCGCCTCGCAGCCCGCGTCGGCGCCCTGGAAGGCGCGCCCGCCGTCGTCACCGACCCCCCGGCCGGGATCGACGGCAAGGCGCTGGCCCGGGAGATCGCCGCCCGCGGCTTCGTCCTCGTACGCAACGGGGCCGTGCCCGGCGGGCGGCCCGCTCTGCCGCTCGACACCGCGCCCGGCCGCACGGTGGCCCTGATCGGCGCCGCCGCCCGTGACGCCCGGGTCCTCGGCGGCGGTTCCGCGACGGTCTTTCCCGAGCGGGTCGTCTCCCCGCTCGACGGCCTCGGCGCCGTGCTCCCCGCTGGGTCGCTCACGTTCAGCGTCGGCGCCGACCCGAGCGAGGAACTGGTCCCCGCCGACAAGGGCTTCGAGCTCCGCGCGATCTGCCGCGACGCCTCCGGCGCCGTCCTCGGTGAGGGGAGTCTGCCGTCCGGCCAGGTGCAGTGGATCGGCGAGGACCTGCCCGCCGGCGCCACCTACGAGACGATGGCGAGCATCGAGGTCACCGGCACGTTCCTGCCGCGCGAGAGCGGCGACCACGCCTTCGGCACCCGGGGGCTCGGCGCCTTCACCCTCGCCGTGGACGGACGCACGCTCTGGGAGGGCGTCCAGCGGATGGGCGAGGAGGCCGACCCCTTCGAGGCCTTCTTCGGCGCCCCCAGCGAACGAGCCCGCACCACCTTGACGGAGGGCGAGCCCGTCGAGGTGTCCTTGACCTTCCAGGTTCCGGACGTGAGCGCCCTGCCGCTCAAGGCGATCATGTTCTCGCTGCTCCACCTGGGGCCCCGGCGGGAAGCGGAGGAGCTGATCGCCGAGGCCGTGGAGGCCGCCCGGGCCGCCGACACCGCCGTGGTCGTCGTCGCCACCACCGAGCGCGTGGAGTCCGAGGGCTTCGACCGCAAGGACCTGAGGCTGCCGGGGCGTCAGGACGACCTGGTCCGGGCCGTCGCCGCCGTGAACCCGAACACCGTGGTCGTCGTCAACGCCGGCTCCCCGGTGGAACTGCCCTGGCGCGATGACGTCGCCGCCGTGCTGCTGGCCTGGTTCCCCGGGCAGGAGGGCGGCGCAGCGCTGGCCGACGTCCTCCTCGGGGAGACCGAGCCGGGCGGCCGAATGCCCACCACCTGGCCCGCCGCGTTCGCCGACGCGCCCGTGACCGAGGTCGTCCCCGCCGGGGGGCGGCTGGAGTACCGCGAGGGGCTCCTCATCGGGCACCGGGCGTACGAGGCCCGGGGCGTGGCCCCCGCCTACCCGTTCGGGCACGGCCTCGGCTACACCGAATGGGCGTACGAGTCGCTCGAGGTCACCGGATCCGTGGCGCGGGTACGGCTCACCAACACGGGCGCCCGGCCGGGCCGGGAGGTCGTCCAGGTCTACCTGGCGCCGCTCGCCGATGACGCGGAGCGCCCGGCGAGCTGGCTGGCGGGCTTCGCCCCGGTCGCGGCGGGCCCCGGCGAGAGCGTCGAAGCGGAGATCACCCTGCCCGGCCGGGCCTTCGAGGTCTGGGACGAGACGGCGGGCTCCTGGCGCCGGGTCGGCGGCGACTACGAGGTCCGCGCGAGCCACGCGCACGGCGACACGCGGCTGACGGCCACCTTGCAGGTGTAATGGCCGGAAATCACCCCTGAACCGGACCGGTGGAGGCACCTGACGGCCCCCACCGGTCCTTCCGGTGAAGCCGGCGGGCTCAGCGCGGCAGCTCGGGCGCCGTCACCTGCCGGTGCGCGAGTTCCGCGAGCCGCGCCTGACCGGCCTTGCCCGGGTGGAACCAGTCCCAGCGGCTCAACTGCTCCGTCCCGAAGGGGTACTGGAACACGGCGCCGCCGTCGTAGCGGCACAGCGGGTCCTTCGCGCAGACGCTGCGCAGCACCTCGTTGTACTCCACCACGCGGGCCCGGACCCGTTCGCGCCGCGTCTTGGCCTCCTGCGTGGAGGACAGGGGCTCGGCCAGCATCGACTGGCAGATGCCGAGCTTCCAGACCTGCCGCACCATCGGGGCGTCCTTGCCCTGCTCCCACAGGCGCTGCAGGTCCGGCACGGAGGAGACGTACACCTGGGTCGAGGGGGACGCGGCCCGCAGACCTGCGAGGGCCTTCTCGAAGCCGTCCTTGAAGGCGGCGACCGAGGTCATCGAGGAAGTCGTGGGCCGACAGGCGTCGTTCGAGCCGACCATCACCGTGACCAGGTCGGGCTTGTGCTCGGCCGCCGAGGCCAGCTGCGCCGCCAGGTCCGCCATCCGGGACCCCGTCACGGCGTAGTTCCAGCTGTTCGCGGGTGCGTCGGCCTGCCCGAGCAGCCGGGTGGCGAGGGAGCCGACCTCGGGGTCGGCCCCGGTCGCCCACGAGACCTCCGGGCAGTCCGCCAGTACCGAACAGGCATCGAACCCGCGGGTGATGGAGTCACCCACGGCGGCGATGGACTTCGGGGCGGTGTTCCAGTGCGGTCCGGCCTGCGCCCCCCGGCCGCCCCCGGTGCCCGCTCCGCCGGAATCGCAGGCCGTCGCGCCCCCTGCCAGCAGGGCGGCCGTCGCGACCGCCGCCGCGAGGGTCCTGCGGGTGCGCCGGCGCGCAGCGGTGGTGCCCATCGGGGTGGTCCCTCCCTCGTCGCACCCCGTCGTTCGGGGGCGTCCTGCTGAGTGAATGCTCTGTGTCCACGGGGTTCTGAGCGACCGTACGTCACACCAGGACCCCTGGCGCACGGTAGCTTTTTCCCGTGGCGTTTCGGCCGCAGGTCCCGCGACGCAATGTCAGATCATTTCCGTTACATTACATCTCGTCACATACTGTCCGTTTTCTGGAGTTTATTCCCGACCTCGTCCCACACTGGAGGTCCCGGTGACGACACGTGGAGTTCTGTACGTGCATTCCGCGCCGCGCGCGCTCTGCCCGCACGTGGAATGGGCTGTTGGGGGCGTTCTCGGGGTGCGGGTGAACCTCGACTGGATCAGGCAGCCCGCCTCCCCCGGCACCTGGAGATCCGAATTCTCCTGGCAGGCGGAAGCGGGCACCGCCTCGAAACTCGCCTCCGCGCTGCGCGGCTGGCACCTGCTGCGCTTCGAAGTGACGGCCGAGCCCTGCCCGACGGCCGAGGGCGAGCGCTACAGCTCGACCCCTGAGCTGGGCATCTTCCACGCCGTCACCGGGCTGCACGGCGACATCCTGATCCCCGAGGACCGGCTGCGCGCCGCCCTCGCCCGGTCCGCGCGGGGAGAGAGCGACCTGGAGACGGAGATCTCGACGCTGCTCGGCAAGCCCTGGGACGACGAACTGGAGCCCTTCCGCTACGCGGGCGAGGGCGCCCCCGTCCGCTGGCTCCACCAGGTGGTCTGAGCGGCACCCGGTCATGCGGAAGGGCCCGCCCGGCAGTGCCGGGCGGGCCCTTCGACGTCGGACGGGGTATCAGACCGTGCGGAACGCCAGGGTCACGTTGTGGCCGCCGAAACCGAACGAGTTGTTGATCGCCGAGATCGGACCGTCCACCGGCAGCTTGCGCGGCTCGCCGCGGACGATGTCCGCGTCGATGTCGTCGTCCAGTTCGTGGACGTTGATCGTCGGCGGGGCGATGCGGTGGTACAGGGCCAGTACCGTCGCGACCGTCTCGATGCCGCCCGCGCCGCCCAGCAGGTGACCGGTCATCGACTTCGTCGCCGAGATCGCGATGTGGTCGAGGTCGTCGCCCAGGACCTGGCGCAGCGCCTTGAGCTCGGCCGTGTCACCCTGCGGGGTGGACGTGGCGTGCGCGTTCAGGTGCACCAGCTCGGCCGGGTCGAGACCGGTGTTGTCGAGCAGGTTCTGCACGGCGGCCGCGACACCGCGGCCCGTGGGCTCCGGCTGGGCGATGTGGTGGCTGTCCGCGGACAGGCCCTGCCCCAGTACCTCGCAGTAGACCCGGGCGCCGCGCGCGGCGGCGTGCTCGGCGGACTCGAGGACCACGACACCCGCGCCCTCGCCGAGGACGAAGCCGTCACGGCCCTTGTCGTACGGGCGGGAGGCCCCGGTCGGGTCCTCGTTGTTCTTGGACATCGCCATCATGTTGGCGAACGCGGCGATCGGCAGCGGGTGGATGGCCGCCTCGGTGCCACCGGCGACGACCACGTCGGCACGGCCGGTACGGATCATCTCGACGGCGTAGCCGATCGCCTCGGCGCCCGACGCACACGCGCTGACCGGGGTGTGCACACCGGCGCGGGCGTTGACCTCGAGGCCGACGTTGGCCGACGGGCCGTTCGGCATGAGCAT
Source organism: Streptomyces cirratus (assembly GCF_014650775.1). Classification (GTDB taxonomy): domain Bacteria; phylum Actinomycetota; class Actinomycetes; order Streptomycetales; family Streptomycetaceae; genus Streptomyces; species Streptomyces cirratus. The sequence goes on along the minus strand of NZ_BMVP01000001.1, from coordinate 593,527 downwards.
GGGGACGGTGTGCGGGGAGACCCGGCGCACGCCCTTTTCCTTCAGTACGTCGTACTGGTCGAGCAGGGTGGTGACGCCGCCGATACCGGAGGCGATCACGGTGCCCAGGCGCTCGGGGACGACGGAGGCGCCCGCCGCGTCAGCGGCTGATGCCACCGTGCCGGCCGGGGCGGTGTAGCCCGCGTCGGCCCAGGCCTCACGGGCCGCGATCAGCGCGAACTGCGCCGAACGGTCGAGCTTGCGGGCCAGCGGCCTCGGCAGGACTTCGCCGGGATCCACGGCGGCCTGAGCGGCGATGCGGACCGGGAGTTCGGCGAAACGTTCGCCCTCCAGGGGCTTGACGCCGGAACGGCCGGCAAGCAGACCTTCCCAGGTCGAAGCGCTGTCGCCACCCAGCGGAGTGGTTGCGCCGATACCGGTGACGACCACGGTGCGATTGGTCGGGCTCACAGGAATTCTTTCTCCACGTCTCAGAGGGTGCTGAATTGTCACGGCGCCACCGCCAGGTGGCGACAAACGCTCGTCAGGCTCAGCCCTGGTGCTTGAGGATGTAGTCCGCGGCGTCGCCGACCGTCTTGAGGTTCTTGACGTCCTCGTCCGGGATCTTGACGTCGAAGCGCTCTTCGGCGGCGACGACGACCTCGACCATGGACAGCGAGTCGACGTCCAGGTCATCGGTGAAGGACTTGCCGACCTCGACGTCCTCGACCGGGATGCCCGCGATCTCGTTGACGATCTCCGCGAGGCCTTCGACGATCTCTTCCTGGGTGGCGGCCATGTGGCGCTCCTTCTCTAGCTAATTGAATGATCAGGGAGGGAAAAACGATCCCGGCCCTAGGGGAGGGTAACGACCGTCGCGGCGTACACGAGCCCCGCCCCGAAGCCGATGACGAGCGCGGTGTCGCCGCTCTTCGCCGCTCCGGTCGCCAGGAGCCGCTCCATGGCGAGCGGAATCGAGGCGGCCGACGTGTTGCCGGTGGTTTCCACGTCACGGGCGACCGTGACGTGCTCCGGCAGCTTGAGAGTCTTCACCATCGAGTCGATGATCCGCATGTTGGCCTGGTGCGGAATGAAGACGTCCAGGTCAGCGGCGGTGATCCCGGCCGCGTCGAGCGCCTGCTGGGCCACCTTGGCCATCTCGAAGACGGCCCAGCGGAAGACCGCCTGGCCCTCCTGGGTGATGGCCGGGAACTTCTCCCCGCCACCCTTGCCGAGGTACTCGTCCCACGGCACGGTCTGCTTGATCGTCTCGGACTTGTCGCCCTCGGAACCCCACACCGTGGGGCCGATGGCCGGCTCGTCCGAAGGACCGACGACCACGGCGCCGGCGCCGTCACCGAACAGGAAGGCCGTCGCGCGGTCCTCCAGGTCGGTCAGGTCCGACAGCCGCTCGACGCCGATGACGAGGACGTACTGCGCCGACCCCTCGACCACCATGCCCTTGGCCAGCGTCAGGCCGTAACCGAACCCGGCGCAACCCGCGGAGATGTCGAACGCGGCCGGCTTGACCGCACCGACCCGGTGCGCGATCTCCGTCGCGACGGCCGGCGTCTGCTTGAAGTGCGAGACCGTGGAGACGATCACGGCGCCGATCTGCTCGGGCGAGACACCGGCGTCGGCCAGCGCCTTGCCCGAGGCCTCCACCGACATCGCGGCGACGGTCTCCGCGGGCGAGGCCCAGTGCCGGGTCGCGATCCCCGAGCGGGAACGGATCCACTCGTCGGACGAGTCGATCGTCTCCAGGATGACCTCGTTGGGCACCACACGGGTCGGGCGGTAACCGCCGACACCGAGGATGCGGGCGTACGGGGAGCCCTTGGCAGGCTTGATCTTCGACATGCTGAGGTGGGCTCCTTCTCTCAGGCCGCGTGCTCGGCGAGGAGCTCCGCGGCCTTCTGGAGATCGTCCGGGGTCTTGAGGGCGACGCTCGGAACGCCCTTGAGCGCGCGCTTGGCCAGACCCGTCAGGGTCCCGCCGGGGCACAGCTCGATGATCCCGGTGACGCCCAGCTCGGCGAACGTCTCCATGCACAGGTCCCAGCGGACCGGATGGGCGACCTGGCCGACCAGGCGGGCGACGACATCGGCGCCCGAGGTGACGACCCCGCCGTCCTTGTTCGACACGTACGTCAGCGCCGGGTCCGCCGGGGAGAGGGCCTGCGCGGCCTCCTCCAGGGTGGCGACCGCCGGGGCCATGTGGTGCGTGTGGAAGGCGCCCGCGACCTTGAGGGCGACGACCTTCATGGAGCCTTCGGGCTTGTCGGCCTCCAGAGCGGCGATCTGCTCCAGGGTACCGGCCGCCACGATCTGGCCCGCGCCGTTGATGTTGGCCGGGGCGAGCCCCAGCTTCTCCAGGTGCCCCACGACCACGTCACGGTCGCCCCCCAGCACCGCGGCCATGCCCGTCGGGGTGACGGCCGCGGCCTCGGCCATGGCCAGGCCCCGGGTGCGGACGAACGACAGCGCGTCGGCCTCGCTCAGCACACCAGCGTACGCGGCGGCGGTGATCTCACCGACGCTGTGACCGGCGACCGCGCCGAAGGCCGAGGGGGAACCCAGCGCCGAAGCGGACAGCAGACCCGCCGCGACCAGCAGGGGCTGGGCCACGGCCGTGTCACGGATCTCGTCCGCGTCGGCCTTCGTGCCGTAGTGGGCGAGGTCGAGCCCGAGGGCGTCGGACCACCCCGCGACGCGTTCGGCGGCGCCGGGGAGTTCGAGCCAAGGAGTCAGGAAGCCGGGCGTCTGAGCGCCTTGGCCTGGAGCGACGAGTACGAGCACCCTCACACTCTCTCTTGTATGCGGCCCCCGCCGCCCGTGGGGACAGGGACGAAGAACCGTCGGGGTAATTGTTGATGTCCGACAAAAGTCTAGGACTGGGGATCGCCGTCGGCCAGACGCCCGAGGATCAGGGCGATCCGGAGCGTGAACGCGGAACGGACATCGGAGGGCGACCAGCCGGTGACGTCGGTCACACGTCGGAGCCGGTAGCGCACCGTGTTGGGATGCACGAACAGCATCCGCGCCGCCCCCTCCAGACTGCTCGCCTGCTCCAGGTAGACGCTCAGCGTCTCCAGCAGCGCCGAGCCCGCCTCCTCCAGCGGTCTGTAGATCTCCTCCACCAGCTGCTCGCGCGCCGAGGGATCCGCCGCGATCGCGCGCTCGGGAAGCAGGTCGTCCGCCAGCACCGGACGCGGGGCGTCCTGCCAGGCCGTGCAGGCCTTCAGCCCGGCCGCCGCGGCCTGGGCGGACTTCGTCGCGTTCAGCAGGTCCGCGACCACGGGCCCGGCCACCACCGGACCGGCCGCGAACGGGCCGATCAGCGACTTCGCCACCTGCAACGGGTTGTCGCTGCCGCCCGCGATGACCACGAGCCGGTCACCCAGCACCCCCGTCAGCACCTGGAGCTTGTGGTGACGGGCCGCGCGCCGGATCGCCTCGACCGTCAGCTCGCTGTCCCCGTCCGGGGCGGTGCCCAGGACGACGCAGACGTGCTCCGGCGAATTCCAGCCGAGCGCCGCCGCCCGCGACAGCGCGCCCTCGTCCGCCTCGCCCGACAGCACCGCGTTGACGACCAGGGACTCCAGACGGGCGTCCCACGCCCCGCGCGCCTCGGCCGCCTGGGCGTACACCTGGGCGGTCGCGAAGGCGATCTCGCGTGCGTACACGAGCAGCGCCTCGCGCAGCACCGACTCGTCGCCCGGGGCCGCCACCTCGTCGATCGCGGTCTCCATGACCTCGATCGTCGTGCGGACCATCTCCACCGTCTGGCGCAGGGTGATCGCCCGGGTCAGCTCGCGCGGAGCCGTGCCGAACACGTCCGTGGAGATCGCCTGCGGGGTCTCCGGGTGCCGGAACCACTCCGTGAACGCGGCGATGCCGGCCTGGGCGACCAGGCCGATCCACGACCGGTTCTCCGGCGGCATCGCCCGGTACCACGGCAGGGTCTCGTCCATGCGCGCGATCGCGTTCGCCGAGAGCCGGCCGGCGGACTTCTCCAGCCGGCGCAGCGTCGCGGGATGCGGGTGCGCGGGTTGCACGGCGTGCGCGGGACGCGCCGGGCCGGACTCGGGGGAATGCTCACGTTCGGGTTGGGGCACGGGACAAGACTGCCTTATCGGTGAGCCGGAGCGGAGCCGGGTCCGCGGCCACCCGTCCCGCCGGACCCGCCGCACCCGTCCCGGAAGGACGCGTCCCGGGGTCTACGGTGGCCACCATGATTGACGTACGCCGCGCAGCAGACCGGTACGAGGGCGGAAACCCGGCCGCCGGGATCACCACCCGGCACGCCTTCTCCTTCGGGACCTTCTACGACCCGGACAACATCCGCTTCGGGCCCCTGCTGGCCTGCAACGAGGAGTCCCTCCGGCCCGGCTCCGGCTTCGACGAGCACCCGCACAGCCAGACCGAGATCGTCACCTGGGTGGTGGAGGGGGAGCTCACGCACAAGGACAGCACCACCGGCCACACCGGCCAGGTCGGCTCCGGCGACGTGCAGCACTTCTCCGCCGGGTCGGGCGCGCGGCACATCGAGCGCAACGACGGCCCCGTCCCGCTGCGCTTCGTCCAGACCTGGATCGCCCCGCTCACGGCGGGCGGTGAGCCCTCGTACCGGCTCGTCCGGGGCCTCGCGGACGGGGAGCCCTACGAGATCCCCGCCGCCGGCGCCGTCCTGCGCGTGCGGCGGCCCGGCGCGGGCGAGCGGATCACCGTACCGGCGGCGCCGCGGGTCTACCTGCACGTCGTACGGGGTGACCTGCGCCTGGACGGCGAGGAACTCGGCCCCGGCGACTCGGCGCGGATCACCGGCGAGCCGGAGCTGCGGATCATCGCCGGCTCCCCGGGCGAGCTGCTGATCTGGGAACTGCCCTGAGCCGGTCCGGCGGCTAGCGCCCGCGGAGTTCCGCGAGGACCGCGTCGGTGAACGGGGTCCAGGCCTCCACGGCCCACGGGCCGAAGGCGCGGTCGGTCAGCGCCACGCACGCGGCGCGCGCGTCCGGGTCCACCCACAGGAAGGTGCCGGACTGGCCGAAGTGCCCGAAGGTGCGCGGCGAGGACGTGGTGCCCGTCCAGTGCGGGGACTTGCCGTCGCGGATCTCCAGGCCGAGCCCCCAGTCGTTGGGGGACTGGTGCCCGTAGCCCGGCAGGACGCCCTTGAGGCCCGGGTGCACGACCGAGGTGGCCTCGGCGACGGTCCGGACGTCGAGCAGCCGGGGCGCCTGGAGCTCCGCGGCGAACCGCACCAGGTCGGAGACGGTCGAGACGCCGTCCTTGGCCGGGGAACCGTCCAGGGAGGTCGACGCCATGCCCAGTGGCTCGAAGACGGCCTGGTGCAGGTACTCGGCGAAGGGGATGCCGGTGGCCTTGGCGATGTGGTCGCCGAGCACCTCGAAACCCGCGTTGGAGTACAGCCTGCGCTGCCCGGGCGCGCCCATCACACGGTGCTCGTCGAACGCGAGACCGCTGGTGTGGGCGAGCAGGTGACGGACCGTGGAACCCTCGGGTCCGGCCGGCTCGTCCAGTTCGACCGCGCCTTCCTCGTACGCGACGAGGGCGGCGTAGGCGGTGAGCGGCTTGGTGACCGAGGCCAGGGGGAAGCGGTGGTCCACGGGCCCGTGGGAGCCGGCGACGCTCCCGTCGGCGCGCACGACGGCCGCCGCGGCGGTCGGCACCGGCCAGCTCTCGATGGTCCGCAGGGTCTGCAAGGTCTCCGGGCTCTCCATGCGGCCGAGCCTACTTGCTTGGAGTGCACTCCAAGGTTTTAGCGTGGACGCCATGAGCCTGACGCAGACGCGGTACACGATCAGCGAAGTCGAGTCCCGGACCGGTCTGACCCAGCACACCTTGCGCTGGTACGAACGGATCGGCCTGATGCCGCACGTGGACCGCTCCCACTCGGGGCAGCGGCGGTTCAGCGACAAGGACCTCGACTGGCTGGCCTTCGTGGGCAAGCTGCGCACCACCGGGATGTCGGTGGCGGACATGGTGCGGTACGCGGAGCTCGTCCGGGAGGGGGAGCACACCGTCGACCAGCGGCGGGAGCTGCTGGAGCGGACGCGCCGCGAGGTGCGGGCGCGGATCTCGGAGATGACGGACGCGCTCGCCGTACTGGACTACAAGATCGAACACTACGCGGGGAAGGCTGTACGTCAATGACGCAGAGCACGACGAGGATCAAGCAGGTCGAACTCGGCAAGGGCGGCCCCCTGGTCGGTGTCCAGGGCCTCGGCTGCATGGGCATGAGCGAGTTCTACGGGGACACGGACGAGACGGCGGCCCGCCAGACCCTGGACGCGGCGCTGGCCGCGGGTGTCACGCTCTTCGACACCGCGGACGTGTACGGGCGCGGGGCGAACGAGGAGTTCCTCGCGCCGTTCGTGGCGGCGCACCGGGACGAGATCACCCTCGCGACGAAGTTCGCCATAGAGCGCTCCGACGACCCGCAGTACCGCGGCATCCGCAACGACCGCGCCTACATCAGGCAGGCCGTCGAGGACAGCCTGCGGCGGCTCGGCACCGACGTGATCGACCTCTACTACATGCACCGGCGCGACCCGGCCGTGCCGTTCGCCGAGTCGGTGGGCGCGATGGCCGAGCTCGTGCGGGAGGGCAAGGTGCGCCACCTGGGCCTGAGCGAGGTCACCGGCGCTGAGTTGCGCGAGGCGCACGCGGTGCACCCGATCGCGGCGCTCCAGTCGGAGTGGTCGCTGTTCAGCCGGGACGTGGAGCGCAGCGCGGTGGGCGCGGCGGCGGAGCTGGGGGTGGCGTTCGTGCCGTACTCCCCGCTGGGGCGCGGTTTCCTGACGGGCGCGTTCGCGGACGCGTCGGTGGAGCTGTCCGAAGGGGACTTCCGGAAGTTCCAGCCGCGGTTCACGGGCGACAACGCGAAGGCGAACGCGGCGCTGCTGGCGCCGGTGCGGGAGATCGCGGCCGCGCACGGGGCGACGGCGGCGCAGATCGCGCTGGCGTGGGTGCAGCAGCGGGCGCAGGTGCACGGCCTGACGGTGGTGCCGATCCCGGGGACCCGCAAGCCGGGGCGCCTCGCGGAGAACGCGGCGGCGACGCGGATCACCCTGACGGAGGCGGAGCTGGCCCAGCTGGAGCCGATCGCCACCCAGGTCAGCGGCGACCGCTACCCGGACATGTCCTCCACCTCGGCGGCCCGCGAGGCGTAACCCGCACAATTCCAGCCCCGCGGGGGCCGGCCCGCACGAGCTCAGCCCGGTGGGGCCGGCCCGCACGAGCTCAGCCCGGTGGGGCCGGCCCGCACGAGCTCATCCCATTCCAGCCCCGCCGGCGATTGGGGCGCGGGGTCTGGGGCGGAGCCCCGGGAAGCCCGGCGCTGCCGGGGGCGCTCGCGCGGCGGCGCCGCGGGCGGCCTAGCCGAGCCGGTCGCGCAGGGCCGAGTACTCGGCGTCCGTGAGCAGCCCCGCGCTGTGCAGCTCGCGCAGGTGGTGCAGACGGTCCCCGCCGGCCCCCTTCGGCGAGGCCGTCGCCACCGGCAGCCGCCGTCCCCGCACCGCCGCCAACACGGCCGCCGCGAACGGCAGTGACTCGTGCACCGCCCCGTACCCCACCCCGAACACGGCCGCCGCCAGGTCGTGGTCGGGCGGGGCGTCACCGCCGGCGGCGTCCCGCAGCCGCAGTCGCAGATGGCCCTCCGGCCCCTCCGGCGAGCGCCACGCCACCCCCGTCACCGCCGCCAGCGGATACCGCTGGTCGCCCGCCTTCCACTTCGCGCTGCTGGCTCCCGTGCGCGACCAGTGGAAGGTGACGGCCGTCCCGTCGAAGCCGACGCGCGCGTCGTACGCCTTGAGGTGGGCCGTCACCTCGGGGACGCGGACCAGGAAGCGCTCCGCCGCCGTCGCCGGCCCGAGCCGTCCCCGTACGTCTTCCGTCAGCGCCGTCGCCCGTGCGGCCGACTCGGCCGGCAGCACCAGGCGGTACGGGTCGCAGCTCTCCTTGAGCTGTCCGGCGGCGGCCTCCATCAACGGATCCGCCCCCGCCCGCGGCACCGCGCGCAGCACCACGGTGTCCCGTTTGCCCCCGGTCAGGGTCACCTCCGACAGCGCCTCCAGCGGGATCCGGCGTTCCCTCAGGGCATGCCAGAGCCGCGGCGTCCGCAGCCCCCGCGCGAAACGAATGATCACCGAGTCGGAGTCGAACTCCCAGACAGCATGGTTTCCGGCCAGTACGTCCCCCATACGGCACATGGTAAAGGGACGTACCCCTGCTCGTCCCCTTCACCGCAGAGACGGTTCTCCGGTCCGCCCGGCGTCCCTCCGGGAGCCCTGAGCGCCCCTCAGTCCTCGGAAACTCCACGTCGGCACGCGTCGTCCCCGGTCACGCACACAACGGAACCGAACGCGCCGGTTCCGATCTTCGCGAAGTTGTCCAACGAAGCGGTCCCTGGCTCGAAATAGCCGGTGTGGTTCCGCGCCCCCGCCGAGGACAGCAGCCGTGCCCCGAATCCCGGCGACACGGGGTCCGCCCCGTGGCCCAGGCCGCCCAGTTCCAGGTGCGGCACGTCCGCGATCCAGTCCCCGGAGTCCCGCATCGCCCACACCCGGGCCGGCGTGTGCAGCTCGGCGGCGTTCGACACGCGCATCCCGGGGCTGCCCGCCACCACCACGTCCGTCACCCGCGCCGGCAGCTCGTGGGCCGCGACCCCGCACACCACCGACCCGTAGCTGTGGCAGAACAACGCCACGCTGGACCGTCCCGGCAGGGCGGTGGCCAGCGCCCGCAACCGTACGGAGCCCTCCACCGCGAGCTTGCCGGTGGCGGCGTCCATGCCGACGCCGGTCGGCGCCGTGTACCCGGCCCAGGCGATGACCGCGGTGCTGCTGTCCGGCGCGCTCGCGCGTTCGGCCTCGTAGAGGGACTGCGCCATGCCGGCCGGCGCGGTCAGGCTGCGCTGCGTCCGCTCGAAGGTGAGCAGATCGGTGTCGACGCCGGGCACGACCACCGAGACCCGGCCGGCCCGGTCGAGGTCGCCGAAGACCTCCGCGACGAGTCCGTCGCCGGTCGGATCGAACAGCAGGACCTGCCGTCCCGGTTCGGCGAGCGATTCCAGGCGGTGCGCGCGCCGCAGCGCGGTGGCACGGTCGGCCGGGGTCAGGGACACGTCCCGGCTGCGGGCCTCCTCCACGCGCCGGGCCTGCTCCAGGGAGTGCAGGTTGGCCCGGTAGCGGGTGGTGGCGGGCACACCGTCGAGGTTGCCGACGACCAGCGGGTAGCCGTCGGCGAGCCGGGCCCGCTGGGCTCCGTCCAGCCCGGCGAAGAAGCGCGCGACCGCGGCTGCGGGGGCGTCGGCGGCGGGCAGGGCCCGGCCGTCGATCCGGGCCAGCGCCCAGGCGGAGAGGGCGGCGGCCCGCGGCGAGATGCCCGCCTCGGGCCGGTGAACGGAGGTCCAGCCGGTGATGACCAGCATGACGAGGACGACCGCGAGCGCGAGCAGGGTGCGCAGTGCGGCGGGGGGCGCTGTGGCGCCGGCGGTGTGGTGGGCGGAGCCGGGCAGGTTCACTGGAACCAGCCTAGGAGACCGCTCGAGTCCCTGGCGCGCCGGGTGACGGGTCTCACCGCCGACCGTGTCACAGGCAGTCACGCCGTCACGGTCGGCTACGGCCCTCCCCGCCGCGCCCGGCCGGGTACCCCGACGCACACGTGTGGGACCGGCGGCGCCCCGCGCCCACGCCCCCGCTCAGCGCCAGTCCGCCGCCAGCGCCGGGCCGATCTGGTCGAGGTAGGCCTCGGTCATCCGCCGGATCGCCGCCACGCTGGTGTCCTGGCCCTGCCCCCACAGCCGTCCGGTGACCCGCATGACTCCGGAGAAGGCGGCCACCGCGACCCGCGGCCGCGGGTCGGCGTCCACGTCCAGGCCCTCGCGGTCGGCGACCAGCCGGGCGATGCGCTCCTCCAGCTCGGTGGAGCGCCTCAGGTGTACGGCGAGCAGCGCCGGGGTCGACTCGATGAGCTGGTAGCCGCGCATGTAGAGGTCAACGGGTACGACGTCGGAGATCGCCTCGTCGACGGTGTCCCAGGCGACGAGCACCGCGTTGCGCATCGCGGTCAGGGGCCCCTCGGAGGCCGGCCGTGCCCGCAGCGCCGCCACGAAGTGCGACTCGACCAGGTCCTGGACCGCGAAGGCGACCTCTTCCTTGTTGGCGAAGTAGCGGAAGAAGGTCCGCTGGGAGACCTGCACGACATCGGTGATCTCGTCGACCGTCGTCTTGTCGTACCCCTGTGAAAGGAACAGGAGGAGAGCCGCGCGCAGCAGTGCGTCCCTGGTGCGCTGCTTCTTGCGTTCGCGCAGTCCGCCCGCCGGAACGGCCGGCCCGGGCCGGTGTTCGGTCATCACCGCGGGGTCCCCTTCCGGTGCTGCTGTCGGCCGTGGTGCCGGGCCGTGCCGATGGTCTGTTCTGACGCTGAGTGAGCGGTCAGGGTACCTGTGACCCACCTGACAGCGACTGTCCCGTTAAGCCGTTTGTGAAGTGTCAGTCGCTGTCACTAGCCTGTTCGCATGACTAGTCAGATCACCGCCGACGGCCGGGTGACCCTGGAGAAGTCCGGCCCGGCGCCGTCGGGTTCGGGATTGCGCGGCCATCCGTGGCTCACCCTCTTCGCCGTGGCGATCGGCGTGATGATGGTGACCCTGGACGGCACGATCGTCGCGGTCGCCAACCCCGCCATCCAGAAGGACCTCGGCGCCACCCTCGCCGAGGTGCAGTGGATCACCAACGGCTACCTCCTGGCCCTCGCCGTCTCCCTCATCACCGCGGGCAAGCTCGGTGACCGCTTCGGTCACCGGCAGACCTTCCTCATAGGCATCGCGGGCTTCGCGCTCTCCTCGGCGGTCATCGGACTGTCCGACGGCGTCGAGCTCGTCATCGGCTTCCGCGTCGCCCAGGGCCTCTTCGGCGCCCTGCTGATGCCCGCCGCGCTCGGCCTGCTGCGCGCCACCTTCCCCGCCGAGAAGCTGAACATGGCCATCGGCATCTGGGGCATGGTGATCGGCGCCTCGACCGCCGCGGGGCCCATCGTCGGCGGCCTGCTCGTCGAGCACGTCAGCTGGCAGTCCGTCTTCTTCATCAACGTGCCCGTCGGGATCATCGCGCTCGGGTTCGGCCTGTTCATCCTCCTCGACCACCGGGCCGAGAACGCGCCGCGCTCCTTCGACCTGCTGGGCATCCTGCTGCTGTCCGGCGCGATGTTCTCCCTGATCTGGGCCCTGATCAAGGCTGCCGAGTGGGGCTGGGGAGACACCAAGACCCTGGTCTTCCTCGGCGTCTCGGTCATCTGCTTCGCGCTCTTCGCCTTCTGGGAGACCCGGGTCGCCGAACCGCTCATCCCGCTCGGGATGTTCCGTTCGCTGCCGCTGTCCGCCGGCACCGTGCTGATGGTGCTGATGGCCTTCGCCTTCATGGGCGGCCTGTTCTTCGTCACCTTCTACCTGCAGAACGTCCATGGCATGAGCCCGGTCGACAGCGGCCTGCACCTGCTGCCGCTCACCGGCATGATGATCATCGGCTCGCCGCTGGCGGGCGCGGCGATCACCAGGATCGGGCCGCGGATGCCGCTCGTCGCCGGCATGGTCGCCACCGCGGCGGCCTGCTTCGGGATGGCCCGCCTGACCCCGGGCACCGGCACCCTCGTGATGTCGCTCTGGTTCGCCCTCCTCGGCCTCGGCCTCGCTCCCGTCATGGTCGGCGCCACCGAGGTCATCGTCGGCAACGCCCCGCTGGAGCTGTCCGGCGTCGCCGGCGGGCTCCAGCAGGCGGCCATGCAGGTGGGCGGCAGCCTCGGCACCGCCGTGCTCGGCGCCGTCATGGCGGGCACCGTCCGAGACTCGTTCGGGGACAACTGGCAGCGCGCGCAGCTGCCGCCGCTCAGCCCCGAGCAGCTCGACCTCGCCGAGAAGGGCGTGCAGGTCGGCATCGCGCCCGTCCCGCCGGGCGCCCCGCCCCAGATCGTGCAGGCGGTCACCACGGTCGCCCACGACACCTTCGTCTCGGGCATGAGTACGGCCTTCACCGTCGCGGGCGTGGTCGCGGTGCTCGCCGCGGTCGTGGCCGGGTTCACCAAGCGCGGCGAGAACGCCGCCGCGGGGGCGGGCGCGGCCCACGTCTGAACCGCCCGCCGGCACGCCGCACAGGCGTCAACCCCGCAGGTACGACAGCCCCGCCGAACGGTTCCGGCGGGGCTGTCGCCTATCAGGGTGGACCCGCCCGCGGCCCCTTCCGTACGCACGTCACCGCAGGTCAGCGTGGGGGTCGTCGGGGCCTCGAAACGGTCCGGGGCCCGCGTCGTCCACCCGAGGAGTCGATCCGTCATGCGTACGAGTACCCCTGTGCAGCCCAGTACCTTCCTCGCCGCCGTCGCCCTGGCCGCGGCCGCCCTCGTCCCGGGCACCGCCGGCCCCGCACACGCCGCGGCCGGGCCACCGACGCTCGGAGCCTGCGCCACCGGGCAGTTGTGCCTGTGGGCGAAGCCGGACTTCAAGGGCACCCGGCACACCTACGAGCTCAGCACCCTCGACATCAACAGCTGCACCGCGCTGCCCGCCGGGACCAGCGCCCAGGCCCTCACCAACCGGACCGGCCGCCCGGTGACCACGTACCAGTCGGCCGAGTGCCAGGAGACGGGGGAGTTCCAGACCTACCCGGGTGACGGCGTCTGGCTGCCGCAGTCGCCCTACCAGGTGCGGGCGTTCAAGGTCTGGGAGCGCTGACGGGAGCCGCGGGCCGGACCTCCTGGTCCGCCGCCCCGCCCGGGGCCCCGGCGCGGTCCTCCCGCGCCGGGGCGCCGTCCGGCCCCGGGGCCGGGCCCGGCGCCGCCGCGCCGCCCAGCCGGGCGACCTCGGCGCGCAGCGCCCGTACCTCCCGCGCCAGTTCGGCGATCGCGGCGGTCTGCGCCCGCTCCACCTGGTCGTCGCGTTCGAAGCGGGAGATGAACCAGGCGGCGATGTTGGCGGTGACCACACCCAGCAGCGCGATGCCCGACAGCATCAGCCCCACCGCCAGCAGCCGCCCCAGCCCGGTGGTGGGGGAGTGGTCCCCGTACCCGACCGTCGTCATCGTGGTCACCGACCACCACAGCGCGTCCCCGAGGCTCTTGATGTTCCCGCCGGGTGCGTCCCGCTCCACGCTCAGCACCGCGAGCGAGCCGAACATCAGCAGCCCCACCACCGCGCCCGCCACGTACGTGGTCAGCCGGACCTGCGGCGCCATCCGGGCGCGCCGGCCCACCAGCAGCAGCGTCGACACGAGCCGCAGCAGCCGCAACGGCTGGATCATCGGCACCAGCACCGCCACCAGGTCCAGCCAGTGGCCCCGTACGAACGCCTTCCGCGAAGGCGAGAGGCTCAGCCGGACCAGGTAGTCGGCGGCGAAGGCACCCCACACCACCCACTCGGCGTGCGTGCACGCCCGGTGCACCGCCGGGCTCGCGTCCGGCGCCACGATCGGCACGGCATAAGCGACGGCGAACGCCACGGCGAGCACGAGCAGCGGGGTCTGGCTCCGCCGCTCCCACCGGGCCTGGCGGGAGGGTTCCTTCATGCCCGCATAGTAAAGAACGAGTAAGGGGCGTTGGGACAGTCGTCCCAACGCCCCCTCGGAAGGGTGAGCCCTACGCGTCGCCGCCCGCCGCGCCCGGGTCGGCCGCCGATACGTCCAGCAGCTGGTACCGGTCGATCGCCTGCTTGAGCACCGAGCGGTCGATCCTGCCCGCCTTGGCGAGCTCGGTCAGCACGGCCAGCACCACCGACTGCGCGTCGATGTGGAAGAACCGGCGGGCCGCGCCACGGGTGTCCGCGAAACCGAACCCGTCGGCGCCGAGCGAGGTGTAGGGGCCGGGGACCCAGCGCGAGATCTGGTCCGGCACCGACCGCATCCAGTCCGAGACCGCCACGAACGGCCCCTCGGAGCCAGAGAGCTTGCGCGTCACGTACGGGACGCGCTGCTCCTCCTCCGGGTGGAGCAGGTTGTGCTCCTCCACCTCCACCGCCTCGCGGCGCAGCTCGTTCCAGGAGGTCGCCGACCAGACGTCCGCCTTCACGTTCCACTCCGCGGCCAGGATCCGCTGCGCCTCCAGCGCCCACGGCACGGCGACGCCGGAGGCCATGATCTGCGCCCCGACGGCGCCCTCGGAGCCCGCCGACACCCGGTGGATGCCCTTGAGGATGCCGTCGACGTCGACGTCGGCCGGCTCGGCCGGGTGCTGGATCGGCTCGTTGTAGACGGTCAGGTAGTAGAAGACGTCCTCCGCGTCGGCGCCGTACATGCGCCGCAGGCCGTCCTTGACGATGTGCGCGATCTCGTACCCGTACGCCGGGTCGTACGCCACGCAGCCCGGGTTGGTCGACGCCAGCAGCTGGGAGTGACCGTCGGCGTGCTGGAGGCCCTCACCCGTGAGGGTGGTCCGTCCGGCCGTCGCACCGAGGACGAAACCGCGCGCCAACTGGTCGGCCATCTGCCAGAACTGGTCACCGGTGCGCTGGAAACCGAACATCGAGTAGAAGACGTAGACCGGGATCAGCGGCTCGCCGTGCGTCGCGTACGCCGAACCCGCCGCGATCAGCGAGGCCGTGCAGCCGGCCTCGGAGATGCCGTCGTGCAGCATCTGGCCGGTCGGCGACTCCTTGTACGCGAGCAGCAGCTCGCGGTCGACCGCCTCGTACTGCTGCCCCAGCGGGTTGTAGATCTTGGCGCTCGGGAAGAAGGCGTCCATGCCGAAGGTGCGGTACTCGTCGGGCGCGATCAGCACGAAGCGCTTGCCGATCTCCTTGTCCCGCATCAGGTCCTTCAAGATGCGCACGAACGCCATGGTCGTCGCGATCGACTGGTGGCCCGAGCCCTTCTTGGCCGTCGCGTACGCCGAGTCGTCGGGCAGCTGGAGCGGCTTCGCGCGCACCACGCGGGTCGGCACGTAGCCGCCGTGGGCGTTGCGCTGGTCGTGCATGTACTGGATCTCGGGGGAGTTGCGGCCCGGGTGGTAGTACGGCGGGGCGCCGCTCTCCAGCTGCGCGTCCGTGATCGGGATGTGCAGGCGGTCGCGGAAGCGCTTGAGGTCGTCGACCGTCAGCTTCTTCATCTGGTGCGTCGCGTTGCGGCCCTCGAAGTTCGGGCCCAGCGTCCAGCCCTTGACCGTCTGGGCGAGGATCACCGTCGGCTGGCCCTTGTGGGCCTTGGCCGCCGCGTACGCCGCGTAGACCTTCTTGTGGTCGTGGCCGCCGCGCCCGAGGTGCTGGATCTGCTGGTCGGACATGTTCTCGACCATCGCGCGCAGCCGCTGGTCACCGCCGAAGAAGTGCTCACGGATGTACGCGCCGGACTCGGTGGCGTACGTCTGGAACTGCCCGTCGGGGGTGGAGTTCATCTTGTTGACCAGGATGCCGTCGCGGTCCTGGGCCAGCAGCGGGTCCCAGGAACGGTCCCAGATCAGCTTGATGACGTTCCAGCCGGCGCCCCGGAAGATCGACTCCAGCTCCTGGATGATCTTCCCGTTGCCGCGGACCGGGCCGTCGAGGCGCTGGAGGTTGCAGTTGACGACGAACGTCAGGTTGTCCAGACCCTCGCGCGCCGCGATGGACAGCTGGCCCAGCGACTCCGGTTCGTCCATCTCGCCGTCACCGAGGTACGCCCAAACGTGGGACTTGGAGGTGTCCGCGATCCCGCGCGCCTCCATGTACCGGTTCATCCGCGCCTGGTAGATCGCACCGAGGGGGCCGAGGCCCATCGATACGGTCGGGAACTCCCAGAAGTCCGGCATCAGCCGCGGGTGCGGGTAGCTGGACAGCCCGTACGGGGCCTTCGACTTCTCCTGCCGGAACGCGTCGAGCTGCTGCTCGGAGAGCCGGTCCAGGAGGTAGGCGCGGGCGTAGATGCCGGGGGAGGCGTGGCCCTGGAAGAAGATCTGGTCGCCGCCGTCGCCCTCGTCCTTGCCGCGGAAGAAGTGGTTGAAGCCCACGTCGTAGAGGGAGGCGGAGGAGGCGAAGGTCGCGATGTGGCCGCCGACGCCGATTCCGGGACGCTGCGCGCGCGAGACCATGACGGCGGCGTTCCACCGGGTCGCGTTGAGGACCTTGCGCTCGATCTCCTCGTTGCCGGGGAAGAAGGGCTCGTCCTTGGTGGCGATCGTGTTGACGTAGTCCGTGCTGCGCATCTCGGGCACGGCCACGCGCTTCTCGCGGGCCCGCTCGATCAGCCGCAGCATGAGGTAACGGGCACGTTCACGGCCGCGCTCGTCAACGGCCGCGTCAAGGGAGTCGAGCCACTCCTGCGTCTCTTCCGGATCGAAGTCCGGGACCTGGCTCGGCAGGCCGCCAATAATGATCGGATTGCGATCGGATGCGGAAGCCACGCTGTTCCTTCGCTGTCGGGGGAGTCGTGCCTTGGGGTCGCCGCCTCCCATGGTCTTACGCTCGGTCGAAATCTTCACCTCTACCACCGGGTAACCCCTGGAAAGTCCGGGCACCGCCGGTGGAGCGGGCGCGGGGTTCGTCCGAGCGGGTCCAGCCGGACCGCCACCTTACGCCCATGTCGATCAACCCCTTCGTAAGGCCGTTCGTCCCTCAAACAGGTGGGAAGTCCCGAGCGATGCCGAATGAGGCGGAATGGTGTGGGATGAATCACCACAGGCCCGTACGGGCAGGCTCAAAGTTGCGGCGAGACGGCCGCAATCGTCACCGTTTCGACGGTCTCGGCGGCCGGGTACTTGCGCGATCCGCCGCGCCCGTGTGGACTACGCCCAATGCTGCGCGTACGCGCGCCGCCGAAAGACATTCACCGAACATGAGCAGGAGGCACCCCGTGAGCGCGACCGCGGACCACGCGGAGAGCCTGGCCGCCCGGCTGGGTTTCCAGTCCGAACAGGTGGTCCAGGAGATCGGCTACGACGACGACGTCGATCAGGAATTCCGTGACGCCGTCGAGAAGCTCGTCAGCGAGCTCGCCGACGAGGACTACGACGACGTCGCCGACGCGGTGCTGTTGTGGTTCCGCGACGAGGACGGCGATCTGACGGACGCCCTGGTCGATGCGACCGAGCTGGTCGAGGACGGCGCACTGATCCTGCTGCTGACCCCCAAGACGGGCCGGGACGGCTACGTCGAGGCCAGCGACATCAGCGAGGCGGCCGAGACGGCCGGCCTCTCCCTCGCCAAGGGCCTGCCCGTCGGCAAGGAGTGGACCTCCACCAAGCTGGTGACGCCGAAGGCCGCCAAGGCCAAGCGCTGAGCCGCGCCCCCGCAGCCGAGCGGGACACACCCCGCCGACCGGAATCACCCCGGTCGGCGGGGTGTGCGCTTTCCGCCGGGCGTACGCGCGTTCCCCTCCCGCGGGCGCTACCCCATAGGCTGGCCGCACCCGAACAGCCCCACGCAGGAATGCAGGAACGAAGGGATGCGACAGATGGCGATCGAGGTCGGCAGCAAGGCCCCGGATTTCGAGCTCAAGGACAACCACGGCGCCACCGTGCGGCTCTCCGACTTCCGGGGGGAGAAGGCCGTCGTACTGCTCTTCTACCCGTTCGCCTTCACCGGCGTCTGCACCGGTGAGCTGTGCGAGCTGCGCGACCAGCTCCCCCGCTTCCAGAACGACGAGGTCCAGCTCCTCGCCGTCTCCAACGACTCGGTACCCACCCTCCGGGTCTTCGGGGAGCAGGAGAACCTGGAGTACCCGCTGCTCTCCGACTTCTGGCCGCACGGCGAGACCTCCCGCGCCTACGGCGTCTTCGACGAGGACAAGGGCTGCGCGGTCCGCGGCACCTTCATCATCGACAAGGACGGCGTCGTGCGCTGGACCGTCGTCAACGGACTGCCCGACGCGCGTGACCTGAACGAGTACATCAAGGCCCTCGACAGCCTCTGAGCGGGGACGTCGCCCGATCCGCGGGAAATCCGGTGACGGACGGGAACCCGTCACTAGGATCGGGACGTTGATCCGAGAGCAACCGCACGAAGGGGCTCAGCCCCACACCGAAACCCAATGGAGGACCCGTGGGAGTCAGCCTCAGCAAGGGCGGCAACGTCTCGCTGACCAAGGCCGCGCCTAACCTGACGGCGGTCATCGTCGGTCTGGGCTGGGACGCTCGCACCACCACCGGTGTCGACTTCGACCTCGACGCCAGCGCGATCCTGACCAATGACCAGGGCAAGGTCGCCAACGACTCGAACTTCGTGTTCTTCAACAACCTGAAGAGCCCGGACGGCTCGGTCGAGCACACCGGCGACAACACCACCGGTGAGGGCGAGGGCGACGACGAGGCCATCAAGGTCAACCTGTCCGGCGTCCCGGCCGATGTGGCCAAGATCGTTTTCCCGGTCTCGATCTACGAGGCCGAGACCCGTCAGCAGAGCTTCGGCCAGGTCCGCAACGCCTACATCCGCGTCGTGAACCAGGCCGACAACAGCGAGCTCGCCCGCTACGACCTCTCCGAGGACGCCTCGACGGAGACCGCCATGGTCTTCGGCGAGCTCTACCGCAACGGCGCGGAGTGGAAGTTCCGCGCCATCGGCCAGGGCTACGCCTCGGGCCTGCGCGGCATCGCCCAGGACTTCGGCGTCAACGTCTGAGTCCTGGCCTCAGCCAGCCGGCTGTGACCCCACAGCCGCTTCCTGTCCGGCGCCGTGCACTGTGTGTACGGCGCCGGACCGGCTTTACCGGCACCACCGGAACCACCGGTTCTACCGGCGGCACGGCAGCACCAGCACGACAGCACCACCACCGCAGCACCGGCACCACCGCACCACCATCACCACGTCGTCCGGGGAGGACCACAACATGGGCGTCACACTCGCCAAGGGGGGCAATGTCTCCCTGTCCAAGGCCGCACCGAACCTGACCCGGGTCCTGGTCGGTCTCGGATGGGACGCGCGCTCGACCACGGGCGCCGACTTCGACCTCGACGCCAGCGCGCTGCTGTGCCGCGACGGCCGGGTGCTCGGCGATTCGTACTTCGTCTTCTACAACAACCTCAAGAGCCCCGAGGGCTCCGTCGAACACACGGGGGACAACCTCACCGGCGAGGGTGAGGGCGACGACGAGTCGATCATCATCGACCTCACCAAGGTGCCGGTGGAGGTCGACAAGATCGTCTTTCCCGTCTCCATCCACGAGGCGGAGGCCCGCCGGCAGAGCTTCGGCCAGGTCAGCAATGCGTTCATCCGCGTCGTGAACCAGGCCGACGGCCAGGAACTGGCCCGCTACGACCTCACCGAGGACGCCTCCAGCGAAACCGCGATGATCTTCGGCGAGGTCTACCGGTACGGCGGCGAATGGAAGTTCAGGGCGGTGGGACAGGGGTACGCGTCGGGCCTGAGGGGCATCGCTCTAGACTTCGGGGTCAACGTTTCGTAAAGCCGTACAAGACGATGGGGTGCCAGTGGTTCTCAAAACCTTCGGCTGGTCGTTCGCAATCACTGCGCTCGGTCTGGCCGCAGCGGTGTTCTACGGGGGGTGGACCGCTTTTGGGATCGTGGCGATCCTGTCGATCCTCGAAATCTCGCTGTCCTTCGACAACGCGGTGGTCAACGCCGGCATCTTGAAGAAGATGAATGCCTTCTGGCAGAAGATCTTCCTCACGGTCGGCGTTCTGATCGCGGTCTTCGGCATGCGGCTGGTGTTCCCCGTCGTCATCGTCGCGATCACCGCGAGTCTGGGCCCGATCGAAGCCGTCAACCTGGCCCTGACCGACAAGGACCGCTACCAGCAGCTGGTCACCGACGCCCACCCGGCGATCGCGGCCTTCGGCGGAATGTTCCTGCTGATGATCTTCCTCGACTTCATCTTCGAGGACCGGGACATCAAGTGGCTCGCCTGGCTGGAGCGTCCGCTGGCCAAGCTCGGGAAGATCGACATGCTGTCGGCGTGCATCGCGCTGATCGCGCTGCTCATCACCTCGGCGACCTTCGCGACCCGGGCCCACCAGCACGGCGGGGCCCACGTCGACAAGGCGGAGACGGTCCTGGTGGCCGGCATCGCCGGTCTGATCACCTACATGATCGTCGGCGGTCTCTCCGGCTACTTCGAGAACAGGCTCGAAGAGGACGAAGAGGCCGAACACGAGGCCGAGGAAGAAGCGAAGCGCAGCGGCAGCGCCGTCCCCGCCGTCGTCATGGCGGGCAAGGCCGCGTTCTTCATGTTCCTCTACCTGGAAGTCCTCGACGCCTCGTTCTCCTTCGACGGGGTCATCGGCGCCTTCGCCATCACCAACGACATCGTGCTCATGGCCCTCGGCCTCGGCATCGGCGCCATGTACGTCCGGTCGCTGACGGTCTACCTGGTCCGCCAGGGCACCCTCGACGACTACGTGTACCTGGAGCACGGCGCGCACTACGCCATCGGCGCGCTCGCCGTGATCCTGCTCGTCACCATCCAGTACGAGATCAACGAGGTCATCACCGGCCTCGTCGGCGTCGTGCTGATCGCCTGGTCCTTCTGGTCCTCCGTGCGCCGCAACAAGCGCCTGGCGGAACTGGAAGGAGTCCCCGTCGAGGCATGAGCCCGGCGGGAATGCGGAACGCTCCAAGTGCGGGGCGGCCCGGGGATCCACGGACCCCCGGGCCGCCCCGCTTCCGTACGTGAGTGGTTCAGGGGGGTAGGGGAAATGGGCTTCTTCGACAGTGTCTTCGGCAGCGGCTTCTTCGACGGCATCAGGGGCGCGCGGGCCATGCGCTTCGACTCGGGCAGCGCCTCGTCCAACGCGATCGAGCTGACCAGGCGGCATCCGACGGTGTCGCTCACCAAACAAGGGGCGGTCCACGGAAACCTGCGGGTCAACCTCTCCTGGCGGATGCGCAGCTCCGACATCGGCGGCCGCTCGGGCCAGAGCGGCCGGCTCCTGCGGCACCCGTTCAAACTCTTCAAGCCCGACATGGTGCAGGCGCACACCCAGGGCATGGTCAACGTCGACCTCGACATCGGCTGCCTGTACGAGCTGAGCGACGGGACGCGCGGAGTCGTCCAGCCCCTGGGGAACCTGCACGGCGACATCAACAACCCGCCGTACGTGAAGCTCAGCGGCGACGACCGGTTCGGCGCACCGTCGGGCGAGACGATCTTCGTCAACCTCGACCACGCCGACGAGATCAAGCGGCTGCTGGTCTTCGTCTACATCTACGACCAGACGCCCGCCTTCGACCGCACGCACGCCCTGGTCACCCTGTACCCGAGCACCGGGCCGCGGATCGAGATCCAGCTGGAGGAGCGCCACCCGCAGGCCCGGTCCTGCGCCGTGGTCTCGCTGGAGACCGTCAAGGGCGAGCTGACCGTGCGCCGCGAGGTGAAGTTCGTCTACGGGTTCCAGGCCGAGCTCGACCGGCTGTACGGGTGGGGCCTCCAGTGGGGGCGGGGCTACAAGAGCACCAAGGCCTGACCGGAACCGGTCAGACCTTGGCCGTGCGGGGCTCCTGTCTCCGCCCGGGGGGTGCCGGTCAGCGGCGGATGAACTGGGGGCCCTGCGCCGGCAGCCGGAAGGCGGAGTCGCCGCCCGGCCCGGGGACCGGGGACACCGGCTGCGGGTAGCCGTAGGCGGGCTCGACGGCCGGCGGGGCCTGCGTCGGCGGTGCGGGCGCCGGGCGGACGGGGGGCATCGGGGGCGCGGACGGGGTCGGCGCCGCCATCGCGGCCGTCTGCTCGTCGGTGGGTCCGGGGCCGGGGGCCGCCGCCTGGTCGGGGGCGTTCTCGTCCACGGAGATCCCGTGGTCCGTGGCCAGCCCCACCAGGCCGTCCGAGTACCCCTCGCCCAGGGCGCGGAACTTCCACCCCTCGGCCCGGCGGTAGAGCTCGCCGCAGATCAGCGCCGTCTCGGCGCCCGTCTCCGGGTGCACGTCGAAGTACGCCAGCGGCTCGGAGCCGCCGGTGGAGGTGGCGTCGTACAGGAGGATCCGCAGGTCACGGACCCGCTCGAACGGCACGTCCTCGGCGGAGGCCACCACCAGGACGCGGTCCACCACGGTGGGCACCGCCCGCAGGTCCGCCTGGACGGCGTCGGTGATCGCCTCGCCCACCTGTTTCTTGCCCAGGCGCCACACCGCCCCCGAGGGGTGGCGGGGCTGGTTGTAGAAAACGAAGTCCTCGTCGGAGCGCACCCGTCCGTCCGCCCCCACCAAGAGCGCGGACGCGTCCACATCCGGTACCTCGGCCCCGGTGGTCCAGCGCAGCACCGCCCGGACCGCCACGGCGGCCACCGGGATGTTCGAGCCCTTCTGCATCGCGTGCGTCATGCCGGTCATCCTGCCCTCCCGGCCATGACCTGGACAATGCGGCCCCCCGTAGTCACTTGCCCGTAGCCACTTGTACGGAGCGCAACACGTGGGCATGGTGCAAGAGGGTTACCTGAACTTCATGTGCTTGCGGAACTCTCGACTCTCATTCGTACGTACTATTACCGGCCACGCCAGTTGGGCCGCCGAGGCAGTACGGGGGAAGCGCATGCGTCACTTCGGGCACATTTCGCCCAGCGTCCGCAAGGACCTCTTCCACCAGGAGCCGGCCGAATTCACCGCCGCCTCCCCCGCCCGTACGCTCGCCGCCGGCCTCGGCGCCACCCTCTACAGCCCGGCGATCCGTCCCCACCTCGCCGGCGACATCCGCAAGCAGGCGGCCCGCGGAGTGGTCTCCATGGTGCTCTGCCTGGAGGATTCCATCAGCGACGGCGAGGTGACGGCCGGCGAGGACAACCTGATCCGCCAGTTCGCCGCACTCGACGAGGACAGCGCGGAACTCCCCCTGCTGTTCATCCGGGTGCGCACCCCCGAGCAGATTCCCGACCTCGTACGCCGCCTCGGCGGCTCAGGACGCCACCTGGCCGGATTCGTACTACCGAAGTTCACGGAGAGTCGCGGAACCGCGTTCCTCGACGCCGTCGCCCAGGCGGAACAGGCCTCCGCCGTCGCCCCCCTGTACGCCATGCCGGTCCTGGAGACCCCCGACCTGCTGCACCTCGAAACCCGGGTCGAAGCCCTCGCCGGGATCTCCCGGACGGTCGACCGCTACCGGGAGCGCGTCCTGGCCCTGCGTCTGGGCGTGACCGACTTCTGCTCGGTATACGGACTGCGCCGCACCCCCGACATGACCGCCTACGACGTCAAGATCGTCGCGGGTGTCATCGCCGACGTCGTGAACGTCCTCAGCCGCGCCGACGGCACCGGCTTCACCGTCACCGGCCCCGTCTGGGAGTACTTCCGCAGCCAGCAGCGCCTCTTCAAACCGCAGCTGCGCCGCAGCCCCTTCCTGGAGGAGGGCGTCGAGGAGCTGCGCACCGCGCTCATCGAGCACGACCTCGACGGGCTGCTGCGCGAGATCGAACTCGACCGGGCCAACGGACTGCTGGGCAAGACCTGCATCCACCCCGCCCACGTCACGCCCGTCCACGCACTGTCGGTGGTCTCCCACGAGGAATTCAGCGACGCCCAGGACATCCTGCGCCCCGAGCGCGGCGGCGGCGGGGTCATGCGCTCCGCCTACACGAACAAGATGAACGAGGTGAAGCCCCACCGGGCCTGGGCCGAGCGCACCATGCTGCGCGCGGAGGTCTTCGGTGTGGCGAGGGAGGAGGTCGGCTTCGTCGACCTCCTCACGGCCGGGCTGCGGGTATGAGACGGCCGCCGGACGAGGAGTTTTCCGCGCTCCCCGATCGTTTCGGGTTGTGGGGGCTTTCCACGGAGAAGGGCAAGACGATCGAAGAGGTGTGGTCGGGAACCTGGGTCGCGGACCGGCTGGGCGTGCGCCTGGAACAGGGCGCGGTGACCGGGCGGTCGACGGTGGCTGGGCCGGCGACGGCGGCTGGACAGGCTGCGCCCGGGCAGGCGGCGCCCGGGTCCGTGGCGCCCGGGGCCGTGGGTCCCGGGTCCTTGGCGCCCGCCGAGCCGCCGCTGGACGAGCTTTTGGGGCTGGCCCTGCGCCGCAACCCCAAGCGTGCCCACCTGCTGGTCTCCCGGATCCTCGGCAAGCACGTCCCGCAGTCCCCGGCGGTCGTCCACGCCGCCGGATACGGCCTCGGCGAACGGGTCCGGGACCTGCTGGGCCCGGAAGCCGCCGACGCGGTCGTGCTCGGGTACGCGGAGACCGCGACCGGCCTCGGCCACAGCGTCGCCGACGGCCTGCGCGACGCCCCCTACCTGCACTCCACCCGCCGCCCCGTCCCCGGCGTCGAGCCCGCGGGCGGCTTCGAGGAGGCCCACTCGCACGCCACCTCGCACCTGCTGCTCCCCGAGGACCCGGAGCTGCTGAGCGGCAGCGGGCCCCTGGTGCTGGTCGATGACGAGTTCTCCACCGGCAACACCGTCCTGAACACCATCAGCGACCTGCACACCCGCAACCCCCGCCCCCGCTACGTCGTGGTCGCCCTGGTCGACATGCGCTCCCCGGCCGACCGTGAGCGCCTCGAAGCCTTCGCCGCCCGGCTCGGGGCGCGGATCGACCTCGTCGCCCTCGCCTCCGGGACGGTCCGACTGCCCGAGGACGTGCTGGCCAAGGGGCAGGCACTGGTCGAGGAGTACGAGTCCCGCGACGCCCCCTCCGAGACCGGGGCAGCCAGGGGCGGCCCGCCCGCCCCCGTTCGGCGCATCCGCCTGGAGTGGCCCGCCGGACTGCCCGACGGGGGCCGGCACGGCTTCACCCCCGCGCACCGGGCCCGGCTGGAGGCGGCGCTGCCGACGCTGGCCGCCCGGATCGACACCGAACTCGCCGCCGCGTCGGGGGCCGGACCGGGGCCCGGGCCCCGGCGGGTCCTGGTGCTGGGCAACGAGGAGCTGATGTACACGCCGCTGCGGCTCGCCCGAGCCCTGGAGGAGTCCGGGGCGCCCGCGGGGCGCGAGGTCCGCTTCTCCACCACCACCCGCTCCCCGGTGCTCGCCGTGGACGACCCCGGCTACGCCATCCGGACGCGGCTGGCCTTCCCCGCGCACGACGATCCCGCCGACGGGCCGGGTGAGCGGTACGCGTACAACGTCGCGGGCGCGGGCTTCGACGCCGTCGTCGCCGTGGTCGACTCGCACGGCGACACCGGCGCGCTGTACGCCCCCGACGGGCTGCTGGCCCGGCTCGCGCCGCACACCGGGCAGGTGCTGCTGGCGGTGGTGCCGTCGTACGTTCCGGGGACCGGGCCGCAGCCCTCTGCGGGGACGGCCCGCCCGGCGGCCGTCTCCGCAGACTCCCTCGACCCCTCCGACCGGCTGGAGCCGATCATGACCGAGCCCCTGCGCGGGCCCGCTTTCTCCTCCTATGCGGCCGAGGACGTCGGCTGGCTGCTCCAGGACTTCTCGGACGTGGAGCTGGAGGCACCGACCGAGGAGCGCGAGGAGGCCATCCAGGCGGGCGGCGCGCACTACGCCGAGTCGCTGCCCGTCGAGTACCAGCCGTCCCCCGAGTACCAGCGGCTGTACCAGAGCGCGCTGACCGCCTCCGCGGCCCGAATAGCCCGCGCCGTGGGCACCGTCACCGAAACGGTGCTCGCGGAACGCTCGCCGTCGCCCGTGCTCGTCTCCCTCGCCCGAGCGGGCACCCCCGTCGGTGTGCTGATGCGGCGCTGGGCGCAGGCCCGGCACGGCCTGGACCTGCCGCACTACGCCGTGTCCATCGTGCGCGGGCGCGGCATCGACGCCAACGCGCTGCGCTGGCTGGCCGCCCACCACGACCCCGCCGACGTCGTCTTCGTCGACGGCTGGACGGGCAAGGGCGCCATCACCCGGGAGCTGCGGGACGCCCTCGCGGAGTTCGACGGCTTCGACCCGGACATCGTCGTCCTCGCCGACCCCGGCTCGTGCGTGGCGACGTACGGCACCCGCGAGGACTTCCTCATCCCCTCCGCCTGCCTCAATTCCACCGTCTCCGGACTCGTCTCGCGTACGGTGCTCAGGTCCGACCTGGTCGGGCCCGCCGACTTCCACGGCGCGAAGTACTACCGCGAGCTCACCGGCGCCGACGTGTCCGTCGCGTTCGTCGACGCCGTCGCCGCCCGCTTCGACGAGGTGGCCGAGGCGGTCGACGCCGAGGTCAAGGAACTGCTCACGGCCGACCGGACCCCCACCTGGGAAGGCTGGGCGGCCGTCGAGCGGATCAGCGAGGAGTACGGCATCCACGACGTGAACCTGGTCAAGCCCGGCGTCGGCGAGACGACGCGCGTACTGCTGCGCCGCGTGCCGTGGAAGATCCTCGCCAAGCGCGGCGCCGGCGCCGACCTGGACCACGTACGCCTGCTCGCGCAGCAGCGCGGGGTGCCGGTCGAAGAGGTCGACGGGCTGCCCTACACCTGCGTGGGACTCATCCACCCCCGCTTCACGCGCGGCGCCACCGGCGCCGACGGAAAGGCCGTGGCCGCCAAGTGACCGTCCTCGTAGCCAGTGACCTCGACCGCACGCTCATCTACTCGGCCGCCGCCCTCGGCCTGACCATGCCCGACCCGGTGGCGCCCAGGCTGCTGTGCGTCGAGGTCCACGAGAGCAAGCCGCTGTCGTACATGACCGAGACCGCGGCGGCCCTGCTGGCGGAGCTGACCGCGGACCCGGGCGTCGTCTGGGTCCCGACGACTACCCGTACGCGCAAGCAGTACCAGCGCATCCGCTTCCCCGGACGCCCGGCGAAGTACGCCATCTGCGCCAACGGCGGGCAGCTGCTCGTGGACGGTGTCCCCGACCGGGACTGGCGGCGTCAGGTCGCGGCGCGGCTGGCCGAGGAGTGCGCCCCGCTCGCCGAGGTGTACGAGCACCTGCTGGCGACCGCGGACCCGGCGTGGCTGCGCAAGGCGCGGGTGGCGGAGGACCTGTTCGCGTACCTGGTCGTGGAGCGGGCGCTGGTCCCCGACGAGTGGCTCAAGGCACTGGTGTCGTGGGCGGAGCCCCGCGGCTGGACGGTGTCCCTTCAGGGCCGCAAGATCTACGCCGTGCCGCAGCCGCTGACCAAGAGCGCGGCGATGCGGGAGCTGGTCCGCCGTACCGGGGCCGCCACCACCCTGGCCGCCGGTGACTCGCTGCTGGACGCCGATCTGCTGCTGGCGGCGGACCGCGGATGGCGGCCGGGCCACGGCGAACTCGCGGACGCGGGCTGGACCGCCGGGTCGGTCACGGCGCTGGCGAAGGCCGGGGTCCTGGCGGGCGAGGAGATCGTGCGCGCGTTCAGGCGAGTGGTCGGGGAACTCGGCACACTGGGCGCATGACCAAGGGCAACAGCACCAAGATCACCGACGAGCTCTACCAGTACGTGCTCGACCACAACCCGCCGCTGGACCCCGTCCAGCAGGGTCTCGTGACGACCACGTACGAGAAGTTCCCCGAATCGGCGGGGATGCAGTCGGCGCACGAGCAGGGCCCGCTGCTGGCCTTCCTGGTCCGGCTGACGGGGGCCCGCCGCATCGTGGAGATCGGCACCTTCACCGGCTTCTCGACGCTGTCCATGGCACAGGCCCTGCCTGCGGACGGCGCGCTGATCGCCTGCGACATCTCCGAGGAGTGGACGGCGTACGGCAGGCAGGCCTGGGAGACGGCCGGCGTCGCGGACCGCATCGACCTGCGCATCGCCCCC
The DNA here is from genome assembly GCF_014650775.1 of Streptomyces cirratus. GTDB lineage: Bacteria > Actinomycetota > Actinomycetes > Streptomycetales > Streptomycetaceae > Streptomyces > Streptomyces cirratus. The sequence goes on along the minus strand of NZ_BMVP01000001.1, from coordinate 566,010 downwards.
GCGCTGGACACGCTGCGCGCCATGCCGGGGGAGCCGCACATCGACATGGCCTACGTGGACGCCGACAAGGAGAACCAGATCGCCTACTGGGAGGAGCTGGTGCCGCGGATGCGGCCGGGCGGGCTGATCGTCAGCGACAACACGCTCTTCCACGGGCGGGTACTGGACGAGGCGGCGACGGGCGCGGCGGCGGCGATGCGCGCCTTCAACGACCACGTGCTGGCCGACGACCGCATGGAGTCGGTGCTGCTCGCCATCTCGGACGGCCTGACCCTGTCGCGCAAGCGGTAACGCCCGCTCCTCAGCCGCAGCCGCCCCCGCCGCAGCAGCCGCCACCCATGGCGGGGGCGGGGGCGGCAGCCGGGCCGCCGCGGGCCGCGCCGCCGACGGCCACCGCGGAGAGCAGCTTGACGGTGTCGGCGTGACCGGCGGGGCAGTCGGCGGGCGCCGAGGACTCGGCCATCGGACGGCTCACCTCGAAGGTGTCGTCACAGGTACGGCAGCGGAATTCGTAGCGGGGCATGGGCACAGGCTAGCGGTCCCCCCTCGCGCGTTCCATCGTCGTCACGGGTGGGGCGGCGTGCGCCGGCCGCCGAGCGCCCGCCGGGCCGCGGCGCGGTCCTCCCGGGCCGCCTCCTCGGGGTGACGGGCCCGCCAGTACGGGTTGTCGTGCGTGAGGCCGGCGCCGACCCGTCCGTACATGCCGAACCACATCAGCATCACGCCGACGACGAAGCTGAACAGCACGTTCGGGATGTGGAACGCCAGGAAGTTGAGCCCGGTGTCCAGCAGCGCGAGGTTCACGAACCCGCTCGCGATGAACAGCAGACCCAGCGTGATGTTCAGGGTCGAGGCGAAGTTCCCGCCGACGACCATCCCGCAGAACAGCAGCGCCCCGATGCAGATGGACAGGACGCTCAGCGCCCCGTTCGTGTTCAGCGCCATCACGGTGTCCCCGCCGGTGTCGAAGAACCCGATCCGGTGCACCAGCCCCAGGACGCCGAACACGACCAGCAGCAGCCCGGTCAGGCCCGCGCCCACCCGGTACACCTTGCTGAGCTTGTGGTCGACCGGCAGGTGCTCGTCGAGCCGGGCACCGACCGGCCGCCGCACGTGCGGAGCCGCGTGAGTGACCATGACGGCCTCCTCTGCTGAGGTCCCTCCCAGCATCCGCCACGGGCCGGGCCCGGACAACCCCGGCCCCGGGCTCGCGCTCGGCTACCCGTGGCCCCGCTCCTCCCGGATCCCGTTCACGACCCGGTTCACGGACGCCCGGACGCCCTCCATCTCCTGGAGGAACTGCCAGTAGTCGGGGTGGCGCCCCTCCAGCCCGGCCAGGGCCCGCTCCACCCGGGCCACCGACTCGTCCAGCGGCCGGGCGTGGCGCGGATCGGGCACGGTACGGCCCTCCATCGCCAGCCGTTGCGCGTCGCGGATCGCGAAGCGGGTCCGGCGGACCTCGTCCTGGGGATCCCGCGCCACCGCCTCCAGCCGCGTCAGCCGGTCCTGCGCCGCCGACACCGCCTCGTCGGTCGCGTCGAGGGAGGCGCGGACCTCCTCGATCAGCGACCCCACCTCGCTCCACCGCTGGCCCTCCCGGGCCCGCCCGGCCTCCGCCAGCTTCTCCTCCGCCCGCGCGACCTCGCGTACCGCCTGGTCGGGGACGTGCTGGAGGTCCTGCCAGCAGGCCGCGCTGAACCGCCGGCGCAGCTCGCTGAGCACCGGATCCACCCGGTCCGCCCGGTTGCGCAGCGCCTGCGCCCGGGTCCGCAGGCTCACCAGACGCCGGTCGACCTCCGCCGCCCGCTCCGGCAGCCTGGCCGCCTCGGCCCGTATCGCCTCGGCGTCGCGCAGGATCCGGTCGGCGCGCTGCACCGTCTCCTGCACGCCGTGCCGGGCCGCGCCCTGGTTCAGCTTGGTCAGCTCCGGCCCCAGCGCGGCCAGGCGCGCCGCCAGGTCGTCGGCCCGCATCCCCTTCGCGCGGACCTCGTCCAGCGCGTTGCTCGCCGCCAGCAGCGCCGCCTTCGCCCGTTCCCGGGCCGGCGCGACCCGGGCCAGCTGCGTCTCGGCCTTGTCCAGCAGCGGCTGCAACCCCTGCGCGAACCGGTCCAGCTCGCCCTTGACCCGTACCAGCTCGTCCCGCGCCCGCGTCAGCTGCTGCCGGGCCTGCGCCGCGACCGAGCCCTCCAGGTCGACGCGGTCCAGGTCGTGCGCGTCGACGGCCTCGATGTACACCTGGCTGACCTGGTCGATGCGCTGCCCGAGCGCGACGAACTGCTCCGCCGCCTGCCGCGCGGCAGGCGACCCGTCCGCCGCGGCGATGGTCTCCATCGAGATCCGCAGATCCCGCTGCGCCGTATCCAGCTCGTAGAACGCGGCCGCGGCGGCATCCTTCGCCGCCTGCGCATCCGCCCGCCGGCTCTCGTCCCGCCCACCGAACCACCGCCGGGATGCCGTTGTCACAATCCCTCTCCCGTACCGCGTCCGCCATGCCCCGCTCCATTCTCCCCTACGGCAACGGGTTTGCGCCGGGGGTGCGGCCTCCATGTAGGCTGTCCACTCATCCACGGGTGCGTAGCTCAGGGGTAGAGCGCTGCTCTTACAAAGCAGATGTCGGCGGTTCGAAACCGTCCGCGCCCACCAGGACAGGTAGCAGGTGAGAGCCTGCTTTTGGCCCCTCGACCGACTCAGTCGAGGGGCCGTTGCCATCTCTGAGGCCACTGCGAGTCCACAACGCAATCGATGGCGGCAGCCCAGAACCTTCGCAGCCGGACGTCACGGGGCTGTTCGGTCAGCGAAGCGGGTGCTCTGCCATCGCATGTCTGGGGACCGTCGATCCAGTACGTGTGTGAGCGGGTCGGTCACAAGGCTTGGATGCACGCGGTGGTGGCTTCCTGTCAGTGGTCGCGCGCGGGTCGGGAGGCCGGGTCCGGCGGGAAGGTAACGGTTCGGGCATAGCGCCACGAGTGTGCTCGTGGCCCCCTACGGTGGCCGGATTCGCACTCGTCCCGTGGGGGTTTCATGTCCCAACAGTTTCCGCAGCCCGGCCCGCCGCAGCCCGGGTACGGCTACCCGCCCCCGCCGGCGCCGAGGAAGTCCAACGCCGGCAAGATCGTCGGATTCTCGTGCCTGGGTGTCGTCGGCGTGGTCGTTCTGCTCGGTGTGATCGGCGCGCTGATCACTGGGGGCGACGGCCAGAAGAGCCCTGCGCGACCGGCCGCCGCCGCGGCTTCTCAGCCCGCCAAGGCCCCGGAGGTCCAGCCGTCCAAGGCGCCGGAGGAGAAGCAGTCGGTCACCGTCACCGCCCAGAAGACGGCCTTCAAGGCGAGCGTCCTCGCACAGGGTGACGGCTACACCAGTGTGTCCGTCACCGTCACCAACAACTCGACGAAGTCGATCAACGTCAATCCGCTCTATTTCACCATCACGGACACCAACGGCACCAAGCATGCCGCGCAGTTGGCGGCGGACGAGAACCAGATCGACACCGTCGAGCTGGCGCCGGGCGAGAACATCACGGGCGCCGTCACCGGCAAGGGCTCGTTCACCGCGAAGACGGTGACCTACACGGACGGGCTCATCGGCGAGGCTGTGCGCGCCGACGTCTCTTACTGATCGTTTCAGAATGAGGTTCGTAGGCGGCGGAGACAGCTGAGGCTGCCAGCTGGTTCGAGCGGGACCGTGGACGCCTGGGGCCTAACGCAGCGCGGCGGCGACCAGTCCTTCGAGGGCCTCGCGCTGTACTTCGCCGCCGTTCACCAGTCGGTCGAAGACCAGTCCGTCGATGCAGGTCAGCAGAGTGTGAGTGCGGTTCTCGACGTCGGTCACGCCGTGCTTGGCGAGGAACAGCCGGACGGCCTCGCGGCCGGCGTTCTCGCGGGGCACGAGGATCTCGCGCAGCTCTCTGTCGCGCACGCTCTCGACGGCGCAAGCATGGCGGGCGAGCGAGCGCCGGCGGCCCTCGCCGGTGAGTCGCTGTCGGGTGAGCGTCACCATGCCGTCCACCAGTTCCTCGACGGTACGCAGGGGTGGAAGCTGGTCGGCCGTCGTTTGAAGTTCCGCCTGGTCGAGTTGGACCAGGTGGGCGACGAGTCCGGTCAGCAGCGCGGCGCGGGTGCGGAAGTAGGCCGAGGTGGTGCCGGGCGGCATGGCTGCTCTGCGGTCGACCGCGCGGTGGGTCAGGCCGCGCATCCCTTCGTCGGCGAGGACGTCGAGAGCTGCGTCTGCAAGGAGGGTGCGCCGGTCCGAAGCCATAGCCCCTTTCTACACCCGTAGAGACTCAGGATAGAGTCGGCTTCTACAAATGTAGAAGAAGGGGGCTCCGGCATGGGGAACACGGCAGTGGTGGTCGGAGGAGGCATAGGCGGGCTAGCCGCCGCAATCGGCTTGCACCGCATCGGATGGGACGTGACGGTCCTCGAGCGTTCGTCCATGCTTGAGGACGCGGGGGCAGGCATTTCATTGGCTGCCAACGGCCTGCGGGCACTGGACGAACTCGGCGTCGGCGGGGCGGTTCGGGACGCGTCGCGAGGCCAGTACAGCGGCGGCACTCGGACGCCCCGGGGCGGCTGGCTGACCCGGATGGACGGCTCGGCACTGGAGAAGGCGGTGGGCACGCCGATCATGGGCATCCCCCGTTCCGCCTTGCACCAACTGCTACGCGAGGGCTTGCCCGCCGGGTCAGTGGCGATCGACTCCGAGGCGGCAACGGTCGAGCAGGTCGGCCCGGAGACAGTTCACGTCGGCTACAGCACCACGGCCCTGGAGGCCGATCTGGTAGTGGCGGCCGATGGTATCGGCAGCAAAGTCCGCGGCCAACTCTTCCCAGATCATCCCGGCCCGGTCCACAGCGGCTCGACGGTGCTGCGCGCGATCACCGAGCACGCGGTCGATCTGCGTACCGACTTCGAGTTGACCTGGGGCCGAGGCGCGGAGTTCGGACACATCGCTTTCCTGGACGGGAAGGCCGAGTGGCACGCCGTCCTCAGCCTCCCCGCCGGAACGCGGTTCGGCGACCCACTGACCGAACTCCGCCGACGTTTCCACACCTGGCACGACCCCATCCCCGCTCTACTCGACGCGACCCGGCCCGAGGCCGTGTTGCATCACGACGTGAACGAACTCCGCACGCCTCTCCCCTCATACGCGGTCGGGCGGATCGCGCTGCTCGGCGATGCCGCCCATGCGATGACCCCCAACCTGGGACAGGGCGCCTGCCAGGCACTGGAGGACGCGGTCACCCTGGCCGCCGCCCTCGGTGCCGAGTCCACCGTCGAGGCCGCGCTCGCCCGCTACGACGCTGAGCGCCGGCCGCGGAGCCAGGCCGTCGCAGGGGCCGCCCGGCAGGCCGGGAGAATGGGCCAGCAACTGTCCCACCCGCTGGCCGTCACCCTGCGGAACACGGCGATGCGACTGACACCGTCCCGGGCCGCCACACGTATGATCCTGCGTCACCACGCCTGGGTCCCGCCGTCGCTGAACTGATCTGGCTCGCGCCCGCCACCTCACTACCAGGCACTTTCTGGGCCAAGTCGAGCTGCGGGTCTTGCCGTTAGCGGTCACGGTGGGCCAGGTGTCCGGGTGCGTACTGATCTTGTTCCGGACGATCTATGGGAGCGCGTGGCCCCGCTGCCGCCGCCCACTCCCGAACGACGCCGTCGCCACCCCGGGCGCCTGCGCGTTCCCGACCGAGTGGCACTCGCTGGCGTGATGTACGTGCTGCGAACCGGTGTCGCCTGGCGCGACGTTCCGACGGCATCCGTGGGCTGCTCCGGTGTGACGGCTTGGCGTCGGCTGCGGGACTGGACCGAGGCTGGTGTCTGGCCACGCCTGCACGCCGCGCTGCTGACCGAGCTTCGACGCGGGGGCCTGCTGGAGATGGACGACTGCTCCGTGGACGGATCGCACATCCGAGCTCTCAAAGGGGGGATCATGTCGGCCCCTCACCGGTCGACCGCGCCCGTCCTGGCTCCAAGCACCACCTGATCGTCGACCGACAGGGAACCCCGCTCGCCGTTACGCTCACGGGCGGCAACCGACACGACGTCACCCAGCTCCTGCCGCTGCTGGATGCCATCCCAACGATTCGGGGGCTCCGGGGACGCCCCCGCCACAAACCCCGACGGTTGTATGCCGACCGGGGCTACGACTTCGACAAGTATCGCCGCTTGCTGTGGAAGCGGCATCAAACCCATGATCGCCCGACGCGGCGTCGCCCACGGTTCCGGTTTGGGCAAAGTGCGCTGGGTGGTCGAGCGCGCCTTCGCCTGGCTGCACCAGTTCAAACGACTGCGCATCCGCTGCGAACGACGCGCCGACCTCCACCAGGGCCTGCTCGAACTGGCATGCAGCCTCATATGCCTCCGCCGCCTACGAACGTCATTCTGAAACGATCAGTTAGGCGGTTCACGTGCACCCGCGGCGCCTCCGTGCCCCGTCGGCACGGAGGCGCCGTGATGCCGCGAGGTCTTGGCGGCGGGGGCGGGGCGTGCGATCGTCGGGGGATGGGGGAGTGGGTGGCGTTGGTGGCCGTGCTCGTCGGCGGGGCGGGGTACCTCGTGCTGGAGCGGCGGGCCGGGCAGGGGTTCGAGCGTCGGCGGGAGGCCGAGCGGGAGCGGTTGCTGGCGCTGATACCCGAGCGCGGGGCGGAGGCGGGCGATCCGAAGTACGCGGACGTCGGCGGGATACCGGTCGGGACCGCCGCCCGGGGGGACGACTTCACGCCGCTGCTCGTGGAGTACTACGCCTACGGGCTCACCCAGGCGCGCAGCAGCTTCGTGACCAGCCAGCGCTTCGCCGCGGCCGGGGCGGTGATCCTGCTCGGCGGGGTGGCGCTCGCGGTGTGGAAGGCCGAGAGCAGCGGGGACCTGTACCTCGGGGTCGTCACCAGCTCCGTCGGACTGGTCGTCACCGTCATCGGGCAGCTCTTCCACCGCAGGGCCGACGTCGCGCTGCGGTACATGGCCGGGCAGACGGCCTCGCTGCGGGACGACCGGCGGTCGGCGGAGTCGATGGCGCAAGCGGTCCGGCTGCTGGACGAGGTCGCCGACTCGGAGCTGCGGGGACGGCTCCAAGCCGGCCTGATCATGAAACTGTCCGGGGCCGAGCTGCCGGAGCAGGGCCGCACCGCGGGGTAGCGGAGCCATAGTGGAGGTATGTGCCGTTCCATTAAGACCCTGCGCCCGCCCGCCATCCCCGAGAAGGCCACGGAGGAGGAGATCCGCGCCGCCGCCCTCCAGTACGTGCGGAAGGTGTCCGGGTTCCGGGCGCCCGCCGCACACAACCGGGAAGTCTTCGACTCCGCCGTGGACGCCATCGCCGAAGCGACGGCGGCGCTCCTCGACGGGGTGCACGTACGGGGCCGGGAGCCGGTCGCGCAGACCGGGTGACAGGAGGCCGTCAGGCGTGCGGTTCGCGGCGCCGGCGCAGCACCCACACGCCGGCGCCCAGCGCACTCGCGACGAGTGCGCCGCCGATGGCGACCGGACCCGTACTCACCGGATCCACGCTGCCGCCCAGCCCGCCACGGGCCGCGCCGACGCTGACCGTCAACGTCACCGTGACGCGCTCACCGCCGGTGCCGCCGCACTGGAAGGTGACCGGGTGCGAGCCGGTGGCGGCGCTGCCGAAGACGATGGCGCTGCCGGACAGCCGGGTGTCCTGTGCGTTGCCGGGCGCCAGCTGGACGTCCCCGAACGCGGGAGACGACGCCCTGGCGGACCGGCTGACGCAACCCGTGACGCTGAGGCTGACGCGGCTGCCGGGGGCGACGACACCGGGCGAGACGGACGCGGAGGCGTTGGCGTGGGCGACGCCGGCGGGCGTGACGGCGGTGACGGCGAGCGTCGCGGCAGCGGCTCCCACCAGGCGGTACCGCTTACGGGTAGCGGGCACGGGAACTCCTCGGGCTGCTCGGCACGGCGCGGCCAGGACACGGGTGTGACGCGGATTCGGTCGCGCTCCGTGCTCAGGACGCTAGAAGCCCCGCGCCTCCCCGGCGATCGCAGCCGGGTGAACGGGTGACCGACTGCCCCGGCCGGCCTACAAGACGCCCTACGCGGCCGGTGCCGCCGACGGGATCGGGCGGCGCAGCAGGAACACCGCGAGGGAGCCGGCCGCGAACAGCGCGATGACGGAGACCGCGGTGCCCAGCCAGGCCGCGCCCAGCCACTGCGTGCCGAAGTAGCCGAGCGCCACGCTGTAACCGGCCCACGCCATGCCCGCCAGCACCGACCACGGGAGGAACTCCCGCACCTCGCGCTGCGTCTTGCCCGCGCCCAGGGACACCACCGAGCGGCCCGCCGGGGCGAAGCGGGCGATCACCACCAGCGCACCCCCACCACGGGCCAGGGCAACACCCAGCCGCTCATGGGCCCGGGTCAGCCGACGCGAACGGGCGATGGCCCGGTCCAGACGGGCACCGCCGCGCCGGGCCAGCCGGAACGCGGCCATGTCCCCCAGCACCGAAGCCGTCGTCGCGATCACCAGCAGCGCCATGATGTCCGGCACCCGCGCGGGTACCGGCGCCGGCGACCCCGCAGCCCCGGCCGCCGCCGCTGCGGCCGCCGAAGTGATCACCAGTACGCCGCTCGGCAACACCGGCAGGAACACGTCGAGCACGACGGACACCGCCACCACGACGTAGATCCAGGGGCTCGTGGTCAGCGAACCCAGAGTCTCAAGCAAAGCGGGACTCCCCAGTCCGAAGCGCCGCGTCGTCGCGGGGAGCGGCAGGGGCGGCTTGACAGCCATACAGCGTACGCCCGGCGCCGCCACCCCCGAGCCCCGGGGCCGTCGGTCCGTCAGCCCGCCCGCAGGGCGCGCCCCGCGCAGCCCCCGACGGCAAGCCGCCCGCACCCGGGCCGGGCCGCCGCCGGTGGTGCCGCGCGCCCGGCCGTACGCGTTACTCCGGTTCGGTGAGCCGGCGGTCCAGCACCGTCACCAGCCGGGCCCCCGAGCCGCCCGAACGGGCTTGATCCAGCCGCAGCCGGGCCGTCCGCCCCGCCAACGCCAGTGTCATCAGCTGGTTGCCGAACCAGGGGCCGCCCGTACGCCGCCAGCTCAGCGGCGGCCGGCCCGTGCGGCCGTGCCGGGAGAAGCCGCGCCCCAGCCACCGCCCCACCCGCGACCAGCCCAGCCGGAAACCGAGTTCGACGGCGAAGTGGACCGAGTTGTGAACCGGCGAGCAGGTCAACTGGAACACCCGCGCCGTGCTGGGTATCCGGGGCTCGGCCACATACGCGTGATGCACGTCCCCGGACAGCACCATGACGGTCGCCGGAGCCCGCGGACCCGTCCCGACCTCCTCGATCAGATCGCTCAACGCCCCGAACGAGCCCGGGAACGCCGCCCAATGCTCCAGGTCGGCGCGCCGGCGCAGATCCTCCCCGATCCGCGCCCACCGCGGCCCGCGCTCCCCGCGGCACAGCGCCGCGTTCCACACCTCCGCGTCGTGTATCAGCGGCGGCATCAGCCACGGCAGCGAGGACCCGATCAGCAGATGGTCGTAACCGCCCTGCCCGGCCAGGGCGTTCTCCCGGAGCCACTCGTGCTCCGCCGGATCCAGCATCGCCCGGCCGTCCTCGGCGAGGACCCGCGCCGCCCGGGTGTCCACCATCAGCAGGCGCGAGCGGCCGAAGTCCCGCCGGTAGCTCCACCGCACCGAACCCGGATCGGCGTCGGCCCCGGCCGCGAAGGCGCGCAGCGCGTCCGTACCGTCCGGGCAGGCCCGTACCGCCCCGTACAACTCGTCGGCCGCGAGCTCGGCGGGCGAGAGATTGCCGAGGTGCTGGTACACCCAGTACGACATCAGCCCGCTGAGCACCCGTTCCTGCCACCAGGGCGTCGCCCGCATCCCCGCCAGCCACGCCTCGCTGGTGTTCCAGTCGTCCACCACGTCGTGGTCGTCGAATATCTGCAGGCTGGGCACGGTCGACAACAGCCAGCGGATCTCCGGGTCCAGCCAGGACTCGTAATAGAGCCGGGTGTACTCCTCGTAGTCCGCGACCTGCGCGCCCGGGGGTTCCCGCAGGTCCCGGCGGGCCGCCAGCCACCGCCGGGTCTCCCGCGACAACTGGTCGGCGTACACCTGGTCGCCCAGGAGGAGAAGGACATCCGGCCGGACCGCATCCGGCTCGGCGGCCAGCCGCGCCGCCAGGGTGTCCAGCGCGTCGGGACCGTGCGGCCCGCGCCGGCCGGCGGGCGGCGCCGCCTGCCGGCAGGACCCGAACGTCACCCGCAGCCCCGGAGCGGCCCGGCCGGGACCCGCGACGGCGGGCGTGGTGATGGTGCTGGGCGGGAAACCGCTGCCGGGCAGGGGCCATACGCGTACGCCGTCGAGCAGCACTTCGTACGCCGTGCTCGTGCCGGGGGTCAGGCCCGTCACGGGGACCAACGCGTAGTGGTGGCCGGCTATCTGGAAGGTGCGCACGCTCCCGGCGGCGCCGTCCGCACACCGCACCTCGGCGGTGCACGGGCGGTCCGCTTCGACCCATACCGTGGCGGAGCCGCCGTCGTCCCAGTCGACGTAGCGCAGCAGCGGCCCCAGACGCAGTCCGGCCATCCAACTCCCCCTCCTCCTCATCCCCTTCGATCACGGTACGGGGTGCGGGGGAAGCCTGGCCTCCCCCTGACGGGGGAGAAAGATCGCCGTCCGCTTCCGGTGGTGACGAGGCCCGGACGAAAGCGGTACCGGGGCTGGCGCGGCGGCCGGCCTCAGCAGCCGTTGAGAACGTCGACCAGGGCCGTCTTCTCGCCGGAGTTCATGCTCAGGCCCCAGTACTGCTTGACGTCCACCCACATCCGGGCGTACGTGCAGCGGTAGGCGGTCCGGGGCGGCAGCCACGTGCCGGGGTCCTGGTCGCCCTTGGACTGGTTGACGTTGTCGGTGACCGCGATGAGCTGCGGCCGGGTGAGGTCGTTCGCGAACTGCTGGCGCTTGGCGGTGGTCCAGGAGGCGGCGCCGGAGCGCCAGGCCTCGGCGAGCGGCACCACGTGGTCGATGTCGACGTCCGAGGCGGCGGTCCAGGTGGCGCCGTCGTACTCGGAGTACCAGCTTCCGCTGACGGCCGCGCAGGAGGAGTTGACGCTCACGCCGGAGCCGTCCCGCTTGAGGACGGTCTCGCGGGTGTCGCAGGAGCCGGAGACCGTGCTCCAGTGCGGGAAGAGGGTGCGGCTGTAGCCGGAGAGGGAACCTTCCGCCACCGGGGTCACCGTGGCCAGGTACGAGCGGGCCGCCGCGGCGCTGATGGGAGAGGGCGGGGAGGCCTGGGCGGCGGGCGCGCTGACGAGGGAGGTCAGGGCGGCGAGCGCGGCGGCCGGGGCGAGGATGCCGATCCGGCCGGCTCGACGCGCGTAGACGGAGGGTATGAGCGCCATGGGGGCTCCCTGGTGTGGGGGTGGTGGCGGTGCGACCCCGGCGGGTCGCGGCCATGGTTTCGGCGCCAGGTGTCCGACGGGTGGGCGCCAGGTGACAGGGTGCCGACATGGGCACGTCACATCAAGGAGTCCAAGGCAGTTGATGGGGACGGGAGTTGATGTGGTGGGGGGAGGCGCCCGGGCGAGCTGGGGTCAACGTCACATTCCGGACGCCCCGGTGCGGCGGCGGGCATCGCGTACCCTGGAGGAGCAGAAGGGGAGTAGCTCTTCGCCGGACCGTCGACATACTGCTGGGTCACACCAGCCGGCGCCCGGAGGCAGGCCGCGTCAGCGGCCGGCCAGCGAGACCTTCGGCCGCAGTGTCCTGGATTCCACGCATTCCGCGTGGCAACGCAACCGGGGCGCCGCCGAGCCGAAGCGACCCCTGAACTCCCCCAGGTCTCTCGGTACCGACGGCGTCCCGCCCGACCGATTGAGGTTCAGCCCCCGTGTTCAGCTTCACCGTCACGGCGATCGCCTTCGGCGTCGTCTTCCTCGCCGAACTCCCCGACAAGACGGCCCTGGCAGGGCTGATGCTCGGCACCCGGTACCGCGCGTCCTACGTCTTCGCGGGCGTCGCCGCCGCCTTCGCCCTGCACGTCGGGCTCGCCATCGCGGCGGGAAGCGTGCTCACTCTGCTTCCGCACCGGCTGGTACAGGCCGTCGTGGGCGTGCTCTTCCTCGCGGGCGCGGCCGTTTTGCTGCTCAAGAAGAGCGATGAGGAGGAGGAGGTCAAGCCGCCCGCCGATCAGTCCTTCTGGAAGGTGTCGGGGGCCGGCTTCATGCTGATCCTGGTGGCGGAGTTCGGCGACCTGACGCAGATCATGACCGCCAACCTCGCCGCGCGGTACGACAACCCCGTATCGGTCGGGGTCGGAGCGGTGCTGGCCCTGTGGGCGGTGGCCGGCATCGGCATCCTGGGCGGGCGCACGCTGATGAAGTACGTGCCGCTGAGGCTGATCACCAAGGTAGCGGCCGCGGTGATGGCGGCGCTGGCCGGGTTCTCGCTGTACGAGGCGATTGCGGGCTGAGGCGCTGCCCTGCGGGGTGCGGGTGCGGGGTGCTGCTCCTGCGGGGCGGCGCGGGGGGCTGGCCCGCTGTCCCCGCCGGGAGGGGCACCCGGGCCGTGCCCGGGGTCGGTTCTCAAGCGTCGGGCGGGCTGGGAATGCCCGGCCGGGCCGGCGCCCGGGTCGGCCCGGAGCCTGTCTTCAAGCGTCGGGCGGGCCGGGGTCGCCGCCGTGACGGGTGGGGCCGTGGGTCGGCTGGGGCCGGTCAGGCGGGGGTGAGGGTGAGGTGGAGGGTGCCGGACGGGGTGGAGGTGACGCGGATCGACGTCAGGTCGGGGACGTGGGCCGTCGGGGCGTGGGCGGCTGCGCGGGGGCCGATGCCGATCACGCGCATGCCGGCCGCCCGGCCTGCGGCGATACCGGCGGCCGAGTCCTCGAACACGATGCAGTCGGCCGGGTCCACACCCAGCTCGGCGGCACCCTTGAGGAACCCCTCGGGGTCCGGCTTGCTCGCGCCGACCGACTCGGCGGTCACCCGGACGCGCGGCATGGGCAGTGCGGCCGCCGCCATCCGCGTCCGGGCCAGGGCGGCGTCGGCCGAGGTGACCAGGGCGTGCGGGAGGTCGGCGATCGCCGCCATGAACTCCGGGGCGCCGGCGACCGGGACCACGCCGTCGGTGTCGGCCGTCTCGCGGGCGAGCATCTCGGCGTTCTCGGCGTGGTTGAGCTCCATCGGGCGCCCGGGCAGCAGGATCGCCATCGTGGCGTAGCCCTGGCGGCCGTGGACGACCTTGAGCGCCTCCTGCGGGTCGAGCCCGTGGGTCACTGCCCAGTCCCGCCAGCACCGTTCGACCACCGCGTCGGAGTTGACGAGCGTGCCGTCCATGTCCAAGAGCAGGGCTTTGGCAGAGAGGGCGACGGTGGCGCGGGCGGGGTTGCTGGTGGTGCTGGCCGACATCGGCGGGACTCCAGACAGGGGACAAAAGAGAACAAGTGGTTCCGTCCACCGGTCAGGGAATGTGGACGGAACCACTTTGTTCCTGCACTATACAAAATCTGGAGCCGTTCGCGCCACCGAGCCGTGCCGGGCATGGATGGGCAGGTGGGGGCACGACGACTTCGAGGCAGCCGGGAGCCGGGAGCGGGGAGCGGAAGCCGGGAGTGGGAGCGGAAGCCGGAAGTGGGAGCGGAAGCCGGGAGCCGGGAGCGGGAGCCGGGAGGGCGAGGGAGGCCGCGCGCTCTGGTCTCCTTGCCGCGGCGGCCTACGGGTCCAAGGGCGCGGGCGTCGAGGAACTCGTCGCCGGCCGGGAGTGGAGAACCCCGCCGCGAGGGCGGGCTCCACCGGTGTCAGCCCTCCAGGGCCTTGCGGGTGGCGGGGCCGTAGACGCCCCAGGGGTCCGCGGTGATGTCGTTGTACCACTGGAACTCCGACACCGCGTCCTCCGTGGACTTGCCGAACTTGCCGTCGAACCGGCCGCGGTACAGGCCCTGCCCCGCCAGGAGTTGCTGGAGCTTCTTCACCTCCGCGCCCGAATCGCCGTAGCGCAGGGTCGGGCCCTGCGCGGGCGGAGGCGGCGGTGGGGCGGCGGACGTACGGCTCGGGGTCGGTGACGGGGTCCGGGACGGGGCCGCCGAGGAGCGGGACGCGCTCGGTGACGCGGAGGGCGACGCCGAGCGGGAGGCGCTCGACGACGGCGAAGCAGAGGCGGACGTCGAAGCCGACGGCCCGGCGGAAGCGCTGGGCGAACCCTGCGACGGCTCGCCCGGGGTCATGCCCACCACCGGCGTCGAAGGCTTCGCGTCGAGCAGCGTCGTACCGCCCGGCCCGGAACCGGTGGACGCGCCGAGGGCCACGGCCACACCACCGACGGCGACGAGGGCGGCGGCGCCGGCCAGCAGCAGGGGGAGCTTCCGCCGCTTCTCGGGCCCCCCGCCCCCGCCCTCCCCTCCCGCTGTGACGTTCGTGGTTCCCGGTGCCGGGGGGACCCCACGGAGCGGGACCGTGTGGTCGGGCCGGGGCCGCGCCGGCGGTACGGGGGTTCCGTACGCCGGGGTGTCCTGGCCGGCCCGCGCGGGCGGGACCTTGGGCAGTTGCTCGGTCGCTCCGGCGTCGGCGGACGGGCCGGGACCGGTGGGCCGGGCCATCGCACCCAGGACCGGCTGCGGGGACGGTCCGGCGTCACCCGTCCGGCCGGTTTCGGACAGGTTGACGTACGGACGTATGCGCAAGGGGTCGAAACCCGCAGCCGGCGCACACCCGCAGCCGGCGCCCGGGGCGTCGCATTCTGGACAGCGCTCAGCGCTCACTGGCAAACCCTCCCTGGGCCGATGCCAGCGATTATGCAGACCCGGCAGGCCACACCCAACCTCCCGACGGGCCATAACCGGACACACCGCTCAGGATGGAGATGTTGTCCTGCCCGAGGCCCAGACACCTACGGAGGAGCCGATGGCACAGGAAGTGACCACATCGGCCGTGGACCCCCGGCCACACGCGGAGAACACCTCCCGGGAGGCGCTCGTCGCGATCGGCGCGCTGCTGCTCGGACTGCTCATCGCGGCACTCGACCAGACCATCGTCGCCACCGCGCTGCCGACGATCGTCAGCGACCTCGGCGGCATGGAGCACCTGTCCTGGGTCGTCACGGCCTACATCCTCGCTTCCACCGCAGCCACGCCACTGTGGGGCAAGCTCGGTGACCAGTACGGACGCAAAAAGCTGTTCCAGGCCGCCATCGTCATCTTCCTCATCGGTTCGGCACTGTGCGGGCTGGCGCAGAACATGCCGCAGCTCATCGGCTACCGGGCGTTGCAGGGCCTGGGCGGCGGCGGGCTGATCGTGCTGTCCATGGCGATCGTCGGCGACCTCGTCCCGCCCCGCGAACGCGGCAAGTACCAGGGCCTCTTCGGTGCCGTCTTCGGCGCCACCAGCGTCCTCGGCCCACTGCTGGGCGGCCTGTTCGTGGACCACCTGTCCTGGCGCTGGGTCTTCTACATCAACCTCCCCATCGGTCTGGTCGCGCTGCTCGTCATCGCGGCCGCCCTGCACATCCCGGTGCGCTCCTCGAAGCACACCATCGACTACCTCGGCACCTTCCTCATCGCCTCCGTCGCCACCTGCCTCGTGCTGGTCGCCTCGCTGGGCGGCACGACCTGGCCCTGGGGTTCCGCGCAGGTCATCGGCCTCGTCGTGCTGGCCGCGGTGGTGCTCGTCGCCTTCATCATCGTCGAACGGCGGGCCGCTGAACCCGTCCTGCCGCTGGGCCTGTTCAAGATCCGCACCTTTACCCTCTGCTCGGTGATCAGCTTCGTCATCGGTTTCGCGATGTTCGGTGCGATGGTCTACCTGCCCACCTTCCTCCAGGTCGTCCGCGGCGTCTCACCGACGATGTCCGGCGTCCACATGCTGCCGATGGTGCTGGGCCTGCTGATCTCCTCCACCGGCTCCGGCCAGATCGTCAGCCGGACCGGCCGCTGGAAGGTCTTCCCGATCGCCGGCACCGCCGTCACCGCCGTCGGGCTGCTGCTCCTGCACCAGTTGCAGCGCACCAGTTCCGATCTGGTGATGAGCGTCTACTTCTTCGTCTTCGGTGCGGGTCTCGGCCTGGTCATGCAGGTGCTGGTGCTCGTGGTGCAGAACGCCGTGCGATACGAGGACCTGGGCGTCGCGACCTCGGGCGCCACCTTCTTCCGTTCCATCGGCGCCTCCTTCGGCGTGGCCATCTTCGGCACGATCTTCAACAACCGTCTGGGCGACGAGCTGGCCGCCGCCCTCGCCGGGGTGCCGCTGCCTCCCGGGGTGAGCATCAACGGCCTGGAAGCCGACCCACGGGCGGTCGCGATGCTGCCGCCTGCTCTTCGGCCGCGCGTGCTCGACGCCTACGCGTCCTCCATCACGGATGTCTTCCTCTACGCCGTACCGCTGGTCCTTCTCGCGTTCGTCGTCGCCTGGTTCCTCAAGGAGGACAAGCTGCGCGGCTCGGTCACCGCACCCGACGGGAGCGAGACCCTCGCCACCAATCCCGTCCAGCGTTCCTCCCGGGACGAGGTGGCCCGGGCACTGTCGGTGCTCGGGACCCGTGAGGGCCGCCGCCACGTCTACGAGAAGATCACCGAGAACGCCGGCTTCGATCTGCTGCCCGCCGCCAGCTGGATGCTGCTGCGGATCAACAGATACGGGTCGGTGGAGCCGGCGATCCTGGCGGAACGCACCACCGTGCCGCTCAAGACCATCACGGAGGCCGCCCGCCAGATCGAGGAGCGCGGGCTCGCCGTCCGCGACGGGCTGCCGTTGATCCTGACCGACCGGGGCCGCGAGGTCGCGGCCCGGCTGGCCCAGGCCAGGGAGGAGTCGCTCGCCCAACTCCTCGGCGATTGGTGGGGCCCTGAGCGGCCGACGGACCTGGCCGACCTGCTCAGGGAGCTCAACGAGGAGCTCTGCGGATCCGACGCCGAGGAGCCCTACGACACCTTCGCGCGCCGCGACCACTCCAGCCACTGACCCGCGGGGCCGGCAGGGAGAGCCGTCAGCTGTGCCGCAGCTCGGCCCAGGTCGCGGCGTCGATCACGCCCGTCCGGGGAAGGCCCCGCAGCCCCTGGAAGGACTCCACCGACGACTTCGTGTACGCGCCGAACGCTCCGCCGGCCTCGTCCTCGGCGGTCGCGGTGCCGCTCCAGAACTCAAGGAGGCACTGCGCCTCCTTGACGGTGTTGCCGGTACTGCCCACGCCTGTCGGGGGCGGAGGCAGCCTTCCGTCGAAGCCGCAGGAGACCCCTTCGAGGCCGGGACTGTCCACGGCAGCCGCGGAGCCCGTCGACAGGGCGGTGGCGCAGGTCAGCAGGGAGACGGCGAACGCGGCCGATGCCGCTGTGTGTTTGAGTGATCTCATGCAGGAACGGTAGTGATCATCCCGCTGTGGGCGTCATGGATTTATTCGAGCCGTTCGGGCCGGATCGCCCCGCCCGTCCCCGGTATCCGCTTCTCGAACCAGTGCTCCGCATACGGGCCGGAGTTGTAGGCGGGTATCTCCGCGTACCCCTGTCGCGCGTACAGACGCCGTGCCTCCACGAGATCGGACCGTGTGTCCAGGCGGATCCGCTCGGCGCCCAGTTCCCGGCCCGCGTCCTCAAGGGCCCCGAGGAGAGCCGCCCCGCCGCCGGTACCCCGGGCGCGCGGGTCGACGTACACCCTCGTGAGCTCGGCGGTGGTCGCGTCGAGGAGGCGTATGCCGCCGCAGGACAGCGGCCGGCCGTCGTACCGGCCGACTACGAAACAGCCCGTCGGCGCGACGAGTCCGTCGGCCGGGTCGTCACGCAGACCTTGGTCGATCTCGGCCTCGGTGACGGACCTGCGCCAGTACCGGCCGGCCACTTCGGCGTAGTACGCGCGGCGCAGGGCGGTGGCGTCGGGAGTGGTGAACGGTTCGGGGGCGACCTGCCAGGTGCCCGTGGCGGTGATCTGTTCGCTGGTCATGGCGTCATTCTGAGACGAATGCCGGACGGCCGCGTTGGAATATCCACAGGGGCGGCCTGATGATGTGAAAAGGGGTAAACAGCTTCGATCAGAGGATGTGGGCGCCATGTCCGAACACCCCGACGCCGCCTTGGTCCGCCGCGGCTACGAGGCCTTCAACAGCGGTGATTTGGAAACGCTCGGCTCCCTCCTGACCGCCGACGCCATCCACCACGTACCCGGCGACAACCCGCTCTCCGGGCACCACAAGGGCCGCCAGGCCGTCCTGGACCTGTACCGCGCCTTCGGCGAGGAGACCGGTGGCACCATGCGGGTCGAGCTGCTGTCGGTGCTCGTGGACGGCCGCGGCCACGCCATGGCCTTCCACATCACCCGCGCCGACCGCGCCGACCGCGGGATCGAGATCCACCACGGTCTCTTCTTCACCATCGTCGGCGGCAAGATCAGCGACATCGACCAGTGCACCCAGGACATCGACGAGGAGAACACCTTCTGGGGCTGACGGCCCGCAAACCCCGAGCAGACGGCGGCCGCCAACCCGGCGGCCGCCAACCCGGCGGCCGCCGACCCGCCTCAGCCCTGGGGCTTGGGCGCCGCCTGCTGCACGACCTCGAACGACCACACCGACGAACCCGACGCCGCCGGCTTCGGCCGCTCACCGCCGCCCCCACCGCCCTGGTGCGCCGCCTTCATCGGGCCCTCCATCCACGCCTGGAAGTCCTCCTCCGAACGCCACCGCGTGTACACGAGGTACTGGTCCGTGCCCTCCACCGGACGCAGCAGCTCGAACCACTCGAACCCGTCCGAACCCTCCACGGCCCCCGCCCGCGAGGCGAAACGCTGCTCCAGCACCTCCCGCTGCTCGGCGGGGACGGTCAGCGCGTTGATCTTCACGATGCTCATGCCCGCCATCCTAGGGATCCCGCGCGGGATATCGTCCTCCCCAGGTAATCAAGTGGTGCATGAAGCGCGGCAGCCAGGCGAAGTCAAGGTTGCGGTCAACAGGGCGGGAGGCCGGCGAGGCGTGGCTAACGCGGCGGAGCACAGGGGTGGACCCGGACATGCCGGGGTCATAGGCGATGGCGGAAGGCTCGGGGCGGCGCGCCTCCTGCTGTGGGCGCTGGCGGCGGTACTCGCCGTCAGACAGGCCGCCGTCGTGCTGCGCGTCCCACCGGGGCAGTGGCTCAGCGCCTTCCACCTCCCCGGCGCCCTGCCCGGCTCGCTCTACGACAGCGGTTCCGGCCAGTTCACCGGCACGCCCTTCGCCGGGCTGGTCCTCAAGCCGTTCGTCGGGTTCGCCGCGCCCTCGCTGGAGGTGGCGTGGACCTGCGTCACCCTCCTCTTCGTCGCCGCGATCGGACTGGTGGCCGCCCGGGCGCTGCCCGATCCCGTGCCGCGCCGCACCGCGTTGCTGGCCGCGCCCGTGCTGGTCGCGCTGATGATGGTCTCGCTGCCCGTCCGCGAGGCCGCCTCGCCCGGGCAGACCGCCGTCCTGCCGGTCCTGCTGGTGCTGCTCGCCGTGTTCCGGGTGCCCGCCGAGCGGCCGGCCGGGTTCCTCGTCGGCCTCGCCGCCGCGCTGCAGCCCGGGCTGCTGCTCTTCGCGCCGCTGCTGTGGCTGACCGGGCGCCGCGCCGGGGCCAGGGCCGCCGCCGTGACCTTCGCCGGCGCCACCGCGCTGTCCTGGGCGTCGCTGCCGCGCGACTCTTGGACGTACTGGGTGCAGGACGTGGCGGGCACCGGCCTCGGCGGAGCCCCCGACAGCCTCGCCAACCAGTCCCTGCACGGCGCCCTGCTGCGGCTCGGCCTGAGCGGGCCCGGCGAGATCGTCCTCTACGTCGCCCTCGCCGCCGCGGTCGTCTGGACCGGCATGCGCCGCGCGGCCCGCTACGCCCGCGACGGGCAGGTGCTGCTCGCCGCCGCGATCACCGGCTGCGTGGCCGTCGCCGTGTCCCCGGCCGGCTGGCGCCACCAGCTGCTGTGGGTCCTGCTCGCGGTCGCCGGCAAGGTCGGCAAGCGCGCCGCCGACCGCACCGTGTGGCCGGTGGCCGTGGTCCTGGCCATGACCCTGTCCGCGGACGTGCTGCTGCCGAACCTGGCCGTTCTGGCCCCCGTACGCGACAACGTGCTGCTCCTGACGGCGCTGGCGGCGGCCTGCGCCGTACCGTTCCTGCCCCGGTCGTCCCCGTACTGGCGCGAGCCCGTACCGACGGCCTACGGCCGGCCGGCGGCCGCCCGCTGGTCACGCGTGCCGCTGATGCCGTTCTGGCGGCGCGTGCTGTCGCGCCCCAACCTGTTGCTGGAGCTGCTGCTGATACGGGTGGGTTACTCGCTCTACTCGCACATCCGGGCCGCCGCACCCACCAGCCGCACCCTCGCCGAGAGCAACGGCAGGCTCATCCACGGCATGGAGAAGGCGCTCGGCATCGACATCGAGCACGCCGTGAACCACGCGGTGGTGGGTGCGCCCCCGGTGAAGGCGTTCTTCAACTTCTACTACACCTCCTTCCACTTCGTGGTCCCGCTGACCATCCTGGCCGCCTTGTACTGGCGCCGCCCCGGCGACTACCGCTGGGCGCGGGCCTCGCTGGGCCTGGCCACCGTCCTCGCGCTCGTCGGTTTCTGGCTGTTCCCGCTCGCGCCGCCGCGCCTTATGCCCGACCTCGGGTTCGTCGACACGGTGCACGGGGTGCAGGACCTGGCGCACCCCCAGTACGGGGCCATGACCGCCATCTCCAACCAGTACGCCGCGATGCCCTCGCTGCACTTCGGCTGGTCGCTGTGGTGCGGGGTCGTCATCGTCGTGCTGGCGCCCAGGACCTGGCAGAAGCTGCTGGGGGCGCTGCACCCGCTGATCACGGTGTGCGCGATCGTCGCCACCGCCAACCACTGGGTGCTCGACGCGGTCGGCGGCGCCCTCGTCGTCACCGCCGGGTTCGGGCTGGTCTACGTGCTCTCGGGGCCGCGCGGCGCGCTCGCACGGGCCGACGTCAGCCTCAGCATGCCGCGCCCGCGCACGCCGGAGCGGGTGGGCAGCGCCAGCCCGTCGGGGGAGCGCACCAGCGCCTGACCGCACGCGGGCGTACGCGGCCCATACGGTCCGTACGCGGCCTGTACCGTCCGTACGCGGGGGTACGCGGGCTGCACCGGGCGTGCGCGGAAGGGGTGCCGGAGCGCGGCACCGAGCCCGCCCCGGCACCCCTTCGGTGGATCGCCGCGTCCGTCCAGGATGGGGCCGCGGCACCGCCCCCCGCCACCCGGGACGCCGCCCGCACGCCCCTACGGCTGCCCCTCCGCGGGCAGCCGCGCCACCACGAGCGCGATCGCCGCCTCGGCGGTGTCCGTCTCGCCGAGAACCTCCGCACGCGGCCCGCGCACCCGGAACCGGCCGTCGGGCAGTGGTTCGGCAGCCGGTACGTCGACGTTGAACGGCGGGCTGGTACGGGAGCTGAACCACAGGGTCCACTGCTTGGTGAACGGGTACAGCCGGCGCAGCCGCGGTTCCGCGGAGGCCGCCGCGAGCAGCGCCAGGACGCCCTGGCTCAGCGTCTTGGACTCGGCCCGGTCCCGCACCAGCCGCCACGTCAAGGGCATGCGCCGCCAGCGGGCTTCCACCGCGTCGGCGGTCCCGCGTTCCTCCTGAAGGTTCATCCGCGAAGTGTGCTGCCCCGACGTCGCCAGGACAACGGTTTCGCAGGTCACGAACCGGTAGACCAGCGGACGGCAGGGGCCGGGGCGTGGGCGGGAACGGCCCCTGCCGCCCTGGATCACGGGTCAGCCGCGGCCGTGGCTGACCCGGAGCTCCTTGATCCCGTTGAGCCAGGCCGCGCGCAGCCGCCGCGGGCCGTCCGTGGCGAGGCGCAGGTCCGGCAGGGAATCGGCGAGCGCGTTGAAGATCAGGTCGATCTCCATGACGGCCAGGGACTTGCCGAGGCAGAAGTGCGGCCCGCCGCCGCCGAACCCCAGGTGGGGGTTGGGGTCGCGGGTGATGTCGAAGACGTCCGGGCCCTCGAACACCTCCGGGTCGTGGTTGGCCGAGGAGTAGAACAGGCCCACCCGGTCGCCCGCCTTGATCTTCTGTCCGCCGAGTTCGGTGTCCTGGGTGGCGGTGCGCTGGAAGGACACCACCGGCGTGGCCCAGCGGACGATCTCCTCCGCCGTCGTCGACGGGCGCCCCGCCTTGTACAGCTCCCACTGCTCGGGGTGGGTGAGGAAGGCGTGCATGCCGTGGCTGATGGCGTTGCGGGTGGTCTCGTTGCCCGCGACCGCCAGCAGCAGCACGAAGAAACCGAACTCGTCGGAGCCCAGGTTGCCCTGGCCCTCGGCGGCCACCAGCTGCGTCACGATGTCCTTGGCCGGGCACTCCTTGCGCGCGGCGGACAGGTTCATCGCGTAACCGATGAGTTCCATCGCCGCGTTGGCGCCGACCTCCTCGGTGATCGCGTACTCCGGGTCGTCGTAGGCGATCATCTTGTTCGACCAGTCGAAGATGCGCGAGCGGTCCTCCTGCGGCACGCCGATCAGCTCGGCGATGGCCTGCAAGGGCAGTTCGCAGGCGACTTGGGTGACGAAGTCGAAGCTGCCGTCGGCGGAGACGGACGCCGCCTCCTCCACGATCTTCCGCGCCCGGTCGCGCAGCGCCTGCTCCAGGCCGCGGATCGCGCGGGGGGTGAAACCGCGCTGGACGATCTGGCGCACGCGCGTGTGTTCCGGCGGGTCCATGTTCAGCATGATGAGGCGCTGGGCATCAATGGCATCACGCCGGATGTGCTCGTTGAAGCGGATGATCGCCGTGTTGAGGGTCGAGGAGAACAGCTCCGGGTGCGTGGAGACGTACTTGACGTCCGCGTGCCGGGTGACGGCCCAGTACCCCTCGTCGTCGAAGCCGGTCACGCCCCGCCGCTGCGCGCACCACCACACGGGGGCCGTCCGCCGCAGCTGCGCGAACTCCGGCAGGGGGACGCGGGAGTGGAGGAGGTCGGGGTCGGTGGCGTCGAAGCCTTCGGGCAGCGCGGGACACGACATCGGGCGACTCCAAGGTCTGACGGCCCATCAGAAGATGGCTCGAAGGTAGTAACGAGTTCTAGAAGTGACAAGGGTCGCGGCGTCAACTGTTGAGTGTGGAATCCGTGTAAGCCGCGTGCAAGACCCTTGCGTGGCGGCCCTCCGGGTCATAAGACTGCGGAGAGAAGTAGAACGCGTACTAGTTCAGGCGGGGCGCCGGGACGGCCCGCCGCGCCGGCACCGTGCAGGAGAGGACGAGCTCATGGCCGCGGAACCCGTCATCGTCGAAGCCGTACGCACCCCCATCGGAAAGCGCGGCGGCTCGCTCGCCAACCTCCACCCCGCCTACCTGCTCGGCGAGACCTACCGCGAACTGCTCGCCCGGACCGCGATCCGGCCCGACTGCGTCGAACAGATCGTCGGCGGCACCGTCACCCACGCCGGCGAGCAGTCGATGAACCCGGCCCGCAACGCCTGGCTGGCCATGGGCCTGCCCTACGAGACCGCCGCCACCACCGTCGACTGCCAGTGCGGCAGCTCGCAGCAGGCCAACCACATGGTCGCCAACATGATCTCCGGCGGGGTCATGGACATCGGCATCGCCTGCGGCGTCGAGGCCATGAGCCGCGTCCCGCTCGGCTCGGGCTCCAAGCACGGCCCCGGCAAGCCCTTCCCGGACGAGTGGAACGTCGACCTCCCCAACCAGTTCGAGGCCGCCGAGCGGATCGCCCGCCGCCGGGGCCTGACCCGCGAGGACGTCGACCGGCTCGGCCTGCTGTCGCAGGAGCGGGCCGCGGCCGCCTGGGCCGAGGAACGCTTCAAGCGCGAGACCTTCGCCGTGCAGGTGCCGACCACGGAGGCGGAGCAGGCGGCCGGCCAGGGCATGTGGCGGCTGGTCGACCGGGACGAGGGGCTGCGGGACACCTCCATGGAGGCGCTGGCCCGGCTCAAGCCCGTCATGCCGACCGCCGTGCACACGGCCGGGAACTCCTCGCAGATATCCGACGGCGCCGCGGCCGTGATGTGGGCCTCACGGAAGATGGCCCGCGCCCTCAAGCTCAAGCCGCGGGCCAGGATCGTCGCCCAGACGCTGGTCGGCGCGGACCCGCACTACCACCTGGACGGGCCGATCGACGCGACCCGGGCCGTTCTCGGCAAGGCCGGGATGTCCCTGAGGGACATCGACCTCGTCGAGATCAACGAGGCGTTCGCCTCGGTCGTCCTCAGCTGGGCGCAGGTCTTCGACCAGGACCTGGAGAAGGTCAACGTCAACGGGGGCGGCATCGCGATCGGCCACCCCGTCGGCGCCACGGGCGCCCGGCTGATCACCACGGCGCTCCACGAGCTGGAACGGCGGGACAAGGAGTTCGCGCTGATCACGATGTGCGCGGGTGGCGCGCTGGCGACCGGGACCATCATCCAGCGGCTGTGAGCGCGGGCCGCGGTGCCGCGCGGCCACCGGACCCACTGGGATGGGGAAAGCCGAAGGCCCCGGTGGCCGGCCTGGGGAGGCCGGCCACCGGGGCCTTCGCACGCGCGCTCAGGTGCGTCGTGCGGCGTCTGCTGCCACTGGTGGCTTAGTACCAGTGGTGCGACTGCCAGAAGTTCCAGGCGCCTACGGGGCTGCCGTAGCGGGAGTTCATGTAGTCCAGGCCCCACTTGATCTGGGTGGCCGGGTTGGTCTTCCAGTCGGAGCCCGCGGAAGCCATCTTCGAGGCCGGCAGGGCCTGGACCAGGCCGTACGCGCCGGAAGAGGCGTTCGTGGCGGTGTGGTTCCAGCCACTCTCGCGGGAAACGATCTGGTTGAAGGCCGCGAACTGCGCCGGGTCCTTGATCATCTGGCGCGCGATGGCCTTGGCGTCCATCGGTGCCGCCTGGGCGGGAACCGTGGCGAGCATGGAGCCGGCGACGCCCAGGGCGAGGACGGAGCCCGCGAGGGTCTTCTTCGAGGCGGCGATGCGGCGGATGACGGCGTTGGACACGGAGGAAACCTTCCGAAGGGAACAAGGGCGGTCGCCGCATGCCGAAGACATGCGTGAGCCACTCACGCAAAGGAGAGAGGTTCGTCGGGCGGGGGGTGAAGACCCCTGCCGCCGTAGCGACATCACTAGTTAGACAGGTCCGGGCGGCCCTGGCAACGACCCCTGTTACTAGGCACTTTCATAGCGGGCGCCCAGGGACCGGGGAGGGTGCGGGTAGGGGTTCGCGCAGGTCAAGGGGGGTTTTCCGGGGGTGTGAAGGGGGCCTGGGAGGCTACTAAAGAGTGCCGTATGTGACGTGGGTCCTGTGGGCCGCCTCACCCCGGAAGGGCCCGGATCTCACGCTGTGTGACGGAGTGTGCAACGAAATAGGGTGTGGCTGGGGCCACTTTCAACGCATATCGAAGCAAATCGGGACATCAAACGCCGCTTTCCGCGTCGCCCGGCGGAGCGCTTTCAGAAGGGTCGTGCCGAGCGCGAGGGTCAGTACGACGGTCAGGGCGGCCCGGCCGAGATCCCAGCCGACCGAGGTGGCGAGGCAGTACGCGAGGAAACGCGCGAGGTTCGCGGGCACCGGGTCGCCCGGATGGAAGGAGATGCCCTGGCCCATGCCCTGGAGCAGCACCCAGCCCTGGAGGTTCATGGCCGTGCCGTACGCGAACGACCCCACGAACCCGTAGGCGGCGAGCATCCACAGCTCGGCCCGCCCCCGGATCCGGCCGGGTCCCGGCAGCAGCCCGGCGCCCAGCGAGAACCAGCCCAGCGCCAGCATCTGGAACGGCATCCACGGCCCCACACCCCCCGTGAGCAGCGCGGACGCGAACATCGTCACGGAGCCGAGGACGAAACCGAAGGCGGGACCCAGGACGCGGCCGCTGAGCACCATCAGGAAGAACATCGGCTCCAGGCCGGCCGTACCGGCGCCCAGCGGTCTGAGGGCGGCGCCCACCGCGGCCAGCACGCCCAGCATGGCGACGGCCTTGGAGTCCATCCCCTGGTCGGCGATCGAGGCGACGACCACCGCCACGAGGAGCGGCAGGAGCGCCGCGAAGAGCCAGGGGGCGTCCTGGGAGTGGGACAGGCCGGAGCGGCCGTCGGCGAGCAGGGGCCAGCCGAAGGCGGCGATGCCGATGAGGGTGACGAGGATCAGCGCGGCGGCGGCGCGGGGGCCGAGGCGGAGGGGGCGGGCGGGGGCGCGGGCGGGAACGGGGGCGGGGGCGGTGGCGGGGGCGCGGGTCATGCGGGGTGGTCCTCCGGGTGCGGGGACAGGGCCGAGGCGACCTGGGAGACCGTGAGCCAGTGGGCCGGCGCCAGGACCTTGGCCACCTGCGGGGCGAAGGCGGGGGAGGAGACGACCACCTCGGCGGTCGGGCCGTCCGCGACGACCTCCCCGCCGGCCAGGATCACCACGCGGTGGGCCAGCTCGGCGGCGAGCTCCACGTCATGGGTGGCCAGGACGATGGCGTGGCCGTCGGCGGCCAGGGCGCGCAGGATCTCGACCAGGCGGGCCTTGGCGGCGTAGTCGAGGCCGCGGGTCGGCTCGTCGAGCAGCACGAGGGCCGGTCCGCCGGTCAGGACCAGGGCGAGGGCGAGGACCAGGCGCTGGCCCTCGGACAGGTCCCGGGGGTGGGTGTCGTCGGGGACGCCGGGGAGGAGGGAGGTGACGAGGGCGCGGCAGGTGCCGGGGGCGGCGCCCGCGTCGGCGTCGGCGGCGGCGCATTCGGCGGCGACGGTGTCGGCGTAGAGGAGGTCGCGGGGGTCCTGCGGGACGAGCGCCACGCGGCGGATCATCTCCGGGGGCGGCGTCCGGTGGGGGGTGCGGCCGCCGACGAGCACCTTGCCGGTGGTGGGGGCGAGGGTGCCGGCGAGGGTGGCGAGGAGGGTGGACTTGCCGGCGCCGTTGCGGCCCATGAGGGCGACGGTTTCGCCGGCCGTGACGGTGAGGGTGATGTCGCGGAGGATCTCCGCGCGGGCGCGGCGGAGGGTCAGGTGGGTGACCTGGGCCGGGAGCGGCGCGGGGTCCGTGGCCGGGGTCGTGGCAGGGGCCGGCGTGCGGCGGAGGCGGGACCAGAAGGTCCGGTGCGGCGCCGTTGCGCGAGCGGCCCCGGCTGCGCCGGGCTGTGCGGGGCTCCGCCCCGCGCCCCGCGCCTCGAACGCCGGTGGGGCTGGGGTGGGGCAGGTGGCCGGCGGGGTGGGTGGGAGGCGGGTGAGGAGGGTGGGGGAGAGGCGGCGGGCGTTGCGGACGGAGAGGGGGAGGGGGGACCAGCCGGCGAGGCGGCCGAGGGAGACGACCGGGGGGTGGACCGGGGAAACCGCCATGATCTCGGCCGGGCTGCCGAGGACGGGGGCCGCGCCCGGGGCGGCCAGCAGCAGCACGCGGTCGGCGTACTGCACCACCCGCTCCAGGCGGTGCTCCGCCATCAGCACCGTCGTGCCGAGGTCGTGCACCAGGCGTTGCAGGACCGCCAGCACCTCCTCCGCCGCCCCCGGGTCCAGCGCCGACGTCGGTTCGTCCAGCACCAGGACGCGCGGGTGCGGGGTCAGCACCGACCCGATCGCGACCCGCTGCCGCTGACCGCCCGACAGGGTGGCCAACGGGCGGTCCCGCAGCTCGTTCAGGCCCAGCAGGTCCAGCGTCTCCTCCACCCGGCGCCGCATCACCGCAGGTGGCAGCCCCAGGGACTCCATCCCGTAGGCCAGCTCGTCCTCCACCACGTCCGTCACGAAGTGGGCCGACGGGTCCTGCCCGACCGTGCCCACCACGTCCGCGAGCTCCCGCGGCCGGTGCGTGCGCGTGTCCCGGCCCGCCACGGTGACCCGGCCCCGCAGCCGGCCGCCCGTGAAGTGCGGGACCAGCCCGGAGACGGCCCCCAGCAGCGTCGACTTGCCGACCCCCGACGGGCCGACCAGCAACGTCAGCTCGCCCTCCGGCACGGTGAAGTCCGCGTCCCGAAGCGCGGGCGCACGGGCGCCCTCGTAGGTCACCGAAACCTGCTCGAACCGGATCACAGCGACGACGCCTCCTTCGGCGGTACGGGTGCCACGAGGGCGGGGAGCAGGCCGATGAGGATCGCCGCAGCGGGCCACAGCGGCAGCGCCGGCGCGACCAGCGGCACCACGCCCGGGCGCAGGCCCTCCGGGTCAGTCACCGCGGCATAGGCGAGCAGGGCCGCCACCGCCGCCCCCGACCCGGCGACCAGCCAGGCCCGGCCGCCCCACCGGTCGGGCCGGTACCGGGTGCGGAGGCTGCGCCGGCCGCCCAGGCGCAGCCCGGCCAGGGCCAGGGCCAGGCCCAGCAGGAGGACGGGCAGGCCGAACACGGCGCCCTGCGCCGCGAGCAGCCCGTACGTACCGGCGCACATGCCGAGGAGCCCGCCGAGGGTGAGGGCGCTCGTGGTGCGGCGCACGGCGGCCGGAACCTGCGCGGTGCGGCCGTAGCCCCGCGCGTCCATGGAGGCGGCCACCGCCACCGAGCGCTCCAGGGCGCCCTCCAGTACCGGAAGGCCGATCTGCAGGACGGCCTTCACCCCGCCCGTGGGGCGCCCGCGCAGCCGCCGGGCGGTGCGCAGGCGTGCCACGTCGGCCACCATGTTCGGCGCGAAGGTCATCGCGACGACCACGGCCACGCCCGCCTCGTACAGGGCGGCGGGCAGCGACTTGAGCAGCCGCGCCGGGTTCGCGAGCGCGTTCGCGGCGCCGACGCACACCAGCAGGGCGGCCAGCTTCGCCCCGTCGTAGAAGGCGAAGACCAGCTGCTCGGCGCTGACGCGGCCGCCGAGGCGGATCCCCTGCGCCCATGCGGGCAGGGCGACCTCGGGCAGGGTCACGAGGGTGTGCGCGCCGGGGACGGGCGAGCCGAGGAGGGTGGAGAAGACCAGGCGCAGGCCGATGACGACGAGACCGAGCCGCAGGAACGCGCCGTAGGAACGCGCCCAGGGCGCGGCGGTGCGGCGGACGGCGACGACGTAACCGGCGACGGCGACGATCAGGCCCAGGAGGAGCGGGTTGGTGGTGCGCGAGGCGCCGGTGGCGAGCCCGAGCGCCCACACCCACCAGGCCCCCGCGTGCAGGGCGTTGCCCCGACGCGCCTCGGGAGCCCCGCGCAGACCCCTTTTGTCGTACGCCGGCACGCGCGAGCCCTCACCGGCCCCGCCGGGACCGCCCCCGGCCGGGGCCTGGTGGCCGGGTGCGGCTGCGTGCGTGGTGACCGTGCGCGGGCCCCGCGCGAGCGGCGTCATCGGGAGCGGCGGCGGGACTGCCAGACGGCGGCCGCCGCGAGGGCGGCCACCGCCGCGATGCCCGCGAGCAGTCCCGCGGAAGGACCGCCGTCCCCGCCCGGGGCGGCCTTCGGCTCCTCGTGCGCACCCTCGGCGAGCGGCTCGCCACAACCCTGCGCCGGGTAGCCGGAGATCGCGCACAGCAGCGCCGCGCTGTTGTAGCGCAGCGGCTTCGCCACCGAGGCCAGCGCCTCGGCCGTCGTGGCGTCCGGGGCCACCTGCGCGCAGGCGGTGCGCGGCCCGGCCTGCGGCGGCGTCTCGCCCGAGGGCGAGTCCTCGGGGACGCCGAAGTCGATGACCAGGGCCACCCGCTTCTTGCCGTCCACCGCCGGGGTGCCCGCGCAGACCGCCGCGAAGTCGGCGTCCGTACGCGGCCGGGACGCCCGGTCCCCGGCGTCCTTGCTCACCGCGAAGCGGAATCCCTCGACGGTCCCGTCCGCCGGGCGGGCCGCCGTGCCCTGCGTTGCGTACGCCCAGGGGCCCTTCGCGCCGCCGTCCCAGAAAGACCAGTAGCGGTAGCTGGACGCCAGCGCCGGGGACGCGGCGAGCAGGGTGAGGAGGACGCCGAAGGCGACGGCGAGAGCGGGCAGCCTGCGCATCAGACCTGGTTCTTCTTGCGGCGGCCGCTCAGCAGGAAGCCGATGCCGACGCCGGCCGCGGCGCCCGCGCCGATGATCCAGCCGAGGTTGCCGTTGCCGCCCTCGTCGGCCTTGTCCGCGTCCTTGGACATGCCGCCCGTCGCCGGGGTCTGCGGGGCCGGGCCCGTCGCGTTCAGCGCCGCGACGAGGTCGGTGCCGCCGAAGGCGCGCGGGTCGGTGCCCGTCGCGTGCGCGGTGAGGACGAGGGTGCCCAGGGCCGCCGGGTTGCCCTTGGCCCACTGCGCCGAGTTGGCCTTGAGCCACTCCAGCGCTCCCGCCGCCGACTGCTTGTGGCCGGCCGCGGCCAGGGCGATGACGGCGTCGGCGGTGTTGCCGGTGTCGGGCATCGGCTGGTCGGCGCCGGGGGTGGCGGCCGTCAGGTGGCCGTCCTTCTTGAGGGCTTCGGCCAGGTACCCGGCCGCTCCCTGGGCGGCGGCCGCGGGGTCGGCTCCGTCCGCCGGGCAGGCCGGGGCGGTCGCGGGCGTGTCACCGGCGGCCGGGGCTACGACCGCGCCCTTGCCGAGGCCGGCCAGGGTCGCGGCGGCCGTCGCGTCGGCGTTGGCGGGGAGCTTGCCGTCGGTCGGCTGGTATCCGAAGGCGCCCCGGTCGGAGGCCGGTTCGGCGTCGCAGCCCAGCCGGAAGGAGAGCAGGCCGTCGTACGCGGACTTGCCCGCCTTCGACTTGACGTCGCCCGGCTTCTCGCCCGCCACGGCCAGCGCGCTGATGACGACGGAAGTGGAACTGGCCTCGCTCGGGGAGCCCGGGACGTACGCCCAGCCGCCGTCCTCGTTCTGGACGGACTTGAGCCAGTCCACGCCCTTCTTGACCTCCGCGGCGTGGCCGCCCAGTGCCTTGAGGGCCTGCACGGCCACCGCGGTGGCGTTCGTGTCGAGCGGCGTCGCCGGGTCGCACGCCTTCGTCGCGTCCGCGCGGAAAGAGGCGAAACCACCGTCGGCGCACTGCTGGCCGCTGAGCCAGGCGACGGCCTGCGGGGCGGGCCGCAGACCGACCGTGTGCTGGGCGAGCAGCGCGAACGACTGGCGCCAGACACCGTCGTAGGTCGGGTCGGCCTGGCCGAACAGGCCGGAGGGGATCACCGGCGCCGGGGAGGGGGAGGGAGCGGCGAGGGCGGCGGGGGCGGCGCCCAGGCAGAGCACGGCGGAGGCGGCGAGCGCGGCTGCGCTGCGACGGACGTTCATGGCGGGGCGGGTGCCTCTCGTGCTGGGGGAGCGGAGGCAGGCACACGCGGTACCGGGCTCCGGCTCCGCATACCTCGACGGTGCCGTCCGCCGGGGACCCGGCGGCACGAGCCGCGCACTCCCGACGGGGCATCCCGGCTCCCCGCCCCGGCGGCGCCGGATGCGGGTCACGGTTGCGGGTCAGCGCCGGATTCGCACCGGCTTGCCCCCGTACGGAGTGTGGACGACGGCCTTACTGTACCGGTCCGGGTCCGGCCCCTCGGGGGCCGCCTGCCGGGGGCACAACTCGGTAGCGCCCCTTACACGGTGCCGGGTCCACACCTCCCGCTTGCCCGGGTGCGTCGCGTCACACAGGCCCGGGTGCGTCGCTCACGCCGCCCGGGTCCGCCGCGTCACACCGCCCGGTACGTCACGGGGTCCGTGTCCGGCACCGCTTCCGCCCGGCCCTGCTTCACGAGCCAGCGCAGGTGCGCTTCCGCCTCGGAGACCGCGATGTGCCTCGACCCGTACGGGATCTGCCCCCAGGGCCGGTTCCACTCCATCCGCTCGGCCAGCCCCCACGGGGTCAGCGGCTCCGCCAGCAGCTCCCACAATCCGGCCAGCCGCTCCTCGTGGTGGGTCAGCAGCTCCCGCACCCGGGCCGGGGCGTCGGTGAACGGGTGCTGGTGGGCGGGGAGCACCTCCGCCGGGCGCAGGCGGCCGACGCGTTCGAGGGAGTCGAGGTAGTCCCCGAGCGGATCGGTGACCCGCTCGTCCTCGGGATCCTCGTAGAGCCCGATGTGCGGGGAGATCCCGGGCAGGAGGTGGTCCCCGGAGAAGAGGCGGCCGTTGCCGGGGAGGTTGCCCGGGTGGGCCTCCTCCAGGTGCAGGCAGACGTGGCCGGGTGTGTGGCCGGGGGTCCAGATCGCACGCAGCGCCCGCCCGGCGAGCGGCAGCAGCTCGCCGGGGACGATCTCCCGGTCCGGGACGGCGGCCCGCAGCCCGGGCAGGGTCCGCATCCGGCCGCTCGCCCGGGCCGCCCGCAGCGGGGCGATGTGTTCCTCGGGGGCGCCGGCGGTGGCCAGCTTCTCGCTCATGTAGTCGAACCAGACACCGGGTTCGCGGGAGCGGGTCCGTACGACGACCTCGGTGTCGGCGGCGTGCATGGCGATCCAGGCGCCCGACACCTCCCGGACCCGCCCCGACAGGCCGTGGTGGTCGGGGTGGTGGTGGGTGATCACCACGCCGTGGACATCGGCGGCGGCGATGCCGAGCGCGGCGAGCCCGGCCACGAGGGTGTCCCAGGACTGCGGATCGTCCCAGCCCGTGTCGATCAGGACAGGTCCGCGGCCGGTGTCCAGGAGGTGGACGAGGGTGTGCCCGAGCGGGTTGTCGGGGATGGGGACCTTGATGCTCCACACGCCCCCGCCGTGGTCGGTGACCTGAGGTGGGGCGAGGGGTGTCATGCGGGCTCCCTGGAACGAGAACGTGTTGCATTGGTCGCCCCAGTCCACCATCCGGGCGGGT
The DNA here is from genome assembly GCF_014650775.1 of Streptomyces cirratus. Taxonomy (GTDB): domain Bacteria; phylum Actinomycetota; class Actinomycetes; order Streptomycetales; family Streptomycetaceae; genus Streptomyces; species Streptomyces cirratus. The sequence continues at coordinate 533,515 of NZ_BMVP01000001.1, read as the reverse complement.
GTTCTGACTAGTCGTCGGACGCGCCCCCGTGGCGGTCGTGCCGGCGCCGTGGACTCCTGCAACTAGAACTGGTATCAGTTCTGGGACGCCCAGCCCGCTGGTAGCCGCAGGAGGCCTTGCCATGACCGAGCTCGTGGAACACGGACAGCTGTTCATCGGCGGGCAGTGGACGGATCCGCTGGGCGACGCCACCATTTGCGTCGTCTCGCCCCACACCGAGCAGGTCATCGGCAGCGTCCCGCACGCGAGCGCGGCGGACGTGGACCGCGCCGTCGCCGCCGCCCGCAGGGCCTTCGACGAAGGGCCCTGGCCCCGGATGACCCTGGACGAGCGGATCGCCGTCGTCTCCCGGATCAAGGACGCCATCGCCGTACGGCACGAGGAGATCGCCCGCTCGATCAGCTCCCAGAACGGGTCCCCGTACTCCTGGAGCGTCCTCGCCCAGGCGCTCGGTCCGATGATGGTCTACGACGCCGCGATCACCGTCGCCCGCGACTATCCGTACGAGGAACACCGCCGAGGCGCCCTCGGGCCGATCCTGGTGCGGCGCGAACCGGTGGGGGTCGTCGCCGCCGTCATCCCGTGGAACGTCCCGCAGTTCGTGGCCGCGGCCAAGCTCGCGCCCGCGCTGCTCACCGGGTCCGCGGTGATCCTCAAGCCCTCGCCGGAGTCGCCGCTCGACTCCTACATCCTGGCGGACATCGCGCGGGAGGCCGGCCTGCCCGAAGGCGTGCTGTCGATCCTGCCCGCCGACCGGGAGGTCAGCGAGTACCTCGTCGGCCACCCCGGCGTCGACAAGGTCGCCTTCACCGGGTCGGTGGCGGCCGGCAGGCGCGTCATGGAGGTCGCCGCGCGCAACCTGACCCGGGTCACCCTCGAACTCGGCGGCAAGTCCGCCGCCGTGATCCTCCCCGATGCCGACCTGGAGTCCGCCATCGCCGGGATCGTCCCGGCTGCCTGGATGAACAACGGGCAGGCCTGCGTGGCCCAGACCCGCATCCTCGCGCCGCGCAGCCGCTACGGGGAGGTGGCCGAGGCCCTCGCGGCAGCGGCGGGCGCGCTGGTCGTCGGAGACCCGCTGGACCCGGCGACGCAGCTGGGGCCGCTGGTGGCGAAGCGGCAGCAGCGGCGCTCGCTGGACTACATCCGGATCGGGCAGGAGGAAGGCGCCAAGATCCTCACGGGTGGCGGCCGCCCGTCGGGCCTGGAGCGGGGCTGGTACGTCGAGCCCACCCTCTTCGGCAACGTCGACAACTCGATGCGGATCGCCCAGGAGGAGATCTTCGGGCCGGTGGTGTGCCTGATCCCGTACGGGGACGAGGCCGAGGCGGTACGGGTCGCCAACGACTCGGAGTTCGGCCTCAGCGGCAGCGTCTGGACCGCCGACGTGGAACACGGCCTCGACTTCGCCCGCGCCGTCCGCACCGGCACCTTCAACGTGAACACCTTCAGCCTGGACATGCTGGGGCCGTTCGGCGGCTACAAGAACAGCGGCGTGGGGCGGGAGTTCGGGCCCGAGGGGCTGAGCGAGTACCTGGAGCACAAGATGATCCACCTGCCGGCCGGGTACCAGGCACCCGGGGCCGGTGCGTGATGGGCGACCGCTGGCAGGTGGAGGTCGACCGCGGGGTCTGCATCGGATCGGGCATGTGCGTCAACCACGCTCCGGCGGGCTTCACCCTGGACTCGGCACGCCAGTCCCACCCCCGCGAGCCGGAGACGGACGCGAACGAGCCGCTCCTGACGGCGGCCGAGGGCTGCCCGGTGGAAGCCATCACCATCACCCTCCTGACCACGGGCGAAGCGGTCTTCCCGCCGGAGGAGTAGGAACCGCCGGGCTGGTTCAAGGGGCCTGCTGCCCCTGCGCGGTGAGTGCCTTGAACAGCGCCTGGGGGGTGTTCTCCTCGGAGTCGGCCCCGTGGCCCCCCCGTCTGGGGCTGGGCGTAGCCGGTACGACGAACCTGCCGTCCGTCCGCGACGCGGCGGGTGCGCTGGTCGCAGCCCTCAACGAGCGGCTGCGACCAGCGCGTTCCTAGCCCTGGTTCGCGATCTGCTCGACGATCCAGCCGCCGAGCTCCGTGGTCATCAGGGTGTGCGGCTCGTTCTGCGAGGCCAGCCTGAAGTGGTCGAGTTCGCTCGTCTCCGGGTTGAGGCCGTCGATGTTCGCGTACAGGTCGGCGTCGGTGGTCACGTCGCGGATGGCGACGGCGCTGACCGAGGGAACGAACGAGTGGTGGCGGATGTGGGCGCTGGTCTTGAGTCCGAGGATGGGCGACTGCTCGTTGAGCTTGTCGGCCAGGATGCCGAAGCCCTCCAGGGTGCCGCCGGGGGCCCCGTCGATCTCGGGCAGGTCGTCGGTCGGCACCTCCTTGGCCGGCGGCGGGGTTACCAGCCGCAGAGTCGCGACGATCTGGTTGTCGCCGCCGCGCTGGGCGTAGAGGTGGGTGCCCAGGATGCTCAGGCCCTTGCCCTCGACCGCGTGGTCGCCGGGCTTGATGCCGTTGCCCTGACCGGTTGCCACGCCGTTGGCGACGCCGATCTTGACCGGGACCGCGGGCCAGTTGCCCATCCGGTTCAGCTCGGCGAGGAACTGTTCGCGCATCTCGTCCGCGCCGGGCTTGCCGTCCCACTCCGCGATGTGCCAGGCCAGCAGCTGTCGGGCGGCCGGGCTGTTGATCTGGCGGGAGAAGGCGTCGTTGAGCTTCCGCGAGTAGTGCGCGAACGCCTGGAGGCCGAGGGGGATCCAGGCGCCGCGGTGCGGAGTGTCGTACGACCAGTAGAGGCCGGTCTGGTGGTCGATCCGTTGGTCCTCCATCTTGGTGAGGGCGTAGCGGGTGACGAGGCCGCCCATGCTGAAGCCGCCGACGGCGAGCCGGTGGTTGCCCTGACGCTCGTTGCCGGCGCGCACGATCGCTTCGATCGCGGCGTCCGCGTTCTGCTGGATGGCGGCGCTGCGCTCGTGGAAGCCGAGGACGATGACATCGTGGCCGCGGCGGCGCAGCTCGCTGAAGAAGGCGTACTCCCCCCAGTCCAGGCCCTGCCACAGCATGTCGATGCTGCTCGATCCCATGTTGAAGCCGTCGGCGGCGATCACGGGCTTGGTCAGCCGGTCGCTGCCCTCGGCGTAGTAGACCCAGGCGGTGCCGCCCGGAAGGTCCCATACGTCGTTCGTGACCGGTGGGATCTGGGTGGTGGGCTCCTCGGGCCCGGGCGTCAGGAGGATGGGCGAGGAGGCGAGGGCCTCTCGGATCTGCTGCTCGGTGGCCTGCGGCTCACTCATGGACGGGTCCCTTCGCGGACGGTTACAGAGCGTGCCTATCTGAGCACGGAAAGTAGCCGAACATCCAGTGCTGCGATCGCGGAGGGAGGGGAGCGGACGGGGCGGCCGGGCCCAGGATGACTGCAAAGACGTCGATACGGACATTCGTGTGGGTGATCATGCGAACGCAATTACGAATCGAGCGCCGTGGATCCCGACTGGTGTTCCCCGTGGTCGCCTCGATGGACGACCAGCCCCCGCCGCGGCCCCCGATGACTCGTTCAGGCCCTTTCCGGCGCCGTCAGGTCGATCAGGCGGCAGACCGTCTCGATGTCGATCTTGACCTGGGCGATCGAGGCGCGGCCCGAGAGCCAGGTGATCAGCGCCGAGTGCCAGGTGTGCTCGATCACCCGGACCGCCGAGAGCTGTTCCGCCGTCGGGGCGGACTCCAGGCCCATCGCGTCCAGGATGATCGCCGTCGTCAGCCGCGAGACCGTGTCCACCTCCGGGCTCACGCTGCGGTCCGCGAACGTCAGGGCGCGGACCATCGCGTCCGCCAGGTGCGGCTCCCGCTGGAGGGCCCGGAAGGCGCGCATGAGGGTCTCCGCGACGCGGGCCGCCGGGTCCTCGGCCGCCGGGGGCCGTTTGCGCAGCGTCGTGTGCATGTGCTGGAGCTGGTCCTGCATGGTGGCCACCAGCAGGTGGACCTTGGAGGGGAAGTACCGGTACAGGGTGCCCAGCGCCACGCCCGCCGCCTCCGCGACCTCGCGCATCTGGACCGCGTCGAACCCGCCCCGGCCGGCCAGCTGCGCGCTGGCGTGCAGGATCCGCCGCCGACGCGCCTCCTGGCGCTCCGTCAGGGGCGGGGACGCCGGTGTGGTCACGGCCTTCGCTTCCACTGTCATCTGTCCTGTTCCAAGGCGTTCCGTGTCGTTTGGCGGGGGCTGCGCGCGCCGGGTTCGCCCGTCGGCATGTCAGCCGCCGGAGCCGTGGCGTGAATCACCTGCTCCGCCTCTTACGGTGTGGTTTCCGGCCGGTAGATTCAATGCTTCGACGGATCAAGTCTGAAACTTGTTCTACATTATGCGAGCCGTTACGCTCCGGCGAAAGTGCAGGGAGAAGGGGGTCGAGAGTGACCGCAGAGGCCATGGTGGCGAGCCCTTTCGCGGGTTCCGTCGCCGACGGCGACCGCCCGTTGCGCATCGCACTCCTCACCTACAAGGGGAACCCGTTCTGCGGTGGCCAGGGCGTCTACGTCCGGCACCTTTCGCGCGAGCTCGTACGGCTGGGCCATTCGGTCGAAGTGATCGGCGCACAGCCCTACCCGGTCCTCGACACCGGCGCCACCCTCACCGAGCTGCCGAGCCTGGACCTCTACCGCAGCCCCGACCCGTTCCGCACCCCGGGCCGCGACGAGTACCGGGACTGGATCGACGCCCTTGAGGTCGCCACCATGTGGACCGGTGGCTTCCCCGAGCCGTTGACGTTCTCCCTGCGGGCCCGCCGGCATCTCGCCGCGCGCGCCGGGGACTTCGACGTCATCCACGACAACCAGACCCTCGGCTACGGCCTGTTGGGCGAGCTGGGCGCTCCGCTCGTCACCACGATCCACCACCCGATCACCGTGGACCGGAAGCTGGACCTGGCCGCCGCCAAGGACCGCAAGAAGCGCCTCTCCGTCCGCCGTTGGTACGCCTTCACCCGCATGCAGGGCCGCGTGGCCCGCCGCCTGCCGTCCGTGCTGACCGTCTCCGGCTCCTCCCGGCAGGAGATCGCCGAGCACCTCGGCGTGCGCGACGAACGCATCCACGTCGTCCACATCGGCGCCGACACCGACCTGTGGTCGCCCGACGCCTCCGTGGCGCAGGTGCCCGGGCGGATCGTGACGACCTCCAGCGCCGACGTGCCGCTCAAGGGGCTCGTGCACCTCGTGGAGGCCCTGGCCAAGCTGCGCACCGAACGGCCCGACGCCCACCTGGTCGTCGTCGGCAAGCGCGCCGAGAAGGGGCCGGTCGCCCGCGCCATCGAGACGTACGGGCTCCAGGACGCGGTGCGGTTCGTGAAGGGCATCACCGACGCCGAGCTCGTCGACCTGGTGCGCAGTGCGCAGGTCGCCTGCGTGCCCTCCCTCTACGAGGGCTTCTCGCTGCCGGCCGCCGAGGCCATGGCCACCGGTACCCCGCTCGTCGCCACCACCGGCGGTGCGATCCCGGAGGTCGCCGGGCCCGACGGGGAGACCTGCCTGGCGGTGCCCCCCGGCGACGCGGGCGCCCTGGCCGCCGCGCTGGGCCGGCTGCTGGGTGACGAGCGGCTGCGCGCCCGTCTCGGCGCCGCCGGACGTGAGAGAGTCCTGGCCCGGTTCACCTGGGCGAAGGCCGCCGAGGGGACCGTGGTCCACTACCGGGCCGCCATCGAGCAGGCCCGTACCCGCCGCTCGCGCTGACACCGTTCCGCTCCACCCCCCGTACACCCCCGCGACCCGCGAAGGCAGGACCCCGTGCTGACCGTCGATTTCTCCCGGTTCCCGCTCGCCGCCGGCGACCGCGTGCTCGACCTGGGCTGCGGCGCAGGCCGGCACGCCTTCGAGTGCTACCGGCGCGGCGCCCAGGTGGTCGCCGTGGACCGCAACGGCGAGGAGATCCGCGAAGTCGCCAAGTGGTTCGCCGCGATGAAGGAGGCCGGGGAGGCGCCCGCGGGCGCCACCGCCACCGCCATGGAGGGCGACGCGCTCGCCCTGCCCTTCCCCGACGAGTCCTTCGACGTCGTCATCATCTCCGAGGTGATGGAGCACATCCCCGACGACAAGGGCGTCCTCGCCGAGATGGTGCGCGTGCTCAAGCCCGGCGGCCGCATCGCGATCACCGTGCCGCGCTACGGCCCCGAGAAGATCTGCTGGGCGCTCTCCGACGCCTACCACGAGGTCGAGGGCGGCCACATCCGCATCTACAAGGCCGACGAACTGCTCGGGAAGATGGAGGCGGCGGGCCTCAAGCCGTACGGCACGCACCACGCGCACGGCCTGCACTCCCCGTACTGGTGGCTCAAGTGCGCGTTCGGCGTCGACAACGACAAGGCGCTGCCGGTGAAGGCGTACCACAAGCTCCTGGTCTGGGACATCATGAAGAAGCCGCTGGCGACGCGGCTCGCCGAGCAGGCCCTCAACCCGGTCATCGGCAAGAGCTTCGTGGCGTACGCGACCAAGCCGCACCTCCCCCTCGGCGCGGCGAAGTGAGCACTCCCGGACGCACCGAACACCTGGTCCTGGACGGCGTGCTGACCGCCGAGCAGGCGGCGGGCACGGTGGCCGGGATCCTCGCGGCGCAGCGCGCCGACGGGGCGATCCCCTGGTTCCGCGGCCATCACCTGGACCCGTGGGACCACACCGAGGCCGCGATGGCGCTCGACGCGGCGGGGGAGCACCAGGCCGCGGAGCGGGCGTACGAGTGGCTGGCGCGGCACCAGAACGAGGACGGCTCCTGGTACGCGGCCTACGCCGACCGGCCGGACGGCGTGGACACCGCCGAGCCGCAGGACGCGAGCCGCGAGAGCAACTTCGTCGCGTACATAGCGGTCGGGGTCTGGCACCACTACCTCGCGACGGGCGACGACCCGTTCCTGGACCGGATGTGGCCGGCGGTGTACTCGGCCGTGGAGTTCGTGCTCGCCCTCCAGCAGCCGGGCGGCGAGATCGGCTGGAAGCGGGAGGCGGACGGTACGCCCGTCGGCGACGCGCTGCTGACCGGGTCCTCCTCCATCCACCAGGCGCTGCGGTGCGCGCTGGCCATCGCCGACCACCGCGGGGACCCGCAGCCGGACTGGGAGCTGGCGGCGGGCGCGCTGGGGCACGCGATACGGCGGCACCCGGAGCGGTTCCTCGACAAGTCGCGGTACTCGATGGACTGGTACTACCCGGTGCTGGGCGGCGCGGTCACCGGCGCCCAGGCGAGGGCGCGCATCGACGAGCGGTGGGACGAGTTCGTGGTTCCGGGGCTGGGTGTGCGGTGCGTGCTGCCGAACCCGTGGGTGACGGGCGGCGAGTCGTGCGAGCTGGCGCTGGCGCTGTGGGCGATCGGGGAGTCGGACCGGGCGCTGGAGATCCTGCGCTCGATCGGGCACCTGCGCGCCGAGAACGGCATGTACTGGACGGGATACGTCTTCCAGGACAAGGAGGTCTGGCCGGTCGAGCAGACGACCTGGACGGCCGGCTCGCTGCTGCTGGCCGTCGCCGCGCTCGGCGGCGACGAGGCCACGGGCGAGGTCTTCGGCGGTCTGTCCCTGCCCGCGGGCCTCGAACCGGACTGCTGCGGCCGGGAGCAGGACCAGAGCCCCGCCCGGTAAGGGCCCCCGGGGCCGGGTAAGGGCCGCTGGAGCCGGGTAAGGGCCGCCGGAGCCGGGTAAGGGCCGCCGGTGAAAAGCGCCCCTATACGTCCGGCTCCCTATACTTCGACGCATGCAGCCCATGACGATCAGGCGCGCCGCCGCCCGGGACGCGGAGCGCCTCACCGCACTGGTCCAGGGGTCCCGGGCCTACTCGGGTGCGTACGCCTCGATCGTCTCCGGCTACCGGGTCACGGCCGACTACATCGCCCGGCACGAGGTGTTCGCCGCCGTCGGCCCGGACGGGCAGGTGCTCGGCTTCTACTCCCTCGTCCTGGACCCCCCGGAACTGGACCTGGCGTTCGTGGCGGACGACGCCCAGGGCGCGGGCGTCGGACGGCTCCTGGTGCGGCACATGACCGCACGCGCCAGGGACGCCGGTCTGCCCGGCGTGCGCGTGGTCGCGCACCCTCCGGCGGAGGAGTTCTACCGGCGCCTGGGGGCGCGGCGGGTGGGCGTGGTGCCCCCGACACCGCCGAGGATCGGCTGGGAGCGCCCGGAGCTGTGGTTCGACACGGGCCTCGGAACGCCGGCGGCCGCCACGTCGGAGGTGGCGGCGGCCGGGAGCGGGCCTCGGGATCAGCGGCGGTAGAGCCAGCCCGAGACGAGGTGACCGATGAAGAGGTAGACCACCGCCGCCAGGCCGTAGCCGACCACCACCTGGACCCACTCGCGGTCGAAGGTGAACAGGTCGTACGACCAGCCGGCGAGCCAGGTCGCGGCGTCGTGGACGAAGTCGACCAACGCGTTACCCCGATTGGCGTCCAGCAGGTAGAGCAGGATCCACAGGCCGATCACGAAAGCCAGCACGTCTGCCAGGACGGCCACGGCCCGGCCCAGGCCGCTACCTCGCGCAGGTGCTCTGGTGTATGTCCGCATGTCCCGCGTCTTGCCGCCGCACGGCGGAACAAACCCCGAACGGGTCCCCCAAGTAGCGGAGTCGGGCGGCCCGGGCCAGGCTGCGGAGGACACCTCAGTCCCCGGAGGCAACCGTGTCCCACCCCACCACTTCCGTCCGGATCCGCCGCGCCCTGACGGCGGCCCTGCTTTCCTGCGCGCTCCTGGCCGGTGCGACCGCCTGCGGTTCCGGCGGCGGCTCCGGCACCGTCACCAGAAGCCAGGACGACGACGTCTCGGTCGCCGTGGCCGCCTTCGCGGAAGCCGAGGGAGCCGCTGCGGCCGCCGACGTCCAGGCCGCCGCCGCCGAGCCGTCGCCCAGCACCTCTGCCGAGCGGCAGAAGTTCGCCAAGACGCGCTTCGTCGCCAACGCCGGTCTCGCGGCCGGGGCGACCTACCAGTGGATCGTCAAGCCGTACCAGGCGGGCAAGTTCAAGAAGGGCGCGAAGGGCCGTACGTTCGCGCTCGTCAAGGCCGGCCTGGCCGGCGCCTTCGCCTACAACCGGCTCAAGGCGGCCATCAACAACGCCAAGGGCGACCCGCTGCTGTCGAAGGCGGTCGCCCCGCTCACCTCGGGCATCGAGTCCCTCAAGGGTCTCGGTTCGAAGCTCCGCAAGGGCGACGCGAACGACGCCGACATCAGCAATTTCCAGAACGTGATCGGCGGCGTCAAGGGCGCCGGCCAGAGCGCCGGCGCCCCCGTCGAGGACCAGGTGCCGAGCCTGTCCCAGCTGCGCGGCTAGGCCCGCCCGGACCTGGCGGCGCCCCGGCGGGCCGGGCGAACAGCCCCGGCCCGCCCCGGCGCCGCACTGTCACACCCCCCTCGTAGAGTCGCAAGGGTGAACCGAGACGACGCCCAACACCCGACGGACGCGCCCGAACTGCTCCGGGACGTACACGCCCGGCTGCTCCCCGTGGACGCGTTCACCCCCGAGCTCGCCGGGGCCATGCGCTACGCGCGCGTGGTCGCCGACGGGCTCGTCTTCGCGTACGCCCTCGACGGCCCCACCGGCGTGCGGATCCTCACCGACCACGACGTGGAGCGCGCCGGGCTCCAGGAGCTGGGGCGGGCCGGGTACGCCAACCTGATGCGCGTACCCGTCGAATACGCGCGGGTGCCCGGACGGGAAGGGGCGCGGCTGCACTCCCTGTACGGCGACTCCCACTTCGTCGCCAGCAAGGCGCTGTTCCTGTCCGAAGTGGCCCGGCAGGTCACCGGTGAGCCGCTCCCGGAAGCCGGCGCCCTCGTGGTCGTGCCCGGCCGGCACAACCTGGTGTACCACCCGATCGGCGACGGCTCCGTGGTCGATGCGCTCAACACCCTCGCCGAGTACGCGTTGGGCGCCCACGCCGACGGGCCGGGCGGGCTGTCGCCGCGGGTCTACTGGTGGCACGACGGCCAACTCACTTCGCTCACCGTCATCGACGAGGAGAGCCGCACCGTCTCCGTCCAGCCGCCGCCGCGCCTGCTGGCCCTGATGAAGGGCCTGGTCGGTCTGGACCGGGCGGGCCGGCTCGCCACCCCGGCCACGGCCGACGCCCCCGACGTCGATCGGCTCACGCACACCACCGCCGAGTCGATAGGCCGTTTCGCCCGGGACCCGGCAGGGCTCGGCGAGGCCTTCGGCTCCGCCCTCGCGCTCGCCCACGCGCACTGCGCCGACGATCCGGATGCGGGGAGCATCGACACGTGGGAGGCGTGGGCGACCGCCGTTCAACTCGGCTCCGCGCTGTTCGCCGGCGCGCAACCGCAGGAGTGCCAACTGGGTGAGGACCTCGTCAGGCAGCTGCCCGAGACGCCCGCCGAACCGCCCGCGGACGTGCGCGCCTGGCTCGACGCCCTGTACGTCGCGATCGTGTGCCGCCAGCACGAGCGGATCGGCAGGCTGTGCCGGGTGCCGATGGCGAGGCTGCGCGAGGACGACTCGGTGGACGAGTACGTCCTGCACTGGGCGGACACCCTGCGGACCTATTTCTCCCGGGGGCCGATGGACGACGTCGTGGAGAAGCTCCTCGCCACGATGGAGACGTCCAGGCCCGAGGCCCTGACGCACGCGCCGAAGGACTTCGTGAACCGGGTCGACTACCAGCCGGTCGCCCTCTTCCACCGCCTCGTCGCGGGCGACCAGGAGGCCTTCGCCAAGGCGCTGGCCGAGGCCCTCGCGGAGCACGGCGGCTACTGGGACGGGTCGGGGGCGCCGCGCGCCCGGCTGGCGCTGGGGCCGTTGGCGATGGCGAGCCTCGCCTACGACCGGGGGTTCCCGGTCGACCCGAAGCAGCCGTACCTGCCCGCCTACCTGCTCAACCGGGAACGGATAGAGACCATCCCCGACGCCGGGGTCCCCGCCTAGGATGGACAGATGTTCGGATTCCTGCTCTTCGCCGTCGTCGCAGCCGTGACCGGGTGGCTGGTACGGCGCGTGCAGCGCCGACGGGCCAAGGCCGGTTCCCCCGCCGGCATCCCCTGCATGGCCCGCCACCCCGAGGGCCGGGGACGCTGGCGGTCCGGCCGGGTCCACGTCGACCAGGGCGCGGCCCGCTGGATCCCCCGGCGGGGCCCGGCCGTCGACCTGGCCGGCGCCCGCGCCACCGCCGTCCGGCCGACCTCGGTACGGGAGGGCCTGTCCATCAACCCCGGCTCCCGCATCGTCACCTGCGCCCCCGTGGCCGGCCCCGCCATCGAGATCGCCGTGATGCCGCTGGACCTGCGGGAACTGCTGGCACTGGTGCCGGAGGCGGGGGACGTCGCCCGGTGAACACCTCACCCCCGCCGTCCGCAGCAGAGCCGGCAGAGGGGGCGCCCCTGCGCGTGGGCGCTCTCGTCCCGCTGACCCGGCCCGGCTGGGCCGAGGCGGGCCGGCACCTGCTCGCAGGACTCGACCTGGCCGCATCCGAGGTCAACGCCGCCGGCGGGATCGACGGCAGACCACTGGAACTAGTGGTCCGGGACACCGCGGCCGATCCCGGGCGGGCCGCGGCAGCCGTCGACGAACTGGCCGGTCTGGGCGTGGTCGCCGTGGCGGGTGAGTACCACAGCGTGGTCGCCCGAGCCGCCGCCGCCCGGGCCGACGCCCTCGGGGTGCCGTTCCTCTGCTCGTCCGCCGTGCTCGACGCGCTCACCGAGGAGCCGACGCAATGGGTCGCGCGCCTGGCCCCGGCCCAGTCCCACGGCTGGCGGATATACGCCCACTTCCTCCTCGGTGCGGGTCGGCGCCGGATCGCCGTGGCGACCCAGCCGAGCGTCTACTGGGCGTCCGGGACCCGCCTCCTGCGGGACCACCTCGCTCCCCGCGGCGGCACCGTCCTCGAACTCGACGCGAACGCGCTCACCCCGGAGGCCCTGTGCGACGCGCTCGCCGACCACGGCGCGACGGCGCTCCTCCTGCTGGTCGGCCATCCGGAGCCGGCGGTGCCGATCGTCAGGGCCGTCCGGGGCGACCGGCGGCTCGCGGAGGTCCTGATCGGCGCTCCCGCCGGACAGCCGGAGTTCGCCGAATGGGATGCGGCGCTGGGCGAGGACGGCGCCGGGATCCCGTTCCTGCGCTACCTGCCCGAGCGCCTGGGTCCGCTCGGCGAACGCGTCGGGAAGGAGCTGCGCGAACGGTTGGGTGAAGCGCCCTCCTTCGTCGCCTTCGAAGGCTGGGACACCGTCACCGTCCTCACCGCGGCACTGCGTTCCCACGGCACGGAGCGGACGGCCATCGCCGGCTCATGGCCGCGCGTGGCGGTCGAAGGAACCCGCGGACCCATCCGGTTCTCCCGCACGCCGGGCATCGGCGTCTGGCAATGGGCTTGGACGCCGGTCCAAGTCGTCGACCGGGACCCGGCCCGGCCCGACCGCTTCCGGATCCTCCACCGCGGCTGAGACGGCTCGGCCCCATGGCCTGTCGGCGTAGGACGTGTCTTTCGGATCGTGCCGGGCTTCCGGCCTGATCCAAAAGACACGCCCTGGACTAGGTGTTGAGTTCCGCGAGGACGCGCAGGGTGCGGGGGTCAGGGGCCGTCAGGAGGAGGTCGGTGACCGGGCCCCCGCGCCACAGGTCGAGGCGTTCCGCGATCCGCTCGCGCGGCCCGATCAGGGAGATCTCGTCCGCGAACGCGTCGGGGACCGCGAGCACCGCCTCCTCCTTGCGGCCGGCGAGGAACAGCTCCTGGATGCGGCGGGCCTCCTCCGCGTAACCCATCCGGGCCATCAGGTCGGCATGGAAGTTGCGCGCCGCGTGGCCCATGCCGCCGATGTAGAACCCGAGCATCGCCTTCACCGGGAGCAGCCCCTGCGCGACGTCGTCGCAGACCTCGGCGCGGGCCATCGGCGCGATCATGAAGTTCTCGGGGAGCGCGGTCAGGGATGCCTGGTAGACGTCGGTGCGGGCCGGCGACCAGTACAGCGGGAGCCAGCCGTCCGCGATCCGGGTCGTCTGGGCGATGTTCTTCGGGCCTTCCGCACCGAGCAGGACCGGCAGGTCCGCGCGCAGCGGGTGGGTGATGGGCTTGAGGGCCTTGCCGATGCCCGTGGCGTCGGGCCCGCGGTACGGGTGGCTGTGGAAGCGGCCGTCGAGCAAGACGGGTGCCTCGCGGCGCAGCACCTGCCGGATGACGTCCACGTACTCCCGGGTCGCTGTGAGCGGGCTCGCGGGGAACGGGCGCCCGTACCAGCCCTCCACCACCTGCGGCCCCGACAGGCCGAGCCCCAGCATCATCCGGCCGCCCGAGAGGTGGTCCAGGGTCAGGGCGTGCATGGCGGTGGCGGTGGGGCTGCGGGCGGCCATCTGCGCGATGGCGGTACCGAGCCGGATGCGGGACGTGTGCGCGGCGATCCAGGTCAACGGGGTGAAGGCGTCCGACCCCCACGCCTCGGCCGTCCACACCGAGTCGTACCCGAGCCGCTCGGCCTCCGTCGCGAGGGCGAGGTGGTCCCGGCCGGGGCCGCGGCCCCAGTAGCCGAGTGCGAGTCCCAGGCGCATGAGCGGCCCCCCGTGAGTCCCGGTGAGTCCCGTACGGGCACTCACCTGACGGTGCATCAGGAGACTGTAGGGCAACGGCCCCCCACCCGGAAGGGCGGGGGGCCGTCGGGGACGCGTGGGAGCTATCCGCGCTGGATGCCCGAGGTGTCGTTCAGGACGCCGCGGCGGCCGTCCTGGGTCTGGGCGATCAAGGTGGACTCGCCGCGCTGCTCGACGGCCAGGTACCAGGTGCCGGGGGCGAGCTCCGCGATCGGGGTGTGCGAACCGTCCTCCGGGAAGAGCGGCCGGGCCACCGGGACGGCGAACCAGAACGGGGAGAAGTCAGCCCCCGGGCCCGGCGTCGGGGCCTGGGCCGCGCCCTGCGGGCCCGGAGCGGGCGTCGGCGTGCCACCGTACGGCGGGACCGGCTGCGGGGTGGACCCGTACGGCTGCTGCTGGGCGCCCGGATAGCCGTACCCGGCGCCGGGCTGGCCACCGAACGGCGGGACGGCGGCCGGCCGCGGCTCGGGGACGAGCTGACCGGCCAGTGCCGGGATCTTGGGCCCGGCGACGGCCACACCGGCCAGCGCGAGGGCGGCGAGGAAGGACAGGATGCAGCCGGCGCCGGGGTCCGCCCTGACGGGGCAGACGATGAGCGACCACAGCGCGTTCCAGGCGGCCGCGACGGCGAGCACGGTGCCCCAGGCGGCGAGCGGCAGCCCGAGGACCTTGCGGGACTCCGGCTGGAAGCGGGAGGCGATCAGCAGCCCCGCCGCGACGAACCCGAGCAGGAAGATCGCGGGTAGGGCGAGGCCGCTGTAGTCGGTGTTCCACACGCTCGGCATATCGGCGCCGGTGACGGAGTAGAAATCGAGGAACGAGGCGATGAACAGCAGCGCCGCTGCTCCGATCACCACGCCGTCGCCTCGAGTGAGGGAGCGGATGTTCACGTCTTAGGTGTCCTTCTCGGTCTCGGTCGTCTCGTGGTGCCGCGGTCGCAGATCAGAGCTGGAGCGGGGCGGGCGGCACCATGGTACGGAGGTTTTCCGTGGCCGAGAGGGCCGGGGCGGCGGGCGGCCCCGGTCGGGGACTACCCGCCCAGGAAGCCGACGATACCGTCCGCGATGCCCTGCGCTGCCTTCTGGCGCCACTGCGGATTCGTCAGCTGCGCCGCGTCCTTGCTGTCACGCATGTTGCCGCATTCGATGAACACCTTGGGCCGGGTTGAGAGGTTCAGTCCGCCCAGATCGTCGCGGATGACCAAACCGGTGCCGCTGCCGAGGTAGTTGGCGGGGCTCGATCCCGTCGTACGGCCGAAGTTGCTCGCGATGCGTTCGCCGAGCAGCCGGGAGGGCTCCACGATCTTCGCGGTGTCCGCCTTCCCGCTCTTGACCTCGGCCGGGAGGATCACGTGGTAGCCGCGGCTGCCCTCGGAGACGCCGTCCGCGTGGACGGAGACGACGGCGTCGGCCTTCGCCTCGTTCCCGATGCGGGCCCGCTCGTCGATGCAGGGGCCCCAGGCGCGGTCCGTCTCGTGCGTGAACACCACCTTGAGGCCCTTGGCTTCCAGGAGGGTGCGCAGCCGTCGGGACACGTCCAGGGTGAACTCGGCTTCCATGTAACCCGAGTTGGTGGTGGTGCCGGTGGTGTCGCATTCCTTGCGCTTGGTGCCGATGTCCACCTGGCGGTCGATCTCGGCGGTGTGGTCGAAGTTGCCGGTGTTGTGCCCGGGGTCGACGACCACGGTCCGGCCGGCCAGCGGGCCCTTGGCGGGCGGCTGCGCGGAGCGGCTGGTACCGGTGGGGGTGGCGCCGGTGGCGCCGGCCGCGGTGTTCGGCTTGCCGTCCAGGCCGGTGGCGTGGGACGCGGGCAGCGGCGCGGCGGCCGGGGGCGGCTGCCGGTCGGGTCCGGACCCGGTCAGCGCCTGGGTCAGCACCCAGGCCGCCAGGGCGGCCGGGACGAGGGACGCGGCCGCGATGGTCAGTCCGGAGCGGCGCATGAACCAGCGCCGGTCCGGACTGATCGAAGAGGCGGACTCGGGGGGCGGGGGACTGTCGTCGTAGCGCACGCCGCGATGCTAGACCGGCCCCGCCCCGGGGGACCGGAGCTGGGCCATTCGAGGGCGTGGTCTGCTTATATGCCCGAGGGGGGACGGGACGAGTGCTAGATGCCCTCGCCGGTACGCCGCAGGACGCGCAGCGAGTCCGTCACCGAGACCTCCTCGAAGGCCCCGGAGGCGAGCGCGCGCAGGTAGATCCGGTACGGGGCCTGCCCGCCGTCGGCCGGGTCCGGGAACACGTCGTGGATCACCAGGGTGCCGCCCACGGCCAGGTGCGGGGCCCAGCCCTCGTAGTCGGCGTTCGCGTGCTCGTCGGTGTGGCCGCCGTCGATGAAGACGAAGCCCAGCGGGCCGCCCCAGGCAGCCGCCACCTGCGGAGACCGGCCGACGATCGCGATCACGTGCTCCTCCAGGCCGGCCCGGTGCAGGGTGCGGCGGAAGGTCGGCAGCGTGTCCATCAGCCCGATCTCGGGGTCCACCACCGTCGGGTCGTGGTACTCCCAGCCCGGCTGCTGCTCTTCGCTGCCCCGGTGGTGGTCGACGGTGAGCGCGGCCACGCCCGCCTCACGGGCGGCGTCGGCCAGCAGGAGGGTGGAGCGGCCGCAGTACGTGCCGACCTCCAGCAGCGGCAGGCCGAGCGCCGCCGCCCCGGCCGCGGCGGCGTACAGGGCGAGCCCCTCGCCCACGGGCATGAACCCCTTGGCGGCCTCGAAGGCGGCGAGGGTCTCCGGCTTGGGGCTGGCCATGGTGGTTCCTCCTGCTGAGCGGGGTGCGCGTGGGCGGCCCATGCTGCCCTACCGCCGGGTAGGGGGCCACGGGCGGGGGGTGCTCGGCCCTGCGGCACGACTCACGCAGGGTGAAGTCGGGGTGGTGGATGGAGGCCGATTTCCGCTCTTGAGGGTGGAGTCGTGGGATTCCGGCCACGCGGGGCGCCACGGCGTGATTACGCTCGGCGACAGACCGAACCGGACGCCGCACGGCGTGACTTGGGGGTGACCGCTCCGTGGTCCACAACCGCGAACTCGATCCCAGCGCCTCTCCGCTGGACTACTACGGCGCCGAACTGCGCCGCTACCGCGAAGCCGCCGGCATGAAACAGGCGCAGCTCGGAAGCTGCGTCTTCTGCACCGGATCGCTGATCGGCATGATCGAGAAGGCCCGCAGGGTGCCGACCCGGGACTTCTCCGAGCGGGTGGACGCGGCGCTCGACACGGGAGGCTTCTTCTCCCGGCTGGTGGGGCTGGTGCTGCGGAGCCAGCTGCCGACGTGGTTCCAGGCGTACGCGGAGATGGAGGCGCGGGCCGGGTGCATCTCCACGTTTCAGGCGCAGCTGATCTACGGGTTGTTGCAGACTCCGGCGTACGCGCGGGCGGTCCTGGGCGCGCGGAGCGACGGTGATCTGGACGGCAAGGTGGCCGCGCGGTTGGACCGGCAGCGGATCCTGGACCGCGAGGACCCGCCGCTGATGTGGGTGGTGATGGGTGAGGCGGCGCTGTATCAGGAGATCGGTGGCCGTGACGTCATGCGGGAGCAGCTGGCCCATTTGCTGGTGCTGCAGGAGCGAGAATGGGTGAACGTGCAGATCCTGCCGTTCGAGGCGGGCGCGCACGCGGGACTTGATGGCTCGTTCACCTTGCTGCGGTTCGATGACGGGCACGACATGCTCTATACGGAGGACCTCGTCCAGGGTCATATGACGGCCAATCCGCAAGCGCTCAAGCGGGGTTCGCTCCGATACGATCTTTTGCAGGCCGCCGCCCTCTCCGTGGAGGACTCGGCGGCACGGATCGCCCGCGTAATGGAGGAGCGTTATGGACACCATCCAGCACATGACGGGCGCGGTGTGGCGTAAGTCCTCGTACAGCGGGACCACCGGCGGCGACTGCGTCGAGTGCGCCCCCCTCGGCGGTGCCGAGTGGCGCAAGTCCTCGTACAGCGGCAGCAATGGCGGCGAGTGCGTCGAGGTCGCCGCCCGGCCCTGTGCCGTCGCCGTCCGGGACTCCAAGAACCCCGGTGGGCCCGCCTTCACCGTGAGCCCCGACGCCTTCGCGGAGTTCGTGCGCGGTCTCTGAACGGGTTCCGGGCCCGGTTACGGCGTGAGGGCGATCCCGCGCGCCGGAACCGGGCCTTCGTCGTGTCCGGCGTCGGACGGCGGGTTCGGTCGGATCCCGGAGGCGATCTGACCTTCCGTCAGAATGGAACGTGTTCTAGCCTGCCGCGCATGGGCATCGGAATCACGCAAGAGCAACGGGAGCTGGCCGACGCCGTGCGCGGCCGGCTCGCGCGGGCCGTGCCGGCCGAAGAAGTGCGCAAGCTGCTCGACACCCCGCCGCAGACCGGGGCGCGGCCCGCGTACTGGGACGACCTGGCCGACTCGGGGCTGCTGTTCCCGCACCTGGAGGGCGGGACGCTGCTCGACCTCGCCGTCGTCGTGGAGGAGGCCGCCCGGGCGACGCTGCCCGGGGCGTACCTGCCGAGCGCGCTGGCCTCCGTACTCCTGGCGCGGGCCGGGGCCGAGCCGCTCGGCGGGCGGGTGGGGGCCGTCGCGCTCGGGCCCGGGACCATGACCGCCGTCCCCGCCGGAGGGGGCGGCTACCTGTTGGACGGTCTCGCCCCGCCCGTGCTCTGCGCCGGGGAGGCGGAGCTGGTGCTGCTCGCCGCCGAGGCCGAGCCGGGGACGCTCTGGTTCGCCGTCGACGCCACCGCCCTGGAGGTCCGTACCCACGACAGCGCCGACCCGACCCGGCCCACCGCCGAGGTGCGGGCGCGGGCGGTCGCCGTACCGGCCGGGCGGCTGCTGGAGCTGGACTCCGCGCAGGTGCGGGACGCGGCCTGCGCGCTGTTCGCCGCCGACGCCTGCGGGACCGCCGCCTGGGCGGTGCACACCGCCGCCGAGTACGCGAAGGTGCGCGAGCAGTTCGGCCGGCCCATCGGGCGGTTCCAGGGCGTCAAGCACCTGTGCGCCGACATGCTGGTACGGCTGGAACAGGCGCGCGCACTGGCCTGGGACGCCGCCCAGGTGCTGGACGAACCGGACGGGGTGCGCTCGCTGGTGACCGCCCTCGCGGCCGCGACCGCCCTGGACACCGCCTACTCCTGCGCCAAGGACTGCATCCAGGTGCTCGGCGGGATCGGCTTCACCTGGGAGCACGACGCGCACGTTCACCTGCGCCGGGCGATCGTGGCCCGTCAGCTGCTCGGCCCCGGCGACGCGCACCGCATACGGGCCGTGGAGTACGCGGCGGCCGGCGCGCGGCGGGAGCTGCGCCTGGAACTCCCCGCGGAGGCGGAGACGTACCGCACGAAGGCCCGCGGCGCGATCCAGGGTGCGAGGGGCCTCGACCCGACCACCGCCCGCAGGGTCCTTGCGCCGACCGGCTACGCGGCCCCGTACCTGCCGCCGCCGTACGGGCTGGGCGCCGGGCCCGTCGAACAGCTGGTGGTGCAGCAGGAACTGGCGGCGGCCGGGGTCAAGCTCGCCGATCTCGGGATCGCCACCTGGGTCGTGCCCTCGCTGCTCGCCTACGGGACTCCTCGGCAGAAGGAGACGTACCTGATGCCGACCCTGCGCGGGGACGTCACCTGGTGCCAGCTCTTCTCGGAGCCGGGCGCGGGCTCCGACCTGGCCTCGCTGCGCACCAAGGCGGAGCCGGCGGCGGAGGGGGGCGGCTGGACCGTCAACGGACAGAAAGTGTGGACGAGTTCCGCGCACAGCGCCGACTTCGGCATCCTCCTCGCCCGGACCGACCCGGCGGCGCCCAAGCACAAGGGCCTCGGCTACTTCGTGGTCGACATGCGCACGCCCGGCATCGACATCCGGCCGCTGAAAGAGATCACCGGGGAGGCGCTCTTCAACGAGGTCTACTTCGACGACGTCGCGTTGCCCGCCGACGCGCTGGTCGGGGCGGCCGACGAGGGCTGGAAGGTGGCCCGCAACACCCTCGGCAACGAGCGCGTGCACATGGCCGACCAGATGACCTTCGACACCGGACTCGAAACGCTGATCGCGGCCTGCGCCGCCGGACCGGACGGCACGTACCGGGCGCGCCTCGGCGCGCTGGCCGCCGAGGCGCACGCGCTGGCCTGCATCGGTCTGCGGACCACGCTGCGGCAGGTGTCGGGGCTGGAGCCGGGGGCGGGTGCCTCCGTACGCAAACTCGTCCAGACCCCGCACCAGCAGCGGTTGGCGGAACTGGCGCTGGAACTGCTGGGTCCGGCGGGCGCGGTACGGGAGGGGGCGGGGGAGCGGGCGGTGCACGGGATGCTCATGTCCCGCTGCCTGACCATCGCCGGGGGCACCACGCAGGTCCAGCTGAACGTCGTCGCCGAGCGGATCCTCGGCCTTCCCAGGGACTGAATCGAGGAGTGGCAGGGATGAAGTCGTACATCGTGGGCGTCGGCATGACGAAGTTCGAGAAGCCGGAGTCGCGGGACTGGCAGTACTGGGACATGGCGAAGGAGACGGGGAGCGCGGCGCTGGCGGACGCGGGGATCGGGTACGAGCTGGTGGAGCAGGTGCCGGTGGGGTACTGCTTCCAGCCGTCGACGGCCGGGCAGCGGGCGGTGTACGAGCTGGGGCTGAGCGGGGTGCCGGTCTACAACGTGAACAACAACTGCGCGACCGGCTCGACGGCGTTGATGATGGCGCGGCAGTTCGTGGAGGGCGGCCTGAGCGACTGCGTGCTGGCGCTGGGCTTCGAGAAGATGAAGAAGGGCGCCCTGGGCGGCGGCGCGGACGGCGGTGACTTCAAGGTCTCGCCGGTCGCCCGGCACTACGGGATCATGGCCGCCGGGCACGGCTTCGAGATGTCTCCGCCGACCGCGCAGATCTTCGGGAACGCGGCGCGCGAGCACATGGAGCGGTACGGGACGACGGCCGCGCAGCTGGCGGCGGTGGCGGCGAAGAACCACCGGCATTCGGCGAACAACCCGAACGCGCAGTTCCGGGACGTGTACGAGGTCGAGGAGATCCTCGCGGCGAAGACCATCCACGATCCGCTGACGAAGTTGCAGTGCTCGCCGACCTCGGACGGGGCCGCGGCGGCGGTGGTGGTGTCGGAGCGGTTCTTGGTCGCGCACGGGCTGCACGACAAGGCGGTGGAGATCGTGGCGCAGGCGATGACGACGGACACGCAGGCGTCGTTCGCGTCGGGCTCCTGCATCGACGTGGTCGGCAAGCCGATGTCGGCGGCGGCCGGGCGGGCGGTGTTCGAGGCGTCGGGGCTGGGCGTGGAGGACGTGGACGTGATCGAGCTGCACGACTGCTTCTCCATCAACGAGTTGCTGACGTACGAGGCGCTCGGGATGTGCGGGGAGGGCGGAGCGGGGGAGCTGGTGGAGAGCGGCGCCACGACGTACGGGGGACGGTGGGTGGTGAACCCGTCCGGGGGTCTGATCTCCAAGGGGCACCCGCTGGGGGCGACGGGGCTGGCGCAGGCGGCGGAGCTGGTGTGGCAGCTGCGGGGCGAGGCGGGCGGGCGGCAGGTTCCGGGGGCGGGGGTGGGGCTCGCGCACAACATCGGGCTGGGCGGGGCGGCGGTGGTGACGCTGCTCCGGCGGTAGCGGAAGCCGTCCTTCTTGTTTGTCACGGTCCCGCCACAAGGGTTTCTTGAATATGTTCAAAACCTGATGGGCCGTGCCTACCCTGTCCGCATCGCCGCCCCCGCGTTCCCGTGATCGGGGCGGCCGACAGGGGAGGAACCTGATGTCCGACAACGCCGACCAGCCCTCGCCGGGCGTGGCCGGGCCGCCCCCGGCCGCGCCCGGGCAGCCCGGGCACGATCCCGTGGCCTGGCACGGCTGGCTGATGCACCAGCAGGAGCTGCGCAGGCGGCAGGCCCACGCCGATGCGGTGGCGAAGGCGGCCGCCTCGATGGGCGGGCGCGTCCGCGGCGCCGAGGCCGCGCCGATCCGTACCGCCGCGCTGGTGGCGGTGCTCGCCGCTGGTCTGGCCACCGCGGTCTTCCTCGGGGACGGCATGGGCCCCGGCCTGCTGATCGCGGCGCTGCCGGCGATGGTGGCCGCCTACGTCTCGGCCCGCGCGGCCGGCCGCACCGCCCGCCCCTGGACGGTGCTGTGGGCCCTCGGGTGCGTGGCGCTGCTCGGGATCCCTGCTCTGCGCGACTCGGCCTGGCCCTCGACGCTGGCGATCCTGGCGGCCGTCCTGCTGGCCGGGCTGGCCCTGCACGGGAGCCGGCGGTGGCCCGGGGTGCTGCTGAGCCCGCTCGGATTCCTGAGCACCGCCGTCAGCGGGGTCGGCTGGGCCTGGGCGGGAGTACGGGCGCGGGGCGGGCGGGGCCGTGAGCGCTGGCTGCCCGTCGCCAAGGCGAGCGTGGTGGCGGTCGGGCTGCTGCTGGTGTTCGGGGCGCTGTTCGCCTCCGCCGATGCGGCGTTCGCCGATCTGCTGGGGGGTCTGGCTCCTGATGTCTCCTTGGGAGAGGGGCCGTTGCGGATCCTGCTCTTCGGGTTCGGCGCGGTCCTCGCGCTGGCCGGTGCCCGTACGGCTGCGGCCCCGCACCGCTGGGACCGCTTCGAGGTGGCCCCGGGCAAGGCGCGGTCGCGGGTGGAGTGGGGGCTGCCGCTGATCGTGCTGAACCTGCTGTTCGCGGGGTTCATCGCGGTGCAGCTGGCGGTGCTGTTCGGCGGCTACGACAAGGTGCTGGAGAGCACCGGGCTCACGTACGCGGAGTACGCGCGGCAGGGGTTCTGGCAGCTGCTGTGGGCCACCGTGTTCGTCCTCGGCGTGATCGCGCTCGCCCTGCGGTGGGCGCCGCGGGGTGCGGCCGGCGACCGGCGCTTCGTGCGGGTGGTGCTGGGGGTGCTGTGCCTGCTGACGCTGGTCGTGGTGGCCTCCGCCGTGCGGCGGATGGACCTGTACGTCGACGCGTACGGGCTGACGAGGCTGCGGCTGTCGGTGGTCGTGGTGGAGCTGTGGCTCGGGTTGGTGATCGTGCTGCTGATGGCGGCCGGGGTGACGGGGGGCCGGTGGCTGGCCCGAGGGGTGGTGGGGAGCGCGGCGGTGACGGTGCTGGCGTTCGGGCTGGTGTCCCCGGACGGGGTGATCGCCGGGAGCAACGTGGCGCGGTACCAGAGGGAAGGCAAGATCGACCTGGCTTACGCGCGTGAACTGTCGGCGGATGCGGCGCCCGCGCTGGACCGGTTGCCGGAGCCGCAGCGGTCGTGTGCGCTGATCGGGATCCGGGACGAGTTGCGGGACGCGGGGGGTGCGCCGTGGTACGCGACGAGCCTTGGGGAGTACCGGGCCCGGGGGGTCCTGCGGGAGCGGCCGGTGACGGTGTCACTGGGCGAGTGCCGGACGCTCGGCGCGGACGGCATCCGCCGATCCGCCCCCACCACCGGCTGACCCCGGGGGGCCCGGCGCAGCCGGGTTGCTTTGGCGGCCGTCCGGCGGCTCGGTGCGGCGCCGTTGCGCAAGCGGCCCCGGCTGCGCCGGGCTTCGCGGGGCTCCGCCCCGCACCCCGCGCCTCAAACGCCGGCGAGGCTGGATGTGCCGCCCCGGCCGGATCGGGGCCCGCACCGCGCGCCTCGAACGTCGGTGGGGCTGGATGTGCCGCCCCGGCCGGATTGGGGCCCCGGGCCCCGCGCCTCGAACGCCGGTGGGGCTGGATGTGCCGCCCCGGCCGGATCGGGGCCCGTCCCGAGAACGTCCGGCGGTGTTGGGGGCGGGTGTTATGGGACGTCGAGGGTCGGGTCCGTGACCCGTTCGCCGCGGGAGGCGGCGTGGAGGGAGTGGGAGAGGTCCCGGATCGGGGCGTCGCGGAGGATGAGGCCCGACGCGCCCGCCGCGAGGGCGGCCTCGCGCAGGCCCGGGCGGGCAGAGCCGGCCATCAGCAGGATCGCGCACTCCGGGGCTTCCTCCCGGACCTCCCGGATCCCCTCCACCGACTCCACCAGCGCCACCGCCGGCCGGCCCATCGGTGAGGCCACCACCTCGATGTCCCGCTCCAGGCCCAGTCGGACCGCCAGCGCCGGGTTCGCGGGCCACAGCAGCACCCGCAGGGGCCGACCGGTTTCGTCCATCCCGCCAGCGTAGGGTTCCGGCCCCCGCGCGCCGGGAAACCATGCCGCGCACAGCTCATCTGACGTTGGGTCAGCAGTCTTCACAACTGCTGGGGGGTGCGTTATACATGGCCTCACCGGCCGCCTAGAACGCGTTCTACCCGTGGCGGCCCGCAGACGACCTCGGTGCGGCCGACGGTGCGGACGACCGCGCCGAGGTCTTCCACTCACGGAGCACTCACGCAGCAAGGAGCAGCATCCGAATGCCGATCGATGCCGCCAAGGCCCTCGCCGCCGAACCCCGCCGCGGGGACATCGCCTGGGACCACAAGGACATCCAGCTCTACCACCTCGGCGTCGGCGCCGGCCGGCCCGCCACCGACCCCGACGAGCTGCGCTACACCCTGGAGTCCAAGCTCCACGTACTGCCCAGCTTCGCGACCGTCGCCGGCGCCGGCATGGCCATGATGGGCGGCCTGGCCGCTCCCGGGATCGACGTCAACCTCGCCAACGTCCTGCACGGCGGCCAGTCCATCGAGCTGCACCGGCCGATCCCCGTCAAGGGCAGCGCCACCTCCTCCGCCAAGGTCGCCGCGCTCTACGACAAGGGCAAGGCCGCCGTGATCGTGCTGCGCACCGAGGTCGAGGACGCCGACGGGCCGCTGTGGACCTCCGACGCGCAGATCTTCGTACGCGGCGAAGGCGGGTTCGGCGGGGACCGCGGGCCCTCCGTCAAGGCCGAGCTGCCCGAGCGGGCGCCCCACCGCACCGTGGAACGGCACATCCGCGAGGACCAGGCGCTGCTCTACCGGCTCTCCGGCGACTGGAACCCGCTGCACGCCGACCCGGAGTTCGCCAAGCTCGCCGGCTTCGACCGGCCGATCCTGCACGGCCTGTGCTCGTACGGGATGACCCTCAAGGCCGTCGTCGACACCGCCCTGGCGGGGGACGTGTCCCGGGTCCGCGCCTACCGCACGCGCTTCGCCGGGATCGTCTTCCCGGGCGAGACGCTGCGCATCCGGATGTGGGAGGAGCCCGGCCTGGTGCGGGTGGCGGTCAGCGCCGCAGAACGGGACGACGCGCCGGTCCTCGCCGACACCGTCGTGGAACACGCGTAAGCCCTCTGACGAACGAACCGAAGGAGCCGCACCGTGCGCGCAGCGCTACAGAGCGAGATCGGCCAGGACAAGCTGGAGGTCGTCGAGGACATGGAGGCCGTGGGCTTCGGCCCCGGCAAGGTCAAGATCCGCATCAAGGCGACCGGCCTGTGCCACTCCGACCTGTCCGCGATGAGCGGCGTACTGCCGCAGCCCGCCCCCTTCATCCCCGGCCACGAGGGCTCGGGCGACGTCGTCGACGTCGGCGACGGGGTGACCACCCACAAGACCGGCGACCGGGTCCTCGTCTGCTGGCTGCCGCCGTGCGGACACTGCCCCGCCTGCAAGCGCGGTCAGGGCCACCTGTGCCTGGAGTCCTTCTCGAACGTGGCCACCCCCAACTTCCGCCGGGCGGGCAGCGACATCTTCGGCTTCGCCGGCACCGGCACCTTCGCCGAGGAGATGGTGGTCCCCGCCGCGTGCGCCGTGCCGATACCCGACGACCTGCCCTACGACATCGCCGCCCTGATCGGCTGCGGCGTGACCACCGGGCTCGGCGCGGCCATCAACACGGCGAAGGTGCAGGCCGGTTCCTCGGTCGCGGTCATCGGCTGCGGCGGCGTCGGCATCTCCGTCATCCAGGGCGCCAAGGTGCAGGGCGCGGCGCAGGTCGTGGCCGTCGACCCGGTCGCCTCGCGCCGGGAGGCGGCGCTGCGCTTCGGGGCCACGGAGGCGGTCGCGCCCGACGCCTTCGGCGACGCGAAGAACCGGATCACGGCCGGGGAGGGCTTCGACTACGTCTTCGAGGTGGTCGGCAAGTCCGCGACGACGCAGACCGCGTACGAGATGACCCGGCGCGGCGGTTCCGTCGTGGTGGTCGGCGCGGGAGCGCTGGACGACAACTACTCGATCAACATGTTCTCGCTGTTCTTCGACGAGAAGAAGATCCTGCCCTCGATGTACGGGGGCGGTGACGTGCTCCGCTCCTACGAGCGCACCATCGCGCTGTGGCGGGCCGGCCGGGTGGACCTGGCGAGCCTGATCACGCACCGGGTGCGGCTCGGGGAGATCAACGACGCCCTCGACCAGATGCGTACGGGCGTGGCCCTGCGCACCTGCATCGAACTCTGAACCCGTGAACCCGTGAACCCGACGAGAGGAACCCGGTAGATGTCACTGCCACATGAGCGGCCGCTCGAGGGGCTCAGCGCCATCGTCACCGGCGCGGGCCGCGGACTCGGCCGGGCCGAGGCGATCGAGCTGGCGCGGCTCGGGGCGAGCGTGGTCGTCAACGACTTCGGGCAGCCCGGCCGCGACGGTTCCGGGCAGGCGTCGGCGGCCCCGGCGCAGGAGGTGGCCGACGAGATCCGGGCCGCGGGCGGCCGGGCGGTGGCGCACCTGGGTGACGTGGCCGACTTCGCCCAGGCGCGCGAGCTGGTGGAACTGGCCGTCACCGGCTTCGGTAAGCTCGACATCCTGGTCAACAACGCGGGCATCCTGCGCGACCGGATGGTCTTCTCCATGTCGGAGGACGAGTGGGACTCGGTGATACGGGTCCACCTCAAGGGCCACTTCAACACCACCCACTTCGCCTCAGCGCACTGGCGGGAGCGGTCGAAGGCCGCGGGCGGCCCGGTCTACGGCCGGATCGTCAACACCTCCTCCGAGGCGTTCCTCGGCGGCAGCGCCGGCCAGCCCAACTACGCGGCGGCCAAGGGCGGCATCGTGGGCCTGACCACTTCGACCGCCCTGGCCCTGGCCAAGTACGGGGTCACCGCCAACGCGATCTGCCCGCGCGCCCGCACCCGGATGACCGAGGACGTGTTCGCGGGCTTCCAGGAACCGGAGGAGGGCAAGCTGGACGCCCTCGCCCCCGAGCACGTCTCCCCGCTGGTCGGCTACCTGGCCTCACCGGCCGCCGCGAAGGCCAACGGGCAGCTGTTCGTGGTCCACGGCGGGATCGTGGCGGTGATGGAACGCCCCAAGGTCGCCGCGAAGTTCGACACCTCCAAGGAGGTGTTCACCTTCGAGGAACTCGACGGGCTCCTCACCCCCCACTACGACTCCCGTCCGCCGAACGAGACCTTCGCCGCGGCGGAGGTCCTGGGCCTCAAGCACGGCTAGCGCCCGCGGGGGCCGGTGTCATCGCGGAGCGGCAGGGCCTGACCGGGTGCCCGGCCGAGGCCGCTCATACGGAGCCGGGTCCCGGACCGGAGTCGGAGCCGGGGCAGGGCCGGGCAGAGCCGGGGCAGGGGAACGGGGCCGCCCCCGGGGCCGGGGGTGTGGCCCGCTGCGCCGGTTGTGGCGGCCCGCTGCCCGTACCCGGGCGCCGGGGGAGCGGGCGGGGGACCGGGTGGCCGGTCGGCCCGCCCGGTATTGCTCGCCCCCTTGCCGTTCCCGCGCCTACCGGGCCCGGGTGAAGCACCGGTCCGCGCGCCCCGAAGACGCGCCGCCCCGGCCTGAGCGCCGTCACGAAAAGCGCGGGCGCGTCACGAAACGCTCCGCCTCAGTTCAGCGGGGCCTGCTGGAGCGGGACCGGGCGCGGGGCCACGGGCGCAGCGAGCCGGACCGGGGGCGGCGGCGGGACCGGCTGAGCCAGGGTGACGACCCCGCACGGCACCTCCGGCGTGGCGTACGGCAGGCGCAGCACCCCCTGCGGCGTCCACAGCCCGGCACCCAGCCAGCCCGCCGGGGCGGAGATCCGGAAGACGTGCCGGTCGGCCGGGCGCCACAGCGCGATGCCCTCGGGCACCCGCAGCGCGACCCCGCAGCTCTCCGGCATCAGCGCCTGCCCCGGCTGCACCGCGAACGGCACCGCGTCCGCCGCCCGCAGGCACTCCGGGAAGCGGACCGGGCGCTCACTGCCCAGCACCCCCCAGCCCAGGCGCGGCTCGCCCGGCGCGTCGGAGCGGATCAGCAGCAGCCCGCTGTCCGGCTCGGCCAGCAGGAGCCGGTCGTCGCTGTGGTCCGCGATCTGCAACAGCGGGGTCACCTCGCCGCCACGGGCCAGGTCCACGACCACCGCCTTGGTGCGGCCCTCCAGCTCCCGGTCCAGCGCCAGCAGCCGGCCCGTCCGGTCCAGCCAGACGCCGCCCGAGCAGCGGCCCGGGACGACGGCGGCCGGCCGGGGCCCGCCGGGGACCCCGGCCACCTGCCACAGCACCGTCTCCTCGGCCCCGACCGCCAGGGCGAAGGCGCCGTGCCCGTCCGGGGACGGCGGCAGCAGGAAGACCCGTACGTCCTGCGAACCCGGCCCGATCGCACCCAGCGGCAGCTCCCCGGTGCGCGGCCCCGCCCCCGCGCCGCCCGTCGGGTACAGCAGCGCGAAGGCGTGCCGGTCCGCGACCCGGCGGTGGATCAGGACCCGCCCGTCGGCCAGCGGCAGCACCTCGCTGTCCGCCTCCTCCGGTTGCGCGAGCGGCAGCGGCACCGCGTACGGCTCGGGGCCGGCCAGCGTCCAGCGCTCCGGGTACCGCGCCTGGCCCTCTCCGGCCAGCCGCGCGGCGTACGCCCCGTCCGCCGCGATCGTGAACGCGGCGGCCGTCGTCATCTCGATGGCACAGACAGTCATCCGTGCGTCACCTCCGGTGAGGAAGCTAGTTTTCGCACTTCCCGCCGGACAACACCACCTCACCCGCTTCACACATACGGGTGGCCGCCCGGCGGTTCGGATATGACGCGGGGGGTGGTTGTGCTGTGCGGTGCCGAGGTCCCCCGGCACCGCCACCGAGGGCCGCCACGGACGGTAGCCTTGGCCCGTGCCCCGTCTCAGCGAAGTCATCGCCGCCCTCGACGCTCTCTGGCCCCCCGCGCGGGCCGAGCAGTGGGATGCCGTCGGCACCGTCTGCGGTGAGCCCGACGCCGAAGTCACCCGGGTCCTGTTCGCGGTCGACCCCGTACTGGAGATCGTCGACGAAGCCGTGCGGCTCGGCGCCGACCTCGTCGTCACCCACCACCCCCTCTACCTGCGCGGCACCACCACCGTCGAGGCGGGCACCTTCAAGGGCCGCGTCGTGCACACGCTGATCAAGAACGACATCGCGCTGCACGTCGCCCACACCAACGCAGACACCGCCAACCCCGGCGTCTCCGACGCCCTCGCCGGCGCCCTGGACCTGCGGGTCACCGGCCCCCTCGTGCCCGACCCGACCGACCCCGCGGGCCGCCGCGGCCTCGGCCGGATCTGCGAACTCGACCACCCCGAAACCCTGAGCGCCTTCGCCGCCCGCGCCGCCGCCCGCCTGCCGCACACCGCGCAGGGCATCCGCGCCGCCGGCGACCCGGACGCGCTGATCCGCACCGTCGCCGTCAGCGGCGGCTCCGGCGACAGCCTGTTCGCGCAGGTCCGCGCCGCCGGCGTGGACGCCTTCCTCACCGCCGACCTGCGCCACCACCCCGCGTCCGAGGCCCGCGAGCAGAGCCCGCTCGCGCTCATCGACGCCGCGCACTGGGCCACCGAGTGGCCCTGGTGCGAGCAGGCCGCCGCGCAGCTCGACGCGATCTCCGAGCGCCACGGCTGGGGTCTGCGTACCCACGTCTCGCGCACGGTCACCGACCCGTGGACGGCGCACGCGCCGTCCGTCACCTCCCCCAACAACCCTGGAGCCCCCAACTGAACGCCGAGCCCGCCGACCAGATCCGACTTCTCGACGTCCAGGCCCTGGACGTGCGGCTGTCTCAGCTCGCCCACAAGCGCAAGTCGCTGCCCGAGCACGCCGAGGTCGACTCCCTGACCAAGGACCTCACCCAGCAGCGGGACCTGCTCGTCGCCGCCCAGACCCAGGCCAGCGACGCCGCCCGGGAGCAGACCAAGGCCGAGCAGGACGTCGACCAGGTCCGCCAGCGCGCGGCCCGCGACCAGGCGCGACTGGACTCCGGCGCGGGCATCTCGGCCCGGGACCTGGCGAACCTGCAGAGCGAGGTCGTCTCCCTCGCCAAGCGGCAGGGTGACCTGGAGGACGTGGTCCTGGAGGTCATGGAACGCCTGGAGGCCGCGCAGCAGCGCGTCACCGAGCTGACCGGGCGGGTCGCCGGCCTGGAGGCCGAGCTCGCCGACGCCACCGCGCGCCGCGACGCCGCCACCGCCGAAATCGACGCCGAGGCCGCGGGCATCGCCAAGGACCGCGAGGTCATCGTCGCTTCGATGCCGCAGGCGCTGATGGCCCTGTACGAGAAGATCCGCGTCAAGCAGGGCGGCGTCGGCGCCGCGCGCCTGTACCAGCGCCGCTGCGAGGGCTGCCGTCTGGAACTCGACATGGCCGAGGTCAACGAGATCAAGGCCGCCGCCCGTGACCAGGTCGTGCGTCACGACAACTGCGGCCGCATCCTGGTCCGTACGGCGGACTCGGGCATCTGATGCCGCGGTTCGTGGTGGAGGCGGACGGCGGGTCCCGGGGCAACCCGGGGCCCGCGGGCTACGGCGCGGTGGTCCTCGACCCGGCCACGGGCGAGACGCTGGCCGAGCGCGCCGAGTACATCGGCGTCGCCACGAACAACGTGGCCGAGTACAAGGGGCTCATCGCCGGGCTGAAAGCCGCCCGCGAACTGGCCCCCGACGCGGTGGTCCTCGTACGCATGGACTCCAAGCTCGTCGTCGAGCAGATGTCGGGCCGCTGGAAGATCAAGCACCCCGACATGAAGCCGCTGGCCACCGAGGCGGCGACGATCCTGCCGCGCGCGCAGGTGACGTACGAGTGGATCCCGCGCGAGCGCAACAAGCACGCGGACCGGCTCGCCAACGAGGCCATGGACGCGGGCAAGCGCGGCCGGCAGTGGGAGCCGTCGGCCTCCTCCGCGGACCTGGACACCTCGGCGGCGCGGGCCCTCGCGACCCCGCCGCCCGCGGGCCCTCCCGGCGACGCCACGGCCGGGGCGGCCGCGGTCCGCGCGGCCCTCGCCGCCTCTTCCGGTACGTCGGCACCCGCCGCGGGGGCCGAGCAGGCGGCGGACACCCTGTTCGCGGAGCCCGGCCCGGCCACGGCGGCGCCGAAGTCCGGATGGGGTCCCGACCTGGGTACCCCGGCCACCTTCGTGCTGCTGCGCCACGGCGAGACGGCGCTGACGCCGCAGAAGCGCTTCTCCGGCAGCGGCGGCACCGACCCGGAGCTGTCCGAGGCCGGCCGCCGCCAGGCCGCCGCGGTGGCCGGGGCGCTGGCCGCACGGGGCACCGTGGAGGCCGTCGTCAGCTCCCCGCTGCGGCGCTGCCGGGAGACCGCGCAGACCGTCGCGGACCGGCTCGGACTGCCGGTCGTCGTCGAAGAGGGCCTGCGCGAAACGGACTTCGGCGCGTGGGAGGGCCTGACCTTCGCCGAGGTCGGGGAGCGCTTCCCGGACGACCTCAAGGCGTGGCTGGACTCCCCGAGGGCGGCCCCCTCGGGCGGCGGCGAGAGCTTCACCGCCGTCACCCGCCGGGTCTCCGCCGCCCGCGACCGCCTGCTGAACGCGTACGCGGGCCGCACGGTGCTGCTGGTCACGCACGTGACCCCGGTCAAGACGCTGGTCCGCCTCGCACTCGGCGCGCCCCCGGAGTCCCTGTTCAAGATGGAACTGTCGGCCGCCTCCCTGTCGGCGGTGGCCTACTACGCCGACGGCAACGCCTCGGTCCGCCTCCTGAACGACACCTCGCACCTGCGCTAGCGCCCACGCACCAGAGCCCCCGCCACATCGTGGCGGGGGCTCCGGGCTGCGTACGGAGTGACAGACGAGCCGGCCTGTACGCCGGGTTCTGTCGCCCGGAGACCTCGCGGTCGCCGGGGAGACGGCCATCCATCTAGGACCGGCGTTGCCGCCGGCCTCGTGCGGTCTACCCGCGGACTCGGGCGGGCAGCCCTCGATCGTCCGCGCAGGGCCGTCCGAGAACGACCCCTCTTGACCTTGCTCCGGGTGGGGTTTACCTAGCCGCCTGAGTCACCTCAGGCGCTGGTGGTCTCTTACACCACCGTTTCACCCTTACCGGGGGCCAAGGCCCCCGGCGGTCTGTTTTCTGTGGCACTGTCCCGCGGGTCACCCCGGGTGGGCGTTACCCACCACCCTGCCCTGTGGAGCCCGGACGTTCCTCGGCGGGATCCAAGGACCCCGACGCGGCCGCCCGGCCGACTCGTCTGTCGTGCCGACCATGCTACCGGCTGCACCGTCACGGCTTGACCTTGCCGCAGCGGCAGGGTTTCTACTGGGCGCCATGCGGATCGGAGAAATCGCCGCCTTGGCGGGAGTCACGACCAGGGCCGTACGCCACTACCACCACATCGGCCTGCTCCCCGAGCCGGCGAGGCTGGCCAACCACTACCGGGCGTACACCGTGCGGGACGCCGTCCTGCTGGCCCGCGTACGACGGCTGACCGAGCTCGGGCTGAGCCTGGACGAGGTGCGGGACGTCCTCGCCGACGACGCGGGGCGCGAGCTCGCCGAGATCCTCGCGGAGCTCGACGCCGACCTGGCCGGGCAACAGGCCGAACTGGCCGAACGCAGGCGGCGGCTCGCGGAGCTGTCCGACGGGGACCTCCCGCCCGCGCTCGCCGGGCTGTTCGCCGAGGCACCGCCGACGGCCTCGCCCAGCGCCGCGCTCGACCGGGAGCACCTGACGCTGCTCGACGCGACCGGCGCCGGGAGCCAGGAGCTGTACGCCGCGCTGGCCCCCCTGGCCGCCGACCCGGCCGTTCTCGCCCTGTACGAGCGGCTGGACGCGCTGGCCGACGCCCCGGCCGATGACCCCCGCATCCCGGCGCTCGCCGCCGACATGGTGGCGGCCGTCCCCGACGAGGCGTTCGCGGCCATCCCGCCCGGCACGGGCCCGGACCTGCCCGGGTTCAAGGAGGCCCTGCTCGCCGAGTACGCCCCCGCACAGGCGGAGGTCGTACGCCGGGTCATGGCCGCCTTCGTGGAACGGGGCCCGGTATGAAGGGCGCACGGGTCGCGCGGCGGCTGGTGGGCAACGAACTGCGGGCGGCCGCCTCGCTCGGGCGGTGGGCGCTGCGCAGACCGCCGCAGGGGGTCGGCGGGGGCGACGTCGCCGCCGGGTACACCGGACCCCAGACGGCCATGCTGTACGGGCTGCTGTTCGTGGCCCTGGTCGAGACGGTCGCGCTGGAACTCCTCATCCCCTGGACCGTCGTGGACGCGGTGATGCTGGTCCTCGACGTGTACGGGGTCCTGGCGGTGCTCGCCCTGCACGCCGCCTGCGTGCAGCGGCCGCACGTCGTCCGCGCCGACGGGTCGCTGCGGATCCGCTACGGGGTCCTGTTCGGCCTGACCGTCCCGCCGGACGCGGTGGCCTCCGCCCGGGTGGAGCGCCGCCATCCGCAGGGGCGGCTCGTCACGGTGTCCGAGGACGGGGTGCTCGACCTGGTCGTCGGCGGTCAGACCACGGTGACCCTGGAGCTGGCCCGGCCGCTGGACTTCGTCCGGCCGCTCGGCGCCCCCGCGCGGGCCCGTACGGTCCGCTTCCACCCGACGACCCCCGCGCGGTGGTCGCGGCCCTGCGGCGCGCACCCGGCGCCGCCTAGGCCGGGGCGAAGAGGATCTTGGACGTGCCCGGGTCGGCCCGGGTGAGGCGGACACGGATGCGTTCGCCGAGGGGGAGGGCGGCCGCGGGGGACTCGATGCGGCCGACCACCGCCGGGTCCTCCAGGTGGACCGTGCCGACCTGCGGTTCGTGTTCCTTGACGTCGATCACCGTCGCCTCGAAGGTGTCGCCGACCCGGTCCTTGAGCAGGGCGGCCTCGACCAGGTCCACGCACTCCCGCTCCGCCGTGTTCGCCAGCCGGGTGCCCTCTGCCATCTCGTGCGGCAGTGCCGGGAGGGCGGAGACGGCCCACTCCGGTGGTTCGGTCCCGGCGGACGCCGCAACGCACAGCTCGCCGGCGTACCGGTCGACCAGCCGGCGCAGCGGCGCGGTGCAGTGCGCGTAGGGGGCGGCCACCGCGGCGTGCAGCAGTGGATCGGGGGTCTCGCCGGGGGTGAAGGCCGTGTACCCGGCGCCGCGCAGCAACGTCGTGCACTCCTGGAGGAAGGCGGCGTGCGCGGGCAGGCGCGGGTCGAGGGAGCGGACGAGTTCCGCGTACGGGACGTGGTGGGGCCAGTCGATCCGCAGGGCCTTCGCCGCGCGCCGCAGCCGGCCGACCGCGCCGTCCGGGGCGCTGGGGAGGGTGCGCAGGACCCCGGTCCCGGCGGCGAGCATCAGGTCCGCGGCGGCCATCCCCGTCATCAGCGACATCTGGGCGTTCCAGGCGTCCGCCGGGAGCGGTGCCCGGTAGGCGAGGGAGTACGAGCCGTCCTGCTCCACGATCTCCTGCTCGGGCACGTTCAGGGAGATGCCGCCGCGCTCCACCTCCAGGGACTCGCGGAGCGTCCCGATGACCTTGAGCAGCGCGAGCGCCTCGTCCGCCGTGCCGGAGTCGATGGCCTTCTGGACGGTGGCGTAGTCGAGTTTCGCCCGGCTGCGCACCAGGGCCCGGCGCACCTCGGCGTGCTCCACCCGGCCGTCGGCATCCAGGTCGAACCGCCACACGAGCGCGGGGCAGGTCCGGTCGGGCAGCAGGCTGGCCACGCCTTCCGAGAGCACCGGCGGGTGCAGCGGGACCTTCCCGTCGGGGAAGTAGAGGGTGGTGACCCGGCGGTGGGCTTCGGTGTCGAGGGCGCCGCCGGGGGTGACGAAGGCGGCGACGTCGGCGATCGCGTAGTGCACCCGGTAGCCGCCGGAGGGACGCTTCGCCAGGTGCATGGCCTGGTCGAGGTCGACGGAGCCGGGCGGGTCGATGGTGAAGAAGGGGATGCCGGTCTCGTCGGCCGAGGGGAGACGGGGGTGCGCGGCGGCCCGTTCGGCCTCGGCGAGCACGGCGGCGGGGAACTGCGCCGGCACGGCCAGCCTCGTCCGCAGTTCGCGTAGCGCGGCCCGCAGAGCAGCCCCGTCCGCGCCGGTCATGTGCAGGTGACGGCGTGGCATGGACCGAGCCTATGGGGGGCGGGCCCGGAATGCCCGTCGAGTCCCGGCGGGTGGACGCGTCGGGCAGGCTGCGCCGCGCCGTCTACGCTGGGCGCCGGGGGCCGCACCCCCTGCGCCGTGCCGTACCGAAGGAGAACCACCGTGCTCGTGCTGCTGCCGCCCTCCGAGGGAAAGGCCGCCGGGGGCTCCGGCGCACCGCTGGACCCCGGTTCGCTGTCCTTGCCCGGGCTGGCCGGGGCGCGGGCGGCCGTCCTCGACGAGCTGGTCGAACTGTGCGCGGCCGACGAGACGAAGGCGCGCGAGGTGCTGGGCCTGAGCGAGGGCCTGCGGGGCGAGGTCGCCAAGAACGCGGAGCTGCGGTCGGCGCCCGCGCGGCCCGCCGGGGAGCTCTACACGGGGGTGCTGTACGACGCCCTCGGCCTGGCCGGCCTTCCGGAGGCGGCGCGGGCGCTGGCCGAGCGGTCGCTGCTGGTGTTCTCCGGGCTGTGGGGCGCGGTGCGGACGACGGACCGGATCCCCTCCTACCGGTGCTCGATGGGCGTCAGGCTGCCGGGGCTCGGGGCGCTGGGGGCGTACTGGCGGGGGCCGATGGCGGAGGTCATGCCGGAGGCGGCGGGGGAGGGCCTCGTGCTGGACCTGCGCTCTTCCGCGTACGCGTCGGCCTGGAAGCCGAAGGGGGAGGTCGTGGGGCGGACGGCGACCGTGCGGGTGCTGCACTCCCAGCTGGTCGACGGGGTGGAGAAGCGGTCGGTGGTCAGCCACTTCAACAAGGCGACGAAGGGCCGGCTGGTACGGGACCTGCTGCTGGCGGGCGGTGTTCCGGACAGCCCTGCGGAGCTGGTGGAGGCGTTGCGGGAGCTGGGCTACGTGGTGGAGCCACAGCAGCCGGCCAAGCCGGCGAAGCCCTGGTCGCTGGACGTCGTGGTCACCCGGATCCACTGACTCACCGTCACCGACGTAGCCCCCCGGCGGGTCCTGGGAGCCCCGACGCGGGCCTCCGTCCCGGCCCCGGCGGGTCCTGGGAGCCCGACGCGGGCCTCCGTCCCGGCCCCGGCGCGGGACCCGAGCGCGCCCCGGCGGGGGTTTCGGCCCGGGCGGCCGCCGGGCGCGGCGCAGGCACTGAGCCCCATCCGGCGTGGGCTCCGGTCCGTCCCGGCCCTGGCGCGGGCCTCTCGGTGGGGGTTCCGCGCCCGACCCCGACGGCGCTCCGAGCGGCCCGGCCCGGCCCCGGGTGCGGTGCGGGCTCCGCGCCCGGCCCGCAGAGGCTGGGGCCAGCCCATCGCGGCCACCGGGCCGGGAGGCGCGTTACCAGAGGCGGTCGGTCAGGCCCGGGTACAGCGGGATGCGGGTGGAGGTGAATACCGCGCGGGTGGACGCGGGGTCCGGGGTGAAGAAGGCTGCCAGGACGGCCTTGTCGAAGCCGGGCCGGTCGCTCGGCAGCGGATCGGCCGGGGTGCCGCCGAGCAGGACCGTACCGGGAAGGCGTTCGAAGCCGGCCGCCTCGTAGAACGGCGTCAGCTCCCGGTCGCAGCTGAACAGCGCCACGTCCACCTCCGGGTCGGCGGCCAGCACCTCACGGGCCGCCGTCACCAGGCGGCCGCCGAGGCCCCGCCCGCGCAGCTCCGGCCGGGTCACCACCGCGCTCAGCCCGGCCGCGCGGTACGTGCCGCCCCCGAGCCGGATCTCCTTGCGCAGCAGCGTCAGGCAGGCGGCCACCGCCCCCTGCCCGGCCCCGTCCCACAGCACCACGGTGCGCGGGGACAGCGCCGGGTCGTGGCCCGCCCCGGCGCCGGGCCACGCCGCCGCCTCCAACGCCTCGACCTGCGCGGCGAGCCCGGCCGGGAGCACCTCGTACACGCCGATCACGCGGCCGCGCCCGTCACGCGATGGCCACCGCGGCGCCGCCCACCCGCACCCGGGCGTCCCCCGGCCGCAGTTCCACCGTCAGGACCCCGGGCCGGCCCATGTCCTCGCCCTGGAGCAGCGTCAGCGTCGCACCGTCCGGGACCAGCCCTAGTTCGCGCGCGTACGCCCCGAACGCGGCGGCCGCCGCCCCCGTGGCGGCGTCCTCGACGACGCCGCCGACCGGGAACGGGTCCCGTACGTGGAACAGCTCCGGGCCCTCGCGGTACACCAACTGGACCGTGGTGAGGTCCAGGCGGCGCATCAGCGCCTCCAGCCGGGCGAAGTCGTAGTCCAGCCCCGCCAGGCGGGCGCGGGTCGCGGCGCCGAGCACGAGGTGGCGGGCCCCGGCGTAGGCGATGCGCGGCGGGAAGGCCGGGTCGAGGTCGCCGGCCGGCCAGTCCAGCGCGGCCAGCGCCTCCGCGAGGTCCTCGGGGGACACGGCCTCGGTGTGCGGCTCGACGCTGGTCAGGACGGCCCGCAGGCTCCCGTCGGCCTGCGTCACCGAGACCGGCACGGTGCCCGCCGGGGTCGCGAAGACGAGTTCGCCCGGACCGATCCGCTCGCCCAGCGCCACGGCGGTGGCCACGGTGGCGTGCCCACAGAAGGAGACCTCCGCCTTCGGGCTGAAGAACCGCAGCGTGAAGCCCCGCCCCGGCTCGGCGCCCAGGTCCCGCGGCGGGGCCGTCAGGAACGCGGTCTCGCTGTAGCCCAGCTCCGCCGCGATCGCGAGCATCCGCCCGTCGTCCATCCCGCTCGCGTCGAGCACGACCCCTGCGGGGTTGCCGCCCTCGGGGTCGGTGGAGAAGGCGGTGTAGCGCAGTACCGGTGCAGGTCCCGTCGTATCAGCAGTCATGATCGGCCCAACTCCCGGGAAGGCGCGCGGCATTCCCGTCCGCTCAGCCCCGCCCGATGTACGGCATGGCCGTCGCCATCACCGTCGCGAACTGCACGTTGGCCTCCAGCGGCAGCTCGGCCATGTGCACCACCGTGCGCGCCACGTCGGCCGCGTCCATCACCGGCTCCGCGGCCAGCTGCCCGTTGGCCTGGAGGATGCCGCTCTGCATCCGCTCCGTCATCTCGGTCGCCGCGTTGCCGATGTCGATCTGCCCGCACGCGATCCGGTACGGCCGCCCGTCCAGCGACAGCGACTTCGTCAGCCCGGTCATGGCGTGTTTGGTCGCGGTGTAGGCGATGGAGTTCGGGCGTGGCACGTGTGCCGAGATGGAGCCGTTGTTGATGATCCGGCCGCCCTGCGGGTCCTGGGCCTTCATCAGGCGGAACGCGGCCTGCGCGCACAGGAAGGAACCGGTCAGGTTGACGTCCACGACCGAGCGCCAGGCCTCGTACGTGATGTCCTCCAGCGGGACCCCGCCGGGGCCGAAGGTGCCGGCGTTGTTGAAGAGCAGGTCGAGCCGCCCGTACCGCTCGCGTACGGCCCCGAAGAGGGCGTCCACCTCGTGCGGATCGCTCACGTCCGCCCGTACGCACAGCATGTCGGCGCCGGCCCCGGCCGCCTCCGCGGTGTCCTCCAGCGGCTGCGGACGGCGTCCGGCCACCGCCACCGACCAGCCCGCGGCCGCCAGGGCGAGGGCGACGGAGCGGCCGATGCCGGAGCCGGCCCCGGTCACCACAGCGATCTTCTTCCCAGGTGCGTTCATGGGGCCGCAGAGTACGTCACGGCGGA
Organism: Streptomyces cirratus; assembly: GCF_014650775.1. Taxonomy (GTDB): domain Bacteria; phylum Actinomycetota; class Actinomycetes; order Streptomycetales; family Streptomycetaceae; genus Streptomyces; species Streptomyces cirratus. Next base: position 495,335 of record NZ_BMVP01000001.1, on the reverse strand, counting down.
CGTTCGCCCACGGGCGTTCCGACAGCTGAGAGCATGGGTCGGTCAAGGGTGCGAAAACACACGAAGAGAGTGGAGTCCCGCATGTCGGAGAGAGCCCCCGGGACGGCCCGCGAGCGGAAGCCGTCGTCCGCCGTCCAGAGCTCTCCTCACGCGGCCCGCCGGACCGGTCTGCTCGTCACCTTCATACTCGGCGGGCTGACCGCACTGCCGCCGCTGTCCATGGACATGTACCTGCCGGCGCTGCCGCAGGTCACCTCCGCCCTGCACAGCCCGGCTGCCACGGTTCAGCTGACCCTGACCTCCTGCCTCGCGGGCATGGCACTGGGTCAGCTCGTCATCGGCCCGATGAGTGACAAATGGGGACGCCGCAGGCCCCTGCTGACCGGCATGATCGTCTACGTGCTGGCCACCGCCGTCTGCGCGCTCGCCCCCACCACCGAACTGCTGGTCGGCTTCCGGCTGGTCCAGGGCCTGGCCGGCTCGGCGGCGATCGTCATCGCCCGCGCCGTCGTGCGAGACCTGTACGACGGGGTCGAGATGGCCCGGTTCTTCTCCACTCTGATGCTGATCTCCGGCGCCGCCCCGATCGTCGCCCCGCTCATCGGCGGCCAGGTGCTGCGCTACGCCGACTGGCGCGGGGTCTTCGTCATCCTCACCGCCATCGGCACGGCGCTGACCCTGGTGGTGTGGCGGAGGCTCGACGAGACGCTGCCGCCCGAGCGGCGTCACACCGGGGGCGTGGGCGCCGCCCTGCGCACGATGCGCGGGCTGCTCGGTGACCGGGTCTTCGCCGGGTACACCCTGGCCGGCGGCTTCGCGTTCGCGGTGCTGTTCTCGTACATCTCCGCCTCGCCGTTCGTGGTCCAGGAGATCTACGGGGCTTCGCCGCAGCAGTTCAGCCTGCTGTTCGGCGTGAACTCGGTCGGCCTCATAGCGGTCGGCCAGATCAACGGCAAGCTGCTGGTGGGCCGGGTCAGCCTGGACAAGGTCCTGGCCTGCGGGCTCGCCGTCGTCACCGTGGACTCGGTCGCGCTGCTGCTGATGGCGAGCGGGGCGTTCGGGAAGGTCGGGCTGCTGCCGATGGCGGCCGGGCTGTTCGTGCTGATGTCGGCGATGGGCGTGCTGATGCCGAACACCAACGCGCAGGCGCTGATGCGGACGCCGCACGCCGCGGGGTCGGCGTCGGCGCTGCTCGGCACGTCTTCGTTCCTGGTCGGGGCGGTCGCCTCGCCGCTGGTCGGCATCGCGGGGGAGGACACGGCGGTGCCGATGGCCCTCGTCCAGCTCGTCTGCGCGCTGCTGTCGGCGGCCTGCTTCCTCGGACTGTGCCGCCCGTGGCAGAACCGCGAGCCGATGGCTGCTGCCGGATAGCCGGATAGCCGGATAGCCGGATAGCCGGATAGCCGGATAACCGGTCCGACGGACGCCGGCTCCGCCGGGGCGCCGGCGGCTGGGCGGGCCGGCGCCGGGTGCCCTCCGGGACTCGGGCGGGCCGGCTGCCGGCGCGGACTGTCGTCGGGGGCGTGGCCGGCGCCGGGTGGTGGCGGCTGCCGCCGGGGAAGGGCGTGGGGGCGGGGGGTGCGGGGGGCGCCGTAAACTTCCCAGGTGAACGCCTCCGCCGCCCTTCCCGCTTCCGGTCCCACCACCGCCGAGACCCTGCGCTCCGCGCTCGGCGGGCTGCTCGACGGGCTCCCGCCGAAGCAGGTCTCGGCCGCCGTCGAGCGGCTGATCGCCAACTACCGCGGCACGACCCCCACCGACGTGCCCGTACTGCGCGACCGCTCGGACGTGGCGGCGTACGCGGCCTACCGGATGCCCGCCACCTTCGAGGCCGTACGTTCCGCCCTGGACGCCCTGGCGCAGGCCGTGCCGCAATGGTCGCCGCTCTCGCACGTCGACGTGGGCGGCGGCACCGGCGCCGCGACCTGGGCGGCGGACGCCGTCTGGGACGGCCCGCGCACCACGACGGTGCTCGACTGGGCGGAGCCGGCACTCGCCCTGGGCCGGGAACTGGCGTCCCGCTCCTCCTCGCCCGTGCTCCGCGCGGCCGAGTGGCGCCGGGCCGTCATCGGCTCCGGGACCACGATCCCCGAGGCGGACCTCGTGACCGTGTCCTACGTGCTCGGGGAACTCACCGTGGAGGCCCGCCGGGCGGTCGTCGCCGAGGCGGCGCGCACCGGCCGCGCGGTCGTGCTGATCGAGCCGGGCACCCCCGAGGGCTACCTGCGCATCCGGGAGGCCCGCGAGCAGCTGATCGGGGCCGGGATGACGGTGGCCGCGCCCTGCCCGCACGACGCGGCCTGCCCGATCGAGGTCGGCCAGGACTGGTGCCACTTCTCGGCGCGGGTCAGCCGTTCCTCTCTGCACCGGAAGATCAAGGGCGGCTCCCTCCCGTACGAGGACGAGAAGTTCAGCTACGTCGCCGCGACGCGTTTCCCCGTGGAGCCGGCCGCCTCCCGGATCACGCGCAGGCCGCAGATCCGGAAGGGGCTGGTCCTGCTGGACCTGTGCGGTCCGCCGCAGGACGGCCTGACCCGGGCCACCGTGACCAAGCGCCACGGTGACCTCTACAAGGCGGCGCGGGACGCCGACTGGGGGCAGGAGTGGCCGCCCGCCCCCGAGTCCCGCTGATCCCTTCGGGGGGTCAGGGCGCCGTCAGGGCCGCAGCTCCTGCGTGCAGCACTTGATGCTGCCGCCGCCCTTGAGCAGCTCGCCCAGGTCCATCGGGATCGGCTCGAAGCCCCGGTCGCGCAGGGGTTTGAGCAGGCCCGCAGCCGCCTGGGGGAGCAGCACGTGCAGGCCGTCGGAGACGGAGTTCAGGCCGAAGGCCGCCGCGTCCTCCTCGTTCACGATCAGGGCGTCGGGGAACAGCCGCCGCAGGACGGCCTGGCTGCCGGGCGAGAAGGCCGGCGGGTGGTACATGATCTCGTCGCCGTCCAGGACGCACAGGGCCGTGTCCAGGTGGTAGAAGCGCGGGTCGACGAGGTCGAGGCCGATGACGGGGCGGCCGAAGAACTCCTGCGCCTCGTCGTGCGAGAGCGGGCTGGAACGGTAGCCCCGGCCCGCCAGGATGTACGTGGCGGTGACGGCGAAGTCACCCTCGCCCTCGTTGATGTGGGACGGCTCGTGGATGTCCCGGAAGCCGTGGGTCCGGAACCACTCCAGGTGGATCTCCGCCTCGGCGGAGCGTTCCGCGTAGGCGAACCGGGCCCCGAGTACGCGGCCGTCGACGACCAGGGCGCCGTTGGCCGCGTAGACCATGTCCGGCAGCGCGGGGTCGGGGACGAGGGTCTCGACGGTGTGGCCGAGGGCGCGGTAGCGGTCCCTGAGGTCTTCCCACTGGGCTTGTGCGAGGGGCAGGTCCACCGGTTTCGCGGGGTCCATCCACGGGTTGATGGAGTACGTGACCTTGAAGTGCGCGGGTGGGCACATCAGGTAGCGCCGGGGTGTGGCGTCTCTGCGCAAAGAAGGCTCCTCACGACTGACTCGCGGTGCGTGTGCTGTGCGTGTGCAGAGAATCGTCTCTCCTCAACGTGGACCGCGCAGTGAACTGATTGGGTGGTTTATCGGAATGACCGGAACCAGAGACGGTCCGTCTCGCGTTGATACGTTGAGGGCATGAGCAGGACTCCCCACACGAAGACACCCGAGACCGCGCCGGCCGGCGGCAAGGCCCCCGACCCCGCCCGCCGCAGCGACCGGTCCCGGCGGGCCATCCTGGACGCCGCGCTCGCCCTCGTCGGGGAGGTCGGTTACAACAAGCTGACCATCGAGGCCATCGCCGCCCGCGCGGGGGTCGGCAAGCAGACCATCTACCGCTGGTGGCCCTCGAAGGCCGCCGTGCTGCTCGACGCCTCCCTGGCGCTGGCCGGCGACGCGCCCACGGCGGACGGCAGGACCGGGCTCCCGGACACCGGCGACCTGGCCGCCGACTTGAAGCAGGTGCTGCGGGCCACGGTGGACGAGTTCAACGACCCGGCGTACGACGCACCGCTGCGCGCCCTGACCGCCGCCGGGGCGACCGACCCGGAACTCGCGGCGCGCTTCACCGAGCGGCTGCTGGCCCCCCAGCTCGCCCTCTACGAGGACCGGTTGCGCAGCGCGCGGGCCGTGGGGCAGCTCGCGGAGGGAGCGGATCTGCGACTGATGACGGAGATGCTGCTCGGCCCGCTGACGTACCGCTGGCTGCTGCGGACGGCTCCCCTGAGCCACGCGTTCGCGGACGCGCTGGTGGACGCGGTGGTGGCCACCGCGTAAACACCCGGGACCGGCCACGGGTCCGCGTGACCGAGAACATATGGCCGAATTCTGCTGTTATGGGCGGGCCCGATGCGGGGGTGCGGTCACCCGGCACCCCGGAGGGTGGGACCATGGGAAGGTCCGCCGGGGGCAACGGTGAGGTGAGGGGATAGATGGGGTCCGAGTCCGGCCGCGTCAAACGCGGCGAGCAGAGCAGGATTTCCCAGTGGCTGCGCCGCCGCTCGAAACCGGCTCCCGAAGACCCGGCCGGGGAACGCGAGGCCCTCCTCCTGGCCGTCGCCGCCGCCGGCCTCCCGATCGCCCCCGCCGCCCATCCGGCCGGTTACCGGTGTTCGTGCGACCGCATCGGCTGTCCGACGCCCGCGCGGCACCCGGTCTCCTTCGCCTGGCAGACCCAGGCCACCACCGACCGCGCGCAGATCGAACGATGGGCGCGCAACCACCCCCAGGCCAACTTCATCACCGCGACCGGCATGGTCCACGACGTCCTGGACGTCCCCCTGGAAGCCGGACGCGACGCCCTGACCAGGCTGACGGCGGCCGGCGTGGAGGTCGGACCGGTAGCCGAATCCGGCGGAACGGGCGACCAGGCCCGCATGCTGTTCTTCACGGCGACCCGGGGGACGCCGGAGGACGAGGACGAGTGGTGGCCCTGCGAACTGGACTGCCACCCCGAGACGATGGACGAGCACCCCGGCCTGCGCTGGCACTGCCGGGGCAGCTACGTCCTCGTACCGCCGGCCGCCCTGCCGGGTGAGCAGGGCGTCGCCTGGCTGCGCGGCGTGGAACACCCCCTGCCGGACCCGCTGACGCTGCTCGAAACCCTGACCGACGCCTGCGCCCAGTACGCGGGCACCTCCGATCAGACCCCCGCCGCCGTGGCCTGGCCCCTGGGCCGCTGACCCGGCGAACGGCGACGGGCCGGACGACAGCAGTCGTCCGGCCCGTCGCCGTTCGCGGTCCAGCCCTGTGCCTGCGCCGCCCGTGCGGCCGGGCCTAGCCCTGTGCCTGCGCCGGCTGCCGGCCCGCGGGCTCGGCCTGCCCGCCCCGGCCCTTGACCGCCGACGGCGCCAGGAACAGGCTGAGCACCGCCAGCAGGTACACCGCCCACACCACGAGCTGGACCACGGTCGGGTCCGGCTGGAAGTTGAACGTCCCCTTCAGCAGGGTCCCGTACCAGCTGTCCGGCGGGATCGTGTCGCTGATGTCGAACGCCTTGGTCATGATGCCGGGCAGGAACCGGGCCTCCTGGAGGTCGTGGACCCCGTACGCCAGCACGCCCGCCGCGACCACGACCAGCATGCCGCCGGTCCAGGTGAAGAACTTGGCGAGGTTGATGCGCAGGGCCCCCCGGTAGAACAGCCAGCCCAGCAGCACGGAGCTGCCGATGCCCAGCAGCACACCGGCCAGCGGGCCCGCACCGTCGCCGGCCGCCTTCACCGAGCGCCACACGAACAGGGACGTCTCCAGGCCTTCGCGGCCCACGGCGAGGAACGCCGTCGTCACCAGGGCGCCGGTGCCCATGGCGAGGGCCGCGTCCAGCTTCTCGTGCAGTTCCGTCTTCAAGTGGCGCGCCGTGCGCTTCATCCAGAAGACCATCCAGGTCACCAGGCCCACGGCGACCACCGACAGGGACCCGCCGATCGCCTCCTGCGCCTCGAACGTCAGCTGCTCCGTACCGAATTCCAGCGCCGCACCGAAGCCGAGGCTGAGGGCGGCAGCCAGGCCGACACCCAGCCACAGCGGCCCGAGCCTGTCCTTGTGGCCGGTCTTCACCAGGTAGGCGATGAGGATGCAGACGACGAGGCTGGCTTCCAGCCCCTCGCGCAGACCGATCAGGTAATTGCTGAACACGTGGTTCCTCCTACGCGTCTACAGGTCTACGCGAACAGCGTCCGGCCCCACCAGTCGTCCTTGTCGCGGACGCCCGGCGGGACGGCGAAGACGGCCGAACCCACGTGCTGGATGTATTCGTTGAGCGCGTCGTTCTTCGACAGGTTGCGCTGGACCGGGATGAATCCCTTGCGGACGTCCCGCTGGTAGGCGAGGAAGAACAGGCCCGCATCGAGGCGGCCCAGCCCGTCCGTGCCGTCCGTGAAGGAGTAGCCGCGGCGCAGGATCCTCGCACCGTTGTTGCTGTCCGGGTGGGCGAGGCGGACGTGTGCCTCCGGCTTCATGGCCTTGAGGAAGGGCTCGTCCCGCTCCTTGGACTTGCCGACGGGAGCGCCCTCGCCCTTGTCACGGCCGAAGACGTCCTCCTGCTCCTGGAGGGAGGTGCGGTCCCAGCTCTCGATGTGCATCCGGATGCGGCGGGCGACCAGGTACGAGCCTCCGGCCATCCACGCGCTGCCGTCGGAGGCGGCCGCCCAGACGTGCTCGTCGAGTGCCGCCCGGTCGGTGCCCGCAATGTTCCGGGTGCCGTCCTTGAAGCCCATCATGTTGCGCGGGGTCTGCGCGTCGGGGGTGGTGGACGAGGTCTTGCCGAAGCCGAGCTGCGACCAGCGGACCGCCGTCTTGCCGAAGCCGATGCGGGCCAGCTGGCGGATGGCGTGCACCGCGACCTGCGGGTCGTCCGCGCATGCCTGGACGCAGAGGTCGCCGCCGGAGCGGGCCGGGTCCAGGTTGTCGCCCGGGAACTGCTCCAGGTCCACCAGTGCCTCGGGGCGCTTGTCCTCCAGCCCGAAGCGGTCCTTGGCGAACAGGCCCGGGCCGAAACCGATGGTCAGGGTGAGCCGGGAGGGCTTGAGGCCCAGCGCCTCACCCGTGTCGTCCGGCGGAGCCTCCGGGAGGCCGCCGAAGCCGCCCTCGCCGACCGGGTGCCCGGCCGTCATCAGCCGGGCCGCCTCGGTCCAGTCCTTGAGGAGCTTGATCAGCTCCTCGCGGTCCTTGGTCTTCACGTCGAAGGCCGCGAAGTGCAGGCGGTCCTGGACGGCGCTCGCGATGCCGGCCTGGTGCTCGCCGTGGAACGGCACGGCCGCCCCGGCCGATGCCGCGGGCACCACGTCCGAGCCGCCACCGAACGCCGCGACCGCGCCGCCGGCCGCGGCGGCGCCCAGCGCCAGCCCGGCCCCGCCCCAGCCGAGGACGGCCCGCCGTGAGGGCGCCGTGGCCCCCTCACGGGCGCCGTCGTGCTCTTCCACCGTCACCGATTCCGAGTCAGTCATCCCGGTCCTCCCACCTGCTCCGCTGTTCCCGACCGTTACTTCGCGACCGCTGCGGCCAGCTTGGAGAGCGGCTCGGCCAGCGCGTTCACGGCGTCCGAGAGCTCCTTGCGCTCCGCGTCGCCGACCTTGTCGTAGGAGGTGAAGTCGTAGCCGTTCTTGTCCGCGCGGTGCTTGTCGAGCAGCGTGTCCAGCGCGGCGAACTGGGTGTCGAGCGTCTTGCCGAGCTGCGGGTCGTTCTTCGCGGCGACCGGCTTGAGCAGCTCGTAGACCTTGTCGGCGCCCTCGACGTTGGCCTTGAAGTCGGCCAGGTCGGTGTGGCTGTAGCGGTCTTCCTCGCCGGTGACCTTGTTGCGGGCGACCTCGTCCAGCAGCTCCTTGGCGCCGTTCGCCATGGAGGTGGGCGTGATCTCCGCCGTGCCCACGCGCTTGTGCCACTCGGCGATGTCGGTGTCCAGCTGGGAGGCGAGGGCCTTCTCCTCGTCGCCGATCTTGTTGTCGGCCCACAGCGCCTTCTCCAGGCGGTGCCAGCCGGTCCAGTTCTGACCCGGTTCCAGGCCGTCCTCGCGGACGTCGGTCTTCGGGTCGATGTCGCCGAAGGACTCCGCGACCGGCTCGGTGCGCTCCCAGCCGCGCCGCGACGGGGCGAACGCCTGCTTCGCGGCTTCCACGTCACCGGCACGGACGGCATCGGTGAACGTCTTGACCGCGGGGAGGGACTCGTCGGCCTGCGCCAGCACGTACTTGCGGTACTCGGCGACGGCCGCGTCCAGCTCGGGGCTGCGCTTGGCGGAGGCGCCACCGGTGGCCTTGACCTTCTGGCGGATGCCGTCGCCCTTCATGCCGGGCTTGCAGTTGACCACGTAGTCGCCCGCCTTGATCTCGGCGGTGATGGTGGCCTTGGTGCCGGGGCCGATGTTCTCGCGCTCGGCGACGATGCGGTCGTCCGGGAAGAGGACGTAGACCTCGGTGACCTTGGAGCCCTTGTTGTCCACCTCGATGGTGACCTTGCCCGCGGGGAACTCCGTCTTGGAGACGCCGCAGGCGCTGTCGGAGGCGGCGACCTGGACCGTGCCCTCGGCGCCCCCCGCGCTCTTCTCGGCGCAGCCGGTCACGGCGGTGAGCGCGGCCACTGCGGCAGCCGCGGTGACGACGGTGAAGCGGGCGGGGCGCATGGGGGCTCCTGGCGGGTCTGGCGTTCGGCAGGCGGCCGCCCCGTCGGATGGGGGCGGCCGGTGAGGCGGACCTAACTTAACCGAGGCTTACCTGACCTCGCGCCGCGCGTCCAGTGATTCGGCGCACACCGCTGCCCGCCGGACACGAGGCCGTCACGGCCCCCTCACGGGCGAGCCACGGGGAGGTCAAGCGGAGGTAAAGGAAGGTGCGCGTGCTTGAATGCCGGGGTGAATGATCTCGACGTGCTCTCCGTCTTCTGTGCGGGCGACGGCCGTCACGGCAACCTGCTCGCAGTCGTGCGCGACGGCCGCACCTGCCCCGACGACGCCTCCCGGCAGGCCCTGGCGGCGGAGCTCGGGTACAGCGAAACGGTCTTCGTCGACGACCCCGAACGCGGGATCGTCGACATCCGCACCCCGGGCACCCGGATGGCCTTCGCGGGCCACCCGCTGGTCGGGGTCGCCTGGCTGCTCGACATCGAGGAACTCCAGCCGCCGGCCGGCTCGGTTTGGGCGCGCGACGACGGGGAGTTCACCTGGATCACGGCCCGCCCCGAATGGGTCGAGGGGAAGCGGACCGAGCAGTACGCGAGCGCCGCGGAGGTGGACGCGCTGCCCGCCCCGCCGCCCGGGGAGGGCTGGCTGTACGCGTGGGCCTGGGAGGACGAGGCCGCCGGACGGATCCGGGCCCGGGGCTTCCCGCGCCGCCCGGACGGGGTGATCGCCGAGGACGAGGCCACCGGCTCGGCGGCGATCCTGCTGACGGCCGAGCTGAACCGGGCCCTGAACATCACCCAGGGCGCGGGCTCCCAGATCCTCACCGCCCCGGCCCCGGACGGCACGGTCGAACTCGGCGGCCGCGTCCGCTTCGCCCCCCGGCACCCCTGACCCCCCGGCCCGCACCCCGAGCGCGGGCCTGAGCCCGGGCCTGGACTGCGGACCTGAGCCCGGGCCGGAACCGCGGGCCGGGGCGGCGGGTGAAGTGTCCGGTCAGGGCCTACGCGGTCAAGGGGAACTGTTCCCCCAGCTCGCGGAAGACCGCGCCGTTGAGGTCGAACGCGAGCTTGCACTCGTCGATGATGCGCTGCTTCTCCAGGTCGTCCGCGGCGATCGCGTCGAGCAGCTCCCGGTAACCCCGCTTGAACGCCGCCGGGTTGGCGATGTCCGCGAAGACGTAGAACCGCACGCCGTCGCCCCTGCGCTCGAAGCCCCAGGTCCGCTCCGCCTTGTCCCGGATGATCTGGCCGCCCGACAGGTCGCCCAGGTAGCGGGTGTAGTGGTGGGCGACGTACCCGCCGGGCCAGGTCGCCGCGCACCGCGCGACCCGGTCCGCGTACGCCCGCGTCGCGGGCAGGGCGGCGAGGCTCTCGCGCCACCCCGGGCCGCGCAGGTGCGCCAGGTCCCGCTCGATCTGCGCGACCCGCATCAGTTCGGGCCGGATGAACGGCCCGGCGACCGGGTCGCCCCGGAGCGCCTCGGCGGCGTCCTCCAGCGCCCGGTACACGAACCACAGCTGCTCGGTGTAGCGCGCGTACGCGGCCACGCCGAGCCGGCCGCCCAGCAGGTCGCTCATGAACGTCGAGGTCTCGGCCTCGGTGTGCTGCTCGTGCGAGGCGACACGGATGGCCGTGGAGAAGGCGTCCAAGGCGGACCTCCGGGGGTTCGCGTAGGGGGGGCGAGCGGCAGGAGGCGCGGGCGTGCGCGACGGCACGCCGCCCCACCCGCTTCTCCCCGCCAGTCTTCCCGACGCCGTGTCGGCAAAACCTCCTCCGCCGACGCCGACGCCGGCGCCGGCGCCACCGCTACGGCAGCGTCAGGATCTCCGCCCCGGAGTCGGTCACGACCAGCGTGTGCTCGAACTGCGCGGTGCGCTTGCGGTCCTTGGTGACGACCGTCCAGCCGTCGTCCCACATGTCGTACTCGTGCGTCCCCAGCGTCAGCATCGGCTCGATGGTGAAGGTCATGCCGGGCTCGATGACGGTGGTCGCGTGCGGGCTGTCGTAGTGCGGGATGATCAGACCCGAGTGGAACGCCGTGCTGATGCCGTGTCCCGTGAAGTCCCGGACCACGCCGTAGCCGAAACGCTTCGCGTACGACTCGATGACCCGGCCGATCACATTGATCTGGCGGCCCGGCTTGACCGCCTTGATGGCCCGGTTCAGGGACTCGCGGGTGCGCTCCACCAGCAGCCGCGACTCCTCGTCCACCTCACCGCACAGGTAGGTGGCGTTGTTGTCGCCGTGCACGCCGCCGATGTACGCGGTCACGTCGAGGTTCACGATGTCGCCGTCCTGCAGGACGGTCGAATCCGGGATCCCGTGACAGATGACCTCGTTGACCGAGGCGCACAGGGACTTCGGGAAGCCGCGGTAGCCGAGCGTCGAGGGGTAGGCGCCGTGGTCGCACATGAACTCGTGCGCGACCCGGTCCAGCTCGTCGGTGGTCACACCCGGCGCGATGTGCTTGGCGGCCTCTTCCATCGCCCGGGCGGCGATCCGGCCGGCGATGCGCATCGCCTCGATGGTCTCGGGCGTCTGCACCTCCGGTCCGGTGTAGGGCGTGGGACCGGGCTTGCCCACGTACTCGGGCCGGCGGATGTTGCCGGGAACGGAACGGGCGGGGGAGAGCTCGCCGGGAACGAGCAGCGACTGGCCAGACATGCAAGCGAGTGTATCCAGCGGTGATGGGGCAGCATGGCGGCAGAGAGCGGCGAGAGCCGCAACGAGAGGAGCCGGCGGACGATGGCCCTGTTCAAGAAGCGCCAGACGGGCAAACCGGGCGAGTGGTACTACTGCCTGGTCCACCACAAGGTCGAGGAAGGCCCGGAGTGCCCGGCCAAGGACCGGTTCGGCCCGTACTCCAGCCCCGAGGAGGCGGCCCACGCCATGGAGACCGCCGAGGAGCGGAACCTGGAGTGGCAGAACGACCCCAAGTGGAACGACAAGACCGGCGAGAACGGCGAGGCGGACGGGAGCACGCCCTCTCCCTAGTTCCGATGGTTCCGGTTCCCCCGCCTACCAGCGGCTGGGTGGCGGCGCGGTGAGCTGGTCGGCCAGCCGCGCCAGCCGGTCCCGCAGCCGGCGCGGGCCGCCGCGCGGCCCGGGCAGGCTGTTCTCCCCGGCCGCCGCGCTCACCAGGTGCTGCACGGTGTCCAGGTCCAGCTCGGCGGTGGCGTCCGGGACCGACAGCGCCTCGTGGGCCAGCGTGCCCAGGTCGGGGTCCCCGCCGTCCAGGGACAGTACGGTCGCCCCCGCCCGGCGGGCGTCGTGGACGCGCTCCAGCAGACCCGCGCCCGGCTGTTCCGGGGCCACCACCAGCAGGGTGTGCCCGCGCCGGGCCGCCTCCAGCCGGCTCAGCCCCACCGACAGGTGCGGGGGCTCACCCGGCCGCACCCGGTGGCGCACCAGGGTCGGCGCCAGCTCGGGCAGCCCCGACCAGGCGGCCTCGTCCACCAGATGGGCGGCCAGGTGCCAGGGCTCGTACCGCTCGGTGCCCACTAGCAGCAGGTGCCCGCCGGCGGGCACGACCGAGCGCCGCAGCGAACCGGCGAACCGGCGCGCGGCCCCGGGCCACTGCGTACCGGCGAGCACCTCGCGCAGCAGCGCGACCCTCACGGCGTCCATGGCGGCATCCTGCCGCAGACGGAGCCCGCACGGCGGGCACTTGCCGGGGATGCCTCCCGACGGGTATGGGGGACGACGGTACTCGGCAGTACCTTTGCCCCCATGACTTCCTCAGACAGCACGCAGAAGCCGCCGGCCAAGGACCCCTGGGACCTGCCGGACGTCTCGGGCCTCGTCGTCGGCGTCCTCGGCGGCACCGGCGACCAGGGTCGCGGCCTGGCGTACCGCTTCGCCCGGGCCGGCCAGAAGGTGATCATCGGCTCCCGCGCCGCCGACCGGGCGCGGGCCGCCGCAGCGGAACTGGGCCTGGGCGTGGAGGGCGCGGACAACGCCGAATGCGCGCGGCGCAGTGACATCGTGATCATCGCGGTGCCGTGGGAAGGCCACGCGAAGACCCTCGAAGCGCTGCGCGAGGACCTCGCGGGCAAGCTCGTGGTGGACTGCGTCAACCCGCTCGGCTTCGACAAGCAGGGCGCGTACGCCCTGGAGGTCCCCGAGGGCAGCGCCGCCCAGCAGGCCGCAGCCCTGCTCCCCGACTCCCGGGTCACGGCGGCCTTCCACCACCTCTCGGCGGTGCTGCTCCAGGACGAGTCGGTCGAGGAGATCGACACCGACGTGATGGTCCTCGGCGAGTCCCGCGCCGACACCGACCTGGTCCAGGCCCTCACGGCCCGCGTCCCGGGCATGCGCGGCGTCTTCGCGGGCCGCCTGCGCAACGCCCACCAGGTCGAAGCCCTGGTCGCCAACCTCATCTCCACGAACCGCCGCTACAAGTCCCACGCGGCCCTGCGCATCACGGACGTCTGACCGCCCCGGCCCGGCAGGCCGCCGGGTCCGCCGGGCGGCCGGGGGGTGGGGATGGGGGACACTGGAGGGGCTCGACCCCTTCTGTGCCGCCGAGGAGCTCTGCCGAATGCCCCGCCTTGCCGTGTTCGCCGTTGTCGTCTGCGCCCTGTCCGTGGCCGCGGCCGTGGTCGCCTTCGTGGAGGGCAGCTTCCTCGGGATCGTCTGGGTCCTGCTGGCCGGTCTGACCTCCAACATGGCCTGGTACTACGTCCGCAAGGCCAAGGCGGAGAAGCGGGCCTGACCGGCCCGCCGGACGCCGGCTAGCCCTTGCGGCGGGGCTGCTTGATCTTGATGCGGCCGGTCCGCGGGTGCCCGACGACCGTGAGCACCGGGGCGGCCGGGTCCGCCGGCGCCGAGACCTGGTCGGCGATGTGAGCCGTGTTGGTGCTCGACCCGTCGATCCGCACCGCCCAGCCCTGCGGGACGATCAACTGGATGCTGCCCGATCCGCAACGCGCCTCGACGGTGACGTCACCGTGCACACAGATCGCCTCGGTGAAGTCGATCACGATGCTCAGCATCTTGCACTCGGCGACGATCCTGCGCGGGACCGTCCACCGGCCCTGCTGCTTGATGCTGCTCATGCCGGTCTTGAGGACGAGCGTGTCCGCGCCGGTCCCGGGACGCCCCCCGCCGCCCCGCCCCTGCGGCAAGTCGGCCACCAGCACGTCGAGTTCGCCGTACGTCTTCGCGGCGTAGGCCCGGTCGAGCCGCTCCTCCAGCTCGCCGAGGCCGATCCGGCCCTCACCGGCGGCGACCCGCAGCTGCTCGGCCACCGCCTCCCGGTCCGCGTCCGCGGCCCGAAGCTCCACCGCGTCCCGCGTCGACAGCTCCGACGGCCCCTGCTCCCCATTGATCATGGACAGGACTTTAATCGCACCGGCACGGCACGGCACGGCCCGGCGCTACGGGAGCGTGCAGTAGCCGTCCGTCTCCTGCCAGAAGCGGTAGAGGCTGTGGCCGCAGTACGTCTCCAGGTCGGACACTCCCAGCGCGCCGAGGACGTCGGTGACCCGGTCGAAGAAGAACCCGTTCACCTCGGGGATCCACAGCAGCGCGAACACGCCGATCAGGGCGAAGGGGGCCAGCGGCGCCACCTCGCGGCGCACCCGGTGGGACAGCCAGGGCTCGATGACCCCGTAGCCGTCCAGGCCCGGGACCGGCAGGAAGTTCAAGATCGCCGCCGATACCTGGAGCAGCGCGAGGAAGGCCAGCGCGAAGCGGAAGGCGAGGGGGACGCCGTCCAGGGCGTGCAGCCAGAACGGCGCCGTGCACACGGCCGCGAACAGTACGTTGGTCAGCGGGCCCGCCGCCGAGACGAGGCTGTGCTTCCAGCGGCCGCGGATCCTGTCCCGCTCGATGTACACGGCGCCACCGGGCAGGCCCAGACCGCCCAGGATCACGAACACCACCGGCAGCACGATGCTCAGGAGCGCGTGCGTGTACTTGAGCGGATTCAGCGTCAGGTAGCCCTTGGCCCCCACCGAGATGTCACCGCCGTGCAGCGCGGTGCGGGCGTGCGCGTACTCGTGCAGGCACAGGGAGACCACCCACGCGGACGTCACGAAGAGGAACACGGCGAGCCCGGGGCTCGTCGCGTAGCCGGTCCACACGGCCCAGCCGGTGACCGCCATGACGGCGACGATGCCCAGAAACACGGAACTGACCCGCCGCTCGGAGCGGCTCCCCTGGTGACTCATGCGGCGAAACCTATCCCGGCCCGGAAATCGGTCGGGTCCGGGGGCCCGGGCAGTGACAATGGGCCGGTGCGTTACGCGATTCTCGGCACCACCCAGGCCACCCGCGACGACGGGACCCCCGTCGCCGTCCGCGGAGCCCGCCTGCGGGCCCTCCTGACCGCGCTTGCGCTGCGGCCCGGCCGCACCGTGCCGGCGGACCTGCTCGTCGACCAGGTCTGGGACGGTGACCCGCCGGCCGACGCCGTCGCCGCCCTCCAGGCGCTCGTGGCACGGTTGCGGCGGGCGCTGGGGCACGAGGCCGTGCGGTCCGCCGAGGGCGGTTACCTGCTGGCCGCCGAGCGGGACGACATCGACCTGTACCGCTTCGAGCGGCTGGCCGGCTCCGGCGCCGCCGCGGCGGAGACGGACCCGGCCCGGGCCGCCGCCCTGTACGACGAGGCCCTCGCGCTGTGGCGCGGACCGGCGCTGGCCTGCCTGCCCGATCCCGCGGCGGAGTCCGCCCGCTGGGAGGCGGTACGGACGGACGCCCGCCGGGGCCGGCTGGCCGCGGCCCTCGCGCTGGGGCAGGCGGAGCGGGTCCTGCCGGAGCTGGGCGCACTGTGCGCCGAGCAGCCGCTGGACGAGCCGTCGCAGGCGCTGCGGATCCGCGCCCTGCGCGACGCGGGCCGGCCGGCGGAGGCGCTGGCCGCCTACGAGCAGGTCCGACGGGACCTCGCCGACCGCCTGGGCGCCGACCCGGGCCCCGCCCTGCGGGCCCTGCACGCCGAGCTGCTGACCCCGGTGCCGGCCCCCCTACCGGGGCCGGCTCCCGCGCCGCACGAGCCGTCGTCGGTCCGGGGCAACCTGAGGGCGCGGCTCACGACCTTCGTCGGCCGCGAGGAGGACATCCGGGCCATCGGCGACGACCTGGGCCGCTCCCGCCTCGTCACGCTGCTCGGCCCCGGCGGGGCGGGCAAGACCCGGCTCTCGCAGGAGGCCGCCGAGGCACAGGCCCCCGACGGCCTGCCCGACGGGGTGTGGCTGGTGGAGCTGGCACCCGTGGACGACCCCGAGGACGTGCCCGAGGCGGTCCTCACCGCGCTCGGGGCCCGCGAGACCAAGCTGCGCGGCGCCGCCGCCGAGGAACTGCGGGCGCTGACCGACCGCAACGGCGACGACCCCCTCGAACGGCTCGTCGACCACTGCGCGCGACGGCGGCTCCTGCTGCTCCTGGACAACTGCGAGCACGTCGTCAAGGCCGCCGCCGCCCTCGCCGAGGAACTCCTCGCCCACTGCCCCGGCGTACGCATCCTCGCCACCAGCCGCGAACCCCTCGGGGTACCGGGGGAGACCCTGCGCCCGGTGGAACCGCTGCCCGACCCGGTCGCGCTACGGCTCCTCGGCGACCGGGGGGCCGCCGCCCGCCCCGGGTTCCGCGCCGAGGACGACCCGGAGGCCGCCGCCGAGATCTGCCGTCGCCTCGACGGACTGCCGCTCGCCATCGAACTCGCCGCGGCCCGGCTGCGGTTGCTGACCGCCCGGCAGATCGCCGACCGGCTGGACGACCGGTTCCGCCTGCTCACCAGCGGCTCCCGTACCGTCCTGCCGCGCCAGCAGACGCTGCGCGCCGTCGTGGACTGGTCCTGGGACCTGCTCGACGCACCCGAACGGGCCGTGCTGCGAAGGCTGTCCGTCTTCGCGGGCGGCTGCGACCTGGCCGCCGCCGAGGCCGTCTGCGCCGGAGCCGTCGGCGGCGAGGGTTCCGCCGCGCGGGACGGCACTGTCGCGCGGCACGGCACTGTCGCGCGGGACGGCGCCGATGTGCTCATCCTGCTCGGCTCGCTCGTGGACAAGTCCCTCGTCGTCGCGGCACCGGGCCCCGGCGGCGACATGCGCTACCGGCTGCTGGAAACCGTCGCCGAGTACGCCGCCGAGCGCCTCCACGAAGCGCCCGGCGACCGCGACGCCACCGAGCGCCGCCACCTCACCCACTACCGCGAACTCGCCCGCACCACCGAGCCGCTGCTGCGCGGCCACGGCCAGCGCGAGGCCGGTGAGCGGCTGGCCGTCGAGTACGAGAACATCCGCACCGCCCTGCGCCGCGCCGTCGCCACCAAGGACGTGGCCGAAGTGCTGTGCCTTGTGCACTCCCTCGGCTGGTACTGGCACATGCACGACCTGCGCGCCGAGAGCCGCCACTGGTCCGCTCTCGCCGCCGCCCTCGGCCCCGACCCCTTCGCCCCGCCCCTCGTCCCCGCCGAACCCGTCCTGGAACGGATCGTCGACTCCCCGCCGCCGTACACGGGCGAACTGCTCACCGAGGCCTGGCGCGGCGTGCGGATGATGTGCATGGCCTCCCGCGACCAGACCAGCACCGACTGGAACAGTCCCGAGATACGGGAACAGGTCGAAGCGATCGTGCAGGTCTACCGGCCCGGTCTCCCGCAGACCTGCGAGTTCCCCGGAGTCTTCTGGATCTTCGCCATCATGATCAACGGAGACACCGGCCTGCTCCGGCGCATCCTCGACGCGACCGTCGACGCCTCGCGGGAACTCGGCTACCGCTGGGCCTACGCCAGCGCCCTCCAACTGCGCGCCAACGTCCTCGCCAACCATGCCGGCTGGAGCGGTGACGCCGCCCGCGACGCGGAGGAGAGCCTGGCCGTCTTCCGGGAGCTCGGCGATGCCTGGGGCTGCGCCGAAGCCCTGTCGGCCCGCGCCGAATCCCTGGAGAAGCGCGGTGAATACGCCCTGGCCGCAGAGGACTTCCAGGCCGCCGTCGCCTACGCCGAGCGCCTCGGCGCCCAGGCGCAGGTGACCGTCCTGCGGGTGCGGCGGGCCGGGGCCCTCATCGAGAACGGCCGGGTGGAGGAGGCCGAGGCGATCCTCGACGAGCTCATCGGGCTCGTCCAGCAGTTCAACAACGAGGCCATGCCGGCCGCCCGGATGTTCCTCGCCGGCGTCTACGGCCGCACCGGCCGCATCCCCCAGGCCCGCGCCCAGATCCACTCGCTTCGCGAGGAGTTCGCCACCGGCGCGTACGCGATCTTCGACTGCTTCCTGCTGGCGATGCTGGCCTGGCTCGACAACCAGGAGGGCAACTACCGCGAGGCGCTCGCGTTGAACCGGCAGGCCATGGCGGCTGCCCGGGACCCGCTCGCCACGATGGTCGCGCCCCAGATGCCGGCCGTCTTCATGATCACGGCGGCCGTCTCGCTCGTCGGTCTCGGCGGCCCCGAGCGCTCCTACGACGCGGCCCGGCTGGTCGGGGCGTACCGGGCCCTGCTGCCGCCCGGGCACTTCCCGGTCTCCACCGAACGCGCCGACGCCGCCCGCGCCGAGGAAGGGGCGCGCGCGGCTTTGGGCGACGCCGCTTTCGAGGCGGCTTGCGCCGAAGGCGGCGGCCTCTCCCTGGAGGAGGCCACCGCCCTCTGCTGATCCGGCCCCCGTAGGGGGCAGGTCCGTCCGGGACGCGATCCGGAACGGACCGGCCCCCCGGATCAGGTCTTCTGGCGGAACTTGCGCACCGCGAGCGGCATGGTGACGAGCGTGATGGCCACGGACCAGGCCAGGGTCACCCAGACCGGGTGGGCGACCGCCCCGCCGTTGATCAGGCCGCGCGCTGCGTCGGCCAGGTTGGACAGCGGGTTGTAGTCGGTGAAGGTCTGCAGCCAGCCCGGCATGGTCGACGGCGGGGCGAAGATCGAGCTGCCGAACTGGAGCGGCATCAGGACCAGCATGGCCATCCCCTGGACGGCCTGCGCGGTCTTCATGGTCAGACCGAGCAGGATGAAGATCCACATCAGGGAGGCGCCGAACACGGCGGACAGCCCGATGGACAGGAACAGGTCCAGCACTGACGTCTTGATCGACAGGCCCAGCATGAAGCCGACGGCGAGCAGGATCGCGATGGCGACCATCATGCGGCCGAGTTCGACCACGATCTTGGCTATCAGCACGGAGGACCGGGCGATGGGCATGGACCGGAAGCGGTCCATCACGCCCTTCTTGAAGTCGTCGTTCACCCCCGTGCCGACGCCCATGGCGATGTTCATGCCCATCATGGCCATCAGGCCCGGGACGACGTAGTTGACGTACGCCTCCTGCTGGCCCTTGCCGGAGATCGCGCCGCCGAAGACGAACACGAACAGCAGGGTGAAGATGATCGGCATGAACACGACGTCGAACATCGACTCGGGGTCCTGCTTGATCTGCAGGGTGTTGCGGCGCACCAGGGCGCCGATGTGCCGCAGGTTGCCCCGCAGGCCGATCCTGCCCTCGTCGGCCGGTCCGACGGCCGCGGCGGCCGAAACGGTCGCGGGGGTACTGGGCTTGGACGTGGTGACGGTGCTCATGCCGCGACCTCCTCGGTCTGCTGGGCGGAGTCCTCGGAAGAGGGCTTCTGGCCGGTGATGGAAAGGAACACCTCGTCGAGGCTGGGGAGGTAGGTGCCGAGGTCGGCGATCGCGTACCCCCGGGCGGCCAGCAGGCCGACCACCGCGGTCAGCTGCTCGTCGCTGAGGATCGGCACCAGCAGCACGCCCTCGTCGGGCACGGCCTGGGAACCGGCCACCCCGTCCAGCCCCGCCTCGGCCAACGACCGGGCCATGCCCGGCACATCGGCGGAGGAGACGGGCCGGATGCGCAGGGTGCGGCCGCCGACCCGGGCCTTCAACTCGTCGACCTTGCCGTTGGCGATGACCTTGCCCCGGTCGATGACCGTCAGCTGGTCGGCGAGCTGCTCGGCCTCCTCCATGTACTGCGTGGTCAGCAGGACGGTCGCGCCTTCCGCGACCATCCGCTGCACCTCGTCCCACACCTCGTTACGGGTACGGGGGTCGAGGCCGGTGGTCGGCTCGTCCAGGTAGAGGACGGCCGGGCGGCCGATCATCGACGCCGCCAGGTCGAGCCGGCGGCGCATGCCGCCGGAGTAGTGCATCGCGGCCTTCTTGGCGGCCTCGGTCAGCGAGAACCGCTCCAGCAGCTCGTCGGCGCGGGACCGGGCCTCCTTGCGGGGCAGGTCCAGCAGCCGGCCGATCATGTAGAGGTTCTCCCAGCCGGAGAGCTTCTCGTCGACCGAGGCGTACTGGCCGGTCAGGCCTATGGTGCGGCGCAGCTGCCGCGGCTGGCGGACCACGTCGAAGCCGGCGACCGTCGCCGTCCCGGCGTCCGGGGCGATCAGGGTGGACAGGATGCGGACCAGGGTGGTCTTGCCGGCGCCGTTGGGGCCGAGGACCCCGAGGACGGTTCCCTCGCGGACATCGAGGTCCACACCGTCGAGGGCCTTGGTCTCGCCGTAGTGCTTGACCAGCCCCCGCACCTCCACGGCGTGCGAGCCGTTCAGGGGATTCTTGTCGTTTCGCGTCATGTCCATCATGGGACCATCCGCCACTGACAAAGCGCCGACAGACGACCGACACCGGACCGGCAGGCGGCTACAGGCGGCTGACGGGCCCGAACCGGGCGGGCAGGAACGGGGCGGGCCGGAACCGGGCGGGACGGAACCGGGCGGGCCGGAACGGCGACAGCCCGCCGGCATGGAGCCGACGGGCCGTCAGAGATGCCGAGCGGGGCTCAGTGGAAGGCGTGCTCCGGCTGCGGGAACGATCCGCCGATCACGTCCTCGGCGAAGGCCTTCGCCGCGTCACCCATGGTCTGGCGCAGGTTCGCGTACTGCTTGACGAACTTGGGCATCTTCCCCCCGGTCAGGCCCATCATGTCGGTCCACACCAGCACCTGCGCGTCGCACTCCGAGCCCGCGCCGATGCCGACCGTCGGAATGTGCAGGGACCGGGTGACCTCGGCGGCCAGCTCGGCCGGGACCAGCTCCAGCACCACCGCGAACGCACCCGCGTCCTGAGCCGCCTTCGCATCGCGCAGCAGCTGGTGCGCGGCCTCGTCGCCGCGGCCCTGCACCCGGTAGCCCATGGCGTTCACGGACTGCGGGGTGAGCCCCAGGTGGGACATGACCGGGATGCCGGACTGCACGATCAGCTCGGTCTGGGCCAGCGAGCGCTCGCCGCCCTCCAGCTTGACCGCTCCGACGCCCGCCTCCTTGACCAGCCGGGTCGCGCTCCGCAGCGCCTGCACGGCGCCTTCCTGGTACGAACCGAACGGCAGGTCGCCGACGACCAGGGCACGGCGGGTGCCCCGTACGACGGCCGCCGAGAGCAGGGTCATCTCGTCCATCGTCACGGGGACGGTGGTCTCGTAGCCCAGGTGGCAGTTGCCCATCGAGTCGCCGACGAGGATCACTGGGATCCCGGCCTCGTCGAAGACCGACGCGGTCATCGCGTCGTACGCCGTGAGCATGGGCCACTTCTCCCCCCGCTCCTTGGCCAGGGCCAGGTCGCGGATGGTGATGCGGCGGGTGCCCGTGCCCCCGTACAGGGTGGGGCCGGAAGCTTCGCGGGCAGGCGAAACGGCATGCGTCATTGCTGCTGCTCCTCGTGTCATCTCGAGGCGTCCTGACGACGTCCCCGGACTCACCCACCATGGTGGCACTCTCCGGGCCCGAGGAGGAAGTGGCGGGATGACCGGTCCGTCACACCCACGGTCCCGCTGCGAGTCCGACTCCAGCCGCCGCGGATCGAATGTGCGCGTTTCGTGACAAGCGGAACTACGGGCGGACAGCTGTTCGTCCTCCCGGTCGTACGGCCGGAACGGACGGCACGGATGGCAGCGTCCATCGCCTAGGGTCAAGGGGCGGGGAAGCAGCGCAAGCACGGCAGCGAGGGCAGTTACATGGCACAGGCGTACATGACGGAGACGGGGAACGGCGGCGGCTCGGAGCCGGGGCCCTCCGGATCCGGTCTGCGGCGCCGAATCGCCGAGTGGCGCAGGGACCGCGGCATCTGGCGGCGCGGGATCGTGACGGCGTCCCTGGCCGCGCTGATCTCGCTGGTGATGATCTTCCATGCGGAGCTGCCGAACGACGTCGGCAACCTCGGCAGCCTCACCGAGACCTTCCTGCCCTGGATCGGTCTGGCCGTGCCGCTGCTGCTCGTCGCGGCGGTGATCCGCAAGTCGGCGACGGCGCTGATCTCGATAGCGCTGACCGCCGCCGTCTGGGTGAACCTTTTCGGCGGCCTGGTCACCGACAAGTCCGGTACGGGCGGCAACCTGACGGTCGCCACCCACAACGTGGACGCCGCCAACCCTGACCCGCGCGGCACCGCCGAATCCGTCGCGAAGGCCGGGGCGGACGTGCTGGCCCTGACCGAGCTCAAGGCGGGCGCCGTCCCGGCCTACGAGAAGGCCCTGGAGGCCACGTACAAGTACCACGCCGTCGAGGGGACGGTCGGCGTGTGGAGCAAGTACCCGCTCACCTCCAGCCGGCCCGTCGACATCAAGATGGGCTGGACGCGGGCCATGCGCGTCACCGTGAAGACCCCCTCCGGGGACATGGCCGCCTTCGTCGCCCACCTGCCGTCCGTCCGGGTCAAGCTGAACGCCGGGTTCACCGCGAACCAGCGCGACAACAGCGCCAACGCGCTGGGCGCCGCGCTCGCCGCCGAACCGCTCAAGCGGGTCGTACTGCTCGGCGACCTCAACGGCACCGTGAACGACCGGTCCCTGTCGGAGATCACCTCGCAGATGCGCTCCACGCAGGGCGCGGCGGGCGACGGGTTCGGGTTCACCTGGCCGGCCCGGTTCCCGATGGCCCGCATCGACCAGATCCTGGTGCGGGGCGTCACGCCGAAGGCCTCCTGGACCCTGCCGCGCACCGGCAGCGACCACCTGCCCACCGCGGCCCGGGTCGAGCTCAAGCCCTGACCCGTACGCCGCGCATGAGCCGGGGCCCCGGCCGCCCTCCACGGCGGCCGGGGCCCCGGCGTACGTACGGCCGGCCCTACGCGTGCTCGCGCCAGCCGTTCGTGATGGGCAGGCGGCGGTCCTTGCCGAAGCCCTTCGCGGAGATCTTGGTGCCCGGCGGGTACTGGCGGCGCTTGTACTCGGCCGTGTCCACCATCCGCAGGGTCTTGGCGACCAGCTCGCGGTCGTAGCCGGCCGCGACGATCTCCTCCAGCCCCTGGTCGCGGTCCACGTACAGCTCAAGGATCGCGTCGAGCACCGGGTAGTCCGGCAGCGAGTCGGTGTCCACCTGGCCCGGGCGCAGCTCGGCGCTCGGCGGCTTCACGATCGAGTTCTCCGGGATCGGCGGCGTCTCGCCGCGCTCGGCGGCGGCCCGGTTGCGGTACTCCGCCAGGCGGAAGATCACCGTCTTGTAGACGTCCTTGATCGGACCGTAGGCGCCGACGGAGTCCCCGTAGAGGGTCGAATAACCGACGGCCAGCTCCGACTTGTTGCCGGGGGCCAGGACGATGTGGCCCTCCTGGTTGGAGACCGCCATCAGCATGGTGCCGCGAAGCCGGGACTGGAGGTTCTCCTCGGCCAGGCCCGACAGGCCCAGCGACCCCATGTACGCATCGAACATCGGCTCGATCGACACGGTGCGGAGGTTCAGGCCGGTGCGCCGGGCCAGCTCGGCGGCGTCGCCCTTGGAGTGGTCCGAGGAGTACTTCGAGGGCATCGAGATGCCGTACACGTTCTGCGCGCCGATGGCGTCACAGGCGATGGCGGCGACGAGCGCGGAGTCGATGCCGCCGGACAGCCCGATCAGCACCGAACGGAAACCGTTCTTCTTGACGTACGCGCGCAGGCCCACGACCAGCGCGTCGTAGACCTCCTCGTCGTCGTCGAGGCGTTCGGCGTAGCCGCCCGCCACCACCGGCTCGTAGGGCTCCACCGGCTCCTCGGACAGGATCACCCGGTCGATCCGCAGGCCGTCCTCGACCACGCCCTCCGG
The DNA here is from genome assembly GCF_014650775.1 of Streptomyces cirratus. Taxonomy (GTDB): domain Bacteria; phylum Actinomycetota; class Actinomycetes; order Streptomycetales; family Streptomycetaceae; genus Streptomyces; species Streptomyces cirratus. The sequence continues at coordinate 471,782 of NZ_BMVP01000001.1, read as the reverse complement.
GGCGTCGGAGCGGGCGGCGGGCAGGTCGAGGTCGACCAGGACGCAGCCCTCGGAGAACTGCGGCGCGCGGGTGATGACCTCGCCGTCGGCGCCGACGACGATCGAGTCGCCGTCGAAGACCAGCTCGTCCTGGCCGCCGATCATCGCCAGGTAGGCCAGCGTGCAGCCGGCTTCCTGGGCGCGCTTGCGGACCAGTTCCAGGCGCAGGTCGTCCTTGTTGCGCTCGTACGGCGAGGCGTTGACCGACACCAGCAGACCGGCCCCGGCGGAGCGAGTGGCCGGGACGCGGCCGCCCTCCTGCCACAGGTCCTCGCAGATGGCCAGCGCCACGTCGATGCCGCGGACCCGGATCACCGGCTGGGTGTCGCCCGGTACGAAGTAGCGGAACTCGTCGAAGACGCCGTAGTTGGGCAGGTGGTGCTTGGCGAAGCGCAGCACCACCTCCCCGCGGTGCAGTACGGCGGCCGCGTTCTCCGGGGAGCCGGGCGGCAGGCCGAGCCGTTGCGCGGTCCGCTCGGAGCGGTCGAGGTAGCCGACGATGACCGGCAGCTCGCCGAGGCCCTCGGCCGCGAGGCGCTGCGCGAGGTCGCGCAGCGCCTCGCGGGAGGCCTCGACGAAGGAGCTGCGCAGGGCGAGGTCCTCGACGGGGTACCCGGTCAGCATCATCTCCGGGAACGCCACCAGGTGGGCGCCCTGCTCGGCGGAGTGCCGGGTCCAGTGGACGACCGAGTCGGCGTTGGCGGCGATGTTGCCGACGTGCGAGTCGATCTGATTCAGAGCGAGGCGTAGTTGAGGCACGGGGGACAGTGTAATCGTCTTACTGACGCGATGTCCTGGGGGAGGCCGGGGTACGGGGGTACGCGTCTTCGTCTTCGAGGCGGGGCCCGTCAGCCGATGGGGCCGCTGAACCGGGCGGCGGGCGAGGGGATCACGGGGGCGACGTCCGCGGTGAGGCGCGTGGTGCCCTCGGGGATCTCGTAGGCGGCGGTCCCGGTGGCGGTGGCGCCGGGCTGGATGGTGCCGCTGATCATCTTCGGGGTGTCGACGTCGAAGACGAGCTTGGCACGGTTGCCCTGCGCGTCGTGGACGGAGGGGACCGCGTAGATGATGTTCACGGGCTTGTCGGAGCTGTTGGTGATCTTGATGTCGATCCGGACCGCGTTGCCGACCTCGATGTACTTGCGCTTCGTGACGTACTTCTCCGGCGTCGACAGGCTCACGCGGACGCCGTTCGCGTAGCTGACGGTGCTGCCGAAGGGGACGGGGCTGTCGAAACCCCGGCCGTGGTCCGGGGCGGTGGGCTCCGCCGGGTCCGGGTAGTCGGGGTTGGCCGGGTCGGCCGGGTCGGCCGGGTCGGCCAGGTCGTCCGGCAGGTCCCGGTCGCGGTCGAGGCGGCGGTCCGCCGCGTCCTCGGCCTTGTGGACGACGGCGACGCTGAGGTAGAAGCCGCCGACGGAGGAGAAGAGACCCAGGACGCACAGGACCGTGGCGATCAGGGCCATCGTCTTGCGGGGCGCGCCGCGGGTGGCGCTGACGATGGCGGCGATGCCTATGCCGGTGCCGGTCAGGCCGACGAGGGTGCCGATCCAGAAGACGAACGGGATGACACCGAAGGCGATCGCGAGCAGCCCGAGCACGAGGGCGGCGATGGCCATGTTGTTCGCGGGCGCGGCGGGCGCGGCGGGCGCGGCGGGCGCGGCGGGCTGGCCGGGGTAGCCGGGGTAACCCGGGTACCCGGGGAAACCGTGCTGGCCGGGGGCGGCGGGGTACGGGCCCGGGTACGGGCCGGGCTGGCCCGGCCAGCCGTACGGCGCCGCCTGCGGCGCGGCCGGCGGCGGGGTGAGCGGCGCGAAGTGCGTTCCCTGCGGGCCGACGCCCCCACCCGGTGCCGGCGGCACCGGCGGTGTCGGGGCCGACGCGTGTCCGGGCCCGGCGTGCGCCGCCGACGGGGCGGCGTCTTCGGGTGCGGGGTCCGGGGTCTTGTCCAGGGTCAGCGGCTGGGCGGGGGCCGGCTCGGGTTCCGGCTCGGCGTGCGGTGCGGGCTGGGAGTCCTTGGTCAGGGACAGCGGCTGGGCGGGGGGTGCCGTGTCCTCAGGTACGGGGTGCGGGGGCGGCGGGGCGGCGCCCTCGGGTATGGGAGTCCCCGAAGGCTCCGTCGGCGGGTCGCTCGGGCTGCTGCTCGGCGGGTTCGGGGGCGTACTCATACTCGGGGCGTCCTTCGCAACGGGGAGCGGTGATCACCTACCCTGCCACGGCCCCCGACCCCCTCCAACCGCTTTCGGCCCCGCCCTCGACGCGTCCGCGCCCCGGGAACGGGAGGGGTCCTGACCAGCCCGCCCGCGGAGGCTGCCCGCAGGACGGGCTTGCCGACGGTGAGCCACTCCGCGTCGGCCAACGCCGCGGTCCCCCCGGCCCATTGGTCCGGGGACGTGGCCCGCGCCACCGGGACCGGGCCGGTCCTGCCAGGGGTGGTCGCAATGTGCCGCCCGACGGTGCCCCGTCTTGTCCGGCCGCGTCGCGTATGACGCCGGGCTCCCCGCCGCGCCGGCGGGCCCGGGGACCGGCGGCACGTGACCCCGTACGCCGCTGCTGCCGGACCGCCCGCGTCTGGGGCGGGGTCCTGCCGGAGAGCGCCCGCCACCCCGACGGGGCCGACGAACGCCTCGCGCTCCGGGCCCCGCACCCGATGCCCGCGTCCGTCACCGTCCTGGCGGCGCCGGCCGGCACTCGGTCATGCCGGGACCGCCCGCGCCAAGTGGCCCGGGCGGTCCCTGAGGCGAGTGCACCGGTCAGCGGCGGGCGTAGACCTTCTCGACGAAGCCGGCTATCTGCTCCTCCGAGAGGTTCTGGGCCAGGTCCGCCTCGCTGATCATGCCGACCAGCTTCTTGTCCTGGATCACCGGGAGCCGCTTGATCTGATGGCTCTCCATCTCGTCCAGTACATCGGAGACGTCCGCCCCGGCGTCGATCCAGCGCGGCGTCCCCTGACAGAGGTCACCACAGGTGACCACCGACGGGTCGTGCCCCTTGGCCACGCACGACACCACGATGTCGCGGTCCGTGATGATGCCGCAGAGGCGTTCGTTCTCATCGCTGACGGGCAGGGCGCCCACATTGAGCCGGGCCATCAGCTGAGCCGCCCGGTCCAGGGTTTCGCCGGCCGGGATCCACTGGGCCCCGGGGTGCATGATGTCTGCGGCGGTCGTCATCGCGAGTACCTCCTGAGCGCGCCGTGCGGGCGGACGCGGGCGCACCCGCCCCGGCGTCCCCGCCGTCGGCCGGCCGGTCGGACCAGCGACCCCACCCGTACGGGCCGGTACGGGCGAAGGTCAAGGTGGGAGGCCACGCGGGCCACGCGGCAGGCCGAGGGGCCGAGCCGCGGGGCACCGGACGAGGGCGCCTCCCACCACCGTACGGGCGACCTCCCTCAGCCGCGCGGCGCGGCCCCGCGCTGCGCCAGCATGTCGGCCATCAGGGTGAGCTCCGACCGCTGTGCCGCCACCATCCCCTCGGCCAGCTTCCGCTCCGCCGGGGTCGCGCACTGGCTCGCGCAGCCCTGGGCCATCGCGACGCCGCCCTTGTGGTGGTCGGTCATCAGCTGGAGGTAGAGCACCTCCGCCTCTCGGCCCTCGGCGGAGCCCAGCCGCTCCAGTTCCTCCTTGGTGGCCATGCCCGGCATCAGCGCACCGGGCTTGGTGGTGGCGCCGCCCATGTCGTGTCCACCCATGCCGTGCCCGCCCATGTCGTGCCCGTCGTCGCTGCCCATCCACGACATCGGCGGTTCGTCCGCCACCACCTTCGGCAGCCCCCACAGGTCGAGCCAGCCCAGCAGCATGCCGCGCTGGTTGGCCTGGGTGTTGGCGATGTCGTAGGCGAGGCCGCGGACCGCCTCGTCCTTGGTGCGGTCCCGGACGATGAAGGACATCTCCACGGCCTGCTGGTGGTGCACCGCCATGTCCCGGGCGAAGCCCGCGTCCGCCGAGTAGAGCGACGGCGCCCGCGAAGCGGCGGAACCGCCGTCCCCGTCGCCGCCGTTCGCGGCGGCGACCGTGGCCCCGACCGCGAACAGCGCGGCGAGGACGACCGCCGCGCCCGCGCCCAGGTACGTACGGGACACCCGCCGGCCCTGCGGCGGGGTCACTTCCCGGCCAACCCGTTGGTGCAGGCCGCGCCCGGCTCCGGGGTCTGCGGGCCCTGCACGTACTTGGTGAAGAACGCCGCCACCCGGGGGTCGGCCGCGTCGCTCACGCTCAGCTGCTTGCCCCAGGCGCTGAGCATGATCGCCCCGGCCTGCGTCTTGTCCGGGCTCATCAGCGTGTACGGGGTCTTGCGGACCTTCTCGGCCAGCGTGTCCACATCGGCCTTGGCGGCCTTGTCGTTGTACGTCACCCAGACCGCGCCGTGCTCCAGCGAGTGCACCGCGTTCACCTCGGGCAGCGGGTCGGTGTAGACGTCGCCGTTGCAGTTCATCCAGCGGGGGCTGTGGTCACCGCCGACCGGCGGGTTCATCGGGTAGCTGACCGGGGTGTCGACGTGGTTGCGGCCGAGCGTCTTCGCGTCCCAGCTCTGCTCGCCGCTCACGGGCGCCTTGCGGGCCTCGGCGGCGTCCTTCTCCTTCTGCTTCTGGCTCATCAGCACCCACGAGCCGAAGCCGATGAGGGCGGCGACGACCGCCGTCGAAGCGGTGATCGCGATGATCTTGTTGCGCCGGTCGCGTGCTTTGTCCGCGCGGCGCATCTCGGCTATGCGGGCCTGCCGCGCGGTGTTGTCGGTGGTGGTCTTGCCGGACTTGCTGGCCATGTGCCCTGTTCCTTCTGCTGAGGGGGGTGGAAGGCGGTTCCGCTACGAGGGGCGCACGCCGGGCGGCGCCCGACGGCGTCAGGTCCGCAAAACCTGGAGGGCGTGCAGGTCGGGGGCGCGGGCGAGCGCACCCGGTGCCCGGACGGGCCCGGCGTGCGCGGGGCGCACGGCCACCACCGCCCCGGCCCCCACCGCGGCGAGGGCCGACGGCGGGACGGGCAGTACGGCAGGAGGCGTATCGGAGCGGGGGGAGCAGCCGGGCAGCTCGTGCGGGGCCACGCAGCCGGCGTGCGCCGGGCCGTGCGTCTGGCCGCGCGCAGGGTCGTACGCCCCTCCGCGCGCCGGCTCGTGCGCCCCCGCCGCCGCGACCGCCGTCGGCGACACGTGGGACCGCACACCCCCCGCGCAGGGGAACGCGGTACCCCACAGCAGTACCCCGAGGGCGAGCGCGGCGGCCAGGGCCGTCAGCGCGGCCGACGGGGCGGCACGCCGGGGCGGGGGACCGGTGTGGCCCCCGAGCTCCGTGTGCTTCCTGCCCCCCATGGCCGCAGATGGTAATGCTCATGACCGGCCCGCGGTCAGTGCGGGGGTGCCACGAGCTTTCAGGGGTGCGTAATGTGGCGGAAACCACGGGTGGCGATACTGGGACGGCCCGACTGTGCCCCCCTCCGGGGACCGGTGGTGCACACGTCGTCTGAACTGCGAGGATGAAGGCATGGACAAGCAGCAGGAATTCGTCCTCCGGACGCTTGAGGAGCGTGACATCCGCTTCGTGCGCCTGTGGTTCACCGACGTGCTGGGCTTCCTCAAGTCCGTCGCCGTCGCGCCCGCGGAACTGGAGCAGGCCTTCGACGAGGGCATCGGCTTCGACGGTTCCGCGATCGAGGGCTTCGCGCGCGTCTACGAATCCGACATGATCGCCAAGCCGGATCCGGGCACCTTCCAGATACTGCCGTGGCGCGCCGAGGCCCCCGGGACCGCGCGGATGTTCTGCGACATCCTGATGCCGGACGGCTCCCCGTCGTACGCGGACCCCCGCTACGTCCTCAAGCGCATCCTCAACAAGACCTCCGACCTGGGCTTCACCTTCTACACCCACCCGGAGATCGAGTTCTTCCTGCTCAAGGACAAGCCGCTGGACGGCACCCGCCCGGTGCCCGCGGACAATTCCGGCTACTTCGACCACACCCCGCAGAACGTCGGCATGGACTTCCGCCGCCAGGCGATCACGATGCTTGAATCCATGGGCATCTCGGTCGAGTTCAGCCATCACGAGGGCGCACCCGGCCAGCAGGAGATCGACCTGCGCTACGCCGACGCGCTGTCCACGGCCGACAACATCATGACCTTCCGCCTGGTCATGAAGCAGGTCGCCCTGGAGCAGGGCGTGCAGGCCACCTTCATGCCGAAGCCGTTCTCGGAGTACCCGGGCTCGGGCATGCACACCCACCTCTCCCTCTTCGAGGGCGACCGCAACGCGTTCTACGAGTCGGGCGCCGAGTACCAGCTCTCGAAGGTCGGCCGGTCCTTCATCGCGGGCCTGCTCAGGCACGCCGCGGAAACCGCCGCCGTCACCAACCAGTGGGTCAACTCCTACAAGCGCATCTGGGGCGGCTCCTCCCGCACCGCCGGCTCGGGCGGCGAGGCCCCCTCGTACATCTGCTGGGGCCACAACAACCGCTCGGCGCTGATCCGCGTCCCGATGTACAAGCCGGGCAAGACCGGCTCCTCCCGCATCGAGGTCCGTTCGATCGACTCCGGCGCCAACCCGTACCTGACGTACGCCGTCCTCCTCGCGGCGGGCCTCAAGGGCATCGAGGAGGGCTACGAACTCCCGGCCGGTGCCGATGACGACGTCTGGGCGCTCTCCGACGCCGAACGCCGTGCGATGGGCATCGAACCCCTGCCCCAGAACCTCGGCGAGGCCATCTCCCTGATGGAGCGCAGCGAACTGGTCGCCGAAACGCTCGGCGAGCACGTCTTCGACTTCTTCCTGCGCAACAAGAAGCAGGAGTGGGAGGAGTACCGCTCCGAGGTCACTGCCTTCGAGCTCCGCAAGATGATGCCGGTGCTGTAACCGCAGGTCAGCGGCGGTACCCCAGTCAGACGGCACCCCGGGCCGACGGCACTCAGCCGCCGGCCCGGACCCGTCTCACCCGGGGTTCGTGGGATGCCGGGATGAGTGCGTCCCCGCGGGGGCCTCATGTCATGGGGTGGGCAAGGGGCCTTGCGGGTCGGGCCCCTCCCAGAATTCGGGGCCGAGCGTTTCTTTGAGCAGGGCGTACATGTTCTTCCGGAAATGTGCTGTCACGAGCCACGGGCGGGTGAAGATGCGGATCCCCCCGACCTCGCCCGCATCGTTGAGGGTGAACATCTCCACGAGCTGCTGTACGTGACCGTCCACGAGTTCGTCGATCACCACTGTGAATCCCGATCGGCCCTCGATGTCGAGGACGGCACGAACCTTGAGGTCGCTGAAGCTCTTCGCCGCGGCTTCGAGGACGGGCCCGACGACAGCCTTCCCTGTCGGCTCTTCGCTCAGGATCGGGGAGTACAGGGTGACATCCTGCGCCAGCGGCGGGACGGCCGGATGATCAACCCAATCCGGCGTCGGCCCTTGCGGGGCGTACGGTCCGGTTCCGAGGTTCGGGTCCGCGAGAGCGGGGTCGGTCTTCGCGATCACTTCGCGCAGAGCGGCCATGAACGGCCACGGCCGGCCGTAGGCGTCGATGGTGGTGATCAGGCCCGCGGAGTCGGTCCGGGCCAGTGCCGCGATCTCCGTCTCCCGTCCGCCGGGGCTTGCGCTGTAGACGACCCCCTCCACCGCGTCTCCCTTGAGGCCGGCTGTTGCCTCAGGCGCGCCGAGGGCCCGCTGGTACGTGCCGAGAGCGGCCGAAACGGCGTCACGACCGGCGATGCGGGGTGCGGCCAGTGGAGTCGCGAGAGAGACGTCTTCGGCAAGCGCTGTGGGGGCCTGCCCCGAAAGTGCGGCGTTCAACTGATCCGACATCGCGTGCTCCTCGTGGTCACGCTGAAGGCCAAAGGCCCTCTGATGTGTCGCAGCGGCGACAAGCGATGTCACAGGACCCCCTGCGCCGCAGCCAGGTGCGTCTTGGTCCTTCCAGCATGCGTCCGGAACATGGCGGGACGCATGCCGGAGGACACGGCACCACTTCGCTCGCCGAGAACTTGGGGTGCCGGGCGCCGCAGGAGGGGCCGGGGGCCGTCAGGTCAGGGGCGCCTGGGCGGGGAAGACCGCCGGGTGCCAGACGGGGCTGGTGGTACCCGTGGGCGGGGTGGTGATCGTGTGGAGCGCGGCGTCGAGGCCGAGGACCGCCGTCGTCGTGGAGCCCGTGCGGTCGACGGTGGCGGACGGCGCGCCGTTGTAGAGCATGCGGGATTCCGTCCAGGCGGGCGGGCCGCCGGCCGAGGTGGTGCCGACGGTGCCGCTGTCGGCGCGGCCCGTCAGGAGGCGGCCCGCGACACCGACCGCGCCGTAGCCGGCCCGGCCGCCGGACTCGGTGACGGCGGACACCTGGGGCTTGCCCGGGCCCGCGGTGACCAGCGCGCTGCGGACCACGCCCGAGTCGGGGCGGCGGAAGTAGAGCCGGACGCCCGCGCCCTCGGCGGCCGCGGTGAGCGGAACCGTGGTGGCGGGGAGGTTCGTCTGGAACGGGCCCTGGAGGGGGGCGTCCGGGGCGGCCTGCGTCCAGGCGAGGACGGAGGTGCTGGTGGTGGCGTAGACGTGGCGCCGGCCGGCGGCGTCCACCGCCACCGCAGGGTCGCTCTGCAGGTCGGCGCCGCCCAGGTGCTGCCACTCGCCGAAGCCGCCCGAGGGCTCCTGGACGCAGGCGCGCAGGGTCCGGCGGGAGTCGCGCAGGTACACCGTCAGCCGGCCGTCCGCGCCGACGACTGCCGCGGGGGCACTGACCGCCGAGGTGCCGGGCTCGTCCGCCGCCTCGGGGGTGCCGAGCGACTGCCAGGCGCCGAACGGGCCGCCGGGCGCCGCCTGGCTGAGGGTGACGACCTCGCGGCGGTAGTCCTTGCCCCGCTCGCCGAACGTGGTGCGGGTCGCGACGACGGTGACCCGGCCGTCGGGAAGGCGGGTGGCGAAGACGCCGGGGTCGATGCCCTCGCCGGGCAGGAGGACCGGGGCGCTCCACATGCCGGCGGGCTCCCGGGTCCAGAGCGCCAGCCGGCCGTCGAGCACCGCGAAGGCGTAGAGCCGGCCGCGGACGCCCTCCGTCATCCAGGAGGTGTTGTCGGCGCGGGCGTAGCGCAGCGACTGGGCCCAGTTGCGGCCGGTGGGGCTGCCCGCCACCTTCCGGTCGCCGCAGCCGGCGACGCTGCCGCAGTAGTTCTCGTGGTCCAGCCAGGCGTAGGTCTTGAGGTAGCCGATCTTCGTCTCGGCGGTCTGCGGGTCCAGCGAGTGCGGGAGGCTGCCCGTGTGGTAGCCGAGGTAGTTCTGGACCGTGAAGTGGGGGCGGTCGCTGGTCTGGCGGGCGTAGGCGGCGTAGCCGGCCTGGACGAAGCGCGCGCCGTACATGTGGTCCTGGTGGTCGGTGTACGTGCCGGTGACCTGGTCCCGGCCGGGGGTCGGGTCCTGCATCCGTATCGTCGTCGGACGGTACTTCGTCAGGACCCCGGCTATGACCTGTACCACCTGGTCCTTGGTGTACGTGAACGGCGCCGTGACGGGAGAGCCCGAGGCCAGCTGGGCCTCCAGGGCGGGTATCTCGCCGTTCCACAGGCCGCGCAGGCTCTCGGGGGTCGGGGCGGTGGTGCTGCGGGCCTCGCGCATCTGCAGCCAGACCAGGTTGATCCGGGGGTGGGCGAGGAGGACGTCGACTTCGGCCTGGCCGCCGCCGACGGTGGGTATGACCGTACGCTGCCACGCGCTCGTGCGGTCCCCGGTCGCCATCTGCGCGTACGCGCAGCGGATGCCGTTCTGCCGGGCCTCCGCGTAGTGCGCGCGGTCGGCGGGCTGCTGGGGGTCCTTGGCGGCGCCGCCCGCGGCCTCGTTGCGGCCGTCGGCCTCGCCGGAGGTGAGGTACACGCTCGTGACCGGGATTCCGGCGGTCAGGGACCGGCTGAGGTCCGGGTTCAGGAAGAAGAGGTCGTCGTCGGGGTGGGCCACGACCTGGACCACCGAGCCGGCCGTTGTGCTCGCGGGTATGACGGGCGCGGCGGGGTGCTTGTCCTGGCTGGCTTCGGCCGAGGTCTGCTCGCCCGAGGCGATCGCGAGTACGCCAGTGGTGCCGACCGTCAGGACGGGCAGCAGGGCGGCGGCCAGCATGAGGCGGCGGCGGGTCATCGGCATGGTCACGCCTTGGGGTCGTTCCGGGCGGGAAGAACCGCGAAGCGGTCACTCAAAGAGAGGTCAATCCGGGCGACTTGGTTCATCGATGTCGCCGATGACTCGTGCTTTCCGAAAAACGACCGGATGTGATTGTCCCTCGTGCGGGTTCGATCGAGGCAATTGCCCGCCATGCGGACGCCTTTGTCCCGTCCAGCGGGCCAACTTACGTCACCATATGGCACGTTGAATGAGTTATAGGCGACTTGTCTTAGTTGTACAGATTTATGTGATTTAGAGCCCGCTGTCGCCGACCCGCGCACGGGCCGGCGAACGGGGTACGCACCGCCCCCGCGCCACCCGGCCGAGGCGCGTTTGCGCCGGTCACCGCCGTGGAGCGCGCTCCGCGCGGCCGCAGCGGCGGCCGACGCACCCGCCGGCGGCGCGGCGCCGACGCCGCACACGCCGCCGGGCCTGTGAGGTTGGCCACGTCGACCCCGCCCGGCGCAAGCGGGCGTCCCCTTCCGCCGGGGCCGGCGCGCCCCCGCGCCCCGGTGAGCCGTCCCGCCGCTCCGGATAGGCTCAAGACCTCGGCCGGCCGGGTCAACCCCGGCAGCGACGCACGCGGGAGGCGGCGGGATGACAGTCCCGGGACGCAGGAGCAGCACCTTCATCCGGCTGCTGCGGAGCGGGTTCACCGACCCCTCCGCCGCCGCCCGGCTGCTGGAGAGCGCGGTGCTGGCCCCCGTACGGACCGACCCGGTACTCCTCGACGCACTCGGCGCCACCGCCGACCCCGACCTCGCCCTCCTCGGCCTCGTACGGCTCGCCGAGGCGCAGCAGCCCGACGAACTGCCCGTACTCCTCGACACCCTGCTCAGCGCCAAGCCGCTGCGCGACCGGCTGCTCGGTGTGCTCGGCGCCTCCGAAGCCCTCGCCGACCACCTCGCCCGCCACCCCCGCGACTGGCACGCCCTCGTCACCTACGAAGCCGCCGACCTCCACCCCGGCCTCGCCGACTTCGAACGCGGCCTCGCCGACGCCCACGACCCCGTCACCCTGCGCATCGCCTACCGCCGCTGCCTGCTCTCCATCGCCGCCCGCGACGTCTGCGGCACCATCGACGTCGCCGAGACCGCCGCCGAACTCGCCGACCTCGCCACCGCCACCCTCCGCGCGGCCCTGCGCATCGCGAGCGCCGCCGCCCCCGAGGACGCGGCCTGCTGCCGCCTCGCCGTCATCGCCATGGGCAAGTGCGGCGGCAACGAACTCAACTACGTCTCGGACGTGGACGTCATCTTCGTCGGCGACGCCGCCAAGGGGACCGACGAGGGCAAGGCCGTCCAGGCCGCCACCCGCCTCGCCTCCCACCTCATGCGGATCTGCTCCGAGACCACTGTCGAGGGAACCATCTGGCCCGTCGACGCCAACCTGCGCCCCGAAGGCCGCAACGGCCCGCTGGTGCGCACCCTCGCCTCCCACCTCGCCTACTACCAGCGCTGGGCGAAGACCTGGGAGTTCCAGGCGCTGCTCAAGGCGCGCGCCGTAGCCGGCGACCCCGAACTCGGCGCCCAGTACATCGAGGCCATAACTCCTCTCGTGTGGCAGGCCGCCGAACGCGAGAACTTCGTCGCCGACGTCCAGAAGATGCGCCGCCGCGTCGTCGACAACATCCCCGCCGCCCAGGTCGACCGGGAACTGAAACTCGGCCCCGGCGGGCTGCGCGACGTCGAGTTCGCCGTCCAGCTGCTCCAGCTCGTGCACGGCCGCAGCGACGCCACCCTCCACTCCCGCACCACCCTCGACGCCCTGCACGCCCTCGCCGCCGGGGGCTACGTCGGCCGCGCCGACGCCGCCCAGCTGCACGACGCGTACCGCTTCCTGCGCGCCATGGAGCACCGCATCCAGCTCTACCGGCTGCGCCGCACCCACCTCGTGCCCGAGGACGAGAACGACCTGCGGCGCCTGGGCCGGTCCATGGGCCTGCGCACCGAACCCGTCGCCGAACTGAACAAGGCCTGGCGCCGGCACGCCTCCGTCGTCCGCCGCCTCCACGAGAAGCTGTTCTACCGGCCGCTGCTCGACGCCGTCGCCCAGCTCACCCCCGGCGAGACCCGGCTCTCCCCGCGCGCCGCCGGCCAGCGCCTCGAAGCGCTCGGCTACGCCGACCCGTCCACCGCGCTGCGCCACCTGGAGGCCCTTGCGTCCGGCGTCAGCCGCAAGGCCGCCATCCAGCGCACCCTGCTGCCCGTGATGCTGGGCTGGTTCGCCGACTCCGCCGACCCCGACGCCGGGCTCCTCAACTTCCGCAAGGTCTCCGACGCCCTCGGCCGCACTCCCTGGTACCTGCGGCTGCTGCGCGACGAAGGCGCCGCCGCCGAGAACCTCGCCCGCGTCCTGTCCGCCGGGCGCCTGGCCCCCGACCTGCTGATGCGCGCACCCGAGGCCGTCGCGCTGCTCGGGGACCCCGAAGGCCTCCAGCCCCGTACGCACGAGGCGCTCGAACAGGAGGTGCTGGCCGCGGTGGGCCGCGCCGAGGACCCGGAGACCGCCGTCGCCGCCGCCCGCGGGGTCCGCCGCCGGGAGCTGTTCCGTACCGCCGCCGCCGACATCATCGCCTCCTACGGCACGGAGGACAGCCCCGCCGAAACGGACCCCGGCGCCCTCGTCGACCGGGTCGGACGGGCCCTCTCCGACCTCACCGCGGCCACCGTCGGCGGAGCCCTGCGCGCCGCCGTGCGGTCCCACTGGGGCGACACCCTGCCCACCCGCTTCGCCGTCATCGGCGTCGGCCGCTTCGGCGGGCGCGAGCTCGGCTACGGTTCCGACGCCGACGTCCTGTTCGTCCACGAACCCCGCGAGGGCGTCGACGAACAGGAGGCCGCGAAAGCCGCCCAGGCCGTGATCGCCGAGATGCGCAGGCTGCTCCAGCTGCCCACCGCGGATCCGCCGCTGCTCATCGACGCCGACCTGCGGCCCGAGGGACGGTCCGGGCCGCTGGTGCGCACCATCGCCTCCTACGCCGCGTACTACCGCCGCTGGTCGCTGACCTGGGAGAGCCAGGCCCTGCTGCGCGCCGAACCGGTCGCGGGCGACTCCGGGCTCGGCGCCCGGTTCATCGACCTGATCGACCCGCTGCGCTACCCGGCCGAGGGCCTGGACGACAACGCGGTCCGCGAGATCCGCCGGCTCAAGGCCCGGATGGAGACGGAACGGATGCCGCGCGGCGCCGACCCCACCCTGCACACCAAACTCGGCCGCGGCGGGCTCAGCGACGTCGAGTGGACGGTCCAGCTGATGCAGATGCGCCACGCCTGGAACGAGCCGGGCCTGCGCACGACCCGGACCCGAGAGGCCCTGGCCGCGGCGCACGCGGCCGGCCTCATCCCGGCCGACGAGGCGCAGATCCTGGACGAGGCCTGGGTGCTGGCCACCCGCGTCCGCAACGCCGTCATGCTGGTCCGCGGCCGCGCCGGGGACACCTTCCCCTCCGAGGCGCGCGAACTGGGGGCCGTCGGCCGCTACCTGGGCTACGCGGAGGGTACGGTCGGGGAGATGCTGGACGACTACCGCCGCACCACCCGCCGCGCCCGCGCGGTGGTGGACGACCTGTTCTACGGCTCGTAGGCCCTGGCGCCCGCAGAAGTCGCGCCCAAGTGCTGTGACCGGAAGGGTTCACCGGGTCGGCAGACCTTCCCGGCCACGGCACTAGGGCGCGTTTCGAAAGTCCCGCCTGCCCCGCGACGCCCGGCACGCACGCTCGCCGCGTTGTCGGGATCGCCCGCGTACGGCCCGGTACGAGGGCGACCCTCCGCCTTGCGATCGCACGCACCGGACGCCGCGGGGCCCGCCCTTCGGGCGGCCGGCGCTACTTTCGAAACACGCCCTAGCGGCGGAAGCGGTTGAGGACCGCGGCCGTCGCCGGGTGCGGGTCGGTGGCCCGGGGGCGGCGCGGCAGGCGGTGGGGGAGGGAGCCGTACCAGAGCCCCGAGACCGTGTACCCGAACGCCAGGCAGAGCATGCCGCCCGCGGCGTCCAGCCAGAAGTGGTTCGCGGTGGCCACGATGACCACCAGGGTCGCCGCCGGGTACAGCAGACCCAGGACGCGGGCCCACGGCGCCGACGCGACCGCGAAGATCGTCAGCCCGCACCAGAGCGACCACCCTATGTGCATGGACGGCATCGCCGCGTACTGGTTCGACATGTGCTTGAGGTTCCCCGAGGCCATGGAACCCCAGGTGTGGTGCACGAGCACCGTGTCCACGAAGCGCTGCCCGTTCATCAGGCGGGGCGGCGCCAGCGGGTAGAAGTAGTAGCCGAGCAGCGCCACGCCCGTCGTCGCGAACAGCACGAAGCGGGTGGCCGCGTAACGCCCGGGGTGGAAGCGGTAGATCCAGACCAGCACGCCGATCGTCACGACGAAGTGCAGCGTGGCGTAGTAGTAGTTCATGCCCACGACGAGCCACGTCACCGAGTTGACCGCGTGGTTGACGCTGTGCTCCACCGCGATGCCCAGCGTGTGCTCGGCGTTCCAGATCCAGTCGGCGTTGGCGAGCGCCGCCGTCTTCTGCTCCGGCACCGCGTTGCGGATCAGGGAGTAGGTCCAGTAGCTGACCGCGATGAGCAGGACCTCGAACCAGATCCTCGGGCGGCGCGGCATCCGCAGGCGGGCGAGGAGAGTGCTCCGGGACCCCGGGCGGGTGTCCTGCCCGGTCACTTGGGGTGACGAGACGTCCGTCCGGGTTTCCAGTGTCTTCACGCTCGCTTCACCCATGGGGAAAGAGTCTGCCAGATGGCTTCCGCACCACGATCATCCCTCGGGACGGTCTTGGCCGCAGCCGCTCAGCCCTGGGGAGTACGCCGACCCCGGCCGCAACCCCTACGCGGTACGCCGCTGGCCCGGGCCGGAAGCGGTCGATCCGCGCACCACCAGCTCCGGCAGGAACACGAATTCGCTGTGCGGCGCCGGCGTACCACCGATCTCCTCCAGCAGCGTGCGGACCGCCGCCTGCCCCATGGCCTGCACCGGTTGCCGGATCGTGGTAAGGGGCGGATCGGTGAACGCTATGAGCGGGGAGTCGTCGAACCCGACCACCGACACGTCCTGCGGCACCCGCAGCCCCTGCTGCCGCGCCGCCCGGATCGCGCCGAGCGCCATCATGTCGCTCGCGCAGACGATCGCCGTGCAGCCGCGCGAGATCAGCGCGGCCGCGGCGGCCTGGCCGCCCTCCAGCGAGTACAGGGAGTGCTGGACCAGCTCCTCCGTCGCCTCCTCGCCCAGGCCGAGCCGCTCCTTCATGCCGAGGCGGAACCCCTCGATCTTGCGCAGTACGGGCACGAACCGCTTCGGTCCGACCGCCAAGCCGATCCGGGTGTGCCCGAGCGCGCTCAGGTGCGTGACGGCGAGATGCATCGCGGCCCGGTCGTCGGGGGACACGAACGGGGCCCGCACCTTGTCGGAGAAACCGTTGATCAGTACGAAGGGGACGCCCTGGGCGCGCAGTTGGTCGTAGCGGCCCATGTCGGCCGTGGTGTCCGCGTGCAGCCCCGAGACGAAGATGATCCCGGAGACACCGCGGTCGACGAGCATCTCCGTCAGCTCGTCCTCGGTGGATCCGCCGGGCGTCTGCGTCGCCAGCACCGGGGTGTACCCCTGCCGCGTCAGCGCCTGCCCGATCACCTGGGCGAGCGCCGGGAAGATGGGGTTGTCCAACTCGGGGGTTATCAGGCCCACCAGGCCCGCGCTGCGCTGGCGCAGCCGTACGGGCCGCTCGTAGCCGAGCACGTCGAGCGCGGCCAGCACGGACTCGCGGGTGCCCGCGGCCACACCGGGCTTGCCGTTGAGCACGCGGCTGACTGTGGCTTCGCTGACCCCCGCCTGGGCTGCGATGTCGGCTAGCCGTGCGGTCACGGCATTGGACTGTACCGGTCGCACGTCACAATGCCCACCACGTGCACGACTCCGGCGGCAACACCACCGTGCGCCCGTCCGTCTCCACCGGCGCGCTCGACAGGACGGGCCGCCCCGGCGCGGGCAGTTCGAGGGGGGCCGGCCGGCCGTTGAGGGTGCAGGCGAAGCCGGGCCGGGTGAACAGGAGCGCCCCCTCGGGCGCCGGCAGCCAGGTCAGCCCGCCCGCGTCGGGCGAGCCCAGCCCCGGCAGCGCGCGGCGCAGCTCCAGGGCCGCGCGGTACAGCTCCAGAGTGGAGTGTGGGTCACCCGTCTGGGCGGCGACGCTCAGCTCCGCCCAGTCGGCCGGCTGCGGGAGCCAGGTGCCGCCCGGCCCGAAACCGTACGGGGGCTCCTGGCCGGACCAGGGAAGCGGGATCCGGCAGCCGTCGCGCAACCCCTCCTGCCCGGCGGAGCGGCGGAAGGCCGGGTCCTGGCGCACGGAGTCCGGGAGGTCCACCACCTCCGGCAGGCCCAGTTCCTCGCCCTGGTACACGTACGCCGACCCCGGCAGCGCCAGCATCAGCAGCGCGGCGGCCCGCGCCCGGGCCAGGCTCCCGAACCGGGTCCGGTGCCGTACGACGTCGTGGTTGGACAGCACCCACGTCGTCGGCGCCCCCACGGAGGCGGTGGCGGCCAGGGACTCGTCGATGACGGTCCGCATCGCCGCCGCGTCCCAGGGGCAGTTCAGGAACCGGAAGTTGAATGCCTGGTGCATCTCGTCGGGCCGCACGTACAGCGCGAGCCGCTCCGAGGTCGGCGCCCAGGCCTCGGCGACCCCGATCCGCGCGCCCTCGTAGGAGTCGAGCAGCCGACGCCAGGAGCGGTGGATCTCATGGACCCCGTCCTGGTCGAAGAACGGCAGCGGCTGCGTGCCGATCAGCGTCGCCTGCGCGCCGTGCCCGATGTCGGGCATGCCTGCGGCTTTGACCATTCCGTGCGCCACGTCGACGCGGAACCCGTCCACCCCCAGGTCCAGCCAGAACCGCATCACCGAGGCGAACTCCTCGGCGACCTCCGGGTGGTCCCAGTTGAGGTCGGGCTGCTCGGGGGCGAACAGGTGCAGGTACCACTGCCCGTCCTCCACCCGGGTCCAGGCCGGCCCGCCGAACACGGACTCCCAGTCGTTCGGGGGCAGCGCACCGCCCGGGCCGCGCCCCGGCCGGAAGTGGTAGCGGGCCCGCGCCGCCGGATCGGCGAGTGCCGCCCGGAACCAGGGGTGCCGGGCGGAGGTGTGGTTCGGCACGACGTCCACGATGACCCGCAGCCCCAGCGCGTGGGCGGCCCGGACCAGGTCGTCGGCGTCGGAGAGGTCACCGAACAGGGGGTCGACGGCGCGGTAGTCGGCGACGTCGTAGCCGCCGTCCGCCTGCGGCGAGACGTAGAAGGGGGTCAGCCACAGGGCGTCGACCCCGAGCCGGGCCAGGTGCGGGAGCCGCTCGCGGACGCCGCGCAGGTCGCCCACGCCGTCGCCGTCGCTGTCGGCGAAGGACCGTACGTACACCTGATAGATGACGGCATCGCGCCACCAGCCGCCGTTCGCGGTCCCGTCGCTGGAAGCGCTTGCAAGCCGGGACGCGGTCAGCTCATGGGTCATATCGGGGTCAACGCGAGCACCCGCCCCCTGGTTGCGGGCCCGACGACTCGAAGGTGGGGCGAACCAACAGCAAGCGGCGGCAACCGTACGGACACACGGATGTAACGATCACCAGCACTTGCAGAAAGTTGCCGCAAGGTCTTTCGGTCGGCTTTCAGTCTTGTTACGTTCCTGGCAACTCGGGACCGCGAGGAAGCGGCCGGGATCATCGAAGGAGTTCATATGCGGCGTGGCATAGCGGCCACCGCGCTGGTCGCGACCCTGGCGCTCGCGGCGACGGCTTGCGGTGGGGACACCAAGGACAACGGCGGCGACACCCAGTCCGGCGGCGAACTCTCCGGGACCGTCACGTGGTGGGACACCTCCAACGACGCGGAGAAGGCCAGCTTCCAGAAGATCGCCGAGGCGTTCACCGCGAAGCACCCGAAGGTCACCGTCAAGTACGTCAACGTGCCCTATGGCGACGCCCAGAACAAGGTCAAGAACGCCTTCAGCAGCGGTTCCGAAGCCCCTGACGTGATCCGCGCCGACGTCGGCTGGGTCGCCGACTTCGCCTCGCTCGGCTACCTGGACGAGGTCCCCGCCGACACGGTGAAGAAGGTCGACGCCGAGTTCCTGCCGCAGGCCGCCGCCAGCGGCAAGTACGAGGGCAAGACCTACGCCGTCCCCCAGGTCATCGACACCCTCGGCCTGTTCTACAACAAGAAGATGCTCGCCGATGCCGGCGTTCAGCCCCCCAAGACGCTGGAGGAGGTCAAGACCGCCGCCGCCGCCATCAAGGCCAAGACCGGCAAGGCCGGCCTCTACCTGCGCGGCGACGACTCCTACTGGTTCCTGCCGCTGATCTACGGCGAGGGCGGCGACCTCGTCGACGCGAAGAACAAGACGGTCACCGTCGACAACCCGGCGGGCGTCAAGGCCTTCAAGACGGCCCGTGACCTGGTCACCTCCGGCGCGGCGATCACCAACGCCACCGACGGCTGGACCAACATGCAGACCGCCTTCAAGTCGGGCGAAGCCGCCATGATGATCAACGGTCCGTGGGCCGTGGCCGACACCTACGCGGGCGACCAGTTCAAGGACAAGACCAACCTCGGCGTCGCGCCCGTCCCGGCCGGCTCCGTCAAGGCCGGCTCCCCGCAGGGCGGCCACGACCTCGCCGTCTACGCCGGTTCCAAGAACCGCGCCGCCTCGCACGCCTTCGTCGAGTACATGACCTCGCAGGAGGTGCAGGTCCAGTCCGCGAAGGAGCTGAGCCTGCTGCCGACCCGCACGGCCGCCTACGAGCAGCCGGACGTCAAGTCCAGCGAGATGGTCCAGTTCTTCAAGCCGGCCGTGGACAAGGCCGTCGAGCGCGCCTGGATCCCGGAGAACGGCTCGCTCTTCGAGCCGCTCAAGGTCGAATACACCAAGGCCGTCACCGGCGCGGCGACCCCCGAGGACGCGGCCAAGGCGGCCGGCGTCGAGTTCCGCAAGATCCTCAAGGGCTGGAAGTAGAAGAGAAGATGGCTGCTCACACCAGCCAGTCGGTGGCGAAGGCCGCGGACGACGAGGGGCCTGACGCCCCCGCCGTCCGCGGCCGGAGCCGCATGACTGACAAGCGCGGCGGAGCGAGGCGCGCCCTCGCCACCCACTGGTACGCCTGGGCCATGATCGCCCCGGTGGTGCTCGTGCTCGGCGTGATCATCGGCTGGCCGCTCGTGCGGGGCGTCTACCTCTCGCTGACCGACGCCAACGAACGCAACGTCGCCCGCACCATCGGCGCCAACCACATCGAGGCGACGTACAAGTTCGTCGGTCTCGACAACTACGCGGACGTCCTCGCCGACCCGGTGTTCCTGCAGCGGCTGGTGTGGACCATCACCTGGACCGTCCTGTGCGTGTCGATCACCTTCGCGCTCGGACTGGCCCTCGCCACCATGCTCAACCGCCAGTTCCGCGGCCGCGCCGCCTACCGCATGGCGCTCATCCTTCCGTGGGCCGTCCCCGGCTTCGTGTCCGTCTTCGCCTGGCGGTTCCTCTTCAACCGCGACAGCGGCATCCTCAACAAACTCCTCGACGGAGGCGGGATCTCCGCGATCCCGTGGCTCGACGACCCGACCTGGGCCAAGGTCTCCGTCATCGCCGTCAACGTCTGGCTCGGCGTCCCCTTCATGATGGTCGCCCTGCTCGGCGGACTGCAGTCCATCCCCGGCGAGCTGTACGAGGCCGCCGAGATGGACGGGGCCGCGCCCTGGCAGCGGTTCCGGCACATCACGCTGCCCGGGCTGCGGGCGGTGAGCATGACCGTGATCCTGCTCTCCACCATCTGGACCTTCAACATGTTCCCGGTGATCTTCCTGCTGACGCGGGGCGGACCCGGCGACTCAACGGAGATCCTCGTGACCCAGGCCTTCCGCGAGGCCTTCGTGTCCAGCCCGCGCGACTTCGCCGGCTCCGCGACCTGGGGCGTGCTGATCCTCGCCCTGCTCATGATCTTCGCGCTGGTCTACCGGCGCTCGCTGCGCAAGCAGGGAGAGGTGTGGTGACCGTGACGACCGACGTTTCCGTGCGCAAGCGGGGCGAGCGCTCACCGCTCGCGTCGACAGGTCTGCACGCCACCCTGATCGTCGCCTCCGTGATCGCCGTCTTCCCGGTGCTGTGGGTCGTGCTGACCTCCATCAAGCCCGCGAAGCACGCCATCTCCACGGACTTCGTGAAGGAACCCACCCTCGACAACTACCGCTACCTGGTGGAGTCGACCTCCTTCTTCACCTGGTTCGGCAACTCCGTCCTCGTCGCCGGCATCACCACGGTCCTCGGCGTGTTCATCGCCGCCACCACCGGATACGCGGTCAGCCGGTTCAAGTTCCCCGGCATGAAGCCGCTGATGTGGACCCTGCTGATCACGCAGATGTTCCCGATGGCCATCCTCATCGTCCCGCTGTACAACCTCATGGGACAGCTCGGACTGCTCAACCAGCCCCTCGGCCTGATCATCACCTACCTGACCATCGCCGTGCCGTTCTGCGCCTGGATGATGAAGGGCTTCTTCGACACCATCCCGGTGGAGATCGACGAATCCGGCCGCGTCGACGGGCTCAACCCCTTCGGCACCTTCTGGCGCCTCATCCTGCCCCTCGCCAAGCCCGGCCTCGCCGTCACCGGCTTCTACGCCTTCATCACCGCGTGGGGCGAAGTCGCCTACGCCTCCGCGTTCATGGTCGGCGACGAGCACCTCACCCTCGCCGGGGGCCTGCAGACCTTCGTCACCCAGTACACCTCCAACTGGGGTGCGATGAGCGCCGCTTCCGTCCTCATCGCCATCCCCGCGGCGTTCTTCTTCCTCTTCGCCCAGCGTCACCTCGTCGCCGGTATGACAGCGGGCGCGACCAAGGGCTGACCACCCTGCCCGCTTCCCGTTCCGGCCCGACCTCTCCAAGGACACCATGACCCAGCACCTCGCCGACGCACTCCCCGCCACGACCGCCACGCGGCCCGGCTGGTGGAGAGAAGCGGTGATCTACCAGGTCTATCCGCGCAGCTTCGCCGACTCCAACGGGGACGGCATGGGGGACCTCGAAGGCATCCGCAGCAGGCTGCCCTACTTGATGGAACTGGGCGTCGACGCCGTCTGGCTCAGCCCCTTCTACGCCTCCCCGCAGGCCGACGCCGGCTACGACGTGGCCGACTACCGGGCCATCGACCCCATGTTCGGCACCCTGCACGACGCCGACGCCGTGGTCCGCGAAGCCCACGCCCTGGGCCTGCGCATCATCGTCGACCTCGTCCCCAACCACTGCTCCGACCAGCACGAATGGTTCAAGCAGGCACTGCGCGAGGGGCCGGGCAGCCCGCTGCGCGAACGCTTCCACTTCCGGCCCGGGCGCGGGCCCGGCGGCTCACTGCCCCCGAACGACTGGGAGTCGATCTTCGGCGGGCCGGCCTGGACCCGGGTGGCGGACGGGCAGTGGTACCTGCACCTGTTCGCGCCCGAGCAGCCCGACTTCAACTGGGAACACCCCGCCGTCCAGGACGAGTTCCGCTCCATCCTGCGCTTCTGGCTGGACCTGGGCACCGACGGCTTCCGCATCGACGTCGCCCACGGCCTGGTCAAGGCCCCCGGCCTGCCCGACCTCGGCCGCGACGAGCAGCTCAAGCTGCTCGGCAACCAGGTGCTGCCGTTCTTCGACCAGGACGGGGTCCACGAGATCTACCGCTCCTGGCGCAAGGTGCTCGACGAGTACGCCGGCGACCGCATCGGCGTCGCCGAGGCGTGGACCCCGAGCGCGGAGCGGACGGCCATGTACCTGCGGCCCGACGAGCTGCACCAGGCCTTCAACTTCCACTACCTGAACACCGGCTGGGACGCCGTCGCGCTGCGCGGCGCCATCGACGACTCGCTGGACGCGATGCGGCCGGTGGGGGCGCCGACGACGTGGGTGCTGTCCAACCACGACGTCGTACGGCACCGGACCCGGTTCGGGAGCCTGGCCCGGGCGCGGGCCGCCGCGCTGCTGATGCTGGCGCTGCCGGGGTCGGCGTACGTGTACCAGGGCGAGGAACTGGGCCTGCCGGAGGTGGTGGACCTCCCGGATTCCGTGCGCCAGGACCCGTCGTTCTTCAAGGAGAACGGCCAGGACGGACTCCGCGACGGCTGCCGCGTGCCGATCCCGTGGTCCGGGACCGAGGCCCCGTACGGCTTCGGCGACGGTGGCAGCTGGCTGCCGCAGCCGGCCGACTGGGCGGGGCTGAGCGTCGAGGCGCAGACCGGCGACCCCTCCTCCACGCTGGAGCTGTACCGGGCGGCGCTGCGGATCCGCCGGGAGCGGGCCGAGCTCGGGGCGGGCGACGCGGTGCAGTGGCTGGACGCGCCCACCGGCGTACTGGCCTTCCGCCGGGGCGGGTTCGTGTGCACGGTCAACACGACGGGCGAGGCCGTACGGATGACCCCGCCCGGCACGGTGCTCCTCGCCAGCGGCGACGTGGCGGACCCGGGCGTCCTGGAAGCCGACACGGCGGTGTGGTGGCAGGGGTGAACTCCCCGCTCCGGCTGACGGACATCGCCGCGCAGGCCCGGGTCAGCGAGGCGACCGTCAGCCGTGTGGTCAACGGCAGGGCGGGCGTGGCGGCCGGCACCCGGCACAGGGTGCTGGCCGCCATGGACCTGCTGGGCTACGAGCGGCCGGTGCGGCTCAAGCGGCGCAGCAACGGCCTGGTGGGGCTGCTGATACCGGAGCTCACCAACCCCATCTTCCCCGCGTTCGCGCAGGTCATCGAGCAGGCGCTGGCGGGGCACGGGTACACGCCGGTGCTGTGCACGCAGACGCCGGGCGGGGCCACCGAGGACGAGCTGGTGGAGCAGCTGGAGGAGCGGGGGGTCACGGGGATCGTCTTCCTGTCGGGGCTGCACGCGGACTCGACGCTGGACCCTTCGCGCTACCAGCGGCTGTCCTCAAGGGGCGTCCCCTTCGTCCTGATCAACGGCTTCAACGAGCACGTCAACGCCCCGTTCATCTCCCCGGACGACCGGGCGGCCGCCGACATGGCCGTACGCCACCTGGAGGACCTGGGCCACCGGCGGATCGGGCTGGCGATCGGGCCGACGCGCTACGTCCCCTCGGCCCGCAAGGAGGCGGCGTTCGCCACCGCCGTGCCGGGGGCGGAGGGGCAGGGCCTGATCCAGCGCACGCTGTTCACGGTGGAGGGCGGGCACGCGGCGGGGGGCGCGCTGCTGGACCGCGGCTGCACGGGCATCGTGTGCGGCAGCGACCCGATGGCGCTCGGGGTGATCCGCGCGGCCAGGGAACGGGGCCTGCGCGTCCCCGAGGACGTGTCGGTGGTCGGCTACGACGACTCCCCGCTGATCGCCTTCACGGACCCCCCGCTGACGACGGTCCGCCAGCCGGTCCGCGCGATGGCCACGGCGGCGGTGGGAGCCCTCCTCGAAGCGGTGGCCGGCACCCCGGTCCAGCGCACGGAGTACGTCTTCCAACCGGAACTGGTGGTCCGTGGCTCGACGGGCCAGGCGCGGGCGCTGTAGCGCCCCCGCCCGGCCCCGGTGTGCCGCCGTGCGGCACACCGGCGCGCAGAGCGCTACACCGTCTGCAACCCGTCCGACACCGCCCCCGCAGAGGTCAGGCCGAGGAGGGCCGAGGCCGTCTGGAGGGGGGTGAGGGGGGTGGCCGGGCGGAGCGGGGTGGCGGAACGGCACGTGAAGCCGAGGGCCTTCATGGCCCGGGTGACCTCCGCGGAGCTGAAATCGCGGCGGTCCTGGCGGGTGACGGCCTCACCCACCTGCTTCACGGGGTACTGGCGTCGCCCGATGATGACGGAGTCGCCGGTGACCGGTTCGGGCTTGACGCCCTTCATCGCGTCCAGCACACCGTTCTTGGTGAGCTCGAACGGGAAACGGGCGATGACGCAGCGCATGGGACCTCACAGGGTGGGAGGGAACTGCCGGGAGGGGTGTGAGTCGTCCTAGGCGGCTGCGCCGAAGGACCGGCGGCGGCCGCGGCGGGCCGCGCCGCCGCGGCTGGTGCGCGCGGCAGCAGGCGCCGTGATGGTGACGGGAACGCCCGACGGGGCCTGGGCGCCGGTGATGCGGTTCAGTTCGGCCTCGCCGGAGCGCACCTGGGTCGTCTGGGGGGTGATCCCGGCGGCGGCCATCAGCCGCACCATGTCCCGGCGCTGGTTCGGGGTGACCAGGGTGACGACGCTGCCCGACTCCCCGGCGCGGGCGGTGCGGCCGCCACGGTGGAGGTAGTCCTTCGGGTCGGTCGGCGGGTCGACGTTGACGACGAGGTCGAGGTTGTCGACGTGGATGCCCCGGGCCGCGACGTTGGTCGCCACCAGGACGGTGACGTGCCCGGTCTTGAACTGCGCGAGGGTGCGGGTGCGCTGCGGCTGGGACTTGCCGCCGTGCAGCGCCGCCGCCCGTACACCGCTGTTCAGCAGGTCCTGCGTCAGGCGGTCCACCGCGTGCTTGGTGTCCAGGAACATGATCACGCGTCCGTCGCGGGCGGCGATCTCGGTCGTGGTGGCCTGCTTGTCGGCGCCGTGGACGTGGAGCACGTGGTGCTCCATCGTCGTGACCGCGCCGGCCGAGGGGTCGACGGAGTGCACCACGGGGTCGGTCAGGTAGCGGCGGACCAGCAGGTCGACGTTGCGGTCCAGCGTCGCGGAGAACAGCATCCGCTGTCCCTCCGGGCGCACTTGGTCGAGGAGGGCCGTGACCTGCGGCATGAAGCCCATGTCGGCCATCTGGTCGGCCTCGTCGAGCACGGTGATGCCCACCTGGTTCAGCCGGCAGTCACCCCGTTCGATGAGGTCCGCGAGCCGGCCCGGGGTCGCGACGACGACTTCGGCGCCGCCGCGCAGCGCGCTCGCCTGCCGGCCGATGGACATGCCGCCGACGACGGTGGCCAGCCGCAGTTTCAGCGAGCGGGCGTAGGGCGTCAGGGCGTCGGTGACCTGCTGCGCCAGTTCGCGGGTGGGTACGAGGACGAGCGCGAGCGGCTGACGGGGTTCGGCGCGCTGTCCCGCGGTGCGGGCCAGCATCGCGAGACCGAAGGCCAGGGTCTTGCCCGAGCCGGTGCGGCCGCGGCCCAAGGCGTCGCGTCCGGCGAGGGTGTTGGGGAGCGTCGCGCCCTGGATCGGGAACGGCACGCAGACCCCCTCGGCGGTGAGGGCGGCCAGCAGCTGCTCCGGCATGTCCAGGTCGGCGAAGGCCTCGACGGCCGGGAGCGCCGGCGTGTGGGTGACGGGCAGGGCGAATTCGCCCTGGAGCGCGGAGGGACGGCGGCCGTAGCCGCCGCCACCCGAGCGGCCGGTGCCTGCCGAGCGGCCCGCGCCGCCGGAGCGGGCGGGGGCCGGGGAGCCGAATCGGCTGCCGCGGCCGGCGGAGCCGGCGCTGGTGCGGGTGCGGGAAGAGCGGTCGTTCGTGCGTGTGCGGTTCATGCTGAACCTTCCTCGATACGGGGCGGCACGCGTCGAGGAAATTCAGCGGCGAAATAGTCGCGCGAATTCACAGGAACGAGCCGATTGAATGCGGACGGCGGTGGCGGCGTCGAATGCCGACCGAAATGCCGTGGTGCGGGGCGCCGTCGTGGATGCCGGGGTGCGACCGCTTTTCGGGCGGGAAATCCGGGGGGAGACAGGCGCCCCGTGCGTGCTCGCGCGGGCCGTCGGAGGCGGGCGGAGGCGGGGGGTAACGCAACGAGCTGGGGCCCGCACCCCAAGGTGCGGGCCCCAGCTGCGTGGTGATGCGTCAGCGTCAGGCGGTGACGATGTTCTCGGCGGTCGGGCCCTTCTGGCCCTGCGCGATGTCGAAGCTCACCTTCTGGCCTTCCTGGAGCTCACGGAAGCCCTGGGAGGCGATGTTCGAGTAGTGGGCGAACACGTCGGGACCGCCGCCCTCCTGCTCGATGAAGCCGAAGCCCTTTTCCGCGTTGAACCACTTCACGGTGCCATTAGCCATGTTGAATCTCCTTCGGGGCACAGCCCAGAGTCCGCACTGTGCGGATCTCAAGTCGCCGCGATGATCGCCCTCCCGGAAAATTCCGGCACACACGAGCCTTCCGCCGGATTTTCGTCCGGCGGTGGGGCTGAAAGTTTTGGGAACCACAACTGCAACTGAAATCACAGTAGCACGGTATGGCGGAGCAGGCGGCGGAAAAATGCCCGGTTGCGCCAGGAGGGGGGAAATGCTCATCGGGCCCGCTCCGCAATTCTGTGCTTGCCGCGACAGGTATGGGAAAAATTCGGGGGCGGATTTCCCGCAATATTCGGGGGCCGCGGCGGTCGGTGCGCGGGCGTGGCGGGGTGCCGGGCCCACCGACCCGCCCGGTGGGGCGCGGGAGCGTGCTCCCGGGGGCGACACGCGTAGGAAACATTTCTGCAATGTCTTGCGCAAGGTCTTGCAGGTGGTCCGTCCGGCACCTACGGTCGCTGCAATCCCCGCCTGTTCGATGCCTGTTCCCCGTCTGTTCTGCGCCTCTTCCGCCAGGAGGACCCCCCATGCCCGCAACCCCGCGCGTCCCCAGAGCCCTGCTCGCCGGCGCCGTGCTCGCCGCCGCGAGCGTCACGATGACCGCTCCCGACGCGGTGGCCGCCGCGCCCGGGGTGAAGGACGTCACCGCCGTGATGTTCGAGTGGCGGTTCGATTCCGTCGCCAAGGCCTGCCGGGAGGCCCTGGGGCCCGCCGGGTACGGGTACGTGCAGGTCTCGCCGCCGCAGGAGCACATACGGGGCGCGCAGTGGTGGACCTCGTACCAGCCCGTCAGTTACAAGATCGCCGGGCGGCTCGGGGACCGGGCCGCCTTCAAGGGCATGGTGGACGCCTGTCACGCCGCCGGGGTGAAGGTCGTCGCCGACTCCGTCATCAACCACATGGCCGCCGGCGACGGGACCGGCACGGGGGGTTCTTCGTACACGAAGTACGACTACCCCGGCCTGTACTCCGGCTCCGACATGGACGACTGCCGGGCGACGATCTCGAACTACACCGACCGCGCCGACGTCCAGAACTGCGAGCTCGTTCAGCTGGCCGACCTGGACACCGGCGAGGACCACGTGCGGGGGCAGATCGCCGGGTACCTCAACGACCTGCTCTCCCTCGGCGTCGACGGCTTCCGGATCGACGCGGCCAAGCACGTGCCCGCCGCCGACCTCGCCGCGGTCAAGTCCCGGCTGACCAACCCGAACGCCTACTGGAAGCAGGAGGCGATCTACGGGGCGGGGGAGGCCGTCCAGCCGAACGAGTACCTCGGCAACGGCGACGTCCAGGAGTTCCGCTACGGCCGCGACCTCAAGCGGGTCTTCGAGAACGAGAACCTGGCGTACCTCAAGAACTTCGGCGAGGCCTGGGGGTACATGCCCAGCGGGCAGGCGGCCGTGTTCGTCGACAACCACGACACCGAACGCGGCGGCGACACCCTCAACTACAAGTACGGCGCCGACTACACCCTCGCCAACGTGTTCATGCTGGCCTGGCCCTACGGCTCACCCGACGTGCACTCCGGCTACGAGTGGACCGACAAGGACGCCGGTCCGCCGAACGGCGGGACCGTCAACTCCTGTTACTCCGACGGCTGGAAGTGCCAGCACGCCTGGCGGGAGATCTCCTCCATGGTCGCCTTCCGCAATACGGCGCGCGGCCAGGCCGTCACCGACTGGTGGGACAACGGCGCGGACCAGATCGCCTTCGGGCGCGGGGCGAAGGCGTACGTCGCGATCAACCACGAGACCTCGGCCCTGACCCGGACCTTCCAGACCTCCCTCCCGGCCGGCGCCTACTGCGACGTGCAGAGCGGGCGGACGGTCACCGTCGGCGCGTCCGGGCAGTTCACGGCGACCCTCGGCGCGAACACGGCCGTCGCGCTGCACGTCGGGGCCCGCAGCTGCGCGGGGGCCGCCCCGGCCGGCGCCTCGTTCGCCGTGAACGCCACCACCGTCCCGGGCCAGAACATCTACGTCACCGGTGACCAGAGCGCCCTCGGCAACTGGAACACCGGCAGCGCCCCGCTGCTCGATCCGGCGGCGTACCCCGTCTGGAAGCTCGACGTCACCCTCCCGGCCGGGACCGCCTTCGCGTACAAGTACCTCCGCAAGGACGCGGCCGGGAACGTCACCTGGGAGAGCGGTTCCAACCGCACCGCCACCGTGCCCGCCGACGGCAAGGTCACGCTGACCGACGCCTGGCGCGGCTGACCCCCTTCCAAGGAGATCCGCAGTGATACGCCCCGTCGTCGCAGGAGTGCTCGCGGCCGCCCTGGCCGTGACGTTCCTGCCCGCCCTTCCGGCGGCGGCCGCCGCCAAGGCGCCACCGCCCCCGCCCCCGGACGCGAAACTCGCGGCCGAGCCCGCCCGCCACGACCTGACCCGGGAGCAGTTCTACTTCGTCCTGCCCGACCGGTTCGCGAACGGCGACCCGCGCAACGACCGGGGCGGCCTGACCGGCTCCCGGCTGGAGACCGGCCTGGACCCGACGGACAAGGGCTTCTACCAGGGCGGTGACCTCAAGGGGCTGACGGACCGGCTCGACTACATCAAGGGGCTCGGCACCACCGCCATCTGGATGGCGCCGATCTTCAAGAACCAGCCGGTGCAGGGCACGGGCAACGACGTCTCGGCCGGCTACCACGGCTACTGGATCACCGACTTCACGCAGGTCGACCCGCACTTCGGCACCAACGCCGACCTGGAGCGCCTCATCGACAAGGCGCACCAGAAGGGGATGAAGGTCTTCTTCGACGTCATCACCAACCACACCGCCGACGTCGTGGACTACCGGGAGGGCTCCCACGACTACCTCTCGAAGGGCGCCTTCCCGTACCTGACCAAGGACGGGGTGCCCTTCGACGACCACGACTACGCCGACGGGAAGCGGAAGTTCCCCGCGACCGGCCCCGGCTCCTTCCCGCGCACCCCCTTCGTCCCCGAGGCGAAGAAGAACCTCAAGTCCCCGGCCTGGCTGAACGATCCGTCGATGTACCACAACCGCGGCGACTCGACCTTCGCGGGCGAGTCCGCCGAGCAGGGCGACTTCTCCGGCCTGGACGACCTGTGGACCGAGCGTCCCGAGGTCGTCAGCGGCATGGAGAAGATCTACGAGAAGTGGGTCGCGGACTTCCGTGTGGACGGCTTCCGCATCGACACCGTCAAGCACGTCGACACCGGGTTCTGGACCCAGTGGGCGACCGCGCTCGACGCGTACGCGGCCCGGCACGGCCGGAAGAACTTCTTCATGTTCGGCGAGGTGTACTCCGCCGACACCGCCGTCACCTCCCCCTACGTGACCCGCGGCCGCCTCGACGCCACCCTCGACTTCCCGCTCCAGGACGCGATCCGCGCCTACGCCTCCCAGGGCGCGGCGGCCGGGCGGCTGGCCTCCGTGTTCGGCGACGACTACCGGTACACCACCGACAAGGCCAACGCCTACGAGCAGGTGACCTTCCTCGGCAACCACGACATGGGCCGCTTCGGTTCCTTCCTGGAACAGGACCGGCCCGCGGCGACGGAGCAGGAACTGCTCGCCCGCTACCGCCTCGCCAACGAACTGATGTTCCTCTCCCGCGGCAACCCGGTGGTCTACTCCGGCGACGAGCAGGGCTTCACAGGCTCCGGCGGTGACAAGGACGCCCGCCAGCCGCTGTTCGCGACGCGCATCGCCGACTACCTGGACGACGACCAGCTCGGCACCGCCCGCACCCACGCGAGCGACGCCTACGATCCGCAGCACCCGCTCTACCGGCAGATCAGCGCCCTCTCGAAGCTGACCAAGGACCACCCCGCCCTGCGCGACGGCATCCAGAGCGAGCGGCTCGCCGACGGCTCCGTGTACGCCTTCGCCCGTACGGACGCCCGCAGCCGCACCGAGTACCTGGTGGCCGCCAACAACGGCGACCAGCCCCGCACCGTCACGCTCGACGCCCCGGCCGGCGCCCTCTACCGCACCCTGTACGGCGGCTCCGCCACCCTCCGCGCCGACGCCGCCGGGAAGCTCACCGTCACCGTCCCCGCCCTCGGCTCGGTGGTCCTCCAGGGCGCCACGCCCCTGCCGGCCCCCGCCGGCCGGCCCGCCGTCACCCTCAAGGCCCCGGCGGCGGCCACCGGCACCGTCGAGCTCACCGCCGACGTCACCGGCGGCGCCCTCGACCGCGTCGTCTTCGCCGCCCAGAGCGGCACCGGGCCGTGGCAGGTCCTCGGCTCCGCCGACCACGCCCCGTACAAGGTCACCCAGTACGTGACTGCGCCCGCCGGCACCCCCCTGCGCTACAAGGCCGTCGTCATCGACGCCTCCGGCCGTACCGCGAGCGCCATGGCCGCCTCCACGGCCGGGCAGGCCCCTCCCGTGGACGTCCCCACCGCCACCGCGCGCGACTACGCCGTCGTGCACTACCACCGGCCCGACGGCGACTACACGAACTGGCGGCTGTACGCCTGGGGCGACCTCGCGGACGGGGAGGCGACGCCCTGGCCCGCCGGACACGACTTCACCGGCCGTGACGCGTACGGCGCCTTCGCCCACGTCCGGCTGAGGCCCGGCGCGTCCTCCCTCGGCTACCTCGTGATCGACAAGGACGGCACCAAGGACGTCTCCGCCGACCGCACCCTTGACGTGACGAAAACCGGCGAAGTCTGGCTCGAACAGGGCCAGGAAGCCGTCCGCACCGACCGCCCCGCCTACCCGCCCCAGGACACCACCAAGGCGGTCCTCCACTACCAGCGCCCCGACGGCGCCTATGACGGCTGGGGCCTGCACGTCTGGACCGGGGCCGCGAACCCGACCGACTGGTCCCAGCCGCTCACGCCCACCCGCACCGACTCCTTCGGCGCGATCTACGAGGTCCCCCTCGCCGCCGGCGCCACCAGCCTGAGCTACATCCTCCACAAGGGCGACGAGAAGGACCTCCCCACCGACCAGTCCCTCGACCTGAGGGCCACCGGCCACGAGGTGTGGATGCTGGGCGGCCGCGAGAAGTACCTCCTGCCGCAGCCCGCCGGTTCTGCCGCCGCCCTGGACCTCACCAAGGCCGAGGCCGTCTGGATCGACCGCGACACCGTCGCCTGGAACGCCCCCGCGGCCGCCGCCTCCGTACAGCTCCTCGCCTCCCGCGAAGGCGCCGTCACCGCGGCCGACGGCATCCTCCACGAGGCCGGCGCGCAGTGGCTGCGGCTGAACCGCTCCCAGCTCACCGCCACCCAGAAGCAGAAGTTCCCGCACCTGGCCTCGTACGCCGCCTACACCGTCGACCCCCGCGACCGCGACCGCGTCCGGGGTGCCCTGCGCGGCCAGCTCGTCGCGAGCGCCCGCGCCGCGAACGGCGCCGTCCTGGCCGCGACCGGAGTGCAGCTCGCCGGGGTCCTGGACGACCTGTACGCCACCACCACCCCCCTCGGCCCCGTCTTCAAGGACGGCCGCCCCACCCTGTCGGTGTGGGCGCCCACCGCCCAGCAGGTCTGCCTCGAACTCGACGGCCGGACCGTCGCCATGCACCGCGACGACACCACCGGCGTCTGGTCGGTGCGCGGCGAGCGGAGCTGGAGCGGCAAGCGCTACCGCTACGCCGTCACCGTCTGGGCCCCGGCCGTCCGCCAGGTGGTCCGCAACCTGGTCACCGACCCGTACTCCACCGCCCTGACCACCGATTCGACCCACAGCCTGGTCGCGGACCTCGCCGACCCGAAGCTGGCGCCGCCCGGCTGGCGCGAGCTGCGCAAGCCCGCGCCCGTGCCCTTCACCTCCGCGCAGATCCAGGAACTCCACATCCGGGACTTCTCGATCGCGGACCGCACCTCCGCCCACCCCGGCCAGTACCTGGCCTTCACCGACACCGGCTCGGCCGGCGTGCGGCACCTGCGCGAACTGGCCGCGTCGGGCACCTCGTACGTGCACCTCCTGCCGGCCTTCGACATCGCCACCATCCCCGAGAAGCCGTCCGACCGCACCGAACCGGCCTGCGACCTCAAGGTCTACGCCCCCGATTCGGAGCAGCAGCAGGCCTGCGTGGCGGCCGCGGCCGCCAAGGACGCCTACAACTGGGGCTACGACCCGCTGCACTACACGGTGCCCGAGGGCTCGTACGCCAGTGACCCCGAGGGCACCGCCCGCACCGTGGAGTTCCGGCGCATGGTGCAGTCGCTGAACGGGGCCGGGCTGCGCACCGTCATGGACGTGGTCTACAACCACACGGCGGCGTCGGGCCAGTCGGACAAGTCCGTCCTGGACCGCATCGTCCCCGGCTACTACCAGCGGCTGCTCGCCGACGGCAGCGTCGCCACCTCCAGCTGCTGCTCCAACACGGCCACCGAGAACGCCATGATGGGCCGTCTCGTCGTGGACTCCGTCGTCACCTGGGCCAAGCAGTACAAGGTCGACGGTTTCCGCTTCGACCTGATGGGCCACCACCCGAAGGCCAACATCCTCGCCGTGCGCGCCGCCCTCGACGCGCTGACCGTCGAGAAGGACGGCGTCGACGGCAAGAAGGTCATCCTCTACGGGGAGGGCTGGAACTTCGGCGAAGTCGCCGACGACGCCCGCTTCGTGCAGGCCACGCAGAAGAACATGGCCGGCACCGGGATCGCCACCTTCTCCGACCGCGCCCGTGACGCGGTCCGGGGCGGCGGCCCCTTCGACGACGACCCCCGAGTCCAGGGCTTCGCCTCCGGCCTGTTCACCGACCCCAACACGGCCCCCGCGAGCGGGAGCCCCGAGCAGCAGCGGGCCCGGCTCCTGCACGACCAGGACCTGATCAAGGTCGGGCTGACCGGCAACCTCGCCCCGTACACCTTCACCGACACCACCGGCCGCCGCACCAAGGGCTCCGAGCTCGACTACAACGGCGCCCCGGCCGGGTACGCGGCCGCCCCCGGCGACGCCCTCGCGTACGCCGACGCCCACGACAACGAATCGCTGGCCGACGCCCTGACGTACAAACTCCCCGCCGGGACACCGGCCGCCGACCGGGCCCGGATGCAGGTCCTGGCCCTGGCCGTCACCACCCTCTCGCAGGGCCCGTCCCTGTCGCAGGCCGGCACCGACCTGCTCCGCTCGAAGTCCCTGGACCGCAACTCCTTCGACAGCGGCGACTGGTTCAACGCCATCCACTGGGACTGCCACGACGGCAACGGCTTCGGCCGGGGCCTGCCGCCCGCCGCCGACAACCGGGCCAAGTGGCCTTATGCGAAGCCGCTGCTGACCACTGCGCCCCCCGGCTGCGCCGAGATCGACGGCGCCTCGGCCGCCTACCGCGACCTGCTGCGCATCCGCACGACGGAACCCGCCTTCGCGCTCACCACGGCAGAAGCGGTCCAGTCGGGCGTGGCGTTCCCGCTGTCGGGGACGGCGGAGACACCCGGCGTGATCACGATGACCGCGGGGGACCTGGTGGTGGTCTTCAACGCCACGCCCACCGCGCAGAACCAGCGCGTGACGGCACTCGCGGGCACCGCCTACACCCTGCACCCGGTGCAGGCGGCCGGCGCCGACAGCACGGTCAAGCAGGCGACGTACGACGCCGCCACCGGCGAGTTCAAGGCCCCGGCCCGCACGGTCGCGGTCTTCACCCGGGGTCGCCACTGACGGACCGCCGTCCCGGGCCGGCCCGAGGTGGTGGCGCGCCGCCGCGCCACCCACCTCAGGCCACGTCCAGGCGCCGCTCCAGCAGGATCACCCCGTACACCCGGCCGTCCGCGGCCTGCTTGGACGGGCACTCGCCGACGACCCGGTAGCCCGCGTCCCGGTAATAGCCCAGCAGCCGCGGATTGGTCGAGACGCAGTCCAGCCGCGAGCGCTCGCGCCCCGTCCGGGCGATCCGCCACTCGGCGTGTTCGAGTATGCGACGGCCGGCGCCCGAGGGCGCGGCCTCGCGCTCCACCATCAGCCGGTGCACGTAGCCGGCCACGGGCGGCTGCACGCCCCAGGCCTCTTCGTCGGACCACCACAGCTCGTACGCGCCGACGACGCGGCCGTCGGCGTCCTCCGCCAGCCACACCTCACCGTCGCGCATCCGCGCACGGAAGTGCGCCACGTCCTTCTCGCCGGGCTTCCACTGGTCGATCCCGTTCTTGCGCATCCACCGGGCGGCCTGGTCGTACAGCTTCACCAGCGTGCCGGCGTCCTTCTCCCCGGCCTGCCGGAACAACATCCCGTCGTCAATGATCACGCGGGCATTATCACGCGGCGCCCGCGCCACGTCATGATCACCGGGAGCCGGGAACCAGCGCCGCCAGGCGTCCCACGAGCACGCCGAACGGCCCGTCGGCCGGCTCCGAGGAGAGGATGCGCACCAGGATCTGGGCCATCTCCTCGTCGTAGGCGGCGCTCACGGCGGCCAACGCGGCGAAGTCGTGCACCAGTTGGAGTTCCAGCTCGGAGCGCGGGATGCGGCGCCCGTCCAGCCAGATCAGCGCCGTGGACTCGGCGAGCGACACCCACGACCGCACGACGAGCTCCAGCCGCGCGGGCGGAGCGTCGGGCGAGACGCCCAGGTGCTTGAGGATCTCCTCGTACGCGGCCTGCCGCACCTCGTCGATCATCGCGTTGGCGCGGCTGCTGCCGACCGCCGGACCGCCCCGCATCAACGCCGAGAACCCGGGCCCGTGGTCGTCGACGAACGCGAAGAACCGCCCCATCACCCTCAGCAGCCGCGCCCCGAGCGGCCCCTCCTGCGGCTCCACGAACCGCAGCGCCAGCTCGTCGGCCGCCCGGCGCAGCGCCGCCTCGTACAGGCTCAGCTTGCCGGGAAAGTAGTGGTAGACGAGCGGCCGCGATATGCCCGCGGCCGCCGCGATCTCGTCGATCGACACATCGTCGGGAGACCGGTGGCTGAACAGCTCCAGGGCCACCCCTATCAGCTGTTGCCGCCGCTCCTCGACACCCATCCTGCGCCGCACCCCGGTTGTCATGCGGACACCCTACTTCCACTCCGGGGCAGCCCCCGGCGGGGTGTGCGCGCCGCTACAAGTCCAGGACCAGGCGCTCCGATGCGGCGCGGGAGACGCACAGGAGCATGGAGTCCTCGCGCTCGGCGTCGGTGAGGAGGTCGTCGCGGTGTTCCACCTCCCCTGCCAGCACCCGGTGCCGGCAGGTTCCGCAGAAACCCTGCCCGCAGGAGTACGGGGTGGCGGGCAGGGCGCGGTGCACCGCGGCCAGGGCGCTCTCGTCCGCCGCTACCTCCACCGCGGCGCCGGAGCGGTGCAGTTCGATCGTGAAGGCCTTCGCCCCGCCCGTGGGCGTCGAGGCGGTGAAGCGTTCCAGGTGCACCGCCGACGGATCCGCGGCGGCGGCCAGGACCGCGTCCATCAGCGGCTCCGGGCCGCAGCAGTAGACCGGGACGCCGGTGGCCGCGGCGAGCCGGCCCAAGTCCGGCAGGCCCGCTTCGTCCTCGGGGACGAGCGTCACCCGGTCCCCGTACGGAGCGAGTTCCGCGAGGAACGGCATCGAGGCGCGGGTACGGCCGCCGTAGAGCAGCGTCCAGTCGGCTCGCGCCGCGGTGGCCGCCCGCAGCATCGGCAGGATCGGGGTGATGCCGATCCCGCCCGCCACGAACACGTACGCCGGGGCGGTCACCAGGGGGAACCTGTTGCGGGGCGCCCGCACCCGCAGCACGGCGCCTTCCACCAGGTGGGCGTGCGCCTCGGCGGAGCCGCCGCGGCCGCCCTCGACGAGCCGGACCGCGATCGTGTAGCGGCCCTTGTCCGCGGGGTCGCCGCACAGGCTGTACTGGCGCACCAGCCCCGAGGGCAGTACGACGTCGACGTGCGCCCCCGGGGCCCAGGCGGGCAGTTCCGGTGACTCCAGGGTCAGTTGGACGACGCCCTGCGCGGGCTCGCTCCGCGCGACGACCGTGGCCCGCAGCAGCCTGCGCGGGGAATGGCCCGAGACCGGGTTCTCCAGGGCCGGCAGCGGCCACAGGGGGGAGCGCCGGATGCGGCGGCGCAGGGCGCGCCGGGTCAGGAGCGCCGCGCCCGCGGCGGCCGTGAGGGTCAGGGCGCGCCTCATGCCCGCACCCCGCCGTGCGGGCCGTGTGCTCCGTGCGCGCCGTTCGCTGCGTGCGCGCCGTTCGCGCCGGGAGAGGTGGCGAGGTAGGCCACGGCCTGGGCCGTCGAGCCCTCCTGCGAAGGGTGGTAGCTACGGGAGAGATAGGCCGGGATGGACTTGAGCATCGAGCCCGTGGAAGGGAGCACGCCCTGCTGCCCGGCCCGGAAGAGCTGGCCCAGGGAGGCTTTGGCGGCAGGGAGTTCGGGGTCGTTCTCCATGAAGTAGCGGGCGCCGCGCTGCCACAGGAACGTCAGGGCCGCGAAGGCCGTCGCCCAGGTCCGCACCCGGCGGCGGTAGCCGCCGTCGACGTGCATGAAGAGGTCGAAGGCCACCGAGCGGTGTTCCACCTCCTCCGCCCCGTGCCAGCGCAGCAGGTCCAGCATCATCGGATCGGCGCCCCGGCGGTCGAGTTCGTCCGCGTTCAGGACCCAGTTGCCGAGGAACGCGGTGTAGTGCTCGACCGCCGCGATGATCGCGACCCGTTCCATCAGCCACCACTTGCGGGCCCTGCCCGGGGGCAGGGTCCGGTCGCCGAGCAGCTTCTCGAAGAACCAGTCGACCTGCGCCGTGTACGGGGTCGGGTCCAGGCCGAGCCGTTTCAGGTGCGGCAGTACGTCGTCGTGTGCGGCGGCGTGCATGGCCTCCTGGCCGATGAAGCCGACCACGTCCGCCCGCAGCCGCTCGTCCGTGATGAGCGGGAGCACCTGCTTGTAGACGTGGACGAACCAGCGCTCCCCGGCGGGCAGCAGCAGGTGCAGGACGTTGATGGTGTGTCCGGCGAACGGGTCGCCGGGCAGCCAGTGGAGCGGGGTGTCCTCCCAGGAGAAGGACACGTTCCGCGGCTGGAGGCCCCTGCGGTCGTACAAGCCTATGTGTTCCGACGCCACGGGGGCGGGAGCGTGCGGCGTATTAGACATGCTGTCAATGTACTGAGGGGTAGCGGGGAGCAGAACCCCTGTGCGCCGGGATTTTCCACCCCCGCGTGCCTGCGGTCAGCGCAGGGCTTCCGCCTTCGTGCCGTCCGTCAGCCTGCCCGAGAGGTCCACCTGGGCGCCCTGCGCAGCCTTCACCGCGAGGCGGTTCCCGTTCGCGCTCCCGTTCACTCCGCCGCCCGACGCCGAGAGGGAGCTGAACTGGGCGCTGCCCGCGGCCACCACGTACCACTGGCCCGCCTTCGACTTCCACAGCACGCCCGCCAGTACCCGGGGCTCCCGCGGACCGCACGCCGGGGAGCCCTCCGCCTTGGCCGCCTGGGCCGCGAGCGGCGCCCCCGGAGCCAGGAACTGGGCCTGGACCCGGTCCGCGGTGCCCTGCCAGGTCTCCGCCCGGCTGCACAGCCAGGTCGCCGTCCCGTCGCCCTCGGGTAGCGGCTGCTTGGCGTACGTCCAGGCGTTGACGCTGCGGACCCCGTGCGAGCGGACCGACGGCAGCAGGCACGCGGTCCGGGACCACTCGCCCAGCTCGGCCGGCTCCGTCACGTCCCGCTCGGCGCCCGGCGCGCCCGAGGTCAGGCGGGCCGGGGTCAGTTCGCCCAGGTCCGTCACCAGCCGGGTCGCGCCGTCGCCGGTCAGGGCCAGCGCGTTCCAGCTCGTACAGCTGCCCGCCGGGGCGGGTCCGGGCACCGGCGGCGTCGTCCCGTCCGGGGTCAGTTTCAGCACCGACGGGGATTCACCCGGCTTGAGCAGGTCCCGCAGCGAGGCACCGAGCACCCAGGGGGCGGTCAGGTAGCGGACGTTGCCGTCGACCCGGCTGAGCACCAGGGCGGTCGCGGTGTCCGCCGAAGCCCCGTCCGTACGGGCGAAGTCGAGGGCGGCTCCGGCGGTCCCACTGCGCGGCTCGGCGTACCGGACCACGCGCAGCCCGTCGTACAGCAGGACCACCACCGCCTGGTCCACAGCGCCCGCGAACAGCAGCTGCGGCGGGCCCATCGGCGGTCCCGACGGCGTGCCCGGGGTGGCCGAGACGACCACCGCGCGGCCGGGGCGCGCCCACACGGCGAGCGCCCGGCGCAGCAGCGCGGTGTCGCCCGAGCGGTCGCCGCGGGCCGGCCAGGCCGAGAAGTCCGTACGGGAGGAGGTGCGCCAGAGCGTCGGCGAGACCCGGACCAGCTGACCGGGGTCCAGCGCCTGCTCCGCCACGGCGTTCTTCGCGTACGGCGGGGCGGCGGGTCCGTCCGACCCCCAGCCGCCGCCCGGCAGCGCCAGCAGTGCGCCGCACACCGCGAGGGCGGCCGCGGCGGCGATCCCGGCCCGCGTGAACCGGCGCCGCCGCAACAGGTCGGTGGGCCGGGCCTGGAGCACGCACGGATCGAACTCCGGCGAGGCGAAGAGGGCGTCGTGCACCGGGTCCCCGGACTCCGCGACCGCCCCCGTCGGGTTGGCCACCCCGGCGTCGGCGAGCACCCTCAGGACGTCCGGCTCCGTCAGCCCCTCCAGCGCCCGCAGCACGCAGGCCGCCCGCCCGGGACCGCTCAGGGTGGTCAGCCACTGGTCCAGCGCCAGCTCCTCGGCGCCGCCCGAGCGCGGGAACAGCCGCAGCCCCCACACCTGGGGGAGGACCCGGGGCAATTGCCCGCGCAGCGGCAGGGCCCGGAAGGTGAACGGGACACCCGCCTCCAGGGCGGAGCGCAAGACCCGCAGCCGCACGTACGGGTACCCCGACTCGGGGCCCTCCAGCCCGCCCCGCTGCGCCGGGACCCCGCCGCGCACGGCGGAGGCGTCGCTGCCGCGCCGGCCGCGCGGCAGGGCCCGCTGGGTCAGCGAGTGGGCGGTGAGCACCCGCCGGTTGCGCCCGAGGGAGGGCGGCAGCACCAGGTAGGCGAGCCGCACCAGCCGCGGGTAGTGCTCGACGATGGCGGCCTCGGCCTGCTCCAGGCCGGGCGTCAGGGGAGGCTGGGGGCGGGTGGCGGTATCCGGCGCAGTCACGTTCAGCAGAACGAGCGAATCGTCGGATGGTCACCCGCTTCCAGCGCACCCGTTCGGGCGGTTCCGCGCGGCGGCCGGGTGACCTGGTTCGCCTCGCAACCGCTCCGGCCGCGTGCCCGGCCTCAGGCGATCAGGCGGCCCCGCAGCGCGTCGACGGTGTCGTCGGGAACGCCGAGCCCCTCCCGCACGTACTTCTCCATGGAGCCGTAGCGGGCGGCGACCTCCTCCAGCGCCGTCTCCAGGTACGAGGGGAAGACCCCGATCAGCGCCAGTGCGATCTCCGGGTCGCCGCCGGCCGCCGTGAAGCCCTCGATCATCGGCGCGAACGCCCGCTTGACCGCCGGGTTCACCGACATGTACTCGTCCATCAGGGTGCCGTCGTCCGCGCCGAGCAGGGACAGGATGACCGTCGCGCCCCACCCGGTACGGTCCTTGCCGGCGGTGCAGTGGAACAGCAGCGGCCCCGCCTGCGGATCGGCCGCCTCGGTGAGCAGCAGCCGGTAGGCGCTCTGTGCGGAGGCCGAGTTCACGAAGGACCGGTAGACCTCCCCGAAGATGACCTGCGCCTTGCCGCCGCCCAGGTGCTCCTCGGCCACCACCGGGTCGGCCATCAGGTCCTTGAGCTGCGCGGCCGGAGGCATCTTGCCTATCCCCGCGTGCATCTTGTCCGCCAGCACGTCACTGATCAGCAGCCGCGCGCCCGTCGGCAGCCGGTCCGGGTGGTCCGCGCGCTCGGCGTCGCTGCGGAAGTCGATGACCGTACGGATCCCCAGCGCGGCAACCGCCGGATCCGCGTCCAGGTCGAGCCGGTCGAGCGCGCCGGAGCGCAGGACCATCCCGGGGCGGACGCTACGGCCGCCCGCGAGCGGGGTACCGCCGAGGTCGCGGAGGTTCGCGACGGTGGTGGACGGGGTGGCGGTCATCGGGTGGCTCCAGTCTCCGGCTGCGGGGAGGAGAGGGGTGGGGGCGGGACGTGGGGAGTTACTCGTGTCATGCGGGTCGGTCTAGACCGATTTTCTGATGATTCGCTCCGGAAAGACAATCGACGGCCAGCGAGATGCCCAAGCCGAGCCCGAGCGCGACGAGGTGCCCGGCGTCGGTGAAGGTGCGCCCGCGCTTGACCACCGGTCGCGCGGCGAGGACGAGCAACCCCACCCGCGCGGCGCCCCGCACGCGCCCGCGCGGCAGCGCCGAGGTGAGGGCGCCGAGCACGGTGTTGAACCCATAACTGGTGCCGACGTCCAAAGCGCGCCGGGTCTCCCGGTCCGCCCTGCCCCGCAGTGCCCCGTAGACGAGCAGGGTCGCCGCCGCGTGCCCGAACAGGAACACGGCAGCCGTCCACCAGGCGCCGTACGCGTACTCGGCGTACCCGAGCACCGCGACCAGCAGCAGCGCGTAGGGCAGCGGCATCGGCTCCTCGACGGTGAAGGCGCTGCCCAGCAGCGTCTCCCAGCGGCCCGCGTCCAGGTTGTCGACATTCGTCGAGCAACGGCGCACCAGCCGGTCCCGCGTCTCGGGGCCCAGCCGCTCCAGCGCGTGGGCGCCGAGCTGGACCCCGACGGTGTAGACGACGCCCAGCGGCACCGGCCACGAGGACGGCGGCCACGTCGTCGGCAACGACGGCTTCGACGGCGACGGTGACTTCCACCACGGCGGCTGTTTCACCCGTCCATGATCGGACACGGCCTCCCGGCGGAAGGCGGCGGGGTCCATGCGAGCATGACCCGGACATGTCTGATTCCCGCGCGCCGGTGCGTGCCCTGCGGGCCGCGATGTTCGCGGCGGTGTGCGTCGCTTTGGGCGCGGTGGGGCATTCGTACATGTCCGGGATGGATGTTCCCACTACGGGGCTAATCGGTTCCTTCGGGGTGATCGGGGTCCTCGCCTGGGTCGCCGCCGGGCGGCGGCGGGGCCCGTTCGCGATCACCGCCGCGCTGCTCGCCGCGCAGGGCGCCATGCACCTGGTCTTCACCGCGAGCCAGGCGGCCGCACCGGGTTCCACCCCGGCCGCGACGCCCGCGCACCACCACATGCCGGGCATGGACATGAGCGGCATGAGTGCCATGGCCACCGACACCACGGGCATGGCGGGTATGACCGGCATGACCGGTCACGGCCACGGCGGCATCGGCATGATCGCCGCGCACGTCCTGGCAGGGGTGTTCTGCGCGGCCTGGCTGGCCAGGGGCGAGGCGGCCGTCTTCCGGCTCGCCGCGGCCCTCGGAGCCACCGCGCTCGTGGCGGCCCGGCCGCTGGCCCGCGCGCTGGTACTCCTGCGGACCCGGGTGGTCCCCGTGCCGGCGCCGCCCGTGTACTGGGCCCCGTACGAACGGCCGCGCCGGCTGCGCGGTGCCGTACCCGCCCACACCGTCATCCGGCGCGGGCCCCCCGTCCGGCGAGACACCCGAGCCACGGCCCCCGGCCGGCCCGCCACCGCCTGAACGACGCGTGCGGCGGAGCCCGGGGCCGGTCACCCATGTCTTCGCCAACTTTCAGGACACCCATGTCTCTTGACGAGTTCCAGGCCGGCCCCACGGGCACGGCCGAAGCGCCTTCCGAAGAACCTTCCGAAGCACCTCTGGACCCACCGGCCGACGCGTCGGGCCCGCGCACCCCGGGAGCCTGGGCCGCGCTGCGTCCGCTGCTCCTGCGGATGCACTTCTACGCCGGGCTGCTCATAGCCCCGCTGCTGTTCACCGCCGCCGCCACCGGGCTGCTGTACGCCGGCTCCTGGCAGGCCGAGAAGATCCTCTACTCCGAGGAGCTGACCGTCGCCCGCGTGGGCGAGCACACCCTGTCGCTCGGCGACCAGGTCCAGGCTGCCAAGAAGGCCGCGCCGCAGGGCAAGGTCGTGGCCGTCTGGCCCGCGCCGGACGCCGAGGCGACCACCCGGGTGATCATGGACAGTCCGGGCCTCGCGGAGGACGAGAACCTGACCGTCTTCGTCGACCCCTACACGGCGGACGTACGCGGGCAGCTCACCACCGCCGGTGACGCGCTGCCGCTGCGCGCCTGGCTGAGCGGGCTCCATGCCGACCTGCGGCTCGGCGCGTTCGGCCGGAACTACAGCGAGCTCGCGGCCAGCTGGCTGTGGGTGGTCGCGCTGGGCGGCCTCGCGCTGTGGATCGGCCGCCGCCGCAGCCGCAGGGCCCGTCTGGTCCTGCCCGACCGCGCCGCGACCGGCCGACGCAGGACCCTCTCCTGGCACGGGGCGGTGGGGCTGTGGGCCGCCGCCGGACTCGTCGCCCTCTCCGCCACCGGCCTGACCTGGTCGAAGTACGCCGGTGAGAACATCGGGCAGCTCCGGGAAGGCCTCGGGGGCGCCACCCCGTCCGTCTCCGCCGCGCTGTCCGGGAGCGCCGGCGCCGACGGCGGGGACGAGCACGCGGGACACGTCATGACCGAGGGCATGGAGATGCCCCCGCCGCCGCCCACCGCGGACGTCGGAATCGACCGGGCCGTGGCCGCGGCCCGGGCGGCGGGCGTCACCGAGTCGCTGCGCGTGACGCTGCCCGCCAAGGGCGACGGTTACGTCATCAAGGAGGCGGACAAGCAGGTGCCCGTGCACCTGGACTCCGTCGCCGTCGACCCGGCCGACGGGAAGGTCATCGACGAACTGCGCTTCGCCGACTACCCGCTGCTCGCCCAGCTGACCCGCTTCGGCATCGACCTGCACATGGGTCTGACGTTCGGAATCGTCAACCAGCTGGCGCTGGCGGCGCTGGCCGTGGCGCTGATGTTCCTCGTCTTCTGGGGCTACCGGATGTGGTGGCTGCGCCGGCCCACCAAGGAGCGCAAGCTCTCCGCGGGCCGCGCCCACCCGCGCGGGGCGTGGCGCAAGCTGCCCGTGACGGTGCTGCTGCCGCTCGCCGCGGTGACGGCGGTGGTGGGCTGGTTCGTGCCGATGCTGGGCATCAGCCTGCTGGTGTTCCTGGCCGTCGACGTACTGCTCGGCATCGTCGCCCGCCGCGTAGCGGCCTAGTGGGCGGGCCCGTGCGCGCCTCCTCGCGCGCACGGGCCCACCCCTTGGGCCCCTTGCCGGTCCGCCGGTTCAGGGGGCGTACTTGTAGCCCACCCGGCGTACGGTCTGGATTGCGTCGCGGTGCGCGGCGCCCAGCTTGCGGCGCAGGCGGGCGATGTGGACGTCGACCGTCCGGCCGTCGCCGACGTGGCCGTAGCCCCAGACCGTGGTGACCAGCTGGTCCCGGCTGTGCACCCGGTGCGGATGCGCCACCAGGTGGGCCAGCAGCTCGAACTCGAGGTACGTCAGGTCCAGCACCTGGCCGTCGACTTCGGCGGTGCGCTGCGCCGAGTCGATCCGTACGAGGGCGTCGCCCGTGACGTCAGGCGCCGCGGGGGTGGTCCTCGGCGGGGCGGGAACGGAATGCGGGGCGAAGGCGATCGGCGGCTGCTGGTCGGCCGGTACGAGGACCAGGTAGCCGACCATCGGCGGGTTTCCGGGGAGCGCCGGCAGCGTGTGCTGGGGCGCGGGCAGCCAGGTGGCGCCGGGCGGGAGCAGCTCCGCCACCCGGGCCACCTCGTCGCGGTCCACGGCGCGCAGCCGGTGGCGGGGACTGGGCGGATGGCTCAGGGCAGCGGAGGTCGCAGCGGAGGCGGCAGAAATGACGGAGCGGGTGTTCGCCATGAGTGGTCAGCTCTTTCACGCGGAGTGGTCGGCAGGAGACGTACGTACGTGGTCGTTCGTCGTCGTTGTCGTACCGCGCAGACCGAAGGCCTCGGGAAGGTCCGGTGGTCGGGTCCCTGGAGGCTTTAGAGGGCCGGCGCGTTCTCCGCGCGGCAACACACCCGATCGAAATCGTGGTCCTGACGGGACGGCCAGAACGGCTCCAGGTCGCTGCGACCTGACGGGGTGTTCGAGTGGCTGGCCATGGGCGTCATTCAAGCAGATGTCCGGCGCTCGGGGCAGGGTGCGTCTCACTTCGTGGAGCGGTATCTCATATTCCGCAGCCCTGGCCTTGCGATAACGCTATAAACCGGGCAAATCCTCGGGCGCCGAACCGGGCCGGGCGGCCTCGTCCCAGCCCTCCGTATCGCATGCTGGGCAGATCCGTCCCGGCCGCCCGGCGACGACGGCGCCCGCCGGACCGGGTGCGGTCGGCGGGCGCGGCGGCGTCCGGCAGCGTTCCGGGGGAGCGTTCCCGAAGCGTCCGGGGTGTCCGGGGTGGGTCAGACGAGGCCGTCCTTCTCCAGTCCGGTGCAGCAGGTGTCGGTGATCAGTCGGGTCACCACGTACGGGTCCACGTTCGCGTTCGGACGGCGGTCCTCGATGTAGCCCTTGCCGTCCTTCTCCACCTGCCACGGGATGCGGACCGAAGCGCCGCGGTCGGAGACCCCGTAGCTGAACTCGTTCCAAGGCGCGGTCTCGTGCAGGCCCGTCAAGCGCTCGTCGATCCCGGCGCCGTAGTTCTTCACGTGGTCCATCGGCTTGGACCCCTCGCCCAGGGCCTCGCACGCCGAGATGATCGCGCGGTAGTCCTCGCGCATCGCCTTCGTGGAGAAGTTGGTGTGCGCGCCCGCGCCGTTCCAGTCGCCCTTGACCGGCTTCGGGTTCAGCGTCGCGGAGACGTTGAACTCCTCGGCCGTGCGGTACAGCAGCCAGCGGGCGATCCACAGCTGGTCGGAGACCTCCAGCGGACCGACCGGACCGA
The DNA here is from genome assembly GCF_014650775.1 of Streptomyces cirratus. GTDB lineage: Bacteria > Actinomycetota > Actinomycetes > Streptomycetales > Streptomycetaceae > Streptomyces > Streptomyces cirratus. The sequence continues at coordinate 427,026 of NZ_BMVP01000001.1, read as the reverse complement.
CCTGGAATTCCCACTGGCCCGGCATGACCTCGGCGTTGATGCCGCAGATGCTCAGACCCGCCGCCAGGCAGTGGTCCAGGTGCTTCTCGACGATCTCGCGCCCGAAGATCTCGTCCGAGCCGACGCCGCAGTAGTAGCCGCCCTGCGCGGCCGGGAAGCCGTTCACCGGGAAGCCGAGCGGGCGCGTTCCGTCGAAGAAGGTGTACTCCTGCTCGATGCCGAAGATCGGTTCCTGCCCGGCGAACCTCTCCGCGACCGGGCGCAGCAGGGCGCGGGTGTTCGACTCGTGCGGGGTCATGTCGATGTTCAGCACCTCGCACAGGACCAGGACGCTGCTTCCGCCGCGGATGGGGTCCGGGCAGGAGAAGACGGGCTGCAGCACGCGGTCGGAGGCGTGGCCTTCGGCCTGGTTGGTGCTGGAACCGTCGAAGCCCCAGACCGGCAGGGCCTCCCCGTCGGCGAGGATCCTCGTCTTGGAGCGCAGCTTCGCCGTCGGCTCGGTGCCGTCGATCCAGATGTACTCAGCCTTGTAGCTCACGGGCCCTATCCTTCGGTACGTCGCTCCGGCGCAGACCCTGTCTGTACCGCCTGCTCATCGCAGCGTGCCCCTTGGCGATTTCTCTTCCGTTGCCCGTGTGTGAACCCCGTGTTACCGAGGTTTACACCGCAGGTGGGCGTGGCTGTGCGGGTCGAAGGCGGGACACCCGTTCGGGTGGGGCAGACTGGGCAGGTGAGCGTTTCGTACGATTTGAACCCGTCCGTTGATCCCGCCCCACCGGCCGGCGACGGCCCCCGCCCCAGGGTCGGCCTGCTCGGTACCGGTCCCTGGGCGCGCCGCACCCACGCCCCGGCCCTCGCCGCGCACGCCGGGTCCGACTTCGCCGGAGTGTGGGGCCGGCGCCCCGAAGCGGCGGCCGAGCTGGCGCGTGCGCACGGCGTGAAGGTGTACGAAGACCCCGACGCGCTGTTCGCGGACTGTGACGCCGTGGCCTTCGCCCTGCCGCCGGACGTCCAGGCACCGCTGGCCGTGCGCGCCGCCGAAGCCGGATGCCACCTGCTGCTCGACAAGCCCGTCGCGACGACCGTGGCGCAGGCCCGCGCCGTCGCGGACGCCGCCGCACGCAACGCGGTGGCCTCCGTCGTCTTCCTCACCCTGCGCTTCGCGGAGCCGACCGCGACCTGGATCGACGAGCAGGCCGGGCGGAGCGGGTGGTTCACCGCCTCCGCCCACTGGCTCGGCGCGGTCTTCCCGCCCGGCGGGGAGTCCAGCCCGTACGCCGACTCGCCCTGGCGCAAGGCCAAGGGCGGCCTGTGGGACGTCGGGCCGCACGCCCTGTCCGTACTGATCCCGGTGCTCGGGGACGTCACCGCCGTCTCCGCCACGCGGGGCGCCTGCGACGTGGTCCAGCTGGCCCTGCGCCACGCCTCGGGCGCGGTCAGCACGGCCGTGCTCAGCCTGGGCGCGCCGCCTGCCGCGGCGGGAGTCGGCCTCGAGCTGCGCGGCACCGAAGGCGTCTTCGGCCTGCCCGACTGGAGCGACGTGCCGGGCGCGTACGGCCGGGCGCTGGACGCGCTGCTCACCGCGGCCCGGACGAAGGTGGCGGATGCGCGGGACGCGGCGTTCGGGGCCCGGCTGACGGAGATCCTGGCGGAGGCGGAGCGCCTGGCGGCGGGGGCCTGACGGGCTGCCGCCCGTAGCCGGTCTCCCGCTCGTCGTGGGCGGTGGTTCGCGCGCCCGGCTACTTGATGAGGGCGTTGGCCACGATGACCAGCACGCCGATCCCGGCGTCCGCCAGGCCGATGAGCGGCGCGGTGCTCCGCCGGTAGCCGACCCGCACGGCCGAGAGGGTGCCCCAGCCGAACAGCAGCGCGGTGTTCAGGGCGAGCCCGACGCCGGTGACCCGGTTCTCGGGCCACCCCGTGAGCCCCGCGAGCAGCAGCAGCGCGACGCTGGGCAGCGTGGCCGCCACCATGGGCCACTCCTGCCACATGGCACGCCCGAGCCCCCGCCACCGGTGGCCGGGGAAGTCGGGCTGATGGGTGGTCATGTGGTGGGCGTAGCCGTGCGCGAGCCCCGCCGTGACCGCGGTGATCAGGACCCAGGTGGCGTCGTAGAACGGCGAGTAGTGCTCGCCGGTCCGCTCCAGCGCGGCCAGCAGCCCACTGGCGAGCACGGTCCCGTACACCCCGCTGAACCGCCAGCCGGCGTGCTGGCGGGGCGGGGGAGGTGAAAAGGCGCGTTCCTGCGGTGATGCGGTCACAGTGGCCCTTCATATCGTATTGGGGTGGTCTGTACTCCTTTGTCGCGATCCAGGGTAGGGGGTCGTGCATGGGCCCCGGGTAAGCGCGGGCGGGCCTGGTGCTGTGACCCGGGGGGCACCGGGTCGCGACGCCCGGCAAACCCTCCCGGCCACAGCACTAGCGGCGGGAGAGGGCGTCCCGGACCGCTTCCTCCGAGCGGGCCACCACGGCGGTGCCGTCCTCGGCGGTGATGATGGGGCGCTGGATCAGCTTCGGGTGCGCCGACAGACGGGCGATCCACCGCGAGCGCGCCTCCTCGGTCCCCTCGCGCGGCAGTTCCCGTACGCCGGTCTCCTTCGCCAGCGGATCCGAGGTACGGGTGATGTCCCAGGGCTCCAGGCCGAGCCGGTCCAGAACCTCGCGGATCTCGGCCTCGGACGGTACGTCTTCCAGGTAGCGGCGCACCGTGTACTCGGCGCCCTCCGCGTCCAGCAGGGTCAGTGCGCTGCGGCACTTGGAACAGGCGGGATTGATCCAGATCTCCATGCCTCCCAGCGTAGCCAGGCGCCGTCTGGCCAGGGCCGATTGTCAGTGGGCCCCCGTAAAATCGAGGGAGCACGACAGGAAGCCAACTACCGTTTGGGAGGCTGTAGATGGCCGCTGCCGCGATCATTTCGATGCCCAAGAGGAAGCCACTGCCGGCCGGGCTGCCGCGCGAGTGGTACGAGAGCCACAACCGCCGTCTCAAGGCGATGCGGCTGGCGATATCCCTGCTCGACACGGGGACCTACGACGCCAAGCGCGCCACCAACCGCAAGATACGGACCATGGCGGTCCGGGTGGGCATCCACCGCCCGTCCAACACCACCTGCCGGATGGTGCGCTCCTTCATCCGCGACGGCGGCTGATCCTCCGGCGGCGGGGACGACCGGTGCGGCGCCGGCTACTTCGGCGCCGCACCGGCCCCCGCCGCCGACAGCACCAGCACCGCCACGTCGTCGCGCGGGCCGCCCTCCGTGAAGGCCAGCAGGTCCTGCCACACCGCGCGCGGCAGCCCCTGCGGGTCCTTCACCAGCACCGGGACCCGCTGGGCCAGCGGATAGAAGTGCCCGGCGGCGTCCCGCGCCTCCGTCACCCCGTCGGTGTGCACGATCAGCCGGTCGCCCGGCAGCAGCGGTACCTCCGTGAGCCGTGGGGGCGCCGGGTCCATGAGCCCCAGACCCAGCGGAGGGCCGGGCTCGGCGGCCAGCTCGCAGGCGACGAAGTCACGGAGCAGCAGCACCGGAGGGTGCCCGCAGGAGACGATCCGCACCACGTCCCGTTCCGGCGGGAACTCCAGCAGTACCGCCGTCGTGAACAGTTCCGTGTGCTTCTCGCCACCGCTCGTCGCGTCCTGCACCAGCCGCCGGTCCAGCCGGGCCGCGACCGCCTCCAGCCCGGGATCGTCGAGCACCGCCTCCCGGAAGGCGCCCAGCAGGGCGGCCACGGTCCCGACCGCGGCCAGCCCGTGCCCCTGTACGTCGCCCACCACCGCCCGCACCCCGAACGGCCCGGCCCGTACGTCGAACAGGTCGCCGCCGACCAGCGTGCCGCGCTGGGCCGCCCGGTAGAGGCCGTCGCAGCGCACCCGGCCCACACGTTCCGGTACTGGGGGCAGCAGCGCCAGCTGCGCCGCCTCGGCGACGGTACGGACACTGACCAGCTGGGCGTCCCGCCGGCGCCGGACCCAGGCGATCACCACGCTGAGCAGGCCGACGGTGGCGACGGTGGCCAGGTCGGCCCCGCGGGCGTGCCCCACGCCCAGCCGGTGGTAGCCGAGCAGCACCAGGACCACGACCGCGAAGGCGGCCGTTCCGGGAGCCCCGTAGGAGAAGGCCGCCACGGCCGGAAGCGCGGCCAGGAAATAGCCGAGCTCCGCGACGCCGGGGGTCAGCCACTGGACGCAGGTCAGCACCACCAGGGCCACCAGGGGCGCGGCCCGGGCCCAGCGCGGTGGCGGCGCACCCCGTAGCCAGCCGGGCTCCTCGCGTCCGTGCATCACCCCTCCACCCTGGCTCCGGCGACCGGCCCCCGCACGCCGGGTGGCCCCGAACGCGTCGACGCCCCACAGTGGCCCCGTGACGGAAACGGCGGACACCCGCAGCGGGGCGATCAGCACCCGGCTGAACTGGCTGCGCGCGGGGGTACTGGGCGCCAACGACGGGATCATCTCCACGGCGGGCCTGGTGGTGGGGGTGGCCGGGGCGACGACCGCGTGGGAGACGATCCTGGCGGCAGGCGTGGCCGGACTGCTGGCCGGCTCGCTGTCGATGGCGGCGGGGGAGTACGTGTCGGTCAGCTCCCAGCGGGACTCCGAGCAGGCCGCGCTGGAGGTGGAGCGCCGGGAACTGGCGCAGGAGCCGGACGCGGAGCTGGAGGAACTGACCGAGCTGCTGGTGGAGCGGGGGCTGAGCCGGGAGCTGGCCCGGGAGGCGGCGGTGCAGCTGACGGAGCGGGACGCGTTGCGGGCGCACGCACGGGTGGAGCTGGGGATCGACCCGGACGAGCTGGTGAACCCTTGGCACGCGGCATGGGCCAGTCTGATCGCCTTCACGGTGGGGGCGGTGCTGCCGTTGCTCGCCATCGTCCTGCCGGGGCCTTCGGCGAGGGTGCCGGTCACGGTGGCGGCCGTACTGACGGCACTGATGCTGTGCGGAGCCGCCGGCGCCCGCCTGGGCGGCGCCCCGCCGGGCCGCGCCGTGCTCCGCAACGTGCTCGGCGGCGCCCTGGCCATGGCCGTCACCTACGCGGTGGGAACCCTCCTGGGCGACACGGCCTGACCCCCCGGCCCGCCGGCCGGCGGGTCCCGCACACTGGGCCCATGCGAATCGCCGTCACCGGATCAAGCGGGCTCATCGGTCGTGCCCTCGTGCGGGACCTGCTGGCCGACGGCCACCAGGTCGTGCGGCTCGTGCGGCGGGCCGCCGCACGGGACGGGGAGGCGGTGTGGGATCCCGCCGGGGGATACGTGGACCCGGTCGGGCTGGCCGGCTGCGCGGCCGTCGTGCACCTGGCCGGCGCCGGGGTCGGGGACCGCCGCTGGACGGCCGCGTACAAGCGGGAGATCCGCGACAGCCGCGTGCTCGGCACCGCCACCATCGCCCGGGCCGTCGCGGCGATGGAGGAGCCCCCGGCCGTACTCGTCAGCGGGAGCGCCGTCGGCTACTACGGCGACACCGCCGACCGCACCGTCGACGAGGACGCCCCGGCGGGGGAGGGGTTCCTGCCCTCGGTGTGCGTGGAGTGGGAGGCCGCCGCCGCGCCCGCCCGGGCCGCCGGGATCCGTACCGTGTTCGCCCGTACCGGCCTGGTCGTCTCCGCCGAGGGCGGGGCCTGGGGCAAGCTCTTCCCGGTCTTCCGCGCCGGACTCGGCGGCCGGCTCGGCGACGGCCGCCAGTACTGGTCGCACATCTCCATGCACGACGAGGTCGCCGCCCTGCGCCACCTCATCGACACCCCGGACCTCACCGGCCCCGTCAACCTCACCGCCCCCGAGCCGCTGACGAACCGTGAGGTCACCGCCGCCATGGGCCGCGTCCTGCGCCGCCCGGCCGTGTTCGCCATCCCGGCCCCGGCGATGCGCGTGTTGCTCGGGGAGTTCGCCCAGGACGTGCTCGGCAGCCAGCGGGTGCGGCCCACCCGCCTGCTGGAGTCCGGTTTCGTCTTCCGCCACCCGGACATCGACGATGCGATCCGCGCGGCCCTGGCCGGGTAGGCCCGGAGCCCGTTCCCGGCGGTCCGGGGGAGCGCCGACCGTCCATGTGCGACCGTTCGTGACCCACATGCGACCGTCATGCGACCGGAGTTGTGCGCAATACCCCACACGACTTGGGTTCTGCTGTAGCCGGAGTGGGGAAGGAGGACCCCACACAGCCGCGCCGACCTCGGGGAGGGGCACGTGCTCAGCAGCGCACACCATGCGGACGTCGTCATCGTAGGAGCCGGAGTCTCAGGACTCGCGGCCGCACAGCACCTGATCGCCCAGGGGGTCACCGTCACCGTGCTGGAGTCCGCCGACGACCCCGGCGGCCGCATGGCCACCGAGTCGGCCGACGGATTCCGGCTCGACCGGGTCGGCCAGCTCCTGAACACCTCGTACACCGAACCCGCCCGCACCCCGGGCCTGGAGGCCCTCACCCTGCGCACCTTCGCGCCCGGCGTCCTCGTCCACGGCGCCGACGGCAGGCAGCAGCGCGCCGGGGCCCTCACCCCCGCCCGCGCCCTGGCCAGCGGCTCCCTCGACCAGGCCCGGCTCAGCGCGGCCCTCGCCCGGCTCGCCGCCCAGCCCGAGGAACGCCTGCTCGCCCGGCCCGAACGCACCGCCCTCGCCGCCCTCACCTCGCGCGGCCTGCCCCCGCGCACCCTGAACGGCGTGCTGCGCCCGCTCCTGGCCGCCCTGCTGCGCGACCCGGACCTCACCACCTCCAGCCGCGTCGCCGACCTCGCCCTGCGAGGCTTCGCCCGGGGCCGGCTGGCCGTGCCCGAGGGCGGCGCGGCGACCCTGCCCGCCCTGCTCGCCGCGGCCCTGCCGCCCGGCACCGTACGCACCGGGGTCCGCGTCCGGTCGGTGGCGACCAACCTGGTCACCACCGAGCAGCACGGGGACTTCGGCTGCCGCTCCGCCGTCCTCGCCACCGGCGCCCGGGCCGCCGCCGGGCTGCTGCCCGGGCTGCGGGTGCCCGACTTCCACGAGGTCACCGTCCTGCACCACGCGACGCCCGCCGCCCTGCCCTGGGACGGCTCGCTGCTCCTGGACGCCGACCCGAAGTGGCCCGTCGCCCACACCACCGTGATGAGCGCGGTCGACCCGACGCGCGCCCCGGCCGGGCGGAGCCTGGTCACCACCACCGTGCACGGACCGCCGCCGCCCCCGCGGACGGTCGCCTCCCGCCTGGCCCGGCTCTACGAGACCTCGACCCGGGACTGGGAACTGCTCGCCGTCCACCACACCCCGGAGGCGGTACCCGCCATGCCGCCGCCGTACGACATGCGGCGCCCGGTACGGGTACTCGCCGGGCTGTACGTGTGCGGGGACCACCGGGACTCCAACACCGTCCAGGGCGCCCTGCACTCCGCCCGCCGCGCCGCCGCCGCCGTCCTGCGCGACTTCGGCATCCCGGTACCCGCCGCGACCGAGCACCCGCTGCGGGCGGCGGCCTGAACCCCGCGGCGCCCCGCCGGGTCGCGGCTCACGCCAGCGCCGCGACCCGGTCCCGGTAGGTCCGTACCGCCTGGGCGTCCCGGTACGGCTCCAGCCGCCGCTCGAAGTCGCGTACGTACTCCACCGCGCGCACCGAGCGCATCTCCATCGCCTGCTGCGCCGCCTCCGCGCCGAGCGCGCACGCCTGGTCCAGCTCACCGAGCCCCAGCCGGGCCGTCGCCAGCACCACCCGGCAGAACAGCCGCGAGCGCGCGTAGGCGGGAGCCCGCAGCTGGAGGGAGCGCTCGGCGTGCTGCGCCGAGGCCCGGTACTGCTGGAGGTCCCGGTGGCAGTGCCCGAACTCGTCGGCGAGCTGCGCCTCGTCGAAGTCCCGCGCCCAGGGCGGTACGTCGTCCCCCGGGCGGGCCGCCCCCAGCGCCCGTTCGGCCCGCACCAGCGAGGCCGTCGCGGCGCGTACCTCGCCGAGCACCGCGTGCCCGCGCGCCTCCGCCGAGTGCAGCAGCGCCTGCACCACCGGCGGCGGCCCCGAACCCACGCCCTGCTGGGCGACCCTGGCCAACTGCACCGCCTCCCGCCCGTGGCCGAGGTAGACGGCCTGCCGGCTCATCGTGACCAGCACGTACGAGCCGTACGGCCGGTCCCCGGCGGCCTGCGCGAGGCGCAGTGCCTGCACGAAGTACCGCTGGGCCAGCCCGTGGGCGGCGATGTCGTACGAGGTCCAGCCCGCGAGCCGGGTCAGATCGGCGGCGGCGGCGAACAGCCGCCGCCCGGTGGTCTCCCCGTAGGTCCCGCGGAGCATGGGCTCCGCCTCGTGCTCCAGGTACCGCACCAGGGCCTGGCGGGCGTGCCCGCCGCCGTAGGCGTGGTCCAGCGTCCGGAACAGTTCGCTCACCGAGCGCAGGGCCGCGATGTCACCGCCCGTCACGCGCTGCCCGGGCCCGCGGTCGACCTGCCGCTGCCGCGGCACCGTGGTGCGGCCCTGCAGCGGGACGCGGGCGGCGGCCTCCACGCCCCGCCCGACCCGCTCGTCGGCGCGGCCGATCAGCCAGTCCCGGCTGGGGACGACCAGCCCGGCGGGGGTGAAGGCGATCTTGCGCAGCTCGGCGTGGGAACCGGAGTCCTTGCGCCACAGCCCGCTCGCGATGTCGACGGCCTCCTCGGGGGTGGCCGCGAACTCCAGCCCCGCGTAGACGGGCGCGCACGCGTCCAGCCCCAGGTCCTGCGCCGACAGCCGCCGCCCCAGGCGCCGGGTGAAGACCTCCGCGATCAGCGCGGGGGTGGTCCCGCGCGGCTGCTGCCCGCGCAGCCAGCGGGTCACGGAGGTCTTGTCGTACCGCAGATCGAGACCGTGCTCCAGGCCGAGCTGGTCGACGCGGCGGGCGAGCCCGGCGTTGGAGAACCCGGCTTCGGCGATCAGCGCCGCGAGCTGCCGGTTGGGGACACGCTGGGCAGGTCGTTCCGTCATCGGCTCCACGGTTCCTGACGTGACGGACCGGAGTCACCGGCCCTGTGAACGGCGTGAATGTAGCGACGAACTCCGCCCGTACCGCCCGCTCTGTCCCACATTCATCCGATCGTGTGCAGAACGCCCCTGAGGGTGGACAAACCCACGTGACCAGGAAGTATCCAAGCAGCCAATATGACTCCTCTCCGCCCGTCACCCCCGAGCGCCGTGACGCCACCGACCGGGTGCCGGCGTGGATTCGCCGCGTCCCTGGACCGGGACAAGCCGCCGGAACCCGGCATGTTCCGCGAGGACCACTGCGCGAACTGCGCCGCGACGCTGGACATGGCCAACCGGATGCTGTTCTGCGGCAAGGGCTGCCAGGAGCAGGCAAAGCTCGTCCGCTACCTCCGCACCGGCATCGACAAGGGCAAATTCCTGCCGGTCGCCCTGAGGTACGGGATCGGCCGAGACGAGAACGAGGCGAAAGCGGTCTGCTCGAAGCTGCGGTTCGCCCTGCGCGGCGGGTACAACCGGTCGACGAACCGCAGCGAGCGGGCTGCCGTGATCGAGCGGGACGGGGGACGCTGCCGACGCTGCGGGGAGCCGGGAGCGGAAGTCGATCACATCAGCGGAGATGGCGGCGGGATGCTCAACAGGCAGCTGTTGTGCGTGAATTGCCATGACGAGAAGACGTTGCGCGGCATGCCTGGGATCCGTGGACTGCAAGGCAGCGACCGCGAGCCGACCTGGAGCAGCGCTCTGCGCGACCTTGTCCGCCGGCAGCCGCAGGCCGGCAGCTTGATCAAGGCACGGGTTCTCCCACGGGATCCTGTGCGGTGGTGCGACACCACCCAGTGGGACTCGGTCCGCAGCAGGCTCAAGTCCGAACGGCAAGCGCGGCTCAGGGAGTCCCTCAAGGCGCTGTACGACGGCGAGGTGCCGGACTTCGCGCCGCGCACGCCGTGGGACGCCAAGGTCGCCGGGGCTCGCGAGCACCACGCGGTGGTCCATGACGAGACCCCGTGCGCCGACAGCGACTGCTCGGAGTGCCGTCCGCGGAGCTTCGCCGACGGCGACATGTGGGACGACCCGGCGGACGCGTCCGCATGGACCGAGGCCTGGTTGGACGACCCGGACGTTCACGCCGGGTACGGGGAGGGCTCGTACTTCGCCGAGTCGGCCGCCGAGGACGACTGACGGCGTCCGAACGCTGACCGGCACGTCATGGCCGAGGCGAAGGGTACGCGTGCCGGCCCTAGCACCCGGTAGCGGCCTTGCGCGCAGGTCGGGGCCCCGCCCACTCGTCCGTGTGTACAAACGGGTGGGCCCTTTACGGATGGGTCTGGTCCGCCCGCATAGGCTGCCGGGCATGACACGCCGCACCGCCGGGGCGCCGTTCCGCGGCGACTGCGCAGAATCCGCCGCCCCGCTGCCCGCGCCCGAGCTGACCGAGGCCGAGTGCCGCCGGTGCGGTACGTACATCGCGGGGCTCGACGGGCGGTACGCGTGCGGGGTGTGCGGGTGGGTCAACGACCACTCCGAGGGGCACCGGCGGCTGCCGCGCGCCGACGAGGACCCGGACCGGCCGCCCAGGGGGAGGCGGCGGCCGAAGCCGGGGCCCTGAGGGGCCGCGCGGGGACCGCCGTACCCTTGCTGGTGCGATACGTGCACACAGCAGGTTCAACGAGGAGGCGCTGCGGTGACTGACCTTCGGTTTGTCCATCTGGGCTTCGGGCCGGATTACGTCGAGTACACCGAGGCCTGGGAAGAGCAGCGCCGCGTCCACTCCGCCCGCTTCGCGGACGAGATCGTGGACACCTGCCTGCTGCTGGAGCACCAGCCCGTCTATACGGCCGGCCGGCGCACCGACGCCGGCGAGCGGCCCCTGGACGGCACGCCCGTGGTCGACGTGGACCGGGGCGGGAAGATCACCTGGCACGGCCCCGGCCAGCTGGTCGGCTACCCGATCATGAAGCTGCCCCGGCCGGTCGACGTCGTCGCCCACGTCCGCCGCCTGGAGGACGCCCTGATCCGCACCGCCGCCGACTTCGGCCTGGAGACCACCAGGGTGGAGGGCCGCAGCGGGGTGTGGGTGCTCGGCGACCCGGTGGAGGAGCGCCCCCGGATCGGCGGCCTCTCCCTGGACTTCGACCCCCGCCTCCACGACGAGGAGTTCGACCCCCGGCTGAACGGCCCCGAGTACGCCCCCTCCAACGCCGGCCAGCGCCGCGAGGACCGCAAGCTCGCGGCCATCGGCATCCGGGTCGCCAAGGGCGTCACCATGCACGGCTTCGCCCTCAACGTGAACCCCGACAACACCTGGTTCGACCGGATCGTGCCCTGCGGCATCCGGGATGCCGGTGTGACCTCCCTCTCGTACGAACTGGGCCGCGAGATCACCATCGCCGAGGTGCTGCCCGTCGTGGAGCGCCACCTCAAGGAGGTACTGGAGCAGGCGGAGCTGAGGCCCCGGGAGACAGAGCCGGCCGCCGGCTGACGCCCGGGAATGGGTCCGGCGGCCCCCGGGTTGCCCGACGTAAGAGCGTATGAAATTACGGGCGTACCCTGGTGGACGCCGAAGAATCGAAGTCACAGGGAGCCGGTCGTGTCCGCAGTCGCACCCGACGGACGCAAGATGCTGCGCCTGGAGGTCCGTAACAGCCAGACCCCCATCGAGCGCAAGCCCGAGTGGATCAAGACCCGGGCGAAGATGGGTCCCGAGTACACCAAGATGCAGGCCCTGGTGAAGGGCGAAGGACTGCACACGGTCTGCCAGGAAGCCGGCTGTCCCAACATCTACGAATGCTGGGAGGACCGCGAGGCCACCTTCCTCATCGGTGGCGACCAGTGCACCCGGCGCTGTGACTTCTGCCAGATCGACACCGGCAAGCCCGAGGCCCTCGACCGCGACGAGCCGCGCCGCGTCGGCGAGTCCGTCGTCACGATGGACCTGAACTACGCCACCATCACGGGCGTCGCCCGCGACGACCTGGCCGACGGCGGCGCGTGGCTGTACGCCGAGACCGTGCGCCAGATCCACCAGCAGACGGCCGGCCGCGAGGGCGGCCACACCAAGGTCGAGCTGCTGGCCCCCGACTTCAACGCGGTGCCGGAGCTGCTGGAGGAGGTCTTCGCCTCCCGTCCCGAGGTCTTCGCGCACAACGTCGAGACGGTGCCGCGCATCTTCAAGCGGATCCGTCCGGGCTTCCGCTACGAGCGCTCGCTGGACGTGATCACCCGGGCGCGCGCCTACGGCCTGGTCACCAAGTCGAACCTCATCCTCGGCATGGGCGAGGAGCGCGAGGAGGTCACGCAGGCGCTCAAGGACCTCCACGAGGCGGGCTGCGAGCTCATCACCATCACCCAGTACCTGCGGCCCTCGCCGCGCCACCACCCCGTCGAGCGCTGGGTGAAGCCGGCGGAGTTCGTGGAGCTGGCGAAGGAGGCCGAGGAGATCGGCTTCTCCGGCGTGATGTCCGGCCCGCTGGTCAGGTCGTCCTACAGGGCAGGCCGCCTCTACCAGCAGGCCATGGAGAAGCGCAGCCGAGCTGGAGCGTAGGTTGCGGGTCCGCCCGAGGTACGAGGGCGGGCACGCGGCCGGAGCGGTAGCGAGGCGGAGCTCGACCGGGGGTACGCGGAAGCGCAGCCGAGCTGGAGCGTAGGTTGCGGGTCCGCCCGAGGTACGAGGGCGGGGCACGCGGCCGGAGCGGTAGCGAGGCGGAGCTCGACCTGGGGTACGCGGAAGCGCAGCCGAGGCGGGGCTCGATCCGGCTGCGACAAGCGCGCGAACGCCTGACGGCCGACCGTGTGAAGTCCCGCACAAATGGCTACCAACGGGTAACACCGCTACGACGCGGCCCCTAGGCTCTTCATCAGAGCCTGGCGGGCCGCGTCGGCTTGTACAACGTGTCGGTCACATTTGACCGGCCGGTCATGCCCTGGTAACACCGTTCAGTGACGCTTGGTCCACGCACCGCACACACCTACGCACGCCGTCTCCACCCGTGAGCACCGTCCCGTGAGCACTGTGAGCACCGTGAAAGGGATCGACATCATGCAGGCCGCGCCCGTACGCGCCATCGCCATCCCGACCTTCTCCGACGCCTTCCGCGGCATCGAGTCGCTGCTGATGAGCGGCGCCCGCCGCAACGCGTGGACCGCGGTCCTCGAAGACCGCCGCAGGGCCAAGGACCGCGTCGAGACCGAACACGTACTGGAGGCCGCGGCGACCCGGACCCCGCAGGCCACGTAAACTTCGCCTTATGGCGAGGAAGTCAAACGCAGAGACTGCTGCGAACCCCGGGCGACTGAAGCAGATCGCCCTCACGTACAAGATGACGCGCAAGGCCGACCCGAAGGTCGCTCTGATCGTCGCGGGCGTGGGAATCGTCACCTTCGGTGTCTTTCTTGCGATCGGCTTCCTGATCGACCACCCGGTCTACCTGGGCATCCTGGGCTTCCTGGTGGCGTTCCTCGCGATGGCGATCGTCTTCGGGCGACGGGCCGAGCGGGCTGCCTTCGGGCAGATGGAGGGACAGCCGGGCGCGGCCGCGGCCGTACTGGACAACGTGGGGCGGGGCTGGACGACCACCCCGGCCGTCGCGATGAACCGCAGCCAGGACATCGTCCACCGGGCCGTAGGCAAGGCCGGAGTGGTGCTGATCGCGGAGGGCAACCCGAACCGGGTCAAGAGCCTGCTCGCGGCTGAGCGCCGGAAGATGGCCCGGATCCTGCCCGACGTCCCGGTCCACGACTTCATCGTCGGCACCGGCGAGGGCGAGGTGCCGCTCAAGAAGATCCGTACGACGCTGCTCAAGCTCCCGCGCGTCCTGGCCGGCCCGCAGATCACCCAGGTCAACGACCGCCTCCGGGCCATGGGCGACCTGATGAGCAACATGCCGGTGCCGAAGGGACCGATGCCGAAGGGCATGCGCATGCCGCGCGGCGGCAAGATGCGCTGAGCGCGGCCCTTCCCGCACGCGAAGTGAAGCGGGGCGCCCCCCGAACCGTCCGGTTCGGGGGGCGCCCCGTTTTCGTTCCGGTGCCGGCCGCTTCGTATGCGATCCGCCCGTCTGCCTTACATGCGCACCTGGACGGCGCGGGAGAGGCGGTCGTGGAGGCCGCGGCCGTCGCGGTCCCAGACCAGGGCCGGGATGACGAGGGCCAGCAGGACCGTGCGGAGCAGGACGCGGAGGACGCCGAGGCGGCCGCCGTCCTCCGCGGCCACCCGGAGGCCGAGGATCCGCTTGCCGGGGGTGAATCCCACGGTGGCGACCGTCAGGAACGACAGGGTCACGAAGAGGGCCAGGGTCCAGTTGCGGGTGGCGGCCATGTCGCCGTGCGTGATCAGCCCGTAGGCGATCAGCTGGCAGCCGACCCAGTCGATGGCGACGGCGCCGAGCCGGCGTCCGAAGCGCGCCACCGACCCGGGCCCCGACTGGGGCAGGCCGAGGCGCTGGCCGCGGTAGCCGAAGTCGACGCCCATCTCCTCGGCGGCCGCGCGGGGGCCGGAGAGCCAGGATCCGATTGCTTGCCTGTTGTCCACTCGACCACGGTACCGGTGGCGCTCCATGCGACCTGGACGGGGCCCTGGTTAACTTGTGCGAAACAAATGGGTCATGCTTGAGAAATCCCGTGTGCTTATGGTCGGGTCAGCGTGCGGCACCGCACTGACGCGCCACGAGCTATAAAGCCCGTCCCTGCCCCGGGGCCGGGAGTAGGAGGAGTTGGATGTTCCAGAACGCCGACGAAGTGAAGCAGTACATCGAGGAGAACGACGTCAAGTTCGTCGACGTCCGCTTCTGTGACCTGCCTGGTGTGATGCAGCACTTCACCATCCCGGCGCGGGCGTTCGACCCGGCGGAGGAGCTCGCCTTCGACGGTTCCTCGATCCGCGGGTTCCAGGCCATCCACGAGTCCGACATGGCTCTGCGTGCCGACATCAGCACCGCGCGTCTGGACCCGTTCCGCCGTGACAAGACGCTGAACATCAACTTCTTCATCCACGACCCGATCACGGGCGAGGCCTACAGCCGCGACCCGCGCAACATCGCGAAGAAGGCCGAGGCGTACCTCGCCTCCACCGGCATCGCCGACACCGCGTACTTCGGGCCGGAGGCGGAGTTCTACGTCTTCGACAGCGTCCGCTTCGCGACCACCGCGAACGAGTCGTTCTACCACATCGACTCCGAGGCCGGCGCCTGGAACACCGGTTCCGAGGAGAACAACCGCGGCTACAAGGTCCGCTACAAGGGCGGCTACTTCCCCGTCGCCCCGGTCGACCACTTCGCGGACCTGCGCGCGGAGATCTCCCTGGAGCTCGACGCCCAGGGCCTCCAGGTCGAGCGCCAGCACCACGAGGTCGGCACCGGTGGCCAGGCCGAGATCAACTACAAGTTCAACACGCTGCTGGCCGCGGCCGACGACCTGATGCTCTTCAAGTACATCGTGAAGAACGTCGCCTGGCGCAACGGCAAGACCGCGACCTTCATGCCGAAGCCGATCTTCGGTGACAACGGTTCGGGCATGCACGTCCACCAGTCCCTGTGGAACGGCGGCGAGCCGCTGTTCTACGACGAGGCCGGCTACGCGGGCCTTTCGGACACCGCCCGCTACTACATCGGCGGCATCCTCAAGCACGCCCCGTCGCTGCTGGCGTTCACCAACCCGACGGTGAACTCCTACCACCGCCTGGTGCCCGGCTTCGAGGCCCCGGTCAACATGGTGTACTCGCAGCGCAACCGCTCCGCGGCCATGCGCATCCCGATCACCGGCTCGAACCCGAAGGCCAAGCGCGTCGAGTTCCGCGCCCCGGACCCGTCCTCGAACCCGTACCTGGCGTTCGCGGCCCTCCTGCTGGCCGGTCTCGACGGCGTCAAGAACAAGATCGAGCCGATGGAGCCGATCGACAAGGACCTCTACGAGCTCTCCCCGGACGAGCACGCGAGCGTCCCGCAGGTCCCGACCAGCCTCGAGGACGTCCTCAAGGCCCTGGAGGAGGACCACGAGTACCTCCTGGCCGGCGGTGTCTTCACCCCCGACCTGATCGAGACCTGGATCGACTACAAGCGCACGCACGAGATCGCCCCGATCGCGCAGCGCCCGCACCCGCACGAGTTCGAGCTCTACTTCGACATCTAAGAACAGGCCCCGAGGCCCGTCCGCCCTTGGCTCAGGCCGAGGGTGGGCACAACGGCCGGACCGGAGGCGACAGCAAACGACAGAGGCCGCCCGCGCGAACCGCGCGGGCGGCCTCTGTGTCGTCCCGGCGCCTCCGGTGAAGTGCGCTCAGTCCGAGGGGCGCAGGAGGGGCATCGCGCCGGTGAGGGCGTGGAGGCAGCGGAGGGCGATTTCGGCGGGGGAGCCGGGGCCGGAGGTGGGGGCGTCGGTCGCGGACCAGAGCTCCAGGGCGATCCGGATGGAGTCGGTCGCGGCCGCGGCCAGCAGGCGGATCTCCAGGGGGTCGGCGTCCGGGCCGGCCAGGCGGGCGATGACCGGGACCAGGCGTTCCTCGGAGTCCTGGTTGACCCGGTACCAGACGCCGCGCAGGGCCTCGTCGGTCGCCGCCGCGCGGAGCAGGCCGCGAGTGACCTCCAGGCCCTCCTCGATGGACTGGAGGTCGCTCAGGGAGCGGGTCACGGCGCGGTCCAGCGCCTGCGCGAGGGGGGTGGCGGGGTCCTCCTCGGCGAGGAGCGCGCGCCAGGCGTCGCCGCCGCCCGCCAGCAGTGGGGCCACGGCCTCCTGCTTGTTGCGGAAGTAGCGGTAGAAGGTGCGCAGGGCCACACCGGCCCGGTGGGCGATGTCCTCGGCGGTGGTGCCGTCCGGGCCGTGCTCGCCGAAGAGTTCGCAGGCCGCGCGGGCGATGTCGAGCTGGGTGGCGGCCTTGCGGCGTTCGGTCAGCGACTGCGCTGCGGGGCCGGCCTGGGGGGAGTACGGACGAGGGGATCTCACGGATGAAGCCTACCGCCCGGACCTTCCTGCCTTGCATGTTTTGACATGCTGGCAAAACGTGTCATCGCGCGGGTACGCTTACGCCCATGAACCGTTACGAAGGACGTCGCGTCCTCATCACCGGCGGTGGCTCCGGCATCGGCCAGGCCACCGTCCACCGCATCCTCGCCGAGGGCGGCCGCGTCCACACCGTGGACGTCAACGAAGCCGGCCTCAAGGCCACCGCCGAGCAGGCCGCCGCCGACGGGCACGCGGACCGCCTGACCACCGCCGTGCTCGACATATCCGACGAGCAGTCGGTGAAGACGGGCGTCACCGCCGGCGTCGGCGCGCTCGGCGGGCTGGACGTCCTCGTCAACGCCGCGGGCATCCTGCGCTCCGCGCACACCCACCAGACCACCCTCGACCTCTGGAACAAGGTCATCTCGGTCAACCTGACCGGCACCTTCCTGATGATCCGCGAGTCCCTCCCGGCCCTGCTGGACGGCGACCGGCCGGTCGTCGTCAACTTCAGCTCGACCTCGGCGTCCTTCGCGCACCCCTACATGTCCGCCTACGCGGCCAGCAAGGGCGGCATCCAGTCGATGACCCACGCCCTCGCCGCCGAATACAGCAAGCAGGGCCTGCGCTTCGTCTCCGTCGCCCCGGGCTCCATCGAGAGCGGCATGACCACGGGCAACGGCCCCGGCCTGCCCGAGGACACCGACTGGAGCCTGTTCACCAAGCTCGCCCCGGCCCTCGGCCAGGGCTTCGCCGGCCCGCAGACCGTGGCCGGCGTCGTCGCGATGCTGGGCTCCGAGGACGGCGCCTTCATCACCGGCACCGAGATCCGCATCGACGGCGGCACCCACTACTAGGCCGTCCCTACTGGATCTTGCCCTAGGCCCGGAAGCGGTCCCACAGCCGGGGGAAGCGTTCCGCGAGGACGGCTTCGTTCTCGAAGTCCAGCGGCGCGCCCTCCGGCTCGGCCGGTTGCAGCGCGACGCCCAGGTCCGGCGCCACCGCGCCCGTCAGCTGTTCGTACGCCTCGTCGGCCGCGTACCCCAGCTCCTCGCCGTCCCCGTCGATCTCCTCGTCGAAGTCGTCCAGCAGCTCCGCCAACGAGTCCGGGTCGTGCACCCCGCCCTCGAAGACCTCCCGCCCCTGGCCGATCAGCCAGCACCGGAAGTAGTCGAAGGCGTCGTCGCTGGCACCGTCGAGCAGCACCCAGGCGGCGCCCCACAGGTCCCACGTGTACGCCCGGTTGTACCGGGACTCGAAATGCCGCGCGAAGTCCAGCACGGAGTCCGGGTCGAGTTGCGCGAGGCGCTCCACGAGCAGCTCGGCGTGCTCCTCGGGGTCGCCCTCGGCGGCCTCGCGGGTACGGTCGACGATCTCCCAGAACTCCGTCTCGTCCATCACGGCTCCAGCATCACGGGTCGGCCCCCGCGCCGCCACCGCTCATACGGCCAAAGGCCGGTGAACGCCCCCCGCGTGGCCGCAAAAAGGGCGGCACGAGCGGCCGCAGGAGGTCATCGCGAGAACCGGGCGCGGAAAACGCGTGAGGCGGTCCGCCCCCTCACGGGGCGGACCGCCTCAACGGCGCGGCAGGCGGGGCCTACAGGCCGTAGCGCTCCCGGGCCTCCTTGATGGCGGACGCCGGGACCTCGCCGCGGCGGGCGAGCTGGGCCAGCGCGGCCACCACGATCGACTGCGGGTCGACACCGAAGTGCCGGCGGGCGCCCTCGCGCGTGTCGGACAGGCCGAAGCCGTCCGTACCCAGCGAGGTCCAGTCCTGCTCGACCCACTGGCTGATCTGGTCCGGGACCTGACGCATCCAGTCGGAGACGGCCAGCACCGGGCTGGTGACGCCCTCCAGGGCGCGCGTGACGTACGGGGTGCGGACCTCGCCGCGCAGCAGCGCCTCGTCGCACTCCAGCGCGTCGCGCCGCAGCTCGCCCCAGGAGGTGGCGGACCAGACGTCGGCGGCCACGTTCCAGTCGGCGGCGAGCAGCTTCTGCGCCTCCAGGACCCAGTGGATCGCCGTGCCCGAGGCCATGAGCTGGATCTTCGGGGCGTCGGCGGCCGGGGCGGACTCCAGCGAGGAGGCCTCGTTGAAGCGGTAGAGGCCGCGCAGGATGCCTTCCTCCACGCCCTCCGGCATGGCCGGCTGGACCTTCGGCTCGTTGTAGACCGTCAGGTAGTAGAAGACGTCTTCCGGCTTCTCGCCGTACATGCGGCGCAGACCGTCCTTGACGATCACCGCGATCTCGTACGCGAAGGCCGGGTCGTAGTTCAGCGACGCCGGGTTCGTGGACGCGATCAGGTGCGAGTGGCCGTCCGCGTGCTGGAGCCCCTCTCCGGTGAGGGTCGTACGGCCCGCGGTGGCGCCGACGATGAAGCCCTTGCCGAGCTGGTCGGCGAGCTGCCACATCTGGTCGGCGGTGCGCTGCCAGCCGAACATCGAGTAGAAGATGTAGAAGGGGATCATCGGCTCGCCGTGCGTCGCGTACGACGTGCAGGCGGCGATGAAGTCGGCCATGGCGCCGGCCTCGGTGATCCCCTCGTTGAGGATCTGGCCGTCCTTGGCTTCCTTGTAGTACATGAGCTGGTCGCGGTCGACCGGCTCGTACGTCTGACCCAGCGGCGAGTAGATGCCGGCCGACGGGAAGAGGGACTCCATACCGAAGGTGCGGGCCTCGTCGGGGACGATCGGCACCCAGCGCTTGCCGGTCTCCTTGTCCCGCATCAGGTCCTTGACGAGCCGGACGAAGGCCATGGTGGTGGCCATCTCCTGCTTGCCGGAGCCCTTGAGCAGCGGGGCGAAGGAACGCTCGGCCGGCGCGGGCAGGGCCACGTGGTGGACCTTGCGGGCGGGGGCCGGGCCGCCGAGGGCCGCGCGGCGCTCGTTCAGGTAGCGGACCTCGGGGCTGTCCGCGCCCGGGTGGCCGTACGGGACCTGGCCGTCGGCGAAGGCGCTGTCGGGGATCGGGAGGCCGAGGAGGTCGCGCATGTCCTTGAACTCGTCGATCGTCAGCTTCTTCATCTGGTGGTTCGCGTTCTTCGACTCGAACCCGGCGCCCAGCGTGTAGCCCTTGACGGTCTGCGCGAGGATGACGGTCGGCGCGCCCTTGTGCTCCAGGGCGGCCTTGTACGCGGCGTACACCTTGCGGGGCTCGTGGCCGCCGCGGGAGCTGTGGAAGCACTCGGCGATCTTCGCGTCGGACAGTACGGCCGCCAGCTGCACGAGCTCGGCGTTGGCACCGAAGAAGTGCTGCCGGATGTAGGCCACGTCGCGGGTCGCGTACGTCTGGAACTGCGCGTCGGGTACCTCGCGCAGGCGGCGTACCAGGGCGCCCGTGGTGTCGAGCTGGAACAGCTCGTCCCAGGCGGAGCCCCACAGCGACTTGATGACGTTCCAGCCGGCGCCGCGGAACTGGGCCTCCAGCTCCTGGACCACGCGGAAGTTGGCGCGGACCGGACCGTCGAGGCGCTGCAGGTTGCAGTTGATGACGAAGGTCAGGTTGTCGAGCCGCTCGCGGGAGGCGAGGGCCAGGGCGGCGGTCGACTCGGGCTCGTCCATCTCGCCGTCGCCGAGGAAGGCCCAGACGTGCGAGTTGGCGGTGTCCTTGATGCTCCGGTTCTGCAGGTAGCGGTTGAAGCGCGCCTGGTAGATCGCGGAGAGCGGGCCGAGGCCCATGGACACCGTCGGGAACTCCCACAGCCAGG
The DNA here is from genome assembly GCF_014650775.1 of Streptomyces cirratus. Lineage (GTDB taxonomy): Bacteria > Actinomycetota > Actinomycetes > Streptomycetales > Streptomycetaceae > Streptomyces > Streptomyces cirratus. The sequence goes on along the minus strand of NZ_BMVP01000001.1, from coordinate 406,480 downwards.
GCAGGCGCCGCGGGTGCGGGTAGGACGGCAGGCCGTTGCCGCCGGACTCCTGGCGGAAGTTGTCGAGCTGCTGCTCGGAGACGCGTCCGTCGAGGAAGGCGCGGGCGTAGATGCCGGGGGAGGCGTGGCCCTGGATGTAGAGCTGGTCGCCCGATCCGTCGGCCTCCTTCCCGCGGAAGAAGTGCTGGAAGCCGGTCTCGTAGAGCCAGGCCGCCGAGGCGAAGGTGGCGATGTGGCCGCCGACGCCGTACTTGGAGCCGCGGGTCACCATGGCGGCCGCGTTCCAGCGGTTCCAGGCGGTGATCTTGGCTTCCATCTCCATGTCACCGGGGAACTCGGGCTCCGCGGCGGTGGGGATGGTGTTGACGTAGTCCGTCTCCAGCAGCTTCGGCAGGGCGAGGCCGGCGGCCTCGGCGTGCTGGAGGGTGCGGCGGAGCAGGTATTCGGCGCGGCGCGTACCGGCGGCCTGTGCGACGGCGTCGAGGGAGGCCGCCCATTCGGCGGTCTCCTCGGTGTCGCGGTCCGGGAGCTGGTCGAGCTCGCTCGGAAGCTTTCCTACGGGGTCGGACATCGGTGTGCGCCGCCTTCCGGACAAAGGAGAGGTGGTGAAGAAATCCCTGACGGGCAGGACAGGGTCGGCGGACCCGGGTAGGGGTCCGGGTCGACTGTAAGTCGCTGATCGATGATCGATCAAACGAAAGTGGCGAAGAAGTGTCGATCCGGCGAAAGTCGGCACCGCGTGCCATGAAAATGGGCACCCGGTGCCGGTCAAACCGGGACAAGCCGACCGTCAGGCCCGGGGTGCGCACCCCAGGACGTGCCGCTTCACCAGCACGCCGATGTCCGGATCCTGATTGCGGAAGGCTTCCACGAGAGCCGCGTGCTCCTCCGCGTACGACTTCTGCACCGTTCCCAGCCACCGGATGGACAGGGCGGTGAACACCTCGATGCCCAGGCTCTCCCACGTGTGCAGCAGCACGCTGTTGCCGGCGGCCCGCACCAGCTCGCGGTGGAAGCCCACGGTGTGCCGTACCTGGGCCGTCCCGTCCTCGGCCCGGTCCGCCTCCCACAGGGCCGCCACGTGCGGCTCCAGCGCCGTGCAGTCCGCCGCCAGCCGCGGCGCCGCCAGCTCGGCCGCGATCTGCTCCAGACCGGCCCGGACCGGGTAGATCTCCTCCAGGTCGGCGGCGGAGAGGTTGCGTACGCGGACGCCCTTGTTCGGCGCCGACTCGATCAGCCGCAGCGTCTCCAGCTCGCGCAGGGCCTCTCGGACGGGCGTCTGGCTGACCTCCAGTTCGACGGCGATCCGCCGCTCGACGATCCGCTCGCCGGGCTTCCAGCGGCCGCTGACGATCCCCTCCACGATGTGCTCGCGGATCTGCTCGCGCAGCGAGTGCACGACGGGTGGGGTGATCATCGGCGCTTCATCTCCTGGGGGCGCGCGGGGCTGATGCGTAGACAATACGGCGGTGTCGGCCGACGCGAAGCGTTCCTGGTCAGGGACCCGGGGTGAGGCTCGTTACAAGACGGGCGGGGCGCCGGGACCGGGGAAGCGCCGGGACCGACGACGGCGCCCCCGCCCGGAAGGTTCCGGACGGGGGCGCCGTGCGCGACAGCTGTGCGGCTACCGCCGCGGGCGGCCCTACAGGCCGAGCTCGACCTCGAACTCGCCTGCCTCGAGGATGGCCTTGACGGCCGAGAGGTACCGGGCCGCGTCCGCGCCGTCCACCAGGCGGTGGTCGTAGGACAGGGTCAGGTACGTCATGTCGCGGACGCCGATGACGGTGCCCTCGGGGGTCTCGATGACCATCGGGCGCTTGACGGTGGCACCGATGCCCAGGATGGCGACCTGGTTCGGCGGCACGATCACCGTGTCGAACAGCGCACCGCGCGAGCCGGTGTTGCTGATGGTGAAGGTCGCGCCCGACAGCTCGTCCGGCGTGATCTTGTTGCCGCGGACCTTGGCGGCCAGGTCGGCGGTCGCCTTGGAGATGCCCGCCAGGTTGAGGTCACCGGCACCCTTGATGACCGGGGTCATCAGGCCCTTCTCGGAGTCGACGGCGATGCCGATGTTCTCCGAGTCGAAGTAGGTGATGGTGCCCTCGTCGTCGTTGATCCGGGCGTTGACGACCGCGTGGGCCTTGAGCGCCTGGGCAGCGGCCTTGACGAAGAACGGCATCGGCGAGAGCTTGACGCCCTCACGGGCCTGGAAGGAGGCCTTGGCCTTCTCACGCAGCTTCATGATCTTGGTGACGTCCACCTCGACCACGGAGCTGAGCTGAGCCTGCGTGTGCAGGGCCTTCATCATGTTGTCGCCGATGACCTTGCGCATGCGGGTCATCTTGACCGTCTGACCGCGCAGCTCCGACACCGCGGCCGGAGCCTGGGTGGCGGCCGGGGCGGCAGCGGCTGCGGCCGGAGCCGGAGCGGCGGCGGCCTTGGCGGCCTCGGCGGCGGCCAGGACGTCCTGCTTGCGGATACGGCCACCGACACCGGTGCCGGAGACCGTGGACAGGTTGACGCCGGACTCCGAGGCGAGCTTGCGCACCAGCGGGGTCACGTACGCGCCCTCGTCACCGGCAGCCGGGGCCGGGGCAGCGACCGGAGCCGGAGCCGGGGCGGCCGGGGCCGGGGCAGCGGCCGGAGCCGGAGCGGCAGCCGGAGCAGCGGCCGGGGCGGCAGCCGGGGCGGCCGGAGCCGGAGCGGCAGCCGGGGCGGCCGGAGCCGGAGCGGCAGCCGGGGCGGCCGGAGCCGGAGCGGCAGCCGGGGCCGGGGCGGCCGGAGCCGGAGCGGCGGCCGGGGCGGCACCGGCGACGCCGATGACGGCCAGACGGGCGCCGACCTCGGCGGTCTCGTCCTCGCCGACCAGGATCTCCAGCAGGGTGCCGGCGACCGGCGCGGGGATCTCGGTGTCGACCTTGTCGGTGGAGACCTCGAGCAGCGGCTCGTCGGCCTCGACGGACTCGCCGACCTGCTTGAGCCAGCGGGTGACGGTGCCCTCGGTGACGGACTCGCCCAGCGCGGGCAGCACGACATCGGTGCCCTCGGCGGAACCGCCGCCGGCGGCCGCCTCGGCCGTCGGGGCCGGAGCCGGGGTCTCGACCTCGGTCGACGGGGCGGCCTGCGGGGCCTCGGGGGCCTGCGGGGCCTCCGGCGCCGGGGCGGCGGCGGTCTCGGCGGCCGGAGCGGCAGCCTCGGCCGGCGCGCCCGAGCCGTCGTCGATGACGGCCAGCTCGGCGCCGACCTCGACGGTCTCGTCCTCGGCGACCTTGATGGAGGCCAGGATGCCGGCGACGGGCGACGGGATCTCGGTGTCGACCTTGTCGGTCGAGACCTCGAGCAGCGGCTCGTCAGCCTCGACGCGCTCGCCCTCGGCCTTCAGCCAGCGGGTGACAGTGCCCTCAGTGACGCTCTCGCCGAGCGCCGGAAGGGTTACGGAAACCGACATGGTTTCTGTTGCTCCTTACGAAAGTGCGGAAGTGGTCGTCGCGCCCGTGACGAATCAGTCGTGGGAGTGAAGCGGCTTGCCGGCCAGGGCCAGGTGGGCCTCGCCGAGCGCTTCGTTCTGGGTCGGGTGCGCGTGGATGAGCTGCGCGACCTCGGCCGGCAGGGCCTCCCAGTTGTAGATCAGCTGGGCCTCGCCGACCTGCTCGCCCATCCGGTCACCGACCATGTGGACGCCGACCACGGCACCGTCCTTGACCTGGACCAGCTTGATCTCGCCCGCGGTCTTGAGGATCTTGCTCTTGCCGTTGCCGGCCAGGTTGTACTTCAGCGCCACGACCTTGTCCGCACCGTAGATCTCCTTGGCCTTGGCCTCGGTGATGCCGACGGAGGCGACCTCGGGGTGGCAGTACGTGACGCGGGGGACACCGTCGTAGTCGATCGGGACGGTCTTGAGACCGGCCAGACGCTCCGCCACCAGGATGCCCTCGGCGAAGCCGACGTGCGCGAGCTGGAGGGTCGGGACGAGGTCGCCGACGGCCGAGATGGTCGGCACGTTGGTCTGCATGTACTCGTCGACCAGGACGTAGCCGCGGTCCATCGCGACGCCCTGCTCCTCGTACCCCAGCCCCTGCGAGACGGGGCCGCGGCCGATGGCGACCAGCAGCACCTCGGCCTCGAAGGTCTTGCCGTCGGCCAGGGTGACGCGCACACCGTTCTCGGTGTACTCGGCCTTGTCGAAGAAGGTGCCCAGGTTGAACTTGATGCCGCGCTTGCGGAACGCGCGCTCCAGGAGCTTGGAGCTGTTCTCGTCCTCGACCGGCACGAGGTGCTTGAGGCCCTCGACGACGGTGACGTCGCTGCCGAAGGACTTCCACGCCGAGGCGAACTCGACGCCGATCACGCCGCCGCCGAGGATGATCGCGGACTCGGGCACGCGGTCCAGGACCAGCGCGTGGTCGGAGGAGATGATGCGGTTGCCGTCGATGTTCAGGCCCGGCAGCGACTTCGGCACGGAGCCGGTCGCCAGCAGGACGTGGCGGCCCTGGATACGCTGACCGTTCACATCGACGGACGTCGGGGAGGAGAGACGGCCCTCACCCTCGATGTACGTCACCTTGCGGGAGGCGACGAGACCCTGCAGGCCCTTGTACAGGCCCGAAATGACGTCGTCCTTGTACTTGTGCACGCCCGCGATGTCGATGCCCTCGAACGAGGCCTTGACACCGAACTGGGCGGCTTCGCGCGCCTGGTCCGCGATCTCACCGGCGTGCAGCAGAGCCTTCGTGGGGATGCAGCCGTTGTGCAGGCAGGTGCCACCGAGCTTGTTCTTCTCGATCAGCGCAACGTCGAGACCCAGCTGGGAGGCGCGCAGCGCGGCGGCGTAACCGCCACTGCCACCGCCGAGGATCACTAGGTCGAAAACGGTGCTGGCGTCGTTCGCCACGTCACGTCCTCCATGCATGTGCGCCGGGCACCGGTCCTCTGTGACCGGGCGGCGGCTGGTATTCGGCCGCTTGTTTCTTCGGCCCTGTGGTGGGGGCCCTGTCCTGCCGAGAACCCATCTTCGCATTTGTCGGGGGAACGCGGGACGCCGGGCCCCGGCTGGGTACGGTGGTTCTGCCGGAATCCCGGTTACCAGTGCGTAGAAAACCACTGATCGTCGAGATTTCGTCCAGAGCGAACGGGCGGACGAGTCGGCGCGCGGACGAGCGGAAGCGCCCCGGGACCTCGCGGGGTCCCGGGGCGCGTGATCACGTGGCGGTGGCGTCAGCCGAGGTCGCCCGTGGCGGTGCGCTCGGCCAGCCGCACCAGGGTGCGCACGGCGGAGCCGGTGCCGCCCTTGGGGGTGTAGCCGTAAGGGGCGCCCTCGTGGAAGGCGGGGCCCGCGATGTCGAGGTGGGCCCAGGTGATGCCCTCGCCGACGAACTCCTGGAGGAAGAGGCCGGCCACCAGGCCGCCGCCCATCCGGACACCCATGTTGGCGATGTCGGCGGTGGGGGAGTCCATGGTCTTGCGCAGGTCCTCGGGGAGCGGCATCGGCCAGGCGGCCTCGCCGACCTCTTCCGCGATCTCGTGGATCGAGGTGCGGAAGGCGTCGTCGTTCGCCATGATCCCGAAGGTGCGGTCGCCCAGCGCCAGCACCATCGCGCCGGTCAGGGTCGCGACGTCGACGATCGCGTCCGGGTTCTCCTCACTGGCGCGGGTCAGCGCGTCGCCCAGGACCAGGCGGCCCTCGGCGTCGGTGTTGAGGACCTCGACGGTCTTGCCGCTGTACATGCGCAGCACGTCACCGGGCTTGGTGGCGGAGCCGGAGGGCATGTTCTCGGCGAGCGCGAGCCAGCCGGTGACGTTGACCTGGAGGCCCAGCTTGGCGGCCGCGACGACCGAGGCGAACACCGCGGCGGCGCCGGCCATGTCGCACTTCATCGTCTCGTTGTGGCCGGCCGGCTTGAGGGAGATGCCGCCCGAGTCGTAGGTGATGCCCTTGCCGACGAAGGCGAGGGTCTTCTCCGCCTTGGGGTGGGTGTAGGACAGCTTCACCAGGCGCGGCGGGTTCTCGGAGCCCTTGCCGACGCCCATGATGCCGCCGAAGCCACCCTTGACCAGGGCCTTCTCGTCCAGCACCTGGACCTTGACGCCGTTCTCCTTCGCGGTCGCGGTGGCGACGGCGGCGAAGGCCTCGGGGGTGAGGTCGTTCGGCGGGGTGTTGACCAGGTCGCGCGCGATGTTGACCTCGGTCGCGACGACGGTGGCGCGCTCGGCGGCCGCCTTGTGCTCCTTGTCGCGCGGCTTGGCGCCGAGCAGGGTGACCTCGGCCAGCGGCTGCTTCGGGCCGCCGTTCTTCGCGCGGTTCTTCGCGACCTTGTCCTCGCCGCCCTGGTAGGCGGTGAAGGCGTACGCACCGAGCAACGCGCCCTCGGCGACGGCGGTCACGGCGGAGGCGTCGTCCAGGGGAAGGGCGAACGCGGCCTTCTTCGCGCCGTGCAGGGCGCGCGCTGCGCTGCCGGCGGCGCGGCGCAGGGCCTCCTCGTCGTACGACTCGTCCTGCTCCGGTACGGAGCCGAGCCCGACGGCCAGCACGACCGGGACCTTGAGACCGGCGGGCGCGGGCAGCTTGGTGACCTCGCCTTCGGCGCCCGAGGCGCCCATGGCGTCGAGCACGGCGGCCAGCTTTCCGTCGAACGCCTTGTCCACGGCCTCGGCGCCCGCGGCGACGACGGGCCCCTTCGGGCCCTTCGCCACACCGACCACGAGGGCGTCGGCGCGGAGCGTCGCCGCGCCGGCAGTGCTGAGAGTCAGAGCAGTCACGGTGGTGAAGTCTCGCTTCCGTTTGTGTATGTGTGCGCTGCGGTCGCGTCAGGGTCGCCGGCCGCTCCGCAGCGATCGTATTCGGGCGCGGCGGCACCCGGAAAAGAGCCTACGCGTACGCGGTCGTCCGTACGTCACTCGAAGGTTTGGCAAGTTGTTCGACGGGACCACTGACAGGTTCACCCATCTGTGGTCTCTGTTCCAGGTTTGCGCTTTAGACCTGACGAGGTCCGAGAGACTCGAGCCACTCTCGCAAGGGGGCGTGGGGTCCCTTTGCATGATTTCCACAGAGCCTCCCCGGTCGGCCGTCCGCCATGGCCGTCGCCGAGGGAGCCTGCGGGGGGAAGGCCGAAATGGTCAGCAAGAACAAGAACCGGATGAACAGGCTTGCCGCGGCGATGGCCGCGACGGCGCTGATGTCCGTGGCGGTGCCCGCGGCGACCGCCCAGGCGGCCACCGTCGTACCGCGCATCGACCTGAGGGTGCTGGTCGTCGACGACGGCGGCAGCTCGGTCGCGGCGATCACCGCCGAACTCCGGGACACCGGAGTCCCCTACACCCGCGTCGACCTGGGCAGCGGCAGCCGCCCGGTGATCAACGCGGCTTTCCTGAGCGACACCGTCGACGGCCGGCCGCGCGCCAAGTTCCAGGGGGTCGTCCTGCCCAACGAGAACCCCTTCGGCGCGGGCTCCGCCGAATCCGCCGCGCTCACCGCCTACGAGACGGCGTACGGAATCCGCCAGGTGGACGCCTACACCTGGGCGCACCCCGAAGTCGGCCTGGAATACACCGACAACGGCGGCTACAGCGGCACGCTGGACGGCACCCAGGCCGCCGTCACCACCGCGGGCAAGGCCGGCCCCTTCGGCTACCTCGGGGGTCAAGTCACCTTCGAGGACAACTCGCCGCTGATCCCGGAGAGCTACGGGTTCATCGCCAAGCCCCGCACCGGCTACACCAGCTACCTCGACGCCCCCGTCGGCTCCGGACGGGCCTCGCTCGTCGGCGAGTACGCCCACGACGGGCGCAGCGAACTGGTCGTGACCTTCGGCTACAACCAGTACCAGCAGCAGTTCCGGCTGCTGGCCCGGGGCATCGTCGATTGGCTGACCCAGGGCGTCCACCTCGGCCAGGAGCGCAACTACTTCGCGGTCCACGTCGACGACGTCTTCGCCCCGGACGCCCGTTGGGACAAAGCCCTCAACTGCACGCCCGGCGACTACGCGTGCGCGGGCGGCGAGGGCAAGGAGAGCACCATCCGGATGAGCGCCGCCGACGCCCAGTACGCGGTGCAGTGGCAGCAGAGCAAGAACTTCAAGCTCGACATGCTCTTCAACGCCGGCGCCGGGGAGGAGTGGAAGACGGAGAACGGCGGCACCGACGCCCTGACCGCCCAGCTCATCGCCGACCGGGCCCAGTTCCGCTGGATGAACCACACCTACACCCACCTCTTCCTCGGCTGCGTCCAGGACGTCACCACCGTGCCCTGGAGCTGCACGAAGAACGCCCAGGGCGCCGTCAACTGGATGAGCCGCGCGGACATCTCCGCCCAGATCCGCGACAACAACAACTGGGCCGCGTCCAAGGGCATCACCACCGACCGCTCCGAGATCGTCACCGGCGAGCACTCCGGTCTCAAGACCCTGCCGCAGCAGACCGTGGACAACCCGAACCTGTCGGGCGCGTTCGCCGACAACGGGATCAAGTGGGCGGGCAGCGACAGCTCGCGCGAACCCGGGCAGCGCGCGGTCGGCGCCGCCCTGACCGTCCCCCGCTACCCGATGAACGTGTACTACAACACGGGCACCAACGCGGAGATGGCCGACGAGTACAACTGGATCTACACCAGCCGCGCCCAGGGCGGCAGCGGCGCCTGCGAGGACAACCCGGCGACCTCCACCTGTCTTGCGGCCCCGCTCGACGCCGGCACCGGCTACCTCGACTACATCGTCCCCACCGAGGCCCGCACCGCCCTGCGCCACGTCCTGAACAACGACCCGCGCCCGCACTACGTCCACCAGTCCAACCTCGCCGAGGACCGCACCCTGTACCCGGTCCTCAACCAGGTCCTCGACACCTACCGCGCCCTGTACGCCCCCAGCGCCCCGATCGTGAACCAGAGCATGAAGGACAGCGGCGTCGAGCTCGGCCGCCGCGCCGCCTGGGACGCCGCCCTCGCCGCCAACAAGGTCACCGCCTACCGCATCGGCAAGGACGTCACCGTCAAGGCGCCCTCCGGCGTGGCCGCACCCGTCACCGCCCCCGTCGGGACCAAGAAGCAGCTCCTGCTCGGCACCGCCGACTTCGGCACCGCGTACGCCGGCACCCGCTCCGCGTGGACGTCCCCGGAGCCCCTGCAGTCGGCGGTCACGCTCAAGCTGGCCTGACGGCCGCCCCCGGCCCTCCGCCCGGCCGGAACCGCTCCATCGGCACACGAAACGCAGCACCACCTTGCGCCGGCGCTCCGCGAACCACGGGCGCCGGCCCCTTTTCCGTCCTGGGGGGACACACCGCATGAGCCATGGGCGTCATGTCACCATGCTCACCGAAGGCACCTACCCGCACGTCCACGGGGGCGTCAGCACCTGGTGCGACCAGCTGGTCCGGGGAATGCCGGAGGTCGACTTCAACGTCATAGCCCTGACCGGCTCCGGACGCGAGCCGGTCACCTGGCAACTGCCCCACAACGTCTACCGGCACACCGCCGTACCGCTGTGGGGGCCGCCGCCGCCCCGCACCCTCCGCTCGGCCCTGCGCGGCAAGGCCCGGCGCAGTTTCACCGACACCTACGAAGCGTTCCTGCTGTCGCTGCTCGACCCCACGCGCGGCGGATTCTCCGAAGCCCTGCGCGAACTGGCCCTGCTGGCCCGCTCGGGCCGCCTCGCCCCCGCCCTGCGCTCCGAGTCCGTCCTGCGGCTCCTGATGGACCTGTGGACCCGCCCCGGCACGGGCACCGCAGATGCCGCGCCCACCATCCACGACGCGCTCACCGCCACCGACCTGCTGGAACACGCTCTGCGCCCGCTCGGCGTGCGCATCCCGCGCGACAGCGTCTCCCACGCCGTCAGCAGCGGCCTCGCCACCTTGCCGGCGCTCGCCGCCAAGCACCTCGACCAGGTGCCCTTCCTGCTCACCGAGCACGGCATCTACCTGCGCGAGCGCTACCTCGGCTACCGCACCGCCGAACAGCGCTGGCCGGTCAAGGCCCTCCTGCTCGGCTTCTACCGGGAGCTGAACACCGAGGGTTACCGGCAGGCCGACCTGATCACGCCCTGCAACCAGTACAACCGCCGCTGGGAAGAGCGCGGAGGCGCCGCCTCCGACCGCATCCGCACCGTCTACAACGGCGTGGACCCGCACGCCTTCCCCGAGGCCGGCCCCGAACCGGAGGTGCCCACCCTCAGCTGGTGCGGCCGCGTCGACCCCATCAAGGACCTCGAAACCCTCATCCGCGCCTACGCGTTCATGCGCCAGGAGATCCCCCGGCTGAGGCTGCGCCTGTTCGGCCCGGTCCCGGCCGGCTGCGAGGACTACAAGCTCCGCCTGGAGAAACTCGCCGCCGAGATCGGGGTGTCCGACGGCATCACCTTCGAAGGCCGCATCGCGCAGGTCGCCCAGGCCTACGCGGCCGGCTCGATCGTGATGCTCTCCTCCATCAGCGAGGGTTTCCCGTTCAGCATCATCGAAGCCATGTCCTGCGGCCGCACCACCGTCTCCACCGACGTCGGGGGAGTGCGCGAGGCCGTCGGCGACACCGGGCTGGTCGTCCCGCCCCGCGAACCCGAGACCATGGCCCGCGCCACCCTCGCCCTGCTCCGCGACGACGAACGCCGCGCCGAACTCGGCCGGCGCTCCCGCAAGCGGGTCGTGGAGAAGTTCACCCTCCACCAGTCCGTGGACGGGTTCCGCCACATCTACCGGGAACTCGCGGGCCAGCCCGTCCTGCCCGTCCAGCCGGGCGACGACTGGACCCAGCGCCTGGCCGACCCCTGGTACCGGGAGCTCGCCGCCGAAGGGAACCTGTGGTGAGCGGATCCCTGTGGCTCAAGGTGCCCGGCGGCAACACCCTGCCCGCCATCCCCCGCCCCCGGCGGACGGCCACGGCCGCCGCCGACCCGATGGACGAACTCGTCGAACGGTTCGACGCCTTCATCGCCGCCGCCGTCCATCCCGACGAGATCGCCGCCATCCTCGAATCCGACGGGATGAACGACGAATACATCCGCCTCACCTACGGCCGCCACGACTCCTTCACGCTCGCGGAGGAGCTCTACACCCGGGTGCCCCGCTCCTTCCCCGAGCCCCGGAGCACCCCCGACCCCTGGAAGGTCTCCCTCACCGCCTGCCTGCTGCGCGGGGTCGTCTTCGCCCTGCCCGGCCTCGCCTACCTGCTCGGAGCCCCCCTGCTGGAAGGGCCGCCGGACCGGCTCGGCCTGCCCGCCGGGACGCTCACCCTGCTCGCCGGCGCCCTGATCGGCTGGGTGTGGGACCAGACCCTGTCCCACCGGGCCTACTCCTGGCTCGGCCTCGGCGACCGGGCCGCCGCCGGGCGGACCCTGCTCGCCGGGGCCCCCGCCGGGGCGCTGCTGGGCACCGCCGCCGCCCTGGCGGTGCCCGGTGGCCCGCCGTTCTCCTACGCGTTCGCCGCCGGGCAGGCGCTGTACGTCGGCGCGGCCACCGTCCTGCTGGTACTCGGCCGGGAGCGGGTGCTGCTCGCCGCGCTCGTCCCGATGGCCGCCGGCGCGGTGCTCGCGCTCTTCGTCGACCTGCCCGTCAGGGTGCGGGTGACCCTGCTCGCGGTGTCCCTGCTGGCCGCCTGCCTCCTGGCCGTACGGGAACTGCCGCTGGCCGAGGGGGCAGCGGCGGCCCTGCGGCGGGTCCGGGAGCGGACGCGGGGCCGCCCGGGCGGGGGCCCCGTGCGGTGGCGGATGCTGCGCGGCACCGAGGAGGAGTACGCGCCGCGCGGCCCCCGGCTCGCGGACTCCGTGCCGTACGGCGTCTTCGGCCTGGGCACCGGGCTGCTCGTGCTGTACGCCGCCCTGGGGGAGGTGCTGGCCGGGGGCCCCGCCGAGGCGGTCGCCGCGCCCTCGGCGGTGGCCCTCACCCTCAGCATGGGCCCGGCCGAATGGCTGCTGTACCGGTTCCGCAGCGGCAGCCTGGCCGGGCTGCGGGCGGCCCGCTCGCCGCGGGCGTTCCGGCGCCGGATGCTCGCCACCCTGGCCGGCTGCCTGGCCCGGTACCTGGCGGTGCTGCTGGCGCTGGGCGTGAGCGGAACCCTGCTGTGGCCCGGCGCGCCCTCCCTGACCGGGGCCCGGGCGGCGGCGTTGCTGCTGCTCGGCGCCGTCATGTGGTCCGGGCTGCTGCTCCAGTCCTTCGGGGCGGTCCGGGCCGCCGCGGTGGTATGCGCCTCGGCGGCGTTCGTGCAGAGCCTGGCCGTGCTGACCGGGTTCGGACAGCCGCGGCTGGTGCAGTTGGCGGTGGCGGGCACGGCCGCGGCCGCCCTGGCCACACTGGTCTGCCTGCTGCTGGGCCGGGCCACGGCCCACCGCTGACGCACGTGTCCCCGTACGAGACGCACAAGAAGAAGGACCTCATGCTGCTGGTGCCCCTCTACGAGCACCCCGCCGACCGGCCCGAGGCGTGGGAGCTGCTGATCGCCTCGGCCGGCCGGCTGCATTCGGTGGTGCTCAACCCCGACAGCGGGCCGGGCGCGGCCCCCGACGAACGGTTCGCCGCGGTCGCCGGGCGGCTGCGGGCCGCCGGGGTGCCCGTACTGGGGTACACCGACACCGACTACGGGCGGCGCCCGCACGCGGCCGTCGTCCAGGACCTGCTGCGCCACCGCGACTGGTACCAGGCTGACGGCGCGTTCCTCGACCAGGCGTCCGCCGACCCGGAACTGCTGCCGCACTACGGGCGGCTCGCCGTCGCCGCCCGGGCCGCCGGCGCCCGTACCCTCGTGCTGAACCACGGTGTCCACCCGCACCCCGGGTACGCCGCGCTGGCCGACCTGCTCGTCACCTTCGAGGGTCCCTGGGACGCGTACCGCGACGCGGGCGCCGCCCCCCGGTGGACCGCCGACCACCCCGCCCAGCTGTTCTGCCACCTCGTGTACGCCGTCCCGCCGGGCGCACCGGCCGCCCGACTCGCCCTGGAGCGGCGGGCGGCCGTGCACTGCGCGGTCCCCGGCACCGGCGCACACCCGTGGGGGACCCTTCCGTACGCCCTGGAGGCCACCGCATGAGGCGCCGCGCACTGCCCTGGCTGCTCGTCGGCCCGCTCCTGCTCCTGGCCTCCTGCACGTCGGCGCCCGAGCCGCCGGAGCCCGACGACCTGTCACCCGACCCGGCGCCCGGGCAGCGCTGGCAGCCCGCGCCGCAGGTGAGCTGGCAGTGGCAGCTCACCGGCACGCTCGACCCGTCCGTGAAGGCGGCGGTGTACGACGTCGACGGCTTCAACACCACCAAGGAGCAGGTGGCCGCCTTGAAGAAGGCGGGCCGCAAGACGATCTGCTACCTCTCCACCGGCGCCTGGGAGGACTTCCGACCCGACGCCGCCGACTTCCCGAAGGAACTGCTCGGCGAGGGCAACGGGTGGGAAGGCGAGCGCTGGCTGGACATCCGGCGCTCGGCCGAACTGGAACCGCTGATGGCCAAGCGCTTCGACATGTGCAGGGAAAAGGGCTTCGACGCGATCGAACCCGACAACATGGACGGCTACGCCAACTCGTCCGGGTTCCCGCTCACCGCCGCCGACCAGCTGACCTACAACCGGCTGATCGCGAAGCTCGCGCACGACCGGGGGCTGTCGGTCGGGCTCAAGAACGACCTCGACCAGATCCCGGAGCTCGTCGGGGACTTCGAGTTCGCCGTCAACGAGCAGTGCGCGCAGTTCGACGAGTGCGAGCGCTACCGGCCGTTCATCGCGGCCGGGAAGGCCGTCTTCCACGTCGAGTACGAGGGCCGGCTGCGCGAGTGGTGCCCCACCTCGCAGCAGGAGAAGCTCAGCTCGCTCCAGAAGAAGACCGATCTGGATGCCTGGCGCCGCTGGTGCCCGCCCCGGGGCGAGCCGTAGCAAGGGCGCCGACCGAGGTCGCGTACGCGGCGACGCCCTCTGCGGTGGCACCCGCCCAGCCCACGTAGCCGTCGGGCCGGACGAGGAACACCCCGTCGCCGTAGGGCGCGTAGGACGGGACGCACACGGTGCGGACGCCGGGAAGTCCCGGAAGGTCTGCCCGCGCCGGCGTGCCGACGGCCAGCAGCGTCCAGTGCGGCCCGCGGAACGCGTCGAAGAGGCGCACGCCGCCGGGCACCCCGTCCGGTGCGCGGTCGCCCGCGCGCAGGGTGGCCGCGGGCGGGCCGGTGCGGGTGTCCACGGAGAGGGAGGAGCCCCGGTAGCCCAGGCCCAGCATCCCGGTGGCCGCCCCGCGCCGGGCCTCGCCCCGGTGGACCCGGGTGGACAGGCCGAGCATGTCGGCGGCCACCGGCAGCCGTTCCTCCTCGTAGGTGTCGAGCAGGGACTCGGGGGCCCGGCCGGCGAGCACCGCCGCCAGCTTCCACCCGAGGTTGTACGCGTCCTGGACGCTGGTGTTGAGTCCCTGGCCGCCCGCGGGGGAGTGGACGTGCGCGGCGTCCCCGGCGAGGAAGACGCGACCTTCGCGGAACCGGTCGGCGAGCGCCGCCCGGGGTCGGAAGTCGGAGGCCCAGCGCACTTCCGTCACGTCCTCGGGGGCGAGGTGGGAGCGGGCGGCCACCACCGCGCGGATGCCGTCGAGGGAGAGGTCGATGTCCGTGCCCTCCGGGAACTGGGCGGTGAGCTGGAAGTCCTCCGTGCCGGCGAGCGGGCAGAGCGCGAGGACCCCGGTGTCGCCGGAGGCCGGGAAGACGTGCCAGTGGTCGCGGTCGAGTCCCGTGACGCGGACGTCGGCCACGAGGACCGGGTTCGGGTCGACGGTCTCGCCGGTCATCGCGATGCCGAGCGCGCGCCGCACGGTGGACCGGCCGCCGTCGGCGGCGACGAGGTAGCGGGCGCGGACGGGTTCCCCGGAGGCGAAGACGGCGTCCACTCCCTCGGGGTCCTGGTCGAGACCGGCCAGTTCCCGGCCGAAGGCGACCGTGCCGCCGAGTTCCGTGAGCCTGGTGGAGAGGATCTCCTGGGTGCGCCACTGCGGCACCATCCAGGGCTCGTGGTAGGGCGATTCCTGGCCGGGGCTTCCCGCGTCGAACATCGGGTGGTCGCCCTGGCGCCGGCCGTCCCGCCAGGTCATCGCGGCCGGGTAGGGGCCGCCGGCCGCGTCGATGGCGTCGCCCACGCCGAGGTCGTCCAGCACCTCCCGGGTGCGCGGCTGGATGCCCTTGCCGCGGGAGCCGGGGAAGAGTGCGCCGGCCCGCTCCACGACGAGGGCGTCGACCCCGCGCCGTGCCAGGTCGACGGCGAGCGCGAGGCCGGTGGGGCCCGCCCCGACGATCAGGACGTCCGTGTGCGTGCCCGTGCCGCTGCCCGTACTGCCCGTGCTGTTCATGTCACTTCTCCTTAACGTCGTTAAGTTGCCTCCCAAGAGTTGCCTTAACGGTGTTAAGCTGTCAAGCGTGACGACCCGGAGACCCCCGAAACTGGACAAGAAGCAGGTCGTGGAGACGGCGCTGCGCCTGCTGAACGAAGCGGGCCTGGACGGACTGACCCTGCGGGCCATCGCGAAGGAGCTGAACGTCCAGGCACCCGCCCTGTACTGGCACTTCAAGGGCAAGCAGGAACTGCTGGACGAGATGGCCACCGAGATGTACCGCCGGATGGACGCGGGGGTGCGGCTCGGCCCGGAGGTCACCTGGCAGGAGCGGCTCCTGGCCGTCAACCGCGCGCTGCGCGCGGCGCTGCTCGAACACCGCGACGGCGCCAAGGTCTTCAGCGGTTCGCGCTTCACCGGCACCGAACACGCCCTCGGGCTGGAGACGAACCTGCGCGCGCTGGTGGACGCCGGCTTCACGCCGGCCCAGGCGGTCCGCGCGTTCTCGACCGCTTCCTGTTTCACCCTCGGCTTCGTCACCGAGGAGCAGGGCGTCGAGCCCCTCCCGGGCGAACGCCGGGAGGGCTACGACATCACCGAACGCGCGGCCCGGATGTCGGCGTTCCCCCTCGCCGCGGCGGCGGGCGCCGACCTCTTCCAGGACTACGACGAGGGCTTCGAAGAGGGCCTGTCACTCGTCATCGCGGGCATCGGGGCCCGCTACCGCACGCCCTGACGAGCCGTACGCGCCCGCGGGCGCCCGGGACTACGCCGGCAGGACCGCGTGGACGCGGTAACCGCCGCCGTAGCGGGGCCCGGCGGAGCAGGATCCGCCCAGGGCCCCGGCCCGCTCGCGCATCCCCAGCAGGCCGTGGCCGCCGCCCGGGTCGGCCGCGCGGGGGGCGGAATCCGCCGACGTACCGCCGTCGTCCAGCACGGTCACCTCCACCGACGCCCCCACCCGCACCACGCTGACCTCGGCCGTCGCGCCCGGACCGGCGTGCTTGCGCACATTGGTCAGCGCCTCCTGGATCACCCGGTACGCGGCCAGGTCCACGGCCGCCGGGAGGGCGTCCCCCTCCCGGCCCAGCTCGACCATCACCTTCACCGGCAGCCCCGCATGGCGGAAGGTGTCCGTCAGCTCCTCCAGCACCCCCAGCCCCGGCGCGGGCTCCGTCGGCGCCTCCGGGTCACCGGACTGCCGCAGCAGCCCGACCGTGGCGCGCAGCTCGTTCAGCGCGGAGCGGCTGGCGTCCCGGACGTGCGCCAGCGCCTCCTTGGCCTGGTCGGGGCGCTTGTCCATCACGTGCGCGGCCACCCCGGCCTGCACGTTGACGAGGGCGATGTGGTGGGCCACCACGTCGTGGAGGTCCCGCGCGATCCGCAGCCGCTCCTCGGCGACCCGGCGCCGGGCCTCCTCCTCCCGGGTGCGTTCGGCGCGTTCGGCCCGCTCCCGGATCGCGTCGATGAACGCCCGGCGGCTGCGCACCGCGTCCCCGGCGGCCGCGGCCATGCCGGTCCAGGCGAAGACGCCGATGTTCTCCTGCGCGTACCAGGGCAGGGGGCCGGCCAGCATCGCCACACCCGTCAGCCCCGCCATGGTGAGCAGGCCGACCTTCCAGGTGGTGGGCCGGTCGGTGCGGGCGGCCAGCGTGTACAGGGCGATCACGGTGCACATCGCGACGGGCGCCCGGGGCTCCCCGGAGGACAGCTCCAGCAGCGACAGGGCGACGGTCGCGGCGAGCACCGCGCGCGGCCGGCGGCGCCGGAACACGAGGGCGGCGGAGCCCAGCAGCATCAGCACCAGCGAGAAGGGCTCGGGGGTACGGGTGCCGAAGGTGGGCCCGTGCGGCCCGTGCGGGCTGACGAAGGAACCGGCCACCATGGCGATGAGCGCCCCGAGCGCGAGTGCGGCGTCGGTGGCGGGCGGATGGAGCCGCAGCCACTGCCGGACCGCGCGCAAGCGTCCCTGCCGGACGGGGTCTGTCGTCACGGGAAGCTACGGTACGGCCTCCGCCCGCAGTCCCGGTCAGTCGCTGCGCGAGGGCGGCGGGGGACCGGGCGGCGGCCGCCGGCCCAGCGGTATCCGGGAGCGCTCGGGGCCCCACTTCGCGCGGATCACGCACACCGCCATGACGGCGGCGATGGCCGCGAGGTGCTCCTTGCCGGCGAGGTTGTCCTTGACCAGCACCTCGCCGATCATGACGGCGATCACCAGACCGCCGGTCAGGTAGGCCCGGTAGCGCCAGCAGACGTAGATGGCGAGGCCCACCACTGCCGCCGACGGCCCGGTGTCGTTGACGACGCGGTCGGACACCGGCAGGCCGAAGGGGTGGTCACGGCCGAGGGAGAGCCCGATCCGGGCGTACGTGGTGCCGGCCAGCGTGGCCACGTAGCCGATCAGCAGGGTGCGCCACCAGCCGATGCAGATCTCGGAGATGCCGAAGACCAGCAGGATCTGGGCGAGTGCCCCCCACACCGGCAGGTCGAGTGCCGGTACGAACAGGGAGAGCGGGGTCCGCAGGAGCGCCAGCCAGAGCGGGTCGGCGGCCTTGACCGAGCCGAGGTCCTGCACCGGCTGGAAACCCCAGTGGGTGTTCTGGACGACCTGGAACAGCGAGGTCAGGGCGACCGCGCCGATGGTCATCGGGACCGCCCGCCACTTCTCGTGGACGAGCGCGTCCCGGATCGTCCGGAACAGGGGCCCCCACTCGCGGCGGGCGAACCGCCGCGGTGAGGGGTTCGACCACGCTGTCAACGACGCGTCTCCAGATGTCTGCGGTGCAGCCACTTCGGCAGGCCGGGCGCCTCCAGGAAGCCCTCGGCCCGGCCCGCCGCGATACCGATCCGCAGCAGGTCGGAACTCTTCTCGAAGAGCATGAACCGCGGCTCCCAGATCGGCCGGTATTTGGCGTTGGCCCGGTAGAGGGACTCGATCTGCCACCAACGGGAGAAGAAACTCAGCAGCGAGCGCCACATGCGCAGCACCGGACCCGCACCGAGCTTGGACCCCCGTTCGAAGACGGAACGGAACATCGCGAAGTTCAGTGAGACCTGTGTGACGCCGATCTCCTTCGAGCGCTCCAGCAGTTCGATGACCATGAACTCCATCAGGCCGTTCTCGGAGTCCCGGTCACGGCGCATCAGGTCGAGCGAGAGGCCCTTGGGCCCCCACGGCACGAACGACAGCACGGCGCGCAGCTCGCCCTGCCCGTCGAAGCACTCCAGCATCACGCACTGGCCGTCGTCCGGGTCGCCCAGCCGGCCCAGTGCCATGGAGAAGCCGCGCTCGGTCGCGCCGTCGCGCCAGTCGTCGGCCCGCTTGAGGAGGTTGTCCATCTCGTCGGCCGGGACGTCGGCGTGGCGGCGGATGCGGACGGTGTACCCGGCGCGCTTGACGCGGTTGAAGGCCTGCCGGACGGTCCGCATCGCGCGGCCCTCCAGGGTGAACTCGTCGGTCTCGACGATGGCCTCGTCACCGAGCTCCAGCGCGTCCAGCCCGTGCCGTGCGTAGATCTGCCCGGCCTCCTCGCTGGCGCCCATCACGGCGGGGATCCAGCCGTGCTCGCGCGCCTCGGCCAGCCAGGGCTCGATGGCGCCCGGCCAGGCCTCCGGGTCGCCGATCGGGTCGCCGGAGGCCAGCGAGACACCGCCGACGACGCGGTAGGTGACGGCGGCCTTGCCGGTCGGGGACCAGATGACGGACTTCTCCCGGCGCAGCGCGAAGTAGCCCAGGGAGTCGCGGTCACCCTGCTTGGCGAGCAGCGCCCGCAGCCGCTCCTCGTCCTCGGGGGTCAGCGGGTCGACGGCGCGGCGCGCGCGGAACGCCGCGAACAGCACGGCGAGCAGCAGCATCATCGACATGACGTTGATGGAGACGTCCACCCAGCTGGGCGTGGCGATCCCGTCGTAGGCGCGGTCGTTGGGCTCCAGGGTGACCAGCCGCATCACGCCGTACCGCCAGCGGGCCAGGAACGTCGCCTGGGCGCGGTCGGGGTCGGTGTTGGTGGCGCCGACCAGCAGGGCGGCGACGAGCGAGGTCAGCAGCAGGCCGACGGCGCCGACGGCGGTGGCGAGCTTGGGGTTGGACCGGTCGCCCTTGGCGTAGAACTCGTGGCGGCCCAGCACCAGCGCGCCGACGAAGGCGGCCGTCAGGAGCAGCGACACCCAGTTCTGGGCGTGGTCGCGGAACTCGGGGTAGCAGAAGTTGAACTCCCCGCCCGTGCAGGGGGCGAAGGCCGCGGTGGCGAAGGCGAACAGCAGCATCCCGCTGATCACCAGGTTCAGGATCCAGGCGGCCCGTTTGCGGCGGCCCATGGTGACCGCGAGGATCAGCGAGAACAACCCGGACGCGAACCCGGCCGTGAGCAGGTACGGCGTGTAGAAGTCGGCGGTGTTGTGCCGGCGCAGGTCCTGCCCGAGCGAAAGCCACACCGCGCTGAGGAAGTTCACGAAGGTGACGGCTCTCAGGTACCAGACCGCGAACGCGGCCCCGCGCCGCGAGGGCGCGGTGCCCCTGCGGTTCGCCGCCTTTTCGGCAGGCTCCCCTCCGGGCTCTTTCCTGCCGTTGGCTACCGTCGTGGTTTCTACGCTGGTCAAGCGGACCTCTCCCATGGAATGCGATGTTATGGGGCGTCACCGTCCACGGGCGGTCCGAGCACCCCGGACTGCTCAGGCCCGTGGCGCCCGTCTACTCAGTCCTTCGGTTCCTCCGCCGCCCGCTCGGGCAGGTCCGCCGCGAGTGCGGCGGCCGCTTGGACGAGGGGGAGGGCGAGCAACGCCCCGGTTCCTCCACCCACTGTGACGCCGTGGTCGAGCACCGGGTTGAGTGCCATCCGGTCCAGGGCTTTGGCCTGGCCCGGCTCTCCGCTGGCCTGGCCGGCCAGCCACCAGTCCGGGGCGCGGAACGCGGCCCGCTGGGCCACCAGCCCGCACGCCGCGGACACGATGCCGTCGAGGATGACCGGTGTCCGGCGCACCGCGCACTGGAGCAGGAACCCGGTGATGGCGGCGACGTCCGTGCCGCCGACCTTCGCCAGCAGGGCCACCTGGTCCCCGAGGACCGGGCGGGCCCGGCGCAGCGCGTCGCGGATCGCCGCGCACTTGCGCATCCAGGCCAGGTCGTCGACGGGGACACCGCCGCGGCCCGTGACGACGGAGGCGTCCGTGCCGCACAGGGCCGCGATCAGCGTCGCGGCCACCGTGGTGCCGCCCACGCTGAGGTCGCCGAGCACGACGAGGTCGGTCCCGGCGTCGGCCTCCTCGTCGGCGATGCGCATCCCGAGCCGGAGCGCCGCCTCGGCCTCCTCGGGCGTCAGGGCGTCCTCCACGTCGATGCGGCCGCTGCCGCGCCGGACGCGGTGGCGGCTGACGTCCGCCGGCAGCAGCCCGGGGTCGCAGTCGAGTCCCGCGTCGACGATGCGGACACCGGCGCCGAACCGGCCGGCCAGCACGGCGACCGGGCTCGTCCCGTCGAGCACCGCGCGCACCAGTTCGTGGGCGGAGCCGGCGGCCCGCGCGGAGACCCCGGCGGCGGCGATCCCGTGGTCGGCGGCGAACAGCACGACGCGCGGCCGCTCGATCGCGCGCACCGGTACCCGGCCCTGAGCGGCGGCCAGCCACTCGCCGAGCTCGTCGAGCCGGCCCAGCGCGCCGGGCGGCACGGCCAGCCGTTCGCGGCGGTCCTCGGCATCACGACGGACGCCCCCGTCGGGGCGTTCGATCAGATCGGAGAACTCGTCGAGGTTCAGCGTGGTCATCTGCCAGAGCGTACAGGCGGTGAGGCCCTCCCCAAGCCCCTGATCCGGCCTCTCCGTCAGGCTGCGACGGCCGCCGCGGACGGTTCCGCCGGTGTCAGGGCTTCAAGATCAGCGCCTGGCCCGCCACGATCAGCAGTGCGTGCTCGCACTCGGCCGCCACCGCGTTGTTCAGCCGGCCCAGCTCGTCGCGGAAGCGCCGGCCCGAGGTGGTCGCGGGGACCACGCCCGCACCCACCTCGTTGCTGACGAACACCACCGTCCGACGGGTCGCCCGCACGGCCGCCACCAGCGCGCCGGTCCGCTCGCGGAGCTCGGTCCGGCCGCCCGTCTCCCACACCGAGTCGTCCCAGGCCCCCGCCCGGTCCATCGCGTCCGTCAGCCACAACGCCAGGCAGTCCACCAGGAGCGGCGGCCCGTCCCCGTCCTCCAGCAGCGGCACCAGCTCGCACGTCTCCACCGTCCGCCAGCTCGCCGGCCGCCGCTCCCGGTGCAGCCCCACCCGCTGCGCCCACTCCGCGTCCCCGTCCCGGGAACCGCTCGTGGCGACGTAGACCACCTCGGGGAACGGCGCCAGCCGCCGCTCGGCCTCGTAGGACTTCCCCGACCGGGCGCCGCCCAGCACCAGCGTGCGCCGCGGCACCTGGGGCAGCGCCCGGTACTCGCCGACCACCACCGTCGTGCCGTCCGGGACCGTCCGCGCCCCGACGGCCGCGCACCGGCGCTCCAGCTCCCGGCCCGGCGGGGTGTCGTGGTCCAGGTGCACGGCGATCACATCGGTGGCCGGGCCGACCGCCCCGCTCGCCCGCAGCCGCGCCAGCGCCTCGGGGCGGCCGGGCACGTCCGCGAGTACCACGTCGTAGGGGAGCTGCCCGCCCGCGCCGGAGCCCAGGCCCGCCGGGGCCCCGCCCGGCGGCAGGTACAGCAGCCGGGCCCCGTCCGGGCCGGTGACCTCGTACCCCGTCCCCGGCGCGTCCATCGGCACGGCCCGCACCCGGTGCCCGCTGATCACGGCCAGCTCCCGGCCGTCCGGCACCCGGCCGGCCGCGGGCAGCCCGGGCGGCAGCTCCACGGCCGGGCCGTCGTGCGGGTGGGTCAGCAGGACCTGCCGTACCCCCGACAGGGAGTGCCCGGCACGGGCGCCGGCCAGCACCGCCCCGGGCGTCAGGTCCAGCAGCAGCGCGCCGTCCACGAGGACGGCGGTCGCGGCGCGGGCCGCCGGGCCCACGGACAGGGCGCAGGTGGCGCAGGGACAGCCGGGGCGGGGCAGTCCTTCGGGTGTACCGGTACCGAGGAGAGTGAGTTCCACACGGATGATCCTCCCGCGTCGCCGGGACTGCTGCGCGCCCGGCTACTCTGCGGGCAGACTCATGGCGGAGTACGCGCGCGAGCGACAGACGAGCGGCGGACGAGCAACGGAGGCGGACATGGCGTGGACGTGGCGGTTCGAGGCGGCCGACGGCGGCGAGACCAACCCGTCGGTGGAGCCGGAGGAGTTCACCACGCAGGGGGACGCGGAGTCCTGGATCGGGGAGTACTGGAAGGACCTGCTGGAGGGCGGGGTCGAGCGGGTCAAGCTGTCCGACGACGGCGGCACCGAGCTGTACACGATGAGCCTGCGCGAGGCGCTGGACGCGTGAGCGCCTGACCGGGCGGCGGTGTGCGGGGCCGGCCCCGTACACCGTCCTCGGGCGCGAAGGCCGCGTACCGCGGCCCCGGTGCGTCGGGTGGGCACGGCTGGCCGGGTGCGTCAGCCCCGTACACCGCACAGGTGCAGCAGCGCCGCCACCCCGCGGTAGGGGTCGGTCCGGCCGGCCCGGTCCTCGGCGGCCAGCAGCCGCTCCAGTTCCGCCTCCCGCGGCAGGCTCTCGCCGGCCTCGGTGCCGTCGGTGAAGACGCGGACGCCGTACCAGGCCTGGAGCGGGGCGCCGATCCCGGACAGGGTCGCGGTCAGATCGGCCAGCCGGTCCGCCCGTACTTCAAGACCGAGCCGGTTCGTGTAGTCGACGGTGTCGAAGGCGGCCAGGGCGGCGCTCCAGTCCCCCTCCAGCCCCGGTCGCATGGCGAGGGCGTCGCCGTTGCGCACGAGCAGGGACAGCAGGCCGCCCGGAGCCAGCATGCGGGCCAGCCCGGCGAGCATCGCGTCCGCCTCGGGCACGTACATGAGCACGCCGTGGCACAGCACCACATCGAAGCTGCCGGGGCCGAAATGCGCCCCGGTCTCGCGGCCGTCGCCCTCCATCAGCCGCACGCGCTCCTGGATCCCGGCCGGCTCGGCGGCCAGCGCGGCGTGCGCCACCGCGAGCATGTCGGGGTCCTGCTCCAGGCCGGTGACCATGTGTCCGGCCCGGGCCAGGCGCAGCGCTTGGGTGCCCTGGCCCATGCCGACGTCCAGCACGCGCAGCCGCTGCCCGACGGGGAAGCGCTGCACGATCTGCTCGTCGACCTGACGGCCCACGAGTTCCTGGCGGACGGCGTTGCGCAGTCCGCCCAGTCCCTCCAGCCACAGCCGGGCGCCCCCGGCGAAGCCCTGTTTCCCCTCCCCCGACGCCCCTGAGCGGGGCGTCACTCGGCTCAGGGCCGTGCCCCGCGCTTGACCTGCGGCTTCGGCAGACGCAGGCGGCGCATCTGGAGGGTGCGCATCAGGCCGTAGGCGACGGCGCCGCGCTTCGGCTCGTTCGGGAAGCGCGTGTTCAGGGCCTTGCGCAGGCGGATGAACAGGCCGATGGAGTCCAGGATGATCAGGACGATCACGCCGAGCCACAGCAGCAGCGCGATGTTCTGGATCGAGGGGATCCGGACCATGCTCAGCACCAGGATGATCACGGCGAGCGGCAGGAACATCTCGGCTACCGAGTAGCGGGCGTCCACGTAGTCGCGGACGTACCTGCGGACCGGGCCCTTGTCGCGGGCGGGCAGGGCCCGCTCGTCGCCATTGGCCAGTGCCTCGCGCTGCTTCGCCATCTCTTCACGGCGCCGCTCACGGGCACGCTTGGCATCCTCCTTGCGGTTGCCGGTCGGAGCCGCCACTGCCTTGCGCTGCGACTGGGCCACAGCACGCTTCGGCGTCGGGCGGCCCTTCGGGGCCTGGGGGTCACGGGGCTGCGAAAGGGCGGCGCTCACCTTGTCGGTGGCGGCGTCCTTTTCTTCCTTGGAGGAACGGCTACCAAACACAAAACCCAAGCCTACGTGGTCGTGCGCTCCCGCCCCACCTCCGCGGGGAACGATCCGGCAACGGCGGACGTCTTCCCTGTGCAGGGTTGTTGCGGCGGGTGCACCTCCCGCGCGGACGTCCCGGGAACCCACCGGATCCCGGGGATCCGGGGGTTCTCCTGGGATCACCTACTCCTTGCGCCCGATACGGCGCGGGAGGCAGTCGTCCTGGAGGAGGAGCGCATCCGGGCAGGAACAGTGCGGTAATGGAGACAGGGCCCGTACTGTGGGTCCTGATGGCGGCCGTCTCGGGAGACCGGGCGCACCGCCATGGCTGTGACCTGGAGCGAAGTCCGTCTAGAAGGGGGCGCGCGAAGCCCATGAGCGGTGTCATGAAGCGTATGGGGATGATCTTCCGCGCGAAGGCGAACAAGGCCCTTGACCGGGCCGAGGACCCGCGCGAAACCCTCGACTACTCCTACCAGAAGCAGCTGGAGCTGCTGCAGAAGGTGCGCCGGGGCGTCGCCGATGTGGCGACCTCCCGCAAGCGGCTGGAACTGCAGCTGAACCAGCTCCAGGGCCAGTCCGCCAAGCTGGAGGACCAGGGCCGCAAGGCGCTCGCCCTCGGCCGCGAGGACCTGGCCCGCGAGGCCCTGGCCCGCCGCGCCTCCCTCCAGCAGCAGGTCAGCGACCTCGAGGTGCAGCACCAGACCCTCCAGGGCGAGGAGGAGAAGCTGACCCTCGCCGCCCAGCGCCTCCAGGCCAAGGTGGACGCCTTCCGGACGAAGAAGGAGACCATCAAGGCCACCTACACCGCCGCCCAGGCCCAGACCCGGATCGCCGAGTCCTTCTCCGGCATCTCGGAGGAGATGAGCGACGTCGGCCTCGCCATCCAGCGTGCCGAGGACAAGACCGCCCAGCTCCAGGCCAGGGCCGGCGCGATCGACGAGCTGCTGGCCTCCGGCGCCCTGGACGACCAGAGCGGCCTCGGCTCCAAGGACGACATCCAGGCCGAGCTCGACCGCCTCTCCGGCGGCACCGACGTCGAACTGGAACTCCAGCGGATGAAGGCCGAGCTGGCCGGCGGCCCGTCCGCGCAGCAGCAGGCCATCGAGGGCGGCGCCCCCGGCACCGGCCAGCCGTCGCAGACCCAGCACCGGTTCGACAAGCAGTAGGACGGGGCCGTCATGATCGTCCGCATCATGGGGGAAGGCCAGGTGAAGCTGGCCGACAGCCACTTCGCCGAGCTCAACAGGCTGGACGACGACCTCCTCGCGGAGATGGAGTCCGGTGACGAGCCGGGCTTCCGCAGGACGCTCGGCGAGCTGCTCGATGCGGTCCGGCGGCTCGGTGAGCCGCTGCCGGACGATGCGCTGGAGCCGTCGGAACTCATCCTGCCCGCACCGGACGCCACGCTGGACGAGGTCCGGGACATGCTCAGCGACGACGGCCTGATCCCGGGCTGAGCGACGCGCAGGGGTTCGTTTCCGAGGTTGGTCAGAGGCAGGGCCCGTCGCTCAGTGCGGCGGGCCCTTCCTCATGGAGATCCGCTCCGGGTCCGGGGTGCCGCCGATGAAGTTCTCGAACCTGCGGCGCGGCGCGGCCCAGCGCCGGTCGTGGTGGAAGGCGCGCAGCCGGGCCCTGGCGCGGGCCCGGGGGCGCTTGACGTAGAACCGCTTCGCGTACGGGGAACCGGGCCGGGCCAGCCGGATCGCACCGATCAGCGCCACGAAGGGGACGACCGTGCCGAACAGCGCGGTGCGCGGCTTGCCCTTCCACAGCGCGACCAGCGCCAGGAAGAAGTTCCCGGCCATGTTCAGGACGACCAGGCCGCGGCTCTGGCGCTCCCCGGGGCTGAGGTCGTTCACCCCGAAGGGCAGGAACCCGCCGAGCACCAGTGCCACCAGCGCGGCCGTCAGGACCACGATCTCGACGCTCTTGCGGCCCTGTTCGCTCCAGTAGACGTCGTCCAGGTGCAGGATCAGCGCGAACTCGTCCAGTACCAGGCCCGCGCCCAGCCCGAAGAGCACGGCCGAGACCAGCGCGCCGAAGCCGCCCCGGCCGCTGGCGATCGAGCCGAACCCGCCGATGATCACGAGTACCACCCCGGGCACCACGTGGTGGATGTGCAGGCCGCCCGGTGAGACGTTGCGGAACGGGCCCCTGCCCGCCCGGATCAGCCGGGTGATCACACGGGTGACGAGGAAAGACAGCACGAACGACAGCAGGGCGACCAGCAGCGGCAGCTTCCCCGGTTCGATGATGTTCCGGTACCACCAGTGACCCATACCGCCGACCCCTTTCCTTTGGCAGCTCCCGGTTTAGCAGGTATTGGGAAATTTACCGGCCGCCCCCAGCGGGTAGCGTTCGCGCCGATGACAGATTCGTACGAAGATCCGCCGACCGTCCCGTCCGGGGAGCGCGCCACGCTCGGCGACGGGCTCCGCTTCGCGTTCGGCACGCTCACCGTGCTGCCCGCCCGCATCACGCGCTGGGACCGGCCGGCCGCCCGCACCGGGATGGTGTGCGCCCCGCTCGCCGGCCTCGTCGTCGGAGCGCTCGCGGCGGCGGCCGGAACGGCCCTGCTGTTCCTCGGCGGCGGCCCGCTGCTGGCCGCGGCCGTCACCGTCGCCGCACCGGCCGCCCTGACCCGGGGGCTGCACCTGGACGGGCTGGCCGACACCGCCGACGGGCTGGGCAGCGCCAAGCCCGCCGAAGACGCCCTGCGGATCATGAAGCAGTCCGACATCGGCCCCTTCGGCGTGATCTGCCTGCTCTTCGTGCTGCTGATCCAGGTGGCCGCCCTGGCCGACGCCTACGCCGACGGCTGGGCCCGGGGTGCCCTCGCCGCGGTGACCGCCGCCGTCGCCGCCCGGCTCGCGATGACCCTGGCCTCGCGCGACGGCGTCCCCGCGGCCCGGCCCGGGGGGCTGGGCGCGGCGGTCGCGGGCGTGGTCCCGCGCCGCTCGGCCGCCGCCGTCACCGCTCTCACCGCGGCGGCGGCCACCGCGGCGGCCCTCCCGCTGGGCCTGCCCGTCGCCGCACAGCACGCCGCGGCGGTGCTCCTCGCACTGGGGGCGGCGGAACTCCTGCTGCGCCGCTGCGTGCGCCGCTTCGACGGGGTCACCGGAGACGTCTTCGGAGCCCTGTCCGAGGCCGCGGCCACCACCGTGCTGCTGACCCTCGCCCTCGGCTGAACGCGCAGCCCCCGTACGCTCTGGGCGTGGAAGAGACCCCGACGCCCATCAGGGTGCTGCTCGCCGACGACCAGGCGTTGCTGCGCAGCGCGTTCAAGGTGCTCGTCGACTCCGAGCCCGACATGCACGTCGTGGGCGAGGCCTCGGACGGCGCCCAGGCCTATGCCCTGGCCCGCGACCACCGGGCCGACGTCGTCCTCATGGACATCCGCATGCCCGGCACCGACGGCCTCGCGGGCACCCGCATGATCACCGCCGACCCGGAACTCGCGGCGGTGCGCGTCGTCATGCTGACCACCTTCGAGGTCGACGAGTACGTCGTCCAGGCGCTGCGGGCCGGTGCCTCCGGTTTCCTCGGCAAGGGCGCCGAGCCCGAGGAGCTGCTCAACGCCATCCGCGTCGCCGCCGCCGGCGAGGCGCTGCTCTCCCCGGCCGCCACCAAAGGGCTGATCGCCACCTTCCTCGCGCAGGGCGCCCACGCCGAGCCCCCCGCCCCCGGCTCCGCCCACGCCGAACGGCTCGCCGCGCTCACCGGCCGGGAGCGCGAGGTCCTCGTACTCGTCGCGGCGGGCCTGTCCAACGACGGCATCGCCGGCCGCCTGGAGGTCAGCCCGCTCACCGTGAAGACGCACGTCAACCGGGCCATGGCCAAGCTCGGCGCCCGTGACCGGGCCCAACTGGTCGTCATCGCCTACGAATCCGGCCTGGTCCGGCCCCGCGCGGACTGAGCGGGGCGGGCGGGCCGCGCGGCGGGGACGAGCAGCGCAGTAGGACGGCGTACTGCGGGCGCGGTACGCGCGGGGCGAGGACGGCACCTCGGAGCGACGCGCCGCCGCCACGCCGCGGGAGAGGCTGAGGCGTCGCTCGTGTCTGAACCTGCAGAGAGATCCCGAACCATGTCGTGGCTGTCCCGCTTCAGCCTGGCCCAGAGAGCGCTGATCGGCCTCATGTCGATCGTCGCGCTCCTCTTCGGCGCCATGGCCATCCCACAGCTCAAGCAGCAACTGCTGCCCTCCATCGAACTGCCGATGGTGTCCGTGCTCGCGCCGTACGAGGGTGCCTCGCCCGACGTGGTGGAGAAGCAGGTCATCGAGCCGATCGAGGCCACCCTCAAGGGCGTTGACGGCATCACCGGCATCACCTCGACCGCCAGTGAGGGCAACGCCCTGATCATGGCGCAGTTCGACTACGGCGACAGCGGTACGAAGCAGCTCGTCGCCGACGTCCAGCAGGCCGTCAACCGGGCCCGCGTCCGGCTGCCCGCCGACGTCGACCCGCAGGTGGTGGCCGGCTCCACCGACGACATGCCGACCGTGGTCCTCGCCGCCACCTCCGGGAAGGACCAGCAGGCCCTGGCCGACCAGCTGGAAAGCTCCGTCGTCCCCGTCCTCTCGGACATCGCCGGCGTCGGCCGCGTCACCGTCGACGGAGTCCAGAAGCTCCAGGTCACCGTCACCCCCGACCCGGCGAAGCTCACGGCCGCAGGCCTCGACGGCGCCTCCCTCGCCAAGGGCCTCCAGGCGGGCGGCGCGAGCGTCCCCGCCGGCTCCTTCGACGAGCAGGGCAAGAACCGCACCGTCCGGGTCGGCGCCGGCTACACGTCCCTCGCCCAGCTGGAAGACCTGCGCCTGAGCGCCGGGCCCGGCAAGCCGGCCGTGCGCCTCGGTGACGTCGCCACGGTGAGGCAGGAGCCCGCCAAGGCCGTCTCCCTCACCCGTACCAACGGCAAGCCGAGCCTCGCCGTCACCGTGACCATGGACAAGGACGGCAGCGCCGTCGCGATCTCCGACGCGGTCAAGGAGAAGCTGCCCGAGCTGCGCTCCACCCTCGGCTCCGGCGCCGGCCTGGCCGTGATCATGGACCAGGGGCCGGCCGTTGCGAAGTCCATCTCGGGCCTGACCACCGAGGGCGCGCTCGGCCTGGTCTTCGCGGTGCTCGTGATCCTGGTGTTCCTCGCCTCGCTGCGCTCGACGCTGGTCACCGCGGTCTCCATCCCGCTGTCCGTCGTCCTCGCGCTGATCGTGCTGTGGACCCGGGACCTGTCGCTGAACATGCTGACGCTCGGCGCCCTCACCATCGCCATCGGCCGCGTCGTCGACGACTCGATCGTGGTCCTGGAGAACATCAAGCGCCACCTCGGATACGGCGAGGAGCGCGAGGAAGCCATCGTCACCGCGGTCCGGGAAGTGGCCGGGGCGGTCACCTCCTCCACCCTCACCACCGTCGCCGTCTTCCTGCCGATCGGTCTGGTCGGCGGCATGATCGGGCAGCTGTTCAGCTCCTTCTCGCT
Organism: Streptomyces cirratus; assembly: GCF_014650775.1. Taxonomy (GTDB): domain Bacteria; phylum Actinomycetota; class Actinomycetes; order Streptomycetales; family Streptomycetaceae; genus Streptomyces; species Streptomyces cirratus. The sequence continues at coordinate 376,825 of NZ_BMVP01000001.1, read as the reverse complement.
GACCGTCACCGCCGCCCTGCTGGCGTCGCTGCTCGTCTCCCTGACCGTCGTGCCCGTCCTGTCCCACTGGTTCCTGCGCGCTCCCAAGGGCACCTCCCAGGATCCCGAGAAGGCGCGGCGCGACGCGGAGGAGAAGGAGGCACGCAGTCGCCTCCAGCGGTCCTACGTCCGCGTCCTCGGCTTCGCCACCCGCCGCAGACTGACCAGCGTCGCCATCGCGGCGGCGGTCCTCGTCGCCACCTTCGCCATGACCCCGCTGCTCAAGACGAACTTCTTCGACCAGGGCGCGCAGGACACCCTGACGGTCAAGCAGACCCTGGAGCCGGGCACTTCGCTGGCGGCCGCCGACGAGGCGAGCCGCAAGGTCGAGAAGGTCCTCGCCTCGGTCGACGGCGTCAAGGACTACCAGGTCACCGTCGGCTCCTCCGGCTTCATGGCGGCGTTCGGCGGCGGCACGGGCACCAACCAGGCCTCCTACCAGGTCACCTTGGAGAACGCGGACGACGCCGACTCCGTCAAGGAGCACATCGCGAGCGGGCTGGCCGGGCTCGACGGCGTCGGCGAGACCCGCATCCTCGCGGGCGGCGGCTTCGGCAGCTCCAACCTGAGCGTCGTCGTCAAGGCCGGTGACCCCGCCGTCCTCGCCGAGGCCGCCGGGCAGGTCCAGGCCGAGATGGCCAAGCTCAAGGACGTCACCGACGTCCAGAGCGACCTCTCTCAGTCCGTGCCCCGCATCTCGGTCACCGCAACCCCCAAGACCGCCGAAGCGGGCCTCGACCAGGCCGCCCTCGGCGCGATCGTCGCCCAGGCCGTACGCGGCACCCCGGCCGGCAAGGCCGTACTGGACGACACCGAGCGGGACATCGTCATCAAGTCCGCACGGCCGGCCACCACCCTGGCCGAACTCCAGGCGCTGCCCGTCGGCGCGACGGCCAGGCTCGGCGACATCGCCGACGTGAAGATGGTCCCCGGCCCCGTCGCGATGACCCGCATCGACGGCGCCCGCGCCGCCACCGTCACCGCCCGCCCGGTCGGCGAGAACACCGGCGCCGTCAGCAGCGCACTCCAGAGCGGCATCAAGGCGCTGGACCTGCCCGCCGGCGCCACCGCCTCCATCGGCGGCGTCTCCCAGGACCAGAGCGAGGCCTTCGGCTCCCTGGGCCTGGCGATGCTCGCGGCCATCGCGATCGTCTTCATGCTGCTGGTCGCGACCTTCCGCTCGCTGGTACAGCCCCTGATCCTGCTGGTCTCCGTCCCCTTCGCGGCGACGGGCGCGCTCGGCCTGCTGATCGTCACCGGCACCCCCATGGGCGTCCCGGCGATGATCGGCATGCTGATGCTCATCGGCATCGTCGTGACCAACGCGATCGTCCTGATCGACCTCGTCAACCAGTACCGGCGTCAGGGGCTGGGCGTGGTCGAAGCGGTCATCGAGGGCGGCCGGCACCGCCTGCGGCCCATTCTGATGACCGCACTCGCGACGGTCTTCGCGCTCCTGCCGATGGCGTTCGGCGTCACCGGCGAAGGCGGCTTCATCTCCCAGCCGCTCGCGGTGGTGGTCATCGGCGGCCTGGTCAGCTCGACCCTGCTGACCCTGCTCCTGGTGCCGACCCTCTACACGATGGTCGAGCTCTTCAAGGACCGCCGCCGTGACCGCAAGCAGGCTCGCCTGACGGCGGTCCCGGCCCCGAGCGGGTCCTCGGACGGGGCCCCGGCCCGGGTCTGACCGCAGGGCCCGTACGCACGCCGAAGGGGCGCCTCCCGGCCGGGGGGCGCCCCTTCGGGCATCGCGGGCGGGGAGCCCGGGCTACGGCAGCGCGAGCATCCGCTCCAGGGCGAGCTTGGCGAAGCTCTCGGTCTCCTTGTCGACCTGGATCCGGTTGACGAGGTTGCCCTCGGCCAGTGACTCCAGGGCCCACACCAGGTGGGGGAGGTCGATGCGGTTCATGGTCGAGCAGAAGCAGACCGTCTTGTCGAGGAAGACGACTTCCTTGTCCTCGGCGGCGAATCGATTCGCCAGGCGCTGGACCAGGTTCAGCTCGGTGCCGATGGCCCACTTCGAGCCGGCCGGGGCCGCCTCCAGCGTCTTGATGATGTACTCCGTCGAGCCCACGTAGTCGGCGGCCGCGACCACCTCGTGCTTGCACTCGGGGTGCACGAGCACGTTCACGCCGGGGATGCGGGCGCGCACGTCGTTGACGGAGTCGACCGAGAAGCGGCCGTGGACCGAGCAGTGCCCGCGCCACAGGATCATCTTGGCGTCCCGCAGCTGCTCGGCGGTGAGGCCGCCGTTCGGCTTGTGCGGGTTGTAGAGCACGCAGTCGTCCAGGGACATGCCCATGTCGCGCACGGCGGTGTTGCGGCCCAGGTGCTGGTCCGGCAGGAACAGCACCTTTTCGCCCTGCTCGAAGGCCCACTCCAGGGCCTTCGTGGCGTTGGAGGAGGTGCAGATCGTGCCGCCGTGCTTGCCGGTGAAGGCCTTGATGTCGGCGGAGGAGTTCATGTACGAGACGGGCACCGTGGCGCCGGCGATCCCGGCCTCGGTCAGCACGTCCCAGCACTCCGCGACCTGCTCGGCGGTGGCCATGTCGGCCATCGAGCAGCCCGCCGCGAGGTCGGGCAGGACGACCTTCTGGTCGTCCGTGGTGAGGATGTCGGCGGACTCGGCCATGAAGTGCACGCCGCAGAAGACGATGTACTCGGCCTCCGGCTTGGCGGCCGCGTCCTTGGCCAGCTTGAAGGAGTCTCCGGTCACATCGGCGAACTCGATGACCTCGTCACGCTGGTAGTGGTGGCCGAGGATGAAGACCTTGTCCCCGAGCTTCTCCTTGGCCGCGCGGGCGCGCGCCACCAGGTCCGGGTCCGACGGCGAGGGCAGGTCGCCGGGGCACTCGACCCCGCGCTCGCTCTTGGGGTCGGCTTCGCGGCCGAGCAGCAGCAGGGCGAGCGGCGTCGGCTGGACGTCCAGGGGCTGGACGTCCACAGGCTGGGCGGTGGTCACGACACGCACCCTTTCTCTTCTGCGACAAGGGACTTCGGAAGACGTTCGGAGCGACTTCTCGTCTATTTGACGCTATCTATCATAGCCGCTTCATGTCAGTTTGACGATGCCGATTGTGTCGATGTGACGAATTCGCCCGCTCCGTACTCCCGCGTCCGTCAGGTCCGCACCCCGGCCCCGGTGTGTGCGAGCATGAAGAACTGGAACAAGGTGCGGGACCCCGGAATGAATCCGCGGTCGCGCTGGTTGCCACCGACGGCAAGAGTCCGACGTTTCCCCAGCCTCCGGCGGGGAGCCGCCCACTTCGGGAGTGAATGCAGATGTCCGTACAGGACGAAAAGACCACCGTGAGCGACGGCATCCTCCTGTCCGACGCCGCCGCCGAGAAGGTCAGGACCCTGCTGGAGCAGGAGGGCCGCGATGACCTGGCGCTCCGCGTCGCCGTCCAGCCCGGTGGCTGCTCGGGCCTGCGCTACCAGCTCTTCTTCGACGAGCGCTCCCTCGACGGCGACGTCGTCAAGGACTTCGACGGGGTCAAGGTCGTCACCGACCGCATGAGCTCCCCGTACCTGCACGGTGCCTCCATCGACTTCGTCGACACCATCGAGAAGCAGGGCTTCACGATCGACAACCCGAACGCCACCGGCTCCTGCGCCTGCGGCGACTCGTTCAGCTAAGCCCGCGGTCCTACGCGTGAGGGCCCGGACGGCTTCTGCTGTCCGGGCCCTCACGCGTACCCCTGCACGCCCTACTGGCTACTGGCGCGGCAGCGGCTTGCCCGTCGTGGCGTCGACCACCTTCCGGTCGCCCAGCGGCTTGTTCAGCGTCACCGTCTGGGACATCTCCTTCGCCAGCATGATGCAGGCCTGGCCCGGCTTGTTCGGGGTGTCGGTGATCTTCACCAGGACGTCGGTCCCCTCCTCCCGCGCCTCCACGGCGTAGGTGCTGCACACCCCGCCCCAGAAGTTCACGGTCAGCGTCCGGTCGGCCTCCTTGTACGAGAACCCGGGCACGGTACGCGTCGCACCCGCGCTCGGAGCGGCCGTCTCCCGGGCCGAAGCCGGCTCGGCCACCGTGCGGGCCGGCCCGCCGTCCTTGCCCGCCACCTCGAAGAACCAGGCCGGGACCAGACCCCGCCCGCCGCCGTCGACCGTTCCGGCGGCGAGCCCCAGCACGGCCCCCCGTACGGTCTCCGTCCGCGGCGGCTTCATCGGGCGCGGTTCCGGGTTGCAGGGCAGGGTGTCCGTCGCGCCCGTCGGCGTGTCCGGGGCCAGCGGGACCGAGGTAGCGCAGCCGCTGGGGCCGGGACCGGTCCCGTCCGACCCGCCGCTGCGGGCGTTGAGCCGGGCCAGCGCCTCGACGGCCCCGACCACCGGCTCATCGGCCGCGCGGACCGGCGCTTTCAGCTCGCCGCTGCCTGCCACCACCGTGCCGTCGGGGCCGACGCTCACCTTGCTGGACCAGCCCTGCGTGGGCAGGCCGCCGATCACCGGGTCCGCCGTCACCACCCGGACCGAGCCCTGGGTGAGGCGGGCGTCCAGCGTGGCGTCGGCCTGGCCCGCGCCCGCGAGGACCGGGGCGGCGGCGGACTTGGCCGCCTGCTCCGACACGGGCTGCGCGGTGTCGCCGGCACCCCGGGGGAGGGTGGCCGGGCCGCAGGTGTCCTGGCCCCGCTTGCAGTTGTCGCCGCCGGAGCCGTTGCCCGCGCCGTTGCCGTCCCCGGCCTGGAAGCGGGCGAAGTTCCAGGTGCCGGGGGCCGTACGGGTGACCGTGAGCCGGGGCCCGGCGCCGTCGGCCGCCTCACCGGCCAGCCACTGCTCGCCGGTCAGCCGGGGCGCGCCGGAGATCCCGAGGGCCGCCGCGAGCCGGGCCACCTCCTCGGAGGTCACCTCTCCGGTCGCGGCGAAGGTGGGGGCGGTGGCCGGGCCGTCGGGGAGCTTGACGTCGGTCCGGTAGGTCACCGCGCCGCCCGAGGGGTCCGGCTCGCCGGGGGCGATGCCCGGCCCCGGCGGGGTCGGCGCGACGCGGGGCGCGGAGGCCGCGCTGTCACCCGTACGGTGGCCGCCCGAGCCGTCGCCGTGGGCCGTGGACGCCCAGTAGGCGGTGCCCCCGCCCGCCAGGAGGACGGCCGCCGCGACAGAGCCGACGGCCCAGCCCGGCCGCCGTCGTGTGGGGCGTGATGTGTCGGGTCGTTCGGTGGTCACCGCATCGCTCCTTCGCCTGTCCCGCGTGTCTCGATGCGGGTGTGACGAAGCGGACCCCGAACCGGTTCCCGCCGCCTCGAAGACCCGGCCTAGGGCGTGTTTCGAAAGTAGCGCCGGCCGCCCGAAGGGCGGGCCCCACGGCGTCCGGTGCGTGCGATCGCAAGGCGGAGGGTCGCCCTCGTACCGGGCCGTACGCGGGCGATCCCGACAACGCGGCGAGCGTGCGTGCCGGGCGTCGCGGGGCAGGCGGGACTTTCGAAACGCGCCCTAGTCGCCGTACTCCGCCGTGGAGGCGATGAGCCGCGCCGAGGCGGGCGGGACGCTGACGCCGTGGATCTGGGAGGGCGCCACGGGGGCGGGCCGCGGATCCGCGGGGACCGCCCAGTGCGGGGCCATGCGGGCGCAGTCGCCCAGCAGCCGTGCGAAGCCGGGCCGCGTCCCCGCGGAGTGCTCGGCGTACCCGAAACCGTCGGTGTAGGTCATGGACGGCACGTTAGGCGCGGGCAACGCGAGGAGAAAGACCTACTACGGGGTAGTTTCGCAGGGTCGGCCCGGAGCTGTCGACCGGGTAGTTTTGACTGTCCACCGCCGTCCCCCGCAGGAGCATCCACGCCGTGCGTATCGCAGTCACCGGCTCCATCGCCACCGACCACCTGATGACCTTCCCGGGCCGCTTCGCCGACCAGCTGGTCGCCGACCAGCTCCACACGGTCTCCCTGTCCTTCCTCGTCGACAACCTCGACGTCCGCAGGGGCGGTGTCGGCCCGAACATCTGCTTCGGCATGGGGCAGCTCGGCAGCCGCCCGATCCTGGTCGGCGCGGCCGGCTCCGACTTCGACGAGTACCGCGCCTGGCTGGACCGCCACGGCGTCGACACCGAGTCCGTGCGGATCTCCGAGGTGCTGCACACCGCGCGCTTCGTGTGCACCACCGACGCGGACCACAACCAGATCGGCTCCTTCTACACGGGCGCGATGAGCGAGGCCCGCCTGATCGAGCTCAAGGCCGTCGCGGACCGGGTGGGCGGACTGGACCTCGTCCTCATCGGCGCCGACGACCCCGAGGCGATGCTCCGCCACACCGAGGAGTGCCGCACGCGGGGGATCCCCTTCGCGGCCGACTTCTCGCAGCAGATCGCCCGGATGGACGGCGAGAACATCCGCACCCTGATGGAGGGCGCGACCTACCTCTTCTCGAACGAGTACGAGAAGGGCCTCATCGAGTCAAAGTCGGGCTGGACGGACGCGGAGATCCTCTCCAAGGTCGGCACCCGCGTCACCACGCTCGGCTCGAACGGCGTGCGCATCGAGCGCGAGGGCCAGGAGCCGATCGTCGTCGGCTGCCCGGAGGAGAACGCGAAGATCGACCCGACGGGCGTCGGCGACGCGTTCCGCGCCGGCTTCCTGACGGGCCTCGGCTGGGGCGTCGGGCTGGAGCGGGCGGCGCAGGTGGGCTGCATGCTGGCGACCCTGGTGATCGAGACGCTGGGCACCCAGGAGTACACCCTGGCCCGCGCGCACTTCATGAAGCGCTTCACCAAGGCCTACGGCGACGAGGCCGCCGCCGAGGTCCAGGCCCACCTGGCGTAACGCGCAGCGTGCGGCGACGCCCCCCGGCCGGCGCCGGGGGGCGTTCCCGTCACCGCAGACGGCGGACCGTGTACGCCGCCCCCACCGGGCGCGCGCTCTCGCCCACGTACGCGTGGCCCCGCATCGAGCACCACGCCGGGATGTCGAGCCGGGCCACCTCGTCGTCGCTGACCACCGTCACCGTCCCGCCGACGGGTACCGTGCCGATCGCCCGCGCCAGCTCGATGACCGGCTGCGGACACCGCAGGCCCAGTGCGTCCAGCTCCACCGACTCCGCGACGGGGACGCTCTCCTGAGCCTGCGGCACCCCGAGGCGCGCCCGGATCTCCGCCACCGCCCTCGGCAGCACCTCCAGGAAGCCGTTCACCTCTTCGGCCGTCGTCCCGGCCGGCAGCGACACCCGTACGTTCCCCTCCGACAGCACGCCCATCGCCTTGAGGACGTGCGACGCCGTCAGCGTGGAGCTGGTGCAGGAGGAGCCCGAGGACACCGAGTAGCCCGCCCGGTCCAGTTCGTGCAGCAGGGTCTCCCCGTCGGCGTACAGGCAGGAGAAGGTGACCAGGTGCGGCAGCCGCCGCTCGGCGTCGCCGACCACCTCCACGTCCGGCACCAGCCGTGCCACCCGCCGCCGGATGCGGTCCACCAGCACCCGCAGCCGGGCCGCCTCCGCGTCCGCCTCGGCCCGTACGGCCCGCAGCGAAGCCGCCGCCGCCACGATGGCCGGGAGGTTCGCGAAGCCGGGGGAGCGGCCCGACTCCCGCTCGTCCGCGGGGCCTTGGGGGGCGAACCTGACGCCCTTGCGGACCACCAGCAGCCCCACCCCGGGCGGCCCGCCCCACTTGTGGGCGCTCGCGGTGAGCAGCGACCACGCGCCCTCGACCGGGCCCCAGCCCAGCGACTGCGCCGCGTCCACCAGCAGCGGCACCCCGGCGTCCCCGCACAGCCCGGCCACCTCCGCCACCGGCTGGACGGTGCCCACCTCGTGGTTGGCCGACTGGAGGCAGGCCACAGCGGTGGCCGGGTCCAGCGCGGCCGCGTACCCGTCGGGGGACACCGCCCCCAGCCGGTCCACCGCAACCTCCGTCACCGTGCCGCCGGAAGCCGCGTGCACCTCGGCGGCGTGGAGGACGGAGCTGTGTTCGACCGCCGATACGACCAGCCGGCTCCCGACCCTGCGGCGCCCTGCCAGCGCCCCCGCGATGCCCGTGTGAACCGCGTGCGTCCCCGAAGGAGTGAACACGAGCTCGTCGGCGCGGCATCCCACCGCCTCGGCCGCCGCCTCCCGCGCCGCGTCCAGCAACAGCCGGGCGCGCCGCCCCTCGCGGTACAGCCGGGCCGGGTCGGCCCAGCCCTCGTCCAGGGCGGCCAGCAGCGCCTGCCTGGCCACGGGGTGCAGCGGGGCGGCGGAAGCGGAGTCGAAGTACGGCATACGGGCACGCTAACCGGAGCCCCGCCCGGGGCGAGGTCAGGGCCCGTCAGAAGGGGTGTCCCGCCCCCCGTTCAGGGCTGGATGGCCCGTCCCCCGGACGGCGGATCCATCCCTTCGGGGGCAGTAGCGGCGCGTTGGGCACCCTCCCCGCGCGACCCCAAATAGCGTCCAGTAGGGTTTGGTCCGCATAAACATCCAAACCCCTGCCTGCGTCAGGGCCGGCGACCGACCCGAACACGGCCGCGGCCGGCCGCGCGGGCCGAGACTCTCGGGAAGGCGCTACGTGAGTCCCTACGGCTCCGACCGCTCGCCGCGGCGCCCGATGCGGCGGAAGCTGCTGCAGGCGCTGACTGCGGGCGTGGTCCTGGCGACCGCCACTGGTTGCTCGTACAACTGGAAAGACTTCCCCCGCCTCGGAATGCCCACCCCGGTCACGGAGGAGGCGCCTCGCATCCTGTCCCTGTGGCAGGGGTCCTGGGCGGCGGCTCTCATCACGGGCATCCTGGTATGGGGCCTGATCCTGTGGAGCGTCATCTTCCACCGGCGCAGCCGGACGAAGGTGGAGGTCCCCCCGCAGACCCGGTACAACATGCCCATCGAGGCGTTGTACACCGTGGTTCCGCTCATCATCGTCTCGGTGCTCTTCTACTTCACCGCGCGTGACGAGTCGAAGCTGCTCTCCCTCTCCGCCAAGCCGGCCCACACGATCAACGTGGTCGGCTTCCAGTGGAGCTGGGGCTTCAACTACGTCGAGAACGTCGACGGCGACGGGGCCACCCCGAAGGCGGGCGTGGTTCCGCCGAACCTCGCCAACATCCCGGACCGCTTCACCAAGGACTTCCCCGCGGGCGCCGAAGGCGTCTACGACAAGGGCGTCCCCGGCGACCGGAACCCGGACACCAACAACCCGGGGCCGACCCTCTACCTGCCCAAGGGCGAGAAGGTCCGCTTCATCCTGTCGTCGAACGACGTGATCCACTCCTTCTGGGTGGTGCCCTTCCTGTTCAAGCAGGACGTCATCCCCGGTCACACCAACGTCTTCGAGGTCACCCCGAGCGAGTTCGGCACCTTCAAGGGCAAGTGCGCCGAGCTCTGCGGCGTCGACCACTCCCGGATGCTCTTCAACGTGAAGGTCGTCTCGCCCGCCGAATACCAGGCGCACCTCAAGGAACTGGCCGAGAAGGGGCAGACCGGCTTCCTCCCGGCCGGCATCAAGCAGACCGACCCGGCCCGGAATGCGGAGACGAACAAACTGTGAGCATCCTCAACGAACCTCAGGGTGCCGCCGCAGCCGACTCGTACGAGAACGAGCTGCCGGTACGGCGCAAGCAGCCGGGCAACGTGGTCGTGAAGTGGATGACCACGACCGACCACAAGACCATCGGCACGATGTACCTGGTCACGTCGTTCGTGTTCTTCCTCATCGGCGGCGTACTGGCGCTGTTCATGCGCGCCGAGCTGGCCCGTCCGGGCTCGCAGATCATGTCGAACGAGCAGTTCAACCAGGCGTTCACCATGCATGGCACGATCATGCTGCTGATGTTCGCCACCCCGCTGTTCGCGGGCTTCGCCAACTGGATCATGCCGCTGCAGATCGGCGCGCCCGACGTGGCGTTCCCGCGGCTGAACATGTTCGCGTACTGGCTGTACCTCTTCGGCTCGACCATCGCGGTGGCCGGCTTCGTCACGCCGAACGGCGCCGCCGACTTCGGCTGGTTCGCCTACTCCCCGCTGTCGGACGCGGTCCGCTCGCCGGGCATCGGCGCCGACATGTGGATCATGGGTCTGGCCTTCTCGGGCTTCGGTACGATCCTCGGCTCGGTCAACTTCATCACCACGATCATCTGCATGCGCGCTCCCGGCATGACGATGTTCCGCATGCCGATCTTCACCTGGAACGTGCTGCTGACCGGTGTTCTGGTCCTGCTCGCCTTCCCGGTGCTGGCCGCCGCGCTCTTCGCGCTGGAGGCCGACCGGAAGTTCGGTGCACACGTGTTCGACGCCTCGAACGGCGGCGCCCTACTGTGGCAACACCTCTTCTGGTTCTTCGGCCATCCAGAGGTGTACATCATCGCGCTACCGTTCTTCGGCATCGTCTCCGAGATCATCCCGGTGTTCAGCCGTAAGCCGATGTTCGGTTACATCGGTCTGGTCGCCGCGACGATCGGCATCGCCGGCCTCTCGGTGACCGTGTGGGCCCACCACATGTACGTCACCGGCGGTGTGCTGCTGCCGTTCTTCTCCTTCATGACCTTCCTGATCGCGGTACCGACCGGTGTGAAGTTCTTCAACTGGATCGGCACCATGTGGAAGGGCTCGCTGTCCTTCGAGACCCCGATGCTCTGGACGATCGGCTTCCTGGTCACCTTCACCTTCGGTGGTCTGACCGGCGTCATCCTGGCCTCGCCCCCGATGGACTTCCACGTCTCCGACTCGTACTTCGTCGTCGCGCACTTCCACTACGTCGTCTTCGGCACCGTGGTCTTCGCGATGTTCGCCGGCTTCCACTTCTGGTGGCCGAAGTTCACGGGCAAGATGCTGGACGAGCGCCTCGGCAAGATCACGTTCTGGACGCTGTTCATCGGCTTCCACGGCACCTTCCTGGTACAGCACTGGCTCGGCGCCGAGGGCATGCCGCGCCGTTACGCGGACTACCTCGCCGCCGACGGCTTCACCACGCTGAACACGATCTCCACGATCAGCTCGTTCCTGCTGGGCCTGTCGATGCTGCCCTTCATGTACAACGTCTGGAAGACGGCGAAGTACGGCAAGAAGGTCGAGGTCGACGACCCGTGGGGCTACGGCCGTTCGCTGGAGTGGGCGACCTCCTGCCCGCCGCCGCGGCACAACTTCCTCACCCTGCCGCGGATCCGTTCCGAATCCCCGGCGTTCGACCTGCACCACCCGGAGATCGCGGCCCTCGACCACCTCGAGGACCACACCGCCGGTGCCACCCAGGCCCTCACCGGTGACAAGGAGGCGGGCAAGTGAAGATCCAGGGCAAGCTGTTCCTGTGGCTCTCCTTCTTCATCCTGATCATGGCCATCGTGTACGGCGTGTGGTCGAAGGAGCCCGTCGGCACCACCGCGCTCTTCCTGGCCTTCGGCCTGAGCGTCATGATCGGCTACTACCTGGCCTTCACGGCCAAGCGCGTGGACGAGATGGCCCAGGACAACCTGGAGGCCGACGTCGCCGACGAGGCGGGCGAGCTGGGGTTCTTCTCCCCGCACAGCTGGCAGCCGCTCTCGCTGGGCATCGGCGGTGCGCTCGCGTTCATGGGCGTCATCTTCGGCTGGTGGCTCATGTACTTCTCGGCCCCGATCATCGTGATCGGCCTGTGGGGCTGGGTGTACGAGTACTACCGCGGTGAGAACCAGAACCAGTAGCAGGACCTGAAAGCACGGCGCCAGGGGCCCGGACACCTCCGACGGAGGAGTCCGGGCCCCTCGTTTGCAGTCACCCCGCGCGCCGTAATTGTCATATCTTCATAGCGTTGGCTCCATGAAGCACTCACCGCGTCTTTGGACGGTACTCAGCTGCTCCCTGCTGGTCGCGTCCCTCGGGGCCGGCGCCACCGCGTGCGGGGGGTCCGACGACAACCCGCTGTCCGCCCGCCCGTACGACGCGGGCGACCACGTAGCTTTCAACCAGGCCGCCGGAGGGCGTCCCGCAGACCCCAACCGGCCCCTGGAGGTCACCTCGAAGGGCACGGGCAGCCGGATCACCGACGTGACCGTCGTGGACACCCACGGCCGCCGTCTGGCGGGCGAGCTCTCCGCCAAGGGCGACCGCTGGCACAGCACCGCCCCCATGGCCGCCGGCGTGCACTACACCGCCACGGTGAGCACGGAGGACGAGCGCGGCGCCCCGGGGCAGCGCACGCTGACGTTCGACACCACTCCGGCCAAGAAGGTCCTCCAGGTGGAATTCGGCCCGGACGCGGGCAAATACGGCGTCGGACAGCCCCTCACGGCCGAACTCAGCGAGCCGGTCCACGACAAGGCCGCCCGCGCCCTCGTGGAGCGCGGTCTGGTCGTGGACGCGCCGTCGGGCGTCGAGGGTGCCTGGCACTGGGTGGACGACAAGAAGCTGCACTTCCGTCCCAAGGACTACTGGCCCGCCCACTCCACCGTCTCCCTCCGGAGCAACCTGGAGGGCGTCAGAATCACCGACGACCTCTACGGGACCGCCAGCAAGCCGCTGAAGCTGGAGATCGGGGACCGCGTCGAGGTCACCACCGACGCCGCGTCCCACTACCTCACCTTCAAGCGCAACGGTGAAGTGATCAACACCATTCCGGTGACCACCGGAAAGCCCGGCTTCTCCACCCGCAACGGCATCAAGGTGGTCCTGGGCAAGCAGTACTACGTCCAGATGCGCGGGGACACCGTCGGCATCGGCGGCAGCGAGTACTACAACCTGCCCGTCTACTACGCGACGCGCGTCACCTGGAGTGGTGAATACGTCCACGCCGCGCCGTGGTCCGTCGGCTCCCAGGGCTACGAGAACGTCAGCCACGGCTGCACCGGCATGAGCACCGGCAACGCCGCCTGGTTCTACGAGAACATCAGCGAGGGCGACATCGTCAAGGTGATCAACAGCATCGGCGAGGAGATGGACACCTTCGGCAACGGCTACGGCGACTGGAACATGGACTGGAAGGACTGGCGCGAAGGCAGCGCCCTGGTGGGCGGCACCCAGGAAGGCCGCAGCGCGGTCGACCAGGCCCGACTGCGCCCGCAGGTCTGAACCGGCCCCGCAGGCCCGCCCAGCGGCCCCGAACCGGCCCCCGGAAGCCCCTTTGGGCTCCCGCCGGGCCGGTTCCGCTTGCCGGCCCCCCGACCGGGCGCGGGACGGGGCCTACGCGTCCAGGGACAGCCGGGCGCGCAGCAGGCGCGCCAGGGCCTGCGGGAACTCCACCGGGTCAACCGGAAGGGTGACGGCCGCATCCGCGCGGCTCCAGGTGGCCAGCCAGGCGTCCTGGGGGCGCCCCATCAGCAACAGCACCGGCGGGCAGCGGAAGATCTCGTCCTTGATCTGCCGGCACACCCCCATGCCGCCCGCCGGAACGGCCTCTCCGTCCAGCACGCACGCGTCCACGCCGCCCTCGTCCAGCGCCTTGAGGACCGCCGGCAAAGTCGCGCACTCCAGGAACTCCACCGGCGGCAGGTCCGCGGCCGGCCTGCGCCCGGAGGCCAGCCGCACCTGCTCCCGGGTGCCCGCGTCGTCGCTGTAGACCAGAACTCGCGCAGTCGCCCGCATTTCGTTCCTCCACGTGTGCCCGTGAATCACGTTGATGTTGCGCGGGATGCTACTCCGTCCGACCGCTTGTCAACATCGGTTCGGCCGGCCTCACGAACAGCTGCCGGTAAGCCCATCTGATGGGCCGTTCGGGCCTTGCACACCCCTCTGACACTCCGAACGGCACCCCCCGGGGTGAGGGCGGGATAAGCGACCGACATAATGTCGGTCGTGGCGACAGCAACGACAGTAGATACCGGGCACGCGCACCCGACGGTCAACCGGCCGAACCTCGTCAGCGTCGGAACCATCATCTGGTTGAGTTCCGAGCTGATGTTCTTCGCGGCCCTCTTCGCGATGTACTTCACCCTGCGATCCGTGACGGGCGCCGAGTACTGGACAGAGCAGGCTTCGGCCTTGAACCTGCCCTTCTCGGCGACGAACACCACGATCCTGGTGCTCTCCTCCCTCACCTGCCAGCTCGGCGTATTCGCCGCCGAGCGCGGTGACGTGAAGAAGCTCAGGACGTGGTTCATCATCACGTTCGTCATGGGTGCGATCTTCATTGGCGGCCAGGTGTTCGAGTACACCGAGCTGGTCAAGCACGAGGGCATGTCCCTCAAGTCCGGACCGTACGGATCGGTGTTCTACCTGACCACCGGCTTCCACGGTCTGCACGTGACGGGCGGTCTCATCGCCTTCCTGCTGGTCCTCGGCCGGACGTACGCGGCCAAGAGGTTCACCCACGAACAGGCCACGTCGGCCATCGTCGTGTCCTACTACTGGCACTTCGTCGATGTCGTCTGGATCGGCCTCTTCGCGACGATCTACCTGATCAAGTAGCGAACACGTAGCCGGGCAGGCCCCGGCAACCCATCCAGAAACACCGACGCAGAAGATCCTGACACCGGGGTAATCCGTGAAAAAGCTCTCCGCACGACGACGCCATCCGCTGGCGGCGGTCGTCGTTCTACTCCTCGCGCTGGCGGCCACTGGGGGGCTTTACGCCGCCTTCGCCCCCGCTGGCAAGGCGCAGGCCGATGAAACCGCCCAGTCCCTCGCCATCGAGGAGGGCAAGAAGCTCTACGCCGTGGGCTGCGCAAGCTGCCACGGAACCGGCGGTCAGGGTTCCACTGACGGCCCCAGCCTGGTCGGCGTCGGCTCCGCGGCCGTCGACTTCCAGGTGAGCACGGGCCGCATGCCCGCCCAGCAGCCCGGCGCGCAGATTCCGACGAAGCCTCCGGTCTACACGCAGGCCCAGATCGACCAGCTGGCCGCGTACATCTCCTCCCTGGGAGCCGGCCCGTCCGTGCCCACCCAGAAGCAGGTCGACCCGGCGGGTGCCGACATCGCCAAGGGTGGCGAACTGTTCCGCAACAACTGCGCGCAGTGCCACAACTTCACCGGCGAGGGCGGCGCCCTGACGCACGGCAAGTACGCCCCCAACCTGGCGGACGTCTCGCCGAAGCACATCTACGAGGCCATGCTCACCGGCCCGCAGAACATGCCCTCCTTCCCCGACAGCACGATGCCGGAGAAGCAGAAGAAGGACATCATCGCGTACCTCCAGAACGTGAACGGCGACAAGTCGGTCAGCCCTGGCGGCCTGAAGCTCGGTGGCCTCGGCCCCGTCTCCGAGGGTCTGTTCGGCTGGATCTTCGCTCTGGGTGCGCTGATCGCTGTCGCCGTCTGGGTCGCGGCCCACACCGCTAAGGCCAAGAAGTCATGAGTAGCCAAGACATTCCCGAAGAGAAGCACCTGCCGAGCGAGCAGGGCGACGCGCACCACGGTGGCGTAGCAGTCGCGGACGATCCGTTCGCCGACCCGGGCCTGCCGGTCCACAAGCCGCGCATCCAGGACATCGACGAGCGGGCCGCCAAGCGGTCCGAGCGCACGGTCGCGATGCTGTTCACGCTGTCGATGCTGGCCACGATCGGCTTCATCGCCGCGTACGTGACCATCCCCGTCGACAAGTACGTCTACGTCTTCCCCATCGGGAAGGTGAGCGGCCTGAACTTCGCCCTCGGCCTGACCCTGGGCACGGCCCTCTTCTGCATCGGCGCGGGCGCGGTCCACTGGGCCCGCACCCTGATGTCCGACGTGGAGGTCGCCGACGAGCGCCACGCCATCGCGGCGCCGCCGGAGGTCAAGGCCAAGGTCCTCCAGGACTTCGCCGACGGTGCGAACGAGTCGGCCATCGGCCGCCGCCCGCTGATCCGCAACACCATGCTGGGCGCGCTGGCCATGCTGCCGCTGTCCGCGCTGGTGATCATGCGCGACCTGGGCCCCCTGCCCGAGGACAAGCTGCGCAAGACCGTCTGGGCCAAGGGCAAGCTGCTCATCAACCAGAACACGATGGAGCCGCTGCGTCCCGAGGACGTGGTCGTCGGTTCGCTGACCTTCGCCATGCCGGAAGGCCTGGAGGAGACCCAGCACGACTTCCAGAACCAGATCGCCAAGGCCGCCCTGATGATCGTCCGGCTCCAGCCGCAGGACATCAAGGACAAGCGGGAGCTGGAGTGGTCCCACGACGGCATCGTGGCGTTCTCCAAGATCTGCACCCACGTCGGCTGCCCGATCAGCCTGTACGAGCAGCAGACGCACCACGTGCTCTGCCCGTGCCACCAGTCCACCTTCGACCTCTCCGACGGCGCCCGAGTCATCTTCGGTCCCGCTGGTCACGCGCTTCCGCAGCTGCGGATCGGCGTCAATGACGAAGGTTTCCTCGAAGCGCACGGCGACTTCGAAGAGCCCGTCGGTCCTGCATTCTGGGAGCGCGGATGAGCACTGCGACCACCACCGACAGTCAGCGCAAAGCGCCCGCCGGCGAGCGGGTGGCGGACTGGGCCGACGGCCGCCTGGGCATCTACAGCCTGGCCAAGTCGAACATGCGCAAGATCTTCCCGGACCACTGGTCCTTCATGCTCGGCGAGATCTGCCTCTACAGCTTCATCATCATCATCCTCACGGGTGTGTACCTGACGCTGTTCTTCCACCCGAGCATGAACGAGGTCGTCTACCACGGCCCGTACGTGCCGATGCAGGGCGTCCCGATGTCCGAGGCCTTCGCCTCGACGCTCGACATCAGCTTCGACGTCCGCGGCGGTCTGCTCATCCGGCAGATCCACCACTGGTCGGCGCTCATCTTCGTCGCGGCCATGGTCGTGCACATGATGCGCGTGTTCTTCACCGGCGCGTTCCGCAAGCCGCGTGAGGTCAACTGGATCTTCGGCTTCCTGCTGCTGGTCCTCGGCATGTTCACCGGTTTCACCGGTTACTCCCTGCCGGACGACCTGCTCTCGGGCACCGGTGTCCGCTTCATGGAGGGCGCGATCCTGTCCGTGCCGATCGTCGGCACGTACCTGTCGTTCTTCCTCTTCGGCGGCGAGTTCCCCGGCGGCGACTTCGTCGCACGGTTCTACTCGATCCACATCCTGCTGCTGCCCGGCATCATGATGGGCCTGCTGGTGGCCCACCTGATCCTGGTCTTCTACCACAAGCACACCCAGTACGCGGGTCCCGGCAAGACGAACAACAACGTCGTCGGCATGCCGCTGCTGCCGGTCTACATGGCCAAGGCCGGAGGCTTCTTCTTCCTGGTCTTCGGTGTCATCGCGGCCATCGCGGCGCTCGCCTCGATCAACCCGATCTGGGCACTCGGCCCGTACCGCCCGGACCACGTGTCCACCGGCGCGCAGCCCGACTGGTACATGGGTATGCCGGAAGGCCTGATCCGTGCCATGCCGGGCTGGGAGATCAACCTGTGGGGCCACACCCTCGTCCTGGGCGTGTTCATCCCGCTGCTGCTCTTCCCGCTGGTGCTGGGCGCGATCGCCGTCTGGCCGTTCATCGAGTCCTGGGTCACCGGGGACAAGCGTGAGCACCACCTGCTGGACCGCCCGCGCAACGTCCCGACCCGTACGGCCTTCGGCGTCGCCTGGATCGCGGAGTACATCGTGCTCCTGATCGGCGGTGGAAACGACATGTTCGCGCAGTACTTCCACCTCTCGATCAACAACATCACCTGGTTCGTCCGGATCGGCTTCTTCGTCGTCCCGGTCCTCGCCTTCATCGCCACCAAGCGGATCTGCCTCGGCCTCCAGCGCCGGGACCACGACAAGGTGCTGCACGGTCGCGAGACCGGCATCATCAAGCGTCTGCCGCACGGTGAGTTCGTCGAGGTCCACGAGCCGCTGCCGCAGGCCAAGCTGCACACGCTCACCTCGCACGAGCAGTACCAGCCGATCGAACTCGGCCCGACGGTCGACGAGAACGGCGTGGAGCGCAAGCCCAAGGCCATGGAGAAGCTCCGCGCGAAGCTCAGCAAGGGCTTCTACGCGGAGAACAACCAGATTCCGAAGCCCACGGTGGAGGAGTACAAGGAGATCCAGAGCGGCCACGGCCACCACTGATCCCGCATGACCGCTTGAGGGATTGATTCCGGTCAATTCCGGTGTCGCCACGGCGAGAGCCCCGTCCAGCCCCTGGACGGGGCTCTTTGCCGTCCGCCGCGGCTGGATAGGCTGAGGGCCTTCCCATTCGACGTGGAACTTTCCCGAGCAGCAGGAGCGGACCATGAACGTTGTGACCCCGGCAGGCGGCGACGGCGTGGCGGCCCGCGGCTGGCCGGGTCTCCTCGACGCCCTGCTCACCGGCCGGGACCTGGGTCCGGACGACACCGCCTGGGCCATGACCCGGATCATGCGGGGCGAGGCCACGGACGCGCAGATCGCCGGTTTCATGGTGGCGCTGCGGGCCAAGGGGGAGACCGTCGCGGAGATCAACGGCATGGTGCGTGCCATGTACGAACACGCCAACCTCATCGAGGTCCCGGGCCGGACGGTGGACATCGTCGGCACGGGCGGGGACGGCGCGAAGACGGTCAACATCTCCACCATGTCGGCGCTCGTGGTGGCCGGAACGGGCGCCAAGGTGGTCAAGCACGGGAACCGGGCCGCCTCTTCGGCGAGCGGCTCCTCCGACGTGCTGGAGAAGCTCGGCGTCAACCTCAACCTCACCCCGGCCCGGGTCGTCGAGGTCGCCGAGGAGGCCGGCATCACCTTGTGCTTCGCAGTCAAATTCCACCCCGCGCTGCGGCACGTGGCGGCGGCCCGCAAGGAGCTGGGCATCCGGACCACGTTCAACTTCCTCGGCCCGCTGACCAACCCGGCGAAGGTGCGCGCGCAGGCCACGGGCGTGGCCGACCCGCGGGTGGCGCCCATCGTCGCCGGGGTGCTCGCCGAGCGGGGCTCCTCGGCCCTGGTCTTCCGCGGCGACGACGGCATGGACGAACTGACCACGACCGCCACCTCGCGGGTCTGGTGGGTCCGTGAGGGCACCGTCACCGAGCTGTCGTTCGACCCGCGCGACGTCGGGATCCCGATCGTGGACGTCGCCGACCTGCGCGGCGAGGACGCCTCCTACAACGCGGACGTGGCCCGGCGGCTGCTGGCCGGCGAGAGCGGTCCCGTACGCGACGCCGTCCTGCTGAACTCGGCGGCGGCCCTGGTGGCGCTGGATCCGGGCACGGGCTCCCTGGAGGAGCAGATCGCCGCGGGCATCACCCGTGCGGCCGAGTCCATCGACTCGGGCGCGGCGCGGGCGGCGCTGGAGCGGTGGGTCGCGGCCAGCAACGCGTAGGCCCTCGGGCGCGGCGGTGGGCCCCGGTCCGGAATGTGGACCGGGGTCTTGCGCGTGGGGGATCTTGTGGCAGGATGCTGACCAGGTCACGAGTGACAGCGTTTTGGCCCCGGCTCGCTGTCCGGCAACCCTCCTTCCGTGGCGGGGTGCCCCGGGTGATGACCAGGCCGTAGGCAGTGAGGTCTACGGCAAGCGCGGATCCCTCGAAACCGGGGATCCTGGTTGTCGAGGAGCGTTTTCCATGAGCAAGCGAATGCGATAGGGCGGCTCCGCCCCTTCTTCACCCTCGGAAACAGGGTCCCTTCCGCGTACCCGCACCCCGAGGCATTCCCGTACCCCGGACGGCCGCAGAGCCGTACCCGCGTACGGGCAGACACCGAAGCCATTCAGCCCTGCCTGCCGGGAGATACCGCCATGTCCGCATCCGCATCCCTGAACGCCACCGCCGACCGCACCGCCGACCGCATCGCAGAACGCGCCGTGTGTGCCGAGCCGCTGCCCGTGCTCGGCCGGGACGTCACCGTCCCGCTCGTCACCGGCGGCGAGGTCACCTACGCCGCGCTCGACTACGCGGCCAGCGCGCCGGCGTTGCAGCGGGTCTGGGACGACGTGGCCGCGTACGCCCCGTACTACGGCAGCGTGCACCGCGGCGCCGGGTACCTCTCGCAGCTGTCCACCGACCTGTTCGAGCAGAGCCGGGCCACCGTCGCGGAGTTCCTGGACTGCCGCCCCGCCGACCAGGTGGTCTTCACCCGGTCCACGACCGACTCGCTGAACCTGCTCGCGGCCGTACTCCCCGCCGGCTGCGAGGTCTTCGTCTTCGAGACCGAGCACCACGCCTCGCTGCTGCCGTGGGGCGACGCGCGGGTCACCTACCTCGACGCGCCGCGCACCCCGGACGAGGCCGTCGCCACCCTGGAGCGGGCGCTGGCCGCCCGTGACCCCTACGGCCCGGCGCTGGTGTGCGTGACCGGCGCGTCCAACGTCACCGGTGAGCTGTGGCCGGTGCGGGAACTGGCCGCCGCGGCGCACGCCCACGGCGCGCGGATCGTGCTGGACGCCGCCCAGCTGGCGCCGCACCACCGCGTCTCGGTGCGGGAGCTGGACGTGGACTGGGTCGCCTTCTCGGGGCACAAGCTGTACGCGCCGTTCGGCTCGGGCGTGCTGGCGGGGCGGGCGGACTGGCTCCAGGAGGCGCAGCCGTACCTGGCCGGAGGCGGCGCCTCGCGGAAGGTGGCCCGGCGTGAGGACGGAGGCGTGGACGTCGAGTGGCACACCACGGCCGCGCGGCACGAGGCCGGCTCCCCGAACGTCATCGGCGTCTACTCCATCGCCTCCGCCTGCCGGGCGCTGACGGAGGCGGGCTTCGAGAACCTGGTCGAGCGGGAGCGCCACCTCATCGCCAAGGTCCGCGAGGGCCTGGCGGAGGTCCCGGCGGTCCGTGTGCTGTCCCTCTTCGGGGACGACGCCCCGCGGGTCGGCGTCATCTCCTTCGTGGTGGACGGCTGGAACAGCTCCCACTTCGCCGCGGCGCTGTCGGCGGAGTACGGGATCGGCGTCCGCGACGGCCTGTTCTGCGCCCACCCGCTGGTGCGGACGCTGCTGGGCGGCGAGCCGCATGCCGAGGGCGAATGCGGAGCGCCGGAGGCGGCGCCGGGCGAGCGGAGCGAGGTGGGGGTCCCCTCGGCCGAAGGCGGGGGGAGGTCGCTGAACGCGATCCGCGTCAGCTTCGGCGCGGGCACCCCCGACGAGCACGTCGACCGCTTCGTCCGCGCGGTGCGGGAACTGGTCGCGGACGGCGCGAAGTGGAGCTACCGCACGGAGGAAGGCCGCTGCGTGCCCGTTTCCTGACGCGCCCCTCGCACCGCCGTTCGGCCCTCCCGGCCCTTTCGCGCTGCGCGCCGCCGCACCGGACTCCGTCCGTCGACGCCGCGCGCTGACCACGGAGTCGGTCAAGGACCGGTGGCAGGACCGCGGGCGGGTGCGGGTACGGGACGGCCGCGGGCGCGCGAGTCGTCGCGCACATCGACCACGGCCTCGGCGCCCACCTGCGCGGGCAGCACTTCCGGCCGGCAGGACGGCGGCCGGCCCGGCCGGGGGAGAGCCGGCCGGAGCTGTGGGGCGGGACCGGTCGCGCCGGGGTGCGGCGGCCGGGGCGGAGCCCCCGCCTGCCGGAACCCCGGCCAGGGCTACGCGTCGAGGCCGATGGCGAAGGCGGCTTCCAGGTCGTGCTGGGAGTACGTGCGGAACGCCACGTGGGTGTCGGTCGCCTCGACGCCGGGGATCTTGCTGATGCGGCCCGGGATGATGTCCGCCAGGTTCTCGTGGCGGGCGACGCGGACCAGCGCGATGAGGTCGTAGGTGCCGGTGACGGAGTAGACCTCGCTGACGCTGTCCAGCTGCGCGATGGACTCGGCGATCTCGGGGATGCGGTCCACGCTGGTCTTGATGAGCACGATCGCGGTGATCACGGTTGGCTGTCTCCCTCGCTGGCCGTCGCTGGTCGCCTCACTCTAGTCGCACGCCGATACCGCACCCAGGCGTAGAGGAACCCGACGGAGAAGCCCACTACGTGGGCCAGGTACGCCACCCCCGGCCCGGTCGCCGCCCGGTGCGCCGCCAGCCACTGCAGGACGAACCAGAACATCAGCACGATCCACGCGGGGAACCGCAGCGGCAGGAAGAACAGGAACGGGAACAGGCTCGTCACCCGCGCCCGCGGGAACAGGCACAGGAACGCTCCCAGCACCGCCGAGATCGCCCCCGAGGCGCCGACCAGGGTCTGGTCCGAGGAGGCGTTGGCCGCCGCATAGGCCGCCAGCGCGAGGTAGCCCGTGCCGACGTAGAAGACCAGGAACGCCGCGCGGCCCATCCGCTCCTCCGCCATCGCACCGAACACGTGGAGGAACAGCATGTTGCCGAGCAGGTGCAGCCAGCTCCCGTGCACGAACAGCGCCGTCAGCGGGGTGAGCAGGGCGCGGGCCGTCCCCGCGAAGAGCTCGTCCGGGACCACCCCCCAGCGCCGGAAGTAGGCGGTCCCCGTCTCCAGCAGCAGGTCACCCGTCCCGTAGTCGGGGTTCAGCCCGGACGCGGGACCGAGCACGAACACCACGCAGCAGCCCGCGATCAGCGCGCGGGTGACGACCGGGCCCCGTACGGCCTCGGCGAGGGCCTGCCACCTTACGATCATGCGAGAGAGCATGACGCAGCACCGCCCCCGTGCGGGCGGTGCCAGGCCGTAGGGTTACGTGCTGCGGTCCGCCGAAGGCTGCCATCGGCCCCCGATGGCCCCGGCAGGCGGCTTTAATTGAATGAGCTACGAAGGAGAGAGCGGCCTGATGACGGTTCCCCTGCCGACCGACACCACCCGGTGGCGCTGCACCCTGTGCGGCAACCTCACGCGCTTCGACGTCACCCGATCGTCGAAGGTCGTGGAGTACGTCCACCTGGACCTCGCCGGGGAGCCCAAGGTCGAGGAGCGCGAGGTGGTCAATGAGACCATCGAGTCGGTCCGCTGCCGCTGGTGCAACGCGGTGGACCAGATCGAGCTCGTGGACAGGCCGGGCACGGACTCCTGACGGGAGCCGGGCCCACAGTAGATCACGGTAGGGGTGACGGATTGTGGAGCCAGCAAGCGGCGCTGAGCCGGCCGACGCGGCCGGCGACGCCGCGGAGGTGCTCGACCGCCCGCTGCCGGAAGGCGTGCGGCGCCGGGTCATCGCGCTCGTCTCGGACGCCTTCGGCGGCTTGACGGTCGCCGACCTGCCGGCGCAGCTGCGCCAGTACGCCCGGTTCACCCCGACCCGGCGCGCCAAGTTCGCCGGGAACGCGATGGCCGCCGCGGTGGAGACGGACGCCGTCTTCCGCGGGCGCGTCGCCGAGAAGCTCCGCGACGCCCAGACGGAACTGGCCGGGGCGCTGGAGGGCGGGGCGCCGCCCGCCGCCGCCGACCCGCTGGACGTGGCGGCCGCCGCGTACATCCTGCGGCCGTCCGGCTGGGTCAAGCTGGTCGCCGCCGCCGGTGAGGAGGTCCAGCGGGCCGACGCCGAACGGATCGGCGACGAGACCCGGCGCGAGCTGGAGCGGCTGCGCGAGGAACTGGCCCATGCACGCGAGACCCAGCGCTCGGGCGGCGACCAGGTACGGGCCGAGCTCGACGCCGCCCGCAAGGAAGCGGAATCGCTTCACCGCAAGCTGCGCAGCGCCCAGAGCGACGTCAAGCGGGGTGAGGCCGCCCTGCGCAAGCTGACCGCGGAGGTCGACGGCATCCGCGGCGACGCGGCCGCGCGGGTGGCCGCCGCCGAGAGCGAGAGCCGCCGGCTCAAGTCGCGCCTGGCGGAAGTGGAGTCGGCGCTGGAGACCTCGCGCCGGGCCACCCGGGAGGGACGCAGCATCGAGGACATGCGGCTGCGGCTGCTGCTGGACACCGTCCTCGACGCGGCCGCCGGGCTGCGCCGTGAGCTGGCGCTGCCGCCGGTCTCCACGCGGCCCGCCGACACGGTGGACGCGGTGGAACCGGGCCGGATGACGCCGAAGGACATCGCGGCTCGTGCCCTGTCCGAGACCGACCCGGCGCTGCTGGACCAGCTGTTGGCCCTGCCCCAGGCGCACTTGGTGGTCGACGGCTACAACGTGACGAAGACCGGCTACCCGACGATGCCGCTGGAGAAGCAGCGGCTGCGGCTGCTGGGCGGGCTGTCGATGCTGGCCGCCCAGACGGGTGCGGAGATGACGTGCGTCTTCGACGGCGCCGAGCTGGCCGCCCCGGTACTGCTCGCGCCGCCGCGCGGGGTGCGCGTGCTGTTCTCGAAGGCGGGGGTGACGGCGGACGAACTGATCCGCCAGCTGGTGCGGGCCGAGCCGCCCGGCCGCCCGGTGGTCGTGGTGTCGACCGACCGCGAGGTCGCGGACGGGGTGGCGAAGTCCGGAGCCCGGCCCGTCACGTCCGCCTTGCTGCTCAAGCGGCTTTCGCGCGTTTCGTGACATTCGCCCGTTGATGCAACGGTTGCGGCACCCCTGGCAACTACGGTAGGGAATGCCGGAATTGGCGGTGCGTCGAGGGAACGTACCGTCAAGTCCCCGGCACCCAGCGTGGCCTGCGTGTGAAGAAGTCGTTGAAGGGCCTATTTTTTGCCCCCGGGGATTTGAACTGATCACAGCGAGGTCACTAAGGTCTGTTCAAACCTTCGTGCGGTAGATCACCCATTCGGGGTGACGGCGGAGGTGCTGCCGAGCGTGTGGTGTTCCCGTCCGGCGGCGCGAGGAAGAAGGAGCTCGCCTTCGTGGCGTCCCACCGTCGACCCAAGCAGCCGAGCCGCTCGCGCGTGACCGCGCTCACCGCCTTCGCCGCAGCGGCTGTCGCCCTCTCCTCGCAGTCGGCCATGGCCGCCCCTGACAAGCCGAGCAAGGACGAGGTCAAGGCGAAGGTCGACACCCTCTACGACGAGGCGGAACAGGCCACCGAGAAGTTCAACGGGGCCAAGGACCGTCAGGACAAGCTGGAGAAGGAGATCGCGCAGCTCCAGGACCAGGTCGCGCGCGGCCAGCTCGAACTCAACGACATGCGCAACACGCTGGGTTCGATGGCCAGCGCCCAGTACCGCACCGGCGGCATCGACCAGTCGCTGACGCTGCTCCTCTCCGACGACCCGCAGAGCTACCTCGACAAGGCGTCCACGCTCCAGCAGTTGAGCGCCAAGCAGATCGAGGCCGTCGGAAGGATCCAGGCCAAGCAGCGCGCCCTCGCGCAGCAGCGCCAGGAGGCCGCGGGCAAGCTCACGGACCTCGACTCCACCCGCAAGGTGCTCGGCGAGCAGAAGAAGGCCGCGCAGGACAAGCTGGCCCAGGCCCAGGCCCAGTTGAACAGCCTGAGCGCGCAGGACCGGGCGCAGCTCCAGGACGAGGAGGGCAAGTCCAGCAACAGCGCGGCCCAGAGCGCCGGGAACGTCAAGGGCTCGGGCCGGGCCGGCGCCGCGCTCGCCGCCGCCAAGACGAAGCTGGGCATGGGGTACCACATGGGCGACACGGGGCCCAGCTCCTTCGACTGCTCCGGACTCACCCAGTGGGCCTACGCGCAGGCGGGCGTCAGCATCAGCCGCGTCACCTACACCCAGGTGAACGACGGCACCCGCATCGGCCGCAGCCAGCTCCAGCCGGGCGACCTGGTGTTCTTCTACGACGACCTGCACCACGTCGGCCTGTACGCGGGCAACAACATGACGCTGCACGCCTCCAACCCCAAGGGCGGCGTCAAGTACGAGTCGATGGACAACATGCCGTTCCAGTTCGGCGTCCGCGTCGGCTGAGCCGAACGCCCCCGGGACGCTCCCCACACCGCCCATCCGGGCGAATTGCGCGGCCCCGCCCTGACCCCACGCCCCGCCGATGACCTGCGTATCCGGCGGGGCGTCGTCGTGCGTGCCCCCGGACGGCCGTGTCCGGTGCCCTGCGGCTGCGGCTACTGTCTGCCAGCGCGGAACCCGGCACACGTCCGTCCACGGGGGGCGGGCCCGGGCTGCGCGCAGCGCAAGGGAGCGGTTTCACGTGGCGTCCCATCGCCGGCCCGGGCTCACCGGCCTCGACCGGAGCATCAAGCTCACCGCCTTCACCGCCGCCGCGGCCGGCGCCGCCGTCGCCCTGACGGGGGCGGTCGCGAGTGCGGCCCCCGGCCTCCCGATGGACCCCCCGGCCGGTGCCCGCGCCCAGGTCGACCGGCTCTTCGAGGAGGCCGAGCAGGCCACCGAGCGCTACAACGAGGCCGACGAGAAGGCCGGCAAGCTCCGGGCCGAGATCAGCCGGGCCCAGGACGCGGTGGCCAGGGGCCAGGACCGCATCAACACCATGCGCGGCGTGCTCGGCGCCTTCGCCGGGGCCCAGTACCGTTCCGGCGGCATCGACCCCGCCCTCGCGCTGATGCTGTCCGAGGACCCCGACGGCTACCTCGACAACGCCGCCGTACTCGACCGGCTCAGCGACCGCCAGGCCCGGCAACTCGCCGAACTGCGCGAGGAACAGCGCCGGATCGCCCAGGAGCGCCAGGAGGCCTCGGCCAAGCTGGCCGAGCTGGAGGCGCTGCGCTCGGACGTCGCGGAGCACAAGCGGGCCGTCACGGCGAAGCTCGCGGCGGCCCGCCGGCTGCTGGACGCGATGCCGTCCGAGGAGCGGGCCGACTTCGAGCGGGCCTCGCGTTCGGGCGGCCGCGCCGACGCGCTGCCGGACCTGTCGTCGGCCGTCCCCGCCTCCTCCCGGGCGGCGGCCGCGGTGCGTGCGGCCCGGGCCGCGGTCGGGCGGCCGTACGTGTGGGGTTCCACCGGGCCGTCCGGCTTCGACTGCTCCGGGCTGATGGTGTGGTCCTACCGCCAGGCCGGGGTCTCCCTGCCGCGCACCTCGCAGGCGCAGCGGTACGCGGGCCGGCCCGTGCCGCTGTCGCAGGCGCAGCCGGGGGACCTGGTGACGTACCGCTCGGACGCCAGCCACGTCGCCATGTACGTCGGCAACGGCCAGGTGGTCCACGCCCCCTACCCGGGGGCCCGGGTGCGGTACGACCCGGTGGGGATGATGCCGGTTTCCTCGGTGACCCGGCCCTGACGGGGCGGGTGCGTACGATCGGCGGATGCCTCCCGCGCGTCGCCCCGTACGCCTCCTCGTGCTCGCCCTGCTGCTGTGCGGGCTGCCGGCCGGCTGCGCCGCACCCGGCGCCGGCGCCGCGGACGCCGCCGTCCGGCGGGCCGTCGCCGACTGGGCCGCGGCGCCGCCCGCCCGGCTCGCCGGGATCCCGCTGGCGGGGTGGTCGTACGAGGTCAGCTCGGTGCGCCGGGACGGCGTACGGGCCTTCGCGCGGGCGGTACTGCACTACCGGCTGGCCGGCTACGACACCGCCGCGGCGGACGCGCGGCGCGAGGTGGAACTGGCCGGGGACGGCGCCGGCGGCTGGCGGGTCGCGGCCGACCGCCCCGCTCCGGGCGCCCCGCCGCAGCTGTGGGACCAGGGCGCGGTGACGGCCGTACGGGGAGCGCACGCCCTGGTGCTCGGCGTCGGACAGGCCCCGCAGACGCTGTCCGGGATCGCGGCGGAGGCCGACCGGGCGGTGCCCGCGGTGAGCGCCGCCTGGCCGCGGCCGTGGGCGGGCCGGCTGGTGGTGCTCGTCCCGGGAACGCTCGACGCGATGGCGGCCCTGCTCGGGCAGCCGGCCGACGCGTACCGGGGGATGGGCGCCGTCACCACCGGCCGGGTGGGGGCCGGGCCGGCCCCGGCCGACCGGGTCGTGATCAACCCGGAGGGGTACGCGGGCCTGTCGGAGGCGGGCCGCGGCATCGTGCTGACCCATGAGGTGACCCATGTGGCGACCCGCGCCGCGACCTCGGCCACGACCCCGCTGTGGCTGTCCGAAGGCTTCGCGGACTGGGCCGCGTACCGCGCCACGGACCGCACCCCGGCCGAGGCCGCGCCGGAGCTGGCCCGCGCGGTGCGGCGCGGCGAGCTGCCGGGTGCGCTGCCCGCGGACGGGGACTTCGCCTTCGGCGGTGACCCGGAGGCGCTCGCGCGGTCGTACGAGGGGGCGTGGCTCGCCTGCCGGCTCATCGCGGCGAAGTGGGGCGACGCGGCGCTGGTGCGGCTGTACGAGGAGGCGGGCCGCGCCCCCCTGTCCGTGGCCCTGGACGAAGGCCTGGGGACGGACCGGGGGGAACTCACCCGGCTCTGGCGAGAGGCCCTGCGGGAGCAGCTCGGGTAGGGGCGTCGGGTACGTTGGCTGGCGATGCACAAGACGCTGATCGTGACCAATGACTTCCCGCCGCGACCGGGCGGCATCCAGGCCTTCCTGCACAACATGGCGCTGCGGCTGGATCCCGACCGGATCGTCGTCTACGCCTCCACCTGGAAGCACGACGAAGAGGGCCGCGCGGCCACCGCCGCCTTCGACGCGGAGCAGCCCTTCCAGGTGGTGCGCGACCGTACGACGATGCTGCTGCCGACGCCCCGCGTCACGCGGCGTGCGGTGGAGCTGCTCGGCGAACACGGCTGCGAGTCGGTGTGGTTCGGCGCGGCGGCCCCGCTGGGGCTGATGGGCCCGGCGCTGCGGCGGGCGGGGGCCCGGCGGATCGTCGCGACCACGCACGGGCACGAAGCGGGCTGGGCGCAGCTGCCGGCCGCCCGGCAGCTGCTGCGGCGGATCGGCGAGGGCACCGACACGCTGACCTACCTGGGCCAGTACACGCGCACCCGGATCGCCTCGGCGCTGACCGGGCCGGCGGCGGCGCGGATGACGCAACTCCCGCCCGGGGTGGACGAGAAGACCTTCCACCCCGGATCGGGCGGCGCGGCGGTGCGGGCCCGACTGGGCCTGACCGACCGGCCGGTGGTGGTGTGCGTGTCCCGCCTCGTGCGGCGCAAGGGGCAGGACACCCTGATCGAGGCGATGCCGCGGATCCTGGCGGCGGTGCCGGACGCGGTGCTGCTCATCGTCGGCGGCGGCCCGTACGAGGCGGACCTGCGGGCACTGGCGGCCTCCAGGGGGGTCGCGGACTCGGTGGTCTTCACCGGACCGGTCCCCTGGGCGGAGCTGCCCGCCCACTACGGCGCCGGGGACGTCTTCGCGATGCCGTGCCGGACCCGGCGCGGCGGCCTCGACGTGGAGGGCCTCGGCATCGTCTACCTCGAAGCCTCCGCCACCGGCCTGCCCGTGGTGGCGGGCGACTCGGGCGGTGCACCGGACGCGGTGCTGGACGGGGAGACCGGCTGGGTGGTCCGGGGCGGGGCCCCGGACGAGGCCGCGGACCGGATCGTGACCCTGCTCCGGGACCCGGAGCTGCGTCGGCGCATGGGCGAGCGCGGCCGGGCCTGGGTCGAGGAACGCTGGCGCTGGGACCTCCTCGCGGAGCGGTTGCGCGAGCTGCTGTAGCCGCCCGGCCGTGCGGGAGGGGGAGTATCGCACCTCGCGGCCGATCACGGGGGCGGTCCGGCGAACCGGACGGGCGACGGCGCGCCGCGGATACGGTCGCGACATGTCTGACTGTTACTCACATGCATGTCAGTGCGGGTTATGGCCGGTTGGGCGGAATCCGCTCATGATGCGCCCATGACACCCCATCTGACGCGTCGTCAACTGCTGGGGGCCGGCGCCCTGCAGACCGCCGCCGTCCTCGGTTTCACCCGCATCGGGCTCGGCGCCGCCGCCGCGGTCGAGCCGCCCGCCGCCCGGTACGCCCCCGCCATCGTCGTCGGGTCCGGGTACGGGGCCGCCGTCGCGGCCCTGCGCCTGGGGCAGGCCGGAGTGCGGACCGTCGTCCTCGAAATGGGCCGGCTCTGGAACACGCCCGGGCCCGACGGGAAGGTCTTCCCCTCCACGTCCGCCCCCGACCAGCGCTCCATGTGGTTCCGCAACCGCACCGAGGCCCCGCTCGCCCAGTTCCTCTGGCTCGACGTGGTCAACCGTGACATCAGCCCGTACCCCGGCGTCCTCGACCGGGTGAACTACGACGGCATGTCCGTGTACGTGGGACGCGGGGTGGGCGGAGGCTCGCTCGTCAACGGCGGCATGGCACCCACGCCCCGCCGGTCCTACTTCAGCGAGGTCCTGCCCCGCGTCGACGCCGACGAGATGTACGGCACCTACTACCCCCGCGCCCGCGCCATGCTCGGCGTGGGCGACATCGACCCCGCCTGGTTCGAGTCCACCGAGTGGTACCGCTTCGCCCGGATCTCCCGCAAACACGCCGGCAACACCGGGCTCAGGACCACCTTCGTGCCCAACGTCTACGACTTCGCCTACATGCAGCGCGAAGCGGCCGGCACCGCCACCAGATCCGCCCTCGCGGGCGAGGTCATCTACGGCAACAACCACGGCAAGAAGAGCCTCGACAAGACCTACCTCGCCGCCGCCCTCGGCACCGGCAACGTCACCATCGAAACCCTCCAGCGGGTGGTCGGCGTACGCCGCGATCCGTCCGGCGGGTACGTGCTGACCGTACGCACCATCGACCTGACCGGCCGGGTCACCCAGACCCGCGAACTCGGCTGCGCCCAGCTCTTCCTGGGCGCCGGCAGCCTCGGCACCACCGAGATCCTGCTGCGCGCCCGCGAGACCGGGTCCCTGCCCGAACTGGCGGAGGCGGTCGGCCGCGGCTGGGGCCACAACGGCAACGTCATGACCGCCCGCGCCAACCACCTCTGGGACACCGTGGGCGCGAACCAGGCCACCATGCCCGCCCTCGGGATCGACGACTGGGACAACGCGGCCAACCCGGTCTTCGCCGAGATCGCCCCGCTCCCCATGGGGTTCGAGCACTGGATCTCGATGTACCTGGCCATCACCAAGAACCCCGAACGCGGCCACTTCACGTACGACGCGGCGGCCGACGCGGCCCGGCTCAACTGGACCCGGGACCAGAACGCCCCGTCCGTCGCCGCTGCCAAGAACCTCTTCGACCGCGTGAACCGGGCCAACTTCACGATCTACCGCTACGACCTGTTCGGCGGCAACAGGGCCTTCGCCGACGACTTCACCTACCACCCGCTCGGCGGCTGCGTCCTCGGCGAGGCGACCGACGACTACGGCCGCGCCAAGGGCTACCGGGGGCTGTACGTCGTCGACGGCTCGCTGATCCCCGGCTCGCTCGGCGTGAACCCGTTCGTCACCATCACCACACTCGCCGAGCGGAACATGGCGCGGATCCTGGCGGAGGACCCGCGCTGAGCACCGGGCGCGGGCCCCCTGCGCCCTAGCCCCGGTACAGGGCGTCGATCTCGTGCGCGAAGTCCTTCGCCACCACGTTGCGCTTGAGCTTGAGCGACGGCGTGATGTGGCCCGACTCCTCCGTGAACTGGGAGGCGAGGATGCGGAACTTCCGCACCGATTCCGCCTTGGAGACCGCCGCGTTGCCGTCGTCCACGGCCTGCTGGACGGCGGCGACGAGGTCGGCGTCCTCGCGCAGCTCCGCCGCGGTCACCCCGGCCGGCTTGCCGTGCTCCGCGGCCCACCGGCCGAGGAACTCCTCGTCGATGGTGACCAGCGCGGCCACGAACGGCCTCGCGTCGCCGACCACCATGCACTCCGCGACGAGCGCGTGGGCGCGGATGCGGTCCTCGATCACCGCGGGCGCCACGTTCTTGCCGCCGGCGGTGACGATGAGTTCCTTCTTGCGCCCGGTGATCGAGAGGTAGCCGTCCTCGTCGAGGGTGCCGACGTCGCCGGTGTGGAACCAGCCGTCGGACAGCGCCTCGGCGGTCGCCGCCTCGTTGTTCCAGTAGCCCGTGAAGACGTGCTCGCCGTGCACCAGCACCTCGCCGTCGTCGGCGATGCGCACCACCGAGCCCGGCAGCGGCTGCCCGACCGTACCGATCTTCGTACGGTCCCACGGGTTGAAGGCGGTGGCCGCGCAGGACTCGGTCAGGCCGTAGCCCTCCAGGACCGTGAAGCCGATGCCGCGGAAGAAGTGGCCGAGCCGCTCGCCCAGCGGGGCGCCACCGGAGATCGCGTACTCGCCGCGCCCGCCGAGGACCGTGTGCAGCTTGCTGTAGACCAGCTTGGTGAAGAGCTTGTGCTTGAGCCGCAGTCCGAGGGACGGGCCGCCCGGGGTGTCCAGGGCGCGGCTGTAGGCGATGGCCGTCTCGGCCGCCGCGTCGAAGATCTTGCCCTTGCCGTCGGCCTGGGCCTTGGCGCGCGCCGAGTTGTAGACCTTCTCGAAGACGCGCGGCACCCCGAGGATCAGCGTCGGCTTGAAGGACGCGAGCTCGTCGGTGAGGTTCTTGATGTCCGGTACGCAGCCCAGGCGGATCGGCGCCAGCACGGACGCCACCTCCACCAGGCGCCCGAAGACGTGCGCGGCCGGCAGGAAGAGCAGCACGGAACACTCACCGGTACGGAACAGCGGGCTGAGGCGCTCCACGACGTTGCCGCACTCCGCGAAGAAGTTGCGGTGGGTCAGCACGCAGCCCTTGGGGCGGCCGGTGGTGCCCGAGGTGTAGACGATGGTGGCCGTGTCGTCGGCGTTGGCGAGCGAGCTGCGGCGGTCGACCTCGTCGTCGGAAACATCCGCGCCCGCCGCCTTGAGCGCCTCGAAGGCGCCCTGCTCGATCTCCCAGACCTCGCGCAGCTCCGGCAGCCGGTCGCGCAGGGCGGCCACGGTCGCGCTGTGCCCCGGGCTCTCGGCGATCACCGCGGCGGCGCCGGAGTCCCCGAGGATCCACTGGATCTGCTCGGCCGAGCTGGTCTCGTAGACGGGCACGGTGATGGCGCCCGCGCTCCAGATCGCGAAGTCGAACAGCACCCACTCGTAGCGGGTGCGGGAGATCAGGGCGACGCGCTCGCCGGGCTGGACGCCCGCCGCGATCAGGCCCTTGGCCGCGGTGCGGACCTCGGCCAGGAACTCGGTCGCCGTGACGTCCTGCCACCGGCCGTCGACCTTGCGGCTCATGACGGCGGTATCGGGATGCTGGGCGGCGTTGCGGCGGATGAGATCCGTCAGGTTCCCGTCCGACGGGACCTCGTACAGGGCCGGAAGGCTGAACTCGCGCAAGACTGCTGCTCCTCTGGGCGCCATCGCCACCGTGTGGACCGACCGGACGTTACCCACCGGTAGTGGGTTCACGATAGGGGGAACCGGCCAGATGTTCCGTGCGTCACATGGCGCGGCGGTCCCCTGCCGACAGTAGTCGACCCTGCCGACGACCCGGAAGTAACCGCAGGTCCGGCCGCCTGCGGGGGTGCCCCTACCCGAGGAGCCCGGGCGCCCCTAGGGTGGCGGCATGAGTGGCGGGAAGAGTCGTACGCGGGTCCACGTCGTCAGCGACGTCCACGGCAACACCGAGGCGCTCGCGCGGGCCGGGGACGGCGCCGACGCGCTGATCTGCCTCGGTGACCTCGTCCTTTTCCTCGACTACGCGGACCACTCGCGCGGGATCTTCCCCGACCTGTTCGGCGTCGAGAACGCCCACCGGATCGTGGAGCTGCGCACGCAGCGGCGCTTCGCGGAGGCCCGCGATTTCGGGCGCACGCTGTGGGCCGGGCTGGACCGGGAGCGGCTGATCGAGGGCGCGGTCCGGCGCCAGTACGCGGACATGTTCGCCGCGTTCCCGAGCCCGACGTACGCCACGTACGGCAACGTCGACGTCCCGGGACTGTGGAAGGAGTACGCCGGCCCCGGTACGACCGTGCTCGACGGCCAGCGGGTGGAGATCGGCGGCCGGGTCTTCGGCTTCGTGGGCGGCGGGCTGCCGACGCCGATGCGGACGCCGTACGAGGTGGACGTCGAGGAGTACGCGGTCAAGGTCGAGGCGCTGGGCGAGGTGGACGTGCTGTGCTCGCACATCCCGCCGGAGGTGCCCGAGCTCTGCTACGACACGGTGGCCCGGCGCTTCGAGCGGGGCAGCGAGGCGCTGCTGGCGGCGATCCGGCGGATGCGGCCCAAGTACGCGCTCTTCGGACACGTCCACCAGCCGCTGGCGCGGCGGATGCGGATCGGCGGCACGGAGTGCGTGAACGTCGGTCACTTCGCGGCGACGGGGCGGCCGTGGGCACTGGAGTGGTGAACGGCACCCCTGGGGGCGGCGCACGCGCCGCGGGGTGCCGGGGTCCGCGAGGTGCCGGGGTCCGCGAGGTGCCGGGGTCCGTGAAGTACCGGGGTCCGCGGAGTGGCGGGGTCCGCACGCGCGGTAGCCTTCACCCGGCGGCCGGAGGCCCCCACACACTTGTCGAACTCCCCGGAGGAGCGACCGCGATGGCGGAACACACCAGTTCGAGTATCACGATCGATGCGGCCCCGGCCGACGTCATGGCCGTGATCGCCGACTTCGCCCGCTACCCGGAGTGGACCGGTGAGGTGAAGGAGGCGGAGGTGCTGGCCACCGACGCCCAGGGCCGCGCGGAAAAGGTCCGGCTGCTGCTCGACGCCGGAGCGATCAAGGACGACCACACGCTCGCGTACACCTGGAAGGGCCCGGACGAGGTCAGCTGGACCCTGGACAAGTCGCAGATGCTGCGCCAGCTCGACGGCTCGTACAAGCTGACCCCGGTCGCCGGCGGCACCCGCACCGAGGTGACGTACCAGCTGACGGTGGACGTCAAGATCCCGATGCTGGGCATGATCAAGCGCAAGGCCGAGAAGGTCATCATCGACCGCGCCCTGGCGGGCCTCAAGAAGCGCGTCGAATCGGCCTGACCACCCGTTCCGGCACGACCACTCGTTCGAAGCCCGGGGTGTGGGGCGGAGCCCGGCTCCGCGCGGCCACAGGCACACGACCCGGAGTACCCGCACCATGCGCACACTGCTGATCACCGGACCCGGCGGGGCCGGGCGGACCACCGTGGCCGCCGTCACCTCGGTCGCCGCCGCGCGGGCCGGACGGCGCGTGCTGCTGCTCTCCGGCGACCCCGGCGATCCGCTCGCCGCGCTGGTCGGCCCGGACGTGCGCGGGCTGCGGGTCGCACGGATCGACTCCGGTGAGGAGTTCCGGGCCGAACTCGTCGCCCTCCAGGAACGCGGCGCCACCCTCCTCGGCATGCTCGGCAGCCGGCCCCTGGCCGCCGAGGAACTCACCGAGCTGCCGGGCGCCGAGCAGTTCGCGCTGCTCCGCGCCCTGCGGCGGGCCGCCGTCGCCCCCGACACCGACCTCGTCGTCGTGGACATGCCCCCGCTGCACCAGACGGTGACCACCCTCGCCCTCCCCGCCCAGCTGCGCCGCTACCTGGCCCGGCTGCTCCCCGCCGAACGGCAGGCCGCCCGCGCCCTGCGCCCCGTACTGGCCCAGCTGGCCGGGGTGCCCATGCCGGCCCGGTGGCTCTACGAGGCCGCCGCCCGCTGGGACGAGGAGCTGGCCGCCGTGCAAGCCGTCGTCGAGGCCCCCACGACCGAGGTGCGGCTCGTCGCCGAACCCGGTCCCGGAGCCCACTTGGCGCTGCGCACCGGACGGCTCGGGCTGGCCCTGCACCAGCTGCCGGCCGGGTCCCTCGTCGCGAACCGGACCCTGCCGCAGGACTGCGCCGACCCCTGGCTGGCCGGACTCGCCGCCCAGCAGGAGAAGTACGCCGCCCAGTGGGCCGACGAGCTGCCCGTGGTCCCGCTCCCGCACCTCGGACGCGACCCCGAGGGCCCCGAGGACACGGCCCTGC
Organism: Streptomyces cirratus; assembly: GCF_014650775.1. Lineage (GTDB taxonomy): Bacteria > Actinomycetota > Actinomycetes > Streptomycetales > Streptomycetaceae > Streptomyces > Streptomyces cirratus. The sequence goes on along the minus strand of NZ_BMVP01000001.1, from coordinate 341,616 downwards.
TCGCGGCCTCCGCCCCCGGCCTCGCTCCGGCCGCCGCCGCGCCCCGCCCGGCCTGGGACGTCGAGGACCGGCGCGCCGGGGACGGCGTGCTCGTCTGGGCGATCCCGCTGCCCGGCGCCCGCAAGGCCGACCTCGACCTGGTCCGGCGCGGGGACGAGCTGCTCCTGGCGGCCGGGCCCTACCGCAGGATCGTTCCGCTGCCCTCCGCGCTGCGCCGCTGCACGGTGTCCGGAGCCGCCCTCGCCGACGGCGTGCTCCGCGTCCGGTTCACCCCGGACCCGCAGCTGTGGCCCCGCGCGCGCTGATTCCCGTACCGCCGTTCGGGTACCGTCGAAGGTAGCCCGTACCGCACATAACGCAGCCGCCGCAGGAGTGTCCGCCATGAGCGAGGCCACCGACCGCACCACCGACGACGACGCCTGGGCCAAGGCCTGCGCCGAGGACCTCGCCGCCGAGAAGGAGCGCCTCCGCGCCGAGCGGGGCGCCGCCGGGGACGACGGGTCCCGCGGCGGGACCGGTACCGCCGCCGAGGAGCTGTTCAAGCTCTTCGAAGCCGTCGCCGACAAGGTCTCCTCCCTGAACAACCCGCTGCTGGGCGCCGCCGCCCAGGGCGCCGTACGCCAGTTCGTCGACCAGGCCAGGACCGCCGTCAAGCCCGTGGTCGAACGCAACCCGGAGGTCTTCGACCACCTCGCCGCCGCGGGTTCCGAGCTGCTCGCCGCCTACCGCTCCGCCGTCGAGGGCCACGAGCGCCGCTGGACGCAGCAGCGGCCGACGCCGCCGCGCGCCGAGCGCGACCCTCGCCGCGACGGCGACGACCCGAGGCACGACGACGACGGGGACACCGGCCCCGGGCCGGGCGAGCGCATCGATCTCGACTGAACCTCCGCCGCGCTCGGGTACGGTTGGCCGTGGCGGGGTTTGACCGGAAACCGAGGGACTAATGGGACTCACCATCGGCGTCGACATCGGCGGCACGAAGATCGCGGCCGGCGTGGTCGACGAAGAGGGCACCATCCTTGAGACGTACAAGGTGCCCACCCCGCCGACCCCGGACGGCGTGACCGACGCGATCTGCACCGCAGTGTCCGAAGTCAGCAGCAACCACAGCATCGACGCGGTGGGCATCGGCGCCGCCGGGTACGTGGACGACAAGCGCGCCACCGTACTCTTCGCCCCCAACATCAACTGGCGGCACGAGCCGCTCAAGGACAAGGTCGAGCAGCGCATCGGCCTCCCCGTCGTCGTCGAGAACGACGCGAACTGCGCGGCCTGGGGCGAGTACCGCTTCGGTGCTGGCCAGGGCCACGACGACGTCATCTGCATCACCCTCGGCACGGGCCTCGGCGGCGGCATCATCATCGGGAACAAGCTGCGGCGCGGGCGCTTCGGCGTCGCCGCCGAATTCGGGCACATCCGGGTCGTCCCGGACGGCCTGCTGTGCGGGTGCGGGAGCCAGGGCTGCTGGGAGCAGTATGCCTCCGGGCGCGCGCTGGTCCGGTACGCGAAGCAGCGGGCCAAGGCGACGCCCGAGAACGCGACGATCCTGCTCGGGCTCGGCGACGGCACCCCCGACGGCATCGAGGGCAAGCACATCAGCCAGGCGGCCCGGCAGGGCTGCCCGGTGGCCGTCGACTCCTTCCGCGAGCTGGCCCGCTGGGCCGGGGCGGGGCTCGCCGACCTGGCGTCGCTGTTCGACCCGTCGGCGTTCATCGTCGGCGGCGGCGTCTCCGACGAGGGGGACCTCGTGCTCGACCCGATCCGCAAGTCCTTCAAGCGCTGGCTGATCGGCGGCGCCTGGCGTCCGCACGCGCAGGTGCTGGCCGCGCAGCTCGGCGGCAAGGCCGGACTGGTCGGCGCGGCGGACCTGGCCCGCCAGGGCTGACCGCGACCGGCATGTGCAGCTGCCCGCCGCGCCCCCTGGGGGAGCGGCGGGCAGCTGCGTAGGGTGGGGAAGCATGGAGCTGCCTTCGCTGTCGGCCTCGCTGCCGAAGTCCCTTACGGAGCCCGACGGTTCCGCCGTGATCCGGGTGCTCAGCTACAACGTGCGCTCGCTGCGCGACGATGAGGAAGCGCTGGTCCGGGTGATCCGGGCGTGTGAGCCGGACCTGGTGTTCGTGCAGGAGGCGCCGCTGTTCTTCCGGTGGCGCAAGCACGCGGCGCGACTGGCCTCGAAGTGCGATCTGGTAGTGCTGAGCGGGGGCGGGAGCGCAGCCGGCCCGCTCCTGCTCTGCTCGCTACGGGCCTTCGTGGAGCGCACCGAGGACGTGCTCCTGCCGCTGACGCCTGGGCTGCACCGGCGGGGCTTCGCGACGGCCGTCGTACGGTTCGGGACGGCGGTGCGGGTGGGGGTGGTCAGCGCGCACCTGTCGCTGGACGCGGGGGAGCGGGCGGCGCAGGCGGAGATGCTGCTGGAACGGGTGCGGTCACTGGACACCCCGTACGCGATCGCGGCGGGCGACGTGAACGAGACCCCGGACGGGCCGGCGTTCCGACGGCTGGCGTCGGCGATGCAGGACGGCTGGGCGGTGGCGCCGTGGGGCGGGGAGCACACGTTCTCCCGCTCCGGGGCGGCGCGCCGCATCGACGCGGTGTTCGCGTCGCCGGGCGTGGAAGTCCTGGCCTGCGGCGTCCCCCTCCACCTTCCGGGCATCACCCAGCCCGACCTCGAGGCGGCCACGGACCACCTCCCGGTCCTGGCCGCCCTCCGCCTTCGTCCTTCCTGACGGGTCCCTCGCACGTCTCGGCGCCAGGGCGCCTCCCCGGCGCCGCACCGCTACGACGAACTCCGCCCGCCGCCCTGCGTGGCGCTCCGCCCGGGGCCGGCACCTCGAACGCCGGCGGGGCTGGTTCGTGCGGGCCGCCTGCGCAAGCGCACCGGCACCGAGACGGGCGGGCGGCGCGTGAAGAAGGGGTCACACCACGGCGCCGCGGCCGGGGTCGTCGGGGGCGTCGTCATCGTGGGCCATGCGGGCCACCAGGGTGGCGAAGCCGCCCAGGAAACCGCCGATGCCGAGGGTGGTCAGCCACCAGGTCATCTCCCACTGCAGCAGCACCGCCAGCAGCAGCAGGACCGGGCCGCCCACCACCGCCAGCCAGGCGAACTTCGCCGTGGTGTCGGCCGGCGGGAGCTCCGGCTCCGGCGGGACGAAGTGGCCCTCGCCGTCGCCGTCCTCCGGCTCCGCCGGGGTGTGGTCGCGGGGGCCCGGGGGCGGGCTCAGGGTCACGCCCGGGGCGAAGACCACCGAGCCGCCCAGGGGCTTGTCCGGCTTCGGCTCGGGCTCCCGCTCCGGCTGGACGTCCTCCTCCGGCAGCATCAGGTTCTCGATGGGCCGGAACGGTCTGGATCCCGGCGGGTCCGGCGGTTCCTGCCCGTACCCGGCGACGATCGCCGCCCACGCCGCCTCCTCGTCCAACGGGGGCACGCCCCCAGACGACTCCTCGTGCTCAGCCACCGCTGGCCGCCCCCTCCCTGCCGACGCTCTTCGCGAGCCGCCCGACGAACGCATAGCTGTCCGCGAAGATCCGCTCCGCGTCATGGTCCAACGTCGCGACGTGGTAGCTCTGTTCCAGCAGGGTCTCCGTCACGTCCGTGGACGAGATGCGGGCCAGGATCCGCGCCGAGTCCACGGGCGGTACGACATGGTCCTGCGGGCTGTGCAGCAGCAGAACCGGCTGGGTCACCTGCGGCAGTTCGGTGTCGACCAGCCGGAAGAACCGGCGCAGCGAGTGCGCGGCCCGCGTCGGCACCCGGTCGTACCCGACCTCCGCCGATCCCGGCTTCGCGATGTCGCTCGCGATGCCGGGCGTCGAGCGGATGAAGTGCTGCGCCACCGGCAGCGCGAAGGCCAGCGGGTCGTGCACCTTGTTGGCGGGGTTGACCAGGACGAGCCCGCTGATCGACTCCCCGTGCTTCGCCGCCAGCCGCAGGCTCAGCGCCCCGCCCATCGACAGCCCGAACACGAACACCTGCTCGCACCGGTCCAGCAGCTCCCGCAGCGCGCGGTCGACCTCGGCGTACCAGTCCTGCCAGCCCGTGAGCTGCATGTCCTGCCACCGCGTCCCGTGCCCGGGCAGCAGCGGCAGCGACACCGTGAGCCCGCGCTCGGCCAGGTACTCGGCCCAGGGGCGGAGCGACTGCGGGGAACCGGTGAAGCCGTGGCAGAGAAGCACGCCGACCGGGCCGCCCTCGTGGCGGAACGGCTCTGCTCCAAGGAGGACGGGCACCAGGGACTCCTTTGTAAGGGCGGGGGGTACGAGGGGTACGTAGCGCTGTGTGACTTCACCGTACGCGACCGCGGTGACACCGACCAGGGTCGTCGGGCCGCTCCTGCGGCAGCCAGGGGTTAAGGTCTGTTCGACAGACACAGGAAGGCTTTCGAGTTGATCTACGGCGCAATGAAGTTCTCCATCGGCGGTTCACTGAAGCTCGCATTCAGGCCGTGGGTGGAGGGCCTCGAGAACATCCCCGCGGAGGGGCCGGCGATCCTCGCGAGCAACCACCTGTCCTTCTCCGACTCCTTCTTCCTGCCCGCCGTACTGGACCGGAAGGTGACCTTCATCGCGAAGGCGGAGTACTTCACCTCCCCCGGCGTCAAGGGCAAGCTGACTGCCGCCTTCTTCAAGGGCGTCGGCCAGCTCCCGGTGGACCGGTCCGGCGCACGCGGAGCCGGCGAGGCCGCCATCAAGAGCGGCATCGAGGTCATCGAGCGCGGTGAGCTGTTCGGTATCTACCCCGAGGGAACGCGTTCACCCGACGGCCGCCTCTACCGCGGCAAGCCCGGCGGGCTCGCCCGGGTCGCTCTCGCCACCGGCGCCCCGGTGATCCCGGTGGCGATGATCGACACCGAGAAGATCCAGCCGCCCGGCAAGGTGGTGCCCAAGCTGATGCGCCCGGGCATCCGGATCGGCAAGCCGCTCGATTTCAGCCGCTACCGCGGCATGGAGAACGACCGCTTCATCCTCCGCTCGGTGACCGACGAGGTCATGTACGAGATCATGAAGCTTTCCGGTCAGGAATACGTGGACATCTACGCGACGGCCGCCAAGCGGCAGATCGCCGACGCGGAGAAGGCCGCCAAGGCGGTCAAGGAGTAGGAACGGGCGGGGGCCCCGGCGCCCGCCCGCGCGGGGGGTGGGGGAGATGGCGAAACGCGAGCGGGTCGTACGCATGTCGGTCGAGCAGCCGCTGTGGCGCGCCCTGACCGTCTACCGGCTCCTCACCATGGTCTACGCGGTGCTGCTGTTCCTCTGCGCGTACAGGGAGTTCGCGCGGCCGGCGGTCGCGGTGGGCTACCTCGCCGTGCTCGCCGTCTGGACCGTGGCCACCTACCGCAGCGTCGCGAGCGCCGCCCGCTGCACCAAGCGGTTCCTCGGCGCCGACCTCACCGTCGCGCTCGCCGGCATCCTGCTCACCGCGCTCGCCGACACGCACGCGCGCATCGGCGCCGGAGGTCCCACCCTCCCCAGCATCTGGACGGCCGGTTCGGTCCTCGCCTTCGCCCTCAAGGGCGGCTGGCGCTGGGCCGGTTTCGCCTCCACGCCCGTGGCCGTCGCCAACATCGTCATCCACGGCGGTGACCCGACCCGCGACACCCTGCACAACGTACTGCTCGTCTGGGTGGCCTCCATCGCCATCGGCTACGTGGTCGAGGTCGCCCGCGCCAGCGAGGCCACCCTCGCCCGCGCCCTGGAGATCGAAGCGGCGACCCGCGAGCGCGAGCGCCTCGCCCGCGACATCCACGACGGGGTCCTCCAGGTACTCGCCATGGTCCAGCGGCGCGGCAGCGAACTCGGCGGCGAGGCGGCGGAACTCGGCAGGATGGCCGGCGAGCAGGAGGTGGCGCTGCGCACCCTGGTCTCCAGCGGGCTCGTACCCGCCTCCCGGGTCTCCCGGGACCAGTCGCTGGGCGCGCTCGTGGACGCGTACGAGGTCGAGGAGCCGGGCGCCGACGAGGGGGAGCTGGACCTGCGGACCCTGCTCGCCCCGCACGCCGGGTCCCGGGTGAGCTTCGCCGAGCCGGGCGGCCCCGTGCCGCTGCCCGCGCCCGCCGCCCGCGAGCTGGCGGGGGCCGTCGGCGCCGCCCTGGACAACGTGCGCAAGCACGCGGGGGAGGGGGCCCGGGCCTGGATCCTGGTCGAGGACTGGGGCGACGAGGTGATCGTCACCGTTCGCGACGACGGCCCCGGCATCCCGGCCGGCCGGCTCGACCAGGCGGAGGGCGAGGGGCGGATGGGCGTGGCGCTGTCGATCCGGGGCCGGCTGCGGGACCTCGGCGGCACCGCCGAGCTGGTGTCCGTCCCGGGACAGGGCACCGAAGTGGAACTGAAAGTACCGAGGGGGAGAACCCAGTGACCGAGCCGAACGAGATCAAGGTGATGGTCGTCGACGACCACCCGATGTGGCGCGACGCGGTCGCCCGCGACCTGGCCGCCGCCGGGTTCGACGTCGTCGCCACCGCCGGGGACGGCCCGGAAGCGGTCCGCCGGGCCGTCCCCGCCGCCCCGCACGTCCTGGTCCTCGACCTCAACCTGCCCGGCATGCCGGGGGTGCAGGTCTGCAAGGAGCTGGTCGGCGCCAACCCGGCGCTGCGCGTCCTCGTCCTGTCCGCCAGCGGTGAGCACGCCGACGTCCTGGAGGCCGTCAAGTCGGGTGCGACGGGCTACCTGTTGAAGTCGGCCGGCGCGCAGGAGCTGATCGACGCGGTCCGCCGCACCGCGGCCGGCGACCCGGTCTTCACCCCGGGCCTCGCGGGCCTGGTCCTCGGCGAGTACCGGCGCCTGGCCACCGATCCGGCACCGGCCGCCGCCGAGGGGCCGAAGGCCCCGCAGCTCACCGAGCGCGAGACCGAGGTGCTGCGGCTCGTGGCCAAGGGGCTGTCGTACAAGCAGATCGCGGAGCGGCTGGTCATCTCCCACCGCACCGTGCAGAACCACGTCCAGAACACCCTGGGCAAGCTCCAGTTGCACAACCGGGTGGAGCTCGTCCGGTACGCCATAGAGCGCGGCCTGGACGACGCGTAACCGCGGTCGTACGTCGTACTTACGTCCTCGTACGAGTGAACGGGTGTACGCAACGCCCCGCGATTCCACCGGAATTGACGCATCCGAGGCCCTTGTTGTGACCTGAGTCACCACTAGCGTGGCCGTCATGCGGGCCCCGCGCCCCCAGCGGGCCCTGTGGCGAAGGGAAATTCCATGAAGGTCGGAGTGCTGACGGGCGGCGGCGACTGCCCGGGGCTCAACGCGGTCATCCGGGGCGTCGTGCGCAAGGGCGTCCAGGAGTACGGTTACCGGTTCGTCGGGTTCAAGGACGGCTGGCGCGGGCCGGTCGAAGGGGACACCGTCCCCCTCGACATCGCCGCGGTACGCGGGATCCTCCCGCGCGGCGGGACCATCCTCGGCTCCTCGCGCACCAACCCGTTCAAGCAGGAGAACGGCGTCCGGCGGATCAAGGAGAACCTCGCCAAGTACGAGGTCGAGGCACTCGTCGCGATCGGCGGCGAGGACACGTTGGGCGTGGCGGCGCGGCTGTTCGAGGAGTACGGCGTCCCGTGCGTCGGGGTACCGAAGACCATCGACAACGACCTGTCGGCCACGGACTACACCTTCGGCTTCGACACCGCCGTCGGCATCGCCACCGAGGCCATCGACCGGCTGCACACCACGGCCGAGTCCCACATGCGGGTGCTGGTCGTCGAGGTGATGGGGCGCCACGCGGGCTGGATCGCCCTGCACTCGGGCCTGGCGGGCGGGGCGAACGTCATCCTCATCCCCGAGCAGCGCTTCGACATGGACAAGGTGTGCGCCTGGGTGACCTCCCGCTTCAAGTCGAGCTACGCGCCGATCGTGGTCGTCGCGGAGGGCGCGATGCCGAAGGACGGGGAGATGGTCCTCAAGGACGCCACGAAGGACTCCTTCGGACACGTCCGGCTGTCGGGCGTCGGCGAGTGGCTGGCCAAGGAGATCGAGGCGCGGACCGGCAAGGAGGCCCGTACGACGGTGCTCGGCCACATCCAGCGCGGCGGCACGCCCAGCGCCTTCGACCGCTGGCTCGCCACCCGTTTCGGGCTGCACGCCGTCGACGCGGTGCGCGACGGTGACTTCGGCAAGATGGTCGCCCTCAAGGGCACCGACATCGTCCGGGTCCCGATCATCGAGGCCACCTCGAAGCTCAAGACGGTGGACCCGGCGCTGTACGAGGAGGCGGGCGTCTTCTTCGGCTGACCCGCCGCCCCGGGCCCCGCACCCGGAAGTCGGGGGTGCGGGTGGGCGCCCGGTGGGCGCGGCCGGCCGCGGCGGCGGGCTCGTCGCCGCCGTCGGCGGAGCGCCGGGCAGCTTCCCCGTCTTCCCGGCGGGCCCGGCCCCGGCCGGGGTGGTCTCGCCGCCAGGACCGCCCGCCCCGTCCTGGCCCGCCGGTGGGGGCGGTGGGCCAGGACGGGCGGTGAGCGGGGTCTACGCGGGGGTGGTGGAGCGGATGGAGGTCAGGAGACCGGTCAGGAGGTGTGCGCCGCGGAGGGTCAGGACCGACTCCGGGTGGAACTGGACCCCCGCGAAGCCCGACGCCGAGCGCAGGGCGTGCACCTCACCGCTCGCGGGGTCCCGGGCGACCTCGATCCCGCGCGCCGAGAGCCGCGCCGCATCCGCGGCCGAGCACCGCGCCGTGTACGTGTTGTAGAAGCCGACCACCTCCGGGTCCCCGAACAGGTCGATCCGCGTCTGCGCCCCCTGGGCCGGCTCCGCCTTGCGCACCAGAGGCAGCCCCAGCTCGGCGGCCAGCAGCTCATGGCCCAGGCAGACCCCGAGCAGGCCGCCCCGGTGGCCGGCCAGGAGGTCCGCCGCCAGGGCGCGCAGCACCCGCATCTTGGGATCCTGGGGATCCGCCGGGTTCCCCGGGCCGGGGCCCAGGACGACGGGGCCCTCCCAGGCCAGGGCCGCCGCCCGCAGCCCCGGGTCGTCGAAGCGGCGTACGGTCACCTCCAGCCCGGTCACCCTCAGGACGTGGGCCAGCATCGCCGTGAAGGTGTCCTCACCGTCGACGACCAGCGCGTGGCCCGACGCCGCCGCCGGCCGGTCCTGCATCCGCAGCCAGAACGGCGCCAGGTCCTCGCGCCGGGCCGCGAGCGCCGCCCGCACCCGGGGATCGGCGCCGAGTCCGGCCGCCGCGGGCTCCGGGCGGGGCGCCGCCGGGCGGACCCCGAGGGCCGCCAGCACGCCCGCCGCCTTGGCGTGGGTCTCGGCCACCTCGCCCGCCGGGTCGGAGTGCCGCACCAGCGTCGCCCCGACCGGTACGCGCAGGGTCCCGTCCGGCGCGATGTCGGCGGTGCGGATCAGGATGGGGGAGTCCAGGGTCTGCGTCCCCGCGGCGTCCCGGCCCAGCAGCGCGAGGGCCCCCGCGTAGTAGCCGCGGCCGCCGCTCTCGTACCGCTCGATCACCCGGCAGGCGTTCTGGACGGGCGAACCCGTCACCGTCGCCGCGAACATCGTCTCGCGCAGCACCTCCCGCACGTCCAGCGAGGAGCGTCCGCGCAGCTCGTACTCGGTGTGCGCGAGGTGCGACATCTCCTTGAGCCGGGGCCCGACGACGACGCCGCCCATGTCCCCGACCGTGCACATCATCTTGAGCTCCTCGTCGACCACCATCGACAGCTCCTCGGTCTCCTTGCGGTCGCCGAGGAACGCGAGGAGGGACTCGGCCGTGGGCCCCCCGGCCGGGTACCGGTACGTCCCGCTGATCGGGTTCATCACGACCGTCCCGCCCGACATCCGCACGTGCACCTCCGGGCTGGCGCCGACCAGGGTGCGCTCGCCGGTGTGGACCACGTACGTCCAGTACGCGCCCCGCTCGCCCAGCAGCAGCCGCCGGAACAGGGCGAGCGCGTCGGCGCGCCCGAAGCCGTGGATCCGGCCCTCGTAGGTGCGCCGGATGACGAAGTTCGCGCCCTCGCCGCGCCCGATCTCGTCCCGGATCACCCGCTCCACCGTGGCGGCGTACTCCTCGTCGGGGACGTCGAAGCCGCCGCCCCCGACGCGCACCGCGTGGCACGGCAGCGCGGCCAGCGCCTCGGCGAGCGGGACCTCGTAAGCCTCCTCGGCGGCCAGCACGCTCAGGGGGGTCCCGTCGTCGTGTACGTCGAACCCGCGCTCGCGGATCTGCCGGAACGGCACCAGGGCAAGGGTGGGCAGCTCCCGTACGGGCAGGTCGGCGAGGTGTCCGGCCTCGTGGACCGGGCCGATCAGCACCTCGACGGTGTCGTGGTCGCGGCCGGGGGTCCGGCGGCGCAACAGGGCGAACGGCGGGCAGGACTCGTCCAGCAGGCGGCTGAGGTCCGTGGTCATGGGGGTGGGCGTCCTTCCGGAGGGAGGGGCGGCCCGCGTCCGAAACGCCGAAGGCCGCCCCTCGGGGCGGCCTTCGTGTCGCTCGTGTCGTTTTCAGGTACGCGCGAGGAGCGGGCCGCCGGGAGCGGGCCACCACCAGTTCTGGTTCGAGTGCGCGTACATGCCGCCGACCCTAGCGGACGTCCGGCGGAGGCGAAGCCTCCGGACCGCGCCCCCCATATCCGGAGACACTCGTCTCAGCAAGTGGGCATCGGGCTGGACGTCCCCCGTGACGACGTAATGTGTACGAGGTGACCGTGAACGCTGAAAACCACGCCCACGCCGTCAAGGCGACCTGGCGAGACCTTCCCGCGGCGCAGCAGCCTTCGTACCCCGATGCCGAGGCACTGCGCGCTGTCGTCGCGGACCTCGAGTCGTATCCGCCCCTCGTTTTCGCGGGCGAGTGCGATCAGCTGCGCGCCCGTCTGGGAGCCGTCGCCAAGGGCGAGGCGTTCCTGCTCCAGGGCGGCGACTGTGCCGAGGCCTTCGACGCCGTATCCGCCGACCACATCCGCGCCAAGCTCAAGACGCTGCTCCAGATGAGTGCCGTCCTGACGTACGCGGCTTCGGTGCCCGTGGTCAAGGTCGGCCGCATCGCCGGCCAGTACTCCAAGCCGCGCTCCAAGGACACCGAGACGCGCGACGGCGTCACCCTGCCGACCTACCGCGGCGACTCCGTCAACGGCTTCGCCTTCACCGAAGAGGCCCGGATCCCGGACCCCGAGCGGCTCAAGCGCATGTACCACGCGTCCGCGTCGACGCTGAACCTGGTGCGCGCCTTCACCACCGGTGGTTACGCCGACCTGCGCCAGGTGCACGCCTGGAACCAGGACTTCGTGCGGAACTCCCCGTCCGGGCAGCGCTACGAGCAGCTCGCGCGGGAGATCGACAACGCGCTGAACTTCATGAAGGCCTGCGGCACCGACCCGGCCGAGTTCAAGGCGGTGGAGTTCTACGCCTCCCACGAGGCGCTGCTCCTCGACTACGAGGGTGCGCTGACCCGCACCGACTCGCGGACCGGCAAGCTGTACGACACCTCGGGCCACATGGTCTGGATCGGTGAGCGCACCCGCCAGCTGGACCACGCGCACATCGAGTTCTGTTCGCAGATCGCCAACCCGATCGGCATCAAGCTCGGCCCGACCACCACCGTGGACGAGGCGCTGACGTACATCGACCGGCTGGACCCCGAGCGCGAGCCGGGCCGGCTGACCTTCGTCGTCCGCATGGGTGCCGACAAGGTCCGCGAGAAGCTCCCCACGCTGGTCGAGAAGGTCACCGCGTCGGGTGCGACCGTCGCCTGGGTCACCGACCCGATGCACGGCAACACCTTCGAGGCGGCCTCCGGCCACAAGACGCGCCGTTTCGACGACGTGCTCGACGAGGTCAAGGGCTTCTTCGAGGTCCACAAGGGCCTGGGCACCCACCCGGGCGGCATCCACGTCGAGCTCACCGGTGACGACGTCACCGAGTGCGTGGGCGGCGGCGACGAGATCTTCGTCGACGACCTGCACCAGCGCTACGAGACGGCCTGCGACCCGCGGCTCAACCGCAGCCAGTCGCTGGACCTGGCGTTCCTCGTCGCCGAGATGTACCGCGACCAGTAGAGCGGGTCGTGAACGGGTCGTGAGCGGGCCGTGAGCGGGCCGTGAGCGGCTCGTGACGGTGGGGCGCGGATCGATGTGATCCGCGCCCCACTGTCGTATTCGGGTCTTTTAGGCGACCCTCACCATAGGTACGGTTAGGTAAGCCTCACCGAATAGGGGTGGCCGTCCGACCCAGTCCACTCCCGGGAGGTGAACCGCGTGTACGTCTGCTCGTGCTTCGGGATCACCGACAAGCAGGTCAAGGAACACGCGGAGGCCGGGGCCTGCACCCCCCGGCAGATCGCCTCGGCCACCAAGGCCGGCACCGACTGCGGCTCCTGCGTCCGCACCATCCAGGGCATCCTCGGCCGCGGCGCGTGCCCCCGGCGCGAGCTGCTGGAGACGGGCCGGGCGGCGGCCGTTCTGGCCGCGGAACCCGCGCTCGCCGCAGCGCCCGTTCTCGCCGACGTGGCCTGACGGCCCGGACGCCACTGCCGGCACCGGCAGGGCTCAGCTCTCCGGCTGCTCGATCTGCTGCGCGATGTACAGCGGCTCGCCGATGCTCTCGATGAGCTCCAGCTGCGTGTCGAGGTAGTCGATGTGGTGCTCCTCGTCCGCCAGGATCTCCTCGAAGAGGCGGGCGGAGGTGACGTCGCCCTTGCCGCGCATGACCTCGATGCCGCGCCGCAGGCGGTCGATCGCCTCGACCTCGACCTGCCGGTCCGCCTGGAACATCTCCGTCAGCGTCTGGCCGACGCGCACGTGGAAGAGGCGCTGGTAGTTGGGCAGCCCGTCGAGCATGAGGATGCGCTCGGTGATCTTGTCCGCGTGCTTCATCTCGTCGATGGATTCGGCACGGGTGTAATGGGCGAGCTTCGTCCAGCCCTTGTTGTCCTGGATGCGGTAGTGCAGCCAGTACTGGTTGATGGCCGTGAGCTCACCGGTCAGCTGCTCGTTGAGAAACTCAAGGACCTCGGGGTCGCCCTGCATCGCAAAGGCTCCTTCCAAAGCAGTGTCAGCTATGTGACTGGGCAGTGCGCGCATCCTTCCACCGCCACCCAGGGCCGTCCAGTAAGTACCTCCTTAGTCGGAGTTGCAGCGACTTGCCGGAATCGGCCGGGACCGGTCATGACCACCCTGCGGCGTCTGTCACCATGGAGACATGGGTCAGCCGGTAAGCCGGGATTTTCCGGGAGCAGAGCAGTTCGAGCTCCCTCCGGGGCAGCGGTTGCAGCGGGGCTGGCCGGTCACCCACTACGGGCCGGTGCCCAAGTTCAAGCCCGACCGCTGGGAGTTCCGCGTCTTCGGGGCCACGGCCGACGGGGAAAAGCACTGCTGGAACCACGAGGAGTTCACGGCCCTGCCGTTCGAATCGGTCGTGGCGGACCTGCACTGCGTGACGAAGTTCAGCATGCCGGGGGCCGAATGGGGCGGGGTTCTCGCGCGTACGGTCCTGGAACTGGCTCCGCCGGCGCCGCAGGTCACGCACGTCATGGTGTGGGCCGAGTACGGGTTCAGCTCGAACCTGCGACTGGCTGATTTCGCCTCCGAGCGGACCGTCTTCGCCACCCACCAGGGTGGCGAACTCCTGACCGCCGAGCACGGTTTCCCGCTGCGGCTCGTGGTGCCCCACCTGTACGCCTGGAAGGGGCCCAAGTGGGTCCGGGGCGTGGAGTACATGACCGCCGACCGGCGGGGCTTCTGGGAGGAGCGGGGGTACCACAACATCGGCGACCCCTGGCGCGAGCAGCGCTACTCGTACCAGGAGGAGCCGGGCGACGGGCCCGAGATATAGGCCCTGCCGCCCTGTTCGGCCGGGCGGCCCGCTCAGTGGTGGTACCGGTGGACGACCGCGTGGCCCTTGCCGCGGCCGATCATCCACTTGTTGACCGGGGTGGTCACGACGAAGGCGAGAGCGAGGGAGAGCGCGAGCGCCGCCCAGAACAGCGCCTCCGAGAGGTGGGCGTCCATCGCGCCCGGCCACAGTGCGATCACGCCGTTGTCGATCAGTTCCATCACGGCGATGGAGAGGGTGTCGGCGGCCAGTGCCACCCGGACGGCCGTACGGAGGTCCACGCCCGCGCCGAGGATCCCGCGCAGGGTGAGCGCGTAGCCGAAGAAGAACGCGAGGACGATGGCCGCGATCATCGTGGCCAGGTTGCCCCAGCCGAGCGCGGTTCCGATGATCATGCCGAGTACTTCACCGATGGCGCAGCCGGTGAGGCAGTGGAGGGTGGCCTTGGCGGCCATGGCCCAGCTGACGGGGCCGCCGTGGCTGTCGTGGCCGCTGTGGTGCTCATGGCCGGTGTGCGCCTCGTGGCCGCTGTGGTGTTCGTGGCCGGCGTGCGGCTCGTGGTCGGCATGCCCGTGATGTGCGTGGTCCATCGCAGCCCCCTGGGAACGTCGGATTACGGTCCTGCGGATAGCAGAACCGTATACCCCCCAGGGGTATTCCCCCATGCTTTAAGCGTGGGCGCCGCGCAGCTCTTTCAGCAGGGCCACGTCCGCGGCATGACCTTCCTTGCCGCCCGGCGTCTCGATGATCAGCGGTACGCCCTCCGTCGCGGGGTGCGAGAACAGCTCGCCGAACGCGTCCCGCCCGATGTGGCCCCGGCCGATGTTCGCGTGCCGGTCCTTGTGGGCGCCGACGCCCTCCTTGGAGTCGTTGGCGTGGATCAGCTTGAGCCGGCCCTCGCCCACCGTGTCCACGAGCAGGTCCAGCGTCTGCTTGGCGCCGCCCGGCTCCGCCAGGTCGTGGCCCGCCGCGAAGACGTGGCAGGTGTCCAGGCAGATGCCGAGCTTCGGGTGGTGGTCGAGCGCCTCGAAGTACGGGCCGAAGTCCCAGGTGCGCGAGCACAGCGAGGAGCCCTGCCCGGCCGTGGACTCCAGCAGGAGGAACGGGTCGTCGTCGTGCGTCAGTTCCTCCAGCAACGGCAGCATGTGCTGCCTGACCTGTGCGTACGCCGCCTCGCGCGGGCGCCCGCCGGTGGCCGAGCCGGTGTGTACGACCACTCCGAGCGCGCCGATCGCACGGGCGCGGCGCAACGAGTGCCGCAGGGACTCCACCGACTTCTCGACGGTCGCCTCGGTGTGGGAGCCGAAGTTGATCAGGTACGGCGCGTGTACGTAGGCCGGGACGGACCCGGCCGCGCACTGGGCCCGGAACAGCTCGTCCTGCGCCGGATTGCCGGCCGGGGTGGCCCAGCCGCGCGGGTTGGCCACGAAGACCTGCACGGCCTCGGCGCCCATCTCGCGGGCGTACGCCAGGCCGACGGAGGCGAGCCCGCCGGCCACGGGGACGTGCCCGCCGACGGGGTTGCGGTGCGCCACGCGCCGGTGGGCCCTGTCGTCGGCGTTCTGCTCGGCGCGCTGCTCGGCGCGCTGGTCAACGCTGTGGTCGGCGTGCACTTACAGCCCCTTGGTGCGGATGATGATCGTGCTGCCCTCGGGCGCGCTCTGGCCGCCGGGTACCGACTGCGCGTCGACCGTGTTGCTGAAACCGAAGAAGGGCCGCTCCACCTTCACCTTGAAGCCCTGGGCCTCCAGCGCCCTGCGGGCCGCGTCGGCCTCCTGGCCCGTCACGTTCGGCACCTGCACCTGGCGCGGGCCCCTGGAAACGGTGAGCGTCACCGTGTCACCCGCCGCGGCCTGGGTGCCGGCGGCGGCCGACTGGTTGGCGACCGTACCGGCGGGGGAGGGGGAGTTGACCTGCTCGGCCGCCGTCTCCACCTTGAGGCCGAGGTCCTGGAGGGCGACGCGCGCCTGTTCCACGGGCTGACCGGCCACGTTCGGGACCTGGATCGGCCGGCCCCTGCTGACGACGATCGCCACCGCCGTGTCGGGGGCCCGCTTCTGCCCGCCCTCCGGGTCGGTGGTGATCACCGCGCCCTGGGGGACGTCCAGGCTGAACGCCTGGGTGACGATGCCGGGCGCCAGACCGGCCGACGTCAGCTCCGCCTTGGCGGCGTCCAGGGCCTTGCCCTTGAGCGCGGGCACGCTGACGATCTCGGGGCCGCGGGAGATGGTCAGCGTCACCGCGCCGTTGCCGCGGATGCGCTTGCCGCCCTGGGGGTCGGTGTTCATCACCGTGCCGCGGTCGAAGGCCTCGCTGAACTTGCGGTCCACCCCCTTCACCCCGAGGCCGGCCGCCGACAGCTCGGAACGGGCCTGCTCCTCCGTCTTGCCCAGGAGGTTCGGCACCTTCGTGAACTGGCCCGAGTTGATGTACCAGACGCCCGCGCCGAGACCGAGGGCCAGCAGCACCCCGGCGATGACCAGGTACAGGCCGCCCGGCCGGGCCCGGCGGCGGGACCGGGGCGCAGGCGGGGGCGGGGCCGTCAGGCGGGAGGTGTGCTGGACGGGCTGGTCCGCGGCCGCGGCGACGGGCCGGGGGATCACGCTGGTGCGGTCCTCGCTCGCGGCCCGTTCCCCGGCGTGCGCCTGGGGCGGTACGGCGTCCAGCTCCGCCTCGCCCAGCGCGGCGCGGGCCTCCAGCGTCAGGCCCAGCAGCGCGGCGGCGTCGGCGGGCCGCAGCTGCGGGTCGCGTGCGGTGGCGCACGCGACGAGCCCGTCCAGGGAGGCCGGCAGCCCCGGGACGGCGGCCGACGGGGGAGGGACGTCCTCGTTGAGGTGCTGGTAGAGCACCTGGGCGGGACTGCCGCCGGTGTGCGGCTTGGAGCCGGTGAGCATCTCGTAGAAGACGACACCGCAGGCGTAGACGTCCACGCGGGTATCGGCGACGCCGTTCTCGATCTGCTCCGGGGCGAGGTAGGAGACGGTGCCGAGGACGGAGCCGGTGGTGCTGGTGACGGTGTCGACGCTGCGGACCAGACCGAAGTCGGCGACCTTGACCCGGCCGTCGTCACCGATCAGGACGTTCTCGGGCTTCATGTCGCGGTGGACGAACCCGGCCCGGTGCGCGGCACCGAGGGCGGCGAGGACCGGTTCGAGGATGTCGAGGGCGGCCCGCGGCTGGAGGGCGCCGCGCTGGCGGAGCACGTCGCGCAGGGTGCAGCCGGAGACGTACTCCATGGCCAGGTACGTGTACGGGCCGTCCGTGCCCTGGTCGAAGACGGCGACGACGTTGGGGTGGGCGAGGCGGGCCACGGACTTGGCCTCGCGGATGAACCGCTCGACGAAGGCGGCGTCCGCGGCGAGGGCCGGGTGCATCACCTTGAGCGCGAGGACGCGGTCGAGGCGGGTGTCGAGGGCGCGGTAGACCGTGGCCATGCCGCCGGCCGCGATGCGGGCGTCGATGCGGTAGCGGCCGTCGAGCGTCTGCCCGACGATGGGGTCATCCAGGGTCGTGTCCACCCGGGGATTCTACGAGCCCCCGCCGGGCCGGCCGTCTGTGCGGGTCGCCTTGCAGCGCAGCTGTGACGTCCGGCCGATCCGCCCCGCCGGTCGGTGCCGCTGCGCGGGGCCGTCCCCTGCCCGCCCTTCCCCCCGTTCACCGGGCTCTGCCCGGACCCGGTCCTCGAACGCCGGACGGGCTGGAAAGTCCAGCCCCGCCGGCGTCCGAGGCGCGGGGTGCGGGGCGGAGCCCCGCATGGGCCGGCGCAGCCGGGGGCGCCTGCGCAGCGGCGCAGGGCACCGCCCCGCCCCCCTCGGCAGGCGGGCCGTCAGAACGCCGGGCGTTCGGGGTCGAGGGTGGCGCGGCCCTCCGTGGGGGAGGAGGCTTCCGCGAAGCGGCGTTGGGGGATGCGGCCCGCGCGGTACGCGAGGCGGCCCGCCGAGACCGCGTCCCGCATCGCCGCCGCCATCAGCACCGGCGCCTGCGCGCGGGTCACGGCCGAGGCCAGCATCACCCCGGCGCAGCCCAGCTCCATCGCCAGCGCGGCGTCCGACGCCGTACCGGCCCCCGCGTCCAGGATCACCGGCACGCCCGCCCGCTCCGTGATCAGCTCGAAGTTGTGCGGGTTGCGGATCCCCATCCCCGAGCCGATCGGCGAGCCCAGCGGCATGATCGCCGCGCAGCCCACGTCCTCCAGCTTCCGCGCCAGCACCGGGTCGTCGTTGGTGTACGGCAGCACCGTGAAGCCCTCGTCGACCAGGATCTCGGCGGCGTCCAGCAGCTCGACGCCGTCCGGCAGCAGGGTGCGTTCGTCCGCGACGACCTCCAGCTTGATCCAGTCGGTGCCCAGCGCCTCCCGCGCGAGGCGCGCCGTCAGCACGGCCTCGCCCGCCGTGAAGCAGCCCGCCGTGTTCGGCAGGACCGCGATGCCGAGCCGGTCCAGGACGGACAGGACGGAGCCCTGCACCGTCGGGTCCAGGCGGCGCATGGCCACGGTGGTCAGCTCCGTACCGGAGGCGACCAGGGCGCGCTCCAGCACGTCCAGGCTCGGGGCTCCGCCCGTGCCCATGATCAGGCGCGAGGAGAAGGTCCGGCCGCCGAGGGTGAAGACGTCGTCCGCCATGGCCGTCAGCCCCCCTGCACCGCGGTCAGGACCTCGACCCGGTCGCCGTCGCCCACCACGGTGTGCGGCCACTGCCCGCGCGGCACGACCGTCTCGTTGAGGGCCGCGGCCACCCCCTTGGGGGCCGCGGTCAAGATGGCGACCACCGCGTCGAGCGTGGTGCCGGCCGCGACCTCGCGCGGCTCGCCGTTGACGGAGATGGTCATGCGTACGACTCCTGACGTGCCTCGGTGAACCGGCCCGGGGTGAAGGGACGGGCGAGCTCCGGCACCGTGCCGGTGGCCAGCAGCTCCGCCATCACGTCACCGGTGAGCGGGGTCAGCAGCACCCCGTTGCGGTAGTGCCCCGTGGCCAGGTGCAGCCCCGGCAGCGCGGTCGGGCCCAGCAGCGGGGCGTTGTCGGGGGAGCCGGGCCGCAGCCCCGCCCGGGTCTCGGTCAGCGGCAGTTCGGTGATGCCGGGCACCAGCTCGTGGGCGTCGCGCAGCAGCTCGTAGACCCCTCCTGCGGTGACGGTGGTGTCCCAGCCCAGTTCCTCGCTGGTCGCGCCGATGACGAGTTCGCCGTTCTCGCGCGGTACGAGGTAGACGTGGCTGCCGCGCACGACGGCACGCACGGTCCGGGACAGGAACGGCGCGTACGGGGCCGGCACCGTCAGCCGCAGCACCTGCCCCTTCACCGGCCGCACCGGAATGTCCACCTCCGGCGGCACCCCGGGCAGCTGCCCGGAGAAGGAACCCGCCGCAAGGACCGTCTGGCCGGCGCCGAGCTCCGTACCGTCGTCGAGCAGGGCCCCGGTCGCCCGGTCGCCCGCGACGAGCAGCCGGGCGGCGCTCGCCCGGTGCACGCTGACCCCGGCGCGTTCGCAGGCGGCCAGCAGCGCCGCCGCCAGCCGGCGCGGATCCACCTGGTGGTCACCGTCGACCCGCAGGCCGCCGCGGACGCCCGGTGCGAGCATGGGCTCCAGACGGCGGCACTCGCGGCCGGTCAGCCACTGCGACTCCAGGCCGCAGCGGCGCTGGAGGGCGTGCAGCTCGCGCAGGTGGAGGCGGTCGTCGGCGTCGAGGGCCACGGCGAGGGTGCCGCAGGCGCGGTAGCCGATGTCCATGCCGCCGCTCGCCTCGGCGAGCTCGGCGGCGAACTCCGGGTAGCGGGCGGCGGAGGCGACGTTGAGCCCGAGCAGGGTCTCCTCGCCGTAGTGCAGTTCGGTGACGGCGGCGAGCATGCCCGCCGCGACCTGGGCGGCGCCGCCACCGGGGGCCGGATCGGCCAGTACGGTGCGCAGTCCGCGCCGGGCGGCCCGCCAGGCGCTGACCAGGCCGATGATGCCGCCCCCGATGACGAGGACGTCGGACCCCTTCGGGGATCCCCTCCGAGATGAGTGCATGGGCGTCCAGCCCCTCCCTTCGCCGGCATGACCCGGATCAGGTTCGTACGGTCGGAGGCCGGCCAGCCTCCCTCTCAGCCCGGTGCGCCCGGACTCCCGCGATAGGTACGGTGGCCAGACTAACCCCGGGGCGCACGCCGGGTAAGGCTGCCTCCCCCGGGCCTGTTCCTGATGAAACGTCAGATGATTAGGCTGGTCGGCGTGAGCGAGCAGACGGAACAGACTCAGAGCGGCGTCGTCATCGTGGGTGCCGGAATGGCCGGGGTGCAGACCGCGGTCGCCTTGCGGGAACAGGGTTTCACCGGCCCCGTGACCCTCCTGGGAGCCGAGCCCCACCAGCCCTACGACCGGCCTCCGCTGTCCAAGGCGGTACTGCTCGGCAAGGCCGAGGACTCCGCGTTCGACGTGGATTTCGAGGCCCTCGGCATCGGACTGCGGCTCGGCGTGGAGGTCACCGGGCTACGGGCCGGCGCCCGCGAAGTGGACACGGAGGCGGGTCCGGTCCCCTACGACGTCCTCGTCCTGGCGACGGGAGCGCGCCCGCTGACCCTGCCGGGCTCCGACGGGGTCCCGGGCGTGCACCTGCTGCGCACCCTGGACGACGCCGCCCGGCTGCGGCCCGTGCTCGCGGCGGCGCCTGCGGTGGTGGTGGTCGGGGCCGGATGGATCGGCGCCGAGTTCGCCACGGCGGCCCGGGAGGCGGGCTGCGCGGTGACGGTGGTCGAGGCGGCGGAGCGGGTCCTGGCGGGCGCCGTGCCGGCGGAGGTCGCCGAGCCGATGGGGCGCTGGTACGCGGAGGCGGGCGCGCGGCTGCTGACCGGGGCGCGGGTGGCGTCCGTGGAGGAGGGCCGGGTCCAGCTGGCGGACGGGCGGACGCTCGATGCGGGCGCGGTGGTCGTCGGCATCGGGGCGCGGCCCGCGACGGACTGGCTGGCCGGGTCGGGGGTCGAACTGGGCCCGGACGGGTCGGTCACCGCCGACGCCCACCTGCGGACCTCCCTGCCCGGCGTGTACGCGGTGGGGGACTGCGCCTCGTTCCCGTCGGCGCGCTACGCGGAGCGGCTGCTGGTCCACCACTGGGACAACGCGCTCCAGGGCCCGAGGGTGGTCGCGGCGAACGTGGTGGGCGGCGGAGCGGCGGCGGCCTACGACCCGGTGCCGTACTTCTGGTCGGAGCAGTTCGGGCGCTTCGTGCAGTACGCGGGGCACCACGGCGCGGCGGACGAGATGGTGTGGCGCGGGGACCCGGCAGGGGCGGCCTGGTCGGTGTGCTGGCTGCGGGACGGGGCGCTCGTGGCGGTCCTGGCGGTCGGGCGGCCGCGCGACCTGGCGCAGGGGCGCCGGCTGATCGAGGCGGGCGCGGTGCTCACGCCGGCCGCCCTCGCGGACCCCGACACCCCGCTCAAGTCGGCGGTGGCCTGACGGGCCCGGCCCGAGCGGGTCGGGACCCGGACGGGGTGGTCCAGGTACCGGCGGCGAGTCCGAGATGGCAGGCTTGTGCCCGTGACCGAGATTGACGCAAAGATCGATGCCCTTGTCCCCGCCTGGCTCTACCTCCCCGACATCGCCGAGATGCTCGACATCGAAGTGACCCGGGTCCGCCAGCTGGTCAAGGAAGGTCAGCTGCTCGCGGTGCGCCGCGGTGAGAACCGCTCCCTCCAGGTCCCCGCCCCCTTCATCGACGGCGACAAGATCGTCAAGGGCCTCACCGGTCTGCTGACCGTGCTCCGCGACGACGGCTTCTCCGACGAGGAGATCCTGGAGTGGATGTTCACCCCCGACCCGACCCTCCCCGGCACCCCCGCCCAGGCGCTGAGCGAGAATCGTGGCACGGAGGTGAAGCGCCGCGCTCAGGCGCTCGCCCTCTGACCGACCCGCGCACGAAGTGACGTACTGATCCACCCGGTGTACGGGCCCGAGCGGCCCGTACACCGCCACCACCACGGGGGTACACCCATGCTGCTGTCCGACGCCCGGCTCTACCTGTGCACGGACGCCCGCAAGCGGCAGGGCGACCTCCCCGAGTTCCTCGACGCCGCCCTGGCCGGCGGCGTGGACATCGTCCAGCTCCGCGACAAGGGCATGGAAGCGGGCGAGGAACTCGAGCACCTGCGGGTCTTCGCCGACGCCGCCCGCCGCCACGGCAAGCTGCTCGCCGTCAACGACCGTGCCGACGTCGCGCACGCCATCGGCTCCGACGTGCTCCACCTCGGCCAGGGCGACATACCCGTGCCCGCCGCCCGCGCGATCCTCGGCGGGTCCGTCCTCGTCGGCCGCTCCTGCCACGCCGAATCCGAGGTCGACGCGGCCGCCGCCGAGCCCGGCGTGGACTACTTCTGCACCGGCCCCTGCTGGCCGACCCCCACGAAGCCCGGCCGCTACGCCCCCGGCCTCGGCCTCGTGCGGTACGCCGCCTCCCTGCGCCAGGACCGCCCCTGGTTCGCCATCGGCGGTATCGACGCCGCCAACCTGGACGAGGTGCTCGACGCCGGCGCCACCCGGATCGTGGTCGTACGGGCCATCACCGAGGCCACCGACCCCGGCGCCGCCGCCGCCGAACTCGCCAAGCGGGTCCGCGAGCGCGCCTGACGCGCCACCGCCGCCGGGAGTGCTGTCCAAAACGCTGTCCAAAACGTGGACCGTGCTACGAGGTGCGCCACCCCGCGTCTAACCTGCCGGTATGGCCTCTGGTACCGCTTCCACCTGGTCGGATCGTGCACACACGGTCCGCGACCTCCTCGCGTCCGGGAGCTCGTACTCCTTCGAGTTCTGGGCCCCCAAGACCGAGAAGGGCGAGCGCAACCTCTGGAACGCCCTGCGCCGGATCGAGGCGGTGGCCCCCAGCTTCGTCTCCGTGACGTACGGGGCCGGCGGCTCCACCCGCGGCGGCACCGTCCGCGCCACCGAGCAGATCGCCGCGAACACCACCTTGACCCCCGTCGCCCACCTCACCGCCGTGGACCACTCCGTCGCGGAGCTGCGCCACGTCATCGGGCAGTTCGCCGACGCCGGGATCCGCAACATGCTCGCGCTGCGCGGCGACCCGCCGGGCGACCCCATGGGCCCCTGGGTCAAGCACCCGGAGGGCGTGGACTACGCGGCCGACCTGGTGCGCCTCCTCAAGGAGTCCGGCGACTTCTGCGTGGGCGTCGCGGCCTTCCCCGAGATGCACCCCCGCTCGCAGGACTGGGACTCGGACATCCGGCACTTCGTGGACAAGTGCCGTGCGGGCGCGGACTATGCCATCACGCAGATGTTCTTCGACCCGGAGAATTATCTGAGGCTGCGCGACAGCGTCCAGAAGGCGGGCTGTGAGACCCCGATCATCCCCGAGGTCATGCCTGTTGTGGGGATCAAGCAGCTCGACCGGCTGCCCCAGCTCAGCAACGCCGTCTTCCCCGGGGCGGTAAAAGACCGCATGCTCGCCGTCAAGGACGACCCGGCCGCTGTACGCTCCATTGGCATCGAGTTCGCCACGGAGTTCTGCGCGCGGCTGCTGTCCGAGGGTGTCCCGGGGCTGCACTTCATCACGCTGAACAATTCCACGGCGACTCTCGAGATCTACGAAAACCTGGGTCTGCACCAGCGGGCCTGATCGGCCGGCCCCCGTTTCCCGCGCGGTCGGCCGTACGAGAGGGGCCATGCATGGGAATGACGGTCCTCTACATCGCGTTCGGCTTCGTCGCGTTGTGGCTGCTTGCCGAGGTCCTGATGCAGTACAAGGCCCGGCTCCGCTGGCGCCTGCTCGCCTTCGCCGGGTTCGTCGGCGTGGTCGCCGGGGTGGTGCTGCCGTCGGTGCTGGTCATCGCCATCGGGGCGGCCGCGTTCGCGGTGGGCCAGACCCTGGTGACGCTCTCCTTCCGCAAGGGCTTCGTCGCCGGCTGGGCGCTGCGCCGAGGCGGGGAGCCCGTGCGCAAGGGCGGACGGCGCCGCAGCGGCGGCGCTCCGCGTCCCCCGCGCCCCGGGCCCGCGCTGGAGGTGACGGCGCTGGAGTACGGCGCCGAGGGCGAACTCCCGGACCACGAGGCGTCGTCCGGGCGCCGCGCGGCCGACCGG
The DNA here is from genome assembly GCF_014650775.1 of Streptomyces cirratus. GTDB lineage: Bacteria > Actinomycetota > Actinomycetes > Streptomycetales > Streptomycetaceae > Streptomyces > Streptomyces cirratus. Next base: position 317,797 of record NZ_BMVP01000001.1, on the reverse strand, counting down.
GACGAGCCGGACGCGGGGGACGAGGACGTCTTCACCCCGCAGCCCGTGCCCGAGGAGACCGGCTCCTACGGGATACAGAGTTTCGCCCCCCAGTCGCAGGCGTACTCCGAACACCCCGGTGAGAGCGCCGCCTTCGCCTCGCCGTTCACCACGGCCGAGCAGGACGCCCACCAGTTCGCGGCGTACTACGACCCGCAGGGCCAGGGCGGCTACGACTACTCCACCGGCTACCCGGGCGCCGAACAGCAGGTCTACGCCGCCTACTCGGACCCGTACATCGGCACCGGAGGCGTCGCCCCGCAGCAGGAGTACGACTACACCGCGTACGGCGACTACGGCCACCAGCAGTACTCCATGGACACCCCGCCGGGCGGGGTCTGGGTGCCGCAGCAGCGCGACGCCGCCCAGCCCTACCCGCCGGAGGACCAGCAGGCTCCCCAGCAGCCGCAGGGTTACCCGTACCAGGGTGACCCGGGCGGGTACGAGCAGTACCGCTACTGAGCCGCCCCGGGGCCCCTCCAGGGCCTCTCCAGGGCCTCTCCGGGTCCCGGGGCCGCTAGCGGGAGCCGCGGAACCCGGCGCCCTCCACGATGAGCCCGGCCACCAGGGCTCCGGTCATCCCGGCGTGCGGGAGGCCGCCGCCCGGGTGGGCCCAGCCGCCCGCGAGGTACAGCCCGGGCAGGGCGGTGGTGTTCGCGGGGTACAGCAGCCGGCCGCCGGCCCCGGCCAGCGCGGGCGCCGGCACCGCACCGTCCACCGCACCCGTGGCTTCGGAGATGTCGGCCGGGGTGCGCAGCTCGTGCCACAGCAGCCGCTCCCGCAGCCCGGGCACGGCGCGGGAGGCCGCCGCCACCAGCCCGGCGGCCGTGGGCGCCGAGCCGGGGGCCACCACGGCCTGTACGGTGACGGCCTCGTGCCCCGCGTCGGGCGTCGCCGCCGGGTCGTCCGGGCGCAGCACGGTGACGCCGCCCCCGGCCAGGGTGCGGTGCACGGCGTCCGCCGGGCGGGCCCCGCGCAGGGCGAGGAACAGGGTGTACCGGGCGCGCGGAGCGGTGCTCCGGGCGGGCGGGGAACCCGGCGCGAGCGGGATCGCCAGCGCCCTCGGGTCCACCCCGCACACGACCGCGTCGGCCTCCACCACCTCACCGCCGGCCAGCAGCAGCCCGGCAGCCCGGCCGTCCCGCTCCACGACCTCCCGTACCCCGGCGCCGAATACGAAGCCCACCTTCCGCTCAAGGCACCGCTCGTGGACGGCCGTGGCCAGCGCGCGCAGGCCGCCGCGCACGTACCAGCTCCCGAAGGTCTGCTCCATGTACGGCAGCACCGCCGCGGAGGCGGGCGCTGTCGCGGGGTCCAGCCCGTACGCGAGCACCCGCTCGCGGAGCAGCTCCCCGAGCGGGCCGCCCAGCTCGCGCGCCGCGACTTCGGCCAGGGTGGGCGGCCGGCGCCGCAGCAGGCCGCTCCTGCGCAGCGCGGGGTACGGATCCTCCCCCAGCACCTGCCAGTCGGGCCGCAGCGGCTCCTCCAGCAGGGGGCGCCGGGTCGCGTCCCAGGCGTCCCGGGCGCGGCCCAGGACATCGCTCCAGCGGTCTCCGGCGCCGGCCCCGAAGGCCTGGTCCAAGGCTGCGGCCGCACCGCCGCGGGAGGCATTGGGCAAGGTGACCACCGTGCCGTCGGGCAGCACATGCCGAACGGCCGGGTCGACCTGCACGAGGTCGACGCACTCCTCCAGGGGGCGCTTGCCGGTCTTGACGAACAGGTCGCGGTAGACGGCGGGCAGGTGCAGCAGCCCGGGCCCGGTGTCGAAGGCGAAACCGTCGCGTTCGTACCGTCCGACGGCGCCGCCGTAGGTGGAGCCGCGTTCGTACACCGTCACCTGGTGGCCCGCCACGGCCAGCCGGGCCGCCGTCGCCATCGCGCCCATGCCGGCGCCGATCACCGCAATTCGTGCCATGCGGTGGAGCCTACCGAGCGGGGCGGGAACCGGATCGACCGAGGTCAGTGGGGAGGTGCGTCCGTGGCCCGGCGGGTTTCGGCGGCCAGCCGCCTCTCCTCGCGGCGCTGGGCCCGACGGCGCAGGAAGCGGCGGATCCGGGTCCAGAAGTAGATCACCAGGGCCAGGCCCGCGGCGAGCAGCAGGGCCGCGATGACCGCGGCCGCCTGGGGGTTGAACATGGCGAAGGTGACGATGCCGGCCACGCCCAGGTCCTCGGCGGTGCTGAGCACGATGTTGCTGAACGGCTCCGGCGAGGTGTTGACGGCCATGCGGGTGCCCGCCTTGACGAGGTGGCTGGCGAGCGCGGTGGAGCCGCCGATCGCGCCGGCCGCGAGGTGGGAGAGCGAGCCGCTCTGCCCGGCCAGCAGGGCGCCGACCACCGCCCCCGCGACGGGGCGGACCACCGTGTGGACGGAGTCCCACACCGAGTCCACGTACGGGATCTTGTCGGCGACCGCCTCGCAGAGGAAGAGCACGGCCGCGGCGATCAGGACGTCGGGGCGCTGGAGGGAGGCGGGAACGTCGTCGCTCAGCCCGGTCGCGCCGAAGACGCCGAGCAGGAGGACCACCGCGTAGGCGTTGATCCCGCTGGCCCAGCCGCTGGTGAAGACCAGGGGGAGCACTGTCATCGGGCCATCATGCCGCAGCGGAGAGGGACGGCCACCTCGCGGCGGCCGTCCCTCTCGAAGTCAACTCATGTCAAACGGGGGGCAGGATCACTGTCCCTGTTCGTCGCGGCGGCGCTGCCACCGTTCCTCGATGCGGGCCATCATGGACCGGCGCTGCCGGTTCTGCCCGCGGGCCGAACCACCTGCACTTCCGGAGACGGGCTGCTCACCGGGCTTGGGTGCTTTGCGCCAACCGGTGACGACCAGAACCGTGCAGGCCAGCATGACGAGGAATCCCACCACGCTGATCCAGAGCACGCTCTGCCAGATCACACCGGTCATGAGGAGCGCGATACCCACCACAATGCCCGCGACTGCCTGGTAGACCCGTCGCCGGGTGTACGTGCGCAGCCCGCTTCCCTCAAGCGCTGTCGCGAACTTGGGATCTTCGGCGTACAGCGCTCGCTCCATCTGCTCGAGCATTCGCTGCTCGTGCTCCGAGAGCGGCACGGGAGTCCTCCTCATCCGTCGGTCGCGGGGGGAGCGACCAGGGGTCCCTCTCAGGATAGGCGGGGAATCGCCCCCGTGACACCCGCCCTCTGCGCCAGGTTCGAAAATGCACCGCCTGGAAAAACACTGCCGGAAAAACGTCGCCTGGAAGAAGCGCAGCGTCAGACCGCACCGTTGCGGGCGTGGTCAGTGAGGCGCTTATTCCCCAATGACCGGTCCGCCATGCCGACCGGTGTGCTCGATCATACGGGGACGGCGGCCCGTTCGGAGGGTGTCCGGCGAACCCCGTGCACGAGAGCTTCGCAGATCAGGCGGGCTTCTCGCCCAGGACGTGCAACTGCGTGGCCACCGCGTGGAAGGCGGGCAGCTCGGCGGCGGCCTCCTCCAGGCGCAGCAGTGCCTCCACCGCCCCCGACTCGGTGTCCACCAGGACCCCGGGCACGAGATCGGCGAAGATCCGTACGCCGTGCACCGGGCCGGCCTCGAGTCCGGCTCCACCGACGACCTCCGCCAGCTGCTCAGCGGTGAAGCGGCGCGGGACGGGGTCGCCCGCGCCCCAGCGGCCGGCCGGGTCGGTCAGGGCCGTGCGGGCCTCGGTGAAGTGCCCGGCCAGTGCGCGCGCCAGCACCGCTCCGCCGAGGCCGGCGGCGAGGAGGCTGAGGACGCCACCGGGGCGCAGGGCGGCGACGGCGTTGGCCACGCCCTCGGCCGGGTCGTCCACGTACTCCAGCACGCCGTGGCAGAGCACCACGTCGTACGCGTCCCTCTCGACCACGTCCAGCAGGCCCTGGGCGTCGCCCTGGACGCCGCGCACCAGTTCGGCGACGCCTGCCTCGGCGACCCGGCGCTCCAGCCCGAACAGTGCGTTGGGGCTGGGGTCGACCACCGTGACCCGGTGGCCCAGCCGGGCCACCGGTACGGCGAACTTGCCGGTGCCGCCGCCGGTGTCCAGTACGTCGAGCACGTCCCGGCCGGTCGCCTTCACCCGGCGGTCGAGGACCTCCTTGAGGACCTCCCACACCACGGCGGTGCGGAGCGAGGCGCGGGGGCGGGAAGTGTCCGACACGACTGATGACTCCTCGGCGTAGGGGGCACCTCCCAGCGGTAGCTGGAGGAGGGTGAGCGGTGCAGGCCCCACCCTATTGCCTCCCGCAGCCGGGCAGGTCATCCCGCCTGCGGACGCTCCGGCCGGGGTTGAGGCAGGCCCGGGCGGCCGCCCGGGCCGCCCGCCGAGAGGGCCAGCATGCGCTCGATCAGGCGCAGGAACATGCCGACCTCGCGGACCAGGTCGTCGGCGTCCCGGCAGCTCGCGGCGTCCGGTATGCCCGCCTCGGCCCGGGCCCGGCGCGCGGCGCCAGAGGCGAACAGGGCGCTCCACTCCGTCAGCTCCGGCGCTATCTCCGGCAGTACCTCCCACGCGCTGCGGATCCGCGGCCGTCGGCGCGGGTGCACCGGCTCGGGCCGCCCGCGGGCGGCGAGTACGGCCGCGGCCGCGCGCAGGGCGGCGAGGTGCGCGGTGGCGTACCGCTCGTTGGGCCGGGGCAGGAGCGCAGCCTCGGCCAGGCCGTCGCGGGCCTTGGCGAGCAGATCGAGAGCGGCCGGTGGGGCCGCCGACTTCCTCGGGACGGGGTGGACAGGGGACGGGGACGGTGTGGCCATGACGAACCTCCTGTCGATGCGTACTGCTGCGGAACGCTGGGTGGTGCGGGTCGTGTCCTTGCCTGGTGTTCTTGCCTGTCCCCATCGTGACGGGCCCCACTGACAATCGCGCTGACCTGCGGCTTCGCCCTCGTGGGGGCCCTCGATGGGCGAAGTGCAACTAAGCCTGGTAGTTTTTAGACTGACCGGTCAGTTCAAAAGAAGGGGGAGTGGCGTGGACAGCCCGCACGGCGCGGCCGTCAAGGCCGAGGGCTTCGGACTCAAAGGCCCGCGGGGCTGGGTGTTCCGGGGGGTGGGGATCGACGCGGATCCGGGCTCGCTCGTCGCGATCGTCGGCCCCTCGGGCAGTGGCCGCACCTGCCTCTTGCTCGCCCTCACCGGCCGGATGAAGGCCACCGAGGGGCACGCCGAGATCGCCCGCCACCGGCTGCCGAAGAAGATGGCAGCGGTCCGCCGGATCTCCGCCCTCGCCCATGTGCCCGGGGTCAACGACCTGGACCCCGCCCTCACCGTCGCCGAACAGCTGCGCGAAGGCGCCCTGCTCCAGCGCCGCTACGAAGGCCCCGTCCGGGCCCTGCTGCGCCCGCGCGGCGAGCGCCGCCTCTCCACCACGGCCCGGATCGAGGAGGTGCTCACCGCCGCCGGACTCGACCTGGACACCCTGCCCAAGGGACCGCGCACCGCGGTGCGCGACCTCGAACGGCTGGAGGCCCTGCGGCTCTCGGTGGCCATCGCCCTGCTGGCCTCACCCCGCCTGCTGGCGCTCGACGACGTCGACCTCAAGCTCCCGGCCGCCGAAAGCGCCGAGGCCTGGGCCCTGCTGCGCTCGCTCGCCGAACGCGGGACCACCGTCCTCGCGGTGTGCAGCGAGGCGCCCGCGGACGCGACGGTCCTGCGCCTGGGCGCCACCGCCGAAGAGCCGGCGCGGCCCGAGCCGCCGACCGCCCGCCCCGCCCGCGACACCGAGATCACCTGGGGCGCCGGGCCCGCCACTAAAGCCGCCGACGCCGCCGCCCCCGAAGCCGCCGACTCCCTCAGGGCCGCCGACTCTGCCGCGGCCGGCAGGGCCACGCCGCGCCCCGCGGAAGCCGCCGAGGCCGCCGAAGCCACGCCGCCCGCCGCCGAGGCCCCTGACGAAAACACGCCCGGCGAAGGCGCGAGCGACACCGCCGCCGCGGCCGCCGACCACAACGCCGACGCCGACGCCGACACCGACACGAAGGGGGCCGACGATGCGTTCACCGAAGCTCGCCGCGCTTGAGCTCAAGCGGTTCGGCCGGGGCAAGCTCCCCGCCGCAGCCCTCGTCGCGCTGCTCCTCCTGCCCCTGCTCTACGGCGCGCTCTACCTCTGCTCCTTCTGGGACCCGTACAGCCGTCTCGACAAGATCCCCGTCGCCCTCGTCAACGCCGACCGCGGCGCCACCGTCGACGGCAAGCGCATCACCGCGGGCGACGAGATCACCAAGAAGCTCCACAGCAGCAAGACCTTCGACTGGCGCGAGGTGAACGCCGACGAGGCGGCCAAGGGTCTGGAGCACGGGAAGTACTACCTCTCCCTCACCATGCCAGCGGACTTCAGCAGCAAGATCGCCTCCAGCTCCGGCGCGGACCCCGCCACCAGCGCCCTCCAGGTCCGCACCAACGACGCGAACAACTACATCGTCGGTTCGATCTCGAAGACCGTCTTCTCCGAGGTCCGCGCGGCCGCGTCCACCAACGCCTCCCGCGGCTTCCTCGACAAGATCTTCGTCAGCTTCTCCGACCTCCACGACAAGACCGCCGAGGCCGCCGACGGCGCCGACAAGCTCAAGGACGGCGCGGGCAAGGCCCAGCAGGGCGCCAAGGAACTCGCCGACGGCCTCGACACGGCCAAGGAGAAGTCCGGTGAACTCACCGGCGGCCTCAAGAAGCTGAACTCCGCCGCCGGCCAGCTGGAGACCGGTGCGTCCGAGGTCGCCGACGGCACCCAGATGGTCGCCGACAAGGTCAACGGCGCCGCGGTGAAGGCGCGCCCCTTCGTCAAGGACCCCAAGTCCCTCGCCGACACCGCCCGGCTCGTCGCCGACACCGCCAAGGTGGTCAACAACCACCTCGGCAAGTTCGCCGAGAAGGCCCCCGCCGCGGCGGTCGTCACCAAGCGGGTCGCCACCGGCACCGACAAGTACTACACCGACCACTGCGTCACCCCGGGCGCCGAGCCGCGCCTCGCCTCCTGCCCCGACCTCAAGAAGATCAAGGACGACGCGGCCGAGGGCGCCCTGCTGGCCGCAGACGTCAACACCGTCGTCAAGGACACCAACGGCGACCTGACCACGCTCCGCGGCCAGCTCGCCGACCTGGAGACGAAGGCCAACGAGCTCGCCGCGGCCGCCCCCGGCCTCTCCTCCGACCTCGAATCGGCCGTCACCAAGGTCAACGCCCTCAACTCCGGCGCCCACCAGGTCGCCTCGGGCATGGCCAAGCTGCACACCGGGCTCGGTACCGCCACCGGCGGCTCCGGCGCCCTCGGCGAAGGCGTCGGCAAGCTCGGGGACGGCGCCCACACCCTCGACGGCGGCATGTACAAACTGGTGGACGGCACCGGCGAGCTGGCCGGCGGTCTGCACGACGGCGTCGGCAAGATCCCCGACTACGACCAGCAGGCGCGCGACGCCCGTACCCAGGTGATGGCCGACCCGGTCCGGCTCGCCAACCAGTCCCTGCACCGGGCGCCCAACTACGGCACCGGCTTCGCCCCGTACTTCATCCCGCTCTCCCTCTGGGTCGGCGCGATGGTCGCCTACATGCTGATCGCGCCCCTCAACAAGCGGGCGCTGGCCACCGGCGCCTCGCCGTGGAGGATCGCCTTCGCGGGCTGGCTGCCCGTGGCGGGGATCGGCGTCGCGCAGGTCGCGGCGCTGATGTCCGTACTCCATTGGGGCCTCGGGCTGGAGATGGCCCGCCCGGCGCTGACCATCGCCTTCCTGGCGCTGGTGACCGGCTGCTTCGCCGCGATCGTCCAGTGGCTCAACGCCAAGTTCGGTGCGGCCGGACGCATCCTGGTCCTCGCCTTCCTGATGCTCCAGCTGACCTCGGCGGGCGGCACGTACCCCGTCCAGACCAGCCCGGGCTTCTTCAACGCGGTCCACCCGTACCTGCCGATGTCGTACGTCGTCGAGGGCCTGCGCCGCCTGATCACCGGCGGCGACCTGACGCCGGTGTGGACGGGCTGCGCGGTACTGGCGGCCTTCACGGCCGGGGCGCTCGCCCTCACCGCCCTCGCCGCCCGCGGCAAGCAGGTGTGGACGATGGACCGGCTGCACCCCGAACTGAGCCTTTAGGGAGCCGGTGACCTGTGAGAATCAGCGCCATGGAAAGCAGCAGCACCGGTACGGGTACCGGCAGCGGCCGACGGCGGGCGACCCGGCAGAAGCTCTACGAAGCAGCCGTCACCCTCATCGCCGAGCAGGGATTCTCCGCGACCACGGTCGACGAGATCGCCGAGCGGGCGGGCGTCGCCAAGGGCACGGTCTACTACAACTTCGCGAGCAAGACCGACCTCTTCGAGGAATTGCTGCGCCACGGGGTGGGGCTGCTGACCGCCTCGCTGCGGGAAGCGGCGGAGTCCACCGAGGCGCGGGGCGGCACCCGGGTCGAGGCGCTGGACGAGATGATCCGTGCGGGCCTGGTCTTCATCGACCGCTACCCGGCCTTCACCCAGCTGTACGTGGCCGAGCTGTGGCGGACCAACAGGGCGTGGCAGTCCACGCTGATGGTGGTCCGCCGGGAGGCGGTCGCCGTCGTGGAGACCGTGCTGCGCGAGGGCGTGGAGCGCGGGGAACTCAGCGCGGAGATCGACGTGCCGCTGACGGCGGCGGCGATGGTCGGCATGGTTCTGGTGGCCGCACTGGACTGGCAGTCCTTCCAGAGCGAGCGCTCGTTGGACGACGTGCACTCGGCGCTGTCGCTGCTGCTGCGGGGCCGTGTCAGCGGGAGCCGCTGACACCGGAGGGTGACCCCCGGTCGGCGGTGCCGCCGGACCCCGGTCGCGGCGTAGAACTGAGTATCCGTACCTAGACGCCCCCGGGCGGCGAAATGAGTACCTGTACGGATGGGCTCCCACCTGCGCGGACAGCAGACTGGGGGCGACGGACGGGGCCGCTCGGCCCGCACCGCGGACACGGGGCCGCGGAGCGGGACCGGGTCCTCGTCCAGCACCGGGAGGGGGAACCCGGTGGGCACGCGGTGCGGCGGGGCTCGGGGGGATCGAGCCCCGCCGCACCGGCGTTCCGTCCGTAAGCCGCCCAGCCGCCCAGCCGCTCAGCGCCCTCCCAAACCCCTCAGCCCCTCAGCCCCGCCCCCGCAGCGGTAGCCGGACCGCCGCCAGGCGCGCCGAGAGCGCCGAGGCGAACGCCGACCACCGGGCCGAGACCGCCCAGCCCACCCGGGCCGCCGACCGCGGCAGCAGCAGCGCCCGCAGGCGGGTGCCCCGGGACACCGCCGCCAGCAGCCCGGCCCGCGCCAGCAGCACGTCGTCCGCCAGCCCCTCGTGCCGGAACGCGGCCCCGGGCGGGGCGTACAGGGCCCGCTCCACCGCGTCCGCGACCCGGTGCACCGCCCGGGCCGCCTCGCCTTCCAGCCGCCCGCGCTCCACGGTGCGCCCGGCCGCCCGCCGGGGCGACAGCGCCCCGTCCGGCGGGATGTTCACGTCCCAGGCGGCGTCACCCAGCTCCCGCCAGGCGAGCAGCACGTCCCCCGCCGCCAGCCGCCGCGTCCGCAGCCGCCTGCGCCACAACAGCGGGAGCACGGGCAGCGACAGCAGCAACAGGCCGCCCGCCGCCCAGCCCAGCACGCCGAGGGCCGACACACCGCCCGAACCCGCTCCCGCGTCGTGCCCGCCCACCGGGGTCCCGCACTCTCCGAGCCTCTTGAGGTCCGGCGGGCACGCGTCCGACTGCGAGGGCGACGTCGCCGGCTCCGACGCGTTCTGCGACGGCAGGGCGGACGATGCGGACGGCTGGGCCGCCGGGGTGTCGGTGCCGCCGTAGTCCGGCAGCGAGATCCCGGACCGGGGCGTCGGCTCGAACCGGGTCCAGCCCACGCCCTCGAAGTACAGCTCCGGCCAGGCGTGCGCGTCGCGCATCGTCACGTTCACGCTGCCGTCCGACTGCTTGGTGCCCGGTGTGAAACCGACCGCGACCCGCGCCGGGATGCCGAGCGAGCGCGCCATCGCCGCCATCGAGAACGAGAAGTGGATGCAGAAGCCCTCCTTGTCCTGGAGGAACCGGACGATGGCCTGGGAACCCGTCCCCGAGGACACCCGCGTGTCGTAGCGGAATCCGCCGCTCACCGCGAAGAAGTCCTGGAGCATCACGGCCCGCGTGTAGTTGTCCTTCGCGCCCTGGGTGACGCGCCGGGCCGTGTCGCCGACGACCGCCGGCAGGTTGTCCGGCAGCCTCGTGTACTCGTTCATGACGAGCGGGTCCGTCGGCGGGGCGTGCTGGAGCTGCTCCGCCGTCGGCCGGAGCAGCAGGCTGCGGACCGTGTACTGGGCGCCCTGCACGTTCTGGAAGCCGTCCTTGCCGAGCTGGTCGCCGACCAGCGTCCGGCCGACCGGCTCGAAGCGCCACTTCCCGCCGATGTCCACCTGCGTCGCCGGGTACGGCATCGGCAGGTAGCGCTGGGCGTACGTTTCGGCCGCCGAGACGGTCGTGCGCACCTCGGTCGCGCCGCGCCTGACCTCCTGGTTGCTCAGCCCCTGAGGGTTGGGCAGCCGCGGGGGGACGTCCGTCAGGGGCCGCCCGGAGGCCTCCCACTTGACGCCGTCGAACTCGTCGAGCGCCAGGATCCGCAGGTACTGCTCGGAAAGCTGGGGGCTGTCGCTGCGGTAGCGCAGCACGACCCGGTTGTCCTGGGCGTTGAGGCTGCTCTGGAGGGAGACCAGCGGGTTCACCGCCGAGATGGTCCCGCCGCCGGGGCCGTTGCCGTCGCCGTCTGCGCCGCCCCCCAGCATCCCGCCGCCCATGGCGGGCAGCGCCACCGGCGCCACCAGCGCCAGGCCCAGGGCGACCGCGCCGATGCGCCGTCCGGTGCGTACGGGCGCCACGGCCTGACCGCCGCCCCCGCCGCCCACGGGCCCCGGTGCGGCCCCGCCGAACACCCGGCCCCACTGGGCGAGCCGGTCGCGGCTCTCGGACAGCAGCAGCATCAGGTAGCCGCAGCCGGCCAGCAAGAAGGCGAGCCAGGCGCCGCCGCGGCTCGCCGACAGCCCGGCGGCCACCGAGTACAGCGCGAGCAGCGGCAACCCGGCCGCCGCGGCCGACCGCATCGTCACGGCCAGCAGGTCCACGAGCAGCCCGATCAGCAGCACCCCGGACAGCAGCAGCAGCCGGATGCCGTCGGTCGTCGGGGCCGGTATGGCGAACTCGCCGACGTCCCGCAGGCCCTGCCCGAACAGCGACCCGAAGTCGGTGAGCAGGTAGCCCAGCACCCCGCCCGCGGGGTTCTCCGCCTTCCCCGCGAACAGGACCGCGAGGAGCAGGAGGGACGCCAGGAACTGCGCGCCGACGGTCAGGGAACGGGCCAGCGGCACCCGCCGGGCTCCGGCGCCGACCAGGCTCTGCACGGCCAGCAGCAGCGCCGCCTGCACCAGCCAGCCGGGCGACTCCACCAGCGGCGTCAGCGACCAGGCGGTGAGCAGCGTCGCCAGCAGTGCGAAGAGCGTCAGCCGTGCTTGCCCGCTCATCCGCGGCCTCCGGAGGCAGTCGTGCCGAGGGCGGTGGCACCGGCCCGGCGCCACAGTTCGGCGAAGGCGGCCCCGGGCGGGGCGGCCAGCGCCGTCCAGCCCGCGTCGCGCAGCCGGCGCAAGGGTTCCTCCACCCGCGAGGGCAGTCCGGTCCAGGCCGCGGAGTCCAGGACGAACGCCACCGCGCCCCCGCTGCGCTGGCGCATCCGGGCCGCCAGTTCCGTTTGTACGTCGTCCAGATCCCCGAAGAAGGCGATGAGGAGCCCGTCGGAGCCGGCTCCGGCGAAACCGCCCCCGCCCCCGCGAAGTGCCTCGTAGGCGCCACCGAGGTCCGGTCCGTCGGAGTGGCCGACGACCGCGAGGGTGTCCATCATCAGCCCGGCCGCCTCGGCGGACTCCTGGGCGCCGGAGGAGAACCCGCCGCCCGCCTCACCGGGGACCGAGTCGCCCGTGTCGGTCAGCAGGCGCACCGCGAAACCGTGCTCCAGCAGGTGCAGCAGGGCGGAGGCGGCCGCGGACACGGCCCACTCGAAGGCGGAGTCGGGTCCCGCGCCCTCGTAGGCGTCCCGGCGGGTGTCGAGCACGACGGTGGCCTTGCTGCGCTGCGGCTGCTCCTCGCGGCGCACCATCAGCTCGCCGTAGCGGGCGGTGGAGCGCCAGTGCACCCGGCGCAGGTCGTCGCCGCGCCGGTAGGTGCGCGGGATGACGTCGTCGTCCCCGGCCAGGGCGAGCGAGCGGCGGCTGCCGTCGCCGTAGCCGGAGGACTCGCCGCTCAGCCGGACGGGGGGCAGGGCCTCGGTGCGCGGGATGACCGTCAGGGTGTCGTACGTGCTGAACGAGCGCGTCAGCTCGACCATCCCGAACGGGTCGGTCAGGCGGAGCTGGAGCGGGCCCAGCGGATAGCGGCCGCGCAGGTCGGAGCGGACCCGGTAGGAGACCTCGCGCCGGCCGCCCGGCTCGACCCGGTCCAGCACGAAACGGGGCCTCGGCCCCAGCACGTAGGGCACCCGGTCCTGGAGCATCAGCAGTCCGGTGGGCATCCGGGACACGTTGTCCATGCGCAGCTGCACCCGGGCCTCGCCCCCGGCGGGTACCCGGGCCGGGGTCAGAAGCCGGCTGCCGGAGACCCGGTAGCGGTTGCGGTGCAGGGCGAGGACGCAGACCAGCGGCAGCAGGGCGAGCAGCAGGCCGACCCGGAGCAGTTCGCTCTGGCCCAGTACGTAGGCGCAGACGGCGGCGGCGGCCCCCGCGGCCAGGAAGGACCGGCCGCGCGTGGTCAGCCCCGACAGGGAGGCCCGCAACCCGCCGGCGCCCTCGGCCGTCCCGCCGGCGCCGTGCGGGGCACCGGCGCTCATCAGAAGCCCCGCAGACCCGCGCCGGGCGGCATCTCGCCGCGGGCGTGCGCGGCGGGGACGGGGGTGCGCTGGAGGATGTCGGCGACGACCTGCTCGGCGGTGCGCCGGTTCAGCTGGGCCTGCGCGGTGGGCAGCAGCCGGTGCGCGAGGACGGGCCCGGCCAGCTGCTGGACGTCGTCGGGAAGCACGTACTCGCGCCCCGACAGAGCCGCGGACGCCTTGACCGCGCGCAGCAGGTGCAAGGTGGCGCGCGGCGAGGCGCCCAGGCGCAGGTCCGGGTGGCTGCGGGTGGCGGAGACCAGGTCGACCACGTAGCGGCGGACCGGGTCGGCGACGTACACCTCGCGGACGGCCTCGATCAGCTTGGTGATGTCGTGGGCGTGGGCGACGGCCTGGAAGTCGTCGAGCGGCGAGGCCCCGCCGTGCACGTCGAGCATCTGGAGCTCGGCCTCACGGCTGGGGTAGCCGACGGAGACGCGCGCCATGAAGCGGTCGCGCTGCGCCTCGGGCAGCGGGTAGGTGCCCTCCATCTCCACCGGGTTCTGGGTGGCGACGACCATGAAGGGGCTGGGCAGCGCGTAGGTGGTGCCGTCGATGGTGACCTGCCGCTCCTCCATCGACTCCAGCAGCGCCGACTGCGTCTTCGGCGACGCGCGGTTGATCTCGTCGCCGATGACGATCTGCGCGAAGATCGCGCCGGGCTTGAACTCGAACTCGCGGCGCTGCTGGTCGTAGATGCTGACACCGGTGATGTCGGAGGGCAGCAGGTCCGGGGTGAACTGGATGCGCTGGACCGAGCAGTCGATGGACTTGGCGAGCGCCTTGGCGAGCATCGTCTTGCCGACGCCCGGCACGTCCTCGATCAGCAGGTGCCCTTCGGCGAGCAGCACCGTCAGCGCGAGGCGGACGACCTCGGGCTTGCCCTCGATGACGCTCTCGACCGAGTGGCGCACTCGCTCCGCCGTGCTGGTCAGATCCGCGAGGCTCGCTCGATCGTCGTACGTGGTCACCTGGTTCTCCTCGGCCCTTTCCCAGGGCCGACGCCCCTTGGCGCATGAACCGGCCCACCCCGAACCCCCCCGAACGCGCGAGGGGGCGGACGCCGGGCCCGACGGCTCCCGGGTGGCGTCACCCCGCATTCTTGACGGCGTTGCGGCGCTGTGTCACTCAGGAGACGGGATCGATCTCCCGCAGGAGCCCGGTGTGTACGTCGAAGACGAAGCCTCGCACATCGTCCTTGAAGGGCAGGAAGGGGTTGGTGCGCACCCGCTGCATGGACTGGCGCACGTCCTGGTCCACGTCGCGGAAGGCCTCCACGGCCCAGGAGGGGCGCTGGCCGACCTCGTCCTCCAGCTCGTGCCGGAAGTCCTCGGTCAGGCTTTCGAGGCCGCAGCCGGTGTGGTGGATCAGTATCACCGTGCGGGTGCCGAGCGCCCGCTGGCTGATGGTGAGCGAGCGGATGGTGTCGTCGGTGACGACCCCGCCCGCGTTGCGGATGGTGTGGCAGTCGCCGAGTTCCAGGCCGAGGGCCTTGTGCAGGTCGAGGCGGGCGTCCATACACGCCACCACGGCCACGCGCAGCACCGGACGCGCGTCCATGCCGGGGTCTGTGAACTGGGCGGCATAGCTCCGGTTCGCCTCTACCAGTCGGTCGGTGACCGAACGGCCGCCGGATGCCTTGGCTGCGGAGTCTGCGGGCAGGGATGCGGAAGTCGTCATGGGTAAGACGTTAATGGTCACAGCCCGATGGAGCACGGAGTGAGTGTGGACAAAGAACGTCAACGGGCGTTGTTGTGAGCTAACCCACAGGGGTGGGGCGGGGTCGGCCGTTCGGGTGATTGGCGGCTTTTGCGGGTTCCGTTCGAGCGGGGCGCACCGCGCGCGGGGCGGTTCGTTGACCGTGGCGACCGTTGCACTAAAGTGACGCGAACCGGCCGGAGCCCGGCCCTCACCGGCCGCCCGGCCCTCACGACCCGGGGAGCGATGGCGCCCGGCGTCGCGGCTGCCGCACTGGACGCCGCTCCTTCTCCCGGGCGCCATCGCTCCCCGGGCCGAGTAACACTCCGCGTGCGCGGCGCGGCGTATGCCTGCCGCGCCGTTATCTGAGAGGGCGCTTTGACTAGCGAGTCCCGACATGTCCCGGTGATGCTCCAGCGGTGCCTGGACCTGTTGGCCCCGGCGCTGGAGAGGCCCGGCGCCGTAGTCGTCGACTGCACCCTCGGCCTCGGCGGCCACAGCGAGGCCCTGCTCGCCCGGTTCCCCGAGGTCCACCTGATCGGCCTGGACCGCGACAAGGAGGCCCTGCGGCTCTCCGGCGAGCGGCTCGCGCCCTTCGGCGAACGGGCCACCCTCGTCCACGCCATCTACGCCGACCTCGCCGAGGTGCTGGACGGCCTGGGCATCCCCACCGTCCAGGGCATCCTCTTCGACCTCGGCGTCTCCTCCATGCAGCTCGACGAGGCCGACCGCGGGTTCGCGTACGCGCAGGACGCGCCGCTGGACATGCGCATGGACCAGACGACCGGCATCAGCGCCGCCGAGGTCCTCAACACGTACGCGCCCGGCGAGCTGGTCCGCATCCTGCGCCAGTACGGCGAGGAGAAGCAGGCCAAGCGCATCGTCTCGGCGATCGTGCGCGAGCGCGGGAAGGAACCGTTCTCGAACAGCGCCCGGCTGGTCGAAGTGATCCGCGACGCGCTGCCGCAGGCGGCGAAGCGTACGGGCGGCAACCCGGCGAAGCGGACCTTCCAGGCCCTGCGCATCGAGGTCAACGCCGAGCTGGCCGGGCTGGAGCGGGCGATCCCCGACGCCGTGGACCGGATCGCCGTCGGCGGCCGCATCGCGGTGCTGTCCTACCACTCGCTGGAGGACCGGCTCGTGAAGCAGGTCTTCGCAGCGGGCGCGGCCTCCACCGCGCCGCCGGGCCTGCCGGTGGTACCGGAGCGGTACCAGCCGAAGCTGAAACTGCTCACGCGCGGTGCGGAGCTCCCGACGGAGGAGGAGATCGCCGAGAACCGGCGGGCCGCCCCGGCGCGCTTCCGCGGCGTCGAACGCATCCGGGAGGCGCGACTGTGACCAAACGCGGGCTGCTGCGGGGCGCGGGCGGCGGGACGGGGACCGGTCAGGGAACGGCCGGGCAGGCGGCGCGGATGCCGTTCGTCCTGCTGGTCGTGGCGCTGCTCGGCGGCGGCCTGATCAGCCTGCTGCTGCTGAACTCGGCGCTGAACCAGGGCTCCTTCCAGCTGAGCAAGCTCAAGAAGGAGACCACCGTCCTACGGGACGAGCAGCAGGAGCTCCAGCGGGACGTCGACGGGTACTCGGCGCCGGACGCCCTCCAGCGGCGGGCGCACGAGCTGGGGCTGGTCCCCGGCGGCAGCCCGGTCTTCATCGGCCCGGACGGGAAGGTCGCGGGAACGCCCGCGGCGGCGGAGGCACCACCCCCGCCCTCGCCCCCGCCGTCCGCCCCGCCGGTCTCCCAGAGCCCGGCCGCATCGCCCGCCCCGCCGGCCGCGGCCGCCTCACCCACCCCGAGCCCGGCGGGCTCGCCCTCCTCCGGAAGGTGACGTCGTGACTGGTCCCCGAACGCCGGCCGGCCCCCGCCCCCCGGGTGCCGCCCGGACCCGCGCCGCGCACGCCGGCGGGTCCGCAGCCGCCCCGCGGTCCGGATCCCGCGCCACCTGGGGAAGGCCGCCCCTCCGCTGCTCCCGGCGCCCCGGACGACTGCCCGTGGCGGCGGGCCGGCAGGGCCTCCACCGGGGCGACCTGCCCGCCCCGGTCCGGCAGCCGTCCGGCGGCCGTCCGGACGGCCACCGGCACGCCGTGAGCGGCCCACTGCCGCTCCGTGGCCAGCTCCGGCAGTCGGCGCCGCCCGAACTCGGCGGCGCACACGGGCGCGACCCGGGCGAAGGCGCCCGAGGAGGCGTGGCGCCAGGCCTCGCCGGCCGGGACCCGGCGTCACCGGCGCCCCGGGTGCGGGGCCCGTGGCGGAAGGCGGCGGCCGCGTGAGCCCGCAGGTGCCCCGGCGGCGTGAGCCCGGCTCCGTGCGGGCGCGCGCCACGGGCCGCCCCGGCGCCGCCGCGCGCACACCGCACACCATCCGCCTCGGCAGCCCCAAGCCCCGCCTGCGCCTGGTCAGCGTGGCCCTGACCCTCGTGATGCTCGCCTTCGTCGTCCGGCTCCTCCAGGTCCAGGCCGTCGACGCCTCGGCGTACTCCGCCAAGGCCTCCGAGAACCGCTTCGCCAGCTACACCCTGGCCGCCGAGCGCGGGGAGATCACCGACCGCAAGGGCGTGGCCCTGGCCACCAGCGTCGACGCGTACGACATCACCGCCGACCCGAAGATGTTCACCCCGCAGGAGAGCAAGGCCCCCGACGCCCCGGAGCAGGCCGCAGCGCTCCTCGCGCCGATCCTCGGCAAGGACGCCAAGGAGATCGCGGGGCGCCTGGCGACCAAGAACACCCGCTACGTCGTCCTCGCCCGCCGCCAGACCCCCCAGGTCTGGAACCAGATCAAGGACCTCCAGAAGGTCTTCGCCGACAAGGCGGCCGCCGACCGGAAGAACAACGGCCCCGGCGCCAACGTCCTGGCGGGCGTGTTCAAGGAGGACAGCAGCAAGCGCGTGTACCCGAACGGCGACCTGGCCGCCGGGATACTGGGTTACGTCAACGCCGACGGCAAGGGCGGCGGCGGCCTGGAGTCCGCCCTCGACAAGAAGCTGGCCGGCAAGGACGGCGAACTCACCTACGCCCAGTCCGGCGGCCGCCGCGTCCCCACCGCCGGATCCAGTGAGAAGCCCGCCGTACCCGGCGATGACATCGAACTGACCATCGACCGCGACATCCAGTGGGCCGCGCAGAGCGCGATCAGCGAGCAGGTCGAGAAGTCCGGCGCCGACCGCGGCTACGTCATCGTCCAGGACACCCGCACCGGCGAGGTGCTGGCCATGGCCAACGCCCCCGGCTTCGACCCCAACGACCTCAGCAAGGCCCGCTCCACCGCCATGGGCAACGCGGCCCTCCAGGACGTCTACGAACCCGGCTCCACCGCCAAGGTGATGTCGATGGCCGCCGTACTGGAGGAGAAGAAGGCCACCCCACAGACCCACGTCGAGGTCCCCAACCGGCTCCACCGCGGTGACCGCCTCTTCAAGGACGACATCGACCACCCCACCTGGTACCTGACCCTCAACGGGGTCCTCGCCAAGTCCTCGAACATCGGCACGATCCTGGCCACCGGCCAGCTCGGCAGCACCCAGACCGAGGCCAACAAGGTGCTCTACTCCTACCTGAACAAGTTCGGCATCGGACAGCCCACCGGCCTGAACTACCCGGGCGAGTCCCGCGGCATCCTCGCCAGGCCCGAGGACTGGTCCACCTCGCAGCAGTACACGATCCCCTTCGGCCAGGGCCTCTCCCTCAACGCCATGCAGGCGGCCTCGGTGTACTCGACCATCGCCAACGACGGGGTCCGGATCGAGCCGACCCTGGTGCGCGGCACCAAGGGCCCCGACGGCCGCTTCACCCCGGCCAAGGCGCCCGGGCAGACCCGCGTCGTCAGCAAGGAGACCGCCAAGACCCTCGCGCAGATGCTCGAATCCGTGGTCGACGACCAGGAGGGCACCGGCACCAAGGCGCGGATCCCCGGCTACCGGGTCGGCGGCAAGACCGGCACCTCCAACCGGGTGGATCCGGCCACCGGCCGCTACAAGGGCTACACCGCCTCCTTCGCCGGCTTCGCACCCGCCGACAACCCGCGGATCACCGTCTACTGCGCCATCCAGAACCCCACCAAGGGCAGCTACTTCGGCGGCCAGATCTGCGGACCGATCTACAAGAAGGTCATGGAGTTCGCACTCAAGACCCTCCAGGTCGCCCCCACCGGAACCGCCCCCGCCGGGCTGCCCGTCACCTACGACGCCGCGCCCCCGCCGGCCCCGCAGCCCGCACCCCGGACGGGCCCGCAGCCCGCCCAGTGAACCGACCGCCCAGCCACAGACGCGTGAGGCACCATCAGTGACAACGATCACCCCGAAAACCGGGAACCAGTCGCCCGCCGGCCCCGCGGCCGGGCCCTCACTTCGCGAGGGGCCCGCAACGCCCGGTACGCTCACCGCCGTGTCCCACGCTGATCAGCCCAGAACGCCCCAGAAAGACGCCCCGGCAGCGCCGCCGGGAGCGCCCCGGCCCCTCTCCGCCCGCCCGATCCCGCTGGGCGAGCTGGCGCAGCTGCTGGGCGTGCGAGCATCAGGCGCCGCCCCGACGGTGGAGACGACGCGGATCACCGGCATCACGCACGACTCCCGTGCCGTGCGCCCCGGTGACCTGTACGCGGCCCTGCCCGGCGCCAAGCTGCACGGGGCGGACTTCGCCGCCCAGGCGGCCGGACTCGGCGCCGCCGCCGTGCTGACCGACCCGGCGGGCGCCGAACGCGCCGCCGCGACCGGACTGCCGGTGCTCGCCGTCGCCGACCCGCGCGGCCGGATGGGCGAGCTCGCCGCCGAGATCTACGGCCGCCCCGGCGAGGCCCTGCTCCAGCTCGGCATCACCGGCACCTCCGGCAAGACCACCACCGCCTACCTCATCGAGGGCGGCCTGCGCGCCGCCGGACGCTCGACGGGCCTGGTCGGCACCGTGGAGATGCGGATCGGGGACGAGCGCATCAAGTCCGAGCGCACCACCCCCGAAGCCACCGACCTCCAGGCCCTCTTCGCCGTCATGCGCGAACGCGGGGTCGAGGCCGTGACCATGGAGGTCTCCAGCCACGCCCTGGTGCTCGGCCGGGTCGACGGCTGCGTCTTCGACGTCGCCGTCTTCAACAACCTGAGCCCCGAGCACATGGAGTTCCACTCCGACATGGAGGACTACTTCCAGGCCAAGGCCCAGCTCTTCACCGAGCGCCGGGCCCGCCTCGGTGTGGTCAACGCCGACGACGAGTACGGCCGGCGCCTGGCCAAGGAGGCGACGATCCCGGTCGTCACCTTCTCCGCCTCCGGCGACCCCGCCGCCGACTGGCGCGCCGAGGACGTGGTCCTGGGCGCCGCCGGCTCCACGCTGACCCTGCTGGGCCCCGAAGGACAGCGCGTACGGGCCACCGCCCCGCTGCCCGGCCCGTTCAACGTCGCCAACACCGTCGCCGCGATCGTCACGCTCGCCGCCGCCGGCATCGACCCGCAGACCGCCGCCGACGGCGTCGCCGCGGTCCCCGGGGTGCCGGGCCGGCTGGAGCGGGTCGAAGCGGGACAGCCGTTCCTGGCCGTCGTGGACTACGCGCACAAGACGGACGCCGTCGAATCGGTGCTGCGCGCGCTGCGCGAGGTCACCGAGGGCAAGCTGCACATCGTGCTCGGCTGCGGCGGCGACCGCGACACCACCAAGCGCGCCCCGATGGGCGCCGCGGCCGCCCGCTTCGCCGACACCGCCATCCTCACCTCCGACAACCCGCGCTCGGAGGACCCGCTCGCCATCCTCGCCGCGATGTTCGAAGGCGCCGTCTCCGTACCGCCCGCCGAGCGGGGCGCCGTCCTCGTCGACGCCGACCGGGCCGAGGCCATCGCCGCCGCCGTCGCCCGCGCCCGGCCCGGCGACACCGTGCTGGTGGCCGGCAAGGGCCACGAGCAGGGCCAGGACACCGCGGGCGTCGTCCGTCCCTTCGACGACCGCGCGGTGCTCCGCGCCGCCATCGAACGCCAACAGCAGGCCCCCCAGGCCGAGGTGACCCCGTGATCCCCCTCTCCCTCGCCGAGATCGCCGACATCACCGGCGGGCAGCTCCACGACATACCGGATCCGTCCTTGCTGGTCACCGGCCCCGTCGTGTTCGACTCCCGCCAGGTGGAGGACGGCAGCCTGTTCGCCGCCTTCGTCGGCGAGCGCGTCGACGGCCACGACTACGCCGCCACGGCCATCGCGGCGGGCGCCCGCGCCGTCCTCGCCACCCGGCCCGTCGCAGTGCCCGCCATCGTCGTCCCCGACGTCGTCACGGCCCTCGGGGCGCTGGCCGGGGCCGTCGTCGCCCGGATCGGCACCGACGTGGTGGCCCTGACCGGTTCGGCCGGCAAGACCTCCACCAAGGACCTCATCGCCCAGGTCCTCCAGCACCACGCGCCGACGGTGTGGACGCCGGGCAACCTCAACAACGAGATCGGCCTGCCGATCACCACGCTGCGCGCCACCGAGGAAACCCGGCACCTGGTGCTGGAGATGGGCGCCCGCGGCATCGGCCACATCCGCTACCTCACCGGGCTCACCCCGCCCCGCATCGGCCTCGTGCTGAACGTGGGCACCGCCCACATCGGCGAGTTCGGCGGCCGCGAGGCCATCGCCCAGGCCAAGGGCGAGCTGGTCGAGGCCCTGCCGTCCGAGGCCGAGGGCGGCGTCGCCGTCCTGAACGCCGACGACCCGCTGGTCCGCGCCATGTCCGCCCGCACGAAGGCCCGTACGGTCCTCTTCGGCGAGGCCGAGGACGCCGACGTACGGGCCACGGATGTCCGTATGACGCCCCAGGGGTGCCCTTCGTTCACACTCCACACACCCACCGGGTGCAGTGACGTGACCTTGCGGCTGTACGGTGAGCACCACGTGTCGAACGCGCTCGGCGCGGCCGCGGTCGCCCATGTCCTGGGCATGTCCGCACAGGAGATCGCCACCGCGCTCTCCGGGGCGGGCACCTTGTCCCGGTGGCGGATGGAGGTCACCGAGCGCGCGGACGGCGTCACGATCGTCAACGACGCCTACAACGCGAACCCCGAGTCCATGCGGGCCGCTCTGCGAGCGCTCGCCGCGATGGGCGCCGCCGCACAGGCGAACGGGGGCCGCACGTGGGCGGTGCTCGGCCCCATGGCCGAGCTCGGTGACGACGCGCTCGCCGAACACGATGCGGTGGGACGGCTTGCCGTCCGGCTCAACGTGAGCAAGCTCGTCGCAGTCGGGGGCAGGGAAGCGTCCTGGTTGCAACTGGGCGCATATAACGAGGGTTCGTGGGGTGAGGAGTCGGTGCTCGTGTCCGACGCGCAGGCGGCGGTCGACCTGTTGCGCAGTGAACTGCGCCCGGGGGACGTCGTGCTGGTGAAGGCTTCCAGGTCGGCCGGTCTGGAGCGGGTCGCACAGGCTCTGCTCGAAGGCGAGGCCTCCGACCGATGAGGCAGATCCTGTTCGCCGGTGTCATCGGCATGTTCCTCACCGTCATCGGCACCCCGCTGCTGATCAAGCTGCTGGCCCGCAAGGGCTACGGCCAGTTCATCCGTGACGACGGCCCGCGCGGCCACGCCGGGAAGAAGGGCACGCCCACCATGGGCGGCATCTCCTTCATCCTGGCCACGCTCATCGCGTACGCCCTCACCAAGGTGATCACCGGCGAAGAGCCGAGCTTCTCGGGTCTGCTGGTGCTGTTCCTGATGGCGGGCATGGGCCTGGTCGGTTACCTGGACGACTACATCAAGATCGTCAAGCGGCGTTCGCTCGGTCTGCGGGCCAAGGCCAAGATGGCCGGCCAGCTGATCGTCGGCATCGCCTTCGCGGTGCTCGCGCTCCAGTTCAAGGACTCGCGCGCGCTGACCCCGGCCTCCACCAAGCTGTCGTTCGTCACGGACTTCGGCTGGTCGATCGGCCCGGTGCTGTTCGTGGTCTGGGCGCTGTTCATGATCCTGGCCATGTCCAACGGCGTGAACCTGACGGACGGCCTGGACGGCCTGGCCACGGGCGCCGCGGTGATGGTCTTCGGTGCGTACACCTTCATCGGTGTCTGGCAGCACCAGGAGTCCTGTGTGAACGCGCAGGACCTGACCAACCCGGCGGCCTGCTTCGAGGTCCGCGACCCGCTGGATCTCGCGGTCGTCGCCTCCGCCCTGATGGGCGCATGCTTCGGCTTCCTGTGGTGGAACACCTCGCCCGCCAAGATCTTCATGGGCGACACCGGTTCGCTCGCGCTCGGCGGCGCACTCGCCGGCCTCGCGATCTGCTCCCGCACGGAGTTCCTGATCGCCCTGCTCGGCGGCCTCTTCGTCCTCATCACCATGTCGGTCGTCATCCAGGTCGGCTCCTTCAAGATGACCGGGAAGCGCGTCTTCCGGATGGCCCCGCTGCAACATCACTTCGAACTCAAGGGGTGGTCCGAAGTCCTTGTGGTGGTCCGCTTCTGGATCATCCAGGGCATGTGCGTGATCGTGGGCCTCGGACTCTTCTACGCGGGATGGGCAGCGGACAAGTGAGCACCACCGACCTGGCCGGCCTGATCGGCCCCGACGCCCTGGGCCGCTTCGGTCTGCCGGGCCGGATCACGGTGGCCGGCCTCGGCATCAGCGGCATCAGCGCCGCCCGGGCGCTGGCCGGACTCGGCGCGACGGTGACCGTCGTCGACAACGGCGACGGCGACGCGCACCGCGCGAAGGCCGCCGAACTCGCGGAGCTCGGCGTCGAGGTCCGCCTCGGCCTCCTGAGCGACGGGGCCCGCGCCGGGGAGGTCCTGCCCGAGGGCACCGAACTGGTCGTCACCTCGCCCGGCTGGCAGCCGCAGAGCCCGCTCTTCCTGGCCGCCGCCAAGGCGGGCGTCGACGTCGTCGGCGACGTGGAGATCGCCTGGCGGCTGCGCGAGGCCGGCCGGGAACTGCGTGCGGCCCGCACGGGCGAACCGGAGCCGGCCCCCGCCCCCTGGCTCGCGATCACCGGCACCAACGGCAAGACCACCACCACGCAGATGCTCGCCTCGATCCTGCGGGCCGCGGGCCTGCGGACGGCGGCCGTCGGCAACATCGGCACCCCCATCATCGACGTGGTGACCGGCGAGGAGCAGTACGACGTGCTCGCCGTCGAACTCTCCAGCTACCAGCTGCACTGGGCGCCCTCGGTGCGCGCCCACTCCGCGGCCGTGCTGAACCTGGCCCCCGACCACCTCGACTGGCACGGCTCCATGGAGGCGTACGCCGCCGACAAGGGCCGGATCTACGAGGGCAACACCGTCGCCTGCGTCTACAACGTCGCCGACCGGGCCACCGAGGAACTGGTCGAGAAGGCCGACGTCGAAGAGGGCTGCCGTGCCATCGGGTTCACCCTCGGCGCCCCCGGCCCCTCCATGCTCGGCGTCGTCGACGGCATCCTCGTGGACCGCGCCTTCGTCGAGAACCGCCACAAGAACGCCCAGGAGCTCGCCGAGGTCGGGGACGTCAACCCGCCGGCCCCGCACAACATCGCCAACGCACTCGCGGCGGCCGCCCTCGCCCGCGCCTTCGGCGTGGCGCCCCGCGCCGTCCGCGACGGCCTGCGCGACTTCCGCCCCGACGCCCACCGCGTCGCGCACGTGGCGGAGGTGGAGGGGGTCACGTACGTGGACGACTCCAAGGCCACCAACACGCACGCCGCGGAGGCCTCCCTCGCCGCCTTCGGACCCGTCGTCTGGATCGCCGGCGGTCTCGCCAAGGGCGCGACCTTCGACGAACTCGTGCAGAAGTCGGCGCAGCGGCTGCGCGCCGTGGTGCTGATGGGCGCCGACCGGGCCCTCATCGCGCAGGCGCTCGCGCGACACGCCCCGCAGGTCCCGGTCGTGGACCTCGACCGGACGGACACTGGGGCGATGCTCGCAGCGGTCCGGGAAGCGGCCCGGCTCGCCGAGCGCGGCGACACGGTCCTGCTGGCACCTGCCTGTGCCTCGATGGACATGTTCGCGAACTACAACGAGCGTGGGGACGCGTTCGCCGACGCGGTACGCGAACTGGCCGCCGAGAGCGCCTAGGTCGACCCAGGGCAGGCGTCCCTCCCCGACCGGCTGCTCGCCCCGTACGAGTGGAGGGGAAGATCACAGATGCCGGCCAGACAAGTCCTGCCGGGGCGGCGGCCGTCCGCCACGAAGGCCGTGAAGGCCGTCAAGGCGGTCAGGGCCGCCACGTCCGTGAAGGCGGTCCGGGCACAGGGCCGAAAACGCCCGGCGGCCCGCCCCGGCGGCCCTGCGGGGCGCGGGCCGCTCGCCGGACTCCGGCGCACGCAGTGGCAGTTGCGCAAGGCCTGGGACCGCCCGCTCACCGCGTATTACCTGATTTTCGGCAGCTCGTTGCTCATCACCGTCCTCGGACTGGTGATGGTCTACTCCGCCTCGATGATCAAGGCGCTCCAGCTGGGCCTGGGCGACGCCTACTTCTTCAAGAAGCAGTTCCTGGCCGCCCTGATCGGCGCCGGCCTGCTGCTGGCCGCCTCCAGGATGCCGGTCAAACTGCACCGGGCGCTCTCCTACCCGGTGCTCGCCGGAACGCTCTTCCTGATGGTCCTGGTCCAGGTCCCCGGGATAGGGGTGTCGATCAACGGCAACCAGAATTGGATTTCCCTTGGCGGTCCGTTCATGCTCCAGCCCAGTGAGTTCGGCAAGCTGGCGCTGATCCTGTGGGGCGCCGACCTGCTGGCGCGCAAGGGCGAGAAGGGGCTGCTGAGCCAGTGGAAGCACCTGCTGGTGCCGCTCGTGCCGGTGACCTTCCTGCTGCTCGGCCTGATCATGCTCGGCGGGGACATGGGAACCGCCGTGATCCTCGGGGCGATCCTCTTCGGGCTGCTGTGGCTCGCCGGGGCGCCCACGCGGATGTTCGCAGGGGTGCTGACCTTCGCGGGTGTGATCGTCGTACTGCTGATCAAGACCAGTCCGCACCGGATGGACCGGCTGGCCTGCATCGGTGCGACAGAACCGGGCAAGAACGACCTTTGCTGGCAGGCCGTCCACGGGATCTACGCCCTCGCGTCCGGTGGATGGTTCGGTTCCGGTCTGGGTGCGAGTGTGGAAAAATGGGGGCAACTGCCCGAAGCGCACACGGACTTCATCTTTGCCATCACCGGTGAGGAACTGGGTCTCGCGGGGACGCTGTCGGTGCTCGCCCTGTTCGCGGCTCTAGGCTATGCGGGTATCCGCGTGGCCGGACGCACGGAGGACCCCTTCGTACGGTATGCCGCGGGAGGCGTGACCACATGGATCACGGCCCAGGCCGTGATCAACATCGGTGCGGTGCTCGGTCTGCTGCCGATCGCCGGGGTCCCGCTCCCGCTGTTCTCCTACGGAGGGTCAGCCCTGCTGCCGACCATGTTCGCGATCGGACTGCTCATCGCCTTCGCGCGGGAGGAGCCGGCCGCGCGCGCGGCGCTCGCGATGCGGCAGCCGAAGAACGGCCGGCCGTGGAACGGGCTGAGATGGAAGTCGATGAGACGGCGCGTCACAAGGCGTCCGTCCGGAGAGCGGTGAATTTCGGTGCATGTCGTACTCGCCGGTGGGGGGACCGCCGGCCACATCGAGCCGGCGCTCGCCCTCGCGGACGCCCTGCGCAGGCAGGACCCTTCCGTGGGCATCACCGCCCTCGGCACGGAACGCGGACTCGAAACCCGCCTCGTGCCCGAGCGCGGCTACGAGCTGGGGCTGATCCCCGCCGTACCGCTGCCCCGCAAGCCCACCCCCGAGCTGATCACCGTCCCAGGACGGCTGCGCGGCACGATCAAGGCGGCCGAGGAGATCCTGGAGCGCACCAAGGCCGACTGCGTCGTCGGCTTCGGCGGCTACGTGGCCCTGCCCGGCTACCTCGCGGCCAAGCGCCTCGGGGTGCCGATCATCGTCCACGAGGCCAACGCCCGGCCGGGACTGGCCAACAAGATCGGCTCCCGCTAC
Source organism: Streptomyces cirratus (assembly GCF_014650775.1). Classification (GTDB taxonomy): domain Bacteria; phylum Actinomycetota; class Actinomycetes; order Streptomycetales; family Streptomycetaceae; genus Streptomyces; species Streptomyces cirratus. The sequence continues at coordinate 291,322 of NZ_BMVP01000001.1, read as the reverse complement.
GCGCACGCCGTCGCGGTGTCCACCCCGGACAGCAAGCTGCGCGGCGCCCGCTACGTGGGCATCCCGCTGCGCCGCTCGATCTCGACCCTGGACCGGGCCGCCGTCCGCCCCGAGGCGCGCGCCGCCTTCGGGCTGGACCCCAACCTGCCGACCCTGCTGGTCTCCGGCGGCTCGCAGGGCGCCCGCCGTCTCAACGAGACAATCCAGGCGGTCGCTCCGACCCTCCAGCGCTCGGGGATCCAGATCCTGCACGCGGTCGGCCCGAAGAACGAACTGCCGCGTGTCGACAACATGCCCGGGATGCCGCCTTATGTCCCGGTACCGTACGTGGACCGGATGGACCTCGCGTACGCCGCGGCCGACATGATGCTGTGCCGTGCGGGCGCGATGACCGTCGCCGAACTCTCCGCCGTCGGGCTCCCGGCCGCCTACGTCCCGCTGCCGATCGGCAACGGCGAGCAGCGGCTCAACGCCCAGCCGGTGGTGAAGGCCGGCGGTGGCCTCCTCGTCGACGACGCGGAACTGTCCCCCGAGTGGGTGCTCGGGCAGGTCCTTCCGGTGCTGTCCGACCCGCACCGCCTGTACGAGATGTCCCGCGCCGCCGCCGAGTTCGGCCGCCGGGACGCCGACGACCTGCTCGTCGGCCTGGTCTACGAGGCGATCGCGGCACGCAGTAACCGCTGATCAGGAGGCACAGGAGTGGCCGGAGCGACGACCGCACAGCGAGGCAACCCCGGCTCCGGCCGGCCCCGCCCCAAGGGCGGGGGCTCCGGCGCTCCCAAGCCGCCGGGCGGCCCGAAGCCGTCGCAGCGCGGCGGCCCGTGGGGATCCGGCATCAGATCGCGCCGGATCCTCGTCCTGGCCTCGCTCGTCGCGGCGGTGCTCCTGGCCGCCGGCGGCACCTGGGTGCTCTACGGATCCTCCTGGCTCCGCGTCGAGAAGGTCACCGCCACCGGCACCGAGGTGCTCACCGGGCAGCAGGTGCTGGCGGCGGCGGCCGTGCCCGTCGGCGCACCTCTTGTGAGCATCGACAGCGACGAGATCGAGGGCCGGCTCCGCCGTCGGCTGCCCCGTATCGATTCGGTCGACGTGGTGCGGGCCTGGCCGCACGGAATCGGTCTGAAAGTGAAGGAACGCAAACCGGTCCTGCTCATCAGGAAAGACGCGAAGTTCGTCGAAGTGGACGCTTCCGGTGTGCGATTCGACACGGTCGCGAAAGCACCCGCCGGTGTCCCGGTCCTCGAATTGGCCGCGGAACGCTCGCCGAGCGGCCGCCGATTCGACGCCGAACGGCTGCTGCACGAGGCAGTGGGCATCGCCGGAGGCCTCCCGGAAGCCGTCGCCAAGGAGGCCGTGCAGGTCAAGGTGGAGTCCTACGACTCGGTCGTGCTCCAGCTGACGCGGGGCCGGACGGTCGTGTGGGGGAGCGGTGAACTGGGCGAGGCGAAGGGGCGTGCGCTGACCGCTCTGCTCAAAGCCGTACCGGGCGCCGGGCACTTCGACGTGAGCGTCCCCACCGCCCCTGCCGTGTCCGGGAGTTGACGTCCAGTCGAACCGCGGCGCACCCTGGTTGGCCAGCGATACGGGTGATCACATAGGGTGAAAAGAAAAACGGGAGGTTCGGCGTGTTCGTTGAACACGCGCTACTTGTCGACTTAGTGTCCTGTTCGGAAGAGTCCAAGGAACAGACACACACTTAACCCTAAACTTCAGGGTTAGGGTTCGGGTCGGCGCGGTCGGACCGTCCCACATTTCGGCATCAGTCGTCGCACCGCAGGCCCGCGAGGCGGCGACACGTAATCGAGGCGAGAGGCCTTCGACGTGGCAGCACCGCAGAACTACCTCGCAGTCATCAAGGTCATCGGTGTCGGCGGCGGTGGTGTCAATGCCATCAACCGAATGATCGAGGTCGGTCTCAAGGGTGTCGAGTTCATCGCCATCAACACGGACGCCCAGGCGCTGTTGATGAGCGACGCCGACGTCAAGCTCGACGTCGGCCGCGAACTCACCCGTGGCCTCGGCGCCGGCGCCAACCCGGCCGTCGGCCGCAAGGCGGCAGAGGACCACCGCGAGGAGATCGAGGAGGTCCTCAAGGGGGCCGACATGGTCTTCGTCACCGCCGGTGAGGGCGGCGGCACCGGCACCGGCGGCGCACCCGTCGTCGCCAACATCGCCCGTTCGCTGGGCGCCCTGACGATCGGTGTGGTCACCCGGCCGTTCACCTTCGAGGGCCGGCGCCGCGCGAACCAGGCGGAGGACGGCATCGCCGAACTCCGCGAAGAGGTCGACACCCTCATCGTCATCCCCAACGACCGCCTGCTGTCCATCTCGGACCGCCAGGTCAGCGTCCTCGACGCGTTCAAGTCGGCGGACCAGGTCCTGCTCTCGGGCGTACAGGGCATCACCGACCTGATCACCACCCCCGGCCTGATCAACCTCGACTTCGCGGACGTCAAGTCCGTGATGTCCGAGGCGGGCTCGGCCCTGATGGGCATCGGCTCGGCCCGTGGCGACGACCGCGCGGTGGCGGCGGCGGAGATGGCGATCTCCTCGCCGCTCCTGGAGGCCTCCATCGACGGCGCCCGGGGCGTCCTGCTCTCCATCTCCGGCGGTTCGGACCTCGGCCTCTTCGAGATCAACGAGGCCGCGCAGCTGGTCAGTGAAGCGGCGCACCCCGAGGCGAACATCATCTTCGGCGCCGTCATCGACGACGCGCTCGGCGACGAGGTGCGGGTCACCGTCATCGCGGCCGGGTTCGACGGCGGACAGCCCCCGACCCGCCGGGACAACGTCATCGGCGCCGCGTCCACCAAGCGCGAGGAGCCGGCCCCGGCTCCCGTCCGCGCCGCTCCCGAACCGGTCCGCCCGGCCTTCGGCGGACTCGGCACGGTCACCCCCCGTGAGGACCCCCCGGCTCCGGTCGAGGTCCCCGCCGAGGCGGCGGCCCCGGCGCCGCAGGTCCCCACGGCCCGTCCCTACGCGGACAGCCCGGCCGAGGAACTGGACGTCCCGGACTTCTTGAAGTGACGCTGGCACACCACAGCGAGAACGGCGCGCACTTCGCCTTCACCGACAGGTGGGGCGGGGTGAGCGCCGTTCCGTACGAGGAGCTCAATCTCGGCGGCGCGGTCGGAGACGACCCGGCCGCCGTTCGCACGAACCGGACGCGCGCCGCCGAAGCCCTGGGCATCGCGCCCGAGCGGGTGGTCTGGATGAACCAGGTGCACGGCCGGGACGTGGCGGTGGTCGACGGGCCGTGGGACGCGGGCCGGGAGGTCCCGGCGGTGGACGCGGTGGTGACCGGCCGCCCGGGACTGGCCCTCGCGGTGCTCACCGCCGACTGCGTGCCCGTCCTGCTCGCCGACCCGGTCGCCGGGGTAGCGGGCGCCGCGCACGCCGGGCGGCCCGGCCTGGTCGCGGGTGTGGTGCCTGCCGTCGTCGAGGCGATGACCGCCCTGGGCGCCGACCCGGCCCGCGTGATCGCCCGGACCGGACCGGCCGTCTGCGGACGGTGTTACGAAGTGCCCGCCGAGATGCGGGCGGCGGTCGCGGAGGTGGTTCCGGCGGCCTGGGGCGAGACCAGTTGGGGAACGCCCTCCGTCGACGTGGTCGCCGGGGTGCACGCGCAGCTGGCCGAGGCGGGGGTGGCCGACAGCCGTCGTTCCCCGGTCTGCACACTGGAGTCGCGGGACCACTTCTCGTACCGCCGCGACCGGGTGACCGGGCGGCTGGCCGGATATGTCTGGTTGGACTGAAATATGATGGACCGTAAGTCGGAACTCGCGGAAAACCTCGCGCGGGTGGAGGGGCGGATCGCGTCCGCCTGCGCGGCGGCCGGCCGCGCGCGGGACGAGGTGACGCTGATCGTGGTCACCAAGACGTATCCGGCGAGCGACGTACGACTGCTGGCGGACCTGGGTGTCCGTCATGTGGCGGAAAACCGCGACCAGGACGCCGCCCCCAAGGCCGCGGCCTGCGCGGACCTGCCACTGGACTGGCACTTCGTCGGCCAGTTGCAGACGAACAAAGTCCGTTCCGTGGCCGGATACGCGCACGTGGTGCAGTCGGTCGACCGGCCGAAGCTCGTCACGGCGCTGTCGGCGGCCGCGCAGGGCGCGGGGCGCGAACTCGGCTGCCTCGTACAGGTCGCCCTGGACGCCGAGTCGGGCGAACGGGGTGCGCGGGGAGGGGCGGCGCCCGACCTGCTCCCCGAACTGGCGGACCTCGTGGCCGCCGCACCGGGACTGCGGCTCGACGGTCTCATGACCGTGGCCCCGCTGGCGGGCCCCTACGCGGGGCGCGAACAGGCGGCCTTCGAGCGGCTGGTGGAATTGTCATCCGGCCTGCGCGCCGACCATCCGGCTGCCACGATGGTGTCGGCCGGAATGAGCGCGGACTTGGAACAGGCCGTGGCGGCCGGTGCGACACATGTGCGCGTCGGCACTGCGGTACTCGGCGCGAGACCCCGGCTCGGGTAACGTCGCGAAGAAAGTCGGACCACAGCAGAAAATATGGTCATTTCCGCCGATGAGCGGACAGACCACGTGGATCGCGGGCAGTTGGTGACATCGCCGACAAAGCCTTCGCTGGCACAGCGGCACCTGCGACAGGGCGATCCACCACAGAGCGGAGGACTCGGAGAATGGCCGGCGCGATGCGCAAGATGGCGGTCTACCTCGGCCTCGTGGAGGACGACCGGTACGACAATCCGGGGTACGACCCCGATGACGAGTTCGAGCCCGAGCCGGAGCCGGAGCGGGATCGCCGGCGTCAGCCACCAGCGCACCAAACGCCCGTAACGGACGAACCGGTACGCGCAGTACAGCCTCCGGCGCCGCGGGAACCCGCCCCGGCTCCGGTCGAAAACGGACGTCCGGCGCGAATCGCACCCGTGGCATCCATCACACCTGACCGCACCAGCATGGAGAAGAACGCACCCGTGATCATGCCCAAGGTCGTCTCCGAGCGGGAGCCGTACCGCATCACGACGCTGCACCCCCGGACCTACAACGAGGCCCGTACCATCGGGGAACACTTCCGTGAGGGCACTCCGGTGATCATGAACCTCACGGAGATGGACGACACCGACGCGAAGCGTCTGGTCGACTTCGCCGCCGGCCTCGTGTTCGGTCTGCACGGCAGCATTGAACGCGTGACACAGAAGGTGTTCCTGCTGTCGCCTGCTAACGTCGATGTCACGGCGGAGGACAAGGCCCGCATCGCGGAGGGCGGGTTCTTCAACCAAAGCTAGACCGATCCGTCAGACACGGGGCCGGGAACAGAGCGGGAGCAGGGGAGAGGGAAGCGCGGGATGGGCGTCGCACTGCAGGTGGTCTACATCGCGCTGATGTGCTTCCTTATCGTGCTGATCTTCCGACTGGTCATGGACTACGTGTTCCAGTTCGCACGCTCATGGACACCCGGCAAGGCGATGGTGGTCGTTCTGGAGGCCACCTACACTGTCACCGATCCACCGCTCAAGCTTCTCCGGCGTTTCATCCCGCCGTTGCGTCTCGGGGGCGTGGCACTCGACCTGTCCTTCTTCGTTCTGATGATCATCGTTTACATCCTCATCAGTTTCGTGAGCACCGCTGCGAGAAGCGTGTGAACGATGAGCTTCTCCGCGCGCGCGGGGACGATCCCGATACGGTCTTGCCGACTGCCGACGACTACGTAGAGGTGAAGAAGACATGCCGCTGACTCCCGAGGACGTGCGGAACAAGCAGTTCACGACCGTCCGCCTGCGAGAAGGCTATGACGAGGACGAGGTCGATGCCTTCCTCGACGAGGTCGAGTCCGAACTGACGCGCCTGCTGCGCGAGAACGAAGACCTGCGCGCGAAGCTGGCCGCCGCTACGCGAGCCGCCGCGCAGAACCAGCAGCAGCAGGGCATGCGCAAGCCCGAGCCCCAGGACCAGCGAGGCCCCGGCGGCCCCGTCCCGGCGGCCATATCCGGCCCGCCGCAGCAGCAGCAGCAGATGGGCCCGCCGCAGCTGCCGGGCGGCCAGCCGCAGTTGCCCGCCGGCCCCGGCGGCCACGGCCCGCAGGGCCCCGGCCCGATGGGCGGCCCCATGCAGCAGCACACCATGGGCGGCCAGCCGCAGCAGATGGGCCAGCAGCAGATGGGCCAGCAGCCCATGCAGCAGCAGTCCATGCAGCAGCAGTCCATGGGCGGCCAGAACCCGCTCGGCCAGCCCATGGGGCAGCAGATGGGCCAGCAGATGCAGCCGATGGGGCAGCAGATGCAGCCCATGGGCCAGCCCATGCACCAGCAGCAGCCGCAGCTCCCGCAGCAGGGCCCCGGTGGCGACAGCGCCGCCCGCGTCCTGTCGCTCGCGCAGCAGACCGCCGACCAGGCGATCGCGGAGGCCCGCTCCGAGGCCAACAAGATCGTCGGCGAGGCCCGTAGCCGCGCCGAGGGCCTGGAGCGGGACGCCCGCGCCAAGGCCGACGCGCTGGAGCGGGACGCGCAGGAGAAGCACCGCGTCGCGATGGGCTCCCTGGAGTCCGCCCGCGCCACGCTGGAGCGCAAGGTCGAGGACCTGCGGGGCTTCGAGCGCGAGTACCGTACGCGCCTCAAGTCCTACCTGGAGTCGCAGCTGCGCCAGCTGGAGACCCAGGCCGACGACTCCCTCGCCCCGCCGCGGGGTCCGTCCGGTCCGGCCCTGCCGCCGTCGCCGGCTCCGTCGATGGCCCCGGCCGGTGCGATGGGCCACTCCATGGGCGGCCCGTCCCCCATGGGCGGTCCCTCCCCGATGGGCGGCGGTCCGTCCTACGGCGGCCAGCAGCAGATGTCCCCGGCGATGACGCAGCCGATGGCTCCGGTGCGGCCGGCTGCGCCGCAGCCGATGCAGGCGCCGTCTCCCATGCGGGGCTTCCTGATCGACGAGGACGACAACTAGGCGGTACGCCTCTGCGGCGTCAGCAGCAGTCACGGGCCGGGCCCGGTTCCCCCCAGGGGGCACCGGGCCCGGCCCGTTCCCGTCCCCGGGGCTCCGCCCCCGCACCTCGCGCCTCAATCGCCGGCGGGGCTGGAATTCGGGCGGCCCGCGGCGCCGGGTGAGGACGCCTGGGTGTTTCCCGCCCCGCCGGCGATTGAGGCGCAGGCGCGGAGTGTCGCCTTGGGGCGGGAACGGTGGCAGGGCCGCAGCGGGCCGCGCGGGGTACGGCTGTGGCCCGGCCCCCCCGGTGGGGGACCGGGCCACAGGTGGCCGGAGGGGCTACGCCTTGCGGAGGCGGAACGTCAGGCCCAGGGACTCGTCCGTGAACTCGGCGCCGTACGTGCCGTCCGCGGGGCCAGAGGCGAAGTCCGTCGCCAGGACCTCGTCCGCGATCAGCGCCGCGTGGTCCGTGAGGGCCGTCGTCACCTCCGGGTCCGCCGCGGACCACCGCAGCGCGATCCGGTCCGCCACGTCCAGGCCGGAGTTCTTCCGGGCCTCCTGGATCAGGCGGATCGCGTCACGCGCCAGCCCCGCCAGCCGCAGCTCCGGCGTGATCTCCAGGTCCAGCGCCACCGTCGCACCCGAGTCGGACGCCACCGACCAGCCCTCGCGCGGGGTCTCCGTGATGATGACCTCCTCCGGGGTGAGGGTGACCGCCTCCCCGTTCACCTCCACCGACGCCCCGCCCGAGCGCAGGGCCAGGGACAGGGCCGCCGCGTCGGCCGCGGCCACCGCCTTCGCCACGTCCTGCACGCCCTTGCCGAAACGCTTGCCCAGCGCACGGAAGTTGGCCTTCGCCGTGGTGTCCACCAGCGACCCGCCGACCTCGGAGAGCGACGCCAGCGAGGAGACGTTCAGCTCCTCGGTGATCTGGGCGTGCAGCTCCGGCGTGAGCGACTCGAAGCCCGAGACCGCGACCAGCGCCCGCGACAGCGGCTGACGCGTCTTGACGCCCGACTCCGCGCGCGTCGCCCGGCCCAGCTCCACCAGGCGGCGGACCAGCTGCATCTGCCGGGACAGGACCGGGTCCACCAGAGCCGCGTCCGAGACCGGCCACGACGACAGGTGCACCGACTCCGGCGCCTCCGGCGTGACCGGCACGATCATGTCCTGCCAGACCCGCTCCGTGATGAAGGGGGTGAGCGGAGCGAGGAGACGGGTGACCGTCTCGACCACCTCGTGCAGCGTGCGCAGCGCGGCCGCGTCGCCCTGCCAGAAGCGGCGGCGCGAGCGGCGGACGTACCAGTTGGAGAGGTCGTCCACGAAGGACGACAGCAGCTTCCCGGCGCGCTGGGTGTCGTACGACTCCATCGCCTCCGTGACCTCGGCCACGAGGGTGTTCAGCTCCGACAGCAGCCAGCGGTCCAGGACCGTGCGGTCCGCCGGGGCCGGGTCGGCCGCCGACGGCGCCCAGTTCGACGTACGGGCGTACAGGGCCTGGAAGGCGACGGTGTTCCAGTACGTGAGGAGGGTCTTGCGGACGACCTCCTGGATGGTGCCGTGGCCCACGCGGCGCGCCGCCCACGGGGAGCCGCCCGCCGCCATGAACCAGCGCACCGCGTCCGCGCCGTGCTGGTCCATGAGCGGGATGGGCTGCAGGATGTTGCCCAGGTGCTTGGACATCTTGCGGCCGTCCTCGGCGAGGATGTGGCCCAGGCAGACCACGTTCTCGTAGGACGACTTGTCGAACACCAGGGTGCCGACCGCCATCAGCGTGTAGAACCACCCGCGCGTCTGGTCGATGGCCTCGGAGATGAACTGCGCCGGGTAGCGCTGCTCGAAGAGCTCCTTGTTCTTGTACGGGTACCCCCACTGCGCGAACGGCATCGACCCCGAGTCGTACCAGGCGTCGATGACCTCCGGAACGCGCACCGCTTCGAGGGAGCAGCCCTCGTGGGTGCAGGTGAAGGTGACGGCGTCGATGTACGGGCGGTGCGGGTCCAGGGCCGACTGGTCCGTGCCCGACAGCTCCGAGAGCTCCGCGCGCGAGCCGACGCAGGTGAGGTGGCCCTCCTCGCAGCGCCAGATGGGCAGCGGGGTGCCCCAGTAGCGGTTGCGGGACAGCGCCCAGTCGATGTTGTTCTTGAGCCAGTCCCCGAAGCGGCCCTGCTTGACGGAGTCCGGGAACCAGTTCGTCTTCTCGTTCTCCCGCAGCATCGCGTCCTTGACGGCGGTGGTGCGGATGTACCAGGACGGCTGCGCGTAGTAGAGCAGCGCGGTGTGGCAGCGCCAGCAGTGCGGGTAGCTGTGCTCGTAGGCGATGTGCTTGAAGAGCAGTCCGCGCGCGTCGAGGTCGGCGGTCAGCCGCTCGTCGGCCTTCTTGAAGAACACGCCGCCGACCAGCGGGACGTCCTCCTCGAAGGTGCCGTCGGGGCGGACCGGGTTCACGACCGGCAGGCCGTACGCGCGGCAGACCGCGAGGTCGTCGGCGCCGAAGGCGGGGGCCTGGTGGACCAGACCGGTGCCGTCCTCGGTCGTGACGTACTCGGCGTTCACGACGTAGTGGGCCGGCTCGGGGAACTCCACGAGCGAGAACGGGCGCTCGTACGTCCAGCGCTCCATCTCCTTGCCCGTGAAGGTCTCGCCGGTGGCCTCCCAGCCTTCGCCGAGGGCCTTCTCCAGCAGCGGCTGGGCGACGACCAGCTTCTCCTCGCCGTTGCCGGCCACGACGTACGTGACCTCGGGGTGCGCGGCCACGGCGGTGTTGGAGACCAGGGTCCACGGGGTCGTCGTCCAGACCAGCAGCGCGGCCTGGCCCGCGAGGGGGCCGGAGGTCAGCGGGAAGCGCACGTAGACCGAGGGGTCCACGACGGTCTCGTAGCCCTGCGCCAGCTCGTGGTCGGACAGGCCGGTGCCACAGCGCGGGCACCAGGGGGCGACGCGGTGGTCCTGGGTGAGCAGGCCCTTGTTGAAGATCTCCTTGAGCGACCACCACACGGACTCGATGTACTCGGGGTCCATGGTCCGGTACGCGTCGTCCAGGTCGACCCAGTAGCCCATCCGGGTCGTGAGCTCGGCGAACGCGTCGGTGTGACGGGTGACGGAGTCGCGGCACTTGGCGTTGAACTCGGCGATCCCGTAGGCCTCGATGTCCTGCTTGCCGTTGAAGCCGAGCTCCTTCTCGACGGCGAGCTCGACGGGCAGGCCGTGGCAGTCCCAGCCGGCCTTGCGGGCCACGTGGTAGCCGCGCATGGTGCGGAAGCGGGGGAAGACGTCCTTGAAGACGCGGGCCTCGATGTGGTGGGCACCGGGCATGCCGTTCGCGGTGGGCGGGCCCTCGTAGAAGACCCACTCGGGGCGGCCCTCGGACTGGGCCAGGGTCTTGTCGAAGGTCTTGTTCTCGCGCCAGAAGTCGAGGACGGCGTGCTCAAGGGCAGGCAGGTCGACCTGGGCGGGTACCGGGCGGTACTGCGGCGGTGTGGTCATGAGGCTGAACTCTTCCTCCGGCGGGATGCGACTTCCGTCCGGAGGGACGAGAGCCGTCTACTGCTCCCGCGGTACCACCCTCCTTGGCCGCCGGACAGCGCCGGTGGCCCCCTCATTGGGGTGCGAAGCCGGTTCTACTGGCCGTCGGGACGGCTTTCTTCCGGCGGCTCCGGGGTGATCCTTCACATCGCGCTCGCCCCCGGGCTCTCACCGTCCCCGGGTCGCTCCTGGCTGCGTCCGACGCTACTCGTCCCCATCCATGCCTTTCGCTGGGCCCAGTGTACGGGGCCGGGCGGTGCGCGGCCGACCGGTTTTGCCGGGCGGCGCGGCGACGCCGCGGGGTCCCGGCGGGGGCGCCGTGTGACCCGGATGGGCCGACGTGGCCGGTCCGGGCGCTGTCGGGACGGGAGGGGCGGATTACCGGGCTTCCGGATGGGCACAACGGATGCAGGTTGGCCGCGACGGATGCGCGCCCCGTTGCCGTGGGGCCGGAGCCGATTTATCGTTCCGGCACGATTCGCGAGCAATGATCACAGTATGTGAAGGGGCCGCGGCCATGGTGGCGAAGAACACCGCCGGGACTACCGAGAAGGCTGCCGCAAAGGCAGCCGGGGCCCGCGCCGGGACGGACGCCCCGGCCGGGAAGGGAACCGCCACCAGGAAGGCATCCGCGACCGCGCCCGCCACGAAAAGGGCGGCGGCGTCCACCGCGAGGGGCACGAGAAAGGCACCGGCGACAAAGGCACCCACGAAGAAGGCGCCCGGGAAGAAGACAGCTGCCGGCGAGGCGACCGCCGAGAAGGCAAAGCCCAAGAAGGCAACGGCCAAGAAGGCACCCGCCAAGAAGGCATCCGCGACCAAGGCACCCGTGAAGAAGGCAGTTGTGGAAAGAACAGCTGTGCAGAAGGCGCCCGCCACCGAGACCTCCGCCACCAAGAGATCCGCCACCAAGACAGCGGCCACCAAGCCGGCAGCGACCAAGGCACCCGCGAGGAAGGCGTCCGCGACCAAGGCGCCGGCGGCCAAGGGATCCGCCAAGAAGGCGCCCGCCAAGAAGGCGACGGCCACCGCCGAGAAGACGGCCACCGCCGAGAAGACGGCCGCCGCCGAGAAGACGGCCGCCGCCGAGAAGACGGCCGCCAAGAAGACGACGGCGAGCAGGGCCACGGCCAAAACGGCCGGGGCCGAGGGGGCGGCGCAGGCCGCGACAGAGACTGGAGCCCGCAAAGTGGTTGCCAAGAAGAGCACCGGCGCGACGCGCAAGACGGCCGAGGCCGCCACCAGCGGCCTGCCCAAGGCGGCCTCCACCGCCCCGGGCCCCGTGGCCGCCCCCGGCGAGCTGCCCGTACGCCCCGGTGAGGACCCCTGGACGCCCGACGAGGTCGCCGAGGCCAGGTCGGAGCTGTCGAGCGAGGTGCTGCGGCTGCGCGCCGAACTGGAGGCGTCCGAGCAGGCCATCTCGGGCCTCATGCGGGACTCCGGCGACGGCGCGGGCGACGACCAGGCCGATACGGGAACCAAGAACATCACCCGGGAATCCGAGCTGGCCCTCGCCGCGAACGCCACTTTGATGCTGGAGCAGACCGAGCGCGCCCTGGAACGCCTGGAGGCGGGCACGTACGGCTTCTGCGAGAACTGCGGCAAGCCCATCGGCAAGGCCAGGATGCAGGCCTTCCCCCGGGCCACCCTGTGCGTGGACTGCAAGCAGAAGCAGGAGCGGAGGCACTGAACCGGCCCGGGGAGGCGGCGCGGCTCACGGGACCCTGACGTACCCTCGTGTCTCGTCAGGGTCCAGGAACCTGCCGGGAACCTGGTTCGTGCTAGTTCGAGGGACTCACGTGGCAGAGGCGGAGCGCATCATCGGTACGCCCGACGTCGGGGAAGGCGCGGAGCCGGAGCCGACCGAGCCCAAGGGGCACCGGCGGATCGCGGCGCTGCTGGTGGTGGCGGTACTCGCGTACCTGATCGACCTCGGCAGCAAGATGGTCGTCGTCGCCAAGCTGGAGCACCAGCAGCCGATCGAGGTCGTCGGCGACCTGCTGAAATTCGAGGCCATCCGCAACCCGGGTGCCGCGTTCGGCTTCGGCGAGGCCTTCACGATCATCTTCACCTGTATCGCGGCCACCGTGATCGTGGTGATCGTCCGGCTGGCGCGCAAGCTCTACAGCCTGCCGTGGGCGATCGCGCTGGGCCTGCTGCTGGGCGGCGCCCTGGGCAACCTGACCGACCGGATCTTCCGTTCGCCGGGCATCTTCCGCGGGGCCGTCGTCGACTTCATCGCGCCCACCCATTTCGCCGTGTTCAACCTCGCGGACTCGGCGATCGTGTGCGGTGGCGTCCTGATCGTCCTGCTCTCCTTCAAGGGTCTGGACCCGGACGGCACCGTCCACAAGGACTGATCGCGGGACTGCCCGTCTGTCGGGTCCTGCATACTCGACAGGTGAGTACGATTCCCGAGATCCGCACCCTGCCCGTTCCCGATGGCCTCGAGGGCGAGCGCGTCGACGCCGCAATCGCCCGTATGTTCGGATTTTCCCGGACGAAGGCGGCCGAACTCGCGGCCGCGGGGAAGGTGGCGGTCGACGGCAGCGTCGTCGGGAAGTCCGAGCGCGTGCACGGTGGCGCCTGGCTCGAAGTCGAGATGCCCGCGCCGCCGAGGCCGGTCGAGCTCGTCGCCGAGCCGGTCCCGGGCATGGAGATCGTCCATGATGACGACGACATCGTCGTCATCATGAAGCCGGTGGGCGTCGCCGCCCACCCGAGCCCCGGCTGGACCGGCACCACCGTCATCGGCGGCCTCGCCGCCGCCGGGTACCGGATCTCCACCTCCGGCGCGTCCGAGCGCCAGGGCATCGTGCACCGCCTCGACGTCGGCACGTCCGGCCTGATGGCCGTCGCGAAGTCCGAGCGCGCGTACACCTCGCTCAAGAACCAGTTCCGCGAGCGCGTGGTGGACAAGCGCTACCACGCGCTGGTGCAGGGCCACCCGGACCCGATGAGCGGCACCATCGACGCGCCGATCGGCCGTCACCCCAGCGCGGACTACAAGTGGGCGGTGACCCAGGAGGGCAAGCCCTCCGTCACCCACTACGACCTGATCGAGGCGTTCCGGGCGGCCTCGCTGCTCGACATCAAGCTGGAGACGGGCCGCACGCACCAGATCCGCGTGCACATGTCCGCCCACCGCCACCCCTGCGTCGGCGACCTGACCTACGGCGCCGACCCCACCGTCGCCAAGCGGCTCGGGCTGACCCGGCAGTGGCTGCACGCCGTGCGCCTGGGCTTCGAGCACCCGGCGGACGGGCAGTGGGTGGAGTTCGAGAGCCACTACCCGGCGGACCTCCAGCACGCCCTGGACGTGATCCGGGCCGAGAGCGAGTGACGGCTTTCACCGTCCGTGTCGCGGCGTGCGAGGCGGACCTCGCGGCGTGCTTCGCGGTGCGCAGGGAGGTGTTCGTGGTGGAGCAGTCCGTGCCGGAGTCGGTCGAGTACGACGCCTACGACGCGGACGCCGTGCACGTACTGGCCGAAGGGCCGGACGGGGAGCCGCTGGGCACCGGCCGGCTGCTGCACGGGCCGGGCGCCCTCGGCAAGACGGGCTCCTCGGAGGTCGGCTCCCTCGGCCGGCTCGCGGTGAGCGCCGCCGCGCGGGGGACGGGCGTGGGGGCGGCCCTGGTACGGGCCATCGAGACGGAGGCGGTCCGGCGGGGGCTGACGGCGGTGGACCTGGGCGCGCAGACGCACGCGCTGGGCTTCTACGAGCGCCTCGGCTACGCGGCCTACGGCCCGGAGTTCCAGGACGCGGGCATCCCGCACCGCGCCATGCGCCGCCACGTGCCGTAACGCGCCGGGGGAGCATTCTTGCGGCCCGCCGGCCATCTCCAGCCCCGCCGGCGCAACTCACGCCCTCGTGGGGGCCCTCCCGGCGGTAGCTGGGTTCCCTGGGGCTCCGGCCCCAGACCCCGCGCCTCAAACGCCGGCGGGGCTGAAAACGCGGACCCGCACGCGCCTCAAACGCCGGCGGGGCTGAAAGTGCCGACCCGGGCCGTGCCGACGGTGCGGGGGCCGACCGACACGGGCGCGGCGGGGGCTGCCCACCCCGCAGGGAAGCGGCAGCGTAATGGCAGGGTGGGGGAGTGGATCAGCTAGCTCTCCTCTTCGTACTGCTGCTCGGCGCCGTGGTCACCGTGCCGCTCGGGGACCGGCTGGGGCTGCCCGCGCCCGTGCTGATGACCATCGGCGGGGTCGTGATGGCGCTCGTGCCGGTCGTCCCGAACGTCGACATCCCGCCCGAGTACATCCTGCCGCTGGTGTTGCCTCCGCTGCTGTACGCCTCCGCGCAACGCACCTCCTGGCGCCAGTTCGCCGCCAACGTCCGGCCGATCCTGCTGCTGGCGGTGGCCCTGGTCTTCGTGACCACGGCGGCCGTTGCCGCCGTGGCGAACGCCGTGGTCCCCGGGCTGCCGCTGGCCGCCGCCGTCGCCCTCGGAGCGCTGGTGGCCCCACCCGACCCCGTGGCGGCCACCGCCGTCGCCGGGCAGCTGGGACTGCCGCGCCGACTGGTGTCGATCCTGGAGGGCGAGGGCCTGTTCAACGACGTCACCGCCATCGTGCTCTACCACGTGGCCGTAGGCGCCGCCGTCAGCGGCAGCTTCTCCTGGCCGGACGCGCTCGGCGAGTTCGTGCTGTCCGCCGTGGTCGCCCTGGCCGTGGGCCTGGCCCTGGGATGGCTCACGAACCGGCTCATGGGGCGGCTCGGCGACGCCACGCTGCAGATCGGGCTGACGCTGCTGGTGCCGTTCGTCGCGTACGTCGTGGCGGAGGAGCTCCGGGGCTCGGGCGTGCTGGCGGTGCTGACCACCGCCCTGTTCCTCGCCGAGTACGCGACCGACGCCGACGACGTGCTGGGGCGGCTGGCCGGCCACACCTTCTGGGAGATCGTCGACATGCTGGTCACCGGCGTCGCTTTCGGGCTGATCGGGCTGGAGCTGCACCACGTCTTCGGTACCGCGCGCGGCAGCGAGGAGCAGATGGCGGGCTGGGCGGCGGCCGTCGTGGCGGTGGTCGTCGGCGTACGGCTGCTGTGGCTGTTGCCGGCGGGCTGGCTGGCGAAGCGGCTGCACAAGCGGCGCAACTACGCCGAGGAGATCCCGGTCAGCTGGCGGGAGAGCACGGTCATGTGGTGGGCCGGGATGCGCGGTGTGGCCTCGGTGGCGCTGGCGCTGGCCATCCCGCTCAAGACCGATGCCGGTGAGCCCTTCCCGGCCCGGGACCAGATCATCTTCATCGCCTTCGCCGTGATCATGGTGACGCTGCTCTGCCAGGGACTGACCCTGCCCTGGCTCGTGCGGCGCCTTGGCGTCGAGGCCGACGAGGACGCCGAGCGGGACATCGAGCGGCGGCTCGCCATCCGCGCCGCGAAGGCCGCCAAGCGGCGGCTGCAGGAGATCGAGGACGACGAGGACCTCCCCGACGACCTGCTGGAGGTCCTGTACCGCAGGGCGTACGACGTGGGCGCCCGGATCAGCCCCGACATGGTGGACGAGGAACGGCGCGAGGCGTACGCGAAGCGGGTGGAGCGGATCCGCGACGTGCAGCGGATCCAGCGGGAGATGATGTCGGCGGCCCGGCACGAGGTGCTGGCCGCGCGCAGCGAACCCGGCGCCGATCCGGAGATCGTCGACCGGGTCCTGCGCCACCTGGACGTGCGCAGCCTGCGCAACCCCTAGCCCCTTCGCGGCGCCGGGGGGCGCAGCGCGTCGGCCGTCGTCACGCGGGGGAGGGCGTACGGGTGGTTGGCCACCAGCCAGGCGATGAGGCGTTCGCGGACCGCGCACCGCACGGTCCACACGTCGTCGGCGTCCTTCGCCGTGACCATCGCCCGGACCTCGATGGTGTTGGGTGTGGTGTCGGTCACCACCAGGCCGCTCGCGCGCCCGTCCCACTCCGGCGTCTCCTTGAGGATCTGCGCGAGCTGCTCGCGCATCAGGTCGACGGGCGCCGAGTGGTCCAGGTGCAGGAAGACGGTGCCCGTCATCTGCGCGCCGCCGCGGGACCAGTTCTCGTACGGCTTGCTGGTGAAGTAGGAGACCGGCATCGTGATCCGGCGCTCGTCCCAGGTGCGCACCATCAGGAAGGTGAGGGTGATCTCCTCGACCGTTCCCCACTCCTTGTCCACGACCACCGTGTCCCCGATGCGGACGGTGTCGCCGAAGGCGATCTGCAGCCCGGCGAAGAGGTTGCCCAGCGATGACTGGGCGGCGACGCCGGCCACGATGCCGAGCACACCGGCCGAGGCCAGCATCGAGGTGCCGACCGTGCGCATCGCGGGGAAGGTCAGCAGCATCGCCGAGACGGCGACGACCGAGACCACCGCGGTCACCACCCGCTGGATCAGCGTCACCTGGGTGCGCACCCGGCGGACCCTGGCGGCGTCGCGCGAGCCGGAGGCGTAGCGCGCGTAGCCGGAGTCGACTATCGCCGTGGCGATCCGGACGAGGAGCCAGGCGGTGGAGGCGATGAGGGTCAGGGTCAGGGTCCGGCCGACGCCGTCCGCGTGCTGCGGCAGGATGCGCGAGGAGCGGTAGGAGCCTCTGAGCAGTGCCGTGCACAGCACGATCTGGAACGGCACCCGGCACCGGCGCAGCTGGTCCCACAGGGGCGTTTCGTGGTGCCGGGCATCGGCCCGGCGCAGCAGCAGGTCCAGCACCCAGCCCGCGAGCAGGGTGATGACCAGCGAGCCGCCGATGACCGTGACGGGGCGAAGGACGTTCTCCATCTCCATGCGGGCAACCTAACCGGATCGCGCCGGTGGAAACTGGCACGATGGAGGAATGAACATCATGCTCTTCCATTCGACGTACGGGCTGCGGCCCGCGGTGCACGCGGCGGCCGACCGGCTGCGCGCGGCGGGACACACCGTCCAGGTGCCCGACCTCTTCGAGGGGCGTACGTTCGGCACCGTCGAGGAGGGCATGGCCCACCAGGACGAGATCGGCCGCGACGAGCTGCTCAAGCGGGCCGTGCTGGCCGCCGCCCCCTACTCCGACCAGGGCCTGGTCTACGCCGGCTTCTCCTTCGGCGCCTCCATGGCCCAGCACCTGGCGCTGCACGACGAGAAGGCGCGCGGGCTGCTGCTCCTGCACGGCACCTCGGACCTGGAGGACAGCGCCTCGGCCGACGGGCTGCCGGTGCAGCTGCACGTGGCCGACCCGGACCCGTTCGAGCCGCACGACTGGCTGACGGCCTGGTACCTGCGCATGCGGCGGGCCGGGGCGGACGTGGAGGTCCACAGCTACCAGGGCGCCGGGCACCTGTTCACCGATCCGGAACTGGACGACTACGACGCGCAGGCCGCCGAGCAGACGTGGAAGGTCGCGCTGGCGTTCCTCGACAGCCTGTAGCGGGGGCTGCGCACGGGCAGGGGCCCGGTCCGGCGGATGTCCGCCGGGCCGGGCCCCTGTTCACGTGGCCGCCGTCCGCCGCCGCCGCGGCGGGCGCCGATCAGGCGGGGTGTGCGCTGATCAGGCGCGGTAGGCGGTCCACATGCTCTTCATGCGGGCCACCTGGCCGGCCGTGAACTGGTACATGCAGGAGTCGTACGTGTAGTCCATGAAGTTGTGGATCGGGTCGACGCCCGTCTTGTTGGTGCAGCTGTCACGGCCGGTCGGGCACTCGAACGCGGCGCTCTGCTCGGCCGGGGTGTCGGCGACGGAGTCACCGCTGCCCGAGCAGCCGCCCTGGAAGGTGTGGTAGAGGCCCATCCAGTGGCCGACCTCGTGGGTCGCGGTGTCGCCCTCGTTGTAGTTGGTGGCGGAGCCGCCGGGCAGCGAGGTGTTGAGGATGACCACGCCGTCCATCGTCGGCTGCGAGGCGTAGGAGCTGGGGAAGGTGGCCCAGCCGAGCAGCCCGCCGCCGAGGTTGGCGGTGTAGAGGTTCAGCGCGTTCTTGCCGCCCTTGCGCAGGGCGTTCTTCATGTCCTTCTCGGCCTGGGTGCCGTCGGAGACGTTGTACCAGGCGGCGTTGTCCGTGTAGTCCGTGCCGGCGAGGCTGAACTGGTACCCGGTGTCCGCGTTGTTGGTGCCCTTGCCGCTGTAGGCGGCGTTCAGCACCGAGAGCTGGTTGTTGATGTCGGTCGCCGTCAGCTTGCCGGCGGTGCCGGAGGTGATGACGTGCACGTACACCGGGATGGTGGTCGCGGTGGCGGCGCCGGCGCGCATGCCGTCCAGCTGCTGGGGGGTGGCCTGGGACAGCTTCTTCTTGAGGTCGGCGTCCATGGCCTTGACCTGGGCGTCCGAGATCTCGTTCGGGTCGGCCGCGTGGTGGTCCTTGGGGCGGGCGACGCGGGCGTTCGCCGAGGCCTCGGCGGAATGGCCGGTACATGCCTCCGAGGACTTGGCCGCGGCGACGGTCGTGGGAGCCGTCAGCGGTGCGAAGGCCAGGGTTCCGGCCAGGACGGCCGTACCCATGAGGCGGCGGCGGAGCAGGGGGGATATGCGGGCGTTGGCGCGCACGTTGACTCCTCGCGAAGCGTGGTGGGGGGTGAGGTACGTCCTCACGCTGACGCGCAGCTTACGTGTGCATGTCAGCAGAATGGCAAGATCTCGTAGGTTAAAGATTTGTTGCCGAGGATGCGGAAGGGGCGCCTGGTATGAACCAGGCGCCCCTCCTCACCGCAAATTTGACGCTACGTCAGCGAACCGGACGGTCGGCCCGTTCCACCCGCTGCGTGCCGCTCAGGGTGCGGTACGAGCGTGACCACGCCGAAGTGGCGTCCTGGCGCCGCTTGTCGGAAACGATGTAGTAGTCCATCTGTGAGCGCTCTGCCGTCACGTCCAGGACGCCGTACCCGTGCGCGTCCATGTCCAGCCACTTGACGTGCCAGTTCGCGGCCTTGATGGCCGCTTCGGCGACCAGCGAGGCGGTGTCGGCCGGTACGTGCAGCAGGTCGTCGATGTTGTCGGAAGTCACCGAGGTCACCACGAACTCGGTCGCCGCCGAGCCCGAGGCCGGGTAGGTCGCCTTGTTCACCGGGACGTCGTTCGCCCACGCCATGTGGATGTCGCCGGTCAGGAACACCGTGTTCTTGATGCCCTGGTCCTTCAAGTGGCCCAGGAGTTCCCTGCGATCGTCGGTGTAGCCGTCCCACTGGTCCACATTGACCGCTATGCCCCCCTCGGGCAGCCCGAGCAGCTTGGTGAGCGGCTGCAGCAGGTGCGCGGGCAGCGAGCCGAAGGCCACCGGCGAGATCATCACGGACGTGCCGACCAGCTGCCAGGTCGCGTGCGAGGACGAAAGCCCCGACTTGAGCCAGTCCAGCTGCGCGCGCCCGGTGATGGTGCGCTCCGGGTCGTCCGCCGCCCCGCTGCCGATCTTGGATTGCTGCGAGCGGAAGGTGCGCAGGTCCAGTAGGTGCAGGTCGGCGAGGGTACCGAAACGCAGCCGCCGGTAGACGGTGCCGGCGATGGAGGGGCGTACGGGCATCCACTCGAAGTAGGCCTGCTTGGCGGCGGCCGCGCGGGCCGCCCAGTCGCCCTCGGCGCCCGGGGTGTGGTTCTCCGCCCCGCCCGACCAGCAGTCGTTGGCGAACTCGTGGTCGTCCCAGATCGCGATGACGGGGTGCGCGGCGTGCACCGCCTGGAGGTCGGCGTCCGTCTTGTACTTGCCGTGCCGGGTGCGGTAGTCGGCGAGGTTCACGATCTCGTGCTGCGGCTCGTGCTGCCGTACGACGTACTTGGCCTCCGGGAAACCCCCGGTCTGGTACTCGTATATGTAGTCGCCGAGGTGCAGGACCGCGTCCAGGTCGGTCCTGGCGGCCAGGTGGCGGTACGCGGAGAAGTAGCCGGCCTCCCAGTTGGCGCAGGAGACCACGCCGAAGCGCACGCCCGCCGTGCTCGCGTCGGCGGCCGGGGCGGTCAGGGTGCGGCCCGCGGGGGAGACGGTGGCGCCGGCCGTGAACCGGTACCAGTAGACGGTCTTGGGCCGCAGGCCGCGCACGTCCGCCTTGACGGTGTGGTCGGCGGCGGCGGTCGCGGTGACGGACCCGCTCGCCACGACGCGGGAGAAGGACTTGTCCTCCGCGACCTCCCAGCCGACCCGGGTGTCCGGGCCGCGGCCGGAGCCGGGCACGGCGTCGGCGGTCGGGGTGATGCGGGTCCACAGCAGGATCCCGTCGGGCAGCGGGTCGCCGGAGGCGACGCCGTGCAGGAAGGCGGGGACGGAATCCGCCGCGTGGGCGGCGGTGGCGCCCAGGGCCGCGATCGGCGCGAGGGCGGCCGTGGCGGCGGCGGCCTTGACCACCGTACGGCGGCGGGGGTTCACCGAGGCGGAAGAAGAGAGATGACTGGTCACGGCCGATGATATTACTGACGGGTATGCCTTCCGGGATACCCTCGGTAAAGCAACGGGCGGGCGAACTCTGGGAGTTCGCCCGCCCGTTCGCCCGCCGGCCGTCCACCGGGTGCCCGCCGGCCGTCCACCGGGTGCCCACCGGCCGTCCACCGGGTGCCCACCGGCCGCCCACCGGCCGTCCCGGCAGGGGGAATCAGCCTGCCAGGGCCTTGTCGAGCGCCGCCGTGTACGCCTCGGGCGTCGACGGGGTGTCGATCTTCTTGCCGTCCATCTTGAGCGTCGGGGTACCCGTCACCCCGGACTTGTTGAAGGCCTTGGCCATGTCCATCGCCCAGCGGTCGTACGTGCCGTCCTCGACGGCCTTCTTGAACTCGGCGTTGCCCTTGAGCGCCGGAACCGTGTCCGCGACCTTGATCAGGTAGTCGTCCTTGGCGAAGCTGTCGACCGTCTCCTGCGGGTGCAGCTCCTTGGAGTACAGCGCGGCCTTGTAGTCGAGGAAGGCCTCCGGGCTGACGTTCAGCGCCGCGCCCAGCGCGCTCAGCGCGTTCTTCGAGCCCTCGCCCTTGGCGCCGTTGTCGATGAAGGTGGCGCCGTAGTAGTGGAGCTTGTACTTGCCCGCGTCGACGTCCTTGCGCACCTGAGAGCCGACCGCCTGCTCGAAGGCCGCGCACGCCGGGCAGCGCGGGTCCTCGTAGAGCTCCAGGGTCTTCTTCGCGTCCGCCTTGCCGACGACGACCGTCAGGCCGTCCTCACCCGTGGTGTTCTTCGGCTTCACCAGCTCCGCCTTGGCGGCCTTCTCCCAGTGGGAGGGCTGGCTGTTCTGCACGACCAGGTAGCCGACGCCGCCCGCGACCGCGAGGACGGCGACGACGGCACCCGCCACGAACAGCTGGCGGCGCGCCCTGGCCCTCTTGGCCTGCTTCTCGCGTTCGATGCGCAGCCGCTCGCGGGCCGCCGCCTTGTTCACCTGGCTGTTGCGTGCACTCATGTCTGTCTCCGTGGGATTTCCGTATGCGGGGGATGGGGGTCTGCCGTACTGCGTCAGGCGCTCGCGAGCGCCCCACGCCGTACGGGAGGTCCCCGCCGTCCCACGGAATGCGCCGGGAACCGGGTACGGGCCCCCGCGCCCCGGGCCGTCGGCCGCACCGCCCGGCGCGCCGGTCCGCCCGCCGCCACCACGGCGGCCACCGCCAGCAGCAGCGGCCGGAAGGCGAGGACGCCCACCGCCCGCAGCAGCCGGCCCAGCGCCCGCTCCCCGTAGCGCAGCCATCCGGCGGCCAGGAGTCCCGCCGACACGTGGGCGCCCAGCAGCAGCCAGGGCGTCCACGGCCCGGCCGCCGCGAGCAGCGTCGCCGGGTCGGCGGCGGGGCCCGCCACCCCGGTCAGCGGCCCGCCCACCGGGGTGCCGCCACAGAGACCGTCCAGGCCGAGCGCGTGCAGCGGCCCGGCGACGGGACCGCCCGCCGGGCCGTAACAGAAGTGCTGCCCGGCGGTGAAGACGGTGTCGGCCGCCAGCTCCAGCGGCACCAGCAGCCCGGCGATGGGACCGAAGCCCCGCTCCCGGCCGGCCAGCGCGAAGGCCAGCGCGAACACGGCGGCGAAGGCCCCGGCCACCAGCGTGGGAGGCAGCGGCATCCGGGACAGCACGACGTGCGACCCGGTCGAGAGCAGCACGACGAGCGCGCTGAACAGCGCGGCCCGCAGCCCTCGGATCCCTGCCCCGGATATGTCCATCCCGGCGAGTCTGCCACGGCTGCCTGTGAATCCGGGGCCGGGGGCCGGGCGGGCCCCGACTATGGCGTGAGACGACCGTTGCGGAACAGGTCCACGAAGATCTGGTGGTCGGCGCGCGCCCGGGCCCCGTAGGCGTGGGCGAAGTCGACGAGCAGCTCCCCGAAGCCCTCCTCGTCGGCGGCGATCGCCGCGTCGATGGCGCGCTCGGTGGAGAAGGGGACCAGAGAATGGCCGCTCTCCGCCTCGTCCGCCGACGCGTGCATGGTGGCCGTCGCCCGGCCCAGGTCCGCGACGACGGCCGCGATCTCCTCCGGGTCGTCCAGATCCGACCAGTCCAGGTCCACCGCGTACGGGGAGACCTCCGCCACCAGCTGCCCGGCGCCGTCCAGCTCGGTCCAGCCCAGCCACGGGTCGGCGTGCGCCTGGAGGGCCCGCTGGGAGATCACCGTGCGGTGCCCCTCGTGCAGGAAGTACTCCCGCACGGCCCGCTCGGTGATGTGCCGGGACACCGCCGGGGTCTGGGCCTGCTTGAGGTAGATCACGACGTCGTTCTCCAGGGCGTCGCTGTGCCCCTCCAGCAGGATGTTGTACGAGGGCAGCCCGGCCGAGCCGATGCCCACGCCGCGCCGCCCCACCACGTCCTTGACCCGGTAGGAATCCGGCCGCACCAGGGACTCCTCCGGCAGGGTCTCCAGGTATCCGTCGAAGGCGGCCAGCACCTTGTACCGGGTGGCGGCGTCCAGCTCCAGCGTGCCGGGACCGGAGGTGAAGCGGCGCTCGTAGTCCCTGATCTCGGTCATCGATGCCAGCAGCTCGAACCGGGTGCGCGCCCGGGCCGCGCGCAGCGCCCCCAGCAGCGGGCCCTCGGAGGTGTCCAGCGTGAAGGAGGGGACCTCCTCGTGCTTGGCGCCGGCCGCCAGGCGGTGGATCCGCTCCCGGTAGGCGGCCGCGTAGATCCGCACCAGCTCGCTGATCTGGCCGTCGCTGAGCGCCTTGGTGTAGCCGAGCAGGGCGACGGAGGCCGCGAAGCGCTTGAGGTCCCAGGTGAAGGGGCCGACGTACGCCTCGTCGAAGTCGTTGATGTTGAAGATCAGCCGGCCGTTGGAATCCATGTACGTGCCGAAGTTCTCGGCGTGCAGGTCGCCGTGGATCCACACCCGGCCCGTCCGCTCGTCCAGGTACGGGCCGCCGTGCCGGTCGCGCTCCAGATCGGCGTAGAACAGGCAGGCCGTGCCGCGGTAGAAGGCGAAGGCGGAGGCCGCCATCTTCCGGAATTTCACCTGGAAGGCAGCGGGGTCGGCGGCGAGCAGCTCACCGAAAGCGGTGTCGAACACGTCGAGTATCTGCTCGGCGCGCTGCTCGTTCGTCGTCTCGGGGACCGCCATGGCGGGTTCCTCCTGGTGGCGCGTGTGCCAATCGGTTTTCGGACAGGTGCTCCTGGCCGGTGCAACGCCTGACCGTACCGGTGAGTGCCCCCGATGTGTCACCGGCCCGACGTAGGATTCGAAGTCGCCCCCCCACTCCCGTCGCCGGAGGACCCCCACCGTGACCAAGCCGCCGTTCACGCACCTGCACGTCCACACCCAGTACTCGCTGCTGGACGGTGCCGCGCGGCTCAAGGACATGTTCAACGCGTGCAACGAGATGGGCATGACGCACATCGCGATGTCCGACCACGGCAACCTGCACGGCGCCTACGACTTCTTCCACTCCGCGCAGAAGGCCGGCGTCACGCCGATCATCGGCATCGAGGCGTACGTCGCCCCCGAGTCCCGGCGCAACAAGCGGCGCATCCAGTGGGGCCAGCCGCACCAGAAGCGCGACGACGTCTCCGGCTCCGGCGGCTACACCCACAAGACGATCTGGGCGGCGAACGCCACCGGCCTGCACAACCTCTTCCGGCTGTCCTCCGACGCCTACGCGGAGGGCTGGCTCACCAAGTGGCCGCGCATGGACAAGGAGACCATCTCCAAGTGGTCCGAGGGGCTCATCGCCTCCACCGGCTGCCCCTCCGGCGAGCTCCAGACCCGCCTTCGCCTCGGCCAGTTCGACGAGGCCCTCAAGGCCGCCTCCGAGTACCAGGACATCTTCGGCAAGGAGCGGTACTTCCTGGAGCTGATGGACCACGGCATCGAGATCGAGCGCCGGGTCCGCGACGGGCTGCTGGAGATCGGCAAGAAGCTCGGCATCCCGCCGCTGGTCACGAACGACTCGCACTACACGTACGCGCACGAGGCCACCGCGCACGACGCGCTGCTGTGCATCCAGACCGGCAAGAACCTCTCCGACCCGGACCGCTTCCGCTTCGACGGCACCGGCTACTACCTCAAGTCCACGGACGAGATGTACGCCATCGACTCCTCGGACGCCTGGCAGGAGGGCTGCGCCAACACCCGGCTGGTCGCCGAGCAGATCGACACCGAGGGCATGTTCCAGTTCCGGAACCTGATGCCGAAGTTCGACATCCCCGAGGGCTACACCGAGGTCACCTGGTTCCGCGAGGAGACCATGCGCGGCATGCACCGCCGCTACCCGGGAGGCATCCCCGAGGACCGGATGAAGCAGGCCGAGTACGAGATGGACACGATCATCTCGATGGGCTTCCCCGGCTACTTCCTCGTCGTCGCCGACTTCATCATGTGGGCCAAGAACCAGGGCATCGCGGTCGGTCCCGGCCGAGGCTCCGCGGCCGGCTCGATCGTCGCGTACGCCATGGGCATCACCGACCTCGACCCCCTCACCCACGGCCTGATCTTCGAGCGCTTCCTGAACCCCGAGCGCGTCTCCATGCCCGATGTCGACATCGACTTCGACGAGCGCAGGCGCGTCGAAGTGATCCGGTACGTGACCGAGAAGTACGGCGCCGACAAGGTCGCCATGATCGGCACGTACGGCACCATCAAGGCCAAGAACGCGATCAAGGACTCGGCGCGCGTCCTCGGCTACCCGTACGCGATGGGCGACCGCCTCACCAAGGCGATGCCCGCCGACGTCCTCGGCAAGGGCATCCCGCTCTCCGGCATCCTCGACCCCAAGCACCCGCGCTACGGCGAGGCCGGCGAGATCCGCGGGATGTACGAGAACGAGCCGGACGTCAAGAAGGTCATCGACACCGCCATGGGCGTCGAGGGCCTGGTGCGCCAGATGGGCGTCCACGCCGCCGGCGTGATCATGTCCAGCGAGACGATCACCGACCACGTACCCGTCTGGGTGAGGCACACCGACGGCGTCACCATCACCCAGTGGGACTACCCGAGCTGCGAGTCGCTCGGCCTGCTCAAGATGGACTTCCTGGGCCTGCGCAACCTCACGATCATGGACGACGCCGTCAAGATGGTGAAGGCCAACAAGGGGATCGACATCGACCTCCTGGCCCTGCCGCTCGACGACCCCAAGACCTTCGAGCTGCTGGGCCGCGGTGACACCCTCGGCGTCTTCCAGTTCGACGGCGGTCCCATGCGCTCGCTGCTGCGCCTGATGAAGCCCGACAACTTCGAAGACATCTCCGCCGTGTCCGCCCTGTACCGGCCGGGCCCGATGGGCATGAACTCGCACACCAACTACGCCCTGCGCAAGAACAAGCAGCAGGAGATCACACCGATCCACCCCGAGCTGGAAGAGCCGCTCGAAGAGGTGCTCGCGGTCACCTACGGCCTGATCGTCTACCAGGAGCAGGTCCAGAAGGCCGCCCAGATCATCGCCGGGTACTCGCTCGGCGAAGCCGACATCCTGCGCCGCGTCATGGGCAAGAAGAAGCCCGAGGAACTGGCGAAGAACTTCACGATCTTCCAGGCCGGTGCCCGCAAGAACGGCTACAGCGACCAGGCGATCCAGGCGCTGTGGGACGTGCTGGTCCCCTTCGCCGGCTACGCCTTCAACAAGGCGCACTCCGCCGCGTACGGCCTCGTCTCCTACTGGACCGCCTACCTCAAGGCGAACTTCCCGGCCGAGTACATGGCCGGTCTCCTCACCTCGGTCAAGGACGACAAGGACAAGTCCGCGATCTACCTGAACGAGTGCCGCCGCATGGGCATCAAGGTGCTCCCGCCGAACGTCAACGAGTCCGAGCCGAACTTCGCCGCCCAGGGCGACGACGTGATCCTGTTCGGCCTCACCGCCGTCCGCAACGTCGGCCAGAACGTCGTGGACTCGATCATCAAGACCAGGAAGGCCAAGGGGAAGTTCTCCTCCTTCCCCGACTTCCTGGACAAGGTCGAGGCCGTCGTCTGCAACAAGCGGACCGTCGAGTCGCTGATCAAGGCCGGCGCCTTCGACGAGATGGGCCACACCCGCAAGGGGCTGGTCGCCCACCACGAATCGATGATCGACAACGTGGTCGCGGTCAAGCGCAAGGAGGCCGAGGGCCAGTTCGACCTCTTCGGCGCAATGGGTGACGAGGACGCCGCCGACGAACCCGGCTTCGGCCTCGACGTCGAGTTCTCCGACGTGGAGTGGGAGAAGTCGTACCTGCTCGCCCAGGAGCGGGAGATGCTCGGCCTCTACGTCTCCGACCACCCCCTCTTCGGTCTGGAACACGTCCTGTCCGACAAGACCGACGCCGGCATCTCCCAGCTCACGGGCGGCGAACACTCGGACGGCGCCGTCGTCACGATCGGCGGCATCATCTCCGGCCTCCAGCGCAAGATGACCAAGCAGGGCAACGCCTGGGCCATCGCGACCGTCGAAGACCTCGCCGGCTCGATCGAATGCATGTTCTTCCCGGCGACCTACCAGCTCGTCTCCACGCAGCTGGTCGAGGACACCGTCGTCTTCGTCAAGGGCCGCCTCGACAAGCGCGAGGACGTGCCCCGCCTGGTCGCCATGGAGATGATGGTCCCCGACCTGTCCTCCGCCGGAACCAACGCCCCCGTCGTCCTGACCATCCCCACCGTCAAGGTCACCCCTCCGATGGTGACCCGTCTGGGGGAGATCCTGCGCCACCACCGCGGCAACACCGAGGTACGGATCAAGCTCCAGGGTCCGCGCACGACCACCGTCCTGCGCCTCGACAAGCACCGCGTCCAGCCCGACCCCGCCCTCTTCGGCGACCTCAAGGTGCTCCTCGGCCCCTCCTGCCTGGCCGGGTAGCGCCGGGCGGACACACGGGCGAGGGCGCGCCCGGAACTGCCGGACGCGCCCTTCCCGCAGGTGCGGGGGACCTTAGTTGTGGCCGAACTTCTTTTCCTTGCGCTTGCCGGCCATGTGCATCGGGCTCGGAGCCGACGACGGCTCGGGCGACGACTGCACCGAGCTCTTCGCCTGATCCTGGGACTGCGCGCGGTCCGAGGTCTTGGCGGGCTGCTGACGGTTCTTGTTCTTGGCCATGGGAAGCCTCCGTGAGAGGTGTAGGGGCCGGGGCCGCCTTCACACTCACACAGCACCGGAAACCGCGCATTTTGGATCATTGCCATGCGTAGTCGCGGGCCCGTCCCGGGTCCGGCGTGAGATACGCCACGCCGATGATCGAGTTCCGGCCGTCAACACCCTTGCGGTCGGGCAGACTCGGGGAAAACCTATCGGGGACCCCCAGGGAAGAGGGTGGAACGCGTGGACCGCTGCGTCGTCCTTGTGGACGCCGGCTACCTGCTGGGTGCCGCCGCCAGCCTTCTCGCAGGGGAGCCCTCCCGCTCCCGCATCACCGTCGACCACACCGCCCTCATCCAGGGCCTGCGCGAACGCGCCGAAGCCGACACCCAGCAGCCGCTGCTCCGCATCTACTGGTTCGACGGCGCACCCGACCGGGTGCCGCAGCCCGAACACCGCCGCCTGCGCGTGATGCCCCGGGTCACCGTCCGCCTCGGCGCCCTGACCCGCAGCGACGGCCGCTGGGCGCAGAAGGGCGTCGACGCCGCCATGCACGCCGAACTCACCGAACTCGCCCGCAACCGGGCCTGCTCGGACGTCGTCCTGGTCACCGGCGACGGCGACCTGCTGCCCGGCCTCATGTCCGCCAAGGAACACGGCGTCGCCGTCCACCTGTGGGCCGTCCAGGCCGCCGACGGCGACTACAACCAGTCCGAGGACCTCGTTGCCGAAGCCGACGAACGCCGCGTCCTGGACCGGGTCTGGATCACCCGCGCCGTCCGCGCCAAGGACCTCACCGGACTGTGCTCCCCGGCGCCCGCCCCGCGCCCCGAGATCGCCGCCATCCTCTCCGCCCCGCTGCCCGAGGCGGCGCTCGCCGAAGCCGCCCGCAACGGCACCCCCACCGGCACCGCCCCCACCGCCGGGCGGCCCGCGCCCGTACCGGCGCCGACCGCCGAAGGCGCCGCCGAGGTGGCCGCCGAGGGGGCCAGACCCGTACCCACCCCCAAGGACCTCGCCGCCCTGCGCGCCCCCGGCGTCACCGCCGCCCCGCAGAACGCGGCCGGCGCGGCGGCCGCCCCGGCCGGGAGCGCCCTGCGCTGGTCCTCCGACAAGGGGTGGATCGACCGGGCCGGACCGCTCGGTGAACCCGCCGAAACCGCCTCCCTGCCCACCCTCGCCCAGCTCACCAGCGCCGAGCAGCGTTGGGCGGACCGCGAGGAGGACATCACCACCGTCGGCGGTGACCCGTTCGAGGTCGGCCAGGTGTTCGCCCGGCGCTGGATGGAACGGCTGCCCGAAGCCGGCCACCTGCAGAAACTCGCCACCATGTACCCGC
Source organism: Streptomyces cirratus (assembly GCF_014650775.1). Taxonomy (GTDB): domain Bacteria; phylum Actinomycetota; class Actinomycetes; order Streptomycetales; family Streptomycetaceae; genus Streptomyces; species Streptomyces cirratus. The sequence goes on along the minus strand of NZ_BMVP01000001.1, from coordinate 262,228 downwards.
GGATCCCGCACCGCATCGACGGGGAGCTGCTGCGCTACGCGGCCCGGTTCGGCCTCCTCGCCCACAAGGACGACCAGATCGACGAGCACGACCGGTACGCCATCCGTGCGGGCTTCTGGCGCGAGATCGACGTGCGCGCCGCCGCCGAGCACGTGACGGGCCCGGCCGCCGCCGTGCCCGGGCCGGCGGCGACCCCGGCGGCCGACCAGGGATGAAAGCCGCGTAGGCTGCTCCCTCGTGAGCACGGGCACAGCAAGCGCGAAACAGGACACGGCACCGGCCGCGGCTGTGACCTCCGAGGCGGATGCCCGCGACGTCGTCTGCGCGGTGCGCGACCTCGTCAAGAGCTACCCGGCGGTGCGCGGCCGGCGCGGGGCCCCCGCCCTGCCCGAGACCCGCGCCAACGACGGCATCTGCCTGGACGTCCGCCGCGGCGAGGTCTTCGGACTGCTCGGCCCCAACGGCGCCGGCAAGTCCACTCTCGTCCGCCAGCTCACCGGCCTGATGCGGCCCGACGCCGGAAGCGTGACGCTGCTCGGCCACGACCTCGTACGCCACCCCGAGCGGGCCTCTCGCCTCCTGGCCTACCTGGGCCAGGAATCCACCGCCCTGGACGAGCTGACCGTCGCGCTGGCCGCCGAGACCACCGGCCGGCTGCGCGGACTGGGCGCCCGGGCGGCGCGCACCGCCCGTGACGCCGTACTGGAGGAACTCGGGCTGACCGAGATCGCCGGACGCCCCCTCAAGAAGCTCTCCGGCGGCCAGCGGCGCCTGGCCTGCTTCGCCGCCGCGCTGGTCGGCGAGCGGCCCGTCCTGGTCCTCGACGAACCCACCACCGGTATGGACCCCGTGGCCCGGCGCGCCGTGTGGAGCGCCGTCGACCGGCGCCGCGCCCGCCACGGGGCCACCGTCCTGCTCGTCACCCACAACGTCATCGAGGCCGAGACCGTACTGGACCGGGTCGCCGTCATCGACCACGGCAAGGTCATCGCCTGCGACACCCCGGCCGGGCTCAAGGCGACGGTGTCGGGTGAGGTCCGGCTGGAGCTGGTGTGGCGGACCGCCGCGCCGCTGGAGGTGCCGGAGCTCGCCGAGCTGGCCCCCGCCGCCGTCGTGTCCGGGCGACGATGGCTGCTGCGGCTGACGCCCGACCGGGCGCGCGCCGCCGTCGCCGCGGTGACCGGCGGGCCGGCCTTCGCCGCGCTCGACGACTTCACCCTGGCCACGCCGAGCCTGGAGGACGTGTACCTGGCCCTGGGAGGCCGCGCCTCGAAGGGGCTGGTGAAGTCGTGACCACCGCCGTCACCGCGGGCGCCCTGGCACCCCGGGCCCGGTTCTTCCCCGCGCTCGCCGCCGTGTACCGGGCGCAGCTGTCCCGGGCGCGGGTGGCGCGGATCCCGCTGCTGTTCGTGGCCACCTTCCAGTCCGTCGGGATCATGATCCTGATGCGGGGCGTGGTGGACGGCGGCTCCGAGGCCCGGGCCGTCGTCGCCGGATCGTCCGTGCTGGTCGTCGCCTTCGTCGCGCTGAACCTGCTCGCCCAGTACTTCGGCCAGCTGCGGGCCGGCGGGGGGCTCGACCACTACGCCACCCTGCCGGTGCCGCCCGCCTCCGTGGTGCTGGGCGCGGCCGCCGCGTACGCCTCCTTCACGGTGCCGGGAACGCTGGTGACGGCGGGATTCGGGTGCGTGCTGTTCGGACTGCCGATGGGCGGGCTGTGGATCCTGGGCGCGGTGGTGCCGCTGGCGGGGGCGGCGCTCGCGGGGCTGGGCGCGGCGCTGGGACTGCTGGCGCCCCGGCAGGAGCTGGCCACGCTGGCCGGGCAGCTCGGCATGTCGGCGGCGCTGCTGCTGGGGGTTCTGCCGCCGGAGCGGATGCCGGACGTGATCGTGTGGACGCGGGACCTGCTGCCCTCGACGTACGGGGTGGAGGCCTTCGCCCGCACCTTCGCGCCCGACCCCGACTGGACGGCGGTCCTGTTCGACCTGGGCGTGTGCGGTGCGGTGGGCGTGCTGTCCCTGGCCGTCGCCACCTGGGCGTACCGGCGGGCAGCGGTCCGCTGACACCGCCGGCGCGGGGACCTGGCACGATGTGCGGGTGACCGAAGCCGTGACCCCGCCGCCGTCCCCCTCCCCGATCCCCTTCGACGAGGGCGCGCCGCCGCCCCGGAAGACCACGCCGGGCGATGTCCGGGACGGGGCTGCCGTCGCCCTGGTGGTGGGGGTGGCCGGAGTGCTGCTCGGGGTGCTGTGGGCGTGGCTGGCGCCGAGGGTCCAGTACGTCTCCAACGGACAGGCCGTGTTCCTGCGGAACTCCGAGAGCGAGGCGCGGATCGGCGCCGACGGGACGTTCCTGCTGCTCGCGGCCGGCTTCGGGCTGCTGAGCGCGGTCGCGGTGTTCCTGTGGCGGCGCCGGGGCGGGGTGCCGCTGGTGATCGGGCTCGGGGTGGGTTCCCTGTTCGCGGCGCTGGTGGGGTGGCGGCTGGGCCTGTGGCTGGGCCCGTCCTCGAACCTCCCGGCGGCGGCCGCGAAGGCGGGCAAGGGCGTCCCGTTCGACGCGCCGCTCCAGTTGCTGGCGCACGGTGCGCTGCTGGTCTGGCCGCTGGTGGCCCTGGGCGCCCACCTCGCCCTGACGGCCGTCTTCACCCGCCCCGACCCCACCTGGCCCCCGCTGCCGGCCGACTACCCGCCGCCCCACACCCACACCCCGAACCCCTCCCACCCCTGACCGGACCCGGCCCCGCCGGCGTTCGAAGCGCGGGTCCGGGCGGAGCCGGGTTTCCGGCCTAACGGGCGATCGGCGCCAGCACGGCCGACGTCAGCGTCGCCAGCGTGGCCGGGGCCAGTTCGACCTCCAGGCCCCGGCGCCCCGCCGAGACGCAGATCGTGGGGTGCTGCGCGGCCGACGCGTCCACAACCGTCCGCAGCGCCCGACGCTGCCCCAGCGGCGAGATGCCCCCCAGCACGTACCCCGTCGTCCGCTCCGCCAGCGCCGGGTCCGCCATCGCCGCCCGCTTGGCGCCCACCGCCGCGGCCAGTGCCTTGAGGTCGAGCGAGCCCGACACCGGGACCACCGCCACCGTCAGCACGCCGTCCACGTCCGCGACCAGCGTCTTGAACACCTGCTCCGGGCGGACGCCCATCTTCTGCGCCGCCTCCTGCCCGTACGAGGGGTGCGCGGGGTCGTGCTCGTAGGCGTGCGTGGTGAACTCGGCGCCGGCCGCCGCCAGGGCCGCGATCGCCGGGGTCGCGGGCCCGGCCGCCCCCGCCTTCTTCTTCCCCATCAGTTCAGGCTCGTCGGCGCGCGCGTCAGGTCAACCGCCGGCAGCGAAGGAAGGTGCCGGATCACGGCCGTCTCCGTACGCAGCAGTTTCAGCTCCTCCGCCAGACGCGTCGCGGTGTCGGGTGCCTGGAGCAGCCGCTGCCGCGCCGGGATGTCCAGCACGACCGCCGCCGCGACCAGGTACGAGACCACCGACGGCTCGTCGGGCAGCTCGGGCGCCGCCGCCAAGGACCGCTCCCGCGCCCCCGCCAGCCGCTTCTGGTAGTTCCGGAACGCCCGCAGCACACCCTCGGCCAGCGCACCCGCGCCATCGCCCGCGTCCTCCGTCAGCTCCTCCAGCTCGGCGACCAGGTACGGCCCCGACGCGTCGACCGACAGCAGCCGCACCCGTGAGGTGCCGGTGGCCAGCACCTCGAAGCTGCCGTCCTCCCGCTCCCGGATCGTCGCGGCGTCCGCGATGCAGCCCACCCGGTGGAAGGCCTGGATCGGGTCCGCGCCGAAACCCGCCGCCGGGCCGCGCTCCGGCAGCGTCGTCTGGTCCGGCAGGCCCGGCGCGGTCGGTGCGACCTCCCAGCCGTCCCGGATCGCGACGACCGCGAAACGCCGCGGCTCGTCCTCACCCGTCTTCTGCAACTCGCGCATCATGGCGCGATAACGCTCCTCGAAGACGTTCAGCGGCAGCACGAGGCCGGGGAACAGTACCGAGTTCAGCGGGAAGAGGGGCAGGCGAACGGTGGTCACGAGGCACAGGGTAGTGGCCGGGGGCCCGCAGCCGTCACCCCCGCCTCAGCAGCCGGGAGGCCCCGGCCGCCACCGTCGTGGCCAGGATCCACCCCAGCACCACGAGCGCCGACGCACACCACTGCCAGACCCCGCCCGGCTTCCACTGGCCCTCGTGCCCCAGATCGATCACCGGCAGCAGCAGATCGAGCGCGTACAGGGCCGCGCTCCACTCCGGGTGCTCGTCCTCCTTGATCGGTGGCGGCGGGTGCCGGGAGAACAGCAGCGTGCCCGCCGCCCAGAGCACCGCCATCCACAGCGCGGCCCGGCCCGGCCGGTACCCGTACACCACCGTCCAGTCCTGGAGGTATCCCCAGGCCTTCGCCGCCGGCGGCAGGGTCGTGCGCCGCCGGCGCTGCTTGGCCAGCAGCACCTCCCGGGCGTCGGCGTCCTCCCCGCTGGCCCGCAGCACCGCCGCCAGCCGCTCGTACGGCTCCGGCGAGTACTCCACGGTGGCCGCCTCCACCCATTCCAGCCGGCGCGGCAGCGGGAAGTGCCCGCGGGGCGCGAGGATCTCGTACGAGAACCCCTCCATCACCAGCCGGCCCGGCCCCGGCCAGCTGGTGGACACGTCGACCAGCTTGACCACCTTCGCCCCCGACAGCACGACCCGGCCCTGCTCGGGCTGCGCGCCGACGAAGCGGAGCTCCGGCGTGCTGATCCGCCGCAGCGACACCTCCTGCTCCGGCGACAGCAGGAACCGCGCCCCGTAGAAGTCGACCGCGTCACCGAAACGGCCGTCGTCCAGCCGCATCCCGCCCTCGCACTCGAACGCCTGCGAGGCCTGGCCCGGCGCCGGCGTCGGCCCGACCCCGTACGGCGGCGTCTGCGTCCCCGAATCGCCCGGCGAGGAGTACAGGGCGATCGACGTCAGGTACAGGGTCCGCTCGACCGTCAGCTGCGGCGCGTTCAGCGCGCGCCGCCCGACCGGGTTGCGCAGCCGGGCCCCGCGCAGGTTCATCGACACGCCGACCTTCGCTCCGCGCAGGCTGATCTCCCCGTAGGTCTCCAGCATGTCGCCCTGGAAGTCCTGGGCGACGGACATCCCGTCGGCGGTGATCGCCCGGCCCTTGTTGTCGGGCCGCACCACCGCACGGCTGATCAGCAGGTCGGTGCCGATCTGGGCGTCCGTCAGCCGGATCCCGCGCGCCACCCGGGAAGCCAGCAGGTGCAGGTCCCCCTCCGTGTGCAGCCGGGCCGCCTCCAGCCGGGGGATCGCGCAGTTCACCAGGCGCAGCGTGCAGGCCCGCGTCTCGGCCAGCTGGAGCTCGCTGTCGAAGCGGCAGGACTGGAACTCGACGTACGGCTCGACCCTGCCCCCGGACAGCTCCAGCCGCCCCAGGATCCGCGCGCCGCGCAGTTTCAGCGCCACCACCCGGCCCGGAACCGGAGGCGGCCCGTGGAGCAGCAGCAGCGCCACCACCTCGGCGCGCACACTGCGCTCCGGCCCCCACGGCGGCCCCGAATGCGGGTCGTCCCGCGCCGCGACACGCGCACTGAGGTCACAGGTGCGGCCCGTGCGGTACGCCTCCCACATGCGGTGCTCGGCGTCGGTGAGGTCCACCGGTTCCGTCCCCGCGCGTACCTCCGCCATGGCGGCCCCCCTCCGCAGTCACATACGTGTAGGGGAACGCTAAGCGGCGGCAGTGACATCCGGGGACAGCCAGGGCGTGTATCAGCCAGTGATACGGGCGAACGGTGGCGGGAGCCGGTCTGAGAGAATTGGAACGTGATCTCTCGTATCGACCTGCGCGGTGACACCCTCCCCGAGGGTGGCGCCCTGCGCGATCTGCTGCCCCGTGCCGAGTTCGACGTGGAAGCCGCCCTGGAGAAGGTGCGGCCCATCTGCGAGGACGTGCATCATCGTGGCACGGCGGCGCTGATCGAGTACGCGCGCAGGTTCGACGGGGTCGAGCTCACCCGGGTCCGGGTCCCGGCGCAGGCCCTCGCGGCCGCCCTGGAACAGCTGGATCCGGCCGTCCGCGCCGCCCTGGAGGAGTCGATCCGGCGCGCCCGGATCGTGCACCGGGGCCAGCGCCGCAGCGAGCACACCACCCAGGTGGTCCCCGGCGGCACCGTGACCGAGAAGTGGGTCCCCGTCGAGCGCGTCGGCCTGTACGCGCCGGGCGGCCGTTCCGTGTACCCGTCCTCCGTGGTGATGAACGTCGTACCCGCCCAGGAGGCCGGGGTCGAGTCGATCGCGCTGGCCTCGCCGCCGCAGGCCGAGTTCGGCGGCCTGCCGCACCCGACGATCCTCGCCGCCTGCGCCCTGCTCGGCGTCGACGAGGTGTACGCGGCCGGCGGCGCCCAGGCCGTCGCGATGTTCGCGTACGGCACCGAGGAGTGCGCGCCCGCCAACATGGTGACCGGCCCCGGCAACATCTGGGTCGCGGCCGCCAAGCGCTACTTCACCGGCAAGATCGGCATCGACACCGAGGCCGGCCCGACCGAGATCGCGGTCCTCGCGGACTCCACGGCCGACCCCGTGCACGTCGCCGCCGACCTGATCAGCCAGGCCGAGCACGACCCGCTGGCCGCGGCCGTCCTGGTCACCGACTCCGAGGAGCTCGCGGCGGCCGTCGAGAAGGAGCTGGAACCGCAGGTCGCGGCGACCAAGCACATCGAGGACCGGATCAAGCCGGCCCTCGCGGGCAAGCAGTCCGCGATCGTGCTGGTCGACAGCCTGGAGGACGGCCTGCGGGTCGTCGACGCCTACGGCGCCGAACACCTGGAGATCCAGACCGCCGACGCGGCTGCCTGGGCCGCCCGCGTGCGCAACGCCGGGGCGATCTTCGTCGGGCCCTGGGCGCCGGTCTCCCTCGGCGACTACTGCGCCGGGTCCAACCACGTCCTGCCCACCGGCGGCTGCGCCTGCCACTCCTCCGGCCTGTCCGTGCAGTCCTTCCTGCGCGGCATCCACATCGTCGACTACACGCGCGACGCCCTCGCCGAGGTGGCCCACCACGTGGTGACCCTCGCCGAGGCCGAGGACCTGCCGGCGCACGGAGCGGCCTTGAAGGCGCGGTTCGAGTGGAAGGTGCCGAACCAGTGACCTTCGGCATCGACGACCTCCCCATCCGGGACGAACTGCGCGGCAAGTCCCCGTACGGCGCCCCGCAGCTCGACGTGCCCGTCCAGCTGAACACCAACGAGAACCCGTACGAGCTGCCCGAACCGCTCGTGCGGCGCATCGCCGAGCGCGTCGCCGACGCCGCCCGCACCCTCAACCGCTACCCCGACCGGGACGCGGTGGAGCTGCGGACGGAGCTGGCCGCGTACCTGACCCGTACCGGAAAGCACCCGGTGGCGCGGGAGAACGTATGGGCCGCCAACGGCTCCAACGAGGTCATCCAGCAGCTGTTGCAGACCTTCGGCGGGCCCGGGCGCACCGCGATCGGCTTCGAGCCCTCGTACTCGATGCACGCGCTGATCGCCCGCGGCACCGGCACCGGCTGGATCTCCGGCCCGCGCCGGGAGGACTTCACCATCGACGTGGAGGCCGCCGAGCGGGCGATCGCCGAGCACGCGCCCGACGTCGTCTTCATCACCTCCCCCAACAACCCCACGGGCACCGCCGTCGAGGCGGAGACGGTCCTCGCCCTCTACGAGGCCGCCCAGGCCGCCAAACCCTCCCTCGTGGTCGTGGACGAGGCGTACGTCGAGTTCTCCCACCGGGACTCCCTCCTCCCGCTCATCGAGGGCCGCCCGAACCTGGTGGTCTCGCGGACCATGTCCAAGGCCTTCGGCGCCGCCGGCCTGCGCCTGGGCTACCTCGCCGCCCACCCCGCCGTGGTCGACGCCGTGCAGCTCGTACGCCTGCCGTACCACCTGTCGGCCGTCACCCAGGCGACCGCGCTGGCCGCCCTGGAACACACCGACACGCTGCTCGGTTACGTCGAACAGCTCAAGGCGGAACGGGACCGCCTGGTCACCGAACTGCGGGCCGTCGGCTACGAGGTCACCGAGTCCGACGCGAACTTCATCCAGTTCGGCAGGTTCGAGGACTCCCACACCGCCTGGCAGAAGATCCTCGACCGGGGTGTCCTGGTCCGGGACAACGGCGTACCCGGGTGGCTGCGGGTCACCGCGGGGACCCCCGCCGAGAACGACGCGTTCCTGGAAGCGGTTCGCGCACTGAAGAAGGAGCAGCACGCATGAGCCGCATCGGACGGGTCGAACGGACCACGAAGGAGACCTCGGTCGTCGTCGAGATAAACCTCGACGGCACCGGCAAGGTGGACGTCTCCACCGGCGTGGGCTTCTACGACCACATGCTCGACCAGCTCGGCCGCCACGGCCTCTTCGACCTCACGGTCAAGACCGACGGCGACCTGCACATCGACAGCCACCACACCATCGAGGACACCGCCCTCGCGCTCGGCGCCGCCTTCAAGCAGGCCCTCGGCGACAAGGTCGGCATCTACCGCTTCGGCAACTGCACCGTCCCGCTGGACGAGTCCCTCGCCCAGGTGACCGTCGACCTCTCGGGCCGCCCCTACCTCGTGCACACGGAGCCCGAGAACATGGCGCCGATGATCGGCTCGTACGACACGACGATGACCCGGCACATCTTCGAGTCCTTCGTCGCACAGGCCCAGATCGCCCTGCACATCCACGTCCCGTACGGCCGCAACGCCCACCACATCGTGGAGTGCCAGTTCAAGGCCCTCGCCCGCGCCCTGCGCTACGCCGCCGAATTCGACCCCCGCGCAGCCGGAATCCTGCCCTCCACGAAGGGCGCCCTCTAGCCGTGAACGGCCTCAACACCATCCTGATCGTCCTCGGCCTGTTCCTGGCCGGGGGCGTCTACTCCTTCCAGAAGCAGAAGATGCCCCTGTCGGTCATCGTCCTGCTCGCCATCGGCTCCGCGATGTGCCTCGCCGCCGGAGTCCTGCGAATCCAGGGGATTTGGGAATGAGCGCAGCACGCCCCACCAAGACCGTCGTGGTCTTCGACTACGGCTTCGGCAACGTCCGGTCCGCCGAGCGGGCGCTCGCGCGGGTCGGCGCGGACGTCGAGATCACCCGCGACTACGACAAGGCCATGGACGCGGACGGGCTGCTCGTCCCGGGCGTCGGCGCCTTCTCCGCCTGCATGCAGGGGCTCAAGGACGTCCGCGGCGACTGGATCATCGGGCGCCGGCTGTCCGGCGGCAGGCCCGTCATGGGCATCTGCGTCGGCATGCAGATCCTCTTCGAGCGCGGCATCGAGCACGGGGTGGAGACCGAGGGCCTGGACGAGTGGCCCGGCACGGTCGGCCCGCTCAAGGCCCCGATCGTGCCCCACATGGGCTGGAACACCGTCGAAGCCCCCGAGGACAGCCGGGCCTTCGCCGGCCTCGACGACGACGCCCGGTTCTACTTCGTGCACTCCTACGCGGCGCACGACTGGAGCCTTGAGGTCACCAACCCGCTGATCCGCGCCCCCAAGGTCACCTGGGCCACCCACGGCGAGCGTTTCGTCGCGGCGGTGGAGAACGGGGCCCTGTGGGCCACCCAGTTCCACCCCGAGAAGTCCGGCGACGCCGGCGCCCAGCTCCTCACCAACTGGATCGAGACCCTGTGATGCCCGCACCCACGCTTGAGCTGCTCCCCGCGGTCGACGTCCGCGACGGCCAGGCCGTACGCCTCGTGCACGGCGTGTCCGGCAGCGAGACCTCGTACGGCTCCCCGCTGGAGGCGGCCCTCGCCTGGCAGCGCGCCGGCGCCGAATGGCTGCACCTGGTCGACCTGGACGCCGCCTTCGGCACCGGCGACAACCGCGCGCTGGTCGCCGAGATCACCGGCGCCATGGACATCAAGGTCGAGCTGTCCGGGGGCATCCGCGACGACGCCTCGCTCGCCGCCGCCCTCGCCACCGGCTGCACCCGCGTCAACCTCGGCACCGCCGCACTGGAGACCCCCGAGTGGGCCGCCAAGGCCATCGCCGAACACGGCGACAAGATCGCCGTCGGGCTCGACGTGCGCGGCACCACCCTCAAGGGCCGCGGCTGGACCAGTGAAGGCGGCGACCTGTACGAGACCCTCGCCCGCCTGGACTCCGAGGGCTGCGCCCGGTACGTCGTCACCGACATCGGCAAGGACGGCACGCTGACCGGCCCCAACCTGGAACTGCTGCGGAACGTCTGCGCCGCCACCGACCGCCCCGTCGTCGCCTCCGGCGGCATCTCCTCGCTGGACGACCTGCGGGCGCTGGCCGAGCTGGTGCCGGCCGGCGTCGAGGGTGCCATCGTCGGCAAGGCCCTGTACGCCAAGGCCTTCACCCTGGAAGAGGCCCTTCGGACGGTGTCCGCATGAGCGCCCCCGACGACGTGCGCCGCATCTCCTCCGGCGGCCCCTACGAGGACGTCATCGGCTACAGCCGGGCCGTCCAGCTGCCCAACGGGCTGGTCCTGGTCTCCGGCTGCACCGCGGCCGACGGCGGCGGCCCCTACGAGCAGGCGATCACGGCCTTCGGCGTCGCCTTCAAGGCACTGGAGCAAGCCGGTCTCGGCCCCGAGCACGTGGTCCGCACCCGGATGTACCTCACGCACGCCCGGGACGTGGACGACGTCGGCCGCGCCCACAAGGAGCTGTTCGACGCGGTGCGCCCCGCCGCGTCCATGATCATCGTTTCCGGCTTCGTCGACCCGTCCATGGTCGTCGAGGTCGAGGTCGAGGCGTACGGAGGTGCCGCATGACCCTCGCCGTACGAGTGATCCCCTGCCTGGACGTGGACAACGGCCGCGTCGTCAAGGGTGTCAACTTCCAGAACCTGCGGGACGCCGGCGACCCGGTGGAGATGGCCAAGCTGTACGACGCCGAAGGCGCGGACGAGCTGACGTTCCTCGACATCACCGCCTCCTCGGGGAACCGCGAGACCACCTACGACGTGGTCCGCAGGACGGCGGAGCAGGTCTTCATCCCGCTGACCGTGGGCGGCGGCGTGCGCACCGCCGACGACGTGGACAAGCTGCTGCGGGCCGGCGCCGACAAGGTGGGCGTGAACACGGCCGCCATCGAGCGGCCCGAGCTGATCCGCGAGATCGCGGAGCGCTTCGGCCGGCAGGTGCTGGTGCTGTCGGTGGACGCGCGCCGCACCGCGTCCGGCGCCTTCGAGGTCACCACGCACGGCGGCCGCAAGAGCGCCGGCATCGACGCCGTCGAGTGGGCGCACCGGGCCGCCGAGCTGGGCGCCGGGGAGATCCTGCTGAACTCGATGGACGCCGACGGCACGAAGGACGGCTACGACACCGAGATGATCGCCGCGGTGCGCAGGCACGTCCGCGTCCCGGTGATCGCCTCGGGCGGCGCCGGCAAGCTGGAGCACTTCCCGCCGGCGATCGAAGCGGGCGCCGACGCGGTCCTCGCCGCCTCGGTGTTCCACTTCGGCGACCTGCGCATCGGCGAGGTCAAGGACACCCTGCGCGAGGCCGGCCACCCGGTCCGCTGACGCCCGGCCGGGGCGGGGAGAGCGGTTCCGCCTCCCCGCCCCGGCCGCTCACTTCGGACGTCAGATGCCGAGCTTGGCCGTCGTCAGGCGGGCGATGGCCTCCTTCGGGCCGTCCAGTTCCACCGCGGCGGCGTCCTGGCGGCCGAAGCAGAACAGCGTCAGCTCGCCCGGTTCGCCGGTGACCGTCACCACCGGGGTCCCCTTGTGGGCGACGGCCGTGCGGCCGTCCGGGCGGCGCAGCACCAGGCCGACCGGCGAGCGGCGGCCCGTCAGGCGGGCCAGCTTCTCCAGGCGGGACCAGAGCGCGTCCGAGAACACCGGGTCCAGCTGCCGCGGCGACCAGTCGGGCTGGGCGCGCCGGACGTCCTCGGCGTGGACGTAGAACTCCACCGCGTTCGCCGCCTCGTCGATCTGCTTGACCGAGTACAGCGACATCTTCGGCGGCCCGGTACGGATCAGCTGGACCAGTTCCCCGTACGGCTTGGCGGCGTACTCGGCCATCGCCTTGTCCAGGCGGCCCTTGAGCACGTTCAGCAGCAGGCCGCCGGCCGCGTCCGGGCGGCGCTCGCGGACGACCACGTGCGCCGCCAGCTCCCGTGCGCTCCAGCCGTCGCACAGCGTCGGCGCCTCCGGTCCCGCCGCCTCCAACAGATCGGCCAGCAGCAGGCGTTCACGCTTCGCATGGGTAGACATGGTGGCCAGCCTACGGCCGGAACCCGCCCCGTGCCTGCTCATCAGGCGGACAGCCGTCGGTGATCGAGAGCCGCGCCCGGCACAATGGCCCCATGAGTACGACGTCCCTCGATCCCGCCATCGCCGCGCGCCTCAAGCGCTCCGCGGACGGTCTGGTACCGGCCATCGCCCAGCAGTACGACACCGGTGAGGTGCTCATGCTCGGCTGGATGGACGACGAGGCCCTGCACCGGACCCTGACCACCGGACGCTGCACCTACTGGTCCCGCAGCCGCCAGGAGTACTGGGTCAAGGGGGATACTTCCGGCCACTTCCAGCACGTGAAGTCCGTCGCCCTCGACTGCGACGCCGACACCGTGCTCGTGAAGGTCGACCAGGTCGGGGCCGCCTGCCACACAGGTGCCCGGACGTGCTTCGACGCCGATGTCCTCCCGCTGGCCGCCGAATAGCTAGGTAGGGTCCCACGCCATGGATCTTGAGACGTTCCGCAAGCTCGCGGCCGACCGCCGCGTGATCCCCGTCAGCCGCAAGCTGCTCGCCGACGGAGACACCCCGGTCGGCCTCTACCGGAAGCTCGCCGCCGAACGCCCCGGCACCTTCCTGCTGGAGTCGGCGGAGAACGGCCGGTCCTGGTCCCGGTACTCCTTCATCGGCGTACGCTCCGACGCCACCTTGACCGTCCGCGACGGCCAGGCCCACTGGATCGGCGCCGCCCCCGTCGGCGTCCCCACCACCGGCGACCCCCTCGACGCGCTCCGCGCCACCGTCGAGGCCCTGCACACTCCCCCCATGCCTGGCGGCATGGGAGGTACCCCCACGCGCGACAACGCGTCCGGGACGCCGCCCTTCACCGGCGGCATGGTCGGCTACCTCGGCTACGACATCGTGCGACGCCTGGAGCGCATCGGCGAACACACCTCGGACGACCTGCGGCTGCCCGAGCTGACCATGCTGCTCACCTCCGACCTGGCGGTCATGGACCACTGGGACGGCACGGTCCAGCTCATCGCCAACGCCATCAACCACAACGACCTCGACACCGGCGTGGACGAGGCGTACGCGGACGCCGTCGCCCGCCTCGACGCGATGGAGGCAGACCTCGCGCGGCCCGCGCCCTACGTGCCGACCCCGCTGCCCGCCTCCGAGCTGCCCGAGTTCTCGGCGCTGTGGGGCGGCGAGAAGTACCAGGCCGCCGTCGAGGACGTGAAGGAGCGGATCCGGGCCGGGGAGGCCTTCCAGGTCGTGCCGTCGCAGCGGTTCGAGACCCCCTGCAAGGCCTCCGCGCTGGACGTCTACCGGGTCCTGCGGGCCACCAACCCTTCCCCGTACATGTACCTCTTCCGTTTCGAGAACGGCTTCGACGTCGTCGGCTCCAGCCCCGAGGCGCTGGTCAAGGTCGAGGACGGCCGGGCCATGGTGCACCCCATCGCCGGGACCCGGCACCGCGGCGCCACCCCGCAGGAGGACAACGAGCTCGCCGACGAGCTGCTGGCCGACCCCAAGGAACGCGCCGAGCACCTGATGCTCGTCGACCTCGGCCGCAACGACCTGGGCCGGGTGTGCGAGCCCGGCTCCGTCGAAGTCGTGGACTTCATGAGCATCGAGCGCTACTCGCACGTCATGCACATCGTCTCGACCGTCACCGGCCGCGTCGCCGAGGGCAAGACCGCCTTCGACGTGCTCACCGCCTGCTTCCCGGCCGGCACCCTCTCCGGCGCGCCCAAGCCCCGCGCCATGCAGATCATCGAGGAGCTGGAGCCCTCCCGCCGGGGCCTGTACGGCGGCTGCGTCGGCTACCTCGACTTCGCCGGGGACTCCGACACGGCCATCGCCATCCGTACGGCTCTGCTGCGCGACGGCACCGCCTACGTGCAGGCCGGAGCGGGCGTCGTCGCGGATTCGGTGCCCGAGCTGGAGGACAACGAGTGCCGCAACAAGGCCGCCGCGGTGCTCCGCGCGGTGGGAGCGGCGAACCGCCTCCACGGCTCTTGAGCCGGTAGGGGATAGTGGGGTACGTGAGTGCCGTACCCCCGCCCCGAACCGATGCCGCGTCCGCGTCCGAGCCCGAGGCTCCCGACAGCCGCGGCGGCCGCCGCAGCGTGGCCGTCGCCCTGCTGCTCGGCGCGCTCGGCGCCACCGTCGTCCTGCTCGCCTCCGGCCGGGTCTGGGCCCGGGGCAGCGCCGTCGTCGCGGGAGGTTCCCTCCCGCTGAGCGCGGACGGGCAGGCCGTCACCGGGCTGCCGGCCGCGCTGGCCATCGTCGCCCTCGCGGCGCTGGTCGCGGTGTTCGCCGTACGCGGCAAGAGCCGGCTGCTGGTGTCCGCGCTGCTGGCGCTGAGCGGTCTGGGCGCGGCGCTGGCCGCGGTCACCGCCGCCGACGACCGCCGGGCGCTGGACGAGAAGGCCGCCACCACGACCGCGGACACCGCCGCGCGAGTGGCGGAGCTGTCCCACACCCCCTGGCCGTACGTCACCGCCGGCGGAGCGGTCCTCATCCTGTCGGCCGGACTGCTGGCCCTGCGCTTCGGCCGGACCTGGCCCGCGATGGGCGGACGCTACGAACGCGACGGCAGCCCCCGGCCGCGCAAGGCCGTCGTGGTGGACCCGGAGCGGCCCGAGGATCTGTGGAAGGCTCTGGACCGGGGCGAGGACCCGACCCACTGACAGCACGCGGCGCCCGGTGCGGGACAATGGTCATCGAGCGTTCGACACAGACCGCGTTCGGTACAGCACTGCGCGACAGAGCAACGAGGAGCAACTCATGGCGGGCACGCATCACGGACACACCCCGGCCGCCTGGACCGGTGTCATCATCGCCTTCATCGGTTTCTGCATCTCCGGCGCCTTCATGGTGCTGGCGAACCCGCTCGGCTTCTGGGCCGGCCTGGTCGTCGTCGCGCTCGGCGGTGTCGTCGGCATGGCGATGAAGGCCGCGGGCATGGGCGCCCCGAAGCCCGCGCACGAGGACCTCGCGCAGGTCATCGCCGCCAACAAGCTGACCGCGAAGGTCTGAGCCGCCCGTCGCGCCACCGGTTCGTCAGGCACGGCCGTGTGGCGGTCAGGCACGGCCGTGTGGCGCGGCTTCGAAAGGCGCGGCCCTGTCGGGCTGCGCCTTTTCGTCACGAGCGGAGACAATCACCGCGTGGACGCCCCTCACACCCCCGGCCCCGCGCACGTTCGGCCCGGCGCGCCGCCCCCGGTCTCCCGGGCCCGCGGGCTCGCCGCCCCCGTGCTCACGCTGGCCGGGACGGTCGCCGCGTTCGCGTACGTGGGCGCCGTCGACCCGAACCAGCCGGGCCACTACCCGGTCTGCCCGCTGCTGCGGCTGACCGGGATCCTGTGCCCGGGCTGCGGCGGGCTGCGCAGCGCGCACGCCTTCGCCCACGGCGATCTGGTGACCGCCCTCGGTGACAACGCCGTCGCCGTCGCCGGCTACTTCCTCTTCGCCGCGTTCCTGGGCCTGTGGCTGGTGCGGGCCGCGCGCGGCGGGCCGCCGCCGAGGATCGCCCTCAGGCCGGTGTACTGGTGGGGCGTGGGAGCGGTCGTGCTGGCCTTCGCCGTCGTCCGCAACCTGCCCTTCGGATCGGCCCTGGCGCCTTGAAAAAGGCGGGGCCGCGGGAGGAAGCCGGTATTCCGGGGGAAGCTCAGGTTCCGACTGTCCAGTCAATGGGACATCCGCACGCTCCGTGCGGAGGCCTCGGCGACCTGCGGATACCATTTGAGTGCTGACCTTGCAGTGGTACGTGTCTGCAAGGCGGCCGACCGTCATCGACCCGGAAGGGGGCCGCTCGCGTGAGTGTGCTCGACGAGATCATCGAAGGGGTCCGCGAAGACCTTGCCGAACGGCAGGCCCGCGTGAGCCTCGACGAGCTCAAGGAGCGTGCCGCCAAGGCGCCCCAGGCCAAGGACGGTGTCGCCGCCCTGCGCGGCGACAGCGTCAAGGTGATCTGCGAGGTGAAGCGCTCCAGCCCCTCCAAGGGCGCGCTCGCCGCGATCGCCGATCCGGCCGGGCTCGCCGCCGACTACGAGGCGGGCGGTGCGGCGGTCATCTCCGTCCTCACCGAGCAGCGTCGTTTCGGCGGCTCGCTGGCCGACCTGGAAGCCGTCCGCGCCCGCGTGGACATCCCGATCCTGCGCAAGGACTTCATCGTCACCGCGTACCAGCTGTGGGAGGCCCGCGCCTACGGCGCCGACCTCGCGCTGCTGATCGTCGCGGCTCTGGAACAGGAAGCCCTCGTCTCCCTCATCGAGCGGGCCCAGTCCATCGGGCTGACCCCGCTGGTAGAGGTCCACGACGAGGACGAGGTCGAGCGCGCCGTCGCCGCCGGCGCCAAGATCATCGGTGTCAACGCGCGCAACCTCAAGGACCTCAAGGTCGACCGCTCCACCTTCGAGCGCGTCGTCGAGGCCATCCCCGACCACATCGTCAAGGTCGCCGAGTCCGGAATCCGCGGACCGCACGACTTGATCGCGTACGCCAACGAGGGCGCCGACGCCGTCCTCGTGGGGGAGTCCCTGGTCACCGGACGCGACCCCAAGGCGGCCGTGGCCGACCTGGTGGCCGCCGGCGCCCACCCCGCCCTGCGGCACGGGCGGAGCTGACCCCACCCGTGCCCGTATCCCGCTCCAGCGTCCGCACCCGGCCGGGCCACGGCCCGGCCGGCGTGCCGACGGCGCACGCGCCGCTGGCGCGCGGCTGCCGCCCCCGCGGCTGCCGCGCCCCCGCCCGTCGCGTGCACGGCCGGCGGGTGCGGTACGTGATCGGCTCCGAGCCCGGACAGGTCAACGGCATGCGATGGCGCCCCTCGCCCGCGCCGTGACGACGGCTGCCCCGCCCCGGTACCCCTGACGTACCGGCCGGGCACCCTCGTACGGCCCGCCGTCCCCGAGCCGCCGGCTCCGGGCGCGGGCCGCTCGCGTCCGTATCCCCACCACCCCTCCCAGCGGGGTGCGCGGGCCACGGACCGGCGGCGCAATACGGTGAAGCCATCCCGTCGCACCCCGTAGGAGTAGTGGACATGTCCACCCACTCGTTCTTCATCCCGGACCCCCAGGGTCTGGTCCCCAACGCCGAGGGCTACTTCGGCGACTTCGGCGGCAAGTTCATCCCGGAAGCGCTGGTCGCCGCCGTGGACGAGGTCGCCGTCGAATACGACAAGGCCAAGGGCGACCCGTCCTTCGCCGCCGAGCTCAACGAGCTCATGGTCAACTACACGGGCCGCCCCAGTGCCCTCACCGAGGTGCCCCGCTTCGCCGGGCACGCGGGCGGCGCACGGATCTTCCTCAAGCGCGAGGACCTCAACCACACCGGCTCGCACAAGATCAACAACGTGCTGGGCCAGGCGCTGCTCACCAAGCGCATGGGCAAGACCCGCGTCATCGCCGAGACCGGCGCCGGACAGCACGGCGTGGCCACCGCCACCGCCTGCGCCCTCTTCGGCCTCGACTGCACCATCTACATGGGCGAGATCGACACCCGGCGCCAGGCCCTGAACGTGGCTCGCATGCGCATGCTGGGCGCCGAGGTCATCGCGGTGAAGTCGGGCTCCCGCACCCTCAAGGACGCCATCAACGAGGCGTTCCGCGACTGGGTCGCCAACGTGGACCAGACCCACTACCTCTTCGGCACCGTCGCCGGCCCCCACCCCTTCCCCGCCATGGTCCGCGACTTCCACCGCGTCATCGGCGTCGAAGCCCGCCGCCAGATCCTGGAGCGCGCCGGACGCCTGCCCGACGCCGTCGCGGCCTGCGTCGGCGGCGGCTCCAACGCCATCGGCCTCTTCCACGCCTTCATCCCCGACGCGGACGTCCGCCTCGTCGGCTTCGAACCCGCCGGGCACGGCGTGGAGAGCGGCGAGCACGCGGCGACGCTGACCGCCGGCGAGCCCGGCATCCTGCACGGCTCGCGCTCCTACGTCCTGCAGGACGAGGAGGGCCAGATCACCGAGCCCTACTCCATCTCGGCGGGCCTGGACTACCCGGGCATCGGCCCCGAGCACTCCTACCTCAAGGACACCGGCCGGGGCGAGTACCGCGCGGTGACCGACGACGCGGCGATGCAGGCCCTGCGCCTGCTGTCCCGCACGGAGGGCATCATCCCGGCGATCGAGTCCGCGCACGCCCTCGCGGGCGCACTGGACCTCGGCAGGGAACTCGGCCCGGACGGGCTGATCGTGGTCAACCTGTCCGGCCGCGGCGACAAGGACATGGACACCGCCGCCCGCTACTTCGGGCTGTACGACACCGACGGTGAAGTCGCCGAGAACGAGTTCGCCGAGGGGGACGACAAGTGAGCGCCAACGGAAACATCGAGCTGCTGTCCGCGACCCTCGCCAAGGCGAAGTCCGAGGACCGGGCCGCCCTCGTCGCCTACCTCCCGGCCGGCTTCCCGACCGTCGACGGCGGCATCGAAGCCGTCAAGGCCATCGTGGCCGGCGGCGCCGACGTGGTCGAGATCGGCCTGCCGCACAGCGACCCGGTCCTGGACGGCCCCGTCATCCAGACCGCCGACGACATCGCGCTGCGCGGCGGAGTGAAGATCGCCGACGTCATGCGCACCGTCCGCGAGGCGCACGAGGCCACCGGCGTCCCGATCCTGGTGATGACCTACTGGAACCCCATCGACCGCTACGGCGTCGAACGGTTCACCGCCGAACTGGCGGCGGCCGGCGGAGCGGGCTGCATCCTGCCCGACCTCCCGGTCCAGGAGTCCGCGCTGTGGCGCGAGCACGCGGCGAAGCACGGGCTGGCGACCGTGTTCGTCGTCGCGCCGAGCAGCCAGGACGCGCGCCTGGCCACCATCACCGCGGCCGGCTCGGGCTTCGTCTACGCCGCCTCCCTGATGGGCGTCACCGGCACCCGCGAGTCGGTCGGCGACCAGGCCCAGGACCTGGTGCGCCGCACCCGGGCCACGACCGACCTGCCCGTGTGCGTGGGCCTCGGCGTCTCCAACGCCGCTCAGGCCGAGCAGGTGGCCGGCTTCGCGGACGGTGTGATCGTCGGCTCGGCCTTCGTGAAGCTGCTGCTGGACGCCCCGGACCTGGAGAGCGGGCTCGAAGGCGTGCGGGCGCTGGCGGGCGAGCTCGCGGAAGGCGTACGCAGGTCCTGACGCCGGACGGGCCGGGACGACGGTTTCCCCCAGCTGCCGCCGGGAGATGCCCCCATTAGCCCGATCGAGTGGAAGTGGGAGCGGGGAGGCACGCGAGTGCCTCCCCGCTTCGTTTGGCCGAACGTGAGCGAGAAGAACGACGGTGCGAACCGCGATGCGACGAAACGATCTGCCCGAGAGCGACTCCTCGCGGAGCGCGAGCGGCAGAAGAAGAAGGACAAGCGCCGCCGGACCCTCATCGTGTCCGCGGCGGTGGTCGGCGTACTCGGCCTGGCCGCGGTCGTCGGCCTGATCGCGGCCAACACCGGCAAGGGCGACAAGTCCGCCAAGGCGGGGCCGGTGGCCGCCCCCTCCGGGGCCACGGGCAAGGACGCGCTCGCCATCCAGACGGGCAAGCCCGAGGCCAAGTCCACCCTCACCGTGTGGGAGGACTTCCGCTGCCCGGCCTGCAAGGCGTTCGAGGACAACTACCGGGCCACGGTCCATGACCTGGAGGCCCGAGGACTGCTCAAGGTCGACTACCACCTGGTCACCCTGATCGACGGGAACATGACCGGTACCGGCTCCCTCAAGGCGGCGAACGCGGCCGCCTGCGCGCAAGACGCCGGCAAGTTCCCCGCGTACCACGACGTCCTCTTCCAGAACCAGCCGCAGGAAGCCGACGACGCCTACGGCAAGAACCCGAGGCTGCTGGAGCTGGCGGGCAAGGTGGAGGGGCTGGACACCCCGGCGTTCCGCTCGTGCGTGGACAGCGGTACGCACAACAGCTGGGTCGCGAAGTCGCACGAGGCGTTCCGCGCAGGGAAGTTCCGCGGGACGCCGAGCGTGCTGCTGAACGGCAAGGACATCTTCGCCGACCAGGCCCACCCGCTGACCCCGCAGAAGCTCAAGGAGGCGGTGGAGGCCGCCGCCAAGGGCAACGGGGGCGCGGCTGCGAACCCGAAGGGCACGGGATCGCCGTCGGCGTCGCCTTCACCGTCGGCCTCGCCCTCGGGGAAGTCCTCGTCGTCGTCCTTGTCCTCGTCGTCCTCCTCGTCGTCCTCCGCGCCGGTTTCCGGGAGCAGGGCCGGCGGCGGGGGCCCCGCCAAGGCGGGAGCCGCGGAGGACTGAGCGACCGTATCGATTTCACAGCAGGTTGCCGGGCGGGTTGCGGTGGGTACCGCCCGGCAAGGTAGCGTCGTTCCTGCCATGACACTTGCCTATATCCCCAGCCCGTCGACCGGTGTGCTCCATCTCGGACCGATCCCGCTTCGCGGCTACGCGTTCTGCATCATCATCGGCGTCTTCGTCGCCGTCTGGCTCGGCAACAAGCGCTGGATCGCACGCGGCGGTAAGCCGGGCACGGTCGCGGACATCGCCGTGTGGGCGGTGCCGTTCGGCCTGATCGGCGGCCGCCTCTACCACGTGATCACCGACTACCAGCTCTACTTCGGCGAGGGCCGCAACTGGGTCGACGCCTTCAAGATCTGGGAGGGCGGCCTCGGCATCTGGGGTGCGATCGCGCTGGGCGCGGTGGGCGCCTGGATCGGCTGCCGGCTGCGCGGGATCCCGCTGCCGGCCTGGGCGGACGCCCTGGCTCCCGGAATCGCGCTGGCGCAGGCCTGCGGTCGCTGGGGCAACTGGTTCAACCAGGAGCTGTACGGGCGGCCCACCGACCTGCCGTGGGCCCTCAAGATCAGCGAGGGCCCGAACCGGGTCGCGGGGACCTACCACCCCACGTTCCTCTACGAGTCCCTGTGGTGCATCGGCGTCGCCCTGCTGGTGATCTGGGCCGACCGCCGCTTCAAGCTCGGGCACGGGCGGGCCTTCGCGTTGTACGTGGCCGCGTACTGTCTGGGGCGCGGCTGGATCGAGTACATGCGCGTCGACGAGGCGCACCACATCCTCGGCCTGCGGCTGAACGTCTGGACGGCGATCGTCGTCTTCGTGCTCGCGGTGGTCTACCTCGTCCTGTCGCAGAAGCTGCGGCCGGGGCGCGAAGAGGTCGTGGAACCGGACCGGGGTCCGGCGGCGGGCGGGGACGCCGTGGCCGGCGAGTCCGCAGCCGGGGGTGACACCGCGACGGCCGACGGCAAGGCCGGGGACGGGACGCCGGACGCGTCCGCGGCGCAGGAGCCGCAGGAGCGGCAGGACGCCGGGTCGGCATCCGAAGCGGCCTCCGGGACGGCAGCCGAGGCGGCCTCCGGCGCTGCTCCGGAGACGGCCTCCGGCGCTGCTTCCGAGACTGCTCCCGGGGCCAAGAAGCTCTGATCCGGGTCTGCCGGAAGGCAAGGGGGGCGCCGCGCGAACCGCGCGGCGCCCCCCTTGCCTTCCCGGCTTCGGGTGCGGACCGGGGGTGGCCGGGTCAGGAGGGGACCCGGGAGTCGCGGCGGGAGAGGGCGACCACGCGTTCCGCGCCCGCCAGTGCCGCCGGGTCGACGAAACGGCCGTCGGGGAGGGCCACCGCGCCGGGGGTGAGCCGGGCCGCGGCCATGATCTGCTCGGCGGCGGCGACCTCTTCCGGGCCGGGCAGGTAGGCCCGTTCGATCACGGGGAGCTGGCGGGGGTGGATCGCCGCCCGGCCCAGGAAACCCAGCGCACGCCCGCGGGCGCAGGAGACGGCCAGCGCCTCCAGGTCCCGGATGTCGGGGAACACCGACTGCGCGGGCGGGGCCAGCCCGGCGGCCCGGGCCGCGACCACCACCCGTGAGCGCGGCCAGTCCAGCCCCGCCTCGGAGCTGATGCCCAGGTCGGCCCGGAGGTCGGCCTCACCCAGGGCCAGCCCGCGCAGGGCGGGGTGGGCGCGGGCGATCTCGTAGGCCCGCTCCACGCCCAGCGCGGACTCCAGCAGGGCGTACAGGGCCACCCCGCCGGTGCGGCCGGCGACCGCCGCGACCTGCTCGGGCGCGCAGACCTTGGGCAGGCGCAGGCCGGCCAGGCCCGGCAGCCCGGTCAGCGCGGTGAGGTCGGCGCCCGCCCAGGGGGAGTCCAGGGCGTTGACCCGGACGTGGACGGGTACCGGCGGCCGTTCGGTGAGGAGTTCGGCGGTCGCGGCGCGGGCGTACTCCTTGCGGGAGAGCGAAACCGCGTCCTCCAGGTCCACGATGACGGCGTCGGCCCCCGAGTGCAGGGCCTTCCAGACCACTTCGGGCCGGTCACCGGGTGCGTACAGCCAGCTAAGGATCATAGGGCCCCTTCCTTGCGGAGAGCGGTGATCTCGGCCCCGGTCAGGCCGAGTTCGGTGAGGACGGCGTCGGTGTCGGCGCCGTGCGGGCGGCCCGCCCAGCGGATCGCGCCGGGCGTGCGGGAAAGCCGGAAGAGGACGTTCTGCATGCGGATCGGTCCCAGCTCCGGGTCCTCGACCTCGGTGAGGGTGCCGAGCGCCGCGTACTGCGGATCGGCCATCACGTCCCGTACGTCGTAGACCGGGGCGACCGCCGCTTCGGCTTCCTCGAAGGCGGCGATCACCTCGTCGGCCTTGTGCCGGGCGATCCACCCGCCGACCGCCTCGTCGAGCAGCGGTGCGTGGGCGGCCCGGCCGGAGGCGGTCGCGAACCAGGGCTCCGCGATCAGCTCGGGCCGGCCGACCAGGCGCAGGACGCGTTCCGCGACGGACTGCGCCGAGGTGGACACCGCCAGCCAGCGGCCGTCCGCGCTGCGGTAGGTGTTGCGGGGCGCGTTGTTGGAGGAGCGGTTGCCGGTGCGGGGCTGGACGTAGCCGAGCTGGTCGTACCAGAGCGGGTGCGGGCCGAGGACGGTGAGGATCGGTTCGATGATGGCCAGGTCCACCACCTGCCCCTGCCCGGTGCGGTCGCGGCCCGCGAGAGCCGCCATCACGGCGTAGGCGGTGGTCAGCGCGGCGATCGAGTCCGCGAGCCCGAACGGTGGCAGCGCC
Source organism: Streptomyces cirratus (assembly GCF_014650775.1). Taxonomy (GTDB): domain Bacteria; phylum Actinomycetota; class Actinomycetes; order Streptomycetales; family Streptomycetaceae; genus Streptomyces; species Streptomyces cirratus. Next base: position 239,061 of record NZ_BMVP01000001.1, on the reverse strand, counting down.
GGGGGCCCCTCCGGCTCGCCGGTGATCGCGGCGAAGCCGCTCATGGCCTCCGCGAGGGTGCCGAAGCCGGGGCGGCGGGCGTACGGGCCGTGCTGGCCGAACGCCGTCACGCGGGCCAGGACCAGGCGCGGGTTGGCCGCGGACAGCTCCGGCCAGCCGAGGCCCCACTTCTCCAGGGTGCCGGGGCGGAAGTTCTCGATGACCACGTCGGCGGTGGCGGCCAGCCGCAGCAGGGTGTCGCGGCCGCCTGGGCCCGACAGGTCGAGGGTCATCGTCCGCTTGTTCCGCCCCAGCAGTTTCCACCAGAGCCCGACGCCGTCCTTGGCGGGGCCGTGGCCGCGGGAGGGGTCGGGGCGCACGGGGTGCTCGACCTTGACGACCTCGGCACCGAAGTCACCGAGCAGGGTGGCGGCGAGGGGCCCGGCGAAGAGGGTGGCCAGGTCGAGCACCCGCAGCCCGGCGAGGGGGCCGACCGCGCCGGGGCCCCGCGGACCAGGGGCTGCCGGGGCGGGGGTTGCCGGGGCGGGGCCCTGCGGGTCGGGGGTTGCCGAGGCGGGCGTCGCTGCGGCGGGGCCCTGCGGGTCGGCGGTCATGCGGGGGCTCCCGGGGTGGGCTCGGGGTGGGGGCCGGGGGGCTGCCCGGTTCCCGCACTCCGCCCGGCCAGGGCAAACGCTTCGGTCTCGGCGCGCGTCGGCATCGAGTCCTGGGCGCCCGACCGCTGTACGGACAGCGCGGCGGCCGCGGACGCCCAGCGCAGGGCCTCGGGCACCGGGCGGCCCTCGCCCAGGGCCACGGTGAGGGCCCCGACGAAGGTGTCCCCGGCGGCGGTGGTGTCCACCGCCCGCACGCGCGGCGCGGGCACGGTCAGCGGCCGGCGGTCCCGGGCCGCGTAGAGGACCCCGGCCGCCCCGAGGGTGACCACGACCTCGGGCACGTCCTGGAGCAGGGCCCGGGCCGCCGCGTGCGGGTCGGTGAGCCCGGTGAGGGCGGCGGCCTCGTGCTCGTTCGGCACCAACAGGTCGGTGAGGTCGAGGAGTTCGGGCGGCAGCGGCTGGACCGGGGCCGGGGTCAGGACGGTCCGTACGCCGTGGGCCCGGGCGGCACGGGCCCCCGCGAGGACGGCCTCCAGGGGCAGTTCGAGCTGGAGGAGCAGGTAGTCGGCGGCGCCGATCCGCGAGTCGTCGCCCGCTTCCAGACCGGTGACCAGCCCGTTGGCACCCGGGATGACGATGATGCTGTTCGCGCCCTCGCCGTCGACGGTGATGTGGGCGGTGCCGCTGGCGCCCTCGACGGTGCGCAGGGCCGCCGTCTCGACCCCGGCCTCGGCGAGCGCGGACCGCAGCCGTACGCCGAACCCGTCGGCCCCCACCGCCCCGATCATCACCACCTCGCCGCCGCAACGGGCCGCGGCCACCGCCTGGTTGGCGCCCTTGCCGCCCGGGACCGCACGGAAGGCGGTGCCGGTGACGGTCTCGCCGAGCCGGGGGGCCTTCGGGACGTAGGCGACGAGGTCCATGTTCGTACTGCCGAGCACGGCGATGGCCGTCATGAGCGGGCTGCCTCCTGTGCGGTGAGGTGGGCGAGGGTGTCGAAGCCGATGCCGTCGAAACCGGCGACGGTCGTGGCGAGGCGGTTCTTGAGGGGCGCGGCCCAGCGCTGCGGTACCTCGCCCGCGACGAGGGCGGCGAGGGAGCCGGCGGTGGCGCCGTTGGAGTCCGTGTCCCAGCCGCCGGAGACGGCGCGGCAGACGGAGTGGGTGAAGTCGCCGTCGGCGTGGGTGAGGGCGGCGGCGATGAGGGCGGTGTTGGGGATGGCGTGGACCCAGTGGTAGTGGCCGCCGTGGCGGGCGTGGAGTACGTCCACGACGCGGTCGAAGTCGGTGTGCCCGGCTGCGGTGTCGATGGCGTGGCGGACGGCTCCGGCGAGCCGTGAGCGGGGTGGGACGACGGCGAGTCCGGCGCGGAGCGCGGTGTGGACGTCGGCCCGGCCGGTGGCGGCCTCGGCGATGGCGGCGGCGATGAACAGGGCCGCGTAGACGCCGTTCGCGGTGTGGGTGAGGACGGCGTCCCGGTAGGCCTGGGCCGCGGCGGCGGCCGGATCCCCGGGGTTGGTCCAGCCGTGGACGTCGGCTCGGATGAGGGCGCCGATCCATTCGCGGAAGGGGTTGTCGTGGGTGGCGGTGGCGGGGGGTTCCAGACCGAGGAGGAGGTTGCGGTACGCGATGCGCTCGGCGGTGAAGGTGCGGCCGGCCGGGAGCTCGTCGAGCCAGAGGCGGCCGACGTCGGCGGTGGTGAAGCGCTTGCCGTGGCGTTGGAGGAGGAGCAGGCCGAGGAGGGGGTAGTTGAGGTCGTCGTCCTCGGGGGTGCCGTCGATGTTCTCGGCGAGGGAGGTGGGGGCGGAACGGCGGTTCCAGGGGTACGCGGCCAGTAGCCCGGCGGGGACGCCGCGGGCGGTGAACCAGTCGTCCAGGGGCCAGTTGCCTGCGGCGCGGGCGAGGCGTCGGATGCCGGCCAGCGGGAGCTTCTCGACGGGCTTGCCGAGCACGCACCCGACGGCCCGCCCCACCCACGCGGCCTCCAGCCGCCGCACGAGCCCGCCTTCGGGGCCGGGGCCGGGGCCGGGGCGGGGGTGCGGCTCGGGCCACGCCCCGGGGTGCGCTGCGGCTTCTCGTGCCGGGGTGGCCTCCGGCTTGGGGGCGAGCTGGGCTCCCGGCCGGGAGCGGAGGCGTTGTCCGGGGTGCGCCTGCTGCCGTCCCGGCTGTGGGTGCGGGGGGTTGCCGATGTGAGCGTCCGGCTCCGCCGGCGGTTCGGTCTCCGGCGACGGGGCGGGCCGCCGGTACGCCTGGGGAGCGGGGCCGGGGTGGCAGCCCGGGCCCTCGGATGCCGGGGCATGGGGCCAGGTGGCGGTGATGGCCTGCCAAGACTCCGGTTCGTCGGGGGCCGCGGGGGAGGGGAGCGCCGCGAGTTCGCCCAGGAGGCGGGCCGCCAGGGCGCGCAGCCCGGGGTCGGCGGGGGCCGAGGAGGCGCCGGCCCGCTCTGGGGCCGGGTGCCCGCCCGCCGCGAGCCAGGCCCGCGACAGCGGCTCCGCGTCCCGCCCGTCCTGCGCCGCCTGCCGCAGCTCGTGCCCGACCAGGTCCTCGGGCTGAACCCACGTCAGCCGTACGGTCCCCGTCGTGGCGGCGCTGTGTGCAGGTGCCGTCGGGCTCGGTGGAGCGGCCGGCGTCTGGTCGGCTGTGTGCGGCTCCGCGTCAGGGGGTCGCTGGTTGCGGCCCGGTGGGGGCGCCGCCGGGTCGGCTTGGGCCCGGTCGGCGGCGCCGGACGGCGTTGCGGCGGGCCCGTGGGCGTCGGCTCGTGGGGGTGCCGCCAGGGCAGGCCCGTTGCCGTTGCTTCCGTCGGGTGGTGTCGGGGCGGGGCCGGTCATGGGGAGGTCGCGATCTCGGTGAAGGCCGCTTCGTGGGCGCGGCGGCGCGACCGGTCGCGGGTGAAGACCTCGCGGGCCACCGCCGTCAGCGCCGCCGCCGGGGCGTGCAGGTCGAGCCGGCTGGCCTCCGCGACCTGCTTCGCCCACGCCTCCGGTACGGCCGCGAGACCGTTCAGCGCTCCCGACAGCGCCCCCGCCATCGTGGCGGTCGAGTCGCAGTCCCGCCCGTAGTTCACCGCCCCGAGCACCGACCCCTCGTACGCCCCGTCCGCGATCAGCAGCATGCCGAGGGCGATCGGCAGTTCCTCGATCGAGTGCAGCCGTGACGGCCGCCGGGCGCCCAGCGACGGCGTGCGGTAGTCCGGTCCCACCGAGTCGTACGGCGCGACCGCCTCCCGTAGCGGGCCCAGCGCCGACTCGAAGTCCCGGCAGCCCCGCGCGACGTCCCGGACGGCCTCGATGGCCGCCCGGGTGCCGTCCTTCGCCACGGACACGGCCGTGTCCACCACCGAGTCCGCCGTCGCCCCCGGCACGCACGCCGCAGCCACCGCCGCCGCGAACACGCCCGCCGCCTCCCTCCCGTACGAGGACTGGTGGGCCCCCGCCACGTCCAGCGCCTCCGCGTACGCCCCTGCCGGGTTGCCCGCGTTGACGATGCCGACCGGCGCCATGTACATCGCCGCCCCGCAGTTGACGATGTTGCCGTTGCCGGCCTCGCGCGGGTCCGCGTGCGCGTAGTGCAGCCGGGTCACGATCCACTTCTCCGCGAGGAAGACCCGCTGGAGGGGCAGGGCTTCGGCTTCGAGTTCCGGGATCCAGCGGGGGTTCGTCATCAGGTCCGGGACCAGGTGCTCGGCGATCGCGTACGCGTCGAGGTGGTCGCGTACGGCCTCGTAGACCCGTACCAGCGCATGGGTCATCAGGGTGTCGTCGGTGACGTGCCCGTCGCCCTTGTGGTAGGGCGCGATGGGCCGGGCGGTGCGCCAGTCCTCGTACCAGGGGCCGACGATGCCGTGCACGCGGCCGCCGTGCCGCTCGACGATCTGGTCCGGGGACCAGCCCTCCACCGGGCCGCCGAGGGCGTCGCCGACGGCCGCGCCGACCAGGCAGCCGGCCGCCCGGTCGTCGAGGGTGAGGGGGTTGGGCGTCATGTCCGGATCCTCTCTTGGAGGGCGAGCGGTGCGGGGGTTTTGGGCGAGGTGAGTTCCGTACGGGCGAGCAGCGCGGCGAGCTCGACCAGGTCGGTGCCGGCGAGGCGGGGGAGGGCGCAGCCGGAGAGGGTGCGGCAGGCCTCGCGCCAGGCGACGGGCAGGCATTCGGCGCCGCCGAGCGCCCCGGTGAGGGCCCCGGCCAGGGCGGGGGCGGAGTCCGCGACGCGCGAGAGGCAGGCGGCGGCCGGTACGGCGCGGGCGACGTCGCCACGGGCGGCCGTGACCAGGGCGAGCGCCACGGGGACGGTTTCGGCGGCGGCGATCCCGTAGCTGTAGACGTGGTCGACGATCTGGTGCTCCAGGAGCGGGACGAGGGCGAAGGCGCCGCCGCCGTCGTCGGTACGGGCGAGCTTGACGGCGTGGCGGGCGTTGCGGCCGATCTCGGTGGCTTCGGGGAGCTGCTCCAGGGCGGCGTCGACGGCGGCGTCGGTGTCCGCGCCGGCCAGGGCGGTGGCGATGGCGGCGGCCATGGCGCGGGCGCCGTGGACCCCGTCGCCGTCCTGGGTGTAGCGGGCGTCGAACTCGGCGAGGTCCGCCGCAGCGCGGGGGTCCCCGGGGTGGACGACGGCCAGGACGCAGGCGCGGACGCAGGCGGCGTCGTCGAAGTAGTGCGGGTTGTCGTGGCCGGTGGCGGGCGGGCGCAGGCCGGCGGCGAGGTTGCCGAGGCCGGCGCGGACGGAGATGCGGGCGCGGAGGGGGAGTACGGCCGACTCGACTTCCGGGGCCCGCTCGGCGGCGGCCGCCACCTCGCTGGCCAGGGCGTTCCAGGCGAGGTCGATGGCGGCCCGCATCCGGCGGGAACGGGAGAGGTCGCTGAGCAGGACGCCGGCGGCGGTGAGCACCGACTCGGCGGCGAAGGCGGCCCATTCGGCGTCGTCGGAGGGGCCGAGGCGCAGGGGTTCGGGGGGCTGGTTGAGGGCGATGGGGACGGGGAGGGTGGTGGTGGCGTTCTGCTCGGCGAAGGTGTCGAGCTCGCGGGTGAGGCGGCGGGTCCACTCGGGCATCCGGCTGGCCCGGTGCCGGGCGGCGGGCCAGCCGGCCGCATCGCCTGCGGCGAGCCCGAGCAACAGCCCCTCGATCCGCCGCACCCCACCGGGGGCCGCCCGGCCCGACGGCCCGGCGGCGGCCTGGTGCTCCGCACCGCTGCGGATGCCTGCGGCGCCGCTTCCGCCGCCCGCCACCGGCGCCGTACGGGTTCCCGCACCGGTGGTGGTCGGGTGCTGCGCGTCGGTGCGTGACTCCCTGCCGGTGGTGGTGGGGGCCTGCGTCCCGGTGCGGGTTCCCGTGTGGGCCGCCGCGTCGGTCGGGGTCCCGGCGTGGCCGGTGTGGGTCACCGCCCCGGGGGTGGTTCGGGTGGCGGGCGGAGGGGCGGCCGTCCGGGTGCCCGTACCGGTCTCGGGTCGGGGCGCCGTCGGGGTGGCGGTACGCGTCTCCGCGCGCGCGGGGTCGGCGGGGCGGTCCGCACCCGAGGCGGGCCTTGCGGGGTGTGGCTCGGCGCCCAGGCCGAAGGCCGGCCCGCTCTGCCGCACCCAGCCGCCGCCGGACGCCCCCGGCCCGGGGTCGGGGGTTCCGGGCCGGTCGCCCGACGAGGCCCGGGCGGGGTCCGGCCACTCCTCGGGTGTGCCCGCCCGGATGCCCCGCTCGTCCAACGGCTCCGGGCCGCGGCCCGGCGGCCGGTCCGGCGGCAGGGGTGGGGCGGGCTCCGGGGCGTGGTCCGCCGGCTGGGGCAGGGGCGGCTGGGGTTCCGGTGCGGCCGGCTTCGGGGTGGGGCCGTACGGGGGTGGGGTCATCGAGGGGGCTCGGATTCGGGGGTGAGGAGGTCCGCGATGTCCAGGACGTGGTAGCCCCGCATCGAGGGGAGGCAGCTGCCCCGGACCGGGCCGATCACCGACGACCACGCCACCGGGATCGCCGCGGCCCCCGACAGCGCCCCGGCCAGCGCCCCCGCCACCGCCGCGGTGGTGTCCGCGTCGCGCCCCATGTTCACCGCCGTGAGGACCGACTCGGCGAAGTCCCCCCGCGCCGCCGCGAACGCCCCGAAGGCCAGACCCACCGCCTCCGGAGCCAGGTCCGTCCACGGGTAGCCGCCGATCACCACGGCCGAGCGCACCGCCCGCTCGCCGCGCGGGGCCGCCGTCACGGCCCTGCGCAGCGACCGAGCCGTCCAGGAGTCGGAGGGGATCACGGACAGGGCCGCCGAGACCACCGACGCCGGGGAGCCGCCCGCCATCGCCGCCGCGACGCCGGCCGCCACCGCCTGGCCGCCGTAGATGCCCTCCCCGTCGTGGCTGACCGAGCCGTCGATCGCCACCAGCCGCGCCGCCTCCGCCGGCCGCCCCGCCGCGAAGACCCCGAACGGCGCGGCCCGCATGGCGAGCCCGTCCGACCAGGCGTGCCGGTGCTGCGCGGAGATGGGCGCCGCCAGGCCCCGGCGTAGGTTCTCCAGCGTGCCGCGTTCCGAGAAGCCCGCGCCCCGGAACGGTCCGACGTCCAGGTCGGCGATCCAGTGGTGCCAGGCCCGTTCCACGTGCGTGACCGCGAGCGCCGACCCGTGACGGGCCAGCAGCAGCCCGGAGAAGATCGCGTACTCGGTGTCGTCGGTGCCCGCCGGATCATCGGAGACGAAGCCCTCGATCCGCCCCCACTTCGCCCGGATCTGCGACGGCTTCATGTTCTCCGCGGGGGCGCCCAGCGCGTCACCCACCGCCAGTCCCAGAAGCGCGCCCCTGGCCCGTTCGAGGAGGATCTGCGGATCGCATGCAATCAGCTCCATCGCGCGCCTCTCCACTTGATGGGACTCATCATGAGCCCTTGGGGGATTTGTGCCACGGGATGACGTTTGTCGCACGCCGCGAAACACCCCTCGAAGGCCGCCGTCACCCGGTCGCCGACCCGCGAAACCCCAGGTAAGTACGGCCTTCCTTGCTGGCGGACGAAGGAAATCGTGCGTAGTTTCGAGGTGTTCAGGGGGAGAGGCCGTCCGCGCGGCGAACGGCCGTCTGCGCGTCGCGTTCGCGTACCCGCTCACACGCGAACGCTCGAAAAAAGGGGAGATCCGGCGCATGTCCATCATCGACACCGAAGCACCGCTGCACACCGCCCACCGCGACAACCACACCCACCGTGACGTCAACGGCGGATGGCTGCGGCCGGCCGTTTTCGGTGCGATGGACGGGCTCGTCTCCAACATCGCCCTGATGACCGGCGTGGCGGGCGGTGCGGTCGCCCCGCAGACCATCGTCATCACCGGACTGGCCGGGCTGGCGGCCGGCGCCTTCTCGATGGCCGCCGGAGAGTACACCTCGGTCGCCTCGCAGCGTGAACTCGTCCTCGCGGAACTCGATGTCGAGCGCCAGCAGTTGCGCAAGCACCCCGTCGACGAGATGGAGGAGCTGGCCGAGCTGTACGTATCGCGGGGCGTCGAGCCCGCCCTCGCCCGCGAGGTCGCGATGCAGCTCTCCCGGGACCCGGAGCAGGCGCTGGAGATACACGCCCGCGAGGAACTGGGCATCGACCCCGACGACCTGCCGTCGCCCCTGGTCGCCGCCGTCTCGTCCTTCGGCTCGTTCGCGCTGGGCGCGCTGCTGCCCGTACTGCCCTACCTGCTCGGAGCGACCGCCCTGTGGCCGGCCGTGCTGCTTGCCCTGGTCGGTCTCTTCGCCTGCGGGGCGGTCGTCGCCCGGGTGACCGCGCGCTCCTGGTGGTACAGCGGTGTCCGCCAGCTGGCCCTGGGTGGCGCGGCCGCCGGTGTGACCTACGTCCTGGGCACCTGGATCGGCGGAGCCGTAGGCTGAGCGGCGCAGGAGTGAGACACTATGCAGAGCGCCGCATAAATTAATGATTACCCCGCGGTTTCGAGCACATCACCGCGGGGCATCACACCAGGGCTCTCCATGGCTGCGGCCGCGGGGAGCTTCCGGGCAATGAAGCCCCCAGTAACGCCCCCCAGTAACCCCCGCGCACGCCTCCCGGCTCCGGGACCTCCCCTTATGCCTGCGTTACGCCTCGCGCAGTGTCCGCATGCTGGAACGAGATATCCGCCACGCGGGATCGCAGTCATCATGTAACCTGCACGAAATTTCGCAGAGGGCCAACGTCGTCCCTCGGCACGCACCTTTGCCACGACGACGACGGGAGAGCCGATGCGTTCCGCATCCACGCACTCCGCGACCGGCCCCAGCACCACTGCCTGGTCGCCGATGGACGGTCGCCCCGCCCCCCAGGGCATGTACGACCCGCGCAACGAGCACGACGCCTGCGGCGTCGGCTTTGTGGCCAACCTCAGCGGCGAGGCCGGCCACACGCTGGTCGAGCAGGCGCTGACCGTACTGCGGAACCTCGAACACCGCGGCGCCACCGGATCCGAGCCGGATTCGGGCGACGGCGCCGGAATCCTCTCCCAGGTCCCCGACGCGTTCCTGCGCGAGGTGGCCGGTTTCCCCCTCCCCGAGCCCGGCGCCTACGCCGTCGGCATCGCCTTCCTCCCCGCCGACGGCCCCGCACAGGCCGTCGCCGTGGAGCAGATCGAGGCGATCGCGGCGCAGGAGAACCTGACGGTCCTCGGCTGGCGCGAGGTCCCGGTCACCCCGGACCTGCTCGGCAACGGCGCCCGCGCCACCATGCCGGCCTTCTCGCAGCTCTTCGTGAGCAACGGGAGCACGGGCATCGAGCTCGACCGCAAGGCCTTCGTGCTGCGCAAGCGCGCCGAGCGCGAGGCCGGGGTCTACTTCCCCTCGCTCTCCGCCCGCACCATCGTCTACAAGGGCATGCTGACCACGGGCCAGCTGGAGCCCTTCTTCCCGGACCTCTCCGACCGCCGCTTCGCGTCGGCGCTGGCCCTGGTCCACTCCCGGTTCTCGACGAACACCTTCCCGTCCTGGCCGCTCGCCCACCCGTACCGCTTCGTCGCGCACAACGGCGAGATCAACACGGTCAAGGGCAACCGGAACTGGATGAAGGCCCGCGAGTCCCAGCTCGCCTCCGACGTCTTCGGCGACGGGGCGCTGGACCGGATCTTCCCGATCTGTACGCCCGACGCCTCCGACTCGGCGTCCTTCGACGAGGTCCTGGAACTGCTCCACCTCGGCGGCCGTTCCCTGCCGCACAGCGTGCTGATGATGATCCCGGAGGCGTGGGAGAACCACACCTCCATGGACCCGGCCCTGCGCGCCTTCTACCAGTACCACTCCACGATGATGGAGCCCTGGGACGGCCCGGCCTGCGTCACCTTCACCGACGGCACCCAGGTAGGCGCCGTCCTCGACCGCAACGGTCTGCGTCCCGGCCGTTACTGGGTCACCGACGAGGGCCTGGTCGTACTGTCCTCCGAGGTCGGCGTCCTCGACATCGACCCGTCGAAGGTCGTCCGCAAGGGCCGCCTCCAGCCCGGCAAGATGTTCCTCGTCGACACCGCCCAGCACCGCATCGTCGAGGACGACGAGATCAAGGCCGAGCTGGCCGCCGCCGCCCCGTACGCGGAATGGCTGGAGACCGGCGAGATCGAGCTGACGGACCTGCCCGAGCGCGAGCACATCGTGCACACCCACGCCTCGGTCACCCGCCGCCAGCAGACCTTCGGCTACACCGAGGAAGAGCTGCGCGTCATCCTCGCGCCGATGGCCCGCACCGGCGGCGAGCCGCTCGGCTCCATGGGTACGGACTCCCCGATCGCGGCCCTGTCCGAGCGGCCCCGGCTGCTCTTCGACTACTTCACGCAGCTCTTCGCGCAGGTCACCAACCCGCCGCTGGACGCCATCCGCGAGGAGCTCGTCACCTCGCTGCTGTCCTCGCTGGGCCCGCAGGGCAACCTGCTGGAGCCGACCGCCGCGTCCTGCCGCAGCGTGACCCTGCCCTTCCCGGTGATCGACAACGACGAGCTGGCCAAGCTCATCCACGTCAACGCCGACGGCGACATGCCCGGCATGAAGGCCGCCACCCTCTCGGGCCTCTACCGGGTCTCCGGCGGCGGCGAGGCGCTGGCCGCCCGCCTGGAGGAGATCCGCGGCGAGGTCGACGCGGCCATCGCCGGCGGCGCCCACCTCATCGTCCTCTCCGACCGCCACTCGGACGCCGAGCACGCGCCGGTCCCGTCCCTGCTGCTCACCTCCGCCGTGCACCACCACCTCATCGCCACCAAGCAGCGCACCCAGGTGGGCCTGCTGGTCGAGGCCGGTGACGTCCGCGAGGTCCACCACGTCGCGCTCCTGATCGGCTACGGCGCGGCCGCCGTCAACCCGTACCTCGCCATGGAGTCCGTCGAGGACCTGCTGCGCGCCGGTACCTTCCTGTCCGGCCTGGAGCCGGAGCAGGCCATCAAGAACCTGATCTACGCGCTCGGCAAGGGCGTCTTGAAGGTCATGTCGAAGATGGGCATCTCCACCGTCGCCTCCTACCGCGGAGCCCAGGTCTTCGAGGCCGTCGGCCTGAACGAGGAGTTCGTCGGTACGTACTTCAGCGGCACCGCCACCAAGATCGGCGGCGCCGGCCTCGACGTCATCGCCAAGGAGGTGGCCGCGCGCCACGCCAAGGCGTACCCGGCGACCGGCATCGCGGCCACGCACCGCGCGCTGGAGATCGGCGGCGAGTACCAGTGGCGCCGCGAGGGCGAGCCGCACCTCTTCGACCCGGACACGGTCTTCCGCCTCCAGCACGCCACCCGCAACCGCCGCTACGACATCTTCAAGCAGTACACGGAGCGGGTGAACGAGCAGTCCGAGCGGCTGATGACGCTGCGCGGCCTCTTCGGCTTCAAGTCCGACCGGCCCTCGATCCCCGTCGAGGAGGTCGAGTCGGTCGCCGACATCGTCAAGCGCTTCTCCACGGGCGCGATGTCGTACGGCTCCATCTCCAAGGAGGCGCACGAGACCCTCGCCGTCGCCATGAACCAGCTGGGCGCCAAGTCCAACACCGGTGAGGGCGGCGAGGACCCGGACCGCCTGTACGACCCCGCGCGCCGCTCCTCCATCAAGCAGGTCGCCTCCGGCCGCTTCGGAGTCACCAGCGAGTACCTCGTCAACGCGGACGACATCCAGATCAAGATGGCGCAGGGCGCCAAGCCCGGCGAGGGCGGCCAGCTGCCCGGTCACAAGGTGTACCCGTGGGTCGCCAAGACCCGGCACTCCACCCCGGGCGTCGGTCTGATCTCCCCGCCGCCGCACCACGACATCTACTCCATCGAGGACCTGGCCCAGCTGATCCACGACCTCAAGAACGCCAACCCGGCCGCCCGCATCCACGTGAAGCTGGTCTCCGAGGTCGGCGTGGGTACGGTCGCAGCCGGTGTCTCCAAGGCCCACGCGGACGTCGTCCTCATCTCCGGCCACGACGGCGGTACGGGCGCCTCCCCGCTGACCTCGCTCAAGCACGCGGGCGGCCCCTGGGAGCTCGGTCTCGCCGAGACCCAGCAGACCCTGCTGCTCAACGGGCTGCGGGACCGCATCGTGGTCCAGACGGACGGCCAGCTCAAGACCGGCCGCGACGTGATCATCGCCGCGCTGCTGGGCGCCGAGGAATTCGGTTTCGCGACCGCCCCCCTCGTCGTCTCCGGCTGCGTCATGATGCGCGTCTGCCACCTGGACACCTGCCCCGTCGGCATCGCCACGCAGAACCCCGTCCTGCGCGACCGCTTCTCCGGCAAGCCGGAGTTCGTCGTCAACTTCTTCGAGTTCATCGCGGAGGAGGTCCGCGAGCTCCTCGCCGAGCTGGGCTTCCGCTCGATCGAGGAGGCCGTCGGCCACGCCGAGCTGCTCGACACCAGCAAGGCCGTCACGCACTGGAAGGCGCAGGGTCTGGACCTGGAGCCGCTCTTCCACGTGCCCGAGCTGCCCGAGGGCGCGGTCCGCCACGCCGTGATCGAGCAGGACCACGGGTTGGAGAAGGCCCTCGACAACGAGCTGATCGAGCTCGCGGCGGAGGCGCTGAACGCGCCGACCGCCGAGGAGGCCCAGCCCGTACGGGCACAGGTCGCCATACGGAACATCAACCGGACCGTCGGCACCATGCTCGGCCACGAGGTCACCAAGAAGTTCGGTGGCGCGGGCCTGCCCGACGACACCATCGACCTGACCTTCACCGGCAGCGCCGGCCAGTCGTTCGGCGCCTTCCTGCCCAAGGGCATCACCCTGCGCCTGGAGGGCGACGCCAACGACTACGTCGGCAAGGGCCTGTCGGGCGGCCGGGTCGTGGTCCGCCCCGACCGCGGCGCCGACCACCTCGCCGAGTACTCGACCATCGCCGGCAACACCATCGGCTACGGAGCCACCGGCGGCGAGATGTTCCTGCGCGGCCGCACCGGCGAACGCTTCTGCGTCCGCAACTCCGGCGCCCTGGTCGTCTCGGAGGGCGTGGGCGACCACGGCTGCGAGTACATGACCGGCGGCACGGCCGTCGTCCTCGGCGGGACGGGCCGCAACTTCGCGGCCGGCATGTCCGGCGGCGTCGCGTACGTCGTCGACCTCGACCCGCGCAACGTCAACGCCGGCAACACCGAGGCCGTCGAGGCCCTCTCGGACGCCGACAAGCAGTGGCTGCACGATGTGGTGCGCCGCCACGAGGAGGAGACCGGCTCGACCGTGGCCGCGAAGCTCCTGGCCGACTGGACCGTGAACGCGGACCGTTTCAGCAAGATCATCCCCACCACGTACAAGGCAGTGCTCGCCGCCAAGGACGCCGCTGAGCGGGCCGGACTCTCCGAGTCCGAGACCACTGAGAAGATGATGGAGGCGGCGACCAATGGCTGACCCGAAGGGCTTCCTCACCACCCCCCGCGAGACCGCCTGCACCCGTCCCGTCGCCGAACGCGTCAAGGACTGGAACGAGGTCTACGTCCCCGGCTCCCTGCTGCCGATCATCAGCAAGCAGGCCGGCCGCTGCATGGACTGCGGCATCCCGTTCTGCCACAACGGCTGCCCGCTCGGGAACCTGATCCCCGAGTGGAACGACTTCGCCTACCGCGAGGACTGGACGGCCGCCTCCGAGCGCCTGCACGCCACGAACAACTTCCCGGAGTTCACGGGGAGGCTCTGCCCCGCGCCCTGCGAGTCGGCGTGCGTGCTCGGCATCAACCAGCCGGCCGTCACCATCAAGAACGTCGAAGTCTCGATCATCGACCAGGCGTGGGACAACGGCGACGTCACCCCGCAGCCCCCGGAGCGCCTCTCCGGCAAGACCGTCGCCGTCATCGGCTCCGGCCCGGCCGGGCTGGCCGCCGCCCAGCAGCTGACACGGGCCGGCCACACCGTGGCGGTGTACGAGCGCGCGGACCGCATCGGCGGCCTGCTGCGGTACGGCATCCCCGAGTTCAAGATGGAGAAGGTGCACATCAACCGCCGCATCGAGCAGATGCGCGCGGAGGGCACCAAGTTCCGCACGGGAGTGGAGGTCGGCCGCGACATCGACGCCGCGAAGCTGCGCAAGCGCTACGACGCGGTCGTCATCGCGGCGGGCGCCACGGTCTCCCGCGACCTGCCGGTGCCGGGGCGCGAGCTGCGGGGCATCCACTTCGCGATGGAGTACCTGCCGCTCGCCAACAAGGTGCAGGAGGGCGACTTCGTGGCGCCCCCCATCACCGCCGAGGGCAAGCACGTCGTCGTCATCGGCGGCGGCGACACGGGCGCGGACTGCGTGGGCACCGCCCACCGTCAGGGCGCCCTGTCGGTCACCCAGCTGGAGATCATGCCGAAGCCGTCCGAGGACCGCCCCGCCGGGCAGCCCTGGCCGACCTTCCCCATGCTCTACAAGGTCACCTCGGCCCACGAGGAGGGCGGCGAGCGGATCTACTCCGTCTCCACCACCCACTTCGAGGGTGACGAGGACGGCAACGTCCAGGCGCTGCACCTGATCGAGGTGGAGTTCGTGGACGGCAAGCTGGTCCAGAAGGAGGGCACCGAGCGCGTCCTCCCGGCGCAGCTGGTCACCCTCGCGATGGGCTTCACCGGCACCGACCAGGCCAACGGCCTGGTGGACCAGTTCGGCCTGGAACTGGACGCCCGGGGCAACGTCGCGCGGGACGCCTCGTACGCGACGAACGTGGACGGCGTCTTCGTCGCCGGTGACGCGGGCCGCGGGCAGTCGCTGATCGTCTGGGCCATCGCGGAAGGCCGCTCGGCCGCCCGCGGCGTGGACCGCTTCCTGACCGGCGCCAGCACCCTCCCGTACCCGGTCAAGCCGACCGACCGCTCGCTGACGGTGTAACGGAGCCCCGCCTCCGGCCGTCGGTGGGCGGCCGGGGCCCTCTCATGCGGTCCGTACAACGGTGTGCGGCACTCGACACAGCGCCTGCCATGTCCCCGACCGGGATGGCGGGCGCTGTGGCGTGCGGGGCCGCGGGTCAGAGCTTGAACAGGGCTCCGCGCCAGGTCCAGCCCGCGCCGAGGACCGCCTTCTGCAGGGGGGTCTTCATCTGCCGCGTGTCGAAGGAGAACTCCTCGACCATGCGGCGGCGGCCGTCGGGGCCCCGTTCGATCGTCCACTGCTTGGACACCGTCGTCACCTGACCGCGGCCGTACTCGGCTGACGTGGCCAGCTTGGGCGTGTCCCCGACCCAGGTGATCTCCAGCTGCTCGTCGAGCGCCCGCACCTCGTGGTTGCCGGGCACCAGGCGCATCCTGGTCTTGAGGGTCCGGTCCAGCCGGGACTGCAGGAAGAAGGAGCGCCAGGCCGGCTCCAGGACCCGCCACTCCGCCACCAGGTCCGCCTTCTCCGTCGGCCTCGCGTTCCGCACGACGTACGGCTTGTCCGGGCCGTTGACCGCGAGCAGCGCCTCCCGGACCTCCGAGGCGGACAGCGGCGCGACGCCGCGGTCCGGGTGGCGGGTGCCGGTGAACCTGTCC
Organism: Streptomyces cirratus; assembly: GCF_014650775.1. Lineage (GTDB taxonomy): Bacteria > Actinomycetota > Actinomycetes > Streptomycetales > Streptomycetaceae > Streptomyces > Streptomyces cirratus. The sequence continues at coordinate 223,601 of NZ_BMVP01000001.1, read as the reverse complement.
ATCAGCCCCATGATCAGGCCCCCGTCCCGGTGTCGGGGCGGACCGTGCGCAGGAACTCCTGGAAGTCCGGGAGGACGTCGTCGTGCTGGGCGGCGGTGGCCGTCAGGATCGAGCGGACCAGCGCCCGCCTGTGCGGGTCCGTGACGTCCGTGAGGGCCATGTAGACCTGGGACTGGACGAGGTCGCGCCGTACGCCCGCGACGACGGCGGTCAAGGTCAGCCGCTGCGTCAGGCCGGGCGACTGCGCGGAGCCGATTTCGTGCCGGGTGGCCACCGTCACGGATTCGGCGGCCCCGAGCAGCTGCTGCACCGACGCGTCGGCGAGCTCCTCCATCGTCGTCTCGTCCCGCAGGAAGCCACCGTCGAGGGTGATGTTGGAGGTGAACCCGTCATCCGGCTGCGGGTACAGCGCGATGAAGGCCACCTCCGGCGCGCCGACCTCGTCCGGCGGCGCCGCCCGCCAGCCCTCCGGCAGGCTGAATTCGATGGGTACGGGCAGTGTGGTGGGCATCCGGGGCCTTCTTTCCGTATGGACGGGAAACGTACATCAGTCGAACCAGCCGCCGACGGTGTGCTTGACCGACCCGGCGGTGTCACCGATCGCGTGGGCGGCGTCACTGAAGGCATCGGTCACCTTGCCGGGGTCGACCGTGAACTCCCCGCCCACGGCGCCGCCGACACCGAGGGCCGCACCGACCTTGCCACCGAAGTGATATTTGCCGTCGTCGCCCTTGCCGAAGTCCCATTTCAGCTCCGCGCCCGCCGCGCCGTACCAGCCCTCCGCCGTACCGCCGGCGCCGATCCCGGCGACCTCGCCGCCGCCGGCCACGCTGGCCTTCCCCCCGGCGAACGCCTGGAACTTTCCATTGAAGCCCTCTTTGCCGAGCCCGACACCGGCCGAAGCCTCGGCGCCGGCGAAGACCTCGGTCCGCCCGTAGCCGCTGAGGGGCCCGTACTCGGCCTTGCCGCCGACGAGTTCGCGGATTCCCGCGGACGCCTCGGCCTTGGCGCTGAAGCCCTTGTTGGTGAACCCGTAGTTCGCGGTGCCCCTGGCGCCGCCGTAGACGTCGTACACCTCGGAGAAATGCACCCCGCCCTTGGTCGCCTCCCCCGCCTGGCTCAGGTGGAAGAGGTCGGCGTAGAGCTTGACCGAGCCCTCCTTGCCGTTCTTGACGCCGGTGAGTTTCAAGCCCGCGTCGGGCCCGGTGATCTTGAGGCCGTCGTCGGGCTTCTCGGCGTCGGGCTTCTCGGCCTTCTTCGCCTCCTGCGCGGCCTTCACGGCCTTCGTCAGATCGCCCTCCGCGCCCGCGTTGAACCCGGCGAGCGACATGTCGGCGCCCTTGCCCAGGGCGTCCTTGTTGCTGTCGACGACGCAGGCCTCAAGGGCCAGCTTGACGTTCTGGTCGAGCTCGGAGACGGCCTTGACCCGGTCGTCGATGTGCTGCTGCCACTTGGTGACGGCCGTGCGGACGGAGGCCTCACCGTCGGGGTCGTGGTGGTAGGCGCTGCGCTCGGAGGGCGTGAGCTTGCCCCAGTCGAAGGCGACGCGCCCCTCCTCGGAGACCGTCATGCCGGCGGCTATCGCATCGGCACGGGCGCTTTCCACCTTCTTCTTGAGGTCGGTGAACTTCTCGTGGGCGTCCCGCAGCAGGCTCCCGATCGCCTTGGCCTGGATCTGCGCGGCCGAGTACTCGTAGCGGGTGCCCGCGAAACCCGACTGTGCGGTACCGGAGCTGACACCGTTCCAGGTGTTGCCCATGGTGATCTTCTGTACGGAGTCGCCGTAGCGGGTCTCGACCTTGCCGAGCTCGCCCGCCATCGCCTCCCACTTGCCCGCGGCCGTCGACAGCAGACCCAGGTTCGTGGACATGACCTCGTGGTATTTCAGCACGGCAGCCCCCTAGAGACCGTTCAGCTTCGACTGCGCCGCGAACCGGTTGCGGATCCCGGTGTCATTGCCCGTGAAGAGGCCCGAGGCCCCGCGCAGCGCGCCCTTCTCCGCGTCCAGACGGGCCATCAGGTTCTTCACCTGCTGGTCCCACGTGTCCGCCACCTTTTTCAGGCCCGCTGCGGTGTCCCACCCGTCGAAGCCCTTGTGGGCGGCGTTGGTGGCCTCGTCCGCGTGCTCCGCGGCCTTCTTCGTGTTCGGCTGCAACTCGGTCTCGATCGTGCCCGCCGCCGCCTTCTTGTCCGCCGGCGACGAGGCGAAGTCGGCGGGCCCCTTGCCCGGGGCGAACGGCCCGTACACGGGCGGGGACGACGGCCCCGGACCCGATGGTTCCGGTGGCACGTGGTTCAGCCGCATGCCCACCTGCTGGTCCGCGCCGCCTGTGGCCGAACCCCACTCCTGATCGAAATCCCCTGCCATTTTTTGGCCTCCCCGTCGGCAAGAACCCGATCATATGCATGGCTCCTGTGCGTGCGAACAAGCCACCCGTGCATCCAACTCGCGCCAGGGCGGCGAAAAATGGGGCGCCGGCGCGGACGGGCTCGCCGACGCGGGTCGCTCGTGCGGGTGACCGCCGCCAGGGGACGGCCGGGAGGCGCCGCCGGGCTGCGGCGCGGGCCGGCCGGGCCGTGCCGGGGGACCGGCAGGGGACTTCGGACCGACCGGGCGCAGCGGTCCGCGAGGCCCGGCCCGGGTGTAGGCCGGACGGATCAACCGGGCCCGGCAAGGCCCCGGTTCAGGGCGGTGGCGTCTGGTAACTGTGGGGCCCATGCCGTCCCGAATGATGTTGGCCACTCTGCTGGGTGCCGCCCTGCTCGCGCCCGCCCCGCCCGCCGCCGCCGACGGGCGGACCGTCGAGTACCACGGGATGCGCCTCACCGTCCCCGCGGACTGGCGCGTCGTCGACCTCGACCGGAACCCCGAGGCCTGCCTGCGCCTCGACCTGCCCACCCTCTACCTCGGGCACGCCGGCAGCCAGGGCGAGTGCTCCGGCCGCGCCGTACGCAGCCGCGCCGACACCCTGCACCTGGAACCCCTCGACGGCGCCCCCGAGCGCGCCGACATCCCGACCCTGCGCACCGACGGGGCCGAGGTACCGCCCGCGCCGCCCGGCGACAGCCGCGAAGTGCGCTACGCCCTGCGCCACCCCGGGGTGATGGCCACCCTGTCGTACGGGAACAGCCCCGACGCCGTACGGGAACTCCTGGCACGGGCCCGTACGATCACCCCCGCCACCGCGGGCGCCCCGGCGGCCGACACCGTCAGCCCCGCAATGGTCCGGCGCCCCCTCACCGGCCAGCCGGCCTTCACCGGCACCGGCTTCGACGCCTGCACCGCCCCGACCCAGAGCGACATGGACACCTGGCGCGCCGATTCCCCCTTCCGCGCGGTCGGCATCTACATCGGCGGCCGCGCCCGGGCCTGCGCCCAGCCCCGGCTGACCTCCGGCTGGGTCCGGCACCAGGCCGAGGCGGGCTGGCACCTGATGCCGATCTGGGTCGGCCCGCAGCCCTGGGACAGCTCCAGCACCGGCCTGTCCACCGACCCCTCCGAAGCCAGCGACGAGGGTGTCGAAGCCGCCGACGGGGCGGTCGAGGCGGCCCGCTCGCTGGGCCTGGGCGCGAACACGGTGCTCTACAACGACCTGGAGCACTACACGGACCGCGACACCTGGGACGCCCCCGTCGTCGCCTACCTCACCGCCTGGACGGCACGGCTGCACGCGCTGGGCTACCGCTCGGCGGCCTACGTACACGCCGCGTCCGGGGTCCCGGCGCTGAGCGCCCACTACCACCAGGCCCCGCAGGACATGCCGGACGTGCTGTGGGTGGCCCGCTGGAACCTCTCCGCCTCGGTGACGGACGCCGACATGGGCCTGCCCGCCGGAGGCGCCCAGTGGCCCGGCCGGCGCCGCGCCCACCAGTTCCGCGGCGGCCACGACGCCACCTTCGGCGACGTCACGATCAACATCGACCGCAGCCGGCTCGACATCGACCCGGCCGCCTTCCCCCCGCTGCGACGCGGCCGGGACCTGATCCCGTTCACCTAGTGCTGTGGCAGGGAAGGTTTGCCGGGCGTCGCGACCCGGTGAACCTTTCCGGTCACAGCACCAGAGGCGGGTCATCCCTCGCGCGGCGGCTCGTCGTCGTTGCCGCGGCGCAGCGTGCGCACGGGATGGCCCGGGGTCCAGGTGCGGATCACCAGGTCGTCGCCCTCGACCGTGACGTGGACGACCTCCGTCAGGTCGGCGTGGAACAGGTGGAAGGGGTGCGGGGTCTGCGTCTCCTCCGCGTACCGGTGCAGCTCCGGCGGGTCCAGCAGCTCCAGCGCGCGCCCCGAGACCCGTGCGTCCCCGCCGGGCATCGACTCGTCCTCACCCGGGTTGGAGTGCAGGGCGAAACGCGGGTCGCGCCGGAGGTCCATGGCCTTCATCGAGCCGGGCATCATCCCGAGCCACAGCTCACCGCCGCGGATTTCGGCATTGAGCCCGCTCAGGCGCGGGGAGCCGTCCCGGCGCAGGGTGGCGAGGACGTGGTGGGGCCGCTGGGCGAAGCGGGCCCGGACGGCCTCCGCGAAGTCCGGGTCCGCCTTCTCGAGCGCTGCCCAGTTGTTCGTCGTCATACGCCCATCAAAGCGCGGCCCCCCGGCGGCCGCCGTTCAGGCGCACCGGCCCCGGCTCACGCGCCCGCGGGTCCGCGTTCCGCGGTGAGCGCCTCGATGTCGTCCAGCATCGCGGCGGCCAGATCGCGCTCACCGGCGTAGTACCGCTCGGCCCACTTGAGGGTGAGCGTGGGGAACGCCCAGGCCTCCTCGCCCCCGGCCGCCGCCGCGTCCGCTTCCGCGCGGCGGCGCATTTCCTCCGCGAACTCCCGGTGCCGGCCCAGTACGTCGCGCATCTGCGCCGGCTCCAGCAGATGGCCGAGCCACAGCCGCAGCATCGGCCCGTGCTTGAGCACCGGCGGATCGACGGGAGCCTGCTGCGCCCACTCCCGTACGGCCGCCATGCCGGTTTCGGTGATCCGGTACACGCGCTTGTCGCGGGCGCCGCCGTCCTCCTGGCCGATCCGGCGCGAGGAGGCGTAGCCGGCCTCCTCCAGGCGCCTCAGCTCGCTGTAGACCTGACTGAAAGACGGACTCCAGTAGAAGAAGCGCAAGGAGCGGTCGGCCCACTTCTTCACGTCGTAACCGGAGAGCTCCTGGCCGAAGGAGAGCAGTCCGAGCACCGCCCAGCCGGTGGCGGGCAGTGCGCGCTTGTTCGTCTCGTCTGGCACGCAGCGCAGTCTATGGCCGGTACGCGTCACGGCCCTTCCCCCTGCCGGGATATGACTGCTAGAAGTATGCCTATTAGAAACGAACAGGGGGGCTCCGTGGGCACGTTGGACGGGAAGGTCGTCGTCATCACCGGCGCCGCACGCGGCCAGGGCGCGGCGGAGGCCCGCATGTGCGCGGAAGCCGGCGCACGGGTCGTCGTCACAGACGTACGGGAGGACGAGGGCAGGACGGTCGCGAAGTCCCTCGGCGGCCAAGGGATCTTCGTACGGCACGACGTCGCCGACCCGGACGGCTGGGCGGCAGTCGTACGGGAGGCGGTCACCGCCTTCGGCACGGTCTCGGCGCTGGTCAACAACGCGGCGCTGTGGCGCACCGCCCACGTCGAGCAGCAGGGCCTCGCCGACTTCGAGGAACTGCTACGGGTCAACCTGCTCGGCCCGTTCCTCGGCATCCAGGCGGTGGCCCCGCTGCTGCGCGCCGCGTCAGGCGGCTCGATCGTCAACGTCTCCTCCACCGCCGGCCTGGTCGGGATACCCGGCCACGCGGCGTACGGCTCCACCAAGTTCGCCCTGCGCGGCCTGACCCGGTCGGCGGCGCTGGACCTGGCCGGCGACGGGATCCGCGTCAACTCGGTGCACCCGGGGGCCGTCGACACCCCGATGGTCGCCCGGGCCGTCGCGGGGCGGGACTGGTCGCACGTGCCGCTGGGGCGGATGGGGCGGCCGCAGGAGGTCGGGGAACTCGTCCGCTTCCTCTGCTCGGACGCCTCGTCGTACGTGACGGGCGCCGAGTTCGCGGTGGACGGCGGGATGACGGCCGGATGACCGGCGGCCCAGACCCCCTGTCCCCGGCCGCGCGGGCGCTGTGCGACGCGCTGGCGACGGGTTTCCCCGGCCCGGGCGACGTCGCGGCCCTGCGGGCGACGGCCGCCGGGGGCCGTTCCCGTCCCGGAGGCCCGGCCGTTTCCGGCGTCCACGACACGGACGCGGCGGGTGTTCCCGTACGGGTCTACGACCCCGCGCCGGGCGCGGCCGGGCGGCCGCTGGTCGTCTACTTCCACGGGGGCGGCTGGGTGATGTGCGGCCTGGACACCCACGACCCCGTGTGCCGGGCGCTGGCGGTGGCCTCCGGGGCGGTGGTCGTCTCCGCCGACTACCGCCTGGCCCCGGAGCACCCCTGGCCGGCGGCGCCGGACGACGCGCTGACGGTGCTGCTGTGGGCTCGCGCGCAGGCGGGCCGACTGGGCTGCGATCCGGGCCGGGTGACGGTGGCGGGGGATTCCAGCGGCGGCAACCTCGCGGCGGTGACCGCGCTGCGGGCGCCGGGCCTGGTCGCCGGGCAACTGCTCGTGTACCCGCCGCTGGACGCCTCGATGCGGTCGGGGTCCGTCGACCGCTACGGGCAGGGCTACTTCCACACCGCCGCGCACATGGCCTGGTACTGGGAGCAGTACGGCGGCGACCCGCAGCACCCGCACGTCTCACCGCTGCGGGCCGCCGACGTCTCGGGCCTCCCGCGCACCCTGCTGGTCCTCGCGGACTGCGACGTCCTGCGCGACGAGGGCCTCGCCCACGCCCGCCGTCTCGCGGCCGCGGGCGTCGACTGCGCCGTCCACCTCTACCCGGGCGTCTTCCACGGCTTCCTGGGCCTGCCCCTGCCCGCGGCCTCCTCGGCCCTCACGGCCGCCGCGGCCTGGCTCACGCGATAGGCGTCCCCGCCCGGGGGCGCGAATGCGGTGGCGGGGGCGGGGCTGCCCGTCTACTGCCGGGCGTCGCGACCCGTTGAACCTTCCCGGTCACAGCACTAGGGGCGGGCCGCACGTCCACTACGACGACCCTGTGGCGGCCCACCGGGCCGGCGTTCCTGGAGCGGTACCCGGTGCGGCGTGCCGGCGGCGAGACGATCCTGGAGCCGTGGGTCCCGGCGGAGGAACTGGACGAGTTCAACCGGCACATCGTCGGGCGCGTCGAGGTGGTGCGCGAGTTCCGCCGACGCGGGTGCGCAGGCCGCAGAATGGGGGGATGACTACGCAACCCCGCACCAGGGCGCGGTCCTTCGACGCCGCCGCCCCGCTGTACGCCGCCCACCGGCCCGGGTACCCCGGTGAGCTGTTCGATGCCCTGGAGGAGTTGGGCGGGCGGCCGCTGGAGGGGGCGCGGGTGGCCGATGTCGGGGCCGGGACCGGGATCGCCTCCGGGGCGTTGAGCGCGCGGGGCGCCGATGTCGTCGCCGTCGAGCCCGGCGACGGGATGGCCGCCGAGTTCCGCCGCGCGCACCCCCGTATACCGCTCGTCCGCGGGGACGGCGACCGGCTGCCCCTGGCCACCTCCGGGTTCGACCTCGTCACGTACGCCCAGGCCTGGCACTGGACCGACCCCGCGCGTTCCGTTCCCGAGGCCCGCCGCGTGCTGCGCCCCGGCGGCGCGCTCGCGCTGTGGTGGAACGACCTGGACTTCACCGTCCCCTGGATCGCCGAGCAGGACGCACGGATCGCGGCCTTCCTCGACGCCGCCCCGGGTGTCGCTCCCCGCGGGCTGCCGCCCGAGCTGGGGTTCACCACCCGTGAGATCCGATGGTCGCGCCGCGTCCCCCTGGACTCCCACCTCGCCAACCACGCCAGCCACTCCGTGTTCCTGATGCTGGGCGAAGCCGGCACCCGGGAGTTCCTGGACGCCGAACGGCCCCGCGTCGCGGCCCTGTTCCCCGACGGCGTCGTCGAGGAGCGGTACGTGGTCACGCTCGGCGTCAGCGTCCTGTGAGCGGCAGCCGCGCCTCCAGCACATCGGCGCGGCACTGCGACGGCGTGCCCCACGCGTCCCGCAGCGGGCGCGCCTTCCGCAGCCACAGGGACAGGTCCAGTTCCTCCGTGTAGCCGACCGCGCCGTGGACCTGGAGCGCGGTCATGGCCGCCGCGTACGCAGCCTCGCCCGCGGTGAGCTTCGCCGCCGCCACCTCGCCCCGCTCCAGCGACAGCGCCCCCGCCCACAGCAGCGGCCGCGCGAACTCCAGGGCCATGAGCGTGTCCGCCAGCCGGTGCTTGACCGCCTGGAAGCCGCCGATCGGCGTCCCGAACTGCGTGCGCTGCTTCGCGTACGCCACCGTGCGGGCCAGCAGCGCCTCACCCACGCCCAGGCACTGGGCCGCCGTCAGCAGGCGCGCCCACCCCAGCGCGGCCGCCGCCGCCTCCAGCACCCGGGGACCTTCCGCCAGCGGCTCCTCCTCGGCGACGGCGGGCCGGAACAGGCGCCGCGCCGGGTCCGTGGACGCAAGCCGTTCCCCCGCCGTCCGCGCCAGCCGCAGTTCGCCCGCCCGCGACACCCGGAACCGGCAGGCCGCCGCGTCCGCGTCCAGGGCGTACGGGCCCCCGCCCGGCAGCGTCAGCGTGGCGAGCACCTCACCGGCCAGCAGCCCCGGCAGGAAACGTTTCGCCAGCGTCCCGTCGCCCAGCCGGGACAGCAGCACCGCCACCGCCGCAGTCTCCACCGCCGGGCCCGGCATCCCCGACCGGCCCCACTCCACGAAGCCGAACGCCGTCTCCACCGGCAGCGGCCCCAGCCCGTCGTACGCCTCGTCTGCGGCCAGCGCGAACAGCCCCGTACCCGCGGCCCGGGCCCACACCGTCCGCCCGGGCCCGTGCTCGCCCGCGCCCCAGGCCCGTACCGCGGCCGGGACGTCCGCCGCGCCGAGCAGGGCGCGCAGCGTACGGGCGAAGTCGCGCTGCTCGTCGGTCGGCAGGAAGCGCATCAGCGGCGGCCCTTCGGGAGGCCGAGCAGCCGCTCGGCGATGATGTCGCGCTGGATCTCGTTCGTCCCGGCGTAGATCGGGCCGGCCAGGGAGAAGACCCACGGCTCGGCCCACGCCCCGTCCACCAGCTCCGCGTCCGCGCCCAGCAGGTCCAGCGCCGTCTCGTGGAGGGCGATGTCGTACTGGGACCAGAACACCTTGTTCAGGCTGGACTCGGCGCCGATGGTCTCGCCCGCCGCGAACCGGGCGGCATTGGCCCAGGTGAACAGCTCGTAGGCGCGCGCCCCGACCACCGCGTCCGCGACCCGGTCCCGCATCGCCGTGTCCCCGGGATCGCCGGCCGCCTCCCACAGCGACACCAGCCGGCCGGCCGCCGCCAGGAAGCGGCCCGGGGAGCGCAGGGTGAGCCCGCGTTCGTTGCCGGTCGTGGACATCGCGATCCGCCAGCCCTGTCCCGGCTCGCCGATCACGTCCTCGTCCGGGACGAACACCCGGTCGAGGAAGAGCTCCGCGAAGGCCGGTTTGCCGTCGAGCCGGCCGATGGGCCGCACCGTCACCCCGGGCGCCCGCAGGTCGAACATCAGGTAGGTCAGGCCCTGGTGCGGTTTCGCCGCACCCGCCTGCGACGCCTCCGACCGGAAGATCCCGAACGCCCGGTCCGCGAACGCCGCCCGGGAGGACCACGTCTTCTGCCCGGTCAGCAGCCAGCCGCCCTCCGTGCGCTCGGCCCGCGAAGTCAGCGAGGCCAGGTCGGAGCCGGCCTCCGGTTCCGACCAGGCCTGCGCCCAGATCACCTCGCCGCTCGCCATCGGCGGCAGCACCCTGGCCCGCTGCCGCTCCGTGCCGTGGGCCAGGAGCGTGGGGGCGAGCAGGCTGATGCCGTTCTGCGAGACGCGCCCGGGGGCGCCCGCGGCCCAGTACTCCTCCTCGAACACCAGCCAGCGCTCCAGGTCCACCCCCCGCCCGCCGTACTCCTCGGGCCAGGACACCACCGCCCAGCGGCCGCGGTGCAGCAGGGCCTCCCACGCCCGGTGCGCGGCGAAGCCCTCCGCCGTCTCCAGCGACGGCAGGGGTGAGGCGGGCACGTGGGCGGCGAGCCAGTCCCGGGCCTCGGCCCGGAAGGCCCGGACCCCGGCCGTGTGCGTCAGCTCCATCAGGCGTCCGCCTCCTCGCTTCCCTAACAAGTGTTAGGTAGGTTAACGTACGCTCATGAGCAGCGTCGAGGAGTCCGACCGAACCCCCCGGTACACCCCCGGGCACGGGCTGCTGGAGGACCGCGCCGCCGTCATCACCGCCGCGGCCGGCGCCGGCATCGGCGGCGCCACCGCCCGCCGCTTCCTGGAGGAGGGCGCCCGCGTCGTCATCGGCGACGCGCACGCCCGAAGGCTGGGGGAGGCCCAGAGCGCGCTCGCCGCCGAATTCGGGGCGGACCGGGTCACCTCCCTGCCCTGCGACGTCACCGACGAGGACCAGGTGCGCGCCCTGTTCGCACACGCGGAGCACGCCCACGGCCGCCTCGACATCGTCGTCAACAACGCCGGCCTCGGCGGCACCGCCGACCTCGTCGACATGGGCGACGACCAGTGGGGCCGCGTCCTCGACGTCACCCTGAACGGCACCTTCCGCTGCACTCGCGCCGCCCTGCGCTCCCTCAAGGCGGCCGGAAGCGGCGGCGTCATCGTCAACAACGCCTCCGTCGTCGGCTGGCGCGCCCAGCGCGGCCAGGCCCACTACGCCGCCGCCAAGGCCGGGGTGATGGCCCTGACCCGCTGCGCCGCGCTGGAGGCCGCGGAATTCGGCGTACGGGTCAACGCGGTCGCCCCGAGCCTGGCCATGCACCCGCACCTGGTGAAGGTCACCAGCGGGGAACTGCTCGCCGAACTCACCGCCCGAGAGGCGTTCGGCCGCTACGCCGAGCCGTGGGAGGTCGCCAACGTCATCGTGTTCCTGGCCAGCGGCTACTCCTCCTACATGACGGGCGAGACCGTCTCCGTCAGCAGCCAGCACGCCTAGTGCTGTGAACCTTCCCGGTCGCAGCACGAGACCGGCGCCCGGACCGACAATGGGCGCGTGCCAACGAACAAGAAGAAAACGCAGGTGACCGCATCGCCCGAGCGGCGCCGTGAACTCCTCGACACCGCAGCGGAGGTCTTCGCCGCACAGGGCTACAACGCCACCACCGTCCGCAAGATCGCCGACGCCGCCGGCATGCTCGCCGGCAGCCTCTACTACCACTTCGATTCCAAGGAATCGATGCTCGACGAGATCCTCTCCGCCTTCCTGAACGAGCTGTGGCAGGGCTACGACACCGTCCTCGCCGCCGGCCTCGGCCCCCGGGAGACCATCGAGGCCCTCGTCACCGAGTCCTTCCGCGAGATCGACCGGCACCGCGCCGCCGTCGCGATCTACCAGAAGGAGTCCCGCCACCTCTCGGCGCAGCCCCGCTTCCACTACCTGTCCGACTCCCAGCGCAAGTTCGAGGACGCCTGGCTGGGGACGCTGGAGCGCGGGGTGGCCGACGGCGTCTTCCGGGCCGACCTGGACATCCGCCTGACCTACCGCTTCGTACGCGACACGGTGTGGGTCGCGGCCTCCTGGTACCGGCCCGGCGGACAGCACAGCCCCGAGGAGATCGCCCGCCAGTACCTGTCGATGGTGCTGGACGGGATCGCCCTGCGAACCTGACCCGCCCCCGACCCCGAGGAGTCCCGATGCCCGAGGCCTACATAGTCGACGCGGTGCGCACGCCCGTGGGGCGGCGCGGGGGAGGCCTGTCGGCCGTCCACCCCGCCGACCTCGGCGCGCACGTCCTGCGGGCCCTGATGGAACGGTCCGGGGTGGACCCGGCGGCAGTGGAGGACGTCGTCTTCGGCTGCCTCGACACGGTCGGCCCCCAGGCGGGCGACATCGCCCGGACGGCGTGGCTCGCGGCCGGCCTGCCCGAGGAGGTGCCCGGCGTCACCGTCGACCGGCAGTGCGGCTCCTCGCAGCAGGCGGTGCACTTCGCGGCGCAGGGCGTGCTGTCCGGCACCCAGGACCTGGTCGTCGCGGGCGGGACGCAGAACATGTCGATGATCCCGATCGCCTTCGCCTCCCGGCAGGCGGCGCAGCCGCTCGGCCTCACCGAGGGGCCCTTCGCCGGCTCGGAGGGCTGGCGCGCCCGGTACGGGGACGCCCCGGTCGACCAGTTCCACGGCGCCGAGCTCATCGCCGCCAAATGGGGGATCTCGCGCCGGGACATGGAGGAGTTCGCCCTCCGCTCCCACCAGCGGGCCGTGCGGGCCGCCGGCGAAGGCCGCTTCGACCGGGAGATCGTCGCCTACGGGGACGTGGGCGCCGACGAGGGCCCGCGCCGGGACACCACGTTGGAGAAGATGGCGGCCCTCAGGCCCGTCGTGGAGGGCGGCACCATCACCGCGGCCGTCTCCTCCCAGGTCTCCGACGGCGCCGCCGCGATGCTGCTGGCCTCCGAGCGGGCGGTCTGCGCACACGGCCTGCGCCCGCGGGCCCGTGTCCACCACCTGTCGGTGCGCGGCGAGGACCCCATCCGGATGCTGTCGGCGCCGATCCCGGCGACGGCGTACGCGCTCAAGAAGACGGGGCTGTCACTGGACGACATCGACCTGGTGGAGATCAACGAGGCTTTCGCGCCGGTCGTCCTCGCCTGGCTCAAGGAGACGGGCGCCGACCCCGGCCGGGTCAACGTCAACGGGGGCGCCATCGCGCTGGGCCATCCGCTGGGCGCTACGGGCGTGAGGCTCATGACGACCCTCCTGCACGAGCTGGAGCGCACGGGCGGCCGCTACGGCCTCCAGACGATGTGCGAGGGCGGCGGCCAGGCCAATGTGACCATCATCGAGCGCCTGTAGGAGCCCAGCGGGGCGCCGGGGACACGGGTCACCCCATGGTGTTGACCGTCCCCGGGCGTCGTGTGCTAGCTTTGGAGGCGTTGCAGTTGTGGTACCCATGAAACTTATGTGCGCCTGACGGGATTGCTCCGACAGGCGCTTTTGTTTTTTACCGGGATCTCCGGATGGGGCCCTTGCCGCCTATTCAGGAGATTTAAAATGGCACTTGGCACCGTGAAGTGGTTCAACTCGGAAAAGGGCTTCGGCTTCATCGAGCAGGACGGTGGCGGCCCGGACGTCTTCGCCCACTACTCGAACATCGCCACCCAGGGCTTCCGTGAGCTCCAGGAGGGCCAGCGCGTGTCCTTCGACGTGACCCAGGGCCAGAAGGGCCCCCAGGCGGAGAACATCCTCCCCGCCAACTAAGTCTTTCAGCACGCCGGGGTCCGCACCGCGAGGTGCGGGCCCCGGCTTGTCTGCTGTTTCGACCTTTGTTTTACCTGCCGGTTTCAGGAGGGCTTTCTCGCATGACCAGCTCCAGCTCCGCACGACCCAGCCGCCGTCCCGTCCGGGGCCGAGGAGCGGCCCAGGGACGTCCGAAGGCTGGTGCGGGACGGCAGAAGTCCGCCCCCGCCGCCAGGCCCCAGGAATTCACCATGCCCGAACCGCTGACCCCGGCCCTGCCGCCGGTCGCCGCGTTCGAGGACATGGACATGCCCGAGGCGCTGCTGAAGACCCTCGCCGCCCAGGGCGTCACCGAGCCCTTCCCGATCCAGGCCGCGACCCTGCCGAACTCCCTCGCCGGCCGTGACCTGCTCGGCCGCGGCCGCACCGGCTCCGGCAAGACGCTTGCCTTCGGCCTGGCGCTCCTCGCCCGCACCGCCGGCCGTCGCGCGCAGCCGAAGGCGCCGCTCGCGCTGGTCCTCGTGCCGACCCGTGAACTCGCGCAGCAGGTCACCGACGCGCTGGCGCCGTACGCCACCGCCGTCAACCTGCGCATCGCCACCGTCGTCGGCGGCATGTCGATCAACCGGCAGTCCGGCGCCCTGCGGCGCGGCGCCGAGGTGCTCGTCGCCACCCCCGGCCGGCTCAAGGACCTCATCGACCGCGGAGACGCGATCCTCGACGAGGTCGCGATCACGGTCCTCGACGAGGCCGACCAGATGACCGACATGGGCTTCATGCCGCAGGTCACCGCGCTGCTCAAGCAGGTCCGGCCCGACGGCCAGACCATGCTGTTCTCCGCGACGCTGGACAAGAACATCGACAAGCTCGTCAAGATGTTCCTGACCGACCCGGTCGGCCACTCCGTCGACCCGTCGGCCGGCGCCGTCACCACGATGGAACACCACGTCCTGTACGTCATGGACGAAACCGACAAGAAGGCCGTGGCGACGCGCATAGCCGCCCGCGACGGCCGGGTGATCATGTTCGTGGACACCAAGCGGGGTGTCGACCGCATGGTCAAGAAGCTCCTGGCCGACGGCGTCCGCGCCTCCGGCCTGCACGGCGGCCGCTCCCAGCCGCAGCGCAACCGGACCCTGGACTGGTTCAAGACGGGCGAGGTCACCGCGCTCGTCGCCACCAACGTGGCCGCGCGCGGCATCCACATCGACGACCTGGACCTCGTCGTCAACGTGGACCCCCCCACCGACCACAAGGACTACCTGCACCGCGGCGGCCGTACCGCCCGCGCCGGTGAGTCCGGCAGCGTCGTCACCCTGGTCCTGCCCGACCAGAAGCGCGACATGACCCGCCTGATGTCGGACGCCGGGATCTCCCCGCGTACCGCGCAGATCAAGTCCTCCGACGAGGAGCTGTCCCGCCTGACCGGCGCCAAGACGCCGTCCGGCGTCCCGGTGGTGCTGGAGGTGCCGCAGCCCGCGCAGCCCAAGGCGCGTTCCGGCTCGGGCCGCCGTTCGGGCGGACCCCGCACGGGTTCCGCCGCAGGCGCGGCTCCGTCCGCCGGTGGTGGCCGCGGCCGCCGCTCCGGTGGCGCCGGCGTCGGCCAGGCTCCCGCGGCCGGGTCGGGCCAGGCCCGCCGCGGCCAGGCCGCCGGGCAGGGCTCCGGTTCCGGCGAGCGCGGCCGGCGTACCGGTGGCGGCGCCTCCGGCGGCGCGGCGGCGGCTTCGGCGCGCAGCCGCGTCGGTGGCGCGGGCCAGGGCCGGCGCCGGTCGGCCTGATCCGGCCGGAAATACCCCGCTACGCCGGGCGGCGCGCAGTGTGCGCGCCGCCCGGCGTAGCCGTTCCTACGACCTGACCAGCCGGCTCCGCAGCCTCGCCAGGGTCCGCAGGTCCAGGCCGAGGCCGTCGGTCAGGTAACCGTGGAAGCCGCCGTAGTCCGCCTCCAGCCGGGCGGTCGCGGCGTCCAGGTAGTCCTGGCGGACCTCCTGGAGCGGGATCAGCAGGTCCGGGTCCTGCATCCGGCCCGACTGCTCGAGGCCCGCCCGCACCTGGGCGTCGTAGGCCGCGCGGAAGGTGTTCGAGGCCAGGTAGTCCCGCCCGGCGCTGCTCTCGGGAACGCCGAGCGCCCGCAGCAGTACGTAACTCACCCAGCCGGTACGGTCCTTGCCCGACGTGCAGTGGTACAGCAGCGGCCCCGTGCCCCCCGCGATCTCCCGCAGCGTCGCCGCGAACTGCGCCCGGTTCTCGGGGCCGGTCACGAACGTCCGGTAGATGTCGCGCATGTAGGCCTCGGCGCGGCCGCCGCCGAGCATCTGCTCCTGCTTGACGGGGTCGCCGCTGGAGATGGCGGTGAGCAGGGTCGCGTACAGGCCGAGGTCGCTGACCGGGCGCGAGGTGGGGGTGAGCCCCGCGGGCAGCCGGTCGGCGCCGTCGTATTGGACCTCCAACGGGACGCGGAAGTCGACGGCCTTCGTGAGGCCGAGGCCGGAGACGGTGGTGAGGTCCGCGGCGGTCAGCTTGTTCAGCGCGTCGGAGCGGTAGACCAGCCCCTGGCGGACCTGGCCGCCGGTGTAGGTGCGGTAGCCCCCCAGGTCACGGAAGTTGACCGCGCCCTGGAGGGGGACCTGACGGATCGTTTCGGCCACGGCCGGCTGGTGGCGCCCTGGGCGGACGGGCACCTGCGCGGCGGAGGCGGCGGTGGCGGACACGGTGGTGACGACGAGGGCGCAGGTGAGGACCGCCGTCATCAGGCGGATACGGACACGGCTCATCGGGGCGGCTCCTGGGACGAGGAGGAGGAAGGGTGGTCACCCCGGTGGGGGCTGGGCTCCGGGCGCGTGCAGTCGTACGAGTGCGCTCTGTGCCTCGGCCATGACCCGGCCGACGAGCTCCGCGCAGGACGGGAGGTCCTCGATCACCCCCGCGACCTGCCCGGATGCCATGACACCGAGGTCCGTGCGGCCCTCGACCATGGACGCTTTGAGGAGCATCGGGGTGTTCGCGGCGAGCAGGACCTGGCTCCAGGACAGGTCCTTGCCGTGCTTCATCGCCAGCCCGTCGCGCACCATCCGCGACCAGGACAGCCCCGACAGCTTGCGGAAGCCGGCCGCGTGCCGCACCGCCCGGGCCAGCACCCGGGCGCGGCCCGCCCGCTCCAGCGAATCGACCAGCTCGCTGCGCAGCATCCGGTGCGGCAGCCCGTCGACGGCCGTGGTGACGGTGACGTCGTTGACGCCCGCCTTGAGGTACTCGGCCTTCACGGCGTCCGGGACGGTCGAATCGGAGGTCAGCAGGAAGCGGGTGCCCATCGCGATGCCCGCCGCCCCGTACGCGAGGGCCGCGACCAGGCCCCGGCCGTCGTGGAAGCCGCCCGCCGCGACCACCGGGACGTCCACGGCGTCGACCACCTGCGGCAGCAGGACGGTCGTGGCCACCTTGCCCGTGTGCCCGCCGCCCTCACCGCCCTGCACGATCACCGCGTCCGCGCCCCAGGCCGCGACCTTCTCCGCGTGCCGGCGGGCCCCGACCGACGGGATGACGACCACACCCGCGTCCTTGAGCCGGGTGATCAGCTCCCGAGACGGCGCGAGGGCGAAGGACGCGACCCGCACCCCCTCGTCGATGATCAGCCGGGCCCGCTCGGCGGCGTCGCCGGCGTCGGCGCGCAGATTGACCCCGAAGGGCGCGTCCGTACGGGACTTCACCTCGCGGACCGCGGCCCGCAGTTCACCGAGCGTCATCGTCGCCGACGCCAGGATCCCCAGCGCTCCCGCGTTCGCCGACGCCGACACCAGCCGAGGCCCGGCCACCCACCCCATGCCGGTCTGCACGATCGGGTACCGGACCCCGACCAGCGCGGTCAATGCCGTCTCCATCGCCTCAGACCCGCACTTCCCGCTCGCGCAGGCCCGCGGGGTCGATCACCTCGCGGATCAGGCGCAGCTCCTCGGCGCCCGGCTCCCTCGTGTACGGGACGTCGCCGGGCACCTCCAGCGCGAAACCGGTGGAGTCCCGGACCTGTTCGACGGTGACCCCGGGGTGGAGGGAGGCCAGGCGCATCGAGCGGTCGGGGGTCTCGAAGTCGAAGACGCCGAGATCGCTGACCACCCGGGGCAGACGGTGGAAACGCGTCACCCCGGCCGCCTCGGCACGGTCGTGGCCGACGCCGCTGACCATGTCGACGCGCTCGACGAAGACCCGTGCCGAGTGCCGCGGGATCCAGTAGCTCACCGGGTTGTTCAAGGTGTTGACGGGCGCGCCCCGCACCCCCAGGAGCTGGCGGGCGGGCCGCTCCCAGTCCCCGATGCAGGAGATGTTCTGGTTGCCGAAGCGGTCGATCTGGCTGGCGCCCATCATCACGTGGCGCCTGCCGCCGGTGACCATGGCGAGGTGACGGCGGTACGGCAGCCAGCCCTCCACCGTGCCGTCGAGCCCGACGAGCATCGCCTCGCCGTCGGTCAGGAGCAGGTCGGGGGAGAAGGTCCGCTTCGCGAGCCGCGCGCCGACGGAAGGGACGAGCCCCATGGGGCTGGCGAGGACCTCGCCGTCGCCGCGCCAGGCCTCGGCGCAGGCGATCACACAGTATTCGGCGCGGGTCGGCTCACTGTTCACCGCTGCTGCTCCTCGTGCCAGGCCTGGACGGCCGACTGGTAGGCGTGCTCGCCCGGACCGGACAGGAAGCGGGCGGCGAACTCGGGCCAGGGGGTGGACGCGTACAGCTTCTGGAAGGACTCGTCACGGCCGTAGTCGGGGACGCAGGAGGTGAAGTGCGCCCCGTTGGGGGTCTCCACGACGCCGGTGACGCTGTGGCGGCTGACGAGCAGGGACTGCGGGGGCCCTGACTTGGCGAGGTCGGCGCTCTCCACCAGCTGCTCGCAGGAGACGTACGCCGCGTCGGCGGCCTCGCAGAACAGGTCGTCGAAGTAGGGGTCGGGGCCCAGGTACTGGGCGTTGCCGAGGCGGTCGGCGCGGTTGAGGTGGACCAGGGCCGCGTCCATGCGCAGCGCCGGGACGGCGACGAACTCCTCGCCGTCGGCGTAGGGGGAGGTCACGGTCCGCAGCTCGGGGTTGACGCGCATCACGTCGGACCCGAGACCGGCGCGCACGGGCAGGAACGGCAGCCGGTTCGCGGCGGCGTGCAGGCCCCACATGAACATCGCCTCGTCCAGCTCCGTCAGCGCGAACGCACCCCGCTCGCGGGCGGCCCGGAAATGCGGCTCCAGGGGGATCGAGTCGAGGGTGGCGAAGGGGGCGACGAGGCGGCGGATCCGCCCGGCGGCGGCCAGCAGCCCGACGTCCGGGCCGCCGTACGAGACGACGGTGAGGTCGGTGACCTCGGAGCGCAGCAGTGCCCGCACCAGCGCCATGGGCTTGCGCCGCGAACCCCAGCCGCCGATGCCGAGCGTCATCCCGCTGCGCAGCCGCCCCACCACGTCCTCGGGGGTCATCGACTTGTCGGTCATGCGTCCCGCCCCTTCCCGAAGGAGTCGCGGACCCGGTCGGCGACCCCGCTGAGATTGGCCTCGAAGGTGAACCCCTGCTCGAATCGGTAGCTGCGCCGCACGTCGACGGGGTCGATGCCGTTGATGGCCGCCTTGGCCAGCCGGATCAGGTAGCCGTCCTTGCGCGCGATCTCCGCCGCCAGCTCCAGGGCGGCGGCGCGGACCTCCGCGCGCGGGACCACCTTCCACACCGAGCCGTGCGCGTGCAGCTCGGCCGCCGACGCGGTACGGGAGGTGTAGTACAGGGCCCGCATCAGGTGCTGGGGGACCAGGCGGGCCAGATGGGTGGCCGCGCCGAGCGCGCCCCGGTCCAGCTCGGGCAGGCCGAAGGCGGCGTCGTCGGAGGCGACGATCGCGTCCGCGTTCCCGGCCAGGCCGATCCCGCCGCCGAGGCAGAAGCCGTGGACGGCGGCCACCACCGGCACCTCGCACTCGTACACGGCGGCGAAGGCCTCGTAGCAGCCGCGGTTGGCGCCGATGAGGGAGCCGTGGCCGCGGTCGCGCTGCATCTCCTTGATGTCGACGCCGGCGTTGAAGCCCCGGCCTTCGGCGGCGAGGACGACGCAGCGGACGGCGGGGTCGCGGCCGGCCGCGCGCAGGGCGTCGGCGAGTTCGTACCAGCCGGCGACCGGAAGGGCGTTGACGGGCGGGAAGTCGACGGTGACCAGTGCGATGCCCTTGTCGGGGCTGGAGGTGGAGACACCCATGGGCGGATCAGCTACCTTTCCACCAAACATTTGTTAGGCGAGGAAGGTAGCAGCCGATGGAGCTCAAGGGGAGGGTGGCCGTCGTCACCGGCGGAACCCGGGGCGTCGGCGCGGGCATCGCGCGTGCGTTCCTCGCGGCGGGCGCGCGGGTCGTCGTCTGCGCGCGCCGACCACCGGAGCGGCCCGTCGAGGAAGGCGGCCTGCGGGCCTCCTTCACCGCCGTCGACCTGCGCGAACCCGGCGCCGTCCAGGAGCTGTTCGAGGCGGTCGCCGACCGGTACGGGCGACTGGACTGCCTGGTCAACAACGCGGGCGGGACCCCGTACCGGCTGCTGGGGGAAGGGGACGCGGCACGCCACGCCCGGGTCGTCGAACTGAACCTCCTGGCCCCGATGACGGCTTCGCTCGCCGCCTACCCGTGGCTGCGGGCCTCCCGGGGCTCGGTCGTGATGATCGGCAGCGTGAGCGGCACGCGGCCTTCCCCGGGCACGGCCGCCTACGGGGCGGCGAAGGCCGGGCTGGAGAACCTCGCCCGCTCCATGGCCGTCGAGTGGGCCCCCGAGGTACGGGTGAACTCGCTGGTCCCCGGCATGGTGCGGACCGAACTCGCGCACCTGCACTACGGGGACGAAGCGGGCGTCCGGGCGGTCGCCGAAACCGTACCGCTGGGGCGACTGGCGGAACCGTCCGACATCGGGGCGGCGGCGGTGTTCCTGGCCTCCGACCGGGCGGCGTACGTGAGCGGGGCGAGCCTGCTGGTGCACGGCGGCGGGGAGCGGCCCGCCTTTCTGGACGCGGCAACCGTCAACAAGGAGGACTGAGATGGGACTTGCCGAGGGGCGCGTGGTCATCGTGACGGGCGCGGGGCGGGGACTGGGCCGCGCCCACGCGCTGGCCTTCGCGGCGCAAGGGGCGCGGGTCGTGGTCAACGACCTCGGCGTGGGGCTCGACGGGCTCCCCGGCCCCGACAGCCCGGCCGCCCGAGTGGTGGCCGAGATCGAGGCGGCGGGAGGGGAGGCCGTCGCGCACGGCGGGGACATCGCCACCGGCGAGGGCGCGGCGTCCCTGGTGGAGTGCGCACTCGGGGCGTTCGGCCGCCTGGACACGCTGGTCAACAACGCCGGGTTCCTGCGGGACCGGATGCTGGTGAACCTGGACGAGGACGACTGGGACGCGGTGGTCCGGGTCCACCTGAAAGGGCACTTCCTGCCGCTCAAGCACGCGGCGGTGTACTGGCGGGCCGAGGCGAAGGCGGGGCGGCCCGTCGCGGCACGGGTGGTCAACACCTCCTCGGGCGCGGGGCTGCTGGGCTCGGTCGGACAGGGGAACTACAGCGCGGCCAAGGCGGGGATCCTGGCGCTGACGCTGGTCGCGGCGGCGGAGATGGGCCGCTACGGGGTCCAGGTCAACGCGATCGCGCCGGCCGCGCGGACCCGGATGACGGAACGGACCTTCGCCGGGGCCATGGCGGCGCCGGGCGGGGGCGGCTTCGACGCGATGGCCCCGGAGAACGTGTCGCCGCTGGTGGTGTGGCTGGGCTCGGCGGCCTCGGAGGGGGTGACGGGGCGCGTCTTCGAGGCGGAGGGGGGCCGGATCACGGTGATGGAGGGCTGGCGGCCCGGCCCGACGGCCGAGCGCTCCGCGCGCTGGACGCCGTCGGAGGCGGGCGAGACGGCGGCGAAGCTCCTGGCGCGCGCGCAGCCCCCGGGGGCGGTCTACGGATCGGGGCAGTAGCGCGCCGGCCCCGTCCGCCGAGGGGGACCTGCGCCCCCGGCCGGGGGGCGTCGCGACCGTACCGCTCGGACACCCGGCCCGGGGGCGCTGTGGCCTGGCGCCGGGCGGGGCGGGGTTCGCGGCGGCGGCCCCGGGCCGGGCTGGCCTTCGGCCCGGTGTCGTGACGCCGCGCGCGGGGCCCGGGGCCGGCCTTCTGCCCGGGGCGTTATGGCGCCATGCCGGGCGGCGCCGAGTCCCGGATAGCGGCCGGGGGTTGGGGGAGGGCGGCCCCCGGCCCGGGGTTGGCCTTGGCCCGGGGTGTTGTGGCGTGGTGCCGGATGGGGCCCGCGGTGGCGGCCCCCGCAGTCGGCCTTCGGCCCCGGGGCGTTGCGGCCCGTCAGGCGCGGCGGGGGCTGGGGCGCGGTCCGGGGTCGGGACGCGCCGCGGGCCCGGCCCCCTGGCGAGGGGTCGGGTCCGGGGCTTCGCGCGTGCGTTGCGGTATGACTACCCGCTACGCCTCCCCGCCGAACCATCCTGGCCCCGACTTCCCATCGGCGATGCTGTGATCATGCCGATTCACACGTACGAGAACACCTCCCGCACCGCCGCGGCGGGTCCGCTCACCCTCCACTACCACGAGGCCGGCCCCGCCGACGCCCCCGTTCTCGTCATGCTGCACGGTGGCGGCCCGGGCGCCTCGGGCTGGGGAAACTTCGCCGACAACCTGCCCCACTTCGCCGAGCGCTTCCGTACGCTGCTCATCGACCAGCCCGGATACGGCCGCTCCGACCTGCCGGAGCCCGACCGCGACTACTTCTCGTACAGCGCCCACGCCGTCGTCGCCCTCATGGACGAACTCCGCATACCCCGCGCCCACTTCCTCGGGACCTCGCTCGGTGGCGGCACCGCCGCCCGGATCGCCCTCGGCCACCCCGACCGGGTGGGCAGGCTGCTGCTGAACGCCCCCGCCGGGCTCTCCCTGAACCTCTTCTCCGCCGCGCCCACCGAAGGCCTGCGGCGGCTCATCGAGTTCGGCGGCTCGCCCGAGCCGACCCGCGAGCAGATGCGGGCCTTCCTCAGCACCCTCGTGCACGACCCGTCCCTCGTCACCGACGCACTCGTCGAGGAGCGCTACGCCGAGGCCGTCGACCCGCGCGCCCGGCTGGGCAGTGCCCGGATGGCCGCCTCGTTCGCCAAGTGGCCCGAGGGTTCGCTCCTGTGGCGCGAGACGCACCGCATCGGCTGCCCGGTGCTGCTGACCTGGGGGCGGGAGGACCGCGTCACCCCCGTCGGCGGGGCGTTCGTCGCACTCAAGGCCATCCCCGACGCCCGGCTCCACGTCTTCCCCCGCTGCGGCCACCTGGTCCAGGCCGAGGCCGCCGAAGACTTCCAGCGCCTGGCCGCGGACTTCTTCCTCCACTGACGGCCTGGCCCGGCCCGGCCGGTCCCGCCGGTCAGGTGTCGACATCGAGCTCCGTGCGGCACAGGCCGCACCGCGCGGTGAGCCGGCCCCGCCCGGCCGGGAGCCGCAGCCGCTGGGCACAGACCGGGCAGCGGAAGCCGACCCGCAGGGCGGCGCCCTGGCCCTCGAAGCGGTACGCGGCTCCCGGCGCGGCCGCCCCGGCCCGGCGGCCGTGGGCGTAGCGGCGGCGCTCCGCCCACGGCGCGGCCGCCAGCGGGGGCAGGCGGTGGTCCCGGTCGGCGAGCGCGCGGCCGCGCACGTAGGCCTCGTAGGCCTGGGGGCTGGTGAACCAGGTGGACAGGTCCTCGCCGAACAGGCGGCCGCGCTTGGCGAGGACGTAGCCGAACTCCTCGGGCGTGAGGTAGCCGAGCTTCTGGTGGGTCAGGGCGTCCTCGCGGTAGGCGTCGAGCAGCAGCCAGCCCGCCCCGAGGCAGGCGGCCGCGGTGTCGGTGAGGATCTCGTTCTCGGCGGTGGTGGGGAAGGCCAGGTCGAGCCGGTGCAGCAGGACGTGCGCGGCCTCGTGGGCCAAGGCGGCGGCCAGATCGCGGCGGTGGGTGCGGAAGCGCTCGTTCACCTCGACGAAGTACTCGGGTCCGGCCGTCAGCTCCACGGAGGCCGCCTCCGCCATCGGCCGGAAGCCGACCACCATCCGGGCGTCGGGCAGCCGTAGCGTGCGCACCACGGCGGAAGCCACGCGGTGCGCGCCGAGGTACAGGTCCTCGTCGTCGCCGAAGGCCGCCTCGGCGGGGGCGAGGCTCGCCCCGTACGCCAGGACGCCCTCGTAGGAGAGCCGCCGGAACAGCGCCGTGATCGCCTTGCGCACCGTTTCCAGATGCGGAAATCCGTGCGCGACCGGGCTGCTGTGCCTGCCGTTCTGCGTCATGGAGCCCTCCTCGCCGCAATCACGGCAGCGACGCGCGGAAGTTGTCCGAAAACGCGTTCTTGTTGCCCGGGCGGCGGCGTTGTGTCATGGACGCGTCATCACCCGTGACGCGCACGGCCCAACCCCCCACGAAAGGCAGTGTGTCGACTGTGTCCACCCTTGCCACCCTCCTCAAGCGCGCCCTCGCCGTCGGCGCCGTCGCCCTCGCGGCCGTCAGCCTCCAGCCGGGCTCCGCCACCGCCTCACCGACCCCCGTCGTCGGTGGAACGCGGGCCGCACAAGGCGAGTTCCCGTTCATGGTCCGCCTCTCCATGGGCTGCGGCGGCGCCCTCTACACCCAGCAGATCGTCCTCACCGCAGCCCACTGCGTGAACGGCTCCGGGAACAACACCTCCATTACCGCCACCGCCGGCGTCGTCGACCTCAACAGCACCAGCGCCATCAAGGTCAAGTCCACCAAGGTGCTCCAGGCGCCCGGCTACAACGGCTCCGGCAAGGACTGGGCGCTCATCAAGCTCGCCAAGCCCATCAACCTGCCCACCCTCAAGATCGCCGACACCAAGGCCTACGACAACGGCACCTTCACCATCGCCGGCTGGGGCGCCGCCCGCGAAGGCGGCGGCCAGCAGCGGTACCTGCTCAAGGCCACCGTCCCCTTCGTCTCCGACGCCGCCTGCCAGAGCGCGTACGGCAGCGACCTCGTCCCCGGCGACGAGATCTGCGCCGGCTACGACCAGGGCGGCGTCGACACCTGCCAGGGCGACTCCGGCGGCCCGATGTTCCGTCGCGACAACACCAACGCCTGGATCCAGGTGGGCATAGTCAGCTGGGGCGAGGGCTGCGCCCGGCCCGGCTACCCCGGCGTGTACTCGGAGGTCTCCACCTTCGCCGCCGACATCAGGGCGGCGGCCGCCGGCCTCTGACCCACCCCGCCCCGGCCTCCCGGCCCGCTCCGGCCCGGGAGGCCGAGGCCCCCGCCCGCCCGAAGCCCGTGCCCGCCCGGGGCGCGCGCCCGTCCGAAGCCCGGGCCCGCACCGCCCAAGGCGCCCACCCGAAGCGCGCGCCGCCCGGGGCCCGCACCGCCCGGGGCGACCGCCCGTCACCGCCCGCATCCCCACCGTCACCGCACACCCCGGCCCGCCCAGGCCCGGTCGTCTCACTGACCG
Source organism: Streptomyces cirratus (assembly GCF_014650775.1). Lineage (GTDB taxonomy): Bacteria > Actinomycetota > Actinomycetes > Streptomycetales > Streptomycetaceae > Streptomyces > Streptomyces cirratus. The sequence continues at coordinate 198,951 of NZ_BMVP01000001.1, read as the reverse complement.
GCCGACCAGGTCGACAGCCGTTCACGCACGTATTCTCGGGGACCATGAACACCAGCCACCCCGACGAGCCCGACGTCACCGGTCAGGCGACCGGCGAGACGCCCGGCCAGACGACCGGCGAGGACGTCACCGCCGAACTGGCCCGCCTCAGGGACAGCATCGACAACATCGACGCGGCCGTCGTCCACATGCTCGCCGAGCGCTTCAAGTGCACCCAGCAGGTCGGCCACCTCAAGGCCCGCCACCAGCTGCCCCCCGCGGACCCGAGCCGCGAGGCCCGCCAGATCGCCCGCCTGCGCCAGCTCGCCGAGAACGCCAAACTCGACCCGGCCTTCGCGGAAAAGCTCCTCAACTTCATCATCGCCGAGGTCATCCGCCACCACGAGACGATCGCTGCGGGCGAAGAGTAGACCCCTGGGGCCCGGCCGCCGCATCCGGCAGCATGGGCCCCATGTCCTCCGCCCTGACGCGCGACGAAGCGCAGCTCCGAGCCCAGCTCCTCGACGTCCACCACTACGCCGTCACCCTCGACCTGACCACCGGCGACGAGACCTTCGACTCCGCGACCGTCATCCGGTTCAGCGCCCGCACCCCCGGTGACACGTTCCTCGAACTCAAACCGGAGGAACTGCGCTCCGTCGAGCTCGACGGCCACCCCCTCGACCCTTCCACCCTCGACGGCAGCCGCCTCCCGCTGACCGGCCTCGCCGAAGGCCCCCACGAACTGCGCGTCGACACCCGCATGCGCTACTCCCGTACCGGCGAGGGCCTGCACCGCTTCACCGACCCCGAGGACGGGGAGACGTACGTCTACACCCAGATGTTCATGGACGACGTCCAGCGCGTCTTCCCCGCCTTCGACCAGCCCGACCTCAAGGCCGTCTTCGAGTTCACCGTCACCGCGCCCTCCCACTGGTACGTCCTCGCCAACGGCATCACCACCCGCACCGGCGACCGCGAGGGCGACGGCGCGGGAATCTGGACCTCCGCCCCCACCCCCGTCATCTCCACCTACCTCGCCGCCGTCGCCGCCGGCCCCTGGCACAGCGTCCGCACCGACCACGCCGGGCTGCCCTTCGCCCTCCACTGCCGGCGCTCCCTGGCCCCCCACCTCGACGCGGACGCCGAGGAGATCCTCTCCGTCACCAAGGACTGCTTCGACCGCTACCACGAAAAGTTCGCCGAGCCCTACCCCTTCGACTCCTACGACCAGGCCTTCGTCCCCGAATTCAACGCGGGCGCCATGGAGAACCCCGGCCTCGTCACCTTCCGCGACGAATTCATCTTCCGCTCCGCCGTCACCGACACCGAACGCCAGCGCCGCGCCATGGTCATCGCCCACGAGATGGCCCACATGTGGTTCGGCGACCTCGTCACCCTGCGCTGGTGGGACGACATCTGGCTGAACGAGTCCTTCGCCGAGTACATGGGCTACCAGACCCTCGTCGAAGCCACCCGCTTCACCGGCACCTGGACCGAGTTCGGCATGGAACGCAAGCCCTGGGGCTACGACGCCGACCAGCGGCCCTCCACCCACCCCGTCGCCCCCGACGCCGTCCCCGACACCGCCTCCGCCCTCCTCAACTTCGACGGCATCTCCTACGCCAAGGGCGCATCCGCGCTGCGCCAGCTCGTCGCCTGGCTCGGCGAAAAGGACTTCCTCGACGGCATCAACACCCACTTCACCCGCCACAAGTTCGCCAACGCCTCACTCGCCGACTTCGTCGACTCCCTCGCCGCCCACACCGAACGCGACGTCCACGCCTGGGCCGACGTGTGGCTGCGCACCACCGGCGTCGACACCCTCAGCCCCCGCATCGAGGAGAACGCCTCCGGCTGGACCCTCACCGTCGACCACCACGGCAGCCGCCCCCACCACATCGGCGTCGGCCTCTACGACCGCGTACCGGGCCGCCGCGATCTCGAACTGCGCGAGCGCCTCAGCCTCGACGTACCCTCCGACGAGGTCCTCTCCGTCAGCGGCCCCCGCCCCGCCCTGGTCCTCCTCAACGACGGCGACCTCGGCTACGCCAAGATCCGCCTCGACGCCACCTCCGTCGAAACCGCCCTGCGCAGCCTGTCCGCCCTGCCCGACCCGCTCACCCGCGCCGTCGTGTGGAACTCCCTGCGCGACATGGTCCGCGACGGCGAACTGGAACCGGACGCCTACCTGGAAACCGCCCGCGCCCACCTGCCGGACGAGCAGGACCTGGCCATCGTCCAAGGCGTACTCGCCTTCGCCCGGACCCACATCGCCGCCCGCTACGTCGCCCCCGCGCAGCGCACCGCCGCCCTCGCCACCATCACCGACACCGCCCGCGCCCTGCTGCGCCGCACCGAGGACGGGTCCGACCCCGGCCTGCGCCTGGCCGCCGTACGCGTCCGCATCGACAGCGCCACCCAGCCCGACACCCTCGCCACCTGGCTGGCCGACGGCACCGTACCCGGCGGGCCCGAACTCGACCCCGAACTGCGCTGGCGCATCCTGGCCCGGCTCGCCGTCCTCGGCGCCGTCGGCGAGAGCGACATCACCGCCGCCCTCGCCGCCGACCCCACCGCCACCGGCGAGGAAGGCGCCGCCCGCTGCCGCGCGGCACTGCCCAGCGCCGAAGCCAAGGAAGCCGCCTGGAACCGGCTCTTCCACGACGACACCCTGTCCAACTACCTGTTCAGCGCCACCGCCCAGGGCTTCTGGCAGCCCGAACAGGCCGACCTCGTCCAGGACTACGTCCCGCGCTACTACCCCGAGGCGATCGCCGTCGCGGCCCGCCGCGGACCCGCCATCGGCGACGCCGCCGGCCGCTGGGCCTTCCCCGCCCACGCCGTCGACGAGGACAACCTGCGGGCCGGGCGCGCCTGCCTCGAAGACCCCGAGCTCATCCCGCTGCTGCGGCGCAAGCTCGTCGACCAGCTCGACGACCTCGCCCGCGCCCTGCGCGTACGCACCGCGGGCTGACCCACTGCCGCCGCCCCCCGAACGACAGGGCCACCGGTCGAACAGCCGGCCGTGCGCCCCACCCGTACGGGGCAATCGGACAAACCCCGGCGGTTACCCCATTCGGGTCTGATCGTTGTGCTGGGCGGGGACCGGACTGTCCCCGCCCAGCCACGGTTTAAGGACACCCGATGACCAGCCCGCCCGGCACCCCGACGCCCCTGCCCCCGCTCGCCGGCGGCCCCGGCGGCGCCGACGCCCTGCGGCCCCTCATCGACACCGTCCTCGGCGCCCTGCGCACCGGAGCCGAAGAACGCGGTGGCCCCCTCCCCGCCGGCGGACCCGAAACCGTCACCGCCCGCGTCCTGGCCGCACTGGGCGACGTACTCCCCACCCACGGCACCGGCGACCACGAAGCCCTGCGCACCCTCGTCCACACCCTCACCGCCGGCGCCGCGGATCCCGCCGACCCCCTGTGCGCCGCCCACCTGCACTGCCCGCCACTCGCCGTCGCCGCAGCAGCCGACCTCGCCGCGAGCGCCCTCAACCCCTCCCTCGACTCCTGGGACCAGGCCCCCGCCGCCTCCGCCGTCGAAGCGCTCCTCACCCGCACCCTCGCCGCCGAGTTCTACGACACCCCCCGCGCCGACGCCCTCGTCACCACCGGCGGCACCGAAGCCAACCAGCTCGCCCTGCTCCTGGCCCGCGAACGCCACGGACCCCGCCTCACCGTCCTCCACGGAACCAACGCCCACCACTCCGTGCCCCGCTCCGCATGGCTCCTCGGGCTGCCCCCCGCCATCGCCCTCCCCACCCCCACCGGGACACTCGACCCCGACCGCGTCGCCGAAGCCCTCACCCGCACCACCGGCCCCGTCCTCGTCGCCGCCACCGCAGGCACCACCGACGCCGGCCTCATCGACCCCCTCGGCCCCCTCGCCGACCTCTGCCACCAGCACGGCGCCGACCTCCACATCGACGCCGCCTACGGGGGCCTCCTCGCCCTCAGCCCCCGCCACCGCACCAAGGTCGAAGGCCTCTCCCGCGCCCACTCCCTCACCCTCGACCTGCACAAACTCGGCTGGCAACCCGTCGCCGCGGGACTCCTCGCCGTCCCCGACACCGCCCTGCTGGCCCCTCTCGCCCACCAGGCCGACTACCTCAACGCCACCGACGACACCGAAGCAGGCCTCCCCGACCTCCTCGGCCGCTCCCTGCGCACCACCCGCCGCCCCGACGCCCTCAAGATCGCCACCACCCTGCGCTCACTCGGCCGCGACGGACTCGCCCACCTCATCGACCTCACCTGCGCCGCAGCCCACCGGCTCGCCGAACTCCTCGACGCACACCCCGGCTTCGAACTCCACGCGCCCCCCACCATCAGCACGGTCCTCTTCCGCCCCACCCCCACGGACGACGACCAGCTCGCGGCCCTGCGCCGCACCCTCCTCCTCGACGGCAGCGCCGTGCTCGGCCGCGCCACCGCCGGCGGCCGCCTCTGGCTCAAAGCCACCCTCCTCAACCCCCACACCACGCAGCGGGACCTGCAAGCCCTCCTCACCCTCCTGGCCCCGACCCCCTCCCGGAAGGCAGCACCCACCGATGACCGCGCAGCCCGAAGCACCCCATGACCTCGTAGGAATCGGCATCGGCCCCTTCAACCTCTCCCTCGCCGCCCTCGCCCACGGCCTCCCACGGCAAGGAACCGGCGAACTGGCCACCGCCTTCTACGACCAGCGCCGCGACTTCCGCTGGCACCCCGGACTCCTCATCGACGGAGCCACCCTGCAAGTCCCCTTCCTCGCCGACCTCGTCACCCTCGCCGACCCCACCAGCCCCTGGAGCTACCTCAACTACCTCCGGCACAAGGAACGCATGTTCCCCTTCTACTTCGCCGAGCAGTTCCACATCCAACGCGCCGAATACGACGCCTACTGCCGCTGGGTAGCCGGCCGCCTCCCCGGACTCCACTTCGGCCACCAAGTCGACGCCGTCCGCTGGAACCCCGAACGCGACGTCTTCGAAGTCGACTTCACCCAACTCGACAGCGACGGCGAAGCCGAAGCCCTCGGCCGCACCTACACCCGCAACCTCGCCCTCGGCATCGGTACCGCCCCCCACATCCCCGAACCCCTGCGCCCCCTCGCCGAAGCCCCGACCGTCCCCGTCATCCACTCCTGCGACTACCTCGACAACCGCGAACGCGTCCTCGGCGCCGAACACGTCACCGTCATCGGATCAGGGCAGTCCGGAGCCGAAGTCTTCCTCGACCTGCTCCGCGCCCGCCCCGCCGGCCGCGAACGCCTCACCTGGCTCGCCCGCACCCCCTCCTTCGCCCCCATGGAGTACTCCAAACTCGGCCTGGAACACTTCACCCCCGACTACACCCGCTACTTCCACGCCCTGCCCGAACCCGTCCGCGACCAGCTCGTCCCCGCCCAATGGCAACTCCACAAGGGCATCGACGCCGACACCATCGCCGCCATCCACGAAGAGCTCTACCGCCGCACCCTCCACGGCGGCTGGCCCGACGCCGTCCTCACCCCCGGCGTCAGCGTCCGCACCGCCGGCCGCGTCGCCACCACCAAAGTCGAACTCCACCTCGAACACACCCAGCAAGGCACCCGCTCCCGCCTCACCACCGACGCCGTCATCCTCGCCACCGGCTACCGCGAACGCCCCCTCACCAGCCTCCTCGCCGGCCTCGACCCCTACCTCCGCAAGGACTCCTCGGGCCGCCCCCGCATCGACGACCGCTACCGGATGATCCTCGACCCCAGCATCACCGGCAGCGTCTACGTCCAGAACGGCGAACGCCACACCCACGGCGTCGGAGCCCCCGACCTCGGCCTCGCGGCCTGGCGCAGCGCCGCCATCCTGAACACCCTCACCGGCAAAGAGGCCTACCCGCAGCCCGCCCGCACCGCATTCACCACCTTCGGCCTCGACCAGCGGGAACACGCCCGCCCCCACCCCGCGAGCGAACTGCTCCCGCTGGTCGAACACCCCTGACGGCCACCACCCGACAACCGGCCACGCGGGACCGGCCCGGCGGCACCCGGCCACACCAAGGCCGGCCGGCCAACGTGGCTACGCGAAGACCGGCACCCCGGCCCGCGTCAGCCGCCAGTCCACCGAAGCGAACTGCGCCGGATCGATCGTCCCCTTCGCCTTCACCCACTGGATGATCGTGTTGCGTATCTCCTCCGAGTTCGACCACAGCTGCCCGGCCTGCGGGACGTGCGGGAAGTTCCCCCCGCCCGAGGCCCGGTAGTTGTTCACCGCGAACACGAACCGCGCCGCCGGATCCAACGGCTTCCCCTGGAAGGCCAACCCCGTGATCCGCGACCCCACCGGCTGCGCGATGTCGATGTCGTACGTCAACCCGTACACCGCGTCATAGTTGTAATCCGGAACGTTCTCCGAGTTCGTCAACTTCGCCGGGTCCACCACATCGCCCGGAGCAGTACGCACGTAATACCGCGCCGAGTACTCGAGGTAATCCTTCACCTGCGCACCCGTCAGCAGCCGCGCCTCCAAGGTGTTCTCAAACGGGTACAGCCCCGCCGCATCCTTGATCGTCACCTGCCCGGCCGGGATCGCCGCCGTCCGCGAGAAACACGAAGCCTGCGACAACACCGGCAGCGCCGCCCACTGCGTACCCGCCAGAGCCGCCTTCACCGTCTCCGCCTGCACGTGGTTGATCAGATCGATGATCGGAACGTCCTTCACCGGACCCTCAGCCGAAGACATCGCCTGCACCGACGTACCGATCACCTGGTTCACGTACGCGACGACCTTGCGGTGCTCGTCCGACAACAGCCCCGTGATCTTCGGATCCTCCACCGCCGTGTTCGAATCCAGCACCTGCGCCGCGACCTTCGCCACCGACCAGCGACCCCGCTCCCACACCAGCTCGAAGTCGAACAACGTCAGCCGCTGCCCCCACTTCAACGGCTCGGACAGCACCACGTCCTTACCGGTCGCCTTGTTCCTCACCCGGTACTCGGGGATCTCCGTGTGCGCATGACCCACCAAGATCGCGTCGATCCCCGGCACCTGCTCCGCCACCAGCCCGGCCGCGTTCTCGACGTACGGCAGCTGGTCCCCGTAGCTCGACGTACCGCTGGAACCCGAATGCGCCGCCACGACCACCACATCGGCGCCCATCGAACGCAGCCGCGGCACGAACTTCGCCGCCTGCTCCTCCAGACCCGGGAACGTCATCTTCCCCTGCACGTTCGCCTTGTCCCAGATCGCGATCCCCGGATTCGTCAACCCCAGCACCGCCACCTTCACATCCCGCCCGTGCGGAGTCCGCAACCGGTGCATGCTGTACGGCGGGAACGCCGGCTGCAACGTCTTCGCATCCAGCGCATTCGCCCCCAGCAACGGGAAACGGCACTGCTCCTGGAACTTGCGCAACACCGGAATGCCGTAGTTGAACTCGTGGTTGCCGAGCGCCGCGGCGTCGTACCCGATCGCGTTCATCGCCTGCGCCATCGGATGCACCGGACCCCGCCGCGCGGTGATCGGATCCACCTTCGCGTAGTAGTACGCCAGCTGCGTGCCCTGGATCGTGTCTCCGGCATCGATCAGCAGCGTGTTACAGCGCCCCTTCTGCGCCCGCACCCGCTCCACCAGCGTGGAGATCTTCGCGAGACCGACGTCGTTGTGGGCCTTGTCGTCGAACTCCTTGTCCGTGAAGTAGTCCCAGTTGAAGACGTTCCCGTGCAGATCGGTCGTCCCCATCACCGTGAACGAGTACGTCCGCGGCCCGGGCCCGTGCCCCGGCTGCTGCCCGCTCACCGCGGCCGCGGCCGGAGTGCCCGCGCCCCCCGCCAGCGCCACAGCCGCACCCGTCGCAGCCGAAGTACCCAGAAAAGTCCTGCGGTCGAACGCCATGCCATCTCCCCTGTCTGAGGCGTATACAACGCGCGTAGATTCTGACCCACGGGTAACAACCCACAACACCCCCAACAGGTTTCGATCCGATGACCACACCCGGACGAGCGACAGTGCGACAGTGAAACCATGACTCAGGACGCCATGCACCAGCCCTACGGAACCCCCGAAGTCCCGCGCGTCGCGGTCCGCGGCGAAGCCCGGCTCGAAGTCGACCCCGAAATCGCCCGCATCGGCATCACCGTCAACGCCCGCGGCACCGACCGCCGCACCGCACTCGAAGACCTCACCCGCCGCAACAACGCCGTACTCGACCTCATCAAGAGCTACGGCGACCCCGTCGAAAAACTCGAAACCGGCGCCTTCTCCATCACCCCCGAACTCACCCGCCACGGCCGCGCCGAACGCGTCCGCGCCTACCACGGCCGCGTCGTCATCACCGCCGAACTGAGCGACTTCACCACCCTCGGCGAACTCACCACCCGCCTCGCCGACCTCGACCTCACCCGCGTCGACGGCCCCTGGTGGGCCCTGCGCCCCACCTCACCCGCCCACGGCCAAGCCCGCCGCCAAGCCGTACTCGAAGCCGTCCAGCGCGCCCGCGAATACGCCGAAGCCCTCGGCGCCGGCCTCACCGCCCTCGTCGAACTCGCCGACCTCGGCGCCGACGACGCCACCCCCTACGGCACCCCCGCCGGTGCCGGCATGCGCACCATGGCCTACGGCGCCCCCGCCGAAGACGCCGGCGCACCGCCACTCGACCTCGAACCCCAGCGCCAGACCGTCTACGCCCAGGTGAACGCCCGCTTCACCATGACCCCGCCCCGGCTCTGACACCCCCATGACGGCATTCCGGGGGTGCTCATCAGAGCACCCCCACGCACATTCAACAAATGTCAACAACCTTTCTCCCAAAGGTTGTTGAGTGGACACCCGGAACCAATTTCCTACTCCCTGGTAGGGGCATACGCTCGCCTCATGCGCCGAGCAAAAATCGTTTGTACCCTGGGACCCGCCACCGACTCATACGACCAGATCAAAGCCCTGGTCGAAGCCGGAATGGACATCGCCCGCCTCAACCTCAGCCACGGCACCTACGCCGAACACGAGGAGCGCTACCAGCGCGTACGCAAGGCCTCCGACGAGACCGGCCGCAGCGTCGGCGTCCTCGCCGACCTTCAAGGCCCGAAGATCCGCCTCGGCCGCTTCCACGAAGGACCCGTACTCCTTGAACGCGGCGACGAATTCACCATCACCGTCGAAGACCACGAAGGCGACCGCCACACCTGCGGCACCACCTACAAAGGCCTCGCCGCAGACGTCACCACAGGCGAACGCATCCTCGTCGACGACGGCCGCGTCACCCTCCAAGTCGTAGGCGTCGACGGCCCCCACGTCCACACCCTCGTCATCGAAGGCGGCATGGTCTCCGACCACAAGGGACTCAACCTCCCCGGCGTCGCAGTCTCCGTCCCCGCCCTCTCCGAAAAAGACATCGAAGACCTCCGCTGGGCCCTGCGCGCCGGCGCCGACATCATCGCCCTCTCCTTCGTCCGCAGCGGCCGCGACATCGAAGACGTCCACCGCATCATGGACGAGGAAGGCCGCCGGCTCCCCGTCATCGCGAAGATCGAAAAGCCCCAGGCCGTGGAGAACATCGACGACATCGTCGCCGCCTTCGACGGCATCATGGTCGCCCGCGGCGACCTCGGCGTCGAAATGCCACTCGAACAAGTCCCGATCGTGCAAAAGCGCGCCGTCAAACTCGCCAAGCGCAACGCCAAACCGGTCATCGTCGCCACCCAAATGCTCGACTCGATGATCGAAAACTCCCGGCCCACCCGCGCCGAAGCCTCCGACGTCGCAAACGCCATCATCGACGGAACCGACGCCGTCATGCTCTCCGGGGAAACCAGCGTCGGCAAACACCCCGTCGAAACCGTACGCACCATGGCACGCATCGTCGAAGCCGCCGAAGAAGACATCCTCGCCAAAGGCCTCCCCCCGCTCACCGAACGCAACAAACCCCGCACCCAAGGTGGCGCCGTAGCCCGCGCCGCCGCCGAAATGGGCGACTTCCTCGGCGCCAAATTCCTCGTCGCCTTCACCCAGAGCGGAGACACCGTCCGCCGCCTCTCCCGCTACCGCTCACCCATCCCCCTCCTCGCCTTCACCCCCGACCCCGCCACCCGCTCCCAGCTCAACCTCACCTGGGGCGTCGAAACCTTCCTCGGACCCCACGTCGACTCCACCGACGCCATGGTCGACCAGGTCGAAGAGGAACTCCTGCGGATCGGACGCTGCGTACCCGGCGACATCGTCGTCATCACCGCCGGCTCACCCCCCGGCGTCACCGGCTCCACCAACCTGGTCCGCGTCCACCACATCGGCGACGCCGTCCGCTGACGACACCGGATCGGCCGCGTACGCCAACCCGCCGGAAGCACCCGCTCCCGGCGGGACACCCTCACGCCAGATCGGTACCCGGATCCACCACCCAGTGGTTCGCCGCCAGCACCCGCCCCGCGAACACCACCTCACGCGCGGCCAGCAGCCGGAAACCAAGAGACCGGCAGATACCGTTCGAAGCACCGTTGTCCACTGCCGGAAACGCGTGCACCAACCCCCAGCGCCCCTCCTCCCGCGCCCGCTCCAGCAAGCTGCGGACGGCACGCTTGCCCAGCCCCCGCCCCTGGAACTCCGGCAGCACCATCCACCCGATCTCCGACACCGGACCGTCCTGCGAGTCGTGCGACCACAAGGTCACCGAGCCCGCCACCACCGCCGGCACGGCCGGATCAGGAACGATCATCTTGATCCAGTCGAGATCCGCCGCCGCCCTGCGGACATCCCGCTCGACCTTCTCCTCGATACCCGCACGCGGCAACGGCCCGCCCAGATCGCCCATCATCGCCGGATCGCACCGCATCCTCACGTACGCACCGACATCGCCGAGCTCCACGTCCCGCAACTGCACTGCCCACCCCTTTCGTCCGCCTGACCGCTCCGCTCCGATTCTCCCGGACCGCCGGAGAACGCCTGGAGGCTTGACCTCAAGCTAAGTTGAGGTCCTACCTTCACCGCATGGACTTCAAGCACTACCCCCAAGAGCAGGTCGCCGCCCAAGCCATCGGCTACTGGAGCCGCGAAGCCGCCAACCTCGTCATCACCAGCCTGCGCACCGCCCTCGCCGAAGAAGACCTCACCCAACCCCACTGGTGGATCCTCAACCACGTGGCAGGCGCCCCCGGCGCCTGGACCAGAACCGCCCTCACCGGCAAGCTCACCCGCTTCGACGACCAGAACACCGACTTCGAAGCCGTCTACGACGACCTCACCGACCGGGGCTGGCTCACCACCACCAGCGGCGCCCTCGCCCTCACCGTCGAAGGCGAAGCCGGCCGCCTGCGAGCCCACGACCGCAACGCGGCCGTCCACACCCGCATCCGCCAGGGCATCGACACCCCCGCCTACGCCGCCACCATCGACACCCTCCGCCGCATGGTCGCCAACCTCGGCGGCAACCCCGACCTCCCCTGACCCGCTGTCAGGCCCTGCCGCTACCGTCCGCCCAGGGGCTTCACCAGCGCTTGGGCCATCAGAGGCCGCGCAGATAGGCGTAGGCGGGCTTGTCGGTGGGGGCCGAGCAGGGTGGGGTGAGGGTTCGAGCCGGGTTTGCCAGGCCTGGATGGTCGACCGGGATATGCCGGTCCCCTTGCTGACGGAGTTCAGGCTGCGTCCGTCGGCGAGCAGCCCGATCACGTGGTTGCGGGTGAGCATGTCGTACATGCGGCCGACGCTGGCGTGAGCATTTCGCTCACGCAGTCGATTCCGGCGGAGCTTCGCTGGAACGAGTGAAGGTCACGCGCTTCGCGCGTGACCTTCGAAAATAAGGAGAAGTACCCCGGGTCGGATTCGAACCGACGCTGAATGGGTTTTGAATCCATTGCCTCTACCGCTGGGCTACCGGGGCCCCTTGGAAACGAAGGATACCGAAGACCCTCCGTGACACAAACATACAGGAGCTAGGTAGGCTCATGGGAGCTGAATCGCCCCGCAACGAGGAGCCACCCGTGACCGCCGAGCACGAGTCGACGCCCACGCCCGACGCCGACCAGTCGCACGTTCCGCCGCTGACGACCCGCGTCGTCATCGCCGAGGACGAGGCGCTCATCCGTCTCGACCTGAAAGAGATGCTCGAAGAGGAGGGGTACTCCGTCGTCGGCGAGGCCGGGGACGGCCAGGCCGCCGTCGAGCTGGCCCGGGAGCACCGGCCCGACCTGGTGATCCTCGATGTGAAGATGCCGGTCCTCGACGGGATCTCCGCCGCCGAGAAGATCGCGGAGGAGTCCATCGCGCCGGTGCTGATGCTGACCGCGTTCTCGCAACGCGACCTCGTGGAGCGGGCCCGTGACGCCGGGGCGATGGCGTACCTGGTGAAGCCGTTCAGCAAGAGCGACGTCGTTCCGGCCATCGAGATGGCCGTCTCCCGGTTCGCCGAGTTGAAGGCGCTGGAGAAGGAGGTCGCGGACCTTTCGCTGCGGCTGGAGACCCGCAAGCTGGTGGACCGGGCGAAGAGCATCCTGCAGACCCAGTACGGTCTGAGCGAGCCGGCCGCGTTCCGGTGGATCCAGAAGACCTCCATGGACCGCCGTATGTCCATGCAGCAGGTTGCCGAGGCGGTCATCGAGGACGCCGAGGAGAAGAAGCAGAACGCCGCCAAGTAGGGGCGTGGAACGCGCGTGAGGCCCGCCACCGGGTGACGGTGGCGGGCCTCACGCGTGTTGTACGGCGGAGGGGTCAGTCCTCGCCGAGGTAGGCCTTGCGGACGTCCTCGTTGACGAGGAGTTCGCGGCCGGGGCCGGAGAGGACGACCTTGCCGATCTCCATGACGTGGCCCTGGTCGGCGAGCGAGAGCGCCGCCTGGGCGTTCTGCTCGACCAGGAGGATGGTCGTGCCCTGGGACTTGAGTTCGGCGATCGTCGCCATGATCTTCTGCATCATGAGCGGCGAGAGGCCCATCGACGGCTCGTCCAGCATGAGCAGCTTCGGCCGGGACATGAGCGCGCGGCCCATGGCGAGCATCTGCTGTTCGCCGCCCGAGAGGGTGCCCGCGGCCTGCTTGCGGCGTTCCCCGAGGATGGGGAAGAGGTCGTAGGCGCGCTGGACGTCCTTCTGGATGCCGTCTTTGTCGCTGCGCAGGAAGGCGCCGAGGAGGAGGTTGTCCTCGATCGTCATGCGCGGGAAGATGTGCCGCCCCTCGGGGGAGTGGGCGAGTCCGAGCGCGACGATGTTGTGCGCGGGGACCTTCTTGAGCGACTTGCCCTGGAACTTGATCTGGCCGCCGCGCGGTTTGATCAGGCCGGAGAGGGTGCGCAGGGTCGTGGTCTTGCCGGCGCCGTTGGTGCCGATGAGGGTGACGATCTCGCCCTCGTCGACGCTGAAGGAGATGCCTTTGACGGCTTCGATCTTGCCGTAGGCGACGCGGAGGTCCTCGACCTCGAGGAGTGCGGTCACTTGGCTTCTCCGTCCGTGCTGGTGGTGCTGTGCGCCTCCGTGGTTTCCGTGACCTGTGCGGTCTCGGGAGCTTCGGCCGTTTCGGTGGCTTCGGCTGCTTCGGCTGCTTCGGGAGTCTCCGGAGTCTCGGTGGCCTCGGCGGTCTGTGAGGCTTCGGCGGCTTCGACTTCCGCGACTTCTTCGGCGCCGGGGGCGCCTTCGAAGGGTTCGCCGAGGTAGGCGGCGACGACGCGTTCGTCGCTCTGGACCTCGGTGGCGGTGCCTTCGATGAGCTTTTCGCCCTGGACGAGGCAGGCGACGCGGTCGCAGAGGTTGAAGATGAAGCGCATGTCGTGCTCGATGACGAGGACGGCGATGCCCTTGTCGCGGATCGCGAAGATGAGTTCTTCGGTGGTCCGGGTTTCCTGCGGGTTCATGCCGGCGGTGGGCTCGTCCAGGAGGATGAGGCCGGGGTCGCTGGCGAGGGCGCGGGCGATTTCGAGCTTGCGCTGTTCGCCGTAGGGCAGGTTGCGCGCGAGGTGTTCGGCCTTGTGGTCGAGGCCGATGAACTCCAGGAGTTCCATGGCCCGTTCGCGGCTGGCTTGTTCGGCGCGGCCGAAGCTGGGCAGGCGCAGGAGGGCGGACCAGAGGCCCTCCTTGGTGCGGGTGTGGCGGCCGACGAGCACGTTTTCCAGGACCGTCATGTTGTTGAAGAGACGGATGTTCTGGAAGGTGCGGGCGATGCCGGCGGCGGTCACCTTGTACGACTTGGGGGGCAGGACCGTGCCCTTGTACCGGACTTCGCCCTCGGTGGGGATGTAGAGGCCGGTGAGGCAGTTGAAGAAGGTGGTCTTGCCGGCGCCGTTGGGGCCGATGAGGCCGACGATCTCGCCGCTGCGGACGGTGAGGTCGACGTTCTTGACGGCGGTGAGGCCGCCGAATCGCATGGTGACGCCGCGGGCGTCGAGGACGGTCTCGGCGGTTGCCGTGGTGGTCGTCGTCATGGGTCAGACCCCTGTCTTGCCGAGGACTGTGGGCGCTTCGAGGTCCGCGCGGAGTTCGAGCTGGTTGCGCCGGTTGGGGATGAGGCCTTCGGGGCGCAGGCGCATGAGGATGACGAGCGCGATGCCGAAGACGAGGAGCTGGTATTCGCCGAGGAATTGCAGCTTGTTGGGGATCATGAAGAGGAGGGCGCCGCCGACGAGGGGGCCGGAGATGGTGCCCATGCCGCCGAGGACGACTGCGGCGAGGAGGAACGCCGAGTTCGGGGGTACGGCGTTGGCGAAGACGTACTGGTCCGGGGTGACGGTGTAGTTCACGTGGGCCTGTACGGCGCCGGCGAGGCCGGCGAGGGTGGCGCCGAGTGCGAAGGCGACGAGTTTGACGCGGAAGCCGTTGATGCCCATGGCCTCGGCGGCGGTCTCGTCTTCGCGGATGGCGACCCAGGCGCGGCCGATGCGGGATTCGGCGCTGCGGCGGAAGACCATGATCACGATGAGGGTGACCAGGAGCATCAGCAGGAAGTAGTTGGCGAAGCGGCCGACGGTGAATCCGGCGATGGTGTGGTTGGCGCCGAAGTCGAATCCGAAGAGGTCGACGTTGGGGACGCCGGCGATGCCGTTGGGGCCGTTGGTGAGGTCGGGGCCGGAGACTCCGTCGAGGTTGTTCATGGAGATCCGGAAGATCTCTCCGAAGCCGAGCGTCACGATGGCGAGGTAGTCGCCGCGCAGGCGCAGGGTCGGGGCGCCGATGAGGACGCCGAAGACCATGGAGGCCGCGGCGCCGAGGAGGATGGCGGCCCAGAACGGGAGGTGTACTCCGAAGGGGGAGTTGGGGGAGCCGGAGACCAGGGCGGCGGTGTAGGCGCCGACGCCGAGGAAGGCGACGTAGCCGAGGTCGAGGAGGCCGGTGAGGCCGACGACGATGTTCAGGCCGAGGGCGACGGTGGCGAAGATGAGGATGTTGACGCCGAGGGTCGCGTACTGGTCGTCGGTCTGGGTGAGCGGGAAGGCCGCGGCGGCGGCGAAGGCGCCGACGAGGGCGACGTTGCGGTGCTTGGCGGTGAGCGCCGTGAAGCGGGCGAGCAGGCCGGCCTTGTTGAGGGCGGCGAAGCCGAATCCGGCGGTGATGAGGAAGCCGAGGAAGAGTTCCTGGTACGGCGTGGTGATGCCGTAGGTGAAGACTCCGAGGGTGACGGCCAGGACGGCTGCGATCAGCAGGATCTCGGCCCAGGCCGGGAGCGTGCGGGCGGGGCGCGGGGTGTCGGTGGCGAGGGCGGCCTTGACGGTCGTCCAGGTGTTCCCGAGGTGGTGCTTGCGCTGTTCCCAGGGGGTGTCGTCGGGGTCCGGGGCGTCCAGGGCGGGGCGCTCGAAGGGGAGTGCGAGCGCGCCGGTCAGGGCGAGGAGGGTGACGACGGCGACGATGTAGCCGCCGGGTTCGAGGTTGACGACGCCGCCGAGGGTGACCGTGATGGTGATGATCGTGTACCAGGCGGTGGCGAAGGCGGCGAGTGCGGCGAGTTTGAGGGCCGCGTCGGCGCCTGCGGGGGTGAGCCAGCGCAGGCCCTTGATTCCGTAGGAGGCGAGTCCGAAGACGGTGGTGAGGGCGCCGCCGATGAGGACGAGCCACTGGAGGCCGCCGGGGTAGCCGTAGACGGTGAGGTCTCCGGGGAAGGCGGCTGTCCAGGTCCAGGACAGGAAGCAGGAGATGACGGTGAGGATGCCGCCGGCGGTGGCGAGGAGGCGGGCCGTCTTTTCGGGGATCGCGATGAAGCCGGTGTCGGCTGCGGTGGTCTTCGCGGTGTCCGCGGTGATGGTCGTCATGGTTCTCACGCCCTGTCCGCCACGCGCTCGCCCAGCAGGCCCTGGGGCCGCAGGAGGAGCACGAGGATGAGGAGTACGAACGCCCAGGTGTTGCCCCAGGACTGGCCGCCGAGCTGGCTCATGCCGGGGACGTCGGCGATGTATGCGGTGGTGAGGGTCTCGGCGAGGCCGAGGACCAGGCCGCCGATCATGGCGCCGTAGATGTTCCCGATGCCGCCGAGGACGGCGGCGGTGAAGGCCTTGAGGCCGAGGATGAAGCCCATGCGGTAGTTGACTTCGCCGTACTTGAGGCCGTAGGCGACGGCTCCGATGGCGGCGAATGCGGCGCCGAGGGCGAAGGCGACCGTGATGATGCGGTCGGTGTTGATGCCCATGAGCTTCGCGGTGTCGGGGTCTTGGGCGGTTGCCTGCATGCCGCGGCCGGTGCGGGTCTTCTTGACGAAGAAGCCGAGGAAGGCCATGGAGATGGGGGCGGCGATCAGGAGGAAGACGTCACCGGTCTGGATGGTGACGCTGCCGAGGTGGAAGGCGCCCCCGGGGATCTGGGGGAAGACTACGGAAGACTTCGCGTCGGGGTACCAGGCCCATACCGCCTGCTGGAGGACGATGGAGAGGCCGATGGCGGTGATGAGCGGGGCGAGCCGGGGCGCTGTGCGCAGCGGTCGGTAGGCGAAGCGTTCGGCTCCCACGGCTATGAGGGTGGCGACGATGACCGCGCCTATGAGCATGAGCGGCAGCGCGATCCACATGGTGGTGCCGGTGGGGAGCATCAGCCAGACCGTGAGGGCTCCGAAGCCGCCGGTCATGAAGATCTCGCCATGCGCGAAGTTGATGAGCTGGACGATGCCATAGACCATCGTGTAGCCGATGGCGACGAGCCCGTACATGGATCCCAGTAGCAGGCCGTTGACCAGCTGTTGCGGCAGTTCGTGCACCGCAGGTCCTCCGAGTCTTTCGACGGATGTGACACCGCGCGGGGCGCTGTGTGCGCGCCCCGCGCGGCAAATGAGGGGTGGGCTGCTAGCGAGCTAGCGGAGGATGGTCAGCTGCCGAGGGTGCCGGACTCGACGGTCTTGAAGTCGTCGCCGTCGACCTTGTAGACGGTCAGCTGCTTGTTGGTGGCGTCACCGAACTCGTCGAAGGAGACCTTGCCGGTCACGCCGTCGAAGTTGACGCCCTGGACGGCTTCGAGGACCTTGGCGCGGGCGTCCGAGGGGAGCTTGCCGTTGTTGTCGTCGACGACCTTCTTGACGGCCTCGATGACGGCCCAGGCGGAGTCGTACGAGTAGCCGCCGTAGGCGGAGTAGTCGTCCTTGTAGCCGGCCTTCTTGTAGTTGGCGATGAAGTCCTTGGCGGAAGGCAGGGTCTCGACGGGTGCGCCGACGGAGGTGCACAGGTCGCCCTGGGCTTCGGCTCCGGCGAGCTCGACGTACTTCTTGTCCTTCATGCCGTCGCCGCCGACGAGCGGGATGTTGGTGCCGGAGGCCTTGATCTGCTTGCTGAGG
This sequence comes from Streptomyces cirratus, assembly GCF_014650775.1. Classification (GTDB taxonomy): domain Bacteria; phylum Actinomycetota; class Actinomycetes; order Streptomycetales; family Streptomycetaceae; genus Streptomyces; species Streptomyces cirratus. Next base: position 181,288 of record NZ_BMVP01000001.1, on the reverse strand, counting down.
GGGCCGGCCGCGGGGTATTCGCCGCCGTAGTAGACGACGTCGGCGCCGGAGCTCTTGACCTGGGTCACGATCGCGGAGAAGTCCTTGGACTCCGGGTCGATGTGGCCTTCGCCGACGACCTGGCCGCCGAGCTTGGTGAACTCGCCCTTGAAGGTTCCGGCGAGGCCGGCGCCGTAGGTCTTCTTGTCATCGATGATGAAGACCTTCTTCTTGCCCGCCTTGTTGAAGAGGTACTGCGCGGCGAACGGGCCCTGGATGGCGTCCGTGGTCGCGGTGCGGAAGTAGCTCTTGTAGGTGCGGACCTTCTGGCCTTCGGCCCACTTGGGGCCCTGGGTCAGGGAGGGGCTGGTGTTGGCCGGGGAGATCTGGGCCAGTTTGGCGTCGTCGAAGACCTTCTGCATCGACTCGGACACCGAGGAGTTGAGGGGGCCGACGACGCCGAGGACGGTCTTGTCGGCGGTGAGCTTGGTGGCGTTCTGCTGGCCGGAGGAGGCCTGGGCCTGGTCGTCGAGGGCCTGGATCTTGAAGGTGACGCCCTTGACGTACTTCTTCTCGTTGGCCTGCTTGGCGGCGAGGTCGGCGGAGTTCTTGATGCCGAGGCCGAGGGCGGAGAGGTCGCCGGTCAGCGGGGCGTCGACGCCTATGACGACCGTGGTGCCGCCACCGTCACCGGTGGAGCCGGCCTTGTCGTCGCGCGAACCACAGGCGGTGAGAGTGAGAGCGCCCGCGGCGAGGGCGGCCGTCACGGCGATGAGCTGACGATGACGCACGATCAGTCCTTTCCTGGCGCCGCGTCCCCCCTGGGACGCGTCGAGTCGAACGCGCGGAACCGAACTGAATGGAATCCGGTGGTCGCGGTAACTGGCGGTGACTCTAAGCGGGACTTCGGACGTTATGGAGGGCTCAGGCCAATGATGTGACTCTCTTGTTATGCCACGGCGTAATACATACCGGACCGGTGCGGGTGGAACGGGGGAATTGCAGCCGGTTTCGTGCAGTCCGCATGCTGAGATGCGGCAGGACCGTGGGGTGGTTTGAGTCCTGTCATTCCAGGACTCTGGGGAGTTTTGCTCATGACGGCGTCGGAGGGGTGACGTCTCGATCTTCGGGACAGGCCCTGGTCAGGGCGACGGAAAGATCCCGTGCATATCGGTCACCGGGGATGTAACTGTGGTCCTCTTTCACGATTCCATTACTGAGGGTTACTTCCAGGAAAGGCAGCCCGGAATTCCGTGCCACATGCACGCAGTCGCCGACCCGAATCCCGATGACCAGCTCGCGGAGCTCCCCCTTGGCCACCACGAGGGGCAGCGGTGGCTTGATCACTACGCTCAGTGCCTGCGACGGCTGCGTGATCCGGTCGACGGAGACGGGCAGGGCGGACTCGCTGCGCACACGCACAGTGAACGCGAACGCGAGGTCCGAGGTGGGTGGATCGACCGGTTCGCCGTAGGAGAGGGAGACGGTCTGGGAGGGCGCGGCCTGCGTCTGCGGCGCGGGCCGGGGGCGTCCGGCATACCGGTGGGCGAGCCCGAAGGTGAGGCCGGCGGTGCAGAGCACGGCCGTGACGGCGATGACGGTCCGGCGGCGTCCACGGCTGGAGCCGGTCCGTGTGAGGGCGGGTCCACGGGGCTCCGTGCGCGGGATCTCATGGCCCGAGGTGCCGTCCCCGGGCTCGACGGGGCCGATGCCGCCGCTCACCGCCGGGGCCCGCCGGCCGGGGCGTCCGGAACGGCGGTCGCGGCGTCCGGGAGGGCGGTCGTGGCGTCCGGGACGGCGCTCGGGACTGCGGTCGCCGCGCGGGTGGCGGTTGCGCGCCGCGGCGCCGGTCCGGATCCCATGCGGGGAACGCTAGACCGGCGCCGGGGACAGCACAACTGCTGTCGGCGCAAAGGCCGTTACGAGTTCGTGTCGCGCAGGAGGCAGGTGAGGCGGGCCGTGCAGACGCGCTTGTCCTGGTCGTCGGTGATGACGATTTCGAAGGTGGCGGTGGAGCGGCCCTTGTGGACGGGGGTGGCGACGCCGGTGACCAGGCCGGAGCGGGCGCCGCGGTGGTGGGTGCAGTTCAGGTCGACGCCGACGGCGATCTTGTTGATGCCGCCGTGCATCATCGCGCCGACCGAGCCGAGCGTCTCGGCGAGGACGGCGGAGGCTCCGCCGTGCAGGAGTCCGTAGGGCTGGGTGTTGCCCTTGACGGGCATGGTGCCCACCACACGGTCGGCCGAGGCCTCCAGGATGCGGATGTCCATGCGCTCGCCGAGGTCGCCCGCCGAGAACAGGGCGGGCAGGTCCACGCCCAGGGCCGCGTACTCGTCGAGGACCTCCTGCGGGAACTTCACTGCGTGCTGCTCGCCCATGGGCCGGCTCCGTTCGTGTGTCAACGTTCGTTAACCATCTTGTCCTGAGGTCGTTCTATCAGGCCGGTTCGAAGCGCACGACGACGGACTTGCTCGCGGGGGTGTTGCTGGTGTCGGCGGTCGAGTCCAGCGGGACCAGCACGTTGGTCTCGGGGTAGTACGCGGCGGCGCAGCCGCGGGCCGTCGGGTAGTGCACGACGCGGAAGCCCGGGGCGCGCCGCTCCACGCCGTCGGCCCACTCGCCGACGAGGTCGGTGTAGGAGCCGTCGGCGAGCCCCAGCTCGGCCGCGTCCTCGGGGTGGACCATGACGACGCGGCGGCCGCCGGTGATCCCGCGGTAGCGGTCGTCGAGGCCGTAGATGGTGGTGTTGTACTGGTCGTGGCTGCGCAGGGTCTGCAGCAGCAGCCGGCCCGCCGGGACCTTCGGGTACTCCACGGGCGCGGCGGTGAAGTTGGCCTTGCCGGTCTTGGTGGGGAAGCGGCGCTCGTCGCGCGGGGCGTGGGGGAGGCGGAACCCGCCGGGGCGGGCGGCGCGGGCGTTGAAGTCCTCGAAGCCGGGGACGACGCGGGAGATCCGGTCGCGGATGGCGGCGTAGTCCTTCTCGAACTCCTCCCACGGGGTGCGCGAGGCGTCGCCGAGGACGGCGCGGGCCAGGCGGGCGACGATCGCGGGCTCGGAGAGCAGGTGGGGGGAGGCGGGGGCGAGGTTGCCGCGCGAGGCGTGGACCATGCCCATGGAGTCCTCGACGGTGACGAACTGCTTGCCGCTCGCCTGGACGTCCTTGTCGGTGCGGCCGAGGGTGGGCAGGATCAGGGCGTGCCTGCCGGTGACGGCGTGGGAGCGGTTGAGCTTGGTGGAGACGTGCACGGTCAGGGCGGCGCGGCGGATCGCGGCTTCGGTGACCTCGGTGTCGGGGGTGGCGCCGACGAAGTTGCCGCCCATGGCGAAGAGCACCTTGGCCCTGCCGTCGCGCAGGGCCTCGATGGAGCGGACCACGTCGTAGCCGTGGTGGCGGGGCGAGGTGATGCCGAATTCCGCATCGAGGGCGTCGAGGAAGGCGGGCGCGGGCCGTTCGAAGATGCCCATGGTGCGGTCGCCCTGGACGTTGGAGTGGCCGCGGACGGGGCAGACGCCGGCGCCGGGCCGGCCGATGTTGCCGCGCAGCAGGAGCAGGTTCACGACCTCGCGGATGGTGGCGACGGCGTGCTTGTGCTGGGTGAGGCCCATGGCCCAGCACACGATGGTGCGCTCGGAGGCCAGGAGCATGGCCAGGGCGCGTTCGATCTCGGGGCGGGTCAGGCCCGTGGCGGTGAGGGTCTCGGCCCAGTCGGCCTTCTTCGCGGTGGCCGCGAACTCCTCGTAGCCGTGGGTGTGCTCGCGGATGAACGCCTCGTCGGTGGCGCCGTCGGCTTCGATGACGAGCCTGTTCAGGAGGCGGAAGAGGGCCTGGTCGCCGCCGATGCGGATCTGCAGGAACAGGTCGGTCAGGGCCGTTCCCTTGATCATGCCCAGCGGTTTCTGCGGGTTCTTGAACCGCTCGGTGCCGGCCTCGGGCAGCGGGTTCACCGAGATGATCTTCGCGCCCGCGGACTTGGCCTGTTCCAGGGCGGAGAGCATGCGCGGGTGGTTGGTGCCCGGGTTCTGGCCCGCGACGATGATCAGGTCGGCCTGGTGGAGGTCTTCGAGGGAGACGCTCCCCTTGCCGATGCCGATGGTCTCGTTCAGTGCGGAGCCCGAGGACTCGTGGCACATGTTGGAGCAGTCCGGCAGGTTGTTGGTGCCGAACTCGCGGGCGAAGAGCTGGAAGAGGAAGGCGGCCTCGTTGCTGGTGCGGCCCGAGGTGTAGAAGAGGGCCTCGTCGGGGGAGGCGAGGGCGCGCAGCTCCTGCGCGATGATCTCGAAGGCCCGCTGCCAGGACACCGGCTCGTAGTGGTCGGATCCCTCCGCCAGGTACATGGGCTGCGTGATGCGGCCCTGCTGGCCGAGCCAGTAGCCGCTGCGGGCGGCGAGCTCGGAGACCGGGTGCCCGGCGAAGAAGTCCGGGGTCACCCGGCGGAGCGTCGCCTCCTCGGCGACGGCTTTGGCGCCGTTCTCGCAGAACTCGGCGGTGTGGCGCTTGTCGCCCTCGGGCCAGGCGCAGCCCGGGCAGTCGAAGCCGTCCTTCTGGTTGACCTTGAGGAGGGTGCGGGCGGTGCGGGTCAGGCCCATCTGCTGCCCGGCGATCTTGAGGGTGTGCCCGATCGCGGGCAGGCCGGCCGCGGCGTGCTTGGGGGGCGCGACCTGCGGCGCGTCCTGTACGGGATCACCTGCGGGCGGCTTGGTGGCCATGTCGCTCCCCTTCGAGCATCCGGGCATCGCGTCGGCGGGGCCGCGCGCATCGCGTGTTCAGCAGATCCTGTCACGCCCCGCCGACATCCCGGGCGGCGAGAGCTGCCGTCCCGGATTGTCACAGCGGACGCCTAGGATCGGAGGCGTGGCAGATTCAGCATCGAAGAAGACCGACCAGCCGACCGCAGCGGACCGCCCCCGCCTGATGCTCATGGACGGGCACTCCCTGGCGTACCGGGCGTTCTTCGCGCTGCCCGCGGAGAACTTCACCACCGCGACGGGCCAGCCGACCAACGCCATCTACGGCTTCGCGTCGATGCTGGCGAACACGCTGCGCGACGAGGCGCCCACGCACTTCGCGGTGGCGTTCGACGTGTCCCGCAAGACGTGGCGGGCGACGGAGTTCCCCGAGTACAAGGCGAACCGCTCCAAGACGCCCGACGAGTTCAAGGGACAGGTCGAGCTGATCGGCGAGCTCCTGGACGCGATGAACGTGCCGCGGTTCGCGGTCGACGGCTTCGAGGCCGACGACGTGATCGCGACGCTGGCCACGCAGGCCGAGGCCGAGGGCTTCGAGGTGCTGATCGTCACGGGCGACCGGGACTCCTTCCAGCTCGTCTCCGAGCACACCACCGTGCTCTACCCGACCAAGGGCGTCTCCGAGCTGACCCGTTTCACCCCCGAGAAGGTCGAGGAGAAGTACGGGCTCACCCCGCAGCAGTACCCGGACTTCGCGGCGCTGCGCGGCGACCCGTCCGACAACCTGCCGGGCATCCCGGGCGTCGGCGAGAAGACCGCCGCCAAGTGGATCACGCAGTTCGGGTCGTTCAAGGAGCTGGTGGAGCGCGCCGAGGAGGTCAAGGGCAAGGCCGGGCAGAACTTCCGTGACCACCTGGAGTCGGTGAAGCTCAACCGCGTCCTGACGGAGATGGTCAAGGACGTCCAGCTGGACAAGACCCCCGCCGACCTGGCGCGCACCCCCTACGACCGGCCCGCGGTCACGGGTGTGCTGGACGTGCTGGAGATCCGCAACGCCTCGCTGCGCGAGCGGCTGCTGGCGATGGACCCGGGCGCCGCCGAAGTGCAGGCCCCCGCCCCGGCGGCCGGGGTGGAGCTGGACGGATCCGTGCTGGGCGCGGGCGAGCTCGCCCCCTGGCTGGAGCGCCACGCCGGTGAGGCCCTCGGCGTGTCGACCGTCGACAGCTGGGGTCTGGGCCAGGGCAACATCAGCGAGATCGCGCTGGCCACGGCCGGCGGCCCCGCCGCCTGGTTCGAGCCGTCCGAGCTGGACGAGGCCGACGAGCGGGCCTTCGCCGCCTGGGCCGCCGACCCGGCGAAGCCCAAGGTCGTGCACAACGCCAAGGGCCTGATGCGGGTCTTCCCCGAACACGGCTGGACCCTCGCGGGCGTCACCATGGACACCGCGCTCGCCGCCTACCTGGTCAAGCCCGGCCGCCGCTCCTTCGCGCTTGACGCCCTGTCCAACGAGTACCTGCACCGGGAACTCGCCCCGGCCGCCGCCGACGGTCAGCTCGCCTTCGGCGCCGACGAGACCGCCGAGGCGGAGGCCCTGATGGCGCAGGCCCGCGCCGTCCTGGACCTGGGCGAGGCCTTCACCGGCAAGCTCGCCGAGGTGGGCGCCGTCGAGCTCCTCCACGACATGGAGCTGCCGACCTCCGAGCTGCTGGCCAGGATGGAGCGGGCCGGCGTCGCCGCCGACCGCGACCACCTCGAAGGCATGGAGCAGCAGTTCGCGGGAGCCGTGCAGCAGGCGGTGAAGGAGGCGCACGCGGCCGTCGGCCACGAGTTCAACCTCGGCTCGCCCAAGCAGCTCCAGGAAGTGTTCTTCGGCGAGCTGGACCTGCCCAAGACGAAGAAGACCAAGACCGGCTACACCACCGACGCGGACGCCCTGGCGTGGCTCGCGACCCAGACCGACCACGAACTCCCGGTGATCATGCTCCGCCACCGGGAGCAGGCCAAGCTGCGCGTCACCGTCGAGGGCCTGGTCAAGTCGATCGCCGCCGACGGCCGCGTCCACACCAGCTTCAGCCAGACCGTCGCCGCGACCGGCCGCCTGTCCTCCACCGACCCCAACCTGCAGAACGTGCCGGTGCGCACCGACGAGGGCCGCGCCATCCGCCGCGGTTTCGTCGTCGGCGAGGGCTACGAGTCCCTCATGACCGCCGACTACAGCCAGATCGAGCTGCGCGTCATGGCCCACCTCTCCGAGGACGAGGGCCTGATCGAGGCGTTCTTGTCGGGCGAGGACCTGCACACCACCGTCGCCTCCCAGGTGTTCGGCGTGGAACGCGACCGGGTCGACCCGGAGATGCGCCGCAAGATCAAGGCCATGTCGTACGGCCTGGCCTACGGGCTGTCCGCCTTCGGCCTGTCGCAGCAGCTGAACATCGAACCCGCCGAGGCGCGGGGCCTGATGGAGACCTTCTTCGAGCGGTTCGGCGGGGTACGCGACTACCTCCAGCGCGTCGTGGAGGAGGCCCGCGCCACCGGCTACACCGAGACCGTACTGGGCCGCCGCCGCTACCTGCCCGACCTCAACAGCGACAACCGGCTGCGCCGCGAGGCCGCCGAGCGGATGGCGCTGAACGCCCCCATCCAGGGGACCGCCGCCGACATCGTCAAGGTCGCGATGCTGCGCGTGGACCGGGCCCTCACCGAGGCCGGGCTCACCTCGCGCATGCTGCTCCAGGTCCACGACGAAATCGTGCTGGAGATCGCCCCCGGCGAGCGCAAGAAGGTGGAGGCACTGGTACGCCGCGAGATGGCCGCCGCCGTCGACCTGCGCGCCCCGCTCGACGTGTCCGTGGGCGTCGGCCCCGACTGGGAGTCCGCCGCGCACTGATCGCGGCCGCGGCCGTCCCGGCGCCCGTCCCCGCTACACGGTGGGGACGGGCGTCCGCCGCTCATCGTCACTCCCACGGGCGTCGCTGCCGCGCCGGTCGCCGCGGGGGTGGCGCAGCCGCACCAGGGCCCCGTAGAGCAGCAGCGCCACCAAGAGGCCGCCGCCCGCGCCGAAACAGACGGTCGGGATGATGTCGAGGGGCGTACGGATCCGGTCGAAGAACGTGAAGTAGCGCAGCACCCGCATCGTGACCCCCGCCCCGACGCACGCCGCGAGCAGAGCGGCCGCGCACCACGCCTCCGCCCGCCCCAGCGACGGCACGGACCGCGGGGCGGGCGACAGCGGCAGGCGGCGCAGTGCGCTCACCGTGAACCACAGCAGGGCGCAGGCGGCGAGCGCCGAACTGCCGTACTGGAGGTAGGAGTAGAGGGGCAGACCGAAGGCGAGCGGCTCGCCCAGCCCGGGCAGCGCGTCGGTCCCCCACCGGTCGAGGTGCGTGAAGCTGTCCCACACCACGTGCGTCAAGGAGCCGAGCACCGCCGAAAGGTAGAACCAGAGCGCGAGCACGGCCGGCCGGCGGCCCGCGCGCCAGTCCTCACCCCGCAGCAAGGCGTACGCCCTGCCCCGCCAGGCCGGTGGCAGCAGGGCGATCAGAGGCTCGCGCAGAAGCAGCCAGCAGGCGGCCAGGGCGGCGGTCAGCGCGGCGTCGGCCGTCACCACCCCGAGAAGGGAGTGGGTGAAATCGCCGTACCCCATCACGCCCTCCACCACCGCGTCCAGGAAGTAGAACGTGTCCGGGGCGAACGAACCCAGTACCAGCGCGGAGGCGACCAGCGGCCCGCGGGCGCGCCCGGCCCGTCGGACGGCCGGAAGTACGGCCGCCGCATGGCTGAGGGTGAACGGCATGGCGCCCCTTCTCGTTCGCGAAACGGTCCGGGACAGTATGCGGGACCTGCGCAGGAGGTGCGGGAATGGTGAAGTCCCGCCTCCGGTACGTGCCTTGTGCAGGCACCTGACGTAGGGTCACGCGGACGTCGACGGGGAGGAGTCAGGCTCATGCGGGGACGAATACCGGCCCGGTTGGTCCGGCTGCGCAGGAGCGGCGCCGCCGCATTGGTCTCCGCGCTGGTGGTGGCCGCGGTGACCGCCTCCCAAGGGCCGGCCTCGGGCAGCGAGGAACGGCCGTCCGTCGCCGCCGGGGAGGGGCCCGGCGCCTCCGCGACCGCGGGCCTGGGCGGGGACTCCGCCTACTCCACCGAACTCCCGCCCCCCGACGGGCCGCAGCAGCCCGGGGCCGCGCCGGCCGGGGGTACTCCCGCGTCACCCGCGGCCACGGGGACCGCGGGGGAGCCGGGCAACGAGCCGGTGGCCATGGGCGGGGCCGAGGGCGCCCGGGGGATACCGGCGAGCGTGCTCGCGGCGTACCGGCGCGCCGAGCGGAGGATCGCGGAGACCGACCCCCGGTGCGGGCTGCCCTGGCAACTGCTCGCGGCGATCGGCAAGGTGGAGTCGGGGCAGGCCCGGGGCGGCCGGGTGGACGCCGAGGGCACCACGCTCCGGCCGATCCTCGGCCCCGTGCTCGACGGCAACGGCTTCGCGGACATCGCGGACACCGACGCAGGTGCCTACGACGCAGACGCCCGCCACGACCGCGCCGTCGGGCCGATGCAGTTCATCCCGTCCACATGGGCGGCGTGGGGCCAGGACGGCAACGGGGACGGCCGTCGGGACCCGAACAACGTGTACGACGCGGCGCTGGCCGCCGGGCGCTACCTGTGCGCGGGCAGCCGTGACCTGCGGGTGGGCGCCGACCTGGACCGGGCGGTGCTGTCGTACAACCAGTCCGGGGAGTACCTGAGGACGGTCCGGTCCTGGTTCGCGTACTACCTCAACGGGACGCACGAGGTTCCGGACGAAGTCGGCACGGGCACCGGGACCCCGCCGACGCATGCGCCCGAGCCGCCTGCGGCGCCGACTCCTTCGCCTACTCCGCCACCTTCGCCTACTCCGGTGCCGACCCCGAAGCCCACCCCCACACCCAGCCCGACGCCCACGCCCAGCCCGACGCCCACGCCCAGCCCGACGCCCACGCCCAGCCCGACGCCCACGCCCACGCCGAAGCCGACCCCCACCCCGACTCCGAAGCCCACGCCGACTCCCAGCCCGAAGCCGTCCCCCACGCCCACGCCGAAGTCCAGTCCCACCCCCACCCCGAAGTCCAGTCCCACCCCCACCCCGAGCCGCTCCGAAACCCCGTAGCCGAACGGTTCTCATCTCCACCCCGCGTTGCTACGGTGCCTCCTCCCTGACACCCCATCAGATCAGGAGGCCCCGTATGCGCGCCCTCGTCGCCGCCGCAATCGGGCTGGCCGCCGCGCTGGCCCTCGTCTTCGCCGTCACGGCGCTCGGGGTGCCCGAAGGCACGACCTCGCCCAAGCCCCTGCTCACCACCGCGCCCCCCGCGCCCGGAAAGTAGAGGAGGGCCCGGCCATGCGACGCAGAGCGAGCCTCGTCCTGCTTGCCGCAGCCGTTTTCTGCGCAGCCCTCGCACCGCTGCTGCGCTGGTACGCGTACCCCCGCCTCGCCAAGATCCCGCCGAACCAGTACCAGGAGATGGTCCTGGAGGCGAAGGACGCGACGCTGCTCGACTACACCGCCGGCATGCAGCCCAAGAAGGTCGACAAGGTCACGATCGTCCAGACGCTCAAGGGCAACGTCGAGGCGTCGAAGCAGATCGAGGCGAGCGCCGGCAAGGACGTCGTCGTCTGGGACACGCTGTCGTACATCATGGGCCCCGACGGCAAGATGGTCTCCCAGATCCCCGAGCGGTACGTCTTCGACGCCCACACCCAGGACCCGGTGCACGCCACCGGCGAGATGGTCGACGGGGACCCGGTGAAACGGGAAGGCATCGAGTTCAAGTGGCCGTTCTTCACCGAGCCGCGCGACTACCTCTACTTCGACGCCCAGACGCGCAGTTCCTCACCCATCCACTACGTCGGCCCCCGCACGTTCAAAGGCATGGACGTCTACTACTTCGAGCAGACGGTCCCCTGGACCAAGGTCCCCCTGCCGAAGAAGATGCCGATCGAGGGCATCGATCCCAAGACGTTCGAGGAGAGCACCGGCACCAGCCTCTGGTACACGGTCAAGGCCATGTTCTGGGTGGACCCGGTGACCGGCGCGCCCGTCAACGCCGAGCAGCAGATCCAGCAGGAGATGCGCGGCGGGATCGCGGCCGGCGCGCCCGACGGCAGGCTGACCGTCTTCGCGGGGGACGTGAAGATACGCCCGGACTACTCGGCGTACACGGTGGACCTGGTGCGGTCGAACCGTGTGAAGGTCCTCGCCCTGCACACCTACGCACCCCTCGGCCTCACGGTCGGCGCGCTCGCCCTCCTCGCGCTCGCCCTGTGGCTGGAGGCGCGCGGACGGCGGCGCGAGGCGGAACTCACCGCCTGAGCCGGGCGTTGGTGTGCCGGGTCGGCTCCGCGGTCGCGGGATCCTCCGGCCACGGGTGCTTGGGGTAACGGCCGCGCAGCTCGGCGCGGACGGCGCGGTAGCCGCCCTGCCAGAAGGAGGCGAGGTCGGCCGTGACGGCCGCGGGCCGGCCGGCGGGCGACAGGAGGTGGACGAGTACGGGAACCCCCGCCACCCGCGGGGTCTGCGCCAGCCCGAACAGCTCCTGGAGCTTCACGGCGAGCACGGGCTGCTCTCCCGTGTAGTCCACCCGGATACGGGAACCGCTGGGCACCTCGATCCGCTCGGGGGCGAGCTCGTCGAGCCGGGCCGCCTCACCGGTCGCCCAGGGCAGCAGCCGGTTCAGCGCCTGACCGGCGTCGATCCGCGCGAGGTCGGCGCGGCGGCGGGCGCGCGACAGCTCGGGCTCCAGCCAGTCGTCGGCCCGCTCCAGCAGTGCCGAGTCGTCCGCCACGTCGGGCCAGGCGCCGCCCAGCGTGCGGTGCAGGAAACCCAGCCGGGCCCGTAGTGTCCGCGCGTCCGGCGACCAGCGCAGCAGGCCGAGCCCCTCGGTGCGCAGCCCGTCGACGAGGGCGGCCCGCACCAGCGCGGGGTCGGGGTCGCGCAGCGGCCGGGTGACCAGCTCGATCGCCCCGAGCCGCTCCGCCGCCCGGGCCACCACGTCGCCGTCCTCCCAGCGGACCTCCTCGCCGGAGGCCAGCAGGTGTGCGGCGGCGGTCCGCGCGGTGTCCTCGTCGAGGATCGCGGCGAGGCGCACCCGGGCGGAAGCGGAGTGCGGGGGCCGGTCGGCGACGGCCACGGCCAGCCAGGGCGCGGTGCGCAGCGGTGACCCCTCGGCGAGTTCGGCCCCCGTCCCGGAGGCCATGAGGAAGGCTCCGCCGCCCTTGGCCTTCGCCACCCGCTCGGGGAAAGCGAGTGCCGCGACGAGTCCGGCGGCGGTCTGGTCGGGGAGCTCTTCCGCCCCCGCCCCGCCCCTTCCCGAAACCGGTCCTGCGCCCCGGGCCCCTTCGGGAGCTCCGCCCAAGGGCCCCCGCGCCCCGATCGCCGGCGCTGCGCCCCGGGCCCCTTCGGGAGGGGGCGGGCCGGGGGGAGTCCCCGCAGGGTCGCCCAGAGCGCGCTCCAGACGCTTGGCCTCCGCCCGCCAGCGGGGCGCATAGCCGTCGGAGCCACGGCGGGCAGCCCGCCAGGCGGCCGCCAGGTCGTCCCCGTACTCCCGCGGCGGCTCCTCGCTGAGCAGGGCCACCAGCTGCGCGGCCCGGCGCGCGCCCAGTGCCGCCGCGCCGTCCAGCAGGGCCCGCGCCAGCCGCGGGTGCAGCCCCAGCCGGGCCATCCGCACCCCGCGCCGGGTCGGCCGCCCGGCGTCGTCCACCGCGCCGACCGCCCGCAGTACCTCCCGCGCGGCGGCCATCGCCCCGGCGGGCGGGGCGTCCAGCAGGGCGAGTCCCGTCGCGTCGGGGTCGCCCCAGCAAGCCGCCTGGAGTGCGAACGCCGCCAGGTCGGACATCCGGATCTCCGGCGAGGGATATGCCGTCAGCCGCACGTCCTCGGCCTCGGACCAGCAGCGGTACACCGCCCCCGGTGCCTCGCGGCCGGCCCGTCCGGCCCGCTGACGGCCCGCCGCGCGGGACGCCCGTACGGTGGCCAGTGCGCCCAGGCCCCGCGCGTGGTCCACCCGGGGTTCGCGGGCCAGTCCCGAGTCCACGACCACCCGTACGCCCGGCACGGTCAGGCTCGACTCCGCGACAGCCGTCGCCAGGATCACCCGGCGGTGCGCCGCGGCCGTCAGCGCCGCGTCCTGCACCGCGGCGGGCGCCCGGCCGTGGACCTGGAGCACCTCCGCGTCCACACCGCCGAGCTGTCCGGCCACCCGGGCCATCTCGCCGACCCCGGGCAGGAAGCACAGCACGTCGCCGCCCCGTTCCCGCAGCGCCCGCCGCACCACCGAGGCCACGTGCGCCAGCTGCGCCGGGTCCACCCGCATCCCGTGCGGCGGCCGCACCGGGCGGGCGGGGGGTGCCCACACCACTTCCACCGGGTACGAGACGCCCTCGGCCTGCACCACCGGCGCGTGCCCGAGCAGCCGCGCCCAGCCGGCCGCGTCGGTCGTCGCGGAGGCCGCGACCAGCCGCAGCTCCGGGCGCAGGGTCTGGCGGACGTCCAGGAGGAAGGCGGCGACGGTGTCCGCGTCGAGGTGCCGCTCGTGGCACTCGTCCAGGACCACCACGTCCACGCCGGCCAGCTCCTGGTCCCGCTGGAGCCGCTGGAGCAGCACGCCGGTGGTCACCACCTCCACGGCCGTGCGGGGTCCGACCGACCGTTCCCCGCGGACCGTGAAGCCGACCGATTCCCCGACGTCCTCGCCCAGCAGCCACGCCATCCGCCGCGCCGCCGCCCGGGCGGCGATCCGCCGGGGCTCGGCCACCACGACCCGGCGCCGCTCGCCGGCCCCCACCAGTCCCGCCAGCACCAGGGGCACCAGCGTGGTCTTGCCGGTCCCGGGCGGGGCGCACAGTACGGCGGTGCCGTGCGCGTCCAGCGCCGAGACGAGGGCGGGCACGGCCCCGCGCACGGGGAGGGCGTCGAGGTCGGATGTGCGGACCTGGCGGTTCAACGGGTCAGTCCCTCTCGCACACGAAGATCGCGGTGCCGGGGATCAGGTTGCCGCGCAACGGGGACCAGCCGCCCCACTCCTGGTCGTTCCAGGCGGGCCACTCCGGCTCGACCAGGTCCACCAGGCGGAACCCGCCCGCGACCACGTCCCGGACCCGGTCCCCGAGGGTGCGGTGGTGCTCCACGTACACGGCGCTGCCCTGCTCGTCCTGCTCGACGTACGGGGTCCGGTCGAAGTAGGAGGCCGCGACGGACAGCCCCTCCGGGCCGGGCTCGTCCGGGAACGCCCAACGGATGGGGTGGGTGACGGAGAACACCCAGCGCCCGCCGGGGCGCAGCACGCGGTGGACCTCGCGCATGACGTTCACGGGGTCCGCGACGAAGGGGACGGCGCCGTAGGCGGAGCAGGCCAGGTCGAAGGAGGCGTCGCGGAAGGGCAGGCGGCCGGCGTCGGCCTCCACGAGCGGAACGTCGTCGCCGATGCGCAGGGCGTGCTGGAGCTGGCGGTGCGAGAGGTCGAGGGCCACCGGGCGGGCGCCCCGGGCGGCCAGCCAGCGCGAGCACTGGGCGGCGCCGGCGCCGATCTCCAGGACGTCCTTGCCGGCGAGGGACGCGGCGGAGCCCAGGAGGGCCGCCTCCGCCTCGTCCAGGCCCTCCGGGCCCCAGACGAAGCGGTCGTCGCCGAGGAAGGCGCCGTGCTCGCTCTGGTACTCGTCGGCGTTGCGGTCCCACCAGCCCCGGCTCGCCCGGCTGCTCTCGGCTTCGCCCGCCTCACGGCGGGTGGCCTCGGCGTCCTCGCCGTCGTCCGCGCCGCCGGCGGCGCCGACCTGCCCAGCGATTTCGAACGCGTCTTCGGGAAGGTAGTCCTCTTGGTTCATGGGGCCCGTCGTCGTAGTCTGCGAGAAGTCGGGAGGCGGTGAGCCATCGGGCCTTCCCCGCCAGCGATTTGCGCCGGTAATGCGGCGATCCGCCCGGGGTGTGCGCCTTCGCGCATTGACCCTGTCCGGCTGCCCCCGTATGCTACAAGTTGCGCTGCGAGCCTGTGCTCCTCAGACCTAGCAGGCTGCGCTTGCTTCTGTTGATGTCCCCTCGGTTTTCGAGGCCCTACCGCTGCTTCTGCGGATGCGGGGCTTCCTTGGCTGTCCGGCTTCGGCAGTTGCCGATAAGGGCTCCCGGCGTAGCAGTACCTACGACTTTCTGTCCGTAACCGGAGCCCTTTCCCACATGACGAGCAGCACCGAGACCACCGCCACCACCCCTCCGCAGGTAGCGGTCAACGACATCGGCGACGCGGACGCGTTCCTCGCGGCCATCGACGAGACGATCAAGTACTTCAACGACGGCGACATCGTCGACGGCGTCATCGTCAAGGTGGACCGGGACGAGGTTCTCCTCGACATCGGTTACAAGACGGAAGGCGTGATCCCGAGCCGCGAGCTCTCGATCAAGCACGACGTCGACCCGAACGAGGTCGTCAAGGTCGGCGACGAGATCGAGGCCCTGGTTCTCCAGAAGGAGGACAAGGAAGGCCGTCTGATCCTGTCCAAGAAGCGCGCTCAGTACGAGCGTGCCTGGGGCACGATCGAGAAGATCAAGGAAGAAGACGGCATCGTCACCGGTACCGTCATCGAGGTCGTCAAGGGTGGTCTCATCCTCGACATCGGCCTCCGCGGCTTCCTGCCGGCCTCTCTCGTCGAGATGCGTCGCGTCCGCGACCTCCAGCCCTACGTGGGCAAGGAGCTCGAGGCGAAGATCATCGAGCTGGACAAGAACCGCAACAACGTGGTCCTGTCCCGCCGCGCCTGGCTCGAGCAGACCCAGTCCGAGGTTCGCCAGACGTTCCTCACCACCCTGCAGAAGGGTCAGGTCCGCTCCGGCGTCGTTTCCTCGATCGTCAACTTCGGTGCGTTCGTGGACCTGGGTGGCGTCGACGGTCTCGTCCACGTCTCCGAGCTGTCCTGGAAGCACATCGACCACCCCTCCGAGGTTGTCGAGGTCGGCCAGGAAGTCACCGTCGAGGTCCTCGACGTCGACATGGACCGCGAGCGTGTCTCCCTGTCGCTGAAGGCGACGCAGGAAGACCCGTGGCAGCAGTTCGCCCGGACCCACCAGATCGGTCAGGTCGTCCCGGGTAAGGTCACCAAGCTGGTTCCGTTCGGTGCGTTCGTCCGCGTGGACGAGGGCATCGAGGGTCTGGTCCACATCTCCGAGCTGGCCGAGCGCCACGTGGAGATCCCGGAGCAGGTCGTCCAGGTCAACGACGAGATCTTCGTCAAGGTCATCGACATCGACCTCGAGCGTCGCCGGATCTCGCTGTCCCTCAAGCAGGCCAACGAGTCCTTCGGTGCCGACCCGGCGTCGGTCGAGTTCGACCCGACCCTGTACGGCATGGCCGCGTCCTACGACGACCAGGGCAACTACATCTACCCCGAGGGCTTCGACCCCGAGACCAACGACTGGCTCGAGGGCTACGAGACCCAGCGCGAGACGTGGGAGCGCCAGTACGCCGAGGCGCAGGTCCGCTTCGAGCAGCACCAGGCGCAGGTCATCAAGAGCCGCGAGGCCGACGAGGCCGCCGCTGCCGAGGGCGCTGCCGCCCCGGCCGCCGGTGCCAGCGCCGGTGCGGGCAACATCTCGGGTGGCTCCTACTCCTCCGAGGGCTCGGACGAGACCTCCGGCGCCCTGGCGTCGGACGAGGCCCTCGCCGCGCTCCGCGAGAAGCTGGCCGGCGGCCAGAGCTGATCGCAGCAGCGCGTCACGCTCCGCGCCCCGGCGCGAGAGTGAGCTGAGCTGAACGGTAAGGCCCGTCCCCTTCGGGGGGCGGGCCTTACCGCGTTCCACGGTCGGCGACGGCTCCCGCCGCGTCCCGCGGCCGGGCCGATTACCGTGAAAGCCGTCAACTGGGGAATGGTGGCGCCACCTTGGGCGTTCTTGAGGAGAACGCGGCGAGGAGGAGTGGTGGCGGTGCTTGATCCACAGGGTTTGTACGAATGGGACGCCAAGGGCCTGGCGGTGGCCGACCTGGCGCTTGCCCAGGATTCGGCCGGGCTGGTCATGCTCTACCACCTCGAGGGGTACATCGACGCCGGTGAGGCCGGTGAACAGATCGTCGAGCGGCTCCTGGACACCCTGCCCCACCAGGTCGTCGCCCGCTTCGACGCCGACCGGCTCGTGGACTACCGGGCCCGGCGGCCGCTGCTGACGTTCCAGCGCGACCACTGGACGGACTTCGAGGAGCCCAAGCTGGAGGTGCGCCTCGTACAGGACGCCACCGGCGCGCCGTTCCTGCTGCTGTCGGGCCCCGAGCCGGACGTCGAGTGGGAGCGCTTCGCCATCGCCGTACGGCAGATCGTCGAGCGCCTGGGCGTGCGGCTCTCGGTCAACTTCCACGGCATCCCCATGGGCGTCCCGCACACCCGGCCCGTCGGCATCACCCCGCACGGCAACCGGACCGACCTGATGCCGGGGCACCGCAGCCCGTTCGACGAGGCACAGGTGCCCGGCAGCGCGGAGTCGCTGGTCGAGTTCCGGCTGGGCCAGGCCGGACACGACGTGCTCGGCGTCGCGGCGCACGTGCCGCACTACGTGGCCCGTTCCCCGTACCCGGACGCGGCGCTGACGGTCCTGGAGGCGATCACCGCGGCGACGGGTCTGGTCCTGCCGGCCGTGGCGCACGCCCTGCGCACCGAGGCCCACCGCACGCAGACGGAGATCGACCGGCAGATCCGGGAGGGCGACGAGGAACTGGTCGCCCTGGTCCAGGGGCTGGAGCACCAGTACGACGCGGCGGCCGGGGCCGAAAGCCGCGGCAACATGATCGCGGAGCCCGCCGAGATCCCCTCGGCGGAGGAACTGGGGCGCGAGTTCGAGCGGTTCCTCGCGGAGCGCGAGGGCGAGGGCTGAGCCGCCGGGCGCCCGCGATGGGGCCTAGGCTGCCGGGCATGCTGAAAGTGGGCCTGACGGGCGGAATCGGAGCCGGCAAGAGCGAAGTGTCGCGGCTGCTGGCGGGGTACGGGGCGGTCATCGTGGACGCCGATCGTATCGCGCGGGAGGTCGTGGAACCCGGGACGCCCGGGCTCGCGGCCGTCGTGGCGGCGTTCGGCGAATCGGTGCTGACGGCGAGCGGGACGCTGGACCGGCCGAAGCTGGGGACGATCGTCTTCTCCGACCCGGAGAAACTGCGGATACTGAACTCGATCGTGCACCCGCTGGTCGGGGCCCGGTCCGCCGAGCTTGAGGGCGCGGCGGGCGCCGGCGCCATCGTGGTGCACGACGTACCGCTGCTGGCCGAGAACGGCCTGGCGCCGCTGTACGACCTGGTCGTGGTGGTGGACGCGGCGCCACAGACGCAGCTGGCGCGGCTGACGGGGCTGCGCGGGATGACCGGGGAAGAGGCGCGGGCCAGGATGGCCGCGCAGGCCACGCGGGAACAGCGGCTGGCGGTCGCGACCCTCGTGATCGACAACGACGGGCCGCTGGAGGCGCTGGAACCGCAGGTCCGCAAGGTCTGGGAGACGCTGACCGAGCGGGCCGCGGCGGCCGGAGCCTGAGGCAGTGCGGGCGCGGCCGGACGGGGCGTGAAGGCGCCCGGAGAGGGAAGGAAAGCAACGTGTCCGACACCACGCCTCCGCCGCAGCCGCCGTCGTCCTCGGAACCGCCCGGCTCCTCGGGTCCGTCCTCGGGTTCGCCGGGCTCCTCGCGACCGGGCTCCTCGGGACCGGGGGCCGCGGGTCCTTCCGGCCCGTCGTCCGGTCCTTCCGACGCCGCCAGCCCGGAGACGCACGTCATCGACTTCCGGGCCGCCGAGCAGCTCCTGGCCGCCCGTGATCCTCGGGGCGCCGTCAAGCTGCTCGACTCGGTGATAGCCGCCCATCCCGAGAACACGGCGGCCCGGCTGCTCCGGGCCCGGGCCTTCTTCGCCGCCGCGCAACTGCGCCCGGCGGCGCTGGAGTTCGAGCTGGTGCTGGAGCGCGAACCGGACAACGCCTACGCGCACTTCGCACTCGCCAGGACCCACGAACGGTCCGGGCGGGGCGCGCAGGCCCGCAAGCACTTCCGGCTGGCGGCGGCGCTCGACCCGCAGCCCGAGTACCTGGCGGCCGCGCGCTTCGAAGACTGAGCCCCGTAGCCTGAGCCCGGTCGCCGGCCGGTTGGTGCGGGGCCTGTGCCGGCCTCAGCGGGCGTGGGGCGGCTCGTACGGGGGCACGTCCCGGCCCGGCTGGTAGTGCGGGCCCTGACGGATGTGGTGGACGACCACGACCAGGTCCACCGCCGCGAGCACCGCGACCACCGAGCAGGCGGCGGCCCATCCCGGGCGCCCGCCCAGCGAGAAGAGGGCCGCTCCGCCGGCGGCCCAGATCAGGCCCCACATGCTGAGCCACAACCGCAGCCGCAGCGGACTGCGGGCGGTCACCGGCTCGTTTCCGGTACGCATGGCCATCGCCTCGGATCACCGTAGTCCTCAAACCCATGGTCCCACGGGCGGTCGCGCAGGCGGCCCGTTCCGAAAGGCGCCGACGGCGGGGAGCGGAACGGGGGCGGCGCCCCGGCTACGGGTTCAGCTTGTTCACGGCCGTCGTGGTCGTCTTCTTGAAGGCGGCGACGGGAGCGTCGGAGAGCGTGCCCATCTGCCCCCACTTCACGACGGTCACGGTGGCGCCGTCCCGGCCGATGCCGAAGAGGTGGACGCCGGGTTCGGAGTCCGGGATCGCGGTGTGGACCCCGTACACGTGGGCGCCCTCCTCGACGGTCAGCTTGCCGTAGTCCTGCCAGGAGGCGGTGCCACCGGGCGTCGTACGCAGCCAGTCGGCGGCGCAGGCGGCGACCTCGCGTTCCAGGGAGGCGGCCAGGGAGGCGGCCGCGGAGCCGGATGCGGTACGGACCGAGAGCTGCGTGGCGCCGGTGTCGTAGTCGGTGCCGAAGACGCGGTGCCAGCTGCCGGTGGCCGGGAGCGCCTCCTCCAGGCAGAACGGTGCGGTCACCGGCAGGCCCTTGGTCACCTTTCCGGCGTGCCAGGGCGACGAGGGGTGCGGAGGGAGGTCGGTGCCGTCGAGGAACCCGGGCGCGGTGGCGGCCGAGGCGGTGGGCGGGCCGGCGAGCAGGAGGGCGGCGGCCGCCGTGGCGGCCGCGAGGATGTTGGTGCGCTGTCGCAGCATGGTCGGCTGGTCCCCGTTTCCGGTCGGGTGGGCGGTCGGGGGGTTCCTACCCCGGTGGGGGCGCCGGGGTGCGGACCGGGACGGAATCGGGACACGGGAGAAGTGACCGGGGCCGGGCGTCGGTCCGGCCGGAGCGATGAAGACGCAGGTCGGGGGCGTTGTCGGTGGGCCCACCTAGACTCGGCGGCAGAAGAGAACCATCCGACCGCGAACCATCGGACCGCGAACCATCCGACCGCGAACCATCGGACCGCGAACCATCCGGGAAGGGAGGGCCACCGTGAGCACCCAGACGTCCCGGCCGCACGCGCCGACACCGTCGTCGGTACCGGCCGACGCGCTGCTGCGTCATGCCGCCGTGTTCCTTCCCTCGGCCGTCCCGCGCCAGGGGCGGGTGGCCTTTTGGTGCCCGGAGGGCGATCCGCTTCCCGAGGCCGGGAGGGCGGCCCCGCTCGAGGTGGTGCGGCCGCACGGCGAAGGCGTGCGCACCCGCACCGTCCCCTCCGTCACCCTGTCGGTCAGTGCCGCGCTGCCGCTGCTGCTCCGGGCGGCCCGCAGCCGTGCCGCCCACCCCGCCACCCGTGCCTGGGGCACCGCCGCCGCGCAGGCGCTCGCCCTGGTCGCGCGCGGGCGGCTGCTCCCGGGGCTCACCCCCGACGGCATCGACGCCTGGCGGGCCGGACCGCTCGATTCCGATGACGTGGCCCACCTGCGCGCGATCGCCGCCGCCCTGCCCTACGAGGGGTACGCCACCCCGCTCGCCGGTCGCCGCCCGCTCCAGCTGCCCGAACCGGAGGCCCTGGTACGGGCCTTCCTCGACGCAGCCGCCGACAGCCTGCCCCGTACCCCCGCCGCGCCGGTGGCCGCCGGCCGGCCGTTCGCGGCGCGGGAACCGCAGCAGGTCCCCGGAATGCGCGAATGGGCCGCCCAGGTCGCGGCCGGAGCGGATACCGGGGTCGGGGTCTCCCTGCGGTTGGACCTGTCCTCCTTCCGCCTCTTCGACGAGGCCGACCCGGAGGACACCCGCCGCGCGGGCGCCGCCGTGGTCCAGGTGCACAGCCTCGCCGATCCGACGCTGGTCACGGATGCGGAGCAGCTCTGGGCGGGAGCGGCCGCCGCCGGATTCGGGCCGCGCGCCCGCGTCGATGCCGTACTCGCGCTGCGCCGGGCCGCGCGGGTGTGGCCGCCGCTGCTGCGCCTGCTGGACCAGCCCGTCCCCGATGTGCTGTCCCTCTCCGATCCGGAGCTGGAAGACCTGCTGGGTGTGGCCGCGACCCGGCTGGCGGAGGCCGGGGTCACCGTCCACTGGCCGCGCGACCTGGCCCGTACGCTGTCGGCGACCGCCGTCGTACGGACGGCTGCGCCCGGGTCCGCGATCGAGGGCACCGCCTTCTTCGACGCGGAGAACCTCTTCGCCTTCTCCTGGGAGCTGGCGCTGGGTGGGGACCGGCTCACCCCGGGGGAGATGGACGCGCTGGCTCAGGCGCACCGGCCCGTGGTGCGGCTGCGCGACCAGTGGGTGCGAGTGGATCCGGGCCTGGTGCGCAAGGCCCGCAAGCGGCAGTTGGGGCTGCTGGACCCGGTGGACGCGCTGGCCACCGTACTGACCGGGACGGCCGAGGTCGACGGCGAGCCCGTGCAGGCGGTCCCGGTCGGGGCACTGGCCGCGCTGCGGGACCGGCTGACCGGTGAACCGGCGCCGTTGCCTCAACCCGCCGGGTTGAAGGCGACCTTGCGCGACTACCAGGCCCGGGGACTGGCGTGGCTGGACCTGATGACCTCCCTCGGCCTCGGCGCCTGCCTGGCCGACGACATGGGCCTGGGGAAGACCGTCACGCTGATCGCGCTGCACCTGCACCGGGACCGGCCCGATCCGACGCTCGTCGTGTGCCCGGCGTCGCTGCTGGGGAACTGGCAGCGGGAGATCGAGAAGTTCGCCCCGGGGACCCCGGTGCGTCGTTTCCACGGCGGCGGCCGGAGCCTGGAGGGCCTGGACGGCGGGTTCGTCCTGACCACGTACGGGACGATGCGGGCCAGCGCCGCCAAGCTGGCCGAGCACAGCTGGGGCATGGTCGTCGCGGACGAGGCACAGCACGTCAAGAACCCGCACTCGGCGACGGCGAAGGCGCTGCGCACGATCCCGGCCCCGGCCAGGGTGGCGCTGACCGGGACCCCGGTGGAGAACAACCTGTCCGAGCTGTGGGCGCTGCTCGACTGGACCACGCCGGGCCTGCTGGGCCCGCTGACCACGTTCCGGGCCCGTCACGCCCGTCCGGTGGAGCACCAGACGGAGGAGGACGGCGGCAACGAGGAGGCCGTCGCCCGACTGGCGGCCCTGGTCCGCCCGTTCCTGCTGCGCCGCAAGAAGTCCGATCCGGGGATCGCTCCGGAGCTGCCGCCGAAGACGGAGACCGACCACCCGGTGTCCCTCACCCGGGAGCAGGCCTCGCTGTACCAGGCCGCGGTGGACGAGGCGATGGCGGTGATCGCGTCGAGCGAGGGGATCCAACGACGCGGCATGATCATGAAGCTGCTGATGTCGCTCAAGCAGATCTGCAACCATCCTGCGCAGTATTTGAGTGAGCACAGCTTGAGTGAGCACAGCCTGAATGCGCACAGCCTGAATCAGCACAGCCTGAACGCGCACCGGTCCCGCATCGCGCACCGCTCCGGCAAGCTGGCCCTGCTCGACGAGCTGCTCGACACGATCCTGGCCGAGGGCGGCTCGGTGCTGGTGTTCACGCAGTACGTGACGATGGCCCGCATCATCGAGCGGCACCTCGCCGCCCGGGGGATCTCCCACCAGCTGCTGCACGGGGGTACCCCCGTCGCTGCCCGGGAGCAGTTGGTCGACCGGTTCCAGGCGGGCGAAGTCCCCGTCTTCCTGCTCTCCTTGAAGGCGGCGGGCACCGGACTGAACCTGACCCGGGCCGGGCACGTCATCCACTTCGACCGCTGGTGGAACCCGGCCGTCGAAGAGCAGGCCACCGACCGTGCCTACCGGATCGGGCAGACCCAGCCCGTGCAGGTCCACCGGATCATCGCCGAGGGCACCGTCGAGGACCGGATCGCCGAGATGCTGGAGGCGAAGCGGGCGCTGGCCGACGCCGTCCTCGGCTCGGGCGAGTCGGCGCTGACGGAGCTGACCGACCGCGAGCTGGCCGACCTCGTCTCGCTGCGGAGGCCGGCGTGATCACCGCACGGGACGACCGCCGCCGTACCTTCGAGACCGTGCCGCCCGGCGTCGAGGCCGAGACCTGGTGGGGGCGTGCCTGGGTGGCCGCGCTGGAGGAGCGCTCGCACGACGCGGCCCGGCTGGGGCGCGGGCGGGCGTACGCGGCCGAAGGCCATGTGGACGCGGTGACGATCACCCCGGGCCGGATCGTGGCCTACGTCCGGGGCAGCCGGGCCCGCCCGTACCGCACCGAGCTGGCGCTGCCGGCGTTCGAGGACACCGAATGGCGTGAGGTGCTGGAGGGCGTGGCGGCCGATCCGGCGGCGCTGGCCGGGCTGCTGGAGGGTGAGGTCCCGCAGTCCCTCGCGGATACGGTCCTGCCGGGCGCGGGGGAGCTCGTGCCGCGTTGCTCCTGTCCGGACGTGGGGCGTCCGCCCTGCAAGCACGCCGCCGCTCTGTGCTACCGGGCGGCCCGGCTCCTGGACGAGGATCCGTTCGTGCTGCTGCTCCTGCGCGGGCGGGGCGAGCGGGAGCTGCTGGCGGAGCTGGCCCGGCGCAGTGCCGCCCACGCCGCGCTCGAACGGCGCGACACCGCGCCCGCGTTTCCCGGGGTCCCGGCCCGCGCGGCGCTGGCCCGGACCACCCTGCCTCCGCTGCCGGCCCCGCAGGCGGCGCCCGGCGCGGTGGGTCTGCCGCCCGCCTACCCGTCGGACCCCGCGGCGCCCGACCCCCTGGCGCTGGATCAGCTCGCCTCGGACGCCGCCGCCCGGGCGCTGGCGCTGCTCCGGACCGGTGAGGACCCCCTCGCCGGGTTCACGGTGTGGCAGGACGCCGTCCGGCTGGCCTCCGCACACGCGACCGCCGGGCTCACCGGCGCCGCCCGTGCCCTCTACCGCGACCTGGCCCGGGCCACCGGCCGCACCACCACCGACCTGGCGCGGGGCGCGGCGGCCTGGCGTCAGGGGGGTCCGGCCGCCCTGGCCGTCCTCGAAGAGGCGTGGGACCCGCCGGCCGGTCCGTTCGACCGGGCCCGGCCCGCCCTCGTCGCCGCCGGCTGCGGCTCCTTCCGGCCCGACCGCAACCGCCTCAGCACCCGAAGCCGACAGCTCCGGCTGGGCCGCCAGGGCCTTTGGTACGCCTATGAGTCCAGGTCGGACGAAGAGGACTGGTGGCCGACCGGCACGCCCTCCCCGGATCCGGTCGTCGCGCTGCGGGGATGAGCCGCTCCCGCCGTCCAGGCCCCGGCCAGCCGGGCTGCGCTCATTCAATGCGTGTTACCCAGTACACGATGGAGTGAAATTCGTACCGGCTCTATAACTCGAATGGTCCCACGGCGTTGTCTCCGGTGCGGGCGGTTGCCCGTGAACTCTTCCGGAAGGCAGGGAACTCATGCGTCACAGTCGTCGGAACGGCTTGATCGCGGCGGTCGTCGCGGGAGGCGGAGTGGCGGTCGCGGGGATGGGCGGCTTCGCGTACGCCGATGCGGACGCGGGCGGCGCCGCTCAGCAGTCGCCGGGGCTCCTCTCCGGCAATCTGGTGCAACTGCCCGTGCACACGCCGGTGAACGTGTGCGGCAACACCGTGAGCGTCGTCGGGGTGCTGAACTCCGCCTCCGGGAACCGCTGTGCCAACGACGGGCACGGTGACGGCGGTGGCCATCCGGGGTCGAGGCCATCACAGTCCGGCTCGTCCTCACACTCCTCGAAACCCGGGGCCGGAAACGGTACGGGAGCCGAGGCACATGGGCGCGGAAAGGATTCGCCGGGGGTGCTGTCCGGCAACGGCATCCAGCTTCCCGTCGACCTGCCGCTGAACGTCAGCGGGAACTCCGTGAACGTCGTCGGCGTCGGCAACGGAGCCGCCGGCAACACCTCCGTCAACGGCCCCAGCGGGAGCAAGCCCGTCCAGCCGCCCGCCGTCCAGCCGCCCGTCACCCCCCGGCCGATCATCGCGCCGGCCCCGCAGCAGCCCACCGTGGCGCTGGCCCACACCGGCGCCGACGCCGTCGGCTACCTGCTGCCCGGCGGCGGCGCCCTCCTGCTCGGCGGAGTCCTCCTCTACCGCCGCTTCCGCGTCGGCTGATCCCTGTCCGGGCGGACAGGACGGAGGCTCCGTCGGGCGCTCAGCCTGCGGTCCGGCACCCGGTCGGCCGTCCCGCTTGCGGCTGGGCGCGCCAGCCGTCCAGGATCGCGTCGATCCGCGGTGCCAGCCGGGCCCGCGCCGTGAAGCGGGGGACCCCCGCCATCAGCAGCGCGTCGTACTCGGTGTCGGTGTGGCGCACGGCCGCCCGGACCGCCACCGACACGGCCTGCTCGTCGAGGGCCCGGCCGGCCGCCGTGCGGCCCACCCGGCCGCTGCCCCGCAGCGAGGCGTGCGCGGCGATCGCCCGCGCGCGGTCGGCGGGGCAGCCGGGGAACAGCCGCAGGATCTCGGCGGTGAAGGCCGCCGTGAACCGGGTGTCCTCGGCGGCGCGGCGCAGGCGGTCCCGTTCCCGGCGCCGGGCGCGCGCCTCGGCGTCGGCCAGGCAGGCCCGCTCCGCACGTGCCAGGGCAGCCTCCTCCACCAGCAGCCCCAGACGTTCGTAGCGGTGACGCCGCTTGTTGAGGCGGACCACCACGGCCGAAAGTGAACTGGCTTCCCTCGCCCGCCGGGTGAGCGCCGCGTTACCACGCGGCAGGTACACCAGGTGCCCGAGGTCCGCGCAGTCCAGGCAACGCGGTACACCCGCCTCGCGGACGAGGTGCCGCAGCGGCCCCCGTCGGCACTCGGCGCAATGGATGTGCTTCTGCGACTCGAAGACGACGAGACTCATGACGGAGTGATACCGCCGTTCGGTGCGTATATCACCTGACAGATATGGGTTGTTGACTTTTCATTAATTCACTCTGGATGTCATCAGGTCCGCCTAACGTGACGTGGCTGGGCCGTTCGGCCCATGGAGGAGGGCACATGGGCGGATGGCAGACGACGGCACGACGTCCGAGACGGACCGAGGCCTCGGACCTCATGGGCCGGGAGATCGTCATAGCGCCCGGGGAGTGCACCGGATGGCACTACCACGACGTGCCGCTGATGGCCGTGGTCAAGTCCGGGACGCTGACCCGGATCCTGCACGATGACACGGTCGAGGTGCACCCGGCCGGGTCCACCTTCGTGGAGCCCCCGGGGATCGACCACATCCACCTGGGCCGCAACCTCGGCACGACACCGGTCGTGCTCCAGGTGACCTGCTCTCTGGCCGAGGACGCCCCCTGGTCGGTGTCGACCCCGGCCCCGGCCGCCGCCACACCCTGCGGCTGCCCCGGCCACGCCGGATGAGGGAGCCCGCCGGTCCCGCCCGCCGTGCCGGTCACACCAGCCGGCGTATCTCCCCGCGCACCCGGTAGAAGCCGCCCGACGAGGCGTGCAGCCCGTCGACCACGTACCGGGCGCCGGCCTCCCGTATCCCGCGCGGGAACTGCACGTTCCACGACGGGTCGAAGCCGCCCGACACCACCTGCACCCGCACCCGGCTCCCCTGTCGTACGCACTCCACCACCACGCCGTCCGCCGGCGCGGCGGCCACCGAGACGGTCGCCACCGCCGCGGGCGAGGCGGCCGGGGCGAACACCGGCAGAGCCGCGGCCGACTTCACATCCACCGCTGCCGGGACCGATCCCTGCTGGGCCGCCGCGATGGCCGCCTCGCTCGCGTCCACGCACACCAGCGAACCGTCCGTGGTCACCAGGTACAGCCGCTCGTCCAGGTACTGCATGGACAGCGCGGCGCCGCTGCCCGTGCCCAGCTTCCACAGCCGCCGCCCCGACGCGTCGAAGCAGTAGACGGAGGAGGCGAGGTCGCCGGCGAACACGTGGCGGCCGTCCGGGGAGGTCGCGCACGAGTAGACCGCCGCGTCACACCGGTAGGAGGCCTCCACCGCGCCCGTCGCCTTCGACAGCCGCTGCACGGTCTTGCGGCCGGTGCCCGCGTACACCGCGGTGTCCTCCTGCCAGCCGAACAGCACCGACCCGTCGGTCGCGGTGTGCCACAACTCGCCCCCGCCGTCCGCGGCGTAGGCCGTGACGCCCGCGCTGTGGCCGTGGTAGACCGCCCGCTCGTCCGCCCGGACCATCCAGGCGGCGGACCCGGCCGACCTGCGCGACCACTGGAACTCCTCCTCGTGGTCGATGACGGTCAGCCCGCCACTGCGGTCCGAGACGTTCAGGACGCCCTCGCGGATGTCCAGCCAGAAGATGTCCACATCCGCGGCTATGTCGTACGCCCCGAACGGCACCTTCGACGACAGGTCGTACACCGTGCCGTCGTCGCAGCCCGCATATATCCAGAACTCGTCCGCCACCAGGCACTTCACTCCGTCGGGCAGCGAGTACCGGGCCAGTACCTCACCACCGTGGCTCAGCGTGTAGACGTCCCCCGCCTGGTTGCCCACCCAGCAGCGGTCCTCGTCCACATGGATCCCGAAGGCGGCGGAACCCGTACGGAAGCGCCACAGCACCGGAGCCACCGCGCGCGCCGTCGACGGCGCCGAGGTCACCTGCCGGCGGGTCACCGACCGCGGGGCGCGGGCTCCCCGTACCGCGGGGGCGTAGCCCTTGCGGACCTTCTCGCCTATCTTCTTCGCGGCCGCCGCCCGGGCCTTCTCCGCCGTGGGGAAGGAGGAGTTCTGGAGCTGGCCGTCCGCGCCGATGCGGCCGTACCGCACGCAGACGGCCGTGCCGTCCACGGTCACCTCGTAGAACTTGTGCGCCCCCGCGCCGTCCTGAGACAGCTCCAGGTACGTCGTCTCCCGCGTCATGACAGACCCCTCCCCAAGGCCGGGCCGACGGCTTCGGTTCGCGTCGGTGATCCCTCGTGAAAAACGCTACGGTCCACCACTGACAATGGGCTCGTGCAGCTGGAACCGATCACCTGGCAGCGGCTGGCCGAGCGGCTCGCCGATCATCTGGACGAACGCGGACCCGTTGTGGACGGGGCGGGTTGGCAGCGGGCCGGCATCGACGGCGCGCCCGCCGCGGGCACTGGTCCGGTGGCGGACCACCTCGCGGAGGCCCTGCGTTCGCGCGGCCGTCCGGTCCTCGTGGTGGCCGCCGACGGCTTCCTGCGACCGGCCTCCCTGCGCTTCGAGTTCGGCCGTGAGGACGTGGACGCGTACCTCGGCGGCTGGTACGACACGGCCGCCCTGTGGCGCGAGGTCTTCGGCCCCACCGACCCGGGCGGCACCGGGCGGGTGCTGCCCGACCTGTGGGACCCGGTGACGGACCGGGCCACGCGCAGCCCGTACACCGAACTGCCGCCGGGCGGCGTGCTGATCGTGCACGGCCCGCTGCTGCTGGGCCACTGGTTCCCCTTCGACCTCAGCGTGCACATCCGGCTCTCCCCGGCGGCGCTGACCCGCCGCACCGAGGAGTCCGCACGCTGGACCCTGCCCGCCTTCGCCCGCTACGAGGCCGAGACCGATCCGGCCGCGCAGGCCGACGCCGTCGTCCGGGCCGACGACCCCCGCCACCCGGCGTGGACCGGTATCCGAGGAGTGGCCGGCTGACGACGGCCGGCCCGGCGCCCTGCCGCACCGTCACGGACGTCCCTACTCCGCAACAGTCCCATCCGGGCCCGGTGACGAACCGGATCAGGCCATCGTGGAGGCCGATAAGCGCGGGCTACGTTGACGGGAACGCTTCAACGGCTGCCCCCGCACGGCGCCTTGGCAGAGGGAGACGGCAATGAGCAGAGGTCCGAAGGCAGCGGCAGTGGCCGCGCTGGCCCTGTGCGCGACCCTGGCCCTGACGGGCTGCAACGGTGACAAGGACGCGGGAGCCGCCGGCCCGACGCCCGCCAGCACCCCCAGCGCGACCCCCGCCCTGCCCTCGGCCCCCGCCGGCGGTGCGCCCCCCTCCCCGACGAAGCCGACGGCGAAGGCGACGCCGGTGGCGTCCGCGTCCGCGTCCGCCACCGCGCCCGGCAAGCCCAAGGCGTCGGCCCCCGTGCCCGCCTGCGCCTCCAAGGCGCCGGCCTCTCCGGACGAGATCGCCGTCTACCGCTACACCCCCGAGGGCGGCTTCCACGGTCTGATCGTCAAGCACGGCCACTGGGGCTGCCCCGGCCCGGGCGGCGCCGCCCACTTCGAGACGGTCGGCGAGGAGACCTACCTCCCGATCGCCGAGGACGCCAAGATCACCGCCCTCACCCCGATCGTCGCGAGCACCGTGAGCAAGCCGATCACCGTGCACGAGCTCAGCGAGTGGCTCATCGCCCACCCGGACAAGGGCCTGGTCTTCCACTACAACGTGGGCAAGTCCGGTGCCATCGAGACCCTCGGCCAGGAGGAGTACACGGTCTGAGCCCCGGGCCGGCCGCCCAGGGCGGTGACCGCCACGGCGGCGGCGCGGCAGCCCGCGCGGGCGGCGTCCGCCGGGCCGGCGCCCGCGAGCCTGGCCGCGAGGAAACCGCCGGTGAAGGCGTCCCCGGCGCCCGTGGAGTCCACCGCCTCGGCGGCCTCCGCCGCGACCTCGGCGGTGACCCGGCCCCCCTCGGCGACCAGCGCCCCCGCCGCCCCCCGCGTCACCACCACCAGCGGTATCCGGCGGCTCAGTTCCGCCGCCGCGCGCGCCACGCCGGCCGGCTCCGGCAGCCCGGCCAGCAACCGGGCCTCGTCCTCGTTGGGCAGCAGTACGTCCGCCCCCGCGACGGCGGCCATGAAGCGCTCCGGGCCCAGCGCGGCCAGGAACCCCGCCGAGGCCGGGTCCACGCTCACCGCAACGCCCCGGGCGCGCGCCGCCCGCAGCGCGACCAGGGCCAGCTCCCGGCTGGAGTCGGCGAAGAACAGGTACCCCGACAGGTGCAGGTGCGCGGCCCCGTCCAGCAGGACCGGCGCCCAGTCGGCGGGGGACAGGCGCAGCGAGGCACCGCTGTCGGTCAAGAACGTGCGCTCCGCGTCCTTGCCGACCAGTGCCACCACCGTCCCCGTCGGCTCCTCCCGGTCGATCACCAGTTTCGGCCGCACCCCGGCGTCGACCAGGGCCCGCTCGTGCCAGCGCGCCGATTCCGCGCCGACCCGCGCGAGGAGGCGTACCTCCGCGGCGCCGGTGCGGGCCGCCCAGCAGGCCGCGTTCGCCCCGGCGCCGCCGGGCAGGGTCCGGATCCGCGCCGCGGTGTCGGTGGCCGGCGCCAGCGGCTGCGGGTGCACCGCGACCACGTCCGTCACCACGTCCCCGACGACCAGCAGTGCCCCGGCCCCGGCAGGGCCCGACCGTGCACCGCTCATGCCCGTGCCGCCCAGGCCCGCGCGATGCGGGCGCCGAGCCGGACGTTCCCGCGTACCGCCGCCAGGTTCGCCTCCAGCGAGGCCCCGCCCGTCGCCCGCACCAGGAACCCCAGCAGGAACGGCGTCACCGCCTGCCCCGTGAGCCCCCGCTCCCGGCATTCCGCGAGCGCCTCGGCCAGCACCCGGTCGTGGAGCTCCGGATCCAACTGCTCCGCCTCCGCCACCGGATTGGCCACCAGCAGCGCGGACTCCGGGCCCCCGAGCACGTCCTGGGCGGCCATCACCTGCGCCACCTCCTCCGGATGGTGCACCGTCCAGTCCACCGGCTCGCCCGAACTGGCCAGGTAGAAGCCGGGGAACCGGTCCGTCCCGTAGCCGAGCACCGCCACGCCCAGGGTTTCCAGCCGCTCCAGCGTCGCCGGGACGTCCAGGATCGACTTCACCCCCGCGCACACCACCGTCACGCGGGTGCGGGCCAGCAGCGCCAGGTCCGCCGATTCGTCCTGGCTCTGCGCCCACTGCCGGTGCACGCCGCCCAGCCCGCCCGTGGCGAAGACCCGCAGCCCCGCACGCGCGGCCAGGAACGCCGTCGCGGACACCGTCGTCGCCCCGGTCGCGCCCGTGGCGAGAGCGGGCGCCAGGTCCCGGTGGCCGAGCTTGCGCACCCCGTCGCCGCTCGCGATCCGCTCCAGCCCCGATTTGTCGAGGCCCGCGTACGCCACTCCGTCCAGGACCGCGACGGTCGCCGGAACCGCGCCCTCCGACCGGACCAGCGCCTCCAGCTCCAGGCCCACCGCCAGGTTGCAGGGGCGGGGCAGACCGTGGGCGATGATCGTCGACTCCAGCGCGACGACCGGCCGCCCCGCGGCGAGCGCTTCGCGCACCTCTTCGGACAGGACCGGTACCCGGGACGGTGCGGCTGCTGTGTGCTGTGACATGTCCCCATCCATGGCACGGGATCGCCGCCCGCAAACGCGCACCTCCGCGCCCGTACCCGCGCCCTGGACAGGATGACGCGTTCCGTACGCCCGCGCTGGACGCTCTGGCCACCCCGCGGGCCCCGGCGTCGGCCCTACGCTTGCGCCCCATGAGCACCAGTGACCACAGCGCCCGCCCCGCTTCCTTCGCCGTCTCGCTGCCCGACGTCCCGGACGCCGAACTGGAGGTGGAGGAGCTCGATCCCGCCCAGATCGTCTCCGGCGACCCGGTCGTGACCGGCAAGGTGCTGTGGGAGGCCGAAGACGGCTCGCAGATCCGCGGGATCTGGCAGATCACCCCCGGAGTGGTCACCGACACCGAGGCCGACGAGCTGTTCGTGGTCGTCAGCGGCCGCGCCACCATCGAGGTCGAGGGCGGGGCGACCCTGGAGGTCGGGCCCGGCTCCGCCTGCGTACTCCGCGAGGGTGACAAGACGACCTGGACCGTCCACGAAACGCTGCGCAAGGCCTACCACATCAACTGCTGAACCGCCGTCAGGCCCCGTCCGGGAGCTACGCGTCCACCCGCGCCCCCGCCTTGGCGGGCCCGGGGTGGCGGCGGGCCGTGAACAGGGCGAGCGCCGCCAGCGGCAGCAGCAGCGCGGCGCCGATCGCGTTGAGCCAGCCGTAGCCGGCCTGGGACATGACCAGACCGGCCGCCGCGCCGCCCACCCCCGCGGCGGTGTTCATCGTGAGGTCGCTCAGGCCCTGTACGGCGGCCCGCGCGCCCTGCGGAACGGAGTCGGTCAGCAGCGCCGAGCCGGACACCATCCCGGCGGACCAGCCCAGCCCGAGCACGAACAGACCGAGCGCGCTCTGCCCGTGCCGGCCGCCCGCCGTGCCCGCGAGCAGCGCCGCCAGCGAGAGCAGCCCGGCTCCGAGCCCGATGACGGACAGCCGGCCGAGCCGGTCCGCGAGCCACCCCATGAGAGGGGAGAAGGCGAACATGCCCGCGATGTGACCACTGATCACCAGGCCCACCAGTTTCAGCCCGGCGCCGTGGTGACCGAGGTCCATCGGGGTCATCACCATGATCGACACCATGGTGGTGTGGGACACCGCGACGGCGAGCAGGGCCAGACGAGCCCGCGGTGAGGCCTTGACGGCGGCGAACCCGGTGCGCAGCGAGCGGCCCGGGGCGGAACGGGCCGCCGGCGCCGACAGTGCACGCGCCGTCAGCAGCGGGTCGGGCCGCAGGAAGACGGCGAGCAGTGTGCCGGTGAGGACGAAGACGACGGCGGCCCACAGGAAGGGGCCCGCCGTCCGGGGTATGGAGGTACCGGCGAAGCCGGCGCTGGCCGGGGCGGACAGGTTCGGTCCGGCGACCGCACCGATGGTGGAGGCCCACACGACGACGGAGATGGCCCGCGCACGGCGGTCGGGGGCCGCGAGGTCCGCGGCGGCGAAGCGGGCCTGGAGGTTGGCGGAGGAGGCCGCGCCGAAGGCGGCCATTCCCAGCATCAGCAGCGGGAAGCTCTTGACCACGGCGGCCAGCACCACCAGGAGTGCGCCGCACGCACCGATCCCGTAGGCCAGCACCAGCCCGGGCCGGCGCCCGCGCGCCGTCATGAACGCGGCGAGCGGAAGCGAGACCAGGGCGGTGCCGATCACGGAGGCGGTGGAGGCGAAGCCGGACAGGGACTCCGTGCCGCCGACCTCGGTGGCCAGGACGGGGGCCAGGGCGATGCTGATCGGCACACCCAGACCGCCCAGCATCTGACTGGCGATCAGCACACCGGTGATCCGCCGCCGCAGCCGGGGCAGCTCCGCGGCCGTGACCGGCGCGGCGGTGCGCTCCGTACCGATGGACGCCGTCATGCCCGACACCCCCCTCGCGGCAGCGGGACGCGTGCGGCGGTGGCGAGATGACCGCGTACGGCGTCTGCGAGATGACTGCGTGCGGCGGGGGCCAGGTGACCGCGTGCGGCGGGGGCCAGGTGACCGCGTGCGGCAGGGGTCAGGCGGCCGCGTGCGGCGGCAGAAGTAGTCACCGCGGCAGTTTCCCACCCCTTACCGCGTGGCGGTACCCGGCAGGAGCCGGGCCCCGGGCAGCGCCCCCGGGCGTCCTCAGAACAGCGGCTCGGGCAGCACGCCCTCCAGCGCGAGCAGGATCCGCTTGGCCTCCACCCCGCCCCCGAAGCCCCCGATACCGCCGTCGTTCTCCACGACCCGGTGGCAGGCGACCACCACCGGCAGCGGATTGGACCCCATGGCGTTGCCCACCGCCTGGGCCGCACCCGGCTGGCCGACCCGGGCGGCCAGCTCCCCGTACCCCACGACCTGGCCGTAGGGCACCGAACGGTCGAGCTCCAGCAGCACCCGGCGGTTGAACCCGGAGCTGAGCCGCCAGTCCAGCGGCAGCTCGAAGCGCCGTAGGGAACCGGCGAAATAGGCCTCCACCTGGCGTATCGGCTCCGCGAGCAGCACTTCCCGGCCCGGCCGGGGCCGCCAGGGGTCCGCGCCGAGCCGGGAGACCAGCGAGCCGATCATCCGGTCGATCCGGTCCGGCCCGGCATGGAACCCGACCCGGACCAGGCCCTGCGGGGTCGCGGCGAGGAGCAGGGGGCCGACGCCGCCGGCGACGACCGTCCATTCGAGGTGCGGCCCGCGGGGCCGCTCGGAGCTGTCCACCCGTCCACCGTACGGGCCGCCACCGACAGCCCGGGCCGCGGAGCGGCCCGAAGCCTGCGGTTCAGAACCAGCCCACCGCGTCCCGCACGACGTCGGGCGCGTTGGTGATGATCCCGTCCACGCCCATGCCCTGTACCTTGCGGGCCGTCGCGGCGTCGTCCACGATCCAGGTGTCCACCTCCATCGCCTTGCCGTGTGCCCCCCGCAGCCGGTGCACCGCCGCGACCCAGTCGGCCGAGATCGTGGTGTGCCACGGGTTGATCCGGTCGGTGAAGGCGGCGTACCGGGGCAGGTCGGCGGCCTTCGGGGTGCCCAGGAAGGCCGTCACGATGTCCGGGCGCAGGCTGTGCACGATGCGGATGGAGTCGGCGCTGAAGCTCTGCACCACCAGCCGGCGCCCGACGTGCGCCTCGTCGAGCCAGCCGAGCCGCTCCAGCATGTCGAGGGTCTGTCGCTCGATGCCCGGGTAGAGCTCCGGCTTCTTGATCTCCAGCAGCAGCCGCTGCCGGTTGCGCTGGACCCGGTTCATGTAGTCCTTGAGGGTCGGCACGCGGGCGCCCGCGTACTCCTCGCTGAACCAGCTGCCCGCGTCCAGCCGGGCGATCTCCGCCGCCGTGAAGTCCTTCACCCGCCACGGCTTGCGGTCGGGGAAGAGCTGCTCGACATTGGTGGTGCGGGCCAGGCTGTCGTCGTGGACCACCACGAGTTCGCCGTCCTTCGTGCGCTGGACGTCGTTCTCGACCCAGGCGAAGCCCAGCCGCATGGCGAGGTCGATCGACTCCAGGGTGTTCTCCGGGGCGTACGCCGAAGCCCCCCGGTGGGCGTACACGACGGGGGCTGAGCCGAGCGGCCCGTTGCCCCCGGCGGGGCGGGATGCGGGGCCGGCGCCGGCGGACGCGGCCGTCGTGCCGAGCACGGTGAGGGTCAGGCCCAGGAAGGCGGCGGCGGCCGCGGCGGCGGGTCGGACGACGTACATGCGTTCTCCTCGGGTCGTGAGCCCCTGCCCCTGCCTCAAACAGGCGCGAAGCGACAGACGTTGCGGCGGTGCACTTCACGGCTATGCAGTTGACGGCGATGCACTTCACGGAGATCTGCCCCATGGAGATCCGCTGTATGGCGATCATGGGCGTGAAGATCACCGGGCCGCCACCGAACTACGACAAACGGACCAGGCCGCAGGGGTCCGGACGAGTACGGCGAACGGCCGGGACGGTCCCGCCGGACCTCCGCCCTGGCCCCCGCCCGCCGACGGGAATGCGTGAGTGTCAGTGCGGGGTCGTACGGTGGAGTCATGCGGCCCGTATCGAAGATCGAACGCACGGTGGCGCCTTTCGAGGTCGTCAGCCCCTACCAGCCCAGCGGCGACCAGCCGGCGGCCATCGCCGAGCTGGAGAAGCGCATCCGTGCGGGTGAGAAGGACGTCGTACTCCTGGGTGCGACCGGCACCGGCAAGTCGGCGACCACCGCCTGGATGATCGAGCGCCTCCAGCGCCCCACCCTGGTGATGGCCCCGAACAAGACCCTCGCCGCCCAGCTGGCGAACGAGTTCCGCGAGCTGCTGCCGAACAACGCCGTCGAGTACTTCGTCTCGTACTACGACTACTACCAGCCCGAGGCGTACGTACCGCAGTCGGACACCTACATCGAGAAGGACTCCTCGATCAACGAGGAGGTGGAGCGGCTGCGCCACTCCGCGACCAATTCGCTGCTGACCCGGCGGGACGTCGTCGTCGTCGCGTCCGTGTCCTGCATCTACGGCCTCGGCACCCCGCAGGAGTACGTCGACCGGATGGTCGCCCTCAAGGTCGGCGAGGAGATCGACCGGGACCAGTTGCTGCGCCGCTTCGTCGACATCCAGTACACGCGCAACGACCTCGCCTTCACCCGCGGCACCTTCCGGGTGCGCGGCGACACCATCGAGATCTTCCCGGTCTACGAGGAACTGGCCGTCCGCATCGAAATGTTCGGCGACGAGATCGAGGCGCTGTCCACCCTGCACCCGCTGACCGGCGAGGTCATCAGCGAGGACCGCGAGCTGTACGTGTTCCCCGCCAGCCACTACGTCGCCGGTCCCGAGCGCATGGAGAAGGCGATCGTCGGCATCGAGGCGGAGCTGACCGAGCGGCTCGCCGAGCTGGAGAAGCAGGGCAAGCTGCTGGAGGCGCAGCGGCTGCGCATGCGCACCACCTACGACCTGGAGATGATGCGCCAGATCGGGTCCTGCTCCGGCATCGAGAACTACTCGCTGCACATGGACGACCGCGCGCCCGGATCCGCCCCCAACACGCTCATCGACTACTTCCCCGAGGACTTCCTCCTCGTCATCGACGAGTCCCACGTCACGGTGCCGCAGATCGGCGCGATGTACGAGGGCGACGCCTCGCGCAAGCGGACCCTGGTCGACCACGGCTTCCGGCTGCCGTCGGCGCTGGACAACCGGCCGCTCAAGTGGGAGGAGTTCCAGGAGCGGATCGGCCAGACGGTGTACCTGTCCGCCACCCCCGGGAAGTACGAGCTCTCGCGCGGCGACGGCTTCGTCGAACAGATCATCCGCCCCACCGGCCTCATCGACCCGGAAGTGGTGGTCAAGCCGACCGAAGGCCAGATCGACGACCTGGTGCACGAGATCCGGCAGCGGACGGAGAAGGACGAGCGCGTCCTGGTCACCACCCTCACCAAGAAGATGGCCGAGGACCTGACCGACTACTTCCTGGAGCTCGGCATCCAGGTCCGCTACCTGCACAGCGACGTCGACACGCTGCGCCGCATCGAGCTGCTGCGCGAGCTGCGCGCCGGCGAGTACGACGTGCTGGTCGGCATCAACCTGCTGCGCGAGGGCCTCGACCTGCCCGAGGTGTCCCTGGTGGCGATCCTCGACGCCGACAAGGAGGGCTTCCTGCGCTCGGGGACCTCCCTGATCCAGACCATCGGCCGTGCGGCGCGCAACGTCTCCGGCCAGGTCCACATGTACGCGGACAAGATGACCCCGGCGATGGAGAAGGCCATCGACGAGACCAACCGGCGCCGCGAGAAGCAGATCGCCTACAACACGGCCAACGGCATCGACCCCCAGCCGCTGCGCAAGAAGATCAACGACATCGTCGCCACCATCGCCCGCGAGGAACTCGACACCGAGCAGCTGCTCGGGACCGGCTACCGCCAGGCACGGGACGGCAAGGGCGCGAAGACGCCGGTGCCCGCCCTGGGCGGAGCGGCCGCCGCCGCGGGCAAGGGAGCCAAGGCCAAGGGCGCCAAGGGAGCGAAGGCGGCCGAGGTGCTGACCGACCGTCCGGCGGCGGAACTGGCCGCGCTCATCGAGGAGATGACGCAGCGGATGCGGGCCGCGGCGGCCGAGCTCCAGTTCGAGGTCGCCGCCCGGATCCGGGACGAGGTCGGCGAGCTCAAGAAGGAGCTTCGCCAGATGAGGGAAGCGGGCCTCGCCTGACCCGGGGCCGGTCAGTAGGGTTGGGCCAAGGGTGGCCGCGGGTACGTTCCGCGGGCCCTCATCGGGGCGGGTAGAAGGAGAGGGGACATCGCGTGACGGTCAACATGACCAAGGGTCAGGCCATCAGTCTGGAGAAGCGGGGCGGGGGCACCCTGACCGCGGTCCGGATGGGCCTCGGCTGGCAGGCGGCCAAGCGCCGCGGCCTGTTCGGCTCGCGGACCC
Source organism: Streptomyces cirratus (assembly GCF_014650775.1). Classification (GTDB taxonomy): domain Bacteria; phylum Actinomycetota; class Actinomycetes; order Streptomycetales; family Streptomycetaceae; genus Streptomyces; species Streptomyces cirratus. The sequence continues at coordinate 143,780 of NZ_BMVP01000001.1, read as the reverse complement.
GCGAGATCGACCTGGACGCGTCGGCGGTGCTCTTCGCCGACAAGCAGCCGGTGGACGTGGTGTTCTTCCGGCACCTGCAGAGCGACGACGGCTCGGTGCGGCACACCGGCGACAACCTCATCGGCGGCGCCGGCCAGGGCGGCGACGACGAGGCGATCCTCGTCGACCTCCAGCGCGTGCCGGTCCACATCGACCAGATCGTCTTCACGGTGAACTCCTTCACCGGGCAGACCTTCCAGGAGGTGCAGAACGCCTTCTGCCGCATCGTCGACGAGACCAACGGCCAGGAGCTGGCCCGTTACACCCTCGACGGCGGCGGCGCGTACACCGCGCAGATCATGGCGAAGGTGTCGCGCGCCGGCGCGGGCTGGCAGATGACGGCCCTGGGCAACCCGGCGAACGGCCGGACGTTCCAGGACCTGATGCCGGCGATCCTGCCGCACCTGTAAGAAGCAGCGCCCACGGGCGCGGACGGCCAACAGCACAGAGCGCACGGGACCGAAGGCACGGGGGAGGGCTGCACGATGACGGCCGAATTGGTCCGGGGGCAGAACCACCCCCTGTCCCTGCACCAGGTGGAGATCAGGGTCACTGCGGGTACGCCCGTACTGGCCCTGGTCTCGGCCGGTGACGACGAGGGCCGGCTGGCCGGTCCCGAGGCGCTGGCGCACCCCGGCGCCCGGATCCTGCCCGGGCTCGAGGCGCCGGGGGCGGCGGGCGCGCGGCACCGGTTCCCCCTGGACCTCGACGCCGTCGGGGCGGCCGTCCACCGGGTCCGCGTGGTGCTCGCACTGCCGGGCGGCGGACCGGCGCGCTTCGGCGCGGTCCCGGCGCCGCACGTGGCGGTGGCCGCAGCCGACGGCGCCGAAGTCGCCGCCTACACGGTGACTGGGCTGGACTCCGAGAGCGCCGTCGTCGCCCTGGAGCTGTACCGCAGGCAGGACGCCTGGAAGGTCCGCGCCGTCGGCCAGGGCTACGCCGACGGGCTCGGCGCGCTCCTCACCGACGCCGGACTGCCCGGCCCGGCCGCGACCGCCCTGGCCGCGGCGGCCCTGGCGGTGGACACCCCCCTCGCGACGGCCGCATCCGCCGCCGCACCCGCCGCCGCGCGCGGCCCCGCCGGCGAAGGGCCGGCCGGGGCCCCCGCAGCGACCGCCATCGACTACGCCCACCCGCGCCGCCGCCGCACCACCGAGCCGCCCGAGCCGGCGCCCACGCCCGAAGCGCCCGGACAAGCCGGGGCGCCGCCGCGCCCCGTCGCCGGGGACGCCGGCGGCTGGTCCATGGAGGAACGGCTCTACAACCAGGTCTGGGGCATGTTCGAGGACCTGGCCCGCACGGTGGCCGCCTACCGCAGCGCCGTCGACTTCGCGGACTCCCGGCTCGACCGGGAACTCGACGACGCCCTGTCCGACCCGAGCGCCCGCCTCACCGCCAATGCCGCGCGGGACGCCGCCCGCGCCCGCCGTGACGAACTCGTCGCCCGCGCCCAGGCCGTGCTCGACCGGGACCTCGCCCAGCTGCGCGCCGAATCCGAGGTCGTCGAACCCGCGCTGCCGGCCGCGTACGCCCGCTGGGACAACCCCGTCTGGCACGGTGCCGGCGCGCCCCGCGAAAGCCCGCTCGCGCTGCGCCTCGGCGACCTGAGCCTGCCCGAGGCGCCCGGCCTGCGCGTGCCGATGCTGATGCGGCTCCCGCTGGAGCGGGGGCTGTGGATCGACAACGGCCGCACCGGCTCCGAGGCCGCCATGGCCATGGACACCGACCGGCTGCGCCGTCTCGCCATGGACATGGCCGTGGCCCACGCGGTGCGGCTCCTCGCCGTCCACCCGGGCGGCCGGTTCTGCGTCCACGTCATCGACCCGGCCGGGGCCGGAGCCGCCGCCCTGGCCCCCCTCGTGCGCTCCGGCGTGCTGGCCGCCCCGCCCGCCCTGGGTGCGGCGGGCGTCACCGACACCCTTGAGCGGCTGACCCGGCGGGTGGACCTCGTACAGATGGCGGTGCGCGCCGGGGCGCCCGCGGAGCTGCCCCCGGACGTGGACCCGGCCGACCAGCTGCTGATCGTGCACGACTTCCCGCACGGCTTCGACGAGCGCGCCGTCACCCGGCTGCGCTACCTGGCCGACGAGGGGCCGGCGGTAGGCGTGCACCTGCTGATGGTGGCCGACCGGGACGAGGCCTCGGCGTACGGGCCGTTGCTGGATCCTCTGTGGCGGGCGCTGATGCGGCTGTCGCCCGTACCGGACCACCATCTGGCCGACCCGTGGGTCCACCACGCGTGGACCTTCGAACCGGACCTGCCGCCGCAGCACAGCGCGGTCCTGGAGCGGGCGCTGGAGCAGGTCATGACCCGTCACTGACCTTTTCTTGGTCTCCCCTTTACCTTCACCCCTTCGGCGGCTAACCTGGAAAGCGCGGAGGGGAGTATTCCTGCTTTCCTGCTACGGCGTGCCCGTCAATACGGACCCTGCCCGGTCGGCTGAACCACTCGGTCAGCGAACGGCGCCGGTCCCGGGGCGTCGGCCCGCGGCCTCCAGGCCGCCCGGGTGGAAGAGACCTCCGGCAGCGATGACGCTGACGCAGTGCTGAGCCATCCCGCCGGAGGCGTGTGCAATGGACGTTTCAATGACCCTCTGGGTGCTGACCATCGTGGGTCTCGGCATCCTCATCGGCGCCGATTTCCTCATCGGCCGCAAACCCCATGACGTGTCCATCAAGGAAGCCGGCATCTGGACGGTCGTCTGGATCGTCCTCGCCGTGCTCTTCGGCCTCGGCCTGCTGTTCTTCGGCAACGGCCAGGCCTCCCAGGAGTTCTTCGCGGGCTTCGTCACCGAGAAGTCCCTGAGCGTGGACAACCTCTTCGTCTTCGTCCTGATCATGGCGAAGTTCGCCGTACCGTCCCACCTCCAGCAGCGCGTCCTGCTGGTCGGCGTACTGATCGCCCTGGTGCTCCGCGCGATCTTCATCGCGGCCGGCGCCGCGATCATCGCCAGCTTCTCGTGGGTCTTCTTCCTCTTCGGCGCCTTCCTGATCTACACCGCCTGGAAGCTGATCCAGGAGGCGCGCAAGGACGAAGAGGAGGAGGAGTTCGAGGAGAACCGTCTCCTCAAGTCCGTCGAGAAGAAGTTCGGCGTCGCCGACAGGTACCACGGCACCAAGCTCTTCATCCGCAGCAACGGCAAGCGCGTCCTGACCCCCCTGATGGTCGTCATGCTCGCCATCGGGACCACCGACGTGCTGTTCGCCCTGGATTCGATCCCCGCGATCTTCGGCCTCACCCAGGACCCCTACATCGTCTTCACCGCCAACGCCTTCGCCCTGATGGGCCTGCGCCAGCTGTACTTCCTCATCGGCGGCCTGCTCAAGAAGCTCGTCCACCTCAGCTACGGCCTGTCCGTCATCCTCGGCTTCATCGGCGTCAAGCTCGTCCTGCACGCGCTGCACGAGACGGGGGTGCACGTCCCGCAGATCTCCATCCCGCTCTCCCTCGGCGTCATCTGCGGCGTCCTGATCGTCACCACCGTCACCAGCCTGATCGCGTCCAAGAAGCAGGCGGCCGCCGAGGAGGCCGCCCGCCCTCAGAGCGTCGACGCCTGATCCCCGGCGGCTATGCGGGGGCGGCCGCTTCGGCCGCCCCCTTCCGCGTACCCCGGCCCGCCCCGGGCCCGGCGACGGCGGGGTTCGTCTCCGGCAGCAGCGCGAAGCAGGACAGGCTGAGCAGGGCCATACCGCTCAGGTACAGGGCCACGCCCCACGGCGGACCGTCGCCGTCCGCGAGCGCCGTCGCCACGACCGGGGTCAGCGCCCCGCCCAGCACGCCGCCCAGGTTGTAGCCGACGGCCGCCCCGGTACACCGCACGCGCGGGGCGTACAGCTCGGGCAGGTACGCCCCGACCACCGCGAAGGTCGTCACCATGCCCAGCAGGGCGCCCAGGAACCCCAGCGTCATCAGCAGTGGATCCGCGGCGCACAGCAGCGCGACGAAGGGGAACATCCACACCGCGCAGATCGCGCAGCCGGCCAGGCACAGCGGCTTGCGGCCGTAGCGGTCGCCCAGCACCGCCAGCAGCGGGGTCAGCAGGCCCTTGAGCACGACGGCCGTCATGATGCAGCCCAGGACCACCGTGCGGTCCAGCCCGAGCTGCTTCGTCGCGTAGGCCAGGGACCAGGTGGTGGTCGCGTAGAAGACGGCGTAACCCGAGGCGAGCGCCCCACCGGTGAGCAGGAGCAGCCGCCAGTGGCCGCGGACCACGTCGCGCAGCGGGGTCTCGGAGCGCCGCCCGGTCTTCGCGAGTGCCCGGAACTGCGGGGTCTCCTCCACCGAGCGGCGCAGCCACAGCCCGGCCAGCGCCAGCAGCCCGGCGGCCCAGAACGGCACCCGCCAGCCCCAGGCGGTGAACTGCTCCTCGGTCAGGGCGGCCGACAGCACCAGGACCGTCCCGTTGGCCAGTACGAAACCCACCGGCGGCCCCATCTGCGGGAAGCTCGACCACAGCCCGCGCCGGCCCTCGGGCGCGTGCTCGGCGGTCAGCAGCACCGCGCCGCCCCACTCGCCGCCCAGCCCCAGCCCCTGGAGGAAGCGCAGCAGGAGCAGCAGGACCGGCGCTGTCGGGCCGATGGAGGCGTAAGAGGGCACGCAACCGACCGCCACCGTGGCCAGGCCGGTGAGCAGGAGCGAACCGAGCAGCACCGGGCGGCGCCCGTAGCGGTCGCCGATGTGGCCGAAGACGGCGGAGCCGAGGGGGCGGGCGAGGAAGCCGATGCCGAAGGTGCCGAAGGCGGCGAGGGTCCCGGCGAGGGCCGAGAACGAGGGGAAGAAGAGCGGGCCGAGCACCAGGGCGGCGGCCGTGCCGTAGACGAAGAAGTCGTAGAACTCGATGGCGGTCCCGGCGAGCGAGGCCAGCGCGAGCCGCGGCATCGAGGGGGAGCGGCCCGGGGAGGGGTCTGGTTGCATGGTGCACCAAATACCCCGCCCCGGGCCCGCTGGGCGTGCGTTCGGTCATGACCGCCCGGAAGGAGTGCTCGCACACCCCCCGGGTTGACCGGAGTCGCCGGTACTACCAGCCGCGCTCGCGCCACTCGGCCAGATGCGGACGCTCGGCGCCGAGCGAGGTGTCGTTGCCGTGGCCCGGGTAGACCCAGGTCTCGTCCGGCAGACGCGCGAAGAGCTTCTCCTCCACGTCGTCGAGCAGCCGGACGAAGGCCTTCGGGTCGCCCCAGGTGTTGCCGACGCCGCCCGGGAAGAGGCAGTCGCCGGTGAACACGTGCGGGTGCCCGTGCGGGTCGTCGTAGACCAGCGCGATCGAGCCGGGGGTGTGTCCGACCAGGTGGCGGGCGGTCAGCGTGACCCGGCCCACCGTGAGCGTGTCGCCGTCCTGGACCGGGACGTCGGTCGGGACGGGGATCCCCTCCGCGTCGAAGGCGCCCGCGTAGGTCCGTGCGCCCGTCGCCTCGACCACGGCTTGGAGAGCGCCCCAGTGGTCGCCGTGGCGGTGGGTGGTGACGACGGAGGCGATGCCGTCGTCGCCGATCAGGCCCAGCAGCGTGTCCGCCTCGGCGGCCGCGTCGATCAGCAGCTGCTCGCCGGTGGCCCGGCAGCGCAGCAGGTAGGCGTTGTTGTTCATCTCGCCCACCGCGACCTTGGAAATCATCAGGTCCGCGAGTTCGTGCACGTCGGCAGGACCGCCGACCTTGACCGCTCCGCTGTACGTCATGACCCGATCCTAGAGCGGGGGGAGGGCCGGGAGGGCCCCGCCGTCGACGGTCAGGCCGGCGCCCTTGGATTCCCGGCCCGCGAGCCAGGCCAGGAGCTCGCTCAGCGGCCCGGTCAGGGTCACGGGATCGCCTTCGGCGGAGCCGGTGCGCCAGACGCCGGCGTCGTCGGGCGTCCGGAGGCTGACCGGCGGCACCTCCGGGCGGCCCGTCCAGCGGTCGGCGAGGAAGGCGATCTCGCGGCGGGCGAACTCCTCGGGCAGGTCGGCGAGGCCGTAGCCGACGTTCAGGTCCACGTGGTGCAGCTCGACCTCCACGAGCCGGCGGAACGGCACGTTGGTGGCGACGTCGGTCACACCGCCCCGGAGCTCGACCGTCCGCGACCAGTCCTGCGCGGACTGCCCGACGGCCTCGAAGCGGTCCGCGGAATTACGGACGTCCTCCAGCTGTTCCACCAGAGGCCGGACGGAATCACGTTCGATGTCCGCGTCGCGGGCCTCGGCGCTCACGTACATCGGTCGCCCCTCGAGGACGTTGACGAGGGCGTCGGCGTTGCGGGCGAGGTGGGCCAGCACGTGGCCGCGGCTCCAGCCCGGCAGGTGTGACTCCTCGGCCAGGGCGGCGTTGTCCAGTTTCCCGACCGCGGTCAGCAGCCGTTCCGTGGCTGCACGTACAGATCGCAGGTCGTGCACATGATCAGTCATAGGCCGAGCCTAGTGCGCGCGAGGCGTCGGCCACACGATCGGGTGAAGCCCTCTTGGCCGTGCCGTAAATCGAATGCGCGTGCTATACGCTCGGAAGTCAAGCACCACTCCATCGCTAACGCGCCCCCCATACCCTGGGACGGGGGCCCGTGCCCCCCGCTCTCTCAAGAAAGGTGCGGACCGGCGTGACCGACCGTCTCATCGTTCGTGGCGCTCGCGAGCACAACCTGAAGAACGTCTCGCTCGACCTGCCCCGCGACTCACTCATCGTCTTCACCGGACTCTCCGGCTCGGGCAAGTCCTCCCTGGCCTTCGACACGATCTTCGCCGAGGGTCAGCGCCGCTACGTCGAGTCGCTCTCCTCGTACGCCCGTCAGTTCCTCGGGCAGATGGACAAGCCCGATGTCGACTTCATCGAGGGCCTCTCCCCGGCCGTCTCGATCGACCAGAAGTCCACCTCGCGCAACCCGCGCTCCACCGTCGGCACGATCACCGAGGTCTACGACTACCTGCGCCTGCTGTTCGCCCGCATCGGCAAGCCGCACTGCCCCGAGTGCCGCCGTCCGATCTCGCGCCAGTCGCCGCAGGCGATCGTGGACAAGGTGCTCGCGCTGCCCGAGGGCAGCCGCTTCCAGGTGCTCTCGCCGCTGGTGCGCGAGCGCAAGGGCGAGTTCGTCGACCTCTTCGCCGACCTCCAGACCAAGGGGTACAGCCGTGCCCGGGTGGACGGGGAGACGATCCAGCTCTCCGAGCCGCCCGCGCTCAAGAAGCAGGAGAAGCACACCATCGAGGTGGTCATCGACCGCCTCACCGTCAAGGACTCCGCCAAGCGCCGGCTCACGGACTCGGTGGAGACGGCCCTCGGCCTCTCCGGCGGCATGGTGATCCTGGACTTCGTCGACCTCGCCGAGGACGACCCCGAGCGTGAGCGGATGTTCTCCGAGCACCTCTACTGCCCGTACGACGACCTGTCCTTCGAGGAGCTGGAGCCCCGCTCCTTCTCCTTCAACTCCCCGTTCGGCGCCTGCCCCGAGTGCACGGGCATCGGCACGCGCATGGAGGTGGACCCGGACCTGATCGTTCCGGACGAGGACAAGTCCCTGGACGAGGGCGCGGTCTCCCCGTGGTCGCTCGGCCACACCAAGGACTACTTCCAGCGGCTGATCGGCGCGCTCGCGGCCGAGCTGGGGTTCCGCACGGACATCCCGTGGGCCGGGCTGCCGCAGCGCGCCAAGAAGGCGCTGCTGTACGGCCACCGCACCCAGATCGAGGTCCGCTACCGCAACCGCTACGGGCGGGAGCGGGCGTACACCACCGCCTTCGAGGGCGCCGTGCCGTTCGTCAAGCGGCGGCACGCGGAGTCCGAGAGCGACGCGAGCCGCGAGCGCTTCGAGGGCTACATGCGCGAGGTGCCCTGCCCGACCTGTGAAGGCACGCGGCTCAAGCCGATCGTGCTCGCGGTGACGGTGATGGAGAAGTCCATCGCCGAGGTCGCCGCGATGTCGATCAGCGAGTGCGCCGACTTCCTGGGGCAGCTGCGGCTCGACGCCCGGGACAAGAAGATCGCCGAGCGGGTCCTCAAGGAGGTCAACGAGCGGCTGCGCTTCCTCGTGGACGTCGGCCTGGACTACCTGTCGCTGAACCGTGCCGCCGGCACCCTCTCGGGCGGCGAGGCCCAGCGCATCCGGCTGGCCACGCAGATCGGCTCCGGTCTGGTCGGCGTGCTGTACGTGCTGGACGAGCCCTCCATCGGCCTGCACCAGCGGGACAACCACCGGCTGATCGAGACCCTCGTGCGGCTGCGCGACATGGGCAACACCCTGATCGTCGTAGAGCACGACGAGGACACCATCAAGGTGGCCGACTGGGTCGTGGACATCGGTCCCGGCGCGGGTGAGCACGGCGGCAAGGTGGTCCACAGCGGCTCCCTCAAGGACCTGCTGAAGAACAGCGAGTCGATGACGGGGCAGTACCTGTCGGGCAAGCGGTCCATCCCGCTGCCGGACGTGCGCCGTCCCGTGAACGGGGAGCGGAAGCTGACCGTCCACGGCGCGAAGGAGAACAACCTGCGGGACATCGACGTGTCCTTCCCGCTGGGCGTGCTCACGGCCGTGACCGGCGTGTCCGGCTCCGGCAAGTCGACGCTGGTCAACGACATCCTGTACACGCACCTGGCGCGCGAGCTGAACGGCGCCCGGTCGGTTCCGGGCCGCCACACCCGGGTCGAGGGCGACGACCTGGTCGACAAGGTCGTGCATGTCGACCAGTCGCCGATCGGGCGGACGCCGCGGTCCAACCCGGCGACGTACACCGGTGTCTTCGACCACGTGCGCAAGCTGTTCGCCGAGACGATGGAGGCGAAGGTGCGCGGCTACCTGCCGGGCCGCTTCTCCTTCAACGTCAAGGGCGGCCGGTGCGAGAACTGCTCCGGTGACGGCACGATCAAGATCGAGATGAACTTCCTGCCGGACGTGTACGTCCCGTGCGAGGTGTGCCACGGCGCCCGGTACAACCGGGAGACGCTGGAGGTGCACTACAAGGGCAAGTCCATCGCCGAGGTGCTGAACATGCCGATCGAGGAGGCGCTGGACTTCTTCGAGGCGGTACCGACGATCGCGCGGCACCTGCGGACGCTGAACGAGGTGGGGCTGGGCTACGTCCGGCTCGGCCAGTCGGCGCCGACGCTGTCGGGCGGTGAGGCGCAGCGCGTGAAGCTGGCGTCGGAGCTGCAGAAGCGGTCGACGGGCCGGACGGTGTACGTGCTGGACGAGCCGACGACGGGGCTGCACTTCGAGGACATCTCGAAGCTGATCAAGGTGCTGTCCGGGCTGGTCGACAAGGGGAACTCGGTGATCGTCATCGAGCACAACCTCGACGTCATCAAGACCGCGGACTGGGTCGTCGACATGGGCCCCGAGGGCGGTTACGGGGGTGGTCTCGTCGTCGCGGAGGGGACGCCGGAGCAGGTCGCCTCGGTGGGGGCCAGCCACACGGGCAAGTTCCTCCGGGACATCCTGGGCGCGGACCGCATCTCGGACGCGGCCCCGACGGTGCCGCCGACCCGCAAGCGGGCCGCGGCCAAGAAGACGACGGCCAGGGCCCGTAAGGCGTGAGTGGTGTCCGGCGGGGCTGATCTTCCAGCCCCGCCGGCTCCGGGGCGCGGGGGCTCGGGGGCGGGGCTCGGGTCCCAGCCCCCGCAACGGCGCCGCAGGTCAGGACGCCACGCCCACCGCGCGGTCGATGGTTTCCGGGTCCGTGAGGCAGGCCAGCAGGGCGTCCGCGACGTCGGCGCGGGGGATCGTCCGGGCGCCCGGGACGTTGGCGCCGATGACCCGGCGGTAGCTCCCGGTCCGAGGCCGGTTCAGCAGGCGCGGCGGGCGGACCACCGTCCACCGCGTGCCGCTCGCGCGGATCACCGCTTCCATCACGGCCAGATCCGCGTACAGGTCCCGAAGCGCCCGGCGCAGCAGCGGGAGGAAGACCTTCCGGGCCAGCACCCCGTCCTGCGGTACGTCCGGTCCCACGGGCGCCGCGCTGACCGCCGCGAGCCGGCTCACCCCCGCCCGGTCCATGGCCGACACGACGGCCCGTAGCGCCGGTCCGGTGACCGGGGCCAGCCGCGCCTGCTTGTTGCTCGGGGAGCCCAGCGCCGAGATCACCGCCGACCGTCCCGTGAGGACGGGGACCAGCGCATCCTCGTCCGTCAGGTCGGCCACCACCGCCACCCGCAGCCGTTCATGCGCCGGCACCGGCAGCCTGGCCGGGTCGCGGACCACGGCCGTCACCTCGTGACCGGCTTCGAGGGCCTGGCGGACGACCTCCAGGCCGACGCCGCCCGTGGCTCCGAACACCGTGAGTTTCATGTCTCAGCTCCCGCCTCCCCGTTGGTGGGTGAGTGTTCACTCACCCATGAACACCCTTAGAGTGAGTGAATGCTCACCTCGAAGTCAAGCCGTCCCACCCCCGAGCGGCTGCTCGACGCGGCGGAGTCCCTCATGCGCACCGTCGGCTTGGCCAACACCACCACCAAGGCCATCGCCCGTGAGGCGGGCTGCTCGGAGGCCGCGCTCTACAAGCACTACGCCAACAAGGAGGAGCTCTTCGTACGCGTCCTCATGGAGCGCACGCCCAACGCGGCGCCGCTCATGGCCGAGCTCGGCGCGGAGCACGACGAACGCCCGGTCGAGGAGACCCTCGTCGCCATCGCCCGCCACGCCTCGCTCTTCTACGCCGACGCCATGCCCATGGCCGCTTCCCTCTTCGCCGAGCCCGCCCTGCTGACCCGGCACCGCGAGGGCGTACAGCAGATCGGCACCGGCCCCCACGTCATCCGCGACGCCCTCGCCGGGCACCTGCGCCGCGAGCGCGAACGCGGCCGGCTGCGCCCGGACGCCGACCCGGAAGCCGCCGCCGCGCTGCTGCTCGGCGCCTGTTTCCAGCGGGCCTTCTTCCTGCACTTCTCGGGTGGGGAAGTGGTGCGGCCGGTCGAGGAGTTCGCCTCCTCGGTGGCCGGTACGCTCTGGGCGGCTATCCGCTGAGCTCCGCCGCGTACGGGGGTTCCGCGCCCGCACGGGTGCAGGTCAGGGCCGCCGCGCGGGCCGCGTAGGCCAGTACGTCCGGCCAGTCGACCGGGTCACTGCGGCCGGCGCCCGCCAGGCGGTGCAGCAGCGCCGCGTTGACGGTGTCGCCGGCGCCGATCGTGTCGACGACGGTCACCGGGCGGGCCGCCGCCGTATGCTCCGCGCCCTCGCGCGTCCACACCGTGAGCCCGGCGGCGCCCCGGGTCAGCACCACCGCCGAGGGCCCCGCCGCCAGCCAGTCCGGGATCCGGCCGCCGAGCCACGCCGCGTCCTCCTCCGACAGCTTCAGCACCGACACGTACGGGAGCCAGCTCAGGAAGCGCTCGCGGTATGCGCCCGGGTCCGCGATCAGCGCCGGGCGGATGTTCGGATCGAGCAGGGTCAGCAGTCCGCGCCCGGACTCCCGGCGCAGCAGGGCCTCGTACGCGCTCGCGCCCGGCTCCAGCACCAGGGAGCAGGTCCCGAGTGCGAGGGCCCGTACGCCGGAGGGGAGCGCGGGCGGCAGGCTGAACAGCCGGTCGGCCGTGCCTTCGACATAGAAGCGGTACGCCGCCGAGCCGTCCGGTGCCAGCGAGGGCACCGCCAGCGTGGTCGGCTCCGGCCCGCGCTGCACCAGCGAGAGGTCCACCCCGGCGGCCCGCAGCCCGGCCAGCAGGCCCTCGCCGAACCCGTCGGCCGAGACCCTGGAGCAGAAGGCGACCCGTTCCCCGAGGCGCCCCAGCGCCAGCGCGGTGTTGTACGGCCCGCCTCCCGGCCGGGGCACCAGGGCGCCCGGCGGCTCCGCGAGGGGCACCAGGTCGATCAGGGCTTCTCCACCGACGACGATCACGCGGGGAAAGTACCCCATCCGGCGGCGGTATCGTCGGACGGGCCCGGCCGGGCGCCGGCCCCACGACACCAGGAGCACCGCATGTCCGCGTCACAGTCAGCAGCCCGCCGCACCGTGCTCAAGGGCGCGGCCGCCCTCGCCGGAGCCGCCGGCGCCGGACTGACCCTCGCGGCCTGCTCCACCGAGGCGAGCGGCGCGGCGGGCTCCCCGGCGGTCCCGGGCGAGCCGGTCGAGCTCGGCGCGGCGACGGACGTCCCGGTCGGCGGCGCCAAGCTGTACCGGGAGCAGAAGCTCGTCGTCAGCTGCTCGGCGGAGGGCCAGTACAAGGCCTTCACCGCCCAGTGCACGCACGCGGGCTGCATCTTGGACAAGATCGTCGAAGGGCAGGGCAACTGCCCCTGCCACGGCAGCCGCTTCGACGTGAGCACCGGCAAGGTGCTGCGCGGCCCGGCCGCAGACCCGCTGTCGCCGGTCCCCGTCAAGGCGGAGGGCGGCAAGCTGATCGCCGGCTGAGCGAGCCGGTAGCGAAGGACGGCTCAGTCCCAGTCCCAGGCGATGCCCAGGATGCCGCGCCGGACCGACTCCTCCACGAGGTGCACCGCCCGGTGGCGTCCGCTCGGGGTCAGATCCGCCAGTGCGGTGCGCGGCGCGCCGGGGCTGCTGCGGGTGAAGCGCCGGCAGCGCACCGGCAGGGCCGCCTCGTCGAAGCGGACCTGGAGCACGTACTGGCCGCCGGTGTAGGTGAACCCCCGTACGTACTCGGTGCAGCGGCCGCCCGTGCCGTCTTCGAATCCGTAGCCGAAGAGGTAGGTGTCGCCGGTGCGCAGCCGGGCGTCGAAGAGCAGCTCGGCGACCAGCACCCCGGTCCCGCGGTGCCACCGCACGCGCCCCGTCCGGCAGTTCTCGCCCGCGCGGACCCGGATCCGCTCCGGGTCGCAGCCCGGGTCGCCGTGGTGGACGGCGAGGTAGCGGTCGACGCCGTCCCGGTGGGCCCGTACGACGTGCTGCGAGGCGCGGTCCAGCAGCTCACCGCCCGCGCCGACGCGCACCCGCTCGTGGTGGCCGACCGTGTGGAGGCCTCCGTCGGCGGGCAGTTCCAGGCCGGCCAGCAGCTCGTCCACCGCTGCGCCCGCGCTGACCAGGGCCCGGTACGAGCGGGCGGGCGGACGACTGGTGGCCGCCCCGGCGGCCCCGGATGCGGACAGCAGCCGCAGTAACGTTCCCTCGGGCAGTTCCAGGATCTGCTCCAGGGCCCGTACGGCCCTCAGCGACTCGGGGCGCTGCGGGCGCCGGGCTCCCTGCTGCCAGTAGCTGAGGCTGGTCACGCCGACCTTGATGCCCTGGGCCGCGAGGCGGTGCTGCACCCGGTGCAGGGGCAGGCCGCGGGCGGTGAGCGCGGCCCGTAGCGCGAGGTGGAAGGGCCCGGCGTGCAGCAGTCGTGGCAGGTCCGGATCGCTTTCGGCGCTCGGCGGCACGGCGTGCTCCCTCCTGTGAACGTTCACGTGTGGCGGGGCGGGGGACCGCGCCGGTGACCTCTGTGGTCCAGGTGAGGTCCAGGTGAGGTCCAGGTGACGGGACGGCCGCCGTTCACACCGGCGCTGCGCCGTTCACACCCCGATGTCACCGTGCATTGAAGCCTGTTGACCTGATCGCGACAACACCCTGATGCTCCTCATCAGCGTCCGGACGCGCTCCTCCATCCCCACTCCCCCCACGGGAGGAACGCGATGCGCAACCCCCACCGGCGGCTGTCCCTGGCCGCCATCCTCACCGCCCTGCTGTTCGCCCTGCCCGCCGGCACCGCCACCGCCGCCGATGCCGGCGCCGAATCAGTCCTGTCCTACAACCGGCTGAACATCACGATGCAGGCGCAGCAGAAGACCAACTGGTGCTGGGCCGCCTCCGGCAACACCATCGCCACCTGGTTCGGCCGCAACTACAGCCAGAACCAGTTCTGCAACGCCGCCTTCAACCGCCAGCAGGGCACCGAATGCCCCAACAACCAAGCCACCTTGGGCAACGTCCAGACGGCCCTGCGCTGGGCGGGCATCAACTCCGGTTCCTACGTGAGCGGATGGCTCCAGTACTCGACCGTCCAGAGCGAGATCAACGCCAACCGGCCGGTGGAGACCCGTATCCAGTGGTCGAACGGGGGCGGGCACATGCACGTCCTGTACGGGTACGACACCGCCAGCAGCTGGGTGTACTGGGGCGACCCCTGGCCCTCGAACGACCGCTACAACTGGGCCTCCCACGCCTGGTACGTCGACAACAGCACCTTCTCCTGGACCCACTCGCTCTACCGGATCGGAGCGTGACCGCGTGAACACCGGACAGTTGCGCAACGCCGCCGTCGCGGTCCTCGCCACCGCAGCCGCCTGTCTGGCGCTGGCCCCGCAGGCGCAGGCGGCCCCCGTCCCACAGCCGCAGTCCGCGACCGCCGAGGTCAAGGCGGCGGCCGCGCAGGCGGCCGCCGCGCCCGCGACGCTGGACACCCTGTCCCGGTTCTTCGCGCGGGAGGGCAAGGTCGCCGTGACTGCTGCCCGGCCGCGGGTGGAGGGCGAGGCGATCCCGGTGAACTACCTCTCGCCGGACTTCGTGGCGGGCAAGGCCGGGGCGCCGGTCGCCCGGCTGGAGTTCCTCGCCAGCAAGGCGGTCTCCTCGGACGGTCAGCAGGCCGCGCTGTGGACGGCGCGCACGGAGGCCGGATGGCAGGTGGTGAACATCGCCACCGGCGACGACGAGTTCCGCTACGCGCGGCTCGGCGCGGAGAAACTGCCGGGCGGGACGGTGTTCCGGGAGCCGCAGATCGACGCGTGGTACGTGGCCCGGGGTGCGAGGGTGCTGCCGCTGGACGAGGACGCGGAGCGGGCCGTCGGTGCCGGGGGCACGAGCCTGGCCGCGTACCGGGCGCGGGTCGAGCGGGCGTACGGGGACAAACTGCCGGGGTCGGCGTACGCGGAGGCGGGCAAGGCCGGGGGCTACGACGGTGGCCCCGCCGGCGGCTCCCCGGCCGTCCCGGCCGGCGCGGCCGCTGCGCTGGCCCTGGCCGGGACCGGCGCGGTCCTCCTGCGCCGTCGGGCCCTGCGCCCCTGACCCACGCCGGGCCCTGCCGCCCGCCAGGCGGCAGGGCCCACCCCCCCGCCCGGGGGTGCCCCGCCCCGCAGGGCCGTCCGCGTTCGACCGCCGCCGCGTGCGCGGCCCTGCGGGCCCGGCCAGACCATCCTCGCCACTGGTGCGACGCGGCCCCGGCTCGTTCCCGGAGCCGCTGCGCGGGTCGTTGCCCCTCCCCGCCCCTTCCCGTAACCGGGGGCAAGCCCCCGGCCCCCGTGACGGGCGCTCCGCGCCGCTGCCCTCATCCGCCGCGCGGGCGCGGCGCACCGGGCCCCCGGACCTGCCCCGTTCCGGGCGGCCCCGCGTTCGGCCGCCGCGTGCGCGGCCCTGCGGGCCCGGCCGGGAACCCCCGCCCCCGGTGCGACGCTGGTCCCGGCCCGTTCCCGGAGCCGCTGCGCGGGTCGTTGCCCCTCCCCGCCCCTTCCCGTAACCGGGGGCAAGCCCCCGGCCCCCGTGACGGGCGCTCCGCGCCCCTGCCCTCATCCGCCGCGCGGGCGCGGCGCACCGGGCCCCCGGACCCGTCCCGTTCCGGGTGCTGTACGGGACGACCCGGCGGCCCCGGCGCCGGATCTGCCCCGGTCCGGGGGCCGTCCGCGGGTGGCCCCGCCCCCCAGGGCCCGTGCCGACCGCGTGCGGCCGCCCCGCCGACCCGCGGGCGGGACGGCGTTCGGGTGCCGGCCGCCGGCCGGGGCGGGGGCCGGGCCGGGGGTGTGCACGGGGGAGCGGCCTGGCGGGCACGTGGTCCGGCGACGGCCCAGGCGGGGGACGCGGCGCGGCGCCGGTGGTGTCCCCGGACGGGGCCGCGGGGCGCCGGCCGCCCACGCGCCCCCGGACGGCGCCGCGCGCGGCGTGCGCACGCGTTCCCCGGCGGGGGCCGCAGGTGCCGTCCCCATCCACCCCCGGCCAGGGGAGAGGCGTGGGGGTGGGTTGTCCGTGCGCGACAGTAGGGTGGTTGGCATGGCCGACCCCTCCAGCTACCGCCCCCAGCCGGGGCAGATCCCCGAGTCCCCGGGCGTCTACAAGTTCCGCGACGAACACCGCCGGGTGATCTACGTCGGGAAGGCCAAGAGCCTGCGCCAACGCGTGGCCAGCTACTTCCAGGACGTCGCGAACCTGCACCCCCGTACCGCCACCATGGTGACGACCGCCGCCTCCGTCGAATGGACCGTCGTCTCCACCGAGGTCGAGGCGCTCCAGCTCGAATACTCCTGGATCAAGGAGTTCGACCCCCGGTTCAACGTCAAGTACCGGGACGACAAGAGCTACCCCTCCCTCGCCGTGACGATGAACGAGGAATACCCCCGGGTCCAGGTCATGCGCGGCCCCAAGAAGAAGGGCGTGCGGTACTTCGGGCCCTACGGCCACGCCTGGGCCATCCGCGAGACCGTCGACCTGATGCTCCGGGTCTTCCCCGTGCGGACCTGCTCCGCCGGCGTGTTCAAGCGGTCCGCCCAGATCGGCCGGCCCTGCCTGCTCGGCTACATCGGCAAGTGCTCCGCGCCCTGCGTCGGCCGCGTCACCCCCGAGGAGCACCGTGAACTCGCCGAGGACTTCTGCGACTTCATGGCCGGGCGGACGGGGACGTACCTCTCCCGCCTCGAAGCGCAGATGCACGAGGCCGCCGAGGAGATGGAATACGAGAAGGCCGCCCGGCTGCGCGACGACATAGGCGCACTGCGCCGGGCCATGGAGAAGAACGCCGTCGTCCTCGCCGACGCCACCGACGCCGACCTCATCGCCGTCGCCGAGGACGAGCTGGAAGCCGCCGTGCAGATCTTCCACGTACGCGGCGGCCGGGTCCGCGGCCAGCGCGGATGGGTCACCGACAAGGTGGAGGCCGTCGACACCGCAGGACTCGTCGAGCACGCCCTCCAGCAGCTCTACGGGGAGGAGAGCGGCGAAAGCGTCCCCAAGGAGGTGCTCGTACCCGTGCTGCCCGAGGACGCGCCCACCCTGGGGCAGTGGCTCGCCGGGCGGCGCGGGTCGCAGGTCAGCCTGCGCATCCCGCAGCGCGGGGACAAGAAGGCCCTCATGGAGACCGTCCACCGCAACGCGCAGCAGTCCCTCGCCCTGCACAAGACCAAGCGGGCCGCCGACCTCACCACCCGCTCCCGCGCCCTGGAGGAGATCGCCGAGGCCCTGGAGCTGGACGGCGCGCCGCTGCGCATCGAGTGCTTCGACATCTCGCACCTCCAGGGCGACGACGTCGTGGCATCCATGGTCGTCTTCGAGGACGGGCTGGCCCGCAAGAGCGAGTACCGCCGCTTCCAGATCAAGTCCTTCGAGGGGCAGGACGACGTCCGGTCCATGCACGAGGTGGTCTCCCGGCGCTTCCGGCGCTACCTCCAGGAGAAGCTGAAGACGGGCGAGTGGTCCCCCGAGGACGGGGAGACGGACGGCCCGGAAGAGGACGACGGCCGCCCCAAGCGCTTCGCGTACCCGCCGCAGCTCGTCGTGGTCGACGGCGGCCGGCCGCAGGTCACGGCCGCCAAGCGGGCCCTGGAGGAGCTGGGGATCGACGACGTGGCGGTGTGCGGCCTCGCCAAGCGGCTGGAGGAGGTGTGGCTCCCCGGCGAGGACGACCCGGTGGTGCTGCCCCGCACCAGCGAGGGCCTCTACCTGCTCCAGCGGGTCCGTGACGAAGCCCACCGCTTCGCCATCCAGTACCAGCGCAACAAGCGCGGCAAGCGCTTCAAGGCAGGCCCGCTGGACGAGGTGCCGGGTCTCGGCGAGAGCCGCAAGCAGGCCCTGATCAAGCACTTCGGTTCGGTGAAGAAGCTGAGACAGGCGACAATCGACCAGATCTGCGAAGTGCCCGGCATAGGCCGCAAGACGGCCGAGACCGTGGCCGCCGCGCTCGCCCAGGCCGTCCCCGCCCGTCCTGCCGTCAACATGGCGACAGGAGAGATCATTGAAGACGAGTCCGAACGGGGGACAACGCCATGACCGAGCGACCGGCGAACGAAGCCGCGGCGAATGGAGCCGCGGCGAGCGGCCACGCAGCAGATCAGAACGAGACCGAGTACGACCGAGACGGAGCACAGGTGAGTACGGGCACGACAGTGGAGCCCGGCGATACCGCCGAGGCGGCCATCCCCGAGCTGGTGATCATCTCCGGGATGTCCGGGGCCGGCCGCAGCACCGCGGCCAAGTGCCTGGAGGACCTCGGCTGGTTCGTCGTCGACAACCTCCCGCCGGCGCTGATCCCCACCATGGTGGAGCTCGGCGCCCGCTCGCAGGGCAACGTGGCGCGCATCGCCGTCGTCGTGGACGTCCGCGGCCGCCAGTTCTTCGACGCCCTGCGCGAGTCCCTCGCCGACCTGGAGTCCCGCGGGGTCACCCGCCGCATCGTCTTCCTGGAGTCCTCCGACGACGCGCTGGTCCGCCGCTTCGAGTCGGTCCGCCGCCCCCACCCCCTCCAGGGCGACGGGCGCATCGTCGACGGCATCGCCGCCGAGCGCGACCTGCTGCGCGAGCTGCGCGGTGACGCGGACCTCGTCATCGACACCTCCAGCCTGAACGTGCACGAACTGCGCGCCAAGATGGACGCCCGGTTCGCGGGCGACGAGGAGCCCGAGCTGCGGGCCACCGTCATGTCCTTCGGCTACAAGTACGGCCTCCCCGTCGACGCCGACCTCGTCGTCGACTGCCGTTTCATCCCCAACCCGCACTGGGTCCCCGAGCTGCGCCCCTTCACCGGGCTCAACGCGGAGGTGTCGGGGTACGTGTTCAGCCAGCCCGGCGCCAAGGAGTTCCTCGACCGGTACACCGAGCTGCTCCAGCTCATCGCCACCGGCTACCGCCGTGAGGGCAAGCGGTACGTGACCATCGCGGTCGGCTGCACGGGCGGCAAGCACCGCAGCGTGGCCATGTCCGAGAAGCTCGCGGCCCGCCTCGCCTCCGAGGGAGTAGAGACCGTCGTCGTCCACCGGGACATGGGGCGCGAGTGACCGGTCGCTCCCTGCGCCTGCGCCGCCTGCGCCGGCTCGCCCCCGTCCGGGGCGAGGACGGCGCGGGCCGTGCCGGGCGCCGTTCCGCCGCCAGGGTCGTCGCCCCCAAGGTCGTCGCCCTCGGCGGGGGCATGGGCCTGTCGGCCTCCCTGGCCGCGTTGCGCCGGATCACCGGCGAGCTCACGGCCGTGGTCACCGTCGCCGACGACGGCGGCTCCAGCGGCCGGCTCCGCGAGGAGCTCGGCGTGCTGCCGCCCGGGGACCTGCGCAAAGCGCTGGCCGCGCTGTGCGGGGACGACGAATGGGGCCAGACCTGGTCCCGGGTCATCCAGCACCGGTTCCAGTCGGCGGGGGACCTGCACGAGCACGCGGTCGGGAACCTGCTGATCGTCGCGCTGTGGGAGCAGCTGGGCGATCCCGTGCAGGCGCTCGACCTGGTCGGCAAGCTGCTCGGCGCCCAGGGCAGGGTGCTGCCGATGTCGGCGGTACCGCTGGAGCTCCAGGCGCTGGTCAAGGGCCACGACCCGGCGCGCCCTGAGGACGTGGACACCGTACGGGGGCAGGCCACGGTGGCCCTGACCCCCGGCGAGGTGCTGTCCGTGCAGGTCGTCCCCGGCGATCCGCCGGCCGTGCCGGAGGCGGTCGCGGCCGTGCTCGACGCGGACTGGGTGGTGCTCGGTCCGGGTTCCTGGTTCTCGTCGGTGATCCCGCACCTGCTGGTGCCGGAACTGCTCGACGCGCTGATCGCGACGAAGGCCCGCAGGGTGCTCTCGCTGAACCTCGCGCCGCAGCCCGGTGAAACAGAGGGCTTCTCTCCGCAGCGTCATTTGGAGGTTTTGGCCCGACACGCCCCTAAACTCGCCCTGGACGTGGTGTTGGCCGACGAGGCCGCCGTGCCCGATCGCGAGTCCTTGGCCGACGCCGCCAAACGGTTCGGCGCCGCGGTCGAGCTGGCGCCCGTGGCCAGGCAGGACGGGGCTCCGAAGCACGATCCGGAGCTGCTGGCCGCCGCGTACGACCGTATTTTTCGGATGCATGGAAGGATCGGCCCATGGCGATGACGCCCGCGGTGAAGGATGAGATTTCCCGCCTCCCCGTCACCCGGACCTGCTGCAGGAAGGCGGAGGTCTCGGCGATCCTTCGGTTCGCGGGCGGGCTGCACCTGGTGAGCGGCCGCATCGTCATCGAGGCGGAGCTCGATACCGGCATCGCCGCCCGGCGCCTGCGCAAGGACATCCTGGAGATCTTCGGGCACTCCTCGGACCTCGTGGTGATGGCCCCGGGCGGGCTGCGCCGCGGCAGCCGGTTCGTCGTCCGCGTCGTGGCCGGCGGGGACCAGCTGGCCCGCCAGACCGGCCTGGTGGACGGGCGCGGCCGCCCCATCCGGGGTCTGCCCCCGCAGGTCGTCTCCGGGGCCACCTGTGACGCCGAGGCGGCCTGGCGCGGCGCCTTCCTGGCCCACGGCTCGCTCACCGAGCCGGGCCGGTCCTCCTCCCTGGAGGTCACCTGCCCGGGACCGGAGGCCGCCCTGGCCCTGGTGGGCGCCGCCCGCAGGCTCTCGATCGCCGCGAAGGCGCGCGAGGTGCGCGGCGTGGACCGGGTCGTGGTCCGCGACGGCGACGCGATCGGCGCGCTGCTGACCCGGCTGGGTGCCCACGAGTCGGTGCTGGCGTGGGAGGAGCGGCGGATGCGGCGCGAGGTGCGCGCCACCGCCAACCGCCTCGCCAACTTCGACGACGCCAACCTGCGCCGCTCGGCGCGGGCCGCGGTGGCCGCCGGAGCCCGTGTGCAGCGCGCCCTGGAGATCCTCGGCGAGGAGGTCCCCGAGCACCTCGCCGCGGCCGGGCGGCTGCGCATGGAGCACAAGCAGGCCTCCCTGGAGGAGCTGGGCGCGCTCGCCGACCCGCCGCTGACCAAGGACGCGGTCGCGGGCCGCATCCGCCGGCTGCTGGCGATGGCCGACAAGCGGGCGCAGGACCTGGGCATCCCGGGCACGGAGTCGAACCTCGACCTCAGCGAGGAACTGGCCGACAACATGGCCGGCTGACGCCCCCCGACAGGCCGGGCCCGCGCAGCAGGGAGGACAGGGGCCCGCACGGGTGATCGTGCGGGCCCCGCGTCGTACGCCCCATTGACATGGGCATGGGCGATCGTGAGCCTGGCTGCCAACGCTTTCGTGGCAGACGACGCCCAGGGGGGGCACATGAGGCACCGCGCGAGATCGATCCTCGCCGCAAGCGCACTCGTCATCGGAACCACACTCGCCGCATCACCCGTAGCGGCACACGCCCGGCCCGCGGCGGACGGCGGAGCCGGACCGGCCTCCGACGAGGTCCGGGCCTATGACGCCGACATCACCAAGGAGCAGCTCCCGCTCGTCCTCGCCGCCGGCCAGGACGCGCACGAGCTGACCGAGCACCCGCCGCAGACCGGCACGGCGAAGGTCGAACTGTTCCTCACGGCTGCACAGGCCAGGGGCCTCGCCGCACAGGGCGTCAAGATCGCCGAGCGCCGGATCGCCCCGACCGCCCGGGCACAGGCGCCCGGGGACGGCGTCTTCCGCCCGTACAGCGGCAAGGGCGGCCTCCAGGAGGAGATCCTCAAGACCGCCCGGGACAACCCGTCGCTCACCAAGGTCGTCTCCATCGGCAAGACCGGCCGGGGCAAGGACATCCTGGCCCTGAAGGTCACCAAGGACGCCAAGAAGACCAAGGACGGCGCCAAGCCCTCGGTGCTCTACATGTCCAACCAGCACGCCCGCGAGTGGATCACGCCGGAGATGACCCGGCGGCTGATGCACCAGACGATCGACACGTACGGCAAGGACCAGCGGATCACCAAGCTGGTGGACTCCACCGAGCTGTGGTTCCTTCTCTCCGCCAACCCCGACGGCTACGACTACACGCACGCCCCCGACGGCCAGCGGCTGTGGCGCAAGAACCTGCGCGACAACGACGGTGACGGCAAGATCACCGCCGTCGACGGGGTCGACCCCAACCGGAACTTCGCCTACCGGTGGGGCTACGACGACGAGGGCTCCTCCGAGAACCCGTCGAGCGAGACCTACCGCGGTCCGAAGCCGAACTCCGAGCCCGAGACCGTCGCCCTCGACGCTTTCGAGAAGCGCGTCGGCTTCGCGTACGCGATCAACTACCACTCGGCCGCCGAGCTGCTGCTCTACGGAGTGGGCTGGCAGGTCGCCACGCCCACCCCCGACGACGTGGCCTACAAGGCGCTCGCCGGCACCCCCGAGCACTCGGCCGTCCCGGGCTACTACCCCCAGGTGTCCTCCGAGCTCTACACCACCAACGGCGAGGCCGACGGCCACGCGGCCAACGTCAACGGCGTCATGATGTTCACGCCCGAGATGAGCACCTGCCAGACGGCCTCCGCCGTCGACCCCGGCGACCGGTGGAAGCCCGAGGACTGCCCGTCCGTCTTCAACTTCCCGGACGACGAGAAGCTCATCCAGGCCGAATTCGCCAAGAACGTGCCCTTCGCGCTGTCTGTCGCCGAGAGCGCCGCCCATCCGGACCGGCCGGTGTCCTCCGTCGGTCTGAGCGCCGCCGACTTCACCGTGGACCCCTTCACCACCTCCTACGTACAGCGCGGCGAGGACCAGACCGTCTCCGTCACCGCCCGCAAGGCGCTCGCGGACAAGCAGCTCAAGTTCCGCGTCAACGGCGGCCGTACGCACGACGACGGGCTGAGGGCCTGGAAGGGCGGCGACGTCTACGGCGGCGACGACAACAACTGGTTCGACGAGTACCGCGCCAAGGTGGACGGCACCAAGCCGGGCGACACGGTGGAGGTCTGGTTCACCGGCCGCGACCGCGGCAGGGAGGTGTCCAGCGAGCACTTCACCTACACGGTGGCCGAGCGGCCCCGCGACGCCGACGTCCTCGTGATCGCCGAGGAAGGCGCCAAGGCCGTCCACGCCCAGGAGTACGTCGACGCCCTGCGCGCCAACGGCAAGAAGGCGGCCGTCTGGGACGTCGCCACCCAGGGCGTCCCGCACCACCTCGGGGTGCTCTCCCACTTCCGCACGGCCGTCCACTACACCGGGGCCAAGGCTCCCGGCGGCGACACCCAGCTAGCGGTGCGCGACTTCCTCAACGAGGGCGGGAAACTCGTCGAGGCCGGTGAGCTCGCGGGCGGCAACGCCCAAGTCGGCCGCGCCGCCACCGACGACTTCAGCCAGTACTACCTCGGCGCCTACGGCAGGGCCGGCGTCAGCGGGCCCACCGCCTTCACCGGCGCGGGAGGCCTCACCGGCGCCAACGGCGCCCTCGGGAACGCGGCGGACAACCCGCTGGACCACCCCGGTTCCTACTCGGTGACCTCGCAGACCTTGCCACCGACGCAGTTCCCGCAGTTCAAGAGCGCGCAGGCGGGCCAGTACGCCGGGGTCGTGAACCCGTACGCCCCCTACGCGGGCAGCGGGATGGCCTCGGCCACCCACGAGGACAACGAGTGGAAGCGGCTGACCCGCACCATCGACCTCACGGGCGTGTCCGCGGCCGGCAAGCCGCAGCTCATGGCGGCCCTCAACTGGAACACCGAGCCGGGGTACGACCACGCCGTCCTGGAGGCGCACACCGTCGGGGCGGAGGACTGGACCACGCTCCCCGAGGCCGGGGGTCTCACCAGCACCGCCGTGCCCGCCGAGTGCGAGGCCGGGTTCTTCGTCAACGGGCACCCCTTCCTGCGTCATTACCTCGACCTGACGGCCGGCGGCTGCACGCCGCACGGCAGCAGCGGGGCGTGGAACAGCTTCACCGGCTCCTCGGGCGGCTGGAAGCAGGTCTCCTTCGACCTGAGCGCCTACGCCGGCAAGTCGGTCGAGGTCTCGCTGTCGTACGTCACCGACGGCGGGGCCGGCGGTCGCGGCGTCTTCGCGGACCAGGCGAGGCTGAACGTCGGCGGCGCGGACCAGGCCGTCGAGGGCTTCGAGACCTCGCTGGGGGCATGGACGGCGCAGGGCGCACCGGCCGGGAGCCCCGTGATCCCGGGCGACTGGTACAGGTCCGGGGAGTTGTTCAAGTCGTACGCCGCTGTCACTACGCGTGACACGGTCCTGCTCGGCTTCGGCCTGGAACACGTCCCGACGGCGGCCGACCGTGCCGTACTCGTCGGTAAGGCCCTCCGTTCGCTGAACCACTGATCCCAGGCTTAGCGGGCCCTCACTCCGGGTAACGGGGACAAGGTCCCAGAGGTCCCGTACCGGTCCGTCCGGTACGGGGCCTCGCGGTGTCATTCCTGGGAAGCAGGGGAGTGTCAGCCGTCGGCCGATGTCACTCAGAAGCTCACGGAGAGGTAGGGTCGTAAGCGGTCGGGGACATCCCATACAGCTCGCCGGGGGACTTTTACCGGCGCACCAACGAGGAGATCGGTTCGTGACGATCCGCGTAGGCATCAATGGTTTTGGCCGTATTGGCCGCAACTACTTCCGGGCGCTCCTTGAGCAGGGAGCGGACATCGAGATCGTCGGTGTCAACGACCTGACTGACAACGCCACTCTCGTGCACCTGCTCAAGTACGACACCATCCTCGGCCGCCTCAAGGCCGAGGTCTCGCACACCGACGACACCATCACCGTCAACGGCAACACCTTCAAGACGTTCGCCGAGCGCGACCCCGCCAACCTGCCCTGGGGCGAGCTGGGCGCCGACATCGTCATCGAGTCGACCGGCATCTTCACCAAGAAGGCCGACGCCGCCAAGCACATCGCGGCCGGCGCGAAGAAGGTCCTCATCTCGGCCCCGGCCAAGGACGAGGACATCACGATCGTGATGGGCGTCAACCAGGACAAGTACGACGCGGCCAACCACCACGTCATCTCCAACGCCTCCTGCACCACCAACTGCGTGGCGCCGATGGCCAAGGTCCTCGACGAGAACTTCGGCATCGTCAAGGGCATGATGACGACGGTCCACGCGTACACCAACGACCAGCGCATCCTCGACTTCCCGCACTCGGACCTGCGCCGCGCCCGTGCCGCCGCCGAGAACATCATCCCGACCTCGACCGGTGCCGCCAAGGCCACCGCGCTGGTCCTCCCGCAGCTCAAGGGCAAGCTGGACGGCATGGCCATGCGCGTCCCGGTCCCGACCGGCTCGGTCACCGACCTCGTCCTGGAGCTCGCCCGCGAGACCACCAAGGAAGAGATCAACGCCGCCTTCCAGAAGGCCGCCGAGGGCCAGCTCAAGGGCATCCTCGACTACACCGAGGACGCGATCGTCTCCTCCGACATCGTCAACTGGCCCGCTTCCTGCACCTTCGACGCATCCCTGACCATGGTTCAGGACGGCAACCAGGTCAAGGTCATCGGCTGGTACGACAACGAGTGGGGCTACTCCAACCGCCTCGTCGACCTGACGGTGTTCGTCGGCGGTCAGCTCTGATCGTCACGGCAGGCAGCAGCACGATGTGAGGCACAGGGTCCGGGTGGCGCGACGAGGCGCCGCACGGGCCCTGTGGCTTGTCTCGTACCCTCTCACCCAGGTCGGGACGGAAACCCCGCGTGGGGATAAGGAGTAGAAACACATGAAGACGATCGACGAACTTCTCGCCGAGGGCGTCGTGGGCAAGCGGGTCTTCGTCCGCGCGGACCTCAACGTGCCGCTGGCCGGCACCGAGATCACCGACGACGGGCGCATCCGCGCCGTCCAGCCGACCATCGCGAAGCTCGCCGAAGCCGGCGCCCGCGTGATCGTCGCCTCGCACCTGGGCCGCCCCAAGGGCGCCCCGGACCCGGCGTTCTCGCTGGCGCCGGCCGCCAAGCGGCTCGGTGAGCTGCTCGGCAGCGACGTCGCGTTCGCCACCGACACCGTCGGCTCCTCCGCCAAGGAGACCGTCGCGGCCCTCGCCGACGGCCAGGTCGCCGTCATCGAGAACCTGCGGTTCAACGCCGGCGAGACCTCGAAGGACGACGCCGAGCGCGGCGCGTTCGCCGACCAGCTCGCCGAGCTCGCCGACCTCTACGTCGGCGACGGCTTCGGCGCCGTCCACCGCAAGCACGCGTCGGTCTTCGACCTGCCCGCGCGCCTGCCCCACGCGGCCGGCTACCTCATCGCCACCGAGGTCGGCGTACTCAAGAAGCTGACCGCCGAGGTCAAGCGTCCGTACGTGGTCGTACTCGGCGGCGCCAAGGTCTCCGACAAGCTGGCCGTCATCGACCAGCTGCTCGGCAAGGCCGACCGCATCCTCATCGGCGGCGGCATGGCGTACACCTTCCTCTACGCCAAGGGCTATGAGGTCGGCATCTCCCTGCTCCAGAAGGACCAGGTGGACGTCGTCAAGGAGTACATGGCCCGGGCCGAGAAGAACGGCGTCGAGCTGGTCCTGCCGGTCGACATCCTCGCGTCCTCGGAGTTCCCCGACCTCAAGGGCAAGACCCCGGCCGACTTCATCACCGTCGACGCGGACAAGATCCCCGCCGACAAGGAGGGTCTGGACATCGGTCCCAAGACCCGTGAGCTGTACGCGTCGAAGATCGCCGATGCGGAGACCGTCTTCTGGAACGGTCCCGTGGGCGTCTTCGAGCACCCCGACTACGCCGGAGGCACCAGCGCGATCGCGCAGGCCCTCGTCGACAGCAACGCGTTCACCGTCGTCGGCGGCGGGGACTCCGCCGCCGCGGTGCGCACGCTCGGCTTCGACGAGAACGCTTTCGGCCACATCTCGACCGGTGGCGGCGCCTCCCTCGAATACCTCGAGGGCAAGACGCTCCCCGGCCTCGCCGCACTGGAGGTCTGACCCTCAATGACCACGCGCACCCCGCTCATGGCGGGCAACTGGAAGATGAACCTCAACCACCTCGAGGCCATCGCGCACGTCCAGAAGCTCGCCTTCGCGCTCGCCGACAAGGACTACGACGCCGTCGAGGTCGCGGTCCTGCCGCCCTTCGTCGACCTGCGCTCCGTCCAGACCCTGGTCGACTCCGACAAGCTGAAGATCAAGTACGGCGCCCAGGACGTCTCGGCGCACGACTCCGGTGCCTACACCGGCGAGATCTCCGGCCCGATGCTGGCCAAGCTTGGCTGCACGTTCGTGGCCGTCGGCCACAGCGAGCGCCGCCAGTACCACGGCGAGAGCGACGAGCTCTGCAACGCCAAGGTCAAGGCCGCCTACCGCCACGGGATCACCCCGATCCTGTGCGTCGGCGAGGGCCTGGACGTCCGCAAGGCCGGCCGGCAGGTCGAGCACACCCTGGCCCAGGTCGACGGCGGCCTGGCCGGCGTCCCGGCCGAGCAGGTCGAGTCCATCGTGATCGCCTACGAGCCCGTCTGGGCCATCGGGACCGGCGAGGTCGCGACCCCCGAGGACGCCCAGGAGGTCTGCGGGGCGATCCGCGGCCGCCTGGCCGAGCTGTACTCGCAGGAGCTGGCCGACAAGGTCCGCATCCAGTACGGCGGCTCCGTCAAGTCCGGCAACATCGCCGCGATCATGGCCCAGCCCGACGTCGACGGCGCCCTGATCGGCGGCGCGGCACTGGACGTGGACGAGTTCGTCAAGATCGTCCGGTTCCGGGACCAGTAGGGCCCGGCCGTCCCCGCAGCGAGTATGCGCCAGGACGGATCCGTCGTACCCTTGCGGGGGCCAGGAGGCTGCACCACCAGCCCCTGGCCCCCGCGCCCGGCACAATCGGATGGCCGGAACAGCCAGGAAAGTAGGAACCAGCCGTGATTCTGGGGTTCTCGATCGCCCTGATCGTCTTCAGCGCCCTGCTGATGCTGCTCGTGCTGATGCACAAGGGCAAGGGCGGTGGCCTTTCCGACATGTTCGGCGGCGGCATGCAGTCGTCGGTCGGCGGCTCCTCGGTCGCCGAGCGCAACCTGGACCGCATCACCGTCGTGATCGGCCTGCTGTGGTTCGCCTGCATCGTCGCGCTCGGCCTGCTGAGGAAGTAACCCGCAAGCCGGCCGTTCCGGCCATAGTGCCGGTCCGCCGCGCCCCCTGCGGCCTATCATGGGCTCCTGCGGGGGCGCCCCCTGCAGTTGCTGGACGGCCGCCCGGCCTTACGTAGACTTGGGCGCCCGCAGCGGAAAACCCCTCACGCTCCGCGGCACCATCAGGCAGGGAGTTACGACCGTGGCAAGTGGCAACGCGATCCGTGGAAGTCGGGTCGGAGCGGGGCCGATGGGCGAGGCCGAGCGCGGCGAATCCGCGCCCCGCCTGCGCATCTCCTTCTGGTGCTCGAACGGGCACGAGACGCAGCCGAGCTTCGCCAGCGACGCACAGGTACCGGACACTTGGGACTGCCCGCGCTGCGGCTTCCCCGCCGGCCAGGACCGGGACAACCCGCCGGCGCCGCCGCGCACCGAACCGTACAAGACGCACCTGGCGTACGTACGGGAGCGGCGTACCGATGCCGACGGCGAGGCGATCCTCGCCGAGGCGCTCGCCAAACTCCGGGGCGAGATCTGAGAGTCGGCCCTTGCCGGTCGCACATGAGAGTGATCAGGGGCCCGGCCCGCGGGAGAGAACAATCCCGCGGGCCGGGCCCCTTTGTGCGCGTTGTCCCCCTTCTGATCCCTTAGGTTGGGGCGTGGCGGGGCACAACAGGACGGAAGAAGTGGGTTGATGTCCGAGATGAACGCAGACAGCCGTAAGACGAGGCTCAACCGGACGCCCGAGTGGCTGGCACTCGGCAAGCACCGGGAAGCGCTGGGGCAGACGCATCTGCGGGAGCTGTTCGAGACGAATCCCGGCCGGGGGGCCGACTACACCCTGCGGGTCGGGGACCTGTACATCGACTATTCGAAGCACCTCGTCACCGACGAGACGCTCGCGCTCCTGCGTGAACTGGCGGCGGCCACCGGCGTGGCCGAGCTGCGCGACGCGATGTTCCGCGGCGAGAAGATCAACACGACGGAGGACCGGGCGGTCCTGCACACCGCGCTGCGCGCGCCCCGGGACGCGGTGGTCGAGGTGGACGGCGAGAACGTCGTGCCCGCCGTCCACGCCGTGCTCGACAAGATGGCCGCCTTCTCCGAGCAGGTCAGGTCGGGGAAGTGGACCGGGTTCACCGGCAAGCGCATCAAGAACGTCGTCAACATCGGCATCGGCGGCTCCGACCTCGGTCCGGCCATGGCCTACGAGGCGCTGCGCGCCTTCACCGACCGCGGGCTGACCCTGCGGTTCGTGTCCAACGTGGACGGCGCCGACCTGCACGAGGCGCTGCGGGGACTGGATCCCGCCGAAACGCTGTTCATCATCGCCTCCAAGACGTTCACGACGATCGAGACGATCACCAACGCCACCTCGGCGCGCACCTGGCTGCTGGCCGGACTGGGCGGCGACGACGCGGCGGTGGCGCGGCACTTCGTGGCGCTGTCCACCAACGCGGAGAAGGTCGAGGAGTTCGGGATCGACCCGGCCAACATGTTCGGGTTCTGGGACTGGGTCGGCGGCCGCTACTCCTTCGACTCGGCCATCGGCCTCTCGCTGATGATCGCGATCGGCCCGGACGCCTTCCGGGAGATGCTGGACGGCTTCCACACCGTCGACGAGCACTTCCGCACGGCGCCGCCGGAGCGGAACGCGCCGCTGCTGATGGGCATGCTGGGCGTCTGGTACGGGGGCTTCTTCGACGCGCACTCCCACGCGGTGCTGCCCTACAGCCACTACCTCTCGCGGTTCACCGCGTACTTGCAGCAGCTGGACATGGAGTCCAACGGCAAGTCCGTGGACCGGGACGGCAATCCGGTGGACTGGCACACCGGCCCGGTGGTCTGGGGAACGCCCGGCACCAACGGGCAGCACGCGTACTACCAGTTGCTCCACCAGGGCACCCGGATGATCCCGGCGGACTTCATCGGCTTCGCCCGCCCGGTGGCGGAACTGGAGCCCGAACTGGAGGCGCAGCACGACCTGCTGATGGCGAACTTCTTCGCGCAGACCCAGGCACTGGCCTTCGGCAAGACGGAAGAGGAAGTACGGGCGGAGGGCGTCGCCGAGGCGCTGGTCCCGCACAAGACGTTCCGCGGCAACCACCCGACCACGACGATCCTGGCGGACGAGCTGACCCCGGCGGTGCTCGGTCAGCTGGTCGCCCTGTACGAGCACAAGGTGTTCGTCCAGGGCGCGGTGTGGAACATCGACTCCTTCGACCAGTGGGGCGTGGAACTGGGGAAGGTGCTGGCCAAGCAGGTCGAACCGGCCCTGATCGACGGCTCCCGCACGGAGGACCTCGACCCGTCCACCCGGGAGCTGGTGTCCACCTACCGCAAGCTGCGCGGCCGGTCCTGATCCGGCGGCGGGTGCGGGGGGCTGTGACGGCCCCCCGCACCCGTCGGCCTCAGACGGGCGGGTACAGGCCCGGGGGCAGCTTCGCCGCCGCCGGGCGGTCCAGCAGCCACAGGGTGCGGCTGCGCCCGTAGGCGGCCGCGGCCGGGGCCTGGACGTCGCCCGCGCCGCCGAGCGCGATGGCCACCGCGCCCGCCTTGTCCTCGCCCGCCGCCAGGAGCCAGACCTCGCGCGCCGCCCGGATCGCCGGGAGGGTCAGCGAGACCCGGGTCGGCGGCGGCTTGGGCGCGCCGTGCACCCCGACCACCGTGCGGTCGGCCTCGCGCGCCGCCGGATGCTCCGGGAACAGGGACGCCACGTGCGTGTCCGGGCCGACGCCCAGCATCAGCACGTCGAAGGTCGGGACCGGGCCGTGGTCCTCGGGCCCCGCCGCCTTGCGGAGCTCCTCGGCGTACGCCGCGGCCGCCGCGTCGACATCCGCCCCGTAGGGGCCGTCCGAGGCCGGCATCACGTGGACGCGCGCCGGGTCGACGGGGACGGCGTCCAGGAGCGCCTCCCGGGCCTGGACGTGATTGCGCTCGGGGTCGTCGGCGGGGACGTAGCGCTCGTCGCCCCACCACAGGTCCAGCCGGGACCAGTCGATCGCGTCCCGGGCCGGGGCCGCGGCGAGCGCGGCCAGCAGCCCGTTGCCGTTGCGGCCCCCGGTCAGCACCACCGAGGCGCTGCCGCGGGCCGCCTGCGCGTCCACGACCTTCGTGATGAGCCGGGCCGCGGTGGCCTGGGCCATCAGTTCCTTGTCCCGGTGGACGACGACCTGGGGAGTCGTCATACCCATGTGCGTGCCGCCTTCTTGCTCGTGCCGGAAAATGGAGCGGCCGCCGGCCGGACCCCCCGCGGGGGATCCGGCCGGCGGCCGTGGAACGTCACTGCTTGGCCGTGGCCTTCTTCGCCGCGGCCTTGGCGGCCGGCTTGGCCGCAGGGGCCTTCGCCGGTGCGTCCGCCGGTGCGTCCGCCGGCGCCTCGGCGGTAGCGGCGGCCGGGGCACCGGCCGGCTCCAGCCGGTCCACGCCGAACTTCAGCGAGGCCTCGTAGGTGTTGTCGGGGTCCAGCCGGCGCAGCTCCTCCGCGAGCAGCTCGGCCGTCTCCCGCCGCTTGAGCGCCACCGCCCGGTCGGGCTGACCCGGCATGCACAGCGTCGCCAGGGCGCCGTCGGCGCGGTCCAGGACGATCTGGCCGTCCTTGGTCTCCATGCGCACGGCGGTCAGGCCCGGGCCCTGGGACAGCGCACGCGTCACCGGTACGCCCAGGCGGTCCGCGAGCCACATGGCCAGCAGCTCGCAGCTGGGGTTCTCGTCCTCGCCCTCGACGGTGGCGGAGACGACCGACACCCTCTGCTGGTCCAGCGCGGCGGCCAGCATCGAGCGCCAGGGCGTGATCCGGGTCCACGACAGGTCCGTGTCACCCGGCGCGTACGCCTGCGCCCGGTCGCCGAGGGCGGCTATGGGCTGCTCCGAGGAGTAGGTGTCCGCGATCCGGCGCTGACCGAGCGCACCCAGCGGGTCGCCCGCCAGGTCCGTCGGAGCCCCCTCCGGCCACCAGACGACCACGGGGGCGTCGGGCAGGAGGAGCGGGAGAACCACCGACTGGGCGTGGTGGACCAGTTCACCGTGCAGGCGCAGCACCACCGTCTCGCCGGTACCGGCGTCCGTCCCGACGCGGATCTCCGCGTCGAGCCGGGCGTCGCGACGGCTGCGGGGGGAGCGGCTGACCCGCCTGACCACGACGATGATCCGCGAAGGGTGTTCGTGGGACGCGTCGTTGGCCGATTTGAGCGCGTCGTACGCGTTCTCCTCGTCGGTCACGATCACCAGCGTGAGGACCATGCCGATGGCCGGCGTGCCGATGTCCCGGCGCGCCTGCACCAATGCGGCGTTGATCTTGCTGGAGGTGGTCTCCGTAAGGTCGATCTTCATGGCCGGCGCCAGCTCCGTCCGTCTCGTGCGAGCATCTCGTCCGCCTCGACCGGCCCCCAGGTGCCCGCCGGGTACTGCGCGGGCTTCCCGTGCTTGTCCCAGTACTCCTCGATCGGGTCGAGGATGTTCCAGGACAGTTCGACCTCCTGGTGGCGCGGGAAGAGGTTCGCGTCACCCAGCAGGACATCGAGGATCAGCCGCTCGTACGCCTCGGGGCTGGACTCGGTGAAGGACTCGCCGTAGGCGAAGTCCATCGTCACGTCGCGGACCTCCATGGAGGTGCCCGGAACCTTCGAGCCGAAACGCACCGTGATGCCCTCGTCCGGCTGGACCCGGATGACCAGGGCGTTCTGCCCCAGCTCCTCGGTCGCGCCCGACTCGAACGGCAGGTACGGGGCCCGCTTGAAGACGACCGCGATCTCGGTGACGCGGCGGCCCAGGCGCTTGCCGGTCCGCAGGTAGAACGGGACGCCCGCCCAGCGGCGGTTGTTGATCTCCAGCCGGATGGCCGCGTAGGTGTCGGTCTTCGACTTGGGGTCGATGCCGTCCTCTTCGAGGTACCCGACGACCTTCTCGCCGCCCTGCCACGCCGCCGAGTACTGGCCGCGCACGGTGTGCTTGCCCAGGTCCTCCGGCAGCTCCACGGCGGTCAGCACCTTGAGCTTCTCGGCCACCAGCGCCTTGGGGTGGAAGGAGCCGGGCTCCTCCATCGCGGTCAGCGCCAGCAGCTGGAGCAGGTGGTTCTGGATGACGTCACGGGCCGCGCCGATGCCGTCGTAGTAACCGGCCCGGCCGCCGATGCCGATGTCCTCGGCCATCGTGATCTGTACGTGGTCGACGTACGACCGGTTCCAGATCGGCTCGAACATGGTGTTGGCGAAGCGGAGCGCCAGGATGTTCTGGACGGTCTCCTTGCCGAGGTAGTGGTCGATCCGGAAGACCTCGTCCCGGGGGAACACCTCGTGGACGACCTTGTTCAGTTCCTGGGCGCTCTTGAGGTCGTGGCCGAAGGGCTTCTCGATGACGGCGCGCCGCCAGGAACCCTCCTTCTGCGCCAGACCGTGGTCCTTGAGCTGCTGGACCACCTTGGGGAAGAACTTGGGCGGGACCGACAGGTAGAAGGCGAAGTTGCCGCCGGTGCCCTGCGCCTTGTCGAGTTCCTCGATCGTGGCCTTGAGGGTCTCGAAGGCCGCGTCGTCGTCGAACTCGCCCTGGACGAAGCGGCAGCCCTGCACCAGCTGCTGCCAGACCTCCTCGCGGAAGGGGGTGCGCGAGTGCTCCTTGACGGCCTCGTACACCTCCTGGGCGAAGTCCTCGTCGTGCCACTCGCGGCGGGCGAACCCGATCAGCGAGAAACCCGGGGGCAGCAGGCCGCGGTTGGCGAGGTCGTAGACGGCGGGCATGAGCTTCTTGCGCGACAGGTCACCCGTAACGCCGAAAATGACCAGGCCGGACGGCCCCGCGATACGCGGGAGCCGCCGGTCCTGTGCGTCACGAAGCGGGTTCGCTCCGTTCACCGACAAAATACTCAGTCCTCCGCGGGGGCGAGGCGCTCGAGCTCCGCCTGGGTCGACTTCAGCAGGTCGTTCCACGACGCCTCGAACTTCTCGACGCCTTCGTCCTCCAGCACCTGGACGACCTCGTCGTACGAGATGCCCAGCTTCGCGATCGCGTCGAGCTCGGCGCGCGCCTGCTCGTAGGTGCCGTGAATGGTGTCACCGGTGACCTCGCCGTGGTCGGCGGTGGCCTCCAGGGTGGCTTCCGGCATGGTGTTGACCGTGCCGGGGGCGACCAGGTCCACCACGTACAGGGTGTCCTTGTACGCCGGGTCCTTCACACCGGTCGAGGCCCACAGCGGGCGCTGCTTGTTGGCGTGCGCCCTGTCCAGGGCGGCCCAGCGCTCGGAGGAGAAGACCTCCTCGTACGCCTGGTAGGCCAGACGGGCGTTGGCGAGCGCAGCCTTGCCCTTGAGGGCCTTGGCCTCGTCGGTGCCGACGCCGTCCAGGCGCTTGTCGATCTCGGTGTCCACGCGGGACACGAAGAAGGAGGCCACCGAGTGGATCTTGGAGAGGTCGAGGCCCGCGGCCTTGGCCTTCTCCAGGCCGGCCAGGTAGGCGTCCATGACCTGGCGGTAGCGCTCCAGCGAGAAGATCAGCGTCACGTTGACGCTGATGCCCCGGCCGATGACCTCGGTGATCGCGGGCAGACCGCCCATGGTCGCCGGGATCTTGATCAGGGTGTTCGGGCGGTCCACCAGCCAGGCCAGCTGCTTGGCCTCGGCGACGGTCGCCTTGGTGTTGTGCGCGAGGCGCGGGTCGACCTCGATCGAGACCCGGCCGTCCTGGCCCTCGGTCGCGTCGAAGACCGGCCGCAGGATGTCGGCGGCGTCGCGGACGTCCGCCGTGGTGATCATGCGGATGGCTTCCTCGACGGTCACCTTGCGGGCGGCGAGGTCAGAGAGCTGCTGGTCGTAGCCGTCTCCCTGGCTGATGGCCTTCTGGAAGATCGACGGGTTGGTGGTGACACCGACCACGTGCTGCTGGTCGATCAGCTCGGCGAGGTTGCCGGACGTGATGCGCTTGCGGGACAGGTCGTCCAGCCAGATCGCCACGCCCTCGTCGGAGAGGCGCTTGAGTGCGTCTGTCATGGGAATTGCATCTCCTACTGGTCGTGTACGGGCGTCAGCGCGCGGTGGCGGCGTTCCCACGGCTTTCGTTGAGGGAGTCCCGGGCGGCGTCGGCAACGGCCTCGGGGGTGAAGCCGAACTCGCGGAACAGCAGCTTCGCGTCGGCCGAGGCACCGAAGTGCTCCAGCGACACGATGCGGCCCGCGTCGCCGACGTAGCGGTGCCAGGTCAGGCCGATGCCCGCCTCGACCGCGACGCGCGCACGGACGGACGGCGGCAGGACGCTGTCCTTGTACGCCTGGTCCTGCTCCTCGAACCACTCGACGGACGGCATCGAGACGACCCGGGTCGCGATGCCCTCGGCCTGCAGGGCCTCGCGCGCGGCGACGGCGAGCTGTACCTCGGAGCCGGTGCCGATGAGGACGACCTCGGGGGTGGTGTCCCCGCCCTCGGGGCCGGTCGCCTCGAACATGACGTACCCGCCCTTGGCGGCGTCGTTGTTGAGCTCGTACGTCGGCACGCCCTGACGGGTCAGCGCCAGTCCGTGCGGGGCGCCCTTGCCGAACACCTTGGTGTGGCGGCGCAGGATCTCGCGCCAGGCGACGACGGTCTCGTTCGCGTCGGCCGGACGGACCAGGTTCAGGCCCGGGATGGCGCGCAGCGAGGCGAGGTGCTCGACCGGCTGGTGGGTCGGGCCGTCTTCGCCGAGGCCGATGGAGTCGTGCGTCCACACGTAGGTGACCGGCACGTGCATCAGCGCCGACAGGCGCACGGCGTTGCGCATGTAGTCGGAGAACACCAGGAAGGTGCCGCCGTAGATGCGGGTGTGGCCGTGCAGCGCGATGCCGTTCATGGACGCGGCCATGGCGTGCTCGCGGATGCCGAAGTGGATGGTGCGGCCGTACGGGTCGGCCTCCGGCAGCGGGTTGCCCTCCGGCAGGAACGAGGAGTTCTTGTCGATGGTGGTGTTGTTGGAGCCGGCCAGGTCGGCCGAGCCGCCCCACAGCTCCGGGATGACCGGGCCGAGCGCCTGGAGCACCTTGCCGGAGGCCGCGCGGGTGGCGACGCCCTTGCCGGGCTCGAAGACGGGGAGCTTGTCCTCCCAGCCCGCGGGCAGCTCGTTGGCCTCGATGCGGTCGAACTCGGCGGCGCGCTCCGGGTTGGCGGTGCGCCAGGCGGAGAAGTCCTTCTCCCAGGCGGCCTTGGCCTCGCGGCCGCGGTCCAGCGCCTTGCGGGTGTGCGTGATGACCTCGTCGGAGACGTCGAAGGTCTTCTCCGGGTCGAAGCCGAGGACGCGCTTGGTGGCGGCGACCTCGTCGTCACCGAGGGCGGAGCCGTGCGCGGCCTCGGTGCCCTGGGCGTGCGGGGCCGGCCAGGCGATGATCGAGCGCATGGCGATGAAGGACGGACGCCGGGTCTCGGCCTTCGCGGCCTTGAGCGCCTCGAACAGCGCCTTCGGGTCGAGGTCGCCGTTCTCCTTCGGGGCGACGCGCTGGACGTGCCAGCCGTACGCCTCGTACCGCTTGAGGGTGTCCTCGGAGACGGCCGTCTCGGTGTCGCCCTCGATGGAGATGTGGTTGTCGTCCCACAGCAGCACCAGGTTGCCGAGCTTCTGGTGGCCGGCCAGGGCGGACGCCTCGTGGGAGATGCCCTCCTGGAGGCAGCCGTCACCGGCGATCGCGTAGACCATGTGGTCGAACGGGGACGTGCCCGGGGCGGCGTCCGGGTCGAACAGGCCGCGCTCGTAGCGGGCGGCCATGGCCATGCCCACCGCGTTGGCGACGCCCTGGCCGAGCGGGCCGGTCGTGGTCTCGACGCCCGGGGTGTGGCCGTACTCCGGGTGGCCGGGGGTCTTGGAACCCCAGGTGCGGAACGCCTTGAGGTCGTCCAGCTCCAGGCCGAAGCCGCCGAAGTAGAGCTGGGTGTAGAGGGTGAGGGACGAGTGGCCCGCGGAGAGCACGAAACGGTCGCGGCCGACCCACTGGGGGTCCGCCGGGTCGTGGCGCATGACCTTCTGGAACAAGGTGTACGCGGCTGGGGCCAGGCTCATCGCCGTTCCGGGGTGGCCGTTCCCGACCTTCTGGACCGCGTCCGCGGCCAGGATGCGGGCGGTGTCGACGGCCCGCTGGTCCAGTTCGGTCCACTCGAGCTCTGTGGTGGTCGGCTTGGTGCTCACCGTGAGTCAGGGCTCCTCTCCACATGTTGTTTCCCGGTGACGAACGGTGCACCGGCGCGATTCCGAGCCTACCCCCGAGACGGCGTGCCACTATTCGAGTGCCGGTAGTGCGTCGCCGGGTCGCCGACCGGTGTTCACCTGCGCCCGGGCCGATCGGCCCAACACGAGGCGACCCCGGGGCCGGGCGGGGTGAGGGCAACGTCTAGAGTGGCGTGGTACGTGCAAGCCTTGCCGGGCCTCCTGTCCGCGGCTTGCTGAATTCTCTGTCAGGGGTGTGCGTGACGGCCGTCGAATCCCGTCCAGCGGGGGTGCTCGGGACCCCTCCCGGTCATCGGCCGTTCGGGGCCAGGGTCATGGCTTTCGTGGCTTTGACCAAGCCGCGGATCATCGAACTTCTGCTGATCACCACAGTGCCGGTGATGTTCCTCGCCGAACAGGGCGTGCCGTCCTTGTGGCTGGTTCTCGCGACCTGCTTCGGCGGATACCTGTCGGCGGGCGGCGCCAACGCGCTGAACATGTACATCGACCGCGACATCGACGCACTGATGGACCGTACGTCGCAGCGCCCGCTGGTGACCGGCATGGTGAGCCCGCGCGAGTGCCTGGTCTTCGGCATCACCCTCGGGGTCGTCTCGACCCTGTTCTTCGGTCTGCTGATCAACTGGCTGTCCGCCGCGCTCTCGCTCGGCGCCCTCCTCTTCTACGTCGTCGTCTACACGATGCTGTTGAAGCGGCGCACCGCCCAGAACATCGTCTGGGGCGGCATCGCGGGCTGCATGCCGGTGCTCATCGGCTGGTCGGCGGTGAAGAACGAGGTCTCCTGGGCCGCGGTCATCCTCTTCCTCGTCATCTTCTTCTGGACGCCGCCGCACTACTGGCCGCTGTCGATGAAGGTCAAGGACGACTACGCCCGCGTCGGCGTGCCGATGCTGCCGGTCGTCGCGGGCAACAAGGTCGTGGCCCGTCAGATCGTCCTCTACAGCTGGGTGATGGTGGCCGTCTCCCTGCTGCTGACCCCGCTGGGCTACACCGGCTGGTTCTACACCTCCGTCGCGCTGCTGGCGGGCGGCTGGTGGCTGTGGGAGGCGCACGCGCTGAACGCCCGGGCCAAGGCCGGGGTGACGGGCGGGAAGCTCAAGGAGATGCGGCTGTTCCACTGGTCGATCACCTACGTGTCGCTGCTCTTCGTCGCCGTGGCCGTGGATCCCTTCCTCCGCTGACGCTTCCTCCGCTCATTACCCGCCGGTAGCATGCCGTCCATGGCAGACACCACGGCAGACACGAAGAAGCAGGACCGGACGGCCGCGAAGCTGGCCAGGCAGATCGGCGCGTTCGCCAAGCGGCACGGCGGCGCCGAGGGACAGCTCGCGCACATCGGCCAGGCCGGCACCCGGATCGTGCTCGTCGGCACGGACGGCGGCTGGGGCGACCTGGTGGCCCCGACCTACGCGACGGCCGAGCAGGCCGCCGAGAAGGCCGGGCTGACCCTCCACGAGGAGTTCGACGGAGAGTTCGCCGCCCGCGTCAAGACCGGCCCCTACGAGTGGTCGCGCATGGCCGGGATCCAGCTCTGACCCCGCACTGACGCACCCGGTGGTCCGTTCGGGGGCGGCTCGGTCAACAGCGCGAGCAACACCTGTCACCCCGCTCACCCGTTAGGACGTGTGGAAGCCGCTTCCTCACGTCCGCAACGGGATGCCCGGATGATCGAAACGCCGCCCCTGGTGGACCAGCACTGCCAGGGAGTGCTCCGCACCGAGCTCGGCCTCGGCACCTTCGAGGCCCAGCTGATCCGCTCGGCCGGCCCGCCCGCCGCGGGCACCACCTTCTTCGACACGCAGACCGGCTTCGCCGTGCGCCGCTGGTGCCCGCCGCTGCTCGGGCTCGAACCCCACTGCGCGCCCGTGCGCTACCTCGCCCGGCGGCGCGAGCTGGGCGCGGCCGAGGCCGCGCGGCGGCTGCTGCGGGGCGCGGGGGTCGGTGCCTACCTCGTCGACACGGGGGCACCCGGCGACCTCACCGCCCCCAAGGAGCTGGCCCGCGCCGGTGACGCCGAGGCCTTCGAGGCCGTCCGGCTGGAGCCGCTGGCCGAGCAGGTCGCCGACACCTCCGGGACCGTCGCCGCCTTCCTCGCCAACCTCGCCGGGGCCGTCCACCACGCCGCCGCCGGGGCCGTCGCCTTCACCTGCGGGGCGGGCGCCCGGTACCCCGCCGCCCTCGCCCAGGCACCCGAGCCGCCCGGCCCCGGCGAGGTGCGCGGGGCCGCCGGGCGCTGGCTGGCCGGGCGCGCCAAGGGCGCGGCCGTACGCGACCCCGTCCTCCTGCGGCACCTGCTGTGGAGCGCCGTGGCGACCGGGCTGCCGATCCAGCTGCACACCGGCGCGGGGGAGCCCGGGCAGCGGCCCGAGCACGCCGACCCCGCGCTGCTGACCGGCTTCGTACGGGCCACCGCGGGCCTGGGCGCCCCGCTGGTGCTGCTCGGCGGCTACCCGCACCACCGCAGCGCCGCCCGGCTGGCCGAGGCGTTCCCGCACGTACACGCGGACCTGGGACCGCTCCTCGCGCGGACCGGCGCGGGGGCGGCCGCCGTACTGGCCGAGCTGCTGGAACTGGCGCCGTTCGGGAAGCTGCTCTACTCCAGCGGCGGCCGGCGGCTGCCCGAGCTGCACGCGGTGGGCGCCCTGGTGTTCCGCGAGGCGCTGGGCCGGGTGCTGCGCGGCTGGGTCGGCGACGGGGCCTGGTCCTGGCGGGACGCGGACCGCGTCGCGGCGATGATCGCGGCGGGCAACGCCCGCCGCGTCTACCGGCTGGACGAGCGGGCCTGAGCCGCCCGGGGCGGCGCCGGCCCGGCGCGCCCAGAGGCCCGGCGCGCTCAGAGGCCCGGCATGCTCAGACGGGTCGGCGCGCTCAGACGGAGGAAAGCCGGCTGTCGCCCTGGGTGGGGATGCCCGCCCGCTCCACCGGCCGCTCGCGCAGGCTCAGCACCACGCGCAGGACCGAGATCCACACCAGGCAGGAGCCCAGCATGTGCACGGCGACCAGCACCTCGGGCACGTGGGTGAAGTACTGGACGTAGCCGACGGCGCCCTGGGCGAGCAGCACGACCAGCAGGTCGCGGGCGCGCGCCCGGGTGTCGGCGGGGGCGTCCGCCACGCGCAGCACCAGCCACACCGCCAGCGCGAGCGCGCACACCACCCAGGCGGACACGGCGTGGACGTGCGCGGTGGCCGACCAGCCGAACGGCATCCGCTTGATCTCGCTGCTGTCACCCGCGTGCGGGCCGGAGCCGGTGACGACGGTGCCCGCCGCGATCAGGACCAAGGTGGCCGCGACCAGCGCCCACGTGAGCCTGTGCACCGGGCCGGGCACCCGGGGCCGGGGCGCACAGTCGCCCTCGGCGGTGCGCTGCCAGCTGACGGTGGTGACCGCGATCAGGGAGGTGGCGAGCAGGAAGTGCGCGGCCACGCTGTACGGGTTCAGCCCGGTCAGCACGGTGATGCCGCCGAGGACCGCGTTGCTCATCACGAGGGCGAACTGGAGCCAGCCGAGCCGGGTCAGGGAGCGGCGCCACGGCTTGGCGGAGCGGGCGGTCAGGATGAACCAGCCGACGGCCGCGCAGAGCACGTACGTCAGCATGCGGTTGCCGAACTCGACGGCGCCGTGGAATCCCTGTTCCTGGGTGACGATCAGACTGCCGTCGGTGCACTTGGGCCAGGTGTCGCAGCCGAGACCGGATCCGGTCAGCCGCACCGCGCCGCCGGTGACGACGATGGCGACGCTCATGAGGAGCGCGGCGAACGCGGCCCGCCGGACGGTCCGGGGTGACGGGGTCCAGCGGCTGGCGAGGAAGGCGAGGGGGTTCAACACGGCCCCTATCGTAGGCCGCGCCTTGTGCAAACTTTCACGAGGGGGTGCCCACGGGTGCGTCGGGCCCGATGACCAGGCGGAACTTCGCGCCCGCCGGGTCGCCTTCCTCGTGCCACCACACCCGGACGCGCCAGAAGCCCTCGTCGCCCGGGTAGTGCGGCGACGCCATGAACCCGTGGATCAGCTCGGCCGCCACTTCCTCGGCGCTCAGGTCGCGCACCTCGCCGGCGCCGTGCCAGGCCTGGTCCGGTACGGTCCACAGCCCATCGGCGCCGCGGACCTCGATGCGCCACACCGCGAGCCACGGCGTGACCTCCAGCATCGTGAC
Organism: Streptomyces cirratus; assembly: GCF_014650775.1. GTDB lineage: Bacteria > Actinomycetota > Actinomycetes > Streptomycetales > Streptomycetaceae > Streptomyces > Streptomyces cirratus. The sequence continues at coordinate 102,671 of NZ_BMVP01000001.1, read as the reverse complement.
GACCTGCTCCGGCTCCAGGCCCAGCCGGGACGCGATCTCCGGTTCCGGGGTGCCCTGGATCCGGGCGGCCACCACGGCCCGGGGCAGCAGCCGCTCGGGCAGCAGGCCCTGGGCGCGCAGACCGGCGAGGGAGTCGAAGGACAGGTGGCGCAGCCGCAGTTCCAGCTGGCGGCCGATGTGGTCGAGGGCGCCCTCGGCCTCCTCCGCCTCCTCCGGGTCCGGACCGGACAGCAGGATCCGCCGGAAACCGGCCTCCGCGTCCACCGCCCACGCCACCGCGTCCTCGGCGAAGCCCAGCTCGGCGAGGCGGTCCCCGAGGAACACCTTGGCCTGCGCCAGCCCGCGCCGATTGACCGCATCGTGCTGGTCGAGCCCGGTCCAGACCTCCACGGCGGCGCGGGTCACGTCCCGCGCGCGCTCGCCGGCCGCCCGCTCCATGGGGCTCGGGCCGCTCTCCCCGGCCGCGCCGAGCGGAAAGCGCGGCAGCCGGTCCCCGTCGCTCAGCGGCCAGGCCAGCCAGACGCCCTGGTTGATCAGCGACCGGGCGTACCAGCGGGCGAACTCCGGATCGTGTCCGGCCGCCTGCCCGGCGTGCCGGAGCGCTTCCTCGATGGCGGACAGGGCCCCCGCCCGGTCCCCGGCGGCGAAGCGGCGCGCCGCGAGGTCACCCAGGCGCAGGCCCAGCCGCGCGGCGCACTCGGCGTCGGTGCGGGCGGGCTCGCGCAGCGCGCCGATCAGCTCGGCGAGCAGCCGGTCGGCTTCGCCGGGCCCGGTGTGCGCCGACCCCGAACGGACTCTCGCCCACTGCTGGTCCAGCCGTAGAACGGCTTCCCGCTGCCCCATGCCGCGCCCCCGGTGTCCTGGTGTGCGTCGCTGATGTGTGGCGGCGCCCATCCTCGTGCCCGGACAACGAACGGGGGAAGGGATTCACTCCCAGCGGAAGAAGCGGGCGGCGGCGCCGAGCCCCAGGACCGACCAGCAGGCCAGGACGGCCGCGTCGCCCCACGGCATCGCCGCCCCGTTGCGGAGCACCTCGCGCAGCCCGTCCGACAGCGCCGATATGGGCAGCAGTTCCAGTACGGAGCGCACCGCGTCCGGGAACTTGTCCAGCGGCACGATCACCCCGCCGCCGACCAGCAGCAGCAGGAACACCAGGTTCGCGGCGGCCAGGGTCGCCTCGGCCTTGAGCGTGCCCGCCATCAGGAGCCCGAGCCCGGAGAAGGCGGCGGTGCCCAGCAGGAGCAGCGCGGCGACCGCGAGCGGGTTCCCGTGCGGCGACCAGCCCAGCGCCAGGGCGATCACCGTGAGCAGGGCGACCTGGAGCACCTCGGTGAGCAGTACCGACAGGGTCTTGGCGGCCATCAGGGCCCGGCGCGGCAGCGGAGAGGCACCGAGCCGCTTGAGTACCCCGTAGCGCCGGTCGAAGCCGGTGGCGATGGCCTGGCCGGTGAAGGCGGTGGACATCACGGCGAGCGCGAGGACGCCGGGCGCGAGGAAGTCGACGGACTTGCCGGCACCGGTGTCGAGGATGTCCACGGATGAGAACAGCACCAGCAGCAGCGCCGGGATGATCACGGTCAGCAGCAGCTGTTCGCCGTTGCGCAGGAGCATCCGCGTCTCCAGCGCGGTCTGGGCCCGGATCATCCGGGTCACGGGCGCGGCCGCGGGCCGGGGGGTGAACGTACCGGCGCTCATGCGCGCAGCTCCTTACCGGTCAGCTCCAGGAAGACGTCTTCGAGGGTGTGCCGCTCCACCGTGAGGCTGTCCGGCATCACCCCGTTCTGTGCGCACCAGGACGCGACGGTCGCCAGCATCTGCGGGTCGACGTCGCCGGTGACCCGGTAGACGCCGGCGGTGAGCTCGGCGGCCTGGGTGCCGTCGGGCAGGGCCTTGAGCAGCGAGGCCAGGTCCAGGGAGGGGCGCCCGGTGAAGCGCAGGGTGTTCTCGGCGCCGCCGCGGCACAGCAGCTCGGGGCTGCCGTGGGCGACGACCTTGCCGGCGTCCACGATGGCGACCTCGTCGGCGAGCTGTTCGGCCTCGTCCATGTGGTGGGTGGTGAGGACGACGCCGACGCCGTCGGCGCGCAGCTCCCGTACGAGGTCCCAGGTCGCGCGGCGGGCCTGCGGGTCGAGGCCGGCGGTCGGCTCGTCCAGGAAGACCAGCTCGGGGCGGCCCACGACGGCCATGGCCAGCGCCAGGCGCTGCTGCTGGCCGCCGGAGAGCCGGCGGTAGGGGGTGCGCCCGCAGCTGCCGAGGCCGAGGCGGTCCACCAGGGCGGGGACGTCGAGCGGGTCGGCGTAGAGGCTCGCCATGTGGCGCAGCATCTCCACGGCGCGGGCGCCGGAGTAGACGCCGCCGGACTGGAGCATCACGCCTATCCGGGGGCGCAGGGCCGGGGCCTGGGTGATCGGGTCGAGGCCGAGGACCCGTACGGTGCCGGCGTCGGGGCGCAGGTAGCCCTCGCAGGTCTCCACGGTGGTGGTCTTGCCCGCGCCGTTGGGGCCGAGGACGGCGGTGACCGAGGCCCTGCGCACGGTGAGGTCGAGGCCGTCCACCGCGGTTTTCGGTCCGTACCGCTTCACCAGTCCGCGGATTTCCACGGCGGGGTCGTTACTCATGCGGGTGAGTCTACGGAGGGCCGGACGGCCGCCCGGGCCGTGGGGTAAAGGGGGCCGGAACTCGCTCTCACGTGCTGCTTTGAGTGATCTACCGCTTAAATTAGGTAACCCTTAGTGATGGAGGACACCAGGAGTGGCGTCCGTCACCGCTTGTCCGTGCCCGAGTAATTACGCAACAATGGCGTTGTGAAATACGGCGGACGGATGATCGAGACCCCTCAGGGGGAGCTCGCAACCGGGGAGCGGTCAACCCGCGACCGGGTCGCGCGCTCCATCCTGGACCACGGTCCGTCCACCGTCGCCGACCTCGCGCAGCGCCTCGGCCTCACCCAGGCCGCCGTGCGCCGCCACCTGGACGCGCTCGTCGCGGACGACGTGGTCGCACCCCGCGCGCAGCGCGTCTACGGGGCGCGCACCCGGGGCCGGCCCGCCAAGGTCTTCGCGCTCACCGACTGCGGCCGCGACGCCTTCGACCAGTCCTACGACTCGCTCGCCGTGGACGCCATGCGCTGGATCGCGCAGGCCGCCGGCGGGGGCGAGCAGGGCGAGGCGGCTGTCGCCGCCTTCGCCAGGGCGCGCATGGCGGCACAGGCGGAGACCTACCGGGAGGCCGTCGAGGCGGCCGCCCCCGGGGACCGCGCCGAGGCCCTGGCCAAGGCGTTGACCGCGGACGGGTACGCTGCTACGGCGAAGAGCGCTCCCGGTCCGCACAGCGGTGAACAGCTCTGCCAGCACCACTGCCCGGTGGCCCACGTAGCCGAGCAGTTCCCGCAGCTCTGCGAGGCGGAGACCGAGGTCTTCTCCCGCCTGCTCGGGACCCATGTGCAGCGGCTCGCCACGATCGCCCACGGCGACGGGGTGTGCACGACGTTCATTCCGCGAAGCGGAAGCGCCGGCGCCACGGGCGCCGCACAGACCGACTCATCAGTATCTGCAAGCACGGCCGGGAGGAACCCCGCATGACCACGGAGACTGCTCACCCTGAGCTCGATGGCCTGGGCACCTACGAATACGGCTGGGCCGACTCCGACGCGGCCGGTGCCGCTGCCAAGCGGGGTCTGTCCGAAGAGGTCGTCCGCGACATCTCCGGCAAGAAGTCCGAGCCGGAGTGGATGCTGAACCTCCGCCTCAAGGGCCTCAAGCTGTTCGACAAGAAGCCCATGCCGAACTGGGGCTCCGACCTCTCCGGCATCGACTTCGACAACATCAAGTACTTCGTGCGCTCCACCGAGAAGCAGGCCGCTTCCTGGGAGGACCTGCCGCAGGACATCAAGAACACGTACGACAAGCTCGGCATCCCCGAGGCGGAGAAGCAGCGCCTCGTCGCCGGTGTCGCGGCCCAGTACGAGTCCGAGGTCGTCTACCACCAGATCCGCGAGGACCTGGAGGAGCAGGGCGTCATCTTCCTCGACACGGACACCGCGCTCAAGGAGCACCCGGAGCTCTTCCAGGAGTACTTCGGCACGGTCATCCCGGTCGGCGACAACAAGTTCGCGTCGCTGAACACCGCCGTGTGGTCGGGCGGCTCGTTCATCTACGTGCCCAAGGGCGTCAAGGTCGACATCCCGCTCCAGGCCTACTTCCGCATCAACACGGAGAACATGGGCCAGTTCGAGCGGACGCTGATCATCGTCGACGAGGACGCGTACGTCCACTACGTCGAGGGCTGCACCGCCCCGATCTACTCCTCGGACTCGCTGCACAGCGCCGTGGTGGAGATCATCGTCAAGAAGGGCGGCCGCTGCCGCTACACGACCATCCAGAACTGGTCGAACAACGTCTACAACCTGGTCACCAAGCGCGCCGTGGCGTACGAGGGCGCGACCATGGAGTGGATCGACGGCAACATCGGTTCCAAGGTCACCATGAAGTACCCGGCCGTCTACCTGATGGGCGAGCACGCCAAGGGCGAGACCCTGTCCATCGCCTTCGCGGGCGAGGGCCAGCACCAGGACGCCGGCTCCAAGATGGTCCACATGGCGCCGAACACCTCCTCCAACATCGTCTCCAAGTCGGTGGCGCGGGGCGGCGGCCGGACCTCCTACCGCGGCCTGGTCGAGATCGGCGAGGGCGCGCACGGCTCCAAGTCCAACGTGCTGTGCGACGCGCTGTTGGTCGACACGATCTCCCGTTCGGACACGTACCCCTACGTGGACGTCCGCGAGGACGACGTCTCCATGGGCCACGAGGCCACCGTCTCCAAGGTCTCCGACGACCAGCTCTTCTACCTGATGAGCCGCGGTCTGACGGAGTTCGAGGCCATGGCCATGATCGTGCGGGGCTTCGTCGAGCCCATCGCGCGTGAGCTGCCCATGGAGTACGCGCTGGAGCTGAACCGGCTGATCGAACTGCAGATGGAGGGTTCGGTCGGTTAATCCCGCCCGCCCCCTCACGCAGCAATCCTTCGACGCAGGCAGCGCTTTACAAGAGAGTGAGCAACACGACAGCCATGGCTGAGGCTCAGAACATCCCGGCGGGCTCGACCACCGCCGGCGCGATCGCGGTGGCCGCAGAGTCCACCGTCGCCACCCGGATGAGTGCACCCCCGTCCTTCGACGTGGCGGACTTCCCCGTCCCCCACGGCCGTGAGGAGGAGTGGCGCTTCACCCCGCTGGCGCGCCTGCGTGGTCTCCACGACGGCACCGCGGTCGCGGGCGGCACCATGAAGGCCCAGATCGACGCCCCCGACGTCGTCACGATCGAGTCGGTCGAGCGCGATGACGCCCGCATCGGCAGGGCCGGCGCCCCCGTCGACCGTGTCGCCGCCCAGGCGTTCTCCTCCTTCACCAAGGCCACGGTCGTCACCGTGCCCAAGGAGACCGTCCTGGACGAGCCCGTGCGCGTCTCCCTGCACGGCGAGGGCGGCACGACCTTCGGCCACACCGTCTTCGAGGTGCAGGCCTTCGCCGAGGCCGTCATCGTCATCGACCACACCGGTGACGGCGTGCGCGCCGCGAACGTCGAGTTCGTCGTCGGCGACGGCGCGAAGCTCACCGTCGTGTCCGTGCAGGACTGGGAAGACACCGCCGTGCACTGCTCCCAGCACAACACGCTGGTCGGGCGGGACGCGAGCTACAAGTCGATCGTCGTCACCTTCGGCGGCGACGTCGTACGCCTGCACCCGCGGATCAGCTACGCGGGCCCCGGCGGCGAGGCCGAGCTGCTCGGCCTGTACTTCACGGACGCCGGCCAGCACCAGGAGCACCGCCTCCTGGTCACGCACGACGCCCCGCACTGCAAGTCGCACGTGGTCTACAAGGGTGCGCTCCAGGGCCAGGACGCCCACGCCGTCTGGATCGGTGACGTGCTGATCCAGAAGAGCGCCGAGGGCACCGACACCTACGAGATGAACCGCAACCTCGTCCTCACGGACGGCGCGCGGGTCGACTCGGTGCCGAACCTGGAGATCGAGACCGGCGAGATCGTCGGCGCCGGCCACGCCTCCGCGACCGGCCGGTTCGACGACGAGCAGCTCTTCTACCTCCAGGCCCGGGGCATCCCGGCCGACGAGGCGCGGCGCCTGGTCGTGCGCGGCTTCTTCGCCGAGCTCGTCCAGCAGATCGGTGTCCCCGACATCGAGGAGCGCCTGCTCGCCAAGATCGAGGCCGAGCTCCAGGGTTCCGTGTGATGAATTTCGTCAAGGCCTGTGCGCTGAGCGAGCTGGAGGAGAACACCCCGAAGCGGGTGGAGCTCGACGGCACGCCGGTGTCCGTCGTCCGCACCGAGGGCGAGGTGTTCGCGATCAACGACATCTGCTCGCACGCGAACGTCTCCCTCTCGGAGGGCGAGGTCGAGGACTGCATGATCGAGTGCTGGCTGCACGGCTCGTCCTTCGACCTGCGCACCGGCAAGCCGTCCGGCCTCCCCGCGACGCGCCCCGTACCCGTATACCCCGTAAAGATCGAAGGGGACGACGTGCTCGTCTCCCTCACCCAGGAGTCCTGAGGTATCCATGGCAACGCTTGAAATCCACGACCTGCACGTCTCCGTCGAGGCCGAGAATGGCGCCCGCGAGATCCTCAAGGGCGTCGACCTCACCGTCAAGCAGGGTGAGACGCACGCCATCATGGGTCCCAACGGCTCCGGCAAGTCCACGCTGGCGTACTCGCTGGCCGGTCACCCGAAGTACACCATCACCGGTGGCACCGTGACCCTCGACGGCGAAGACGTCCTGGAGATGTCCGTCGACGAGCGCGCCCGCGCCGGCGTCTTCCTCGCCATGCAGTACCCGGTCGAGGTCCCCGGCGTCTCGGTCTCCAACTTCCTGCGCACCTCGGCCACCGCCATCCGCGGCGAGGCGCCGAAGCTGCGCACCTGGGTGAAGGAGGTCAAGTCCGCCATGGAGCAGCTCCAGATGGACCCGGCCTTCGCCGAGCGCAACGTCAACGAGGGCTTCTCCGGCGGTGAGAAGAAGCGCCACGAGATCCTCCAGCTGGAGCTCCTCAAGCCGAAGATCGCGATCCTCGACGAGACCGACTCCGGCCTCGACGTCGACGCCCTGCGCATCGTCTCCGAGGGCGTCAACCGCGTCCGCGAGACCGGCGAGGTCGGCACCCTGCTGATCACCCACTACACGCGCATCCTGCGCTACATCAAGCCCGACTTCGTGCACGTGTTCGCGAACGGCCGCATCGCCGAGTCCGGTGGCGCCGAGCTCGCCGACCAGCTGGAGGCCGAGGGCTACGACAAGTACGTGAAGGGTGGCGCGACCGCGTGACACAGCTGCCTGGCCTCCTCACCGGCACTCATCTGCTTGACGAGGCGATCCGCAAGGACTTCCCCCTGCTGGATCGTGTGGTCCACGACGGGAAGAAGATCGTCTACCTGGACAACGCGGCGACCTCACAGAAGCCCCGCCAGGTCCTCGACGCGTTGAACGAGTACTACGAGCAGCACAACGCCAACGTCCACCGTGGCGTGCACGTGCTCGCCGAGGAGGCCACGGCGCTGTACGAGGGCGCCCGCGACAAGGTCGCCGCCTTCATCAACGCACCGAGCCGCGACGAGGTGATCTTCACCAAGAACGCCTCCGAGTCGCTCAACCTGGTCGCGAACATGCTCGGCTGGGCCGACGAGCCCTACCGGGTCGACCGCGAGACCGAGATCGCCATCACGGAGATGGAGCACCACTCCAACATCGTGCCGTGGCAGCTGCTCTCGCAGCGCACCGGCGCGAAGCTGAAGTGGTTCGGCCTGACCGACGACGGCCGGCTCGACCTGTCCAACATCGAAGAGGTCATCACGGAGAAGACGAAGATCGTCTCCTTCACGCTGGTCTCCAACATCATGGGCACGGTCAACCCGACCGAGGCGATCGTCCGGCGCGCGCAGGAAGTCGGCGCGCTGGTGCTGATCGACGCCTCGCAGGCCGCTCCGCACATGCCGCTCGACGTGCAGCAGCTCGGCGCCGACTTCGTGGCCTTCACCGGCCACAAGATGTGCGGCCCGACCGGCATCGGCGTCCTGTGGGGCCGCCAGGAGCTCCTGGAGGACCTGCCCCCGTTCCTCGGCGGCGGCGAGATGATCGAGACCGTGTCGATGCACGCCTCGACCTACGCCCCCGCGCCGCACAAGTTCGAGGCGGGTACGCCCCCGATCGCCCAGGCCGTCGGCCTCGGCGCGGCCGTGGACTACCTGACCGCGATCGGCATGGACAAGATCGCCGCTCATGAGCACGCGATCACCGAGTACGCGGTCAAGCGCCTCGCCGAGGTGCCCGACCTGCGGATCATCGGCCCCACCACGGCCGAGGACCGCGGCGCCGCGATCTCCTTCGTCCTCGGGGACATCCACCCGCACGATGTCGGGCAGGTGCTGGACGAGCAGGGCATCGCCGTCCGCGTGGGGCACCACTGCGCGCGCCCGGTCTGCCTGCGCTACGGAATTCCCGCGACGACGCGAGCGTCTTTCTACCTGTACTCCACTCCCGCCGACGTCGACGCGCTGATCGACGGGCTGGAGCACGTACGGAACTTCTTCGGGTGACGACGGGTCGGACGACGAAGAGGCGGACGACGATGAGGCGGACGAGGACGCTGTGAAGCTGGATTCGATGTACCAGGAACTGATCCTGGACCACTACAAGCACCCGCACGGGCGTGGCCTGCGCGACGGCGACGCCGAGGTGCACCACGTCAATCCCACCTGTGGCGACGAGATCACGCTGCGTGTGAAGTACGACGGCGAGACGCTCACCGACGTCTCCTACGAGGGCCAGGGCTGTTCGATCAGCCAGGCCAGCGCGTCCGTACTGAACGAGCTGCTCGTCGGCAAGGAGCTGGCCGAGGCGCGGAAGATCCAGGGCGTGTTCCTGGAGATGATGCAGTCCAAGGGCAAGATCGAGCCCGACGAGGCCATGGAGGAGGTGCTGGAGGACGCCGTCGCGTTCGTCGGCGTCTCCAAGTATCCGGCGCGGGTGAAGTGTGCTCTGCTGAGCTGGATGGCGTGGAAGGACGCGACCGCCCAGGCCCTGGGCGACGCCGAGAGGAAGACGGCATGACCGAGAACGCGACGCCCGAGGCGACGATCAAGCCCGCCACCGAGGAAGAGGTCCGTGAGGCCCTCTACGACGTGGTCGACCCCGAGCTGGGCATCGACGTCGTCAACCTGGGCCTGATCTACGGCATCCACATCGACGACGCGAACATCGCCACCCTCGACATGACGCTGACGTCGGCGGCCTGCCCGCTGACGGACGTCATCGAGGACCAGGCGAAGTCGGCTACGGACGGCATCGTCAACGAGCTCCGCATCAACTGGGTCTGGATGCCGCCGTGGGGCCCGGACAAGATCACGGACGACGGCCGCGAGCAGCTGCGCGCGCTCGGCTTCAACGTCTGAAACGTCCGACCGCTCGCTCGTGTGAAGGCCCCCGGCGCCGTCGTGCCGGGGGCCTTCGCCGTTGCCGGGCCCGGCGTCGTCGCGGGGCCCGCGGTGTTCTTCCGGCGGACGGGCACAGTGCACCGGCAGTTGGCCGCGGTGGCCGAATCTTCGAGGCGGCAGCCGGACGAGGCGGCCACCGGTTCCGGTCGTGGGAGTCACCGATGAAGAAGCAGCTTGGTATCGCAGGGATCGCGGCGCTCGTCGTCGCCGGGACGGTCACCGTCGTGCCCGCGCGGGCGGTCACCTACGGGACGCCGACCATCGCGCTGTCCGCCTCCTACCTCTCCGGCTCCGTCGGCGGCGTCGGCGACCAGACCGTCGACGTGAGCGTCGGGCAGAGCGGCGCCGACGCGTCCGCGCTGACCGTCAGCGCCTCCGCGTCCAGCAAGGCCTCCGTCGCCGGCACCGGCGACGTCACGGTCACAGGGACCGGCGCGGTACGGCAGCTCGCCGTCACCGCACGCGGCCGCGGCTACACCAACCTGACCGTCAAGGTGACCGGCCTCGGCGGCAAGACCGCCACCAGGACCCTGTCCTACGCCGCCTCCGCGGCGGTGCGGAACCCGGCCGACGCCCGCTACCTCAGCGGCGCCTCGGACTCCTCGGCCGCCGTGGACGTCGGCGGCGGCTACACCGTCGTCGCCGACGACGAGAACAACGTCCTGCGCCTGTACGACCGTTCGCGCTCGGCCGCGCCCGTCAGGACCTGGGACCTCAGCTCGCAGCTCGGTGTCACCAAGGAGGTGGACATCGAGGGGGCGACCCGGGTCGGCAACACCATCTACTGGACCGGTTCGCTCGGGAACAACAAGGACGGCGAGTACAAGGCGCCCCGGAACACGGTGTTCACCACGACCGTCAGCGGCTCCGGCCCGGGTACGCAGCTCGCGTACGGGCGCTCGTACAAGCAGCTCCGCGACGACCTGGTGGCCTGGGACGAGGCGAACGGGAACCGGTACGGCTTCGCCGCCGGGACCGCGGCCGGCGAGGCGCCCAAGCAGATCGACGGGTTCAACGTCGAGGGGCTGGAGTTCGCGCCGGGCTCCACTTCCACCGCCTACGTGGGCTTCCGGGCTCCGCTGGTACCCGTCGTGCCGGGCGGCAAGGCGCTGCTCGTGCCGGTGACCAACTTCGACAAGGTGCTCTCCAGCGGCGCCAAGGCCGCCTTCGGCACGGGCGTCGAGCTCGACCTGGGGGGCCTCTCCGTCCGGGACATCCGCAAGAACGCGGCGGACCAGTACCTGATCCTGGCCGGCTCCTGGGCAGCCGACGACAACTCCGACCCGTACGCCCTCTACCAGTGGGACGGGATCGCCGGCCACGCCCCGGTCAAGCGGGCCGACCTGCCGACGACCGACCCGGGCGGCTGGGAGGCCATCGTGGAGGTGCCGGACCTGTCGCTCCCGGGCGCGCGGGTGCAGCTGATCACCGACAGCGGCTCGGCGGACCTGTACGGCGACGGGGTCGAGGCCAAGGACCTCGCGCACCCGGAGTGGAAGAAGGCGCGTGCGGCCTGGTTCACGCTGAACTGAGGCCCCTTTTGTGTACGCGTGTACGTAGGGCATGTGTACTGTTGTACACATGCCCTACGTACTGCTCGCCGCGGCCATCGCCTCCGAGGTGGCCGGGACCACCGCCATGAAGTACAGCGACGGCTTCACCCGGCTCTGGCCCTCGCTCGGTACGCTGCTGGGGTACGCCATCGCCTTCACCCTGCTCGCGCAGACGCTGAAATCGATGTCGGTGGGCACGGCCTACGCGATATGGGCCGGGGTCGGCACGGCCGCCATCGCCGCCATCGGGATGGTGTTCATGGGGGAGGCCGCCACCGCGGCGAAGATCGCCGGGATAGGGCTGATCATCGGCGGGGTCGTCCTGCTGAACCTCGGCGGGGCGGCCCACTGATGGCCCGCCGCCACGACCCCGACCGGCGCCGGCGGATCATCGACGCGGCGATCCGGGTGGTCGGAGCCAAGGGCATCGCCGGGCTGAGCCACCGGAGCGTGGCTGCGGAGGCCGACGTGCCGCTGGGGTCGACCACGTACCACTTCGCGACGCTGGACGAGCTGCTGGTGGCGGCGCTGCGGCAGGCGAACGAGGGCTTCGCGACGGTGCTGACGGGCCTGGGGGACGGCGACCTGGCGACCGCGCTGGCCCGCCGGCTGGGGGAGTTCCTGACGGCGGACCGGGCGCGGGCGGAGCTGGAGTACGAGCTGTACCTCGCCGCCCTGCGCAAGCCGGCGCTGCGGCCGGTGGCGGCCGAGTGGTGCGAGGCGGTGGCGGCCGCGCTCGGCGAGCGGGTGGACGCGGCGACGGCCCGGGCGGTGGCGGCGGTGGTGGACGGCATCAGCCTCCATGTGCTGCTGACCGAGGCCGCCTACGACGAGCCGTACGCGCGCGAGCTGCTGGCACGGGTGCTGGGCCGGCCCTAGCCCGGCCGGCTCGTGACACCGCCCGGCCGGGTCCCGGCCGGCTCATGACACCCTCCGGCCGGTTTCACGGCCGGGCCGGACCTCGGGCCGACTCGGGGGCGGCCCCGCGCACCGCGGTGAGGGCCGCCCGGACGCTCGCCTCGACGTCCCGGATCGGGTAGAACACCTCGCGCACCGTCCGCTCCCGGTCCACCACCAGCGTCAGCCGCTTGATCCGGCTCACCCCCGCCGCCCGGAAGGTCGGCAACCGGAGCGCCGCCACCAGTTCGAGGCCCGCGTCCGAGAGCAGCGGGAACCGAAGCTGCTCCGCCTGCGCGAACTCCCGCTGCTCGTCGGGACGTTGGGTGGACACCCCGTGGACCGTCGCGCCCGCCGCGGTGAACTCCGCCAGCTGGTCCCGGTACGTGCACGACTCCAGCGTGCAACCCTTGGCGCCCGGGATCCCCGCCCAGTGGGGCGGGTAGGACTCCGCGCGGGCGTACGCGCCCGGGAAGCAGTACAGGACGGTGAACGGGGTGTCCGCCACCGGGTCGCGCAGCTCGCCGAAGCGGTCCGGCAGCAGCAGCTCCGGCAGCCGCGTGCCGCGCAGCGCGTGCACCCGTACCGCCTCGCGCGAGGCTTCGTCGGTCGTCGCCGTCATCTCTCCCTCTCCGAGGATCCAGGCGTCGCCCCAGTCCTGGAGGGCGACCAGCACCGGCAGCAGGCCCCGCCCGCGCGGGGTCAGCCGGTACTCGTGCCGTACCGGGCGTTCCTGGTACGGCGTGCGCGCCAGCACCCCGGCGTCGACGAGCAGTTTCAGCCGCTCGGTGAGCACCTTGCGGGACATGCCCAGCTCGCGCTGGAACTCCTCGAAGCGGTGCACGCCGCGCGCGGCGTCGCGCACGATCAGCAGCGTCCACCAGTCCCCGACCACGTCGAGGGCCTGGGCGATGGAGCAGACCGCGTCGCCGAGGCCGGTGCGCTGCGCCATGGGAACTCCCTTGTCCGTTTGACCCCGGGCCGCCATGCTGACACAGTCAGTTCCCAAAGGGAACTGACTCGGGGGTGGGCGGCCGTGCCGCAGGGGTTCAAGGACGTGCCGAGAGCGGTCTGGCTGCTGGCCGCGGGGGTGTTCGTCAACGCCGTCGTCAGCTTCACGTTCGTCTTCGTCTTCCTGTACCTGTCCGGCCCGCGCGGACTGGGCCCGGGCCAGGCGGGTGTCGCCGTCGGCGTCGGAGGCATCGGCCTGGTCGCCGGGAACTTCACCGGAGGCTGGTACGGCGACCGCTTCGGACACCGGCGGGTCCTCCTCGCCGCGGCCGGCCTCGGCGGGCTCACCCTCATGGCCTTCCCGCTGCTGTCCGACCCGCTGCTGTACGCAGCCCTCCCGCTGGCCGAGTACGCCTCCGGGGTGGTCCGCGCCGCGAACTCCTCGCTGGTCGCCGTCATCGTGCCGGAAGGGGCCCGCCGGCAGGCCTTCGCCGTGGTGCGCTGCGTCGCCAACGGCGGCTTCACCATCGGTCCGCCGCTGGGGGCCCTCGTCGCGAGCGCCCTCTCCTACGACTGGCTGTTCGTCGCCGACGGGGTCGGCACCCTCCTCTTCGCCGTGTGGACCGCCCGCGTCGTCCCGGCCCGCGGCGCCTCCTCGAAGCGCGCCTCGGCCCCGGACGGCGGCGGGGGCGTCTGGCCCGAGCTGCGGGCGCGGCCGGCGGTGCTCGTCCTCCTCGGCGCCATCCTCGTCACCGACCTCGTCTACCGCCAGCAGTACGGCACCTTCCCGGTCTTCCTCGCCGACCACGGCCTCGACGTCGGCGCCTTCGGGCTGGTCATCGCCCTCAACGGGGGCGTCATCCTGCTGCTGGAACTGCCCGCCGTCCTCGCCCTGCGCAACCGGCCGCCGCTCCCCGTCATCGCCACCGGGCTCCTGCTCGTCGGCGCCGGGTACGCCGCGCTGCTGGCCGGGGCGGGCGCGGCGAGCGCCGTCACCATGATGGTGCTGATGAGCCTCGGGGAGATCCTGTACAAGACCACCGCCACCGCCTACGTGGCCGACCAGGCGCCCGAGCACGCGGTCGGGCGCTTCCAGAGCCTGTACGCCGGCGTCTCGGTCAGCGGGGTCGTCCTCGGCGCCCCGCTGGGCGGGGCGCTGTACGCCGCCGCGCCCGGGCTGCTCTGGCCGCTGTGCGCGGCGCTCGCGGCGGGCTCGGGCGGAGCGGTGTTCTGGGCGTCGGCACGGCAGGCACGACGGGAGGCCGGCCGCCGAGCCCTTGAGGACACAGCGCGCCCGGCACATGAGACCGGTTCGCAACCGCAGGCCCTGGCCGGTTAGGTTTCGGATATGACTGCTACGCGTACCACCGGCGCCGTCGCCGCCGGACTTGCCACCCTCGCCGCCGACGGCACCGTCCTCGACACCTGGTTCCCCGCCCCCGAGCTGGTCGCCGAGCCCGGCCCGGCCGGCACCGAGCGCCTCACCGCCGAGCAGGCCGTGGAGCTCCTGGGCGAGGCCGCGCCCAAGGCCGTCGGGCCGGACGCGCGCCGTGGCGTCGAGGTCGTAGCCGTCCGTACCGTGATCGCCTCGCTGGACGACAAGCCGCTGGACGCGCACGACGCGTACCTGCGCCTGCACCTGCTCAGCCACCGCCTGGTCAAGCCGCACGGCCAGAGCCTGGACGGCCTCTTCGGCCTGCTCGCGAACGTCGCGTGGACCTCGCTCGGCCCGGTCGCCGTCGACCAGGTGGAGACCGTCCGGCTGAACGCCCGCGCCGAGGGCCTGCACCTCCAGGTCACCTCGATCGACAAGTTCCCGCGGATGACGGACTACGTCGCCCCCAAGGGCGTCCGCATCGCCGACGCGGACCGCGTCCGCCTCGGTGCGCACCTCGCCGAGGGCACCACCGTCATGCACGAGGGCTTCGTCAACTTCAACGCCGGCACCCTCGGCACCTCCATGATCGAGGGCCGCATCTCGGCGGGCGTCGTGGTCGGCGACGGCTCCGACATCGGCGGCGGCGCCTCCACCATGGGCACCCTCTCGGGCGGCGGCAAGCAGATCATCTCGATCGGCGAGCGCTGCCTGGTCGGCGCGGAGGCGGGTGTCGGCATCGCGCTGGGCGACGAGTGCATCGTCGAGGCCGGCCTCTACGTGACCGCGGGCACCCGCGTCACCCTCCCGGACGGCCAGATCGTCAAGGCCCTGGAGCTCTCGGGCGCGAGCAACATCCTCTTCCGCCGCAACTCGGTCACCGGCGCCGTGGAGGCCCGCCCCAACAACGCGGTCTGGGGCGGCCTGAACGAGGTCCTGCACAGCCACAACTGACCCGGTACGCGCGAACGCCCTCCCACACCCCCGAGCGGGGTGGGAGGGCGTTCGCGCGGGACGGGGTGGTCAGTGGAGGGCGATGGTGCGGATCAGGCCCGCGAAGGCCCGTTCCTCCTCCTCGGTCAGCTCGACCGTCTCCATCGGGTGGCCGGCCGGGCCGCGCTGGCCCGGGATGGCCGCGAGACCCTCGCGGGAGCCCGGCTGCGGCGGGTGGAACCGGCTGTCCCACAGCATGCGGCCGAGGCCCATGACCCAGACCAGCGCGGCCACCAGCAGTACGGCCAGGCCGATTTCCTCGGCGAGCGAGATGGAGGGGAACACGCGGTCCTCCGGGAGTGCGGCGGGACGGGACCGGGCGCGGGCCCGGGTGGTCAGGCGTGGGGATACTCAACACCACAACCCGGACCGAATGGGTACGGATGTGGCCAGCGTCACGCCAGGGGCGAAAGTCCCCATCTCGGCAGCCCCGCGGCCCGCACGATCAGGCCCGCAAGTGTGCGGGCGGCCCGGGCGGGAGAGCGCGCGGGCCGCCCGCGGTCCGCGGTCACGGGCGGAAGCGCAGCACCTGCGGGTCGTGGTCGCTGTTCTGGGCGGAGAACTCCGCGTTGATGTGCACGCTGTCGTAGGAGAAGTTCTTGACCGCCGGGCTGGTCAGGATCTGGTCCAGCACCTGGGCGTTGCCCTGGTAGACGTAGGAGTAACGTTCCGCCTTCGGCAGCGACTTGATCGCCGAGTACAGCACGCCGCCGTCCTCCAGCGCCTTCGCCGTACCCGAGAACTCGAAGTCGTTGATGTCGCCGACCGCGAGGACCTCGGCGTTCTTCTCTGTCGCCAGGATCTCCTTGACGAAGCCGTTCACGGCCTGCGCCTGGAGCAGCCGCTTGGCCTCCGAGGAACGCACCGGCGGCTGGTGCACCGAGGTCAGACCCTCGTCACCGCCCTTCGAGGCGAAGTGGTTGGCGATCACGAAGACCGTCCTGCCGCGGAAGACGAACTCGCCCGCCAGCGGCTTGCGGCTGTCGGTCCACGCCGGGTTCGCCGGGTCGATCCGGCCGGGGGAGTGGGTCAGGGCCGCGTGGCCCTTCTCCGTCATCACGCCGGTCGCGGTCGTGGAGTCGCCCGCCGCGCGGTCGGTGAAGGAGACGCGGGCCGGGTTGAACAGGAACACCTGACGGATGTTGCCGCCGGGCTCGCCGCCGTCCTTGTTGTTCTCCGGGTTGATGGAGCGCCACTGGTAGGCCGGGCCGCCCGCCGCCGTGATGGCGGCGGTGAACTTGGTCAGCGTCTGCTCCGCCGAGACGGTGCCGTCGTTCTTCGCGCCGTTGTCGTCCTGGATCTCCTCCAGGGCCACGATGTCGGGGGAGGCGAGGTTCTCGACGACCGCCTTCGCCAGGTTGTCGAACTTCGTCTGAGGGTCGGACGGGTCCAGGTTCTCGACGTTGTACGTGGCCACCGCCAGCTCGCCCGGCGCCTGCGCCTTGGTCTTCTCGGGGGCCAGCGTGCCCGGCCTGACCTCCCCGAGGGTGCGCGCGACCAGGGTGTAGCCGCCGAACTGGTTGAAGTCGAGCGGGCCTTCGGTGGTGCCGGTCAGCTTGTCGCCGACGTTCGCCGCCGGGAAGGGCTGCTGCGCGAGGGGCGCCAGCTGCTGGATCTGGAGCCGGCCGGTGTTCTGGGACTCGTACGAGCCGTAGAGCGTGCCGCCGCGCTTGGCGGTGTTCTCCCAGCCCTTCACCGTGACCCACAGCTCCCCGTACGGGTCGGTGGCGCCGACGACGCGCGAGGTGCCGATGCGGACGTTCATGCCCTCCAGGGACTCGTAGTAGTCCAGGGCGTACCGCGAGGGGTCCAGGGTGAGGCCGTTGATGCTGCCGCCGGCGGCCGCGTCGCCGGCCGGGGCGTACTCGGCGGGAACGCTGTACTCGTTGATCGCGACGGCCTCGGGCAGCGCGTTGCCGGAGGACACCACGGTGACGGCCGGCTTGGAGATCTGGGTCACCGACTGGTTGCCGGAGGAGACCCCGCCCGGGATGTACTCGCCGACCGTGCCGTTCACCTTCACGGCGTCGCCGACCGCGACGGTCGGCACCGAGCTCGTGAAGACGAAGATGCCTTCGCTGGTGGCGGCGTTGTCGTCGGCGTCCGGGTCCTGCATCCAGAAGCCGCGCGAGCCGTACGTGCGCACGCCGGTGACGATGCCCTCGACGCCGGTGACCTGCTTGCCGGCGAGCGGGGATATCCGGGTGGTGCCCTGGATGTCGTGGATGCGTACCGGATCGGCGGACGCGGCGCCCTCGGCCGCGTCGGCGGAGCCCGCGAGGAGGCCGGTGGCCAGGGCCGTGGCGACGAGGGCCGCGATGGCGGCGGAACGGGGGTGCGTGGAGCGCATGGTCAGGAACTCCGGTGTGTGGAGGGGGAACCCAGGGGGTCGCGGGTACCCGGAATCGTGTGGAGGGAGCGGGGCGGGGCCTTCGCTATGTCTACGCGCGTCAATTTCCTGTGTGGGGCGTGAAGTTGTCAAGGTCTCCAGGGAAGACGGCGGCTGACTGTGGGATGAACCAAAGGCGTTGGCCCCCTGGCCGTGCCCGAAATGCGTCTACGCTGGGCGTCGCCGTCCGGCCCGACGGCCACCACCGCGTCCACGAGGAGAACCGCCCCATGTCCGCAGAGCCGCACCCCACGCTGCCGCCGGTACGGCTGCACTCCGATGCGGAACTGGCCCGCGACGCCCTCGTCGCACCCCTGTTCGCCCGGGCCGTACGCCTCGCCCGCTGGGCCGGACCCGGCACGCGCGTCGAGATCGGCGGCGAACTGGCCGCCGACCAGTTGCCGCAGGCCGCGGCCGTCCTCGGGCTCGACGCGGACGACCCGGACGGCCCGGTGCACGCGAGCCAGGCCTGGCGGGTGGCCGTGGACACCGGCCTGGTCGATGTGACGGAGCCCGACGAGGACGCCGACGATCCGGCGTACGGGACCGCCGAACCGGGCGAGGACCTCGCGCTGATCACCGGGGGCGCGCCCGGCGACGTACTGGACCTGTGGCTGGCCGCCCTGGACACCGTCCTCGCCGACGCGGCCGTCCCCGACCTGGACGACCTCGTCGACGCCCTGGACGACGGCGGGGGACTCGACTTCGACCGCCTCGACTGGAACCCGGCGCGCGAGGCGGACTTCCTCGACGGGGTCCTCGCCAACCTCTACCTGCTCACCGTCTCCGAGGGCGGCGCGGGGCAGGGCCCGGTTCCGCTGCCCGTCCTCGCCGCCTCGATGGTCGTTCCGGACGACATGGGGGAGCCGACCGACGCGGTACTGGAACAGGTGTCCGACGCGATGATGCGCCTGGACGACCAGTTCCGGCAGCTGGAGCCCATCGGGCTGGTCGAGTTCCGGCCCGTCGACGAGGAGCTGATGGCGGAGGCGGACGACGACGAACTGCTCCCCGACCCGGCCCTGGCGGACGAGGAGGACATCGCCCGGTACGGGATGGTCCGGCTGACCGCCCTCGGCCTGTACGGGGTCCGTGCCCGCATGCTCGAAGCCGGGGTCGAGGCGCCCGCCATCGGCGGACTGGCCGACAAGGGCGCGGACGCGCTGCTGGAGGCGGTCTCCCACTACCCGGAGCACGCGGCGCAGGCGGAGATCGAACAGTGGCTGGCCGGCCGCGAGCTGCCGACGGCGGTGGCCGAACTGCTGGACGCGGCCCGGGGCGACGACGAAGGGGCGCCGCTGCGCCGGCTGCGCTGCCAGCAGGCCCTCGCGCCGGCCGGACCGGAGGCGGAACCCGCGGTACGGGCGGTACTGGACGACCCGCGCCTGGGCGGGCTCGCGCGGGTGTGGCTGGCCGAGCGCGGGGTGAAGGACGTACCGGCGCCGGACGGGGCGATGGTCTTCTGGCTGACGGTCGACACGATCGCGGCGCAGCTCGCGGCGGACGGCGAGGCGGAGGAACTGCCGCAGCTGATGGAGAGCCTGACGGGGCACCACACGGGGTTCTTCGACGAGGTCTGGCGGGTGGAGCACCCGGCGACGGCGGACGTCCTGGAGGCGATGGGCCGGCTGCACCCCGACAAGAAGGCGGCGAAGGAAGCCCGCAAGGCGGCCTTCAAGGCCCGCTCCCGCCGCCACTGACGCTCCGCACAGCCCCCGGCCCGGTTCCGGGGGCCCGGGTTCCGGCCCCAGCCGGATGGGGTGGCGCCCCGGCGCCGGACCGGTTCGGGGTCCAGGGCGAGGGGCCGCAACGCGTCGATCAGCGGCCGGAGTTCGCCATTGCGGGCCGCGGTCAAGGGTCAGCCGGTTTTCGGGGGTAGTTCAGCCGCAGTTCACGTGCGGTCGGGAGCGTATGCGCCGACGACCGTACGACCGGCGCACCACCGCCCACCCCCTGGAGTCACGATGCCCCTCAGCCGTAGGGACTTCACCGCCCGCACCGTCATCGCCGGCGCGGGAGTCGCACTCACCGGGACCGTCGGTGCCCTCGCCACCGCCCCCGGGGCGCTGGCGGCCGACGACACCACCCGGCACGACGAGCACGGGCGCCCGCACGAGCCCGGCTACGGCCCGCTCGTCCCCGACCCGGCCGGGATCCTGGCCCTCCCGGCCGGCTTCACCTACCGCGTCATCACCCACAGCGGCGTGACGAAGCTCGACTCCGGCGAGACCACCCCTTCCAACCACGACGGCACGGCCGCCTTCGAGGGCCACCGCGGGCTCACCCTCCTCGTCAACAACCACGAGCTCAAGGGCCCCCGTTCCGGCTGGGCCCACCCGGTCCCCCTCACCGAGGGCCTCGTCTACGACCCGGCGGCCTCCGGCGGCTGCACGGTCGTCGAGGTCCGCCGCGGCGGCGAGGTCGCCGAATGGGTCGGCATCGCCGGTACCTCCACCAACTGCGCGGGCGGCGCCACCCCCTGGGACACCTGGCTGACCTGCGAGGAGACCGAGGACCTGGCCGGCAAGAACGGGATGACCAAGGACCACGGCTACGTCTTCGAGGTCGACCCGCACGACCGCCGCGCCAACCGCGACCCGAAGCCGGTCAAGGCGTTCGGCCGGTACGCCCACGAGGCGGTCGTCATCGACCCCCGCCAGGGGCACGCCTACCTGACCGAGGACGCCTCCGGCCCCAACGGGCTGCTCTACCGCTGGACCCCGCCGCAGGGCTTCCACCACGGGCGCGGCAAGCTGCGCACGCTCGCCCCCGACGCGGGCGTGCTCGCGGCGGCCAAGTGCTTCGACAGCACCGGGCGGTTCGTGGACGACCTCTCGCGCGCGACGCAGACCGGCACCGTGTACGGGGTCGACTGGGTGGAGGTCCCCGACCGCGACGCCCGCACGACGTCGGTCCGCAAGCAGTTCGGGGCGGACGCCGTGACCCGGGCGCGCAAGCTGGAGGGCATGTGGTGGGCCGACGGGGGCGCCTACTTCGTCTCCTCCTACGCCCGCTCCGAGAGCCCGGGCCCCGCGCACGACGGCCAGGTGTGGTTCTACGACCCCAAGCGGCGCACGATCCGCCTCATGGTCCTGCTCGGGGTGAACGCGGACCCGTCCAAGGACGGCGCCTTCGACGGCCCCGACAACATCACGGTGTCCCCGTACGGCGGCCTGGTCATCGCGGAGGACGGCGAGGGCGTCCAGCACCTGCTCGGTGCGACGGAGTCGGGCCGCACCTACCCGCTCGCCCGCAACGAGATGAACATGGGGACGGCCGAGAACCCCGAGTACTCGGAGTTCACCGGCGTCTGCTTCTCACCGGACGGGCGCACCCTGTACGCCAACATCCAGGAGCCGGGGATCATGCTGGCCATCACCGGGCCTTGGCGGCGCGCCCACTGAGGACCGCGAACCGGGTAGGCCGGGACGGCGGCCGGGCCGTGACGGCCCGGCCGGCCACCGGACCCTACTGGGCCGGGGCGGCCTCCGCGCGGGAGGCCGCGGCCCACTCCTCAAGCAGGAATTCGTACGCCTGCGAGGGCCACTCGCCGTCCACCCGGGTCTCGACGAGGTGCCGGATCGCCGCGTTCGCCTCTGCGGCGGACGGGCGGGCCGGACCCGCGGGCTCAAGTGTCTTCTGCATGAGTACAAGGCTACGGGCGGCCACTGACAGTCACCCCCGATTTAGGGGTGGCATCGCTCACCCGGCGTGGGCGCCGGTTGCGCAATGTGGCCGCCCACCTGCTCAGAGTGCCTCCGCGGCCGGTTTGACCATCCCCCGCACTGTGCGGGACTTCACAAAGTCGCCCATGGCCGTCATCTCCCACTCGCCGCTGAACTGCTTGATCAGTTTCGCCATCATGACGCCCGTCTGCGGCTCCGCGCCGGTCAGGTCGAAGCGGACCAGCTCCTCGTCGGTCGCCGCGTCGATCAAACGGCAGTAGGCCTTCGCCACCTCGGTGAACTTCTGCCCGGAGAAGGAGTTGACGGTGAACACCAGGCCGGTGGCCTCGGCGGGCAGCCGGCCGAGGTCCACGACGATGACCTCGTCGTCCCCGGCGCCCTCGCCGGTCAGATTGTCACCCGAGTGCTTGACGGCTCCGCCGAGGATCGACAGCTTGCCGAAGTAGCAGCTGTCGATGTGGTTGCGCTGCGGGCCGTAGGCGATGACGGACGCGTCGAGGTCGATGGCCCGGCCGCCGAACGCGGGCTCCCAGCCGAGGCCCATCTTGACCTGGGAGAGCAGCGGCCGGCCGCCCTTGACGAGGGAGACGGTCTGGTTCTTCCGCAGGCTGACCCGCCCCTTGTCGAGGTTGATCTTCCCGGCGCCGGAGGCGGCGGCGGGCGCCGGTGCGGGCGCCGACGGCATCGGCGGGGCGGCCACAGGCATCGGCGGGGCGGCGGCGGGGGCCGGGGGCATCGGCGGGGCGGCCGCGGCGGGCTCCTCGTCGACCGAGACCCCGAAGTCCGTCGCGATACCGGCGAGGCCGTTGGCGTACCCCTGGCCCACGGCGCGCACCTTCCACACGCCGCCGCGCTGGTAGACCTCCACCACCACGAGGGCGGTCTCCGCGCCGAGCTGCGGCGGTGTGAAGGTGGCGATCACGGCGCCGCTCGCCGCGTCCCGCACGGTGGCGGTGGGTTCGATGCCCTGGAAGGTCTGTCCTGCGGCGTCCGGGCTCGCCGTGACGACGATCCGCTCGATGCCCGGCGGGAGCGCGGCGGTGTCGACGGTGATCGAGTCGGGCGCCGACCCGCCGCCGGACCGGTAGTCCACGCCCGGTCCGGACGGCTGGTTGTAGAAGATGAAGTCGGCGTCGGATCGCACCTTGCCGTCCGCCGTGAGGAGGAGTCCCGAGACGTCGAGACGCACCGGGGCAGCCACATCGACCGTCACACGGACGGTGTTGAGCGGCAGGTTGGAACCAGGGGTCATAGCGGTCATGCCCGGAGAACGACCGGCACCGCTTTGCCGTTCCCTTACCCTCGCAAGATTCTCAGCCCCGGTTGCGCGGGTGGTTGCGGGCCGCGCGCTCGTTGCCGAACTTGTAGGAGCCGGTCCAGCGGGCCATGACCAGCTGGGCGTCGCCCGACTCCACTTCGGCGACGAACTTCTCGGCCCGCGCCCCGCGCAGGGTGGCCGCGGCCCGGCCCCGGTGCGTGATGACGACGCGGTCGCCCTGTCTTCCGTACGTGAACCCGTGAGGTTTCGGCATGGGCGGCAGCCTGCCGCCCCCCGGGCCCGGGCGGCAACGGATTTGTCCGCCGTCAGCGCCCCGTGACCCGGCGCGGGAGCCCCAGCGGGTTGCCCTCGCGCAGCTCGGGCGGGAGCAGCGCGTCCGGCACCGACTGGTACGCCACCGGCCGCAGCCAGCGCTCGATGGCGGTGGCGCCGACCGAGGTGGAGTGCGAGGTCGCCGCCGGGTACGGGCCGCCGTGGTGCTGGGCCGGCGCCACCGCGACCCCGGTCGGCCAGCCGTTCACCACGATCCGCCCGGCCAAGGCGGTGACCTGCGCGAGCAGTTCCCCGGCCGGCCCGGGCGCGCCCGCGGTCTCGGCCGCCGAGAGCTGGAGGGTGGCGCTCAGGTTGCCGCCGAGCCGGCCCAGCACCTCGGCCGCCCCGGGTCCGTCGTAGCGGACGACGACGCCCACCGGACCGAAGCACTCCTCCAGGAGCACCTCGTAGGACGGGCCGCCGTCGAGCAGGGTCCGGGCCGGCACGGTCAGGTACCCGGCCGTGACGCGGTGTTCCCCGTCCGGGCCCGGTGTGACGGGCGCCTCGACCCCGGGCAGGGCCGACCGCTCCCGGACCCCGGCGACGAAGGCGTCCCGCATCCGGTGGTCCAGCAGCACCCCCGGCCCGGTCTCGCCGAGCGCCTTGCCGAGCGCCGCGGTGAGGCGGTCGCCGTCGGGGCCCTCGGGCACCAGGACGAGACCCGGCTTGACGCAGAACTGGCCGACGCCGAGCGTGAGCGAGCCCGCGAGCCCGGTACCGATCTCCTCGGCCCGCTCGGCGGCCGCGGCCGGGGTGACCACGACGGGGTTCAGGGAGCCCAGTTCGCCGTGGAAGGGGATCGGTACGGGGCGGGCGGCGGCCGCGTCGAACAGGGCTCGTCCACCCCGGACCGAACCGGTGAACCCGGCCGCCGCGACGAGCGGGTGGCGGATCAGCTCCAGCCCCGCCCCGAATCCGTGGACGACGCGTACGACTTGGGCCGGCAGCCCGGCCCGCACCGCCGCCCGGCGCAGCAGCGAAGCGCACAGTTCGGAGGTCGCCGGGTGGTCGGGGTGCGCCTTGACCACCACGGGGCAGCCGGCGGCGAGGGCGCTCGCGGTGTCCCCGCCGGGCACGGAGAAGGCGAGCGGGAAGTTGGAGGCGGCGTAGACGGCGCTCACGCCCAGCGGCACCTTGTAGCGGCGCAGTTCGGGGCGCGGCGGGCTGAGCGACGGGTCGGCGCGGTCGATGCGGATGTCGAGGTAGGCGCCCTCGTCGACGGCGTCGGCGAAGGCCCGCAGCTGTCCGGTGGTGCGGGCCAGCTCGCCGGTGAGGCGCCCGGACCCGAGCGCGGTCTCGGCGTCGGCGGCTTCGACGACCTCGTCCGCGGCTGCGTCCAGCAGGTCGGCGGCCCCGCGCAGGAAGGCGGCGCGGACGGCGCGGTCGGCCAGTGCACCCCGGGCGGCGTGCGCCGCGCGTACGGCCTCGTCCACGTCCCGGGGTGTGGCCTCCACCGCAACCCGGCGGAGCTGCTTCCCGGTGCGGGGGTCCACACTCCAGACTGGTGTTGCTGCCATGGCGCACTGCCTCCTGGGATCCACGCCGACCCGAGCGCTGCGTTCAGTATTCTGAACGCCGTTCCGGTGGATGAATGATCACATCCAGCGTGGACTCTATTTCCGCGTCTTCCCGGTGACAAGGGAAACGAGACAAGAGGGGCACGAACGCCGATGACCACAGGTGAGTCCGGAGCTCCGGCGGCCGTCAAGTCGGCCGTGCGCACGGTCATGTTGCTGGAACACTTCGCGGCGAGGCCCGGGCTGCACAGCCTCGCCGACATCCAGCACGACCTCTCGCTCCCGAAGTCCAGCCTGTACATGCTGCTGCGCACGCTGGTGAACCTGGGCTGGGTGGAGACCGACGCCACCGGCACCCGGTACGGCATCGGCGTACGGGCCCTGCTCGTCGGCAGCTCCTACATCGACGGCGACGAGGTGGTGGCGGCGGCCCGGCCCACCCTGGACCGGCTCTCGGACGACACGACGGAGACGATCCACCTCGCCCGGATGGACGGGACGAGCGTGGTCTACCTCGCGACCCGGCAGTCCCAGCACTACCTGCGGCCCTTCACCCGGGTCGGGCGGCGCCTGCCCGTGCACTCCACGGCGCTCGGCAAGGCGCTGCTGGCCACGCACACCGACGACGAGGTGCGCGTACTGCTGCCGAGGCGGCTGGAGGCGGTCACCGAGCACACCATCACCGACCGGGAGCGGCTCGTGGACGAGCTGGCGCTGGTCAGGGAGCAGGGGTACGCGGTCGACCGGGAGGAGAACACCCTCGGACTGCGCTGCTTCGGCGTGGCGGTGCCCTACCGCACCCCGGCGCGCGACGCGGTCAGCTGCTCGGTGCCGGTCGCCCGGCTGACGCCGCAGCACGAGCAGACCATCAAGGCGGCCCTGTTCGAGGCCCGCGACCGGCTGCCCGTGGTGACGCGCCGGATGTGAGCCGCGCCCCCGCGGCCGGCGATCATGAGGAACCAGTGAGAACCCGGCCACAATCGGGGCAGAGCGGAACGTCCGGGGCGGCTCGTACGTCTTTCCGGGGGATGAACAAGACGATCAGGCGCGCGTCGGTCTTCTGTCTGCTTCTGGTGGCGGCCCTCTTGGTTCGGGTCACCTGGGTGCAGGCGTACCAAGGCCAGGCGCTCGCAGACGACAAGCACAACCGGCGCAACCTCATCGGGCAGTACGAGAACCCGCTGGGGAACATCATCGTGGGCGGCGAGGCGATCACCGGCTCGGTGAAGACCGGCGGCAAGGACTTCCAGTACAAGCGCACCTACGTCGACGGCCCGCTGTACGCGCCGATCACCGGCTACAGCTCCCAGGCCTACGGCGTGAGCATGCTGGAGGGCGTCTACAAGAACATCCTCAACGGCTCCGACAGCCGGCTCAAGACGCCGATGGACATCCTCACCAACAAGCGGGCCGCCCCGGGCAACGTGCTGACCACCATCGACAAGGGCGTCCAGAAGGCCGCCTACGACGCACTCCAGGGCAAGCAGGGTTCCGCGGTGGCCATCGACCCCGCGACCGGGCAGATCCTCGCGATGGTGAACAACCCCTCCTTCGACCCGGGCCGGATCACCGGCGCCACCGACGAGCAGGCCTGGAAGGAGCTCTCGGCCGATCAGGGCAAGGCCATGGAGAACGTGGCGCTGCGCAAGCCGCAGGCCCCCGGCTCCACCTTCAAGCTGGTCACCATGGCGGCGGCCATCGAGAACGGCCTGGTCTCCGACATCGACGCGCCCACCGGCATCCCCGGCGCGTACACGATCCCGGGCACCCGCACCGCCCTGCCCAGCGAGGCCGGCAACGAGGCCTGCAACAACGTGTCCGTGCGCACCGCGCTGCGGCTGTCCTGCAACAACGTCTTCGCCGAACTGGCCTCCAAGCTCGGCCAGGACAAGATGCGGGCGATGGCGGAGAAGCTGGGCTTCAACACGGAGACCGCCACCCCCGTGACCGCCCGGCCCGCGAGCAAGTACCCGTCCGCGAAGATGTCGGTCGACCAGGTCGCACAGACCGGTATCGGCCAGTTCGACGTCCAGGCCACGCCGCTCCAGATGGCGATGGTCACCTCGGCGATCGAGAACGGCGGCAAGCTCGTCGCCCCGCACATGGTCTCGGAGGTCACCGATTCCGGCGGCAACGTGCTGGAGAGCTTCAAGGACCCCAAGTCGGACCAGGTGATGAACGCCAAGACCGCCTCGATGCTCCAGGACGCCATGCGCACCGTCGCCACGCAGGGCGGCGGCAAGCCCGCGCAGGTGGCGGGCGCCGAGGTCGGCGGCAAGACGGGCACCGCGCAGCGCGGCGTGAACAACAGCCTGTCGCCGCTCGCCTGGTTCACCTCGTACGGGAAGCGCGACGGCAAGCAGATCGCGGTCGCCGTCGTGATCGAGAACTCGGACACCGACCGCTCCGAGATCGGCGGCGGCAAGCTGGCCGCGCCCATCGCCCAGAAGATGATGGCGGCGTGGCTGGGTAAGTAGCCCCCTGCCGCACGGGCCGCCGCGCCGGGAACCGCCACGGTTCCCGGCGCGTTTCCCTATCCATGATCAGGACCGCACGCCTCGACGACCTCGACGCCATCGCCGCCCTGCACACCCGGGCACGGGCCACCTACTACCAGGGGCACATCCCCGAGGAGGAGTACGGGGGAGCGGCCGAGCTCGCGCGCACCCGCGAGGGCTGGGCCCGTGCCGTCGCGCGGACCGGCTCCGAGGGCGGGATGTTCTGCGCCGAGCAGGACGGCGTGCTCACCGGCGTCGCGGCGTACCGCATACAAGAGGGTGAGAGCGTCCTCACCCAGCTGCACGTCGACCCCGTCCACTGGCGCCGCGGTACCGGCGCGGCGCTGCACGCAGCCTGCCTGGACGCCTGGCGCCGGGCGGGAACACGCAAGGCCCGCCTCGAGGTCTACGAGCGCAACCTGCGCGCGCAGTCCTTCTACGCCGCCCACGGCTGGCGCCCGGATCCCGCGTTGCCCCGGTCCGGCACCCACGTCACGCTGTGGCTGAGCATGGAGGCGGCCCCGTCCGGGGAATGAGACGTTCCGGCAGGTGGTTGAAGGGGAAACCGTCCGGTCCCGCAGGCCGGAAGGCCTCCGAGAGAAGAAGGATCATGCGCGTAGAGATTTGGGCCGATATCGCCTGCCCGTGGTGTTACGTCGGAAAGGCCAGGTTCACCAAGGGCCTGGCCGGGTTCGCGCACCGCGACGAGGTGGAGGTCGTCTTCCGGTCCTTCGAGCTCGACCCGCACGGCCCCAAGGGCGTGACCGCGCCCGTCGTGGAGGTGCTGGCCAAGAAGTACGGCCGCACCCTCGACGAAGCCCGCGGCATGGAGGAGCACGTGGCCGCCAGTGCGCGCGGCGAGGGGCTGGAGTACCGGGTCGAGGGCCGCGACAACGGCAACACCTTCGACATCCACCGCCTGCTGCACCTGGCCGCCGCCCGGGGCCGTCAGGAGGAACTGCTCGACCTGGTCTACCGCGCCAACTTCGCGGAGGAGCGCAGCGTCTTCGACCCCGAGGTGCTGGTGGCGCTGGCCGTCGAGGCCGGGCTGGAGGAGGCGCAGGCCCGTACGGTCCTCGCCGACGACCAGGCCTACGCCGAGGACGTGCGCGCCGACGAGCGCGAGGCGGCCGAGCTGGGCGCGAACGCCGTACCGTTCTTCGTCCTCGACCGCCGCTACGGCATCTCCGGCGGGCAGCCCGCCGAGGTGTTCACCCAGGCGCTGGAGCAGGCGTGGGCCGGCCGCGAGGTCACCGCGCCCGAGGCCGACGGCGGCGAGACCTGCGAGCCCGACGGGGCGTGCGCCGTCCCCGGGGCCTGAGCCGGATCCGGGGGGCCGGCCGCGCCCGGGGGCGGGCCGCCCTCCGGGCGTAGGCCGCCTTCCGGGCGTAGGCCGCCTTCCGGGCGTAGGCCGCCTTCCGGGAGTTGGCCGCCTTCCGGGAGTTGGCCGCCTTCCGGGCGTAGGCCGCCCTCCGGGCGTAGGCCGCCCTCCGGGAGTTGGCCGTTCTCCTGCCGTAAGGGGCATGGACGGGGGCCGGGCCGTGGCCCAGAGTTGGGGGCATGGACCTCCCCGCCCTCAGCGTCGAGTTCGCGCACTCCACCACCTACCTCAACACGGCCAGCTGCGGGGTCCTCCCGCGTTCCGCCGTCGCCGAGGTCCGGGCCCTGGCCGAGGCGGCCGGGGCCGGGGACCCGGCCGGATTCGGGGACTTCGACCGGGTGGGCCGGGTGCGGGCCGCCTTCGCCCGGCTCGTCGGCGTGCCCGTCGAGCGGGTGGCGCTCGGATCCTCCGTATCGACCCACGTCGGCCTCGTCGCGGCCGCCCTCCCCGCCGGCGCCGAAGTCCTCTGCCCCGAAGGGGACTTCGCTTCGGTGATGAACCCCTTCGTGGTGCGCGCCGACCTCAAACTCCGGCTCGCCCCACTGGAGTCGCTGGCCGAAGCCGTCGGCCCCGGCACCGCGCTCGTCTCGCTGTCCGCCGTACAGTCCGCAGACGGCCGCACCGCCGACCTCGCCGCGGTACGGGCCGCGACGGCCGCCCACGGCGCGCGGATGCTCGTCGACGCGACGCAGGCGGCGGGCTGCGTGCCCTTCGACGCCGCGCCCTACGACTACACCGTCACCGCGGGCTACAAGTGGCTGCTCGGCGCGCGCGGCGCCTCCTACCTCACCGTGTCGGAGGAGGCCGAGGACACCCTCATCCCGCTGCACGCCGGCTGGGTGGCTGCGGAGTCCGTCTGGGAAGCCACCTACGGGCCGATGCCCCGACTGGCCGACGGGGCGCGGCGCTTCGACGAGTCCCCGGCCTTCCTCGGCTACCACGCCGCCGAGCCCTCGCTGGCGCTGCTGGAGCGGATCGGTGTCGCCGCCGTCCACGCGCACGACACCGCCCTGGCCGACCGCTACCGGGCCGGCCTCGCGCGCCTGGGTCACGAACCGGTCGCCGGGCAGACGCCGATCGTCACCGTTCCCGGCCTGGCCCACCGCCAGCCCGAGCTACAGGCCGCGGGCATCGTCACGTCGGCCCGGGCGGGCGGCCTGCGGGCCTCGTTCCACCTCTACAACACCGAAGCCGACGTCGACCGGCTGCTGGACGTCCTCGACGGCTGACCGGCGCCGGTACCCGGCGGCCGCCTACCAGGCCGCGGCCGCCGCGGCGAGCGCCGGGGCGGGGTCGACCGACAGGGCGGAGGCCAGCGCCGTCAACGACGCCCGTACCGCGTCCGGTGAGGCCGCCGGACCGTAGTGGTTGACCCGGACCATCTCTCCGGCCAGCGCCCCGCCGCCCGCCGCGAGCGGGGCCGCCGGGTCCGCCGCCAGCGCCTTCGCCACCACCGCCGAGGCGTCCGCCACCCGCAGGGTCGTCGCCACCGGCGCCGCCTCCACGGCCACCGGGACGTACGGGGCCACGCCCAGCGCCGTCGCGCCCGCCCGGGTCGCCGCGGCTGCCGCCGCGTGCCGGCCCGCCACCGCGGGCAGCCCCTCGGCGGCGATCCGGTCCAGGCAGGCCTCCAGCGCCAGCATCTCCAGCTGCGCGGGAGCGTGCAGCAGCGTCGTGCGGCCGGCGTCGATCCAGCGCTCCTTCCAGTCCAGCAGCGACAGGTACGAGCGCCGGGGCGCGGCCGGGTTCTCGGCGAAACGGGCCCATGCGCGCTCCGAGACCGACACCGCCGAGACGCCCGCCGGACCGCCCATCGCCTTCTGCGCGCCGATCACGCACAGGTCCACGCCCCACTCGTCCGGGAGCAGCGGCTCAGCCGCCACCGAGGCCACCGCGTCCAGCATGAACAGCGCGCCGTGGGCCCGTACGGCCTCGCCGATCTCCGCGACCGGGTTGGTGTTGCCCGTCGCGGCCTCGGCGTGCACCAGTGACACGAAGTCGGTCCCGGGGTGCGCGGCCAGTGCCTCGGCGACCTGCTCCCCGGTGACGGCGGTGTGGAACGGCACCGCCAGGTCCACCACCGTCGCCCCGCAGTCACGCAGCCAGTTGCCGAACGTGGTCCCGTACGGTCCCGTCACGATGTTCAGGGCGGTCGAACCGGGACGGGCCCCCGAGCGGATGCACGCCTCCAGCGGCAGCAGCGCCTCGCCCTGCGTGACGACCACGTCCTCGCGGGTACCGAGCAGCTCGGCCACCCCCCGCTCGATCGACGCGAAACGGGCGGCGGTCAGCGGCGGGAGGTCCAGCAGGGGGTGGGTCACGGCGGTGCTCTCTTCGTCCGGGGTCACCGGCCGAGCCTACCCAGCACGGACGTAAGGTGCCGCCATGAGCGATGCGCGTGAGGTGGGCGGAGCGGGCCGGGCCGACGGCAGGTCCGGGGGCGAAGTGCTGCACGTCAAAGGGCGGGTGCTCGTCGGGCCCGACGACGTGCGCGACGAACTGTGGGTGATCGGCGGCCGGATCTCCTACGAGCGGCCGCGCGCCGCCCGCGAGATCACCACCGTCACCGGCTGGACCCTGCCCGGCCTGGTCGACGCGCACTGCCACGTGGGCCTCGACGCCCACGGCCCGGTCGACGCCGAAACCGCCGAACGCCAGGCGCTCACCGACCGCGACGCCGGCACCCTCCTGATCCGCGACGCCGGATCGCCCTCGGACACCCGCTGGATCGACGACCGCGAAGACCTCCCGAAGATCATCCGGGCGGGCCGGCACATCGCCCGGACCCGCCGCTACATCCGCAACTACGCACACGAGATCGAGCCGGCCGACCTCGTCGAGTACGTCGGGCGCGAGGCCCGGCGCGGCGACGGCTGGGTCAAGCTGGTCGGCGACTGGATCGACCGCGACGCCGGGGACCTGACCGCCTGCTGGCCGCGCGCGGAGGTCGAGGCGGCCATCGCCGAGGCGCACCGCCTCGGCGCCCGCGTCACCGCGCACTGCTTCGCCGAGGACTCGCTGCGCGACCTGGTCGAGGCGGGCATCGACTGCATCGAGCACGCCACCGGGCTCACCGAGGACACCATCCCGCTCTTCGCGGAGCGCGGGGTCGCCATCGTCCCGACCCTGGTGAACATCGCGACGTTCCCCAAGCTGGCGGCGGGCGGCGAGGCGAAGTTCCCGGCCTGGTCGGCGCACATGCGGCGGCTGCACGAGCGCCGCTACGACACCGTGCGCGCCGCCTACGACGCGGGGGTCGCGGTCTACGTCGGCACCGACGCGGGCGGCTCCCTGCCGCACGGTCTGGTCGCCGCCGAGGTCGCGGAGCTGGTGAAGGCCGGGATCCCGGCGTCGGCCGCCCTCTCGGCCACCGCCTGGGCGGCTCGCGCATGGCTCGGCAGGCCCGGCCTGACCGAGGGCGCGCCGGCCGACCTCGTGGTCTACGGCTCGGACCCCCGGGCCGACGTACGGACGCTGGCGCGGCCGCTGCGGGTGGTGGTCAACGGGGGCGTCCGGGCGTGAGGCGGGCCGTGTCAGGAGGAACTCCCGTTCCCTCTGGGGCGAATGATTCGCACACCCGGGCGGAAACCACCCTTTGGGGTGAAGTCACCTCAGGCGTACCCCCGTTCACCCACAGTGCTTAAAGAATCCGGGGGTCGAAGCCGTCGGCGTGCGCGATGTCCCCCATTGGCCGCGCGACGGCACCCAACTCCCCGGGGGTTCCACCACCTTGAACAGCAACACCTTCCGCATGCCCGCGGCCGCCCTGCTCGCCACGGGGGCGGTAGCCCTGCTCACCGCGTCGCCCGCCTCCGCCACCGGCGGCTCCGGCACCGGCCCGGCGAGCGGGGGCAAGGCCGGCGCCGTCGTCCTGCGCGCCGGTCTCGACGTCGGCCTGCTGGGCAAAGCCGTGCACGTGCCGCTCCAGGCCACCCTGAACGAGGTCAGCGCCCCCGCAGCGGCCGAGAAGACCGCCCTCACGGTGACCCTGGACGGGGCCGAACAGGGCAAGCCGGTCAGCGTCCTGCGGGCGGACGTGGCCACCGCCAAGGCGACCGCGGACGCCCACCGCGCCCAGGCGGAGTCCAACCTCGCCAACGCCGAGGTGCACGTGCCCGGACTGCCGCTGCTCTCGCTGATCCGGGTCGAGAAGGTCACCTCCAAGGCGGTCTGCGAGGCCGGCCGCAAGCCGGTGGCCACGTCGAACGTGCTCGGGGCCGTCACCGTCCTCGGCAAGAAGGTCACGCTGTCGGCGGGCGGCCCCACCAAGGTCGAGGTCCCCGGGGTGGGTCTGGTGAACCTGGAGCTGTCCGGGACGCAGACCACCTCCACGACGGCCGCCGCGGCCGCCCTGCGCCTCAAGGTCGCGGTGAACCCGCTGAACCTGAACGTGGCGCAGGTCGACGGCGAGGTGGTCCTGGCGGAGGCGCACTGCGAGGCCCCGGCGGCCCCGGCCCCGAACGCTCCCGCCGACGTCAAGGCCCAGACGGGGCCCGCCAGTCCCGCAGGACTCGCGGAGACGGGCGGCGGTTCGGCGACCCCCTACCTGGCGGGCGGGGCGCTGCTGCTGGGCGTCGGCGGGGGCGCCGTGGTCCTCACCCGGCGCGGCAGGGCCTCGTAGCGCTCAGCGGGTGACGTGCTCCAGCCCCTGGGTGCTCGCGCCGCGGGACGTCACGGCGGCGGTGACCTGCTGGTCGACGCGCGCGTACTCGCTCCGCTTGGCGGCGCTCAGCGAGCCGTCGTCGGCGGCGCAGGAGGCGCACACGACCCGGAACGGAGGCCCCATGTCCGAGTACTGCGTGAGGTATTCGGCCTTCACCACCTCCCAGCGTCCCGGGTGCGCGGCGTTCGGCGCGAAGGTGAAGCGGGGCACCGAGGACATGTTGCCGCGCAGCTGGGCGGGCTCGTAGAAGCTGGCGACCTGGTCGCCCATGCCGTAGACCACCCACGTGCCGTTGATCTTCTCGTAGGGCTGCGGCACGTGGTTGTGCGTTCCGATGATCAGATCGATGTCGGGGAGTCCGTCGGGGGAGCGGGAGGCGGTCAGCGCCTGGGCCAGGTCGCTCTGCTGCTGGTCCGGCGCGGTCTGCCACTCCGTGCCCCAGTGGACGCTGAGGACGACGACGTTCGCGCCGGCCGCGCGGGCGGCCCGGGCGTCGGCGATGATCCGGTTCTGGTCGATGAGGTTGACGGACCAGGGCTTGCCTGCCGGGAGCGGTATCCCGTTCGTCCCGTAGGTGTAGTCCAGCTGGGCGACCTTCGCACCGCCGGCCTGGAGCACGGCGGGGGTGGCGGCCTCCTCGGCCCTGCGGGCCGAGCCGACGTGCTTGAGGCCGACGCGGTCGAGGTTGTCGAGGGTGCGGGCGAGGCCGTCGTAGCCGGCGTCCAGGGTGTGGTTGGAGGCGGTGGAGCAGCTGTCGTACCCGGCGTCCTTGAGGGCGTCGGCCAGCTGGTGCGGAGCCTTGAAGGCGGGATAGCCGGTGTAGGGGCCGCCGGGCGGCCCGTACGGTATCTCGTGGTGGCATATCGCCAGGTCGGCGGCGGAGACGATGGGCTTGACGCCGGCCAGTATCTTGCGGAAGTCGTGGCTCTGGCCGGTGCCTTGGGCATCGTCCGCCGCGCGCTGGATGATCGAGGGGTACGGGATCAGGTCCCCGGTCGCCACCAGCGTAAACGGCTTGCCCCCTTTCGCGGCCGGCGCGTCCCGCCCGGGCTCGGCCCCGAGCCGCTGCTCGGCCGCGCCCCCGCCGCCCTTGCCGAACACCACGGGCACGGCCCACACGGCCCCACCCACCAGCACCAGCCCACCGAGCCCCGCGCCTATCTTCCCGAGCGCCTTCACCCTGCCACCCCCGTGATCACGACTCCTACTCCCGAATCCTCCCCCACGGGCGGGGGCCCCGCCAGGCGACCCGGGCCGGCCGGGCGGGGGCGCTGCGGGGCCGGCTCAGCGCGCGGCCAGCGCGAGGGCGTGGTCGAGGGCCTGGAGGAGGCGGCCCGTTGTGGGGCGGTCGCGGACCGCCAGGCGGAGCCAGGAGGCGTCCAGGCCCGGGAAGGTGTCCCCGCGGCGGACCGCGAAGCCCAGCGCGCGCAGGCGGCTGCGGACCTGTTCGGCGCCGGCGACCCGGATCAGGACGAACGGCCCCTCGGCCACCCCCGACACCGAGACCTCCTCGAACTCCGCCAGCCCCGCCAGCAGATGCGCCCGGTCCACCGCGATCTGCCGTGCCACCGCCTCCGCCTCCGCCAACGCCTGCGGCGTCATGCACGCCTGCGCCGCCACCAGGGCCGGGGTGGACACCGGCCACAGCGGCTGCGCCGCCGCCAGCTTCGTGATCACCTCCGGCTCGGCCAGCACGTACCCGATCCGCAGCCCCGCCAGCCCCCAGGTCTTGGTCAGGCTGCGCAGCACCACCAGCCCCGGCACGTCCGTCCGCCCGGCCAGCGCCTCCCGTTCACCCGGGACCGCGTCCATGAACGCCTCGTCCACCACCAGGATCCGGCCCGGCCGGGCCAGCGCCGCCAGGGTGGCCGCCGGGTGGAGCACCGACGTCGGGTTGGTCGGGTTCCCGACCACCACCAGGTCGGCCTCCTCCGGCACCGCCGCCGGGTCCAGCCGGAACCCGTCCGCCGCTCGCAGCACCACCCGCTCGACCTGGTGGCCGGCGTCCCGCAGGGCCGC
The DNA here is from genome assembly GCF_014650775.1 of Streptomyces cirratus. GTDB lineage: Bacteria > Actinomycetota > Actinomycetes > Streptomycetales > Streptomycetaceae > Streptomyces > Streptomyces cirratus. The sequence continues at coordinate 67,658 of NZ_BMVP01000001.1, read as the reverse complement.
CTCCGGCTCGGTGAACTGCGGATGCACCACCACCGGCCGTTCGGCGCCCAGCGCCCGCGCGATCAGAACGAACGCCTCCGCCGCCCCCGCCGTCAGCAGCACCCGCCCGGCCGGCAGCCCGTGCCGCTCCGCCACGGCCGCACGGGCCGCCCGGCCGTCCGGGTACGCGGCGAGGTCCCCGAGGGAGGCGGCGATCCGCTGCTTGAGCCACTCCGGGGGCGTGTGCGCCCGTACGTTGACCGCCAGGTCGACCAGCGCCCCGTCCGCGTCCCGCACCTCCGCGTCCCCGTGATGGCGCAGGTCGTGCCCCTGCGCGGTGGCGACGGCGCAGGTCGCCGCCACCGACCGGCGTTTGGGCACGAGGAGTTCCCCGCCCCCCGCGAGCGCCGCGGCCTCCGCCACCGAGGCGGTGCCGGCGGCGTCGCGCGCCGCGTCCGAGGGGTGCGGCACCGGGATGCCGGCCAGCTTCTCCGCGGGGTAGCCGAGCAACGGCACGCCGAAACGTTCCGCCGCCCCCGCGATGCCCGCTTCCTTCGTCTTCGGCTCCACCGTGGCCAGGGCCGTCACCGCGTCCGTGGCCAGCCCCGCGCCCCGCAGCGTCTCCTCGACCAGCGCACAGACCTCCGCCACGGAGACACCCGCACGTCCGCCCACCCCGACCACCAGCCGGGTCGCGTACTCGCCCACCGGGGCCCTCCCTCCGTCGTCCTGTCGGGTCATTGTCGGCCCGCCTTCGTCCATACGTCTGCGTGCCCGGCCCGCGCGGGGAAGTGCGCGCGGCCCCGACAATCGGTATTCAGGGGCACATGGCCGTGATCGTGGCGTTGGGCGCGTTCCTGATGACCCTGGCGGGCGGATGGACGGCGCAGCGCGTCACCGACCGGCGCCACCTCGTGCTGGGCTTGGCCGGCGGGCTGATGCTCGGCGTCGTGGGCCTGGACCTGCTCCCCGAGGCGATGCGGGCGGCGGGCGACGAGGTGTTCGGCGTGCCGCTCGCCCTGCTGCTGTTCGTCGCCGGCTTCCTGCTCGCCCACGTCGGCGAGCGCCTGCTCGCGGTACGGCAGGCCGCGCACGGGGCGGCGAACGGGGCGAACGGGGCGAACGGCGCGCACGGGGCCACGCGCGACCACGTGCACCGCGCCCCGGAGGTCGGGCTCACCGCGGCCGCCGCCATGGTCGGCCACAGCCTCGCCGACGGGGTGGCCCTGGGCGCCGCGTTCCAGGTCGGCGGCGGGATGGGCGTGGCCGTCGCCCTCGCCGTCGTCACGCACGACTTCGCCGACGGCTTCAACACGTACACGCTCACCAGCCTCTACGGCAACGCCCGCCGCAAGGCGCTGGCGATGCTGTTCGCGGACGCCCTCGCGCCGGTCGTGGGCGCCGCCTCCACACTGCTGTTCACCCTTCCGGAGGAACCGCTCGGGGCGTACCTCGGCTTCTTCGCGGGCGTCCTGCTCTACCTGGCCGCCGCCGAGATCCTGCCCGAGGCGCACCACCGGCACCCCGCCCTGTCCACGCTGCTGTGCACGGTGGGCGGGGTGGCCGGGATCTGGCTCGTGGTCGGCCTCGCGGACTGAGCTCACCGCCGGGCCGCTGCGGCTCGTGCGAACCGCCGGGCGACGGACGGCTGCGCCGCCCAGTGCGTGTGCAGGTAGCTGGCGTGTACTGCGCCCTGGACGAAGCCCTCGACGCGGCGTTCGGGATGCGTGAAGCCCCAGGCGGGGGCCGCTCCGGCGCCGGGCTCGATCACCGTCCGGTGGAACTCGTGCCCCCGCAGCCGGGTCCCGGTGGCGGCGAGCGCGCTGTCCGACACCGCCACCGCCTCGCGGTAGCCCAGCGTCAGCCGCTCCGACATCCGCGCGTCGGCGTCGAGCACCCCGCACATCGGCTTCCCGTCCAGGGACCGCGCGAGGTACAGCAGGCCGGCGCACTCGGCCGCCACGGGGCCGCCCGCCGCGGCGAAGTCGGCGACGGCGCGGCGCAGGGGGGCGTTGGCGGACAGCTCGGGGGCGTAGACCTCGGGGAATCCACCGCCGATCACCAGGCCGGTGGTCGCGTCCGGCAGGGCCTCGTCCCGGAGCGGGTCGAAGGTGACGACGTCCGCGCCGGCGGCGGTGAGGAGTTCGGCGTGCTCCGCGTAGGAGAACGTGAAGGCCGGGCCGCCCGCGACCGCGATGACCGGTCGTCGGCCGGGGCTCTGTCCCAGGTCCCGCGCCTCGACCGCCGACGGGGCCGGATCACGCGGATCCAGGGACCGCTCCGGGGACCAGGCTTCGCAGTCCAGCGGCGGGGCCGTGCGGGCCAGGGACATGAGGGCTTCCAGGTCGCAGCCGGCGCGGACCTGGGCCGCAAGGGCGGCGACCGAGGAGACGGCGTCGGCGCGGCGTTCGGCGACCGGGACCAGCCCCAGGTGCCGCGACGGGGCCGCCACCTGGGGGGCCCGCCGCAGGACGCCCAGGACCGGCATCCCGGCCTCCTCCAGTGCCTCCCTCAGCATCATCTCGTGCCGGTCGGAGCCGACCTTGTTGAGGATCACCCCGCCCAGGCGCACCTGGGGGTCGAAGGACGCGAAACCGTGCACCAGCGCCGCCACCGACCGCGACTGCGACGAGGCGTCCACGACCAGCACCACCGGCGCCCGCAGCAACTTCGCGACCTGCGCCGTCGACGCCAGCTCACCGCGCCCCGCGGCCCCGTCGTACAGGCCCATCACGCCCTCGACGACCGCCAGGTCGCACCCCGCCGCCCCGTGGGCGAACAGCGGCGCGACCAGCTCCGTCCCGCACATGAAGGCGTCCAGGTTCCGCCCCGGCCGGCCGGTGGCCAGCGCGTGGTAGCCGGGGTCGATGTAGTCGGGCCCGGCCTTGTGCGGGGACACGGCGAGGCCGCGTTCCGCGAAGGCCGCCATCAGGCCCGTCGCCACGGTGGTCTTGCCGCTCCCGGAGGACGGCGCGGCGATCACCAGCCGCGGCATGTGGAGCGAGTTCACCACTCGATGCCCTTCTGGCCCTTCTGGCCGGCGTCCATGGGGTGCTTGACCTTGGTCATCTCGGTGACCAGATCGGCGAACTCCACGAGCTTCTCCGGCGCGTTGCGGCCCGTGATGACCACGTGCTGCGTGCCGGGACGGCCGCGCAGCACCTCGATCACCTCGTCCACATCGATCCAGCCCCAGTGCATCGGGTACGCGAACTCGTCCAGCACGTACAGCCGGTGCGTCTCGGCGGCAAGGTCCCGCTTGACCTGCTCCCAGCCCTCCTTCGCCGCCTGCTCGTTGTCGAGCTGCGCGTCGCGCTGCACCCAGGACCAGCCCTCGCCCATCTTGTGCCAGACGACGGGGCCGCCCTCGCCGGAGGCCCCGAGCACCTTGAGCGCGTTCTCCTCGCCGACCTTCCACTTCGCCGACTTGACGAACTGGAACACCCCGACCGGCCAGCCCTGGTTCCAGGCGCGCAGCGCCAGCCCGAAGGCCGCGGTCGACTTGCCCTTGCCGGGGCCGGTGTGGACGAAGACCAGCGGCCGGTTGCGGCGCTGACGCGTCGTGAGTCCGTCGTCCGGAACGACGGTCGGCTGTCCCTGTGGCATTAAGCGGCCCTCCTGGAGGTATCCGATGCGGTACGTACGTTGTTCACGAGGCCGGCCAGCGAGTCGGCCCGCAGCCCGTCGAGCGTGACGGCCGGCCCACCGAGGTCGGCGGCCAGCGCCCCGGCCAGCCCGAGCCGGACCGGACCCGTCTCACAGTCCACGACCACCGAGGTCAGCCCCTGCGCGGCCAGCATCCGCGCACTGCGGCCCGAGAGCTCGCGCGGGTCCCCGCCGAGCTCGCCGGCCGACGTGGCCCGCCCGTCGGTGACGACCACGAGCAGCGGCCGGCGCGAGGGGTCGCGCAACCGCTCGATCCGCAGCACCTCATGGGCTTTGAGCAGCCCGGCCGCCAGCGGGGTCCGCCCACCGGTCGGCAACTGCTCCAGCCGGGCCGCCGCCGCGTCCACCGAGGAGGTCGGGGGCAGCGCCAGCTCGGCGCCCCGGCCGCGGAAGGTGATCAGACCGACCTTGTCGCGGCGCTGGTAGGCGTCGAGGAGCAGCGACAGCACGGCGCCCTTGACCGCGCTCATGCGCTGCCGGGCGGCCATCGACCCCGAGGCGTCCACGAGGAACAGGACGAGGTTGCCCTCACGGCCCTCGCGGGTCGCCTGTCGCAGGTCGTCCTTGCGCACGACCAGCCCGCGCCCGTTGCGCCCGCGCGCCTTCTGGTGCGGCGCGGCGGCCTGGACGGTCGCGGCCAGGTGCAGCTTCGTCAGCTGGCCGCGGGGGCGCTGGGAGCCGGTGGTGCGGCCGTGGGCGGTCCGGGCGCGGGAGCGGCGGCCGGCCGCGCCCTCGCCGAGGCCGGGCACGCTCAGCACCTTGGTCCGGAAGGGCTCGGCGGCCCGTACGGGCGCCTGTTCGGGCGCGCCGGCGGCGGGGGAGTCCGCGGGGGCGTCCGCCCGGGCCGGCTCCGGGTCCTGGGCCGGGGAGCCGGTGTCGGGCCGGGGCTCCTGCCCGGGCTCCGCCGGGGGTGCTTCGGACGGCTGGTCGGGGCCGCCGTCCTGCGGGGGCCGCTGCCCGCCGCCGTCGGGGCCGTCGCCGTTGTCGTCCGGGCCACCCGGCTCCGGTTCCGGCTCCGGGTCGGGCTCCGGCTCGTCGTCGGGGAACCCGTCCAGGATCCGGTCCAGCTGGTCCTCGTCCAGGCCGGGAGCGTCGAACGGGTTGCGGCGGCGCCGGTGGGGGAGCGCCAGCAGCGCGGCCTGCCGCACGTCCTCCTTGCGCACCTCGGTCCGCCCGGCCCAGGCGGCCAGGGCCGTCGCGGTGCGGGCCATCACGATGTCGGCCCGCATGCCGTCGACCTCGAAGCCGGCGCAGGTGGCGGCGATCCGGAGCAGCGAGGTGTCGCCGAGCACCACCTTCGGCAGCAGCGCCCGCGCGGCCACCACCCGGGCCCGGATCTCCCGCTCGTCGTCGGCCCAGCGGCTCGCGAAACCCGCGGGGTCGTCCTCGTACGCCAGCCTGCGGCGCACCACCTCGACGCGCTGGGCGGGCTCGCGCGAGGCCGCGACCTCGACGGTGAGCCCGAACCGGTCCAGGAGCTGGGGGCGGAGCTCGCCCTCCTCGGGGTTCATCGTGCCGACGAGGAGGAAGCGGGCCGCGTGGCGGACGGAGACGCCCTCGCGCTCGACGTAGGAGGCGCCCATCGCGGCGGCGTCCAGGAGCAGGTCGATGAGGTGGTCGTGGAGGAGGTTGACCTCGTCGACGTAGAGGATGCCGCGGTGGGCGTCGGCGAGCAGGCCCGGCTCGAAGGCCTTCACGCCCTCGGCGAGGGCCCGTTCGATGTCGAGGGCGCCGACGAGGCGGTCCTCGGAGGCGCCGACGGGCAGCTCCACCATCCGCGCGGGCCGGGCGGTGCCGGGGCCGGGCTCGTGGGGGCCGTCGGGGCAGGCGGGATCGGGGGCGCCCGGTGCGCACGAGAAGCGGCATCCGGGTACGACGTCCACCTGCGGCAGCAGCGCTGACAGCGCGCGGACGGCGGTGGACTTGGCGGTGCCCTTCTCACCGCGCACGAGCACACCGCCGACCGCGGGGCTCACGGCGTTGAGCAGGAGCGCGAGGCGCAGGTCGCTCTGGCCGACCACTGCGGTGAACGGGTAGGGGGTGCTCATGCGGTGCCTTTCCTTGTGCGGGTACGGGTTCGCGTGCGCGGGCGGTTCCCGGCCTCGGTCGGAGCCCGGCCGGCCCCCACGCTCCGGGTCCGCTGCGCGGTCCCGCCGGGAGCCGCCGCGCCGGGCCGCCGGCTGCGGTGCGCGGGGCGGCCGGGGTCCGCTTCCGCGGGCCGGGTCCGCTGCGCGGGTCCGTCGTCGGTCTCCGCGACGGCCCGCCGGGTCGCTTCCGCGGGTCGTCCGCCGGGGGTCGCCGCTACCGGCTGCCGGGTGCGGCGGTGCGCGAGTCCCCCGGGAGCAGCTTCCGCGGGCCGCCGGGCCTGATGTGCGCATCCGCCGGGGGTCACTTCCGCGGGTCGCCGGGTGTGGTGCGCGGGCCCGCCGGGGGTCACTGTCGTGGGTCGCCGGGCCTGATGTGCGGGCCCGTCCGAAGCGGCTGGGCCGGGTCGCCGGGTCGGATGTGCGGGTGTGCCGGGGGTCGCTTCCGCAAGCCGCCGGGCGTGGTGCGCGAGTCCCCCGGGAGCAGCTTCCGCGGGCCGCCGGGCCTGATGTGCGGGCCCGTCAGGAGCCGCTGGGCCGGGTCGCCGGGTTGGATGTGCGGGTCGGCCGGGGGTTGCCGGCGTGGGCCGTTGGGTGTGGCGCGCGGGTCCGCCTGGGGCCGCCGGCGCGGGTCGCCGGACCTGATGTGCGGGCCCGTCAGAAGCCGCTGGGCCGGGCCGTCGGGTCGGATGCGCGGGTTCGCCGGGGGCCGCTTCCGCGGGTCGTCGGGCTCGATGCGCGGACCGGTCAGGAACCTCTGGGCCGGGTCGCCGGGTCGGATGTGCGGGTTCGCCGGGGGGCGCCGGCGCCGGCGCGGGCCGGGTGGGGGGTGCGGGTGTGCTGTGGGGTGCCGCTGCGCGGGGCCGTCCCCTGGCCGCCCTTCCACCGTCCCCTGGGACTCCGCCCCAGACCCCGCCAGCGTCCCGGGGTGTCCCCGGGCTGGACGGCGCAGAGCGCCCTTCCAGCCCCGCCGGCGTTTGAGGCGCGGGGGTCCGGGGGCCGACCCCCGGCAGCGGCGCCGTGGCGCCGGGCCGTCCAGCCTGTACGGCGATCGGGGACCGGGTCCGGGCGGAGCCCGGGGAACGGAGGAAGGGCGGGCAGGGGAAGGCCGCCCGCAGGGCCGGGGGCCTCACGGGGCGCCCGGGGGCAGGAAGGGCAGGCCCGTCGGCGCGCCGCCCTCGATCAGCCCCAGCAGCGCAGCGGTGTCCGCGTGCTCCTCGATCAGGTCCCCCAGCAGATCCAGCTGCCGCTCCCGCAGCTCCCCGAACGACGTGTCCGCCGCCGGAACGAACCGGCGCCCCGCGGCAGCCGCCACCTCCCGCAGGAACGCCCGGCGGAAACCGTCCGACTCCAGCGAGCCGTGCCAGTGCGTCCCCCAGACCTCGCCGACCCGGCAGCCGTCCAGGAAGGGCGTCCCGCCCAGCACCTCGGCCACCCCGTGGTGGATCTCGTACCCCTCCACCGCCTCTCCCAGCGCCGAACCCACCGGCCGCGCCAGGGTCTTCTCCCGCTCGAAGCGGACGCGCACCGGCAGCAGCCCCAGGCCGTCGACGGTGCCCGCCCGGGACTCCACCTCGTCCTCGATCCGCTCGCCCAGCACCTGGAACCCACCGCAGATGCCCAGCACCGGCCGGCCCGCCGCCGCCCGCGCGGCCAGCGCGTCGGCCAGACCGCGCTCACGCAGCCACGCCAGCGCCTTCACCGTGCCCCGCGTCCCCGGCACCACCACCAGGTCGGCGTCGGTCAGTTCCTCGGGCCGGTCCACGAACCGCACCACGACCCCGGGCTCCGCCGCCAGCGCGTCCACATCGGTGAAGTTCGACATCAGCGGCACCGCGCACACCGCGACCCGCAGCACGTCCTCGCCGACCGGAGGGGCGACCACGGACTCCCGCACCGCGCCCCGCAGCGAGACCCTCAGGCCGTCCTCCTCGTCGATGCCCAGCCCGTGCCGGTAGGGCAGCACGCCGTACGTGGCCCGCCCCGTCAGCCCGCGCAGCATCTCCATGCCCGGCTCCAGCAGCGAGACGTCGCCGCGGAACTTGTTCACCAGGTAACCGGCGATCAGCGACTGGTCCTCGGGCGACAGCAGCGCCGTCGTCCCGAAGAACGAGGCGAACACGCCGCCCCGGTCGATGTCCCCGACCACCACCACCGGGAACCGCGCGGCCCGCGCGATGCCCATGTTCACGATGTCGGTCCGGCGCAGGTTGATCTCGGCCGGACTGCCCGCCCCCTCGCAGATCACGGCGTCATACGTGCCCCGCAGCTCCTCCAGACAGTCCGTGACGACCCCGAGGAGCTGCTCCTGCCTGCCTCCGTGGTAGCCGCGCGCGCTCATCTCACCCACCGGCTTGCCCAGCAGCACCACCTGGCTGCTGCGGTCACTGCCGGGCTTGAGCAGCACCGGGTTCATGAGCGCCGTCGGCTCCACGCGGGCGGCCTGCGCCTGCATCGCCTGCGCCCGGCCGATCTCGGCGCCCTCCCGCGTGACGAAGGAGTTCAGGGACATGTTCTGCGCCTTGAACGGCGCCACCTTCACGCCTTGGCGCGACAGCCAGCGGCAGATGCCCGCCGTGACCACGCTCTTGCCCGCGTCCGACGTGGTGCCCGCGACCAGCAGACCGCCGCCCCGCTTCGCGCCGTTGCTCATGCCCGCCCCTTCCTCGACCACCGTGCAACCGGCCCCCGCGTCACCGCACACCGCAGTGCCACGCACGCCCCCAGCGCCACCCACGTCACCCGACGCGACAGCCGTACCGCCCGCTCGATGTCCGCCACTTCGACCGGCCGCCCCGCGGCGCCGTTCAGTACGGCCCGGTGCTCGACCCGCCCGCCGTACGCCAGCGTCCCGCCCAGCCGTACGCCCAGCGCCCCCGCGAACGAGGCCTCCACCGGACCGGCGTTGGGGCTCGGGTGCGCGGCGGCGTCGGCGCGCCAGGCCCGCAGGGCTCCCCGCCGGTCGGGCCCGGCCAGTACGGCGGCCAGCGCGGTCAGCCGGGCCCCGGGCCAGCCCGCCACGTCGTCGAGCCGGGCGGAGGCCCAGCCGTAGCGCAGGTAGCGCGGGGACTTGTGGCCCACCATCGCGTCCAGGGTGTTGACGGCGCGGAACGCCAGCAGCCCGGGCACGCCCGCGAGGGCGCCCCACACCAGCGCCCCGACCACTGCGTCGGAGGTGTTCTCGGCGACCGACTCCACGACGGCGCGGGCCAGCTGCTGTTCGTCCAGGGCCTGCGGGTCGCGCCCGCACAGGTGCGGCAGCCGCTCCCGGGCCACCTCGGCGTCCCCCGCGGCGAGCGCACCGCCGATGGCGCGGGCCTCCCGGCCGAGCGAGGTGCCGCCGACGACGGCCCAGGTGGCGGCTGCGGTCAGGGCGATACGGGCGGCAGCGGGCCGGGAGCGCACGGCGCGGGCGCCGAGCGCGCCGACGGCGGCCGCGCCCCCCGCGCACACCAGGGCGTGGACCACGCCCCGTCCCCGGTCGTCTCGCCACAGGGCGCGTTCGAGGGTTGCGGCGGCTCTTCCGAAGGCGGCCACGGGGTGCCCGCGGCGCGGATCCCCGAGGATCCGGTCGCCGATCAGGCCCGCCGCGGCACCGTACGCGAATACGCGGTCGGCACGCATGGTGGCAGGTATGTCCTCGCTCAGGGTCCGCGCCCTGGTTCGACGTGTCCGGCGGCGAGAGTTCCTGGCTCCCGGGGCGCACGGACCGCGTGCGCTTCCCGGTGACAGTGGCGGGACCGCGCCGGATTCGCACCGGACTTCCTCTCCATGCCGCCGTATTGGCTCGGGCAGTCCACCACGCACCCCGAACGCCCGTCAACTTGCCGTTGACCTGCGGCGAGGGGTGGGGCGGCCGGGGCGCGGGTACGCGAAAGCTCCCCACGGGAACCCGCGGGGAGCTTTCGGTGGTCGTCGCGCCGGTCAACGCGTCAGCCGTCGCGCCGGTCGAGGCGCCGGCCGTCGCGTCAGCTGACGATCAGGTAGATCGCGTAGACCACGGCGAGGCCGCACAGCGCGAAACACGCGTAGGCGCCGCCGCGGGCCACGGTCGCGGTCCCGCCCTGCTCGGTGGCGGTCTCGTGCTTGGACAGACCCACCAGGCCCAGGGTGAAGAGGGCCACGAGGGCGACGGTGGCGGAGAGGCTGACCCCGAAGACGGAGCCGAGTGCTGCCCAGTCGATCTTCATACCGCTGATTCCTCTGTCGTTCTCGGGGTCAGACCGCGGCGGCCGGGGCCGCGGGTGCCGGGGCGGCCGCCGGAATGGTGGCCTTGAGGTCCTCGTCCGTCACCGCGGCCGTGGTACCGGCGGCGGCGATCGGCGGGACGGTGACGGCGGCCATGGCCGTGGTGACGACACCGGGCGCCTCGGCGGCGGCCGGGGCCGGCTCCGTGACGTTGTGGTGGTCGACGACCTGGCGGCGCGAGATGAACCAGATCGCGGCGCAGGAGGCGACCAGGAAGACCACGACGGCGGCGACGCCGATGTTGCCGGTCCGCATGACCATCTCCGCACCGGCGCCGACCAGGGCTGCCGCCGGCAGGGTCAGGCCCCAGGCGATGAACATCCGGGTGGCGGTGGACCAGCGGACCACACCGCCCTTGCGGCCCAGACCCGCGCCCATGACCGCGCCGGAGCAGGCGTGGGTGGTGGAGAGGGAGAAGCCGAGGCTGGAGGAGGCCAGGATGACGCTCGCGGCCGAGGTCTGGGCGGCGAAGCCCTGCTGCGGCTGGAGGTCGGTCAGGCCGCTGCCCATGGTGCGGATGATGCGCCAGCCGCCCAGGTAGGTGCCCGTGGCGATGGCCATGCCGGCCGAGACGATGACCCAGACCGGCGGGTTCGCGCCGGACTCCAGGGCGCCCCCCGCGACGAGCGCGAGGGTGATGATGCCCATCGTCTTCTGCGCGTCGTTGGTGCCGTGCGCGAGGGAGACGAGACCGGCCGAGGCGATCTGACCGGCGCGGTAGCCCTTGGTGGAGGTCTTTCCGCCGACCTTGCCGCCGAGCTTGTACGTGAGCCTCGCGGCCAGCATGGCGGCCACACCGGCCACGATGGGAGCGGCGACCGCGGGGATGAGCACCTTGGTGACGACAACGCTGCCGTTGACCGCGCCGAGGCCGGCCGAGGCGACCGCGGCGCCGATCAGGCCGCCCATCAGGGCGTGGGAGGAGCTGGAGGGAAGCCCGACCAGCCAGGTGACGAGGTTCCAGAGGATCGCGCCGACCAGGGCGGCGAAGATCACCTCTGGCTGGATGCCCTCCTCGTTGACCAGGCCCTTGGAGATCGTCTTGGCGACCTCCACGGACATGAACGCCCCGACGAGGTTGAGCACGGCGGACATGGCCACCGCCGTCTTGGGCTTGAGAGCGCCGGTCGAGATGGTGGTTGCCATCGCGTTGGCTGTGTCGTGGAAACCGTTCGTGAAGTCGAACACGAGAGCGGTGATGATCACGATCCCGAGGAGAAGCGTTATGTGCTCCATTTACCCAGGCTTCTGTTTGGCGTCAGTGGTTCGGCGACCGTAGGCAACCTGAGTGAACGGAAGATGAACTGAGGGGGGTGGGCCGGTGTCCCGCGTCGGGGCCCGATCGGGGGCTTCCTCCCGATTCGGCCGCAGATCTCGCGATAAGGGCACGTCAAGGCAGGTGAACGCCTCCCCTTCGAAGGGATTTCGGCCGGCTCGCCGGCCTGGCGCCCGCCGTGCGACGAGACCCAGATCACGTTCCGCTCCGGCCAAGCGGAACCGTTACCGGCCGTTACCCCGCGGCTGCGGAACGATCTCCTCCAGTGGCCCGCGCGGCCTCGCGCCGCGACACTGGAGCGGTGCGTACCGCCACAGCGACGGCAGCGGCCGTCACCACGACCCTGATCGGTGCCGCAGTGGCCGTCGTCGCGGCCGGCCGGTATGCCGCCGACGCGGCCCTGCGGCCCGAGCCGGGCCGCCCCCTGCCCGGCTCACCCCGGCTCACCGTCCACTCCACCGCGGCCGGCCGGATCGCGCTGACCCGCTCCCTGGCCTCCCTGCGCCCCGGCCGCTACGGCCTGGACGCCCCCGGTGTGCACGCCGTGGTCGGCCCCGTCCTCACCGGCGTCCCGCACGGCCCCGACACCGTCGTACGCCGCCTCCTCGCCGTCACCCACGGCAGCCTCGACCCCGGCACCCGGGTCGCCCTCACCCCCCGGGTCCACGTCGGCAACCCGCGCACGGCCCTCGGGCTCGACCACGCCGACGTGGACGTCCCCGGCGAGCTCGGCCCGCTGCCCGCCTGGTTCGTCCCGGCCGCCCGCGACACCTGGGTCATCACCGTGCACGGGCTCGGCGGCACGCGCGAGCACCCGATGGTCGTCATGCCGTTCCTCCACGGCTACGGGCTGCCCGTCCTCGACCTCGCCTACCGCGGCGACCTGGGCGCCCCCCGCCCGCCCGACGGCGTCGGCCACCTCGGCGAGTCGGAGTGGCGCGACGTCGACGCCGCCATCCGCTACGCCCTGCGCTACGGCGCCCGCCGCGTCGTCCTGCACGGCTGGTCCACGGGCGCCACCATGGCCCTGTACGCCGCCGAGCGCTCGGCGCTGGCCGACCGGATCTCCGGGCTGGTCCTGGACTCCCCGGTCCTCGACTGGCACGCCACCCTGCGCGCCCTGGCCGCGGCCCGGCGCACCCCGGCGCCGCTGATGCCGTTCGTGCTGCGGGCCGCGGAGGGCCGCGCGGGCCTGCGCGTCGACCGGCGCCCCCCGGGCTCGGATCCCGGCCGGCTGCGGATGCCCGTACTGATCTTCCACGGGCCCGACGACACGCTCGCCCCCTGGGAGCCCTCCCGCCGGCTCGCCGCGGCCCGCCCCGACCTCGTCACCTTGAAGGCCGTCAGGGACGCCCCGCACGGGGCGATGTGGAACGCCGGCCCCGAGGTGTACGAGGAGACCCTGCGCCGCTTTTTGACCCCTCTTATGTGAAAGCCCTGTGGCGGACGGGATGCAGTGGCCGTCTTGTCCCGGTATGTGTGCCCCGTCACCCGCAGCAACGACCCATTCCGTTTGGGCTTTCGGCCAGTGACGGGCGAGACTGCTTCCGTGACGTCCCGAAAGCCTGATGAGCAGTTGGCTCGCGACTCCAGACTCCGACTCGTCTCCCCGCGCTCCGTCGCCGCGGCCCGCAAGGCGGTGACCGACCGGCGGACGCGAACCGCCCCCCGGCCCCCGGCGGGTACCCCCGCGACGGCCGACCTGGCGAACCGGGCCCGGGCCTCACTCGCCGACGCGGTACGGCTGGCCCGCTGGGCCGAGCGGCACCTCGGAGCCGGAGACGGGGGCAGGCCCGCCCCGGCGGGCGCGCTGCCCGCTGCCGACGTCGAACGCGCCGCGGAAGACCTGCGCCTGACACACGGCCAGATCCGGGTCGGCTGGGACCGGGCCCGCCTCTCCGGCCTGGTCGAGGTGCACGGAGGCCATGCCCGACCCGGCTGGCGCCTGCGTGCCTGGGACCGCGACGACACGGCCGTGCTGCGCGGCTGGGTCGCCCTCTTCGACGCCTGGTCGCTCGTCCACCCGGCCCCCGCCGACATCGCCCCCGCGGCGGTGGCCGAGGTCGTCGAGGCCATGCCCCAACTCCTGTCCCTGCTCCAGCTGTCCGCCGGCCCGGTGACCGTCCCGGACCTGCTGGACCTGCTCGGCCAGCGGGTGACCGAACTGCGCGACGAACGGTGCGAGGTCCCGTACGAGGGCGCCGCCACGGACGCCGCCGCCACGGACCCCGGCGCGCACGACGGCCCGGTGGTGGCGGTCACCGCCCAGGCGACCCCCTCGGCGCAGGAGAACGCCCCCGCGGCCCCCGTCCCCCTCGCCCGGCTGCTGCGCTGGGCGCTCGGCGGGCTCGCCGCGGTCGACGCCGTCACCCTCGGCCCCGCGCAGGCCGCCCTCACCCCGCTCGGGAGCTGGGCCGTCTGGGTCAAGCTGGAGCAGATCTGCGTGGCCGCGCAGAGCCCGGCCGGGAACATCGAGCAGTCCGCCGCCGCCATGCTGCACGGCTGCGCCCGGCTCACCCCGGGCCCGGCGCGGGCCGAGTACCAGGCCTGGCTCGCCGCCCGGCCCGTCGGACACGCCGTCAGCGAACTGCTCCAGGCCGCCCGCGGCGAGGACGCGCTGCTGCGCGGCCTCGCCTTCGAGGCGCTCCGCGTGGTCGGCGCCCCCGCCGAACCCGACGTACGCGGCGCCGTCCGCGATCCGGCGCTGCGGCCCTACGCCCTGCTCTGGCTCGCCGAGCACGACGGGGTGGACCCCGACGAGGCGCAGCACGTCCTCACCCCCGAGGAGTCCACCTGGCTGTGGGTGGACACCGCCGCGGCCATCGCGGACCACGGCGAGGCCGAACTCCTGGCCCGCCACCTCGACTCGGCCGTGCGCACCACGGTGCCCAGGCTGCTGGACGAGGTCCGGGCGGTCGGCCACCCGCGGACGGTGCAGGTCCTGGTCGCCCTGGCCGCCGCCCACCCCGACCCGGCCCTGGCCAAGGCGGTCCGCCGGGCCGCCTTCCAGGTCCACACCGGCGGCGCGTAGCACCGTGGGGCCTGCCCGCGTACGGGCCGTACGGGCGTACCCGCCGCCGGGGTCAGACCTGCGGCGCGTACGTCCCGAAGCTCCAGATGTTGCCCTCGGCGTCGCGGGCCATGTAGTCCCGCGAGCCGTAGTCCTGGTCGGTCGGCTCCATCACGATCTCCGTGCCGTGCTCCGCGGCCCGTCGGTGGTGGGCGTCCACGTCGTCCACCACGACGTAGACCCCGACGGGGCCGCCGTCCGCCATGGCCTTGTCGAAGAGCCCGCCGCGGCCCTTGCTGCCGAGCATCACCGCACCGTTGCCGTACGACAGCTCCGCATGCATCACGGTGCCGTCCTCACCCTCGTAGACGGCGACCTGCGTGAACCCGAAGGCCTCCGTCAGCTGCCGGATCGCGGCCTTGGCGTCGCGGTAGAGCAGCGTCGGAACGATGGACGGAAAACCTGCCATGACGATCACTCCCTCTCGTGCGGTGCGCGTGTGCGGATCGGCGCCCAGGTGACCGGCGGGGCGGCCACCTCGACCCGCGGCCCCAGCATGGCAGGCCCCGCCGACGGTCAGCGGAAGGTGTCGCACTGGGCCATGTCACCGCTCCGGTAGCCCTGGTAGAACCACTGCTGGCGCTGCTGCGCCGAGCCGTGCGTCCAGGACTCCGGGGTGACCCGCCCCTGGAACTTCTCCTGGATCCGGTCGTCGCCGACGGTGGCCGCCGCGTTCAGGGCGTCGTCGATGTCCTGCTGGGTCAGGCCGGTGATCAGCGGACGCCCGGTGGACTCGTCCGGGGTCCGGGTCGCGTTGTGGGCCCACACCCCGGCGTAGCAGTCGGCCTGGAGCTCCACCTTGACCGAGTTGCTGTTCGCCCCCGGCCGCCCGTCCTGCGACTTGCCCAGCGTGCCCGTCAGGTTCTGGACGTGGTGCCCGTACTCGTGGGCCACGACGTACGCCTGGGCGAAGGGGCCGCCGGTCGCGCCGAACTTCGTCCGCAGTTCCTGGAAGAAGCCCAGGTCGAGGTAGACCTTCCGGTCGACGGGGCAGTAGAACGGGCCGACCGCCGAGGTGGCCGCGCCGCAGGCGGTGTCCACCTGGCCGGTGAAGAAGACCGTCGAGGCCGGGACGTACCGTGCGCCCCGCCGCTGGAACTCCTGGCGCCAGTAGTCCTGCGTGCTGTTCGTCACGGCGACGAGCCGGCAGTCCTCGCGGGTGTTGGCGTCGTGGCCGGTCCGGCAGGTCTGCTGCACCTGGGCGGCGGAAGACGGGCTGGTAACCGGCTGCGGGCTCCCGCCCGACAGGCCCAGCTGATCGGGCCCCACTCCCAGCAGCAGCCCCAGGACCAGGGCGATCACACCGACGAGGCCGCCGCCGATCGTGGCCCTGCCGCCGGGGACGCGGCTGCCGCGCTGGTCCGAGACCTCCGACGTGTCCAGATTGGCGTCGTCGTCGAACTGCATGCCGCACCGCCCTCGCTTCCACGGGTCCGCCCCTGCGGCGGCCGCCACGTCCTCACTGAGTCCTCACTGATACGTGCCCCGGCTCGCGCGGAGGATCCGTGCGCCGAACGGAGGACCCGGCGAGGGGGTGCGCAGGTGGCCGGGCGCCCCGAAAAGTGGTTGCGCGCCCCCGGTAGAATGTCCTCATGGCAAATCTCCTCGCGGATTAGCGGCGTAGAAGCTTCGCGCGTCCCTGCCCCCCTTCCGCCGTCCCCACCGCCCTGGAGTATTTCCGTGATCACCGCCACCGGCATCGAGCTGCGCGCCGGCGCCCGCGTCCTCATCGAGTCCGCTTCCTTCCGTGTCGCCAAGGGCGACCGCATCGGCCTGGTCGGCCGCAACGGAGCGGGCAAGACCACCCTCACCAAGTGCCTCGCGGGCGAGGGCCAGCCCGCCGCCGGCTCCATCGCCCGCTCGGGCGAGGTCGGCTACCTGCCGCAGGACCCGCGCACCGGCGACCTCGACGTACTCGCCCGCGACCGGATCCTCTCCGCGCGCGGCCTCGACGTACTGATCAAGAAGATGCGCATGAACGAGGAGCGCATCGCCACCGGCTCCGGCGGTACCCGCGACAAGGCGATGAAGCAGTACGAGCGCCAGGAGACCGAGTTCCTGACCAAGGGCGGGTACGCCGCCGAGGCGGAGGCCGCCACCATCTCGGCCGCCCTCGGCCTGCCCGACCGGGTGCTCGGCCAGCCGCTGCACACCCTCTCCGGTGGTCAGCGCCGCCGCGTCGAGCTCGCCCGCATCCTCTTCTCGGACGCCGACACCCTGCTCCTCGACGAGCCCACCAACCACCTCGACGCCGACTCGATCGTCTGGCTGCGCGACTACCTCAAGAACTACCGCGGCGGATTCATCGTGATCTCCCACGATGTCGACCTGGTCGAGACCGTCGTCAACAAGGTGTTCTACCTGGACGCCAACCGCGCGCAGATCGACGTCTACAACATGGGCTGGAAGCTCTACCAGCAGCAGCGCGAGGCCGACGAGAAGCGCCGCAAGCGCGAGCGCCAGAACGCCGAGAAGAAGGCCGCGGCCCTCAACTCGCAGGCCGACAAGATGCGCGCCAAGGCGACCAAGACCGTCGCCGCCCAGAACATGGCCAAGCGGGCCGAGCGGCTGCTGTCGGGCCTGGAGGCCGTCCGGGTCTCGGACAAGGTCGCCAAGCTGCGCTTCCCGGACCCGGCGCCCTGCGGCAAGACCCCGCTGACCGCGGAGGGCCTGTCGAAGTCCTACGGCTCGCTGGAGATCTTCACCGACGTCGACCTGGCCATCGACAAGGGCTCGCGCGTCGTGATCCTCGGTCTCAACGGCGCCGGCAAGACGACGCTGCTGCGCCTGCTGTCGGGCACCGAGAAGCCGGACACCGGCACCGTGACCCCCGGGCACGGCCTCAAGCTCGGGTACTACGCCCAGGAGCACGAGACGCTCGACCCGGAGCGCACGGTCCTGGAGAACATGCGCTCCTCCGCGCCCGACCTGGACCTGGTCGCCGTCCGCAAGACGCTCGGATCGTTCCTGTTCTCCGGCGACGACGTGGACAAGCCGGCGGGAGTGCTCTCCGGCGGCGAGAAGACCCGTCTGGCCCTGGCCACCCTGGTCGTCTCCTCCGCGAACGTCCTGCTGCTCGACGAGCCCACCAACAACCTCGACCCGGCCAGCCGCGAGGAGATCCTCGGCGCGCTGCGCACGTACAAGGGCGCGGTCATCCTCGTGACGCACGACGAGGGCGCGGTGGAGGCGCTGGAGCCGGAGCGGATCATCCTGCTGCCGGACGGCGTGGAGGACCTGTGGGGCCCGGACTACCGGGACCTCGTGGCGCTCGCGTAGTTCGCGCGAGGGCGCCCGGCGGCCCCTCGCCGGGGTCCTCGTTGACGTTGATCCAGTTCCTTATGGATCATTCGGCCCACGCGTGATCCATCATCTGAGTGAGGCGGTCTCATACCGTCGCACCGCCGCGACGGCCCCGGCCGTACCCGCACGGGTACGCGACCGGGGCCTGTCCGTTTTCCGGTGCCTGGCCCTGACCTGGTGATTCCTTGCGCAGCCGGCGAAGTGTGACGGAGGTCATGCGGCGGAAGGAGGGATTCCGCTCTGCCTGTGCGTCCACTCCTCGGGAAATGCCGTCATGCCGACCTTGCCGAATGGGTGGCCAGGATCGCGGGGAGGGGTGATCATGAGAAGTCCAGAGCGCACTTCCCATGAGGAGGCACGGGTGGCCGAGACTCTGAAGAAGGGCAGCCGGGTAACCGGCGCCGCGCGCGACAAGCTCGCGGCAGACCTGAAGAAGAAGTACGACTCCGGTGCGAGTATCCGGGCGCTGGCCGAGGAGACCGGCCGGTCCTACGGATTCGTCCACCGGATGCTCAGCGAGTCCGGAGTCGTGCTGCGCGGTCGCGGCGGCGCGACGCGCGGCAAGAAGGCGGCCGCAGCCTGACCCCGGCCGTCACGGACGGTTCTTCGGTGGCCCCCGGTCGGCCGTGCGGTCGACCGGGTGGTTACTGTGCAGTCACTTAGGCCGGGATTGCCGGCCGCTGCACACCGGAGGCACCGAGATGGCTCTGCTCGACAAGGACGGCGTACGGCTCACCGTGGACGACACGGTCGCCACGGTGACACTGACCAATCCGGCCAAGCGAAACGCTCAGTCCCCCGCGCTCTGGCGGGCTTTGGCGGAGGCCGGACGGTCGTTGCCGGGCAGCGTCCGGGTCGTCGTGCTGCGCGGCGAAGGCAAGTCCTTCTCCGCCGGGCTCGACCGCCAGGCGTTCACGCCCGAGGGCTTCGAGGGTGAGCCGTCCTTCATCGATCTGGCGCGCGGTTCCGACGAACTGCTCGACAGCACCATCGCCGAGTACCAGGAGGCGTTCACCTGGTGGCGGCGCAACGACATCATCTCCGTCGCCGCCGTGCAGGGGCACGCGATCGGCGCCGGCTTCCAGCTCGCGCTCGCGTGCGACCTGCGCGTGGTCGCGGACGACGTGCAGTTCGCCATGCGCGAGACCAGCCTCGGCCTGGTGCCCGACCTGGCCGGGACCCAGCCGCTGACCTCGCTGGTCGGCTACGCCCGCGCGCTGGAGATCTGCGCGACGGGCCGCTTCGTGCACGCCGAAGAGGCCGAACGGGTCGGCCTGGCGAACCTCGTGGTTCCCGTGGCCGAGCTGGACGCTGCCGTCGAGGACCTGACGACGGCGCTGCTGGCCCCGCCGCGCGACGCGGTCATCGAGACGAAGGCGCTGCTCCGCGACGCCACGTCACGCCCCTACGACGCCCAGCGCAGCGCCGAACGCGCGGCGCAGGGCCGCCGTCTGCGTGACCTGGCCGGCCTCTCCGACTGATGCGCCGACCCCCCTCCGATCCGCCCGGCTACCACGTCCCCGGGGCGGCGGAGGGGTTCCGCGCTTACGGTGGTCGTGAGTCCGCACGCTCGAAGGGACACGCGATGACCGAATTCGTGCCAGGGAGCTCTGCCAAGGACGCCGCCGACCGCGGCCGCACCTCCATCGCCGACGGGGTGGTGGAGAAGATCGCCGGACTGGCCGCCCGGGAGGTGGTGGGCGTCCACGCGATGGGCAGCGGCTCCGGCCTCTCCCGTACCTTCGGCGCCGTCCGCGAACGCGTACCCGGCGGCGCCAAGTCCTCCGCCTCGCGCGGGGTGAAGGCCGAGGTCGGCGAGCTCCAGACCGCCCTCGACCTGGAGATCGTCGTCGACTACGGCGTGGCGATCCGCGAGGTGGCCCGGGCGGTCCGGGAGAACGTCATCTCGGCGGTCGAGCGGATGACCGGCCTGGAAGTCGTGGAGGTCAACATCGCCGTCACCGACGTCAAACTGCCCGACGAGGAAGACGAAGAACCGGAATCCCGTCTCCAGTAGCCGAAGGAGCCCCGCATGAGCATGGCGGTCGTCGGCCTGGTGGCCGGCATGGCACTGGCGTTCGCCGGGTACTTCGGCGGCTTCGGAGCCTTTCTGCTGGTGGCGGCTCTGGGCGCCATCGGCTTCGTGGTCGGCCGGTTCCTCGACGGCGACCTCGACATCGCCGACCTGTTCCGTCCGCGTGACGGCCGGCGCAGGTGAGGCGCCGATGAGCAAGAGCAGCACCGACACGCCCCCGGCCACCCCGCCGCGGGTACCGCCCGCGGAACGGGGAGCCACCCGGATCGCCGACCGGGTCGTGGCCAAGATCGCGGCACAGGCGGCCCGCGAGGCGCTGGCCGGGACCGGTTCCGCTCCGGCGTCCCCGCACGCGAGCGTCACCGTGCACCACGACATCGCCCGGGTCCGGGTGAGCCTGGAGCTCGGCTACCCCTCCGACCTCACCGCCCAGTGCGCCGCCGTACGCCGTGAGGTGACCGAGCGGATCGAGCGGTGCGCCGGGATGGCCGTACCGGAGGTGGACCTCGACATCGAGCAGCTGCGTCCCCTCCCGGCCGGGCCGGCCGCCCCCGGGCCCAGCGGCCGGCGGCTGCGGTGAGGGGCCCGCGCGCGCGGCGGTTCAGGTCGGTGCGGCGGATCCCGGCCGGGCTGACCGCTCTGGCGGTGCTCGCGGTCGCGGGGCTGTTCCTCTACGACCTCGCGGCGGTACGGGCGCACCGGCCCGGCATGGGCTGGCGGCGGGAACTGGCGCAGCAGCTGGAGCGGCAGACCCCCGCCGACCCGCAGGTAATGATCGCCGGGGCGGTCCTGGCGGTGGCCGGGGCGCTGCTCCTGCTGCTCGCCTTCGCGCCGGGGATGCGCGGGATCCTGGTCATGCGGGGCTCGGAGGTACGGGCCGGGCTCGGTCGCAAGGCGGCCGGCCTGGTGCTGCGCGACCGGGCGATGGAGGTGTCCGGGGTGCGGTCGGTCCGGGTGCGGACGGGCCGCTCCCGCGTCCGGGTCCGAGCCACCTCGCACTTCCGCGAGCTGGCCGACGTACGGGCCGACCTGGAGGCGGTACTCGCGGTCGGCATCGAGGAACTCGGACTCGCGCACCCGCCGGTGGCGCGGGTGCGGGTCTACCGGAAAGGGTGACGGTGACGCGATGCTCGGGGTGGTGAACCGGGTGCTGCTGGCCCTGATCGGGCTGGCGCTGCTGGCGGCCGGGGTGTCGGTGCTGACCGCGTCGTGGCCGCTGGCCGGGCGGCACGCACCGCTGCTGTCGGTGCGGGCCCGGCGGGCCCACTTGCACGTCGAGGGCTGGTGGTGGTGGGCGGTGCTCGGCGGGCTGGCGTTGTGCGTGCTGCTGGCGCTGTGGTGGCTGCTGGCGCAGCTGCGTCGGCCGAGGCTGGCGACGGTGGCGGTGGACACGGGGGACGGGGCCTACGCGCTGCTGCGGGGGCGCGCGCTGGAGTCGGCGGTGGCCGCGGAGGTGGGCGCGCTGGACGGGGTCGCCGGGTGCCGGGTCGCCCTGCGGGGCCGGCGGGGTGCGCCGGCCCTCAGGGTGAAACTGGAACTGGAGCCGCACGCGGTCCCCTCGGACACCCTGGCCGCGCTCGCCGGCCCGGTCCTGGAGCACGCCCGCGCCTCGACGGGCCTGACTCCCCTGGCCACGGAGGCCCGCCTCGCGGTCACCTCCCATCGGGCGAGCCGGGTCACCTGAGGTCCCCCGACGGCCGGGCCGGTCGGCCGGGCCGTCGGGCGCGGCGTCAGAAGCCGTGGCGGGCGCCTCCGTCGACGGGGAGCATGACGCCCGTCAGGTAGGACGCCGCCGGGGAGAGGAAGAACGCCGCCGTACGGCCGAACTCCTCCGCCGTGCCGTAGCGGCGCAGCGGGATCCGCGATTCGTTCGCCGCCCGCGCGGCCGCCGCGTCACCGGACAGGGCGTCCAGCTCCCGCACCCGGTCCGTGTCGATCCGCGAGGGCAGCAGCCCGATCACCCGGATGCCGCGCGGACCGAGGTCCACCGACAGGGACTTCGCGAAGCCGGCCAGCCCCGGGCGCAGGCCGTTGGAGATGGTGAGGCCGGGGATGGGCTCGTGCACCGAACCCGAGAGCACGAAGCCGATGACCCCGCCCTCGCCCAGCTCGGCCGCCGCCGCCCGGGCGAGGCGGACCGCGCCCAGGAAGACCGACTCGAAGGCGGCCGTCCACTGCTCGTCGGTGTTGTCCGCCGCCGTTCCCGGAGGGGGGCCGCCGACGCTGATGAGGATGCCGTCGAGCCGGCCGAAGCGTTCCACTGCCGTGGCCACGAGCCGTGCAGCCGCCCCGGGGTCGGAGTTGTCCGCCGCGATGCCCACCGCGTCAGGGCCAAGGGAGGCGGCGGCAGCGGCCGCGCGCTCCTCGTCCCGTCCGGTGATGACCAGCTTCGCGCCCTCGGCGGCCAGTTCGCGCGCGGAGGCGAGACCGAGGCCACGGGTGGCTCCGGTGACGATGTAGACACGGTCCTTCAGTCCAAGATCCATGCCGGACACGCTACGCCGCTGCGGTCGCCGGTTCCGAAGCGGCCTTCGCCGACTCCTCGTCGCGGTCCCGCTTCTCCCGGCGCACCAGGATCAGCCACCCCACCGGCACCGCCGCCGCGAACAGCCACCACTGCACGGCGTACGCCATGTGCGGGCCGATCGAGTCGTGGTCCGGCTCGGCGACCGGCTCCGGGCTGCCGCCCGCGGGGACCGGCGCGGTCAGCTCCAGGTAGCCGCCGAGCACGGGCTTGCCCACGTACGCCGTCTGCTGGGCGCTGTTGATCAGCATCACCTGGCGCTCCGGCAGGCCCTTGCGGTCCTTGATGCCGCTGTCGCCGCTGGTCTCGTCAGCCTTGAGCCGCCCGGTGACCGTCACCTCGCCCGCGGGCGCGGCCGGCACCGGCGGGTACGCGCGGGAGTCCTCGCCGCCCGCCACCCATCCGCGGTTGACCAGCACCGCCCGGCCGTCGTCCAGCACCAGGGGGGTCACGACCTGGAAGCCGACCTTGTCGTCGTTGGAGGTCCGCATCCGCACGACCACCTCGTGCGCGGAGTCGTAGGTACCGGTGGCGGAGACCGCGCGCCAGTAGTCGTTCCTCGGGACGATGTGGCCGGGGGAGGTGAGCTCGCCCACGGGGACCGGCTTCCCGTACAGGTTCCTCGCGATCAGCTCGTTCTGCGCGACCCGGTGCTCATGGCGGTGGTACTGCCAGAACCCCAGCTTGATCATCGCGGGGATGAGGGCGAGGGTGATGAGGGTGAGGCACACCCACTGCCGGGTCAGCACAAAGCGGTACACGCCCACGACGGTACCCCCACCCGCGAAGTCCCCGGCGGCCGGGTGGCGTCATCCCGTGGAGCCGGCCGCGCTGCCCACCTTGTCGACGATGCCCGCCTTGCCCTCCGCGCGGGCGCAGTGCGCTCCGCAGTACCAGTGGCCGTCCGCCTCGACGCCCTGCCCGATGATCTGCACGCGGCAGTGCTCGCAGATGGGCGCCATCCGGTGGATGGCGCAGGAGAAGGAGTCGAACACGTGCCGCGCACCGTCCTGGGTCTCCACGTAGAACGCCAGGTCGTAATCGTTTCCGCATACTTCGCAACGGGCCATGCGCCACAGGGTGGGACGGATGGGGGGCCCGGGGAAGGGGGCGCGTGGCGAGTCGCGCGAGGGTCACCCGTCTGCCGGAGCCACGTCCCTCAGGAGCTGGGTGAAGGCCGCCTCGTCGACCACCGGCGTTCCGAAGGACTTCGCCTTCACGGTCTTCGAGGTCGCCGAGTCGGGGTCATTGGTGACCAGGAGGCTGGTGAGCCGCGACACGCTCGTCGCGACGTGCAGGCCGGCCTCGACGGCACGGTCCTCCAGGAGTTCCCGGTCCACGGAGGTGTCCCCGGAGAACGCGATCCGCATGCCCTGCTTGAGCGGCTTGCCGTCCTCGAACCGGCCCGGGTTGGGGTGCGGGCACGGCGGGCGCTTGCGGGAGGGCCGCCAGCTCGTCGCCCCGAAGGGACCCTGGTAGCCGACGCGGGGCGCGGCGGGGGAGTTCGACCACTCCGTGAGCGGGCGGCATTCCAGCAGGGGCAGGCGCACACCGTCCCGGGCGGCGGCGTGCAGCGACGGACGGAAGGCCTCGGCCAGGACGCGGGCGTCGTCGAGGGCGTGGTGGGCGCGCTGCTGGACCACGCCGAAGTGCGCGGCGAGCGACTCCAGCTTGTGGTTGGGCAGCGGGAGGTTCAGCTCCTTCGACAGGGCGATGGTGCACAGCCGCTGCCGGACCGGCGCCGCCGCGGCGGCCCGGGCGTACTCACGGGCGATCATCTGCCAGTCGAAGATGGCGTTGTGCGCGACCAGTACCCGGTCCGCGAGACGGCCGGAGAACTCCTCGGCGATGTCCTCGAAGAGCGGGGCGTCCTGGAGCACGTCGCTGGTCAGACCGTGGATCCACACCGGGCCGGGATCCCGGCGCGGGTTGACCAGCGTGTACCAGTGGTCCTCCACGTTGCCCTGCGCGTCGAGCCGGTAGACGGCGGCGGAGACTATCCGGTCGTCGCGAGCGAGCCCGGTGGTCTCCACGTCGACGACCGCGTACCCCTGGGGGTACGCGGTCGGCCACATCGTCTCTGCGGTCGTTCGGTCGTCGAGCATGGTCACAGAGGATATCGGCACCGGCTGACACCCGTGCCCCCGATGGGTGGGGAGGCGGGGGCCGGCCGCCGGCGGGTCAGCCGCGCGAGGCAGGGTCCGGTGCCAGCAGGGCCCGCGTCAAAGCCCGTACGGACAGCAGGAACAGCCGTTCCGGGTCAGGCGGGCTGGCCAGGGCGCGGGAGAGCGCCGGGTCTCCGGGCGCCGCGTCCGGCCCCCAGAGCTCCCCCTCGCCGGGGGACTGGGCGGGGGAGCGCTCGCGATTGCGTTCCACGAGCAGGTAGCCGACGATCTGGAACTGGATGGCGCGCACCGCGTCGGCGGCCCGGGCCCCGCGCAGCCCGGCCGCTCCGACTTCCTGCACGAGGGCCTGCTGGGCGGGAAGGAACATCCGCTCCGTCAGCCCGCGTTCGTGGACCATCGCGATCAGGTGCGGCCGCTCGCGCAGTTCGCGGCGCAGCAGCCGGGCCACGGAGACGATCCGCTCGGCCGGAGTGCGGCCCGAGGGCCTGATCGCGCCCATCTCCAGCACGGTGCGCTCCACGAGGGCGTCGAGCAGCGATTCGCGGTTGCCGACGTGCCAGTAGATGGAGGTGACGGCCGTACCGAGTTCCGCGGCGAGCCCCCGCATGGTGAGGGCCGCCGGACCGTGCCGTCTGACCAGGGCCGCGGCCGCGTCCAGCACCTCCTCGCGGGTCAGCGCGCTTCGCGCCATGTGTGTGCGCCGCCAATCTGTCGGTCCGTCAGTTGCCGTGGTCGTGGGTCTTTACCCTTCATCGTCGGCGGTGTAACTGTGTTACAGACCCGAACCGAGAGGTGGTGCGAGACATGGCACGCGTACGGTACGGAGCGCGCACCGAGGCCGAGATCACGGCGTCGCGCGAGAAGAGCGCCAAGCTCCCCGACATCTGGTCCACCGGTGTGGTGGCCGTCTGGGAGAGCGACCCCGATGTGGTCGCGGCGGTCCTGCCGCCCCCGCTCAAGCCCGCCGAACGGCCCCTGGTGCGGGCCAACATCAGCAAGGTCGACCTGCCCGGGTACCCGCTCGGGGCCGGCTCGGTGGCCGTCGCGGCCCGCCACGGCGAGGTCGAGGGCTGGTACCCGCTGGTCATGCCGATGACCCACGAACGCGCCCTGACCGGCGGCCGCGAGGTGTTCGGCGAACCGAAGAAGCTGGGGGAGGTCACCGTCGAGCGCGAGGGCCTGGTCGTACGCGCCCGCCTCGCCCGCCACGGCATCGCCTTCGTGGAGGTGCGCGGCGCGGTCGACGCCGTCCTGCCGCTGCCCGGGCCCGCCGTCAAGACCGACTTCTACTTCAAGTTCCTCCCCGCCGTCGACGGTTCCGGCTTCGAGGCCGACCCGGTGCTCGTGCACTGCACGCGTAACGAGAAGGTCCGCAGGCTGGAGCACCTCACCGGCGACGTGGTGCTGCGCGAGTCGATGTACGACCCGGTGGCCGACCTCCCCGTGCGCCGCATCGTGGAACTGACCATCGGCGAGAAGACCACCGACCAGAAGGGCCGGGTCGCCGAACGCGTCAGCGCCCGTTCCCTGCTCCCCTACATCCACCAGCGCTACGACGACCCGCTCCAGGTACTCGACGGGCCGCCCGAGGGGAGCGTGTGAGATGCGCCTCGAACCAGGACAGGTCGCCGTCGTCACCGGAGCGGCCGGCGGCATCGGGCTCGCCATGGCCCGCCGCTTCGCCGCCGAGGGGCTGAGGGTCGTACTCGCCGACGTGGAGGAGGGCGCCCTGCGCGAGGCGGCCGCCGAGCTGTCCGCCGACGGCGCCGAGGTACTGGCCAGGCAGGTCGACGTCGGCGAACGCGACTCGGTCACCGCCCTCGCGGACGCCGCCTACGACACCTTCGGCGCCGTCCACGTCCTGTGCAACAACGCGGGCGTGGGCTCCGGCGCCGAGGGCCGGATGTGGGAGCACGAGCCCAACGACTGGAAATGGGCCTTCGCCGTCAACGTCTGGGGCGTCTTCCACGGCATCCAGGCCTTCGTCCCCCGCATGATCGCGGGCGGCGCCCCCGGCCACGTCGTCAACACGAGCTCCGCCGACGGCGGCATCGCCCCGCTGCCGACCGCCTCCGTGTACGCCGTCACCAAGGCCGCCGTGGTCACCATGACCGAGTCGCTGTACGCCCACCTCAAGGCGGAGCGCGCGAACGTCGGCGCCTCCGTCCTCTTTCCCGGACCGCACATGCTGCGCACCGGCCTGTGGGAGTCGCACCGCAACCGGCCAGAACGCTACGCGAAGCAGCGGCCGCGCAAGACCCCGTACCGCAGCCTCGACGAGTACGAGGCAGCGATGAAGCGGGCCGGCCACGAAGTCCGGTTCACGCCGGTGGAGGAGGTCGCCGAGCACGTGGTCGACGGCATCCGCGCGGACCGGTTCTGGATGCTCCCGGCCGGCGAGCACAGCGACCGGCAGATCCGCGCCCGTTCGCAGTCGATGCTCGACCGCGCCAACCCCGCCTACCTCGAAAGCTTCATCCTCGACTGAGGAGCAGAGGAGCCTTGCCGTGAACGCGTACGAAGACCCGTACCTGATCATCTCCTCCGACTGCCACGCGGGACTGCCCACCGAGCGCTACCGCCCCTACCTCGACTCCCGCTTCCACCGCCGGTTCGACGAGTTCCTCGGGCAGCAGGGCGCCCGCCGCGAGGAGGCCACCCGGCTCGGGGTCCGCAACGAGGCCTTCGCCCAGAAGTGGTTCCACGACCACGAGGAAGGCCTCAAGGGCGGCTGGGACGTGGGGCAGCGGCTCAAGGAACTCGACGGCGACGGCGTGGCCGGCGAAGTCGTCTTCCCCGACGCGGACGCCGTCGACAGCCAGACCGCCGCCCCGTTCGGCGTCGGTCTCGGCCTCTCCGGCGACCAGGACCCCGAGCTCGGCATGGCCGGCGCGCAGGCCCACAACCGCTGGCTGGCGGAGTTCGTCTCCGCACACCCCGAACGGCACTGCGGGGTCGCCCTGCTGCCCATCACCGGCGAACCCGCGAAGGTCGTCGCGGAGATCCACCGGGCCAAGGAGTCCGGGCTCGGCGCACTGATGATCCCTTCCATGTGGGTGGACCAGGCGCCCTACCACGACCGCCGCTACGACCCCGTCTGGGCGGCTGCGGCCGAGACCGCGATGCCGGTCGTCACCCACTCGGGGGCCGCGCCCCGCCACGAGTACGGGGACCACCTCGGCATCTACGTCTCCGAGGTCACCTGGTGGCCGGCCCGGCCGCTGTGGTTCCTGCTGTGGTCCGGGGTCTTCGAGCGGCACCCCGGGCTCAAGTTCGGCGTCGCGGAGTCGGGCTGCTGGTGGCTGCCGAACCAGCTGTGGTTCATGGACCGGCTCTACCTCGGCGCGCACGGCGGCAAGAAGCTCTCCCCGTTCGCGGAGCTGAAACGGCCGCCCAGCGAGTACCTGGACCGTCAGGTCTTCATCTGCGCGACGAACACCAAGCGGCGCGAGCTGGCCCAGCGCTACGAGATCGGCGTGGACAACATCCTGTGGGGCTCGGACTTCCCGCACCCCGAGGGCACCTGGCCCGACACCCGCAACTGGCTGCGCAGCACCTTCCACGACATCCCGGTCGGCGAGAGCCGCCGGATGCTGGGTCTCGCCGCGGCGGAGGTCTTCGGCTTCGACACCGCCGCGCTGGCCCCGCTCGCCCGGCGGATCGGCCCGACCCCGGCGGAGCTCGGACAGAGCGCCGACCAGGCCGCGGTGGAAGCCTCCTGGGCCGGCTCCCGTGAAGTGGGCCGGCACTGGCTGACCGGCCACGACTTCCCGTCGCTGGGGGTCTCGTCATGAGCCCGGACCGCTACACCGTCATCTCGGCGGACTGCCACGCGGGCGCCGACCTGCTCGACTACAAGCCGTACCTGGAGAAGCGGTACCACGACGAGTTCGACGCCTGGGCCGCCACGTACGTCAACCCGTACGAGGATCTCCTCGCCGACACCGCCGACCGCAACTGGAACTCGGCCCGGCGCCTGTCGGAGCTCGAAGCGGACGGCATCGTCGCGGAAGTCATCTTCCCCAACACCATCCCGCCGTTCTTCCCCAAGACCTCCCTGATGGCCCAGCCGCCCACGGCCCTGGAGTACGAACGGCGCTGGGCGGGCCTGCAGGCCCACAACCGCTGGCTCGCCGACTTCTGTGCGGACGCCCCGGGCCGGCGGGCCGGGGTGGCGCAGATCCTGCTCAACGACGTGGACGCGGCGGTGCGGGAGATCCGCCGCACCAGGGCGGCGGGCCTCACGGGCGGGATCCTCCTCCCGGGCGTCCCGCCCGGTTCGGCCGTCCCCGAGCTGTACTCGTCGGCCTACGACCCGATCTGGGCGGTGTGCGACGAACTGGACGTCCCGGTCAACCACCACGGCGGGTCGGCGTCCCCGCCGCTCGGCGACGAACCCGCCGCCCGGGCGGTGTTCATGGTGGAGACCACCTGGTTCTCGCACCGCGCGCTGTGGCACCTGATCTTCGGCGGGGCCTTCCACCGCCATCCGGGCCTCAAGCTGGTCCTGACGG
Organism: Streptomyces cirratus; assembly: GCF_014650775.1. Taxonomy (GTDB): domain Bacteria; phylum Actinomycetota; class Actinomycetes; order Streptomycetales; family Streptomycetaceae; genus Streptomyces; species Streptomyces cirratus. Next base: position 38,833 of record NZ_BMVP01000001.1, on the reverse strand, counting down.
AGCAGGGCTCCGGCTGGATCCCGGGCGTGCTGGACATGCTGGACTACTACCACGCCCGGCTGGTCGCCGCCTCGGCCACGGCGGAGTCCAAGTTCGGGGCGGGCCTGGCGGGTTCCATGGGAAAGGGGCCGAGCGGGGTCTGGCGGGACAACTGCTTCGTGGGGGCGAGCTTCATGCGCCCCCACGAGGTCCCGCTGCGGGAGCGGATCGGCCTCGACAAGATCATGTGGGGCAGCGACTTCCCCCACGACGAGGGCACCACCCCCTTCTCCCGCGAGGGCCTGCGCATCGCCTACGCGGGCCTGCCCGAGGAGGAGGTCGCCGCCATGGTCGGCGGCAACGCGGCCCGCGTCTACGGCTTCGACCTCCCCCTGCTGGACGCCCTGGCCGCCGAGTACGGCCCCCTCGTCTCGGAGATCGCCGCACCCCTGACCGAAATCCCCCCACAGGCCACCAGCCCCGCCTTCGCCCGCGGCGCCTCGGTCCGCGTCTGGTGACCCGTCCCGCCGGGGCGGCTCGGCCGATACGGGCGACCCGCCCCGGCGCGATCGGCCCGGCCGGGGTACCCCGGGTAACCCCGATGGATACCGATCGGTAACAACCCCTAGCGGCGCCGCCGGGGGCGCCCTATGGTGCGGGCATGCCGAACCTGCCCGATGTCGTGCTGTGGTCCATACCCGCCTTCGTGCTGCTCACCGTCGTGGAGCTGGTGAGCTACCGGATCCATCCCGACGAGGACGCCGCCGGGTACGAGACCAAGGACGCCGCCACCAGCGTCGCCATGGGCCTCGGCAGCATCGGGTTCGACCTGCTCTGGAAGCTCCCGGTCGTCGCGGTCTTCACGGCGGTCTACGAACTGACCCCGCTGCGCGTGCCCTTCCTGTGGTGGACCGTCCCGCTGATGCTGCTCGCCCAGGACTTCCTCTACTACTGGCAGCACCGCGGCCACCACGTCGTCCGGATCCTGTGGGCCTGCCACGTCGTCCACCACAGCAGCCGGCGCTTCAACCTCACCACCGCCCTGCGCCAGCCCTGGACCAGCGCCACCACCTGGTGGTTCTACCTGCCGATGGTGGCGCTCGGGGTGCACCCGGCCGTGATCCCGTTCTGCTACGGCATCAACCTCCTCTACCAGTTCTGGGTCCACACGGAGCGCATCGGCAAGCTGCCGCGGGCCTACGAGTACGTCTTCAACACCCCCTCCCACCACCGCGTCCACCACGCCTCCCAAGGCGGCTACCTGGACCGCAACTTCGGCGGGATCCTGATCATCTGGGACCGGATGTTCGGCTCCTGGGTGGGGGAGGACGAGAAGCCCGTCTACGGGCTCACCAAGAACATCGACACCTTCAACCCGCTGCGCGTGGCCACCCACGAGTACGCCGCCATCGCCCGCGACGTCCGCGCCGCCCGCAGCTGGCGCGAGCGGGCCGGACGGGTCTTCCGCGGCCCCGGCTGGCAGCCCGCCCCCACCCCCGCCCCCGCCCCCGCCGCCGATCCCGCCAAGGCCCCGGCGGAGCGCGCCGCGTGAGCGCCACCGAGTCGCGTACCCCCTCCTGGGCCCACCCCGTGCCGGACGACACCCGCGGGCGGGTGCTGCTCGCCGCGTTCGCCGCCGCAGGCGCGCTCGACCTCGCCTCGCTGCTCGCCGGCTGGCACCTCGGGCACGTCCTCGCCAAGCCGCTGCTGATGCCGCTGCTCGTCGCCTGCGTGGTCACCCGGGGGGCGCCCCGGCTGCTGGTCGCGGCCCTGCTGTTCGGGTGGGGCGGAGACCTGGCGCTGCTCTTCGACGCCGACCTCGCGTTCCTGATCGGCATGGGCTCCTTCGCCGCCGGGCACGTCTGCTACCTCCTGCTCTTCGGCAGGGGCAGGACGCACCCCGCGCTCGGGGGCGCGTACGCCGCCGCGCTCGTCGCCGCGGTCGCGCTGCTCTGGAGCGACCTTCCGGCCGGCCTGCGGGTGCCCGTCGCCGGGTACAGCCTGCTCCTGAGCGCGATGGCCTACCGCTCCAGCGCCCTCGGGACGCGCGCGGCGATCGGCGGGGCGCTGTTCCTGCTCTCCGACACCCTCATCGCCACCGGCGTGGCCGACTGGCCGCAGCTGCCCCGCCCGGACCTGTGGATCATGGCCACCTACCTCGCCGCCCAGTACCTGCTGGCCACGGGCGCGCTCGCCACCGGTCGGGCGTACGGTAGGTCAGTCATACAAGACTGAACCAACCTGATCGGGAGGGCAGCGCCACCATGCGTGCCACCGTCATCCACGCCCCGCACGACATCCGCGTGGAGGAGGTGCCCGACGCTGCGATCCAGCGCCCCGAGGACGCCGTCGTCCGCGTCCTGCGTGCCTGCATCTGCGGCAGCGACCTGTGGGCCTACCGCGGCGAGGCCGCGCGCCAGCCCGGCCAGCGCATCGGCCACGAGTTCCTCGGCATCGTCGAGGAGACCGGCTCCGCCGTCTCCGGCCTGCGCGCGGGGGACCTCGTCGTCGCCCCCTTCATGTGGTCCGACGGCACCTGCGACTACTGCTCCGAGGGCCTGTACACCTCCTGCGTGCACGGCGGCTTCTGGGGCTCGGTCGGTTCCGACGGCGGCCAGGGCGAGGCCGTCCGCGTGCCGCACGCCGACGGCACCCTGGTGAAGCTGCCCGCCGACGCGGTCTCCGACGAGCACCTGCTGACCGGGCTGCTCGCGCTGTCCGACGTCCTGGGCACCGGACACCACGCCGCCGTGGGCGCCGGCGTCCGCAAGGGCTCCACGGTCGCCGTCGTCGGCGACGGCGCGGTCGGCCTGTGCGGCGTCCTCGCGGCCAAGCGGCTCGGCGCCGAGCGGATCATCGCCCTGGGCCGCCACACCGCCCGTACCGACATCGCGAAGCTGTTCGGGGCCACCGACATCGTCGCCGAGCGGGGAGAGGCCGCCGAGGCGGCCGTCCGCGAGCTCACCGGCGGCCAGGGAGCCCACTCGGTCATCGAAGCCGTCGGCACCGAGCAGTCCATGCGCACCGCGGTGAACATCGCCCGCGACGGCGGGTCCATCGGCTACGTCGGCGTCCCGCACGGCAGCGGCACCGGCCTCGACCTCGGCGTGATGTTCGACCGCAACCTCACCCTGCGCGGCGGCGTCGCCCCGGTGCGCGCGTACATCCCCGAGCTGCTGGAGGACGTGCTGAGCGGTGCGATCGACCCGGCGCCCGTCTTCGACCAGGCCGTCGCCCTGGACCAGGTGCCGGACGGCTACCGGGCGATGGACGACCGCAGCGCCCTCAAGGTCCTGATCACGCTCTGAGGGCGGTCCCGCAAGGGCCGGCCGGGGAAACCTCCCCCGGCCGGCCGGTGGTGTGCGTCCCGCGCTACTTGACGGCCTTGAGCGCGTCCACCACGCCGTAGCCGTAGTAGCCCGTCTGACCCCACTTGCTCTGGCAGGTCGTGGCGTCGATCAGCGTGCCCGTGGCGTCGTAGATCTTGTCCGGGCAGGCCGCCTTGGTGGCCTGCGCCTTGAGCATCGTCTGGAGCTGCGCGGGCGTCGCCGACGGGTGGGCGCTCTTGAGGAGGGCCGCGACGCCGGCGACGTGCGGGCCGGCCATCGAGGTGCCCTGCTTGTAGCCGTAGCCGCCGCCCGGGAGGGTGGACAGCACGCGGCCGTTGGCGTCCGGGGTGTCCGGTATCTGCCACTTGTCGCCGCCGGGCGCCGCCACGTCGATGACGCCGAGACCGTAGCTGGAGTAGTAGGAGCGCAGCCCCTTGTCACCGGTGGCGGAGACGGAGACCACGCCCGGAAGCTGCGTCGGCAGGTCCAGGCAGTCGTGCGGGTCGACCGTGCGCGGCGTCGGGGTCCCGTCGTCCGGGCTCGTCGTGTCGGTGATCGAGTGGGAGGCCAGGTCCCAGTTCTCGTTGCCTGCGGAGGCCACGTTGAGCACGCCCTTGCGCTCCGCGTACTTGCTCGCCCGGCCGAGGGCCTCCACCAGCGCCTTCTGGTCGTCGTCCGACTTGCAGTTGAAGTACCAAGGGTCGACGTAGTAGCTGTTGTTGGTCACCTCGATCCCCTTCTCGGCGGCGAACACGAAGCCGCAGACGACCGCTTCGGTGTAGAAGAGGCTGGTCCCGGGCTCGCTCACCTTGATCGCGGCGACCTTCGCGCCCGGCGCGACACCGCTGACACCGATGCCGTTGCGCGCGGCCGCGATGGTGCCCGCCACGTGGGTGCCGTGGTCGCTGCCGTCCGGGTAGGGGCGCCACGCGCCGTCCGTGGTGTCGGCGACGCCGCCGACGCAGTTGGCCGACTGGCTCTTGGAGAAGTTCGCGGCGAGGTCCGGGTGGGTGTCGTCGACGCCCGTGTCGATGACCCCGACCGTGACGTCCGGGCTGCCGGGGTTGATCGCCTGCGCCTGGTCGGCCTTGATCGCCCGCAGGTCCCACTGGTTGGGCTCCAGCGGCTCCTGCCCGGCCTGCGCGCTCGCCGCCGCCTTCGCCGCGTCCGCCGCGCTGAGGCGCTGCGTGGTGCCCTCCTCGGTCGTCTGGACCGTCTTGAGGGGGGCGGTGCGGGTGGCGCCGACCGAGACGAACAGGCCGCGCTGGGCGCGCAGCTGCTTGGCGAAGTCGGGGTTCTGTGAGTGGGCGACGATCACCCCGATCTGCTCGTACGAGGTCACCACCGTTCCGCCGGCCCGCTCGACGGCCTTCCTGGCCGCCGTCACGGTGGCGTACGTGTTCAGGTTCGCGACGTACGACAGCTCGGGGCCGGACGCGTCGGGCCTGGCGGCGGCCGCCGCGCCCGCCGTCGTGCCCAGGGGCGCGGCGGAGGCCGCGACCGGGGACAGGAAGGCGAGCGAGGCGGTGAGCGCGAGGCCGACCGGTACGGCGAGACGGCCGTGCCTCTTGGGGGATCGTGACCCCAGCTGAGCCATGGGTTCTCCACATCATCAGTGAAAGGGCCGTCCGCGCGTGGTCCGCGCAGGCGACGGGTTCATGACAGGCGAACCTAGTGCCGGCCGTCACCTTTGCGCCATCAGTTCGAGGAATCCCGGTGGAACGGGAGGGGCGGGGGAAAACAACCTCAGAAACGGAACGCGTTGAACCGTCCCGTCGCGCGAGCCGTGCCGTTGTCAGGGGGAACCGGCGCCACCACCCCCCACACGGAGGTCGTTTTGTCCGTACCCGCCCCCTCGCACCCGCGTCACAAGGAGAGCCCCCGGTGACAACCCAAGCAGCAGCGCAGCCGCCCGGCGGCGTGGAACCACGCCCGGCGGGCCCCACGGCCGAAGACTTCGAACGCGTCCAGCAGAGCGAGGAGTTCGCAGAACTGCGCCACTCCCACCGCTCCTTCGCCTTCCCCCTCACCGTCGCGTTCATCGCCTGGTACCTGCTGTACGTCCTGCTCTCGAACTACGCGGGCGGCTTCATGGGCACCAAGCTCTTCGGCAACATCAACGTCGCCCTCGTCCTGGGCCTCGCCCAGTTCGCCACGACCTTCCTCATCGCCTGGCTCTACTCGCGGCACGCCGCCGCCGAGCTCGACCCCAAGGCCGCCGCCATCAAGGCCCGGATGGAGGCCGGGGAATGAGCACTCCACTGCACCTGACGGTCGCCGCCGGGGCCACCGAACACCGCCCGCTGATCATCACCCTGTTCGGGCTGTTCGTCGTCGCCACCCTCGTCATCACCGTCTGGGCCGGCCGACAGACCAAGGACGCCGCCGACTTCTACGCCGGCGGCCGCCAGTTCACCGGCTTCCAGAACGGCCTGGCGATCTCCGGCGACTACATGTCCGCCGCGTCCTTCCTCGGCATCGCCGGGGCGATCGCGCTCTTCGGCTACGACGGCTTCCTCTACTCCATCGGCTTCCTCGTGGCCTGGCTGGTGGCCCTGCTGCTCGTCGCCGAGCCGCTGCGCAACTCCGGCCGCTACACGATGGGTGACGTCCTCGCGTACCGGATGCGCCAGCGGCCCGTCCGTACCGCCGCGGGCACCTCCACCATCGTGGTGTCGATCTTCTACCTGCTCGCCCAGATGGCGGGCGCGGGCGTGCTCGTCTCCCTGCTCCTGGGCATCACCAGCGACGGCGGCAAGGTGGCCGTCGTCGCCCTGGTCGGCCTCCTGATGATCCTCTACGTGACCATCGGCGGGATGAAGGGCACCACCTGGGTCCAGATGGTCAAGGCCGTCCTGCTCATCGCGGGCGCCCTGCTGATCACCTTCCTGGTGCTGCTCAAGTTCCACTTCAACATCTCCGAGCTGCTCGGCAAGGCCGCCGAGAACAGCGGCAAGGGCGCCAAGTTCCTGGAACCCGGCCTCAAATACGGCACCAACGGGACCACCAAGCTGGACTTCATCTCGCTCGGCATCGCCCTGGTCCTGGGCACCGCGGGCCTGCCGCACATCCTGATCCGCTTCTACACCGTGCCCACCGCCAAGGCCGCCCGTAAGTCCGTGAACTGGGCCATCGGCATCATCGGAGCCTTCTACCTGATGACGATCGCCCTCGGCTTCGGCGCCGCGGCCCTGCTCAACCGGGCCGACATCCTCGCCTCCAACAAAGCGGGCAACACCGCGGCCCCGCTGCTCGCCCAGGAGGTCGGCGGCGGTCCCGGCACCACCGGCGGCGCCATCCTGCTCGCGGTGATCTCCGCAGTCGCCTTCGCCACCATCCTCGCGGTGGTCGCCGGCCTGACCCTCGCCTCCTCCTCGTCCTTCGCGCACGACATCTACGTGAACGTCATCCGCAAGGGCAAGGCCACCGAGAAGGAAGAGGTCCGCGCGGCCCGCTGGTCCACCGTCGTGATCGGCGCCGTCGCCATCGGACTCGGCGCCCTCGCCCGCGACCTCAACGTCGCCGGTCTGGTCGCCCTCGCCTTCGCCGTCGCGGCGTCCGCCAACCTGCCGACGATCCTCTACAGCCTGTTCTGGAAGCGCTTCACCACCCGGGGCGCGCTGTGGTCCATCTACGGCGGCCTGGTCTCCTCGGTCGTCCTCGTGCTCTTCTCCCCGGTGGTCTCCGGCAAGCCCACCTCGATGTTCAAGGACGCCGACTTCTACTGGTTCCCGCTGGAGAACCCCGGCATCGTCTCCATCCCGCTCGGCTTCCTCCTCGGGTGGCTGGGAACCCTCCTGTCGAAGGAGGAGGCCGACCCCCGGAAGTTCGCGGAACTCGAGGTCCGTTCCCTGACGGGAACGGGCGCGCACTGAAATACTCCATGGACCCGCCGTGGCCGTGTCGTATTTCCCTACGACACGGCCACGGCACGTCTCGTTCGTTCGGGCACCACAACAAGTCACGGGCGTCGCGTAGGCTCGAAAGCAGCGCACACATGTCTCACCCGAGCGGTGCGACCTCTACGAAGCGGACAGGGGAGGGGGCCCACAGTGCTTCTCGACACCTACGGCCGCGTGGCCACTGACCTGCGCGTCTCACTCACCGACCGGTGCAACCTGCGCTGTACGTACTGCATGCCCGAGGAAGGCCTGCAGTGGCTGCAGAAGACGGACCTGCTCAGCGACGAGGAGATAGTCCGGCTGATCCGCATCGCCGTCACCCGGCTCGGCGTCACCGAGGTCCGGTTCACCGGCGGCGAACCGCTGCTGCGCCCCGGGCTCGTCGGCATCGTCGAGCAGTGCGCCGCCCTCGAGCCCCGGCCCGACATGTCCCTCACCACCAATGGCATCGGCCTCAAGCGCACCGCACAGGCGCTCAAGGCCGCCGGCCTGGACCGAGTGAACGTTTCCCTCGACACCCTGCGGCCCGAGGTGTTCAAGACCCTCACCCGCCGCGACCGCCACCACGACGTCATCGAGGGCATGGCCGCCGCCCGCGACGCCGGCCTCACCCCGGTGAAGGTCAACGCGGTGCTCATGCCCGGGCTGAACGACGACGAAGCCCCCGACCTGCTCGCCTGGGCGGTGGAGAACGAGTACGAGCTCCGCTTCATCGAGCAGATGCCGCTCGACGCACAGCACGGCTGGAAGCGCGACGGCATGATCACCGCCGGTGACATCCTGACTTCGCTGCGCACCCGCTTCACCCTCACCGAGCAGGGCGCCGACGAACGCGGCTCCGCCCCCGCCGAGCGCTGGCTCGTGGACGGCGGCCCGGCCACCGTCGGGGTCATCGCCTCCGTCACCCGCCCGTTCTGCGGCGCCTGCGACCGCACCCGCCTCACGGCCGACGGCCAGGTCCGTACGTGCCTGTTCGCCACCGAGGAGTCGGACCTGCGGGGCGCGCTGCGCTCGGGCGCCCCGGACGAGGAGATCGCCCGCCTGTGGAAGGTGGCGATGTGGGGCAAGAAGGCCGGCTCCGGCCTCGACGACCCGAGCTTCCTCCAGCCCGACCGCCCGATGTCGGCGATCGGCGGCTAGCGGCCACCCCTCACGTCACGAGGGCCACCCCTCACGTCACGAGGGCCACCCCTCACGTCACGAGGCCCCGTCCCGCAGGACGGGGCCTCGACCCGTTCTCGAGCGAAACTCCGGCACACCTGCGGCGGACCTCTAGCGCTCGCGCTCCGACCCCTCCGGCTGGACCCACTCCTCCAGCTTCACGACGTCCTTGAGGAACCCGCGCACGTCCAGGAACCGCGAGAGGTGCTCGCGGTGCTCCTCGCAGGCCAGCCACGTCTTGCGGCGCTCCGGCGCGTGCAGCTTCGGGTTGTTCCACGCCAGGACCCAGACCGCCGCGGCGCGGCAGCCCTTGGCGGAGCAGGTGGGATCGGTGCCGGGGGCGCTGGTGTCCGTATCAGGGGAGTTCACAGCCTCAACCCTACAAACGGAAGGGCGACGCCGAGCAGCCACGGGGGGAGCTGCCCGGCGTCGGTCCGTCGCTCCGACGGGGGATGCGGAGCGCGTAGGCAGTATGTCACGCAGGACCCGGTGCGGTGCACCGGAACTTCATGATTGATCTGAGGTTTTCTTGAGGTTTCCCGCCTCCAGTGCCGGGCGCACAGGGGCGGGCAGGAAGTGCGAGGGCAGAGAGGGCGCCGACTCGCGTCCGGCGTTGGCGATGACCACCGCCACGTAGGGCAGCAGGGCGCCCGCCACCAGCGTCACGATGGCCACATGACGCTCCACGTCCCACAGGAAAACGGTCGCGATGACCGACAGGGTCCTGATCGTCATGGAGATCACGTACCGGCGCTGCCGGCCGCGCACGTCCTCACTGAGGCCCATCCGCGCTCCGGTGATCCGGAAGACCTCGGCCCCGTTCCGCTTCGACCGTTCCACGCTCCACCACCGATCCACCCGCCGGGCGCTCCCGGCCCGGACCCCTTCCACCGTACGCCGCCGCCACCAGGGCGAGGAGAGGGGGTGTCCCCCGAATGGCGCTGCCGGGAGTGCGATCCGTGCGGGGCGCGCCGAAACTGGGCCCACCTGCGCACAACGCGCCACGAGGAGGCTCGACATGCATTGGTTGTGGGCGATCATCGTCGGTTTGGTGCTGGGGCTGATTGCCAGGGCCATCCTGCCGGGCAAGCAGCACCAGCCGATCTGGCTGACCGTGATCTTCGGCATCATCGGAGGCATCCTCGGCAACGCCGTGGCCACGTGGATCGGCGTCCACGACACCAAGGGCATCGACTGGATCCGGCACTTGCTCCAGCTCGCCGGAGCCGTCCTCATCGTCGGACTCGGCGACATGGTCTACATGGCACTCAGGGGCGACCGACGGCGTGAGACGACCTGAGTGACCCGTAGCCCTCCGCGGGCGCGACGAAGGGGCCGGCCGGACAGAAGTCCGTACCGGCCCCTTCGCGGACGCCGGGGCCGTCAGCCCGTGATCTCGACCGCGGCCAGGTTCTTCTTGCCGCGGCGCAGTACGAGCCAGCGCCCGTGCAGCAGGTCCTCCGCGGCCGGGACCGCGTCCTCGGCGGTCACCTTCACGTTGTTCACGTAGGCGCCGCCCTCCTTCACGGTCCGGCGGGCCGCGGACTTGCTCGCGACCAGGCCCGTCTCCGCGAGGAGGTCCACGACCGGGGCGAACTCCGCGACCCGGGCGTGCGGCAGCTCCGACAGGGCCGCGGCCAGCGTCGCCGGGTCCAGGTCCGCCAGCTCGCCCTGGCCGAACAGCGCCTTCGAGGCGGCGATCACGGCGGCGCACTGGTCGGCGCCGTGCACCAGCGTCGTCAGCTCCTCCGCCAGCGCCCGCTGCGCGGCGCGCGCCTGCGGCCGCTCGGCGGTCTGCTTCTCCAGCTCCTCGAGCTCCTCGCGGGACTTGAAGGACAGGATCCGCATGTAGCCCGAGACGTCCCGGTCGTCCACGTTCAGCCAGAACTGGTAGAACGCGTACGGGGTGGTCATCTCCGGGTCGAGCCAGACGGCCCCGCTCTCGGACTTGCCGAACTTCGTGCCGTCCGCCTTGACCATCAGCGGGGTCGCGATCGCGTGGACGTGGGCGTCCGGCTCCACCCGGTGGATCAGGTCGAGCCCGGCCGTCAGGTTGCCCCACTGGTCCGAGCCGCCCTGCTGGAGGGTGCAGCCGTAGCGGCGGTACAGCTCCAGGAAGTCCATGCCCTGCAGCAGCTGGTAGCTGAACTCGGTGTAGCTGATGCCCTGGTCGGACTCCAGCCGCTTGGCGACCGAGTCCTTCGTCAGCATCTTGTTGACCCGGAAGTGCTTGCCGATGTCCCGCAGGAACTCGATGGCGGACATGCCCGCCGTCCAGTCCAGGTTGTTCACCATGAGCGCCGCGTTCTCGCCCTCGAAGGACAGGAACGGCTCGATCTGCGAGCGCAGCCGGGCGACCCAGTTCGCGATGGTCTCCGGGTCGTTCAGCGTGCGCTCGGCGGTCGGACGCGGGTCGCCGATCTGGCCGGTGGCCCCGCCGACCAGCGCCAGCGGCCGGTGACCGGCCTGCTGGAGCCGGCGCACCGTGAGCACCTGCACGAGGTGGCCCACGTGCAGCGAGGCCGCCGTCGGGTCGAATCCGCAATAGAACGTGACAGGACCGTCCGCGAACGCCTTGCGCAGCGCTTCTTCGTCGGTGGACTGGGCGAACAGCCCGCGCCACTTCAGTTCGTCGACGATGTCCGTCACGGTCGTGACTCTCCTTGAACGAGATGAAAAACGAGATGAGAGGAGTGCTGAGGGGTTTCCCCGCCAGTCTAGGCGGGCCGCGAGACCCCTCAGACGCCCTTGCTGACCGAGCTCATGTTGAAGTCCGGGATCCGCAGGGCCGGCATCGCGGTGCGGGTGAACCAGTCGCTCCACTCGCGCGGCAGGGTCTTCTCGGTCCGGCCGGCCTCCGTGGCCCGCGACAGCAGGTCCACGGGGGACTCGTTGAACCGGAAGTTGTTGACCTCGCCGATGACCTCGCCGTTCTCCACCAGGTACACGCCGTCCCGGGTCAGGCCCGTGAGCAGCAGCGTCGCCGGGTCGACCTCGCGGATGTACCACAGGCAGGTCAGCAGCAGCCCGCGCCCCTGGTGGCCGGTGCCCGCCACCATCTCCTCCAGCGACTTCTCCCCGCCCCCGTCCAGGATCAGGTTCCCGAAGCCGGGGGACAGCGGGAGCCCGGTCAGACCCGCACTGTGCCGGGTCGTGGTCAGCCGGGCCAGCTCGCCGCCGCTGATCCACTCCGTCGCCGGGACCGGCAGGCCGTTGTCGAACACCGAGGCGTCGTCGCCGGAGCTGTGCGCGATCACGAACGGGGCGGACTCCAGCCCCGCCGCGTTCGGGTCGCTGCGCAGCGTCAGCGGCAGCTGCGACAGCCGCTCCCCGATCCGGGTGCCGCCGCCGGGCTTGGAGAAGACCGTCCGGCCCTCCACCGCGTCCCGGGCCGCCGCCGACCACATCTGGTAGATCAGCAGGTCCGCCACTGCGGTCGGCGGCAGCAGGGTCTCGTACCGCCCGGCAGGCAGGTCGAAGCGGCGCTCGGCCCAGCCCAGGCGTACGGCCAGCTCCGCGTCCAGCGCGGTCGGGTCCACGTCCTTGAAGTCCCGCGTGGCACGGCCGGCCCACGCCGAACGCTGGCGGTCCGGTGACTTCGCGTTCAGCTCCAGCGTGCCGTTCGGCTGGTCGTGGCGCAGCCGCAGCCCCGTCGAGGTGCCCACGTAGGTGGAGACCAGCTCGTGGTTGGCGAAGCCGTACAGCTCCCGGCCCCCCGCGCGGGCCCGGGCGAAGGCCTCGCCGAGGGCGGGGGCGAAGTCCGTGAACACCGCCGAGGAGGTCTCGGCCGGGGCGTCGGTGAAGTCCGGCGAGGCGGGGGTGCCGGTGATCAGGGGCTGGGCGTCCTCCGCCGGTCCCGCGTTCCGCGCGGCCGCCTCGGCGGCCCGCACCAGCGGCTCCAGGTCGGCCGCGGTGACGGCGGAGCGCGACACGACCCCCGAGGCCGTGCCCTCCTTGCCGTCGACGGTGGCGATGACCGTCAGCGTCCGGCCGCGGGTGACCCCGTTGGTGGTGAGCGCGTTGCCCGCCCAGCGCAGGTTGGCCGTCGACTCCTCGTCGGCGATGACGACGCAGCCGTCGGCGGTGGACAGCTCCAGGGCCCGCTCGACGATCTCGTGGGGCTTGGTACGAACCGACATCAGCGTCCGGCCTCCTGGGTCGTGTTCAGGATGTTGACGTCACGGAACAGTGCGGACGGGCAGCCGTGGGACACGGACGCGACCTGTCCCGGCTGCGCCTTGCCGCAGTTGAAGGCGCCGCCCAGCACGTACGTCTGCGGGCCGCCCACCTTCTCCATCGAGCCCCAGAACTCGGTGGTCGTGGCCTGGTACGCCACGTCGCGCAGCTGCCCGGCCAGCCGGCCGTTCTCGATGCGGAAGAACCGCTGTCCGGTGAACTGGAAGTTGTAGCGCTGCATGTCGATCGACCAGGAGCGGTCGCCGACCACGTAGATCCCGCGCTCCACCCCGCCGATCAGGTCCTCCGTCGACAGGCCGCCCGGATCCGGCTGGAGCGAGACGTTCGCCATCCGCTGCACCGGCACGTGGCCCGGCGAATCGGCGAACGCGCAGCCGTTGGAGCGCCCGAGCCCGGTCAGCTTCGCGATCCGCCGGTCCAGCTGGTAGCCGACCAGGGTGCCGTCCTTGACCAGGTCCCAGCTCTGCGCCTCGACGCCCTCGTCGTCATAGCCGACGGTGGCCAGGCCGTGCTCCGCCGTGCGGTCACCGGTCACGTTCATGATCGAGGAGCCGTACTTGAGCTCGCCCAGCTGGTCGAAGGTGGCGAAGGAGGTACCCGCGTACGCCGCCTCGTACCCCAGCGCCCGGTCCAGCTCGGTGGCGTGCCCGATGGACTCGTGGATGGTCAGCCACAGGTTGGACGGGTCCACGACCAGGTCGTAGCGCCCGGCCTCGACGCCCGGCGCCCGCATCTTCTCCGCGAGCAGGCCGGGGATCTGCTCCAGCTCGGAGTCCCAGTCCCAGCCGGTGCCCGTCAGGTACTCCCAGCCGCGCCCGGCCGGCGGGGCGATGGTGCGCATCGAGTCGAACTCGCCGGTGGAGGCGTTGACGGCCACCGCCGTGAGCTGCGGGTGGATCCGGACCCGCTGCTGGGTGGTGGAGGTGCCGGAGGTGTCGGCGTAGAACTTGTTCTCGTGGACGGCGAGCAGCGACGCGTCGACGTGCGTCACGCCGTCGGCCGCCAGCAGCCGGGCGCTCCACTCGGCCAGCAGGGCGGCCTTCTGTGCGTCCGGAACCTCGAACGGGTCCACGTCGTAGGCGGAGATCCAGGTCCGGTCGGCGTGCACCGGCTCCGCGGCGAGCTCCACCCGCTCCGTCGAACCCGCGGCCTTGAGCACCTGCGCCGACAGCTTGGCCATGGCCACGGCCTGCGAGGCCACCTTGGCCGCGCCGTCCATGGTCAGGTCCACACCGGAGGCGAAGCCCCAGCTGCCGCCGTGCACCACGCGCACCGCGTAGCCGAGGTCGGTGGTGTCCGAGCTGCCGGAGGGCTTGGCGTCGCGCAGCCGCCAGGAGGCGCTGCGGATCCGCTCCAGCCGGAAGTCGGCGTGGTCGGCGCCGAGCGCGCGCGCCCGCGCGAGCGCCGCGTCCGCGAGCGCCCGCAAGGGCAGCGCGGTGAAAGCCGCGTCGATGGAATGGGGCACGTCGATTCCTCCCGGGGTCGGGGCCGGTCGCCCCGATCATGTCGCGCCCGGGGCCGTTGTGCACACTTCTTTCTGTAGAGACTCCACAGAGGCTGCGGCAAGGCCCTGTCGGGCCCCGATTCTCCTTATCCAGGGCGGGACCGATAGGTTTTTGTTCATCACACAGCTAAGCGAAAGGGTGATCCGTTGAGCCGCTCGGTTCTCGTCACCGGAGGAAACCGGGGCATCGGCCTCGCCATCGCCCGAGTCTTCGCGGAGGCGGGCGACAAGGTCGCGATCACGTACCGGTCCGGCGAGCCGCCGCAGGAGCTCGCCTCGCTGGGTGTCCTGGCGGTCCGCTGCGACATCACCGACTCGGAGCAGGTGGAGCAGGCCTACAAGGAGATCGAGGACAAGCACGGAGCGGTCGAGGTGCTGGTGGCCAATGCCGGCATCACCAAGGACACGCTGCTCATGCGGATGTCCGAGGAGGACTTCGCGTCCGTCGTCGACACCAACCTCACGGGCACGTTCCGGGTCGTCAAGCGGGCCAACCGCGGGATGCTGCGGGCCAAGAAGGGCCGCGTCGTGATGATCTCCTCGGTCGTCGGTCTGCTCGGCGCGGCCGGACAGGCCAACTACGCCGCCTCGAAGGCCGCCCTCGTGGGCTTCGCCCGCTCCCTCGCCCGTGAGCTGGGCTCCCGCAACATCACCTTCAACGTCGTCGCCCCCGGTTTCGTGGACACCGACATGACGAAGGTGCTCACCGACGAGCAGCGCGCGGCCATCGTGGGCCAGGTGCCCCTGGGCCGCTACGCGCAGCCCGAGGAGATCGCGGCGGCCGTGAGCTTCCTGGCGTCCGACGACGCCGCGTACATCACCGGAGCCGTCATTCCCGTAGACGGCGGATTGGGCATGGGTCACTGATCACCATGAGTGGAATTCTCGAAGGCAAGCGCATCCTCGTCACGGGGGTGCTGATGGAGTCGTCCATCGCCTTCCACGCCGCCAAGCTGGCCCAGGAGCAGGGCGCCGAGGTCATCCTCACCGCGTGGCCGCGCCCGTCGCTGACCGAGCGCATCGCCAAGAAGCTGCCCAAGCCGGTCAAGGTGATCGAGCTCGACGTCACCAACGACGAGCACCTGGCCCGCCTGGAGGGCCTCGTCCGCGACGAGCTCGGCGGCCTGGACGGGGTCGTCCACTCCATCGGCTTCGCGCCGCAGGACGCCCTCGGCGGCAACTTCCTGAACACCCCGTTCGAGTCGGTCGCCACCGCCATGCACGTCTCGGCGTTCTCGCTGAAGTCGCTCACCATGGCCTGCAAGCCGCTGTTCCCGCACGAGGGCGCGGCCGTCGTCGGCCTGACCTTCGACGCTCAGTTCGCCTGGCCGCAGTACGACTGGATGGGCCCGGCCAAGGCCGCGCTGGAGGCCACCAGCCGCTACCTCGCCCGTGACCTGGGCAAGGAGAACATCCGCTGCAACCTGGTCTCGGCCGGTCCGCTCGGCTCGATGGCCGCGAAGTCCATCCCGGGCTTCTCCGACCTGGCCGACGTGTGGAACTCCCGCTCCATGCTGGAGTGGGACATGAGCGACCCGGAGCCGACGGGCCGGGCCATCGTGGCCCTGCTCTCCGACTGGTTCCCGAAGACCACGGGCGAGATCGTCCACGTGGACGGCGGCCTGCACGCCATGGGCGCCTGACCTTCGAGTCCCTTACGTCCGTACGGCGGTGGCCGCGCTTCCCTCCGGGGAGGCGCGGCCACCGCCGTTTCGCGCCCCACAGGGGCGCGCTCTGCCCGGTTTCACGGGGTGTTCGATCTTATGTTCGTCGTCTGACCAGATCTTCCCGAGTCGTAAACCGGGACATGTGCCTGCAAACTGACCGGGCCGGGATCTTCCCGGGTCCGTCGGGGAGGAGGTACGGGCGTGGGCGCGAGGCCGAGCCGAGCGGTATCACTGCTGGTCACCTCGGTGGCTCTGGCCGCCCTCCTGATCCCGGGAGCCGTCGCGCAGCCGGTCCCGGCCGCCGGAGAACAGGGCATCGGGGGCCAGGGCGTGGGGAGCCGGCTTCCCGAGGGCATCGAGGGCCAGGCCGCCGGGGCCGAGGGCGCGGCCGTCGTGGACCTGGCCGAGATCCCCGCCGAGCCGCCCGTCCCGTCGGCGCCGCCCGCCCGGGAGCTGTTCGGCGCCGACTGCGACACCGTGATCGAGGCCTCGCAGGTGACGGCGTACTGCCACAACAGCTTCCCGCGGACCGATCTGGTGCGGCTGCACGTGGAGTGCGACCGGTGGTGGGACGTCGACGGGGACGGCGCCGCCGTCGCCGTGGGGCCGGCCGGCCGGGTCGAACTCAGCGGCCGGTGCTGGAAGGAGGTCCGCTCGGCGTGGGTCAGCCACGAGCCGGGCTGACCTGAGGGCCACCGCCCCCGCGGCAGGCGAACGGGTAGCCCGCCGCCTCCGCCGCGGCCGTGTCCGCGTCCCCGCGCCGGATCGCCTCGATCAGGCGGGCGTGGTCCAGGTGCATCTGCGGGGTCAGCTCCGGGCCGACGTCCGCCCGCAGCCAGTCCGCCACCAGGTCGCCCAGGTCCGCGTACAGGCCGACCAGCACCTCGTTGTGCGAGGCCGTCACCACGGCCATGTGCAGGCCGACGTCCGCCGCCACGAACAGCTCCGCGTCCCCGCTGCGCCAGGCCTCCTCGCGCCGGGCCAGCAGCGCGTCCAACTGGTCGAGGTCCCGTTCGGTGCGGCGCTCCGCCGCCAGCCGGGCCGCCGAGGACTCCAGCGTCGAGCGCAGCTCCGCGATGTGCCGGGGATCGGCCCCGGCGAAGCGGCGGTGCATCACCCCCGCCAGCTCGCTGGTGGCCAGTACGTACGTGCCCGAGCCCTGGCGGATGTCGAGGAGGCCGTTGTGGGCGAGGGCCCGGACGGCCTCCCGGACCGTGTTGCGGGCGACGCCCAGCAGCTCGACCAGCTCGGGTTCCGTGGGGATCCGGGCACCCACGGGCCACTCCCCGGAGGTGATCTGGTTCCTGAGCTGGGTGATCACCTGGTCGACGAGCGCGGATCGCCGGGGCGAGCTCAGCGGCATGCGGTCGGGTCCTCTCCGGACGTGGGACGCGGAAGCGCGGGCGTCCAGCGGGCTGGACAACCAATCATCCCATGATTCTATGATGGAGCAATGTCCGAGGATGAAGTCCAGACCGTGAACCGGCCCCAGACCGCCCGCACGGCGCCCCCGCAGCCCCTCGCCGCCTCCGCCACCCCCGGACCGGCGTGGCTCGGACCCGTGGTCATCGCCGGCATCGTCGTCGCCGCCCTCAACCTGCGGCCCGCCATCACCAGCCTCGGCGCCCTCTTCGAAGAGACCCGGACCGGTCTCGGCATGAGCGGCACCGTCGCCGGACTCATCACCTCGGTCCCCGCCCTCTGCTTCGCCGTCTTCGGCGTCACCGCACCCCGCCTCTCCCGCCGCTTCGGACCGGCCGCCGTCGTCTGCGCCGGCATGGCCGCCGTCGCCGCGGGTCTGCTGATCCGGCCCTTCGCGACCAACGCCGCCGGGTTCCTCGCGGCCAGCGCACTGTCCCTGGCCGGCATAGCCCTCACCAACGTGCTGCTCCCGGTGATCGTCAAGCGCTGGTTCCCGGACCGCGTCGGCACCATGACCGGCGTCTACTCCATGGCCCTGGCAGCCGGCACCTCCCTCGCCGCCGCCGCGACCGTCCCGCTCACCTCCGCCCTCGGCGGCAGCTGGCGCACCGGCCTCCTGGTCTGGGCCTTCCTCGCCGTCGCCGCCGTCCTGACCTGGCTGCCCATCGCCGCCACGGGCCGCCGCGCCCGGGGCACCGCCCCCACCGGAGCCGGCTCCGACACCGGCCCCCGCGTCGTGCGCAGCCGTACCGCCTGGGCCCTGGCCTGCTACTTCGGCCTCCAGGCCACCGGCGCGTACGTCACCATGGGCTGGCTCGCGCAGATCTTCCGCGACTCCGGGGTCTCCGCCTCCACGGCCGGCGTACTGCTCGCCGTCACCATGTTCATGGGCGTCCCGCTCGCCTTCGTCATCCCCCGCCTCGCCGGCCGGATGCGCCACCAGGGCCCGATCGCCGTCACCCTCGGCCTCTTCGGTCTCCTCGGGTACGCCGGCCTCTGGCTGGCGCCCGCCGCCGGGGCCTGGGCCTGGGCGCTCCTCCTCGGCGTCCAACTGCGCCTTCCCGCTCGTCATCACCATGATCGGACTGCGGGCCAAGTCGCCTGCCGGGGTCGTCAAGCTTTCCGCCTTCGCCCAGAGCGCCGGCTACCTCATCTCGATCCCCGGGCCGCTGCTCATCGGCGCGCTCTACCAGCACAGCGGTGGCTGGGACCTGCCGCTGGCCCTGATGGCCGGGCTGCTGATCCCGCAGATCGTGCTCGGCGTACTCGCCGGACGGGACCGCACGATCGAGGACGAATGCGGCATGGGACACTGAGCGGCATGTCGCCCGTACTCGAACCGAACCCCCAGAACGGCCACAAGAAGCTCGGCCTCGTGCTCGGCGCGATGCTCGTCGTGACCGTCATCATCTCCGTCATCGCCACGATCGCCTCCCCCTGACACCGGCCGTCGTCGGGTGCGGGGGTAGGGACAGCCCCCGTACCCCTAGGGGGTCAGGCTCAGGGTGAACTGGGGTGTGCCCCGGATGGGAGCCGGGGCGCCGGATCAATAGATTCGACACCGCGAGCCAGTCCCACCAGCACACCCACCGGAGGCGGCCATGTCGGCCCCCACGCACACCCCGCCCGTCGCCCGCCGTCGCCCCTTCACGCCCGGCACGGGCGCCGACGCCCGGCTGCACTGGTGGGCGCTGGCACTGCCCGCGCTCGCCTTCTGCCTCCTGCTGCTGCTTCTGGCCGGATCCGGTGAGGCACACGCCGCGAGCGGCGAAGGCACCTCTCTGCTCCACGTCACCGCACAGCTGCTGCGCGCGGTCGCCTGACGGGCGCACGCCGGGGCGCACAAGGGGCGCACGACGGCGCCGCAACCCGGTGGCGAACCCCTCAACACCCCGCGCCCCACGGCTCCTTTCATGCGAAGCTGGGACCCATGAGCGCCGACACACCCCGCAGGATCGTCCTCCTCCGGCACGCCAAGGCCGAATGGTCGGACGGCACAGACCACGAACGCCCGCTGGCGGAACGCGGCCGGCAGGACGCCCCGGCCGCCGGCCGGAAACTGGCGCGGACCGGCATCGGCTTCGACCTGGCCCTCTGCTCGACCGCCGCCCGCACCCGCGAGACCTGGAAGCTCGCCGTCCAGGAACTCCCGCACCGGCCGAGGACCACGTACGAGGAACGGCTCTACGACGCCTCGCTGGGCGAGCTCATCGCCCTGCTGAACGAGACCTCCGACGAGGTGGCCGACCTCCTGGTCATCGGACACAACCCCGGGATGCACGCCCTCGCCGACGCGCTGTCCGGGACGGCCCAGGGGGACACGCTCCAGCGGATGAGCCGCAGCGGCTTCCCGACCTCGGCCCTCGCCGTCGTCTCCTTCACCGGTGGCTGGAAGTCGCTGGAGCACGGTGTCGGCACCCTGGTGGACTTCTGGACCCCGTCGGACCACTGACGCCCGCAGCAGCGCCGTGAAACCGCCGTGAAGCCCGGCCACCTCCGTGGGGCCGGGCTTCACGTGCCGCTCTCAGTGCCCGTACGCCGCCTGCGGCAGCGCCGCGTCCCGCGCTTGCCACAGCTCCGGGTAGAACCGCCGGTGCACCGACGCCCGCAGGTGGGCGACGCCGGTGCTGCCGCCCGACCCCGGACCGCTGCCGATCTGGCGCTCCACCAGCAGCGCGTGACAGGCCCGCCACTCCGTCCAGGCCTCGTCCAGGTCGACCAGCGCCTCCGCCAGCTCGGCCAGCTCCGCGAGCTGCGGGCCCCCGTTCGTTCCGTCGGGTCGTGGCGCCGCCAGCCGCTCGTATGCCGCCCGCCGGCCCTCCTCGTCCGCCACCGCGAAACCCGCCTTGCCCAGCAGCGCCACGAACGCGTCCCACACCGTGGCCTGCGCGAGGCGCCCGCGCATCCGCTCCTGCTCCGCACCGCTCAGCCCCGCGATGACCCGGGCCCCGTACGCACCGCGCACCCAGTCGGCACCGCACAGCGTCGCGATCTCGACGTACTGCGCCGACTGCGCCCCACTGCTGCTGCCCAGCACGCCCCGGAAGGCGTGGAACTCCCGGGGCGGCATGCCGCGCAACGGCCGGACCCCCGCGATCAGCACCCCGGTGATCGCCACGCACCGCACGAGCCGTGCCCGGGCCGTGCGCGCGTCCCCGTCGAGCATCCGCTCGCGGGCATAGGCCAGTTCGGCGAGCAGCTGGCCGAACCACAGCTCCTGCACCTGGTGGACGGTGATGAACAGCCGTTCGTCGTGCACCCCGTCGGCCAGTGGAACCTGGAGCGACAGCAGTTCGGGCAGCCGCAGGTAGTTCGAGTAGGTGACGCCCTCCGGCTTCACGGCCCCCTCAGCCATCGGAGTCCTCCGGTGCGCGCAGTCCGTGCGCCGCGAACGCCTCGGTGACACCAGGCAGGTCGAACGCGTCGACCTGGGCGCACAGCCGCAGAGTCGAGCGGGAGACGGTCTGGATGCGGTCCGCGCCCGCGCCGCCTCCGTAGCTGTCCTCCAGGACCGCCTCGACGCGGTCGTCGTCGAGGCCCGCCAGCCGCAGGGACACGCGGACCGGCTCCAGGTCCCAGTCGAGCGCCGCACGGATCATCGCCGGCAGCGCCCGCGCCGCCGCGATCCGACGGGCCGGGTCGAGCCGTGCCCACAGTTCGAGGAAGAACGCGGAGAAGAACCGGTGGTGGCGGCCCTCGTCCTTGGCGTGGTCGCGCATCAGTTCGCGGACGGTGCTGACCACGCCGGGGTCCTGCGGCACCTCGTTCAGCACCGCCGTGATCAGCGTCTCGAAGACCACCGCCTGCAACTGGCCCGCCAGTACCGGGTCGTCCGGCAGCAGCCGCCGCCCGCTGTCCTGGAGGGCGGCGACGAAGCCGCCGTAGTCGACGTCCGGGACCTCGATGCCGGTGACGGCGGCGATCTGGTCGGCGAGATCGAGGCTGTACAGGGCGTGGTAGCCCTCGTCGCAGTACACCTTGAAGGCGTCCATCCGCAGCGCGGTGGGGAAGTGCAGCCCGGAGATGCCGTTGGCGACGGGCTCGGCCGCCCCGTTGACCACGCGGGTCTCCAGGTGCGTCGTGGAATGCAGGAACTGGTAGAGGTGCCGTACGGAGACCTCCCGGATCCGCTCCGGGGCCAGCGCCTTCACCTCCGGATGGGCCAGGTGCGGCACCAGCGCGTCGGGGAAGAAGACCCGCCCCTGTTCGGCCTCCGCGTGGAAGATCCGTCGTACACCGCCGCGTACGCCGGCGCTCTCGTACCAGCGGTCGAGGGGACCGGGCGCGGCGTTCATGAGCGGCCTCCGTTCGCGGGGGTGTACGGGGCTTGCAGGTGGGCGGCGATCCGCCGGACCGCCTCGGCGACCAGCGGCGCGTCGACGGTGTGGCACAGCCGGAACCAGCCCGGCTGCGGCGACCGGAACGCCCCGCCGGGCAGGATGCTGACCTTCGCGGAGTCGAACAGCGTCCGCCACAGCCGTTCCTCGGCGTCGGAGCCGGTACCGGGCAGCCACCGGCGCAGGTCCAGCCATACGGAGAACCCGGCCTCCGCCGGCGCGTACGGGATGCCGTGGGCCTCCAGCAACCCGACGAGGTGGCCGTAGGAGGCCGCGAGCCGTTCCCGGCCGGCCTTGAGGAAGCCGGCCGCCCACTCCTGGTCGGCCAGCAGGGCGGCCAGCGTCTCCTGCGTCGCGGTGGAGACGGGCGCGAAGTACGCCATCGCGCGGGCCGCTGCCAGGACCTGCGGGTCTCGGGTGTGCAGGACGCCGGTCTTGAGGCCGGGCAGCCCGAAATCCTTGGCGAAGCCCCAGACGACGTGGGTGCGCTCGGCCCAGTGCGGATTCACGGCGGGATCGGCGGCGCTGGTGAAGCCCCGGGCGCCGAAGACGGCGTGCGCGTAGATCTCGTCGGAGATCAGGTCCACGTCGTGTGCGCGGACCACCCGCAGCAGCTCGGCCAGCACCTGCGGCGGGTGCACCTCGCCGATGGGGTTGGAGGGGGAGGACAGGGCGACGGCGCGCACCGTCGTACCGGCGGACCGTGCCTCGCGCAGCGCCCGGTCGACGGCCCCGGCGCTCAGCCGGAAGCCGTCGCCGGGGGAGAGCGGCGCGGGCAGGATCCGGGCGCCGGACCGCCCGCCGAGATCGGTGTCGAAGGCACCGTAGTAGGGGGCGGGCACCACGATCGCCTCGCCCGGGTCGCACAGGACGGAGGCGATCGCGTCCAGCGCCCCGGTCGCCCCGCTGATCACCACCAGGTCCCGCGCGTCCAGCGGCGTGCCGAAGGTCCCGGACAGCAGGGCGGCGACCCGTTCGCGCAGCTCGTCGGTGCCGTGCAGCGGGGCGTAGCGGGCCGTGCCCTCCCGCATCGGCGGCAGCGCGGCCAGCCGGTCTTCGAGCAGGTCCCACAGCAGGCGGTTCTCGGCAGTGCCCAGGTTGAGGTAGCCGTCCGGGCGCAGACGGGCGTCGTACGGTTCGGCCTCGGCGCGGAAGTGCGCCTCGGCGATGGCGGGCGTGTCGGCGAGCAGCCGGGCGGCCTGGAGGGAAACCATCAGGCCCTCCCGCTGTCGATGCCGGCGGCGGTCAGCAGGGCCGGGTTGACTCCGAGGCCCATGGAGGCGTCGATGACCGCGCCGTGCAGGGCGGCGGAGTGGTCACCGGCCAGCCACCACACGAACTCCGCTATCTCCTCGGGGCGGATCATGCGGGAGCCGGGCAGCCGCGCGGTGAGCGCGGCACGCTCCTCGGGCGTCAGCCGGTCCAGGGTGCTGGCCTGGAACATGTTGGTCTCCACCACGCCGGGGCACAGGGCGAAGACATGGACGGGCGCGTGCACCAGCTCGGCGGCGAGATGGCGGGTCAGGTAGGTCAGTGCGGCCTTGCTCATCCCGTCGGCGGGGTGGAAGCCGGGGAACTGGAAGATCCCGCCGCCCACGCTGGAGATGTTGACGATCTTCCCGAAGCCGCGCTCCAGCATGCCCGGGAGCAGACCGTCGACGAGCCACAGCGGGCCCACCGCGTTGATCTGGAAGAAGGCCGACGCCTTGGTGTGCCCGGGGCCGTCGGTGTGCTGCTCGATGGTCTTGGAGCCGACGGCCGCGTTGTTCACCAGGACGTCGACGGGGCCGGGCAGCCGCTCCAGCAGCCGCTCGTGCTCCTCCCAGTCGCCCTGCGCGAAGGGGAAGGCCTCCACCTTGGCCCGGCCGGTGAGGGCCAGCTCCTGTACGAGTTCCTCGGCCCGCTCCCGCCCATGACGGTAGGTAAACCAGACCGTCCAGTCTTCTTCGCGGGCGAATCTCTCCACGCAGGATCGGCCGATACCGCCCGACCCTCCTGTGATGAGCACGCTTCGAGTCATTGGGGCTCCCCTTGAAAGACATGGCCGGTTACCGCTTTTCTAGCGAAGGCGGCTCAAGAACGGCTCGCTAGACGGCCCGCCCAGGGCGGCTCGAGGGGGACTCGGAGGCGGTTGACGCAAACGAAATGCCCGGCCGGAACGCCCGGCCGGGCACCTGTAGGACAGACCGCTCGGTATGGAATGCAATGGTGATGTGGCCGGCCCCTCGGGCCAGGCCGCGCGGGCCGTCAGGCCAGATCGGCGGCTTCCACCTCTTCGCGCGTGATGCCGAGCAGGTACAGCACCGCGTCCAGGAACGGCACGTTCACCGCCGTGTGCGCGGCCTCGCGGACCACCGGCTTCGCGTTGAAGGCCACGCCCAGCCCGGCCGCGTTCAGCATGTCCAGGTCGTTGGCGCCGTCGCCGATCGCCACGGTCTGGGCCAGCGGCACACCCGCCTCAGCCGCGAAGCGGCGCAGCAGCCGGGCCTTGCCCGCCCGGTCCACGATCTCGCCCGTGACCCGGCCGGTCAGCTTCCCGTCGACGATCTCCAGCGTGTTCGCCGAGGCGAAGTCCAGGCCGAGCCGCTCCCGCAGGTCGTCCGTGACCTGCGTGAACCCGCCCGAGACCACGCCGACCTGGTAGCCGAGCATCTTGAGCGTCCGGATCAAGGTCCGGGCACCGGGCGTGAGCCGCACCTCGGAGCGCACCTTGTCCACGACGGAGGCGTCCAGCCCCGCGAGCAGCTCGACCCGGGCGTGCAGCGACTGCTCGAAGTCGAGCTCCCCGCGCATCGCCCGCTCGGTGACCTCCGCGACCTCGGCCTCACAGCCGGCGTGCGCCGCGAACAGCTCGATGACCTCGTCCTGGATCAGCGTCGAGTCCACGTCCATCACGACCAGGCGCTGCGCCCGGCGGTGCAGCCCCGCCGACACCACCGCCACGTCGACGCCGATCTGCGCGGCGGCGGTCGCCAGCGCGGTGCGCAGCGGCGCCGTCTCCGCGCCGGAGACGGCGAATTCCACGGCCGTCACCGGATACTTCGCCAGGCGGAAGATGCGGTCGATGTTGCCGCCGGTCCCGGTGATCCTGGCCGCTATGGCCGCCGTCGACTCGGCTGTCAGCGGGTGCCCCAGCACGGTCACGTGCGAGCGGCCGCTGCCGCGCGGCCGGTTGTCACCCGTTCCGGAGAGGATCTCGGCCTGCATCTTGAGCGACTCGGCCCAGCTGTGGACGGTGGCCCGCAGCTCGCCCTCGGTGCCGCCCACGGGCATGGTGACGAGGGCGCACAGGACGATGCGGCCGCGGGTGACGACCTGCTCGATGTCGACCACGTCGACGGAGTAGGCGGCGAGGGTGTCGAACAGTCCGGCGGTGATCCCGGGACGGTCCTTGCCGAAGATCTTGACGAGGAGGGTGGGGACGTCGGAGGTCTGCGAAGCGCTCATGGTCCTCTCACCGTATCTTGACCACTCCCGGACCAGGACCCCCGTCCCACCCAGCGGTCACAACCTTCCCCGGGTGTTTGCCCGCACGCCATCCGGACGTGGCGGCCGGGTGACCCGGGGGAGTGCTCCCTTCCGGCTCTCCCCGCGGCTTTCGACCGGGTCTGCGCCCCTACGCGGACCCCCCGCGAGGCCCCGATTCCACATGTGGCCCCGAGCCTGAAATAGTTCCCCCGGATGTTCGCCATCCCTAGACTCCCTGACGTCGGACTCCCTGACGCCAGGGGGATTCTCGGGGGACTTAAGTGGGGCTGGAGTGCCGGAACTCGTACTGGAATTGAATGGCAGGACCTGGACGCTCGATCCGTCCAGGTCGTACTCGCTGGGGCGCGACCCCCAGGGAGACGTGGTGATCGATGACGCCCGGGTGTCGTGGCGGCACGCCACCATCGCCTGGAACGGCCGTGGTTGGGGCCTTGAGGACCACGGCAGCACCAACGGCACCTACGTGCACGGGAGTCGGGTCCAGCAGACCGAACTCGTGCCCGGCACGCCGGTCCACCTCGGCAACGCGACCGACGGACCGAGGCTCAATCTGAGCGCCGCCGTCGCGGCGGCCGCGGCGGCGCCCGCGTACCAGGGGCAGGCCCCCGCGTACGAGGCCCCGCCCCAGCAGCAGGCCTGGCAGCAGCAGGCCCAGCCGCAGCAGGCCCCGCTCCAGCAGCAGGCTCCGCCGCAGCAGGCCCAGCCGCACTTCCCGCAGCAGCAGGGCGGCGGCGCCCACCCCGCGCAGGCCGCGGCGCCCGGCTACAGCGACCGCAGCCCGACCACGTTCCACCAGATCGCCGTCGGCCACGTCATGCGCATCGGCCGCGCCCTGGAGAACGAGCTCGTCGTCTCCGACCTCCAGGTCTCGCGCCACCACGCGGAGTTCCGCTCCACCGGCGGCCGCTTCGAGATCCACGACCTCGGCAGCCACAACGGCACCTACGTCAACGGCCAGCCGCTGCCCAAGTCCGGCACCGCGCTCCTCGGCCCCAACGACATCGTCGGTGTCGGCCACTCGACGTTCCGCATCGTCGGGGACCGGCTGGAGGAGTTCGTCGACACCGGCGAGGTCTCCTTCTCGGCCCGCCACCTCACCGTCACCGTCGACGGCGGCAAGCAGATCCTCAAGGACGTCACCTTCGGCGTCCCGGAGAAGTCGCTCATCGGCGTCATCGGCCCCTCCGGCTCCGGAAAGTCGACCCTGCTCAAGGCGCTGACCGGCTACCGGCCCGCCAACCAGGGCGACGTCCTCTACGACAACCGCAACCTGTACAAGCAGTTCGCGGAGCTCCGCCAGCGCATCGGCCTGGTCCCGCAGGACGACATCCTGCACAAGGAACTCAAGGTCAGCACGGCCCTCAAGTACGCGGCCAAGCTCCGCTTCCCCGGCGACACCGCCGAGTCCGAGCGCGCCGCCCGCATCGACGAGGTGCTGCGCGAGCTCAAGCTCGACATCCACAAGGACAAGAAGATCACCTCGCTCTCGGGCGGTCAGCGCAAGCGCGTGTCCGTCGCCCTGGAGCTGCTCACCAAGCCCTCCCTGATCTTCCTGGACGAGCCCACCTCGGGCCTCGACCCGGGCATGGACCGCGACGTCATGCAGCTCCTGCGCGGCCTCGCCGACGACGGCCGCACGGTCCTCGTCGTCACCCACTCCGTCGCCGAGCTGTCGATCTGCGACAAGCTGCTGGTCATGGCCCCGGGCGGGTCGGTCGCGTACTTCGGGCCGCCGGCCGAGGCGCTGAACTTCTTCGGCTACTCCACCTGGGCCGACGTCTTCTCCGCCTTCGAGAACTTCCGCGACTACGACTGGGCCGGCCGCTGGAAGGGCTCGCAGCACTACCAGCTGTACGCCGCCGACATCGACGCGGTGGCCCCGCAGTCGGTCGCGATGCCCTCACAGCAGCAGATGAACCCGCCGAAGCCGCAGGCCTGGGGATCGCAGCTGTGGACGCTGATCCGCCGCTACGTGTCGGTGATCGCCTCGGACAAGGGCTTCCTGGCCCTGATGGTGCTCCTGCCCGCGGTCCTGGGTGTGGTCTCCGTCGTGATCCCGGCGAAGTTCGGCCTCGCCCCGCCGACCCCGCCGAGCCGCTTCAACGGTGACGCGGGCACGATCATGCTGATCCTCTGCGTCGGCATGTGCTTCTCGGGCGCGGCGAACTCGGTGCGTGAGCTGATCAAGGAACGGGTCATCTACGAGCGGGAACGCGCGACGGGCCTGTCCCGGTCGGCGTACCTGATGTCGAAGGTCATCGTCCTCGGTGTCATCACGGCCATCCAGGGCGTGATCATCTGCGCCATCGGCTTCACCCCCCGCAAGCTGCCGGCCGAGGGCCTCTTCATGCCCCCCGCCGTCGAGCTCTGCATCGCGGTCACCGCGCTCGGCTTCACCGCCATGATGTTCGGCCTGGTGATCTCCTCGCTGGTGAAGACCGCCGAGAAGACCATGCCGCTGCTGGTCATGTTCGCGATCATCCAGGTCGTCTTCACCGGCATCCTCTTCCAGCTCTACGACAAGATCGGCCTGGAGCAGTTCGCCTATCTGATGCCGTCGCGCTGGGCCGTCGGTGCCGCCGGTACCACGCTGAACCTGGGCAAGCTGATGGCGCCGTGGGACCCGGAGAACCCCACCAACACCGACCCCCTGTGGGACCCGAGCGCCGGCCAGTGGTTCCTGGACATCTTCGTCCTGCTGGCCCTCGGCGTCGCCTGCGGCTTCGCGGTGGCCCGCCTGCTGCGCCGCCACGAGCCCGAGGTCATGCGCAAGTAGCACGACCCGCGCGGCACGCCGCGCGAACGCCTCAGGGCGGCACCCGGAACACCGGGGGCCGCCCTGAGGCGCATGGGGGCTGCTCAGCCGTCGCAGGCCTAGTAGGCGCTGTTGACGTTGTCCATCGAGCCGTAGCGGTCGGCCGCGTAGTTGCAGGCGGCGACGATGTTCGCGACCGGGTCGTACAGGTCGAACTTCGTGCCCTTGACGTGGTAGGCGGCGAAGGTCGGCTGGATGACCTGGAGGAGACCCTTGGACGGGATGCCGTTCTGGGCGTTGATGTCCCAGTTGTTGATCGCCCGCGGGTTGCCGCTGGACTCGCGCATGATGTTGCGGTGGATGCCGGCGTAGGTGCCCGGGATGCCCTCGCGCTTCATGATGGACAGCGCTTCCTTGATCCAGCCGTCCAGGTTGTTCGCGAAGACGGGGGTGCGGATCGCGGAACGGCTGGCGGCGGCCTTCTGGTCGCGCGCCTTCTTCGCGTCGGCCTCGGCCTTGGCCTTCGCCTTCGCGTCGGCCACGGCCTTGGTCTTGGCTATCGCGAGCTGCGAGCCGAGGTGCCCCTGCACGGTCTTCGTCTGCGCGCCGTCCACGACCTTCGTCCACGCCACGGGGGCGAGGGCGACCGTCGTCCCGCCCTGCTCGGCGGCGTTGGCCGGAACGAGGGAGAAGGCGAGTGCGGCGGCGCCGAGGGCGGCGATGCCGGCGAAGGAGAGCTTCTGGGCCTTGGTCGGACGAAGACTGTGGCCGGGGGTGCTGGTCTCGGACATGCGTGAGCAACCTCTTCGAATAGCGGGGGCCGCAGGAAAGCGCCGCGGATCCCTGTGGATCGCGGCGCTGTGCGACGTCGACATTCTTAGCGGTGGCAAAAAGGCATGGCAAAGGTGTGACGTACGATCCCGCTTAGTGGATCACGACCGCCCACGAAGGCCTGATTTCAGGCATCGCGGCAAGGCGGGGCAGCGCTGACAGTGCCTTTACGTAGGTACTACGCAGGTTCGTAAGTGACCTGCGTCCTATGCCCGGGCTCACATCGGGCACGTAACGGTTTCACCCTGCGTTGCCGATGCAATGCAGTCCGTGAATGAACTCATCCGCAAGTAGCAGGCGAAGGGCCCGAGCCTCGTACCCGAGACCGAGCCGGCCCCCGTTCCCGCCCGCGGTGCCCGACCCCGGCCCCCGTACCCCCGTACCGGCCCGATATGCGGAAACCACCCCCGCGCACACCTCCCGGCCGGGGCCACAGCCCTACGCCCGCAGACCGATCCCGCAGGTCACAGCCGCCGGTACGGTGAGCCCATGCACCCGAGCGGACCCTGCACCGGACTGGCCGCCGTCAGCACCGCGCTGCTGGCCATGAGCCGCCGCCTGGAGGTCCACGACGTCCTGCGTACGATCGTCGTCTCCGCGCGCGGGCTCCTGGACGCCGAATACGCGGCCCTGGGCGTGCCCGACGACCACGGCGGCTTCGCCCAGTTCGTCGTCGACGGCATCAGCGAGGAGCAGTGGCGCAGCATCGGCCCGCTGCCCCGCCAGCACGGCATCCTCGCGGCGATGCTCCACGACGAGGGCCCGCAGCGGCTCACCGACGTACGCAAGGATCCGCGCTTCGGCGGCTGGCCCGCCGCCCACCCCGACATGTCCGACTTCCTCGGCATGCCCATCCGGGACGGCGAGGAGACCCTCGGCGCCCTCTTCCTCACGAACAAGCGCGACGGCGGCGCGCGGCCCGGTACCCGCGGATTCACCGACCGGGACGAGGAGCTCCTCTCCCTCCTCGCCCAGCACGCCGCGATCGCCCTCACCAACGCCCGCCTCTACGAACGCAGCCGCGAGCTCACCATCGCCGAGGAGCGCTCCCGCCTCGCCCACGAGCTGCACGACGCCGTCAGCCAGAAGCTGTTCTCCCTGCGCCTGACCGCCCAGGCCGCCGCCACCCTCGTCGACCGCGATCCCGCCCGGGCCAAGGACGAACTCCAGCAGGTCGCCGCCCTGGCCGCCGAGGCCGCCGACGAACTGCGCGCCGCCGTGACCGAGCTCCGCCCCGCCGCCCTGGACGAGGACGGGCTCCTCGCGACCCTGCGCGACCACGTCCGCGTCCTGGACCGCGCCCACACCGCGCACGTCACCTTCGCCTGCGACGGCGTACGGGCCCTGCCTGCGACCCAGGAGGAAGCCCTCCTGCGCGTCGCCCAGGAGGCCCTCCACAACGCCCTGCGCCACTCCGGCGCCGACCGGGTCGAGGTCGTCCTCGCCCGCCGGGCCGGGGGAGCCGTCCTGACCGTCACGGACAACGGGAGCGGCTTCTCCCCTTCCTCCATCCGCGCGGCCGGCCGCCACCTGGGCCTGGTCTCCATGCGGGACCGGGCCGCAGGCGTCGGAGGCCGGCTCGAAGTCCGCTCGGAGCCCGGCGCGGGCACCACGATCGAGATGGAGGTCCCCGGTGGCTGACACACCCATCCGCGTCCTGCTGGTGGACGACCACCAAGTGGTCCGGCGGGGCCTGCGCACCTTCCTGGAGGTCCAGGAGGACATCGAGGTGGTCGGCGAGGCCGCGGACGGCGAGGAGGGCATCGCCCGCGCCGAGGAGCTGCGGCCCGACGTGATCCTGATGGACGTCAAGATGCCGGGCACCGACGGCATCGAGGCCCTGCGACGGCTGCGCGACCTGGCGAACCCCGCGCGGGTCCTGGTCGTCACCAGCTTCACGGAACAGCGGACGGTGGTCCCCGCCCTGCGCGCCGGGGCCGCCGGGTACGTCTACAAGGACATCGACCCCGACGCCCTGGCGGGAGCCATCCGCTCCGTCCACGCGGGCCACGTCCTGCTCCAGCCGGAGGTCGCGGAGGCCCTGCTGGCCCAGGAGGACCAGCCGTCGTCCTCCCCGCGCGCGGGCGCGCTCACCGACCGGGAG
Organism: Streptomyces cirratus; assembly: GCF_014650775.1. GTDB lineage: Bacteria > Actinomycetota > Actinomycetes > Streptomycetales > Streptomycetaceae > Streptomyces > Streptomyces cirratus. Next base: position 8,156 of record NZ_BMVP01000001.1, on the reverse strand, counting down.
CGGGAGGTCCTCTGCCTCATCGCGGACGGCCGGGCGAACCGGGAGATCGCCCGGGCGCTCGTCCTGTCCGAGAAGACGGTCAAGACGCACGTATCGAACATCCTGATGAAGCTGGACCTCTCCGACCGCACGCAGGCCGCCCTGTGGGCGGTCCGGCACGGCATCGCGGACGCCTGACCCCACCTCGCCCTGTTCATACGATCGGGCGTATATCGCCCACATGGCGTATCCCGGCGAGGCTGCGGCCGTTCTCCGTTCGTGCCGCGGCGGCTGGTCGCGGTGGACGTACTGGAGGAAGAAAGAACGTGAAGAACTTCAAGAAGGCCACTGCCGTCACCATGATCGCGGGCGGCCTCGTCGCCGCCGCCGCGGGCGTCTCCTCGGCGCACGGCGGTGCCTCGGCGGAGGGCGAGGCCCAGAACTCGCCCGGCGTGGTCTCGGGGAACCTGATCCAGGCCCCCGTGGACGTCCCCGTCAACGTGGTGGGCAACTCGGTCAACGTGATCGGCCTCCTGAACCCCGCCTTCGGCAACTCGGGCATCAACGCCTGACCCCTCCCCACCCGGCCCCGCTTCCCCCTTCTCCCCGGAAGCGGGGCCGTCCCGGTGCGCCCGCCCGGCCCCGCCGGCGTTCGAAGTCCGGGGTGCGGGGCGCAGTCCCCGCAGAGCCCGGCCCAGCGGGGGCCGCTCGCGCCGCGGCGCGAGCACCCCCGGACCCCTGTGGAGCGCACGGCCGCGGCCGGGCCCCCCCGCACAGCGCGCCGCCCCCGGAGGGGCCGGTCAGCCCCGCTGCTCGACAGCCGCGTTGTACGCCGCCACCAGCGCCCGCCGGGCCACCCGCTCGACCGGCCGCAAAGCCTCGGCCCGCGCCGCCATCTCGGAGGCGGCCACCGCCCCGCCGTGCCCGTTCTCGTAGGCCAGCGACACCATCAGGTCCACCCGCTGCGCAAGCGCCAGCACCCGCACCGCCCGCGCCGGATACCCCGGCGCCAGCACCTCCCGGCCCGCCTCCGCCCGCGCCCGGTACGCCGAGAGCGCCGCGTCCGCCACCGGCCCCGACCCCGCCACGTCCAGCCGGGTCAGCACCACCGCCGCCTCGCGCAGCGCCTCCGCCAGCTCCCGCTCCGCCTCACCGAGCGACGGCACGTCCGCCGGCGGAGCCTCCCGCACCGGCAGGCAGTGCCACGTCACCGAGACGTGCACGTCCCCCGCCGGCCCCGCCTCCGCTACCTCCGGCACCAGACCCAGTGCCGCCCCCACCGCGACCACCGCCTCCTCGGCCTCCAGCGCCCGCGCGTTGAACTCCGGCGGCCCGCTGAGCCCCAGCGGATGCCCCGGCGCCGGCAGCGCCACCCGCAGCCCGGTCACCCCCAGCGCCCGCATCCGCCCCAGCGCCAGCGTCAGCCCCACCGGCCCCGCTTCCCCGGGCAGCCCCTCCACCCGGTGCACGGCGTCCTCACCCACGATCGACAGCACGGCCTCGTCGGGCGAGACCAGACCGGCCAGCAGCGCGTTCCCCCAGGCGGCCAGCCGCCCTGAACGTGGTTCGAAAAGCATCCCTCCACTTTACGGATCGGCCCGGGGGACCGGCCTGGCGCCCGGACCCCTCCGACAGTGGCGTAGGTTTTCCCCTGGGGCTGCGCCTACCGGTGCACAGACGAACCGAGACTGCAAGGGGAGACAACACGCTCATGAGCGATGTTCTGGAGCTGGTGGACGTATCCGTGGTCCGCGAGGGCCGGGCGCTGGTGGACCAGGTCTCCTGGTCGGTGAAGGAGGGGGAGCGCTGGGTGATCCTCGGCCCCAACGGCGCCGGGAAGACCACCCTGCTCAATGTCGCCTCCAGCTACCTCTTCCCCACCACGGGCGAGGCCACCATCCTCGGCAGCACCCTCGGCAAGGTGAACGTCTTCGACCTGCGCCCCCGCATCGGAGTCGCCGGCATCGCGATGGCCGACAAGCTCCCCAAGCGGCAGACCGTCCTGGAGACCGTCCTCACCGCCGCCTACGGCATGACGGCGACCTGGCAGGAGGAGTACGAGGACATCGACGAGCAGCGCGCCCGCGCGTTCCTCGACCGCCTCGGCATGACGGACTACCTGGACCGCAGGTTCGGCACCCTCTCCGAGGGCGAACGCAAGCGCACCCTGATCGCCCGCGCCCTGATGACCGACCCCGAGCTGCTGCTCCTCGACGAACCCGCCGCCGGTCTCGACCTCGGCGGCCGCGAAGACCTCGTACGGCGCCTGGGCCGCCTCGCCCGCGACCCCCTCGCTCCGTCCATGGTCATGGTCACCCACCACGTCGAGGAGATCGCGCCGGGCTTCACGCACGTCCTGATGATCCGCCAGGGCAAGGTCGTCACCGCCGGTCCCATCGAACTGGAACTGACCTCCCGCAACCTCTCGCTGTGCTTCGGCCTCCCGCTCGTCGTGGAGCGCAACGACAGCGACCGCTGGACCGCCCAGGGCCTCCCGCTGCGCTAGTGCTGTGGCCGGGCAGGTTTGCCGAGCGCCGCGACACGGTGAACCTTTCCGGTCACAGCACCGGATCCCACCGGGCGGCCCCGCACCGCACCCTGTCCCGACCGCGCCCGCCAGACCTACCATGACCATGTGACCAACATCGACGCATGGGTGTGGTGGCTCATCGGCGCGGTCGGACTGGGCATCCCCCTGGTCATCACCGCGATGCCGGAGTTCGGCATGTTCGCCGTCGGCGCGGCCCTCGCCGCGGTGACGGCCGCGCTCGGCGGGGGAGTGGTGGCCCAGGTGCTGGTGTTCGTGATCGTATCGGTCGCGCTCATCGCCGTCGTCCGCCCCCTCGCCAACCGCCACCGCGACCAACGCCCCCAACACCGCACCGGAATCGACGCGTTGAAGGGCAGGAGCGCCGTCGTCCTCGAACGCGTCGACGGCAGCGGCGGCCGCATCAAGCTCGCCGGCGAGATCTGGTCCGCTCGCACCCTCGACTCGGACACCAGTTTCGAACCCGGCCAGTCCGTCGACGTCGTCGACATCGACGGAGCGACCGCGGTCGTCATGTGAGAACCACCCGACTCGCGACCCCAGGGTCTGCGAGACTCCGATCAACGGGGCAGCACAGACAGCCGGAAGGGCACGGGGAACCGCATGCAACCGATCATCATCGTCCTGATCATTCTGGTGGTTCTGGTCTTCATCGCACTGGTCAAGACGATCCAGGTGATCCCGCAGGCCAGCGCCGCCATCGTCGAGCGGTTCGGCCGCTACACCCGCACCCTCAACGCGGGCCTCAACATCGTCGTCCCGTTCATCGACTCGATCCGCAACCGGATCGACCTGCGCGAACAGGTCGTCCCCTTCCCGCCGCAGCCCGTCATCACCCAGGACAACCTGGTCGTCAACATCGACACCGTCATCTACTACCAGGTGACCGACGCGCGGGCCGCGACGTACGAAGTCGCCAGCTACATCCAGGCCATCGAGCAGCTCACCGTCACCACCCTGCGCAACATCATCGGCGGCATGGACCTGGAGCGCACCCTCACCTCCCGCGAGGAGATCAACGCCGCCCTGCGCGGCGTCCTCGACGAAGCCACCGGCAAGTGGGGCATCCGCGTCAACCGCGTCGAACTCAAGGCGATCGAGCCGCCGACCTCCATCCAGGACTCGATGGAGAAGCAGATGCGCGCCGACCGCGACAAGCGCGCCGCGATCCTCCAGGCCGAAGGTGTCCGCCAGTCCGAGATCCTGCGCGCAGAGGGTGAGAAGCAGTCCTCCATCCTGCGCGCCGAAGGTGACGCCAAAGCCGCCGCCCTGCGCGCCGAGGGCGAGGCCCAGGCCATCCGTACGGTCTTCGAGTCCATCCACGCCGGCGACGCCGACCAGAAGCTCCTCGCCTACCAGTACCTCCAGATGCTCCCGAAGATCGCCGAAGGCGACGCCAACAAGCTCTGGATCGTGCCCAGCGAGATCGGCGACGCCCTCAAGGGCCTCTCCGGGGCCATGGGCAACTTCGGCCCCATGGGCGGCGGTTCCGGCTTCAACCCGGCTGGCACCGGCAAGGACGGCGCGAGCGCGGCCGACAAGGCCGCCTCGGACCGGCGCGAACAGCCCCCCATCGACTGACCGCCCCCCGCCTGTTGCATGATCAGTGAGGCCCCTCGACCTTCATGGCGGGGAGGCGACTCACCCATGCGAAGGGGACGGCAGCGTCCATGTCCATCTGGGAATCACTAGCGGTCTTCGCCGCAGGTGTCGGAGCCGGCACCATCAACACCATCGTCGGCTCCGGCACCCTCATCACCTTCCCCGTCCTGCTCGCCACAGGACTGCCACCGGTCACCGCCAACGTGTCCAACACCCTCGGCCTCGTGCCCGGCTCGATCAGCGGCGCCATCGGCTACCGCAAGGAACTCAAAGGCCAGCGCGCCCGCATCATGCGGCTCGGCGCCGTCTCCCTCGTCGGCGGACTCGGCGGCGCGATCCTGCTCCTCACGCTGCCGTCGGACTCCTTCAACACGATCGTGCCCGTCCTCATCGGACTGGCACTCGTCCTCGTCGTCCTCCAGCCGCGCCTCGCCGCCGCCCTGCGCGCCCGCCGGGAAGCCGCCGGCGGCGACACCGGGCACCCCGACGGCGGCCCCGTGCTGCTGACCGGAATGCTGCTCTCCAGCGCGTACGGAGGCTACTTCGGCGCCGCCCAAGGCGTGCTCTACCTCGGCCTGATGGGGCTGCTCCTGCACGAGGACCTGCAACGGACCAACGCCGTCAAGAACGTCGTCGCCGCCCTCGTCAACGGCGTCGCCGCCGTCTTCTTCCTCTTCGTCGCCGACTTCGACTGGACGGCGGTGGTCCTCATCGCCGTCGGCTCCACCCTCGGCGGCCAGATCGGCGCGAAGGTCGGCCGCCGACTGCCCCCGACGGTGCTGCGCGCCGTCATCGTCGCAGTCGGCATCATCGCCATCGTCCAACTGCTACTGCGCTGAACTGCGTAGCGAACCTACGCAGCCCAGCGCGCCCGCACACGCCGACGGGCTAGGCGGTACGCCCCAGCCACTCCGGCAGCACCTCGCGCCCGCCGGAACCCAGCGCGAGCAGCATCGCGTCCGCCGGCGACGGGACGAACGGCTTGCGGAGCAACGGCATCCCCGCCTCCTCCGGAGTACGGGCCGCCTTGCGGTGGTTGTCCTCCGCACAGGACGCCACCGTGTTCAGCCAGGTGTCCCCGCCCCCCTGAGCCCGCGGCAGCACGTGGTCCACGGTCGTCGCGCGCTTCCCGCAGTACGCGCACCGGTGCTGGTCACGGGCCAGCACCCCCCGCCGCGACCAAGGAGCGTGTCTTCGGAACGGCACCCGCACGTACCGGCAGAGCCTGATCACCCGCGGCATCGGAAGCTCCATGGTGGCCGCCCGGACACGCAGCTCGGGATGCGATTGTTCGACCACGGCCTTGTCCTGGAGCACCAGCACCACAGCCCGGTTCAACGTCACCGTCGACAGCGGCTCGAAGCTCGCATTCAGCACCAGCGTGTCCCGCATCTCGCCCACCTCCCGTGTGCAGGCCCGCGACCTCCCTGGCGGCAAGGCCCGGAACCACTCTGGCCGCGCGCGCCACGCGGGACAACGCAATAAAAATGCCCGGTCCTGGCCGTCTTTAGACCAGGACCGGGCAAACGCTCGGGAAACGATCAGGCCGCCGGAGCCTCGTACTCACCGATCAGCTGCGCACGGCCCAACGTGTGGAACCTCAGGTTGAACCCGACGACCGCCGGCGAGACGTCCGAGCCGGGCCCGAGCTTCTCCCGGTCCACCGCGTACACGGTGAACACGTACCGGTGCCGCTCCCCGGCCGGCGGGGCGGCACCGCCGAAGTCCTTCGTCCCGTAGTCGTTGCGCACGTGCACGGCCCCGGCCGGCAGGCCCTCGAACTTCCCGCCGCCCGCCCCGGCCGGCAACTCCGTCACCGAGGCGGGGATGTCGAAGAGCACCCAGTGCCAGAATCCGCTGCCCGTCGGAGCGTCCGGGTCGAAGCACGTCACGGCGAAGCTCTTCGTGCCCTCCGGGAACCCCTCCCACCGCAGGTGGGGCGAACGGTTCCCGGCCGACTGGACCTGGGCCTCCCCGAGATCCGCGCCGGGTGCCAGGTCGTCACTCACCACGGAGAAGGAATCCACCTCCGGGTGGAAGTCGTGCGGAAGCGGCGCCCTGCTCTGCTCGGCCACTGCTGAACCTCCTGATCGTTTAACCAGTACCGCCCACGAGCCTAGACAGACCTCAGAACCAGTTGCGCTGCGAACCCACGGAGGCGATCCACTGGTTCAGGTACGCCGCCCAGTCGGTCCCCTCGTACGACTGCAGACCCACCTGGAAACAGCGGTACGTGTCGCTGCCCTCGGAGAAGAGGCCCGGCTTCTTGTCCATTTCCAGGACGACGTCCATCTCCCGGCCGTCCGAGACGAACGTCAGCTCCACCTGGTTCAGCCCCCGGTACTGCGACGGCGGCAGGAACTCGATCTCCTGGTAGAACGGCAGCGTCTGCCGCGTCCCGCGGATGTGCCCGCGCTCCATGTCCGCCGACCGGAACGAGAACCCGAGCCGGCGGAACGCGTCCAAGATCGCCTGCTGCGCCGGGACCGGGTGCACGTTGATCGGGTCCAGGTCACCCGCGTCCACGGCCCGCGCGATCTCCAGCTCCGTGCTCACCCCGATGTTCATGCCCCGCAGGTGCTGCCCCTCGAAATGGGTGATCGGCGTCTCCCACGGGATCTCCAGCCCGAACGGCACCACGTGCAGGGCGCCCGGCTGGACCTGGAACGCACCGCCCAGCCGCTGCTTCGCGAAGACGATGTCCTGCTTGTGCTCCTGGTCACCGCCCTCCACCTCCACCCGCGCCTGGAGCCCGACCGACAACCCCTCGATCTGCTGCTCGACGGAACCGCCCTGGATGCGGACCTCGCCCTGGACGATGCCGCCCGGAACGACGTTCGGCTCGGTGATGACGGTGTCCACCGAGGCACCACCGGCACCCAGCGCCGCGAACAGCTTCCTGAACCCCATGCTCTGACTCCCCTTTGAAGCTCTGTGATGTGAAGGCTCTGGCGATACCCCTACAAACGCGGAACCCTAGGCCCCGGTTGCAAGCGCACGACCTCCAGTACGCTCGACCGGATGAGCGCGCGACCCGACCGTACGCCCCTGCCCCGGTCCTTCTTCGACCGCCCGGTCCTCACCGTGGCCCCCGACCTGCTCGGCCGCACCCTGGTCCGGCGAACGGCCGAGGGCGCACTCGAACTACGCATCACGGAAGTGGAGGCGTACGAGGGGGAGGCCGACCCCGGCTCCCACGCCTACCGCGGCCGCACGCCGCGCAACGCGTCGATGTTCGGACCGCCCGGACACGCGTACGTCTACTTCATCTACGGCATGTGGTTCAGTCTCAATCTGGTGTGCGGACCGCCCGACCACGCGAGCGGTGTCCTCATCCGCGCCGGCGAGATCACCCTGGGCGCCGAGCTGGCCCGCAAACGTCGGCTTTCCGCCAGAAGCGACCGAGAACTCGCCAAAGGCCCGGCCCGCCTGGCCACGGCCCTCGACATCGACCGCTCCCTGGACGGCGCCGACCTCTGCGACGGCCCCGACTCACCGCTGTCCCTGCTCACCGGCACTCCCACCAACCCCGACCTGGTGAGCAGCGGCCCCCGCACGGGAGTGGGCGGTGCCGGAGCGGACCACCCGTACCGCTTCTGGATCACCCACGACCCGACGGTCAGCCCCTACCGGGCCCACGCGCCACGCCGCCGCTCAACTTGACTCGCCCCTGGCGGACGCCTAACGTAGCCCGAGCCGCTTGAACGGGGCACTGCCATCAGCAGACCCCCGGGGCGGCCAATCCACCACCTACGACGCACCCCTGGCGGGGTCGATTTCGGCGTGCCCGAATTCGAATCCAGTGGCTCGATTATGAGTCACAAGGGACAAGCGCTAAAGTGGTGGAACGCCGAAAGGCAAAGGCCCCCAACGGCCACTGGAATCGAAATCGCAAGTCGGAAACGACAGCGGAAATGATCTGGTAGAGTTGGAAACGAAGAACAAAGGAAGCGCCCGGAGGAAAGCCCCAGTAATTGCTACTGAGGGTGAGTACGAAGGAAGCGTCCGTTCCTTGAGAACTCAACAG